>NZ_PRLE01000010.1 GCF_003287495.1 Faecalibacterium prausnitzii
GGCACCCTGATGGGTGGCGAAAGCGGCACCAGCCACATGGGAAACACCTACTATTACTACAAGTGCGGCAACGCCAAACGCCACGGCAAGGCGCATTGCGACCTGAAAGCCATCCGCAAGGAGCCGCTGGAACGGTTCGTGGTGGAGACTGCCATCAAGGTGATTTTCAGCGATGAAATCATCGAACGGCTGATAGATTTGGTCATGGAAGCCCAGCAGCAGGAGAACACCCGGCTGCCTGTTCTGAAAGAGCAACTCCGGGATACGGAGAAACGACTCGCAAACCTTCTGGAAGCCATTGAACAGGGCATCCTGACCCCGACCACCAAGCAGCGGTTGGACGAGCTGGAAGCCCGGAAAGAAGCCCTGAACACCAGCATTCTGGAAGAAGAGCTGAAAAAGCCAGTCCTGACCCGTGAGTGGATTCGGTTCTGGCTTGAAAAATTCCGCAAGGGTGACGTGGGCAGCACGGAACACCAGCGGCAGATCATTGATACCTTTGTCAACTCGGTCTACGTCTTTGATGACCGGGTCGTACTCAATTTCAACTTCACGGACGATGCCAAGACGGTTACCCGTGAAGAGGTTTTAGGTTCGAGTGCTGTGGACAATGCTCCACCAAACATGAGTCACCAACTTTGGTTGGTGGCTCTTTTTTGTTGTATTCTCGTTCGTAAGTCTGTGCGTGGAGAATTAGGGACTCGAACAGGGCGGCGGTGCGAAGCACCGTAAGCAATCAGCCCAGTGCAACGACGACGACCACTGCCTGCGGCAGAAACAGGGAGGAGTTGTTGGGGCCGCGTTCTGATTTTTCAAAGCCTCGCCAAGAGGCTGTGGAAAAATCAGCAAACGCAACCCGTCGCTGTTGCTTAGCTCGCGGGTCCTAGACCAGTAGGAATGTCTACCGGGGACACAGTGCTTGCCAGAGTGCCTTTTCACCAATCGTAAAGCCGTTTACCTGAAATGGTAAGCGGATTTTTCTTGTATCTGCGTGCTTTTTGATGTGCAAAAGTGAAATGGATTCACTTTTATATATTGATAATGAAACGTGTAGGAGGCCCCCTTTTCAGTCGTTTGTAGCAAGTTTGTAGCAGATCTGTAGCAAAATTCGGAGAGAAACGGCAAAATGGCTCCGTAAACCCGATTTTTGCGAATTTTTGGGTGTAAAATTTTATCCTTGAGTTTTGTGCAGAATGACAGCGGCAAAACAAAAAAGAAAACCGTCAAACGCGAGAGATTGTTCTCTCATGCGTTGACGGTTTTTCTGGTTTGTGGGGATTATTCTTCTGGCAGAGACAAAACTTCATCTTTGACCAGTTGATTGGCCTTGTCAAAGGCTTCGATCATTTGGTTGGCTTTCGGATGGAGATAGACTTCATCCAGCGTTTTGGATTTGGGTGTGTGCCCAACAGCACGTTTCAGGATAAGGCGATGCATTCGATCAGCCCGCCTACAAATTTCTGCATGGCTTCAAGGGTGTTGTCCAGCTCGATCTCCTTTGGCAGCTCCATTGGCAGGAGCGCAAGGACTTTGATTTTTTCCTCTTTCATTGTGTGTCTCCAAATAAAAACAGGACAATCCAAATGGATTGTCCTGTAAAAAGTGAAGGGGAGCATCCGAAGATACTCCCCTAAGTGAATAATTATTTTTTCCTTACCATGCAACGTTTTTTGAAGAATGCGATGCCATAGCAGAGAATGTCATCATAGTCATCCCGGAAGTCTGCTGCGTACATCCGGTCATTGATCTGCTGAATGGCAGTGTCACAGGCATCCGGCAGAGCATCCAGAGTTTTGGCATACTTGGCTTCAAAAATTGCCACACGACCATTGCGGATGTCCTTTACGATAACATCGCTGCGACCCTCGCCATGCTCTTTGTTGGATTCTACCACATAGCCAGCACCAGTAAAGATGCCTGCAAGGAAAGCGTGGTAAAAATCCTCCCGATAGTCATGGTAGCTGATGGTCATGCGAAGCAGCTTGGTCATTTCCTTTGTCAAAGCTTCGCTGTTTCCGCTCCAGACTGCATCAAACAAAGGGCTGCGGTTCCATGCCTTTGCACTGTCGTCAAACCATTTGCTTACAGTTGTTTCAAAAATTTCCCGAATCTCTGCATTGGGAATCATCAACGCAGAGCAGCCATCCGGCAGCGAATCCGGCAAATCTTTATCACGCACTTTGGTCAGATAGCCTGTCAGATACAGCACACTCCAAAGATTTTCCTCAGAGGAGTGTAGATAATCGTAGGTCAGGTTTTCTTCAATATGCTGAACAATAGAGCCGCCAGCCATCAGAGTTTCAAGCTTTGTGGTGATATTGTCGCCTGCATAGTCGATGAAAGAACGGATGATGGCGTTATCACTGGTGTTTTTCCAATAGCTTTTCGGCTTCTGTGCTACACCATACTGGAAATCCCGCAGATAACTGATTACGTCCCACGGACAATAAATGTCTGCATCGCCAAAATGATAACCGTCGTACCATGCCTTGATTTCAGCAGACTGCGATTCAAGATCAGCATCTTTCAGCATTTGATCTACATCTGCCTGTGTAAAACCAAAGGATTCGCTCAACCGGGGAGAAAGAATCGTATCCGAAACAAAATTGTTCGTCCCGGTAAAGATGCTTTCTTTTGCAATTTTCAGGCAGCCGGTAATAACAGCAAAGTCAAGCGAAGTATTGTCTTTGAGCGTGGTGCTCATCATAGCCCGCATCACGTCCAGCATCTGCGAATAATATCCGTTGCTGCTGGCTTTTGCAATGGGAACATCATACTCATCCAGAATGACGACCGCCGATTTTTTGAAGTGGATTTCCAGCATCCGGGTCAATAGCAAAAAGCAGCTTTTGGTTTCATCTATGGATGCAGTGCGTCCCAGAATTCGCTTAAAGATGCCTTTGTCATCGTCAGAAATAGCATCGTCATCCAAAAGAAACTGATAATCCTGAAACGCAAATGCCAGTTTCATGCACAGCATTCCATAGGCACTTTCAAAGTTCAGACCGTCCGTGTCCTTGAAAGAGAAAAATACCACAGGACACTGGTTCATCCATTTTTTGCAAAGCTCTGTATTTTTGGAAATCGCCAATCCCTCAAACAGTTGCTTGCTGTCTTTGCGGATGTCCAGAAAATTTGCGAGAGTGCTCATACCAAGGGATTTTCCGAAGCGACGAGGGCGAGTAATCAATGTTACTTCAGCGATACCTCCGCTAAGAAGTTCAGAAATCAGATTGGTCTTGTCAATATAATAATACCCGCCTTCTCGAATCTTCTCAAAATTCGAGATTCCGACAGGAAACTGCAAATCTGCCATGCACTGCTCCTTTCTGCTCACAGATGTGAGCTTTCAGAACTTACTACTGTAAGTGTACCATGAAATATAGAATCATACAAGAATCAAGTGACATCGAAATAGAGCAGTTTTATTATGCTACGTTCAATCTGGTTGCCTTATAGCAGTCTGCGCACATCCCCTCATGGGTGGCTGCAAACTCTGCCGCCTGCATGATGGATCCGTCCTTCAGCTTGACCCTCTTGATGGGCTGGTTGCAGCGAGCGCAGATGCAGGGCACAGGCGGCTGTTCCTGCTTCGGGGTAGAGGATTTCGGCTTCGGCTGCTTTTGCGGTTCTGCCTCCGGCTGCGGTGCGGCATCCTCCGGCAAATCCTCTCCGGCGTAGACATACAGACCCAAGCCGAACATAGCAAGGTTCTTTACCAAGCACCGCATGATAGCTTTATTCACATCGAACATGGAGGCTGCTTCTACGGTACGTTCTTCCATGCCGATCTTTTCACGGCGGCGGGTCTGTGGATTGTAGTCCCATTTCGGAGTGGTATAGGTGTAAGGCACAGCTTTCATGGCCTTGTTTGCGCCATCCAGTACAGGCAGCCACATTTCATGCGAAACGCCCTCAATCGTGACCGAGGTGTACACCATAAAGCCGGTTATGGGGTCATAAACATAGGGGAGGCCGTTGAATTTCTTGACCTCATAGCTGGCAGCAGGGTACAGCTTCTTCACCTCTGCCCAGGCATACGCCCAGCTTACATATTTCAGTTCCGTGTTGCCGGACTTTTTGACTTCCAGATGATCTTTGAAGTCGATAGCAAATAATTTTACGAATGGATTTTCCATAAGAATGCCTCCAATTCTGATAAAGAAAAAGGGCACAACAGCGTCAACTGTTGTTCCCCATGATGTGAAAATTACGGATTGAGCAGAAAATCAATGATGTTTCGATGAATGATTCCGTTTCGGCTTAAATTCATCAAATCACCACTGATAACATACTTAGGATAGTTGTCGTGCAGCCGCTCAAGATTACCGAACTCCCGTTCTTCATCGGCGGGAGTGATCAGGTAAGCAACCTGAATATAGAGCTTTTCATCTCCACGGTAGCAGATAAAATCAATTTCGGTGTCGTCCAGCTTGCCGACCTGAACTTCATAGCCACGGCTCCGCATTTCCAGATATACGATGTTCTCATACAGCTTGTTGCTGTCAAGCTTTTCGCTTTTCTTGATAACATTCCGCAGGCCAAGATCGACTGCATAGTACTTTTCTGTGCTGGACAGGAGTGCTTTTCCTTTGATATCATAGCGGCTTGCATTCAGAAGGATAAAGGCTTCCTTGAAATAATCAACGTAGTTCAGTACGGTAGCAGTGGTTGTCTTGATTCCTTCCGAAACCATGCGTCCACTGATATTACGGGCAGAAAACGGATTGCCGATATTGTCCAGCAGGAATGCAAGGACATTACGTAATGCGGTCTGTTCGCGAATATTGTGGCGCAGCATGATGTCACGGACAATGATAGCCTCGTAAAGATCGTCCAGATAGGTGGTGATTGAATGATCGTCAGGGAGGAAGAAACGCTGCGGAAAACCGCCGTACTTCAAATAGTCTGCGAAGAGCTTTTCATCCGAAGTATAGGTTCCGTTTTCAATGCATTGCTGTTTTGCTTCGGCCAGCGAAAAGGGGAAAACCTGAATCTGGATGTATCGTCCGGAAAGATAGGTTGCCAATTCGCCGGAAAGCAGCTTGGAATTGGAGCCGGTCAGGTAAATATCACAATCGAAATCGACACGAAGAGAATTGATTGCAATCTGCCAGCGCTCCACCTCCTGAATCTCATCCAGAAGAATATAGATTTTGCCGGTGTAGCCTTCCGCTTTTTCTGCGATGTAGTCGTAAAGCGTTTCTGCAGTACGGGTGTTGCGGAAGCGCATGGACTCAAAATTGGCCTGAATAATGTTCTGTGCGGGAATGTTGCGCTGGAGGAGCACGTCCTTGATCTGACCGAGAAGGACTGTTTTTCCACAGCGCCGGATTCCAACCAAAACTTTGATCAGATCCTGATCGATAAAAGGAATGATCTTATCCAAATAACTTTTGCGCAGAACCATTATGCATCACCTCATATTCTTATCTTAGCATACAATTATTGTTGTGTAAACAGTATTGTGCTTTTCTATTAAACAAAAATAGCTGAAGCACAAATTTTGTATGCCTATAGGCGTACAAAAATTATGCTGCATGGATAATGGTGAACCTGCGGCTGCTTACATTTTTGCTGTACTGGTTGAAAATGTCCGGCTGCTCTTTCCGCAGGCGTTGGGAATCCACACGCTTACTTTCGGAGGATACCCACGACACCTTATAGCCCGGTGCTGTGCCATAGGCAGCATCCTGCATTTGTAGCTTGACCTGCTGCTCGATGGCTGTTTTCTCCTGTTCCATCTGCTCGATTTGGTCAGAAAGCTCCTGCCGCTTATCCAGAAGTCCATGCAGAGCACTCAGGTCAGCGGTCTTGTCCCGGTTGTCTACCTCATAAAGCTGGTTGATCTGCTGGGTGTCACAATCGCAACCGTTGGGTGCAGGGGGAATCTGCGGCACGACATGACGTGTCCAGAACAGCTCTTCCTTATCAATAAGATCAGAAAGCACCTGCTTATCTGTCACGATTTTGTGGATCACCAGTTCTCTGCCGAAAATCAGAGCCGCCACATACCAGCAGTCGAAACCGCTGACGGCTAAGTAATGGTCAACCTGCGCCAGATAATGAGCCGGGATTTTCCCATCAGCCCACTTGTCCGCTGAAAACGGTGAGACCGTTTTGCATTCCAGCCCGGCCTTCTGTCCAACGATCAGGCGGTCGAAGTCTGCCAGAAGCAGCGGATGTTCCTCGCTCTGGTAAATGGCATTTGCACGGCGCACCTTAAAGCCCGTTTCTTCGGAAAACCGCTGCGCCACATAATCCTCCAAGTCACGGCCTTGCCGCATGGCTTCGTTGTCGATATTTTCAATGGTATCGCTGATTTTGTCGTAGTACACCTGAAATGCGGAGCGATAGGGATTCAGGCCAAGAATAGCCCCAGCATCCGTGCCGGTAATGCCGCATTTGCGGTAGCGGAGCCAATCTTCTTTGGACAGGTTCCGTGTAGATACAAGTCGTTTCATGCAATGTTCAACCTCTCTTTCATCTGTTCTTCCGCAATAGAGAAATCATATTCCACTAAGTCTTTGATAATGGTGGAAAATTCATCCACCAAGGTACGGTCATCGTCCAGCCACAGGGCATACAGGAAATCCAGAATATTTCGCTGCACTCGGAGATGGTTCCAGAAACGCTCGTCCATCTGCTTTTCGGTGTCCAGCGTAATCAAGGCACTGACGATGGTGCTTTTCATCGTGATCTCGTATGCCGTGGTGCAAGTAGGCTTTGGAAAATCGGCTTCGATGCTGTTCAGGAACTCAGAAAATTCCCGAACAGCCCGGTTGCTTACATCGTTCATATGTCCTCCTTTATGCTGCGGCCAGCACCATCTTGTAAGCCTTGTCGATCATGGGATTGCCCTCTGCGGTGCGCAAGAACAGATTTTCGTTGTAGTTGCGAGTTTTACGGATGGGGTCTGCATGGGTGGCAAAGTCGGAAACAGCATTCACGAACCGCCAGCCGTTCTTGCCAACCCATTCCAGATCAGGTGCATTGTAGTAGCGAGCCTTCAAATCTTCCTGCAAGCGCAGGTTGTTCTTCCTCTGGCCATCGGTTAAGTCATCCGTGATGGGGAAGAACTCGTTGATAAACTCCTGCACCTTGCGGTCAGACAGCTTGATGGTGGTCAGCTCATGGATGCCTTTGCCCAGTTCTGTCATATAACCGTTAGCAAGCTGCAAGGTTTCACGGGCATCCTGCACCCGGAGCAGAACATTTTCGGTATGGCGGGCAGTCCAGATGCGCTTTGCAGTACCCAGAGCCAGATTCAGGGTGTTCTGGCAGACCACACGAACCGGGGTCATAGCGACTTTTACACCAGAACTGCCATCGTGACTGTTAAAGAACACAAGATATGGGGTCACTTCATCTCCGGCGATGATGTACTTCTCCGGCAGCTTTGCCAGCATCCAGACCTTCTTGCCGCCCTGCAAAGAACCGGCAGTTTCATAAGTAACGCCCTCACCCAACAGGTCATCCGTGAACTGGAACGCTTCTTCATTCTGCACAATGCGGTAGCGGTCAGATACCACGCCCAGAACAGCATCATCGGTGCTGCGGACATTGGCGCGATAGCCGGGGATCATTGCACCCGTGCCGGAATAGATGTTGCGGCTTTCGACCTGCCAATCCAGACCAGCCAGCTCTAAGGCTTCACGGCTTGCAGGGGCATCCATCACGATGCGGCCAAGGCCATGCCAAGGGGTCTCACGGACAGAGAACATGGTTTCAACATTTGCAGACATAGTAAAATCTCCTTTTCGATTTGTTTTCATTAGTTTTTCTTTTCAACTTCTTCAGCAATCAGCACGAGGACTTCAACAAGAACCGTGCCAAGTTTCTGAATGAGTTCAGGTAAAAAGTTCATGGGGACATCTCCTTTCTGTGCGGATGCGGCTTAGAACGAAACCGTAATGGTGATGATAACAACGATGATACGGAACAGCATAGAAAATCACCTCCAGACATAAAAATAGCCCCTGAGTCTTTCGGCTCAGAGGTTTCGGATCACGATTATATTATCTGGGTGAGATTTTTTGGATTACAGTATGCAGAACAGGCTTGTTTTGCAAGTAGAAAGACGGTACAATAGTAAAAAATGAAACTGTGTTCTAGTTAAATAAGGTGGTGAAAGCAATGGGCGAAGCAATAGTCTATCATGTCATGCACATGGAAAAGTGCGTGGCACAGGTGAGCACGGCTGGTGAATGCAAGATTTACCTTGAAGATTTTATGCCATACGATTTGGTGCTGGAAGAATCGGATGACTTTGATGATCGAATCAATAATGTAACCAATTTTTATTATTGGTGTGCATCCCGTATGCTAACGCTGGATCGTACCTACGCGAAAGAGATTCTGAATAGTATCGGCGCATCTCAGAGTGTTACGGATCGGGAGCGTGCACAGATTGCACTTTCGTACCATTGCTTGTCCCTGCTGGATGTGTTCTGGGTAAAAGGGGAAAAAGAGAATATCCGATTTGAGGATATCAATCTCTACACACATTCTTTAAGCAATGCTCTTGTGGATATTGCACTGCGTGGGCATCAGATGACTGTGACAAATGCACATCTTTTGGCAAATGATTTGTCCACTGGTGGATGCTATCCTAAAGCGTGGGTGCGCAAGGATGATGGCTTCTATCTTTATAAAGATGGCGGACAAGATGCAGTCGAGCGTGAAGTGCTGGCAAGTAAAATCTGCCGATGCTTTGACTGCAATCAAGTTCTGTATGAGCAGGGAATGTTTGAAAATGAGCCGGTTTCCATCAGCAAAATTATGACTTCACAGCGGTATAGCCTTGTGACGTATGCAGCCTATGATGTCTACTGCACAAACCATGATTGGAACACGCTGGATAAAATTCTGGAACTGGATGCTCACGGATACTATATGATGAATATTCTGGATTATCTGGTGGGCAACACCGATCGCCATTGGGAAAACTGGGGGCTGTTGGTAGATAATGAGACGAATCAACCTATCCGGCTGCATGACTTGATGGATTTCAACCGGGCGTTTCAGCAATATGATACATTGGATGGAGCAAACTGCCTGACCGTTGGAAAACGGCATTTGAGCCAGAGAGAAGCAGCGATGGAGGCAGTACAAGCGATTGGCCTAAACCAGATTTGCGATGTAGAGGGTTCTGTATTTGTTGGATATGAGCAATATGGCGAAATGTTCAGCAGCAGATTGGAAGAAATAACCTCTGAATTTGTGCGAGATTGCGGTGAATAAAAACTGCCGTTTGTAGCAGATCTGTAGCAAATTAAGAATATTTAACGAATCATCGCTCTAAAAATCAAAAAGTCATCATGCATCACACGCAGGGGGTCTGGGGTTCGAGTCCCTAATTCTCCACGCACAGACTTACGAACGAGAATACAACAAAAAAGAGCCACCAACCAAAGTTGGTGACTCACGTTTGGTGGAGAATTAGGGACTCGAACAGGGCGGTGGTGCGAAGCACCGTAAGCAATCAGCCCAGTGCAACGACGACGACCACTGCCTGCGGCAGAAACAGGGAGGAGTTGTTGGGGCCGCGTTCTGATTTTTCAAAGCCTCGCCAAGAGGCTGTGGAAAAATCAGCAAACGCAACCCGTCGCTGTTGCTTAGCCCGCGGGTCCTAGACCAGTAGGAATGTCTACCGGGGACACAGTGCTTGCCAGAGTGCCTTTTCACCAAATGCAAGGCCGTTTACCTGAAAGGGTAAGCGGCTTTTTTGTTTGTTTTTTGTTTGTAGGGATCGTGATTGTTCTTTTTTGACATGAAAATACCCCCAGAGTATTCAGAGTTTTGTTTTTACTCTGTCTACTCCAGGGGGAGCATATCAAATCTTCTCGCAGGAAGCAGAGGGGAGTTTTTGCGCTGATCAGCCATTGAGGAGCAGCAGCTCCCAATAGGGCACGCCGTCGGCATCCACGGCGTAGCCGATGCCGATCTGTGTGTACTGCGTATCGAGGACCGTTTCCCAGTCAACACCGCTGCGGCGGGTCTTCAAGTGTGAAACGAACTCGGCAGGGGTGGCCTGGCCGGATGCGTATAATTCCTTGGAAACAAAGCCGGGAAGATTGCTCCCGGGCAGGAGAGAAGTGTAATCTTTGCCATTGGGGCGTTTGTGGGAGAGCCTGCCCGTCTGCTGCAGCTCCTCTGCACGGGTTTGCGCGGCGTCGGACAAGGCGGAAGCCGGTGCGGAAAATGGAACGGTGCGCCCGGTGTTGAGCAATTGCAGTACCTCGCTCCGGTAAAGGGCCAGCCGCTGTTCCGGTGTCAGCTCCGGTTCCGAGGGCGCGGGCGGCTCCGAAGATGCCGGGGAGCTGGGCTCCTCAGAACTGCTTTCCGAGCTGGAGCTCTCGGGCGTGCTGCTGGAACTGCCGCTGCTGTCCGAAGCACTGCCGGAAGAGTGGGAGGGCTGGTACGGCGGATAATACGGGTAAGAATACCCGCTGCCCAGGCCGCCGCAGGCGGTCAGAAGGAGGGCGGCCGTGACAACACCCACGGCACAGGCTTGCAGAACGAACGAGCGGGACTTCATAAGCGGCACACTCCTTGATCAAGACGGGAACGGGGCGACTTCGACGCAAAACAACGCTCTCTTTGACACAAAACGACACTATTCTGTTCTCAGTGTACCGGATCCCGGGCAGGCTGTCAATTACTTTTTGCGAGGACCCGCGCAAAAAAGACAAAGTACCTCGGGGAAAGAGCGGAACGAAAGAAAACACAAAAGTAATACTATTTCGAAAAGTTTAACAAAAACCTGCGTTGCAGCCTTGCATCCAACAAAGGCGTGTGGTATCATAGGTCGAATGCGTACGAAACACACGATTTTATGAGGAAACAAGTGAGGAGACGTATGGAAAATAATAAGAATAACAGCGGCGCGGCACTGGCAAAGAAAATGGCAGTGTCGCTGGTTTGCGGCCTTGTCGCGGGCTTTGCGTTCATGATGCTGCGCGAGAAGCTGAATGCTTCCGGCAACAGTGCACTCTGGAAGACCATCAACGATCTGCTGTTCCAGGATATCACGGCAGAGGGAGCCGAGCAGGCGTTCGGCATCTTCTATATCATCGGGCAGCTGTTCATCAAGGCGCTGCAGCTGGTCATCATCCCGATGGTGTTCACCTCCATCTCGCTGGCCATTGGCAGCATCTCGGATACCCGTACCATGGGACGGATTGCTTCCAAGACCCTCTTCTGGTTCCTGCTGAGTTCTTTCCTGGCACTGCTGCTGGCAGGCGTTGTGGGCTATACCACGTTCTCTATGGGCCTGTTCAATGCACACATCGAGGGCCTGGCCGAGGCTTCCGGTTCTACCGGCTCCAACCCTCTGAATGTGGTGCTGAACATCATTCCTTCCAACATCATCACGGCCTTTGGCAGCAACGGCGCGGTGCTTTCTTCCGTTTTCCTGGCGATAGCCACCGGCCTGAGCATGAATGTGCTGGGCGAGAGCCGCACCGCCACCATGCGCCGCCTGATGGGGGAAGTGAACGACGTGGTGGTCGTTTTCCTGAACTTCGTCGTCACCAAGTTTGCACCGTTTGCAGTCTTTGTGCTGCTGACCCGTACCTTTGCCATCTACGGCGTGGATTACCTCAAGCCGGCGCTGGTCTATGTGGTGACCACCGTGATCCTGCTGTTCGTGTTCCTGCTGGTGGGCTACCCGACCATCGTGGCGGTGGGCGCAAAGCTGAACCCGTTCACGTTCATCAAGAAGATCGCGAATGTGGCGGTCTTCGGTTTCTCCACTTCTTCCAGTGCAGCTACCCTGCCCCTGAGCATCAAAGTCTGCACCGAGGACATGGGCGTGGATGATTCCATTGCTTCCTTTGTCCTGCCCCTGGGCATGACCATCAACATGGATGGCACCGCCATCATGCAGGTGATCGCCACGGTCTTCATCGCGGGCTGCGCGGGCTACGACCTCACGCCCATGGAGCTGGTGGTCATCGCCCTGCTGGCCCTGCTGGCCTCGGTGGGCACGCCTGCCGCTCCCGGCGCGGGGGCTGTCATCCTCTTCACCATCCTGTCCGGTGTGGGCTTCGTCAATGACAAGGCCCTGCTTGCCTACTCCCTGATCCTGGCCATCAACCGCCCCATCGAGATGCTGGTCACCTCCCTGAACGTGGTGGGCGACGCGACTTCCTGCATCTGCGTGGCCAAGAGCGAGGGCATGCTCGACGAAGAAAAGTACAACGCGTAAGATCATAAGATAAAGTGACAACCCCCGGGAACCAGTTTGGTTTCCGGGGGCTGTTTTTTTACACACCTTTCCTGTTCTTTACACTGGGCCGCAAAATGCCGCGCCAGTTTTACCAAAGCTTTGCGCGGGCATGGTTTCGCGGCGGCGGGCGGGGCGATAGAATAAAGGCGTCCCAAGCAAGTGAATTTGAACAGAGAGCCGGGGTCGGCTCTGGAAAAGAGAGGTTTCGTGTTATGAAAGAGAGTAAAATGTCCCGCCGCAATTTCCTCAAGGCCGGTGCGCTGGCTTCTGCTGTCGGCATGATGGCCGCCGCTCCGGTGGCCGCCAATGCTGCGGCTCCCACGGCTGTGCAGGCAGAGGATGAGGAAAATGGGATGCTGGACGTTTTTGGCAAAAAGCCCAAGTATGTGTTCCTGTTCATCGGCGACGGCATGGGCACGGCTCAGATCCAGTCTGCCCGGTTCTATCAGGGCACTGCGACCAACAACGGTGCAATCACCGAGGCGGAGCTGAGCTTCACCCAGTTCCCTGAAGTAGGCAGCGTGACCACCTACGACAGCACTTCGTTCTGCCCGGATTCGGCTTCCACCGCGACTTCCATCGCCACCGGCCACAAGACCGAGAGCGGCGTCATCAACATGTGCCCCTGGACCCGTGATGTGCCCTATGAGACCATTGCCGAGAAGCTGCACAAGCAGAGAGGCTACAAAGTCGGCGTCATTTCCTCTGTCAACATCGACCACGCCACCCCGGCAGCGTTCTATGCCCACCAGAAAAGCCGCAAAAATTACTACGACATCGGTGTGGAGCTGGCAAACTCCGGCTTTGAATACTTTGCAGGCGGCGAGTTCCAGAAAGTGAATGGCGACGGCACTGTGCCCAACAACCATGAGGTGGCTGCCCAGGCAGGCTACAATGTCGTTACCACCCAGGCGGGTGCGGCTGCCCTGACCGCCGGTGCGGGCAAGACCCTCATCATTGCGGAGAACCTGGCCGACGGCAAAGCCATGAATTACGCCATGGATGCTGCCCCGGGTGAGTGGCAGCTGACGGACTATGTCCGCAAGGGCATTGAGCTGCTGGACAACAAAAAGGGCTTCTTCCTGATGACCGAGTCCGGAAAGATCGACTGGGCCTGCCATGCCAACGATGCTGCCGCTTCCATCCACGATGTGCTGGAGATGAGCAACGCCGTGCAGGCCGCGGTGGAGTTCTACAACATGCACCCGAACGAGACACTGATCCTCGTTACTGCCGACCACGAGACGGGCGGTATGGGCATTGGCTACAAGACCACCAACTACGACACATTCCTCACCAACCTGACCCACCAGAAGATGTCCTACGCCAAGTTTGATTCCACCTATGTGGAGGGCTACATCGCCAACAAGACCCCCTTTGAGGCAGCCATGGCCGACGTGAAAGCAAACTTTGGCCTGACCCTGCCCACGGACCCGGATGCCGCCAGCGCGGGCAAGCTGCTGCTGACGGATTACGAGGTGGAGAACCTGCGCAAGGCTTATGAGCGCACCCTGAATGTGGGGGCCGATGCCCAGAAGAACATGAGTCAGGAGGACTATGAGCTGTACGGCACTTACATCCCGTTCTCCATGGCCGTCTGCCACACCATCAACCACAAGTCCGGTATGGACCACACCACCTATGCCCACACCGGCGCTCCGGTCAACATCTACGCCAAGGGCGTGGGTGCCGAGAAGTTCCGCGGGGTGTTTGATAACACCGAAATCTATTACAAGCTGGCAGAACTGACCAAGGTGCAGTAACTGCACACGACGCAAAAAGTCCGCTGTGGAAAACACAGCGGACTTTTTGTGTCTGAAACTTAATCGTTGATCTCCGGGAAGCCCTCGAGCTTGGTGGTGCAGTGGGGGCAGCGGACTGCCTTGATGGCGATTTCGCTCTGGCAGTAGGGGCACACCTTGGTGGTGGGCTCTGCCGGGGCCTCGGGCTCGGCGGGCTTTTTGTGCAGAGCGTTGACGGTCTTGATGACCATGAACAGCACAAATGCCACGATGAGGAAATTGATGATGGCGTTGATGAACGAGCCGACGCCGATGGTCACATCGCCAATGTGGATGCCGACATTCGAGAAGTCCGCATTGAAGAACAGGCCGATGGCGGGGTTGATGATATCATTGACCAGAGAGTTCACGATGGCTGTGAACGCCGAGCCGATGACCACACCAACTGCCATGTCCAGCACGTTGCCGCGCATGGCAAAGGCTTTGAATTCTTCCAGAAACTTTTTGATGCCTTTGATTTCTTTTTCTGCCATAGCAATACCGCTCCTTTTACGCCCGGTGGGTTGATTTTCTACCTATTATAATAACGGATTTGGAGCGGTGCGTCAACATCAGACCTGATGCGCGGCGATCCACTGGCCCATCTCCTGGGCAATGGCCTTGATGGAGCCATCCATGAACGGCACTTTCAGGCCGGCAGTCTCGCACAGCTCGGTGTAGCTGGCCAGACCGGCCCGACGCACCAGCTTGAGATAGCGCTGCCATGCATCCTTGTGGTCCTTGAGGCTGAGCAGGAAGAACTGCAGGGCAGCCATGGTGGACAGGCAGTAGTCGATATAATAGAACGGGCACTCATAGATGTGGAGCTGACGCTGCCAGCCGGCACCACGGCCATAGAACGGCAGGTTGTCAAAATCTACCCAGGGGCGGTATTTGTGCTCCAGCTCCAGCCAGACGGCGTTCCGCTCGTCGGGGGTCAGGTCCGGGTTCTGGTACATCTTGTGCTGGAACTCGTCCACGATGCAGCCGTATGCCAGGAAGAGGAAGCTGTCCTCGGCGTGCTGCAGGGCGTATTTATCCACGTCCTTGCCAAACAGCAGCTTGTGCCAGGGCGCGGTGAGAAACTCCATGGCCATGGAGTGGATCTCAGCACTCTCCATGCCGGGGCACTCGAGGTCGGCGGGGACATGGGGGTCCCGCTCGGCCACGTAGCCCTCAAAAGCGTGGCCGCACTCATGGGTCAGCACGTCCACATCCGCAGAGGTGCCGTTCCAGTTGGCAAAGATAAAGGGGGCCTTGTAGCTGGGCAGGCTGGTCATATAGCCGCCGTTCATCTTGCCGGGGCGGCTCTCCACGTCAAACAGCTCATTGTCCTGCATGAAGTCGATGAACTCGGCCGTCTCGGGGCTCAACTCATGGTACATGGTGCGGGCAGCGGCCATCCGGGCATCATAGCCCTCGATGGGCTTGGGGTTGCCGTCCTTGAACGAGACGGGCAGATCACAGAACGTGGGATGCTCGATGCCCGTCCGTTTGGCCTTGAGGGCAATCACTTTCTGCAGCTCAGGGACCACATCGTGGGCCACCTGGTCGCGGAAGCGCTGGATCTCCTCGGGGCCGTAGCCAATGCGGTTCATGCGCACATAGGAGAGCTCACTGTAATCGTGGTAGCCCATGAGCTTGGCCTGAGCGTTGAGGTTTTTGACGATCTTGGTGTACAGCTCGTCCAGCTCGGCGCGGTGGGCGTCGAAGTAACCGGCCTCAGCCTCATAGGCGGCCCGGCGGGTCTTGGCGTCCAGGCTCTCCTTGTAGGGGCCCAGCTGGGGGATAGTGAGCTGTTTGCCGTCCAGTTCCACCAGAGCACCGCCGTAGATCTGCTGGTACTGGCTGACGAGGGCGTTGTACTCTTTCTGCAGGTCCAGCGTCCGCTCGTCCATGCCCAGCACGGCGTTCTTCATGCCGGCCACGCAGGTGGTGCCCAGAGCTTTGGTCAGGGCATCCACATGGGGGTTGGAGAGGAACGCGCGGCTGATCTCCACGCTGGCGTTGGAGACAGCAGGACCGTTGGCGTCAAAGAAATCCTGCTCGGCTTTCCAGTAGGCGTCACGGGTGTCGCAGGTGTAGTGGATGTTGGCCAGGTTGGAGGCCGTGGTGTAATCGGCAAAGGCGCGGCTCTGCTCATAGTAGGTCTCGACAATGGCTTCGTCGCTGTCAGCGGCAGCAGCCTTGGCGGCCAGCTGCTTGCACTCGGCCAGCAAAGCGTCGATGTCGGGGCGGGTATAGGTCATCTCATTGAATTTCATAGAGAACGTCCTTTCTTATCACATGTTAGTCCCATCTTATCACGTTTGGCGGGAAAAAGAAAGACCACTAAGCACATCTGCTAAAAATGTGCGATACATTTTAGCAAATGTGATGCACCGTGTGGTTGAAAAGCCACGGAAAAAGGCATATAATAACAGTATCAACAGAGTAAGGCCATGTGCGTTAAGTGCCGCATCAACGGGGAGTTGTGCTGCGGACGAAGGGCGACCCGCGGTGCATGGCCTGCATCCCGCTGCTGCATGGACTTGGGTGCAGGCGCGGGCCGCTTGCGGCTCAGTGCCTGGAAGTGAAACTTGTTGGATTCACGCCCTCCTTTGTGCGGTTTGTCACACGGGAGGGCGCTTTATTTTGAACGTCCTCTCCGGAAAGATTCCTTTTTCCTAAGGGAGGACAATTGATATGAAAAGCGCAAAAAATTCAACCCGCACCCTGACAGTGCTGGCCCTGCTCATCGCCATGAGCATCGTGTTCAGCCGGGTGCTGAGCATCTCCACGGGCTTTGTCCGGTTCAACCTGGGCAGCCTTCCCGTGCTGCTGGCGGGCATCGTGTTCGGGCCCGGGGCAGGTTTTGCCGTGGGTGCGCTGGCGGATATGATCGGCGGTATCCTGGCGGGCTACGCCATCAACCCGCTCATCGCGCTGGGGGCGGCCTCCATCGGCCTTGTAGGCGGCTGGCTCTGGCAGACTCTGCCTCACACCCTGCGGCTTGGCCAGCGGCTCCTGCTCAGTGTGGTGGCGGCCCATGTGGTGGGCTCTATCATCATCAACTCGCTGGCGCTCCACATTTTTTATGGCTACGCCTGGAGCGTGCTGGCAGCCCGTGTCCCCAACGCGCTGATTCTGACGGCGGTGAACACCGTGCTGCTCCGGCTGCTGATGGAGAATAAGGCTGTGATGGCAGCCGTGAAAAAGTAAAGAAGGCTTATGGTATGAATTACGAATCGGCATTGGAATACATCCACGCGGTGCAGTGGGCGGGCCACAAACCCGGTCTGACCCGTACCCGTACGCTGCTGGCGGCGCTGGGCGACCCGCACAAACAACTCAAATTTATCCATGTGGCGGGCACCAACGGCAAGGGCAGCACTGCCGCCATGCTGGCCTCCTGTTTGCAGGCGGCCGGGTACCGCGTGGGCCTGTACACCTCGCCGTTCATCAACCGCTTCAATGAGCGGATCCAGGTCAACGGCCAGCAGATCCCGGACGAGGAACTGGTGCGGCTGGTGGAGCGGGTAAAACCCGCTGCCGATGCCATGGCCGATGTGCCCACCGAGTTTGAGATCATCACGGCACTGGGAATGCTTTACTTTGCCGAGCGGCACTGTGACATCGTGGTGCTGGAGGTGGGTCTGGGCGGCACGCTGGACTCCACCAATGTCATTGACCCGCCGGAGTGCGCGGTCATCACGGCGCTGGGCATGGACCATGTGAAAGAGCTGGGCCCCACCATTGCGGACATTGCCGCAGCCAAGGCGGGCATCATCAAACCGGGGAGCCCGGTGGTGAGCTACGGCGGTGTGCCGGAGGCGGATGCCGTCATCGTCCGGGTGGCAAAAGAGCGGAACGCCCCGCTGACTGTGGTGGATTTTGACAAGCTGAAATTCGAGGGCGGTGATCTGGATGCCGTGACCTTTGATTTTGATGGCCTTGATGGCGTGAAGCTGCCCCTCATCGGCAGCTACCAGCCGCGGAACGCGGCCGTGGCCATCACGGCCTTGCGGGTGCTGCGGGGCAGGGGATGGAATATCCCGGAAGAGGCCATCCGCAGGGGTCTGGAAACGGTGAGCTGGCCGGGCCGCTTTGAGCTGCTGCGGCATACCCCGCCGTTTTTGCTGGACGGCAGCCACAACGCCCACGGGATGCGGGCCACGGTGCAGAGCCTGAAAGACCGCTTCCCCGGCGAAAAGTTCGTCTTCCTTGTCAGTATTATGGCAGACAAGGATGTGGACGAGATGCTGGCCCTGCTGGCCCCGCTGGCAAAGCAGTTTGTAACGGTAGCGGCCCACACTCCCCGCGCGATGCCCGCCGAGACGCTGGCCGGGCATATCCGCGCCCGGGGCTGCAAAGCCGAGGCGGCTCCCAGCATTGAAGCAGGCGTGGCCCGGGCCGTGGCGTTGGGCGGGGATGGCCCGGTGTGTGCACTGGGAACCCTCTACTTCTCCGGCGACGTGCGCACAGCATTTGAAAATTTGTGATTCCGCAATTTGGCTCCCCTGCTAGGACAGACTCCCTCCGGCCGGAGGGAGATGTCGCGTTCGCGACAGAGGGAGGCCAGCTGGACGCGCCAAAGCGCGGCCTGAGAGGTTTTATTTCCAATAAAAATGCAAAAAGAAAAAGCGATGGCCCTTGCAGGTAGGCCATCGCTTTTCTTTGTCCCCACGGGGGGACAACAGGGTAAATGATAAGAAGGTAAATGAAGAAAATAGCAATATATAATAAAGAAGAAGAAAGAACACAGAAACAGGGATGGAACGTTGTGTTCAACAACCTGTCCTGTTGGATACAACAATAGCACGCTTACCGGAAAAATGCAAGAGATTTTTGAAAAATTTTTCTTACAGAAGTAGAAAAATCACACTTTTCCATAAAATGTTGCAAAGAGTGACCGGGGAAAGCGGCGCGTGGGGAACAGCACTCCCGGCGGGGAGCCATGTACCTCAAAAGCCGGGCGGGCTTTGCAGTGGGAAGATGCATCCAGCGCTTTACAAGCACCGGGCGCTGTGCTAAGATAAACCTGTATTGCATAAAATCAGAGAGCATATTTTAGAGGGAACAAAACCCATGGGAGAAAAAACAAAACAAAGTACAAAAGCGCCGCTCTTTGGCGGGCGAGAGCTTTTATTCAGCCAGCGGGAGTTGTTGCTGCTGGTGGGGCCGCTGCTGGTGGAGCAGCTGCTGGAAGTGACAGTGGGCATGGCGGATACCATGATGGTGTCCCGCTGCGGCGAGGCGGCCATCTCGGGTGTCAGCCTGGTGGATATGATCAACAACCTCATCATCGTGCTGTTTGCGGCACTGGCCACCGGCGGCGCGGTGGTGGTGAGCCAGTATCTGGGAGCACGGGAACAGAAAAAGGCCGACGCAAGCTCCGGCCAGCTCATCCTGCTCAGCGCACTGCTGGGCGCGGGTGTGGCGCTGTTCTGCTTTGTGCTGGCCCGGCCCATGCTCCGGCTCTGCTATGGGTCCATTGAAGCGGACGTGCTGGACGCGGGCGTGCTGTACTTAAAGATCACGGCCCTGAGCTACCCCTTTTTGGCGCTGTACAATGCGGGCGCGGCCCTCTTCCGCAGTATGGGCAACTCCAAAATTTCCATGCAGATCAGTGTGCTCATGAACATCATCAACATCGTGGGCAACGCGGTCTGCATCTTTGGCCTGAAAATGGGAGTGGACGGTGTTGCCTGGCCCAGCGTCATTTCCCGCGTGGTGGCGGCGGCCCTCATTCTGGTCCGCTGCTACCAGAAAGGCCACGCCCTCACCGTGCCCAAGACCATCAAGCTGGATGGCAAGATGGCAAAGCGCATCCTGGGCATCGGCATCCCGTCTGCCTTTGAGAACAGCCTGTTCGAGGCCGGGCGCATTCTGGTGGTGAGCATGATCTCCACCTTTGGCACGGTGCAGATCGCGGCCAATGCCGTGGCCAATAACCTCGATGGCATGGGCACCATCCCGGGCAAGGCGCTGGGCCTTGCCATGATCACGGTGGTGGGCCGCTGCATCGGTGCGGGCGACAGTGAGCAGGCCGTGTACTATACCAAAAAGCTGATGGTCTGGGCCTACATCGCCATGGGCGTGTTCAACGGGGCCATTCTGCTGTTCCTGCCGCAGATCGTAAGTATCTATGCGCTGTCCGGTGCAACGATGCAGCTGGCCATCCTGCTGGTGCAGATCCACGCCGGGTTTGCGATCCTGCTCTGGCCGGCCTCGTTTGTGCTGCCCAACGCCCTGCGTGCCGCCAACGACGTGAAATTTACCATGGTGACCTCCATCCTCAGCATGGCCATCTGGCGGCTGGGTTTCAGCTACCTCATCGGCGTGCATATGGGGCTGGGTGCCATTGGTGTTTGGATCGCCATGGTGGTGGACTGGGTCTGCCGCGTGGTCTGCTTTGTGCTGCGGTTCCGCAGCGGCGTCTGGAAAACGAAATACATTGCGTAACCACAACGTGAAAAATTACAGATTGGAGCAACGGATATGAAACTCATCAGCTGGAACGTCAATGGCCTGCGGGCCTGCCTGACCCACGATTTTGCCGCAAGCTTTGCCGCGCTGGACGCCGACGTCTTTTCGGTACAGGAGACCAAGATGCAGCCGGGCCAGGCGGATTTTGCGCCGGAAGGCTACACAGAATATACTTACTCGGCGGAGAAAAAGGGCTACAGCGGCACGGCCTGCTGGTGCAGGACCCAGCCGCTGGCCGTGACGACGGGCATTGGCATCGACCAGCATGACCACGAGGGCCGGGTGCTGACGCTGGAATATCCGGAGTTCTATCTTGTCAACTGCTACACCCCCAACAGCCAGGACGGCCTCAAGCGGCTGGATTACCGGATGCAGTGGGAAGACGATTTCCGGGCCTACCTGTTGGGGTTGGACGCAAAAAAGCCGGTCATCCTCTGCGGCGACCTGAATGTGGCTCATACCGAAATGGATATCAAGAACGCCAAGACCAACCGGATGAGCGCCGGCTTTACCGACCAGGAGCGGGCCAAGATGACCGAGCTGCTGGCGGCTGGCTTTACGGACAGTTTCCGTGCCCTCCACCCGGACGAGGTAAAGTACAGCTGGTGGAGCTACCGTTTCCATGCCCGGGAGAAGAACGCGGGCTGGCGGATCGACTATTTTATTGTCTCCAACCGCGTTGCCGATAAGATCAGAGTGGCGGAGATCCACAACGAGGTGTTTGGCTCGGATCACTGCCCGGTGGAGCTGGTCATTGACCTGTAAACAAGGAGTATTTTTATGATAAAGAATTACCTGCTGGTCTTCCTGATCTCGATGTTCCCCCTCATCGAGCTGCGCGGTGCCATCCCGGTGGGACTGGGGCTGGGCCTGCCCATCCTGCCCACCTACCTCGTCTGCGTGGTGGGCAACATGATCCCGGTGCCGTTCATCTACCTGTTTGCCCGCAAGTTCCTCATTTGGGGCTATCACAAGCCGGTCATCGGGCCGTTCTGCCGCTTCTGCATCAACAAGGGCGAAAAAGGCGGCCGCGCGCTGGAAGCCAAGGCCGGGCGTGGCCTGGTGGTGGCGCTGCTGCTGTTTGTGGGCATCCCGCTGCCGGGCACCGGTGCCTGGACTGGTACGCTGGCGGGCTCCATCCTGGATATGAAATTTAAAGATGTGCTCATTGCCTGCATGGGCGGCGTGCTGCTGGCGGGCATCATCATGGGTCTGGCCAGCGCCGGGCTGCTGGGAGCTGTGAGCACGCTTTTTGCAGTGAAATGACTAGCAATCTGCTATGAAATATGCTAGAATGAGTACGATGTGTCGCTTACGACAAAGAAAGGACGAACCAACATGGATCAGGCATTGAACCAGAAGATCGACGCGTTTATTGCGGCGAACAAAGAACAGATCTTGCAGGACATTGCAGCCCTCGTTGCCATCAACAGCGTGGAGGGGGAGCCCGCGGAGGGCGCTCCCTACGGCGTGGGCCCCCGTGCAGCCCTGGATAAGACCCTGGAGCTGGCGGCAGGCATGGGCTTTGCCACCCGCAACTGTGAAAATCACATCGGCTATGCCGAGCTGGCGGGCGCGGACCCGGAAAAGTATCTGGCAACCATCTGCCATGTGGACGTGGTGCCTGAGGGCAATGGCTGGACGGCAGACCCCTTTACCATGCAGATCAAGGACAACTACATGATCGGCCGCGGCGTGGCAGACGATAAGGGCCCCATGGTGGCGACCCTGTATGCCCTGAAGTTCCTCAAGGAGGAGGGCGTCTCCCTGCGCTATCCCATCCGCGCCCTCGTCGGCGACAACGAAGAGACCCACATGCGCGATGTGGACTACTATCTGGAGCACTACAAAGCTCCCGTCTTCTGCTTTACCCCGGACGCGGAGTTCCCCGTCTGCAACGGTGAGAAAGGCCAGTTCAACGGCAAGCTGGTCAGCCCGGTGTGCAATGGCGAGATCAAGGAGTTTGTGGGCGGTGTCGCCAACAACGCGGTGCCGGACCGTGCCAGCGCTCTGGTGGAGACCGATATCACCAAACTGAGCAATGCCCCCAACATCACGCTGGAGCCGGAGGGCAACGGCGTCCGTATCCGCGGCTGGGGCAAGAGCGGCCACGCCGCCATGCCGGAGGGTACCGTGAACGCCATTGGGCTGGTGGTCAACTACCTGCTGGACAATAACCTCTGCAACGACGCCGAGCGCGAGTACCTGAAAGCCATCCAGAAGCTGCACAGCTCCACGGCCGGTGAGGGCCTGGGCATCCAGTGCGCCGACGGCCCCTTTGGCCCCCTGACCATCATTGGCGGGCGTATTTATATGGAGAATGGCCGCATCGTCCAGACGCTGGACAGCCGTTTCCCCACCTGCACCGACGGCGAGACCATCGAGAAGCAGATCAAGGCCGCCATTGGCAGCGGTGCCGAGCTGACCGACATCGGCGTGAACAAGCCGTTCTACATCGAGGCGGACACCCCCGCCATCAAGGCCTGCATCGACACCTACAATGAGGTGACGGGCGACCACGCCACCCCGTTTACCATGGGCGGCGGCACCTATGCACGCCACTTCCCCTATGCCGTCAGCTTTGGCCCGGAGCACGCGGAGCTGCCCATCCCCGAGTTCGGCGGCCCGATGCACGGTGCCAACGAGTCCGCTCCCATCGACAAGCTGCTGGAGGCCCTGAAGATCTACATTCTGGCCCTGCTGCGGCTGGAAGAGATCGACTTCTAAGCCATGCGGGTGCTGGTCATTGATGGACAGGGCGGCGGGCTGGGCCGTCAGCTGGTGACGGCCATCACGGCCCTCTGCCCGGAGGTGGAACTGACCGCCGTGGGCACCAACAGTATGGCCGCTTCGGCCATGCTCAAGGCGGGTGCCGCCCGGGCGGCTACCGGCGAGAATGCCGTGGTGGTCAACGCCCGCCGCGCGGACATCATCGTGGGGCCCATCGGTATCGTCATTGCAGATGCCCTGCTGGGCGAGATCACTCCCGCCATGGCGGCGGCCATCTGCCAGGCGGACGCCAAGCGGGTGCTCATCCCGGTGAACCACTGCGAGAACTTCGTGGTCGGCGTGCCGGAGGGGCCCGTCAGCCAGCTGGTGCAGACTGCGGCTCAAAAAGTAAAAGAGCTGTGCACCACAGGCTGTAAATAAGCGGAAACAACAAAAGCAGGTACGTTTGAGGAAACTCAGACGTACCTGCTTTTTGCATCTTAAAATAAGGGTCAATTCTTCCGGCGTTTGGCCAGCTGCTCGGCGGTAGGGGGAATGTCGCCCTGGGCGGCGCGCTCGATGGCGCTGATGCGGCGGTCCAGCTCGGTGAGGCGCTGGGCGGTGACATCGGGCAGGTCCTGCTGGTCGAGGTCGTCCGAGGGGACGATGGCCTTGTTGTTGATGCGGACCACCTCGGCGGGGACGCCCACGGCGGTGCAGTTGGCGGGCAGGTTGTGCAGCACCACGCTGCCGGCACCCACACGGGCGTTATCGCCGATGAAGACGGGGCCCAGCACCTTGGTGCCCGCGCCGATGAGGACGTTGTTGCCCAGGGTGGGGTGACGCTTGCCGGTGTCCTTGCCGGTGCCGCCCAGAGTCACACCGTGGTAGATGGTGCAGTTGTCGCCGATCTCGGTGGTCTCGCCAAAGACGATGCCCATACCGTGGTCGATGAACAGGCACTTGCCGATCTTGGCACCAGGGTGGATCTCGATGCCCGTTTTGTGGCGGCCATGCTGGCTGACCCACCGGGCCAGGAAAAAGTGCTTGTGCTCATACAGCCAGTGTGCTACCCGGTGATACACCAGAATATGGAAACCGGGGTAGAGCAGAATGACCTCCAGCACGTTGCGCGCGGCGGGATCTTTGCGCTGGATGTTGCGTGCGTCCTCCAATAAGCTCATGGAAGAGCCCTCCTTTATATACAATGTTCCCAATGCAACGCCGCCCGTCTCTTGGCGGCCCTCTCTTTTGTGCTCCTTTATAATAGCACAGGTGAACTTTAATGTACAGTGAAACGGTAGGAATTAGACCGGATTTTTTGCGGTTTGCCTGCCCGGCGGGGGAGCGTGGTGGATTTTCGGTAGAGTAGCTAAAAATCCGGGCAATGAGCGGCAAACCTTTTTACAGGAAAAAAGCGCAGAAGCATTGACACATTTTGCGTTTCTATGATAAAATATATCGAAATAAATCGCAAACTGAAAAGGAGAAAACACGATGCAGGCTAAAATGATGCGCGCAAAACTGAAAAAGCAGTTTGCAGCCGTTTTTGCTGTGGGTTCGTTGTTTCCTTTTTTCGCATTTTGAACTTTTCCATTGTGGAAAAGTTCTTTTTTTTGCCCGTCCGCGGGCAGTCCGCCCATTGAAACCGAAACAGGGAGGTAAATTGAGATGCTGCTCATCAATGCTGTGAACACCGAGGGGTACCCCCTCGAAATCTACATTCGGGACGGCAAGATCGCTGCCGTCGGCCAGGATCTGAGCGCGCTGGCCGGTGAGGGCGAGACCGTCCTCGATGCAGGCGGCCTGACGGTGCTGCCCGCCTTTGTAGATCTGCACTGTCACTGGCGCACCCCGGGCTTTGAGTACAAAGAGGACATCGGGACCGGCAGCCGGGCGGCTGCGGCAGGCGGTTACACGTTCGTGAACCTGATGCCCAACACCAAGCCCGTCTGCTCCTCGGCGGCACAGGCTGAGATGGTGGAACAGAAAGCCGCCGAAATCGGTCTGTGCGACGTGAACCAGACCGTCTCCATCACCAAGGACTTTGACGGCAAGACGCTGGACCACCTCAAGACCCTGCCCGCCAGCGTGAAGTTCATCACCGAGGACGGCCACGGCGTGCAGGACAACGCCACGATGGCCCGGGCATTCGCCATCTGCACCCAGCGGGACATCACGGTGATGAGCCACGCCGAGGATATGGAGATCAGCCCCTGGGACTACCGCCTGGCCGAGGATCTGGAGACCGTCCGCAACTGCTGGCTGAGCGAGTATTACCAGACCAAGCTCCACATGTGCCACGTTTCCACCCGGGGCGCCATCGAGGCCATCCAGATGGCAAAGCTGCACGGCGCTCCCGTTACCTGCGAGGTGACGCCCCACCACCTGTGGTTCACCAACGATGTCTGCGATTACCGCGTCAACCCGCCCATCCGGACGGCGGACGATGTGCAGGCACTGGTGGACGCCATCCGGGCCGGTGTGGTGGACGCCATTTCCACCGATCACGCGCCCCACTCCGAGGAGGACAAGCTGAAAGGCATGGCCGGTATGGTGGGCAGCGAGACGGCGTTCGGCGTCTGCTATACCAAGCTCTGCAAAGAGGAGGGCCTGCCGCTGGAGCTGCTGGTCCACCTGATGAGCACCCGCCCGGCAGAAATTCTGGGCCTGGCCAAGGGTCAGCTGGAGCCGGGCTACGACGGCGACTTTGTGCTGGTGGATCTGGAGCACCCCTATACGGTGGACAAGGACAAGCTGCACTCCAAATCCCACAACACCCCGTTTGATGGAGCCGAGCTGTACGGCAAGGTGTACGCCACCGTCAAGGGCGGAAAGCTGACCTATCAGGCGGAGTGACCCGGTTTAGTAGATTCATTTATATATAAGAGAGTATGGAGGAACCAATTATGACGAACATGGATAAGCTGTACGAGGCAGTAGAGGCCCGGGGCCCGGTCTGCGTGGGTCTGGATACCGATTTCAGCTACCTGCCCGCTGATTTTGTGGATAGCACCCTGTCCAAGGGCGAGAACATCGTCCGCTTCAACAAAAAGCTCATCGACGCCACCAAGGCGGTAGCAGGCTGCTACAAGGTGCAGATCGCATACTATGAGTCTCTGGGTCTGGAGGGCCTGAAAGCCTACGCCGACACCCTGAAAGCCGTCCGTGAGGCAGGCGTGCCCGTCATCGCTGATATCAAGCGCGGCGACATTGCCAAGACCGCTGAAATGTACGCGATGGGCCACTTTACCGGTGATTTTGAGGCCGACTTCGTCACGCTGGCTCCCTATATGGGTCTGGACTCCATCAGCCCCTACCTGCCCTACGCGGAGAAGCAGGGTAAGGGCATGTTCGTGCTCTGCCGCACCTCCAACGGCGGTGCCAAGGACTTTGAGTACGAGAAGCTGGCCGATGGCCGTCACGTTTATGACCTGGTGGGTGACAAGCTGAACGCTCTGGGCAAGGACTACATGGGCGAGCATGGCTACTCCTCCATCGGTCTGGTCATCGGCGGCACCCACATTGAGGAGGCCACCGAGATCCGCGCCAAGTATCAGGACAGCTTCTTCCTCATCCCCGGTTACGGCGCGCAGGGCGGCAAGGCCGAGGACATTGCCCAGTACCTGACCAAGGGCAACGGCGGCGTGGTCAACTCCAGCCGCGGCATCCTGCTGGCCTACAAGAAGCAGCCCGGCACTGCCTTTGACGAGGCTGCTTACAATGAGTGCGTGAACATGAAGGAGGCCATTGCCCATGCGTGCAGCCTGCTGTGAGGCCACTGTCCTGCGCCATGAGGTGATCGCGGACGACATCCGTCTGCTCCGTGTCCTCTGGCCGGACCGCGACCATGCGCCCCATGCGGGCCAGTTCTTCACCCTGCGGGCCTGGGGTGCCGACGAGGCCCCGTTCCTCTCCCGGCCCATCAGCGTCCACAAGTGGGAGCCCGAGACCCAGACGGTGGAGTTCCTGTATCAGGTCATCGGTGAGGGTACCCACAAGCTGGCAGCCCTGAAAGAGGGCGACAGCTTCCAGCTGACCGGCCCCATGGGCAACGGCTTTGATGTGGAAAGCCTGACCAAAACTTACAAAAAATTCGCCGTCGTGGGCGGCGGCATCGGCACCGCGCCCATGTATCAGGTGGCGCGGGAGCTGGCGGCGGCGGGCTGCAAACCGGATGTGTTTTTCGGCTTCCGGGACAAGCCCTACTGCATGGAGGAGTACCGCTCCATTGCAAACCTCGTCAAAGTCTCGACCGACACGGGCGCTGTGGGCTTCCATGGCTTTGTGACCCAGCTGTATGACCCGGCGGATTATGACGCGGTGCTGGTCTGCGGCCCCACGGTCATGATGAAGAACGCCGCCCGCCTCTGCGCCGAGAAACACACCCCCTGCTTTGTGAGCCTGGAGAAAAAGATGGCCTGCGGCATCGGGGCCTGCCTGGGCTGCACCTGCGAGACCAAGAGCGGCGAGGGCAAGAGCGTGTGCAAAAACGGCCCGGTGTTTGATGCAACGGAGGTGTTCTGATGGCAGACCTGAAAACGAACCTGCTGGGGTTCAGCATGAACAGCCCCATCATCGGTGCTTCCGGCACCGTGGGCTACGGCGTGGAGTACGAGGAGCTGGCGGATTTTAGCAAGATCGGCGGCATCTCGGGCAAGGGCCTGACCCTGCACGGCCAGTACGGCAACAAGGGCGAGCGGCTGTGGGAGACCCCCTCCGGCCTCATCAACAGCATCGGTCTGCAGAACCCCGGCGTCCAGCACTTCATTGATGTGGAGCTGAACGAGATGCTGGAGCTCAAGCAGAAATACGGCACGGTGGCCATCGCCAACCTGGGCGGCCACAGTGAGGAAGAGTACGTCGAGGGCGCGGCCATGCTGAGCGAGAGCGGCGTGGACATCGTGGAGCTGAACATCTCCTGCCCCAACGTCAAGGTGGGCGGCATGGCCTACGGCGTCAAGGCCGAGGCTGCCGGTGAGGTGGTGCGGATGGTTCGTGACGCCTGCAAAAAGCCCCTGATGGTCAAACTGAGCCCCCAGGCCGAGAACATCCCCGAGATGTGCAAGGCTGTGGAGGCCGCCGGTGCCGACGCCATCAGCCTGACCAATACGTTCCAGGCCTGCGCCATTGATCTGGAAAAGCGCAAGCCTGTCTTCAACAACATCTTTGCGGGCTTGTCCGGCCCGGCGGTGCGCCCCATCGCTTTGCGGATGGTCTGGCAGGCGGTGGGGGCTGTGAACATCCCCGTCGTCGGCCTGGGCGGCATTGCCACGGGCAGAGACGCGCTGGAATTCATCATGGCAGGTGCCACGGCGGTGCAGGTGGGTGCAGCAAACTTTGCCAACCCCCGCGCCATGGAGACCATTGCGGAAGAGATGGCCGCCTGGATGGATGCCCATGGCGTGAAGACGCTGGAGGAGATCCGCGGCTGCGCCCGCAACGCTGAATAAAACACCAATTACACGCATACGAATTGCAAATATGCATCTTGACAAAATAAAAGATGAATAAATTTGCGTTTCAACCAAAAGCGTGGTACAATACCGTAGAATACAACACATGGAACAAACAGAGAGGGAGAAGTACAATGAGTGAAGCAATTGAGATCTTGAAGAGCTGTGACGCGTTCCTGGAGGGCCATTTCCTGCTCTCCTCCGGCCGCCATTCCAGTGCGTACTGCCAGATGGCTTACCTGCAGCAGTACCCTGACCGCTGCGCCGAGGCGATGAAGGCTGTGGCGGAAAAGATCAAGGAGATGGACGTGGACGTCATCGTGGGACCTGCCATGGGCGGTATCGTCTATGCCTATGAGCTGGCCCGCCAGACCGGCAAGCGCGCCATCTTTACCGAGCGCGTGGACAATGTGATGACCCTGAAGCGCTTTGCCATCCACCCGGGTGAGAAGTGCCTCATCGCCGAGGACGTGGTCACCACCGGCATCTCCTCTCTGGAGACCAAGCGTGTCATCGAGGAGAACGGCGGCATCTGCGTGGGCATTACCTGCGTGGTGGACCGCACCAAGGCGGAGGCCCCGTCTCCCATCCCCATCGTGGCAAGCGCCCTCAAGCTGGACCTGCCCAACTATGCACCCGAAGAGTGCCCCATCTGCAAGGAGGGCAAGCTGCCCCTGGTGCACCTGGGCAGCCGCAAGATGAAGCAGGAAGCCAAGCAGACCCTGTAAGCACAAAGGAGTACCTCTATGAACGCATATCTTCTTTTGGCAAACGGCATGGTCTTTGCCGGGCAGTCGGTGGGCGCTGAGGGCGTCACCGTGGGCGAGGTCGTTTTTGCTACCGGTATGGTGGGCTTTGAGGAAACGCTGACCGACCCCAGCTACTATGGCCAGATCATCACCCAGACTTACCCCCTGATTGGCAACTACGGCATGAACAAGGATGATATGGAGTCCGACCGTGTCTGGGCCAAGGGCTATATTGTTCGCGAAGCCTGCAAGACGCCCTCCAACTGGCGCTGTGAGGAAACGCTGGACAGCTTTTTGAAGAAAAACAATACCATCGGCATCGAGGGCATCGACACCCGCCACCTGACCCGCGTCATCCGGGAGAGCGGCGTGATGAACGGTGCCATCCTGACGACCTTTGACCCTGCCGACCCTGCCAATCAGGCGGAGACGGACAAGCTCTTGGAGACCATCCGCGCCTATGCTGTCACCGACGCCGTCAAGAGCGTGACCTGTGCAGAGCCCGAGGTCTACAACGAAAAGGGTGAGACCCACATTGTGCTGATGCACTACGGCTGCAAGCGGAACATCGTCCGCTGCCTGGTCAAGCGTGGCTGCAAGGTGACGGTGATGCCCGCTTTTGCCACGGCCGAGCAGGTCAAGGCCCTGAACCCGGACGGCATCATGCTCTCCAATGGCCCCGGCGACCCTGCCGAGCCCGTGGAGGTCATTGAGAACCTGAAGCATATTTTTGAGCTGGGCATCCCGACGTTCGGCATCTGCCTGGGCCACCAGCTCAGCGCGCTGGCCGCTGGTGCCAAGACCATGAAGCTGAAATACGGCCATCGCGGTGCCAACCAGCCTGTGACGGATTTTGAGTCCGGCCGCACCTTTATCACCAGCCAGAACCACGGCTATGCAGTCGTGGGCGAGGAGCTGCCCGCCGAGATGGGCGAGGTGGCCCAGGTGAACGCCAACGACGGCACCTGCGAGGGCATCAAGTACAAGAAGTGGAACTGCTTTACCGTCCAGTTCCACCCGGAAGCAAACGGCGGCCCCAAGGACACCGAATTCCTGTTCGACCGCTTCCTGAACAACGTCAAAGCAGCAAAGGAGGCACGCTGAAATGCCTAAGGACCCCAGAATCAAAAAGGTACTGGTCATCGGCTCCGGCCCCATCATCATCGGTCAGGCCGCTGAGTTCGATTACTCCGGTACGCAGGCGTGCCGCGCGCTGAAAGCAGAGGGCATTGAAACGGTCCTGCTCAACTCCAACCCCGCTACCATCATGACCGACCCCGATGTGGCCGACCATGTTTACATTGAGCCCATGACCCTCGAAGTCGTGGAGCGCATCCTCGATCTTGAAAAGCCGGACTCCGTGCTGCCCAATCTGGGCGGCCAGATGGGCCTGAACCTCTCCATGGAGCTGGCCCGCTCCGGCTACCTGGACCGCACGGGCATCCGTCTGCTGGCCTGCAAGCCTGAGACCATTGACCGCGCCGAGGACCGTGAGCTCTTCAAGGAGACCATGGAGAAGCTGCACCAGCCCATCATCCCCTCCGAAGTCGTCGAGACGCTGGAGGATGCCCTGGCCTGCGCCGACCGCATCGGTTACCCGGTCATCGTCCGTCCGGCCTTTACCATGGGCGGCACCGGCGGCGGCATCTGCGAGACCCGCAAGAAGCTGATCGAGATCGGCACCAACGGCCTGCGTCTGTCGCCCATCCACCAGATCCTTGTGGAAAAGTGCATTGCGGGCTGGAAAGAGATCGAGTATGAGGTGATGCGTGACCACAAGGGCAATGTCATCACCGTCTGCAACATGGAGAACCTGGACCCCGTGGGCATCCACACCGGCGACTCCGTCGTCGTGGCACCCTCCCAGACCCTGAGCGACCACGAGTATCAGATGCTGCGCACCGCTGCTCTGGATATCATCACCGAGCTGGGCATTGAGGGCGGCTGCAACTGCCAGTTTGCCCTGAAGCCCGACAGCTTTGATTATGCCGTCATCGAGGTCAACCCCCGTGTGTCCCGCTCTTCCGCACTGGCTTCCAAGGCCACAGGCTATCCCATCGCCAAGGTGGCCACCAAGATCGCCATTGGCTACACGCTGGACGAGATCACCAACGATGTTACCGGCAAGACCTGCGCCTGCTTTGAGCCGGCTCTGGACTACATCGTGGTCAAATACCCGAAGTGGCCCTTTGATAAGTTCGTTTACGCCGATAAGTCCCTGGGCACCCAGATGATGGCTACCGGCGAGGTCATGAGCATCGGCAACAGCTTTGAGGCTGCCATGATGAAAGCGGTCTCCTCCATTGAGCTGGGCATGGACACTTTGACCCACAAGCCCTTTGAGGAGCTGGACGACGACGAGATCGTGGCCCATATGCATGTGCAGGATGCAGAGCGCGTCTTCTGCGTCTACGAGGCCCTCAAGCGCGGCATTGACCATCAGACCATCTACAACATTACAAAGATCGACTGGTGGTTCCTGGACAAGATGCAGCATCTGGCCAACCTCGAAAACGGCCTGAAGAAGTGCCACGGCACCCTGTCTGAGGCGCAGTATAAAGAGGCCAAGAAGTACGGCTTCCAGGACAAGACCATCAAGCGCCTGGCCGAGGTGGACGCCCTGCCCGTGGAGAATTACCGCGCCGGCTTCAAGATGGTGGATACCTGCGCGGCAGAGTTCTCCGCCAACACCCCCTACTTCTACTCGACGTATGACGGCGACAACGAAGCCGCTGAGTTCATTGCCGAAAAAGAGGCCAAGGCCGCTGCAAATGGCGAGCCCAAAAAGAAGAAAGTGCTGGTCTTTGGTTCCGGCCCCATCCGCATTGGTCAGGGCATCGAGTTTGACTACTGCTCGGTCCACTGCGTCTGGACGCTGAAAAAGCACGGCTGTGAGGCCATCCTGGTCAACAATAACCCCGAGACGGTCTCCACCGACTTTGATACCGGCGACCGCCTGTATTTCGATCCGCTGAACCCGGAGAGCGTGGACAACATCATTGCCACCGAAAAGCCGGATGCCTGCGTGGTCCAGTTCGGCGGCCAGACGGCCATCAAGCTGGCCAAGCATATGGACGAGATCGGCCTGCCCATTCTGGGCACCCCGGCGGACGCCATCGACGAGGCCGAGGACCGCGAACGCTTTGACGAGCTGCTGGAGCGCTGCAAGATCCCCCGTGCCCCGGGCCGCACCGTTTTCAATCTGGACGAGGCGCTGGCCGCTGCCGATGAGATCGGCCTGCCGGTGCTGATGCGCCCCTCCTACGTCCTGGGTGGCCAGAACATGATCGTGGCCTACACCAAGGCGGATGTCATTGAGTACATGGGCGTCATCACCGAGCATGTGGACATGGACCACCCGGTCCTGCTGGATAAGTACATTCTGGGCACCGAGTGCGAAGTGGACGCCATCTGCGATGGCGAAAACTTCCTGATCCCGGGCATCATGGAGCAGGTGGAGCGCACGGGCGTCCACTCCGGCGACTCCATCTGTGTCTACCCGGCACAGCACCTGACCCAGGCCGAGATCGACACCATGGTGGACTACACTGGCCGCTTTGCCCGTGAGCTGCATGTCACGGGTCTGGTCAACGTCCAGTATGCGGTGTCCAACGGCAAGGTCTACGTCATCGAGGTCAACCCCCGTTCCTCCCGTACCGTTCCGTACATCTCCAAGGTCACCGGCGTGCCCATGGTCGATCTGGCTGTCCGCTGCTGCCTGGGCGAGAAGCTGACCGATATGGGCTACGGTACCGGCCTGCACCCCAACGCGCCCTATGTGGCCGTCAAGGTACCTGTGTTCAGTTTTGAGAAACTGCACGGCGTGGACACCCAGTTTGGCCCTGAGATGAAGTCCACGGGCGAGGTGCTGGGCATTGCCCCCAACTACCACGATGCCCTGCTCAAGGGCCTCATTGGCGCGGGCTATACCTTTAAGACCCCCGGCCCGGCTTCCTGCTGCATCTTCACGGTGAAAGACAGCGATAAGCCTGAGTTTGTGGATATCGCCTGGAAGCTCAAGAGCATGGGCTACAAGCTCTATGGCACCTCCGGCACCTGCGCATGGCTCAACAAGCACATGGTGCCCTGCAACGAGGTGCGCAATATGTCCGGCGAGGCCCCCAACATCGTGGACCTGCTGCAGAGCGGCCTGGTGGACTATGTGTTCTCCACCAGCGCCAAGGGCCGCGACCCCAAGCGCGATTCTGTCCGCCTGCGCCGCAAGGCCGTGGAGCTGAGCATCCCCTGCGTCACTGCCGTGGATACCGCCAACGCTCTGGTCGACTGCCTGCGCAGCGACCACAGCATGAAGAACATCCCGCTGGTGGATATTGCAACGCTGTATCATAAAAATTAAGCAGGAATTTACACAATTCAAACTGTACAAATGCGGGCCGTGCGCAAAAAGACACCTTTTGTGCGCAATCTCTCGTAAAGAGGGCCCGCATTTGTTATACTCAACAACGCAAAATTTGCCAAAAGACGTTACTTTTGGACGTTCCAGGAGGATATTGATACATGACTCGTTCCCAGATGATTGAGACCGTGGCACGCAAGACCGGCTTTACGGAAGCTCAGGTCGAGACCACGATGGACGCTTTGTTTGATCAGATCGCCGACTGCCTGCGTGCAGACGAGAAAGTGACCATTGCCGGTTTTGGCCGTTTTGAGATGCGTCCCCGCAAGCCGAAGGCTTACACCAACCCCAAGACGAAGGTGTCCAGCCGTTTGGAGTCCACCTCCATCCCCGGTTTCAAGGCCAGCGGCCGTTTCAAGCAGAAGCTTGAAGTGGGCAAGGCTGCCAAGAGCGTCGAGGAGACTGCCTGATCTACCAGCATCCGAGCATGAGAGAGCTGCTTTTCCGCATTTGGCGGGAGGCGGCTCTTTTTTGCTGACAAGCGGCGCTTTTCATGATATACTGATGATAACAGAATCCAAAACAGAACGGAGTAATCAAAACCTATGCAGTACAGCGAATTACAGTGCAGTGAGGCCATCCACAAGGCCGTGGAGCGGATGGGCTTTGCGGAGATGACCGAGATCCAGGAAAAGACCATCCCTGTCATGCTGGCAGGCCGCGATGTCATCGCCAAAGCACCCACCGGCACGGGCAAGACCTGCGCCTTTGGCATCCCGGTGGCAGAGCATATTGATGCCGCCCTCAAGGCCCCGCAGGCTGTTATCATGGCTCCTACCCGGGAGCTGGCCCAGCAGATCGCAGAGGAGCTCACCGCGCTGACCTATTTTATGCCGGAAGTGGAAGTGGCCTGCGTCTACGGCGGCGCGAACATGGAAAAACAGGCAAAGCGCCTGGCAGAGGGCTGCCAGATCGTCGTGGCGACCCCGGGCCGCCTCATGGACCATTACAAGCACCACAACATTGACCTGAGCCATGTGACGCAGATCGTCCTCGATGAGGCCGATGAGATGCTGAACATGGGCTTTTACAAGGATGTCCGGCATATCATCGAGATGATGAAGAACCGCAAATCCCTCTCCATGTTCTCGGCCACCATCAGCCGCGAGGTCATGGACATCGGCTGGCTGTACCAGAACAACGCCGAGGAAATCACTGTCCAGCCCAAAGAGGAGAGCCAGCCCAAAATCACGCAGTACATGCTGGAGACCTCCGGCCGCAACAAGCTCTCTGACCTGGCCCAGATCATCATTGGCGAGGGCTACAAGCGTGTCATGGTCTTCTGCGATACCAAGTTCAACACGGCCACGCTGGCCAATCAGCTGGCCCGTCTGGGCTTCTCAGTGGACTGCCTGCATGGCGACCTCTCCCAGAAAGAACGGAACCAGATCATGCAGAACTTCCGGGACGGCAAACTGGCCATCCTGGTCGCCACCGATGTGGCCGCCCGCGGCATTGATGTTTCGGACGTGGATGCGGTCATCAACTATGACGTCCCCGGCGATAACGAGCACTACACTCACCGGATTGGACGCACGGGCCGCGCCAAAAAAGAGGGCGTCAGCTACTTGTTCTATGTGCCAGAGGAGAAAAAACGGGTGCAGGAGCTTCTCCGCCTGACCCGCAATACCGAGCTGTGCACGCCGGTCCACTTTGATTTCAACCATGAGCGGATCGTGGTGGAAAAGAAAAAGGACGAGGAAGATCGTTTCCAGATCAAGTGCTATTTCTAAGGGCGGAATAAGGGCTCCGGTGCGCTGCAAAAGCGTGCCTGGAGCCCTATATTTATAATAAGGAAGATACCTGTCAAAAATGAGGAGATGACGGGGAGAAAAACTGTCCGTTGTATACAAATGACAAGAAAAACGAAAAAACTTGTAAAAAACACTTGCCAAAGCCTCTTGAATGTGGTACTATATATGAGCGCCAAGCGCTGAGGCAAAAGAATGACTTCCAAAGCCTCAGCGAGAAGCCCTTGAAAAGAACCAATAGACGTT
>NZ_PRLE01000011.1 GCF_003287495.1 Faecalibacterium prausnitzii
CGGAATAGTATTCCGCCATGCCAATCAGCATACTCTCCACCATAATGCCTTCAGGCCCCTGCGAGATGGGTTCCATGGCAGACACCAGATGGACACCGTTCTTCTCCAGCTGGTACTTGTAGTTCACGGCATCGTAGCGGTTCCGGGCAAAGCGGTCGAGCTTCCAGACCAGAACCACATCGAAAATTTTCTTTGCGCTGTCCTTAATCATCCTCTGAAAGTCCGGGCGGTCATCCGTCTTGGCAGAGTAGGCACGGTCGATGTAGGTGCCGACCACGGTGATACCGTTCTTCTCGGCGTAGTCCTTGCAGTCGCGCTGCTGCCCTTCAATGGACGCTTCGCGCTGGCTGTCGGAAGAATAGCGGGCGTAGATTACGGCGGTCATGGTTGCACCTCCTTGGTAGCACGTTCGGGTTGCCTTTATAGTATCGAGTCAAGCGCAGCTTGTCAACAATCTGCGAGCAGATTGAAATGTGAAAATTACGAAACGCAGCGAAAAGAGCAAGAATCGTCCCGTGGCCACAAATTTTCAATTCTTGAAAATTCTCGCCACTTCGGGACTGCTTCTTGTTGGGGCGTGCGGAGCCCCAAACCCTGCTGGAAACGAGTACGGCAAACTGGAAGTTATAGTGCTATCTTTTTCCATTTTCTAATCTTAGTTCTAAATGTTCCGAACGGAGCAACCGTGTTAACATGTATAAACTTGTATACTTCCCAGACTGCTGTTTTGGTTGATTCATCGGCCCACTTTCTCATATGTGGCTCGAATAACTCTTCGTCGCTTAATGAGTCAATCATTTCATAAATCGAATTAATATTCTCTCTCAGCATATCTTTCAACTCCTGCAACGACAGATAAGCATATGTATCTGTAAACCATTGATATAATTCGCCAAGCTGATTCCACTTGAAATCATCCGAAGGAGTCTTGACATGAAGACCATTTCTTTCGTCTGATTCCCATTTAAGAACAAGAGTTGTCCAGCCAACCTGGTAAGCAAGATTTTCTGCTGGAGTTCTGTCAACTTCCTCAACTCTCTTATCTTTTAATGATTCCGGAATAATATCAAATTCTGAAATGTACTTTGCAAAACTTTTATTTATCTCGTTCTTAAGTTCATCTTTATTCTCGTATGTTCTCACTAGTCTATCTCCTCAAATTCCGATTTGTTGAACTAAGCCGAGTATATCATACTCTCCAATGAAAGAACACCCCCGATATAGTGAAATTTTGCCATTTTCCTGCGTACGTGCGTACACGCTCCGCAGGGATTCTAAGGGGCTTGACCCCTTAGCACACAGACTTTGGCACAAAGTCTAGTGTGTTACACCTTGCCAGAGGTGTACAGGCTCTCCCCGGTACGCACGTATGCAGCGATTGCCCCCAGTGAGCCATATAGGGGGGCGACCAAGTTCGAACAAGGCGAACTTGATCCCGCAAAACAAAAGGCAGGATACCACCGTCACAGTGATACCCTGCCCTTGCTCGTTTACCGCTCTGCGTACTCTCGTCGCAGAACCTCCTGTAAACAAAAAACGTACCCAAACCCTTTCTCGTAAAGAATTGGGTTCGAGTACGAACTGTATGGTGGAGAATTAGGGACTCGAACCCCAGACCCCCTGCGTGTGATGCAGGTGCTCTAACCAGCTGAGCTAATCCTCCGAATCGGAACGTGATTATTATAGCATGGGCCATGCCAAATTGCAAGCCCTAATTTGTAATTTTTCCAAATTTTTTTGTTTATAAAGCAAAACGCACTAAGCCACGCACTTTCTTTTTCGTTCTTTCCGGGAACAGCGCGCTTTTCCGGTGGATAACTTTGGGCAGATATGGTATACTTAGGGCAGTCTAACAGCAAAGAAATCTTTACCGGCGGTGGGCGTCTTTATGCCGCTGGTTTTCATAGCTCTGTTTTTGAAAGGATGTGCCGAGAATGAACCAGAATATTTTTCTTTTGGAGCGCAAGCCCCTCACGCTGGATGATTACCTGCACTACGACAGTGCCAGCCGTGGCAACTTGGGCGCAGAGCTCCCTGTTATAGTCTACCGGATGTTTGAATTTGCCCTCCGGGAGGAGCTGGTACAGCGTTTTGGGAAAGAGGCGCAGGTGGAGGCATTCCGTGGGGCAGGCCGCCGGGCCGGTGAATACTTTGCCCGGCATTTCCTCGACATGAACCAGCCGATGGACCAGTTTATCGGCCAACTGCAGCAGAAAATGCAGGAGTTCAGGATCGGTGTGCTCCGCGTGGAGGATGTGGACGAAGCCAGCGGCAAGATCATCCTCACCGTCTCGGAGGACGCTGACTGCTCCGGCCTGCCGGTGCTGGGCGAGACCGTCTGCAACTACGATGAGGGCTTCATTGCCGGTGTGCTGTCCCTCTACTCCGGCAAACCGTATCAGGCCATTGAGATAGACTGCTGGGCCACCGGCGACCGTGTCTGCCGTTTCCGGGCTGAGATCACGGACACCACTGAGGGGAGCCCTGCGTAATGGAAGACAAAAACTGCCAGCAACTGTTTGAATATCTGCGCAGCATCCTGTACGATGCCCCTGTGCAGCCGCTGGACATTTCCACGCTGGACGAGCCCTACCGGAAACTTGGTATGGGCCTGCAATGCCTCGACCAGGCAGTGCAGGAGCTGAAAGCCTATTCCGCGGCCCTCTCCGTGGGCAATCTCTCCGATTGTTCCCCCTCCCGCGACAATCCGCTCTGCGAGAACCTGAAAAACATGCAGGCCAATCTCAACCACCTGACCTGGCAGGCCAAGCAGGTAGCCAAGGGGGATTATTCCCAGACCGTTTCCTATCTGGGGGAGTTTTCGGAGGCGTTCAACACCATGACCGCCCAGCTGCGGGAGCGGGAGAAGGCCCTGAAAAAAGAGGCCCAGCTGGAAAAAGATTATGCTGACTCTCTGAAGCTGGAGGCCCATTTTGACCCGCTGACCGGCATCGGCAACCGCTATGATTTCTACCAGAAGCTGGACGCGCTGTTGGAAACCGACGACGAGCTGGTCTTCTGCTATTGTGACCTCGACCACCTCAAATTCATCAACGACACCTATGGCCACGCCGAGGGCGACAAATATCTGCTCAGCTTCACCGACCTCGTAAAGCGGCATCTCCGTGCCTCGGACATCTTTGCCCGAATGGGCGGCGACGAGTTCTGCGCCGTTCTGCGCAACTGCTCCCTGGAGCTGGCCCAGCGGAAGATCACCCACATACAGAATGATTTCGCCAAGGCAGCTCCCCCACGGTATCACCAGTGTTTCAGCTGCGGCCTTGTGCATCTGCCCAGGGGCCACGGCATCGTCAACGTAGACGAAGTGCTCAAGCAGGCCGATGCCGCCATGTACCAGCAGAAAAAAATGCATCAGGGCAGCACTGCGTTTTGACTCAGACAACAAAAACCTCTCCCGGTTTCCTGTTGATTTTACAGGAACATCGGGAGAGGTTTTTCTGTTATTTCTCAGCGGGAAGCCGATGCTTCTCTGTCAACGGAACTCGGGGATTCCATTACGGCAACCTCCTCCGATGCGGCCGTGGACGCCGAAGCTGACTCTGACGTCGCGAAACTGCTGCTTACTGTACTACTGGCCGAACTGCTGCCACCACCGCCAGGTTCATGCGAGGGTAAATCTTTTCCATAACTGAGATAGCACTGGTGCACCCCCTGATACAGGATATCCAGCGTTGTCTCATTGTTGGGCGCAATGGCGAAGAACCAGACCTTTGCGCTCTCACCCGGCTTCAACGTTTTGGAAGAAGCAGGGTCCAGCACGGCAATGGACGTCACTGCACCTGCAGATGTTTTGGCTGTAATCGTTTTGGAGGAGCCAGCCAGTGCCCGGATCGCCTCCTCGACACCAACTTCCCTCTCTTTCTTGTCGTAGGTCTCAAGATCCAGAAGCCCATCCAGCGCGATATCCGATGCAGACAAATTTTTCACCTGAAATCCCTGGCACAGAACATAACCATTCGGTGTTTCGTCCTGGTCATAGAAATTATCCATTGCAACAAAAGCCAGCTTTACCTGCGTCCCATTCCCACCGCCGCAGGCCACCAGCAAACCGGAAGCCGTCACAACCGCCATGCCCTTTAGAAAATCCCGACGGGAAAATTTCTCGCCCATTTGTTTTTCCTCCCTTGTAATTTATAAACCACATAGACTTTTTCAGTCTATATAGTTTGTTCGATTGTATCATAATCCTCTATATAATGCAAGGAAAGGATAAACTCTGTGGTCAAAACTTAAACCACATAGACAAAAGAGAGGGCTTATGGATTACTCTGCAATCGGCAAACATATTCGCGCAGAACGAAAACGTCTCGGCTTATCACAGGAGGAATTGGCTGAGATGGTCAACATTTCAGCCGTCCACATGAGCCATATTGAAACCGGTTACACCAAGCTCAGCCTCCCCGTCCTTGTGGATCTTGCCTGTGCACTGGGCGTCCGGACGGATGATTTGATTTTTGACAAAGATACCCTCGGCAAGGATGAGCTGCTGGAAGAGATCACTCTGGAACTGGACAGCTGCTCCAAAGAGCAGCTGCTGGCCCTGCGGCAGATTTTGTCCTCGTCTAAAGAAGCGATTCAGAAATATCTGGAACGGTAAAATAATCTCCCGCGGAAGACGCTGAACATTCCCGAGATTCGTTCCCCTCATTCTTTCACGCACAAGAAAAGCCGCCAGGCTCTCACCTGGCGGCTTTTCCTTATGATAGGAGGATCAAAAATGATCTTTTCCAAAAGTGCTGATCAGTTCAGGATGGTCTGCTCGGTCTCAATGTCGAACAGGTGGACCTTGTGCGGGTCGAATGCGACGCGGACGGTGTCTCCGTTGCGGGCCTTGGAAGTGGGAGCGACGCGGGCGGTCATCTTGTTGCCCTTGTACTCCAGGTACAGGTAGATCTCAGCGCCCATCATCTCAGAGACATCGACCTGAGTATCCAGCTGGCAGTCGGTGTGCTTTGCCATAAACTCGGGCTCGTCGTCGATATCCTCGGGACGAATGCCCATCTTGATCTTCTTGCCGACGTAGGAATCCAGCTTGCCGTCCGCGGTCTTCTCCTTGGGCAGGGGGATCACGTCGCCGCCCAGGTCAATACCGTACAGATCGCCCTTCTTGATGAGGGTGCCGTCCAGGAAGTTCATCTGGGGGCTGCCGATGAAGCCTGCAACGAACATGTTGCAAGGCATATCGTACAGGTTCTGCGGGGTATCGACCTGCTGGATGATACCATCTTTCATGACGACGATGCGGTCGCCCATGGTCATAGCCTCGGTCTGGTCGTGGGTAACATAGATAAAGGTGGTAGCCAGTTTCTTGTGCAGCTTGATGATCTCGGTGCGCATGGAAGTACGCAGCTTTGCATCCAGGTTGGACAGGGGCTCGTCCAGCAGGAAGACAGCCGGGTTACGAACCATTGCACGGCCCAGAGCAACACGCTGGCGCTGGCCGCCGGACAGAGCCTTGGGCTTGCGGTCCAGCAGGTGCTCGATCTCCAGGATCTTGGCAGCCTCGTGGACGCGGCGGTCGATCTCGTCTTTCGGGGTCTTGCGCAGCTCCAGACCGAATGCGATGTTCTTGTAAACGGTCATGTGGGGGTACAGAGCGTAGCTCTGGAAGACCATGGCGATATCGCGGTCTTTCGGGGGGACGTCGTTGATCAGACGGCCGCCGATGTACATTTCGCCCTTGGAGATCTCCTCCAGGCCGGCGATCATACGCAGGGTGGTGGACTTGCCGCAGCCAGAGGGGCCGACGAAGATGATGAATTCCTTATCCTGGATCTCCAGGTTGAAGTCGGTGACAGAGGGAGCCGTAGCGCCCGGATAGATCTTGTAGATATGCTGGCAGCTGATCGAAGCCATAAGTCATTTGCCTCCATTTATTCTTCAGGTTCGCCCGCACTTGACGGCGGGCGGTTTCGTTGTTATTATAATAACAGATTATTTTGTGATATAAAATAGCATTTTATTGATTTGAGGTGTCAGATATTGATTTTCGATTGGAGCGCCACCGCCGCCCTTGCCGCCGTGCAGAATACCCAGCCGGAAGCCCCTCTCACCCTGAGCGGTGAGGGGCTCTGGGTCTGTCTGGTCTCCAGCGGCGCCTGCACCGCTTCCCTCGATGATATCGGCCCCAGCCCGGCGGGCAGTGCCCTGATCCTGCCGCCCCAGAACGCCCCCGCCGGTCACCTCATCCTGAGCCGTTCCCCCTTGACCCTGACCCCTGCCGGGGCCTGTCACCTGCTCTGCTTACAGCTCACCGGGCAGGCGGCGTTGCAGTTTCTGGCCGGGCTGCCGGAGCTGCCGTTCCTCGCCCGGGGCGAGACCTGCCCGGCCGCTGCCGAGCTGATGGGCCAGCTTGCCGCCGAGACAGACGACACGCCCCACAGCCGGGCCCGCAGCCAACTGGCCTTTGCCCTGCTCTGTGAGCTTTCCGGGGCCGACAGCGCCGCCCCCGCCCTGCCCCCGCTGGTGCAGGAGGCCATGGAGGACATCCGGGCAAACTATGCCGGCCTTTACGGCGTGGAAGAACTCAGTGAGCGGCTGGGTGTCTCCAAAAGCCATCTGGTACGGATGTTTACCGCCGCGCTGGGGATACCGCCGGGCCGCTACCTGACCAAGGTACGGGTGGAAGCCGCCATGCGCCTGCTCCTCCACCGGGAGTATACTCTGGACGTGATTGCCAGCCTCTGCGGCTTTTCCGGGGCCAACTACCTCTGCCGGGTGTTCAAAAAAGAAACCGGCCACTCCCCCGCGCAGTGGCGGGCTATGGCCGGTCAGTCCCTCCGCCCCGGCCTCTCCCCGGAGGAGAGCCAGCGCGAGCAGGAGCTCTACATTTAAATCAATTCTTTCTCAGCGGGTCTGCGGTTTCGCGGGCCCGTTTCTTTGCGGTGTACATCTTGTCATCCGCCTCTTTCACGGCGTCGTTGATATTTTTAAGAGCCGTGTCAAACTCCGTGCAGCCGACGGACACCCGGGGCAGGATGGGCATTCCGGCACGGAAGTGCCCGTAAAATCCCTGTAAAGTGGACAAGAAACTCAGTCCGCCGCCCGTTTTCCCCGCAGCAGGAACAGCGTCAGCACCACAGTCATGGCCTCCGAAGCCGGGAACGCCGCCCAGACGCCGTTCATCCCAAACAGTGCACTCAACACCAGCGAGCAGGCGACGATGGCCACCACACCCCGGCTGATGGAGGTGATGGAAGCCTCCGTCGGGCGGTTAACGGCGCTCAGGTAACCGGAGGACACAATATTAAAACCGGCAAACAGGTAGCCGATAAAATAGATGCGCATTCCGGTAAAAGCATACCGGGCCATCAGGGCGGAGTTTTCGCTGTTGAAGATGGCCACCAGCGCATCCGTAAAGCCGAACACGACCAGGTACAGAGCCGCTGCCAGCGCCAGCGCCGTGCCGCTGCCCAGGCCCAGCAGCTTCCTGACACCAGCCCGGTCTCGCTTGCCGTAGCACTGGCTCACCAGCGGCTGCGCGCCCTGGGAGACGCCGTTGAAGATGGCCGTTGCCACCAGTGCAAAGTTTGCCACCACGCCATAGGCTGCCACAGCCACATTGCCTGCCAGCCGCAGGAGCAGCAGGTTGAAGACCGTCGTGGTCACGGCAGAGGACATCTCACCCACAAAGCCGGAGATGCCCAGCTGGCAGCTCTGGAGCAGCAGCCGCACCGAAGGCCGCTGGCGCACGAACTGAACGCCATTGGTCGGTTTGCGGAAATGCAGGCTGCAGATGGAAATGCTGATGACGGGCGAAATAGCCGTTGCCAGCGCCGCGCCGGGCAGGCCCCAGCCCATGGGGAAGATGAAAATATAGTCAAACACCACATTGAACAGGCTGCCGCTCAGGGTGGCCACCATGGCCAGCGAGGGGTCGCCGTCGTTCCGGGTAAAGGCCGAAACGATGTAGTTGCACATGAAGAACGGCGTGAACAGCAGGAAGATGCGGGTATACTGCAGGCCCAGCGCCACAATGGCTGCATCGCCGCCCATCAACCGGAGCACCGCATCCGGACAGAACGCCCCTACCAGCATAAACGGCACTGCAATCAAGATCGCGCACATCAGGCCGTTGGAAAAATAGCGGTGGGCCCGCTCATCGTTCTGCGCCTTGAGGATGGCATAGCGGGTGGCCGAGCCCAGGCCGATCATGGAGCCAAACGCAAAAATAAAATTATAAATGGGCAGGCAGAGGTTGAGCATCGCCACGCCGTCGGTGCCGGCTGCCTGCGCAATAAAATAGGTATCGGCCAGAATGTAGCAGGACGTGCCGATCAACCCGAAGATGTTCTGCGAGACATATCTAAAGTACTGCTTGGTGACGTTCATCGAATTTCCTTTCTGCGTGATAATAAAAAGAGAACGCCAGATGCCCCCTCCGCTCAAAGGCCTACGGAGGGAACACACCGCGTTCTTTTGCTTTCCACACGCCGCTGCCTCTCCCCGGCTGTAGCCGCAGCGGTTCAAATCCGGGGTATTCTATCACAGTTTTTGTCGTTTTGTCAAGCAGTTTTCCGGATTTCATCGGATGGGTTTACACAAACACCCCGATGGGTGTATACTGTTTCTCGATTTGTTTTTCAAAAACCGGGAACGACCAGAAAGGAGGAGTCCCATGGTTCCAAAGCATACCATCTACTGCCTGGGTGAGGTTTTGCTGGCACTGGACGCGGACGCCCCGCTGGCTCACGCGGAAAGCTTTCGGCCTCGCCTCGACGGGGATGCCGCCGTGCTGGCACAGGCCTGTGCCGCGCAGGGTGGGTGCGCCTCTCTTCTGGCCCAGCTGGGAGAGGACCCATTCGGGCAGCGGGCCGCCTCCACGCTCGCCGCCGCGGGCGTGGATACCGCACACACGCGCTTTTCCCGCACACTGCCCACCGCTTTGCTGTTTGAGGCCGGCGGCGAGGCGCTCTCTTACCGCATGCGCACCGCCGGGCTGCAGTTTGCCCCGGAGCAGCTGGAGCCGGGGCTCTTCCAGCCCGGGGACGCCCTGCTCTTTGCCTCCTCCGGCCTGTGCGACAGCCCTCTGCGGTACACCCATTTAGCGGCCCTCACCGCCGCCCGGGATGCCGGGGCGCTGACCTGCTTCGCGCCCTGCCTGGAGCCTGCCCTCTGGCCCCAGCCGGAGAGAGAAGCGGCCCCGCGGGAGGTCACCCGGCAGCTGCTCCCCCGGGCAGACATTGTCCTTCTCACCACGGAAGAGCTGGAATTTTTGTTCGGCACGGCGGAGATGCGGGTGGCGCTTTTCCCTCTCTTGCGGGGGCACACTCAGCTGGTGCTTTTGGCCTGCGCCGAGGGCATCCACGCCTTTACCCGCACAAACCATGCATTCTGGCCGGGGCTCTCCCTCCCTGCCCCGCGGCTGGCCGCCAAGGCGCTCTGTTGTTTGCTGCAAAAAAACAGCACGCCGGAAAAACTGCCCCGCCTCACCACCAGGCAGTTACAAACGATCTTATAAGAAACGCACAAAGCCCCCGCCGACCGGCGGGGGCTTTGCTTCGCAAGGTTTCCAATTCGGAGAAGATTGTGGGTTGTTTGGTTAGTGGATGAACACCGGACCCAGCGGGTTGGTGATGGGGCTGACGTAGCCGCCCAGCAGCTTGGGGATCGCCAGGCTGATGTCAGGCACAAAGGTCAGCAGCAGCAGTGCAATGAACATGCACAGATAGAACGGCAGGGTTGCCTTGACGACTTTCTCCATGGGGCGCTTTGCCACGGCAGAGCCGATGAACAGAACCGCACCGACAGGGGGAGTCAGCAGACCGATGCCGCAGTTCAGGACCACGATGATACCGAACTGGATGGGGTCGATGCCGATGGACTGTGCAATGGGCAGCAGGATGGGGGTAGCGATCAGGATGATGGGAGCCATATCCATGATGCAGCCCAGCACCAGGATGATCAGGTCGATCAGCAGTGCGATGATGTAGGGGTTTTCGGTCACGCTGGTGATGGCATTGGCAGCCAGATCCGGCACATGCAGCATGGTCAGGCAGTTGCCGAAGACAGCGGAGGTAGCGATCAGGATCAGGACGATGGACAGGGTATTGACGCACTCGTCCAGAGCGTGCCAGACGCCTTTCCAATCCAGGCCCTTGTAGATAAACACGGACACGAACAGGGAGTAGATAACGGCGATAGCCGCGGACTCGGTTGCAGTGAACACGCCGCCGACCACGCCGAACACGACGATCACAACGGCTGCCAGTGCCCAGATGGAGGTGCCCAGCTGTTTGATAAAGCCCTTGATGCTGAACGGAGAGCCCTTGGGGTAATTCTCCTTCACCGAGATGATGTAGGAGCCGATCATCAGGACGATGGCCAGCAGAGCGCCGGGCAGATAGCCAGCCAGGAACAGGCTGCCCACGGAAATGCCGCCGGCAGTGGTGGCGTAGATGACCATGTTGTGGCTCGGGGGAACCAGCAGGCCCTCGCAGGAGGAAGTAATGGTAACAGCGGTGGAGAAGTCGGCATCGTAGCCCTGATCGACCATCATGGGGATCATGATGGAGCCGATGGAAGCGGTATCAGCCGAAGCGGAACCGGAAATACCGCCGAAGAAGTAGGAAGCCACGATGTTGACCATGGCCATGCCGCCGCGCATCCAGCCGACGCAGGCATCCGCCAGCGCGATCAGCTTTTCGGAGATGCCGCCGGAGCCCATGAGCACGCCCATGGTGATGAAGAACGGCACAGCCATCAGGCTGAACGAGGAAATGCCTTTGACCATCAGGCGGCAGACATCCGTCAGGGCCTGGCCCTGCACCAGCATACAGAGCACGCTGGACAGACCAACGGCATAAGCGATGGGGAAACGCAGGAAGATCATTACAAAGAAGCTGACAAGAAGGACAATGATTGCCAGTGTCTGAGCTGTCATATTACACTTCCTCCTTTACAAAAATGCTCTTGATGTGGTTGTAGATGGCCTCGATCTCAAAGATGATCATAGCCACACCGGCCAGAGGCACGGGGAAATACATCCAGAAACGGCTCAGCCAGGGCATGGAGACATAGAAGCCGCGGCCGCCCAGGGTGGTGGCGTAGTTCCAGCCCACCACCAGCATGATGATGCCCAGGACACAGACAGCCAGATCGGCCAGAATGTCCAGCACCTTGACCACCATCTTGGGCAGGTAGACGTCAAACGCGGTCATACGGATGTGCGCGCCGCGGCGGATGGCCAGAGCCGCGCTCAGAACGGCCATATAGCTCATGCAGGTCAGCACGACCTCCTCGGACCAGGCGGGGTCCGGGATGAACGGGACGTAACGACCAATGACCGACATGGTGGTAATGATGATATCCGCGATCAGCAGCAGCTTGCAGATAAACAGAACCACTTTGTAGGTGATGTCGTACGCCGGTTTGATCTTATCCAATGTGGTAAAGATTTTCGGCATAGTCTTTCCTCCATATAAAAACCCGGCAGGTCTGCGGGCGTATTCCCGTAGTCCCCCCGCCGGGCTCATGTACGATTTCAGAACAAGAGGCTTACTCTACAAGCTTAGCCTTTCATGTCCAGCAGCTGCTGATACAGCTCCGCCTGGTCAGAGGTGTTCTCGCTGATGACCTTAGCGCAGGCCTCCTGCCAGGGTGCCTTATCGGGCACATCCACAACATTGCAGCCGGAAGCTTTCAGCTCGTCCAGAACCTTGTTCTCAGCGGTCTCAGACAGCTCCGCGTTGAATGCCTGGGTATCCGCACCGGCCTCCATGATGGCAGCCTGCTGGTTCTCGGTCAGCTTGCCCCAAGCGTTGTCGGTGATGACAGCCTGGATAGCGCCCAGAGTGTGGCCGTCGAGGATCAGGTTGTTTGCAACCTCGGGGAACGCGTTGGACTTGTAGTTTGCGATGGGCTGCTCAGCGCCATCCACAACGCCGGTCTGCAGTGCGCTGTACAGCTCACCGAACGAAACGACGGTGGGGTTCGCGCCCAGGCTCTCGACCATGCCGTTCATGACGGGGTCGTTGGACACGCGCAGCTTCAGGCCCTTGAAGTCCTCAATGCCAGCCACGGGCTTGACCGTGAAGAAGTGACGGAAGCCCTCCTCGCCGTAGAAGATACCACGGACGGGCAGGCCCAGCTCCTGGGGCTCGTTCAGGAACTCCGGTGCCAGATCGCTGTTGGCAAAGTTCCAGAAGTGTGCGCGGTTCTCAAAGGTAAAGGGGATGGACAGCAGCTTGGACTTGTTGCAGCCGTAGCTGGTCAGTGCGAAAGCGGAGATACGGCTCATATCAATGGAAGTGGAGCCGCCCAGGATCGCGTCCAGAACGTCGTTCTCAGAGCCCAGAACACCGGAAGCCTGCACGTCGATGACGACGGAACCGCCAGTCAGTTCCTCGACCTTCTCCTTGAAGTGGGTAGCGGTCTGGCCAACGATGGTGTCCAGCGGGTTGACTTCAGCGTAGACCAGAGTCACCTTGGGATCGTTTGCAGCGGCGGCTGCATCACCAGCGGCAGCGGAAGCAGCGGTGGAAGAAGCCGGAGCAGTGGAAGCAGCGGTGCTCTTGGAAGAACCGCCACATGCGGTCAGTGCCAGAGCCGCGGCGGAAACGCCAGCAGCGGCCAGGAAGCTACGACGAGAAATCTTCTTCATGATAAGTTATCCTCCTAAGTATTTCCTTCTATTCCGGCGGTGCACACTGCACGGGTGGCGCGCCGCCGTTCATTCACTGTTCACACTTTAGCAAATTTTTTAAGCCGAAACAAGGGCTTCTGAAAAATGTCCTGTTTTTCCAAAGAATGTGAAAATTTCTTTTGTACAACATGTCCAAGTTCTTGTCTTTCAGTTAAGCACAGTGCACAATCGCATGGATCCCAGCAGCCAAAAAGCTCCCTTTGAGAGGGAGCTTTTTGGCAACGCGGGACTGGTGGAGTCACGCTTCCTGTATTTGCCGGATGAGCTCTGCCTGTTCGGCAAACCGCTCATACATCGGGCGGACCGCCGCCCGGAATTTCTGCATCTCGGCCTCGGAAAGGGTGGTCACTTCCACACCCCAGGCCCTCATATCTTCTTCGGCCTGAGCTTCCCGCTCGGCCCAGAGGCGGCGCTCCACATTGGCGCTGTCCCGGGCGCAGCCCCGGACGATGCCCGGGAACGAGCTGTCCAGCCCGGCCAGCTTTTCCAGCGCGGCCCGGCTGGCGATCTGAATCTCCGGCACACGGGTATGCTCATTTTTCAAAAAGTAGGGCGCTACCTCATAGTGGCCCATGGCCTCGTAACTGGGCCAGTTGTTCTCTGCCCCGTCGATGCGGCCATTGTGCAGGGCCGCGTACACCTGGCTGTAGACCACCTGCACCGGCACCGCGCCCATATCCGACACCATCTCACTCATCATGTCCGATTCCTGCACCCGGATGACCTTGCCCTGCAGATCGACCAGTGTCGCGGCCTTTTCCCGGGTGTAAAAGCTGCGGACACCGGCATCGAACCACGAAAGCCCCACCAGATCCACATTTTCCAGCGTGGAGAGGAACCCATCCCCGATGTTACCGTCCAGCACCCGCCACATCTGCTTGGCATCCTCGTAAAGGTAAGGCAGCTGCAGCACGCTCAGGTTCTCCAGCAGACCGGCCAGCTGGCTGAGGGAGACACGGGCAAAATCAATGCCGCCAAACTGCATCTGCTCAATGACGCTCAGCTCTGCCCCCAGCTCTCCGCCGCTGTACACCACCACTTTTACCCGGCCATCCGTCCGCTGGGCCACCATCTCGGCAAAGGCCAGCGCAGCCTTGGTGGTGGGGTAATCCTCCGGCTGGTTCTCCGCATAGCGGAGGATGAGCTCCGGCTGCGGCTCTGCCGCCGTGGGCTCCGGTGCCGTGCAGCCGGTCAGGGCCCCCAGTGCCGCACAGGCCGTGCCCACCAGCAGGCTGCGGCGGGAGATGCTTGTTTCCCGCTTCATAAATGGGCCTCCGCAGACTTTTTGCCCGCCTGCCGCCGGTACTGGGTGGGAGTCATTCCGGTGCGCTTTTTAAAGGCCCGGGCAAAATAGCTGGCGTCCTCGTAGCCTACCATGGAGGCCACCTCCGCCGAGGAACGGAACGGATCGGCCAGCAGCTCCTTGGCCGCGTTGATCCGCAGCTCCGTCAGGCAGTCCAGGAAGTTCATCTTTTGGTATTTTTTGAATTGGGCCGAGAGGTACGCCGGACTGATGTGCAAAATTTCGCCCACGCTGTCCAGCGAGAGATCGAACATATAGTTATCTTCGAGATACCGCCGCACCTGCGTCATGACCATAGCGGTCTGGCTGTTTTCGCCCTCAGGGGACTCTGCCTCCGGAGCGCCTTCTTCCGGGTTTTCCGGGACTTCAGGCGTTTCCGGCTCCGGGGACAGCTCGGTCGTTCGGGCCAGTTCTTCCAGCTTCCGCTCCGCCTCGATCTGCCGCATGGCCCGCCGGATGGAGGCTTCCAGCTCGTCGGGGTCCACAGGCTTGAGGAGGTAATCGCAGGCTCCCAGATGCACGGCCTCGTGGGCGTACTGGAACAGGCTGTAGGCCGTGACAAAGATGACCCGGCAGGCGGGCCGCTGGGCCAGCACGGCCCGGGCCGCGTCCAGACCACTCATGCCCGGCATCTCAATGTCCATCAGGATGAGGTCGGCTCCCCAGAGCACGGCCGTGTCCGCTGCCTTGCGGCCGTTCTCCGCCAGCTCCAGCACCACCTCATGCTCAAAGCGGCGGCTCACCATATCGGCCAGCGCTTCCCGCTCCAGCTTCTCGTCGTCAGCAATCAACAATCGGATCATCGTCCAAGTCCTCCTCTTCCGGCTCGATCAGGGGCAGGTACAGCCGGATGGCCGTGCCCCGCCCGGGGTGCGAGCAGATTTTCAGATGGCTGCGCTCGTCCAGCAGCCGCAGCCGGGCCGCGACATTGTACACCCCAATATGTTCCCAGCGCTCCCCGGGCTTTGCCAGCGCGTTTTTCAGCTGTTCCAGCCGGGCCCGCTCAATGCCCACGCCGTTGTCACACACGCTGATGTAAAGCAGCCCTTTCTCCCGCAAAGGATTGACCCGGATACGGACCACGCCGCCCTCCTCCTTGGGGGAGATGCCGTGCTTGAACGCGTTTTCCACAATGGGCTGCAAAATAAACGAGGGTACCATGGTCTCCGTCAGGTCCAGCGAATCCGAGATGCGCCACTCCATCCGGATGCGGTCGCCAAATCGGACATGGTAGATCGAGTAATATTCATCCACGATCCGCACCTCCCGGGAGAGGGGCACCTGCTCGTCGTTGCTCATGAGGCTGTACCGCAGCAGATGGGCCAGTGCCGTGATGAGGGCCTGGGTGCGGTAGGCCTTTTCTGTGCCTGCCGTCTGCAAAATGACGTTGAGGGTGTTGAAAAGGAAATGCGGGTCGATCTGGCTGCGCAGCTGCTGCAGGCGGCTCCGCTCCATCCGGTTCTGCATCTCGAGTGCTTCGGTCTTCTGGCGGTGGAGCTCCCGCTCGATCTCATTTTTCTCCCGCAGGGTATTCACCTGCTCGGCCATGGAGTGTTTCATCCGGTTGAATGCATCGGCCAACTGGCCCATCTCATCCTGCCGGGGCACCGGCACATCCGGCGTGTCATAGCTGCCCTGGCTGATCTCTCTGGAGGCGCCGATCATCTGCTGCACCGGGGTCAGCAGATGCATGACCTCCCGGGCCATCAGGCTGCCCAGCGCCAGGCAGAGCGCCACCACGATGGTCTGTGCCCACTTGACCCGGTCGCTCAGGGCCGAAACGGTGGTATAGTCCCCCTGCCCGTCGGTGATGGCCTTGTTGAGCAGCTGCTGGGTATACTGGCGCAGATACCCGCCGCAGGGCGAGACTTTGTCATAATAGAGCTGGGCAGCAGCCGCGTCGCGCCCCATACGGACCTCTTCTTCCAGTTGGTCCAGCAGCTCCTTATAGCTGTCGTAGGTGGTGCAGACGGCGCTGTAAAGCAGATACTGCTCCTCGCTCACGGTACCAAGGTCGCCCTCGATCCGCCAGAGCCAGGCACTCATCACCGAACTGGAGGAATGCAGCTGATCCAGCAGCTCCCCCGCGTCGCCATACTCCCAGCGGTAACTTTCCAGCGCGTTCAGGCTCTGCTGCACGCCGTTCTGGAACCGGCTGATGGCGTTGAAGTTGCCCATCTGGTCGTCCAGTTCCCGCAGCACGGTGCCGGACTGGTAAAAGCTCAGAAAGATCTGGGCCGCCAGCGCCATGAAAAAGGCCGCCAGACACAGGCCGATCCGCTGTTTCAGGGTCATCTCTCGGTGCATGGCGTTTCCTCCTCTGGCCGTGGGCCATTTTTCGCTTTGAATCGCTTTATTCTACCACAGTTTATGGCAATTGCGCAAGTTTTTGCTTGCTTCTTCCCAAATAATATGTTACTATGCCTAAAAAGGAGTGTGTTTGCATGTCACAGCCCATTACCGTCTCGGTCACCATGGACGCGGCATCGTTCCGCCGTTTCCGCTGGTTCGACCTGCTTCAGCATAACCGCATCTGGAAACGTCCGCTGGTCTTTACGGCCATTCTGTTGGTCTTTGCCGGGGTCTGCCTCACCCAGCTGAACACCCGGCATGAGGCCGGACTGCTGGCCGGTGTGCTGGCCCTCGTGGCGCTGGGTCTGCCCGCCGTCTATTTCTGGAACTGTGCCCACGGCATCAAAATCTTTATCCGGAAGCTGGGCCTCGATAAAGCCGCCAAGCCGTTCTACCGGCTCCAGCTGGACGAAACCGGCCTTTCCATCTGGATGGCCGGTGAGCAGGACAAAGCTGCCCCCTCCCGCCAGTGCGGCTGGCACCACATCCACCTGGCCTACCGGACAGAGAATGCCATCTACCTCTACGTCCATCAGACGCAGGCTTACTTATGGAATGACAGCCTCGACGCCGGATGGGAAGCCCTGAAAGCCCATCTTCCCGCCGACCGCCTGCGCGACCTGCGCTGACCTTTTCCCCAAAAACACCAAAAGGCACGGAGCAAAATGTTCCGTGCCTTTTTTGCGCTTTGTTTCAATAACGGGAAAACAAAAAGACAGGCAGCCACCGTGGAAAGGAGGAGAAAGCGGTGCTGCCTGTCTGTATGGTGAACTCCTAAACATTTGCGGCTGTCAGGAGGGGTTTGGTAGTCTGTCCGCCGCCTCTGGCTATTGCCTCGCATAGGTGGGGGACAGTGTTTTAAAGGGGCCGCGTTTGCGGCGATCATTCTTGCCTGCGTTTGCAGGTCTTTGGGAGGAGCTCTCTCGGAGCGGTCCTCCCTGACTGCACCCTTATTGTACCGGATAAAAATGGAGTTTCTTTGTGTGGATTTTGAACAAATTGCAAATAAAAAATCCTCAGACAAATGTCTGAGGATTTTTGTGGTGGAGCACTGTCCACGGCAGCCGAACCTTCAAATCGTTTGCAGCACAGCAATACAGAGTTCCAGCGCTTTCCGCAAGGAACCCTTTCCCCAATCTCTCTCATCATGAGCATAAATATTCGCAAGAGAGTCGGCAGTGTAGAGAATCTGCCCGAAAGAAGCACCTCGCTTCCGGGCGCAAGCAGCCAATGCGGCACACTCCATCTCAACGGTTGTACATCCTTCTGCTCCGCGATACCGCACCATATCCTGTGTTTCACGGAAGAACCCGTCCGTTGTCCATGTAACACACTCCTGGAACGGAATGTTCTGCACAAGAAAAGTATGCTCGATGGCATCCCGGATATTTTTGTTAAGCTCTATATAGCGGGATGCCGGAAGATAATGATAAGAGGTTCCCTCGTCTCGTAACGCCTTTACCGGAATGAGAAATTCGTTTTCGGCCAAATCGGTCAGAACACCGCAAGAACCAGTCGAAATGATTTTCTTACAACCGCAGGAGATGAGGAAGTCCATCAGTTGTGCTGCCGCAGGTGCGCCCAGCGGGGCAGCGCAAAGGCAAAATTCCATGCCATCCTGCTTTACGATGTAAACAGGATAGTTCCGGGTTATGGTTTCAAAAGTTTCAGCAACGGTGGCTTCTGCCTCGAAAGCATAATCATCAACCGCTTCTCCAAGAAAGGCATAGACGCATTTTTCGGGAAGTTTCAGCTGTTCTGCACCATGATTTGGCCTTATGACTTCTTCCGAGTTGGAATCGTACTCTAAAATAGGCAGTTCGTGTTTTTGAATCATCTTGGCTCTTTCAATCCTTTCAGGAAAACGTAGAGGACAAGAACCGTCCCGTGGTCACAAATTTTCAATTCTTGAAAATTTTCTGCCCCGTGGGACAGCTTTCTTGTTGGGGCGTGCGGTGCCCCAAACCCTGCTTCATCCTATTGATCATGACCGGTCAACGACTGATTTATAGTAATTGCCAAAGTCTGCAAGTGCATTGACGATTGGTAACATTTCCATTCCGAGATCGGTCAACCCATATTCTACTTTGGGAGGATTCTCGTGATAATCACGGCGGTAGGCAAGCCCATCATCAATCATCTGTCTTAAGCTCTCGGTCAAAACTTTCTGCGAGATCCCGTCGATGCTTCTTTGCAACTCATTGAATCTCCATGGACGCTCTTTCAGATTGCGCAGAAGCAAGAGTTTCCATTTTCCGCCAATCAGGGATACTGCTGTTGCAACCGGACATTCCGGCAGTTCTTCTTTTGTACGCATATCAGTCACCTCTGTATCGAGTATATCACATTCATTTTTGAGTGTACAGTTACAAAAAAGTGCGTACTTGTTTTTGAATGTGCGAGCTTCTATACTTAGCTCAGGCAATGAAAGATTGCGAATCAAAATGGAGGTGCTTACAATGGCAAGCTACACAAAAATGACAGTTGGAAAAGAAAATCGGACGGAGCTTCATGAAAAGCTCGCCCTGACTGGTGCGGAGATCAGCTTGAATACGCTTCCTGCGGGAGCAAACGTTCCGTTTGTCCACTCCCACAAGGCAAATGAGGAAATCTACGGTGTTCTTTCCGGCAAAGGCAAGGTCGTTATCGATGGCGAAGAAATCAGCCTTGCAGCAGGCGACTGGCTAAAGATTTCTCCCGTGGCAAAACGTCAGTTCTTTGCTGCAAGCAATTCTGAGATCACTTATATTTGTATTCAGGTCAAGGAGAATTCTCTCGAAGGCTATACTGCAACGGATGCTGTGATCTACTGATAAAACATCTCAAAACAAAAGGCAGGATACCATCGCCACGATGATACCCTGCCTTTGCGATCACTATTTTATTTTGCTCTGACTTACATTGTGCGAATGATAGAGACTGAACCGCAGTCATCCCGGTAGACGTTCCTCATTCTCTAGGAACCGCTTTCGAAAGGCGTGAGGGCAAGAATCGTCCCGTGGCCACAAATTTTCAATTCTTGAAAATTCTTGCCCCTTTGGGACAGCTTCTTGTTGGGGCGTGCGGTGTCCCAAACCCTGCTGGGAACGAATACGGCAAACGGGAATTACCAGCGGGTCATGTTCTTCTTGAACTTGGCGGTATATGCCTCTTTCAGTTCTTGCTCGCTGATCCCATAGCACAGAAGGACGTCATTGTAATACATGAGCACATCCGCCATTTCTTCCACGAGATGCTGCCGGACTTCTGCATCCTCAACAGCCTTTTGGTCTCCGTTCTTCTTGATAATGTCGATAACTTCGCCTACTTCACCGAGCATCCATAACAGTTTGTGCTTGCCGGCCTCCGGGCCGATCGGCTCCCACTTGTCTTTATATTTTTCCTGCAGGGCCTGCTGTATCGCAAGCATATCTTCTATCGTAAAATCGCCCATGGTTTCCTCCATAAATTTTGATTTGCTGTTCTCGTCCTGTACCGCCCACCGAACAGCAGTCATCCCGGTAGACATTCCTGGACTCCACCAACCACGCACTAAAAAACAGTCCACCGGACTGTTTTTTGCCCCGCCTGCGGCGGTGCCGTGCTTTCGAGTCCTGTACCGTCCACCGAACTGCAGTCATCCCGGTAGACATTCCTAATTCTCTAGGAACCGCGGGCTAAGCAACAGCCCACTGGGCTGGTTGCTTACGGCACTTCGTGCCGCCGCCCTGTTCGAGTCCTGTACCGTCCACCACAAACAAAAAATCCTCAGACGAAAGTCTGAGGATTTTTGTGGTGGAGCATTGTCCACAGCACTCGAACCCAACACTTCCTCACGGGTGACCGTCTTGGCATCGTCCGTGAAGTTGAAGTTGAGTACGACCCGGTCATCAAAGACGTAGACCGAGTTGACAAAGGTATCAATGATCTGCCGCTGGTGTTCCGTGCTGCCCACGTCACCCTTGCGGAATTTTTCAAGCCAGAACCGAATCCACTCACGGGTCAAGACGGGCTTTTTCAGCTCTTCTTCCAGAATGCTGGTGTTCAGAGCTTCTTTCCGGGCTTCCAGCTCGTCCAAACGCTGCTTGGTGGTCGGGGTCAGGATGCCCTGTTCAATGGCTTCCAGAAGGTTTGCCAGCCGCTTCTCCGTGTCCCTGAGCTGGTCTTTCAGGACAGGCAGCCGGGTGTTCTCCTTCTGCTGGGCTTCTATGACCAAATCTATCAGCCGTTCGATGATTTCATCGCTGAAGATCACCTTAATGGCGGTGCCCACCACGAACCGTTCCAGCGGCTCCTTGCGGATAGCCTTCAGGTCACAGTGCGCCTTGCCGTGGCGCTTGGCGTTGCCGCACTTGTAGTAATAGTAGGTGTTTCCCATGTGGCTGGTGCCGCTTTCGCCACCCATCAGGGTGCC
>NZ_PRLE01000012.1 GCF_003287495.1 Faecalibacterium prausnitzii
CACCGTGCTCCTGAACTGGTGCGCGGTTTTCTGGAAAAGATTCTTGCTCCCAAGCAGGAGCGCACCATGAATGTGCCACAGCGAAACCGCAAGCGTGGGCAGGATGTAGAACTTTAAGCTGAATTTTTAGATGATATGACAATATAAGGAGCAATGCTTATGGATTTTGACCGTAATTCTATGACCGTCCCTGTGCAATCTTCCGATTATACGAATAAGTTCTTGCAAAAGGACTCGAATCTCACTACAATGGAGGTGGTCACTCAAACCAATGCCGTCAAGTCTCCGACTGACAGCCCAGCAACCACGAAGCTGGTGTACACGGTGGAAGAGATCGCACGAATGCTGGCCATCAGCCTGCGCTCTGCTTACAACCTGTGCAACAGCACCACCGAATTCCGTGTCCTGCGGGTAGGCGGAAGCATCCGTGTACCGAAAGACAGTTTCGATGCGTGGCTCTACCGGGCAGCTTGATAAGGAGGCAAACAGTATGGCATATATTACGAAGCGCGGCAACTCTTACAGCGTCCGATACACTTATGAAGATGAGCACGGCAAGAGCTGCGACAAATGGGAGAGTTTTCCCACAAAAGAGGAGGCAACAAACCGAAAAAAGCAAATCGAGCATGAACTGGCGGCTGGTACTTTCCTGATTCCGTCCTCTGTGACGGTAGCAGAGTTCCTCATGGATTGGCTGCCCAAGCAGTGCAGCAAACACAAGTGGGCACCCAAAACCTACGAATCCAACCTTTCCACCATTCAGAACCTTATTATCCCCTATATCGGCAGCATGGAGATGCAGAAACTCAAGCCCTACCACATGGAAAACCTCTATACGACCCTGAGCAAAACGCCCTGCGGTTCGTATATCGAGGGAAAGAAGCAAGAACTGACCGAAAAGCAGAAACAGCGGTTTCTTTCCGGCACGACTATCCATGAGGTGCACCGGCTGCTGGGAACAGCGTTCCAGTATGCCGTGGAGTGGGGAATCCTGATTAAGAGTCCTGTTCCCGTGGACAGCCCCAAGAAGTCCACGCAGGAGCGCTCCATCTGGACGGTAGAGGAAATGCGGGCGGCTCTGGACAGCATGGATGACCCTATCCTGCATCTGGCAGTCCACCTCACACTGGTGGGCGCACTGCGAGAGGGCGAGATCGTAGGTCTGACCCCAGAGGATATTGACTTTGACGCTGCGGACGGCATCGGAACATTCCGTATCAACAAATCCATGCAGCGAGTGCGTAAAGAAGCCCTGAATCAGGTAGACGACGGCTGCATCATCAAGGTATTCCCGGACAAGCTGGAACGCAGCACCACTTCTCTCATCCTGAAAAGCACCAAAACGGCGTCCTCCTGCCGTACCATCTTCATGACCTCTGCTCTGAAAGAGGAACTGAAGAAGTGGCTGAATCAGCTGGCGGCAGACGAGATGAAAGATCCGGCACGCTACCATGACAGCGGAATGCTGTTCCGTCTGCCCAACGGTCTGGCTGTGGAGCCTGTGCTGATTCGCAAAAAGTTCCTCAAATGGCAGGATGCACACCCGGAGTTCCCTCGTATTGTGTTCCACGGTCTGCGGCATTCCAGTGCGACCTATCAGCTGATGATCTCCGGCGGCGATGTGAAGGCCGTTCAAGGCACCACAGGACACGCTACGGCAGATATGCTGGTGAACACCTATGCCCATATCCAGCAGTCCTCTCGTGTAGAACTGGGCAGGAAGTTCGAGGAAGGGTTCTATGCTAAACAGGAAAGCCCCAGCCCGCAGGCTGTACCCGCCGCAGGCGAACCCACCATCTCCATGACGGCTCTCTTGGAATTGCTGAAGAATGCAGACCCCGAAGTAAAGGCGCAGCTCCGTCTGGCACTGCTGACCTGATGCAAAATTTACCACGCATTTCAAAGCAATTCCAGCCTATGCAGAGGATTCCTACGAAAAAGCCGACCGTGCAAAAATCGTGCATTGACCGTGCAGACCCCGATTTTTCGGGGTTACATAACAAAAAAGAACGCCAAATCTTACGATTTGACGTTCAAAATTTGGTGCACCTCCAGGGACTCGAACCCTGGGCCCACTGATTAAGAGAAACCAACGTGCAACAATCGTCAATTTTCAAAATTGCGTCAATTCGTTATTTTTATCGTTTTATCGTAAATTTATGTTTTGCATCTGCTGCATTCTTTGCATCTGTTGTTCCCTCTTGCATCCGTTATCCAGCCGTTCCGGTGTGCAAAAAGTGTGCAAAAATGTGCAGAGCCAAAATCAGCCCCTTAAAACAGGTATCGGATTTTTATGCAAAGCCGGGAAACCGGTCGGGTTCGAGCCCAAAACAGCAGCTGAAATCTTGCCTGTTTAGACCAAGCATCAAATGTACATCCACAACTACGATTCATGGCAGGGATTTGGACAACTGAATAGACACCGCCTTATTATATAGCAGGTACACTATGGAAGCATGGTGTATCTGCTCCTTTTGTTTTATCTAGGATACAGCGAATCAATAAGTCGTTCAAAATCTTCATGCAATTCATAACGCGCTAATTTTAGTTTGAAGGAATTATCGTAACTCTTGTCCTCATCTTTTTTCAACGCATTCCATGCTTCAATTTGAATATTAGTTAGCTTCGGTGCCGATGGATCATACTCATAATCAATTTTTTTATCACATTGCAATTCGGCAACTTCATTTAGTAACGTTTCTCCGTATGTTCGTTTTAATTCCTCATAACGTTGAGTATCGTCATAGTAAGCCGCATCCAGCTCTTTTAAGTCCCTAATGAACGTTGGAAACTGCTCAGCAATTAAGAGATTGTTGATAATGCGTTGATATGTTCCCGCTTGCTTTCCCCACTCAATGCAGTCATGCGAAGAACCTGTAATATATTTAATGACGTTCCCGGTTCCCTCAATGATTCCCAAATATTTACAAGTTCGTTCCATCTCAAATGTTTCATAGTCAGTTTCTCCTGTAAGGTAGCCAACGGTCACATTGAAAAAAGTCGCAATTTTTTTCATAGTTGGGTATTCTGGAAAACCAATCATTTTTCCTTTCGCTGATAAAGTTCCTACGTTTATCCACCTGCTGACATCTGCTTGATTGCCCACCCCAAAGGTTTCTTTAAATTTTTGCGCAAATTCTTTCTGTGTCCCAAAGTTCTTCTTGATAAGCTTTCCGAGGCGCTCATTCCAAATTCTGGCTAATAACTGCGTCTCATTCGATGTCTCGCAGCAATAATTAGTATTCATTTAAATTTTTCTCCTGCTTTCTACATAAATTATCTGTATTAGAATTGGCTTCATCATATTGACGTTTGTAAGCTTATCATATATACTGAAAGTGGTCAAGGGATTTAGAGCGTATTGACATCAAATGGTAACAATCTTAGTTATGGAAGTGAGGCAAACATTATGGAGCGTATTCCAGTTTCCGTCTTGTTGGCAAGTGATGGAAAAACCTGTGCACAAATCACACACATTCTCAAAATTTTGGGAAACGGCAGTATGCAAGAAGGGCTCCAAAACTTTTATGCTTATGCAGAAGGCCGCGGCCTTCTGCAAGACCGCTTACAAGGCGCAGCAGGTATGCTTTGTGCTTCAATCACTTTATATTTTATCCTTAACAGCTGGAAAATGAAACAGAGTCTTGATAATAAGGAGCACTCTCTTCAAACGGCTATCAAGGAAAGTTCCCAAATTGATGAAACCAATGTAGACGCTCAGGATTTTTCAAAACAGTGAGCGGCACAGCCGAGTTTCTATTATGAGCAGTGCACAAAAAAGAACTTAAATTTTCAGGCTTTTACTAATTGAAAGCATTCCCACACTGGTATATATTTAATAAAAATAAAATTGGGAGGACTTACATATGAGCGGACGTTTTTCTAATGTGGACTGGTGGTGCGATTATTGTGGTGCATTATTAAATTACCAAAATGGTTTTGATGACAGTAATGACACTTGGGCTTGCACGGAATGCGGCACAATTAATCGAATTTCTGCCTCCGAAATCTACGAATCCCATAAGGACTACAGAAAAAAGAATCATTTGGATTAACACGGAAAGGAAACAGCAATGCACGAAATTTTAGCAAAATCCGACCGTCAGCTGGGGATGTGCCTGCGGATGTTGTATGACGAGGAGATGCCCGGTCCGCTGGATGTCCACTCGGAAATCAACGACAAGGGCAAGATGGAGTTTCATGTGCTCCTTCCCGTGGATGACGAAACGTTTGAACGGCTGCAGAAGCGGTTTGAAACCATGGTGCGATAACCTGATTCTGATTTCCAAAACCTTGTCAAGAGGGCTGGCACCGTCCAGCCCTCTCTCTTTTTGCCAAAGTTTCCCTTGCCTTTTCTTGCAAGTTGCCAAAAGCAACGCGTTTTCAAAACTTTTTGTTGACACGGCTCGATTTTTGTGGTAATCTATCCCAACAATTGAATATAACATATTTTTACATATTCGTTCAGACCCTGCGGGATTGAACATCTTGGCTTTCAGCCGTTACATAACCGACTAGCATGACCTTCCAGAAAAAGCGAAGGCAGGGCTGGTCTGTTTTGTGACGGCTTTTTTGTTGCCGTTTTGCCCGTTGGACCTTGAAAACCGCATGACCGTCTGCATGGGATACCCGGCGATGACCCTGAGAAGGAGAGCCGGAAAACGCCGCCGGAAGGGGGCAGGAAAGCCATGCAGGGAGAACGGCAGGACGTTGATTTCTCAGTTGCGGAGTAAGAAAATGTGGTCAAAATGACCACATTTTCTTACCGTAACGCCAATGAAAGGACGGAATGCCTATGAGTAATTTTACCCCTGCATGGTTCAAGAAGGGCTTTTTCAACGAATCCCTGTTCTGTGACGATTTTCTGAGCATCCACCAGCTGCTTTACTCGAATGGCGCATTTTTCACCCCGGACGGCAGAATGGTGGACCCCATGCCCCTGCGGTGTGAGATCTTCGAGATGATGCGTGAATACGTTGGGGCGAACCTTGCCAAGAAGGTCACCAATGTGGTGGATGTGCTGAAGCTGGCGGCACAGGTGGAGGACTTTCCGCCTGTCACCGACCGCATCGCACTGGCAAACGGCACCCTGTATCTGGACGGCACCTTTCAGGAGGGTAAGCCGGAGATCGTCCGCAATCGGCTCCCGGTCAGGTATGACCCGAAAGCCCCACAGCCTGTCCATTGGCTGCGGTTTCTGTCCGACCTGCTCTACCCGGAGGACATCCCCACCGTGCAGGAGTTCATCGGCTACTGCCTGATTCCCAGCAACAAGGGCCAGCGCATGATGGTCATCAAGGGCAACGGCGGCGAGGGAAAATCGCAGATCGGTGTGGTGCTGTCCCGGCTGTTCGGCTGCAACATGAAGGATGGCAGCATCGGCAAGATCTCGGAGAACCGCTTTGCCCGTGCCGACCTCGAACACACCCTGCTCTGTGTGGACGATGATATGCGGATGGAAGCCCTGCGCCAGACCAACTATGTCAAGTCCATCGTGACCGCGCAGGGGCAGATGGACTTGGAGCGCAAGGGCAAGCAGAGCTATCAGGGCTGGATGTACGCCCGTCTGCTGGCGTTCAGCAACGGCGACCTGCAGGCTCTGTATGATCGCTCGGACGGTTTCTATCGCCGTCAGCTCATCCTGACCACCAAGGACAAGCCCTTGTCCCGTGTGGATGACCCGGACATTGCCGAGAAGATGGCGGCAGAGGTCGAGGGCATCCTGCTGTGGGCATTTGAGGGCTTGCAGCGGCTGGTGAAGAACGGCTTTCAGTTCACCGAGAGTGACCGTGCCAAGCGCAACCGGGAACTGGTGAAGCGGGACAACAACAATGTGTTCGATTTCCTCGAATCCGAGGGCTACATCCGCCTGAAGGCAGATGCCTGCACCAGCTCGAAAGAGCTGTATGAGGTCTACCGGATGTGGTGTGAGGAGAACAGCCTGAATGCGATCAAGGCCAGAGGGTTCAGCGATGCGCTGATCGCCAACCAGCGCAGGTATAATCTGGAATCCACCAACAACATCGTCAACTCGTCCGGGCGACGTGTCCGGGGCTTTTTCGGTATCGAAGCCCTTGTGCAGCCTGACCTCACCCCCAATGGCTGGCGGACGTGACCCCCATAAAGGAGAATATGGGCGTTTTGCTGCGTACGTGCGTACGCGGCAGATGCTTTTTCTCTGTACGCACGTACGCAGCGATTGACCGAAAACGCGCCATATAAGGGGCTTTGGTTGGTGGTCAAAACGACCACCAACCAATCCCATAGCGTTAAGTGCCGGAAAGCGGCACTTGCCAGCATCCACCCAAATCCCCAAAATGGGAATCAGGGTGAGATGGCCGTTATCAGACCGTCTATCTGCCTGTTACCATTTTGGGAACAGGCAAAATCAGTTGGTCATTTTGGCCAACTGAAAAAGCCGGACGAGCTGTGGGCAGGGATTCGCAAATCTTTGCCTGTCAGCTTGCCCGGTGCAGGAGTGCAGAGGACGCAGTCCTTTGCCCCAGTGATATGATGCTGTGCGTCATATCCTACTGGGTATTATCTGGCGCAAAATGGCGGCAGATCCAGCAGCTCCGCTGCTGCGTTCTCCCCGCCAAGCTGTTGAAACGGAGGGATGTCTATCTGAAGCTGACACGACACAACGGACGAGCCGGAGCACACGGCACTTACAACCCCAAGCACAATGACCGCAGTTTCAACCTTGCCAACAGTGAGCACATCGACCCGGAACGAGCCAAGGGCAACATCTACTGGGACTGCTTCCACGGTTTCCGTTCGGCTCTTGACCCACAAGACCCTGACGATCTGGCGGCAACCTTCTCGGACGTAGAACGGCAGTTCTACGAGACCCACTACACGGCCTTCATCGAAAGCCAGAACGAGCGCAACGCCAAGATCCGTCACACGGAGCGCAACCGCTCCATTCCCGACCTGCTGTCCAGCCGTAAGACTTGCCCGGAAGAGACCATTTACCAGCTGGGAACGCTGGATGACCACGCTTCGGCAGAGGACTTGCTGAACATCGTCACCGAGTTCATTGACGAGTTCAAGGCAAGGTTCGGAGACCATGTTCATGTGCTGGACTGGGCACTGCATCTGGACGAAAGCACACCCCACATCCACGAGCGCCATGTATTCGACTGCGAGAACAAGTACGGCGAGATCGCTCCTCAGCAGGAAAAGGCACTGGAAGCGTTGGGTTTCGACCTGCCCGACCCGGACAAGCCCCTCAGCCGCCGCAACAATCGCAAAATCACCTTTGATGCCGCCTGCCGGAAAATGCTGTTTGATATCGCCCAGCGGCACGGTCTGGAATTGGAGGAAGAAGCAGAATACGGCAACCGCAAATATCTGGAAAAGCAGGACTTCATCCTTGCCAAGCAAAAAGAACAGCTTGCCGCCCAGCAGAGCAAGCTGGATGAACTGACCCTGAAAGTTTCGGACATGGAGACCCTGCTGGAGGATGTTTCGGCTGCGGCCTATGACAAGGCGGTGGAGGTCGTGACGGACGTAGTGCGCACCGAGACCCGCAAAGAAGATATGCGGATGATCGAGGACACGAAGAAGTGGGTGCTGTCCCCGGAGCGCAAGGCTTCGCAGCCCACGAGAGAGTACGCCGCTCATCGGTTGGACACCGTGTTGGACAAGTTCCTCAAGACCATGCAGACCACCGCTGCCCGCCTGCAAGAGAAGCTGCTGAAGCCGGAAGTCCGGCAGAAGGGCAAAGAACAGGTCAAGGAGAAAGCAAGGGATTCGGTGCTGCAGCTGCTGAACCGCTTGCAGGCGGAACAGGCACAAAACAAACCAACGGCACAACCCCGCACACAGGAGGGGCACTCGGAAATCTGAACCTCATCGGGAAGCGTTCGGGGCAGAAAGCTGGCACTTTCTGCCCCGGCACCCGGTTACAAGGAAACGGAGGTCTGCCTATGAATTTGAATCGGCCTGACATGACCGAAGATGTGAAATCTAAAGATTATACGAATAAGTCCTTGCAAAAGGACTCGAACCCGGTTACAATGAAAGCGTCCAAATCCCCTGCCACAGAATCTTCTGACCAGACCAAAGCAGCCAAGCACGAACCCCTTGTTTACCGGGTAGAGGAGATTGCCCAGCTTTTGGCGATCTCTCCCCGTGCGGCGTACAACCTGTGCAACACCACGAAGGATTTCCGGGTGCTGCGCATCGGCACCAGCATCCGGGTGAACAAGCAGAGCTTCGACAACTGGTTTGCAGCGGTCTGAGGGAGGTAATCTATGGCATCTATTATGAAGCGCGGAGATTCCTACTCCGTCCGTTACAAGTACAAAGACCATTCCGGCAAACCCTGCGAGGGATGGGAAAGTTTCAAGACTAGGAAGGAGGCACAGGAGCGAAAGATCACGGTCGAAAAGGAACTGCTGGACGGCACATTCCTCGTCCCCGACACCATGACGGTGGAGGAGATGCTGTACAAATGGATCCCGATTCAGTCCACCAAGCACAAATGGTCCCCCAAGACCTACACCCAGTCTGTGGCGATGGTGCAGAACCTTATCGTCCCCTATATCGGCAATCGCAAGGTGCAGGAACTGCGCACTTACGACATCGAGAAGTTCTATGCCACCCTTGCCAAGACCCCTTGTGGGCAGTATGTTCACGGCGTAAAGCAGACCCTGACTGATAAGCAGAAGAAACGGCTGCTGTCCAGCACCTCTATCCACGAGGTCCACACGCTGCTGAAAACTGCATTCTCCTATGCAGTGGAGTGGGACCTCATCCACAAGATTCCCCTGCCCCGTGATGCCCCCAAGGTCAACATCGAGGAACGCACCATCTGGGACGAAAAAACCATGCTGGCAGCGTTGCAAACCATCGAGAACCCTGCCCTGCATCTGGCGGTGCACATGAGCATGATCCTTTCGCTCCGTGAGGGCGAAATTCTCGGCTTGCAGCCGAGTGATCTGGACTTTGATGCCGCCGATGGTCGTGGTACCATCTCGGTCAGCAAAACCATGCAGCGAGCCAACAAGGACGCTCTAGAAAAGCTCGACCCCAATCAGGTGTATCACACCTTCCCGGACAGGCGTGAGGGAAGCAAATCCTCTCTCATCCTGAAAAAGCCTAAGACCAAGAAGTCCAACCGCGTCCTGTATATGACGAAGCCCTTGAAGGAAGAACTTCTGGCATGGTTGGAAAAGCTGAAGCAGGACGAGCAGAACGCCCCGGAAAAGTACAGCAACTGCGGGCAGCTGTTCCGGCTCCCGGATGGTCTGCCCATTGCACCGGAGCTGCTCACCAAGTGGTATCGGCAGTGGCGCTCAGCGCACCCGGAGTTTGAGCAGATCGTGTTCCACGGTCTACGGCATTCCAGTGCCACCTACCAGCTCTTGCAGTCGGACGGTGACTTCAAGTCGGTACAGGGCAACACAGGTCATGCAACGGCATCTGTCCTGATGGACACCTATGCCCACACGCAGGACAAGCCCCGGTTGGAGCTGACCGAGAAGATCGAAGCAAACTTCTACTCCCAAGACCTGACCCCGGCAGCACCTGAGCCTCGTCAAAACGAAAAGCCGGCGGCAACAAAAATCTCCGGTAAGGAGATCCTTGAAACCATCCGGCTGATGGACGCAGACGAACGCAGAGAATTGACGAGAGCCTTGTTCGCCTAAAATTTCTTCTTTTTATGCAAAGGAAAGCAGGCTGTGCAAACCTTGCGCAGAAAAGCCCCTGATTCGGGCAAATGTGCAAACGGTGTGCAGAAAGTGTGCAGCCACTTTCCTACATAAAAAAGAACGCCAAATCTTACGATTTAGCGTTCAATATCTGGTGCACCTCCAGGGACTCGAACCCTGGGCCCACTGATTAAGAGTCAGTTGCTCTACCAACTGAGCTAGAGGTGCATATTATCAGGATGCGGTTTCAAACATCCTGATAACTATGAGTCGGCGACTACCTATTTTCACGCGCCGTTTCCAGCGAACTATCTTGGGCACGAGTGAGCTTAACTTCTGTGTTCG
>NZ_PRLE01000013.1 GCF_003287495.1 Faecalibacterium prausnitzii
CTCCACTTACACATCGTGCCTATCAACCTTGTAGTCTTCAAGGGATCTTACCTGATCAAATCAGTGGGATATCTTATCTTTGGGTCGGCTTCACGCTTAGATGCTTTCAGCGTTTATCCGATCCGTACGTAGTTGCCCAGCTATGCTCCTGGCGGAACAACTGGTGCGCCAGAGGTACGTCCGTCCCGGTCCTCTCGTACTAGGGACAGCTCCCATCAAATATCCTGCGCCCACGACAGATAGGGACCGAACTGTCTCACGACGTTCTGAACCCAGCTCGCGTACCGCTTTAATTGGCGAACAGCCAAACCCTTGGGACCGAATACAGCCCCAGGATGCGATGAGCCGACATCGAGGTGCCAAACCTCCCCGTCGATGTGGACTCTTGGGGGAGATCAGCCTGTTATCCCCAGGGTAACTTTTATCCGTTGAGCGATGGCATTTCCACTCACATACCACCGGATCACTAACTCCAACTTTCGTTACTGCTCGACCCGTCAGTCTCGCAGTTAGGCTCGCTTCTGCGTTTGCACTCTTTTGCTTGATTTCCGTTCAAGCTGAGCGAACCTTTGAACGCCTCCGTTACTTTTTAGGAGGCGACCGCCCCAGTCAAACTGCCCACCTAACAATGTCCCCCGACTCGATTCAGAGCCGCAGGTTAGAATTCCAATATCGCAAGGATGGTATCCCAACGGCCACTCCGCAACCGCCAAAGCGATTGTTTCCCTGTGTCCCATCTATCCTGTGCATGCAACATCGAAACCCAATATTAGGCTACAGTAAAGCTCCATGGGGTCTTTCCGTCTTGTCGCGGGTAACCGGCATCTTCACCGGTACTACAATTTCGCCGGGCGGGCTGTTGAGACAGTGCCCAAATCATTACGCCTTTCATGCGGGTCAGAACTTACCTGACAAGGAATTTCGCTACCTTAGGACCGTTATAGTTACGGCCGCCGTTCACTGGGGCTTCGATTCAATGCTTGCACATCTCCTCTTAACCTTCCAGCACCGGGCAGGCGTCAGCTCGTATACGTCATCTTTCGATTTAGCACAAACCTGTGTTTTTGGTAAACAGTTGCTTGGGCCGATTCTCTGCGGCTCCATCTCTGGAGCACCCCTTCTCCCGAAGTTACGGGGTCAATTTGCCGAGTTCCTTAACAACCCTTCTCCCGTTGGCCTTAGAATCTTCTTCCTACCTACCTGTGTCGGTTTGCGGTACGGGCACCTCAGAAATACACACAGCTTTTCTCGCCATCTTCCATCCCAGACTTCGGTACTAACTTCCCTCGATCTCTACCGGAACCAACACCCGGCTCTGAGACTTCAAATGTGTCCCTGTGCTTAACTCTTTTGGTGGTGACGGAATCTCTACCGTCTGTGCATCGGCTACGCCTTTCGGCCTCACCTTAGCTCCCGACTAACTTGGAGCGGACGAACCTTCCTCCAAAAACCTGAGGCTTTCGGCCATGCAGATTCTCACTGCATTCGCGCTACTCATTCCGGCATTCTCACTTCTATACACTCCACAGCCGCTTGCGCTACTGTTTCACCGCGTATACAACGCTCCCCTACCCAATGTATTGCTACATTGCCTAAGCTTCGGTGCCAGGTTTAGCCCCGTTAAATTCTCCGCGCAAAGACGCTCGACCAGTGAGCTATTACGCACTCTTTGAATGAGTGGCTGCTTCTGAGCCAACATCCTGGTTGTCTGCGTATCTTCACATCGTTTTCCACTTAACCTGACTTTGGGACCTTAGCTGTAGATCTGGGCTGTTTCCCTTTTGACAATGACATTTATCTGACACTGTCTGACTCCCAGGCATCAATATTCTGGCATTCTGAGTTTGATAAGCTTCGCTAACCTCTCGGCCGCTAGGCTATTCAGTGCTTTACCTCCAGATATCTAACCTGAGGCTAGTCCTAAAACTATTTCGGGGAGAACCAGCTATCTCCGGGTTCGATTGGAATTTCTCCGCTACCCACAGTTCATCCGCCGCCTTTTCAACGGAGGTCGGTTCGGTCCTCCATGGAATTTTACTTCCACTTCAACCTGACCATGGGTAGGTCACCCGGTTTCGGGCCCATTATATGCAACTTAACGCCCTTTTCAAACTCGCTTTCGCTTCGGCTCCAGTCCTTAAGACCTTAACCTTGCTGCATACAATCGCTCGCCGGACCGTTCTACAAAAAGTACCCTATCACACTTTGACGTGCTCTAGGTGCTTGTAGGCACAGGGTTTCAGGTTCTCTTTCACTCCCCTCCCGGGGTGCTTTTCACCTTTCCTTCACAGTACTATACGCTATCGGTCACTGGGTAGTATTTAGGGTTGGAGGGTGGTCCCCCCATCTTCCGACCAGGTTTCACGTGTCTGGCCGTACTCTGGATTCTGCGCAGCTCTCTCCGTTTTCACCTACGTGGTTCTCACACTCTCTGACCGGCCTTCCCATGCCGTTCGGTTAACAGATCGAGTCCTAAAAGCAGTCCGTACCCCGGAAGTCTTTCGACTTCCGGTTTGCCCTCTTCCGCGTTCGCTCGCCACTACTTACGGAATCTCGTTTGATGTCTCTTCCTCGCCCTACTTAGATGTTTCAGTTCAGGCGGTTCCCTCGATACACCTATTTTGAATTTCAGTGTAACGTACCTGAGTATGAACCCAGGTGAGTTTCCTCATTCAGAAATCTCCGGATCAATGCTTATTTGCAGCTCCCCGAAGCTTTTCGCAGCTTATCACGTCTTTCATCGGCTCCCAGTGCCAAGGCATTCGCCCTGCGCCCTTGTTCGCTTGACCTTTCAAACGTTCTTCAAGAACATTTGGTATCCTCTTGATTCTCTCTTGCCAACGAAGATTATGTTACCCTTCCTTTTGAAATTGTAATATTTCTTAAAA
>NZ_PRLE01000014.1 GCF_003287495.1 Faecalibacterium prausnitzii
AACATTCCGACATATGCCAGTGTATGAATAAGATCTTTTGAAAAAAACATTTTATCTCGTGTAATTTTCATAAAACGACATCCTCCTCAAATCCTACAGTCGGTAATCAGCAGCTTCGTGAAATCAACGTTCCTTAGATATTTAGATTTAATCCTATTTTGTTTCATCCGTCTACAAAATTTCTCAAAATCGTATAGCTGCACATAAATTTCCAGAAAACTTGTAGCACAATCACGATTTTTCTTTTCACTCAGATAAACCACCACGGCAATTCCAGCCACAGGTTATCCATAGCCTGTTCCTCGGTCTTTTTGGCGCGGCTTTTTGTCAGGTGAAAGTATACCGCCGTGCCGATCAGCGGATGCTCCTCGCCATCGGTGAAGCCATAGCGGTACAGCAGATAGGTCTGCTCCCGTTGGGTCAGCCGTTTCAGACCATCGTACAGTTCCCGGCGTGATTCCTGTTCTTCCATAATGCTCTGCGGCTGCATGGCATAAGGGTCAGCTATGGCTTCGATGCGCCGCAGCTGCTCTTCTCCTGACAGAATATCGTCCAGCGAAACGCGCTGGTAGCAGATGCCGTCCTTATCCTCCGTCACCATCCGCTGCTCAAAAGCAGTAAAGGCATCCCGTACCATGTCCATCATAGCATTGCGGATGGCAGGAGCCGCATAAGTCAAGAACTTCATGCCCCGCGCTGCATCGAACTTCGGCACAGCTTTCCATAAGCCCAGATTGCCCGCTTGTTTCAAATCGTCCGTGTCAAGGTTCAGGCCGGACTGTGCCAGATTCATGCTGCGGAAAAGGTCATTTGCCACCTTGCCAATAAAGGACTTGTTGTTTTCGATCAGGCTGTCCAGTGCGGTGGCATCCCCTTTCTGTGCCAGCGCACAAAGCCGTTCATTCGTCTGCTTCATGGGCGTTTTCCTGCTCTGCGGCAGACTGCAAGATTCCCAACAGACCGCTTCGCAGCTGTTCCAGTGCTTCCGGCGTGGCTCCTTTCATGCCCGAAACGCTGTCCAACATTGCATCCGTCAACTGCTCTGCCGTGATCGTTGGGTGCTGCACATCCTGCCCTTTGGTCAGCTCGTTGAACATCTTCTCTGCCACTTTCTTGCTCATTGCTTCCTGTTCGGCGTAATGGCTCCCGATGCCCTTTTTGATTTCCTTGACCGCTGCCATGAAGTACATCTCAATATCATCAAGGTCGCCCTGATACACCGGCTTTCTCCGAAGGCTGATGTCTTTGGCTGCCTTGGCTGCTTCCGGGGTCTTGACCTTTGTGCGCAGCAAGGTGCTCAATGTCGTGAACATGGCGTTCTGTGCCGCGATACCGGATGCAAAGGTATCATCAAAATACTGCGATATGCGGTAAGTAAGCTCTGCGAAGTGAGCGTTTTCCAGCAGCAGATTGACCACCCCTGCATTGACACGCCCTGTGTAGAGGTTCTTTGCGGCTTCTACGGACAAACCCAGTTCGGCAATATCATAGTTCTTGCGGTCAGGAATGTTGGTTTCTCCCAGCAGAAAATCCGTGGACACGTTGAACAGCCTTGCAATCTTCAGCACCTGCTCGTGGGTCAGGGTTCCTTTTGCACCGCTGATAAAGCGGCTGATGGTACTCTTGGAGCAGCCGATTTCCTTGGCAAGCTCCGGTTGGCTGATGTTGTGCTCTTTCATCAAGTCCGCAAGACGGACGTTGGATGGTGCGGGCAGATATTCCTGTGCCATGTGGTCGGCCCTCCTTTTTGAGCTTTTTCCTCATTATAATACGCTCTGCCGTTTTGTTCAATATAAGGTTTCCTCTCTGCCCTTGCTGTTGCAGCCCTGCAACCAGTGAGGGCATTTTTCTTTTTCCGTTGCAGTTCTGCCGCTTTTTCGCCTTTCCTGCAAAATTTTCCGTATATTCAGGCACAAGGCAAAAAACACCAGAGTTCCCACTTTGGGGTACTCTGGTGCAACACATAACACCGCCCCGCCCGGTGGCCGCAGGGTGCGGGGTTTTGTAGGCATCGAGCCGCTTGTCCACCCCTGTCCGTAAAAAGTGCATTTTTTCACGGAAGAAGTTCGTACAACCTGTACGGTCTGTACTTGTACGCACCCGTACGGCAAATCGAGATAAATTAAGGCGTGTTATCGTTTATATTTCGGGTTTCCGTACACCGTACGAACCGTACAGGTTATTTGAACTCTGTACGCGATTTTTTCGGATGCGTACGGAGCAATCAAGTTCGCATTGTGCGAACTTGATTGTAACTCTCCCGCAGGAGACGTTCCCCCTCGGAGAGTCCTCGAAGAGCCCACTACACTTTGCAGCCCATAGGGATGAAAGTGTCATAGTGGGTTATTACACTTCCGCAGAAGTGCATCTCCGTTACCCGTCACCTCTCGATGAACCTTGAAAGGAGGGATGCCCTTTGGCAAGAAATGATGGCATTGACCGCACCAGTGTTCGAAATCTCGCCGTTTCGGACAAGGCCGTTGGCAACACTCAGCAGCACAACGAGCGCGAAAAGGACAGCTATCGGAACCCCGATATTATCCCCCAGCGCGCTGCATGGAATGTCCACTTCAAAAAGCCAACCGCCAGCTACACCGACCTGTTCTCCCAACTGGAAACCGCTGGCACGATTTCAACGCGC
>NZ_PRLE01000015.1 GCF_003287495.1 Faecalibacterium prausnitzii
GATGTTTCGCTTCCTGCCTGACTCCTTAGAAAGGAGGTGATCCAGCCGCAGGTTCTCCTACGGCTACCTTGTTACGACTTCACCCCAATCACCAGTTTTACCTTCGGCGGCGTCCTCCTTGCGGTTAGACTACCGACTTCGGGTCCCCCCGGCTCTCATGGTGTGACGGGCGGTGTGTACAAGGCCCGGGAACGTATTCACCGTGGCATGCTGATCCACGATTACTAGCAATTCCGACTTCGTGCAGGCGAGTTGCAGCCTGCAGTCCGAACTGGGACGTTGTTTCTGAGTTTTGCTCCACCTCGCGGTCTTGCTTCTCTTTGTTTAACGCCATTGTAGTACGTGTGTAGCCCAAGTCATAAAGGGCATGATGATTTGACGTCATCCCCACCTTCCTCCGTTTTGTCAACGGCAGTCTGGCCAGAGTCCTCTTGCGTAGTAACTGACCATAAGGGTTGCGCTCGTTGCGGGACTTAACCCAACATCTCACGACACGAGCTGACGACAACCATGCACCACCTGTCTCCTTGCTCCGAAGAGAAATACTGTTTCCAGCATCGTCAAGGGATGTCAAGACTTGGTAAGGTTCTTCGCGTTGCGTCGAATTAAACCACATACTCCACTGCTTGTGCGGGCCCCCGTCAATTCCTTTGAGTTTCAACCTTGCGGTCGTACTCCCCAGGTGGATTACTTATTGTGTTAACTGCGGCACTGAGAGGGTCAATCTCCCAACACCTAGTAATCATCGTTTACAGTGTGGACTACCAGGGTATCTAATCCTGTTTGCTACCCACACTTTCGAGCCTCAGCGTCAGTTGGTGCCCAGTAGGCCGCCTTCGCCACTGGTGTTCCTCCCGATATCTACGCATTCCACCGCTACACCGGGAATTCCGCCTACCTCTGCACTACTCAAGACGACCAGTTTTGAAAGCAGTTCATGGGTTGAGCCCATGGATTTCACTTCCAACTTGATCGCCCGCCTGCGCTCCCTTTACACCCAGTAATTCCGGACAACGCTTGTGACCTACGTTTTACCGCGGCTGCTGGCACGTAGTTAGCCGTCACTTCCTTGTTGAGTACCGTCATTATCTTCCTCAACAACAGGAGTTTACAATCCGAAGACCTTCTTCCTCCACGCGGCGTCGCTGCATCAGGGTTTCCCCCATTGTGCAATATTCCCCACTGCTGCCTCCCGTAGGAGTCTGGGCCGTGTCTCAGTCCCAATGTGGCCGTTCAACCTCTCAGTCCGGCTACCGATCGTCGCCTTGGTGGGCCGTTACCTCACCAACTAGCTAATCGGACGCGAGGCCATCTCAAAGCGGATTGCTCCTTTTCCCTCTTCCCGATGCCGGGTCGTGGGCTTATGCGGTATTAGCAGTCGTTTCCAACTGTTGTCCCCCTCTTTGAGGCAGGTTCCTCACGCGTTACTCACCCGTTCGCCACTCGATCAAGGAAGCAAGCTCCCTCTCTCTCGTTCGACTTGCATGTGTTAGGCGCGCCGCCAGCGTTCGTCCTGAGCCAGGATCAAACTCTTTATAAATGATATTTAATCACTTTAAAGTGCTTAAATCTTGTTCGCTCAGCACGCAATCGCTTGCGTCCTGTGTGAATTACTTTGTTTGGAATTGTTTACCGTGTTTTTCCAACACGAAAATAGGTTCCGTTACAAGTTTTTCGATATTGTTCAATTTTCAAGGTCCTGTAAGCGCCTCAGCCGTTTGGCTGAC
>NZ_PRLE01000016.1 GCF_003287495.1 Faecalibacterium prausnitzii
GGCACATTCATGGTGCGCTCCTGCTTGGGAGCAAGAATCTTTTCCAGAAAACCGCGCACCAGTTCAGGAGCACGGTGGAGCGCATCCAGATAGGGCTTTACATCGTACCACAGGTCGTGGTACTTGTTGCTCCAATGAATGGCTTCCTTCTTGGCGGTGGAAAGTTCTTCTTTCAGGCGGCGGTTCTCTACGTCCATCATATAGCCGTGGTCAGCCTGTTTTTTCAGTTTGGAAAATTCTTCTTCGGTCAGCGAGTAGTTGCCGAGGAAGGTGCGCTTACCAATATAATCCAGATCGCGCGCATGAATGAGGGCTTCTTTTGTGAGCGTGACCTTTTTCTGCACAGCGGCAAGTTCCTTTTCGGTCTTGGAGAGGGTTTTGTTGGTTTGGCTGAGGTGCTGCTCTTTCTGGTCAATCTGGGCGGTCAGAGTGTCCAGTCGCTCCTGCTCCCGCTGGACTTTGAACTGGGTGACGGTCAGGTGTTCTTCAGTGCTGCCACGCTCACCGCGCTCTACATCCGTATACCCGGCGTTGCGCATATAGTGGAAGAAATCGTCTTGCAGGACACTGTACGACTTCTTCAGGACTGGCTTGCCGCTCTTTTGCAGGACAGGCTTTCCGGCATCGTCCAGCAGGGGCTTGGAAGCCCACTTCTTGCTTCGGCTGACCTGCATGACGGTCTCCTTGACTGTGCCGACCAGTGCCTTGTCCTTGCAGCGTTTCGACCAGAGGATCTGCTTTTCCACCACAGGCACATAGACCACATGGAGATGATAGTGGTAGACTTCACGGCCTAATGCTTCGGTCATGGCACGGTTGATCTCATCGGCGTGCATGACTGCCGAGAGGATATACTGCTCACCGCCCACGATTTGAACGGCAGCTTGGTAGGCATCCTCATAGAACTGCTTGGCGAACTCGTAGCCGCCGTGGTTGTCAAAGTAGGCCGAGTTGACATCAAAGACAAGCTCGCAGTAATGGGTGGCATCCGGCTTCAAGCCGCGCGTTGAAATCGTGCCAGCGGTTTCCAGTTGGGAGAACAGGTCGGTGTAGCTGGCGGTTGGCTTTTTGAAGTGGA
>NZ_PRLE01000001.1 GCF_003287495.1 Faecalibacterium prausnitzii
ATAAGATATCCCACTGATTAGATCAGGTAAGATCCCTTGAAGACTACAAGGTTGATAGGCACGATGTGTAAGTGGAGCGATCCATTCAGCAAGAGTGTACTAATAGATCGAGGGCTTGACCACAATTCGCTTGAGACTCTGAGAGTCAACGAAAAAATGTAAGCAGTGATTATTCAGTTTTGAAGGCACGTCCTTCTAAGAAACACTGGACAAACAGTAGACCATATGGTATACTGAGCCAGTCATATGGTCGGTGACGATGACGGTGAGGTTCCACCTGTTCCCATTCCGAACACAGAAGTTAAGCTCACTCGTGCCCAAGATAGTTCGCTGGAAACGGCGCGTGAAAATAGGTAGTCGCCGACTTATAGGAAGCCCCTGAGGAAGAAATTCTTCAGGGGTTTGTTTTTGCAGCGAAAGGGATGAAGATATGAGAACGACACATGTTGTGGTACTGCCCTACGACCCTGCGTGGAAGGCGGATTTTGCGGCCATCCGGCAGGAACTCGCGTCTGCCCTTGGCGAGCTGGCCATTGCCATTGAGCACGTGGGCAGCACTTCGGTAGAGGGGCTTTCCGCTAAGCCCTGCATCGACATTGATGTGGTGATGCCGGATCGCGCCGTCTTTCCGCAGATCGTGGAGCGGCTGGCAGCCATCGGTTACACCCATGAGGGAGATCTTGGCATCCCGGGCCGGGAGGCCTTCTGCTACACCGACAAGCCCCATTTGCGGCTGCACCATCTGTACGTTTGCCCGGCAGATTCCGAGGAGCTGCACCGCCATCTGGTGTTTCGGGATTTTCTGCGCACCCACCCGGAGGCTGTGGCGCGCTACAGCGCCTGTAAGGAGGACGCTGCGCGCCGTTTCCCGGAGGATATCGAGGGCTATATGGCGTGCAAGGGCCCCTGCATCGAGGTACTTTACAAGCTGTGCGGCTTGAGCGAGTGACCGTGAAAATCCGGCGTAAGAGAGCGGATTCTACTCCCCGTCGGTTGCGCAATGGGCGGGGGTGCGGTACACTCAGGGTGCCGAAGGGCAGAAAGAGAGGACACCGATATGAGCGAAACGACGGAAGTGAACCGCGCAGCCTTTGGACAGTTTTTGAACCAGCTGCGCCGGGAGAAGGGCTGGACCCAGAAAGACCTTGCCGAGCGGCTCTATGTCTCCGACAAGGCGGTCAGCAAGTGGGAGCGGGGAGAATCCCTCACTTAAAGATATTGGTTATGTACTAGGTGTGCAACCGTTCGATTGCACACCCTTTTATAATGCGTCACTCGACTTTGCCGATAAAACGGTAAAAAATTTCAACTTCCTGTTCTCTGGTGCCATCTTCATGCTTGACAGCTTCGTGAATGAGAATCTTTTCAATCAGAGCATTTAGAAGTTCGGCGGTCAATTGTGTGGGGTTGACGTACTTTTTCATCAACTCAATCCACTTTTCAGCGTCAACAGCGGTCTGAACGGCTGCATCAAGTTCGGCTTGAAGTTCTTGAATCTTTTCGTCCAGTTCATGCTGTTCTGCCTGATACTTTTCGGACAGCATATTGAAATTGTACTCCGTAATGCGTCCAACAGACCAGTCCTCATACATTTTGGCGAACAGGTTGTCCACCTCTGCCTTACGCTTTGTGGCCTTTTTGAGTTCGGCAGTCTGTTTTTTCTTGGCGGTGTTGCGTTCTTTGTCGCTGGCATTCAGTAAACGCTGCAAGAGTTTATCTCCATCCTGCTGTGCTTGCTGCGACCAATACTGCACTCTTGCCAGAATATAGGTGTACAGCACATCATATCGAATATAGTGCATGGAACATTGGTGAAGGCCCTGTCCGTTTTTGCTGCAATGGTAATAGCCGTAGGGCTTTTTGTTCTGCTTATTCATACCATAGGCCATCGACCAGCCGCAATCCGCACATTTTACAAGCCCGGAAAAGATTTGCGTTGTTCCGTCTTTCTGTTTTCTACGGCGATGAGCAATCTGCTCCTGCACCTGTCGGAACACATCCGCAGAGATAATAGCTTCGTGGGTGTTCTCCACACGATACCATTCCTCCTGCGGCTTCCGCACCTTTTTCTTGTTCTTGAAAGAGATGTTGCTCTGCTTATTGTGAACGCTGTGACCGATATAGGTTTCTTCTTTCAGGATACTTTTGACCTGCGCTACCGTCCATGCGTAGGACTTCTCTTCCGACGCTCCTGCATAGATGTTAGCAAATGTGCCATACCGCTGAAAATTCAACCAGCCGGGAGTGGGAACCTTTTCATCTACTAAAATATGGGTGATGCTGGCCGCACCGTGTCCATGCACCGCAAGATCAAAGATTTTCTCAATGATCCACTTCGTTTCCGGGTCTACCAGAAGATGCCCTGACTTGTCGGGGTCTTTGATATATCCCAGAGGAGCGTATGCACCATAGTGCGCACCGTTCGCAAATCTTGTCCGCATAGCGGCCTTGACTTTTTTGCTGGTCTGGCGAGCGTGCATCTCATTCAGGATGTTCAGGAACGGAGCGAGTTCGCTTTCGCCGTTGAGAGTGTCCACATTATCGTTGACAGCAATATAGCGGACACCTTTACTCGGAAAGTAGATCTCCGTGTACTGACCTGTCAGAATATAGTTTCGACCTAAACGGGATAAATCCTTTGTTACAACGCAGTTGATTTTGCCTTCCTCAATATCGTCGATCATCCGTTGAAAGCCCGGTCTGTCAAAGTTGGTGCCAGACCAACCATCATCGATATATTCGCCAACAACGGTCAACCCGTGTTCCTCTGCATACTGACGAAGCATCATGCGCTGGGTCTGGATGCTGCCGCTTTCACCCTGCAATTCATCGTCACGGCTTAGTCTAAGGTACAGTGCAGTGTTATAGATCATCGTATTGTTAGGCTGTTTCATAGTAGAGCCTCCTTCTTAAAAGAAACAGCCCACGCTTACAATACTTCTGCTTCCATTATACCGTAAGTGTGGGCTGGATTCAATTCGTTTTTATCATCAGGCGCATCGGTTAGCTGAATACTGAATCACATCTTCCAGCAGTGTGCCGACTGATTTTCCATTTTCTGCGAAATGTTCGGTCATTTTGATTTTGGTGTTGCCACAGTAAAAATAGAGCGTACCGTCTGGCTCTTTAACATAGTAAGACGTGTTCTCAAGAGTAGGTTCGGGACCCGCGTACTCCGAATCCTGCCATTCTTCGAGTAAATTGACAGGTAGTTCACAAATAGGCTCATAACAGGAGCAAAGGTCAATCGCATCGTTCATCATATCAGTACTTCTATTATCCATTCAGTATCCTCCGAAAATCAAAGTTCCATATCCTGCCCATGCCTGCGGTTTCGCTGTGGCACATTCATGGTGCACTCCTGCTTGGGGGCAAGAATCTTTTCCAGAAAACCGCGCACCAGTTCTGGCGCACGGCGCATAGCATCCAGATAGGGTTTCACGTCGTACCACAGGTCGTGGTACTTGTTGCTCCAACGAACGGCCTCCTTCTTGGCCGTGGAAAGTTCTTCTTTCAGGCGACGGTTCTCCACGTCCATCATATAGCCGTGGTCGGCTTGCTTTTTCAGCTTGGAAAATTCTTCTTCGGTCAGCGAGTAGTTACCGAGAAAGGTGCGCTTGCCGATATAATCCAGATCGCGCGCATGAATGAGGGCTTCTTTCGTGAGCGTGGCCTTTTTCTGCACAGCGGCAAGTTCCTTCTCCTTTTTGGAGAGGGTCTGACTGGTTTTGGCAAGCGACTGCGCCTTTTGGTCGGCTTGGGCGGTCAGGCTGTCCAGCCGCTCCTGCTCCCGTTGGACTTTGAACTGGGTGACGGTTAGGTGTTCTTCGGTGCTGCCACGCTCGCCGCGCTCTACATCCGTGTACCCGGCGTTGCGCATATAGTTGAAGAAATCGTCTTGCAGGACACTGTACGACTTCTTCAGGACGGGCTTGCCATTCTTTTGCAGGACAGGCTTTCCGGCATCGTCCAGCAAGGGCTTGGATGCCCACTTCTTGCTTCGGCTGACCTGCATGACGGTCTCCTTGATTGTGCCGACCAACGCCTTGTCCTTGCAGCGTTTCGACCAGAGGATCTGCTTTTCAACCACAGGCACATAGACCACATGGAGGTGGTAGTGGTAGACCTCCCGGCCTAGTGCTTCGGTCATGGCACGGTTGATCTCATCGGAGTGCATGACTGCCGAAAGGATATACTGCTCACCACCAACGATCTGAACGGCTGCTCTGTAGGCATCCTCATAGAACTGTTTGGCGAACTCATAGCCGCCGTGGTTGTCAAAGTAGGCTGAGTTGACATCAAAGACAAGTTCGCAGTAATGGGTGGCATCCGGCTTCAGGCCGCGCGTGGAGATGGTTCCATCGGCTTCCAGTTGGGCGAACAGGTCAGTATAGCTGGCGGTTGGCTTCTTGAAGTGGACGTTCCATGCAGCGCGCTGGGGGATAATGTCGGGGTTCCGATAGCTGTCCTTTTCGCGCTCGTTGTGCTGCTGGGTGTTGCCAACGGCCTTGTCCGAAACGGCAAGATTTCGGACACTGGTGCGGTCAATACCATCATTTCTTGCCAAAGGGCATCCCTCCTTTCAGGGTTCAGAGGAAGGTGACGGGGGACGGAGGTGCACTTCTTCGGAAGTGTAATAACCCACTATAACACTTTCATCCCTATGGGCTGCAAAGTGTAGTGGGCTCTTCGAGGACTCTCCGAGGGGGAACGTCTCCTGCGGGAGAGTTAATCGAGTTCACGTTTGCGAAGCAATGAAAGCCCCAGTGGGGCTTTTAAGTGACCGAACGGTCTTGCGCCAGCAAGATGGAGGGGCCTCGCCCCGACAAGTTCGCACAATGCGAACTTGATTGCTCCGTACGCATCTGAAAAAATTGCGTACGGACTTCAAATAACCTGTACGGTTCGTACGACGTACGGAAATCCGAAATATAAACGATAATTCGTTTTAATTTACTTCAATCCGCCGTACAGATGCGTACAAGTACAGACCGTACAGGTTGTACGAATTTCTTCCGTGAAAAAATGCACTTTTTACGGACAGGGGTGGACAAGCGGCTCGATGCCTACAAAATCCCGCACCCTGCGGCCACCGGGCAGATAGATGTTGTTGGTGGCTTCAAGATTGTAGCGGCGGTCATTCTGGCGCAGCTCTGCGCTGAAACGGATCGCAGATACGCTGTGACAGGCGTTGTCCTCACACCACTGCTTATAAATGTCGTAGAACTCCTTGGAGCTGATGGAGTAGTCCGCCTTGAAACGGAAGTAGCCCTCGGACTCCATAAAGTCGATGACATTGTTGCTGCTGCGTTTGATGGTGTCCACGTTGGCGGCGGCTCGTTCGCTGACCGTGAAGCGGAAATCGTTCTGCACCAGCCGGTGCAGCCCTTCCAGACACCAGAGCAGGATGCCCTCCAATTCGGCGCACATCTTCTCCACAAGGAAAGGGTCATCCGTGCGGTCGGCAGGCTTGTCCTTGGTGGTCAGGATGAGCTGGCGGCGGAAGAAGCCATCCGAATGGTCGTACAGCGAGGTCAGCGTACCATTGCCGAAGCAGAGGAACCGGGCGTAGATGTCTCGCTGGTAGCTCTGGACACCCTTGCGCTCCAAGTCCAGCTTGGCTTCGGCGGTCACGATGGTCTTGATATAATTCGTCTTGGGCAGGGCGTTCATATCCATATCATCGTCGATCATCAGCAGGCGGCGTTCCAGATCGGCGCGGGCAAAACGGTTATTCTCCACTTTCTGGACGCTGCCGTTGCTGGCGGCATCTCCCATGAGCCGCTTCAGCACCAGCCCGATGCGGGACTTGCCCTCGCCGCCCTTGCCGACAATGAGCATCATCTTCTGCCTCTTGGTGCTGGGGATCAGGCAGTAGCCCAGATACTCCTGCAAGGTGGGAATGTCAGCATCGTCCAGCAGCTCGTGCAGGAAGGTCAGCCAACGGTCAGGGGTGGCGGCTTTGGAGTCATACTTCACAGGCAGGCGGTTCTGGCAGAACAGGCGGCTCTCCTGAAAAGAGCCGTCCGGCAGATGGTACACGCCGTTCTGGAGATGGATGCAGTCCTGCTCGATGGGGAACGGGTCGGAAAAGGCCAGCAGCTTGATGGTCTCCAGAATGTTGGTGACCTTTTTGGACAGGCCGGAGGTGACATATTCCTCGATGTTCTCCAAGATGCGCTGCTTGATCTCGCTTTCGTCCTCTACCGGGCCGTCCAGCGTGTACAGCGTACCGTTGACGCATTTCAGCGGCCACTGTTCCAGAAAGGCACGGCCAAACTGGACTTCATCGATCTTCTTGCCGTTGTACCAGTCCGGCCATAAGGGGTTGCGGGAAATGTTTTTCTTCATAGGGTGGTTCTCCTTTAGAAAAGTGAAGTGGTGGGTCTCACGGTGAGACCCACCACTTCAGGTGAATAAACTATTAGGCGCACTTTGCCAGAGCAAGGCGGTCGGTGCGCTCCTCCAGCATCAGCAGGTACGACCCGGACAGCAGCTGTGCGGCGGCAGCGGCCTTCTGCTGGGGCGTCCCAAATGCAACGCAGTCCGTCAGGTGCTCGATGGTCTCGGTCATGTGGAGGGCTTCCACGAACCGCTCGTCCAGCGGTTCTTCCGGGCTGGCGGGCTTGTAACGCTCTCGCCAGTCGTGCAGCAGGTCGAGATAATCGGTCAGCACCCGCAGGCAGTAGGCGATGTCTGCCCACTGCTCGTCCGTCAGGCCACGCTTGGGCGGCGGCAGGGCGATGGCATTGGCGGGCGGCTTATCCGGGTCAAGCCCGAAGTCACTTGCGAGCTTCTTGGCGGCTTGCCGGGGGTTCAGGTCGAACAGCTTGGCGGTGAGGTCGATGGCATCTCCATTGGCTCCGCAGCCAAAGCAGTAATAATAGGTGTCGTTCAGCATCATACTGGGGTGGTTGTCGGAGTGGAACGGACAGCACACCATGCCATGGCGGTCGGGTCCCATGCCGTACATCTCTCCCACCTGCCGAACGGTGATGGCAGACTTGACAGTTTGATACAGACTCAAGGGCATTCCTCCTTTGTTTCGTGCGCTGCACCAGAGTCCCCAGCGTGGGAAATCTGGTGTTTTTGGCTTCCTGCCTGAATATACGGAGAATTTTGTGGAAAGGGCGAAAAAGCGGCAGAACTGCAACGGAAAAAGAAAAAAGCCCTCACTGGTTGCAGGGCTGCAACAGCAAGGGTGGAGAATAAACCGTATATTGAACAAAACGGCAGAGCGTATTATAATGAGGAAAAAGATCAAAAAGGAGGGCCGACCACATGGCACAGGAATATCTGCCCGCACCGTCCAACGTCCGTCTTGCGGACTTGATGAAAGAGCACAACATCAGCCAACCAGAACTCGCCAAGGAGATCGGCTGCTCCAAGAGCACCATCAACCGTTTTATCAGTGGCGCAAAAGGAACCCTGACCCATGAGCAGTTGCTGAAGATTGCAAGGCTGTTCAACGTGTCTACGGATTTTCTGCTGGGAGAAACCAACATCCCCGACCGCAAGAACTACGACATTGCCGAACTTGGCCTGTCCGTAGAAGCCGCAAAGAGCCTCTACACAGGGCGTGTCAATACAGAGGTGGTCAATCTGCTGCTGGAAAACGCCCGGTTTGCAGAGCTTACTTACCGCATAGCGCAGTATTTTGATGATACCTTTGCTTCCGGCATCGCAGCACAGAACGCCATGCTCACGACATTGAGCACCCTGCTGCGCACAAAGGTCAAGACCCCGGAGGCAGCCAAAGCCGCAAAGGACATCAGCCTTCGGAGAAAGCCGGTGTATCAAGGTGATCTTGATGACATTGAAATGTACTTCATGGCGGCGGTCAAGGAAATCAAAAAGGGTATCGGGAGCCATTACGCCGAACAGGAAGCCATGAGCAAGAAAGTGGCAGAGAAGATGTTCACCGAATTGACTAAAGGGCAGGATGTGCAGCACCCAACGATTACGGCAGAGCAGTTGACAGATGCAATGTTGGACAGTGTTTCGGGCATGGAAGGAGCCACGCCGGAAGCACTGGAACAGCTGCGGAACGGTCTGCTGGGAATCTTGCAGTCTGCCGCAGAGCAGGAAAACGCCCATGAAGCAGACGAATGAACGGCTTTGTGCGCTGGCACAGAAAGGCGATGCTGCCGCGCTGGACAGCCTGATTGAAAACAACAAGTCCTTTATCGGCAAGGTGGCAAATGACCTTTTCCGCAGTATGAATCTGGCACAGTCCGGTCTGAATCTTGACACGGACGATTTGAAACAGGCGGGCAATCTGGGCTTGTGGAAGGCCGTGCCGAAGTTCGATGCAGCGCGCGGCATGAAGTTCCTGACCTATGCGGCTCCTGCCATCCGCAACGCCATGATGGACATGGTGCGGGATGCCTTTGCCGCTTTTGAGCAGCGGATGGTAACGGAGGACAAGGACGGTATCTGCTACCAGCACGTTTCGCTGGACGATGTTCTGCCGGGAGAGGAACAACTGCGGCGCATCGAAGCCATAGCCGACCCTTTTGCCATGCAACCGCAGACTATTATGGAAGAACAGGAATCGCGCCGGGAACTGTACAGCGGTCTGCAACGCCTGACCGACCGGGAGCAGACCTATCTGCTGTACCGCTATGGCTTCACCGATGGCGAGGAACATCCGCTGATCGGCACGGCGATATACTTTCACCTGACAAAAGGCCGCGCCAAAAAGACGGAGGAACAGGCTATGGATAACCTGTGGTTGGAACTGCCGTGGTGGTTTATATGAATAGGCAGAGAGATTGTATTAAATTGAGTGAATTACGATAGAGAACAAAAGCTAATCTTCCCTTGTTCGACGCTCTTTAATAATCTTATAAATTGGAAACCAATAGACAATAACGATGATAAGGCATGTGATTGCTAACGCACTATAGATGAAAGATTTCATAAGCACAGCCATAATCATAAAGATGAAAAAAAAGAATATCCACGGCGACTGTGCTGATTTATACAAAGCTAGTTTATCTTCAAGGGTAGTATATAATTCAAATGGCTTTCCATCATTCTTTTTTTCGACAATCAATAATTCTTTGTTAAGTGTCGTCTTAGGCGTTGATAGCTTTCCACCTGATTCAGCCCACGGACGAAATTGTACTTTGGCAAGAGAGTAGTTTAGATTAATGTTCTTGAAAAAAACAACGTATCCTAAGCTTTGAAGAAATTCAACATACTTGTCTGAGCTTTCACGACTCCTGTGACCAATATAATCAATCTTATATTGATATTCCCCCGGAGTGCATGTTTCAAACTCATAGATAGCCCGTGATGTATTTATTAAGTGATACCCTTGTTGGGACATTCTATTAAGCCATTTCTCTTGTAAGGATAATAGACAACCAAAAAAACGTACCTTTTTGTAGCGCATATTAAATCTCCTTTGAAATCCTTTCCGCTAAGTCGATTAATTGATGAAGTCGATCTATTTCGGTTTGGACAGCCTCCTTTCCAGAAGGTGTTATTAAATATACTTTTTTTCTGCTTGTACTTTCAGTGCTTTGTAATTTAATCCATCCTTTTTGTTCTAACGAGGATAGAGCACCATATAATGTCCCTGCTCCTAATAATACCCTTCCGTTTGTTACTTCCTCAACAAATTGAATGATTGCATATCCATGCCTTGGTTCATAAAGGGACAAAAGTATTAAATCTGTAACTTCTGTAAGGGTTCCCCCTTGCACATAGTCTTTCATAGAACCTCCGCTTCGAATATGTGCCCTTTATCCAAATTGATTGTCACATCGGCTAAATACGCATTACCAAGGTATTCAGTTTCCATGAGAAATCTCCTTTTTTTGTGCGTGAAACTATTCATAGGAAGCAGCTATGCTATGTGGCTTAGTCACTATGAAAGCTCATTTACGATGAGGTTGATGCTTCACGAAACCGTTCGGCATGGAGAATCGTACACATTGATTCGTCCAAGCTAATTATATCGTTAACCGTAATAGTAATCAAGAGTTTATAAAGCGTGTCTTTGAATTTTGTGACATTGAACAGGTTATAGAAAAGCTTTTTGTGAAATATCATGTCAAATATTGTAAGCGTGGGTTACACTTAGTAAGTGGTATCTTTAATTAAGGGAAACGGGCCTCAGTCTGCCGGACGTGGCCTTACTGCTGCCGCTGGCAGGGGCATTGGGCGTGTCGGTGACAGAACTGCTGGAGGGGCGCCGGGCCGTGCAGGAGCAGCGCTACAGTGCCGCAGAGGTGGAGGCGCTCATCCGCAGGGCGCTGGCGTTCCCGGTGGAGCCGCCCGAGCGCCAACAGGCCCGGGTGAAGCGGTATCTGCCCGTATACCTCATCTGCTGCGTGCTGGGCGTGGCAGAGGCGCTGGCGGTCTGGATGCTGGGGCTGGCCCCCACCGAGATGGGGCAGACCTGCCTCGTGCTGGGCGTGGGGTTTGGCGTGATCTACGGGGCGTATGCCTTTTTCTGGATGGCAGAGACCCTGCCCCGCTACTACGACGAAAACCGCATTGCGCAGTTTGCACAGGGGGCCATGCACATCCACATCCCGGGCGTCTACTACAACAACCGCAACTGGCGGTATGTGCTGCGGGCCTTCCGGGCCTGGTCCATGGCATCCATGCTGCTGCTGCCACCCTCTCTGGCGGTGGCGGGGCAGCTGGACCCGCACTTGGGCGGCAAGGCGACCGTTGCAGCATTTGCAGTGTACATCCTGAGCCTGTTCGGATGCATCGTCGTGCCCGCCAAGCGGCATGAAAAAGACGAAGAATGATCCAAAAACGAAGGGAGCGGAAACGCTCTCTTTTTTGCTGGCCTTTTTTGTGCTACAATGGAGCAAAACCATTGGAAAAGAGGAAACACTATGCTCAAGGATTCCCAGATCGACCTGTGCGGACAGGTGGATTTTACCCGCACGCAGCCACTCCTTGGCCGGGACGAGGCGTTTTCCTTTGCCTGCAATGGCTGCGGAAACTGCTGCCGTGGTCGGGAGGACATCGTCCTCTCCGGGTTTGATCTGTGGCGGATCGCGGCCCGTCTCCGTCTGCCGCCCCGCATTGTAGCGCATGGCTACTGCCGGGAGAGCATCGGGCAGGTGAGCCGTCTGCCGGTTCTCCGGTTGGCCCCGTTGAAAGCACAGCACAACAACTGCCCGTTTTTAACGGAGAACCACTGCGCCATCCACGATGCCGAGCCGCTGGTCTGTGCCCTTTATCCGCTGGCGCAGGAGATCAGTGGGGAAGGGGCAGTGAGCTATTTCTTGCAGCCGACCTCCTGCGGCGGGCCGATGTTTTCTGCCAAGGTCGAGGATTATCTTGCCCGATACGATGTCCCTGCCCGGGAGGCTGTGGATGTCTGCTGGGCACAGACCTGCATGACGCTGGAGGACACTGTGGAGGAGCTGAATACGATCCTCTCGCCGGTATTGGCGCGGCGGCTGGAAGCAAAGCTCTGGCAGGCGCTTTATTACGATTATGAATTTGCCCAGCCATTTCTGCCCCAGCTGGAGCGGAATCTCCGCTGGCTGGAGGGTGAGTGCGCCAAACTCCGGGGGTATCAGGAGCAGCTGAGCGCAAAACGCATCGAAAAAAATGATAGATAAATTCACTTTGATTGATAATTGGGGCCGAACACGGGTTGTTTTTGAGAGTAAAGTGTGCTATACTTCACGCATGTGAAGCGGAGCTCGCACAGCCCGCTTCCTCAAACGCAAACAAGCGCGGCAACCTGTTGAGCCGCGGAATTTAAATTGAGGGAGAGAATCTATCATGCGTAAAATTTCTCGTCGTTCGTTCCTGGCTGGCGCTGCGCTCTGCGGCGCGGCTGCTGCCTTGACCGCCTGCGGCGGCTCCTCTGCATCCTCCACGGCTGCTTCTTCTGTGGCCGCCTCCTCCGCGGCAGCTGGTTCTGCTGCTGCCGCTGGCGACAGCTACACCGTTGGCATCTGCCAGCTGGTGGAGCACGCAGCCCTGGATGCCGCTACCCAGGGCTTTGAGGATGCTCTGAGCGCGGAATTCGGCGAGAATGTCACGTTTGATTTCCAGAACGCACAGAACGATTCCGCTACCTGCGCTACCATCGCCAACGGCTTTGTTTCCGCAGGCGTAGACCTCATCATGGCCAATGCAACGCCCGCTCTGCAGGCGGCACAGGCTGCTACCAATGAGATCCCCATTCTGGGCACCTCTGTTACCGAGTACGGCGTGGCGCTGGGCCTGACGGATTTCACCGGCACTGTGGGCGGCAATGTTTCTGGTACTTCTGACCTGGCTCCGCTGGATCAGCAGGCTGAGATGATCACGGAGTGGCTGCCGGAGGCTACCAAGGTCGGCCTGCTGTACTGCTCCGCTGAGGCAAACAGTCAGTATCAGGTAGATGAAGTCAAGAAGTATCTGGAGGACAAGGGCATCACTGCTACCCAATACTCTTTCTCTGACTCCAACGATCTGGCTTCTGTCTGCCAGAAAGCTGCTGACGAGAACGACGCCGTGTATGTTCCCACCGATAATACCGTTGCGGCCAACACCGGCATTGTGGACGGTATCTGCCGCCCGGCCAAGAAGCCTGTCTTCGCGGGCGAGGAGGGCATCTGCTCCGGCTGCGGTGTGGCTACCCTGTCCATCAGCTACTACGATCTGGGCTACACCACCGGTGAGATGGCGGTCAAGATCCTGAAAGGCGAGGCCGATATTGCTACCATGCCCATTGAGTACACCACTGTGACCAAGAAGTACAACAAGACCATCTGCGATGATCTGGGCCTGACGGTTCCCGAGGGATACGAAGCCATCGAGGGCTAACCTCTTACGGAAATGAGAAATATGGCGGAGGAGGGCTGAAAAGGCTCTTCTCCGCCTTTCCCGTATAAAACGGGATGTGAAAAAAGTGCACGTTTAGGAGGAATTATTTTGGAAACACTTGCAAGACTGGCAAACCTGCCCGGTGCGCTGCCCGGCGCCTGTGCGCAGGGCCTTATCTGGGGCATTATGGCCATTGGCGTTTACCTGACCTATCGCATCCTGGATGTGGCTGACCTGACCGTGGATGGCTCCTTTGGCACGGGCGGCGCGGTTTGCGTCATGTGCCTGCTCTCGGGCCAGAACGTCTGGGTCTCTCTGCTGGCGGCTCTGGTAGCAGGCCTGGCAACGGGCTTTGTCACCGGCCTGCTCCACACTTTCATGGGGATCCCGGCCATCCTGGCAGGCATCCTGACCCAGCTGGCCCTCTACTCCATCAACCTGAAGATCATGGGCAAGGCAAACCAGTCCATCAATGTGGATAAATATGGCCTTCTCATCTCCCTGCGCTGGGTCAAAGAGACTGCCCTCCACAACCCCATCATTATGGTGCTCATCGTCACGGCCGTGGTCATCGGCATCCTGTATTGGTTCTTCGGTACCGAGCTGGGCTGCGGCATCCGCGCCACCGGCTCCAACCCCGCAATGTCCCGGGCACAGGGCATCAACACCAACTTTAACATCGTGCTGGGTCTGGCCGTTTCCAATGGTCTGGTGGCCCTGTCCGGCGCGCTGCTGAGCCAGTATCAGGGCTTCTCGGATGTCAGCATGGGTCGTGGTGCCATCGTCATTGGTCTGGCTGCTGTCATCATCGGCGAGGCGCTGTTTGGCCGGATCTTCCACAACTTTGCCCTTAAGCTATTGGCAGTCTCGCTGGGTGCCATCATCTATTACATCGTCATCCAGCTGGTGCTGACCCTTGGCTTTGACGCAAACCTGCTCAAACTGCTCAGCGCTTCCGTCGTTGCCGTCTTCCTGGCGGTGCCGTATTGGAAAGGGAAATACTTTGCAAAACCCGCAGCCAAGAAAGCACAGAAAGAGGGTGCCAAGAATGCTTGAGATCCAGAATGTTTCCAAAACCTTTAATGCCGGGACCGTCAATGAGAAGACTGCACTGAACGGCCTGAACCTGAAACTGAACGAGGGCGATTTTGTCACCGTCATCGGCGGCAATGGCGCCGGTAAATCCACCATGCTGAACGCTGTGGCCGGTGTCTGGCCCGTGGACGAGGGCAAGATCCTCATTGACGGCGTGGACGTCACCAAACTGGGCGAGCATCAGCGCGCTGCCTACATCGGCCGCGTGTTCCAGGACCCCATGACCGGCACGGCGGCCACCATGCAGATCGAAGAGAATCTGGCACTGGCTGCCCGCCGTGGCAAGCACCGCACCCTCCGCATCGGCATCACCAAGGCGGAGCGGGAGCAGTACCGTGAGCTGCTCAAGACGCTGGATCTGGGCCTGGAAGACCGCCTCACGGCCCGCGTAGGCCTGCTGTCCGGCGGCCAGCGTCAGGCGCTGACCCTGCTTATGGCTACGATGAACAATCCCAAGCTCCTGCTGCTGGATGAGCACACCGCTGCACTGGACCCCAAGACGGCCCTCAAAGTGCTGACCCTTTCGGCCAGGATCGTGGAGGAAAACCACCTGACCACCATGATGATCACCCACAACATGAAAGACGCCATCAAGTACGGCAACCGTCTGATCATGATGCATGAGGGTCACATCATCTATGATGTGGCAGGGGAGGAGAAGAAGAATCTGCAGGTCTCTGACCTGCTGGCGAAGTTCCAGATCGCATCCGGTGGCGAGTTTGCCAACGACCGGATGATCCTCTCTTAAAAAATTCTGATGCATAACAGAAAAGCTCCTGTCCGGCCGGACAGGAGCTTTTCTCGTATCAGTTCTTGTACACCAAAAGCATCAGCGTTTGATGTCGTAGTTCATGTTCATCAGGTTGCGGATGGAGCTCACATCGTCGGTGATGTTGGCATCGCCGTGGATGGTGTGCTTGATGGCGCTGCTGGCTACGGCAAAGTTGATCATATCCATGGCACGGTAGTTGTGGAGCATGGCGTAGATCAGGCCGCTGGCAAAAGCGTCACCGCCGCCCACACGGTCCAGGATGTTAAAGGTGAACAGCTTGCTCTCAAAGGTGTGGCCGTCGTACCACATAAAGGCTTTCAGGCTGTTTTCGCTGCCGCTATGGGCATAGCGGACATGGCGGGCGATGCACTTGAGGCTGGGGTAACGCTCAATAAAGTGCTGGAAGATCTCGTCCTGCTGTTCGTAGCTGGGCTGCAGAGGCACGCCGTCTTTCCAGTCGCCCTTGGAGTGGTCGTTCTCGTCTTTCCACAGGTGGTAAGGCTCAATGCCCAGCAGCACGTCCACATAGGGCAGACACTCGGTGCAGAAATCCCGGGCCTCGTCCCAGGTCCACAGGGTGGAGCGGAAGTTGCCATCAAAGCTGACGGTCAGGCCTTTTTTCTTGGCTACTTTCAGCATGTCGATGATGAGGCCGCGGCAGTTGGGGGCCAGTGCCGGGGTAATGCCGCTCAGGTGCAGCCAGTCAAAGCCCTCCAGCAGTGCATCCAGATCCACCTGCGAGAAATCATACTCCGTGATGGCGCTGTGCTTGCGGTCATAGATGACCTTGGAGGGGCGGATGCCGTAGCCCGTCTCCAGATAGTAAGTACCCAGACGGTTCGAGGGAGTCTCGTCCGGCTCGGTGAGGATCATCGGGGTGCAGTGCACATCGTTGGAGCGCAGCCAGCGCACGGCGCTCTTGCCCAGGCTGTTGTTGGGTACCACGCTGAAGAACGTGCTGTCCACGCCCAGGTTTGCCAGTGCCAGCGCGATGTTGGCCTCGCTGCCGCCGTAGCTGGCCTCAAAGTTGGAAGCCATGCGCAGCTTTTCGTAGTTCGGCGGGGTCAGGCGCAGCATGATCTCGCCGCAGGTGATAAACTTCTGTCCGGCGGTCTCCTTGCCAAGGATCGGATTGAAATGTTCCATAACGCTCCTCCTAAAAGACGGTTTTGGATCAAAGGCCCGGACAGCTTCTTCACGGGAAAGCTCCCTGAGCACACATTGTTGTATCCATTATAGTGCGATTCCCGTCGGAATGCAAGGTGAAACCAGAAGTTGCGAGAGAAAATAACAGAGGATTTTTGTGCAGTTTGCTAAAGAACTCCTTCCGGCATCGCTTGCGCGATGCCACCTCCCTCACGGAGGGAGGCTTTTCCTCCCGGAAGCAGCAAAAGGCTCCCTCTTTGAGGGGGCTGTCGAGCGAATGCGAGACTGGGGGAGTTCACACCCCCGTCAAATCAAAGCTGGGTGTATACTCCTCTTTTGCACTGCTCTTCTGCTGCATGTAACCCATTGTGAGGCCTTTGTCCATCGCGTAATTGACCACCCGGCGGTACTCGTAGGTGGTAATGCGCCGCCCGATGCCGTGCTCTGCTGCCTTGTAGAACGGCGTGTACTGGCTCATGACGCTGGGCAGGAAACACCCGGGGTCGGCCTCGTTCCAGGCAGCCATCTGGTCCAGGACGGCAAAGCTGTCGTCCATGTGGCCGGGCAGAGCCAGATGGCGCAGGATGACGCCCTTTTGCAGGATGCCCTCAGCGTCAAATACCGGATGGCCGGCCTGCGCCATCATGGCCTCAATGGCGGGCCTGGCCTGGGCAAAGTAATCCGGTGCAGCGGAAAGCTCTGCCGAGAGGGCGGCGGAGACGTATTTCAGGTCAGCCAGCCAGATGTCAATGGAACCCCGCCAGGCCGCCACACTCTCCACCGTCTCGTAGCCGCCCGTGTTGCAGACGATGGGCAAATGCAGCCCCTGCGCCCGGGCCAGATCCAGCGCGGCAATGATCCAGGGCCGCCATTGCCCGGGGGTGACCAGATTGATGTTGTGGGCTCCCTGGGCCTGTAAGTTGAGGAAAATTTCAGCCAGATGCTCCACGGTGATCTCCTTGCCCAGGCCCTCGGCGCTGATGGGATAGTTCTGGCAGAAGCAGCACTTGAGGGTGCAGCCGGAGAAAAAGACTGTGCCGCTGCCTTTGGTGCCGCTGATGCAGGGCTCTTCCCAGAAATGCAGGGCCGCCCGGGCGACTTTTAAAGTATTGCCTGCCCCACAGAAACCGCACTGTCCGGCGGCGCGGTCAGCTTTGCACCGCCGGGGGCAGAGAGTGCAGACGTCCGGCGGGGTGACAACGATGTTTTTGGGCATATTATCCAAGTCCTTTGCAAAATCTTTTACGCTTTTCTAAACGCTATTATACCATTTCCAGAAGCAAAAGTGGTATACTAAGAAATAATATTGCATGTGATGCAAGAATACTACATATTTGGACATCTGGAGGACATCATGCGCACCGAAACCGAAGAGATCCGGGACAATCTGAAATATTTATCCCTGCTTGCACGGGATTACCCCTCGCAGGCTGCGGCGGCCAGCGAGATCATCAGCACCGAGGCTCTGCTCAAGCTGCCCAAGGGTACCGAGCATTTTATGAGCGATCTGCACGGCGAAAACGAAGCCTTTGTACATATCCTGAACTCTGCCTCCGGTGTCATCCGCGAAAAAGTGGATATCGTGCTGGGGGATACGGTCCCTGAGTCTGACCGCGCCGAGCTGGCAACGCTGATCTATTACCCCAATGAGAAACTGCCCCAGCTCAAGGCCAAGTGCGCGGACGAGGAGACGCTGGAGCAGTGGTATACCGAGACGCTGCTCCGCCTCATTGATCTCTGCCGTCTGGTTTCTTCCAAGCACACCCGGGAGCATGTGCGTGCCTGCCTGCCCTCCAGCTGCGGTTATATTCTGGACGAGCTGCTCCACGCCCATTTTGAGGACCACGATAAAGACCTCTATTATGGCCAGATCGTGGGCAGTATTATTGAAAATGGCCGCGCGGACCGTTTCATTGTCCGCCTGTGTGAGCTCATCAAGCGGCTGGCCGTGGATAAGCTGCACATTGTGGGCGACCTGTTTGACCGCGGCCCCCGCCCGGATATCATCCTGGACCTGCTCATGCGCCACCATAACGTCGATATCCAGTGGGGCAACCATGATGTGGTCTGGATGGGCGCCGCCGCCGGCAGCCCCATCTGCATCTGCACTGTCCTCAAGACCACGCTGGCCTACCACAACCATGCCATGCTGGAGGACTGCTATGGCATCAACCTGCGCCATCTGCAGCGGATGGCCGAGCAGTTCTACGGCAACGATGACCTGACCATCTGGATGCCCCACACCGATTTGGAGCGCGGCCCCTATACACCGGGAATGCTCCACCGGTGCGCGGTCATGCACAAGGCTGTCACCATCCTGATGCTCAAGATGGAGTGCAAGGTCATTGACCGCAACCCGGATTTCAAGATGCAGGGCCGCGATTACCTCCGCTGCATCGACTGGGAGAAGAAGACCGTCCGGATCGGGGATAAGGAGTATCCTCTGCGGGACACTTCGTTCCCCACGGTGGACCCCAAAGACCCCGCCGCCCTCAACGACGATGAGCGGCTGGTGCTGCACAAACTGGTAGAGTCGTTTCGCCAGAGCCAGAAGCTGCAGGAGCATGTGGAGTTCCTCTACGCCAAGGGCAGCGTTTACCACATTGAAAACGGCAACCTGCTCTACCATGGGGTGGTGCCCATGACCCAGAAAGGCACCTTTGCGGTGGAGCGGTTCGAGGGACACACCTATTCCGGCCGGGCCCTCATGGATTACTGCGATGAGCGGGCCCGCCGCGGCTACTTTGCCCCGGAGGGAAGCGTCGCCCGCCGCAGCGGACAGGACTTTTTGTGGTATCTGTGGTGCGGCAAGCTTTCGCCGCTGTTTGGCCGCAGTGCCATGACGACATTCGAGCGGCTGTATGTGGAGGATAAAAGCACCCACACCGAAAAGAAAGACCCCTATTATACATGGTATAATGAGGAAGCCGTCTGCCGCCGCATTCTGGCGGAGTTTGGCCTGCCCGGCACCAGCCACATCGTCAACGGCCATGTCCCCGTGCAGGAGAAAAACGGTGAGAGCCCCATCAAGGGCGGGGGACGTCTCGTGGTCATCGACGGCGGCTTCTGCCGTGCCTATCATGAGAAGACGGGCATTGCGGGCTATACACTGGTCTACTCCAGCCGCACCATGTCCCTGCGTACCCATCAGCCGTTCGTCAGCGCGGAAAAGGCCGTGAATGAGAACATCGACATTATCTCCCAGAAGAACATTCTGGAAACGGAGAATCATCGCATCCTCGTGGAGGAGACCGATGAGGGAGAAAACCTCCGGGAGCGGGTGCACGACCTCAAACAGCTGGTCCGCGCCTACCAGCTGGGCTGGATCAAGGAGACCCGCAGCGAGGATCAGGTCTGGTAAAACACAGTCTCTGTCCGGCGGAACCGGCCCGGGCAATTGTAAAATTTTTGAAAAAAGAGACAAAAAAACGGAATATCTTCATGGATTCTGGGCAAAACAGAAAATAACGGACAGAATGGCGCGGGGGCTTTGCTTTTTCTGTATTCTCGTGTATAATAGGGTAGCTGCAGTTGTTGCGGCTTTATTTTCCTGCCTGAAAACTCGCGGCACGCGGGTCCTCGGAAGAAACTGCGGCATGTACTTTGGAAATGCACCTTATAGGGCCTGTCACGAAGCGGGCCCACGACAAGGAGATCATAAAATTGGAAAAATTTGTTGTTACGGGCGGCAAAGCCCTGCATGGTGAGGTTACCATCTCCGGCGCAAAGAACGCGGCAGTGGGCATCCTGCCCGCCACCATTCTGGCAGCCGATGTCTGCGTCATTGAAAACCTGCCGGATATCAGCGATGTGGCCGTCAGCCTCAAGATCCTGAGCACCCTGGGCGCACAGGTCAAGATGCTGAACAAGAACACCTATGAGATCGACACCACCCACCTGACGAGCACCAATGTCCCGGATGACCTGTCCCGCCAGATGCGCGCCAGCTATTACTTCCTGGGTGCACTGCTGTCCCGTTTCGGCAAGGCACAGGTGGCCATGCCCGGCGGCTGCAACCTGGGCCCCCGCCCCATCGACCAGCACCTGAAAGTTTTCAGCGCCCTGGGCGCAGAGGACAGCGTGGATTACGGCATGATCACCGTCCGCGCCAAGGAGCTCAACGGAGCGCATATCTTCTTTGATAAGGTCAGCGTGGGCGCTACCATGAACGGGATGCTCTCCGCTGTCATGGCCAAGGGCCAGACCATTCTGGAAAACTGCGCCAAGGAGCCCCATGTGGTCGATCTGGCCAACTTCCTGAATATGTGCGGTGCGGATGTCCGTGGCGCCGGTACCGATGTCATCAAGGTGCGCGGCGTGGAGAAGATGCACGGCTGCACCTACAGCATCATCCCGGATCAGATCGAGGCCGGCAGCTATATGGTGGCTGCCGCTGCCACCGGCGGCGATGTCCTCATCAAGAACGTCACTCCCAAGCATCTGGAGCCGATCACCGCAAAGCTCCGCCGTGCAGGCGTGGAAGTGGAGGAATTTGACGATTCCGTCCGCGTCCGCCGCACCGGCGATATCCTGCCTTTGAAGATCAACACCATGCCGCACCCCGGTTTCCCCACCGACATGCAGCCGCTCATGGGCGTGCTGCTCAGCGTGGCGAAGGGAACTTCTACCGTGACGGAAAGTGTCTGGGACAACCGCTTCCGCTATGTGGACGAGCTGCGCAAGATGGGCGCGAATGTCCAGGTGGATGGCCAGGTGGCCGTGTTTGAGGGTGTCGAGAAGCTCAGCCCGGCCCCCCTCCGTGCGACCGACCTGCGCGCGGGCGCTGCCATGGTGGTGGCTGCCCTGATGGCCGACGGCACCAGCGAGGTGGAAGAGATCGGCTATATCGAGCGCGGCTACGAGAATATCGTGGAAAAGCTGCGCGCGCTGGGTGCTGATATCGAGAAAGTGGAGCGGGTGCCCGCTGCACTGGAACAGGCCATGTGATCCGCAATGTCTGAATTTATCTCGTTGTATTCCGGCTCTTCCGGCAACAGCAGCGTGGTGCGCTGCGGCGACCATTACCTTATCATTGATATGGGCAAAGGCGTGCGCACCACCGGCGCTGCCCTCAAATCGCTGGGGCTGAACATTGCGGACTGTGACGGCATCCTCGTCACCCACGAGCACAGTGACCACGTCAAGGGCCTTTCCACGTTCCTCAAAAAGAATCCGCTCCCGGTCTACGGCGGTGCGGATACACTGGATTTTCTGGACGCCAACGGCATCGTCCCGCCTACCTGTGAGCTGAACACCCTGTCCAGCCGGGAAGAGGACATTGGTGCCTTTGGGGTGCAGGCATTCCCCACCAGCCACGATGTGCCCTGTGTGGGCTACCGCATTCATACCCCGGACGGAAAGACCATGACCCTTGCTACCGACCTGGGCGTCCTGACGCCACCGGTGCATGAGGCGCTGTCTGGCTGTGACCTGGTTGCACTGGAGAGCAATTACGATCTCCACATGCTCCGCAGCGGCCCGTATCCCTATTACTTACGCGCCCGGATCGAATCGGCCCGGGGACACCTCTCCAACGATGAGTGCTCCGCCAAGCTGCTGGAGCTCGTTCAGGAGGGCTGTAAAAAGTTTGCCCTGTGTCATCTCTCGCAGGAGAACAACACCCCGATGCTGGCGTTACAGACCGTTTTCAACACCCTTGGTGCCGCGGGTGTCGTGCCCGAGAAAGACTGTGTTGTGCAGGCCCAGCGCCGCAACGAAGTCAGCCCGGTGCTGGAATTTTAAATAGGATCAAAGAACCCCGCCAAAGCAGGTTTTACACTTGCCGTGGCGGGGTTTTCTGCATCTTGTTTGTCCGGGAGTTTGTGCCGGAATTACTCGCTGGCTTTCTGCGCCCGGATGTCTTCGCCCACAAAGTTGAACGGGACAAAGGCGGACAGGCGGCTGGAGATCTTCTCGGTGTAACGCTTTTCCAGCAGGGAACCGTCGGTGATATTGGTCGTCACAATGGTAGGCAGGCCTGCCCCCAGGCGGTTGTTGAGCAGGCTGTAAAATGTGGTGATGAAATAGGGTGTGACAAACTCGGTGCCCAGATCATCCAGGATCAATAAATCGGCAGTGGCGGCGGTGCGCAACAGGGTATCGGCATCGCCGGAGGGGTCAAAGCGGGAAGCCTCCATCTTGCCAAAAAAGTCCGGGCTGGAAACATAAATGACATCGTAGCCCTTGTCCAGCACGATGCCGGCAATGGCAAGGGCCGCATGCGTTTTGCCAAGGCCTGCATTGCCCACCAGCATCAGGCTTTCATTCTCAGCAGGGGAGAAGTCCTCCGCATAATTTTTCAGGCCTGCCAGCAGCTGGCCCATGTAAGTACGGACATTCAGCCCCAGAGCGGGGTCAATGACATTGGGGTAATAGCTTAGCTTCATGGTATCAAAGCTGGAAATAGACAGGCTGGAAAGCCCCTCGATCTCTTTCCGGCGGAGGGTCTGCATCACCTTGTGGACACAGCTGCAGGTGCGCCCGTCTACCACGCCAGTGTCCTGGCACTTTCTGCAGGTGAATTTTGGCTCCAGCGCATCGGCCGGGCGTCCGCTGGCGGCCAGCAAGGCGGCCAGTTTCTGCTTTGCCTCCGTCAGGGCGGCGTTGGCGGCGGTGCGGTCTTTGCCGGAAGCACCGGCCAGCGCACAGCGGATGCCGCGCACCCGCACTTCTTCCTCCGCGTGGCGCAAAGCCGGGATCACGGCCTCCGCCTCCGCGCGGGCGTCTTCCGCCAGTGCCCGGGCGGTCTGCCGCCGGGCTGCAATGGTGCGCAGGGCTTCCTGATACAGTTCGTTTTTGGTACGCATAGAGTGACCTCGTTTCCGCGCTTACGGCGTGGATTTCTTTTTCAGGCGGTTGAGCGACGCGGTGAGGGAAGAATTCTTGAGAAAATCGTTTCCGCTGGGGGCGGTACGGTCCACCCGGATGTTCCGGCTGGCACCGATCTCCGCCACCGGGCCGCGCACATCGTGGATGGTGCGCAGACCTTTGGCATTCCAGGTCTTGAGGATGCTGTTCCAGTACCACAGGTCCCGCTTGGGGCCGGCCTGCACGGCCACTTCCTGCACCATGGCGTCATCGTAGCCGTAGACCTCATACCAGCGGGCAATGGCTTTCCGTCCGCCCAGGGTGAGCTCGCTGTCCGGGATGCCCAGCAATCCGCTGACATACTGCTCCCGCTGGGCCCGGAGGGCCAGCAGTTTCAGGTGGGCATCCGCCTGTTCGCCGGTCTCCACGCCCTCAGCCCGCCAGACTTTCAACTCGTGGGTCACAGCGGCCATAGTCCGCTTGCCCTTGCTGGCCACATAGGCCACGCAGAGCATGACGGTTTCCGGGGCAAAGCCATCCTGCAAATACAGGTGGACGATCTTTTCCATCTCGCTGTGGGTCAGCGGCCGGGCAAAGCCGGTCTGTGCACAGTCGATGAGGCTGGAGATCATCGGGTCGGTGCGGGAAGCCGCGGCGATCTCCTGCCAGGTCATGGGGGCGGGGGCGCTGGGCTCCTCGCCCGGGGCAGCGTTCTCCTCGTACCGTTCCAGCAGGCCGGCACCCGCCCAGAACGAAAGGGCGCTCTCTGCCGTCATCCGGCTGCGGAGTTTCAGGTCTGAACACAGCTTGTCCGGGTCTGTGATACCCGTTGCCAGCACATACAGCGCCACGCGGACGTTATATTCCTCCGCGATGCCCAGCTTGGAAAATACCAGCTGCGGCACCGGAATGGTATCGCCTTTGAGCTCTTTTAAACGATAGATCATGGGTCCCTCACAGTCATCAGGATTGGCCGGAGGCTTCTTCCTCCGGTGTCGGCGGCGTCCAGGGTTCACAGTCCAGCAGAGAGGGGTGCTGTTTCCAGCGCTCCAGGTCGGCTTCGTAAGTCTCTGCCAGATATTTGGCTGCCGCAGCCCGGCCCTCGTCGGAGAGAGGGTAGACCTCCCGGCGGCGGAGGGCAGGGTCGGTGAATTCCAGCGCCCAGGGGTCCGGCCAGACGTCCACCGTGAGGATGCTCTCTTCTTTTTCGGCTCCCTCGCCGCCCTCCGGGTCCGGCACCTTGCGCTTGCCGGGGGTCAGCAGGTAGCGCATCCCATCCTCGTTGCCGCTGAACGAGTTTTTGTTTTTAAAGTAGTGCAGCAGAGGAACAAAAATCATACAAAACGCCTTTCCGCGAAATGCCAAAAAGAAAACCGCGCTGTTCAACACGAATCAGCGCGGTGATTGGAGCAGGATACGGGACTCGAACCCGCCGCCTACTGCTTGGGAAGCAGTCGCTCTACCGGATGAGCTAACCCTGCGAGTGCTTATTTAGTTTAGCAAAGCACAGCGGATTTGTCAACTGTTTTTCTGCTCGATTTTTGTCAGCAGGAAAAACTCTTGCACTTTTGGGTGCAAACGGGTATGATATGGGGTGAACAAACGAACCAAATTTGTAGGCTTCTTTAAAGGAGTGGAAAACATGCCTGGCGATCTTCACAATCATTCAACCTGTTCGGATGGCTCGGTGCCCATCCACTGCCTGCCCCTTATGGCAGCACGGGTGGGGCTGGACACCATGGCTCTTTCGGACCACGATACCCTCCTCAGCGTCCAGTACTGCTATGACCATCCCACACAGGATGGCGTGCGGCTCATCCCGGCCACGGAGCTGACGGGCTACGACTACGAGCGCAGCCACCGGGTGCACCTGTTGGCGTTCTGGCCCGACCCGGAGAGCAAAGCCCTGCGGGAACACTGCGACATCATGCGCCAGCGCCGCAACGAGTGCTGCCTGCAGAGCGCTCGGGAGATCGAGGCGCTTTACCCGCAGTTCCGCACCGAGCAGGCGCTGGAGTATGCCAAGGACAGCGGCGTGCTCTACAAGAGCGGCATCATGCAGGCCCTGCATGAGCTGGGCCTGTGTGACGGGATCTATACCAGCCTGTACCACTATCTCTTCGGGTGGAACCCCCGGGGCATCGTGCTCCACTCGCCGGAATACCGCCCGGTGCGGGATGTACTGGCTACGGCCAAAGCAGCCGGGGCAGTCGTCGTTTTTGCTCACCCGACGGTCTACCAGAGTATGCCGCTGGTGCGGGAGCTGGTCAAAGAGGGGATGATCGATGGCATTGAGGTGGAGCACCCCCGCAACAGCCCGGAGGACAAAGCCGAGTGCGCCGCCCTCTGTGAACAGTACGGTCTCATCCACACCGGCGGCAGCGATTTCCACGGAGCCAACCACGGCCATCCAAACCCTGTGGGGGCCTGCATCACATCCGATGACCAGATAGCCCGCATTGAGGAGCTGGCCCATCAGAGAAAACAGCGATAATCGCTCGGAGAGTTGACTGTTTCTGTGAGTGAGCGGGAGTTTGCCAAAGCAAGTGTCCGGAGGGTGGGGCCCGACTGCCGCAGGCAGTTGGGAGGGGGATGGAATGCCCCTCACTTGCGTGGCAAAGCTCCCCGAACGAACCTGCTTTAAATGTCAGTTGTTGACCTTTTTAGCGGCTTATAGTATACTACTTTGTAAACGACACCATGGCAGGGTCAAGCCATGTGGATTTGAAAAAGAGAGGATATTTTGCAATGAGCAAATCGTTTAGCTTCCCCAACGTGGGCACCTGTTCCAAGCAGACCAACATCGTCCTGAACGACGACCACACCATTGAGTCCATCGAGGTCGTTGGCGGCTGCAACGGCAACCTGAAAGGTATCAGCCGCCTGCTCAAGGGCATGAAAGCAGAAGACGCCATCGCCCGTATGGAGGGCACTACCTGCGGCCCCCGTCCCACCAGCTGCCCGGATCAGATTGCCAAGAATCTGAAAAAGGCTCTGGCCGAGATGTGATCTCAAATTTTCATCAATGGATAAACGCACGGTGCACCTGCTGCATGGTGCGTTTTTTGCTGTTACGACAGGAATGACTGATTTTTTCTCTGGAAATGGGGCTATACTTCTGCTGGATACCAAAATGGAGGCAGAGGGAGCACATGAGCATTTGGGAAGCATTCGGCAAGGGCAGATACAAAGGGTTCTCCCGGGAGGCGGGGCTGCTGCTGGACGAGGCGGTAGAGCTGGCCGGGGGGCTTGGCTGCAAAAAAGCGGATACTGGCCACCTGCTGCTGGCAATGCTCCAGACCGACCACGGCCCGGCGGCGAAGTTCCTGGCCGGGAAAAATATCTCGGAGCTGGCCGTCCGGCGTCAGCTGGGGGCCGACCGGGAGGGCCCGGCGCTGCATCTGGACCGCAAAGCGCTGGCGCCGGACCTCAAACGCGCCATGGATTACGCGCTCATCGGGGCACAGAATGCTCATCTGGCGAAAGCGGAACCGGAGCACCTGCTCTGCGCCATGTTGGAGGATACCGATTGCGCGGCCGGGGTGCTGCTGGCTTCCATGGGGGTCCAGCTTGCGGAGGCGGTGCGGGAATGCCGCCAGCTGTCCGGCCAGTTCATCCTGCCTCTGCAGCCTCGCGCGGCTTCGGCCATGCCGCGGGGCAGCCGCGCCAGCGATAAATACTGCCGTGACCTGACCCGCCGGGCGGCAGATGGGGAGCTGGACCCGGTGTTCTGCCGGGAAAAAGAGCTGGACCGGATGGTGGAGATCCTGTGCCGCCGCCAGAAAAATAACCCCTGCCTCGTGGGGGAGCCCGGCGTGGGGAAGACCGCGCTGGCAGAGGGGCTGGCCCAGCGCATTGCCAACAAAAATGTGCCCCGGATGCTGCAGGGGAGGCGGCTGCTGGCGCTGGATATGGCCAGCCTGGTGGCAGGCACCAAGTACCGGGGCGATTTTGAAGAGCGCTTTAAAAACCTGCTGGAGGAACTTGTCCGGGATGGCAGCGCGATTCTGTTTGTGGACGAGTTCCACACCATCGTTGGGGCAGGAGCTGCCGAGGGAGCCATTGATGCGGCCAGCATCCTGAAACCGGTGCTGGCCCGGGGCGAGCTGCAGCTCATCGGGGCCACCACCAATCAGGAATTTCGCACCCATATCCAGAAAGACGCCGCCCTCGAACGCCGCTTTGGAAAGGTGCAGATCGAAGAGCCTACTCCGGAGCAGGCTGTTGGCATTCTGGAGGGGCTGGCACCCCGCTATGAGCGGTATCACAGTGTCAAGCTGCCGCCTGAGACCCTGCGGGAAGCCGTGGAGCTCTCCGTGCGGTATCTGCCGGGGCGCTGCCTGCCGGATAAGGCCATTGACCTTGTGGATGAGGCCTGCGCTGCCGCCCGCATCCGGGCAGAACGGGAGCACCAGCCCAGCCCGGTGCTTACCCGGGAAGAGGTGGCCCAGGTGGTGGCACGGGCCAGCGGCATCCCCGCCGAGCGGGTGGGCGAGAAAGAACGGGAGCGCCTTGCCCGGCTGGAAGCCCGACTCAATGAGGAGATCGTGGGCCAGCAGCGGGCTGTGGCCGCCGTGGCCGGAGCCATCCGCCGTAGCCGCACCGGGCTGGGGGAGCCGGGCCGCCCCATCGGAGCCATGCTGTTTCTGGGGCCCACCGGCGTGGGCAAAACAGCCCTTGCCAAGGCACTGGCTTCCAGCTGGTTCGGCAGCGAGAAAGCGCTCCTCAAGTTCGATATGTCAGAGTATCAGGAGCAGCACACCGTGGCCCGCCTGCTGGGCGCGCCTCCGGGCTATCTGGGCCACGACGAAGGCGGACAGCTGACCGAGGCCGTCCGCCGACGCCCCTACAGCGTCGTGCTGTTTGATGAGATCGAAAAGGCACACCCGGATATCCAGAATATCCTGCTGCAATTGCTGGAAGATGGCCAGCTGACCGACTCCATGGGCCGCAAGGCGGATTTCCGGAATACCATCGTGCTGCTGACTTCCAACCTTGGTGCACGCTTTCTGGCCGGGCAGAGCGCGCCGCTGGGTTTTGCGGCGGGGAGTGAGGCAGCCTTTGAAAAGCAGTCGGAGCAGGCCGTGGCAGAGGCAAAAAAGTGGCTCCGCCCGGAGCTCATCGGGCGGCTGGATGAGATCATCGTGTTCCGCCCTCTGGGAGAAGACAGTCTGTGCACCATTGCGGAAAAGCTGCTGGGCCAGCTGGAAACCCGTGCGGCCCGCAGCGGCTATCAGTTGACCCATACCGCCCGGGTAGGCCCGGCGCTGGCGGCAAAAGCCCGCTCACCCTACGGAGCGCGAGAGCTGCGGCGGCAGGTGGACCGGGCAGTAGAACAGGCCCTTGCCAACGAGATCGCCTCGGGGACAGCAGCTCCTGGCCAGCACTGGACGGCGGACTGTACCGCTGACGGCTGTGTAACTCTTCAGGAAACGGATCCCGTGAGTGCGGTTTTGTAAAGGCTGCCTCTTGCAATTGTGTGCGGTTTTGGCTATCATAAAAGAAGCTTTTACGCACACAGGAGGAAGCCATGCGTTATCTGTTTATCTTGAATCCTGCCGCTGGGAAGCAGGACTGTACCGTCCAGCTCATTCCGCAATTGCAGCAGGCTGCTGTCCGGGCAGGCATCCCGGTGGATGCGGTTGCCACCTGCAAAACAGAGTATGCAGGCCATGCCAAGGCACTGGCTCGCGCCGCGGCGGAAGAGGCCGCGAAAGCAGGGGAGCAGCTGCACATCTGGACGGCAGGCGGCGATGGTACTCTGGTGGAGGCACTGACAGGCGTGCAGGGCTTTGCCAACGCCGCCGTGGGCTGCCTGCCCTACGGCAGCGGCAACGACTTCCTGCGCACCTACGGCACCCGGGAGGAGTTTACCGACCTCGACGCCCAGCTGGCGGGCGGGGAAGTGACCATCGACACGATGCAGACCAATCTGGGCCTTTCCGCCACCATCTGCGCGGCGGGGCTGGACGCCCAGGTGGCCTATGGCATCCCGAAGTTTCGGCGTATCCCCCTGTGCGGCGGCGAGATGGCCTACGCTCTCTCCATTGTGGAGCAGCTCTGTGGGCAGATTGGCCGCAAGATCGAGTATGATATCGACGGCGAAAAACTGACCGTCGATTGCCTCATGTGCGCGGTCTGCAATGGCAAGGCCTACGGCGGCGGTTTCCTTGCGGCCCCGGAGGCCGTCCCGGACGACGGTTGGATGGATGTCGTCATCATCCGCAAGGTGGGGCGGCTGACCATTGCAAAGCTGCTGGGGATGTATAAGCGGGGCGGGCATTTCGTCCACGGCCAGCTCACCGAGCAGGCAAAGCCCTATTTCATCTACCGCCGGGCAAAACAGGTGGCCCTCCGCCCTGTGGATGGCCGCGGGCCCATCGTTGCCACCGCCGACGGTGAGTGCGCCCCCTGTGACCGGGTGGAGATCGCCCTCCACCCGCAGAGCGCCCGCATCCTGCTGCCCAAAGCAGCGTATGAGCGGTTCTGTGCTCAGAGAGAAAACGCTGCCTCGGCGGGAACGCGGTAAAGCGTTCCGAACGAAAATAGAGAACAGTCCCTGTCCTGCGGAAAAGAACTTTCTGCCAGGACGGGGACTGATTTTTTACGCTGAAAAGAAGCTTTTTGAGAGGACACAAAAACTTAACAAAAAAATGCCCCAAACTACTTGATTTTTACCCCGGAGATGAGTACAATACACTTAGCACTCATAGAAATGGAGTGCTAAAGAGCCGGACGACATGCAAAGAAGCGCCCGGAGTGCTAAATTGTTTTCATTATATTTTACTATAGGAGGGCAAGAACTATGAAGATCATTCCTCTTGCAGACCGCGTTGTTATCAAGACTGTTGAGGCCGAGGAGACCACCAAGAGCGGCATCATCCTGACCGGTAGTGCCAAAGAGAAGCCCCAGGTGGCTGAGGTCGTTGCGGTTGGCCCCGGCGGCGTCGTGGATGGCAAGGAAGTCAAGATGACTGTCAAGGTGGGCGATAAGGTGCTCACCAGCAAGTACTCCGGTACTGAGGTCAAGGTGGACGGTGAGGAGTGCACCATCGTGCGCCAGGGCGATATCCTGGCCGTGGTGGAAGACTGAGCAGTTTCCCCTCATCAATAAAAGAAATTCGAGCTTTATAAAAGGAGCGATTTGATTATGGCTAAGCAGATTAAGCAGGGCGAGGATGCCCGCAAGGCACTGTGCGCTGGCATTGATACGCTGGCAAACACCGTGAAGATCACCCTGGGCCCCAAGGGCCGCAACGTGGTGCTGAGCAAGAAGTTTGGCGCCCCGGTCATCACCAATGATGGCGTGACCATTGCAAAAGAGATCGAGCTGAAAGACGAGTTCGAGAACATGGGTGCACAGCTGGTGCGTGAGGTCGCTACCAAGACCAACGACGCGGCAGGCGACGGTACCACTACTGCAACCGTTCTGGCACAGGCGATGGTCACCGAGGGCATGAAGAATGTCACCGCCGGTGCAAACCCGATGGACATCCGCCGCGGCATGAGCAAGGCTGTTGCCAAGGCTGTTGAGACCATCAAGGCACACAGCCAGAAAGTCAAGGATGCCAACGACATCGCTCGTGTCGGCACCATTTCTGCTGGCGACCCTGAGATCGGCCGCCTGATCGCTGAGGCAATGGAGAAAGTCACCTCTGATGGCGTCATCACCATTGAGGAGAACAAGACCACCGCTGAGACCTACAACGAGATCGTCGAGGGTATGCAGTTTGACCGCGGCTACCTGACCCCGTATATGGTTACCGATACCGAGAAGATGGAGGCTGTCCTGGATGACGCCGCTGTCCTCATCACCGATAAGAAGATCAGCGTCATTCAGGATCTGCTGCCCCTGCTGGAGCAGGTGGTTCAGAACGGCATGAAGCTGCTCATCATTGCAGAGGACATCGAGGGCGAGGCCCTGTCCACCCTGATCGTCAACCGTCTGCGTGGCACCTTTACCGTGGTTGCTGTCAAGGCTCCCGGCTTCGGTGACCGCCGCAAGGAGATGCTGCAGGATATCGCAACCCTGACCGGCGGCACCGTCATCTCCTCTGATTTGGGCTATGAGCTGAAAGATGCAACCCTGCAGATGCTGGGCCATGCACGTCAGGTCAAGGTCACCAAGGAGAACACCACCATTGTCGGCGGTGCAGGCGACAAAGAAGCCATCCACAACCGTGTGGCTCAGATCCGCAACCAGATCGAGGCTTCTACCAGCGATTTCGACCGCGAGAAGCTGCAGGAGCGTCTGGCAAAGCTGGCCGGCGGTGTGGCTGTCATCAAGGTCGGTGCTGCTACCGAAGTCGAGATGAAAGATAAGAAGCTCCGCATTGAGGACGCTCTGAACGCAACCAAGGCTGCTGTTCAGGAAGGCGTTGTGGCCGGCGGCGGTACCGCTCCCATCAACGCCATCCCCGCTGTCCGTGAGCTGTGTGATACCCTGGAGGGTGACGAGCGCACCGGTGCCCGCATCGTCCTCAAGGCTCTGGAAGCTCCTCTGCGCCAGATCGCCAAGAACGCCGGCCTCGAGGGCAGCGTCATCATCGACAAGATCATCACTGCCAACAAGCCCAACTACGGCTTCGACGCTCAGAACGAGGTCTTCGTGGACGATATGATCGCCGCTGGCATTGTGGACCCGACCAAGGTCACTCGTTCCGCTCTGGAGAACGCAGCCTCTGTTGCTGAGATGGTCCTGACCACTGAGAGCCTGGTCGCTGACCTGCCGGAACCCCCGGCACCCGCAGCACCTGCTGGTGATATGGGCGGCATGGGCGGCATGTACTAAGGCGCAGTCGCTCCCTAAAACTGCAAATACGGTTAAGCGCACTTTTGAGGCGGAGTCTCTTCGGAGGCTCCGCCTCTTTTGCGTCTTTCTTTAAGAGCTTGACGAATGCACCCTTTCTTTTTCGTCCATACTGTAACCGGATATGGAACGGGAGAGGGGGCTTTTGATGTCGGGCCGTCGGGTGCTGGTGCTATATGGCTCACTGCTGCTTGGCTTTGCAGTGGTGCTGTGCAGGCTGTTCTGGCTTTGCTCCAACACGGCCTATGCAGCCCGGGCGGAAGCGCAGAGCACAGCCACGCTAACGTTCCCGGCCCGGCGGGGCAATTTTTACGATTGCAATGGTCACCTGCTCACCGGGCTTGGAGAGCAGTGGCTGGCGCTTAGTCTGCCCGGGGAGGGAAGCTACACAAAACTTTACCCGTATGCCAGCAAGGCCGGTCAGGCAATGCTCTACCAGAAACGGAACGCCTCCCGGCCGTTTCTGGTGGAGGTGACGCGGGATGTCTCTGCAATGGGCGCGTGGTGCTATGCCGTCCCGCGCCGCTATGGGGATGCACCTTTGGCGTCGGCCCTGCTGGGCTATCTCGATGGCGAGGGGCACGGCGTCGCAGGGCTGGAGGCAGCGCTGGAGGATCTGCTCTCCGGCACCGGGGCACAGGACAAGTTGGTCTGTGCGGTCAACGCACAGGGAAAGCTCCGGAGCGGGACAGAGCCGGAGCTTGTAAAATCGGACAGCGGCGCAGTGGGGGTTCAACTGACTCTCTCCCGGTCCATCCAGCGCGCGGCAGAAGCCGTGGCGGTTCAGACGATGCAGAGCGGCTGCATTCTGGTACTGGATGCGGCCAGTGCAAAAGTGCGGGCCTGTGCCAGTACACCGGGCTTTGACCCGGAAAATGTCTCCGCCAGCCTGAATGCTCCGGACAGCCCGCTTGTGAACCGGGCATTTCAGGCCTATGCGGTGGGTTCTGTTTTCAAGCCGGTGTTGGCTGCCGCAGCGCTGGAAGCGGGGAAGATGGGCCTTGTGTGGGATTGCCCGGGCTATTGCGTTGTGGATGGGCAGGTGTTCCGCTGTGCCGGAGGTGTCCCTCACGGAGAAGTGGATCTGGCAGCCGCCCTGCAGAAAAGCTGCAACGGATATTTTATCCGGCTGGGGCAGGAGCTTGGCCCGGAGCGGGTGCGGGAAATGGCTGTCCGCCTCGGCTTTGGCCGGGCGCTGAATTTGGCAGACACCCTGAGCACGGCTGCCGGTCAGCTGCCGGAGGCGGAAACACTCACATCCAGCGGGGCTTTTGCCAATTTCTGCTTTGGGCAGGGGGAGCTGTTGGCTACACCGATCCAAATTGCCGCCATGATAAACACCATTGCGGCGGGCGGTATCTGGCGGGAGCCACTCTTTCTGGAATGCACATTGGATGAAACGACCGGTGAACCGCTGACCGCACTGGCTCACCGCGGCGCCCGGCGGGTATTCTCTGCACAGACTGCACGGGCATTGCGGGAGCTGCTGGCAAGTGTTGTCACGGAGGGCACGGGCCATGAGGCGGCCCCCACAGAGGGCAACGCCGCCGGGAAGACGGGCACCGCCCAGACCGGCCAGTTTGCGGCGGGGAAAGAGCTGAAAAATTACTGGTTTGCAGGCTTCTATCCGGCCCGGAACCCACGCTATACCATTGTGGTGCTGCAGGACGGCCAGACAGGCCTATCGCGGACCAGTGCGGCCGTCTTCGCGCGGGTGTGTGACGCTTTGGACGCTGCAGGGAAGTAAAATTCAATTTTGCTTGCAATTTCACACGGAGTATGATACTATATACTTGTATTTGTATGGTTGATCTTAAATTTTTGATAAATCAAAGGAGCGTTTCATCCATGTCTGTCATTGAAATCGTCGGCGGCGTCATCCTGCTCATCGTTTCTGCCGCTATCGTGTTCCTCACTCTGATGCAGCACACCCATGGTCAGGGCCTGTCCGGCGCCATCAACGGGAGTGCCTACGGCGCGAACAATGCTCGCCTGACCCCGGCCGACCAGATGCTGGCAAAGGTGACCCGCATTGCAGGCATCGTCTTCTTTGTGGTGGCGATCCTGGCCTGTGTGTTTGCAAGCCGTCAGGCCTGAGCACGCGTATGCAGCCCCGTGTAGGACGGGGCTGTTTTTCTGCCCGGAAATCCCCAAAATCATTTGATGACTCGTTAGGAGAAGCTGCTGCCTCGGGAATGTGCCGCGGGCGGCAGGAGGGAAGTGCGGGAGTGTGCCCGCTGTGTGAAAAGGCTCGCAGCCCGGTGGAGGCAGAGCCGTTGGAAGTAAGGAGAAAATTATGCCGTTACGCGATAAAATTGAACATGCGATCCAAAACCAGCCCTGCACCGTCAAGGATCTGAAAGCGAAGTTTGGCGGAGACCGCGGTGCGGACCGCAAGGTGATGGAAGCACTGGACCAGCTGGTGCATGAGGCGGTCATCTGCCAGAAGCAGGGCGTGTTCTTCACCGTCCGCTCGGGCCGCGCGGAGAAAGCCCTGCTGTGCAAGGTGGTCAAGCTTGGGAAGAACTTTGCCTTTGTTATGCTGGACGATGGCACCAGTGATATCTTTATTCCGGGCCGCTTTACCCGCGGTGCCATGCCGGGCGATGAGGTGCTGGTGGAAAAGTTTGCCCACCCCCGTGTGGAGGGCAGTGATGAGGGCGAGATCCTTGCCATCCTCACCGAGAAAAATGACCTGGTGGGCACGGCCCGCCGGGTGGATGGCCGTTTGAAATTCGTCCCGGACGACTGCCCGGCCATTTCCATGCAGCTCATGCGGGATTGCGAGGGCGGTGCCAAGGACGGCGACAAGGTCGCTGTGGAGATCCTCATGCGCGGCAACCGTCAGGAAGACCACCGCGTGGGTGTTGCCATGCGGTTTGGCAGCTCGGACGAGGCCAAGCGCTGCGCCAAGGCTCTGCTCTACGCCAAGGACATCCGCAGCCGTTTCCCGGATAAGGTGCGGGAAGAAGCCAAAAAGTTTGAGGACATGGCGGTTTCCGGGGCCGACTGTGAGGGTCGCATGGACCTGCGTGCCCTGCCCATCTTCACCATCGACAGCGCCGAGACCAAGGACATCGACGATGCCATCAGCCTGACCAAGACTTCTGACGGCGGCTTTGAGCTGGGCGTCCACATTGCGGATGTTTCCAATTATGTCAAGCCTGGCAGTGAGCTGGACAATGAAGCATTCAGCCGTGCTACCAGTGTTTACTATGCCGACCAGGTCGTCCCCATGCTGCCGAAGCAGCTCTCCAATGGCATCTGCTCTCTGAATGAGAAAGAGCTGCGTCTGGCGTTCTCCTGCCTCATGCGGCTGGATCAAGAAGGGAACCTGACCGATTACCGTTTTGTCAAGTCCATCATCTGCAGCCGGGTCAAGGGCGTGTACTCTGAGATCAATGCCCTGCTGGCCGGGACCGCGGATGCTGAGATCAAAGCCAAGTATGCCGAGGTGCTGAGCCAGCTGCCTGCCATGAAAGAGCTGTACGGCCACCGTGCCCGCCTGCGCAAGGAGCGCGGATGCATGGACATTGAGAGCGGTGAAGTCAAGCTCATCCTTGACGAGGACGGCCACTGCATCGACGTCAAGAAGCGCACCTCCGGTGAGAGCGAGTCCATGATCGAGGAATTCATGCTGCTGGCCAACCAGTGCGCGGCCCACTTTGCCCGCGTCAAGCAGATCCCCTTTGTCTACCGTGTGCACGAGGAGCCCAACGCCGAGAAGCTGGAGCGTCTGCACGCTCTGCTGCAGGCCTGCGGGATCAATGACCACTTTGCAAAAGAGGTGCCCACCCCCAAGGAGCTGAGCGCCATCCTCGAGGGCGTGCGCGGCACTCCCTATGAGCAGATCATCAACACCGGAATGCTCCGCTGCATGTCCAAGGCTGTGTACGAGGAAAAGCCCAAGGGCCACTATGGTCTGGTCCTCAAGGACTACGCCCACTTTACCAGCCCCATCCGCCGTTACCCTGATCTGGCCATCCATCGCATCATGACGGATCTGCTGCAGGGCACGGACAAAGAGACCATGATCCTCCGCTACAGCGATTTTGCGGAGAAAGCCAGCAAGCAGTCCAGCGAGCGGGAGATCATTGCCATGCAGATCGAGCGCAAGGCCGAGGATTGCTATAAGGCTGAATATGCCCGCCGCCATCTGGGCGAGTGCTATGAGGGCACCATTTCCGGCGTGACCCAGCGCGGCCTGTTTGTGGAGCTGGAAAATGGTGTGGAGGGCTTTGTGCCTGCTTCCAGCCTGACCCCCTCCGGCACCAACCTCACCGAGGGCATCCGCCTCTCGGATCCCGTCTCCGGCAAGAGCTGGAGCCTGGGCGACAGCATGATGATCACCATTGTGCGTGCCGATGTCAACCTGGGCAAGGTCGATTTTGAGGTCGCCCCGGAAAAGAAATAATTACAGAAACCATCAAACACGATCAAGTGGTAAAAGCATCGGTTCCCGGCAGCATGGGAGCCGGTGCTTTTTTACTATCAAAGGCGGCGGAATGTAAAAACTTCTTACACTGCCGCCCTTTTGCTTGTTGTAGGGCGGCCCTGAGCCGGGTATACTAAGGCTACAACGATGGTGCGCGTACCGGAGAAGAGCGCACAGTTCCTACCATGCTCAGGAGGTTGATCTGATGTATTATTCCAGTGGCAATTATGAGGCATTCGCGCATCCCCGCAAACCGGAGGGGGTCGATCATAAATCGGCCTATCTCATTGGCTCGGGCCTGGCCGCTCTGACCGCGGCCTGCTATCTGGTGCGGGATGGCCAGATGAAAGGCGAGCGCATCCACATCTTTGAAAAAGACCCCATCCCCGGCGGTGCCTGCGATGGCTATAAATATGATATCGGCTATGTCATGCGGGGCGGCCGCGAGATGGACAACCACTTTGAGGTCATGTGGGATCTGCTTCGCTCGATCCCGTCGCTGGAAACCGAGGGTGCCAGCGTGCTGGATGAATATTACTGGCTGAACAAGGCAGACCCCAATTCCTCCCTTTGCCGCGCGACGGAGAAACAGGGCCAGGACGCCCACACGGATGGCAAATTTGCCATCTCGGATCAGGGCGCGCTGGAGATCATGAAACTCTTCTTCACCCCGGACGAGCAATTGCAGGATAAAAAGATCACCGATGTTTTTGACGAGGAGGTTTTCTCCTCCAACTTCTGGCTTTACTGGCGCACCATGTTTGCCTTTGAAAACTGGCACAGTGCTCTGGAAATGAAACTCTACCTCAAGCGTTATATCCACCACATCGGCGGTCTGCCGGATTTCACGGCCCTGCGTTTTACCCGGTATAACCAGTATGAGTCCATCATCCTGCCCATGACCTGTTACCTGAAAGACCACGGCGTCCAGTTCTTTTATGAGACAAAGGTAACGGATGTGCAGTTCAACATTGAAATCGGCCGCAAGCAGGCCAGCTCCATCACGGTAGACCATAAGGGCCAGGTGGAGACCATCGACCTGACCGAGAACGACCTGCTTTTCATGACCAACGGCGGCTGTGTGGAGAGCTGTACCGTGGGTGCGCAGGACAAGGCGGCGGGCTTTGACCCCACCATCAAACCGGGCAATGGCTGGGATCTCTGGCGGCGGGTCGCGACGCAGGACCCCTCGTTCGGCAACCCGGATAAGTTCTGCTCCAAACCCGAGGAATCCAACTGGGAGAGTGCGACCATCACCACGCTGGACGATACCATCCCGCAGTATATCGAAAAAATTTGCAAGCGGGATCCGTTCAGCGGCCATACCGTCACGGGCGGCATTGTCACGGTCAAGGATTCCAGCTGGCTCCTCAGCTGGACGCTCAATCGCCAACAGCAGTTCCGGGATCAGCCCAAAAACCAGCTCTGCGTCTGGGTCTACGGCCTGTTCAGCGATAAGCCCGGCGATTATGTCAAGAAATCCATGAGGGATTGCACCGGCAAGGAGATCTGCATGGAGTGGCTGTACCATCTGGGCGTGCCGACGGACAAGATCGAGGAACTGGCCGAGCACAGCGCCAACACAGTGCCGGTCATGATGCCCTATATTGATGCGTTCTTCATGCCCCGCGCTATTGGTGACCGGCCCGACGTGGTGCCGAAAGACGCTGTCAACTTCGCATTTTTGGGCCAGTTTGCCGAGACGCCGCGGGATACCATCTTCACCACGGAGTATTCCATGCGCACCGGTATGGTGGCGGTGTACAGCCTGCTCAGCATTGACCGCGGCGTGCCCGAGGTCTGGGGCAGCACCTACGATGTCCGCTGCCTGATTGATGCCGCGGTCAAGCTCCGGGACGGCAGAAAGCTCACGGATATGGAGCTGCCGTTTGTAAAGAAACTTGCCCTGAAAGAAGCGCTGCGGAAGATCGAGGGCACCGACCTTGAAAAATTCCTCAAGAAATATAACGCGATCTGATGTTTCCCAGACCTGTTTTGGGTCGTTCCTCTTTTCGGAAAAACCGGGTTCTACTCTCCTGAGGCAGGAGGCAGGGCCCGGCTTTTCTTTGTTTTTTCAAGAAAGTTTCTAAAAAGAACGACTTTTTGTGAATGAATTTTACGCATATTTGACATTTTGCTCTTGCCGGAAGCTGCATTTTGTGTTAAGCTTAACTCAACAGTGCAGCGCAGGGGAGAGAGCCCGTCGCTGCCAAAACCGGAAAAACAAAAGGAGGTCGTTCTTCGTGAAACGATTTATCTCTCGCCGCAGCTTTCTGAAAACCGCTGGTGTCACTACGGCTGCCGCCGCTGTGGCCGTAGGAGCTCCCTCGGCGTCTGCCTGCTTTGGCAAAGGCAAGCTGCCGGAAATCACCATCCTTTATACCAACGATGTCCATACTTACATCGACCACAAATCCCCAGAGCTGACCTATGCTTCCATCGCAGCCCTCAAGAAGAGCTATGAGGAGCAGGGCAAGAATGTGCTGCTGGTGGATGCTGGCGACCATATCCAGGGCACGGCATACGGCTCCATGGACGATGGCGCCACCATCATCCGGCTGATGAATGAGGCAGGCTATGATCTGGCCACGCCGGGCAACCATGAGTTTGACTACGGCATGGACCGCGCAAAAATGGTCCTCAAGGAAGCGGATTTTCCGTACGTTTCCTGCAACTGGATCGACCTGCGCAGCGGTCTGCGGGTCCTGCCCAGCATCAAGCTTTTTAATATCAAGGGTGCCTTTGTGGCCTTTGTGGGCATTACCACACCGGAAACCTTTACCAAGTCCACTCCGGCCTACTTCATGAACGCCAAGCAGACCCGTTACATCTACGATATCCTCGGCGGTGACGACGGTGCCAAGCTGTACAATGCCGTCCAGAAAGCCATCGATAAGGCAAAGACCCTTGGCGCGGATTATATCATCGGCCTGGGCCATCTGGGTGTCGATCCCTCGTCCGCTCCCTGGACCAGCAAGGATGTCATTGCCCACACCACCGGCTTCAACGCGTTCATCGACGGCCATTCCCACACGGTGATGGCGGGTGAGACGGTTGCCGATGCCGCAGGTACCCCGGTGTTACTGACCCAGACCGGCTCCTACTTTAAGAATATCGGCTGCATGACCATCAACCCCGAGAGTGCTGTAGGCACCATTACCACCACGCTCCTCTCCACCTATGAGGGCGCGGACCCGGTGGTGGATGCCATTGCCAAAGAGTGGGTCGCCGATGTGGACGATATGCTGGGCGAGGAGATCGCAGTGGGCGACGGCGAGTTCTATATCAGCGATGCAGAGACCGGCAAGCGCCGCATCCGCTCGGCAGAGACCAACCTCGGCGACTTTGTGGCTGACGGCATCTACGCCTACTTCAATGAGATCGAAGAGCTGCACTGCGATATCGCAGTCATGAACGGCGGCGGCATCCGTGCTGATGTCCCGGCAGGTGCCTGGAGCTTCAAGACCTGCAAGATGGTCAGCCCCTTTGGCAACGTGGCCTGTCTGATGTCCGTGACAGGCAAGCAGATCCAGGACGCTCTGGAGTTTGCCGCCCGCTTTGCAGGCTCCGGCCAGGAGAACGGCGGCTTCCTGCATGTGGCAGGCGCGACCTATGAGATCCACACCGAGATCCCCAATACCGTCCTCACCGACGAGAAGAACGTCTGGCTGGGCAGCGCCACCGGCACACCGCGCGTCCAGAACGTCAAGATCTATGACAAGGTCCTGGGTGATTATGTCCCGTTGGATCCGGAGCGGAAATACGCTCTGGCCGGCATGAACTACACTCTGCGCAATCTGGGCGACGGTTTTGCCATGTTCGATGGCGCAGAGCTCATCAAGGACTATGTCTCCGAGGATTATCTGGTCATGTCCAGCTATGCCATGATGTTTGGCGGCGCGGATGGCGATGGTTTGCCGCACCTCACCAGCGCCAACAGCCCGCTGGCCGATTACCCGGGCTACCTGCTGGATTATGAGAATCCCTATGGTGCAGGCCGCATCACGATCCTCTGAGCCTCTGTAAAATCAGAAAATTCAAGATAAGATAGCATAAGGCCCCTGCTTCCGCGAAACCGGAGGCAGGGGCCTTTGCATGTGCAGGTTGGATTTAGGAGACGAACTGTTTCATAAATGCAATATCGCTGGCCGCGCGGGCAGGCACGGCTTCCTCCCGCAGTACCGGGAGCGATGCCTGCGGCATCTGGCGCAGCATTTCAAAACCGCCTGCATAGTCCACGCAGGAGTCTTCGAGGCTGGTGGAGTAGAGGGTGCCGTCCGGCTGGAAATTCTGGCCCTTGAAATGGACCGCCACGATTTTATCGCCGTACCAGCTGCCCACTTTGTCCCACAGGCGGCGCTGGGCGTCCACGGAAGCATTCTCCGGGCCGACATAGTTGGCAAAATCGCAGATGACCCGCAGGTTGGGGCTTGCCATCGTGTCCAGCACCATCTTGACGGCTTCCGGGGTGTTCATGGCGTGGTAGTAAACGCACTCCACGGCAAACAGCACGCCCTGCTCTTCGCAGGCGGGCAGAATTTCACCCAGGCTCCGCAGCAGTGCTTCCTGGGCCTCTTTCCGGCTGATACCCGGCTGTTTTGCCATATTGGTGGTCTCGCTGCCCATGCAGCCAGCGCCCAGTGCTTTTGCTACGGGGATCTGGCTCAACACTTTGGCCACTTCCGCTTTGCGTTTCTCCTCATCGGCATAGCTCAGCTCCACATAGGTGCCGTCTACAGCAATGCCGACGTTGGAAGCTTTGGACGCCGCGCGGGCAGCTTCTACCAGGGAGGGGGTCACATCGGCATAGCTTTTAACGCCCTCAATGGCCTTGGGAAACGCCAGCTGTGTGCAGCGGAAACCTGCCTGTCCGATGGCAGAAAACAGCGCTTCCGGGGCCTGACGGCCAAAATCATGGCCGCGTGCTCCAATGATAAATTCCGGCATGGTCGTTCCTCCTTAACAGGGTGTTCTGCTTACCCAAAAATACGCTGGGCAAACATGCCCAGCTCTTTGCCCCACCAGTACCAGTCGTGGGAGACATCATTGCCCCACAGCTCTACATGGCAGGGGAGGACGGCAGCTTCCAGCGCGGCCTGCAGCGCTTTGGTGTCCGCGCGGGCATCGTCTTCGTAAGCGCCCTGCCCGGCACAGAGCAACAGGCTGTTTTCCCCAGCCTTGGAAAGGGCAGCGGCGTTGTAAATGCCCTTTTCGGCCAGTGCGTTCAGCGGGCTGTTGCGCAGGATGAGGTCATCGGCCTCACTGCCCATAAAACGGCTCATGTCATACAGGCCGGAGAGGCCGATGGCACCCGCAAACAGCTCCGGGCGGCGCAGACGGCAGTTGACGGCCTGATAAGCACCCGTGTCCACGCCTGCGCACCAGAGCACCGGGGTGGATGCGGCCTTAGCCGCTTTCTCGTCCGCTTCTGCCTTGGGTTCGTCGGCGGTCAGGGCCAGGACACGGGGAGCCAGCTCGGTGGTCAGGTAGAGGAAATACTTCTCCTGCATCTCGGCCCGGCGGCGGGGAGCGGAATTTCCGGCCAGAAGGCTCTCGCCGTCAATGCTGTCGGCACAAAAAAGCTGTACCTTGCCCGCGTGGAGCAGGCTGGCCACGGCTTCGGGCATCCCGTTGTTCTCCCAATCGTAAAAGCGGCCGCCCCGGGCAGGCAGTGCCAGCACCGGCACGCCGCTGTGGCCGTAGCGCTTAAACTCCATGGCGCGGTCCAGCACCGCGCTCCATTCCTTATAATAAATACCATCCATGGTGGCATCCTCCTGTTACACAAACTGATTCCGTGCTGCGTCGTATTCGTACCCCACAGCGGCAAGGCTGGCGCAGAGCGCTGACTGATCCGCATCCAGGTCGTCACACAGCGCATCCAGGCTGGGGTAAAAATCCCGCAGTTTCAAATTGACCACGCTCAACAGCATGATGGGGTCGCTGGGCAATGCCATTTGGTGTCCCTCCCTGTAAAAATTATAACAAAAAAGCCGGCCACTCGACAAAGTGACCGGCAACATGCATCAACTTAGACAGCGCGGGTAACTTTGCCAGCGCGCAGGCAGCGGGAGCATGCGTAGATATACTTGGGAGAACCCTCCACGACCGCCTTGACACGACGGACATTCGGCTTCCAGGTACGGTTGGAACGGCGATGGGAGTGGGAAACCTTGATACCAAAGGTAACGCCCTTGCCGCAGCATTCACATTTTGCCATGGTAGTTGCACCTCCTAGCAGTGAAATAAGGAATTCAAAATAATCAGCTTGACTATTTTACCAGAGAACGCCGCAAAAAGCAAGTCCCTTTTTGATTTTTTTGCGGCTTTTTTTCAAGAGGCTCCAAATGCTTGCCGAAACGGCAAAAAAATAGTACAATAAAACTGTATATTATTTTGCTGATTGGAGAAAGACATGACGGCACAGGGACTCTATTACCTCATCCGTACACTGGTGGCGTTGGTGGCCATCCCGTTCCACGAGGCCGGGCACGCACTGGCGGCCTGGCTGCTGGGGGATGATACCGCCAAGCGGGAGGGGCGGCTCTCGCTCAACCCGCTCAAACATTTTGACCTGCTGGGCACGCTGTGCATGGTGTTTGCCGGAGTGGGCTGGGCAAAGCCCGTTTCTACCGACCCGCGCAATTTTAAAAATCCGAAGTGGGGCATGGCTCTTACCGCGCTGGCCGGCCCGGTGGCAAATCTGCTGCTGGCGTATCTGGCCATGGTGGCCTGGAAGCTTCTGTATTATTGGGCCCCGATCACGGAAGGGACGGTTCTCGTGGCACGCTTCCTCCAATCCTTGGTGTATATGGATGTAGGGCTGGCCGTGTTCAACCTCATTCCGGTGCCTCCGCTGGATGGCAGCCGCATCCTGCTGGCAGTGCTGCCTCAGCGCGTTTATTTTGGGGTGATGAAGTATGAGCGGGTCATCCTTATCATTGTACTGGCCGCCGTGTGGGGCGGTTTTCTGGACGGCCCTCTCAGTGTGCTGAACGATTTGGTCTGGAACCTGCTGGACCTGGGCACGTTCTACATTGACCGCATCGCATACGCCGCTTATTATGCCAGCCTTGGGGCGGTGATCTGATGGCCGACGAACTGACGTTCCACCTCGAAGATTTCGATGGCCCGCTGGAGCTGCTGCTGGCACTGGTGGCCAAGCACAAGATGGACCTGCACAATATTCCGATCCTGACCCTCATTGACCAGTACACCCGCACGGTAGAAGCAGCACAGGCGGCTGACCCGGAGATCGCCAGCGCGTTCATTGAGATGGCGGCCCATCTGGTGGAGATGAAAAGCTATCTGCTCCTGCCCCGCAGCGAAGAGGGTGAGCGGATGAAGCAGGAGCTTACCGGGCAGCTCATTGAGTACGAGCAGTGCCGCCGGATGGCCGCGCGGCTGCGGGAGCGGGGAGAGGCAGTGATGGTCTTTGTCCGCTGCCCGGTCCAGCTGGAGTGGGACCAGACCTACCTGCTGCATCACTCTCCGCAGGTGCTGGCAGACTGCTGGCAGGCCCTGATGGGGCGTACCGCTCTGCGCCGGATGCCCACGCGGGAGCAGTTTGAGCCGCTGGTGTCCGCGCCGCAGGTGTCGGTCAGCAGCAGGGTGGTGTATATCCTGCGCCAGCTCATTGCGGGCGGCGCGGCAAGGATGAACCAGCTGTTCTCCCGCCGCCAGACCCGCGGCACCAACGTGGCAACCTTTCTGGCCTTGCTGGAACTGGTGCGCGGCGGGCGGGTACAGCTGGGCCCGACGGGCGAAATGACCATGCACCGCGGCCATCTGAGCCGCAAAAAGGAGATCAAATGAACCAGAAACAGATCCGGGCGGCAGTAGAGGCCATGCTGTTTGCAGCAGCTGATCCCATCAGCGCGGACAAACTGGCACAGGCAGTGCAGCTGCCTCAGGCCAGTGTGGAAGCGGCACTGGAAGACCTGCGCACCCGCTACCAGCGGGAGGACAGCGGCTTGTGCCTGCTCCATCTGGATACCCGCTGGCAGCTCTCGACCAAAGCGGAATGGGCCGATTGCATCCGCCGCCTGCTGGATGCCCGCCGCGCGGTACCGCTGGGGCCCGCCGCAATGGAAACTCTGACCGTCATTGCCTATAACCAGCCTGTCTCTCGTGCATTCATCGAGCAGGTGCGCGGCGTGGATTCATCGTCCAGTGTGACCAGCCTGCTGGAAAAGGGCTTGATCGAAGAGGCGGGCCGTCTGGACCTGCCGGGCCGCCCGGTCAGCTTCCGTACGACCGATGTCTTCCTGCGGTGCTTTGGCCTGTCCAGCCTGGCGGACCTGCCTCCGGTGCACAGCGCGGAGGACGAAACAACAAAAACAGAGGAGGCAAACGAATGAGTGTACTGCTGGCGCTCTGTTCCGCACTGGGGGCGGTGCTGCTTTTTCTATTAAAGTTGGTTGGCATCCTGCTGCTGATCGGGATGGTTTTATTGGCGCTGGTACTGTTCTGCCCGTTCTGTGCCGATGTGCAGTGGGAGCAGGGCGTCTTCACCGTAAAGGCAGGGGCACTGGGCCTTACATTTCCGGTGTTCCAGTATCCAAAACCTCAGCCCACGGAACCAGAAGAACCCAAGGGCCCGCTTGGCAAACTGAAAGCAAAATTCCGCGCCTGGCGTGCGGAACGCAAAGCGAAAAAGGCGGCGGCAAAGGCAGCAAAACCCGCAAAGCCCAAAAAAGAAACGCCTCCCCGCAAAAAGGCAAAACTTACCCTCAACATCATCTGTACGATGCTGCGGGGAGCCGGGCGGCTGACCCGGGCGATCTTCGGGGCGCTGCGGTTTACCAAAATCCGCATCTGCCTTGGTGTCCGGGGAGAAGACCCCGCGCAGGCGGCCCGCACCTATGGCAAGCTGAACGCCTGGCTCTACACCTCACTGGGTGTTCTGGATCGCTTTCTCTTCCTGGATTTTGAGGAGCTGCGCCTCCTGCCGGATTTCGGCAGTGCGGAGCCCACCGTGGAAGACCGGGTCTCGTTCCGGGTATCGGCGCGGCTGTTTTTCATCGTTTGTGCCGCCGTGCGCGTTCTTTACGAGTTCTGGCGCGAAAAAGTGCTGGACGTATTCATCTGATTTATGTTACAATAGCACTGTATGGTGAATACTGTAGGGTGCATTTGTTCCCGTGCACTGCCGCAGGCGGGGCAGGGGAGATATCCCACAAGAAATAAGAGGAGGCCGATTTTATGGCTGAGCATCCGATTCAAGGTTTAATGAACGTGACGATGGATAAGATCCGCCAGATGGCAGATTCCAACACCATCATCGGCAAACCCATCCAGACCGAGGATGGCACCACCATCCTCCCGGTGTCCAAGGTGTCGTTTGGTTTCGCTTCCGCAGGAACGGATTTTGACGGCAAGAATGCCGCGAACAAGGATCTGTTTGGCGGCGGAGCCGGTGCGGGCGTCAACATCCAGCCCGTGGCGTTCCTCATCGTCAAGGATGGCTGCGTCCGCACCATCCAGCTGTCCGATGGCACCAATACTGTGGACCGCGCCTTGACCATGATCCCCGAGCTGGTGGAAAAGGTCAGCGCTCTGCTGAAGAAAGACGAAGTGCCCGCTGTAGCAGAAGAAACCAAACCGGCACAGTAACCCGCCGTGCCTGCGGAGGTTTCCTGATGATAGAAATGATAGGAACCCCCCGCAGCCGTAACCACCGCGCACTCGCAGCAGAGTGCGCTTTTGAGCGCCGGGAGGCGCACAAGGAGAACTACTATGGCAGAAGAACGTATTCAGAAGATCATGAGCGAGCAGGGGCTGTGCTCCCGCCGTGCGGCCGAGCAGATCATTGCCGAGGGCCGCGTCAAGGTCAACGGCCACCCCGTCAAGGTGGGCGACAAGATGGACCCCAACCGTGACGTGCTGCATGTGGATGATGAGCGCATCTACATCCAGAAAAATCAGCAGCTCTATTATCTGGCCCTGTACAAGCCCCGCGGCTATGTCACCACCGCCAGCGATGAGCTGGGCCGCAAGACCGTCATGGAGCTGGTAAGCGATATCCCGGCCCGCCTGTACCCGGTGGGCCGCCTGGATAAGGACAGCGAGGGCCTGCTGCTGATGACCAACGACGGTGCCTTTGCACAGGCGGTCACCCACCCATCGGGCGGCATCTCCAAGCTGTACCGCGTGACCGTCCAGCCCCGCGCCGATGAGGCACAGCTCCTGAAAATGAGCTCCGGCGTCGTGCTGGACGATGGCACCAAGACCATGCCCTGTGCCATCAATGTCGTCACCGATGAGCCGGGCCGCACCGTCATGGAAATGACCCTGAAAGAGGGCAAAAACCGTGAGATCCGCCGGATGTGCGAGGCTGTGGGCCTTGAAGTCGTCCGCCTCAAGCGGAACGCCGAGGGCGTTGTCAAGCTGGGAATGCTCAAGCCGGGCACTTACCGTGAGCTGACCAAGGCGGAAGTCAATGGTCTGCGTGCCGCGGCGGCCAAGGGCCGTGCCCAGACCCGCTCGGCCGCCCTGCAGTCCAGAGCTGCAGAGCGCCGCCCCCGCGGCCCGGTCGGCCGGGGCCCGGCAGCTGGCAAAAAGCGCAAGTAAGCAATATGCCCGAAATTTCTGGCTATTTGCTGAAAATATAACATTTCCGGAAAAATCGGAATGGAATAACCCTTGTGCAACTGGGAAAAGTAGGGTATAATATAGCTAATTTTGAAAGTTCACACAGAAAAGCAGGAGGTCTTACCATGGCTTCAAAGAGTACCAAAGGAGAAATCCTCGCCAAGTTTTTCGATGACGGGGAGTACACCGCGCTGTTTGCAGACGGCGCAGTGAGCGCTGCCAGCGGCTATGCGGCTGGCCAGCAGGCTTACGCTGTTTTCCAGAACGGCGAGGCTGTCACCGTCAAAGATGTAGAGAAGAACATCAAAGTCCTGGAGCTGGCTGCCCAGACGGGCTGCCCGGTGGTCACGTTCTATGATTCCGTCGGCGCAAAGCTGGCCGAGGGCCTGGATGTGCTGACTGCCAGCGCCAAGCTGAATGCCACCATCGCAAAGGTGTCCGGCGTTGTGCCGCAGGTCGCCGTTGTGCTGGGCGTGTGCGGCGGCACCAGCGCTCTGAGCGCTGCCAATGCAGACGTCTGCGTGATGGCAGAGGATGCAGAGCTGTTCTTCACCGCTCCCTTTACCGCTGCCGCCAAGGGCGATAAGGTCGCCAATGCCGGTTCTGCCGCTGCCGCTGCCAAGGCTGGTGTGGCTGCCATCGTGGTGCCCACCGCTGAGGAAGCTGCCGAGAAAGCTGCCCACATCGTGGGCCTGCTGCCTGCCAACAACCTGACCGGCCCGGCCATCTTCGAGTTTGAGCAGCCCACCGCTGCCCTGACTGTGGGTGCTGCCCCTGAGAAAGCAGCCGCCGCCTTGATCGATAAGGACAGCGCTGTGGAGATGTACGCAGGCTTCGGCAAGAGCGTCTACACTGCGTTTGCTACCATCGGCGGCAACGCTGTGGGTGTTGTGGCAACCGGCGAGCAGCTGTGCCACAACTGCGTGGCTAAGGCTTCCCGCTTTGTCCGCCTGTGCGACGCGTTCAGCGTCCCCGTGCTGACCATCGTCAACACCAACGGCTTCGTGCCCAGCACCACCGATGACATCGCTGGCGGCATCCGCGAGGCTGCCCGTCTGGCTGCCACTTATGCCGATGCTACCACCGCGAAGGTCTGCGTGCTGGCTGGCAAGGCTGTGGGTCCTGTCTACACTGCTCTGGCCAATGCCGATCTCAAGATCGCGGTCAACGGCTGCACCGTCAGCGCCCTGGAGCCCAACGCCGCTGTCTCTGTGCTGTATAAGGACGAGATCGATGCTTCCGATAACATCATTGCCGCTACCAATGCCAAGGCCGCTGCCTATGCCGCTGAGGTGTGCAGTGCTGCCAATGCCGTTGCCTGCGGCGCTGCCGATATGACCTGCGAGGCTGCCAATGCCCGCGCCAGCGTCGTGGCTGCCTTTGAGCTGCTGAGCACCAAGCGTGCTGCCCGCCTGCCCAAGAAGCACGGCAACATGGCTCTGTAAGAAATGTACATCGAATCAAAACGAGATTGAACTGATTTTGTTCAGGAGGATTCTTCCATGAAGTACTACAATATTACCGTCAATGGCGTTGCTTACAGCGTCTCTGTTGAGGAGACTGCCGCTGGCGCTGCTCCCGTTGCTGCCGCTCCTGTGGCTGCTCCTGCCGCTCCCGCTGCCCCCAAGGCTCCGGCTGCTGCTCCTGCCGCTCCCGCTGGTGCTGCCGGTGCTGTTGCTGTTAAGGCTCCCATGCCCGGCAACATTCTGGACGTCAAGGTCAAGGCTGGCGATTCCGTCAAGGCTGGCGACGTGCTGGCCATCCTCGAGGCTATGAAGATGGAGAACGAGATCGTTGCTCCTCAGGACGGCACGGTTGCTTCCGTCAACGTCAACAAGGGCGACACCGTCAACTCCGGTGACACTCTGGTTTCCATGAACTAAGAGAGAGGTGACAACCATGGCCAAAAAGCCGATCAAGATCACGGAAGTCGTCCTGCGCGATGCTCACCAGTCTCTGCTGGCTACCCGTATGACGATGGATGAAATGCGCCCGATCCTGCCCGAGATGGACAAGATCCCTTACTTCTCTGTGGAGTGCTGGGGCGGCGCTACGTTCGATAGCTGCATCCGTTTCCTGGATGAGGACCCCTGGGAGCGTCTGCGCATCCTGCGCAAGGAGCTGCCCCACCAGAAGCTGCAGATGCTGTTCCGCGGCCAGAACATGCTGGGCTACCGCCCCTATGCAGATGACGCCGTCGAGTACTTCGTCCAGAAGTCCGTTGCCAACGGCATCGATGTCATCCGTATTTTCGACGCGCTGAACGATCCCCGCAACCTGCAGACTGCCATCAAGGCAGCCAATAAGGAAGGCGCTCATGTTCAGGGCTGCATCAGCTACACCCTGAGCCCCGTGCACAACAACGAGTATTATGTCAAGTACGCCAAGACCCTCCAGGACATGGGTGCAAACTCCATCTGCGTCAAGGATATGGCTGGTCTGCTGACTCCCTATACCTGCTACGACCTGATCTCTGAGCTCAAGAAAGAGCTGAATATCCCTGTGGACATCCACAGCCACTACACCGCAGGCCTGGCTTCCATGTCCCTGCTCAAGGGCATTGAGGCGGGTGCTGACATCGTCGATACCGCGATGAGCCCCCTGAGCGGCGGTACCAGCCACATGGCTACCGAGAGTCTGGTCGCCGCCCTGCAGGGCACTGATTACGACACCGGCCTCGACCTCAAGCAGCTGAATATTGTCCGCGCGTACTTTGCAAAGCTGCGCGAGAAGTACATCGCCAACGGCCAGATCAGCCCCAAGTCTCTGGGCGTGGATGCAAACACCCTGCTGTATCAGGTGCCGGGCGGCATGTTCTCCAACATGCTCAAGCAGCTGAAAGATGCTGGCAAGGAAGACAAGCTGGATGATGTGCTGGCTGAGATCCCCCGCGTGCGTGAGGATGCCGGTTATCCTCCGCTGGTCACCCCCACCAGCCAGATCGTTGGCACGCAGGCTGTCTTCAACGTTATCCTGGGCGAGCGCTACAAGATGGTTACCAAGGAGTTCAAGGGCCTGGTCCATGGCGATTACGGCAAGACTCCCGCTCCCATCAAGCCCGAGTTCACCAAGAAGATCCTGGGCGACGAGCAGCCCATCACCTGCCGCTTTGCAGATACCCTTGCTCCTGAGATGGACAAGCTGAAGGCGGAAGCTGCCAAGTGGGCTACTCAGGAAGAGGACGTGCTGACCTACGCAATGTTCCCGCAGGTCGCACCCAAGTTCTTCGAGAAGCGCAACGCAAAGCTGCAGGGCGTCGATGCCGACCATGCGGATTTTGCAAACAAGTCTCACCCGGTCTAAATCATAATACCAGAAAGGGCAGCTGCACCATTTGATGCAGCTGCCCCTTTTTTGTTTTTATTCTTTACGTTTCAGAAGTTCTCAGTTGTTCTTGCCGTTCTCGGCTTTCATGGCGTTGTAGCCGATCAGCACGGTCCAGACGTAAGCGCAGGTCTTGGGGATCATCAGCATACCGATCAGGGGGTTGACATCTGCCCACAGCACCACCGGGGTATAGAAGCCGAAGCTCAGCACGATGGTCAGCCACATCCAGCGGAAGGCCTGATCCCTGTGTTCCTTGGCGCTGTGGTAGAACAGCACGATGATCAGCAGGCCCAGCAGTGCAAAGGGGATGTTGCGCAGGATGCCCCAGGTCAGCGGGGTGTGGTTGGTCAGCCACTGGTTCTGCGGCATCATGCACAGCACGATGCGCACGGCAGAAAGAGCGTACACGGCAATGGTCAGGTCTTTCTGGCCCTTGATCTGGTAGCGCTTGCGCCAGACGTAGTACAGCAGCACATAGAACACGGTCATAGTCACAGAGGTGATCCACTTGCCCAGACCCAGAGGCACAGCGTAGTTCTCCAGGCCGGTGGTGCACAGTGCCAGCGCACGGGGCACCAGATGGAAGGAATCGCCTGCGCCCAGCACCACGGCCATCAGGCCGAACAGGCGAAACTGGGGGTTGTTCTTGCTGCCGCGGATCATGCGGATGCCCACGGTCAGCACGGTGACCAGATAGAAGATGTCGAATACGGTCTCAATGATTGCTCTCATAAAAATATTGCTCCTTTTGTGAACGATGTTCACTTTTGGCCGTAAAAAACTCCCACAAGACGGTGGGATGTTTTTTACCTTTCATAAATGGTCCTGCGGATGATCTCCAGTACCGCTGTGGGGTCAAAATCCTGCTGCACCACGGCAGAAAGCATGAGGGAGAACAGGATGCCCGCAAATTTCTGGCGGCTGAACTCCTCCGTAAATGCGTCCGGCCGGATCTTTTTGTCCCTGGTCAGCACCATGGTCAGCGCATCCAGGATGTGCTGCCAGGTCTGCCGCATCTGCTGCTTGCCATCAGCGGTGTCCTGCCGCACAAAGCCGAGCGCGTGATGGGTGAAGAAGCCGGGGTACTGCTCAGAGCCGTACTCCATCTGCCGGTACATCCAGCGGATGCAGGAGAGAGTATCCTCAAACACCGCCGGGTCGTCCGGGTGGCGGAAGATATCGCTCCAGATGCTTTCCACCGCCGCGCTCACCAGCTCGGTCTTGGAACCAAAGTAGTTGTAGATGCACCCCACGGATACCCCGCAGGCTGCTGCCACCGCACGGATGTTGACAGCTTCCCATCCATTCTTCTGGATGAGGACCCGGCTCGTTTTCAGGATCTCCTCCTTGGACGTTGCCATCGGATTCATGTGACCACCTCCTCAACGTGAACGTTGTTCATGAAGCGTAGTATAGCGCTCTTTCTGCTCTTTGTCAAGGTGGTAAAATAGATTTTTTTGCTGCATTGCTTGCAAAAAAAGGGGCAGCAGAGTAGAATATATAGTATATGTATCGTAACATGGGTCTGTGTGCCCCAAAGCGGATACATATACGAAGAATGTCCGCAGAAAACCCTTTGGAATACGAGGAAAAAAGCATGATTTTGAGCATGACCGGTTTTGGCCGGGGAACTGCTGTGCGCAATGGCCGCGAGATCACGGTGGAGCTGCGCAGCGTCAATTCCCGGTACTTTGAGTATTCTTCCCGGATGCCGCGCACCTGCAGCTATCTGGACAGCCGCCTGAAAAAGCAGCTCAACGAGCGTGTCACCCGCGGCAAGCTGGAGCTGAGCCTGACGGTGCAGAATGTGGAGGCTGCCGACACGGTCGTCACAGTGAATATGGAGCTGGCCCGCAGCTATCAGCAGGCTCTCCGCACCCTGTCCGAGGAGCTCTGCATCAAGAACGACATCACCACCAGCCTGCTGACCCGGTTCCCGGATGTGCTGGCGACCCGCCACGCTGATGTGGACGAAGAACAGTTGTGGGAGGATGTTTCCGCCGTGACAGCTCAGGCACTGGACCGCTTTGTGGAGATGCGTGCCGCCGAGGGCGCCAAGATGAAAGCGGACGTGGAAAACCGCCTCAACTTCCTGGAGGAGTGCGTCGGCAAAGTGGAAACCCTGAGCGCAGGCCGGGTGGAGGCTTATACCAACCGTCTGTATGAAAAGCTCAAGGTCATTCTGGAAGACCGCAACATTGACGATGCCCGTGTCCTGACCGAGGCCGCCATCTTTGGCGATAAGACCGCGGTGGATGAAGAGACCGTCCGCCTGCGCAGCCACATTGCCCAGTACCGCTCCATTCTGGAGCAGAACGAGCCGGTTGGCCGCAAGCTGGACTTCCTGACGCAGGAGCTCAACCGTGAGACGAACACCATTGGCTCCAAGTGCCAGGATCTGGACATCACCCGCATTGTGGTGGATATGAAAGCGGAGATCGAGAAGATCCGCGAGCAGATCCAGAATCTGGAGTGATCCTCCAAGAAAAGAGGGAACAGGATGAAGCTCATCAACATCGGCTTTGGCAACCTTGTCAGTGCCGGGCGGGTCGTGGCCGTTGTCAGCCCGGATTCCGCCCCGGTCAAGCGTCTGGTCAAAGAGGCGCGGGAGCGTGGAATGCTGATCGACGCATCCTATGGCCGGAGCACCCGCGCAGTGCTCATCATGGATTCCGACCATGTCGTCCTTTCGGCCTTGCAGCCGGAAACGGTGGCCAGCCGTGCCGCCGGGCAGCCGGAGGGCAAAGTGATAGAAGAGGAGCAGTAAAATCATGGAAAATGAAAAATATCTGTTTGTAGTCTCGGGTGCAGCCGGTACGGGTAAGGACAGCGTTGTCAAAGCCCTGCGGGAGGCCCACCCTGAAATCGAAAAGACGGTCTCCGCCACCACCCGTTCGCCCCGCCCCGGGGAGCAGGAGGGTGTGGATTATTACTACCGCACCCGGGAGCAGTTCCAGAAGCTCATTGAGGACGATGAAGTAGTGGAGCACAACTTCTATAACGGCAACTACTATGGTACCCTGAAAGAAGAGGTCAACAAGCGCCTCAACGCAGGCAAGCTGGTGGTGCTGGTCATCGACGTGCACGGCGCGGCCAATATCCGCCGGATGTATCCCGGTGCAACCACGGTCTTCCTGCTGCCTCCCTCGGAGGAGGAGCTGGAGCGCCGTCTGCGGGGCCGTGGTACCGAGACGGAAGAAAGCATCCGGGAGCGTCTTGCCACGGCAAAGCAGGAACTGGCCCAGCAGGACCACTTTGCCGTCAAGCTGGTCAACAACGAGATCGGCCCCTGTGCCGAAGAGCTGTACCAGGTCATCTGCCAGCGTGCAGGACTGAACGCATAAAGGAGCCGCGCGAATGCCAAAAACGGTGGGCGTTGCCGTCAGCAATGCAACCTTTCATTTCGACAAACTCTATACCTACGCCGTCATGCCGGCCCAGCAGGACGCTGTCCGCCTGGGCAGCATGGTGCTGGTGCCATTTGGGCGGGGGAGCCGTGCCCGGATGGGGGTGGTGCTGGCCTGCGACGCCGAGCCGGAAAGCTCCAAGCTCAAGTACCTGTTTGACGTCGCCCCGGCCTCGGCTTGCCTGACGCCGGAGCTGCTCAAGCTGGTCTACTTTTTAAAAGAACGGACGTTCTGCACCTATTACGAGGCCGTCAAGGCGGTCATCCCGTATGGGGCACAGTACAAGCCCGCCGTGGCTGCCGATGGTGTGACGCCGGTACTGCAAAAACAGCTCACCCGCCACACGGAGAATTCTTACCAGCTGGCCGGGGAGCTGCCCACAAAGCCGAAACCGACCGCCAAACAGCTGGCGGCAGTGGCGCTGCTCAGTGGAGGCCCCCGCACGCAGGGAGAACTGGAAGAAAAAGGCATCAGCCGGGCGGTGCTGGACAATCTCTGCACCAAAGGCGTGCTGGCCTGTACGAGGGTCAACCGTTCCATCGACCTTTACGCCAGCATCCCGTTTCAAAATGAGCCGATCGTTCTGACGGAGGAGCAGCAGGCTGCCTATGGTGCCCTGCTGCCTCACCTGGAAGATACCGCCCCGCACTCGGCGCTGCTTTACGGTGTCACAGGCAGCGGAAAAACGCTGGTCTTTTTAAAGCTCATTGAGCGGTGCTTACAGCTGGGCCGCAAGGCGCTGGTGCTGGTGCCGGAGATCAGCCTGACACCTCAGATGATCCTGCGGCTCAAGAGCCAGTTTGGCCGCCGGGTGGCCGTGCAGCACTCCGCCCTCAACCACACCGAACGGCTGCTCCAGTGGCAGATGATCCAGGATGGCGGGGCGGATATCGTGGTAGGCACCCGCAGCGCGATTTTTTCGCCGCTGGAAAACATCGGCCTTGTCATCATTGACGAGGAGCAGGAGCATACCTACCGCTCTGAGTCCGCACCCCGGTACTCCGCCCATGAGGTGGCCCGCCAGCGCGCGGCGGAAAACGGTGCACTGCTCCTGCTGGCCAGTGCCACCCCCAGCACCGAAAGCTACTTTGCGGCTCAGAAAGGCCGCACCCAGCTGGTCAGGCTGACCAAACGCTATGGAGGCAACCCGCTGCCCAGTGTCCAGATCGTGGATATGCGGGCGGAGCTGGCTTCCGGCAACCCGCGGGAGATCAGCCTTGCGCTGGAAGACGCCATCCGCCGCAACCTTGAAGTTCACAAGCAGACCATCCTTCTCCTCAACCGCCGGGGTTACCAGACGGTGGCTCAGTGCGAGGACTGCCGCGAGGTGCTCAAGTGCCCCAAATGCAGTGTCCCCATGGTCTACCACAAGGCCAGCCACAAACTGCTCTGCCACTACTGTGGCAGCCAGATGGACCCACCCCCCAAAAACTGTCCCGCCTGCGGTGGAAAGCTGCAATACCGGGGCTTTGGCACACAGAAAGCAGAGGAAGAGCTTGCAAAGCTCTTCCCGGAAGCCCGCATCCTGCGGATGGATCAGGACTCCACCGCCGCAAAAGACGCCCACGAGAAGCTGCTGGCCCGGTTTGCCGATCATGAGTATGACATCATGGTGGGCACCCAGATGGTGGCCAAAGGGCTGGATTTTGAGGACGTGACCCTTGTAGGTGTCCTCGGCATTGACTCGCTGCTGTTTGCACAGGGCTTCCGGGCCTATGAAACGGTCTTCAGCCTCATCACTCAGGTGGTGGGCCGGAGCGGCAGGGCCAAAGACCCTGGTTTTGCCATCATCCAGACCACCGACCCGGATAACCCGGTTCTGAACCTCGCCGCCGCGCAGGATTACGATGCTTTCTTCGAGCAGGAGATCGCATACCGCAGGCTGGGCCTTTACCCGCCGTTCTGCGGGCTCTGCGTCATTGGCTTTGCGGGTGGCAAAGAGACCGAGGTGGCCCGGGCGGCGGCCCGTTTTTCCGCATTACTGGGCCAACAGGCGGCCAAACAGCCGGACCTGCCTCTGCGGGTGCTGGGCCCGACCCCCGGCAACATTGAAAAAATCAACGACACCTACCGCTATAAGCTCACCATCAAGTGCCGCAATGACCGCCGTTTCCGGGATCTTGTCCGGGAAACGCTGGGCCTCTACGAGCAGGAAAAGCTGCCCTCTAAGGCCTCGGTCGTTGTAGACCTGCACTCGGATGGCGATATTTGATGATAACACAATACAAACTTTTGGAGGTTTCGATTTATGGCGATCCGTAACATTGTAAAAGAGGGCGACCCCATCCTGAACAAGGTCTGCCGCCCTGTGACCAATTTTGATGACCGTCTGGCTACCCTGCTGGACGATATGCGCGAGACGATGATCGCAGCTGATGGCGTGGGCCTGGCCGGCCCTCAGGTTGGCATGCTCCGCCGCCTGTTCGTGGTGTGGGACACCACCGATGCTCCGGACGAGATCCCCGAGGATTACGAGTACAAGTTCATTGATTTCGTCAACCCCGAGATCCTGGCTGTTTCCGAGGATGAAGAGACTGCCTACGAGGGCTGCCTCTCGTTCCCTGGCCATAACGGTGCAGTGACCCGCCCGGCGGCTGTCAAAGTCCGTGCACAGGACCGCAACGGTAACTGGTTTGAGCTGGAGGCCGAGGGCCTGCTGGCCCGCTGCATCCAGCATGAGAACGACCACCTGGACGGCATCACCATCATGCAGTCCAGCGAGTATTTCTATGAGGATACGGAAGAGGGCCGCGCTGCAGCCCGCAAAGCGAAAGGAAACAACTGATGCGCATTCTGTTCATGGGCACGCCGGATATTGCTGCCGAGTGCCTCAAGGCTCTGTACGCTGCAGGGCATGATATCTGCGCCGTCTACACCCGCCGGGATAAGCCGGTGGGTCGCAAGCAGGTGCTCACGGCTCCTCCGGTCAAAGAGGTTGCTCTGGAGCATGGCACGCCCGTCTTCCAGCCCCGCACCCTGCGGGACGGAGGCGAGGACGCCAACATTCAGGCGCTGGCCCCGGAGCTCATCGTGGTGGTGGCCTATGGCTGCATCCTGCCCGCCAGCGTGCTGAACATCCCGAAATACGGCTGCGTCAACCTGCATGTCTCTCTGCTGCCCAAGTACCGTGGCAGCGCCCCGGTGCAGTGGGCAGTCCTCAATGGGGATACAGAGACGGGTGTCTCCATCATGCAGATGGATGAGGGCCTCGACACCGGCGATGTGCTGGTCTGTGAGAAGATGCCCGTTGACCCCGAGGAGACCAGCGGCGAGCTGTTTGACCGTGTGACGGCTGTGGGGGCCCGCGTCCTCTGTGAGACCATCCCGGCCATTGCGGCAGGGACGCTCAAGCCCCAGAAGCAAGACCACGAAAACGCCACCCTGGCCCCCATGCTGGACAAGGCCATGGCCGAGTTCAAACTGTCGGAGTCTGCCGCACACATCCACAACTGGGTGCGGGGCATGAACCCCTGGCCCGGTGCCTGGTTTATGACGGCAGGCGGGAAGAAAGTCAAAGTCATGGAGTGCCGTGTGGCCCCCTCCCATGGAGAAGCGCCCGGCACGGTGCTGGCCACCAAGCCTCTGACGGTTGCCTGCGGTGAGGGTGCTGTTCAGCTGCTGCATGTGGTGCCGGAGGGCAAAAAGCCCATGGACGGCACCTCGTTTGCAGCGGGCCTCCGCCTGAAAACGGGGGACAGCCTCTGATGGCGGCCAATCCCCGCGCGGCGGCGGTAGCGGCTCTGGTCCGGCAGGAGCAGGATGGCTTTTCCAACCTGATTCTGGATGCCGAGCTCCGGCGCCGGGAGCTGGATGGCCGCGATAAAGCCTTTGCCAGCGCCATTTTTTACACGGTGCTGGAGCATCGCGGAACGATCGATTTTATTTTGGAGCAGTTTCTGCCCAAGGGCCTTGCCAAACTGGACGCCCCGGTGCGGGAGATCTTGCGGGCGGCAGTGGCGCAGGCACGTTATATGCAGGTGCCTGTCTCGGCGGCTGTCAATGAGGCCGTCAAGCTGACCCGGAGTTTCAAAAAATCCAGTGCGTCGGGCCTGGTCAATGCGGTCCTGCGCAAGGCCTGTGTCTATGACCTGGACAAAGCCGTTTTCAAGGATGAAATCGAAAAGCTCATGGTTCTCGGCTCCGCCAGCCGGGAGGTCGCGGAGTTTCTGCACCGCCATTACCCGGAGGAGGCACTTGGCATCCTGACCCATACGGCAGACGGCGGTATGACCAGCCTGCGGGCAAACCCGCTCAAGGCCAGCGCGGCACAGCTGTGTGAGCTGCTGATGCAAAATGGTGCCAAGAGCGCGGAACCGGGGATCGTCCCGGGCAGTGTGCTGGCCCGTTTTGAGGGCAGCCCGGCGGAACAGGAGCTCTTCCGGCGGGGGTACTACCATGTGGAGGGACAGGCCAGCCAGCTGGCGGCCCTCTGTGTGGAGGCAAAGCCGGGCGATACCGTGCTGGACCTCTGTGCAGCCCCCGGCGGCAAAACGCTGCTGCTGGCTGAGGAAATGCAGGGCACCGGGCGGCTCATCAGCTGCGACGTGACCGAAAACCGCGTCCAGCTCATTGCCAAGGCCGTGGAACGGATGGGATTTACCGCCTGCGTCGAGACGCTTTGCAATGATGCCTCCAGACCAAACCCCAAGTTGCCGCAGGCAGACCGAATCCTGGTGGACGCACCCTGCAGTGGGCTGGGAATCCTGGCCAAAAAGCCGGATATCCGCTATAAGAGCCTGCTCAAAGCCCGCCACGATGAATTATTGGCCACCCAATCGGCCATTCTGGACACAGCAGCCTCTCTGCTCAAAGCAGGCGGGCGGCTGGTCTACTCCACCTGTACCATTGACCCGGCCGAAAATGAGGAACAGGTGGCGGCATTTTTAAACCGCCATCCGGAGTTCCGGGTCGTCACGCCGGAGGTGCCGTTCCCGCAGGGGATGACGGTGGGGGAGCATGGAGCTCTCTCCGTACCTACCCGCACCGGGATGGACGGCTTTTTCCTCTGCGCGATGCAGAAACAATGACCAAATCCCGGTGTGTTGCACCGGGAAGCAATAGGAGAACGCAATGGAACAAAAACGTTGTATATCCTCCCTGACGCTGGAGGAGCTGGCCGCAGAGCTTAAAGCGCTGGGCCAGCCGGGGTTCCGGGCAAAACAGATCTTCCACTGGGTGCATCAGAAGCTGGTCACGGAGTTTTCCGCCATGACCGATCAGCCCAAGACCCTGCTGGCCAAGCTGGAAGAGCGGTTTTATATCGCGGCCCCGCAGATCGAGCGTCGGCAGGAGGCCAAAGACGGCACCGTGAAATATCTGCTGCGGATGGAGGACGGCAACTGCATTGAGACCGTCGTCATGCGCTACCACTATGGCAATACAGTCTGTGTCTCCACCCAGGTGGGCTGCCGGATGGGCTGCCGCTTCTGCGCCTCCACCCAGGCGGGCCGGGTGCGCAACCTGGAAGCAGGGGAGATCTGCTCTGAAATTTATACCGCTCAAAAGGACATCGGGGAGCGCATCTCCCACATCGTCCTCATGGGCATTGGCGAGCCGCTGGATAATTTTGACGAGGTGATGCGCTTCCTCGAGAACATCACCTCGCCGGAGGGCGTCAATATCGGGATGCGGAATATCAGCCTTTCCACCTGCGGTCTGGTGCCCAAGATCGACCAGCTGGCGGAGAAAAAGCTGCAGCTGACCCTTTCCGTCTCATTGCACGCACCCAACAATGAGATCCGCAGCGGGATGATGCCCGTCAACGACGCCTACCCGGTGGAGCAGCTGATGCAGGCCGTCCGCCGCTATCAGGATACCACGGGCCGCCGCGTCAGCTTTGAGTATTCCATGGTGCGGGGCGTCAATGATTCCGATGCCTGCGCAAAACAGCTGGCAAACCTCATCCGGGGCATGGGAGCCCATGTCAACCTCATCCCCATCAATCCGGTGGACGGCAGCCCCTACTCCGCCACCGATGCCGCAAACGTCCGCCGTTTCCAGCAGAAGCTGGAAAGTCTGGGCGTCAACGCCACGGTCCGCCGCCGTTTGGGCAGTGAGATCAGCGCCGCCTGCGGGCAGCTCCGCCGTGACGAGATGAATGGGAAAGCATAAGGAGAAACCTATGAAACTAGCAGGAAAAACGGACGTTGGCCGCGTCCGCCAGGAAAACCAGGACGATTACCGTGCCGGGGAGCTCCCCGGCGATGCGGCTTGGGTGCTTGTGTGCGACGGTATGGGCGGTGCACGGGGCGGACGCGAAGCTTCGCAAAGCGCATGCAACGTCATTGAGCGCTGCTTTCAGGAGCAGTATGCCCAGTGTATGCCCGGCGAGGAGGAAGCGTTTTTAAAGCGTGCCCTCATCAGTGCCAACCGTTTCATTTTCCAGAAAGCGATGCACGAGGAAGCCTTTGCCGGCATGGGCACCACCGCGGTCTGCGCGCTGGTGCGGGCCGGGCAGGCATTCCTGTGCCATGCGGGGGATTCCCGCGCCTATCTCTACCGGGATGGCAAGCTCACTCAGCTCACCCACGATCACTCCTATGTGCAGGAGCTGGTGGACTGCGGCACCATCACGGTGGAAGAGGCCGAGCACCATCCCCAGAAAAACATCATTACCAAGGCTCTTGGCGTGGATTACCGGCTGGAGCCGGAGTGCACCATCGTCAAGGTGCAGCCCGGGGATCTGCTGCTGCTCTGCTCGGACGGCCTGACCAACGCCGTCCCGCGGGAAGACATCGAGCAGCTGCTGGGCAAGGGCTCGTTCTACGACCTGCCGGACCGCCTGGTGGATACCGCCGATGAAAACGGCGGGCCGGATAATATCACCGCCCTGCTGCTGGGCGTAGAGCCGCTGGAGGTACGCCATGGATAATCTCATTGGCCGGACGCTGGACGGCCTGTATGCAGTCCGGGAGCTCATTGGCACGGGCGGTATGGCAAATGTTTATAAGGCAGTCGTGGTGGGGGAAAACGGCCCTGTCCCGGTGGGAACGGTGGTGGCCGTCAAGGTCCTGCGCCAGGAGCTGATGCACGACCCGGACCTTGTCCGCCGCTTTAAAAATGAATCCAAAGCCATTTCGCTGCTCAACCATCCCAACATCGTCAAGGTGTATGATGTCTCGGTCAGCGAAACGCTGCAATATATCGTGATGGAGTATGTGGACGGTATGACGCTGCGGGAGTACCTCAACGAACGCGGCGGCAAGCTGACCAGTCGGGAAACGGTGCATTTCATCTCCCAGATCTTAAAGGCTCTTGACCATGCCCACCGCAACGGCGTGGTGCACCGGGACATCAAGCCCCAGAACATCATGCTGCTGGACAATGGCCAGCTCCGGATGATGGATTTTGGCATCGCGCGGGTTTCCCGGGCCGAAAATCAGCTGGGCGGCGGCAAGGCCATGGGCAGTGTTCATTATATCAGCCCGGAACAGGCCAAGGGTGACGAAACAGACCGCAAGAGCGATCTTTATTCGGTGGGCGTCATGATGTACGAGATGCTCTCGGGCAAGCTGCCCTTTGACGCCGACGATGTAGTGGCCGTGGCCATGAAGCAGATCACCGATGAGCCCCGCTCCCTGCAGGAGCTGGCTCCCACTGTGCCGCATGGTCTTGTGGAGATCACGGAACGTGCCATGGCAAAGCTGCCAGCCAACCGCTACAGCAGCGCGGCGGAGATGCTGGAAGCGCTCAATGCCTATGTGGAGAACCCGGCCATCGTCTTCAACTACACGTATCTCCCGGAAGAAGTTCCTGAAAAGGTGGTGACACCCTCTATGAGTCAAAAACGTGAGGCAGGCACTGTCCGCGGCAGTGCCAAAAATACCCGCAAAAAAGGCAAGAAGCGGAGCTCGGCCTTTCTCCCGGTGCTGTTTGGCATCACGGTGGCCTTTGCGCTGGCCTGTGCCGCTTTGTGCTGGAGCATCCTCAACGATTCCAGCAATCTGATGAACCAGAAAGCCGATGTTGTTCTGGGCGATTACAGCGGCATGACGCAGGATGAAGTCAACGCTTCTCAACAGGTGGCCTCCGGCCAGATCACCGTCAACTGGGAGCAGGAGTATTCCAACGACTACGCCGCAGGCTATGTTTACAAGCAGTCTCCCGTGGCGGGCCGTACCGTCCGCGAGGGCCAGAGCGTGACACTGACCGTCAGCCTGGGCATCCAGTATGTCACGGTGCCGGACCTGACCAACTACCTGCAGGCCGATGGCGAGCAGCAGCTCAAAGATCTGGGCGTGTCCGTTCTGGTCACCCAGGCGGTGGATGAATCGGTGGCCGCAGGCTCCATCATCCGCACCGACCCGGCCGCCGGCAGTCAGGTGGCCGCCGGGACTACGGTGGTCGTCTATGTCAGCCGCCCGCAGGTGAGCACCACCACCAAGGTGCCCTCTCTGGTGGGCATGAGTGTGGACGATGCCCGCACCCTGCTGGTGCAGAATAAACTGGGCCTCGGCAGTCAGTCGGAGGAGTACAGTGACCAGCCCGTGGGCACCATCATCAGCCAGAACCCCGGTGCAGGGGCATCCATCAAGCTGAACAGCCGTGTCAGTGTGGTCGTCAGTGCAGGCCCGGAGCCCGCACCGGAACCGGAAGCCCCCAGCAGCTCGGATGGCGGCAGTGATGGCAGCTGGTGGGGCGGCCTGTGGGGCAGCGGCGCTTCTTCTTCCAGCAGCACGGAGGGCGGCGAGAGTGCATCGTCCTCTGGCGGTGCCACTCTGGGGGACTGGTGGCAGTCCTGGCTGTCATAAGGGAGGCCGCAGATGAACGGTTATATCGTGAAAGGCATCGGCGGGTTCTATTACGTCAAAACAGCGGAGGGAATCGTGGAGTGCAAGCCCCGCGGCATCTTCCGTAAACAAAAAATCACCCCGGTGGCAGGCGACGAAGTGACGCTGGAAACCGAGAACGGCGCAGCTGTCATTGCACAGATCGCGCCCCGCAAAAACGTTTTTGTCCGTCCGCCGGTGGCAAATCTGGATGTGCTGTTCCTGGTGGCCAGCACCACACAGCCTACCCCCAGCACACTGGTGCTGGATAAACTCTCGGCCATTGCAGTGGATAAAGGTGTTCAGCCCGTCATCGTCTGTACCAAAGGCGACTTGGCCGAAGCAGAGTTCCTGCGCTCGGCTTATGAAAAATCCACCCTGCCTTTCATCCGGATCGATTATGAGACCGGAGCCGGGCTGGACGAGGTCAAGCAGTGGATCACAGGCCGCCTGTGCGCGTTCTGCGGAAACTCCGGCGTGGGCAAATCCACGCTGCTCAATGCGTTGCTGCCAGACGTGGAGCGGGAAACGGGTGCCATCAGCCAGAAGCTGGGCCGTGGCCGCCACACCACCCGGGAAGTGACCATTTTTGAGGCGTTTGGCGGGCGCATTGCCGATACGCCCGGCTTTGCCAGCCTGGAAGCCAACCGTGCCGGGTTTATCCCGAAAGAGAATCTGGAACACGCGTTCCCGGAGTTTGGGCCTTATCTGGGAGAGTGCCAGTTTACCGGCTGTTCCCACCGTGCAGAAAAAGGCTGCGCCGTCCGTGCCGCATTGGCCGAGGGGAAACTCTCCCAGACCCGGTACGACAGCTATTGCGCCATGTACGACGAAGTAAAAGACGTCAAAGACTGGCAGCGGCCCAAAGTTTAAAAACCTCTCACCCGTTCCGTCCCCCTACGGGGGCGCGTCCGGGAGCTCCCCTAACAGGGGAGCCAGGAATCGAGGAAGAAAGAAGAATCAGTTTTATGTCCCGTTGTGTGATCCTTTCCGCCTGCCCGGTTTCGCCGGAACTGGCAAAGCTGCTGCGCCCGGATGATTTCATCATCGCCTGTGACGCAGGCTACCGCAATTGCACTCCGCTGGGCTGCAAGCCCAATATCATAGTGGGCGATTTTGATACGGCTCCCTGCCCGGAGCAGCAGGATGACGACATTGTTGTTCTGCCCCATGTCAAGGATGATACCGATACCGAGTATGCCGCCAAGCTGGTCTCTCAAAAAGGCTTTACGGAGGTGTTGCTGCTGGGTGCTCTGGGCGGCAAGCGGCTGGAGCATACACTGGCAAACCTTTGCACCGGCCTTGGGCTGGAGCAGCGCGGCGTGCGGGTCACCATTCAGGATGAGCGCAGCCGCGTCAGCTATGTACTCCCCGGTGAGACCCGCAGCTACCACAAGGAAGATTATTTCTTCTTTTCTGTCTTCCCGTTGGAGGGAAAGGCCGAGGGTGTGTGCGAGAGCGGTTCGTTCTATGAACTGACGGATGCGATCTTGACAGCAACCTATCCGCTGGGCGTCAGCAATGAATATGCTGAGGGCTCTGACTGCATCACCGTCAGTACCCGCACCGGAGCACTGGTGGTCGTTGAAACGCTGGCAGACGGTCCTGTTTGCTGAAGCGCCTGCACATTTTGTGCGCAAACCGCCTATACTGGGGCAAAACCAGTGAAAGGCGGGGTGCATCCATGCAGGTGGTTGTGGTAAAAAGTCCGAAACTTCTCCGGGGGCTGCTGTGCCGGTTGTTCGGCATCAAAAAGAGCCCCAAAGAGAACCTGTAACAAAAATCTGCCGGATGGCTGTGTGCTGTCCGGCAGATTTTTTGCGCATACCGTTTCATTACAGGGCATAAAATGTGCCAAGCGGACAGGAAAGGAGCGCGTTGCATGGAACTGAAGATTTTCCGGGATGCTTTGCCCGCTGCAGGTGCCAGCTGCACCCTCAAGGCGGAGCTCCCGTTGGAAACAGAGATTTTGATTTCCGATTACCTGCCCCCGGTCTTTAAACTGGTCAAGTGTTTTGTGCGGCCGGTGGTGCTGCAAAAACAGCTGCAGCCCGGGCGGCTGACGCTGGACGGCTACCTGCGCTGTACGGTCTATTATCAGGGCGAGGACGGCGCGGGCCTCTGCCAGACCGAGCAGAAGCTGCCCTTTACCAAAACGCTGGAGCTGCCGGAATTCCCATTTACGGCGTGGGCGGCACAGGTGGAGGGACAGACGGAATATGTCAATTGCCGGGTGGTCAACCCCCACCGTATCGAGGCACGGGGCGCGTTCGGGCTGGTGGTATCGGTTCATGCGCAGAACAAAACAGAGCTCATCACTGCACTCTCGGAGGGGGGCATTGAGCAGAAGTTTACCACCATCACGGGCGTGCGGCGTGCCGCTGCGCTGGAAAAGCTGATCACCGTGGAGGGGGAGCTTGCACTGGAAACAGCCCCGGCGGCAGTTCTGGACTTCTCCGGCACGGCAGAGGTCCGGGAGCTGAAAGTCTTGCGGGGAAAGGCTGTTGCCAAGGGAGAAATCAAAGGACAGTGTGCCTGGCGTGCTGAGGGAGAGACGAGCCTGCGGAGCACCAGCATCACACTGCCGTTCAACCAGGTGCTGGACGCGGAGGGACTGAGTGAGGACTGCCGCTGCCTGTGTGTGGTGGAGCCCACAGGGTTCACACTGGCACAGGGCGAGGGGGACACTTCCGGCCCCGGCACACTGACCGTGACCGCCATGCTCCGGCTGCGGGGTTGGCGGCCTTACCAGCTCCAGTGCGTGACCGACGCGTTCTCAACGAAATTTGAGACGACACAGACCATGCAGAACATCTTATCCGAGCGGATCGTCTGCCCGCTGAGTGCATCTGCTGCCCTCAAAGGTTCCGGTGCGCTGCCGGATGCCGGGGCAAAGGTGCTGGCCTGTTTTGCCTCTTTTGGCCCGGCTCAGCTGGCATTCCAGAATGGCCGCTGGAATCTGACGGCCCGGGTAACCGTCACGGCCTTTGCGGAAAACACGCTGGCCGAGTTGGAAAGCTATGAAAAAACGTTGGAAATGGATCTTGCGCTGGATACCACGCTGCCGGAAACAGCGGATCTCTACCCGGAGTGCTGGCTGAGTGTGGAAGATCTGCAATGCACGGCACAGGGCGGTGCACTGGAAGTAACGGTGACGGCCCGGGTGGAGGGGACGATCCTGGAGCGCTGCACAACAGCCTGCGTGGAGAGCATTGCACTGGGAGAACCGCTGACTCCAGCCGACCCGGAGATCTCGCTGCGGGTCTATTATGCACAGGCAGGGGAGCAGCTGTTTGAGATCGCCCGGAGATTCTCCGTCTCCCCAGGGCAGATGCTGGCTGCCAATGACCTGCCCGAGGGCACAGAGACCCTTGCAGCGCCTCGCAGACTGCTGGTACCCGGCGGGTAATATTTGCCAAACAACCCGAGTCTTGTCTGTAAAAACTGCACAAAGCCCGATTTAAGTATGACTTATGAAAGAAACGGGAACAAAAACTTGCGGAACCCTCTGGTAAAGTGCCGCTGGCGCTGTTATAATTTGAATCGTCTGTTAAAAGAGAACCCCAAAAGAGGGAAGGAGCAAGGATATGTTAAAAAATACGGAGCTGGAAAGCGCAGCTTACCAGTTTGAAGCAAAAATGCCCCTCAAGCACGCCATCCCGCTGGGTCTGCAGCATGTGTTTGCCATGTTTGTGGGCAACCTGACCCCGCTGCTGATCATCACCAGCGCCTGCGGCCTGGCAGGCGGCGAGTTTGCCGACCTGCAGGTCAGCCTGCTGCAGAACGCCATGTTTGTGGCCGGCATCGTCACGCTGGTTCAGCTGTATGCAGTGGGCCCCGTCGGCGGCAAAGTGCCCATCATTATGGGCACCAGCTCAGGCTTCCTGGGCGTGTTCAACAGTGTGGCGGCTACCATGGGCGGCGGCGTCACGGCCTATGGTGCCATTATGGGCGCGTCCATTCTGGGCGGCATCTTTGAGAGTGTCCTGGGCGTCTTCCTCAAGCCTCTGCGCAAGCTGTTCCCCTCGGTCGTTACCGGCACGGTCGTGCTGTCCATCGGCCTGTCGCTGATCTCCGTCGGTATCAACTCGTTCGGCGGTGGCAACGGTGCAAAGGACTTTGGCTCTGTGGAAAACCTGCTGCTGGCAATTTTCGTGCTGGTGGTCATCCTGTTCCTCAAGCACTGGACCACAGGCTTTCTGAGCTCTTCTTCCATCCTCATCGGCATCATCGTGGGTTATGTTGCTGCCATCATGATGGGCTTTGTGCTGCCCACCACTGGTGTCACCGCTGACGGCGTGGAGTTCACCAAGGCATGGGTCCTCAACTGGGACAAAGTAGCGCAGGCCAGCTGGTTTGCCATTCCCAAGCTGGTGCCCGTTAAGATCGTGTTTGATCTGCGCGCCATCCTGCCCGTGATGGTCATGTTCATCGTCACCGCTGTGGAGACGGTGGGCGATATCTCCGGTGTGATGGAGGGCGGTATGAACCGCGAGCCCAGCGATAAAGAGCTGTCCGGCGGTGTCATCTGCGACGGCCTGGGCTCCACCTTTGCCGCCTGCTTTGGCGTGCTGCCCAACACCTCGTTCAGCCAGAACGTCGGTCTGGTGGCCATGACCAAGGTGGTCAACCGTGGTGCACTGGCTACCGGTGCAGTCTTCCTGATCCTCTGCGGCCTCATCCCCAAGCTGGGCGCACTGGTCTCCATTATGCCTCAGGCTGTTCTGGGCGGTGCGGCTGTCATGATGTTCTCTTCCATCGTGGTGTCTGGTATCCAGCTCATCACCAAAGAGAAGATGACCCCGCGCACCCTGACCATCGTTTCCGTGGCTCTGGGCGTCGGTTATGGCATGGGTGCAAACTCCAGCATTCTGGCACACACCCCGCAGGCCATCCAGCTCATCTGCGGTGAGTCCGGCATCGTCCCGGCAGCTTTTGTGGCCATCGTGCTCAACCTGCTGCTGCCGAAAGACGACAAAGCGGAATAATTACAGCATCGCTTCCAGTTTCTGCAGGGCTTCCGGGGTGTCGGCATCCCACAGCTCTTCGTGGTGAGCGGTATAAAAACAATGTACCTGTTCCGGATACTGCCGGAGCAGAAAACTGCCACCCCTGCCCTCGGGCAGAGTGCGCAGGGCGGGGAAATACCCGCTGTCAAACAGAACGGGACTTCCGACCAGGGGTGTCGGGTCATCTTTGGCCCGATATGCCAGCCGGAAGATCATCCGTTCTGTTTCTTTTTGTGTCTGGAGGTGCTCTGCAAAGGCGCGGAGCAATGATTCTACGCTCTCCCGCCGCAGCAGAGGCTGATCTCCGGGCAGGAACATGCAGCCCGCAAGGTCAGGCCGCTCTGCCAGCAGCGCTTCCAGTCCCAGCCGCACCGTGTCGTTCCGGCCTGGCAGAGCGTGGAGCAGGCAGGGAACGCTGACTTCTCTGCAGAGCGTTTCTACCTCCGGGGAGCGGGCCACTACTACCCGTGAAGCCAGAAGCGGCGTGTCCGTAGCGGCAAAAGCGCGGCGGAGCATGGGCTCTCTGCCGGGGCCAAAGGGTGTCAGCAGCTTGTTGGAGCCAAAACGGGTGGAAAGCCCCGACGCCATGATGACACACCCGACGGGCAAGGTCTTGTTTTCTGCCATAAAAAGTCTCCCTTACAATCGCGGCAAAATTGCTGTCTTATCAATAGCATTATAAAATAAATTGTGTTAAAATAAAAGTAATCACCGAAAAAAGAGAGGAACTGCGTATGATGACGATTCGGGAATATAAAAAAGCCGAGAGCCTGGAAGAAGCATGGCAGCTCAACCAGAAAAAACCCAACCGTGTTCTGGGTGGAATGATCTGGCTCAAGATGGAGAAGATCAACGTTGGTACTGCCATTGATCTGTCCGGCTTGGGGCTGGACACCATTGAGGAGACGGACGAGGGCTTCTCCATTGGTGCCATGGTCACGCTGCGCCAGCTGGAGCTGCACCCCGGCCTCGCTGCCTATACGGACGGTGCCGTGCGGGAATCGGTGCGGCACATCGTGGGCGTGCAGCTGCGAAACCTCGCCACGGTGGGCGGCAGCATTTACAGCCGCTTTGGCTTTTCCGATGTTCTTACCATGTTCCTGGCGCTGAATGCTTCGGTGGAACTGTATAAAGGCGGCATCGTCCCGCTGGCGGAGTATGCCCAGCGCCCCTATGACCGGGATATTCTGGTGCGGGTCATTGTGCCAAAAGAAGACGCAAAATTCTGCTACCAGTCGGTGCGCAATAGTCAGACAGATATTCCGGTGCTGACCTGTGCGGCCGCAAAGAACGCCGCCGGGGAGTATCGCTTTGCCATCGGGGCCCGCCCGGGCAAAGCCGTGCTCTATACCCTGCCGGCCGATGCAGGGGAGACGCCGGAGCTCACGAGCGCCCGGTTTGCTGCCTCCATCCGGAGCAGGATCAAGACCGAGAGCAACATGCGCGGCAGTGCGGAATACCGCAACCATCTGGCAGGTGTGCTGGTCAAGCGCGCCGTCAAGCAGCTGGGCTGAGAGAGGAGACGACCATATTATGCAGATCAATCTTATCTTAAACGGCACCAAGGTGTCGGTCGATGTGGCCGCGGACACCCTGCTGCTGGATCTTGTGCGCAGCCAGGGCTGTGCCAGTGTCAAGCGCGGCTGTGAGACCTCCAACTGCGGTTTGTGCACGGTGTTCCTGGAGGACAAGCCCGTCCTTTCCTGCTCCGTTCTGGCTGCCCGTGCCGATGGCAAACGGGTCACGACACTGGAGGGCCTGCAGGAAGAAGCCGCGGAGTTTGGTGCATTCATTGCGGACCAGGGCGCAGAGCAGTGCGGCTTCTGCAACCCGGGCTTTATCATGAACGCCCTCGCCCTTTTCCGGGAAAAAGAATCCCCCACGGAAGAGGAAATCAAAGAATATCTTTCCGGCAACCTCTGCCGCTGCTCGGGCTATGAGGGCCAGCTGCGGGGTATTTTGAATTTCCTTGCCTGGAAAAAACAGAAACAGGAGGCCGCCGAATGAAAACCGTCAGCAAAGCATACCGCAAAAAAGATGCCATGCAGCTGGTAACGGGCCAGCCAGTTTACATGGACGATCTCGTTCCGGCCAACTGCCTCATCGTCAAGCTGCTCCGCTCGCCCCACGCCAACGCGATTGTCAAGACCATCAATACGGCGGTGGCCAAAAAGGTGCCGGGCATTGAGGCGATTTTTACCTGGGAAGACGTCCCGCAGGATGCTCCCCGGTATACCCAGGCAGGCCAGACGTTCCCGGAGGCCAGTCCCCGTGACCGCCTGCTCATCGACCGCCATGTCCGTTTTGTGGGCGATGTCGTTGCCATTGTGGCCGGCAAAGACGAAAAATGCGTGGACAAGGCCCTCCGGCTCATCAAAGTGGAGTACGAGGTGCTGGACGCTGTTTTGGATTACCACACGGCCAAAGATAACCCCGTTCTGGTCCATCCGGAGGAAAACTGGGAGGCCCTCTGCCCGGTTGGAGCCGACAACAAACGCAACCTTTGTGCCCATGGTGAGGAGGGAGACGGCGACATTGAAGCTGTGCTGGCAAACAGCGATATCGTCATTGAACACACCTACCATACCAAGGCCTGCCAGCAGGCCATGATGGAAACATTCCGCACGTATTGCTCCATTGATTTGTATGGACGTCTGAACATTCTCAGCTCGACGCAGATCGTCTTCCATACCCGCCGCAATGTGGCCAATGCCCTGCATATTCCCAAATCCATGATCCGGGTCATCAAACCCCGCGTCGGCGGCGGTTTTGGGGCCAAGCAGACCAACGTCTGCGAGGTTTACCCGGCTTTTGTGACCTGGAAGACCAAGAAACCCTCCAAGATCATTTTCAGCCGGGTAGAAAGCCAGATCGCTTCTTCGCCCCGCCATGAGATGGAGATCCATCTCCGGCTGGGTGCTACCAAAGAGGGCATCGTCAAAGGCATTGATATGCATACGCTCTCCAATACGGGCGCTTACGGCGAGCACGGCCCCACCACGGTGGGCCTGTCCGGCCACAAATCCATCCCGCTTTATGCCAAGGCAGAAGCATTCCGCTTTACCTATGATGTGGTCTACACCAACCACATGTCGGCGGGTGCTTACCGCGGTTACGGCGCAACGCAGGGCCTGTTTGCGGTGGAATCCGCAGTCAATGAGCTGGCGGCAAAACTCCATATGGATCCGTTTGAAATCCGCCAAAAGAACATCGTCAAAGAGGGCGACTACATGCCCGCGTACTATGGGGCCACCAACACCAGTTGCGCGCTGGACCGTTGCCTGGCCAAAGTGCATGAGATGATCCGCTGGGACGAGAAATACCCGGCCCGCGACCTGGGCAACGGTAAAGTCCGTGCCGTCGGTATGGGCATGGCAATGCAGGGCTCTGGTATTTCCGGCATGGATGTGGGCAGTGCGACCCTCAAAGTCAACGACGAGGGCTTCTACAGCCTCGTCATCGGTGCAGCCGATATGGGGACGGGCTGTGACACCACGCTGGCACAGATCGCAGCTGAGGTGCTGGACTGTGAGCTGGATGACATTACCGTTTTTGGTGCCGATACCGATACTTCACCTTATGATTCCGGTTCCTATGCCTCCAGTACAACGTATGTCACCGGCAAGGCTGTGGAAAAATGCGCCCTCAAGCTCCGGGAGCAGATCAGCAAGCTGGGCGCTGAGATGTTGGAATGTGCCCCGGATGAAGTGACCTTTGACGGAAGAAAAGTCTATGTGGACGCTGCACCGGAGCGCGGCGTTTCGCTGGCGGAGATCGTGAGCGCTTCCCAGTTCGGCCACATGGTCCCGCTGGAAGTTACCGAGACCCATACCTCTCCGCTGTCGCCTCCGCCGTACATGGTGGGTGCTGCGGAAATCGAGCTGGACAAAGAGACCGGCGAAGTCAAGGTTCTGGAATTTGACGCCTGTGTGGACTGCGGCACGCCCATCAACCCCAACCTGACCCGGGTACAGGCGGAGGGCGGTATCCTGCAGGGCATCGGCATGACCCTGACCGAGAACATTACCTATGATGCCAAGGGATACCCGATGGAAAATTCGCTCTTCCAGTATAAGATCCCGGCCCGTGTGGATATTGGACACATCCACGTGGAGTTTGAGAACAGCTATGAGCCAAACGGCCCGTTTGGTGCGAAATCCATCGGTGAAGTTGTCATTAACACACCGCTGCCGGCAATCTCGGACGCTATTTACAACGCCATCGGCACCCGCTTCTATGAGCTGCCCATTACACCGGAGCAGGTGGCCATGGCGGCAGCGGAAAAAGAATAAGATGCTGGACGAAACACAATTTCCATTCTTGGCTGAGAAAGGCCATATCGTTTCACTGGTGGGCGGTGGCGGGAAAACCACCCTGCTGCACGCCATGGCGGCGCACGGTGCCCGCAAAGGCTGGCGGGTGCTGGCTTCCACTACCACTCACATCCAACGCCCGAAAGAACCACTTTTGGCCAGGACGAACGCGGAGCTTGCAGCTCTCTGGACGAGTGGCAACTATGCGGTAGCAGGAGCCCCGGCCCCGGACAACAAACTGACACAGCCGCCGCAGCTGGAACGCTGGATGGCGCAGGCAGACGCGGTCTTTCTGGAAGCAGATGGCGCAAAGCATCTGCCCTGCAAGGCCCCGGCGGCTCATGAACCAGTGCTGCTGCCTCAAAGTGATATTGTGCTGGCAGTGGCAGGGCTCTCCGCAGTGGGAAAGCCGCTGCAGGAAGTCTGCTTCCGGCTGGAAACGGCCTGCACATTGCTGGGCGTTCCGCCGGAGACGATCCTGACGCCGGAATTGCTGGCGAAGCTGCTGGCCGATGAACAGGGCGGGCGCAAGGCTGTTGGAGCGCGCCATTTTTATGCGGTACTCAACCAGGCCGATACGCCGCAGCGCCAGGCCGCAGGCGAGAAAACCAAAGAACTGCTGCGGGCGCGGTATGGCGTCTCGGTGGTACTGACAACATTTTCGGAAAAGGAGCGTGCCTAAATGCCAGACGGAGAGAAGATCGTTTTCTGTACAGGCGGCGGCTGTACCGCAAAGCTTGGGGCAGGAGTGCTGAGCCGTATCCTGGAAAAGCTGCCCCGGGGCGAGAAAGACCCGAATCTGCTGGTCGGCTACGACAGCCGGGACGATGCCGCCGTTTATAAAATCACGGAGGATATCGCACTGGTACAGACCGTGGACTTCTTTCCGCCGATGGTAGATGACCCTTACACATTCGGGCAGATCGCGGCCGCTAACGCCCTCAGTGATGTTTATGCAATGGGCGGCGAAGTGAAGACGGCGCTGAACCTTGTCTGTTTCCCGGAGAGCATGGATCTGAACGTTCTGGGAGAGATCCTGTGCGGCGGTGCGGAAAAAGTCGCCGAAGCGGGCGGGATCCTTGCAGGAGGGCATTCCATTGCAGACACGGGAGTCAAGTACGGCCTCTCGGTCACGGGCCTGGTAGATCCGCACCACCTCTATGCCAATGACGCCGGGCGGCCCGGAGACAAGCTCATCCTGACCAAAGCACTGGGCGTGGGGCTCATCTGTACCGCCAATCGGGTGGGGGAAGCTGCCCCGGAGCATCTGGCAGGGGCGATCCAGTCCATGACGACACTGAATAAAACGGCGGCTCAGATCAGCCGGAAATATGCTGTCCATGCCGCGACAGATGTGACGGGATTCAGCTTCCTCGGCCATCTGCACGAGATGATGGGCGGGAAACTTGCCTGCCGGGTGGATGCCCGGCGGGTCCCGGTTTTGCTGGGTGCATGGGAAGCGGCCGATGCTTTCCTGTACACAGCGGCGGGCCAGCGCAACCGCAATCACACCGGGCCCTTTGTCCGGTTTGAGAATGTGCCGTTTGCGATGGAAGAAATTTTATTTGACCCACAGACTTCCGGCGGTTTGCTGCTGGCTGTGGCACCGCAGGATGCCGATGCACTGGAAGCTGAACTGAAAGAGGTTGGTCTGCCTGCAGCCATTGTAGGCAAAATTTTGGAAAAAGAAGAGAAACAGCCGGAAATCACGGTTATATTCTGATATTAGGGGGGAACACTTATGGTAAAAGTAGACGCGCGCGGGGATGCCTGCCCGCTGCCCGTTGTCAAGGCGAAAAAGGCCATTGCAGAGCTGAATGGAGCCGGTGAGGTGGAAATTCTGGTCGATAATGAGATCGCAGTCCAGAACCTGACCAAAATGGCCCAGCAGAAAGGCCTTGTTTACAGTGCTGAGAAGCTGGCAGAACGGGAGTATTCGGTCCGCTTTACGGTTGGTAAAGCGGTACCGGAGCGTGAGGAAAAAACAGAAGCCTGTGCACCGGATACCCGTACCGATACAGTGGTTGTCATCGCCTCGGATCAGATGGGCGAGGGGGCCGAGGAACTGGGCAAAACCCTGCTCAAAGCCTTTGTGTTCTCGCTCACCCAGCAGGATAAACTGCCCAAGACGATACTGCTCTATAACGGCGGCGCATACCTGACTTGTGAGGGTTCGCCCATGCTGGAAGACCTCAAGGCACTGGAGGCCGAGGGCGTGGAGATTCTGACCTGCGGCACCTGCCTGAATTTCTACGGCCTGACGGAAAAGCTTGCGGTGGGCGGTGTGACCAACATGTATGTCATTGCCGAAAAGATGCTTGGCGCCGGGAACGTGGTCAAGCCGTGATTTATCTGGACAATGCCGCGACGACTCTTCATAAACCGCCGCAGGTAGGGCAGGCTATGCTGGAAGCTCTGCAGACAGCGGGCAACCCGGGCCGCGGAGCACACGAGCCGACTCTCCATGCGGCACGGCTGGTCTATGGAACGCGGGAGGCACTGGCAGAACTATTCCATGCCGAAAGTCCCGCCTGTATTGCCTTTGCTTCCAATGCGACGCAGGCCCTCAATACGGCGATCAACGGTTTGATCCGCCCGGGCGACCATGTCATTACAACGGTGTGTGAGCACAATTCAGTCCTCCGCCCGCTGTACCGTTTGCGGCAGCAGGGGGCAGAATTAAGCTTTCTGGGAGTCGATGCCCGCGGTGTGCTGCAGTGCGACCAGTTGGAAACGCTGCTGCGCCCCAATACCAAGGCGATCGTAGTCACCCATGCTTCCAATGTGACCGGAAATAGAACCGATCTGGCGCGGGTATCTACCTTTGCCAAAAGGCATGGACTCTTGTTCATCGTAGATGCCGCGCAGACGGCGGGAGTCCACTCCATTGATGTGCAGGCGCTCGGCATGGACGTGCTCTGCTTTACCGGTCACAAAGGCCTGCTGGGCCCGCAGGGTACGGGCGGTTTCTATGTCCGCCCGGGGCTGCGGATCGCACCGCTGGTGGTGGGCGGAAGCGGGGTTCACAGCTTTGACGAAAACCATCCGGCCGAAATGCCAACGGCGCTGGAAGCCGGGACGCTCAACGTTCCGGGTATTGCGGGTCTGGGCGCTGGGGTGCGGTGGATTCTGGAGCAGGGAGTGGAACTGCTTCATGCCCGGGAAACCGCGCTGGCCTGCCTGTTTTATGAGCAGGTGCGCAGCCTGCCCGATGTAACGCTTTATGGCGATTTTGCAGCACAGGAGCGTGCGCCCATTGTCTCGCTGAATCTGGCTGGAGAAGACTCCGCCCGGGTGGCAGACATTCTATGGGAAGATTACGGCATCTGCGTGCGGGCCGGTGCGCACTGTGCTCCGTTGATGCACAAGGTATTGGGGACCGTAGAGCAGGGTGTGGTGCGGTTCAGCTTTTCACACACGAACACCGAGCAGGAAGTGCTGCAGGCCGCAGCTGCGGTCCGCCAGCTGGCGCAGGAGGAATAAGATGCGTGCAAAACGGCCTTATATCGTCCTTTCATTCCATGCGACCGTGGAAGCCATGGCTTGGGAAAAGCACTGCACGGAAGCCAATATCCCGGGCCGTTTGATTCCGCTGCCACGGGAGCTCTCGGCAGGGTGCGGCCTTGCGTGGCGGATGCTGCCGGGGGACTGGCAGCAGTGGCAGTCAAAGCTTGACCGAAATGCCTTTGATGCAATTGCAACGGTAGAACAATAAACACAAGGAGAAACCAGATGGAACACCGCACATTTTTGGATGCGCTCGACGCCCAAAAAGATGCACAGGATTTTTTGCTGGCCACGGTTCTGGAGGGCCAGCAACAGGGGACCGCATTGCTGCTCTGCGATGGACAAGTGGCATGGACGTCCGCACCGGAAACGCTTCTAACCCAAAATCTTTCTGCATTGAAAAAATGCACGACTTCCGGCGTGTTTACGCTGGGAGATACGCGCGTTTTTGCCGAGCGTTTTGGTGCCGGGGCACGTTTGGTCATCTGCGGAGGCGGACATGTAGCAGCGGCGGCGGTCCGGCTGGCAAAGCTGCTGGATCTGCCCGTTACCGGGCTGGAAGATCGTCCGGAATATGCAGATGCACTGCGGGAAACAGGGGCGGATCGAGTGCTCTGCGCGCCATTTGAAACATCTCTGGCGCAGATACCGGGCAGTGCAGAGACATACTTTTGTGTGCTGACCCGTGCCCATGCGTATGACGTCACCTGCCTGAAGCAGATCTTGCAAAAACCGGCGGCCTATGTGGGCATGATGGGCAGCCGGGGACGTTCGGAACTGGTGCGCCGCCAGCTGGCAGAGGCAGGCCTGGACCCGGCACGGGTAGCGCGGCTCCATGCCCCCATCGGCCTTGCCATCGGGGCAAAAACGGCGCAGGAGATCGCGCTGTCCATTTTGGCGCAGATCGTGGAGATCAAAAGCCATCGCCAACTGACAGAGGGGTTTACGCCAGAAATCCGGGCAGCCTGGGCACAGTGCCGTCAGGAGCAAACGGATGCTGTGCTGGCAACCATCGTTTCCCGCCACGGCTCCATGCCCCGAGAGGTGGGCACCAAGATGCTCATTCTCCCGGATGGCAGTACGGCGGGCAGCGTGGGCGGCGGCATTATGGAATACCGTGCCCGGCAGCTGGCAGGAAAAATGCTGGCAGGTACGGAAGCTCCGCAGCAGCTGGCGTCGTTTGCCACGGGACTGGAAGACGATGAGAAAGCGCTGGCAGCCTGCGGCGGCTCGATGGAACTTTTCTTACAGGTTTTAGCGGGAGGCACAGAGGCAAAATGAAACGAGATTCCCTGATTATCGTGCGGGGCGGCGGCGACCTTGCCACGGGCACCATCCACCGGCTGTGGTCCGCTGGCCTGCGGGTTCTGGTACTGGAAACCGAGCATCCCGCCGCCATCCGTCGGCAGGTCTCTCTCTGTGAGGCGGTTTACGAGGGCGAGACGACGGTGGAGGGGCTGCGTGCTGTCCGCATTTCCAAACAGGAAGAGGCGGAGGCTGTCTGGGCACAGAATGCGGTCCCTGTTTTGATCGACCCCAAAGGGGAGAGCATCCGCACTTTAAAACCGGACGTGGTAGTGGATGCGATTCTCGCCAAGAAAAACCTTGGCACTACCCGTGAAATGGCTTCGCTGACCATTGCCCTTGGCCCGGGCTTTACAGCCGGGCAGGATGTGGACGTGGTGGTGGAGACCAAACGCGGCCACAAGCTGGGCCGGATCATCCGGGAGGGCGCGGCGACCCCCAACACTGGCGTTCCGGGTGTCATTGGCGGCTATGCCGCCGAGCGGGTGCTCCATTCGTCGGCACAGGGTATTTTCCGCGACCTGCACGCCATCGGTGATTTTGTCGAGGCCGGGGAGGCCATTGCCAAGGTGGAAACACCGGCGGGCGAAGAAGTGCTTGTAAAAACGCAGATCGCGGGGATCCTGCGCGGCCTGCTGCGGGACGGTTACCCTGTGGTTCCGGGTTTCAAAGTGGCAGATGTGGACCCGCGCAAAACAGAACTGGAAAACTGTTTCCTCATCTCGGATAAAGCTCGCTGCATTGCGGGCAGTGTGCTGGAGCTTGTAGTTGCGCAGCTCTGGAAATAAGAGAATCAATCAAAAGGCCCTGCTCCGTAGTTGGAACAGGGCCTTTTATGCGCTGTCATTCAAAATGACCGAAACCGTAATCATCGAGACACTGTTGGAATGCCTGAATGGTAGAATCAAACCGGATGCCAAAATCTTTCAACTTTTCGCCGCTCATGGCAAGGTTTCGCTCCCAATGGTCTTTTTCAAGCGGGACTTCCACCCCCAGAAGCCGGGCGAAGCGGGAAACAGTCTCAAACATGTCGCAGTCGTTTCCACTGCCAAAATTGTAAACACCACCGGGCAGCTCCATGGCCGGGATGAGTTTGTCAATGACTTCCCGTACATAGCTGACGCCGCGGAAATCCTGTTCTGAAAAATGCAAGGCAGTGCCTGTTTTGGCGGCACTCAGCAGGTTTAGCGGCAGGTTGCCCCGGATAGGGAGCCGATAGCCCGGGAAATCATACATCCAGGCTGCCCGCAGCAATACGGCGTCCGAGGTGATGGCAAGCACCCGCTGCTCGGCTTCCAGCTTGTGGCAGCCATAGACATTGGCCGGGGCAAGAGAAAGCGTTTCGGGCAGAGGGCCGCTTCTCTTACAGCCAGCGTATACCTGATCGGAGCTGAACGCCAGCAGCTTTGCTCCGGTTTCAGCAGCCGCTTTTGCAATCCATTCGGGCAGCAGGACATTCGCCCGGAGTGATTCTTCCGGATGGCTGGCACAATAGGCTGTATTGGAAAGAGCTGCGGTATGGACGATGACGTCCGGCTTTTCCCGGGCAATCAGAGCACGCACAGCGGCTTCATCAGAATCGGCGGAAAATCCATGGGGAAACGCGCAGAGCTCGTACCTCTCACGCCACTGGTCGAGGATACGAGCCCCTACAAAACCACCGGCACCCGTTACCAAAATCTTCCTCATACAGAGTTTCCCTTTAGTGGACAAGGAAGAACTCCAGCACCATCACCACTGCACAGCAGAGCACCGAGACGGGGAAGAGTCCGGCACCCATCCAGGCGGCAATGATGCCGACTACCAACGCGGCAGCACCGGCAAGAGGGCTCTGGGTGGCGTTGACAATGGCAGGGAACGTCATGACTGCCAGTGTGACATAGGGCACATAGTACAGGAACGACTGAATGAACTGGTTTTCAATCGGCTTGCGGATGAGTGTCAGCGGCAGGATGCGGATGGCATAAGACACTGCAAACATGACAGCAATGTAGATCCAGTTGTTCATTGGTTGCCCTCCTCTTGCTTAACCGGGAAGAGAATCGCGGCAGCGCAGGAGATGGCCACCGTGAGCAGAATGGTGCGGGTGCCATCGGAGAGTGCCGAGATGCCCGGCAGATAGGTGCAGACAAAGCTCAGTGCAAAACTGATGGCCACCAGCGCGGCCACCACCTTGCTCTTGCGGGCAGGGGGAATGATGATGGCCAGGAACATGCCGTAGAGTGCCACACTCAGCGCGCTGACGGCCCGCAGGGGCAGCAGGTTGCCGGCAATGATGCCGCAGGCTGTGCCAGCTGCCCAGGCAGGAGCTGCCAGCGCAATGGCACCATAAGTGTAAAACGGGTTCAGCCAGCCGGGCCGGGCAATGGTGATGCCAAAAAGTTCATCCGTGACATCGTAACCAATGATGAGCCGGTGGAAAAACGGCGTGCCGGGTGCAAACCGCTGGGCCAGTGCACAGCTCATCAACAGATACCGCGCGTTGGCGATCAGGGTAATGATGGCAACTTCCAGGTAAGTGGCCCCGCTGGCGATCAACGCAAAAGCAGCATACTCACCTGCGGAGGCATTGTTGAGCAGACTGGCAAAAAAGCCCTGTACCGGGGTCAGACCCGCTTTCCGGGCGGCAATGCCCAGCGAGAACGATACAGCAAAATAACCCAGTGCAATGGGCACACCATCGCGCATTCCCTCGCAGAACACCTTTCGGCTGAACGCGTAGGGTCTGGTTGCAGTTTCCATGAGTTTCAAACTCCTTTCCTATTCCAAGACACAAAATAATTATAGCACACTCCACAGTCGTTGACAAAAGAAAATACCTCAGTTTTCGAAACGAAAGCTGAGGTACTTTTGATCGTTGTGTTCAAACGCTTACTGGAACAGTTTGCGGCCGATCCAGATACAGACACAGGCACCGACCACAGAGACAAGAATCTCGCCCACAAGGCCCGTGGCACTCAGGCCGATCAGACTGAACAGGATGTTGCCAACAAAACCGCCCAAGATACCCAGCACGATGTTGCGCACGGCAGATGTCTCACTGCCCATGATGCGGCCAGCAATGTAACCGGCCAGAGCACCGATCAGCAGACTGAAAATAAGACCAAGCATTGTAATGCCTCCTAAAAATAACATGAAGCTTCCACTTCTTTCTTACGATCATGGGGCTGCGAACCGTCAGGTTGCCGCATTCTCCCTGGCGTAGCGGCAGATATCACGCAGGCAGCATTTTTCGCACTCCGGCTTGCGGGCATTGCAGACGGCCCGGCCATGCATAACAAAGCGGTGGCACAGATCACTGCCCTCTTCCGGCGGAATGATCTTCCACAGGGCCATCTCCACTTTCTGCGGTTCCTTAATGCCATCCACAAGGCCAATTTTGTTGCACAGCCGGATGCAATGGGTGTCTGTTACAATGGCGGGCTTGCCGAAGACATCCCCCATGATAAGGTTGGCGCTCTTGCGGCCAACGCCGGGCAGGGAAAGCAGCTCCTCAAAGGTGGTGGGGACTTTACAGTCGTATTTGTCCCGCAGCATCCGCATACAGGCAGAGATATCCCGGGCTTTGGAGTGGCCTAGGCCGCAGGGCTTGACGATGGCTTCAATTTCTTCCGGCTCCGCAGCTGCCAGTGCGGCGACGCTGGGGTACTTGGCAAACAGATCTTCCACCACGATGTTGACCCGTGCATCGGTGCACTGTGCGGCCAGCCGGACACTGACCAGAAGCTGCCACGCATGGTCGTAATCCAGCGTGCAGGCAGCATCGGGGTATTCCTTTTTCAGCCGGGCGATGACTTCCAGCGCAAGGGTTTTCTTGGCAGAAAGGTCTTCCGGGGCGGCTGGTTTCCTGGGCATGTTGCTCCCCTCGATTCCAGTAAAATGTGCTTTTATGATAACATGTTTTGCAAAGATTGTAAATCCTTTGGAGATTATCTGAGAATCATTTTCAGAAATTGTCTTGTCCTCCGTGCAAAAATGCGTTATAATATTTAAGAAGAAGTATCACTTGCGGGCGCATGATGCTGCCTAAGGAGGAAACGACCAATGAATGAACCGCTGGCGCAGCGTCTGCGCCCCAAAACTCTGGCTGATGTCTGCGGCCAGCAGCATCTTCTGGCTCCGGGCCGAGTCTTCCGCCGCACCATCGAGAGCGGCAAGATTCCCAACATGATTTTTTATGGCCCCTCCGGCACGGGCAAAACCACGGTGGCCCGCATTATCGCTGAGAACAGCGGCATGACCCTGCATAAGCTCAACGGTACTTCCTGCGGGACGGGGGATATCAAGGCCGTGCTGAAAGACATCGGCACCCTAGCCGGGGCGGGAGGCATCCTGCTCTATCTGGATGAGATCCAGTACCTGAACAAAAAGCAGCAGCAGAGCCTGCTGGAATGTATTGAAGACGGCACAGTCACCCTCATTGCCTCGACTACGGAAAACCCGTATTTTTACATCTATAATGCACTGCTGTCCCGCTGCACGGTATTTGAATTCAAATCGCTGTCTGCAGCGGATGTGGAGCGCGGGCTGCACAATGCCATCGCCAAACTTTCGGAAGCCGAGGGGCAGAATATCATTCTGGAAGAAGATGCCTGCCAGTATCTGGCCGAGAGTGCGGGCGGCGACCTGCGCAAGGCGCTGGGCTGTTTGGACTTTGCGGTTACGGCGGCCCCGATTACAGAAAACTGCAAGCGCGTCACCCTTGAGATGATCCAGCAGGTGACAAAGCGGACGGCCATGCGGTACGACCGGGACGGCGATGACCACTACGACATCGTATCTGCTTACCAGAAATCCATGCGTGGTTCCGACCCGGACGCGGCGCTCCATTATCTGGCGAGGCTTCTGGAAGCTGGGGATCTGCCCTCGGCCTGCCGTCGGCTCATGGTCTGTGCCTGTGAGGATGTAGGCCTTGCCTACCCGCAGATCATTCCCATCGTCAAGGCGGCTGTAGATATCGCCAATGCGGTGGGCCTGCCGGAAGCCTGTCTCCCACTGGCCGATGCGGTGGTTCTGGTGGCCACCAGCCCAAAATCCAACAGCGCACACAATGCCATCCATGCGGCGCTTGCGGATGTACAGGCCGGGCGGACCGGGCCCATCCCGCGCCAATTGCAAAATAAACATTATGATGGCGAGGACGCGCTGGTAAAAGGGCAGAATTACAAATATGCACACGACTATGAAAACCACTGGGTGGAGCAACAGTACCTGCCGGATGCCATCAAGGACGTCAAATACTATACCTTTGGCGATAACAAAACAGAGCAGGCGGCCCGTGCCTACTGGGCAAAGATCAAAGGTGAAAAGAATATTTGAAACAAGGAAGCAGCGAAGGAGAGAAGAACATGCGATACTCAAAACAGCGTGAACTGGTGCTGCAGAAAGTGGAGCAGTTGTGCGACCACCCCACTGCGGAAGAAATTTACGATGAAGCCATTAAGGAGTGCCCGGGCCTGAGCCTTGGCACAGTATACCGCAACCTGAACAGTCTTGTGGATGCCGGGCGGGTGCGCCGGGTGTGCATCCCGGGCAAGGCGGACCGCTTTGACCACACGCTGTGCTGGCACAGCCACATGTACTGCACGGTCTGCGGCGGCGTGGTCGATGCGGATGTGGATGAAAAACAGGTGATGAAGCTGGTCAAGAACCAGAAAGGTGCCGTGCAGGACTGTGCCGTGGTGCTGTTCGGCGTCTGTGAGGAGTGCTTGAAGAAACAGGCGGCACAGTAAGGGCAATCCGACGCAAAAAGTTGTGCGTTTCCTCTTGCCCTCTGCAGGCAAACAGGGTATACTAAAAAGAGCTTTTCAGAAAATAAAAAGAGAAACCGCGGTACAGCCTTTCAAAGCGGCCGCGGATAAGGATGGTACGATTGGAATATCTAGCATTTGAACATAACACTGCCGCCGCAGAGCTTGTCCGGCAGGCATACGATACGCCGCCGCTGGCATTTGTTCACAGTTACGGCTGCCAGCAGAATGTCAACGACGGTGAGCGCATCAAGGGCGTGCTGGTGGATATCGGCTACGGCCTGTGTGAGAAACCCGAGGATGCAGACCTCATCCTCTTCAACACCTGCGCGGTACGGGAACACGCCGAGCAGCGAGTGTTCGGCAACGTGGGTGCCCTCAAGGGCCTGAAAGAAAAAAAGCCCGGTCTCATCATCGGCCTCTGCGGCTGTATGGCCAACCAGAAGCATGTGGTGGAAAAGCTGCGCCAGAGCTACCCCTATGTAGATCTTGTGTTTGGTGTGGATGGCATTGATACGCTGCCTCAGCTGGTGGCCCAGAAGCTGCAAAAGCACAAGCGTGTGCTGCTGGAACCGGCACAGCGCCCGGTCATTGTGGAGAACATCCCCATCCGGCGTGAGAGCGAGTTCCGTGCCTGGCTGCCCATCATGTATGGCTGCGATAATTTCTGCACCTACTGCATCGTGCCCTATGTGCGCGGCCGCGAAAAAAGCCGCAAGCCCGGCGATATCCTTGCGGAATTCAAGGGCCTTGTGGAGGCAGGTTATAAGGAGATCACCCTGCTGGGGCAGAACGTGAACAGCTACGGCAAGGGTCTGGAGGAGAAAATCGATTTCTCCGATCTGCTCAACCTGCTCTGCACGGTGCCGGGTGATTATCACATCCGGTTCATGACCAGCCACCCGAAAGATGCCAGCTTCAAGCTCATTGACACGATTGCGGCACAGCCCAAGATCTGCAAGCACCTGCATCTTCCGGTGCAGTGTGGTTCGGATCGGCTGCTGGTGCAGATGAATCGCCACTATACCATTGAGCATTATCTGGAGCTCATCGAGTATGCCCGCAAAAAGGTGCCCGGCATCACGTTCTCCAGCGACATTATCATCGGTTTCCCTGGTGAGACAGAAGAAGATTTCCAGCAGACGCTGAGCCTCATCCGCAAGGTTGGCTACATGCAGCTGTTCACGTTCATCTATTCCAAGCGCACGGGCACGAAAGCGGCGGAAATGCCGGACCCGACCCCCCGCAAGGAGAAGACGGATCGGATGAGCCGCCTGCTGGCCGTGCAGGACGAGATCGCAATGGCGTTGGTCAAAGCACAGGTCGGGCAGACCGTCCGGGTGCTGGTCGAGGGCTATGGCCGTGCGGAGGGGACTCTCTCCGGCCGCCTGGACAACAACCTGACCGTCGAGTTTGCCGCGGACGACAGCCTCATGGGCAGTTATGCCATGGTGCACCTGACGGGTGCCCGGGCCACTGTTCTGCTGGGTGAGCTGGCCCAATAACGTACATTCCATCATATTTTTAAATAAGGAGATTTTTACAATGGATTGCATTGATCTTTTCAAGCGTGCTGCGATGGCACTTCAGACCGACCCCCGTTACCTGGTTCTCGACCAGGCCCGGAAAGCAAACGATAAGGATGAAGAACTCCAGAACATGATCGGGGAGTTCAACCTCGCCCGGATGGATCTGAACAATGAGATCGGAAAGAGCGAGCGCAACGATGCCCGCATTGCAGAGCTCAATGAGAAAGTCAACGACCTGTACGGCAAGATCATGGCCGATGAGGGGATGGTGGCTTACAATGAGGCCAAGCGTGATTGCGAAAACCTCGTCAACTACATCGACGCGATCATCAACACTGCCATGAACGGCGGCGACCCCATGACGGTGCAGGAGCCCTCTACATCCTGCACGGGCAGCTGCTCCACCTGCGGCGGCTGCCACTAAGGCGGAACGATAAAATCAGAAACGCGGCTGTGCTTTGCAGGCCGCGTTTTGCTTGCAAAAGGCGGTTTTTGCCCACAAACCGGGCGAGATTGCAGCAGGCAATGCAGAAAACGGGGAGGACGGTGAACGGCCATGGCGGAGCTTTCGCCCATGATGCAGCAATACCTTGAAATCAAAAAGCAGCACAAAGACGAGATTCTTTTTTACCGCATCGGCGATTTTTACGAGATGTTTTTTGACGATGCACTGACAGCCTCCAAAGAGCTGGACTTGACCCTGACGGGCAAGCAGTGCGGTCTGGAGGAGCGTGCCCCCATGTGCGGCGTGCCATTCCACAGCTATGAGGGCTATGTGGCCCGCCTCATTGCCAAGGGTTACAAAGTCGCCATCTGTGAGCAGGTGGAAGACCCGGCCAAGGCAAAAGGTCTTGTCAAACGTGATATTATCCGGGTGGTTACACCTGGAACGGTCATTGAGAGCAGTATGCTGCAGGACGACCGCAACAACTACATTGCCAGCATCTTCCTCAAAGATGGTGCGGCTGGCCTCTGCTTTGCGGATGTTTCTACCGGTACGGCCCACATCACCGAGCTCAAGCAGAGCAAAATTGCCCCGGCTGTTATTACGGAGCTCTGCCGTTATCACCCGAGCGAAGTACTGATGAACCCGGGGCTGCTGGACTGCCGTGAGATCACAACCTACATCAAGAAAAATATGACCTGCTCCGTGGAACTGGTGGAAGAGGAACGCTACGCACCGGGTCTTGTCTCCATTGCACTGGAAAATCAGTTTGGCCGTGATTGGGCGGCGCAGACGGGCATTGCCCCGAAAGGTTTGGTTCGCTTTGCCATGGCGGCACTGCTGGAATATCTCCATGATACCCAGATCAAAGGCGTGGAGCGTCTGAAAACCGTCATCAGCTACAATGAGGCACAGTTTATGCGTCTTTCCCCGGTCACCCGGGCAAATCTCGAACTGACGGAGACGCTGCGCGGCCGTGAAAAGCGGGGAACACTGCTTTGGGTGCTGGATAAAACCAGCACTGCCATGGGCAAACGGATGCTCCGCAGTTGGATCGAGCAGCCGTTGGTGTCCAGTGCGGCGATCAACCGCCGCCTGAATGCGGTGGAGAGTCTGGTGCACCAGACGGTGCAGCGTGGCGATCTGATCGAAGAGCTGCACTATATTTCGGACCTGGAGCGCCTGATGACCCGCACGGTCTATGGCTCTGCCACCCCCAAAGAGATCTACGCGATGGCGCAGACCTGTGACCGCCTGCCCAGCCTCAAGCAGCAGGCGGAGAGCTGCAACTGTCCGGAGCTGGCAGAGCTGTCCGCACAAATTGATGCACTGGACGATATCAAGCAGAAAATTTATGCAGCCGTGGACCCGGAAGCCCCCTCGACCCTCAAGGATGGCGGTGTCATTGCCAAGGGCTACCACCCGGAAGTGGACGAGCTGCGTTCCATCCGGGATAATACCAAGGGCGTCCTGGCCCAGCTGGAGACCCGCCTGCGGCAGGAGACCGGTATCCCCAAGCTGAAGATCGGCTATAACCATGTGTTTGGTTACTTCATTGAGGTGAGCAACTCTTATAAGAGCATGGTGCCGGAAACGTATATCCGCAAACAGACCCTCACCAGCGGCGAGCGCTACATCACGCAGGAACTCAAGGAACTGGAAAGTAAAATTCTGGGCGCCCACGAGCGGTTGATTGCGCTGGAGCACCGGCTGTTCAGTGAGCTGCTGGAAACCATTGGCGGCCAGCTGGACCGCATCCAGCGCACGGCCAATGCAGTGGCAGAGTTGGATGTGCTGGCAGCACTGGCACAGGTAGCGGCTGAAAACAACTACTGCCGCCCTGTTGTAGACGATAGCGATGAGCTGTACATTGTGGAGGGCCGCCACCCGGTGGTGGAACAGGTGCTCAAAGGCAGCCTGTTTGTGCCCAATGATACCACCCTCAATTGCGGGGAAGACCGCTGCCTCATCATTACCGGCCCCAATATGGCAGGTAAATCCACTTACATGCGCCAGAACGCACTGATTGCCCTGATGGCACAGATTGGCTCGTTTGTCCCGGCGGCAGAGTGCCATGTGGGCGTGGTGGATGCTATTTTTACCCGCATTGGTGCCTCGGACGACCTCTCGGCAGGCCAGTCTACCTTTATGGTGGAGATGACCGAGGTGGCTGAAATTTTGAAAAATGCCACTTCCAAGAGCCTTGTGGTGTTGGATGAGATCGGGCGCGGCACTTCCACGTTTGATGGCATGAGCATTGCCCGTGCTGTGGTGGAGCACATCTCCGATCCCGGCAAGGGGCTGGGCTGCAAGACTCTGTTTGCGACCCATTACCATGAGCTGACGGATCTGGAGGGCACCATTGCAGGCGTGAAAAACTATAACATCGCCGTCAAAAAGCGGGGAGAAGATATCACATTCCTGCGCCGCATTATTCGCGGCCCGGCTGACGACAGCTATGGCATTGAGGTGGCAAAGCTGGCTGGCCTGCCCGGCAGTGTGACCCGCCGGGCCCATGAGGTGCTGCGCGCACTGGAAGCCAGCGCACCCAAGAACAAAGTAGAGCAGATGGATTTTGATGCCCTGCAGGAATATGCCTCGCCTGCGGTGCCCAGCGAGATGATGGAGCAGCTGGAAGCGCTGGATGTGGAAACACTGACGCCGATCGAGGCACTGAATTTCCTGTATGAGCTGAAAAAGACCCTGAAAGGCAGCCTGAACAGCTGACCGGAAGAACGAATCAACGGGTAAAGGAGGGAAAATTCGATGGCAGAAATTCGAGTTTTGGACAAACACACGGCTGAACTGATCGCGGCAGGTGAAGTGGTCGAGCGCCCGGCCTCTGTTGTGAAAGAGCTGCTGGAAAACGCCATTGATGCCGGTTCCACGCAAGTGACCGTCACGATCGAATCGGGCGGCATTCGCCTCATTGAGATCAGCGATAATGGCTCCGGCATTGAAGCGAAATATATCCCCACAGCTTTCATCCGGCACGCAACCAGTAAAATCCGGACCGAAGATGACCTGACCCACATCCATACGCTGGGCTTTCGCGGCGAGGCGCTGGCTTCCATTGCCAGTGTGGCCCGTGTGGAGGTGCTGACCCGGACGGCGGATGCGGAGTGCGCTTCCGTCTACCATATTGAGGGCGGGGAAGAGCAGCCCATGGAGCCGGGTGCCCGCGGTGTGGGTACCACCATCCGGGTACGGGACCTGTTTTATAACACGCCAGCCCGGATGAAGTTCCTGAAAAAAGATTCCAGCGAGGGTACCTTTGTGGCCGATATCGTGGCGCATGTGGCTCTGAGCCACCCGGAAGTCAGCTTCAAATTTGTCCGTGAGGGCAAACTGCAGTACGTCACCCCCGGCGATGGGCAGCTGCGCAGTGCCGCTTACGCGGTTCTGGGCCGGGAATTCAGCCGTGACCTTGTGGAAGTGGATAACCAGGAGGGTGTCTACCGGGTTCGAGGCCTCATCACTCAGCCCAAGAGCTGCAGGGCCAGCCGGAGTATGCAGTATTTTTACATCAATGGCCGCTATGTCCGTAACCGCACCATGATGGCGGGTATGGAAATGGCCTATAAGGGCACTATGATGCAGGGAAAATTTCCTGGAGGAATCTTGCTTCTGGAAATGCCTGCGGATCTTGTGGACGTCAACGTTCACCCGGCGAAGATCGAGGTCCGCTTTGCCCGTGAAAATGATATCTTTGACCTCGTTTACCATGCTGTCAAGCTCTCTCTGAGCCAGCCTGGAACGGGCGAACGGCTTTTCACTTTTGATGAACCGAAAAACAATGAAAAATCCAAGAGCGAAGAATCGAACGATATGATAGAAGAAAATACTGTAAAGAAAAACAGCTTTACAGGACTTTCTGCGATTTTATCGGGCCAGGCAGCGCCCGGAACGCTCCCGCATCACACTGCACAGCCTGCAAAACCGGTGGTTCTTTCTATCCAGGCAATGCCGACTGCTTCTGCAGGGCAAACGGCAGCTTTTCAAAAAACAGAAACAGAGCTTTCGGCCGGAGAAACGGGCAAAGAAGAACCGGAACACAGCTGGACAACGGTTGCATCGGATACGCCGCTCCAACAGGGCGTGAGCCTGCACAGCCCAGAGCCTGAAGAAGGAACTTCAACAGAAGAACCGGATGCAGAACAGCTGGCGGAGACCGAGCGGGAGGCCCTGGAGCCGCCTACATTCCGTGCGGCCGCTAACGAAGCACAGCTGGATGTGGAGCCGGAGGGAGATGAACAGACTTCCGGTAAGGACCATATGGCGGCTTGGAATCCGGCACCGCCCGCAAAACCGCAGAAGTCGGTTTCCAGCGGCTTTGCGGGCGGCCTGCCAGGCACACCGGAGCAGATGGGATTTGACGTACAGGACGGCCCGGAGCCGCTGCGGTATGTAGGAGAACTCTTTAAAACTTATATCCTCGCAGAGCGTGGGGATGAGATCTGCATTATTGATAAGCATGCTGCCCACGAGCGCCAGCTGTTTGAAAAGCTGGCCGCCGATTATGGCGATGTCCCCAGTCAGCTGCTGCTGGAACCGGTCGTGGTAGAGCTTTCGGCTGAGGAGAAGACGGCATTGCTCAACAATCTCCCGTTGTTGGAGAGTGCCGGCCTTGAAATGGATGATTTTGGCGGCAACAGCGTGTTCCTCCGCTCTGTCCCTGCTGACGTGGAGCAGAGCAATGCGGAAGACCTGCTGGTGGAACTGGCCGCAAAGCTTGCCAGAGGCAGCCGTGATGCATTGAATGAGAAGACTGAATGGGTGCTGCACTCCATTTCCTGTCGCGCGGCCATCAAGGCGGGGGATAAGACCTCCCCGCAGGAACTGATGGCACTGGCTGAGAAGATCCTCTCGGGTGAAGTGCCGCCGTTCTGCCCCCATGGGCGCCCCTGCGTCCTCAAATTGACCCGGAAGGAGCTGGAAAAGCAGTTTGGCCGCATTGTGTAATGATAAAACCAGACATCCGGTGCTGGCTGTTGTAGGGCCGACCGCCACCGGAAAAACTGCACTGGGCGTCGCATTGGCGGAGCGCATTAGCGGCGAAGTCATCAGCGCAGACTCCATGCAGATCTATAAAGGGCTGGATGTGGGTACGGCCAAGGTGACGCCGGAAGAGACCCACGGCATCCCGCACCACGGGGTGGATATCCGGACACCGGATCAGTTGTTCAGTGTGGCGGATTTCTGCGCAATGGCCGGAGAGCTGGAACAGGAACTCTTTACCCGGAATACGCTGCCCATTCTGGTGGGCGGTACCGGCCTTTATGTCCAGAGCTTTTTGTATGGAGTCCGCTTTACAAAAGAAAAAGCACCGGACGGCCTGCGGGAACAGCTGGCGGCAGAGCTGGCCGAAAAAGGCCCGGAAGCCATGTACGCCCAATTGCAGGCTGTGGACCCGGAAGCGGCTGCTGCCATCCACCCGAACAATCAGGTGCGGGTGCTGCGGGCCCTGGAACACTACCGTGCGACCGGGAAACGCCTCAGCGAGCAGAAAGCGGAATCTCTCCCCACAGAGCGGCCTTATCGTTCGCTGGTATTGGGACTGGATTTCCCGGAGCGGGCACAGCTTTACCGCCGCATTGACCTGCGGGTGGATAAGATGATGGAAAATGGTCTGCTGCCGGAAGCGGAGCTGGTCTACCAGAACCGGGAACGCTTTAAAACGGCGGCACAGGCCATCGGATATAAGGAATTCTTCCCGTACTTTGAGGGGAATGCAGCGCTTGAAGATTGTGTGGAGAAGCTGAAACAGGCTTCCCGCAACTACGCAAAACGCCAGTTGACCTGGTTCCGTCATATGGACGGCGTGGTCTGGCTGGATGCCGCTGCTCCGGATGTGACGGAACAGGCGGTTCGCCTGACCCAAGACTTTTTAGCGAAAGGATGAGCATTATGAGCGATACGCCGGAAACACCTCGCCGCGCCCCCCGTGCGCTGACCGTTCTGGCCGGGATTGCCATTGTATTTCTGCTGCTGGCAGGGCTGTATGTCGGGTACCAGACGATGCACATTCTCTTCCCACCAAATACTTATGAAACGGCTATGCTGGCGACGGTCTCGGATACAGTGGATGCCGAGGGCGTGCTGCTGTTCAACGAGAGCTATGTGGCAGGTGGTGGGACGCTCGGGTATCTGGCAGCCGATGGAGAACGTGTTTCGGCGGGCACCGCTGTGGCAGAAGTTTACAGCGATGCTTCCCAGGCGGCGCTCCGCCAGCAGCTCACCCAGCTGGGCGACCAGATCGACCTGCTGCAAAAATCGCAGAATGTTTCCGCAACCCAGCTGGACACCATGCGGAAAGAGCGTTCCTCCGCCCTGTATGACCTGATGGACGCACTGGACAGCGGGGAGTATGATGAAACGGAAAAAGGTACAGAGGAGTATCTGCTGGCGCAAAATAAGCTCTGGGTCATCACCGGGGAGGTGACGGATTTCTCGGGGCAGATCGCGGCGCTGGCGGATCAGGAGGCCTCTGTGCAGGCGCAGCTGGGTACGCCAACGCAGATCACAGCCCCGCAGACCGGATACTTTATCCGCAGCGCAAGCTCTGGCCGCCTCAACGCCGGGGCAGGAGACATTCTGGCCCTGAGCGCCACAGACCTGAAAGCCTATATAGAGTCAGAGCCGGAAACGGCACTGGATGGTTGTGTGGGCAAGATCGTCTCGGGCTTTTCCTGGCAGTATGCAGGGGTCTGCTCCGCCAAAGAGGGGCAGAAACTGCTGGGTCAGGATGGCAAACCGCTGAAAAAATCGGTGCAGATCCGTTTCCCCGGCCAGGTGGAGACGCCGCTGAAAGCTTCTGTTACCGAAGTGAGCATCGACGAGGAAAGCGGCCTGACCCGTTTTGTGATCACCTGCGAGGTCATCAATGGAGACGTGCTGCGGCTGAACAAGGCCAATGCGCAGATCATTGTGGGGGAGAGCACCGGGCTTCTGGTCCCGGCTGCGGCAGTCCATTATTTAAAAGAAGATGGCTCTGAGGCCGAGACGCAGGGCGAAAATTATATCCCTGGTGTGTATGTCAAGTACGGCAACCTGGCCCGTTTCTGCAAAATTGATCCGGTGGACGATGCACACCCGCTGGTAACCGAGGGAGATCATATCCTCGTTTTGCCCAGTGGAACCGCCAATTCGGTCAGTCAGGTCCGTCTTTATGACGAGATTATCGTCTCCGGACAAAATTTGTATGATGGAAAGCTTTTGTAGTTATTGACATCTGGTGCAAAAAATCCGATAATAGAAAAAGCTATTTGCAACTCTTCTTGCAAAGGTTGCCAGGCAGCGGATGCTGCCCGAATGAAAGGAGCAAGTTCTATGTCTTTAGTGGATAGCCTGAAAAAGGGACTTTTCGGCAGTGAGGACGACTACGACGACCAGTACATGGACGACGGCCCTCAGATGGTAAACAATAACAACGGTGTCGGCATTGAGGACGATGAGGAGGGCGACGTAGACGCTGCCCCCAAGAAGAATGGCAAGGTGGTCAACATCCATGCCACCACCCAGCTCAAGGTCGTTCTGGTCAAGCCCGAGCGCTTTGAGGATGCAAGCACCATTGCGGACCACCTGAACAACAAGCGCACGGTCGTGCTCAACCTGGAGTCTACCAACAAAGAGGTCTCCCGCCGTCTGGTGGATTTTCTCTCCGGCGTAGCCTATGCAAACAACGGCCAGATCAAGCGCGTTGCAAACAGCACTTTCATCATTACTCCCTACAATGTTGATATTATGGGAGACCTGCTGGACGAGCTGGAGAACAATGGCGCGTTCTATTGATCCTGCCCCCAAAGCGGTGCGGGGTTTTGTGCCCGCCCGCAATGATGAAGAACGGTATCTGATGCGGCACATTGAGGACTTGGCCCGCACGGCTTCCTCACGCGGCATTGCCCGGTACTCCGGCTTTTTGAGCGACCGGGAGCAGCAGCTGGCGCAGGCCGCGCTCAACCGCACCGACATGCCGGAGGACGAGATTCGTTTTGACGGCGGGTGGCCCGGGGCGGAACGCAAACTGCTCTGCCTGGAACCTGTGGACAGTTACCCTGCGAGCCCATTGTGTTGTGTGCGGCTGCAGTGCCGGGCTCTGCCCGGTGCGCAGCTGCCAGTGCACAAGGATTATCTTGGCAGCCTGATGGGTCTGGAGCTGCGCCGGGAGGCGCTGGGAGACATCGTTCTCCCGGAAGACCAGCTGGGGGTGGCCTATGTGTTTGCGCTGGAGCCTGCCGCGGAGCTGATCTGTCAGGAACTGCGTCAGGCGGGCCACACCGACCTGACGGCAGAAATGCAGCCGCTGGAGACGCTTCCGGCGTTCCCGCAGGCAGAGCGGCCCCGCCAGACGGCGACAGTCTCTTCCCTGCGGCTGGACGCGGTGCTCGCTGCCATGCTGCGGTGCAGCCGTGGAATGGCGGCAGAGCTGGTCACGGCCGGACGGGTGGAGATCAACCATCTGCCTGCCGAGAGTGTCCATGCCCCGGTGTACGAGGACGATGTGTTCACAGTGCGCGGCAAGGGCCGCTTTCAGCTGACGGCATTGCCCGGAAAAAGCAAGAAAGACCGTTTGATCATTGAATATTTCCAGTATTGATGATGAATGAAGATAAGGGAGGAAACCACTATGCTGACCCCGCAGGACGTGCGCTCTGTGCAATTTGAGAAAAACCTCCGCGGCTACCGTACCGAGGAGGTGGACCGTTTTCTGGATAAAGTGGAGGAACAGCTGACTCAGAGCGAAAACGAGGCCGAGGCGCTGCGCAAGCAGATCGCCGACCTGACCGCCGAGAACCAGAAGCTCCGCCAGAAAATGAAAGATTATGAGGCCGACGGCGATATGCTGAAGAGCGCTCTGATCAATGCCCAGCGGATGGGTGAGAATGTCATCCGTGAGGCAAACCAGAAAGCGGAGGAGATCCTGCACCGTGCAAATCTCCGCGGTGATGATGTCATCCGTGATGCCAACGAGCTGCTGCAGAAAGCCAGTGACCGCGCGGACGAGATCATCAACGAGGCAAACGAGAAAAAGCTGGCCGAGGAGCGGGAGTACGACCGGGTGCGCCTGGAAGTGACCCGCTTCAAGTCGGATGTGCTCAACCTTTACCGCAGCCATGTGGAATCGCTGAGCCGTCTGCCCGAGTTCCAGAAAGAAGAAGCTCCGGCAGAAGAGCCGGAGGAGTCCGCAGCGGAAGATGAAGTGGAAGAGACCACTGCTGAGCTGAATGAGAAGCTGGACAATGCCGCGGATGCCAAAGCACCGGAAACTGCTGAGGCGGATGATGCCGCAGAGGATGGCGATGCGGAGAAATCCGAGGATTTCTGGGAAAAAGACGAGAGTCAGCTCAAGCTTGACCCGCCCCCTGCAGATGCAGCCCCCACTGCGCCGGACTACGCCGCGTTTCAGGGCGTAAAGTTCAGCGAGTAAGTGTGCAATAGGAAAAATTTAGAGGAGTGTGTAACCATTGGCAAAGAATAAGTCTCAGTACGACAGTACTTTGAATCTGCCCAAGACCCTGTTTGAGATGCGCGCAGGCCTGCCCAAGAAAGAGCCCGCCATGCTCAAGGACTGGGAAGAGAACGACCTGTACAACAACCTGATGAAGCATAACGAGGGGAAGCCTCAGTTCATCCTGCACGACGGCCCTCCGTACGCAAACGGCAATATCCACATGGGTACTGCCCTGAACAAGATCATCAAGGACATCATTATCCGCGAGAAGAACATGGAGGGCTTCCAGGCTCCTTATGTGCCCGGTTTTGATACTCACGGCCTGCCCATTGAGCTGAAAGCACTGTCTTCTGTCGGCGACAAGAAAAAGGACATCTCCAAGCTGGAGCTGCGCCAGATCTGTGAGAAATTCGCAACCGAACACATCGACATCATGAGCGACCAGTTCAAGCGTCTGGGCGTTATTGGTGACTTTGAGCACCCCTACCTGACTCTGAAGCCTGAGTTTGAGGCACGCCAGATCGAGATTTTTGGTGAGATGGCCAAGAAAGGCTACATTTACAAGGGCCTGAAGCCTGTGTACTGGTGCCCGGACTGCCGCACTGCTCTGGCAGAGGCCGAGATCGAGTACGGTGAGGACGACTGCGATTCCATCTTCGTCCGCTTCCATGTCTCTCAGGACCCCAACGGTGTGCTGGCAAAGTACGGCATTCCCATGGATAAGACCTACTTCGTGATCTGGACCACCACCACCTGGACCCTGCCCGCCAACGAGGCCATCTGCCTCAACGGCCAGTTTGAGTATTCGTTCGTCAAGATCGGCGACGAGTACCACATCATGGCCACCGAGCTGGTCAAGAGCGTGATGGATGCCTGCCACATCACCGAGTATGAAGTGGTCGGCGAGCCCGTCAGCGGTGCTGAGTTCGAGCTCATGCGCTATAACCACGTCTACCTGCCCAAGGAGGGCTGGGTCATCCTGGGCGACCATGTCACTCTGGAGAGCGGCTCTGGCTGTGTCCACACCGCCGGCGGCCACGGCGTCGATGACTTTAACGTCTGCCAGAAGTACCCCCAGGTGCCCATCACCGTCCCCGTGGACGATGGCGGCTATCTGACCGAGCTGGCTGGCAAGTATGCAGGCCAGCGCGTCTGGGCAGCCAACAAGACCATCCTGGCTGATCTGACCGCCTCCGGTGCTGTTATGGGTCAGGTGCACATCAAGCATCAGTACCCGCACTGCTGGCGCTGCCACAACCCCATCATCTTCCGTGCTACCGAGCAGTGGTTCTGCTCCATCTCCAAGTTCCGTGAGGATGTCTACAAGGCCATCGACACCGTGACCTGGATGCCGGATTGGGGCCATGACCGCATGAAAGGCATGGTACGTGACCGCAACGACTGGTGCATCAGCCGTCAGCGTACCTGGGGTGTGCCCATCCCCGCATTCTATTGCAAGAAGTGCGGCACCTACCACATCACCGATGCCACCATCAAGGCAGTCAGCGATCTGTTCCGCAAGGAGGGCTCGGACGCCTGGTATAAGTACGACGCCGAGAAGATCATCCCCGCAGGCGAGGTCTGTGAGAAGTGCGGCGCTTCCGAGTGGACCAAGGACACCGACATCATGGATGTCTGGTTCGATTCCGGTTCTACCCATGCAGCTGTTTTGGAAGAGCGCCCCGAGCTGCATTTCCCCGCTGACATGTATATGGAGGGCGGCGATCAGTTCCGCGGCTGGTTCCAGTCCAGCCTGCTGACCAGCGTGGCAAGCAAGGGTTGTGCACCGTATAAGTCTGTTCTGTGCCACGGCTGGGTCGTGGATGAGCAGGGCAAGCAGATGCACAAGAGCGCTGGTAATGGCGTGGAGCCCAGCGAGATCATTAAGGACTACGGTGCGGATATCATCCGCCTGTGGGTTGCTTCTTCTGATTACACTGTCGATGTCCGCGCCGGTAAGAATATCTTCAAGCAGCTGAGCGAGGCTTACCGTAAGATCCGCAACACCGCCCGCTTTATCCTGGGCAATCTGGATGGTTTTGACCCCAACACCGATTGTGTGGCAGACGACCAGCTGCAGGAGATCGACCGCTGGGCACTGGCTGCTCTGGATGACCTGATCGTTAACACCAATGCAGGCTATGCCGTGTATGACTTCAACAAGGTCTATCACGCTGTGTACAACTTCTGCGTCGTGGCAATGTCCAACTTCTATCTGGATGTGACGAAAGATCGTCTGTACTGCACCAACGGTGTGGCTCGTCAGGCTGCTCAGACGGCCATGTACAAGATCCTCGTGGCTCTGGACAAGATCATTGCTCCTATCCTGTGCTTCACCAGCCAGGAGATCTGGGACTTCCTGCCCAAGACCGAGGGGATGAACAAGTACGTTGTCTTTGAGGATATGCCCAAGGCTGGTCAGTATGCGGCCGATGAGGCATTCAAGGCCAAGTGGGCACAGCTCATCGCCGTGCGTGATGAGGTCAAGAAAGTGCTGGAGCAGGCCCGTGCCGAGAAGACCATTGGTGCTTCTCTGGAGGCTGCTGTCACCCTGTACTGCAACGATGCCGTCTACGACCTGCTGAACAGCATCCCCATGGACGAGCTGGCTGACCTGATGATCGTTTCCCATGTGGAGCTGGTCAAGGGTGAGGGCGGTTCTGCCTCTGCCGTTGAGGGTCTTGGCGTTGCTGCTGCTCACGCTGTTGGCGAGAAGTGCGAGCGCTGCTGGAAGTACTCTGATACCATCGGCAGCCACTCTGCTCATCCCACCCTGTGCGCACGCTGTGCCAGCGTTGTGGAAGCATAATTTTCCAAACCAGAAACAAACTTGTTTTTGAGGGCGGCGCTCCCGGCTCGAAAGGGAGCGCCGTTTTTTAGTAAAAATCGCGGGCGGCTTTTACAAAGGGCTGCCCATGGGAGAAAACTATGGCGTTTGTCATTTTTAATCTGCTCTGCGTGGCCGCACTGGTCGGGGCCGACCAGGCCATCAAGTTCTGGGCGGTACAGGTTTTGGAACCGGTAGGCTCCATGCCGCTCATTCCGCATGTGGTGGAGCTGCGCTTTGTGCTCAACCAGGGCATGGCGTTCAGCCTGCTCAGCGGCAAGCAGCTGTTTCTCATTGTTGCCACCAGTGCAGCACTGCTTTTGGTGGCTTACTGGCTGTTTTTCCGCAGCCGTGGCAAGTACCTGCAGCAGGCGGCCCTCATCCTCGTGCTGGGCGGCGGGATCGGAAACTTGATTGACCGTGTGCTCAACGGTGAGGTGGTGGACTATATCAACGTGCTGTTCATGCGGTTTGCCGTCTTCAATTTTGCGGACATCTGTGTCTGTGTGGGTGTGGCCCTGTGGGTGCTGGTCATCTTCCTGGAAGAAGTCCAGGAGCAAAAGGAGTCCTGACCGATGGAACAGCGTGAGTTTATGGTAGAGGCGGAAGCCGCCGGGCAGCGCATTGACCGCTTTCTGAGCGGCGAGGATACCGGCCTTTCCCGCAGTGCTTTGCAGGCTCTTGTAGCAGAGGGCCATGTGCTCTGCAACGGAAAACAGATCGCCAAAAGCCTCAAGCTGAAAGCAGGCGATACCATTTTGCTGGAGATCCCGGATGCAAAGCCCATTGAGGCAGTGCCGCAGGATATCCCGCTGGATATCGTCTATGAAGACGAGCACCTGTTGGTGGTCAATAAGCCCAAAGGAATGGTCGTTCACCCAGCCCCCGGCAACCCGGACGGGACACTGGTCAACGCCCTGCTGTGGCACTGCAAGGGCAGTCTTTCCGGCATTGGCGGTGAGATTCGGCCCGGCATCGTCCACCGCATTGATAAGGACACCAGCGGCCTGCTGGTGGTGGCCAAAGACGATGCCACGCACATCGGCCTCTCGCAGCAGATGGCGGTCCACAGTGTGGAACGAGCCTACAATACCATTGTTTACGGCGGCTTTGCACAGGACGAAGGCTTTGTGGAAACGAACCTTGGCCGCAGCAAGACGGATCGCAAAAAAATGGCGGTTTACCCGGCCAGTGAGCCTCACACCAAGTATGCCTACACGGGCTATCGGGTATTGGAGCGCTTTGGTGAGTTTACCATGCTGGAGTGCCGCCTGAAAACCGGCCGAACCCATCAGATTCGTGTGCACATGGCCTCCATCCATCATCCGGTGGCAGGCGACCCGGTCTATGGGCCGCACAACTGCATCACCAGCCTCCATGGCCAGTGCCTGCATGCCAAAACGCTGGGCTTTATTCACCCCATTACCGGGGAGCAGCTGCGGTTTGACTCTGAGCTGCCGGAATATTTTACCCATTTTATTGCAACGCTCAGGAGGGGAAAGCATGAATAACACGTTAAAGACATCCCTCGTGCTCTGTGACCTCGACCATCTTCTGTTGGGAACAGACGGCAACCTGCCCCAGGTGCTCCGGGATGTAATGCAGCTGTTCAGCAGCCGCGGCGGTCGGCTGACGGTCTTTTCGCAGCGCTCGCCCAAGGCGGTACGCACCATTCTGGGCAGTGTGCGCCTGGCTGCACCGGCACTGGTCTGCGGTGGTACACTGGCCTACCAGTTTGCCACGGGCACCGGGCAGCCACTGTGCAGCTTTGCCGGACGGGAAGAAGCCGTGTTGCAGAAGCTGCCCTCAGCCGTGGGCCTTGGCATCGCACTGCAGATGACAGACGGTTCTACCCGTGTGCTGCGGATGAGCGAGGCGCTGGAAGCTCACCTGCAGCAGGAGTGGACGCCCTATGTCCTCAGCAGCGCTGCCGATGTGCGGGGCGAGGATGTGCTGCGCATCCTGCTCTATCAGGACAAAAAGCAGATGCCGCTGGTTCCTTTGCTGGATAAGGCACTGGGGGAGGCAGCCGATTCTCTGCTGGCGGAGCGTGTCGCGCCGGATCTGCTGGTGTTGACTCCGGGTGCTGTTTCGGGGACGGCAATGTTCAATGCGGTCTGCCCGCCTGTTGGCTGTGCAGCTGAGGAATTGACCGTCGTAGCCAACTGCACCCAGATGCTGGAGCTGATGCATCTTGCGGGCCACAGTGTGGTCCCGGCTGACGCTGCGGCAGAACTGCGCCTTGCGGCAGCGCAGACGACGCTGACAGACCATGATACGGGTGCGGCAGCAGAATATCTGTACAATCTTGTGCGTGGCGCAGAGGCAACGGCGTAAAATTCAAGTAAAGTCTCCTGCAAATTTTCCGCAGGGGACTTTCTTTTTTGGGAGGTTTATACTACAATGAAAGAACACACTTCCACACAGAAAGAAAAGCGCTTTGTTTTGCTCACGCTTCTTACCGCGGCGGCCTGTGCCGCACTGGTGTTCTGGTTTGCAGTCCCGCTCAAGGGGCACACAGGGCAAACAGCCAAGCCCGAACCGATGATCCAGGCCGCCCGGGTCGATCTGAATACAGCCGGGCTGGACGCGCTCTGCACTCTGCCCGGCATCGGGGAGAAAAAGGCGCGGGCGATCCTGGACTACCGGCGGCAGAACGGTGCATTCCGGCATGTGGAAGATGCGGTCTATGTTCCGGGGATTACCTCCCGGATCGTGGAGTCCTGGCAAAACCTTGCATATGTTAGTTGATAACGGCAGCCGCCGCTGCTGGAGAAAAGGGGAAACAACATGAATGAGGAGAACATCTTTATCAACCGGGAACTGAGCTGGTTGGATTTTAACCGCCGGGTCCTGGTCCTTGGCAAGGATAAAAATGTCCCGCTGGCCGAGCAGGTAAAGTTTTTGGCCATTTACGGCTCCAACCTGGATGAGTTTTTCATGGTGCGCGTCGGCTCTCTGCAGGAGCGGGCCAACCTGATGCGAGGCAAAAAGGAAAAGCGGGAAAACAAGACGAATATGACCTCCGAGGAGCAACTGACGGCCATTATGCCCAAAACGGCCCAGCTGCAGGAAGACTGCGATAAATACTATGCCCGCGCACTGGAAAATCTGGCGGCCTGCGGCTACCAGAAAGTGGATTTTGACCACCTGAGCAAGGAAGAAGAGCATTTCTGGAAAAAGTATTTCCAGAGCGAGCTGTTTCCGATTCTGAGCCCGCAGGTGGTCGATAACCGCCACCCGTTCCCGTTCCTGCGCAATAAAGAGATCTATCTGGGCGTTCTGCTCAAGGAGAAGCACTCCAATGAGCAGAGCCTTGGCATCGTGCCCATTTCCAGCCAGATGGAGCGGATGCACATTGTTAAGAAAGATGGCCGGACTCTGTTTGCTCTGGTGGAAGAGCTGGTGCTGCATTACGCCTCCATGATCTTCGGCAAGGAAACCATTCAGGAAAAATGCCTTTTTCGTGTAACTCGCAATGCGGATATCGACGTCAAAGAGGGTATGATGGATCATGACATTGATTACCGCGAGATCATGGCCGACCTGCTCAAGCGCCGCCGCAAACTGGCCGCTGTCCGCCTGCAGGTCACGCCGACGGCCCCGCAGGAAGTGGTGCGCATTCTCTGCAGCCGTCTGGAACTGAGCCACAGGCGGGTGTTTGCGCAGAACAGCCCTCTGGATCTGAGTTTCTTTTATAAGCTGACTTCCCGCATGGAAGCCGATGGCCACCCGGAGCTGTTCTACCCGGCGGCCCGCCCCATGCTTCCGCCGCCGGAGTATGACCTGGCTGCAGAAGTGGAAAAGCACGATGTGCTCCTCAGCTATCCGTATCAGTCCATCCGGCCTTTTATTACCATGCTGAAAAAAGCGGCGCAGGACCCGGAGGTCATTTCCATCAAGATGACGCTCTACCGGATGGCGCGGGAATCGCAGATCGTGCAGGCGCTGATGGAAGCCGCCGAAAACGGCAAGGAAGTGGTTGCTCTTGTGGAGCTGCGTGCCCGCTTTGACGAGCAGAACAATATCGACTGGTCCAAGCAGCTGGAAGAGGCAGGCTGTACCGTCATTTATGGCTTTGATGATTACAAGGTCCACTCCAAGCTGACCCTCATTACCAAAAAGAATCAGGATGGCTATGCCTACATCACCCAGATCGGCACTGGGAACTACAACGAAAAAACCAGTGAACTCTATACGGATTACTCGTTCATTACGGCAGACCCGGAGATCGGTGAAGAAGCCTCCAATGTCTTCCAGAATCTTGCCGTTCAGAAGCTGACCGAAACCAGCGAAAAGATGCTGGTGGCCCCGCTGCGGTTCAAGAGCGTGTTGCTGGACGAGATGGATCATGTCATCACCGCAGCACGGCTGGGCCGTCCGGCGTCGATGATCCTGAAAAACAACTCCATCTCGGACCGCGATATCATTCTCAAGTTGCAGGAAGCCAGCTGCGCCGGTGTCCGCATTGATATGATCGTCCGTGGTATCTGCTGTGTCCGCGCAGAGGTGCCTGGCAAGACCGAAAACCTGCACATCCGCAGTCTGGTGGGCCGATATCTGGAGCATGGCCGCATTTACAGCTTCTATGATGGACAGAAGACCCGCATTTATATTGCGTCTGGTGATTTTCTCACACGCAACACGGAGTGCCGTGTGGAAGTCGGTGTGCGGATCGAAGACCCTGTTCTGGTGGAAAAACTCAGCAGGATCTTACAGCTGCAGCTTCATGATAATGTCAACGCCCGGGAGATGCGGGCCGATGGCAGTTACCAGAAAGTGAAACCCGCTCCGGGTGAGCCAATCGTCAACGGTCAGATGGGAATGTATGAGCTTCTGAAAGACGATTGGGGGAAAGCTGCACCAGCCCCGAAGAAGACGCCCGCCTCTGCGGAAACATCGAATATCAAAACACACCAGGAGCCTGTGCGCGAGGCACCGAAAGCTGTGTTTACACCGATTGAACCACCGCGGAAAAAGACTGCACCTGCGACCACAAAGCCAATAGAAGAAATGCCCATTGTGATCACAGAATCCAAACCGAAGAAGCAGGGGCTGCTTTCTCGTATCTTCAGTATCTTTGGGAAATAAGAGAGGATAAACTTTTGCTGAATGCCGCTGGCCGAAAGGGCTGGCGGTATTTTTGTTCTTTCGGCAGGAGGGTGTGCATATCTTTTTCTGATAGCGGGAAGCAACGATGGAGGGAAAAGATGCGGAGAAAATGGATTCGGAATCGCCATTCCGGTTGTCAAGTGGCTGTTTGTTTGTGGATGTTGGTGGCCTGTCTGATGATGGCATGCTGTGTTTCCGCCCGGGCATTGAACACGCCCCCGGCGGGGTGCTCCCTCCGTACAAAAGTCACAAAGGAGCAGTATCAGTTTCCTCTGGGAACGATGGCCTGGCGTATCTCAGAGGAATATGGGTGGCGGAAAGACCCGCTTAACGGAAAAGAAGCATTTCATAAAGGGGTAGACCTTGCCTGTGCTTCCGGAACCATCGTTCTGGCGGGGGCGGACGGCATTGTTGCAGCGGCACGCCACAGCCAGAGTTATGGCAATTACCTGCGCCTTTCTCATGCGAAGGGAGAAGAAACGCTTTATGCTCACATGCAGTATCTTTATGTCCGGACGGGGGAAGTCGTCAAAGCAGGCGAGCCGATTGGGACAGTTGGGCAGACCGGACGGGCCACCGGGGCACATCTCCATCTGGAATGGCTTTGCAACGGCATCCGCTATGACCCAGCCGGGATATTTCATTTCTTATGAAACAACGTTTCCGTATCGGGAAGATTTCTTTTCAGGACCCGCTCATTCTGTGCGGAGCCTTCGCAATTTTGCTTTATTTTGACGCAAGCGGATTTCTGCGCGTTGGGTTGTTGGCAGCAGCTCTCCACGAGATGGGGCACATTATGGCTTATCTTTTTCTGCGCCATCGGTTTCCACACATTGAAGTGACCATGACGGGATTTTGTATGAAGACAAGGAAAGAGCACTTTTCGGCAAACGAGCAGCTTTTACTGGCCGCTGCCGGGCCCGGGGTGAACATTTTGCTGGCGGTTTGGGCTGTTTTCTGCCTTTCCCGGCGGGCTACCATCTGGTGGAGTGCCTTTTTTGCGGCAAATTTGTTGACAGGGGCTTTTAACTTACTGCCCATTCCACCGTTGGATGGCGCGCAAATTTTACGCTGTCTCATGCAGAGTGTCCCCCGCAAATAGCTATATGGAAAAACCGATGGAATGGGTCTGAATATTTTGTGCAATTTTCATAGTTTTCTAAATGAAGTTTTGGTGGTACAATAAGGATGGAGTACGAGAAGATTCTTCAGGAGGAGCCACATGGCAGAAAAAAGCATTGAACTGGATAGCGTGGAGATTGCAGCCGCTGTCTTTGGAAACTGCGACCGAAACATTCGTCTTTTGGAAAAGGAATTCTCCGTTACGGCAGTCTGCCGCGGTACGATGCTTCGCCTTTCGGGCGAGGCAGCCAATGTTGCGGCAGCGACCCGGGCGGTGGAGGGAATGCTGCTCCTGATTGAAAACCATACGCCGCTGGAAGATCAGACCGTTCGCTACTGCCTGAGCCTCGCCCACGATGGGGAGGAGAAGCGGGTCAAGGAGCTGACGGAAGATTTTGTCACCGTTACCGTTAAGGGCCGCCCTATCCGCCCCAAGACGCTTGGACAGAAAGAATACCTGAATGCCATCCGGAAGAATGCCATTACATTCGGCGTTGGCCCGGCGGGTACCGGCAAAACTTATCTGGCTGTTGCCATGGCCGTCAAGGCGTTCAAAGCAAAGGACGTCTCCCGCATCGTGCTGACCCGCCCTGCCGTGGAAGCCGGTGAGAAACTGGGGTTCCTGCCCGGCGATCTGCAGCAAAAGGTAGACCCATACCTCCGCCCGCTGTATGATGGCCTGTTTGATATGCTGGGCGCAGAGACTTATGAACGTCTGGTAGAAAAACAGATCATTGAAGTAGCCCCGCTGGCCTATATGCGCGGCCGGACGCTGGATGATTCGTTCATCATTCTGGATGAGGCACAGAACACCACCCCGGAGCAGATGAAGATGTTTCTGACCCGTATGGGTGTGGGTTCCAAGGTGGTGGTTACCGGCGATGTAACTCAGATCGACCTGCCGGACCGGACCCGCAGCGGCCTTGTGGACGCGCTGCAGGTGCTGAAAGGCGTGGGCGGCATTGCGCAATGTTATTTTACAGAAAAAGATGTCGTGCGCCATCGTCTGGTACAGGAGATCATCAAAGCTTATGAGGCGGCAGCACATCCAGCAAAGCGCTGAGCGTTTGCCTCTCAAAAAAGGCAGCATAAAAAGAAAGGAGAGGACGAGTTATGTCCAATAAAGTTTTAATCACAAATTCTCAAAAAGCAGTCAAGGTGCCCTCTGGCCTCCGAATTTTGATCCGCCGTGCCTGCAACGCCGTGCTGGAGTACGAGCACTTTGATGCCCCGGCAGAGATCAGCGTCACGTTTGTGGACAACGCTGCCATTGCAGAGCTGAACAACCAGTATCGCAACAAGCCCATGCCTACGGATGTTCTCAGCTTCCCTCTGGGCGAGAACGGCGTCTACGATGTGGATGAGAACAACGGCTGCAAGATGCTGGGCGATATCGTCATCAGCATGGAGCGTGCACAGGAGCAGGCAACACTGTACGGCCACCCGCTGCAGCGCGAAGTGGCATTCCTGACGGTACATTCCATGCTGCATCTGCTGGGCTATGACCATGAGAACGGCGGCTTGGAAGCGATGCGGATGCGGGAAAAAGAGGAAGCTGTCCTGACCCAGCTGGGCCTGCCCCGCACCGTCAGCTATACGGAATAATGCAAAATAAGACAGGAGTGCTATTTTGAAAAAGGAAACACCCATCCAGGGACATTATGATACTTCGTCCGTCTTTGTGGCGGTCATTGGCCGCCCCAATGTGGGCAAATCCAGCCTGACCAACCTGCTGGTAGGGGAGAAAGTGGCCATTGTGACCTCTAAGCCCCAGACCACCCGCACCCGCATTACGGGTGTTATCACCCGCGGCCCGCTGCAGTATGTCCTGCTGGATACCCCTGGCGTGCACAAGGCACACAATAAGCTGGGCAAGCGGATGGACAAGACTGCCAGCGATTCCATCGCGGATGTGGATGTGTCCATGATGTTGTTTGAGCCCTACGGTGCCCTCAATGAGCCGGAAATGGTGCTGGTGGAGGCGCTGAAAAAGAGCGGCGGCCCTGCCATTGCCGTGATCAATAAGACCGATCTCGTCAAGGCACCGGAAGATCTGGAGGCCCGCAAGGCCGAGTTGAAAGCCCTGGGGGTGTTTGACGATATTTATACGGTCAGCGTCCGGCAGAATGACCACTGTGAGGAGCTGTTTGATGCCCTGAGCCGTTACGCGGTGGAGGGTCCTCACTACTTTGATGACGATGCTTATACGGACATGCCGGAAAAAGAGCTGGTGGCAGAGGTCATCCGCGAGAAAGCGCTGCTGTTTATGCGGGACGAGATCCCGCATGGCATTGCCGTGGTGGTCGAGCGGTTCAAAGAACGCCCGGGTACCGACCTTGTGGACATTGACGTCAATATTTACTGCGAGCGGGAGAGCCACAAAGGCATGGTCATTGGCAAGGGCGGTGCCATGCTGAAAAAAATCGCCAGTGCGGCCCGTGCCGACTGCGAGGAATTTCTTGGCTGCCGGGTCAACCTGCAGTGCTGGGTCAAGGTCAAGGCCGATTGGCGGGACAATGAATTTCTGCTGAACAACTTCGGCTTCAAGCAGAACCCGAACAACCGCTGAGAAAGTTTTGCTTTGGGAGGAGGACCTGCCAATGGAACCCATTGTAACGCCGGGACTTGTCCTCAAAGAGACCCGATACAAAGAATCGGACCGGATCATCACAATTTTAACGCCGGGGCTGGGGGTCATCTCCGCCTCGGCACAGAGCAGCCTGCGGCTGAAAAACAAATTGTTCAGCGCCTGCGGGCTTTTTTGCTACTCAGAATTTGTGCTGCTGCCGGGTCGGAATATGTACACTGTCCGGGAAGCGGAAAGTAAAAACGTTTTTCACGGCATCGCTTCCAGCATTGAGGGAATGAGTCTTGCCATGTATATGGCTGAGATGGCCGCAGCCCTTTCCCCAACGGGAGAAGAAGCGGAAAAAGAGCTGCGGCTGCTGCTCAACTGCCTTTATATGCTCAGCGAGAAAAAAGCAGACCTCCGGGTCATCAAGGCCGTGTTTGAGCTGCGCACCATGAGCGAGTGCGGCTTTTTGCCGCAGCTGGTATATTGCAGGGGCTGCGGCACTTACGACGGCCCGGCCTTTTATCTGGACCCGCAGGAGGGCTGTCTGCTTTGTGCCGCCTGTGCACAGAAAGCAGGGAAGACCTGCAATCTGGATGCCGGGGCATTGTTTGCCCTGCGGCATATCTGCCTTGTGGAAGACAAGAAAATTTTTGCATTTAAAATTTCGGTCGGGAGCCTTGCAAAGCTTGCCATTGCAGCGGAGCAGTATGCCCTGACCCATCTGGACAAACCGTTGAAGAGTTACGACTTTTTAAAATCGGTATTACCATAAACAAAGGAATCTACTATGGAAACAAGCTATTTAAAAACACTGGAGCTTGACAAGATCATTGCACGGGCGGCGGAGGGCTGTGTGTGCAAGGAAGCCCGGGAAAAAATGCTGGAACTGGAGCCCCAGTGTGACCCGGATGAGGTTCGCTATGCATTGGAGCAGACGGATGCGATCAACACCCTGCTCATCAAAAACGGTTCGCCCCGGTTTGGTGGGGTAGAGGGTGTCAGCCAGCTGACCACGCGTGCGGTCAAGGGCGGCGTGCTCTCCATGGGCGAACTGCTGATGGTGGCAGGTGCACTGCGTAATTTCCAGAATCTGAGCAGCTGGTACGGCTCCTCGGACCATGACGCACTGCCGACCGATGACCTGTTCTATGCGCTGGCCCCGGAACCAGGCCTGGAACAGCAGATCTCCAGTGCCATTCTGGCTCCGGATGCGATGGCGGATACGGCTTCCCGCACCTTGAACGAGCTGCGCAAGAAGATCCGTGCAACCGAAAACAGCATCCGTGACCGGCTGGAAAGCATGGTTCGCAACATGGATACTTCTAAATACCTGCAGGAGAGCGTGGTTTCCATGCGCAATGGCCGCTACGTTGTCCCGGTCAAGAGCGAGTACCGCGGCGAGGTCAGCGGCGTTATCCACGATGTTTCGTCCACGGGTGCAACTGTCTTTGTGGAGCCGCAGGCAGTCGTGGAAGCCAACGCCCGCATTTTGCAGTACCGTGCCCAGGAAGCACAGGAGATCGAGCGCATTCTGGTGGCCTTTACGGCCCAGGTGGCGGCCATTGAGCCGCAGTTCCAGTACAGCTATCAGGCAATGTTAGACATTGACGTTCTGCTGGCAAAGGCCCGCCTGGCGCTGGATATGAAAGCCTTTAAACCGGCTGTCCGTACGGATACGTCATTCTCCCTTGTCCGGGCGCGGCACCCGCTCATTGACCCGAAAAAATGTGTCCCGGTGGATATTGCGCTGGGGAAGGAGTATGATTCGCTCATCATTACCGGCCCCAATACGGGCGGTAAGACGGTCACGCTGAAAACAGCAGGCCTTTTGTGTGCCATGGCGCAGTGCGGCTTCCTTATCCCGGCTGATGAGCGGAGCGAGGTCTGTGTTTTTGATGAGTTCCTTGTGGACATTGGCGATGAGCAGAGCATTGAGCAGAGCCTTTCCACATTCTCTGGCCACATGAAAAAAATCACCGGCATTCTGGAGCTGGCCATGCCTCACACGCTGGTCCTGCTGGATGAGCTGGGTGCCGGTACGGACCCGGCCGAGGGTGCTGCGTTGGCAGTGGCCATCATTGAAGAGCTGCGCCGCCGTGGTGTGCTCCTGATGGCTACCACCCACTATGCAGAGCTCAAGGTCTTTGCGCTGGAAACGAAAGGCGTTGTCAATGCAAGCTGCGAGTTTGATCTGGAAACGCTGCGCCCCACCTATAAACTGAGCGTTGGCGTGCCAGGCAAATCCAACGCGTTCCTCATCAGTGAAAAGCTGGGCATCCCGGAGCGGGTCATTGAAGCTGCCCAGCAGCATCTTTCGGCGGAGGATAAGCGTCTGGATGCCGTTCTGGGCCAGCTGGACGATTTGAAGCTCCAGCTCAAAGAAAGCCAGAATGAGGTGGAGGAGCTGAAAAATGAGGCTGCCCACCAGCTGGACGCCGCCCGCAAAAAACGCGATGAGCTGATCCAGCAGGGCGAAAACGAGCTGGAAGCAGCCCGTGCCAAAGCCCGCAGACTGGCACAGGACGTGGAAAGCAAAGCCTACGCCCTGACCGACGAGCTGCGCCAGATTCAGAAAGATGAGCGGATGAGCACCCAGCAGAAAGCCCAGCGTGCCCGGGAAATCGCTAAAAAAGAATCGGAAAAGCTGCTGGTCGGCTCTGAGGTGGTGCACAATCCTGTCAAGGAGTTTGTGCCGCTGAAAGAGGTCAAGGTAGGGCAGGAGGTCTGCATTGCAGAACTGAATCAGCTGGCAACTGTGCTGGCGCTGCCGGACAAGAACAGCGATGTGCTGGTCCGTGCCGGTATCATTAAAACGAAAGTGCCGCTCAATGGGCTGAAGCAGCCGGAAAAATTGGTCAAGGAGGCAAAGCCCCTGACCAAAGCTCAGCAGCGTTACTCGCGCCTGACGGGCGATGCCAACCGCCCCAATGGCCGGGTCGAGCGGGTACAGCGCACCGCAAAAATGGAATGCAATCTGCTGGGCCTGACTGTGGACGAAGCGCTGCCGGAAGTGGATTCGTTCATCGACCGCGCGATTCTGAACGGCCAGACCGTTGTTTATCTGATCCATGGCAACGGTACCGGCGCGCTGCGCACAGCCATCCACAAGCACCTGCGCGGCAACCGGATGGTCAAGAGCTTCCGCCTGGGCCGCTATGGCGAGGGTGAAAGCGGTGTGACTGTAGTAGAGCTCAAGTGACCGGCGATGGCAGGACGTTCAAAACATGCCGCTCTGCGCAGACGGAAGAAGAACCGCAAGGGCCTTTCTATTGGGACGGTCGTTTCGCTTCTGGTTTGTCTGCTCTGTTTCAGCGCAACGTTTTTCCTCTGGAAAGCAGCACTGGCAGGCCCAAAACTGAACCGTGAGGCAGGGGAGGAAGAAGACTTCCGCCCAGTGGTTGGTAACCCGCCGTACCGGATCGCTGTAGATGCGGGCCATGGAGGATCAGACCCGGGCGCACAGGGCATTGTGACCGAAAGCGAAATGACAGCTCAAACAGCGCAGGATCTTCTGGCATGGCTGGAAGCGGACTCAAACTATATTCCGCTGATATCCCGTGAAAGCTACGATGTAACAGCCAAGCCCAGCGAACGGGCTGCGGCCATCCATGCGCAAAATCCAGACCTGATGTTATCCATTCATGGAAACTCTGCGCCGGAGGGTTCGACTGCTTCCGGATTTGAGTGCTATCCGTCTGTTCCTGGAAGAACCTGGCACAAAGAAAGCTATTACTTTGCCAGACAGCTGGCCGAAAAAATGCAGCAGGCGGGAGCAAAGCTGCGCGGCCATGGCGGCATTCGGTACATTTATTATCAGGGCGAGACGAAACAGCTGGTGGAATCGAACCACACCGAGGTACGGGAAGAACGGAGCTTTACATTGCTGGAAGATGTTGATTGTCCGGCCGTCTTGGCAGAACAGTGCTTTGTGACCAGCGAGGAAGACGTGGCGCAGTTTGGCAGTGAAACAGGCTGCAAGAAAACTGCACGGGCCTACTATGAAGCCATCTGTGCCTATTTTGATACAGAGCCTTTACCGGAAGCATTTGAAACCCGGCACAACGGATAAATAAAACCAAACATGAGTCCCAGGACAAATTGCTGTACTGCAAAATTGTCGTGGGATTTTTTATTATTGCAAAACGGAAGATGCTGTATTGAATTTATTACAGCCAGACTTTTGAAGCTGAGATACAGAAGAAGAGAGAGAAGTGCCCTATTTTTTGTTTGATAAAGTTTCGTATAATGCACGTTATATGAAAATTAGGGGAGTGAAAAATGCCTCTTTTCCGGGTTTTGGGCCTTTCAGGCTCCAGCGTCCAGTTTTCGCCAGTTCAGTCTGCTTGGTGTGCATTTGCGTGTTGTTGTGTTTTACACCTGTTTCATGCGTTTATTTTTATCTGGTTTTATTTTCTCTGGCTGCTGTTCGTGTTTGCTTTTTATTCTTATATTGCAGCTAAACCAAAAAGCGTTCCATCGGCTTGCAGTGGCTTTCCGTTGGAACGCTTTTCGTCTATTTAATACAAGGATTAAATACTTGTATCTTAACTTTAATGCTGCAATCATTTACAACTTATTACGGACACATGATTGCCGGATTTGAGTTTGCTGCTTTGGAAACCGCTTATTTTTCAAGCCGTCCTGGTAAACCCGCTAACATGGTCTTTGTTGGTGTTGGACCATGGGTTCAGTCATTCTCCGGTTTATCCAGCATCCCGGAAACGTCCACCCGGAAACCATCCTGCGCGGCTCCGTCAAAGGCTTCCATTGGGCCGGAGGGCATCTCTGCAGAGTCTTCTTCTGGAGGCAAAGTTTCCCTGTTCTCCCCTGTTTTTGCTTCTGTTGTATCCAACATTTTCTTTTTCGGCTCCACATTGCCGAGCGGATTCTGCTCAATGGCGGCACGCACCTGAAATTCTTGTAGATGCGTGTAAATTTGAGTAGTGCCAACACTGCTATGGCCTAAAAGCTGCTTGAGGGTCAGAATATCCACATTCCCGGTCTGATACATCAGCGTGGCAGCAGTATGGCGCAATTTATGGGTGGAAAAGCCCTTGAGCCCGGCCGCTTTCATGGCTCCGGTGATGAGCTGCTCTACCCTGCGGTTGGAGATGCGTTCTTTGCGCCGCCGGGTGATGAACACGGCACGTTCTTTGGGGCTCAGGCCCTCCATTGTATTGCGCTTGTTTAAATAGAGCTGCAAGGCCTCAATGCAGGCATCATTCAAGTAGATCATCCGCTCTTTATGGCCCTTGCCGAAAAGCCGGATCTGACGCTGTTCCAGATCAATGTCATCCAGATCCATCCCGACAAGCTCGGCCAGACGCATTCCGCAGTTCAAAAATAGAACAGTCATGCAGTAATCCCGCTCCGGGAAATCGCTCTGGGTCTGGGTGCTTTCCAACAGGTCCATGGACTGTTCTGCCGTCAGATATTTGGGCAAAACTTTATCCTGTTTTGGGGGGCGGATGGCTGCTGTGGGGTCCTGTGTGATCTTGTTGACCTGATTGACAAGGTAATCATAGAAGCCGTGCAGACTGGCCAGCCGCCGGGCGGTAGAAGACTTTTTGTTTCCGCATTCCCGGTTTAAAAAATACAGATATTCGTAAATATCTTCTTTGGTCACGCTGGACCAGAAAGTGGTATCCAACCCCTTTGGGTCAATTTCTTTGATCTCAGCGTCTTCCGGGACAAGTGCGCGGCGGCGCTTCATAAAGCGGCTGAAATTGCGCAGATCACAATAATAATTGAATGCCGTATGGGGGCTTTTGCCTGCAATGACTTCCAGATACCGCACATACTCCACGATATCCTGCGAGGCATCATCGAAAGGTTTGTGCTTTTCGGGGTTCTTTTCGTTCAGATAAATGGACATTGGCTTCCTCTTTTATAAGCGGTCAGATTTCAGTGCATGGATGGCATCCGAGATATAAGCGGCACCAACCAGTTTCATGCCGGGATAATCAGCGGCGTTCAGGTGAGGCAGACTGTGCTTTGGGATGACAGCCCGCTCAAAACCGATGCGTTCTGCTTCCCGCAGACGCTGCTCGAGATTTGGAACACTGCGAACCTCACCGCCGAGTCCGACTTCCCCAATGGCAATCAGCTTATCGCTGACCGGGCAGTCCAGCAGAGACGATACCATGCTCAGACAGACAGCCAAATCGCAGGCAGTGTCCCGCAGGGCAATGCCGCCTACGATGTTGATATAAACGTCCAGATTGCCGAAGAAATACCCGGCACGTTTTTCCAGCACGGCGATCAGCAGATTCATGCGGTTATAGTCGTAGCCGCTGCAGGCACGGCGCGGAGCCGGAAAATTTGTTTTGGTGGCAAGGGCTTGAATCTCGCTCAGGATGGGGCGGCTGCCCTCCATGGTACATGCTACACAGTTGCCGGAAACGCCCAGCGGACGGCCATCCAGCAGCATCTGCGAGGGGTTTTCGATCTCTTCCAGCCCCTGCCCGGTCATATCAAACATGCCGAGCTCATTGGTAGAGCCATAACGGTTTTTGGCTGCCCGCAGGATACGGTACGGGAGCATTTTGTCCCCCTCAAAGTAGAGCACGGTATCCACAATGTGCTCCATGACTTTAGGGCCTGCAATGGCACCGTCCTTGTTGACATGGCCAACGATGAACATGGGAATCTCCTGCTTTTTGGCCACCGCCAGCAGCCGGGCGGCACTCTCTTTTACCTGGCTGACCGTGCCGGAAGAAGAAGAGATATCCATGCAACGCATGGTTTGAATGGAGTCGATGACGACCAATTCCGGCTTTTCTTTCTCGATCAGGCCGCAGATCTCATCCACGTCGTTTTCTGCGGCGAGATAAATATTTTCCTGGGGTACTTTCAGGCGGGCTGCCCGCAGTTTGACTTGGCGCACGGATTCCTCGCCGGTAATATACAGCACAGTGTGCTGGTTGGAGATGGCACCGCAGAGCTGCAGCAGCATGGTGGACTTACCGACACCCGGCTCACCACTCAGCAGAACCACGCCGCCCAGTACGATACCGCCGCCCAGCACCCGATCAAGCTCTGAAATGCCGGTCAGAATACGACTTTTCTCTTCCGTTGTGCTGATATCCGCCAGCCGCTTTGCCGTCAGCGAGGTGACCCCCTCCTGCCGGGCAGGTGCGGCGCTTTTTCCGCCGGAAAGCCCGGCTTTGGGTGTTTCGGCAACCACATCTTCGTTCATGGTATTCCAGCTGCCGCAGCTGGGGCAGCGCCCCATCCAGCGGGGGCTTGTCTCCCCGCAGTTGGAACAGACATATACCGTTTTCAACTTTGGTTCTTTCATAAGAAGACTCCTGTGATTTCATTCGAGATACTTTGCATTTATCATACCACATTGCGCCGGTGCCCGCAAGGAACCGTTACGGAAATGCGGCCAGCTGACTGCCCAAATAAGCAAGACAGGTAGCGGCTCCGCAGAGCGGAAGCATCGCTGCGGCGGTCAGTGCAAATTGTCCCAATAGCAGCTGGGCATGGGCAGAGGGGCTCCTCCCCCGCCCAAGAGAAAAAGCATGGAGTCTTCCGCTGACTTCCAGCGCGCAGGAGCCAAACCAGCAAAGTGCACCTGCAGCCAGTGCCGCCGGGATGCCGGAAATAAAAAGAAAGAACAACGCCTGCGGAAGTGGTATGCCGGAAAACAGCTGGAATGTCAATAGCCCTGTTCCAGCGCCATACAACATGATAAAAAGATAGATGGGCACAGGCCCGATGGCGGATAACCCCAACAGCAACAGAACGCAGAGGACTCCCAAAATCGTAAGCAGTTCGGTGCCGAACAGCTGTGCAATCTGTGAAGCGCTCTGGACAGCAAACAGGCCGCGCCAACAGCGCAGGTAATAGGAAAGCATGTCCATCTCTGCTGTATCCAGAAGCGCCTGCAGAATTCCCGCTGTAAAGGCTCCTGAGAGATAAGAACCCGCAAGAAGCACGCATCCCTGATGAGGTGCAGAACGCTCTCTGTGGGACGCGGGAGCCGTTCTGGAAAGCACTTCTGTTTCTGGAATGTGTGGAACCGTTGTTTCCGGCGTGCTTTGGACGATAGCGGGCAGCGGTTCTTGTTCCGGAACGGGTGGCAGTGATGGAGGTGGTGTTATGGGGCCTTTTTCGATTGGTTGTATTTTAGGTTCCTGATAAACCCACATAAGGGCTGTCCCTCCTTTGAAAGATAAAAGCAGGTGCACCGAAGCGATGCACCCGATTTTCAGGAAAAGCTCAGACTCTGCGTTTCCGCTCCGAGCGCAGCATCCCGAGGACGCCGCCGATGCAGCCGAGCAGCAGCGTGACCCCGAACCGGACCAGCTGCATTTCCTGCAAAGGACTGCCGGAAAGCAGACCGAAGCAAAGCAGCAGAAAAACGAATAGAGCCCCCTGTACTACCCCACAGAGCAGCCCGCGGCTTTTCTGCCAGAAAGCCATCAGCCAGCCGCTGAACAGGCTGCCCGCACTGACCGCACAGGTCGCCATGGGCCAGGCCACATCCTGCGAAAGGCCCTGCTGTGCCATCAATGCGGCGAGGCCCGCCATACAGGCCCCGGTGACACAGCAGCCTGCGCCAAATGAGACCAGCGCCCGGCCCGCCGGGAATTTTGCCGGAGAATTACCATTGCCAGACATAAAAACGCGCCTCCCTGCACTTACTGTATGCAGAAAGGCGCGTAAAAAATTCTTGCAGGCTGAAAAATTACTTCTTGGAGGAAGCAGCGTTGTCCATGTTCAGCTTCTCGACAGAGCTGATGGCATTCTTGATGAAGCGGATCTTCACACGGTCAGCGCCAGTCTCCAGAACGAACGTGTCGTCCTTGATGGCAACCACGCGGCCGACAATGCCGCCGATGGTAGTGACCTGATCGCCAATTTCCAGAGCAGCACGCATGGCGGCGTCTTTCTTCTCCTGCTTCTTCTGGGGACGATAGATCATGAAATACAGCAGGACGAGCATCAGCGCCAGCGTGAAGAAGAGGCTGATATAGCTTTCGGTGGTAGTGGTCAGAAAATTCATCGGGAAAAATCTCCTCTCAAATTCATATAAGAATATTATATACGTTTATTCGCCCCGTTGCAAGGGGAATTGCTCAAATTCTTGTATCAAGCAGCTTGACATAGCGGTCGTGGAAAGCCGTAAACGTGCCAGCGTCCAGTTCATCGCGGATCCGCTCCATCAGATGGTTGTAGAACCACAGGTTATGCATGACTGCCAGACGCATTCCCAGCAGCTCCTCCGCCTTGAACAGGTGGCGAATATAGGCGCGGGAATAGTTGCGGCAGGCCGGGCAGCCGCAGGTGGGGTCAATGGGGCGCTCATCCCGCTCGTACTTGGCATTTTTGATGTTGATGATGCCGCCCCAGGTGTTCAGGTGGCCGTGGCGGGCATTCCGGCTGGGCATCACGCAGTCAAACAGATCGACACCACGGGCAACCGCCTCAATGATGTTGCCTGGGGTGCCAACGCCCATCAGGTAACGGATCTTATCCTTGGGCATATAGGGCTCTACTTCGCTGATCATCTCGTACATGACCTCGGTGGGCTCACCCACGGCCAGGCCGCCGATGGCATAACCGTCCAGATTCATTTCTGCGATCTGCTTCATATGCTCTACACGCAGATCCGCATAGGTGCAGCCCTGGTTGATGCCGAACAGAAGCTGGTCAGGATTGGTTGCCTTGCCCTCGTGCTTCAGGCGGGCCAGTTCTTTCTGGCAGCGTGCCAGCCAGCGCACGGTGCGCTCACAGCTTGCTTTGGAATAATCGTGCTGGGCTGGGTTCTCCACGCACTCGTCAAAGGCCATGGCAATGGTAGACCCGAGGTTTGCCTGAATCTGCATACTCTCTTCCGGGCCCATGAAGATGCGGTGGCCGTCCAGATGAGAGGCGAACGTCACGCCCTCTTCGGTGATCTTCCGGAGCTTGGCCAGGCTGAACACCTGGAATCCGCCGCTGTCGGTCAGGATGGGGCCGTTCCAACGGGTAAACTTGTGCAGGCCGCCCATTTCAGCCACCAGCTTATCGCCCGGGCGGAGATGCAGATGGTAGGTGTTGCAAAGCATTACCTGGGTGCCGATCTCCCGCAGATCCTGTGCGGAGAGGCCGCCCTTGATCGCGCCTGCCGTGGCTACATTCTGGAATGCCGGGGTCTGCACCGTGCCGTGCACGGTTTTGAACTCGCCCCGCCGGGCATTGTGCTCCTGCTTGAGGAGCTTGTAGGTCGTCAAAGAAGGCATAAACGTTTCCTTTCTGTGCACGGAAAACAGCCGTGCTCCCTGTGCCGCATGGTGGGCGGCAGTGTGCAGAAATTATCATCAGCATCGCCCGGGCGATGCTTTGACCCGAAATTTTAAAAATATAAAACGTATTATCGTATAAATGTTAGAGAATCAGCATCGCGTCTCCGAACGAGAAGAAACGGTAACGCTTCTCAACCGCCACTTTATAGGCCGCCATGGTCTTTTCGTAGCCGTACAGCGCGGACACCAGCATGATGAGGGTGCTCTCCGGCAGGTGGAAGTTGGTGATGAGGCCGTCGATGCAGTTGAACTTGACACCCGGGTACAGGAAGATGGAGGTGTTACCGCTGCAGGCTTTGATCTCGCCATACTTGGCGGCAACGGCTTCCAGGGTGCGGCAGCTGGTGGTTCCAACCGCAATGACGCGGTGCCCGGCGGCCTTGGTCTCCCGGATGCGCTGGGCGGTTTCCTCGCTGATGGAGTACCATTCGCTGTGCATCTTGTGGTCCGCGATCTCATCTTCCATCACGGGGCGGAATGTGCCCAGACCCACATGGAGGGTCACTTCAGCAATGCCGACCCCCTTGGCCCGGATGGTGTCCATCAGCTCCGGAGTGAAATGCAGGCCGGCTGTGGGCGCTGCGGCACTGCCAAGCTCCTTGGCATACACCGTCTGGTACTGGCTCTGGTCTTCCAGCTGTTTGGTGATATAGGGCGGCAGCGGCATTTTGCCAAACTCATCCAGTTTTTCATAAAGGGTCTCTGTGTCATAATAGAATGTAACGTACTTGTTGCCATCCTCCATGGTTTCATCCACCACAGCGGTCAGGGTGCCGTCACCAAAGCTGACCTTGGTGCCGGGCTGCATCCGCTTGCCGGGCTTTGCCAGGCACTCCCACTGGTCGCCTTTGACCTGACGGAGGAGCAGCAGCTCACAGACAGCGCCGGTGGGCTGCTTGATGCCAACGATGCGGGCAGGCAGGACCTTGGAATTGTTGACGACGAGCAGGTCGCCCGGCTCCAGATATTCGGGCAGGTCGTGGAAGATCCGGTGCTGGATGCTGTCGTCTTTCTGGCTCAGAACCATCAGCCGTGCAGAGTCGCGGGGATCTGCGGGCTCCTGTGCAATGAGCTCTTTGGGTAAATCATACCAAAAATCTTTTTTTAACATGAATGCATTTGCCTTTCCGATGATTGACACGAATGCCGTATCAATGTTATCATAAAATCTGTATAGACAGTCTTTATTATATTGCATTCGTGCCTGCTTTGCAAGCGGCGCTTGTGTAAATTTATCTTTTTGAAAGGAAAGGTACTGGAAATGGAAAAACAGTATAGAGTGGGTATCGTTGGTGCAACGGGTATGGTCGGTCAGCGTTTTGTTACGCTGCTGGAGAATCACCCCTGGTTCAAACTGACCACGCTGGCCGCTTCCGGCCGCAGTGCAGGCAAAACCTATGAAGATGCAGTCGGTTCCCGCTGGGCTATGACCAGCCCGATGCCGGAGAGCGTGAAGAAGATGGTGGTGCTGGATGCTTCCCACGTGGAAGAAGTCGCCTCTCAGGTCGATTTTATCTTCTGCGCCGTTAACATGCCCAAAGCCGAGATCAAGGCGCTGGAAGAGGCCTATGCCAAGGCAGAGTGCCCGGTGGTCTCCAACAACAGTGCAAACCGCTTTACCCCGGATGTTCCGATGGTCGTGCCGGAGATCAACGCTGACCATATTGAGATCATCCCGGCACAGCGCAAACGTCTGGGTACCAAGCGCGGTTTTATCGCGGTCAAGTCCAACTGCAGCCTGCAGAGCTATGTGCCTGCCCTGCATCCCCTGATGAAAGACTTTGGCGTCAACAAGGCGCTGGTCTGCACCTATCAGGCCATTTCCGGCGCAGGCAAGACCTTTGACCGGATGCCCGAGATCATCGACAATGTCATCCCCTATATCGGTGGTGAGGAAGAGAAGAGTGAGCGCGAGCCGCTGAAGCTGTGGGGCCACATTGAGGGCAATGAGATCGTCAATGCAGAGAAGCCCACCATCACGGCGCAGTGTTTCCGTGTGCCGGTCTCCGATGGCCACACCGCTGCCGTGTTTGTGAGTTTTGATAAAAAGCCCACCAAAGAGCAGATGCTTGAGGCCTGGGCAAATTTCCGCGGCCCCGCACAGGAGCTCAACCTGCCCAGCGCTCCCAAGCAGTTCCTGCACTACTTTGAGGAAGCGGACCGTCCGCAGCCCAAGCTGGACCGCAATACCGAGAACGGTATGGCTGTCTGCATTGGCCGCCTGCGGGAGGACACCCTGTTTGATTACAAGTTTGCCTGCATGAGCCACAACACCCTGCGCGGTGCTGCAGGCGGCGCTGTCCTGCTGGCAGAGCTGCTGGCAGCCAAGGGCTATTTTGACTAATCTGCGCACAATGCGTTGCAAAGGAGTTTTTTAGCATGAAGAATCCTGTCTTTACGGGTGCGGCTGTCGCCATTATCACCCCGATGTATGAGGACGGCAGTGTCAATTTTGACGAGCTGGGCCGTATCATTGAGGATCAGATCGCACGGGGAACGGACGCCGTTGTCATCTGCGGCACCACCGGCGAGTGCTCTACCATGACCGATGAGGAGCAGCTGGCTGCCATCAAATTTACGGTCGATACGGTCAATCACCGCGTCCCCGTCGTGGCAGGTGCAGGTTCCAACGATACCGATCACGGCTGTGCACTGGCGGCAAAATCTGCTGCCTGCGGCGCGGATGCCCTGCTGCTGGTGACTCCGTACTACAACAAAACCAGCCAGGCGGGCCTGGTGGCTCACTTTACCGCCATGGCCGAAGCCGGCGGCATCCCGGTCATCCTGTACAACGTGCCCTCCCGCACGGGCCTGAACATTGCGCCGGAAACGGCTCTGGAGCTGAGCAAGCATCCGCTCATCAACGGCCTGAAAGAGGCTTCCGGCAACATTTCTCAGGTGGCAAAGATCGCGCAGCTCTGCGGCGATGACCTGAACCTCTATTCCGGCAATGATGACCAGGTGGTTCCCCTGCTGTCTCTGGGCGGCAAGGGCGTTATCAGCGTGGTCTCCAACGTCAAGCCGGAGCTGGTACACAACTGCTGCAAGGCATGGTTTGAGGGAGATGCGGCAAGGGCCTGCGCCCTGCAGCTGGAAATGCTGCCCCTGTGCGAGGCTCTGTTCTGCGAGGTGAACCCCATCCCGGTCAAGTACGCGATGAATGTACTGGGCTGGAACGCAGGCGAGTGCCGCCTGCCGCTGGTGGAGCCCAGCGATGAGCACAAGACCAAGATCGAGCAGGCTCTGGTGGAAGCCGGTCTGATCAAAGAATAACACACGTTGGCAGATGCCCGGCGAGAGGATTCTTCCGGGCATTTTGCCGTATTCTGCATTGCAGGAAAAAGAGGTAAAAACCATGACGGATATTATCATTCAGGGGATTGGCGGCCGGATGGGCCATGTGCTGTGCGACCTGATCGCCCAGAGGGAGGACTGCCGCGTCATTGCCGGCATTGATGTGAAAGACGGCGAGCAGAACGGCATTCCCGTGTATGACAGTCTGGACAAGCTGGAGGGCAAGGGCGATGTCATCATCGATTTCAGCTCCCCTGCTGCCGTGGAAAAGGCCCTGCCCTACTGTGAGGCTCACAAGCTGCCCATCGTGGTCTGCACCACGGGCCTTTCCGAAGAGCTGCAGCTCAAGGTGGTGCAGCTGTCCCGTAGCATCCCGGTGTTCAAGAGCGCCAACATGTCCATGGGCATCAATGTCCTGTCGGAGCTGTGCAAGCGTGCTTCGGCCATCCTGGGCGTGAATTACGACGTGGAGATCGTGGAACAGCATCACCACAACAAGTTGGATGCCCCCAGCGGCACGGCCCTGATGCTGGCAGACGCGATCAATGAGGAGAACGATGGCGCTTACCACTACGTCTATGACCGTTCCTCTGTGCGCCAGAAGCGTGACCCGAAAGAGATCGGCATCAGCTCGGTGCGCGGCGGCAGCATCGTGGGCGACCACGAGGTACTGTTCTGCGGCCCGGACGAGGTCATCACCCTCAAGCACACCGCCTATTCCCGCAATATTTTTGCAAATGGAGCCATCAACGCGGCTGTTTATCTTGCGAAAAAGGAGCCGGGGCTGTACAATATGAGTGATATGATCGCGGAAATGTGAGCCAGATGTCACATGTTTCTCCGCTGAGGCCCGCAAGGGCAGAATGGAGGGTTTTCTTATGTACGGTGTTTCCAAAATCAGCATTGAGCCAAGCCTCATGATGATCAGCGTGCAGGATGTCGAGTTCAAAGGCAACAGCCTGGCACGCTATTTGCAGATCTTTGCCGACACAGGCGTTGTGGTGGATATGATCAGTCAGAGCGCTCCCCATGGCACCACGATGGATTTCAGCTTTACGGCATCCAGCAGTGACCTGCCGTTGGTGATGAAAGCCATTTCGGCAGCCAATCTGGATAAGGACGCCAAAGCGGCTCCCCTCATCAGCGTGGGCTATTCTAAGCTGAACCTGTTTGGCGAAGAGATGGTCACCAGCTGCGGTGTGGCCGCCCGTGCTCTGAATGCCCTTGCCATGGCAGGCATTGAGGTGCTGCTGATCACCACCAGCGATCTGGATATCTCCCTGCTGGTGCGGGCGGAGAACGAAGATGCCGCCTATGAAGCCCTGAAGAAAGCATACGAGCTGTAACTTCCCGGATCTGCTTCATTAAAAATTTTACAGGCAAAAAGAAAGCCCGGAACGGCTTCTCCGTACATGAGAAAACCGTTCCGGGCTTTTTACAATCAAATCGACAGGCCTTGCGGGGCTTATTACAGCGTCACTTTGTGGTAGACCTTTTTCCCCTTTTTGATGACGATGCCCTTTGCCAGCTGTTCAGCGGTAAAGCTGGCCGTGGGAGCCGAAACTTTTTCGCCATCCACCAGGACGCCTCCCTGGGTGACGAGGCGGCGGGCCTCACCGTTGGAGGCAGCCAGACCGGCCTTGACCATCAAGGTCAGGATGCCGATGGAGCCATCGTTCAGGTCCGCGTCCGTCAGCTGGGTGGTGGGCATGTGCTCGGTGTCAGCCTCGCCGCTGAACAGAGCACGGGCGGCGTTCTGGGCCTTGACAGCCTCTTCCTCACCGTGGACCATCTTGGTCAGCTCATAGGCCAGGATCTCCTTGGCCTCATTCAGGCGCTCGTCTTTCCAGGTGCTCATCTCGTCGATCTGCTCCAGAGGCAGGAACGTCAGCATCCGGATGCACTTCATGACATCGGCATCACCGACATTGCGCCAGTACTGGTAGAACTCGAACGGGCTGGTCTTGTTGGGGTCGAGCCAGACAGCGTTGCCAGCGGTCTTGCCCATCTTCTTGCCCTGAGAATCGGTCAGCAGGGTGATGGTCATAGCGTAGGCATCTTTCCCCAACTTACGGCGGATAAGCTCCGTACCGCCCAGCATATTGCTCCACTGATCGTCGCCGCCAAACTGCATATTGCAGCCGTAGTGCTGGAACATGTAGTAGAAGTCGTAGCTCTGCATGATCATGTAGTTGAACTCGAGGAACGACAGGCCTTTCTCCATGCGCTGTTTGTAGCACTCGGCACGGAGCATGTTGTTAACGGAGAAGCAGGCACCTACTTCACGCAGCAGCTCCACGTAGTTCAGGTTCAGCAGCCAGTCGGCGTTGTTCAGCATCAGAGCCTTGCCCTCAGAGAAGTCAATGAAATGCTCCATCTGCTTTTTGAAGCAGGCAGCATTGTGGGCAATGTCCTCCTTGGTGAGCATCTTGCGCATGTCGGTACGGCCGGAGGGATCGCCGATCATGGTGGTGCCGCCGCCAATCAGGGCGATGGGGCGGTTGCCGGCCATCTGCAGCCGCTTCATCAGGGTCAGGGCCATAAAATGGCCGGCAGTCAGGCTGTCAGCGGTGCAGTCAAAGCCGATGTAGAATGTTGCCTTGCCGTTGTTGATGAGGTCAATGATCTCTTCGTCGGTGATCTGCGCCACCAGGCCGCGGGCTTTGAGTTCTTCGTACAAAGTCATAGAAAAATCCTCCTGTTTCTGGGGCAGAGGGAAAAGAAAACGCCCTCTGCCAAACGTGAAATTTGGCAGAGGGCGAGAAAAATCGCGGTACCACCTCTGTTTGCCGCTCCCTCACGGAAACGGCCTCACGAGTGCACTCCTCAGAGACGGAGGACACTCCTGCGTTTGTAACGCTCGCACGCGGCACAGCCTACTGGAAAATTCGTTCAGCCTGCAGCTCCGGGAGGTATTTCGCCTGCTGTTCTGCACGCCCCTTGCACCAACCGGGGCCTCTCTGGGCAGAACCGTTCAGGGTACTTATTCCCGTCATCGCTTTTCACAAGGGTTAGTTTATCACACGAAAAGCGGGTTGTCAACGCCCATTCCGGGTCTGCTCCAGCATTTCGCGGGCATTGGCGCGAGAAAGCTCCGTCACGTGGTCGCCGGAGATGAGATGCGCCAGTGCATCCACGCGGCCGTCTTCATCCAGCGGATGGATCTCGGTATAGGTCCGCTCATTGGCGATGTTTTTCTGGATCAGCAGGTGGCAGTCCGCCAGGGCCGCGATCTGCGCCGTGTGGGTGATGCACAGAATCTGATGTCCCTCTGCACTCTGGCGCAGTACCTCACCAATACGGCTGGCTGCTTTGCCCGAAACGCCGCTGTCGATCTCATCGTAAATGACGGTCGGCACAGCGTCTTTGTCTGCCATGGCGTTTTTGATGGCCAGCGTGATGCGGCTCAGCTCACCGCCCGAGGCGATTTTCGCCAGCGGTTTGGGCGCTTCACCGGGGTTTGTGGAGATATAAAACTCGACGCTGTCCTGCCCGTGGCTGGCCAGAGGCCCGCGGGCGTGGTGCAGAGTCATCCGCACACCGGGCATGTTCAGGAAGTCCAGTGTCCCAGAGATTCGTTTGTTCAGCTCTTCAAAGGCTTTCAGGCGGGTCTGCGTCAGTGTCTCTGCCTTTTCCCGAGCCAGAACGTACAGCCGATGCTGCTCTGCCTGCAGATGTTCTACCCGCTCCTGGGAAGACTGGATCAGTTCCAGCTCCTCCCGGGCTTTCTGCCCGAACGCGATGATATCCTCGACCGTATCACCATACTTCCGTTTGAGTTTATAAATGAGATCAATGCGCTGCTCGATCTCATCCAGTTCGGCGTCATTGGTCTCATAGGCGTCCAGACGGCCGATCAGGTCTGCAGCAGCGTCTTTTGCATTGTAGTAAAGGTCCAGCAGCTGCCCGGCACTGGTCGAGAGCTCGCCGTCCAGCTGGGCGGCCGCGTCCACGGCATTGGAGGCCTCCCCCAGCAGATCGACAGCACCCGGGGTCTCATCGTCACCGGAGAGCAGCGCATAGCATTGCGCGATGCGGTCCCGGATGGTAGAAGCATTGGACAGTACCTTGCGGCGGCTTTCCAGCGTCTGCTCTTCCCCGGCGGTCAGCGCGGCATCTTCGATCTCCTGCACCTGATAGCTCAACAGGTCGATACGGCGCTGTTTTTCACTCTCGTCCGTAATCTGAGCGTCCAGTTCCCGCTTGATCTTGACCAGCTCCCGATAAACGGCATAATACTCCTGATACTCGGTACGATTCTGGGCATAGGCGTCCAGAATGCTCTCGTGGTGGGCCGGGTTCAACAGTCCAACGGAATCGTGCTGGCCGTTGATGTTGATGAGCCCGCCGCACAACTCCCGCAAGATCGCTGCGGTGGCAGGCATCCCGTTGATGCGGCAGGTGCTCTTGCCCTCAGCGGTGATCTCACGGCTCAGGAGCAGTGCTTCAGAGCGCTCATACCCGGCTTTTTCCAGACTGTCCAGCACAGCAGGCGGAACATTTTCAAATGCCGCCCGGATCACCGCCTTTGCAGCACCGGTACGCACCAGATCTTTGGAGGTACGGTTGCCAAGAATGGCGTTGATGGAATCAATGAGAATGGATTTGCCCGCGCCCGTCTCGCCCGTGAGGACGTTGAGGCCTTTTTCAAAATGGACATTGGCCTTTTGGATGACGGCCACATTTTCAATTTGCAGGCTGCTTAACATGCTTTGTTCTCCTGCCCTACCCTTTTCTTGTTAGTGCTGCCCGATGTGGTGGGTCAGCTCATTGCAGATGGTTTTGGCATCCCGTTCGGAACGCGCCACAATGAGGAACGTATCATCACCGGAAAGGGTACCGACAACATTCTTCCACTTGAGCGCGTCAAACACCTCGCAGGCAGCATTTGCCATGCCGGAGTAGCATTTTACCAGCACTACATGGCCGGCATAGTCTACCCCCAGCACCGACTCGTGAAAGATCGTTTCAAAGCGGCCCTGCATTTTAGGGTTCAGACTCTCATTGTGGCTGGAAACGTAGCGGTAGCCATCACTGGTGGCTGCTTTGACCAGGCAAAGCTCCCGGATATCCCGGGAGATGGTAGCCTGCGTGACAGCAAAGCCTTCTTCCCGCAGGTGCTCCAGCAATACCTCCTGCCGGCTGATGGGATGCTCCTGAATCAGCCGCAGAATCGTCTGCTGACGCTCGGCTTTCCCTTTGGCGTCTCCGGAAGTGGTTCGGTTCATACGCAATCCCTCTTTCGTTATCGTCTGCTCCGCAGTTTCTGGTCAATGGCCTGGAACTGGTCGGCGTTTCCAAATGTGATGAGCTGTACGATCTGGTTGGACAGGCGGATCTCGGCCGTTGCACCTGCCCGCATAGGGTAGCCGGAGACCCCGTCACAGCTGAGGAAGACCTCATCATCTGCCACCTGCCCGACACAAATGTTGATCTTGCGCTCCTGTGCGAATACCATAGCGGGGCTAGCAAGGCTGTGGGGGCAGATGGGCGTTACCACAATGCCCTTGGTCCGGGAGTCCAGGATAGGCCCGCCTGCGGCCAGCGAATAGGCTGTGGAACCTGTGGGCGTGGCCACAATGACACCGTCGCCCCGGTAATGTTCTACCAGAATATCATCGCAGTAAATGCTGAAATCAATAGCCTGCTGCAAACGGCCCTTGGTCACGACAACATCGTTCAGGGCGTGGCCTTTCCAGTTGTCTTCTCCCAGCACCCGCGCATAGAGCAGCATCCGGCTGTCCAGCGAGTACTCGCCCCTGGCAACCGCCGCCAGCTTTGTTTCCATTTCGTCCACCTCACAGGTGGCCAGAAAGCCGCAGCGGCCCAGGTTGACGCCGAGGATGGGCTTTTTGTACTCCAGCGTGAGGTTGGCTTCGTGCAGGATGGTGCCGTCGCCGCCAATGGTCAGGATGACGTCTGCCTGCTGCAGGCACTCTTTTTCCGGCAGGTAAGAAACGCCCATGGTGTTGCAGCTGGCCTGCAGTTCTTCCCGCATCAGGACATGGGAACCATGGTTGAGCAGGATCTGCGCGGCACGCACAGCAATGACATCCGCCAACTGTTTGTCAGGGTTCGGGGAGATCATAACGGTCATACGGCGTTTCCTCCTGCCAGTTTATTTGTCCAGCGTGGAATGGCTTGCAGCAACCACCTGCTCGGCCACAGAATCATCCAGAACGCCTGGCTGCTCACTCTTCTGTACAAACATCAAGTACTCAATGTTGCCCTCAGGGCCCTTGACGGGGCTGAAATCCAGCCCGCATACTTTGAACCCGTTGGCGGCTGCGTAGCCCATTGCATTGTGCAGCACTTCGCGGTGGGTAGCCGGGTCACGCACGACACCGTTCTTGCCAACTTTCTCGCGGCCAGCCTCAAACTGAGGCTTGACCAGGCAGACACCCATGGCGTCCGGCGTAGTGATCGCCTGTGCCACCGGGAAAATATGATGCAGCGAGATAAACGAGACATCCACGCTGAAAAACTCAATGGGCTCTTCCAGCATATCAGGGGTAACATTGCGGATGTTCGTCCGCTCCATATTCACCACCCGCTCGTCGGTGCGCAGGCTCCAGGCCAGCTGGCCGTAGCCGACATCCACCGCGTAGACCTTGACCGCACCGTTCTGCAGCATACAATCGGTAAAACCGCCGGTCGAGGCACCAATGTCCATACAGACTTTTCCATTCGGGGTCAGCGGGAAGCACTGCATGGCTTTTTCCAGCTTCAGGCCGCCGCGGCTGACATAACCGATATCATGGCCACGCACTTCCACTTTGGCATCTTCTTTGATCATTTCACCGGCTTTGTCTACTTTCTGCTCGTTGACAAAGACAACACCTGCCATGATCATGGCTTTGGCGCGCTCACGGCTCTGGATGAGTCCGTGCTGCACCAGATATTGGTCCAATCGAATTTTCAAACCTTGGCCTCTCCTTTCGCTTCCGGGGCCTGTACGGCCTCCCGCACCGCCTGTGCCAGATGCTCCGCATCCAGCCCGGTCACCTGCTTGATCTGGGGCACCGTGGCATGGGGCAGGCAGAGCTGCTCCACCGCTGTGTGAATGTATCTGCCGTTCCATCCGGCGTGCTGCAGGGCCATTTCCAGATGCTCTCCAATGCCGCCGCAGGCGACGCACTCTTCTGCCATCAGAACAACGTCATACCGCATGATCTCGCGGATGAGTTCTTCCGTAAAGGGGAAGATCTTCACGAGCTTGTAAACATCACAGGGGATGTTTTCCGCGCCCAGCAGCTTTGCCGCGTTCAGTACATCCTCCACTTCGTCCGCATAGCTGACCAGAACGATCTTTGCGCCCGGCGCAGTGTAGAGGTGATCGTACTCCTTACCGGAGCAGCCATACTGCGCCAATGCCTTGCTCTCACCGCCGCGCGGGTAGCGGATGGCGCGGGGGCCCTGCATCTCATTGCTCAGCAGAATGGGGAGCCAGTATTTGAGCTCTGCATAGTTGGAGGGAGAATAGATGGGCATCCCAACCTGGCTGAGGAATGCCGGGTCATAGATGCCCTGATGCGTCTCACCATCGGCCGGGACAAAACCGGCACGGTCAATGGCGAAGACCACATTCTCTTTCAACAGGTTGACGTCATGAATGATCTGATCGTAGGAACGCTGGAGGAATGTGGAATAAATACACACCACCGGGAGCATTCCCTGGCTGGCCAGACCGGCCGCAAAAGTCACAGCGTGCTGTTCTGCCATGCCAACATCAAAAAAGCGCTTGGGGTGCGTATGGTAGAAGAACTGCAGGCCAGTGCCATATTTCATGGCGGCGGTAATGGCACAGATCTTCTCATTCTCACTTCCCTGCTTATTGAGCAGGTTGCCAAACACGGTCGAGAACGATTCTTTCGGAGCTACCTCCGGGTCCGGGATACTGTGAACCAAATCAAAGGTCGAAACGCCATGGAAGTTGCCGGGGTTTGCCTCTGCCGGGGCGTAGCCCTTGCCCTTTTTGGTCACAACATGGAGGAAATGGGGGCCGGGCTGGCTGCAGATGGCGCGCAGCGCGCGCTCCAGCTCTGCTTCGTTATGGCCGTCAATGGGTCCGAAATAATGGAACCCCATATCCTCAAACATGGTAGAATGGTACATGGCCCGGCGCACCATGCTCTTACCGCCCTGAATGGCGGATTTGAGCGGCGGACCGACCACGGGGACTCCATCCAGAAACGTCCGGACGTTCTCTTTTGCATCAATGTAACGGCTCGTGGTGCGCAGATGGCTGAAATACCGTGCCAGCGCACCAACGTTTTTGGAAATGGACATCTTGTTGTCGTTGAGGACCACCAGCAGGTTGTCCAGCCCGCCAATGTTGTTCATCCCCTCGTAGACCATGCCGCCCGTGAACGAGCCATCGCCAATGACGGCAACCACATGGCCCGGCTCCCCCCGCAGTTTCCTGGCCCAGGCCATGCCAATAGCCAGGGAGAGCGAGGTGTTGCCGTGACCCGCCACAAAGGCGTCATGGACGCTCTCTTTTGGGTTGGGGAAACCGGAAATGCCATCCAGCTGCCGCAGCTTGGCAAAGCCCTCCCGGCGGCCGGTCAGCAGTTTATGGGTATAGCACTGATGACCGACATCAAACACGATCTCGTCTTTCGGCGTTTCCAATACGCGGTGCAATGCAACGGTCAGCTCTACCGCACCGAGGTTGGAGGCGAGATGTCCACCTGTTTTGGAAACATGATCCAGCAGAAATGCCCGGATCTCTTCACACAGCTGATTGACCTGCCCGCTCGAAAGCTTTTTCAAATCGCTAGGCTGTGAAATTTTTTCGAGCAAAGGAAAATTCATAGCTCCACGTCCTTCTCATTTTTCTTCCTGAAAATTCTCACACCGGGCTCATCGGGTAAAGGAGCCCTACCGCAACACCGACCAGAACGCCTGCCACCACCTGCAGCGGTGTATGGCCGACCATCTCTTTCAGGTGCATGTTCTGCAAAAACGGCGAATTTTGCTCACTGATGTCGATCCACTGCTCGATCATCTGGTTCAACACCTTGGCCTGCTCGCCGGTCTCATGCCGCACGCCCATGGCGTCGTGCATGGTGATAATGGCGACAACACTTGCAACTGCAAAGATCGAGGAGCCGACTCCCGCGCTGCGTGCCGTTGCGATGACCATTGCACAAACGGTCGCGCTGTGTGCGCTGGGCATACCGCCGTCGCCCCACATCCGCTCCAGCTGAAATTTGCCGAGCAGGATAAAATTGATGATCGTCTTGAGCACCTGGGCTACAAACCAGCCCAGAAGCGATACGGTCAGGATCTCGTTTACCGAGAACAGATCTTTGATCAATTGCATGTTTTGTCCACCTTCTTGTGTATTTCCTCAGCTGCGCCGGACCAGAAGCTCCCTGGCCAGCTCCACCAGGAACGCGCTCTTCTCCCCGAACTCCCGGTGGAGCGAAACGCAGGTCTCGTTGTTCAATTTCTTGGCCAGCTCCATAGCGCCGTCTGTGCCAAACAGGGTCACAAACGTGGTCTTGCCGTTCTCGCTATCGCTGCCAATGGGCTTGCCCAGCTGCTCCTGTGAGCCGACTACATCCAGCACGTCATCCACGATCTGGAACACCAGACCGATGCCGTACGCATAGTCTTCCAGCTCTTTGCTCTGCTGTTCCGTTGCCTGTGCGGCGGCGGCACCCATCTGGATGGCAGCATTGATGAGCGCACCCGTCTTGTGGCGGTGGATCAGGCGCAGTTGTTCTTCAGTGGCGGCAAGTGCCTCATATTTGAGGTCCAGCTCCTGGCCGTAGACCATACCGTGGCTGCCAGCCCCAATGCCCAGTGCCTGTGCGGCACGGACACGGATCTCAGCCGAAGCCGGAGCGTGTGCAATGGCGTTGAATGCTTCCGTCAGCAGGACATCGCCGGCCAGCATGGCAGTGGCTTCTCCAAATGCCTTGTGGCAGGAGGGTTTGCCGCGGCGCAGGTCATCGTTGTCCATGCAGGGCAGGTCATCATGGATGAGAGAATAGCAGTGCAGCATCTCAACCGCCGCCGCAAACTGCTCGGCTGCCTCGGCATTGCCATGGAGCATATCGCAGACGGACAGCACCAGTACCGCACGGATGCGCTTGCCGCCGCTCATCAGGCTGTAGCGGGCCGCGCGGCAGACCTCGGATTCCTCCGGCAGGTAGGTATTGCAGGCGGCTTCCAGTGCACGGTCGACCCGGGCAAGATATTCATGATACTGCTTTTCGTAATCCATATGGACTTCCTCCTTCAATCGTCGGCTGCAGCGGGCTTTGCCGCGCTGCGTTTTGCGTCGATCTCGTCGATCTGCAGAGAAGCTTTTTCCAGCGTCGCTCTGCAATATTCCATCAGTGAGGCCGCTTCCGCGTACAGCTTGACCGATTCGGCCAGTGTGGTATCCTCACTTTGCATCTGGGTTAAAATCGTATCCAGACGGGCCATCCCGTCCTCAAAGGTTTTGGGTGCTCTCATCTTGTTCCTCCACGGAGATGACTGTGCAATGTGCAAGTTTTGCAGCTCCCCGCACAGTGACCGTATCTCCTGCACGCAGAGAATCCGCGGTGCAGAGCTTTTTGTTTTTATCGTAGAGCATGGCATAGCCGCGGGCCAGCACCTGATAAGGGCTCAGGGAGCCAGCCAGGGCCGCGGCGTGGCCGAGCTGCTCTTTTTTGTTACGGAGCGTTTGCTGCATCACCTGCTGAAGCTGCTCCTGCCGTGCAGCAAGGCTCTGCCGCCGAGCGGCCAGCGGAGTGCGTACCGCTTCCGGCGAAAGCGTCTGCTCCGCCTGCATAAGCTCATTATAGCATATTTTCAGCTGGTTTTGCATTATATTCTGAATATTTTGTTCCAGGTTGTATAATTTGCGTGCCAGTTCCGCCCTGTCTGGTACAGCCAGCTCTGCTGCTGCAGAAGGGGTAGGCGCACGCTGATCTGCAACAAAGTCCAGAATCGTGAAATCGATCTCGTGTCCGATGGCACTGATGAGGGGCGTTTTGCAGCGGTAAGCTGCCCGGGCAATGATCTCCGCGTTGAAGACCCAGAGGTCTTCCCGACTGCCGCCGCCACGGGCCACAATGATGGTGTCCACTTCCCCGCTTTTATCCAGCCGGTCGATGGCGGCTGCGATCTCTTTGGCGGCTTCAAAGCCCTGCACGTTGACCGGGCAGAGCAGCAGCCGCACCGCAGGCCAGCGGCGGGAGATGATGTTGCGGATATCCTGCAGCGCAGCTCCCGTTTTGCTGGTAACAATCCCGATGCATTTGGGGTAAGCAGGCAGCGGCTTTTTGTGCTCTGGAGCAAACAGGCCCTCTTGTTCCAGCTTTGCTTTCAGCTGCTCAAAGGCCAGCTGTGCGGAGCCGATGCCATCCGGAAACATATCGTTGACATAGACCTGAAATGCACCATCCCGCTCATAAAGGGTGGCACGGCAGCGGACGATGACTTTCATTCCCTCTTCCGGGCGGAAGCCAAGCCGCCGCGCGTCCGAGCGGAACATGACCGCTTTCACACTGCTGGCCTCATCCCGGAGGGAAAAATAGCAGTGTCCGCTCCGGGAATTCTGCACAAAATTAGCGATCTCACCTCGCAGAGCCAGATCAAACAAAATGTCGTTTGCATCCAGAAGTGTTTTGACATACTGGTTCAGGGCAGAAACCGAGATCACTTCAGCCATAATCCGGCCTCCCGTGCCGCCAGGATCGAAACTCCAATGGCGTTATCGCTGGAGTACTGTCCCGGCACAAAGTAGACCTTGGGCAGACGCTGCTGCACCCAGGCATGGATAATATCACTGCTCATCACGCCGCCGGCGCAGACCACGGGGAGCCCGGGATATTCTTTCTGGGCCGCTTTTGTCATTTTCACAACGGTATCGGCCACGCAGAGCAGGCAGTACTTGCAGACATACTCCGGGCTTTTGCCCTCTTTGAGCAGGGCATTGCACTGATTTTCCAGCCCGGAGAGGCTGCACTGCATCCCTCTGACACTGGATCTTGGCTTGATAGGCTCGGTACAGTTTGCCGCAAGGTGAGAAACTTCCGCACCCGCCGGGAAGCCAAAGCCAAGTTTGACACCCACCCGATCCACAGCCTGTCCGGCATAGAGGTCTGTGCTGGTGCCAAGGGTCTCGATGCGTCGGACTTCATCACAGAGCAGCAGGTCGGTGGTGCCGCCGGAAATATGAAACAGCAGCACTTTCTGGCGGAACAGTTTGTCCCCCTCCGCAGCAAAAAGCGCGGCGGCCGCATGGCCCTGCTGGTGCGTCGTATGGATGAGCGGGATGCCCCGGGCCAGCGCAAAGGCCGTGGCCGCGTTGACGCCTGCCAGGAAGCAGGGCATATAACTTCCCTCCACCGGACGCGGTTTCTGGGAGACGCCCACCGCTGCGATTTGGGTCAGATCAAACTCATGACCAAGCTCTTCCAGCATTTCCGGGAGTGCAACCGTGTGGTGGAACAACGCATCACTCTGGCGCAGCCCAAGCTGGCCCTCCTTGACCGGGAGAAACCGCTTCTTTGCGCAAACAACCTCTCCGGCTGTATCAAAAACGGCCAGAGAGGTTGCATAGTTGCTTGTGTCGATTCCAAGTGTGTAACAGCTCACAGCTCTTCAGACTCCATCGCATCGGCAGCATCGAGCCCTTTCTCGCGGGCTACTGCACCCAGCAGACCGTTAACGAACTGGTAGTCCTCGTCTGCGCCGTATTTCTTGGTCAGTTCAACCGCCTCGTTGATGACAACGCCAGGCTTTTTCTCGTCGCCGTACAGCATCTCTGCCAGAGCAAGACGCAGCACGGTCAGGCTGACACGGGGCAGACGCTCCATGGTCCAGTTGCGCAGATGGTCACGGATGAGGTCATCCACCTCAGCCGAGTGGCCGTAGTAAGCGCGCAGCAGGCGCTGACCGAACACATCCACAGGATGCTCTTCGTCGCACTCTGCGTGGTTATCGAGTGCTTCTTCCAGAGCGATATCACCAAAGGTCTGAGAAAATGCCAGCAGAAAGGCGTTTTCGCGGGCTTCACGACGGGGCAAAATTTTATCCATAATATTCCTCTCGCAGCAGGGCATTCCGCGGCCACAGCCGCAGAAGCCCTGCTTTTGTTTTTATTCACATTCTTTGGGGTTGATCAGTCGATTGCGGCATCCTGTGCCGGAGCAAGGCCCGCGATCACAAGGTCTACACGGCTGACGGTGACGTTCGTCATGTTCTGGACGGCTGTTTTGACGTTTTCCTGCACCTTTTCCGCCACGGAGGGGATGCGCGCGCCGAATGCGACGACGAGATGCAGGGTGATCTCAGCCGTGCCATCCCGCATTTCTACCGTAACAGGAGACTGCACGTTCGCACGCTCCAAAAAGTCTTTTACTTTCCGGTTCTGGCTGCCGCAGGAAACTTCTGCAACGCCCGCTACTTCCAATGCGGCACAACGCGCAATCTTACCCAGGACTTCGGTCGAAATCTGCAGGCTGCCGCCTCTAAGATCCATATTCTGTAATTCCATTCTATGGTCCTCCATCCAAAATGAGCGCAAACTCATTCTATTTTGTTTTGGTCTGTGCAGAGAATTCTCCCTGCCATTGAATGCTTACTGTTATTATACCATTCTTTCTGCATTTTCACAACACCTTACTTCACTTCTACCACAGTGATATTCTGGGCGGTCACAGAGCTTTTACTCAAAACGATGTCCCGGATCTGTGCCACCTGCGCGGCAGTCAGAGCGTCGCCGGAGGTCATGACGGTCAGATCAGCCCGGCCGGACTGCAAAAAGCACAGGCAGTCCGCGAAGCCTTTGGCTTTGACCAGCGTTTCGATCTCATTTTCCGCATTGAGGTCTTCCAGGTTTCCGGTCAGTTGCTGCGCGTAGGATTTCTTTTCCTCGGCGGAGAGGTTGGAGCTTTTGAGCGTTTTCTGGATGGTATCCAGTGCGGCATCGTGGGCTTTTTCCCGCTTGAGGCGGGCTTCTTCAAAAAATTTGGAGCCGGAGTCGTTTGCCACGCTGACAAGCTGTGCTTCGCCGTAATTCTTGTTGGCACTGGAAACCGCTTCTGCTTCCGTCATCAACCCATCCGTGATGGGAGAAGCCGCAACAGCCTCCGCTTCTGTCTCGACCACAGCGGCTGAAACATTGACCGCATCTTCATTCAGGCTGACTCCGGTGCGGGAATATTGCCAGTTAAGGTAAACTGCTACCACCAGAGCGGCGGCCAATGTAATGGCAGTGGCCTTGCGGGTCGTACTTTTTGCAGTGGCTCTCATGTTCGTTCCTCCTTGCAAATACAAATCGCAAATACAAATCAGTTTCGGGTACGGCGCTGCTCAACACAGACGCGGTTGGACGGAACATCCAGCAGGGCACCTACCAGCTCTGTGATGCGGGAGGCGACCCGGACATCTCCGCCGCCCTCGCAGACGACCGCCACACCGCAGATGGTCGGTAGATAAACAGTTTGTTCCAGTGCGGTCCCGTCGTCCAGCAGCACATGAGTCTGCTGCGTCTGGGTCTGTCCCGAGAGCGTGTCCAAGGCATAAACGGTCTCCTCCCCGCTTTCCAGTGTGAGCATCACAGTGGTCTTTCCTGCTCCCTGTACCTGCTCGATCAGCTCTGTCAGCTGCTGCTCCAGCTGTGTTTTGTAAGTACCCTCCTCCGGAGATACAGCCTGCGGTGCCGCCGGGGCTTTTGCCGGGAACAATTCTGAAAGCAAAATGAGCGCCATGGCGATGCAACCCAGAACCAATGCAAGCCGTGCACGGTTCTGCTTTTTCAGCAGGGTTTGCAGCCGCTTCCTCAGTTCCGAAAGTTCTGGCTTCATGGTGTTTCCTCCCCCGCTGCGGCGATCCGGATCTGTTTCGGCAGCAGCTGAAGCTTTTCCTGCAAAAAGGCCCCTGCCTGCTGCCGTTCTTCCGCGGTACAGTTTGCCGGGAGCGTCATTTGTGCGGAACAAATAGCGACAACCGAATCGGTCTCTTTCAGCATCACGGCTACCGAAGCTTCTCTCCCGGTTTTCGTGCACCACTGTTCCGCGAGTGTCTGTTCCAGCTGCGCCTGCGTCTGCGCTAAAATGGCCGTTTCGGGCGATGCAATGGAAACCGGCTCCTGCATTGGAACTAAAAACGCCCGGAGCTGCACATGGGCTTGCGGCACGGTGCGGGCAAACACTACTAGAATATATAGCCCTGCCACGGCTTTTATGCACCGCCGGGCCCAGGTGCTGCCCGCCAGTTGCGTGGTCAGCTCTGCACAGATACAGGCGATACAGAAAATCGCCACGGCCCGTTCCAACGGCTGCATTTACCCACCTCCCGCAAGAAACAAAAATACCGTTCCCATTATAAATAATCCAAAGAAAAGCGCGGCTGCTGCCGCCATACAACGGACAGCTTCGGCAAAGCAATCCAGTAAGGCCTTACAGCGGATGTTCCCTGTCAGGCTGCAAAACAGGCTGCATCCGCACAAAAGAGCCAGCTGGAGCATCATGCCAAGATACAGCGGGAAAAATTCCGCCCCAAGAAACGCAATGGCCGCAAGGCCGAGGCCGCTTTTCAAGAGCTGGATTCCTGCGAGAAACGCTTCTGAAACATCGCTTAAAGTCTGTCCTACAATGGGGACGCTCCCGGCCAGAAGCCGGCCTGTGCGGAGCGCGGCACGGTCCAGCTGCAATGCTGTAACCCGCTGCAACCCCAGCAAAAGTGCCAGAAACTTCCCCGCCCAATGAAGTGCCTGGCGCAGCAAAGCGCCTGTACTTTGGCAGAAAGCGGCAAGCCCGTGATCTGTGCTGATGCAGCAGGCCATGCTGAGAGCCAGATAGCATTGCAGCAAGGGCCGGACAAATGCTGTCAGGCACTGCGCCAGAAAGCAGAGGATCGTCAGAAAAAATCCGCTGGCCGCGCTGCCTGCTGCCGTTTCCCCACCCATGGTCAGGACTCCGGCATAGACCGGGAGAAACCCCAGCAAAAAGCCGCGCCACTCTCCCATCTGTGCACAGAGCTGTTCCGCAAGCGTGAGGAGCTTGCTCCAGAGGAGAACACCGCACCCACCTGCCGCGATCAGATCAAGCAGTTCGCCGTTGGTGGTCTCACTTGTCAGAAAAGACAAAAGCGCAACAAGGAGCAAAAATAACAGCGCATCCGTGCTGCCACGCAGTGTCTCCTGCAAGGCAGCTGCCATGGAACCGTGGAAGAGCTTTTTTAAGGAATCGAGCGGGGCATCCGCAAAATCCGAAATGCTTATCGGGCTTTGTTCGAGGTAAGGCTGCCACTGTTCTGCCCCGGGGATGCCGGATAGAGTTGTTTCGTCCAGAGCCAGTGCCGCCGGGGGAATAATGCAGAGGCTTGTCCAGACCAGAAAAAGGGCAAAAAGAAGCTTTTTGAATCCATGTTGTTTCATCCAAGAACACTCCAGATCCGTTGTCCGATCTCTTCCAGCAGCGGCCACGCCGCCGCCAGAACCAAAAGCCGCCCAGCCAGCGAAGCGCACCATGCCAGCGATTCCGCTCCGGCTTCCTCGCAGAGCGTCCGTGCGTAGTCGGTCAGCAGAACGATGCCCGTACAGCGCAGCAGACAGCCGTATGCATCTCCGCCGGCGCGCTGCTCCAACCGGACAAGCCCGGAAAGAACACTTTGCGCGGCACTCCCGACCCGGGCCAGCAAAATCAGGGCCGCAGCCATGGAAACCAGCAGTGAAAAAGTGGGGGCACTTTTCTGGAACAGTGCGTACAAAACTGCCGCCAGCACGGCAATGGCAAGGCTGGAAAGAGCAAGGCTCATAATGCGAATAAAGATTTTATGGTGATAAACAATGCGCTGATCTGCTTGACCAGAATGGACAAAACTACCACGAGCCCGGCCAATGTCGTCATCATGGCCTGATCTTCCCGGCCGGAGCGGATCAGCAACTGGTTGAGCACCGCTACGATGATGCCGATGGCCGCAATTTTGAAAATGAGATCAATTTCCATTGCCCGGTTTCCTCCCTGTATTTGAAACGAAGTTTTGCGCTTTAAAAAAGGAGAATGGCTGCCGTAAGTCCAAGAAGTATCCCGAGTTTCGGGGCAAGCACCAGGCGGCTCTGCGCAGCTTTTTCCTGCTGCTGCAAAAAGCTGCGGAAGCGCTCTTGATAAAATGCCAGCCTGCTGCACTCCTGTTCTGCTTCCGTATGGCCAAGGGCGGAAAAACACTCCGCAAAGCAGGCGGCTTCCTGCGGAGAGAAACTCTGCGGTGGAATGGCCGTCTGAATCATTTTGGCGGAGCAGAAGAGTTTGTGCTCACGCTGTAACTTTTTCGCCAGCATGTTCAGGTCAGCCCGGCGGAATGTGATCTCCTGCTCGATCTCCTCCAGGAGCGCAATGGTTTGCCGGAGTGCTTCCAGATGCTCCTGCGTGCGGATGCAGACGGCATCCCCTGCGCACCAGCCGCACACCACCAAAAAGAATGTGCCCACCAGCCGTAAAGCCGTCATAACATCCGCACCGCGGCAACCTGACCCGGATGATCACGGCCACGAAGCAGCACGGCAGCCTGCAACGCCCCGCAGGCTCGGAATTCCTGCAGCTGTGGGCGGCAGAATGCTTCTTCCCAGCTGGAGGCATGGAGAGTGGCAATAATGGCGGCACCACTGAACATTCCCTGTTCCAGCGCCCGGACTTCTTCCGTGCCACCAAGCTCGTCCAGCAGGATAAACTGGGGCGAGAGGGTGCGCAAAGCCATCTGGACAGCCATTGCCTTGGGCAGACCTGAAATTTCATCAACGGCCATGAGTTTCTGCTCGTAAGGGACGGTGGATCCCGGGCAGATTTCCCGGCGTTCATCAATGACGCAGACGGTTTTGTCCTGTGCGGCCAGTGCCTGCGCTATGCTACGCAAAAGGGTGGTTTTGCCACTGTCCGGCTCGCCGATCAAAAGCACCCCCGTCAGCCTTTGTTCCAGCAGGCCGCGCAGTTCTTCTGGTAAGGTGATCCATTTCCGCCGGGCAATGCGGAGGTTGACTGAGTGGAGCTGCTGCAAAACCGCGCCCTGTGTTGGATGCAGAAAAAAGCGTCCGCCAAGACCTGCCCGGCAGCCATTTGGCAGGGTGACATACCCTTGGGCGACTTCCGCCTGATGGGTGTGGACAGAGCCGTCGCAGAGCGTGAGGAAAATCTCATCCATCTGCAGCTGGGTCAACACGATTTGCCGGAGCGCCGGGACGCAGGCCGACGTGCAGAGAACGCCGGAAATGGTCATCTGCACCGGACAGCCCACCCGCAGCCGAATCTCATGGACCTGCTCTGCCAGTTCAACCGGGAGTTCTGCCAGCGGCCGGGAAAGCCAGCTGGGCAGAGACTGAATCGCGCGGTAATACTCGTCCATTTTTATTTCCCCTTTCCGGACGGTTTTGGATTTTTAGTCCTCTTGTCCTCACTGTATGGCGGCAGGCTTGCATTTAGAACCGCAGCAAAAAAGCAGCCCCACGGTGGAGCACTTTCCACGGTAAGGCTGCTTGCAAGATTTGATTTGAATTTTAATTTTCCAGCATGGCAAGGAACTCGGCTTCTGTCAGGATGGTCACCCCCAGGGATTGCGCCTTGGTCAGTTTGGAACCGGCTGCCGCACCCGCTACGACATAAGAAGTCTTTTTGGAAACAGAGCCGCTGGCCTTGCCGCCGTTCTTCACGATAAGAGCTTCCACCTCGTTACGGGAAAGAGTTTCCAGTGTGCCGGTGACCACCAGTGTTTTCCCGGCCAGCTTATCACCCTTGGGTTCCCCTTTCCACTGCATGTTAACGCCCGCGTCGGCCAAGCGGTGGATAAGATCGGTGGTTCCGTCCTTGGCGAAGAACTCCACCACGCTCTGAGCCATCACACCGCCAAAGCCGTCGATCTCGCTGATGCTTTCGATGGTGGCTTCCCGGATGGCCTGCATGGAGCCAAAATGTTCTGCCAGCAAAGCAGCGGCCTTATCCCCGATGTTGCGGATGCCAAAGCCAAAGAGGAGCTTGTCCAGATTGTTCTGCTTGGAGCGCTCAATGGCCTGCAGCAGATTGGCGGCACTCTTTTCCTTGAATTTTTCCAGTGTCAGCAGCTGCTCCATCGTCAGAGTGTAAATATCTGCCGCTGAGTGGACAAGACCTTTTTCAACCAATTGGGTGGCAACTGCCGTGCCAAGGCCGTCAATATCCATGGCATCACGGGATGCAAAATGAATGAGGTTGCGCAGAGCCTGGGCCGGGCATTCCGGGTTGACACAGCGCAGGGCGGCTTCATCTTCCAGATGAACGACCGGTGCCCCGCAGGAGGGGCAGATCTCCGGCATCTGATAAGGCTCTGCATCCTCTGCATGCCTGGTCACACCGATGACTTCCGGAATGATATCGCCCGCCTTACGCACCTGAATGGTGTCGCCAATGCAGAGGCCAAACTGTTTGATGAAATCCTCGTTGTGCAGAGTGGCGCGGGCAACGGTGGTGCCGGCGAGGAAAACCGGGTCAAAACAGGCGGTGGGCGTCAACACACCGGTGCGGCCAACCGCCACATCAATGCTGCGCAGAACCGTTTCCTTGACCTCCGGTGGGTACTTGAATGCAATGGCCCAGCGCGGGAATTTATTGGTGGAGCCCATCAAATCGCGCTGTGCGAAATTGTTGACCTTGATGACCGCACCGTCCATATCAAAATCGAGCTTGGAACGATTCTGGCCGATCTGTTCGATCTCCGCGATGGCATCCTCAATATCATGAACGACGTGGTAGCGCGGCGAGACCGGGAGGCCCAGACTCTTGAGGTAATCCAGACTTTCGGCGTGGGTGGTCAGCTCCTTGCCGCGAATCTGCTGAACATTGAAGATAAAGATGGAAAGGCCACGGCTCCCGGTGATCTTTGAGTCTTTCTGGCGCAGAGAACCGGCGGCTGCGTTCCGCGGGTTTTTGAACGGAGCAGCACCCTGCAGCTCCTGCTCTGCGCAGAGCTTCTGAAATGCTTCGTGGGGCATGTACACCTCACCACGCACCTCCAGAAACTCTGGAGCTCCCTCCAAATGCTTCGGGATGCGGCGGATGGCTTTGACATTGGCCGTTACATCTTCACCGACAACACCATCGCCACGGGTAGAAGCCCGAACCAGCTCACCGTTTTCATATTCCAGGCTACAGGAAAGACCATCAATTTTGATCTCGACCACATATTCCGGGGTGACACCGGCTTCCTGGACGCGATGGTCAAAGTCGCGCAGTTCGTCATAGGAAAACGCATCCAGCAGGCTTTCCATTTTGACCGCATGGGTCACCTTGGCAAAGCGCCCGCTGGGTGTACCACCCACATGCTGCGTAGGAGAAGCGGGCGTGACCAGCTCCGGATAGGCAGCCTCCAACTCTTTCAGCTCTCGTGTCAGGGCATCGTATTCAAAATCTTCCAGCTCCGGGGCATCCTGATCGTAATAGAGGCGGTTGTTTTTTTCAATGACCGTGCGCAGCTCCTGCACACGCTGCTTTGCCTGTTCCAGTTCCAACATGGTGTCCTTCTCCCTTTGAAAATACTCTCTTTTACCAGTGTATTATACCACAACCGGCCCTCTTTTTCAGCCCCAAGACAGAAGAAAAACGTTCTGCATCGCGGTGCCGATTTTTTGAAGTTGCAGACAAAACTACTCAATTATTGCGTGAAATTGGCGTTTCAATACAACCTGTATTTTTCACGTTCTAGATGTCGGATTTAAGCCCCTGACAGTTGATTTAAAATCAATAACTGAAAAATACAAATTGTTATATTCAAATTATATAGCGATTTATCGATATTATTTGTGATAAAATCGGGCATGGATTTTTGTGTCCATCTTGCAATCGCAGCTTCAAGACAACAAAAAAGAACCCCAGAAAGGCTCTGGAGTTCTTCAAGTTCGTATTCTTCTGAATGAAATATCAGATGGAAATGGTATTGCAAACGTCAATCAGCACAGGATCAAGGCTCTTGGTCATTTCGAGAGCTTCATCCACGGGGTAGTCCACAAGGTGTTCACCTTTCATACCGACGATGCGGTTGTATTTGCCCTGTTCCAGCAGGCAGACTGCATGATAACCCATCGCAGAAGCGTTTACACGGTCACGCAGAGTGGGAGAACCGCCGCGCTGGACGTGGCCCAGAATGGTGGCACGGGTGTCGATGCCGGTGCGGGCCTGGATCTCGTTGGCGATCTCCTGCGAGTGGCCAATGCCCTCTGCCACGATGACGATGAAGTGGCGCTTACCGGTGCGCTGGGTCTCCACGATCTTATCCAGAATGTCGTGCTGCATATCGAACTCTTTTTCCGGCAGCAGAACCGCCATAGCGCCGGAAGCAATGGCGACGTTCAGTGCAATGTAACCGGCGTTGCGGCCCATGACCTCGACCACACTGCAGCGGTCGTGGCTCTGGGTGGTATCGCGCAGCTTGTCGATCATCTCCAGTGCGGTATTCATAGCGGTATCGTAACCGATGGTGTAATCGGTGCAGGCAATGTCGTTGTCGATGGTGCCGGGCAGGCCGATCATCGGGATGCCGCGGTGTGCCAGCTCACGGGCACCACGGTAAGAGCCGTCACCACCAATGACGACCAGAGCATCGATGCCGAGCTCACGGCACTTTGCAGCGCCCTTATCCTGACCCTCTTTGGTCTTGAACTCCAGGCAGCGGGCAGTATACAGGATGGTACCACCTGCCGAGATGATGTTCGAGACACTGCGCAGGTTCATCTCAAAGCACTCGCCGTTCAGCAGACCGTTGTAGCCACGCTGAATGCCGATCATACGGAAACCCTTGTGCAGGCCGGTACGAACCACGGCGCGAACCGCGGCGTTCATGCCAGGAGCGTCACCGCCACTGGTCAGAACGCCAATCGTCTTGATTTGCTTTTCCATAGAGAGATTCCCTCCAATTTGTTTCTTTCACGCATCATGCCGAGCGACGTCTCCCATTCTGTTGGACGCCGCCCAATGCTTCCTCTTACGATTGCTTGCCTCGTTTATTATATCACAAACCCAGCTTTTTGAAAACTCTTAGCACATCCCGTTTTGTGCATAAAGCGTGCACGGAGATGTCATTTTGTTGCAACATTGCATGCTCCCACCACCCGCTTGAGCTCCTGGAAGAAGAGTGGATGGCCGGAGGTGTACAGGCGGCGGGGAGCGGCCAGCTTCTGCTTGGTATCTTCCAGATAGAAGATGACCGGCATGTCGCCATCAAAGATCTCCAGCAGGTTGATGACCTTGGCGTACTCCGGGCAGGTGCGGGAGGGCAGGCGGATGTAGAGCCGCTGCGTGGCGTCCCGCATGAGGTTTGGTTTATTGGCCTGCGGGTGTTTGGGGTCATAGCCCTCAATGGGCAGGATGCTCTCCGCCATCAGCTTGGCAGGCTCATCTTCCCGCACCGAGAGGCGGCCCTCGATGACGACGACCGCGTTTTCTTTGATGGAGTCCCGGAACGTATCCAGCACCCGCGGGAAAACGATGACTTCCATGGTGCCCGTCAGGTCTTCCACGCTGGTAAACGCCATCATGGTATTGGATTTTGTTGTCATCATCCGGTTTTTGACAATGGTGCAGACGATGCGCACATGGGAGTTATCCAGTACATGAGCATCCTCCCCGGTCAGCGCTTTGATGGCGTGGGAGGCGAACCGCGCCGACTGTTCCCGGTAAGCGTCCAGCGGGTGGCCGGACAGGTACAGGCCGCTGACTTCTTTTTCCTGCTGAAGCAGCTCTGTATGGCTGTACTCCGGGAATGCTTTGATCTCATAGCTGTCGGCATTTTCGCTTCCAGCGGCGTTCAGACCGCTCATAACCGAGAACAGGTCCAGCTGGCCGTCCAAATTGCGCTTGTTGTCACTTTCCACGCTTTTGATAATGCCGTCTACGGCTTCCACCAGGCTGTGGCGGTTGACGCCCATGCGGTCGAACGCACCAGCTTTGATGAGGCTCTCCACCGCCCGGCGGTTCAGCTCATTGCCATACATCCGCTTGCAGAAATCGTACAGGCTGGTATAGGGTTTTCCCTGCCGTTTCTCCACGACCTGTTCAATGAGGTTTCGGCCGACATTTTTCACGGCATTCAAGCCAAAGCGAATCTGCCCGTTGGCATCGGCTGTAAAACCGCCGCCCGAGACATTGACATCCGGCGGCAGCACTTTGATGCCCAGCCGGGCGCACTCGCCAGAGTACTCGATGACCTTATCGGTATTGTCCAGCACACTGGTGAGCAAAGCGGCCATAAACTCGCTGGGATAATGGCACTTGAGATACGCGGTCTGGAATGCCACATAGGCATAGCAGGCCGCATGGCTCTTGTTGAATGCGTAGGACGCAAAGCTGGACATCTCATCATAAATTTCGTTGGCCACTTTTTCGGAGATGCCGTTTGCCACGCAGCCGGGGCACTGGTTGCCGGGGTCGGTGCAGCCATGGACGAAATGCTCCCGTTCGGCCTCCATCACGGCGTGCTTCTTTTTACTCATGGCACGGCGGACATTATCTGCCTGGCCGAATGAGAAACCAGCCAGCTCCCGGAAAATCTGCATGACCTGTTCCTGATAGACGATGCAGCCGTTGGTCACATCCAGGATATGCGCCAGCTGGGGCGTTTTATAGCTGATTTTATCCGGCTCATGGCGGTTGCGCAGGTATGTCGGGATGGAATCCATGGGGCCGGGGCGGTACAGACTGATCAGAGCGATGACATCTTCCAGGTTCTGCGGTTGCAGACCCATCAGGACTTGTTTCATGCCCGAAGATTCGAGCTGGAATACACCCTCCGTCTCACCCCGGGAGAGCATCTGGTAGGTCTCCGGGTCATCATAATCCAGCTTTGCGATTGCGAACGTTGGATCCTTTTTCTGAACAGCAAGCTCTGCATCCCGGATGACGGTCAGGGTGCGCAGACCCAGGAAGTCCATCTTTAACAGACCCATCTCTTCAATTTCCGTCATATTGAACTGGGTCACAGGCAGGCCGTCGTTGGTCGCCAGAGGCAAATAGTAGTCTGTCGGCTCCGGGGTGATGACAACACCGGCCGCATGGGTAGAGGCATGGCGGGGCATTCCCTCCACTTTCAAGGCAGTATCGATGAGCTCCGTTACCTGCGGGTCTGTATCGTACATCCGCTTGAGCTCCGGGGAGACTTCCAACGCGCGTTTCAGCGTCATTTTCAGTTCCATCGGGACCTGCTTTGCCACCACGTCCACACTCTGATACGGCATTCCCAGCACACGACCCACGTCGCGGATGGCGTTGCGGGCTGCCATCGTGCCGAACGTGACGATCTGGGCCACGTGGTCGGCACCATACTTGCGGTTGACATAGTCAATGACTTCCTGCCGCCGCTCGTAGCAGAAATCCACATCGAAATCGGGCATACTGACGCGCTCCGGGTTCAGGAAACGCTCAAAGATCAGATTGTAACGGATGGGGTCGATATCCGTAATGCCGACGCTGTATGCGGCAATACTGCCCGCGCCGGAACCACGGCCCGGGCCTACCGGGATGCCCTGGCTCTTGGCGTAGTTGACGTAATCCCAGACGATGAGGTAGTAATTGGTATAGCCCATCGTTTTGATGACGCCAATTTCATAGCTCAGGCGGTCCTTGTTGGCCTGCGGGACATCGGGGCCGTAGCGGCGCTCCAGGCCCTCCCAGCAGAGCTTTTCAAAAAAATCCTGGTTGTCCATTCCACCCGGGGCCTTATAATAAGGAATCTTGGTGTGGCCAAAATCAAACTCAAAATTGCACTGATCGGCGATGATCCGCGTATTCGAGCAGGCTTCCGGCACCATGGCAAACAGATCGTACATTTCGTCTGTCGTTTTGACATAGAATTCATCGGTCTGGAACTCCATGCGGTCCGCATCCTGCATGGTCTTGCCCGTCTGGATGCAGAGCAGAATGGCCTGCATCTTGGCGTCTTCCTTGCGCAGATAGTGGGAGTCGTTGGTTGCCGCCATGGGGATCCCCGTCTCCCGGGCCAGCTTGATGAGCTGGGGCAGTACGATGTTGTCTTCTTCCAGCCCGTGGTCCTGTAACTCGATATAATAGTTGCCGACGCCGAACAGCTCCTGATACCACAGAGCCGAAGATTTGGCGCGCTCATAATCGCCCGCCAGAATTGCCTGCGGGATCTCGCCTGCCAGACAGGCAGAGAGACAGATCAGACCCTCGTGGTACTGCTCCAAGAGCTGTTTGTCCACGCGGGGCTTGGAGTAGAAGCCCTCGACAAAAGCAGCCGACACCATTTTGCAAAGGTTTTTGTAACCGGTCTCGTTCTTGCAGAGCAAAATCAGATGGTTGTTGCCATCAATTTTATTTACCTTATCAAAGCGGGTACGGGTGGCCACATAGACCTCACAACCGATGATGGGCTTGATGCCCGCCTTTTTTGCAGCCTTGTAAAACTGCACACAGCCGTACATAACACCGTGGTCGGTGCAGGCAATGGCAGTCTGACCGCACTCTTTTACGCGGTCCATCAACTGGTCAATGCGGCAGGCACCATCCAGCAGACTGTATTCTGTATGAATATGCAGGTGGACAAAGTCTCTCCCCTGTTTGTTATTCTCGCTCGGTTCCGTCATGCTTTCACCTCCTCGGCTTCCTGTTCCAGACGCTGACGCAGCGTATCGGCCAGCGACTCCAGTTTCTTCATCCGGTGCGAAAGGCCGGATTTGCTGACAGCCGGGTCAAAGCAGGCACAGAGTGCTGTCAATGAAAGATCCGGATAGGCCAGCCGTTTGGCGGCGGCATCCTGCAACACCTCCGGCAATGTTTCCAAGGCGTTCTGCTCTTTCAAAAAGCGGATGGCTTTCAGCGTCTGTGCATTGGCGCGGGCCGTCTTGCTGAGGTTTGCGGTATCGCAGTTGGTGTGGCGGTTGATCTGGTTGCGCACCTGTTTGACCGCTTTTTGCGCTTTGATCTGTGCTGCCGCATTCGCTGCCCCCATAAAGGCCAGAATGCGCTCCACATTGGCGCTGTTCTTGACATAGATGAGGTTCACACCGTTCCGGCGAGTACGATGCGGTGCAAATTCATGCTCCGCCAGCAACGCTTCAAAATCCTTGGCCAGATTGGTGCGGCTGGTCAAAAACTCAATATTATATTCTTTTTGTGGATCTATCACCGTTCCACTGCACAAAAAAGCCGACCCGATGTATGCGCTGACACAGGTCTGGCAGCGTATCAGCTCCGGGTCGATCTGCAAGCTCGTTTCTGAGCCAGTGGTGCCAAAAAGCTCATGCATCCGCGTCACCTGTTCCGGCGCACGGATGCCAAACTCATATACCACCCCGCTGGGGCGGATTTTTTCGGTGATGGTTCCCTGAACACCGCAGCGGGCAAACAACTGCTCTGCCACCTGTGCGGTCAGGGCCTGCTCGGTCTGCAGCACCAGCCCCTTTGCATCAAAATACTTGGCAAAGCAGGCAAAGCCATAGGCCGCCGCGCGAACACAGCAATCCTTTTGCAGGCTGCGCCGCGCGATTTCTTCCCGCGCCTGGGACGCAAAACTCATATTGTTTTATCCTTTTCTGTTCTTTAAAACAAGGGCACAGGCTCAGCGGGCAGAATCCCGATGCTGGGTGCTGGGCTGATAGCCTTTTTCTTCGCAAAATTCCGCGATCTTCCGAGCAAAGGTAATGGAGCGGTGTTTGCCGCCCGTGCAGCCCACCGCGATGGTCAGCTGGCTTTTGCCCTCCTTGACATAGAGCGGCAGGGCGTAATCCAGAAAATTCTCATACCGGCGCAAAAGCTCCTGTGCCTCCGGATGCCCCATAACAAAATCGACGACCTCCTGGTCAAGTCCGGTCTTGTGCTTGAGCTCCGGCACATAGAACGGATTGGGCAGGCAGCGAACGTCCAGCACAAGGTCTGCTTCCGGCGGGATGCCAAACTTGAAGCCGAAAGACAGGATATTCAGGCGCATGGCGCTCTTGGCTCCCCCGTTCTTCAAGAACAGGTCGCAGACGCGTTCTTTGTTCTGCGCCGTTGAGAGCAGGGCGGTGTTGATGGTGTAGTTTGCCCGTTCTTTCAGCGGCTGCAAGATCTGACGTTCTTTTGCAAATGCCTCCCGGGTGGAGATTCCTTCCGCAATGCTGATGGGGTGACGGCGGCGGGTCTCGCTGTAACGGCGCATCAGCACATCATCCGGCGCGTCCAGAAACAGGATCTCATAGGAGATTCCCTGCTGATCCAGCTGCTCCAACCCCTGCTCGATCTCCTCTTTGCTGCGGCATCCGCGGACATCCATGGATAAGGCCACCCGCTTGAGCTGGTTATCGCCCGCTTTGGAAAAGGCCATGATACTGGGCAAAAGCCCTGCCGGGATGTTATCAATGCAGAAAAAACCAATATCCTCCAGCGCATTCATGGCCACCGATTTTCCCGCGCCGGAAAGTCCGCTGACGATGAGAAGATCCATAGTTATTCCTCTTTCCGTTATGCCCTTACGACCCGAATCTCTTTTTCAAGGTCATAGCCTGTTTTCTCTTTGACGATGGACCTCACTTCATCACAAAGTGCCAGTACATCGGCACAAGTTGCGCCGCCCAGGTTGACCACAAAACCGCAGTGCTTTTCGCTGACGGCAGCCCCGCCGTGGCGGTAGCCCCGCAGGCCGCACTGGTCGATGAGGGCCGCGGCGAAAGCCCCTGCCGGCCGCTTAAAGGTACTGCCAGCGCTGGGTTTGTCCAACGGCTGTTTGTCGATCCGTTTTTGCATCAATTCGTCCATCCTGGCCTTGATGGATGCAGCGTCTCCTTTTTTCAGGCGGAACGTTGCGCTCAGAATGCAGCCGCCGTTCTCCTCAAAAATGCTATGCCGGTACGATAAATCCAACTCAGCGGCTGGCACTTCGATGATGTTTCCGTCCGCAGCCAAATACTCCACGGACGTCAGAACATCTTTCATCTCGCCGCCGTAAGCACCTGCATTCATATAGATCGCACCGCCCACCGTGCCGGGAATGCCGTAGGCAAACTCTAAACCGGTGCAGCTGTGGTTCAGTGCAAAATTGCAAAGAGTCGAAAGCTTCGTCCCGGCCCCGACCGTCACGTTGCAATAAACTACACCGGACTCTTCGCCGGGAATGTTCTCTTTCATCCCAATGCCGGTTTTCATGGCCGTCAGGTCCAGAACAGCCCCCCGGAAACCTGCATCCTCAAACAGAATGTTGCTGCCGTTCCCCAGCAGATAATAGCGAGCTCCCTGCTCCTTGCAAAAAGCCACTGCCCTGCACAGCTGGATTTCGTCGCATGGTTTTATAAATATGTCTGCCGGACCACCGATACGGAACGTACAGTGGTCGGCCAACAGCTCGTTTCGGGTACAAGCAATGCCCGCCGCATCCAGTGCGGCGCACAAAGGTTCAAACATAGTGCTCCTCCATGGGAAAATCGTTAATCCAGCGTTTCGTCCAGACCCAGACGGATCAGCAGCTCCTTGGCGGCATTGTAGCCCATCTTCTTCTGGCGGTTGTTGATGGCTGCCGTTTCCAGCACGACAGCCATATTACGGCCAGGCGAAACCGGGATGCTGGTACTGGGAATGCTCACACCCAGAATATCACAATACTCGCTTTCGAGGCCGGTACGCTGGTAGTTCTTGGTGGGGTCCCAGGGCTCCAGCTGCACCACAAGGTCGAGGCTCTCGCTCACTTTAACAGCACCCACACCGAAAATCCGGGCCACATTGACAATGCCAATGCCGCGCAGCTCAATAAAGTGGCGAATGTTTTCCGGTGCCGTGCCCATGATCTGGCGGTTGGAAACTTTGCGCAGTTCCACGGCGTCATCCGCTATGAGACGATGGCCGCGCTTGACCAGCTCAATGGCCAGCTCGCTCTTTCCAATGCCGCTGTCACCCAGAATGAGAATGCCCTCGCCGTACACTTCCACCAGCACACCGTGGCGGGTGATGCGGGGGGCAAGTTCCAGATTCAGCACACTGATGAGGCTTCCCATCAATGTGCAGGTCGTCTCATTGGAGCGCAGCAGCGCCACACCGTGTTTTTTTGCCAGTTCCAGCATCTCGGGAAACGGCTCCAGTTCTTCACTGCGGCCCACGATAACAGCAGGCGGCTGCTGCCGGAACAGCTGATCCAGACGCTCCCGACGCTTTTCCTCCGGGAGGCCCGCCAGGAAGTTCATCTCCGCCAAGCCCATGATCTGCAGACGCAGCTTATCAAAATAATCATAGTAACCCGCCAGGAACAGGCCCGGACGGTTGACCTCTGCAATTTCAACACTGATGTTTTCCAGATCCTGCGGCGTGTAAACCACGTCCATACTGACTTTCTCCGTCAGCTTTTTAAGCGAAACGGTGAAGTTCCCCATCGTTTTTCCTCCTGTAGGCTCTTTTCATCTGATGCACTGGTTCAAAATGGGGGGGCATCGCACCCCATCTTGTTTGTCAAAAACAACATTGGTGCATCTAAAAGCGAAACAATCCATCTGTCCAATAAGTGGAAGGCATAATAAAGCATCATATCGTATGCTTACAAAAGTTCTAGTACACTCTATTATAGCAAACCAGCATAAAAAATAAAAGACCCCTGACAACCTTTCTAAGTGCAGATCCCATCGCTGGCCCGTAAGCGCGGGTAGATCTTGGAGTTACAACATCCAATTTTCTTCTGCTTCCCGCTCCATCAAAAATCCAGAGAATCTTTTCCTGAATTGCTTCATTTGCTTGCATCCGCTGCCGATTTCTTTATAATAAAGGTAGGCACCTCACGGATGTGTTGCATCCTTTACATGAGTTTTACATTTGGCTGATTTCCGATTTTACATTTCATCTTTATACTCATAGTGTAGGAAAATAACACGTCAAATCAAAGTGAGGAAACACGAAATGACTATTTTCAATGTCTTTTCCTTGTTCGGCGGCCTGGCCCTGTTCCTGTTCGGCATGGACATTATGGGCAAGGCGCTGGAGAAGCAGGCTGGCGGCCAGCTGCAGAAGATCCTGAGCAAGCTGACCGATAACCCCATCAAGGGATTTTTCCTTGGCCTGTGCGTAACCGCGATCATTCAGTCTTCCAGTGCCACCACCGTTATGGTGGTCGGCTTTGTCAACAGCGGCATCATGGAGCTGCACCAGGCCATTGGCGTGATCATGGGCAGCAACGTGGGCACCACTGTTACCAGCTGGATTTTAAGCCTTTCCGGCCTGCAGGGCGACAGCCTGCTCATCCAGATGCTCAAACCCACTTCGTTCAGTCCGGTGCTGGCATTTATCGGCATCCTGCTGTATCTGGGCAAAAACGAAAAGCGCAAGGGCATAGGCACCATCATGATCGGCTTTGCCATCCTGATGACCGGCATGACCACGATGTCCAACGCGGTGGCTCCCCTGCAGGACGAAGCCTGGTTCACCAACCTCTTTGTCCGCTTCTCCAACCCCATTCTGGGCGTGCTGGTGGGTGCCATTGTTACCGGTGTCATCCAGTCCTCCAGTGCCAGTGTCGGCATCCTGCAGGCCTTGAGCGCCACGGGCGTTATCACGTACGGCAGTGCCATCCCCATCATCATGGGCCAGAATATTGGTACTTGCGTCACTGCACTGCTCTCCTCGGTGGGTGCCAACAAGAATGCCCGCCGGGCTGCTATGGTCCATCTGTACTTCAACATCATCGGCGTCATGCTGTTCCTGATCATTTTCTATGGTTTGAACAGCGTGCTGCACTTCACCTTTGTCAATGACACCATCGCGGCCTGGGGCATTGCCGTGGTCCACTCCACGTTCAACATTGCTGCCACTGTGGTTCTGCTCCCCTTTGCAGGTCTGCTTGAAAAGCTGGCCATCCTGACCATCCCGGACGACACTCAGAAAGAGAGCTTTGCCTTGCTGGATGAGCGTCTGCTCAATACGCCTGCCATGGCTGTGGAGCGTGCCCGTGCCGCAACCGCCGAAATGGCTGAGCTTGCCCGCGTGGGTGTGTTCCAGGCCATGAGCCTGACCCACAAATGGGACGACACTCTGGCCGAAAAGGTCAAAGAGGAAGAAAGCAAAGTGGATCAGTATGAGGACGCCCTCGGCACTTATCTGGTCAAGCTTTCCGGCCGGGAGCTGAACCACGCTGACAGCCAGAGCGTCAACACCCTGCTCCACACCATCAGTGATTTTGAGCGCATCAGCGACCATTCGGTCAACCTGCTCAAATCTGCCGATGAGATGCACACCAAGAACGTACAGTTCTCCCAGGATGCCCAGGAAGAGCTGCAGGTGCTGGAAGACGCTGTGCAGGACACGCTGAACCGCACCACGGAAGCTTTCCGCAAGGGCGACCTGCATCTGGCCAGTAAGGTCGAGCCGTTGGAGCAGGTGGTGGATGAGCTGGTGCGTGCCATCAAGGCCCGCCATATTGCCCGCCTGCAGGCCGGCAGCTGCTCCATTGAATACGGTTTTGTGCTGGATGATCTGCTGACCAACTATGAGCGTGTCTGCGACCACTGCAGTAATGTGGCCGTGGCACAGATCGAGGTCGCGCAGGACAGCTTTGATACCCACGCATACCTCAACGACCTGCGCAGCGGCAACGCTGCCAAGGAGAGCGAAGTGTTCCAGCGCCGTCTGGACCGCTACCGCGAGCGTTACATTTTCCCGGAAAATGAAACCACCCCAACGGAGGAAAAACAGGGATGATCTATATTGTAGAGGACGATGCCGCCATCCGCGAGCTGGAACAGTATGCACTGCAGTCCAGTGGCTATCAGGTCAACAGCTTCCCCTCGTCAGAGCCGTTCTGGCAGGCAATGCGCACGACGGAGCCAGAGCTGGTGATCCTGGATGTGATGCTGCCGGGCGAAGATGGCTTTTCCATCCTGAAAAAGCTGCGCAACACCCCCTCCCTGCGGAGGCTGCCCATCATCATGGTCACGGCCAAATCCAGTGAGCTGGACACCGTGCGCGGGCTGGATTGCGGTGCGGACGATTATATCACCAAGCCTTTTGGTATCATGGAGTTCCTGAGCCGGGTGCGAGCAGCCCTCCGCCGCTCGGAGCCCGAGACTCATACCAGCGTCTACAGCTTCCATGAGATCCTGCTGGACAACGCCCGCCACAGCGTGACTGTCAGCGGCGTCAATGTAGACCTGACCTACAAAGAGTACAGCTTGCTGCGGCTTCTGCTGGAGCACACCAACCTGGTCGTGACCCGTGAGACCATCCTGCAGGTGGTCTGGGGCACGGACATTTCGGTGGAGAGCCGCACCGTGGACATGCACATCCGCACCCTGCGCAAAAAGCTGGGCGACGCGGGCAAATACATCTGTACTGTCCGCAAGGTGGGCTACAAGCTGGCGGACAGTGAGGAGGAACCCGAAGAATGAAACCACGCAGTATGGAAGAAAAAATCGGCTATCGGCTGTTCCTGATGGGATTTGTGGGCCTGTTATGCACGGCAGCACTCTGTATTTTTGTATTCCATAAGGCGTTCCGCACACAGGTCTGGACGGCAATGGAGCACGAAGCGGATCTGGTATCCGCCGGGTATCGTCTTTCCGGTGACCCGCGGCAGCTCAGTGCATACAGCACCAGCAGCCTGCGCATCACGCTCATTGACCCGGACGGCAATGTTCTGTTTGAATCCGCCACGGCACAGCCGCTGGAAAATCATCTCACCCGCCCGGAGATCCAGCAGGCCATGCAAAGCGGGGTCGGGCGCGACTGCCGCGATTCCCAGACCACCGGATATGAAACCTATTACTACGCTCTCCTGCTCCCCAGCGGCGAGATCCTGCGCGTAGCTCAGGATTCTGAGACGACCTGGTCTATCTACGATGATGCCATCCCCGCCATCATCCTGAGCTGTGTGCTGATGATGGCCGCGGCTGCACTCATGGCCGGGCTGCTGACCAAAAGCCTTGTGCAGCCGGTGCTGAAGATGACGGATGATCTTGACCGCATCCAGGACAATGTGCCCTACAAAGAGCTCATTCCTTTTGCAGAGAGCATCCATTCGGACCGCCTGCTGCGGGAGAACAATGAAAAAATGCGGCAGGAGTTTACGGCCAATGTCAGTCATGAGCTCAAAACGCCGCTTACCAGCATCTCCGGCTATGCAGAGCTCATTGAAACAGGCATTGCACAGCCCAAAGACATCCCGGATTTTGCCCGGAAGATCCATGTGGAAGCATCCCGGATGATTCAGCTGGTCAACGATATCTTGCAGCTGTCCAATCTGGACAATGTCAGTGAGGCCGGTACGCCCCTCACGATGGAGACGGTTGATCTGCTGGAGGTCGCCAGAGAGTGCGTGGAGCGGCAGAAAGTCAACGCCAAGCGTTCCTTTATCTCCCTCACCTACCTGGGCGAGAGCGCTCCCGTGCTGGGCAGCCGCAGCCTGCTGGACGAGCTGTGCCAGAACCTGTGCGACAACGCCATCCGCTACAACCGCCCCGGCGGCAAAGTCCAGATCATTACCGCCTGTACCCGGGACGGCCACTGCTCCCTCACCGTGAAAGACAACGGCATCGGCATCCCGAAAGAAGCGCAATCCAGTGTGTTTGAGCGCTTTTACCGGGTGGATAAGAGCCGGAGCAAAGCCACCGGCGGCACCGGCCTGGGGCTGGCCATCGTCAAGCATATTGCCCGGATCCACAACGCCCGCATCAAGCTGGAAAGTGAGATCGGCGAGGGCACGACCATTACCGTGCTGTTTGAGACGGCACATTAAAATTCATCCCAGAAATATTACGTCTGCCTGCACTGCCGGGCAGGCGTTTTTTTCTGTCAGAAACGCTGTTTTTTGTCCATCCTGCAGGGCGCGCACGCTCCCCAGCGAGAGGATATCCGCCCCGGCATCCCAGCAGCGCTGGACGGTCTCAGCACATAGTGTTTCCAGTTTCTGGCACTGCGTTTCTGTAGGCGTGGCAGATGCCGCTTTTTTCTGGAATGTCAGCTGGACGGTAAAGCCATCCCCTGCTGCCTGCACCCCCAGCACACTGCGGCGGATGGTAATGGGCGTTTCCTCTACCGTGAACGTATGCTCCTGTCCATATTCCAGCAGCACACGGGCCATCTCGGTTTCTTCTTCAGTCAGGCTGAAGGTGCCAGTCTCCGTCAGCAGCAGCGCTTCTTTTTGGAGCGTTATGCTCCCCTCTTTCAGCTGTACCACCGGGAGCAGCAGTCCTTTCCCCCGCTCATACAGGTGTGGTGCACGCTCTGCCGTATCCTTGGCGCATTGGAGCAGCTGCTCCGGGAAACGCTCTTCCTCTTCTGCCCGGGCCAGAAGCTCCTCACAGCCGGGCGTCACCGCCAGCACCCGGGTGGCCAGCCGGAGGTCCGCACGTTCACAAAAGAGCGGCTCACAGGCGGAAAGCTCCCCCCGCAGGCTGCCGGTATTCAAAAACAGATACTCACACAGGCGGTAGCTGGGCCGCTGCGGCAGATGCTCCTCCGCCGCAAAGAGGGCCTGCTCCAGCGTTTTGCCGGTCCCGGCACAAAGCTGCACGGAAGCAGCTGCATCCGAGGAATCAGCCGCAGCCTCCGGGAATTGATAGAGCAGTGCCACATTCCACTGCTCAGGTGTCTGTTCCAGCAGCAGCGCCCGGACAATGCTTTTTTCGGTGTTTTCACTCCGCAGGAAAACGCCGCACCAGCAGAGCAGCAACCCCAGCAGCAAAAGCCGCAGTGTGGCCCGGCGGCTCATGGGCTTACCTCACAGACACTTCGGCCGCGGAACTTCTCCCAGAGCAGCCGGAGGATGTGGGCCAGCACACAGATGCGGAAGAACATTGCGGCCAGCCAGAGAAGCAGAAAAACCGCGTCGAACCGGGAAAATGCCCCCAGTGTCCAGGAACGCAGCAGCTCATAGCCGGGCAGGCCGCTCCCCTGCCGTGCGCCAAATAAAAGCGCCATTCCAAAGCAGAACGCTGCCTGCACCCCAAAGCTGCCCAGCGGCATCCAGACCGCCTTGCGCCACTGCCGCTGCGGGCAAAGAAAGGTCAGTGCGAAATATTCCGGGTAGAGTATCTGCCCCAAATCTGCCCCTGTAAAACGGTACGATGCCGGAAATAAATTCTGCCAGTGCAGCTGCCCGGCAAGCCCCGCTGCACAGAGCAGAGCTCCCAGCCCTGCCAGCCACCAGAGTACCCGGGAGGAGCGGTCAAACACAGCCTCCGGCAGCGCCCAGCCTGCCCAGAGCAGCAGCGGCAGAACGCTGAGCGCCGCCATGGAAGAAAACTGGCTCCAGCAGACTTCCTGTGCTGTGCGGACAGTTCGTATCAGCTCCACTGCAAACCAGAGTCCGGACACTCCGCAGCCCAGACGGGAGAAGACACCTTTTCCAGAGAAAAGCTCCCGGGCCTGAAACTCCGCTGCCAACAGTGCGGAAAGCAAACAGAGCCCCAGCGCTGCCGGGAGCCCCCACAGGAGAAAACTCCGGGCAGAAAGTTCTTCTGTCTTGAGGAAACTGGACGCCAGGCTGGAAGCAGCCAGTCCTAAAAACAGAGTCTGCGGAGCAAAACCGCCGTTCACTGCAGGTTGATTCATTCCGGTTTCCTCCTTTGCCAGATCGTAAATGGGTTGCTGGATAAGACACGGTAGTTGCGCCGGATGACCCCGTCACTCGAGAATGAACTATCGTTCAGATACGGCACTCCCAGCGTCGAAACCTGTGTCAGCCCAAAGAGAACAAACAGCCCGGCACTGACCAGCCCCACCGGGCCCGCAAGACCGGCTGCCAGCACCACCAGAAGCCGCAGCAGCGTGGCCGGCTCATAAAGAGAGGGCGTAATAAAAATCGCCACGGACGTAATGCCCGCCACCAGCAGCACCGGGGTACTCATCAGGCCTGCAGCAATGGCGGCGTCTCCCACAATGAGCGCCGCCACCAGACTGACCGAGTGCCCCAGTGTCTGGGGCATCCGCAGCCCGGCCTCCCGGATGATCTCTAAGATCAGGATGATCATAACCATTTCGGCAAACAGCGGCAGCGGCGTGGCTTTTTCGGCCGCCGCGATTTTAAAGAGCAATATCGGCGGAAGCAGCTCCGGCAGATACACGGCGGTGCAGACGAAAGCCCCCGGCAGGAAAATGCTCAGGTAAAAGGCTCCATATTTCAAAATACGCAGGAACGACGAAAAAAAGGCCGTGGTGGCATAATCGTCCAGACAATCAAAGTTTTCGCAAAAAAGGGTGGGCAAAATCATGGCAGAGGGGCTGCCGTTGACCAGAACAATGATTTTCCCCTCGCAGAGTTTTGCCGCCGCCACCGCCGGGCGCTCGGTATAGCTGACCGGAGAAAACAGCCGGAAGCGGCATGGAAAGAGCCAGGGCACAAAATAGCTGGAATCCAGCAGCAGCTCCGGCTTTGCCTGCGCCAGGATCTTCCGTACCTGCGCAAGCGCTCCGGGACTGACTTTCCCCTTGCAGTAGCAAAGCGCGTACTCGGTTTTCATCTCACAGTCCGCCTGCGTTACTTCCTGCACCAGCTGTTCGGTTCGGATGAGCCGCCGCAGCAGGCTCAGGTTGACCCGCAGCAGATCCGCAAACCCCTCCCGGGAGCCCCGGAGATTCCCCTCCCCTGGCGGTTCTTCCACCGAGCGAAACTTGAGGCTCTGGACCGAGAACGCGATGCCCTGTGCACAGCCATCCAGCAGCAGAACGGCCATCCCGGCCGTCAGCCGCCTGGTCAGATCGTCCAGTGTCTCTACGGGGCTGCTCTCCGCCGGGAGGCCGGAATGGTGCAGCAGTAAATCAAAGACGGCACTCCCGCCCGGCGTTTCATCCAGTGCGGGCGTGCGGCGGCTGACAGCGTCCAGCAAAAGCTCCCAGAGCGATTCCAGGCTGGCCATCCCGTCAAAAAGCACCAGCGCCCCGCGGCAGTGGTAAAGCTCGACCTCCTTGGAATAAAAATCCGCCGAGCTGCCAAACATTTCGTCAAGCAGGGCGAGATTCTCCGTTAGTTTCGGTGAAAGCTGTGGCAAAATACCCCCTCCTTTCTCCAAGCAGTATGCCCCGCCCTGCCAACGATATTCCAAGCCAATGGAGGGCCCCGCCTTGAAACTGTTGATCTTCCGCACCATTTTAATTTATCTCTGCGTGCTGTTTTCCATGCGGCTGATGGGCAAGCGCCAACTGGGAGAGCTGCAGCCGGAGGAGCTTGTCTCCACCATCCTCATCTCCAATCTGGCCTCCATCTCCATTGAATCCGAAGAAGTGCCTGTTACCGCCAGCCTCATCCCGCTTTTTCTGATCGCCGCGCTGGAACTGCTGGGGTCTGTGCTCAGTTTCCGGAGCCAGTGGTTTTTCAACCTGATGTCCGGGCGGCCCAAGACCGTGATCCTGGATGGGCAAATCGACCAGAACGCTTTACGGATGCTTCGGCTGACTGTGACCGATCTGATGGAAGCCCTGCGCGGAAAGGACATTTTTGACCCCCGGGATGTCTCCTATGCCGTCATTGAGACGAACGGCAATCTTTCCGTCGCCCTGCGGCCGGAACGGGAACCGGCCCGGCTGGCCGATCTGCAGCTGAAGACCACCCAGACCAACGCCACCATCCCTTTTGTCCTGGACGGGCAGGTTCTGGAAGACAACCTCCACTGGTGCGGTAAGAATCATGCCTGGCTGGAACGTACCGCAGAGGCTAACACCGTCCTGATCTCTGAAATTTTACTGCTTGTAGGCAATGAGACGGAGGACTATTTCCTGCTCAAAAAAGAGAGCCGCCACTCCGGCAGCTCCCGCAAAAAGGATGCGTGAGGTCTATGAGACGAATTTACGCCTGTATTGCCATTGTGGCCGTGCTGCTGGTGGCAGCTTTTTACAGCAGCTGGAAAGTACAGCACTTTGCCGAGGAGATTTTTTCTGACATTGACACCGCCATGGAAGCCATCCGGGATGAGGATTTCACAACCGCCCGCAAGGCATTGGCCCATGGGGCTGACCTGTGTGACCAGATGCGGATGCACATGAACCACCTGCTCCGCACCGAGGATTTTACAGAGCTGGAAGCCTCCCTCCGCGCGGCAGACGGCCACCTGGAAATGAACGCCGCCGAGGAGGCTTTTGGGGAGCTGCGCCGGGCACAGGTCCAGGTGGAAACGATGGAATGGCTGGCCCAGCGGATCATCTGAACAGGCAAATAAAAAAGCCGTACCGGCTCCGGAACAAATTGTCCGGAAACCGACACGGCTTTTACTGTATTTGCGTCTTATTTCTTGTGGTCGCCCATCAGCTTTTTCAGTTCATTGAAAAAGCTCTCGACATCCGCAAACTGCTGGTAGACCGAGGCAAAGCGGACATAAGCCACTTCGTCGATCTTTTTCAGCTCCTGCATCGTCAGCTCTCCAATGCGGACGCTGGTCACCTCGCGGTCATAGGAGCTCATCAGGCTCTGCTCAATGCTGCTGACAGCACGCTCCAGCGTCTCGTAACTGACGGGGCGCTTGGCGCAGGCCCGCAGCATGGCGTTGAGCAGCTTCTGGCGGTCGAACGGCTCACGGGAGTTGTCTTTTTTGATGACGATGAGGGGCACCGTTTCCACTACCTCATAGGTGGTAAAGCGCATGTGGCAGCGCAGGCATTCCCGGCGGCGGCGAATGCGCTCCCCGTCTTCGGTCGGGCGGGAATCGATCACCTTGGATTCTTCATCCCCGCAATAAGGACATTTCATAGTAGTTCCTCCTGAATTCGGCCTTTTTCGCCGGAAATGGGAAATGGCTGTGGGCCATCAGTTCTTGTCCGCCTTTTTGCGCTCGCTCCAGACGACCCATGCGGAAGTGGAAACACAGAGCGAGGTGTACACACCGCTGATCATACCCATCATCAGCGGGAATGCAAAGGTGAAGATGCTGTCCAGGCCATACAGCTTGGAGATGATGCACATAACGCCCAGCGCCATCACCGTTGTCACCGTGGTGATGACGGTACGGCGGGCCGACTGGTTGACGGAGTGGTTGACCAGCTCTTCAAAGGTAGATTTCTTGCCCATCAGGCTGCGGTTTTCGCGGATACGGTCATAGACCACAACGGTATCGTTGATGGAGTAGCCCAGAATGGTGAGCATGGCGGCAATAAAGTTGCCATCCAGCGGGGTGCGCAGGAGCACAAAGGTGCCAAACACCACCATCAGGTCGTTGAGCAGGGCCAGCACGGCCATCATGCCGCCCGTCAGGCCGCCGATCTTCTGGAAGCGGAACGCGATGTACAGCAGGATCAGCACCAGTGCAAACACCACAGCCACCAGACTCTTCTGGAGGAACTTGGTGCCCATTGCCGCGCTCACGTTGCTCAGAGAGAGCTGGGCAAAGGCATTGTCCGGGTACTGCTCGTTCAGAGAATCCAGCAGGTTCTGCACCTCGTCGGTGGTCACGGTCTCGGTGCCGGGCATCGAGATCTTCAGCGTCTGCTCCCCGGTGGCAACGTTCTCGCCGGTCTGCAGGGTCAGGTCCTTGCTGCCCAGTGCGGCGGAAGCCGTCTTCTGAACCGCAGAGAGGTCAAAGCTGTCCTCGTAGCTCAGGGTGATCATTGCACCGCCCGTGAACTCGGTGTCCATCCGGACGCCCAGCACCACGGCGCAGAGGACGATGGCTGCCATCAGGCAGGCGGAAATGGTCAGGAAGCGCTTGCGCAGGGAGACAAAGTTGATGGGCTTCTTCTCTGCCGGTGCGTTTTTGTCTGCACCATACAGCCACGGGTTGCGCAGCGCCTTGATGGACGCGGCGCCACGGATCATCACGCGGGTAGCGAACACGCCAAACACAAAGTTGAGCAGAACGCCCGTGAGCAGCGTGTAGCCAAATGCGTAGATGGTGCCAGCCGTAGAGGGGCCAAAGGCAAAGAACACAAAGTGCAGTGCCTTGGCAAACAGACCATCCGAGGGGCCAAAGGCACCCATCAGCACGATGGCGACGATGACGATGGTCACGTTGCCGTCAATGATGGGAGTCAGGCCGCGGGCAAAACCGCTCTTGAGGGCACCGTCCAGCGATTTGCCGCTGCGCAGTTCCTCCTTGATGCGCTCTGCCGTAATGACATTGGCGTCCACGCCCATGCCGATGGCCAGGATAATGCCCGCGATACCGGGCAGGGTGAGCGTAAAGCTCTCAAACACCGGGAAGTAACCGGAAACGAACGCCAGCGTTGCCGCCACCTGTCCGGCCAGCGCGATGCAGGCCAGGAAGCCCGGCAGACGGTAGAGGGCCGTCATCAGCACCACGATGAGGGCAAAGGCAATAAGGCCTGCCAGCACCATGGCGCTGAGGCTGTTCTCGCCCAGGCTGGGGCTGACGGTAGAATAGCTGTCCACCGTCAGAGCGAAAGGCAGCGAGCCGGAGTTGATCTGGCGGGCCATCTTGACGACATCCTCCTGGGTGAACGGGTTGGATGCCGAGCTGGTGATGATGGCCTGTCCATCGGTGATGGCGGCATTGACGGACGCCGTGCTGACATTCTCATCGTCCAGCCAGATGCTGATGGTGCCGCCGGACTGGTACAGCTTGGTAGTGGCATCGCCGAACGCCTTGGCACCCTCGTCCGTAAACTTGAGCGCGACATAGTATTCCGAGCTGCTGCCGCTGACAGGGCCGTACTGGGCCGCTGCACTCTCCACCATGGAGCCGTCCAGGATGAGCTCGCCGTCGGCACTGCTCCCCTCCCGGAACGTCAGGTAGGCGGTGGTGCCGATTTCCTCAATGGCAGCTTCCGGGTCGAAATTCGTCTCACCGGACTGCCACGGGAACTCGAGGATGAGGCTGTCAGAGTTGTTATCCACATACAGCTCATAGTCGGTCACATTGAGAGCCACCAGACGGTTTTCAATGACGAGCTGGGCTGCTTCCAGCTGGTCGTCGGTCGCGTCATAGTCATCGGACGGGACAAAGGTCACATTGACACCGCCCTTGATGTCCACACCAAAGCGGATGTCCTTTGCGCCTTTGAGGTAGGGAGTGGTCACATCACCATACTTGACCGCGACGCCAAAGAATGCCGTATAGACAAACGTCGCGATCAGCAAAACGGTGACGATCAACTGCCATGCTTTGCCTTTTGTCTTCATAAAAATCGGGAAACCTCCAAATATAATAAATCTCCACTGCGCCGTCGTTGCGGCGGTGCAGGGAGATTTTCAGCACGGGAAACGATCAGGCTTCTTCTTTTTCAGCCAGCAGCTTTTCGGCAGCTGCCAGGCGGACGCAGACGCACAGCAGGTCGGATGCAGTTTCCACCTCGTCCAGGCTGGGGTAAGTGGGTGCAATGCGCAGGTGTGAATCGTCCGGGTCCTTGTGGTAGGGGTATGCGGAGCCGGCACCGGTCAAAGTCAGGCCAGCCTCCTTGCAGAGGGCAGCCACCCGCTTGGCGCAGCCGGGCATCACATACAGGCTGATGAAGTAGCCGCCCTTGGGGTTGGTCCAGTGGGCGATATCGCCGCAGGGAGTCAGCTCCTCTTTGAACGCGGTCTTCACAGCGTCAAAGCAGGGCACCAGGCGGCGGCGATGCTTTGCCATGTGGGCCAGCACGCCCTCCTTGTTCTTCAGGAAACGGACATGGCGCAGCTGGTTCATCTTATCGTAGCTGATGATCATGACCGAGAAGCGCTTGCAGATGTACTTCATCATGGCTTCGCTGCAGGCCAGCGCCGAAACACCAGCACCCGGGAACGTGATCTTGCTGGTGGAAGTGAACATGAAGACACGGTCTTCCGTGCCATATTTCTTGCACTGGTTCAGCAGGACCGGTGTCTCGATGATCTCATCGGTCAGATGGTGGACGATATAAGCCTCGTCCCAGAAAATTTTAAAGTCAGGAGCGGCGGTCTTCATGGACGCAAAGCGCTCAATGGTCTCGTCGCTGTAGGTATAGCCATCAGGGTTGGAGTACTGGGGCACACACCAGATGCCCTTGATGGTATCATCCTCGGCCACCAGCTTCTCGATCATGTCCATATCCGGGCCGGTGGGGCTCATGGGGACACTGATCAGCTCAAAGCCAAACTCCTCTGTGATGGCAAAGTGGCGGTCATAGCCGGGCACCGGGCAGAGGAACTTGCGGTTGGGCACCTGAGACCAGGGGCAGGGAGACTCCGGGAAACCGAACGAATACCCCATCGAGATCAGATTGTACATCAGCTGCAGGCTGGAGTTTCCGCCCACGAACACTTCCTCAGGTTTGACCCCCATCACATCGGCAAACAGCTCACGGGCCTCATGCAGGCCCTCCAGGTCGCCGTAGTTGCGGGCATCGGTGCCAGCGTCAGTAGTGTAATCCGTCATCTGCAAAAGTCCCATAGCCAGATCCATCTGGTGAGGGCCGGGTTTGCCGCGAGCCATGTTCAGCTTCAGGCCCATATCCTGAAATTTTTTATACGATTCTTCCAGCTTTGCTTTTTCAGCGGCCAGCTCTTTGCGGCTCATCTCAAAATAATTTGCCATAGTGCACACACTCCTTTATCGTACTTCCTTGGTTCCCACTGTGTCTGGGCTGCGTTTTTTCCATACGCCCCTGCCAGAGGGCGTTTTTGCACTTTTGTTTCACTGCAATCCAGACTCTCATATTCTACTACATTTTGGCCGCAGAAACAAGTCGGATGCCACAAAAAAGCCCCGCCAAAAGCAAAAAGCTTTCAGCGGGGCTTGCTCTTCCCTGCTGTGGGCCGAGCCTCAGCTCAGGGAAGCCTGGTTTTTATAACGCTTGCGCACCGCACCATAGTCCATGTGGGCCTCGCCGCCCTCCACGGTATCCTTGTCGATGGTGACACGGACGATGGTGGGGTCGTTGGGCACATCGTACATGATGGGCATGAGGATGCTCTCCATCACGCTGCGCAGGCCACGGGCACCAGTCTTGCGCTCAATGGTCTTGCGGGCAATGGCGTGGAGCGCCTCATCGGTGATCTCCAGCTCCACATTGTCCATGGACAGCAGCTCTTTGTACTGCTTGACCAGGCTGTTGCGGGGCTCCTTGAGCACGCGCACCAGAGCGTCCTCGTCCAGATCGTCCAGCACGGTGATGACCGGCAGGCGGCCGATCAGCTCCGGGATGAGGCCGAACTTGACCAGATCGTGGGGCTCCACCTTGCGCAGGAGGGCACGCTCCGCCTCTACGGAGTTATCCTTGAGGGGGCTGCCAAAGCCCAGAGCGGACTTATCCGTGCGGCGCTGGATGTACTTGTCCAGGCCATCGAATGCACCACCGCAGATGAAAAGGATGTTGGTGGTGTCGATCTGGATAAACTCCTGCTGGGGGTGCTTGCGGCCGCCCTGGGGCGGCACATTGCTCACGGTGCCCTCCAGGATCTTCAGCAGGGCCTGCTGCACGCCCTCACCGCCCACGTCGCGGGTGATGGAGGGATTCTCGCTCTTGCGGGTGATCTTATCGATCTCGTCGATATAGATAATGCCGATCTGTGCTTTCTGCACATCAAAATCCGCTGCCTGGATGAGCTTGAGGAGAATGTTCTCCACATCCTCACCCACATAGCCAGCCTCCGTCAGGGTGGTGGCATCTGCGATCGCAAACGGAACGCCGAGCATCTTGGCCAGCGTCTGGGCCAGCAGGGTCTTGCCGACACCGGAGGGGCCCAGCAGCAGGACGTTGGACTTCTGCAGCTCCACGTCCGCGCCTTTGCCGCTCAGGATGCGCTTATAATGGTTGTAGACCGAGACGGCCAGCACACGCTTGGCCTCGTCCTGCCCGATGACATACTGATCCAGGCCCTCTTTGATCTCTGCCGGGGTCTTGATGTTGACCGACAGGCCATCCGTAGCCTGAATGCGGGCCCGGCTTGCACCGCCGCGGCTCGGGCGGCTGCCGCTCTGGTGATCCGGCTTGTCCGAGAGCAGGTCCGCACACAGGCCGATGCACTCGCTGCAGATATTGACGCCCGGGCCAATGATCATCCGCTCCACTTCGTCCTGATGCTTGCCGCAAAAACTGCAAACCAGATCTTTTTCGTTTTTATCTCTGCCGGAATTGTTGTTTGCCATAGCCGTTTTTCCTTATCCTGGGTGTATTGCGTTCCGCATGGGTTCAGCGGTGAGCGATGACCTCATCGATCAGGCCGTACGCCTTGGCTTCCTCTGCGGAGAGGAAGTTGTCGCGCTCGGTGTCCAGCTGCACCTTTTCCAGCGGCTGGCCGGTGTACTCGCTGAGCATCCGGTTCATCTTCTCGCGGGTGCGGACGATGTGATCGGCATGGATCTTGATGTCGGTCGCCTGGCCGGAAAGGCCGCCGCCCTGGCCGCCTGCAATAAGGGGCTGGTGGATCATGATTTCCGCGTTGGGCAGTGCAAAGCGCTTGCCCTTGGTGCCGCTTGCCAGCAGGAATGCCCCCATGGAAGCTGCCATACCCATGCAGATGGTGGAGACATCACACTTGATATACCGCATGGTATCATGGATGGCCATACCTGCCGAGATGGAGCCGCCGGGGCTGTTGATATACAGGCTGATATCCTTATCCGGGTCCTGCCCTTCCAGATACAGCAGCTGTGCCACTACCAGACTGGCCGAAGTATCATTGACATCCTCGCTCAAAACGATGATACGGTCGTTCAGCAGACGGGAGAAGATATCGTAGGAACGCTCCCCGTGCGCCGACTGCTCGACAACGTAAGGAACAAAACTCATAGGGTTCGCCTCCTGAATGGAAAGTTTATAGTATTTGCAAAATTGACCGATACGGCCAGAAAGGGACTCCGCACCGTATCGGTCAATTTTAACAACCTTTGCTTACAGGGCCTGTGCCCTGCAATATGCGACCGTGTGCGCCAAATAAATTATTCAGCAGCCTCGGTCTTCTCGGCCTCAGCGGCCTTCTCCACGACATTGGCGTGGCTCTTGATGAAGTCGATGGCCTTGTTGACTGCCAGATCTTTCTTCAGATCCTCGACATTGACCAGCTCACGGACCTTGTCCTCTTCCATCTTGTACTGGTCAGCAATGCGCTTGATCTCAGCGTTGACGTCATCCTCAGAAGCCTCGATGTTCTCGGCAGCGGCAACAGCCTCCAGAGCCAGACGGATCTTGACCTGCTTCTCAGCCTGCGGCATAAAGGAAGCGCGGAACTGATCCATGCTCTGGCCCATATACTTCAGGTAGTCCTCGAGGCGCAGACCCTGCTGCTCCACGCGGAATGCGAAATCGTTGACCATCTCGTCCATACGGGTCTCGTACATAGCCTGGGGGATCTCAGCCTCCATGCCCTCGATGACCTGATCGACCAGAGCGTTCTCAACAGCCAGATCGTCCTGCTTGTCGAGCTGCTCCTGGTTGTTCTTGCGGATGGAGTCCTTGAAAGCCTCCAGCGTGTCATACTCGGAAACGTCCTTCGCCAGCTCGTCGTCCAGCGCGGGCAGCTCCTTGTACTTGACCTCGTGCAGCTTGATCTTGAAGACAGCAGGCTTGCCAGCCAGCTCGGCAGCCTGATACTCCTCGGGGAACGTGACGTTGACGTCAAACTCCTCGCCAGCGGAGTGGCCGACGACCTGATCCTCAAAGCCGGGGATGAAGCTGCCGCTGCCCAGGGTCAAGCTGTAGTGCTCAGCCTTGCCGCCCTCGAAAGCAACACCGTCCACAAAGCCCTCGAAGTCGATATCCACGATATCGCCGTTCTCAGCAGCGCCCTCACGGGTCAGCTCACGGGCATTGCGCTCCTGCACACGCTTCAGCTCAGCGTCCACAGCCTCATCGGTAACAGTATGGACCGTCTTCTCAACGGTCAGACCATTGTAATTGCCAATCTTGACTTCGGGCTTGATGGCAACCTTAACGGTCAGGGTGCAGCCGTCGGCCTCGTTTGCAGAATCCACGGTGACCTCCGGGCGGCCAACGGGCTCGATGCCAGCTTCCTTGACGGCAGCCTCATAAGCAGCCGGGAACAGCTCGTTGATGGCATCATAGGTAAAGACGTCAGCGCCGTACATCTTCTCGATCAGAGCGCGGGGAGCCTTGCCCTTACGGAAGCCGGGCACTGCATACTTCTTGCCCTCTTTCTTGAAGACATCGGCCACCGCGGCCTTAAAGGCCTCAGCGTCGATGGAGAACTGCAGCTCTGCCATGCTCTTCTCGAGCTTTTCGCACTTGATGAATTTCATTTTGTTTATCCTCCACTCAAAAATTCTATTGCGTTGGGCAGCGGGAAAACTGCCCCTGCAACCGCGCACCGCGTCCTAGCTGTTTGCGAAATGCGGGGACGCGCGCGCTCAATTGGGTGCAACAATCGCGTCAGAGCTTATTATAGCACGCTTTGGACACAATTGCCAGACCAAATTTTGACTTTTTGTTCTTTTTGACAGCTTATTCACAGGGATTCCTGCCTTGGGCTGCCTTTAATTGATGCGGTAGGGGCAAAACCGCAGCCCGTCAGCGCTGACGAGCTTATAGCGGATGCCGTCCACATCGCCTTGCACCGCATAGCGGATGGCATTGCCGTGCAGGTGGCCGTAAAAACATTTCCGGATGCCGTAGGCCTTGAGGGTGGCTACGATCTCCGGGGCGCTGGTGCCGGTATAAACAGGCGGATAATGCAGGAACACCAGTTTTTCCAGCCCCGGCTCCGCAGCATCCAGACTCATTTTCAGCCGCCCGATCTCGCGGTTCATGACTTTCTCGTCGTGGGGCTCCCCCACATCGAACAGCCAGCCGCGGGTGCCGCAGAGGGCGTAGCCCTCTACACGATAGGAATTGTTATGCAGGATATGCAGGGTATCAAAGCCCTCCGCCTTGAGGTAGGCGTTCATCTTGTTGGCTGTGGTCCACCAGTAATCGTGGTTGCCTTTCATGATGAGCTTCTGGCCGGGCAGCTCCTGCAAAAACGCAAAATCCTTGCGGGTATCCGTCAGGCGCATGGCCCAGCTGATGTCCCCTGCCAGCACGATGGTATCCTGCGGGGTGATGAGTTTGCGCCAGTTGCGCTCCAGCCGCTCCAGGTAGCCATCCCAGCCCGGGAAAATATCCATGGGCTTGGAAGCACCTAAGGAGAGGTGGGTATCGCCAAGCACAAAAAGTGCCATGTTTGTTTACTCCTGTTCTCGGTTTTGCAGATGCCTCAGCTCTCGTAGCTCAGTGCCACCTGCGCGATCCGCGCCGGGTCGATGACCGTGCTGAAGCGCTCTGCTTTCTGGCGCAGGGCCGCAAGGCTTGCGGGCGCGTCATGATGAGTGACAGCCTCCAGCTCCTGCATGGCCTCAAAATCGTTCTGCGGGGCGGTATGGCCCAACGCTTCCAGCACGCTGCGCGGGAACTTGAACGGCGAAGCCGTAGAGAGCACCACCATGGGCACGCCCTCCCGCTTCTGCTGCTCTGCCACATGGAACGCGACTGCCGTGTGGGTATCGCAGAGGTAGCCATTCTGCTCGTAGCGGGCGCGAATCTCCCCTGCCACCTGCTCCTCGCTGCTCCAGCCGCAGCCAAAGCTTTCCTGAATGGTTTTCAGCGTCTCGGGGCGGACGGTATAGCTGCCCGTCTCGGCCAGGCTCTTCATCAGAGCGGCCACCTCCGCGTCGCTGCCCGTGACATGATAGAGCAGGCGTTCGAGGTTGGAAGAGACCAGAATGTCCATACTGGGCGAAGTGGTCTTGAAGAACTCCCGCTTGGCGGTGTAAGTACCCGTGGTGAGGAAATCCGTCAAAACATTGTTCTCATTGGAAGCACAGATCAGCTTACCCACGGGCAGGCCCATCTGTTTGGCGTAATAGCCCGCCAGAATGTCGCCGAAATTCCCCGTCGGGACACAGAAATCCACTTTATCGCCGTACACAATTTTCCCGGCCTTGAGCAGCTGCGCGTAAGCGGCAAAATAGTAGACGATCTGCGGCACAAGACGTCCCCAGTTGATGGAGTTGGCGCTGGAAAGGCGGATATTCCGCTCAGCCAGCCGGGCCGCAATGGCCTTGTCGCCAAAGACCTTCTTGACGCCCGTCTGGGCATCGTCGAAGTTGCCGCGCACGGCGTAAACAGCGACATTCCCGCCCTCCTGCGTTGCCATTTGCAGACGCTGGATCTCGCTGGTGCCGCCCGTGGGGTAGAACACCGCGATCTCCACGCCGGGAATGTCGTGGTAGCCATCCAAAGCCGCCTTTCCGGTATCGCCGCTGGTCGCCACCAGGATCAGGGTCTTCTCGGTGCGGCCAAGGTTCTTCTTCGCCTCCACCAACAGCTTCGGCATCAGCTGCAGGGCGTAATCCTTGAACGCGCAGGTAGGGCCATGCCACAACTCCAGCGCATAGACGTCCTGCGACACCGGAGCCAGATAGCCCGCCTTGCCGCCGAACGCTGCACCATAGGTCGTTTTCGTTGCCTGTGCCAGGAACTCTTTGGAATAATCCGTCAGGTATTCCCCCACGATGGCCGCTGCCATCTCCGGGTAATCCAGCGCACAAAGTGCCTGGACATCCACCTGCGGAAAGCTTGCAGGGACAAACAGGCCGCCCTCGTCGGACAAGCCCTGTGCAATCGCCTCCGAAGAGGTCACCACGCGGTTACGATCTCTTGTGCTGTAAAATTGCATGATTTGTCGCTCCTTTTTTACCAGAGGGCCCATCCTTTGGCCCCATCTTACGGCAGCGGCAAGTGCCGGTTCCTGCCGTTTTCCCACCGGAGCAGGCCCATCAGGCCGTGAACGCTCCCTTTATAATATGTACCATCCAGCGCCCGCTGTCAAGAGGGGTCACCTCCGCAACATCAAAACGCATGGGCTGGTCACTCTGGTTGGTGTGTTGCAAATAGAGCTGGGCCGTGCGGAGGATCCGCCGCTGTTTCGCCGGTGTCACTGCCTCAGCAGGGGTGGTCAGAGAATCCGGCTGGCGGGTCTTTACCTCGCAGAAAACCAGTGTCCCGTCTGGTTCCCGCAGGATGAGGTCGATCTCCCCTACCAGCTGGCTGTAGTTGTGGGCCACCAGCAGGCAGCCCTGTTTCTGGTAAAAGCGGGCAGCCACAGCCTCCCCGCGCCGACCGACCTCTGCCCGGTCCATCACTTTCCCTCCGGCCAGTAGCCCTGCTTTTTTAAAAAACTGCGGCGGTAGAACGGCTGGATGCCGTACTGCTCGATGAGCTCATAATGGAGTTTTGTCGGGTAGCCTTTGTGCTTTGCCAGCTGGTACTGCGGGTACTGCTGATCCAGCTCCAGCATGTAACGGTCACGGCTGACCTTTGCCAGAACCGAGGCCGCGCCGATGCTGGCGCTGGTGGCATCTCCCTTGACCACCGGCTGGGCCGGGAGGAGCAGATCTTTGGGCGTGCGGTTGCCGTCCACAAGAACGAGGTTTGGCACGATGTCCAGCCCCTCCACGGCCTGCCGCATCCCACCCATGGTGGCGTTGAGGATGTTGTCGCGGTCAATGATCTCCGGCCCCACAAAAATGATCTTGTAGGCCAGAGCTTTTTCCACGATTTCATCAAAAAGGGCTTCCCGCTTTTTCTCGGTCAGTTTTTTGGAGTCGTTGATGCCATACACCGGGTTTTCCGGGTCGAGAATGCAGGCCGCCACACAGACCGGGCCGCACAGTGGTCCCCGCCCGGCTTCATCGACGCCTGCAAAACAGCCGTACTGCGCCCGGATGGCGGCGTCGTACTCATACAGCGGCGCTGAGATCTCTTCGTCCGTCCGGCGCTTCATTCGTCGTCATCCTCCGCAAAATCTGCCAGATCATCCCGCTGGGGCGGGCGCTCCAGCGAGATACGGCCCCACTTGCAGGCGCGGAATTCATCCACCAGCATAATCGCGCAGCGTTCGGTGTTCACCTCGCCGCCCCGTACCAGCAGACCACGCTTGCGTCCGATGGCCTCCATCAGCTCATAGGGCGGCAGGGCCAGCGTCTCGGCATCCAGCTTATAGCGCTGAGCCACCAGTTCCGGGTAATTGCGGCGCACCTCGTCCAGCAGGTTCATGGCCAGTTCCTCGACATCCAGAATGTCGTCCTTGATGGAACCGATGAACGCCAGATTGGAGGCGATGGTCTTGGAATCAAACTTTTTCCAGAGCACGCCGGGCATGTCCAGCAGGTCGAATTTCTCGGTACTGACCCACTGCTTGCCCTTGGTCACACCGGGACGGTCTGCCGCTTTTGCACGGGCCGAGCCCGCAAACGTATTGATAAAAGTCGATTTGCCCACATTGGGGATGCCGCAGAGCATCACCTGGGTCTTGGCACCGCCCATGCCGCGGTTCTGACGGCGGGCCAGCAGGCCGGAGAGCTCTTTTTCAATGGCAGTCTGCACAGCTTTTGCGCCGCCTTTCTGCTTGGCGCTGATGGCCACGCAACCGGCATCTGCCGCATGGAAGTATTTGATCCACTCTTCCGTCACGGCGGGGTCTGCCAGGTCCGCCTTGTTCAGCGCATACAGCTTCGGCTTACGAGCCGTGATCCGCTCGATCTCCGGGTTGAGGCTGGACAGCGGGATGCGGGCGTCCAGCAGGACCAGGCTGGCATCCACATGCTGGATCTCCTGTTCCATCATGCGGAGGGTCTTGGTCATATGGCCCGGAAACCACTGGATATTCAACTGGTTTGCAAACCGGGGTTCCTGATTGTTCATTTTACCACTCCAAAATCCGAAAAAGGCAAAAAGCAAAGCAGCACTTTGCCCAAAATATCACGTTCGTCAATGCAGCCCACATAGCTTGAGCGGCTGTCCAGCGAGGCGTTGCGGTTATCGCCCATCACAAAGACCGTTCCCTCCGGGACGGTATACGGAAACTCGACATCATAGCCGAGGTAGGTGGGCTCCGCAATGTAATCTTCCTGCAAAAGCTCCCCGTTCACCGTGACCGCGCCCGTGGAATAATCAATGCTGATGGTGTCGCCGCCTTTGGCAATGACCCGCTTGACCAGCGGCTTGCCATAGGAGGTGTAGCTGTCCACGATGACCACATCACCGCGCTGCGGCTCATACCCCGCGCCCCAGACAATGAGCTTATCCCCGTTGTCCAGCGTGGGCACCATGGACTCGCCATCCACCTGAATGATGCGGAAGAAAAAGGAAAACACCAAAACCAGAACCAGTGCGGCCGAGATCAGCGCCTCGTACCATTCCATCAGGTTCTGCCCCCGGAGCGGCTTTCCGGCCTTTGGCTGAGCTGCCGGGCACACCTGTTCGTCCATTTTCAATGCACCTCACAATCTGCAGGCGGCTGCAGTTTTGTGCAGCTGACCGATAAATAAAGAAAAAAGGGACAACAAGTTGTCCCTTTTCTCCCGTTTTGAACCGGGGATCATCAAATATCGCTCTTGACCTTGGCAGCCTTGCCCGTACGACCACGCAGGTAGAACAGCTTTGCGCGGCGGACCTTGCCCTTGCGGACAACGGTAACTTTCTCAACAAAGGGGCTGTTGATGGGGAAGACACGCTCGATGCCAACACCGTAAGCCACGCGGCGAACGGTAAAGGTCTCAGCAACGCCGCCGTGCTTCTTTGCGATCACAGTGCCCTCAAAGGCCTGGATGCGCTCACGGTCGCCTTCCTTGATACGAACATCAACGCGGACGGTATCGCCAACGTTGAACTGGGGCTTCTCAGCCTTGATGCTGCCTTCAGAGATAATCTTCAGTGCGTCCATTTTTGAATCCTCCATTTGTTTTTAGACGTTCATACACGGCAAACCCGCCGTCAGAGGACCGCCCGTTTAATGATAACGTGTCATTAACCCCGCTGTGGTTTCTCAGCGGACACTAACGCCTAAATAGGATATCACAAAACGCGTGTAAAAGCAAGCGATTTGAACAAAAAATCCAAGAAAATTTTTACGCAAACGCTTTCTTGTCCGCTGTCAGGAATTTCGTGCGCAGGATGTTGGCGTTTGCCGCGGGCAGGCCGAATTTTTCTTCCAGGAACGCCACCAGCAGCGAGGGGTTGAGCGTCAGGTCCTGAGAAGCCGGCAGGCAGATGGGGAAATGCACCCACTCTCCTGCTTCGTGCAGCTCCAATGCCGGGACGTATTCTTTCAGCTCCACGGTCTTTGTCTTGCGCTTGCTCTTTTTCTCCACCGGCACGCTCTCCAGTGCATTGTACTGAGCCAGTACCGGAGCAGCATCCGCCGGGTAGCTGATCTCATAGCAGGCATAGGCAATGAGGTCCGCTTTCATCTGCATCGGCTCTACGTTGTAGACCTCGATGCCCGCAGGCATGATCGCGTTGAGTGCTTCTTTCCACTGGGCAAAATCCGGAGCCTCAGCCTCGGTCTTGACATCCACACACTCGCACTCACTCTCCTGCCCCAGCGACAGCGGGCAGGCAAAGGTCATGTAGATATGGGGGTTGAAGCCCAGCGTGTGCCACACGGGCAGGCCGCTCCGCTTGAGCACCCGCTGCATGACCCGCTGCATGTCCAGCAGCGAGATATAGGAGGCCTCATTCTTCTTTTTAAACGAGATTCTGACTGTAATCAAAGCAGGGACCTCCTAACAGATGATTGGCACCGCAGCCGCTGCAGGCACGGTTGCAGGGTTTGGTGGTCTGGGCAGCAAGAGCCTTGTTGTACTCCCGCACCAGGAAATCATGGGTAATGCCGTAGTCCATATGAGACCAGGGCGTCACCTCATCCAGCCCGATGGGACGCTGGCAGTAGAAGCGCGGGTCAACGCCCAGGTCTTCAAACACCTGCATCCAGGTATCGTACTTGAAGCACTCCTCCCAGCCGTCGAAGTAGCAGCCCCGCTTGTAAGCTTCCAGAATGACCGGAGCCAGACGGCGGTCACCCTTGGCAAACACGCCCTCGAGGAAGCTGGTGGTACTGTCGTGGTAGTTGACCTTGATCTTCCGGCTGTGCACGCTCTCCAGCAGATGCTTCTGCTTGGCTTGCAGGGTCTCAGCCGTGTCCATGGGCACAAACTGGAACGGCGTGTGGGGCTTGGGCACAAAACAGGCGCAGCTGATGGTCACCTGAACGCCGCGGCCCTTGGCATGGTCCATACTATAATAAAGGTCTACGACTTTCTGGGCCGTCTCGGCAATGCCCTCGATATCCTCCAGCGTCTCGGTAGGCAGGCCCATCATAAAGTAGAGCTTGACCGAAGAATAGCCGCCCTTGAATGCAATGCGGCAGGTCTTCTCGATCTCGTCCCAGGTAACATTTTTGTTGATGACATTGCGCAGGCGCTGGGTACCGGCCTCCGCCGCAAACGTCAGGCCGCTCTTGCGCACCTTGGTGGTCTTTTCAATAAGGCTCTCGGAGAAGTTGTCCACACGCAGAGACGGCAGCGAAAGACTGACATGCTCTTTGGGTGCCCACTCGTTCAAATCATCCAACAGCTCTTCCAGCTGGCCGTGGTCGGAAGTGGACAAGCTGGACAGACTGAGCTCTTCGTAGCCCGTGTTGGAGCAGAGCTCCTGGGCGGCCTTGTTCAGCAAATTGGCATCCCGCTGGCGCATGGGGCGGTACAAAAAGCCCGCCTGGCAGAAACGGCAGCCACGGACACAGCCGCGCAGCACCTCAATGCTGGCGCGGTCCTGGATGGCACCCACCATTGGGACGACGAAATTTGTCGGCGGCGTAAACTCGTTCAGATCCTTGATGATGGCCTTGGTGATTTTGGCCGGAATGCCCGACTCATTGGGCGTGATGGCTTCGATCCGACCGTCTTCCTGATAGGTAACATCGTAGAACGCCGGGATATACACGCCCGGAATTTTAGCAATTCGGAGCAGCAGCTCTTTTTTGGAGACGCCGCCCTCCTTTTTGGCTTTCTCAATTTCGGCGCAGATGCCGGGCAGCTGATTCTCACCCTCGCCCAGCTGAATAACGTCAAAGAAATCCGCAATGGGCTCCGCATTGCAGGCACAGGGGCCGCCTGCCACGATCAGCGGCCAGGATCCATCACGGTCTTTGGAATAAAACGGGATACCTGCCAGGTCCAGCATGGCCAGGATGTTGGTATAGGAAAGCTCGTATTGGAGGGTAAAGCCCACCGCGTCAAAATCCGTGAGCGGATCCTTGCTCTCCATGGTATACAGAGGCAGCTGCAGCCGCTCCATTTCCGCTTTCATATCCAGCCAGGGCATAAAAGCACGCTCGCACCACCAGTTTTCGTGGGAGTTGAGCAGCTCATACAGGATTTTCTCCCCCAGGAATGACATACCCACTTCATAGGTATCCGGGAAGCAGAACGCAAACCGCACATCCACGTTGTTTTTATCTTTATATACGCTGCCCGGCTCGCCACCGGTGTAACGGCCCGGCTTCTGCACCCGGCCCAGCGCTTCTTTCAGTTTTGGGTCAAACATCCATTTCCTCCATGACAGAATGATTTTCTATTGTTGTATTGTACCTTATTTGACCAAGGATTGCAAGAAAAGAAAGACACACAAACAAAAATCCCCGAAAACTGGCTTCACAAACCAACTTTCAGGGATTTCTTTTTGGAGCTACTGATCCGATTCGAACGGACGACCTGCTCATTACGAGCGTGCATCAATTCTGTGAATTATATCGCATTATCATCATTTATACAAATTCTTTGCGCCACCTTGTCGCCACCCGTTTCATTTCAGCGCCACCTCTTATTTCCGCTCTTCTTTCCCTTTCTTCCGCAGCACGTCCACCGCCTGAGTGATCGTCTCCGGAATGGGCACCCCCATCAGCCCGGCGTTCTCAATGATCGAGATTGCCTCGTTCGCCATAAAGCCGATGATGGCAGCATTCCGGATGAAGCTGGAACCCATCACCTTGTCCAGCTGGCAGGCTACCAGCACCACCAGCAGCGTCACACCTTTGCGGCAGAGCCCTTTCCAGCCCGCCAGGCTTTCCAGTGCTCCGCTCTCCGTCTTGGGGCTGGTGTGGAAGATGCCCGCCACCATCAGCCCGGTGATGTAGTCGATGGCCATAAAGGTCACAAGCGCCGCCAGCGCCGTGTCCCAGCCGCCAAAGGCGGTGGCAATGGCCCCGCCTACAATGCCAATGATCGTGCACACTTCATTTTTCATGGTTCTTTCCTCCTATAATGTCCATCTGCTCTTTTTCGGCCGGGTGTCCACATGCACCCAGCCTGTTTTCCGTTTGGGGTGGGCTTTGTCCTTGGGGTAGCGTCCAATACCGCCCCGTTCCGGCAGCAGCGTCTCGGCATAGTCCGCCACGGCAGCGATCGTCACACCCTCCACCCAGAAATCCGCAGCCCGGCCCAGCAGGTGCTGGCTGGTTTTGGAGCCGTTCACATCCGGGCGGGCGTTGTAGCTGCCGGTGCGGTATCCGCTGGTAATGTGCAGCGGCTTGCCAAAGTGCTCCCGGATGCGCTGCAATACCACCACCAGCTCCTCGTCGATCATGATTGGGTCGCTGCCGTCCTTGCAGGCAAACTCTCTTACCCTAAAGTTGGCGCTCAGTTTCTTCTCGCCGTCCTTGGCGAGAGAATACGTTTCGATTCCCATGTTTTTCACCTTCATTTTGAAATTTTGTCCAGCTTACTTCTCCGTAATTTAACCCCGAGAGAAAGTAATGCAAATCATCGGAATTGCTGTTGCTTGATTTAAGCTTATTCGATTCTCCAGCCCCCCTGATATACGAAAAAACCTAGTTGGATGGCGCAACTTATTCCATCAGGTGTCGTCGCTATCAGCCTACATTTACATACGCCTACGACATTAGTAGCAGTCAGTGTGCATGTCGTGGCATTTTGCGCACTAATGTCGACGTCATTTTGATCGCTTATGGTCCATTTAATCGATAGGTTTGTTGCATTGGATGGCGTAAAGACCGCCTTGATGATACATGTAGCACCCTTTTTACTTGCAATTTCCAGCTTCACGCCCGTCACAGGGATATAGCTCTGGTACACCAGCCTTGCTTTCCCGCCCACGCCAACGTATACTTTTTTGACTTTGCGGGCTTTGCCGCCTACTCCCACATACAGGGCTTTCACTTTGCGGGCTTTGCTGCCAACGCCCACCAATAAATTCTTTGCCATAGAACTACCTACCCTTGATAACAGGGCCCTCCATTTTGAATTTTCGCAAAGCTTAATTCGGTCTGGTGCTGTCAGCTTCGCTGACTGAGAGGTTGTCCCCCTCCCGATGCTTGTGCATCAAACCCACTTGTACCTCGGCTTCTCCTCGTGGAACAGCCTCCACCGCAGTGCGTCATCCACAAAGATGCAGAGAACGCTCAGCGCCGCCCACAGTAGGCTGAACGGCAGGCAGATTTGTCCCAGCAGGTTGCAGGGCAGGCCCGAGTAGTCCCAGATGCCGAGGTTCAGATATAAATTCAGGATGATCCCCGCCACCAGCTCCACGGCTGTCACCAGGGCGCTGCCGCAGAGCGCCTGCTTCCAGATGGGCATTTCCCAGGGCAGGTAGTTGTTTAAGCCCCCGATGAGCACAAAACACACCCCGCCCACAATGCCCATGGTCCAGTGGGTGCGGCCCCGCCAGAGCAGCTCCACACCCATATAGAGCATCCCGCCCAGCGCCGCTAAGATGGATAGTTTCACAAATTCCCGTTTCATCGATCCATTGCTCCATTTTAAATTTTTCGCGCAAGCCCTCCCTCTTTGCTAAGGGCTCGCCCTTTGGGTGAGCTGGCGAGCGTCAGCGAGACTGAGAGGTCTCCAGCTTCTTCGCAATGGCCTCCACCTGCTCTTTTGCCTTCTGCAGGATATCCGCCACCTCGGCTTTCAGGTCCTCCGGCAGCTCCACGCCATAGGAGATGCCTTTCAGCACCTCCAGGCTGTTTTCCCGCCTGATCCACTGCCGCAAAGCGTTGTTGTAGGTGGTCTGCTGGGTGATGGCGCTCTGCTTTGCCGTGTACAGCGTCACGATGTCGGCGGCAGAGTACAGCTTGCACTGCTTTCCGTCTGCGTGGTAGGGGTAGGCCGTGGCCCCCAGCATCACTGCGTTGAACACGCCGTCGATGTTGGATTGGTCGGGCACCTCCAGTGAGAAATGCTCCTGCCTGCCGTCGCCAAACAGCACGTCGATGCCGCTCGTAATGGCTGCTTCGCAGGCGTCGGAAGCCGCTTTTAGCTTCTCGGTGCGCATGGTCTCCATCTGTTCGGCCTCACTGGGCGGCATGGGCACTTCACCGTAGTCGTACACCGTGTAGGTGCTGTTTTCGATGCTGATGCCCCAGTATTTCTCACCTGGGGCCGCATTCTGGTTGTGCTCCTCCACCGTCTTGCTGATGGCGTCGTAGGTGGCAAAGTTCTCCCCCTCTTCCACCGGGGCAGTATAACCGGGTTGAATGATCTCCATATTCTATCCTCCTGACGAGGGCGACAGGGCCCTCCATTTTGAAATTCATAGAAACCCAAGCGGTCTGGTGCCGTTAACGGACATGCCAAGGGCTCTCCTGTCAGGAGAGCTGTCGCCGTAGGCGACTGAGAGGTCCTACCGGAACAGCGCTCTTACTCATACACCAGCAGCACCACGCCGCTGGTCAGGGCACTCCCTGCCCCGGGGTCACTGGTCCGGCTCTGGATGCTGTACCCGCCCACATTCGCTGCCGTGGTGGCGTTCTTGGCAAGATCTGCGCTCTTGGCATTGGTCGCGTTGGCCGCCGTGTCTGCCGACGCCGCGCTGGCTGCACGTGTGGCGCTGTCCGCCGTTCCCGCTGCCTCCGCTTTGCCCACCACACTTCCGTGGAAACTTCCATCTCTCCCAAACCAGCTCTTCACCGCACCGTTCAGTGCAAGAGAAAATCCGCTTGCCGCCCCCAGCAGGTTCCAGATCAGAGTCCCCCGCCCAGCTGCATCGGTCTGCAAATACACTTCCGCACCGTCTTCTTCCCCGCTCCACCCGATTTTTCTGGACGTCGCACTTTTTCCAATGGACGGGAATTTCAGCGGCCCGCTCAGGGTGCCCCCTGTCTTGTCAAACTTCTTTGCCAGCGCGTCCCCCGCCGCTTTGGCGTCCGCTGCCACATTTTCTTTTGTCAGCGTCTGGTCCGTGATCAGGCTGAACGCTCCCTCACTGCCCACGCTCATTGGCCCAAATGCCATTTTTAATCTCCTTTCCTCTTAAACTCCCCTTTCAAGGGGAGCTGGCGCAAAGCGCCTGAGAGGTCTTAACGAAATAGCGCTCTTACTCATACACAAACAAAAATTTGTTCGTCGTCAGGCTGCTTCCCGCCCCCGGGTCGCTGGTCTGCACCCCAAAGGTAAAGCCGTTCACGCTGGCCGCCGTGCCACCAGCACTTCCAGATCCTGCGTAGTTGTGGGTGTGGCTGCTGTTGGCCTTTCCGTTGAGCTTCGTGTCAATCTCGCTCTCGGTGTAGTAGCGGCTATCGTGGTTGTGGCTGGCTGCTGCAAAATCTCCGGTGTTTTTCACGGCGGCCGTCCCCAGCCCGTCTACCTGCTCCGCTTTGGTGGCCGGGTAAAGCAGCATCTTGTTGCCGCTTGCGTCCTTACAGGTCATCAGGACCTTTGCTTCTGTCGTCGCCAAAGAGCTCTCCTCCTTTCCGGCCTCTTAAAGGATCTGGAACCACAGGTCGCCCGCTTTCAGGCCCGTCGGTTCACTGGCCTGGGCGTAGATCACCGGCATGGCAATATTTACCCCCTTGCTGGTAACGGTCTGGGCCGTGCCGTTCACCTTGATGGTCTCGATCTTGTTCACCTGGGCCCCTGCCGCAATGCCGTTCAGCTTGTTCAGCAGGTCCGTGGTAAAGTCGTTAGTGGAGAGCACCTTGCTGCCGTCTTTCTTCACGTAGCTGTTCAGGGCATTCGTGATGTCCTCCGGGGTCGCCTTGCCGTTCAGGGCCGCAATGTATTCCGCCAGCTTAGCCGAGAGCGTCACCTCGGTGCCGTTATCGTCCAGCACCACATTGTCGGTGTTGGTCTTGAGCATCAGGTCTGTGATCACGCCCTCCACCAGTGCCCGCGCAATTGCATTTTTTACACTTGTTGCCATATCTCTACCCCTTTTCTGTTATAGGATCGTAAAATCGTATCGGTCCTGGCTGCTCTGGGTGCTGAGCTCTTCTTCCGGTTCGGTATCCGCTGCCGGGTCTACTGCCACCCAGAGCCGCGTGTTTCTGGGCGGTTCGCTGCCGTCAAAGGAAACGCCCACTTTCTCCCGCAGCTTTGCGTTCATCTCGTCCTCGGTGTAGTACTGGTCGTCGTTCACAAGGTCGCTGACCTTGGTGGGCACAAACAGGTCTACGCCCTTTCCGTCCTGGATGTTCTGCTCCGCGCCGTTCACACAGATTTTTTCCAGTACGTTCTCCTGGTATCCCGCGTCGTTTTCCAGCTGCCCCACCCGAGTGGGCACAGGGATGTCCACCGTCTTGTTCTCATCCGGCGTCAGGAGCTGACCGTTCACTTTCAGCCGTTCCAGCACATTGGCCTGCCCTCCGGCCTCTTCCAGCGCCCCGATCTGCTGTGTCAGTTCCCCAGTCACCTGATTAAATTTCTCCCCCAGCGCCCGCAGCTGGCTCAGTTTTGCTAAAATCACTTCATCTGCCATGGAACAGCGCCTCCATCATATCCTCAAACTCTTCGTCCGTCGCTGCCCGCGTCGAGATGCCGCCGCCGCTGTCCACGTCCATGCCATCGCCGATTTTCACAAGGCCCAGCTCTGTCCGTGTCGCCGGGCGGTTCACCGGCTCTTCTTTCCGCAGCAGCATCAGGATCACGTCAATGTTCGCCTCCGGCTGCCGCACCGCGTAGAACCGCACAAACCCGTCGTAGGTCTCCACCACGCTGGCCAGCCCCGCCGGGGTGGCCGCTTCAAAGTTTTCCAGCCCCGTCGTCGCCAGTGGGGTCAGCGTGGCCAGACACCCTGCCACCGGTACGTCGCAGCAGTAGCGGTTCGGCCCCACCGGGGCCTCCATCTGCTTCCAATCCGTCACCGGCAGGGTCAGCTCATAGCTCAGGGTGCCCACGCCAAACAGCGTCAGCACCAGGTCAATATCTGCTGTGGGCACCCGCATGGCAAACAGCCGCAGCGCTCCGTTCCGTGTCTCCACAGCGTTGGCCACACCCGCTGCCACCGCCGCCGCATAGCTTTCCAGCCCCGTGGCTGCAAAGGGCGAAAACTGGTCTGTCAGTTCTTCCACCGGGATGTCGCAGGAGTAGTGATAAGGCCCCCGGGCTGGGTCCAGCGGCTTCCAGTCTGCCTGCACCGCCGTCAGGTCGTAGGTTTTCAGGTATCCGCCGCTGTAGTCTTTCTTGGCGTTCGCAATGGCATCCTTGGCGCTCTCGCTGTACTTTTTGGCGGCATTCTCGCTGGCCGCACTTTTCTCAGCACTGACTGCGCTCTCTTCCGCACTGGCTTTGGCCCGCTGTGCCGCGTCCTTGCTCTCCGCCGCGCTGTCTGCCGCAGCGCCGGCACTGGCCGCGGCTGTTTCTTCGCTGGCCTTGGCCTCAGCAGCGCTCTTCCGGGCGTTCTTGGCATCTCCCCGGATGGTCTCCACAAACTTCTCGTACATGGATTGCGGGATGTCTTCCTCGCCCGTGGTCTCCAGTGTCTCGTAGCACTCGTATCTGGCCGGTTTCGTCATAGCCCGGTATCCGTCCCCGCCAATGGCCGAGAGCATCCACAGGCCCCTCTTTTCCGCCGTCCAGTTCTTGGTCACCGGGGCGCTGTTCTCATAGTCCAGTACCTGCGGTGTGGGCAGGGCCCCGCTCATCCGCTGCACATGCAGCGTCACAGCGCAGTCTTCCCACTCTTTCGGCAGCTCAAACCGCAGCCGGTCCACCTGCGCCGAGCCAATGCCGCCCAGGTACAGCGTCTCCGGGTTCGCCCGGAACGTCGAGCCGTTGTCCTGCAATTTTCGGATTTTGATTACCACTTCGCTCATATTTCTCTTCCTTAATTCCTGGCGCTCCCACAAATTTCTTCTTTCCCCCAGCCTATCACACTTCTCCCCACAAAAATACTGCGGACATTTGCAAAATCCCCTCTGGCAGCACAAAAGGGAGGCACCCCCGCCGGGTGCCTCCCTTTTCCTTGTGCATTTTAGAACTGGTTCAGAATGTCGTGGTGTCCAATGTCCAGCAGCAGGATCAGCGTCTCACCATCGTAAGACCAAATCACCCGCACATCCATGTTCACGCTGAACTCAAACAGGTCACTCGTGCCCTGAATGCGCTTTGTCCGCAGTGAGGGGTAAAGCGGGTCCTGCATCAGCAGCTCCAGCTTTTTCTTGAGCTGTGCCTGCTCCGCCGCGTTCAGCTTCTTCACGTTTTTCAAAAACCGTTTGGTATATGTGATCCTGTATGCCATCAACTCACACCATCCAGCATGTCAAACAGCGCATCCACAGAGTCAAATGTGGGCTGCTTCCCTGCTGCCACCCGGGCCTTTGCCTCGTCGATTTCTCCCCGCAGCTCCTCCAGATATTTCTTCGGGTACACTGCCACCGGGATGATCTGGATCACGCCGTCCTTTTCCACCACATCCAGTTTGTCACCCTCGGCAAGGCCCAGGTGCTTCACGATGTCTTTCGGAATCGTGATCTGTGATTTGGTCCTCAGTTCGGTCAGCATTCTCATCCACTCCTTTGCGCGTTTTTGAAAGTTGGATTTTCTCACTTTCGTACTTTCATTATACACGCTTCCCGTTCAAAATGCAACTGTTCACCGCAGCCCTGCCCACTCGTCTGTGGTCTTTTTGGCCTGTTCCTCCTTTTTCTTGGCCTGCTTCACCCACTGCTCAAAGGTCTTTCTCTCGTACAGCTTGCCGCCGCTGTCGTCTTCCAGTTTCAGCAGCATGGCCTCCATCTGTGCCCTGTCGTGGTCATTGCCTGCCAGGTACACCGGTTTCACCAGCTCTGTCACCTTGCTCTTTAAGCTGTCGGCTTCCTTGCCCGCAGTCATCAGGCGGTTGAGTTCGTCCTGTACGTCTTTCACCCGGCCAGAGTCCAGTGCGTCGGAAAGGTCATCGTACAGCCCGGCCCGGCCGCCTTTCAGTTGGGCGTTGGCTACGTCGGTGATGGCTCCGGTCACCAGGTCGATCACCTGCTCCCGCTTGGCTGCATCGGCCTTATCTGTCCGGTCAATGCCCAGCGTCTCGTACAGTCCCAACACCATGTCCCGGGTCAGCTGCTGCCGGGTGGCATCGTCTCCGGCCACCTGCGCCTTGGCCGCTCTCTGGATGGTGCCGTCGTACTTTTTCATCCGGGTCTTGAGCTGGCTGTAAATGGTTTTGTCGTCCTTGCCCATGGCTTCCAACTTGGCCCGGGCAGCTGCCGCTTCCTCTGTGTCGCCATTCCGGATGGCGTTATAGAGGCGGTCATACTGGCCGGTGGCACTGGCAGGCAGCCCGTTCAGGCTGAGCTTTTCCCCTGCTTTCAGCCTCTTGGCATCCTCCCAATACCCCATGATGGCCTGCCGCATTTTCTCGGCATTTCCCAGCGGCACACCCAGCAGCTCAAAGCCGTACTCGAGTACGTCCATGCCGGCTTTCATCAGTTTCTGGTGGTACTTTTCCAGCTCCACCTCATCCATCTCGCTGGTGTCCCGTTTCACCAGGGTGATAAACTTCGAGACTGCCGCAAAGGTATCATTCACGGCACTGATGTTGGTGGCGCTCACCACATCGTAATCGGTGCCGTTCAAAGCATTGCCCACCAGCGTGTACAGCTCAGAACCAAACAGGAAGTTGCCCGCAAAACTCTCCGTGTAGAGGTCCAAAAAGCGCTTGCCCATACTGGCTGCCGTCACGTCGCCGTTTTCGTCCCGCTCCCGGTCCCAACGGTGGAGCAGGAAGTCCGCGCCAATTTTCATCAGGGCAAACACAGCCGTCTGGGTCAGCTGGCTGGCCACGGCCCGGTTCAGCTGCTTGCCCGCCCGGTCCAGTTCAGCCTTATTCGCTGCGCTGGCTTCTGCCTTATACCGGGCCCGCTGGGCGTTGTAGTCGCCCACCGCATCGGCCAGGATGCCGTAGTTCTGGAACCGCTGGGTCGTAAACATGGTCAGCGTCTTTGTGATCTCGTTGTCACTGCGCTGGATGCCTGCCCGCTGCATGGTGGTGTAGTTAGGCTGTGTCTCCTCAATGACTCTCTGGTACATCTTATTGACCGCATCCCAATAGGCATCATTGCGGTTGACCTTGGCCGCAGGGCCCGCGCTTTCACGGCCCACAAAATCCTTTGCGTCCTGCTCAGAGTTTCCCGTCCTGCCAAGGGCTCCCCTGTCAGGGGAGCTGTCGCCGTAGGCGACTGAGAGGTTAAACTCCTCTGCATGGTGCTCCACATATCGCTTTGCGCCCTCCCACAGAGCCGCCACCGTGATCTCGTCCATGCCGTTGATCCAGCCCGTCAGGATCTTGGGCAGCTTGTCCATGGCATTCTGGGCCAGGCCCTTGTCCACACCAATGGAGGCCAGTTCTCCCACCTGGGAGCCCCGCATCCGGTAGCGCAGCAGCGCATCCCCGTGCTGGCTGATTTCTGCTTCCACCATCTTCAAACGATTATCGGTCCAGCCTGCTTTGCTCATCAGCTTGTTCATTGGGTCAATATTTTTGAAGAATGGCACCACCGTTGCCATGGTATCTGCCCCCAGCACTGCGCCTGCCGTGGGCAGAGAGGCTGCCTGTGCAATGGCCACGCCCGGGTTCAGCGTCAGGATGGCTCCGGCATAGTTGCCCCGCAGCTTGCCCAGCCCCCGGCCAACGCCGTCCATCCGCTTCCGCTGGGTCGATTGCAGGTCGGTGAGCAGATAGTCGATGTAATCCACGGCCTCCCGGCCCCAGTGCTCTTTGATGATCTTGTTTTTCAGGATGCCAACGCCCTGGGCCGTCTCCACCTCGCTGTTCAAGATTTTCTGCACGTCCCGGATCGGCGCTGCCAGACCCGCGTAGGCCGCCGTATCCCGCAGGGAGCGCTGCACCACATTGTTGCACTCTTCCAACAGGATGGGCTGGCTGCTCTTCACACGGTTTTTCAAGAAGCCGCGCCCCTCGATGGTGGCATCCAGCTTCAAGCCCTCGATCTGGGTTGCCAGCTGGGTCTTGTCCACCGCAATGGGGTAATAGTTCTTTACGGTGGCCCGCTGGTAGCCCAGCAGCTTCATGCTGGTCTCGTTGATGAGATTGGTGGTGTACCGCCCAAAGAAGTCTTCCATGTCCTTGCACCATGCCCGGTCGTAATCGGTCATAGCCTTTTCGACGGTCTGCACAATGGTGTCCGCCATCGGGGTTCCGTCGGCGTTCAGCAGGCTGCCCAGCTGCACAGTCTGACCTTTCTGGTAGGCTGCCTCAATGTCTCCCTTGTGGTAGGCTTTTGCGTCCGGCAGGGTCAGGCCGCCTGCCAGCAGGTGGTTCCGGCTGTCCGCATTTTTCAGGTGCATGTGCAGGCTGCACAGCTGGGCGTGGGTCAGGGGCACCGCGGTGCCCTTGGTGTCTTTCAGTCCCACGTCTACCAGCTCCGCGCCTGGGCCCGCAAACTGCTCCATGTTCTTCACGTTGGCTTTGCCCGTCACGTTGTCAAACAGGGCCGTTCCCTCCACCGTGATCTGGGTCTGCTTCCGCTGGCCCTCGTTCAGGATGTCCGCCAGCTGCTCCATCTGGCCGTCCTTGGTATAGCCGCCCAGCATCCGGAACACCCGCTTGGCTCCCAGCATGTCCAGGTTGTACAGCGTCAGCGCTTTCTGCAGGCGGGGGCTTCCCGGCTCGTTGCCCTTGGCTGCCAGCACCTCGTGGGCCGTTCTCTGGGCAAAAGCGTCCACTTCCTTGGCCTTTTCCAGGCTCAGGGTCTTGTTGGCCGTCCGGATCACATGCAGCGTGCTGGCCGTGATGGCTTTCAGCATCCGCATCTGGTCCACGGTCATGGGCAGGTATACCCGGTTTTCCGTCTCGTTGATCCGCTGCTGCAAACGGTCCTGCAAGGCCCGGGCCTTTTCGCTGTCTGGCAGGGCCCTGGCCTCGGCCATCTGTTTGTTCAGACGGTCCAGCTGTGCCTGCTTGGTCGCCGTCAGGTCCATTTCCAGTGTGTCGATCAGCTTCATCACACCGCTCTGCTCCCAGTCCACGCTCACACCACTGGCGCTGCCCTCGGTGCCCTGCGCCATCTTGATGCTGGTGCGCAGGGCTTCCAGACTCTGCACGGCCTTAAAGTTCATCACAGTCAGGTCGGCCAGCTTTGCCACCTCTGCCGCCTGCACGATGAGACTCTTCTGCACATACTTGCCCGGTGCAGGCCGCAGCACCATCTGGTTCAGCTGGGCCGCGTTCCGCTGGATGCTCCGCCGGAGCTCGTCTTTCTGGCGTCCCTCCCGGGCTTTCTGCACCCGCTTTTCCGCCAGTGCCTTGGCCACGGCAATGTCCTCATCCCGCTGCTGCCGTGCCACCTCAATAGCAATTGCATTCTGCTGGGCCTGTTGCTGCTGCCAGGCTTCTGCCTTGCGCTGGTTCTCCTGCTCCCATTCCAGGATGTCGTTTTCCTGGAAAATGAGCTGCCGCTCGGCCCGGTCTGCCCGGCGCTGTTCCCCTGCCACCTGCCGGGCCAGCTCCGCATTCTCCGCTTTCAGCTGTCGGCGCTCCAGGGCAATGTCGTCCAGCATCTGCCGCCGTTCCTCCCGCATCCGCTGCTTTTCGGCTTTCCATTCCCGGTCGTAGGTCTCCCGCAGCACTTCCAGCTTCTCGTTCAGGTCCCCGATGTTCGAGATGTCCACACCCAGCATGTCCAGGTTCTGGTCCAGCAGCCTCTCGGCTGCCCGGTTCTTCTGTTCCTGCCGGGCAAAGGCCTTTGCCTCGTCGCTCTGGGCAGCAGCCTTGCTGTTCTCGTACAGCCTCCGGTTAAACTCCCGGGTCTGCTCTCTCTGGACCCCTTTCAGGCTCTTGAGCACTTCGGCTGCTCGCTCCTCACTGCCTGCGGCCGCGGCAGCCACTTCCCGGTTGTGTTTCTGGATGCCATTGAAGATGGTCTGCACGTCGGTCATCTCATTCAGGTTCATCACCTCGCCCAGCATCCGGCCCGCCAGCTCCACCTTGGCGTCCTCATACTCGGCCACGTCGGCAAAGCGGCTCATCATCTTGGGCTTGATGGCATCATGCACGTTCATCAGCACTTCCAGCCACTCGGTGCTTTCCATGCTGGCTGCATTCGCCACGCCTGCATTCTTGGCCGCCGTGCGGAACAGTGCCGCTGCACCGTCTTTCATGCCGCCCACGCTCCGGGTGTCGTTCACGATGCTCTCATACTGTTCCACCGGGTTGCCATCCCGGTATCCGGCCTCTCGCCGCAGCTGCACCCCGTGGCTCCTGGCGTCTTTCACCGCCGCGCCCCAGGTGCCGTACCGCCGGGCAAGCTCTGCCTCCGCCTGTCCGCCCTTGGCCACGGTATAGCTCAGGTCATGCAGTTCCGGGTACTGGTCCCACAGCTCTGTGTTGCGGTAGGTCGCATGGTCCAGCACCTCTCCTGCCAGCACTTCGGCCATGCTCTGGGCCTTTTGCATGTCGGCCCCGTCGGCTTTCAGGTACTCCACCAAAGGCCGCAGCTCCTTGGCAAACTCGCTGGAATGCAATTTGCCTTTGGCCCCGCTTCCATTGATGATCCGCAGCGCCATCCCCTCCAGGCTGTCGTCCGAGATCCGCACGCCCCGGGTGATTCCAAAGAAGTCCATCAGGGTCTTGAGGGAGGCGTCCCGCTCTGCAATAGCCCGGCTGGCCTGCCGCTGGGTGTTCTTCCGGGCGTCCTTGTCGGCGCTCTCTGCCATCTGGAACCGGACGTTTGGCACCTTGTTCAGCAGCTCTGCCCGCTGGGCCTCGTCTCCGGCCTTGTACTGCTCCACGGCAATGCCGTGCCCTTTCAGGCTGTCCACCAGCGCCGCGCTGGCATTGTCCGGCAGGATCGCGGCTTTCACTTCTTCAAAGCCCACAGCCCGCTGGGGCTTTGCCTCAAAGTATCCGGTGGGGATGGCAGCCACGTCCTTGTACAGCTGCCGGATCAGCGCCGCCGTATCCTTGCTGATGCTGTAGCCCTCCTTGGCAAACGCCTTGCCAATGGCTGTGGTAGTCTGGCTGCCCTGCGCTGCCCGCAGCAGGATGTCGCCCAGGATTTCCCGTTCTTCAAAGCTGTTGCTCGTGTGGGACTCCGTCTCGCTGCGCAGCTTGCTGAGGATGGTCTCGATTTGGCCGTCTGCCTTTTCCAGCAGGGCTTTATACTCCTCCTCCGGCATCTGCTGCAAGCGTCCTTTGTCTGCCCGCACTTCGTCCAGGTTCTTATACTCCGCCGTGGCCGTGCTCATCAGGGTATTGGCCGAGAGTCCCCACGCGCCTTTTCCCCGGGCTTCCTCCTGGTTCATGGCTGCCACAAGGTTTTCCAGGGTGTAGGGGTTGTGCAGCTGGGCAAAACTGCGGCGGCTGCCCTGCTTGGTGTAGGGGTCCTTTCCGTTGTAGATACCCTTTTCTCCCAGAATCTTCTCCATTTTGGGCAGCAGCCAGGAGGCCACATCGGCGTCCGGTGCCTTTTCCCGCAGCTCCTGCTGCATGGCGTCAGTATCCTGCACCAGCTTGCCCGCAATTTCTTTGGTCGTTACATACTCGTATGCGTTTTCCAGCCGGGACCGCAGCATGGGCGCGATCAGCCGGGCCGCTTTGGCCTGTGCCTTTTCCTCGCTCCATCCCAGCTCTTCCATAGCCCAGGCCGTTTCTGCCTGCCGCACCTCGTCCAGCACCGCGTTGGCCCGGTCATGGTTCCCGCTCACCACGTCCGTCTCCACGATGTCCCGCAGCACGCTCTCCCCGCCAATAGCCTCCATGATCTTCTCATACCGCTTCTTCTGGCTCTCGGTAAACCGCACCTCCGGCTTTGTCACCACCTGGATGTCCTCACCCTTGTCAGCCAGATACGCTGCCTTAACGGCATCGTTCTGGGCTAGGCTCCCCGCCAGCTGCTTCGGGCTCTGGCTGGAGGCCTCCATGTTCAGCGTGCCGGTCAGCACACTGCCCCGGGCAAAGGCCCCCTTGGCGGTCTGGCGGCTCAACTGTGCAAGCTCCGTGTTCAGCTTCATGGCCTGGTCCGCATTCACCTTATACTCCACACTCGGTCTTGTCGGCGTCCAGGCATCTGAGCCATACACCCGGTTTGCACGGTTGGCCATAGGGTCAATACTGTCCGGGCCAAACACCAGCGAGATGGGGCCATACTGGCTGTGTCCCTCCTGGGCTTTCACCACCGCAATGGAGGGCGAGGGCATCCCACCCAGATCCAGCGCTTCCCGCAGGTTTTCCTCGGTCAGGTTGTGCACGGCAACCAGCTCTTTGGTCTCATTTACTTCCACCGGGCTGGCCAGCTGGAACCGGGTAGTTTTCTTCACAGGTTCATCTGTCCGGGCGTTTTCCACGCTTACGCTCTTGACATTTCCATCGGAATAGCGTAAACTAGCAATGGAACCATACTTGGTTATGCGTAACGGCAATTGGAGCCCATTGACAGCTAACCAAGTATTGGTTCTATTTTTATTGGGGTCGATGTAAAGGATTTCATCACGGTTCAAAAGGCCCTGCACATTTTTCTTTCCATAGGCGCTCGTCACCACAATGTTATCCATTTCCAGCCCGCCCCGGCTTGTCGGCAGCAGCTCCAGCGAAACATCCACAGGCTTCCCGGTCTGGTCATAGACTTCGCCAAACATATAGATACGGCTGGCATAGTCCGCATTTCGGCTTGTGTCAGAATGGAGCACAACAATAGGGCTTTCCAGAACCTGCGGCACCTGTTTGATGATTTCTCTTGTCATAATAGAGTCATCAATTCCGGCCCGGAAGTTTTCTGCACTGTGTTTCTGCAAAATTTTCCGGATCTTGCCGCTGTCCCAGTAAATATTCTGGTCCTTTACGCCAATGCTTTGTAACACTTTTGATGTCGAGCCCACAAGGATTTGCTTTGACCATACTTTTGCATTTACATCCAGTTCATCAATGGCTTTTTCAAATCCCTTGTCAATTTCAAACCGCGTCCCCAGTTTTTCCGCCGCGTCCTCGGTCTTGAGGGCTGCGGCGTTTTTATTTTCGGCAGCTTTTGCAGCACGCAGGTTGTCCATGGCCTTTTCGGCATGGGCAAAGTATTCTTCCTGCAATGCCCGCTTCTCGGCTTCTGCCAGGCGCCGGGCCTTTCGTGCTGCGGTATTCTCCGGGTCAATGCGCAGCACTTCCTTGGCTTTGGAGATGATGTTTTCCAGCATGGTCTTCACCTGCTGCATCACCTTGTGGATACTTCCGGCACGGCCTGCGTTCTTGTCCGCCTGCTCCCGCTGGAACTGAGCCCACCGCCGCACACTCTCCTCGCTGTCAAAGATGCCGCCCCAGGCATCCGCCACCAGCTCTTCCGCTGCCTGCTCATAGGTCAGGCTCTGGGCGGCATAATCGCCCATCTTGGCCCGGATCATCTCGTCTATGGTTTCATAGCCATTCTTCTGGGCCAGGTACAGCAGCGCATGGTCCTGCAAGGTCTTGGCACCCTCAGCGTCCAGTGCGTTATACCAGTGGTAGTCCTCGTGCAGCACGGTAGAAAAAACATCCTGCGCACTGTCGCCAAAGAAAATGCGGGCCGTCTCCGTGTCCACATAGGCCCGGACATTCGCATTCGGTGCCCCGTCCGGCCCATTCAGTACGCTTTTCAGCACCGCATCAGTGCCCGTACCCTGGGCGTTCAGGCGGATGATCTGGCTGGCCACAGCATCTTCCGGGCGCAGGGTGCCGCGGTAGTAGGTCACACCCTCGCCGCTGGTGCTCTGGGCTCCCAGGGCACCGCCCAGCTTCTTCATCTGCTGGGCCCGGGCTTCCTGCTCGCCTTTGCCGTAAAGGTAGGCCTGCTCCAGCACGTTCCGCCCGGTGCTCTTTTCCAGCACCATGTTCACATTCAGGCCCAGGGCATTCTCACTGCCCGCCAGCCGCAGCGCCTTGTCAAAGGTGTCCACGTCCTCCATCTGGCCCAAACGGTACATGCTGGAGGCTGCCGCTGCATAGGTGTCCGCGTTCAGCCCGCTGGGCATCTGCTTGCTCAGGTTCTCTGCTGCCTTTTCGCTCACCTGCCAGCTCCGCAGCTTCTGCTCCACCCGGTTCATCTTCTGGTTTTCCGTGGGCGCTTCCTGCAGCCCAATGGTCTCCCGCAGCTCTGTGTTCTCTTCCGTCGGCAGCAGGGCCCGCGCTTCTGCGCTTGCCGCAGCCTGGGCGGTCTGGTGCTGTTGCCCGTCCTGCCAAGGGCTCCCCTCAATAGGGGAGCTGTCAGCGCCAAGGCGCTGACTGAGAGGTTCTTCCCCACTCGCTGCCGTCTGGGTAGAACTTTCGTCAGCACCAAAGAGGTTCTTTTCCTCTCGCTGCTGGTCCGTCAAAGCAGTTTTATCCACACTTTCCCCGGCGTTCTCCACAGCCTGGTTCTGTGCCGCCTGCTGCTGTGCTGCAATGCTGCGCAGCATTCGCCGGGTGGCTGCTGCCGTTCCGGGCAGCTGCACCCCATAGGCCGCTTCAAAAGCCGCCCGGTTGGCTTCATTTCCCACCTCCGGGGTAAACAGCCCGATGGTCTTTCCCGTCAGGCTGTCGCTTGCCACCATCTGGGCAAACTGCCGCACCGCCGGATTATCACTCACTCTGCCCTCTGCCGCAGGGCCCACTACTTCACGATTCATTGCACCCATAGCGGTCTGCTCAGAGTTGTCCGACATGCCAAGGGCGTCCTCCCTCTGTCGCTCCGCGACATCTCCCTCCGGCCAGAGGGAGTCTGTCCTGTCAGGGGAGGTGTCACCATCGGTGACGGAGAGGTTCTGCCGGGCCAGCGCTCTATCAGAGGATCCCGCAGCCTCCCCCGGCTCCATCGTGCGCTCCAGCGCCTTGCGCTGCTGCCGGGCCGCCTGTTCCGCATTTGCCTGAGCAGCATAGTATTCCGCCTGCCCCACCAAACTGGAGTCGCCGCTGTTGTACTTGGCCAGCCCGGTGCCCACAGCACCGCCCAGCGCACCGGATGCACCGCCGGAAAGGCCGCTCTCCAATGCGTTCAGGAACGTCTCTTTGCTGAACATCGTCTTGGCGGCTTCCTCGTCGCCCAGTGCAGCATCAATAGCCTGGTCTGCATAGGTTTCCACAAAGGCCTGCATAGCGTTGTCCATGCCGCCGGAAATAGCATTGGCCACCGCCGGGTAATTCTTGGCCAGGGCCCCGTCCCCGGCAAGCCCGCGCACCCAGTCCGCGATCTGCCCAGCCACCGTATCCTTGGCATAGTCTGAGCCCATGGTCCGGGCTAGGTCTGCCGCACCCACGCTGTTGATGGCCCAGCCCGCTCCAAATTTAGCCAGGCCTCCGGCCAGTGCCTTGCCCGCACTCTGGCCGCTCTCCACGCTCTGGCCCATGGCCTCTGCGGCACCCTGTGCACTCAGCACGGGCAGCACCGCAGCCGGGTTCACGCCCGCCACAGCCAGGTTTTCTGCCGCGCTGGTGGCCACGCCCAACGCTGTCCGGCCCACCGGAGAAAGGCCGCTCTGTGCTGCTGCATTCAGCTGCTGGCCGCGGTGATAAAGCTGGTAGCCCAAACTCTTTCCCGGGTCCACGCTGTCCTGAGCTTCTGTCCCGGCAATGCGGGCTTTCATGCTGTCAATCTCTTCCCGCGTGAAGCCCTGCTGCAACAGGTCACCTGTGCTGTATTTCGGCTGGTATTCCATGTCGGTTTCCATCAGCCGCTCATACAGGTTTTTCTCTCGGGGGCTCTTGGCTACTTCCGCCTCCAGTGCTTTCCGGTTGGCCGCGCTCTGGGCAAGGTTCTTGCCCGCCTGCACCGCATATTCACCGGCCAGGAACGGCGCTGCTGCCACCGTATCTGCCACACCGCCAATGGTGTTGGCCGTCCGCCGCACGCCACGCTTCCAGGCAGGAATGGCATCCAGCGCCGCATTCATCTGCCGGGCCGTGTCGATTTGTTCCTGCGTCCAGCCGCCCTTGGTGATGAGGTCTTTGTCCGTGTAGACCCCGTGGGTGTTGTCCACACGGCGCACTGCATCGGCCAGGTTCTTATTGTCGCCCGTGTCCAGCCACTGGTTGATGGCATCAAACTCATCCGTCTGGCTGTGCTGGTCGTTGTACTGTTTCTGCTTCTGGACCATGCTCCCATAGATGCTGCCTGTACCCTCTGCCAAAGGCAGCAGGGCCCGCTCTTCTGCGTTCCCCACAGCCTGCGCGGTCTGGTGCTGTTGTCCGGCCTGCCAAGGGCTCCCCTGATAGGGGAGCTGGCGAGCGTCAGCGAGACTGAGAGGTTTTCCCCACTTTGCCGCCGGGCTCTGTCGGGCCATTGCCCCGCCTGTCCGGTAGCTGTCCAGGGCATCGGCATACAGAGGCGTCTTCTCCTGTTTCGGCGTGGTCTCAACGGTGGCAACACCCGCTTTCGGCGTAGTCGCCGTCGGTGTCTTGGTGCGCATGGCCCGCACTTTCTCTGCCGTCCAGCCGTCACTCTCCGTTGCTTTTGCGGGGTTGCTCTCCCGCATTGCCTTAACCTTTTCTGCTGTCCATGCCATTTAATTCACCCCCGCATTCTCCAGTGCCCGCGCGATCTCTGCATCCGAATAGCCATTCTGGTGCATGTTGTTCATGATGGCCCAGGCGCTATATCCTTTTTTGGCGTAATTTTTCGCCAGCATCGTGGCCAGATTATCCCGGTTGCTGTTCTTGGTGGTGGTCGTCGTACTCGGCAGCCCCCACTTGCTTCCCATGTTCAGGTTCGTCAAAGCGCCGGCACTTGGCGCGGTATAGGCACTCTTGCTTCCCGTTCCCTGCGGCAGCATCCCGGCCTCTTCCAAGATGCCGGCATAGATGGCCTTAGTGGGGTCATCGTCGCTCAGCGCCTGGTACTTGCCCAGTGCTGTCAGCACCTGGCTGTTGGTCCAGCCACTCCCGCTCTTGCTGCTGCCAGACGTACTGCGGGAGCTGCCGCTACTCCGTCCAGAGCCACTGCTCTTCCCACTGGCCGAGAGGGATTTACTCAGCAGCTGCTTGTTCATGTACTCCTCAAAGGCCCGGTTTGCAACCGTGTCATAGCTGTCGATGCTGTCCTGCGGCATTCCCAGAATGTCCAGGTAGCTGTACGCGCCCGCCTGGTCTCCGCTGCCCATCAGGCTGGAGGCCGCAGCCAGTCCCGAGAGCTGATCTTTCCATGTGATCGGCGTCTGTCCGGTGTAGCTGTCCAGGATCGCCGGGTCTACTTTGTAGGCTTCCAGCACGGCCTTGGCTGCATCGTCCGCGCCCTGCTGTTTCAGGCTCACCGCGTAGTTGATGGCCTGCGCCTGGGCCTGCTGCTGTTGGGCCGTATACCCTTTGTACCCGTCGTAGGCCGTCAGCGCCGCAGAGCCAATGTTCTTTACCCAGCCCCACAGGTTTTCCTTGTCGCTGGCGTATTCGTTCCGGGCCTGTTCGCTCTTGTTGGCCAGGTAATTCCGCCAGCTCTGGAAATTCGCCAGGTTCGCCCCGTAGGCTGCCCGGTTCAGCCCCTCCGTGGTGGCCATCCCGCTCAGGGCATTCAGCAGGCTGTTCTGCTTGTCCTGGTATTCGGCCAGCGCCTGGCTGCGCAGGCTTGGCAGTGCGTTGTCAATGCCTGCCAGTGCCTGCCGCTGATTCTGGGCGGCCACACTGTCTGCGTAGCTGGAGCCATACCCGCCTGCCAGGTTGACCGCATTGGCCTTGGCATTGTCTGCGGCCGCCTGGGCGCTCTGGGTGGCCCACTGGCGGTACTGCTGGTAGGCGTCCGCCGCGGTGTTCCAGTCAAAGCCGCTGCCCACCTGGCCGGTCACGGCATCCATTGCCTCTTTGTTCTGGTTCACATAGTCCGCCGGGCTGTTGGCCGCCCACTGTCTCTCAGCGTCCTCTGCCGCGTTCATTCTCCGTTTGCTGCTTCCAATCGCCATATTTTACATCCTCCTTACAGTATCCACGGCAGCAGCATGGCTGCACCCGCCAGCACGCTGCCCCAGAATCCCCGCTTGCTCGATCGCTCCTGCTGGTAGGCATTCACAGCGCTGTTGTATTCGTTCTGCGCATAGCTCAGGTCATTGTAGTACTTGTCCACGTTGGTCTGCCATTCCTGCCGCGCCAGCTCGTCCTGCTTCTGCAGCGTTCCCAGCTGGTTGCTCAGGTCGCTCTTCTTGGTGTTGTATTCGTTGTAGGCCTGGCTGTATAGGCTGTCCGCCACGCTTGCCAGCCCGTTCATGGTGTTCTGGTAGGCGGTCTGCCCGCTGCTGGTGCCCCAGCTGTTGCCGTAGCCGCCGCTGCGGGCCGCTGCCTGGGCCGTGGCGTCCTCGCTGGCCAGCTCCGCGCCCCGGGTGTAGCGGTTCTTGTACTGCTGGTAGGCGGCATCTTTCGTGTAGTCGTAGCTGAAACCTTTCTGGTTCATATCATTCAGCTTGCTCTGTACCCCGTCGATCTGGTTTTTGTACTGGCTCTCATAGTCCCCCGGCTTATTTGCCTCCAGCTGATCCAGGTTGTACCGGGCCTGCTCCACCCGGCTGCTGTATCTATTCGCCATTTTAATCTCCTTTCAACCCCATGGCCGTCAGCTTGTCCCGCATGGCATCCGAAAAATTACTCTCGTCCAGGTTCCGCAGCATGTACATGGTCTGATCCCGCAGCTGCATCAGGTAGTTGTTGATGGCCCGCCGGTCTTCCGGTGCCATGTTCTCGCTCAACTTCGGGAGACTGATCTCTCCCAGCCTTGTAATATCCGCCATATCCATCATCCTTTCTGGCGTCACACCGCAGGGCCCACACTCCTGCGGCCGCTTATACCCAAGCGGTCTGGTTCCGTGGCCCTATCTGCCAAGGGCCATCCTCCCTCTGTCGCTTGCAGCGCCATCTCCCTCCGGCCGGAGGGAGTCTTTCCTGTTAGGGGAGCTGTCTGCGCAGCAGACTGAGAGGTTACGCTCCCGCCACCCGGTTGCCCCGGCTGGCCGCAAAAGTAAATGCAATGCTCCGCACCGCGATCTGCCCGGTGCCGGAAATACGCAGCCGCAGGGTGTCGTGCCGGGCAGGCACAAAGGGCAGATTCACCCGCACCCAGCGGTTCAGCACCGCCGCGTCTCCCAGCGTCTCCCAGGCCCCGCCGTCATAGCTGGCCTGTACCCGTACTACGCTGTAGGCCAGCGCGTCCACCCGCAGCGTCACCCGGCTCACATACTTGTCGTCCGGGCCCGTCAGCCCAATGTCTCCTGTCGTGGCCGTAAAGTCCACTTTTTTCTCCACCGCTGCCTGGGCCTCGTCGGTCTCCCGGTCGCTCTCCCGGTCCGGTTCCGCAGCCCACAGCGCCTCCCCGTCCCACAGGTAAAGCTGCTGCCGGGTGGAGCACATTTCCCAGCCGGCCGTTTTCTGCCCGTCGCCGGTGTCCTCTTCATGCCACAGCTTCCGCTCCGTGTCGTACACTAGCAGCCGTGCCCGGGTCCCGGTGGCCTGCGGCACCCGGGTGTACAGGTAGTACCGCGCGTCCAGCGCTGCCCCTGCCGCATACCGTGCGTTCATCAGGCTCGTGCGGTCCAGCATAGTGGAAACGTTCACCGGCAGGCTCCCGTCCCAGGCCATCACGCCCTCGCAGCTCAGGTAGTACAGCGTTTCGTTGATCACGCTCAGGCTCCGGCTTGCTCCCTTTGCCACGCCCCGGCACTGGGTGCTCACCACCTGATAGTCCGCCGGGCGGCTGCCATAGATTTTGTGGATCGTGTTCTCTTTAAAAAACAGCACATATCCCATGCAGGTGGCCGCCCCGGTAAAGCCGCCCTCGCTGCCCACCGTCACCGCGTAGCTGTCGGAGGCTATGCCGTTGTAGCAGTACCAGTTGGTCGGGTCGCCCTGCTTGCAGCTGTAAATGATGTTCTCCTTGGAGTTGCAGCCCCATACCCGGTTTGCATTCTCGGTCACATATTCCAGTTCCGGCACCCGCCGCTGCGCTGCTGCGGCAGCCCCCTCAAAGGTCTTCGCCTCGCTGCCATCCAGGCTTGTCCACTTCGTCCTCTCCGCCGTGATGGCAAACGTCCCAAAGTAGGCCTTGCTCTCCTGCGCGGGCACACCTGTCACCACCACACTGTCCCCGTCCAGCTGCTCAATGTTCATCTCGCCGTTCACATTCCCGGCCAGGTACGTTTCCACCTTGTCCGGGATACCGCTCACGGTCATGGTGTCGCCTTTCTTAAACCCTGCGGCAGCCAGCCCCGGCATCGTCAGCCGTACATGATCCAGCTTGATCTCCACCCACTTCTCCATCTTGGCGTCGTACTGTTCCAGCACGCTCACATAGGCCCAGGGGGTGGCCTCATCGTTCACTTTCAAAAACAGCAGCCCGTCTTTTGGTTCTTCCGGCTCCTTGGCCCCGTACTCTTCCACCTCGTAGGTCTTGCCGCCTGCGTCGCAGGGGCTCACCTCCACCGTCCCCTCGCCCTGGGCCCAGCTGGCTCCCAGGTCTTCCAGTTTTCCGGTCTTGGTGTCAAAGCTCTTGGCGTCCGGCCAGATGAGGATTTGGGTGCCCATCCCCACCATGATCTTTGCCGTGTCTGTCACCGCATCGGTCAGCTCAAAATAGGGGGTCCCGGCGCTGCCGTCCACGTCGTCCTGCACATAGGTCAGGGTGGTCCCGGTGCAGGTCAGCCGCCCGTTCAGGTGATACATTCCGTTGCAGTTGGCCAGTGCTCCCAGCTTCCGCCGGGGGTTCCGGGTCTGTAACGCCGGGTATCCCTGGCTGGAAAAATTCATCTCCTCGGTAAACTCCGCCTCCCCGCAGGCATAGCTCTCGTTCAGCCCGCCAAAGGCCGTCAGGATGCTCCGCCCGCTTTGTAAGCTGTACAGGCTTGGCAGGTTCATCTCAGTACCTCCATTTCGTTGCCATCTTGGGCAGGTAGTGCTGGCGGCACCACACCGCAAAGCCCTGCTGTGCCGTGTTCGCCAGCTGCATCTCGTTGGCATACCGCTCTGTCTCGCCCAGGGCTGCATCCATCTGGGCGCACAGGTAGTGCGGGTAATAGTCGTCATAGGGCTCCGGGGCCAGCAGCTGGGCGTCCTGCCGCAGCAGCTCCTGCTCCGGGTCGTACAGCACATCTGCCCCAACGTCGTCAAAGTCTGTGGTGTTGCTCCGGCTCACCACTGCCCGCCGCAGTGCCGCGTCACTCTGCCGCAGCCATAAAATTTTCAGCTCCCGGTCAAAGCTGTTGTTTGGCCGCAGCGCGTCCGCCGTCTCTATCGCCTTTCCTGCTGTCATTTGATAGCCTCCCCTCTGTAACAGGGCCCTCTCTTTTTCGTTTGCTTATATCCAGGCATTCCGGTGCCGCTGCCCGGCCTGCCAAGGGCCATCCTCCCTCTGTCGCTTGCAGCGCCATCTCCCTCCGGCCGGAGGGAGTCTTTCCTGCCAGGGGAGCTGGCACGCGCAGCGTGACTGAGAGGTTCTTCCTTTTATGAAAACACCCCCGGCACAGCGTAGCGCCGCCGGGCCGGGGGTATCTGGTCTTCTTACTGCTGGGCTGCCGCAGCCTCTGCCTCCAGCTGCGCCATTTTCTGCGCGGCCATCGTGTCCTGCATCTGGCTGTGCTCCAGCACCTCAGCCACCTCGGGCGGCACATCCACGTCCACACCGCGCTGGATCTTGTAGTTTACGCCGTTCACGCCCACAAACACATCATCCTTGTAGCGGCCGTTGTCCTTAAACAGGTGGATGCGCACCGTCTTCTTTTTTGCTTCTGCCATATCTCATATCCTCCTGACGTTTTACCGCAGGGCCCACGCTCCTGCGTTTTTCTTGTGCTCAAACGGTCTGGTGCCGTTGCCCGGCCTGCCAAAGGCCATCCTCCCTCTGTCGCTTGCAGCGCCATCTCCCTCCGGCCGGAGGGAGTCTTTCCTGTTAGGGGAGGTGTCGCCGCAGGCGACGGAGAGGTCCTGCCGTGCCATTGCTCTATCGTGGAAGCAGTGAGAGGTTTTCAGTTTGCCGTCACGCTGCCGCTGAACTCGCCGCTCACGCTCTCAATGCGCACCATGTACTGCTCCACCAGGCGCTCAGCGGTCTGGGTTGCTTTCCAACCCACGGAGGCACGCTGGTTCAGCGGGTCATCACCATAGCCCAGCTGCTTCACGATGTGCTCAAGGCCGCCGCCCTCCAGCTCAGTGCGGCCGTAGGCGTGTGCCGCGATCACCAGGGTCGCAAACACGGCCAGGCCCGTCGGGCAGCCGTCGCCGGTCCATACCTTTGCCTCGCTGGACTCCACAAACCGGATGTTGCCGATCTTGCCGATCTCGCCCGTGTACATGGCCTCGGGGTCGGTGTACTTGTGCCAGTCCACCCACTTGGGGTCGTTCATCAGGTCATAGGCCACATAGGGATGCACAATGGCCACATAGCTGTCGCCAATGGGGTCGGCGTTCACGGCTTTCAGCATGGCTGCGGCACGCATGCACAGCTTTACGGTCAGCTGGCTGGTCTTGTCCAGGCCTGCACGGCTCACCACAGCGGTCTCCGCACCGTCCGCTGCCACCTTGGGTGCGTACAGCACATTGGTGCCGCCCACCAGAATATCACGGGTCACGCTGTCCAGGGTGCGGCCCGCCTGGCTGGCCAGAATCTTGGTCGCCTGCAGCACGTTGTTGTCCAGCGCCGTGGTCTTCAGCACGTCGGTAATGGGCACCCAGCCGCCGTACTGGTGCACCTCTGCGGTGATGGTGCTCACTTTCAGGGCCTGGCCGTTGGGGGTCACGCCCTCGGTCAGGGGCGTGGTGGCCTTAGGCAGGCTGTCGTATTTTCGAAATTCAATGGTCTTGCCGCCATTGGCCGGGATGGGGTACGGGTCGCCAAACTGGTTGTGCACCAGTGCAGGCTCTGCCTGGTCCAGCAGCCGCTTCTCGTAGTAGGTCTTCATCTCGGCGGTCAGGCCGCTGCTGCCCGTGGTGTTCTGCAGCTGGGTGCTTGCATCCGCAAACAGCTGCAGGTCGAACATCATGTTCTTCATTTTCATTTTGTCATCCTCCTGTAAAAGAATTAAAAAGTCACTACCTGGCCGCGCAGCGCTGCCCGTTCCAGCTGCTCCCGCTCTTTTCGGGTCAGAGCGTTCACGTCGGTGTGGGTCTGGGCCGCGCCGCCGGGGCGGGTGCCGTTTTCACCGGGCCGGGTGCCCCGCTGGCGGATGCGTTCGGTCACGCCGTCCTCCACCTGCTTGGCCGTCCGGCTCTCGTTCTGGGCCATGATCTGGTCAAAGTACACAGCCCGGTATGCGTTGGACATCGAGACACCCAGACGCATCAGATTTGCGATCTCCGGGTTTGCCAGCGTCTGCTCCAGGTCAAACTCCGGATACTGGGCTTTCAGCTGCTGGGCTTCCCGGTCCCACTCTGCATGGATACGGTCGATCTCCACCTGCCGCTGGGCCGCTTTCCGCTGGTCTTCCGCAAACTTTTCTGCGGCGGTCAGGCGTTTGTTCTCACTCTCCAGCTTGTCCATCTGCCGGGCGGTCGCTACGCTCACGCCCTTTTCCATGGCCAGCTTTTCAAAGTAGGCCTCGTCTTTCACCCGGCCGTTCTTCACGGCCTCGGTCAGCGCTTCCATGTCCTCCACGCCGTAGGCTTCGTGCAGCGCGTCCAGCAAGCCTCTCATCTGGGGGCTGTTTTCCAAAAGCTGTGCCGCCCGCTCCACCGCCTGCTGCATCAGCTCCTCGCTCTCGGCCTTGTATTCCCCCTGCATCAGCTCCCGGAACGCCTTTTTGTGCTCCTCCGGCGTCATCTGGGCCTTTTCTTTGCCCTCGCTGCCGTCACCCTCACCCGCAGGGCCATCACTCTCACGCCCTGCAGAACTTTCCTCGTCCTGCTCAGAGTTGTCCGTCTTGCCAAGGGTTCCCCCTTTGGGGGAGCTGTTGCCGTCAGGCGACTGAGAGGGCAAGCCCGCTCCTCGGGAGCCCGTCCGTTTCAGCACCCCACTGCACCGGGCAAGCCGCTCCTCCGCCGGACTCATGGCCGGTTCCACAATGCCGCTGCCGCCCTCGGCTCCGGCATCTCCGGTGCCGCCAGCGCTTCCACCGTCGCCACCGCCCTCTGCAAACAGCTGCAATTCCACCATTTTCTCCTGGCCATCCCTGCTCTTGTCCACAAAGTGCACATGATCCGGGTAGCGTTCCGCCAGCAGTGCCAGACCATTCTTGGCAAACTCCATGGCCGCCAGGTCGCTCTCGTGAATATCGCCCGTCAGCTTTACCGAGACACGGGGCCCCGTGGGCTCCCGGTAAGCGCAGCAGTCAGCCTCTTCACAGCCTGCCAACACATACACCAGTGTTTCCATCAGCATGGATGCCCCGGCACACACAATGTCCTGCCCGGCAGGGGCATAGCCTGCATGTCCGTACACTTCCAGCCGCCGCACCCGCGCCCCCGTGGGCAGGTCAAACTCCACATATTCCGCATAGATCATTCGCTCTTGCTCCTCTCTGTCGCAGGGCCCACAGCCTCACGACATATCAAACTTCTTCCGTCCTGCTCAGAGTCTTCCGTCCTGCCAAGGGCTCCCCTGATAGGGGAGCTGGCAATGCGTAGCGTTGACTGAGAGGTTTTCATCGGTTCGGGTTGTTCACATTCATGGCTCTTCTGGCTGCCTGGGTGGCCATGCTGTTGTCCGCACTGCCCACTGCTCCGCCCAGGCTGTTGGTGGTCGTCTTCTCGTCGGTAGTCCCGCCGCTTCCGCCGCCTGTACTGCCTGCGGCCTGGGCAGCCGCTCCGGCCGCATCGCTCATATTCGTCCCGTTCTGCATGTCAATGATGGCACTCAGCTTCTGCAGCTGCTCCATGGCCTGCTGCAACTGCTGGTAGAGCGTGCCGTTCTGCTGCACCCGCTCCCGCACTTTCTCAATGCCCTCAAAGTCCATCATGTCCAGCACCGCCAGCGCTGCATCCGCGTTGGCCGGGGCAAAAAGCCCCATCTGGTAGCACTCCTTGGCCGTCTCGTTCTGGGAAAGGCGGCTGAACGTGCTCTTCTTCGCTGCACATACCGTAATGTCAAATACCGGCTCATGGGCACCTAGCTCCACGCCGCCCACCATCTGGGGCGGGGTTGGCCGCAGCATCTGGCCGGAAAACTCCACATACTCCGTCCCGCCGTTTACCCCCGTAATGCGGTAAATGCGGCCCTCGTCGTAAAACTGCCGCATCAGATCCAGGATCAGGTAGCACTCTTTCACAAAAGCCCGGTACGCGCTTTTCAGCATGTCCCGGCTCAGTTTGCTGCCCGCCTCCTGTAACGCTGCAATGGCGGAAGCCGCCGTCAGGCCGCTGGTGGTTCCGCCCTGGCTCACGTCCCGGTTGCCGCTGATTTCTTTCAGCTCCGCCACCCGGGCGTCCCGGTAGCTGATGCAGTTGCCCGAGAGCACCGGCGTCTGCAGTGGTTTAAAGCTCTCCTCGTTCACCCGGCCCACCGTGTGCACAATGTCCTTGGAAAGATCGGCCAGTTCCTCCTCGTTCACGCCTGCTGTGTCGCTCACAAGGTAGCGGCTCTTGGCTGCGATCTTGATGTTCTCATCCATGGCCGCGTTCATCTCGTCGATGCTGGTGGCCGTGTCTTTCATCACGTCAATGTACCCAAACCCCGCCGGACTGTCCTCTTCCACAAACAGCGGGTCAAACACAAAGGGGTATTTGCCGTGGTCGTAGAAGCCCCGCTCCGCGTACTCCGGGTCGTTCTCGCTGGCGTACAGCACCACGCCGTTGCAGAACTTGCAGTAATGCAGCACCGTGCGCCCCTCGCCAACGGCCTTTTTGTAGTACCAGTCCACCACCACGCTCTTGTCGCTGGTGTCAATGCTCTCATCGTGGATGTATTTGGAAGTGGTCAGGCTCCCGCCCGTGTGCCCCTCCAGCTTGGGCCACTGGGCTGCCAGCTGGTCGTTGTTCGCCAGCGCCAGGCTGAACAGGTTCGGGCTGTCCTGGATGTCGGTCACACCCGGTTCCCAGTACAGCATCAAAAGGTCCATGCTCTTGATGGCAATGTCCCCCACGCCGCCCCGCAGCGCCGGGTCCCAAAAGACCCCCTTGACACCGGTGCCCTGCTTGAGCTTGCGCCACCAGGTGTCACTGTAGACCTCCTCATAGTCCGCCTGTTCCAGCAAAACCGGGAAGATTTTGGAGAGCACCTTGGCTGTCTCCTCGTCGTCCCGCGCCCGGGGCAGGATGTTGGGCTCCGGGTAGTTGTCCATGGCGTCGGCGTGTTTGTTCGCAATGGAGTTGAACAGCCAGCCGGAAGCGGGCTTCGGCTTGCCCTCCATCATGTTGTTCTTGTAGCTGCGCCAGTGCTGCATCCGGAACCACTGTTCGTTCTCGATGATCCTCTGGTCCAGCGCCGCCTTTCCCACCTTGTATTTCTCCAAAAGCTGCTGCGCCTTGGCCACCTCATCGGTGCCAATGGCCTGCCGCTCCGTCATCAAAACCTCTTCAAATTCCAATTTCAACCCTCCTGCCCTCTGTCGCAGGGCCTACGCTCTTACGACTGTTAGCACCCAAGCGGTCTGGTGCCGTGTTCCGGCCTGCCAAGGGCCATCCTCCCTCTGTCGCTTGCAGCGCCATCTCCCTCCGGCCGGAGGGAGTTTTTCCTGCCAGGGGAGCTGGCACGCGCAGCGTGACTGAGAGGTTACACTCTCATAAACTTCGCCGGGCTCTGGTCCAGCGGGTCGTCCCGCAGCGGCTCCGGCTTTGCCGTCTTCCGTGGGCTGAGGGGGTTTTCCATCAGCACATAACGGCACTCGTCGTAAATGTGGTCTTCCTGGGTGGTGTCAATGTCTTCCACATTGCTCTCGCTGTATACCAGGTTCGGGATGGTCCGGATGAAATGCTTGCAGGTGTCAAACACCTGGAACATCGGCCGCCCGTCCTCCCCAAAGGCGAAACGGTAGTGGAACTGCATCTTGCCCGCAAGCCGGGTGTGGTCGCCGGGCATCCAGTGCAAAAAGTTGGGGCTTTTCTCCTGCATGTCCGCAATGCTCTCCCCGCGGCTCTCGTCAAAGATTGCCGGGTCCGCCACGCCCAGGATCACCCGTCCTTTCAGCATCGGGTCGTTCTGTTCCGCTTCCCGGATCCGCCGGGCCTGCTCCACCGGGTCAATGCGCAGGCCCTCGTTGGGTGTGCCCGTGCAGCCGTAGAGCTCCTTGATCCGGTACAGCCGCCCCTCTTCGTCGGCCGCATACCATCCAACGGAAAAGGGCTTCGAGAATCCAAAGTCGTACCCGCGCCATATCTTCCAGTGTGCCGGGATCCGGAACGGCCGGATCACATGGGTCCACCGCTGGTCGTCGTAGTGGGCCGGGTCGTTCCGCCATTCGGTGAACACCTGCCCACTAAAGCTGTCCCAGTTGCCGTATAGCAGCGCCTGCCTTTCCGCTTCCGGCAGGCTGGCCAGCGTCCCGATGTACCCCGGGTCGTTTTCCATCAGCGCCGGGTTGTCAAATACCGTTGACGGAATAAAAATGCGGGTCCGCCGCCGGGTGATCTCTTTTCCGTCCGGGGTCTTTACGTTCACCAGCTGCACCATCCGGGTGCCCGGTGGGGCCGGGCTGATGAACCGCGCCTTGACCCAGCCGTGGCCCACTCCGCCGGGGTTTGCCGTGGCCCGCATGTATACCCGGGTGCCCGGGCCGTTGGGGCGGTTGCGGCTCATCACATAGCTGTATTCGTCCCAGGTGAAATGGGTCAGCTCGTCCACCCCGATAAAATCAAAGGCTTTGCCCTGGTAGTTGTACTTGTCCTGTGCATGGTGCAGGCTGCCAAAATAGATTTTTGCCCCGCTGGGGAATGTCCAGCAGTGGGCGCTGCCGTTGTACCGCGCTTTCGGGAAAACAGGTTTGTAGTACCGCATGGTCTTGTCAATGAGCTCAGAGAGTTGCGGGTAGGTCTTGCGCAGGATCAGTGCCCGGTAATGCGGGGTGTTTACCTGCCGCAGTGCCTCGATCACCAGCGCGTCGCTCTTTCCGCCGCCCGCTGCCCCGCCGTATAACGCTTCGTCCTCGGTGCGGGACATAAAGACCAGCTGCCGCGGCTGTGGGCTCCAAATGATCTGCCTGTTTTTCATATTGCTCACCTACCCTCTGTCGCAAGGCCCGGCCTTTTTTGTCAGTTTGTAACCATGCTGTCTGGTGCTGTTGCCCGGCCTGCCAAGGGCTCCCCTATTAGGGGAGCTGGCGCGTCAGCGCCTGAGAGGTCCTGCCGGACCAGTGCTCTAAACTTCCACCACGATTTCCTTTTCGTCGGCATCTTTTTCCGCCCCAATCTCCACCATCGGTGGGCTGTTTTTCTCGCCAAGGCCATTGTCCCCGGGCAGCATAGCTGCGGCCCGCTCGGCCACGGTCATCAGCACCTTGGTCATGTTGGCCGCGTCCTTGTCGGTCATGGTTCGCCCCTCGTACCGTTCCAGCTGCCGGGCCAGCAGCTTTTCCTCGTCGGGGTCCAGCTGGCGGTCATAGCTGCCCTGGCTGGCATATACCACCAGCCCCACCTCGGCTGCGTCCGCCAGGGCCTCGTCCTCGCTTTTCAGCAGGGTTCCAATGGAAAAATCCCGGGCCCTGGCCGCCTCATCCAGCCTTGCGTGCAGCTTCTGGCTCACCTGTGCTGCCCGCCGGTTTTCTTCCACCCGGCTCTGCAGATAGCTCACCTGGGCCCGGGTGCCAAGGCTGGCCCGCAGTGCGATCTCCCGCGCCGCTGCCCGCCGCTCCTCGGCCCATGCGTCGCCCCGCTTGGCCTCTTCGGCTACCCAGGTGCGAATGGTGCTCTCCGGTACGCCGTACCGCCGCGCCACCGCACAGATGGAGTTTGTGGTCAGCATGGCCATTACCACCTCGGCCCGGAACTTGGGCGGGTACTTTCTGCCCCGCTGCCGTCCCTGCACCGTGTTTTTGCAGTACGCCCGTTTCTTCTCGGCCATCGCCACACCTCCCCTCTGTCGCAAGGCCCTCTCTTTTGCGTCTGCTTGCACCCATGCGGTCTGGTGCCGCAGGCGACTGAGAGGTTTTCTTTCCCTCAGCCTATCACAAACCTCAGCGCAAAAATACTGCGTACTTTTTGGCAGCATAAAAAGGCCGGGTGCTCATTCATCCAGCCTCTATTCGCCGCAGCAAAATTTACAGCAGCCCACGCCGGGCAGCCGCAATGGCTACAGTGCTCAACGCCTCCAGCTCCTTGCGGTAGTAGGTCGTCCGGCAGACGTACAACTCCGGGATCACCCGCTCCTCCGGCTGGTCTTCCAGATACCGCAGCCGCAAAAGCCTGGCACATACCGGGTCTGCCTGGTCGTAGTAGGCCAGCGTCTCCTCCACCACCTCGCGCCAGGCTTCTGGGGTCGCTTCGCAGGCCCCGCGGCCATACCGCCGCAGCGCCTTTCGTACCGTCTTCTTCTGCCCTCTGGTCACCTGCTCACCTCCGGCTATTTAACGTGCGCGTTTCTCGCGCAAAATTCTGGTATCCTGTCTGTCAGGTGCGAACTTTCGCACCATCACCACATAGCAGCGCAGATCATCGGCATCCCAGCCGTCTTTCGGCTCTGCCGGGCCCTCTGGCTCCGGCACCACACAGCGCACAAATTTCCACCCCGGGTATTTCTGCTCCCACCAATAGGCGCTGTCCCGGCACTCGGTGCAGCCCACGCGCAGCTGCTTGCGGCTCCATCGGGTATCGTTGGGCACCTGCTCCTCCGGCTGGATCAGGTTTCGGCTCTCGTACCAGCACAGGACGCTGTGCTTGCAAAAGTAGGTGATGAGATCATCCAGCCGGTTCTGCAGGTTCAGGCGGTCGGCGTTGGCCGTGCCCAGCGGCTCATAGCTTCCGTCCGGCTGCCGCAGCGCCCACTTGTCCTCCAGCATCTGCCGGAACTGGGCATTCTGCCGCATGGTCAGCCCAGCACACTCCACCAGAATGTGGTGGTGGAACCGCCCCGCCTTTCGCCCGCAGGCCGTCAGCCCCATGAACCGGATATCCGCCTTTTTCACGTCAAACGTCTTGCACGCGGCCAGCACCACCCGCCGCATCCAGTTGCGCAGATCTTTCTTGGCCTGCTCCCAGTCCTCCGGGAGATATCCGTCCTCGTAGGTCAGCGTCACGTTGAACCCCAGCACCGTAAAATTGGCATTGGCCTTTTGCACCCGGTAGCGCCGCGCGTGCTCCGCGTTCCGGCGGCGCTGGCGCTCTGTGCTGGGCCTGCCTTTCTTCCGGCGCTTGGCTGCGTGTTCCTCCGGGGTGATGGCATACAGGTCCACCTCCATGTACTCTTTCCCGCATAGAGTCCGCTTCTCTCTGGTGTAGGTTCTTCGCATCCCGGTACCCTCCTGCTGGCGTGTCGTTGCTGGCGTTCTTTCTTTATCCCGGTTCCCACCGTCATAGAAATAACGGGTATACTAGCTCCCCCAAGCGCCCGCCCGGACGCTTTTTATAAATAGGTACTTATGAAATGTAACGGATACGGTGGACGTATTCGGTCCATCGTATCCGTTGCCTTTCATAATAAGATCACGGTTCTGCCGGCTTTCCCATGGCACTCCACTGCCCATAGGAGAGTTCCCGCTTGCCCTGCTTTTTGGCCTTTCGGTTGTAAACCAGCAGGTCATGCACGTCCCACTGTAAAGCCGTTGGGTGAGAAATTCCCCGCAGCGGCTCCGCTTTCCGGTGCACGGCAGCCTTTCGCTTTGGCTGCAATTCCCGCATCTCGCTCACCCGTGTCATCCGGGCCACCCCCAGTCTGTCGTTTACTCCGCCCTTGTTGTAGCAGGAGTAGATGCTGGTCTCGCTGCCAAACAGCCCGCTCTCCACCAGCTCCCAGGCCGTGCCGCGGCCCAGCAGCTTGTCCCGTGCATCATAGCAGCTGTAAATGTACATGCTCCGCAGCGCTTTCTGCGGCGTGGTCATTACAAAGGTCTTCACTACTTTTTCCCGCTCAATGCGGTATTTCCGGGGCTTCTTGCACTCCCGGTTCTTGCGGTAGCTGGTCGATAGAACCCCCGCATCCCGGAACAGCCCCAGCCCCACCAGCTTTGCCGCGTCCCCTTTGGCCACCAGTGCCCCGCTCTTAGCATCGTAAATGCTGTAGATGTATCTGCACCCCATGGTCAAACCCTCCTGCGGAACGCTTCGCCCACGGCTGCGTCCCGCACGGCAGCCATTTTCCGGTCCATGGCAGAGGCGTCAAATACATTCAGCACCTTGGCGCAGCTCTTCCGGCCCGTCGCCGCCAGAGCTGCCCGCTTCAAAAATTCCACTTCCTGTGCATGGTAGTGTTGGCGCTGGGCGGCCAGCTCCTTGCTGTCCTCCACGTCCTCCACCACAATGTCGTCGGTTTTCAGGGCATCGCAGGCACATTTCCGCATCCGCTCCATGGCCACGTCAATGCCATCTTCCTTGCCCCAGGTGTTCATCTGGTCGTAGTTGTGGCGCATCTCGTCATATAAGCGGTTCAAGCGGTCCGGGCCAAATCCCAGCACTTCCATGCAGGCCCTGGCGTGCAGCTGCCAGGCCATGGTCGCGGCCCGGTCCCCCACGATCTTGAGCTGCTGCTCCCTGCGGTTCCGTGCCGCCCGCAATGCAGGCACCCGGAATTCCCGCGGCACACTTTCCGGCAGTGCCTCTGCCCGCATCCGCCGGGCTTTTTCAGTAGAGGGCATCCCCCGCTCGTTGGGCTGCATCATAACGGCCATGCTTTGCTCGGCCAGCATCCGCTGGCGGTTGTTCACCCGGTTCAGCCGTTCCCGGCCAATGCCAAACAGCTCATGCAGGGCAATGGTGATGCACCACCCCGTCAGCTCTGCCACACTGGTCCGGGTCACATCCAGCTCGTCTTCCAGGCTCATTTTCTTCTTCATTTGCTTCTCCTTACCAACCGTAAAATGTCCGGCTCAGTTTTTCAAACTGCTCCAGCGTCACATTCTTGTCCCGGCTCGCCTGTACCATCAGGTCATGGGCAGGGGTCTCCAGGCGGTCCCGGGCCTTTTCCTGCTTCCAGTCCAGCTCTTTGATCCGCCGGTCAAGCTCGCTCTCGTACTCTTCAAACGTCATTCCGGTATCGTTCCTCCTCTCCCACCAGCCCCAGCAGCTGCGCCCGGCACCGGGTCAGGCGGCAGTACAGCAGGTTGATGCCGTCCATCCGCAGCTCGCCGGGCAGCTTGTCCAGCACCACCTTGCTCTCCAGCACCGCGTTCTGGATGTCCAGTCCCTTTTCCATCAGCTCGATCCACAGCTCCGTTTCCTCCGGGGTCATTCCCGTCCGGGCCTGATTTTTAGCTTCGTCCATGTCGTTCTCCTACGCGTCTTTTTGATTGGTCCAGTAGTCCGGCTCCTCCATGCGGGCATGGCTGCGGTTGATCTTGCCGTACCGCTGGCGCCGCCGGGCTGCTATTTTTCCTCTACTCTTGGCTCCCCTGATAGGGGAGCTCCGCAAGGCGCTGGCGTCAGCCAGACCAAAGCGGTGAGAGGTTTCATCCCAGCGGCAGTACAGATACAGCCCCAAGCCAAACAACCCGCAGAGCAGCAGCCCGCTCATGGCCGGGGCTCGGGCAGCTGCCTTGCCAATGTCCAGGCCCATCCAGTGCACCAGCATCCAGTTGGCCGCAGCTTCCAGTACATCCAGCAGCCAGCACCCGGCCGCTGCCCCTGCGATCATCCCGCCCAGCACCGCCAGCCGCATTTTTGCCCGCTTTCTCATAATTACTCCTTTACTCTTGGCTCCCCTGATGGGGGAGCTATCGAACCGCGCCGCCAAAGGCGGACGGTGAGATTGAGAGGTTTTCCTTGCGGTTCTCTCTTTCTTATGTTAAACTTGTGGTGATAGGCCGTCTCAACCTGTCACTCTAAGGCTCGTCCGTGTTCCAGCACGGGCGGGCTTTTCTTTTTCCCTCCGGGTTTTGCGTGCATCTTTCTGCTCCGGCGGATGGTCCTCTAACTCTTTCTGCCATGCCAGTGCAGCATTCTTGTCAATGCGCCACAGCCGCGGCCCCTCCTTGTGGGCAGGCAGCTGGCCGCTGCGGCACATCTTCTGCACTGTCTTCTGGTCAATGCCCATCAGGGCGCTGTACTCTTTTGGGGTCAGGAATGCCGGCAGCTGCCGTGCGTCCCAGATTTTAGCTTTCTTCATGAGCGTCCTCCTGTTTTTGTCAGTATAGCGTTCTCCAAAAGTGTCTTCAACACGTCAATATTTGTCCGGTTGCGCCTTAATTTCCTTAAATTTCCCTTGTGTTCCCTTGCGTACCTTTAATTTGCGGCTTTGTCCATCAAACTTTCACAAATCCGCCTTTGAAGTGGGCAAGATTTGTTTCTCCCAAAACAGATAGTCCAGTGGGTGATAGCCAAGCGCTGCCTGCAAAGCCCGCATTTCTTTCAGCGTAAACTCTGCTTTTCCGTTCAGCTTCTGGCCAAGCTCCCGCTCCGGCATCCCGATCTCCTTTGCCATCTTCCGGATCGTCCACTTCTGAATCACCATCTGGTGCCACAGGTTCGCAAACCTCTTTCGCGTCATCTTCTCACCTCCTTACGTCCCCTGCTGCGGGTCGCCCAGAACCTGCCGTATGATTTCCCGCAGCTTTTCAGCTGTCTTTCTTTTGAACTCTGCTCGGTCTTTTTCCGGTATCACATCTGCGCCATACCAGCAGGCCAGCAGCCGCCGTACTTCACTTAAAACATCACAGTATTCTTTGTCCTTGAGCTTTTCCTGTATGAGCCTCTCTTTTTCCGTCATTTTTTCGCCTCTTTACGGGTTAAAGAGTTTGCGGTTCTGTGTGGTGAAAAAGGTACTCCATCCTTAATCCCGGAAAAAGAGTATTGCGCACCTTTTCAGCCTCCGGGTAAGTAAAATCGGTTTCGCCATTGACTTTGTTACGCGCCGTCTTTTCCGAGCAGCCAATCGTCTGCATAATATCTTTGATAGTCAGACCGTTGCGTTGCATTTCAGCTTTCAAATTGTCCATTTAATAATCTCCTTTCTTATATTTTTATTTTACCATAAACGGTAATTTATATTTTGATTTTACATCCACATTTGGTAAAAGTCAACCCCGTATTGAATATTTTTATACAATTCGGTAATTTATTATTGACTCTGGATTTTTTCTCCTTTATAATGAAACCAACACTTGAGAAAGGAGTATCTTACCATGTGGCTTGATAATCTCAACAGGTTAAAAAAAAGCAGTGGTATGACAATTGAGCAGTTATCCATTGCATCTGGCGTTCCAAAAGGCACTTTAAATAAGCTTTTTGCAGGCCAAACAAAAGACCCTCAGTTGTCCACTGTCTCCGCTCTCGTTCATTGTATGGGCTATACACTTGATGATTTATCTGATACTACCGTAAGCGGTAAAACTCACCTTACCCCTCAGCAGTCTGCCCTCCTCTCCTCGTTCGATCAGCTCAATGATGAGGGTCAGGGCAAAGCAGTGGAGTATGTAGAAGACCTTGTTGCAACCGGACGCTATAAAAAATCTTGTGAGCCTGGCCTGGGCCAGAAAGAAGCATAAAAAATAACCGCTCTAGTACATCCAAAGCGGTTAAGTTGTATAAGGAGAAAACCATGTCCAGTTCATCCTACCTCGGTCATGGTGCCAAATATTGGGCTGACCGATATTTTGAGTTACAAGCACAAACTCATCTCCCAGATGATTATAGTGCTATCGAATGGCGTGACAAATATTTAAATCTTGAAAAGAGTTTCTCTTTATATCAGTCTCAAATTGCTGATTTGCGCACTGAAGTAGCTAACCTGCGTGAAAAGAGTTTTTTAAAAGCTGAGCCTGACTTGTATAAAGGACATACCGCAGAGTACTGGTTTTCAGAAACCCAGAAAATTTATAAATTTTATAATCAAATTCTTAATGAGCTTGAACAGAAAAACGGCAAGTATGATGATCTTCTAGACCAGCTTAACAGCTTAGAGAATCAAATAGCTGCAGCAACTTACGAGGGCCATGATATTGTTTATTGGTATAACTGTGCCGAAAGAAATCGTATTGACGTCGATTCCCTACGGCCTGCTCTAAAAAGGCTTAACGATGCTTCCATTCTTGATGGTCATGATATAGATTATTGGCACCAGCTCGCACTCACACATGCCCACGACATTTCTATTCTGAAAGAAGAAAACGATTCATTCCATAAAAGAAGCTATACTTCCCACAAAAAGAAAAATTTCAATTTTCATTTTCGCTCTATTCTAATTGTTTCTTCGCTGTTGCTTTCCTCTTTCTTCTTAGGATTATTTCTTGGTGAGGGTTATTTTGTTCCAAATTTCATTCCGAATTCTCCATATATCGAGGAGCTTAAAAAGCAGTCAAGTGAACCCATTATGTCATCCTCAAGCAATCATTGGACTGCAGACAAGGTTAAACGTATCCGCGAATCAATACCTAAATAGTCTCTAAGTGTGTAAACCAAAAGGCTCCTGTGTATCGCTACACAAGAGCCCCAATTCAAGATATTTATTTTAAAATTCAAGAAACACTAGCTGTGGCGTTGACTAAACCCGGGGCATTCGCGTATAATATCTATATGATACAGACCCCGCCGCGCCTCTCACCGAAGCGTACCATGGCGGGGTCGTTTTTTGTGTATGAACACAGAAAACCCCGGCAGCCTGTACGATAAGCTGCCGGGGCCTCCGTGCGTAGTTGATACTTTGGTAGTCAAGGAGAAGCAAATCATGGAAAACTCGCCTGCTGACACTGGTATTATACCATATCAGCTCGCCGCAGACTGAAAGGAGCTGAAATTTTTATGGCACGCAATAAGAAAAACGCCGATGGTCGTTACCGTTACCGGGTCTATCTTGGCAAAAACGAAGACGGCAGCAAAAAATTCAAGTCGTTCTACGGCTCCACTGAGCGGGAAGCCAAGGCCGCTGCGGCTGCCTATCGTACCGCCATCGGGCAGGGCCTCGATCCAGAGCAGTCCAAGGCCACACTGGGCGATCTATACGCAAATCTCATTGCTGTCAAAAAAGCTAAAGGCGTTAGCCAGAAAAGCCTTGACCGTTATGAAGATCAGTGCAACAACTGGGGCGAGTTGAAAGATAACCCCGCCGGGGAACTCAAGGCCGCCGACTTTCAGCGTGTTCTCAATACGCTGGCAGACTGGCATGATGGCAAGCCTCCCCTGTCTCACTATACGCTGTCCAATCTGCGCTCCAGTGCCAAGGCCGTCTATGATCTGGCCATTCCGGAAGTCGTTCTCTATAATCCGCTCATTAAGACTACAACGCCCGCAGGGGCCCCTCCAGAGCCCCGTGAGCCCATTTCAGAAGAGCAGCAGCGCTGGATTCGGGAAACGCCTCACGCTGCACAACGGGCCGCTATGCTTCTGCTTTACTCAGGTCTGCGCCGTGGGGAGGCCACCGCCCTCACCTGGGCCGACGTGGACCTCAAGGATGCTACCATCACAGTCAGCAAGGGCTATGACTTCCCGGATAAAAAATCCAAGAACCCCAAAACACCTGCGGGTGTCCGGGTGGTCAGCATCCCCAAAATTTTGGTAGACTACCTAAAGACCCAGAAAGATGGCTGCATGTATGTGCTGCACAGCTCCAAGGGTGAGCGCATGACAGAGCAGGGCTGGAAACGAATGTGGGAGAGCTACATGCGGGATCTGAACGTCAAGTACGGCTATGATGGCCAACAGAACAAGAATCGTCCCGGTGGTCTGCCCATGGCCATCGAGACATTCACCCCTCACCAGCTCCGCCACACGTTCTGCACCCTCATGTATTTTGCCGGTGTGGACGTCCTCACTGCCCGCGACCAGATGGGCCACAAGGACATCAGCGTCACGCTGGGCATCTACACCGCCCTTGATAAAAAATTCAAGAAAAAGAAGATCAACCGCCTGGACGCCTACCTCAAAAAGGCCACCTAAAAATTTTTCAAGCTGTTCCCCAGCTTTTTTCTTTCGGCTTTTTGAGCCACCTGTTGAGCCACCTCTTGAAGATTTTTAAGGAAATTTAAGGGTAATTAAGGCTTAACTGTCCATTTCGCCGTCCTGTCCCTGATAAATAAAAATCCCCGAAAACTGGCTTCACAAACCAACTTTCAGGGATTTCTTTTTGGAGCTACTGATCCGATTCGAACGGACGACCTGCTCATTACGAGTGAGCTGCTCTACCGGCTGAGCCACAGTAGCATCTTGAAGTGCTGCAACATGTGGTATTCTATCATAAAAGCCGGGAGCTGTCAAGATTTCCGGGGGAAGTTTCTTGAAAATCCCGCTGCAGAAGCAGATTGGTCAGCTGGCAGACTGCAAAGCTGCAACCCACAAGAAGCAGCACAGCGCAATCCGGCGGAAGCCGCCGCATCAGGATGACCCGGGCAGGCAGCGTGCTGAACACTTCTGCCTCCTGTTCCGGCAAAAGCAGGGTGAAAATGGCCAGCGACAGCGGCAGATGCAGCGCCCGGGTGGTATACAGCGGCCGGAGGGTCATTTCGGGCGGGCAGATCGTCCGCACCTGCATCAGGACAGAAAGCCCCTGTACACTCAATGCCGCACAGCAGAGGGTGCTGGCCCAATAGCCCGTGCGGGAAGCAAGATCGCACCCGGAACAGACTTCCAGAAGCATCGCGCAGGCCGTGCTCACGGCAGGCGGAAGCAGCGCTCCCGCTCCGGCAGCCAGCATCCGGAAGAAGAGCACAAAGCCGCAGAGTTTCAGGTAGGTCAGCGTGGACTGCGCCAGAATGCTATCCAGGCGCAGCCGCGGCATTTCCTGCTGTTTCGGGCGCGGCGATAGCCTTTTTTCGTTTCGGTTTGTCCTGCTCAGTCGGGAAAGCAGAGCCGCACAGAGGTAATTGGCCGTGATCTGTGCCAGAAACAGCAAAACGCCCACCTCTGTGCTGCCCAGCAGGGTCTGTCCCACCGTCAGGATGACAAAGGACGGTCCGGAACAGACGCAGGCCGGGAGAAGCCGGTCCGCTTCTTCCGGTGTCATCTGACCGGAGCGCACCGCCTCGGCAGAAGCGTTAGCGGCAGGGGCAAAGCCGCCCAGAAATCCCACCAGCAGCACCCGGGCCGCGCAGGGAGCATCCACTCCCACCAGCCATGCCACCGGCCGAAATGGCAGGGCCAGCACATCCCCCAGAGGGCACTGGATGAGCAGTGCCGACACCACAAGAAACGGATACAGCGAGAGCAGCAGCGGACCGCTGCAGAGGGTCAATCCCTCCCGCAATGCCTGCGCGCAGGCTTCTGGTGCCGCAAACGGGAGTGCCCCGATCAGAACAGCCAGCATCAGGGATACCAGCCCGGAAAAGTTCTTGGTTTGATTCATACGCACACCCTCCGCTTCCATATATATGTAGCACCGGGTGCAGCTTTGCACAGCGGCAGGGAGGGAGCGGATGTGGCCAGGAAGCGCAGACAGCACATCTCCCCTACCGGATGGTTCCAGCGGTTGTTCCGCCAGCCACCGGCCAATTTTTATGGCCGCACCTCCGTTTACCTCAGCGGAAGCATCTTAGAAATTGAACATTTCCGGCGCATCCGTTCTTACGACGAGGGAGAGCTCTGCCTGGAACTTGGCAAAGGGCTGCTGACCATTTACGGCAGTCAACTCAAAATTACAGCCCTTTCCACCCAGCGCATCACTCTGCGGGGTGAAATTCTCCGCACGGAATTTTCCCGGGATGCCACTTCCCGATAACACCCACTGATAGGAGGCCGGGCCATGGACCCTTTGCAGCTCTGGGCCGGTGTTCGCTTCGCGGCCCAAAACGGTAACACCGGTGGTTTGCTGACCGCCGCGGCACAGAATGGGCTCCATCTCTCTGCAATTACTGCCCAGCCCGGCGGGTTTTGTGCCCGGTGCGCCGCATGGCGTTACCCAGAGCTTTCCCGGCTGGCCCGCAGGTACCGGGTCCGGCTCCGCGTTCAGAAAAGGGACGGGCTGTTTTTCCGGCTGCGGCCTCTGCTGCGCCGCCGGGGGCTTTGGGCCGGGCTGTTTTTGTTTCTCCCTCTGTTGCTCTGGCTGCAAGGCGCGGTCTGGGCCACGGACTTCACCACCCTGACCCCCGGCCAGCGAGCCCGGGCAGAAGTCATCCTGCGCCAACAGGCTCTTTCCGCCGGGGAGTTCGTCTCCGAGGAAAAACTGACTGCCGGTGAATATGCCCTGCTGCAGAGCGGCGAGTTTTCGTGGGTAAGCCTGAATTTTTCCAAAGGGCGGCTGATCGTGGAGGCCGCTGCCGCTAAGCCCGTGCCAGATATCGCATCCGGGACGCTCCATGGCATTACCGCCCGGGTGGCGGGTACTGTGCTGGAAACCAACCTCACCAGCGGCACCATGCTGGTGACTCCCGGGCAGGCCGTGGAAGCCGGACAGGGACTTATTGGAACGGCCCGCATGGAGCGGGATGGAACTTTGATCTTTCAGCCTGCGGCCGGTCGGGTGCTGGCCCAGTTTGAGTGGGAATTTTCCGAGACACTCCCCGCTACCGTGGCCGCGGACCAGCTCACCGGGAGCAAATCGCACCAGTACCAGCTCCACTTTGCCGGGAAGTCCCTTGCTCTTCCCCCATGGAGCTCCCACCAGGAAAACGCCCGCGCCATCACCCGGCATCTCCATCCGGCATTTTGGGGGCTGGCACTCCCCTGCTCCGTGGAGGAAACGGTATTCTACCATACCCAAAACGAAACACTTTCCTACACGGGAGACCAGCTGCTCGCCTTAGCCCGGCTGCACAGCCGTCAGGTGCTATACGCTGCCTACCCGGACGAGGTTCTCCTCACCCGGAAAGAAGATTTTTCCGCAGAGGACGACCAGTTCCATTACCGGGTCTGCTACACCATAGCGGCCGACATTTGCCAGGAAAACACGAAAACGGCAGAGGACTGAAACTTCCTCTGCCGTTTTCATCGATCTCATTGTTGTTTTAATTCTCTGCGTTCTCAGATGCAGGCGCTGCTTTCTCCACCGCCTTTTTGACCAGCTTGTTCAGGTCAAACTCATACTTGGTGTGGCAGAAGTGGCAGACTACCTTGCAGTGGGGATCCTCATCCCGGAGTTTTTCCAGTTCCTTGCGGCCCAGGCTGAGCAGCATCTGCTCGGTGCGCTCCCGGCTGCAATCACACTGGTACCGCACTTCCCGCTCATCCAACACGCTGGGGTTGAAACCCGCCATGGCGAGGTTCATCATGTCCTCCGGGGTCTTGCCCGCGTGGAGCATCTCAGTCACGGAGGGCATGGCGGCAATGTTCTGCTCCAGCTGGGTGATCTCGGCATCGGTGGCACCCGGCAGCAGTTGCAGCAGATAGCCGCCCGCGCAGGAGATGGACAGATCCTTATCTACCAGCACGCCCAGTGCACAGACGGTGGGCACCTGCTCACTGTAGGCGTAGTAGCTGGTGATATCCTCCGCGATCTCGCCCGAGACCAGCGGCACCTGGCCGACGGTGGGCTCTTTCTGCAGGCGGTTGTCCCGGATGACGGTGAGCACACCGTCCTTGCCGACAGCCCCGCCCACATCCAGATGGCCATTGGCCTTGGCAGGCAGCTCCACCAGCGGGTGGTCGATGCAGCCCTTGACATTGCCGGTGCCATCCGTACAAGCAATGACGACGCCTGCCGGGCCGTTGCCAGAAACGCGCAGGGTGATGGTGTCCCGGTCATCCTTGAGCATGGAGCCCATCAGGCTGGCACCCGTCAGCAGGCGGCCCAGGGCAGCACTGCAGGTGGCGCTCGTGGTGTGAAGTTGTTCTGCTTTACAGACAATATCCGTCGAATCTACGCCACAAAAAACGATTCCGCCGTTTTCTGACAGGCCTCGGATCAGTTTTCCCATTTTTTAGTCTTCCTCCAATTGCGTATGCTGTTTGACCGCGCAGAAGAAATAGCGCTCGCTCTTCTCGGTCAGCGGGCCGAACGTTTCACCGTCGCAGACGCTCTCCAGCACAAAACCGTGCTTCTCCAGTGCCGTGCGGATGGTGTCCAGATCGTAGGTGTACTCACTGAACGCCTCATGGAAATGTTCTCCCGTCTCCCGGTAGTCGATATCCACGCTGATCTCCACCCGACGGTCGGCCGCGTTGTAGTGGTTTTTCCAGACACAGCAGGCGTCCTCCTCCTCAAAGGTGAACGTGTTCTCCCCCAGCACGTTTTTGTGCTTGTAGGGAGTGTTCATATCAAAGAGGAAGACGCCGCCTTTCTCCATAAAGAAGCCCGCGTTGGCAATGGCCGTGTCGAGGTCCGGGATGTGATTGAACGTATCAAAGGTGGAGACCGCTCCCCGGATGGTACCGTACAGGTCCAGCTTGAGCAGGTCCTGCCGCAGGAGCAGCAGCTTGCCGGACAGACCCAGCTGTTCCGCCTTATCCCGGACAACGCAGAGCATCTCCTCGGACTGGTCAATGCCGATCATATCATACCCGGCCTGGGTCAGCATCAGGGTCAGCTCCCCCGTGCCGCAGCCAAGGTCAGCCAGAATGCCGTCCCGGATGCCGTGGGCGTTCAGCTCGTTCTGGATGTGCTCATACAGAGCGTCGTAGTCCGCCGCCCCGTTGAATTCATCGTAAAAGTATGCAAATTCGTTGTATGCCATCTTATTCGGCGTCCTCGTCCGCAAACTCTGCCTCTATGGCTTTGTTGAGAATGGCCTGCAGCTCCGGGATGCCGTAGCCGTTTTCGCCGCTGGTCAGCACCACTTTCTGGCAGCCATAGGGGCGGCAGGTGTTCTCAAACTCCTCCAGCGTCTTGGTCAGCTGGCTCTTTTTGAGTTTATCCGCCTTGGTCAGCGCCACCACATAGGGGATCTGATGGTAGTGCAGGTACTTGAGCATCTGGAAATCATCGGCGCTGGGGGCATGGCGGCAATCCAGCAGCTGCACCAGCAGGGTGTGGTGGCGCTGGGCCTCAAAGTAGCTGTTGATGAGGTCATCCCATCGTTCACGGTCCGCATTGCTTACTTTGGCGTAGCCGTAGCCGGGCAGATCCACAAAATAGCAGCTGTCCACCTCATAAAAGTTGATGGTAGCCGTTTTGCCCGGCGTGGCCGAAACGCGGGCCAGGTTTTTGCGGCTGCACAGCTTGTTGATGAGGCTGGATTTGCCCACGTTGGAGCGGCCGGAGAAACTGATCTCCGGGCGGTCACTGTCGGGCAGCTGGCTGGAAATACCATAGCTGGCCATAAAATCCGCTTTGTTGTAATTCATAAAAGCTTCCCTTTCCTCTCAGCAGACGGCACCGGTCTTGGGCTTTTCTGCAGTCTGGGACATGGCGGCGGCATCGGCAGCCTTCGTGCTCTTCTTGGTACGGGGGTGGGTGGCCGCCGCTTTCGGCTTGAGCAGCGCCGCGTTCAGCACCTGAGAAAGGTTGGACATGGGCAGGAACTCGAGGTTCTTCTTGACCTCATCGTCCACCTCATACAGGTCGGAGACGTTGTCCTTGGGGATGAGGACCGTCTTCATCCCCTCGCGGTAAGCGGCCATGCTCTTTTCCCGCAGGCCGCCGATGGGCAGCACATTGCCGTGGAGGGTGATCTCGCCCGTCATGGCCACATCGCCCCGCACCGGGATGCCGGACAGGCAGGAGATGAGGGCCGTGGTCAGGGTGACACCCGCCGAGGGGCCGTCCTTGGGCACAGCGCCCTCCGGGGCATGGATGTGCAGGTCGCACTTCTTGAGCCGTTCCGGGTCAATCCCATACTCTGCCGCATGGACACGGGCATAGGTAATGGCCAGCTGAGCACTCTCTTTCATCACGTCGCCCAGAGAGCCCGTCACGGTGATCTTGCCGGAACCGTTGTCGATGACCTGCACCTCAATGGGCAGGGTCTCGCCGCCGATGCTGGTCCAGGCCAGGCCGTTGGCAATGCCGATGGCATTGGTTCGGTTGAGGAAGTCCGGCTTGACGATGCGGGGTCCCAGCAGCTTTTCCAGCGTGGCACCGGTCACAGAGACCGTCTCCGCCTCGCCGGAAGCGATCTGGCGGGCACACTTGCGCAGGACACTGGTGATGGTGCGCTCCAGGTTGCGGACACCCGCTTCCCGGGTATAGCCATCGATGATACCGTACAGGGCGCTCTGGGAGAACGTGACTTTGCCGCTCAGGCCACAGGCCTCCAGCTGCTTGGGCACCAGATGTTTTTTCGCAATGTTGTATTTTTCCACCCGAGTATAGCTGGGCAGCTCGATGACGTCCATACGGTCGCGCAGCGGGCCGGGGATGGCGCTCAGGTCGTTGGCCGTGGTGATGAAGAGCACATGGCTCAGGTCAAACGGCATATCAATGAAATGATCGTTGAACGTGCTGTTCTGCTCCGGGTCCAGTGCCTCCAGCAGCGCGGCGGCCGGGTCACCCCGGAAATCGCCCGCCAGCTTGTCGATCTCATCCAGCAGCATCAGCGGGTTGGAGCTCTTGGCCGTGATCATAGCCGTGATGATCTTGCCCGGCATCGCGCCGATGTAGGTGCGCCGATGGCCGCGGATCTCAGCCTCATCCCGCACACCGCCCAGGCTCAGGCGGACATACTTGCGGTTCAGGCTCTCGGCAATGGAGCGGGCAATGCTGGTCTTGCCAACACCCGGAGGGCCGACGAGGCAGATGATCTGGCCCTTGACATCCGGGGCCAGCTTGCGGACAGCCAGCACTTCCAGAATGCGGTCCTTGACCTTTTTCAGGCCATAGTGGTCGCGGTCCAGGATGCGCTGTGCTTTGGCAATGTCGAGGTCATCCTCCGTGAACGTATTCCAGGGCAGGTCCAGGCAGGTATCCAGATAGGTACGGATGACCGTGCCCTCCTGGTTGCTGCTCTGCATCTTGGCCAGGCGGTCCACTTCTTTGAGGAGCTTCTTCTCCCGCTCCTCATCCAGGTGCAGGGCCGTGATCTTGCGGCGGTACTCCTCCGCCTCGGCGGTGGTGTCGTCGTCCTCGCCCAGCTCCTCGCTGATCATGTGCAGCTGCTCGTGCAGGTAGTAGTCGCGCTGGTTTTTGTCCATTGCTTCGTCCACTTTCTGGGCGATCTCTTTGTCGATCTCCAGCATCCGGCGCTCCCGGTGCATCTTTTCAATCAGCAGCTTCAGGCGGCCCAGCAGCGTGCCCTCGTCCAGAATGGCCTGTTTGTCCTCAAAACGGAACAACAGGTTGGCCGGGATGTACTCGGACAGGAAGACAGGATCCGTGCTGGTGGTGATGGTAAACACCACGTCCTTGCCGATGTGCGGGTTGAGGGCCAGCAGCTCGTCAAAACTCTTTTTGACGTTGCGGACCAGCACATCCACTTCGGGCTGCTCCTCCGGCTTTGCCTGCTTGACCGGGGCGGAACGGACCGTGGACAGCAGGAAGCTGCCGTCCGTATCCAGCTGGGTCAGCTTTGCGCGGTATTTGCCCTCCACCAGGATGCGGACAAGGTCGTCCGACACCCGCATCACCTGCTTGATCTCGGCTACAACGCCGTAAGTGCACAGGTCGGCGGCATTGGGGTCTTCCACTTTCATCTCTTTCTGCGCAATGAGGAAGACATCGGAGTTATTGCTCACGGCCCATTCCACCGCCGCAATGCTCTTGTCGCGGCCCACCTCAAAGTGAAGCAGGTTGTTGGGGAAGACCACAAGCCCCCGCAGGGCAATGGCCGGAAGATGGAGGACATTGCGCTCCACCTTGACAGTTACTTTTTCAGACATATTGCAAAACCTCCCAACTGCCCGGGCAGATGCGCGTCATCGTGAGGGCAGTTTTCTTGTTGGGTAACACTTGTAGATCGTATTATAGCGGAAAGCGGCTCCGCTTGCAACCGGGGCGCGCTCAACCGCGCTTTTCGCGGGTGTTGTAGCCCAGGCGGCCCAGGGCGGGCAGCAGGGCCCGCAGGGTGATGGATGTGAGCGAGCCCATGATGAGGCCGAATACCAGCATGACGGGTGCGTAATAGAGCGACATGGCCGAGGAGAGGATGACACTGGCCCCCAGCAGCTGGCCGACATTATGGGCCAGCGCACCGCAGACCGAGAGGATGAACCAGGTGGGCTGCACCGGGAAATGGTAGTACAGCACCCACATCACCAGCAGCGAGAATAACCCGCCGCACAGGGAGAGGAAACCCGCCGTCCACCCGGAGACCAGAAAGACGAACAGCGCCTTGAGCAGGTCCAGCACCAGTGCCTGCTTTCCTCCCATGAAAAACAGCGCATACATCACCACAATATTCGCCAGGCCCAGCTTCATGCCAGGCATCAGCCCGGGGATGACCAGCGTGCCCTCCACAAAAGAGAGGGCCATGGCCAGTGCAAACAGCAGGCCGGAAAGGGCGATCTCATGCGTTTTGCTGCCGCGTTTCGGGTTCATCGGCACATTCCTCCGTCCATCATTCGTTCTCCCCTGCCTGCACCTGCTCGTACTGTTCCTGCTCTTCCATGGCAGCTTCCCAGGCGGCAAACAGCTCCTCCTGATGGAACCGCAGATCCGAGAGCTCGTCACTCTTTTCCCGAAGCAGCTGCGGGTCGTTGTACACCTCCGGGGAATTGATCTCGTTGTCCAGCTCCACTTCCCGGGCACCGCAGGCCTCCATCTCGTCCTCGCAGGCCTTGATCTTGGCCCGCAGCTCGGCGCGGCGGCGGCGCTGTTCCTTGCCGTAGCCAAGCTTTGCGGGCTCCGAGGATTTTTCCGCGACCGGCGCGGGATCGGAGCGGCCCATCAGGGCATCATAACTCGGGTAGAGCGTCGCCTTGCCGTCTTCCAGATACAGGATCGGGCAGGCCAGGCTGTTCATCAGGTGGCGGTCATGCGTGACCATGAGCAGCGTGCCGGTGTAGGCCATCAGGGCCTCGGTCAGGTTCTCACGGGTGTAGATGTCCAAATGGTTGGTGGGCTCGTCCAGAAACAGCAGGTTCGGCCGCTCCAGCACGATCTCCGCAAAGCGCAGGCGGGCAAGCTCGCCGCCGGAAAGCGCCTCACAGGGCTTAAAGACCGTCTCCCCCCGGAAGCCCAGCTTTGCCAGATGGCTGCGGACTTCCAGCTCCGTCATCCGGGGGTACTTGTTCCAGATGACGTCAATGACACGGCCCGCGCCCAGACGGTTCTGCTGCTGGGCAAAGATGCTGGGCCGGGCACCAGTGCCCAGCCGCACCATGCCGCCGGAGGGACGGCGCTTGCCGTCCAGCACCTGCATCATGGTGGATTTGCCCGCACCGTTGGGACCCGCGATGATGAGCCGCTCTCCACGGTGGACCGTGTAAGTAAACGGCTCCAGCAGTGTCCGCTCCCCGATCCGGATGGTCAGGTTTTTCATCAGCACCAGCTCATTCCAGGGCTCCACATCATATTCAAAGCGGAATTTGAGCTGGTTGGTCTCATCTTGGGGGGCCTCGGTAATTTCCAGCTTTTCCAGCTGTTTGCGGCGGCTCTGGGCCATTTTCGTGGTGGAAGCCCGAACGAGGTTGCGGTCCACATAATCCTGAAGCTTTTCAGCCAGTGCCACATCCGCATCGTGCTGCTTCTGGCGCAGGGCATCCGCCGCTTCTTTCTGGGGCAGGTAGGCCGAGAAGTTTCCCTTATAGGTCGTCATGGTCTGGAACGAAACTTCCCAGATCTTGGTACAGATGTGGTCCAGGAAATAGCGGTCATGGCTGACCACCAGCACCGCGCCGGAATAGCTCTTGAGGTAGTTTTCCAGCCATTCCATGGTGGCAAAATCCAGGTGGTTGGTGGGCTCGTCCAGAATCAGGACATCCGGCTTTTCCAGCAGCAATTTTGCCAGCCGCAGGCGGGTCAGCTCGCCGCCCGACAGGACACCGACGTTCTTTTCCCAGGTATCCTGCGCAAAGCCCATGCCGGACAGTACCTTTTTGATGTTGACATCCATATTGTAGCCATCGGCTGCGTCAATGATGTTCTGCAGCGCATCGTGCTGCTCCAGCAGCGAGGTATCCTCGGGGCTGGCGGCCATCTTGCGCTCCAGGATCTGCATTTTTGCCATGGCGTCCAGCACATGGGCGAACGAAGAACGCATCTCGCCGTAGATATCCAGCGTGACATCGAGCTTTGCATTCTGTTCCAGGTAGCCAAGCGTCACACCGTGGGTCACGCTGAACTCGCCCTCATAATCCGTATATTCCCCGGTCAGGATCTTGAGCAGAGTGGTCTTGCCCGCGCCGTTCTGGCCCACAATGCCAATGCGGTCTTCCCGCTCGACACTGGCCGTCACATCGTGCAGGACGATCTTCTCGCCAAAGCTCTTGCCCAGTTTTTCCAGATGAATCAGCATAGTTTTCTCAATTCCATTCTCTTACGGCTGGTGGCGGCGGTGCTTCTGGCCCAGATTGGCCAGCTCTTCCGGCTCCATCACCAGCGGGTACAGCTCTTCCAACGTTTCGATCTCATAGGTGGGGCAGACTTTGCCCGGGTTCTCGTTGTGGCTGGGGTTGAACCAGCAGGTATCCAGCCCGGCATTGATGCCGCCCTGGATATCACTGGAGAGGCTGTCGCCCACCATCAGCACATGTTCGCGGTTCTCCACGCCCAAAGAGCGGAGGGCCGCGTCAAAGATCTTGCGGTTGGGCTTCTCGCTGTCCAGCTTCTCGGAGACGAAAACGTCCTCCAGAAGCGGTGCAATGCCCGACTCCGCCACACGGCGGCTCTGCACCTTGTCAAAGCCGTTGGTCACAATGGCCAGCGTGGCCACCTCGGAAAGCTCGCTCAGCACTTCCAGCACATTGGGGCTCATCAGGTCCGGATGGGTGGAAAGGCGCTCCAGATAATAGCGGTTCATCTCCACGCCGTTGCCGGCAGCGTTGACCGCTTTCAGAAAGCGGGTAAAGCGCTCACTCATCAGCTTTTCGCGGCGGATCTGGCCCTTTTCCAGCTGTTTCCAGAGCTCTTCGTTGATGGTGCGGTAGGTCTGCACCGTCTCGGCATCCGGCTCAATGCCGTAATTGACCAGTGTTTCCGCCAGAGCCTTGCTCTCGGCGGCGTCAAAGTTCAAAAGTGTATTGTCCGCGTCAAACAGGACGCAATAATATTTTGCCATTGTGTTCCCCTCTCTCATTGGATAACAGCGAGAAGCCAGCCCCGCCAAACAGAGCTGGCTTCCCGATATTTTGTTTTTATTCCTGGATCATTTCGTAGTCCTGCCCGTCGGTCTGCTCCGGTGTGTTTCCGGTGCAGCGGGCTGTGCCGCCGCAGGGCTCTGAGAAGCATTTCTGCATCTGCTCTTCGGTGGCAGCGTTTTCCACATTGATCCAGTCGGTCCCGTAGTAATCCACATCACCATCGGTGACATCTTCGGCCCCCGGGACACCACGCACCCGCATGGTTTCGGCTGCAGGCACTGCCATGGTGCATTCCTCCTCTCCGCCCAGCCTATGCGGCCCGGGGCGAAAAGGTTTCCACGCCGTTATTCAGCGGTGCTCTGTGCTTCTTTGCTGGCAGAAGCCTCTGTGTTGGAAGAAGCGCTGGGCGCCACATCATTTTCGGAAGAAGAAGTACTCTCACTTTTGGAAGAGCTGGAAGTTTCGCTCTTTGCCTCAGAGCTGGAAGCGGTTTCCGATTTGGACTCTGCCTTCGACTCACTGGCCGAAGTGCTGTGGCTCTCGTTGGTGGAAGCACTGGAGCTCTCCGCGTGGGACGAGCTGGCTGCCTCGCTGGTGCTGGAGGCGCTGGAAGACGAGCTGCCAGACGAAGCACTGGAGCTCGAACTGCTGGATGTACTCCCGGAGGAGCTCCCGGACTGGGAACCGGACTCCGAGGTGACGCCGCTGCCAATGGAGACCGCCAGGCTGTTGCTGTTGACGGTAGAGCCATTGTAGACGATGGCGGCGTGGATCTTATAAGATGTGTTCAACATGGAGGCATCGACCTTGACGGTGATACTGGTCATACCGGCAGCCGCCTTGATCTCCGCGCCGTTGGCGTACCAGTGCAGGTTCTCCGCGCTGGCGTACTTGCCGTTCAGGCTTGCTTTAAAGGTATAGGCGCTGCCCAGCGTGGCGTGTCCCTCGCTGGTGATGCGGACAGACGCCGCGCCAAAGATGGCAGTGACATCCAGGTTCTGCTTGAAGTTGGTATCCGTGCGGGTCTTGCTGGTGACACCATCGCTCCACTTGACAAAGACATGGCCCTCGGCAGGGACAGCCGTCACGGTAATGGACTTGCCGGGGTCATTCACCTTATAGCTCACCGAGTTGTTGCCGGTGCTGTCCCCGGTGGTCAGGGTGCCGCCGCCGCTCTTTTCCACCTGGTAGCGGGCTTCAAACTTGGCCTCGGTGGAAGTGCTCTCGCTGCCGGAGGAGCTTGCGGACTCACTGGTGGATTCACTGACGGACTCGCTCACGCTGACTGCCTCCGAGCTGGGAGCCGCCACCGCAGAGCTGGGATTGGAGACATACTCCAGCGTGCGGGTGGGGATGTTATTGGTATCCGGACGGCGGTCCTCGGTCTGATAAGCATGGGTGCGCAGGTAAGTCAGCGCCGCTTTCAGGCCTGCACTCTTGAGGTGGATGTCACCGTCGGTGTAGTAATCCGGGTTCCCATAGCCGTTCTCGCCCTTGAGCGTCTCAGCCGTGTTGAGGAACTTGAGGCCCAGCTGCTCGCACATGTTCAGCAGTGCCATGTTGAAGTCGTCGATCTTGGCCTGATCCATGTGGGGGTAGGAAGAATGATTCTCCGGGATGGGCGGCACGGTGTTGACAATGATGTCCGTATAAGGATAAGCCGCCTGAACGGCCTGCACCAGCGCGGTGTAGTTGCTGATGAAATCCTGCACCTCCATGCCGGTATCGTTGGTGCCAAAGGTCATCACCACGCGGCGGGGCTTCATCTTAGCCACGGCCTGTGCAATGGTATAGTGGTTGTTATCGCCCTTAAAGGTCACGATGCCCTCGTTCAGGGCCACCTGCGTGCCGATGCCCTCCCGGGCGCAGAACTGCTGCAGGGAGATGAGGCCGTTGTTGTAGAGGCGGACCGTATTGGAATCGCCCAGGAAGAGGGTGCTGTCCTGATACTCGCTGCCTGCATCAGCCGTTTCGGTCAGCAGGGCGCTGGACGCGTTGTTGATTTGATAATGGCCTGCCAGGTCCCCGTCCGTCTTGGTCGGGTCTACAGACTGCGGCTCCGAGGCCGCAGGCTCATTGGCCGCGGGCGTTTTTCCCCGCTTGAGGAGCGCCGTGGTAATTCCTGCTGTCAGCAAGGCCGCCAGCACGCAGATCACGCAGACCAGAACCGCCTGCTTCTGCATCGGGGTCATGGAGCGTTTTTCCGGTTGTGTATTTCGACTCATGTTCTTTCACCATTTCGCTTTCAAACTTACTCGGCCATGTGCAGGATCTGGTCTGCCAGATCCGCGCAGTCCTTGGCCAGAATGACCGGGTGGAACGGCTCCAGCTCTTCCCGGCTGCCATAGCCGTACAAAGCACCTGCCGCATCCAGCCCGCAGTCCGCTGCACCGCGCATGTCATCGTTGCGGTCACCGACCATCAGCACCCGCTTGCCCTGCATCATGGGCTGGGCGAGCACATAACGGACAACGGCGGTCTTGGTATCCCGGCTCTCGTCCATGGAAGCGCCGCCGATAAAATCAAAATACTCTGCCAGGCCCTGCTCTTCCAGAATGGGGGTCACGACCCGCGTCGGCTTGGACGTCGCCGTGCAGAGGACGAGCCCGGCCTCTTTCAGGCGGCGGAGCATCTCCGGCACGCCCGGGAAGACGGCACACTCGTGGCTGCCTTTTTCATGGTAGCTTGCACGGTAGCGCTCTGCCGCCTCTTCAATTTTTGCCTTGTCGCTGAAGTGCTCGCCAAAGCTCTTGCGGAGCGGCGGGCCCAGATAGCGGCGGAGGTTGACATTCGTGGTATCCACGCCCATGGTGTGGAAGACTTCTTTTAATGTATGGAGAATGCCAGGAGCGGAATCAATGAGCGTTCCGTCCACGTCAAACAGGATGGCATTGTATTTCAGCAAGGTTTATTCCCCTTTCATTTGATATACACGCTATATAGTATAACACAGATTTCGCTCCTCAGCAATTCCAACAAATCGTTTTTCTGAATTTTATACATTATTCTATGCATCTCTGCCCGGTGCGGCCTGCCGAAGCGCAAAAATGCCCGCCCGGGCCAGCAGGTCACGGACAGGCATTTTCCATTCTTTTATTCCTGAGCGCTTGTGGCGGAACCGCTCTCCCCGGTAGAGGGATAATAGAGGTTGTTGGAGATGAATTCCAGCTTATCCTTGAGCATCATTTCCAGGTTGGCCACAGCGTGCACCATATTGGTGGCCGAATCGTTGACTTCCAGCAGTTTGCAGAGGTCCAGCTCTTCCATGCCCATGGCGGTCTTCATCTTCTGGCTCTCGGCGCAGAGGATGTGGCTGAGGGCGGATTCCTGCAGGGCGATGCTCTCCAGCAGGTCGATCACCGCCTGATCCAGCGAGACGCGGGGCAGCGCGGGACAATTGAGGGTGCCGGGGCAATCCGTGGTATTTGCCATAGAGGGGGTCATCCTTTCCGGTCTGAAATTGCGCACCTGTGCGCACCCCATTCTATGTGCCTGCCGCTCCCGGTGCCACCCGCGGCGCCATTTTACTGCGGGTTCTCCCCTGCGGCCCTGGCCTCTACTTTTTCAATGGTATCCCGATAGCCGCCGGAACCATACTGGATGCAGCGGTTGATCCGGCTGATGGTGGCGGTGCTGATCTCCACGGCTTTGACGATCTGGTCATAGGTGCTGCCGCCCAGCAGGAGCTTTGCAGCTTCCAGCCGCTGGGCCATATCTGAGATTTCTTTGACCGTACAGAGGTCTTCAAAAAAGTTATAGCACTCTTCCCGCGTCTCCAGGCTGAGGATGGCATCAAAGAGCGCGTCGGTGGTTTTGTTTCTGCGGTTATTTTTTTCAGCCATAGTGGGTCTCCTTTGCGGCACTGCTGATGTTCTTTTTTTGTTGCATTATCACTTTAGCACTTGAAAGTGTAAAAGTCAAGTGTTCCACGCGAGATTCCCCCTATTCAGCTTTTTTCACCTTACAAAGGGCCAAGTTTTATTCATCTCACATCTGAAAGAAAATCGCCTAAAAATTCTTAATTGAAACTTTTCAAAAATGGCAGAGTCTCCTAACTTGCTCAAAATATATTGACAATTTATGAAAACGGGGCTAAAGTATACACAATCATTCGGCAAATGCAATGAACAGGACATGACCCTTTGCACACCCGCTTTGAGAGAGTCGCCGGTCTGATGCGAGGCGACAGCGAAGCACAAAGGGCCCTCACCTGCGAGCAGCCTGCGCGAACAGAACGGTACAGCGCCGTTTCCAGTAGTACATGGCCGTGCAGCCTACGTTACAGGGCGGCGTATCGTTCCCGTTGTTGTGTGGGGAGCTGTACGTTCACAAGCGGCTGTTTTGCAAAACAGCAAACGAAGTGGTACCGCGGAGATCTCAGTGCAGATGCACTGTAGCAAGCCTTCGTCTTCGATGGATGGATGTTTCCTGCATTCCATCTTTTGGAGAGGGAGGCTTTTTTCGACCCCCGCGCCGCCGTTCCGTCTGTGGTTTTGCAAGGCAGCTGCCGTGTCACGGACGCGTTGCCGTTTGAAAGAAAGGAAAGAGGTTCAAAAGAAATGAATACGCTGGTCATCGTTTTGATTGCAGCGGTGTGTCTGTTGGGCGCTTACACGTTCTACGGCCGCTGGCTGGCAAACAAATGGGGCATCGACCCCAAAGCAAAGACCCCTGCTGTCGTCCATGAGGACGGCCGCGACTATGTTCCCACCAATGGCTGGACCGTGTTTGCACACCAGTTCAGCTCCATTGCAGGTGCAGGCCCTGTCACCGGTGCCATCCAGGCTGCCGCTTTCGGCTGGCTGCCCGTCCTGCTGTGGGTCCTGATCGGCGGCATCTTCTTTGGTGCTGTCACCGACTTCGGCGCTCTGTACGCTTCCGTCAAGAATGATGGCAAGTCCATGGGTATGCTGATTGAGAAGTACATCGGCAAGACCGGCCGCAAGCTGTTCCTGCTGTTCTGCTGGCTGTTCTGCGGCATCGTTATTGCCGCTTTCGCAGACATGGTTGCCGGTACCTTTAATGCTTATGGTACCGATGGCGCTCTGTCCGCTGCTGCTCAGACTAACGGCGCTGCCGGCATGGTTTCCATCATGTTCATGGTCTTCGCCGTGATCTTTGGCCTGATCCAGAAGAAGTTCAACTTCTCCGGTTGGAAAGAAAGCGTTATCAGCATCGTCTTCATTGTGCTGTCTTTCGTCATCGGCGCAAATGTTCCCCTGGTCTTCGGCAAGGCAGCCTGGAGCTATATCACCTTTGTTTACATCTTCTTTGCAGCTGTCCTGCCCATGTGGCTGCTCAAGCAGCCCCGTGATCACATGACTACCTTTATGTTCGTGGCCATGATCGCCGGTGCCGTGGTCGGCCTGCTGGTCGCTCACCCCACCATGAACCTGCCTGTCTTCACTGGTTTTACCAACGAGAAGCTGGGCACCATGTTCCCCATCCTGTTCGTCACGGTTGCCTGCGGCGCTGTCTCCGGCTTCCACAGCCTGGTTTCTTCCGGTACTTCTTCCAAGACCGTTGAGAACGAGAAAGACATGCTCAAGGTTGGTTACGGTGCCATGATCCTGGAGAGCCTGCTGGCTGTTCTGGCCCTGTGCGTTGCCGGTGCCGCCGCTGCTGCCGATGGCACCCCTGCTGCCGGTACCCCGTTCCAGATCTTCTCTACTGGTGTTGCCGGTTTCTTTGAGATGTTCGGCGTTCCCGTGTATGCCGCTACTGTCTTTATGACCATGTGCGTTTCCGCTCTGGCACTGACCAGCTTGGATGCTGTGGCCCGTATCGGCCGCATGAGCTTCCAGGAACTGTTCAGTGTGGACGACATGGAGCATGCTGAGGGCTGGCGCAAGCTGTTCTGCAATGTCTATTTCTCCACCTTTATCACCCTGGCTTTCGGCTTCCTGCTGACCAAGATCGGCTATGCTAACATCTGGCCCCTGTTCGGTTCCGCCAACCAGCTGCTGAGCGCTCTGGTTCTGGCCACCCTGTGCGTGTTCCTGAAGGTCACCGGCCGCAGCAACAAGATGCTGTTCCCCCCGCTGATCATCATGCTCTGCGTCACCTTTACCGCTCTGGTGCAGCGCCTGATTGCAATGGTCAAGGCCATCAGCGCAGCCGCTTCTGTCTCCATCCCCGCTGGTGAGACCACTTGGGGTGCTGTGTTTATCGCAAACGGCCTGCAGCTGATCCTGGCCATCCTGCTGATCGTTCTGGGCCTGAACATCGTGTTCCACTCCCTGAACGCTTACAAGAAAGCGGAGAAGAACAGCGAAGCAAAGGTCTGATCTCTCAAATCGGAGCATCCCTTAACAGAATAGGCAAAATGCCGCTGACGGTTTTTATTCCGTCAGCGGCATTTTTATTTTATATGATTTGTGTTTGTGGCGTTCTGCGGGCCGCTCCAAACACTTTTTCACCAGAGGAATTGTAACGGTACATAGCTGCATTTTGCCTTTGGGGCTCTTCCCGTGAAAAAGTATTTTAGAAACGACCGCAGTCGTTTCTAAAATACAGAAACTAAAGATAATGATACCTCTATTTATGCCCAGAGTGAAACGGAGGGCATTCTAAATCAAAAATTCGTTTCTTCCCACGTTTGAAGGACCGCCATCTGCACCGGGGTGTGGAACCAGTGTTCCCCGCCCTCCATGATCGTCAGATGCGCCCCGCTTTCCTGACGGAAGCGCTCGATCAGGGTGCGGCTGGTCAGGGCATCGCTGTCACCATACAGCACCTGCGTGCGGCCATGCCAGTGCAGCGGATGTTCCCGCACCCAGCACAGATACGGCCACGAGAGGGTCTCCCCAAGATCCGTGGGGATCTCCCCTGCCCGCTGCAGCTGTTCCTCGGTCACATGGGCATATTTCATCATATTTGTGATGAGAGCTTCCATATCCACCACCGGAGAGGCCAGCAGGGCCTGTTCCGGCGCGTCTCCCTGCAGCGCCTGCATGGCAAGCCACGCGCCGATGCTCACGCCATACAGCCGGATATGCGCCCACACCGGCTTCATGCGGGCATATACGGCTTCTATCTCCGGCACAGCCACCCACGGCAGTAGCTGCTCGGGGCTGTTTTTCCGTGCGCCATGCTCGGGCAGGTCGATGGCCAGCACCTGCCAGCCTGCTGCACAGGCTGTACCGGCAAAGCGCTCTGCCTCTTCCTTGCAGCCATTCTTGCCGTGGACATAGAGATAGACCCTGCGGCTCCGGCTGCCGTACAGGACAGCCGGGATGCCGGCAATGGTCATGGTCTGTTTTTTCATAAGGGATTCTCCTTATCCGATCATGCTCTCCATTCGGAGAGACGTTTTGTTTACACTGCGCATTGCTTTTCGTCCTCCCTTCTTTCCGTTTTCTCTATGATAGCACATCCGCCCGCCAAACACAAACAAAAAAGGAGCCGCAGCGCCCTGTTACGGGTACTGCAGCTCCCAGATTCAACCCAAAGGTTAAATTACTTCACCATGCTTGCAACTTCAGCAGCGAAGTCGTCAGCGCGCTTCTCCAGGCCCTCGCCCTTCTGGAAACGAGCAAACTTGACGATCTTGATGTCGCCGCCCAGGTCCTTAGCGACCTTAGCGGTGTACTGAGCAACAGACAGGTCGCCGTCCTTGACGAACTCCTGATCGACCAGGCAGTTCTCCTTGAAGAACTTCTTGATCTTGCCCTCGATCATCTTCTGCTTCACAGCCTCGGGCTTGTTGGCGTTCTTCGGATCCTGAGACATCTGAACCAGCATGATCTCTTTCTCCTTGGCAACGACCTCAGCGGGGACAGAAGCCTCATCGACGTAGCTGGGGTTGGCAGCTGCGACCTGCATGGCAATGTCCTTGCCGTAAGCGACGAACTCGTCCTTTGCCTCGATGCCATTGGTGGTCTCGAAGTTGACCAGGATGCCGTGGGTGCCGCCGCCGTGGACGTATGCAGAGCAGACGCCCTCGTAACGGGTGAAGCGGCGAACCTTGATGTTCTCCTTGATGACCAGGATCAGCTCTTTCAGAGCCTGATCGACGGTCTCATCGCCCATCTTGCAGTTCATCAGGGTCTCAACGTCAGCAGGGTTCTGCTCCATGATGACCTTGGTAGCCTTCTTGACGAAATCGACGAACTTGTCGTTCTTGGCGACGAAGTCGGTCTCAGCGTTGACCTCGATGACAACACCGACCTTGCACTCGGGGCAGTAATCAGCGTAGACCATGCCCTCAGCAGCAATGCGGCCAGCCTTCTTAGCGGCGGTAGCCAGACCACGCTCACGCAGGATCTCAATAGCCTTCTCGAAGTTGCCGTCAGCCTCAGTCAGAGCCTTCTTGCACTCCATCATGCCGCAGTCAGTCTGCTTGCGCAGCTCCATAACGTCCTTTGCAGAAATAGCCATTTTAGTATTCTCCCTTACACGTTATTCACAGGTTGTTTGCGGGATCTTTGGGAAATCAGGCGTTTGCGGCGTCCTCAGCGGGAGCGGCCTCCTGGTTGCCCTGCTTGCCTTCCAGCGCAGCGTCAGCCATAGCGCCAGCGATCAGCTTGACAGCGCGGATTGCGTCGTCGTTGCCGGGGATGACGTAGTCGATCTCATCGGGGTTGCAGTTGGTATCAACGATAGCCACGATGGGGATGTTCAGCTTGCGGGCCTCAGCAACAGCAATGCGCTCCTTGTGGGGGTCAACGATGAACATTGCCTTCGGCAGGGTCTTCATGTTCTTGACGCCGCCCAGGTACTTGTCCAGCTTCTCCATCTCGAGCTCGAGTTTCGCAACCTCTTTCTTGGGCAGCAGCTCAAAGGTGCCATTCTCTTTCATCTTTGCCAGCTGATCCATACGGTCGATGCGCTTACGGATGGTGCGGAAGTTGGTCAGCATACCACCCAGCCAGCGAGCATTGACATAGTGCATGCCGCAGCGCAGAGCCTCGTCACGGATGGACTCCTGAGCCTGCTTCTTGGTGCCGACGAACAGGATGTCGCCGCCCTCAGCTGCAACTTCCTTCACGTAGTTGTAAGCCTCATCCAGCTTCTTAACGGTCTTCTGCAGGTCGATGATATAGATGCCGTTGCGCTCGGTGAAGATATACTTCGCCATCTTGGGGTTCCAACGACGGGTCTGGTGACCGAAGTGCACACCTGCCTCGAGAAGCTGCTTCATAGAAACGACTGCCATAGTAAAATTACCTCCAAAAATTTGTTTTGCCTCCGCACACCGTGATCCTGCCGCCGCATCGGACGGGGCCGGACTGCCCTCCACCCGCGATTGGGCACAAAAGGGCATAGTGATGCGTGTGTAATGCTAAGTAATAGTAGCACAAAAGTGAAGAAGATTCAAGTGCTTTTCGCTCTTTTTTACAAAAAGACGCGTCAAAATTCTCTCATTTGTCCGTGCTGCTCTCCCCCAGCCCTGCCATATCCATCCGGTCCAGCGCGTAGCCTTTGCCAAACATGAGGTCATACTGGAGCATCCAGTGGTTCTGATTCCATTTTTGCTGCAGGGCGGTCATCGTATTCGTTGTACTGCCGTCCCGGTTCAGAATCGTGCCGCGGGTATTGCTGCGGCAGGCCACTTGCAATTGCCGGTTGAGATACTGGAAATAGAGCGGCTGCTTCAGGCCGTAAATGTTCATCATCACCGGGGAGATATCGTAAGCGGCGATGGTGCCCAGATCCACCGGCTTGTCCGTGTAGTTCGACCACATCAGCAGGGTGGTCTGGTGGAGCTTTGGGTCCGCGCTGGAATCGCTGGCGTAGCCGCTCCTGGTAAAGACATCGTAGTTGGAGTCAATGGGGTTGTAGTGGTCGCCCCAGAAGACCAGAATGACCGGCTCGTCCACCTGAGAGAAGTATTCCGTCAGCTTGCCCAGCATGGCGTCCGCATCCCGGATGCCCGTTGCAAAGTCCTCCAGCGCACCCACGGTGCTGGCCTTGAGGCCCGCCGGGTGTTCCAGCACTTTCACCCGCTCGTCGTCGGGGTAGTTGTCCTTATTATAATTGGTGTGGTTCTGCATGGTAACGGCATGGAGGAAGACCGGCGCGTCCGAGCTTGCTTTCATGCTCTCATACTGCTGAATGATCTGGTCGGCCATGGAGTCGTCCGTGACCAAGCCGCTGGTCCAGTAGTGCTTGCGCACCTTGTTGACGCCGTGCATTTTTTCCAGGCTGAGGAACGTATCCAGGCCCAGATTGGGGTAAGCCGTATCCCGGCTCCAGTATTTGGCCCAGAAGCAGTGCACTGCCGCCGTCTGGTAGCCCTGTGTCTTGAGGTAGTTGGGCAGAGCGAACATCGGTTTGGTTACATGCTGCTGGTAGGGCTTGCTGCCGTTGGGCAGGAACGAGACGGAGTAACCCGTCAGCGCCTCAAACTCCACATCGCAGGTACCGCCGCCAAAGCTGGGGCTGTAGGCCCGGCCATAGGCACTGGTCTGCTGCAGCCTGTGGAGGTTGGCGGAAACATCTGTGTCAAACTGGTAACCGTACTGCTCCAGCTCCGAGACATCCCAATAGGACTCGTCCATCACATAGAGGATGGTCGGCTTCTGCACGGCCTCGTCCGCCGGGGTGGTTGCCCCGTAGGACTCCGGGTAGAGCGGGCTGGTGGAGTACTTCTCCCCCGCCTCCACGTCATCCAGGATCTCGTTGACCGCCTCTTCCGAATATTCCTCGGGTTTATCAATTTCCAGATTGGTCAGGTTGGTCAGAAAGCTGGTGATGACGCCATAGTAGCGGTAATAACGATCCTGCATCCAGGCGTCCGGCAGGATGCCAAGGCTCTCCGTCACGGCGGACTGCAAAAAGACGCAGAACACCAGCGCGCAGCCGGCGGCTGCGCTGGCGGCAAAGCCTGCCACCCGCTGAGGCCAGCCCAGCTTTGCCCGCTTCCGGTAGAGGAAGAACGAGCCCACCGTCAGCACCAGCACCACCACGATGGAAACGGTCATGCTGGTCTGGATATGGATGCCGGCCGCCGAGGCCACGCCAGCCGCCTCCGAGACCTGCATCAGGTCCCACGGCAGGAACGGTTCACCCCGCAGCTGGAGGGTGTAAAAATCGACCGCCGCGGGCACGCAGCCCAGAATGGCTGTGACCAGCGTGGCCAGCGGCGCAAACCGGGTCAGCCAGTCCACGGTCAGCCAGACCAGGAACAGCAGCGCCCAGGCCAGGGCGTAGGCTTCCCAGTGGGGCTCGATGTACTGTGCAAAGGTATCCGCGTCCAGCGTGCCGCGTGCGATCCACTCCGTCAGCACCAGCACCACCAGCGCTGCCAGCGGCGGGAACACGAGCCGCGCCGCATAGAGCAGCAGCGGCGTACGCGTATCGTTTGATTGCTTGTTCATAAAGAAGTTTCCTTTCACTTCTCATTCATCTATTTTCCAGGGCCTCCGCCCTGTTTCTTTCCCGCGGGATGTGGCGACAAACCATGCCCGCAGTTCTTTATTATAGCGCGGTTTTGGCCAAAATCCAGCCCCTATTGGCCGGAAGATAGCTGAAAATCTTTCACCCTTTCAGCCAGCGGCGCAGCTTTGCGAAAAAGCCCGCCGGTTTTGCCGCTGTTTCCTCGGGCACCGGCAGCTCCGTGCGCACCAGAATGGCATCCAGTCCGATCCGCTCGATCTCATGCCACGGGATGGTCAACGTTTCCTCCCGGCCCATAAGCCCGAACAGCCGGGGCTGTCCCAGCAGCTGCAGGCTGGTGATCTCCGCCGTCTGCGGGTCAAATTCCAGATCATCGGCTTTGCCCAGGCAGACACCGTTTTGCAGCTGGACGATCTCCTTGGTGCACAGATCCCGGAACGTCATCCCCTCACCTCCCTGTTCCCACCCTATGCCGCCGGAGCGGCGTTCATGCAAAAAGAGTGGAAAAAGCTGGGGCAGTTGTGCTATACTAGGCCCGGAATCACACCCAAAATGCAGACAAGATTTGAGGAAACCGGAATGTATAAAAATATCATCTTTGATTTTGGCGGCGTCATGGTCGATTTTGACCCCAAGGAATACCTTGTGGACCGCTTTTGCAACGCCGAGACGGAAGAGCTGGTCAGCCAGCTGACCTTTGAGAGCGAGGAGTGGAAGCTGCTGGATGCCGGCCTGCTCTCCCGTTACGAGGCCAACCAGCGGATGCTGACCCGCGCCAAGGAGCACGATTGTGTATTTGAGGTGCAGGGCGTGCTGGACGACTGGATGCACATTCTGCGCCCCCGCCGCAAAATGCAGGAGCTGGTGCAGAAGCTGAAAGCCCACGGCTACTGCGTCTACTACCTGAGCAACATCCCGGAGGATGTCCTGGCCCTGCTGATGGAGCGGGATTTTCAGGGCCTGTTTGACGGTGGTGTCGCCTCCTGTGAAGTCCACGTCAACAAGCCGGACCCCCGCATTTATCAGGCACTGCTGGACAAATACGGCCTCAAGGCCAGCGAGAGTGTTTTCATCGACGACCGCCAGGATAACGTGCAGGCCGCCTTTGAACTCGGCTTTGTCGGCATCCGGATGAAAGACAGTGTCGGCACGCTGGTGCGCAGCCTGGCCACCTGCAACGTCGTGGTGCGGTAACCTCTCACCGCTTCGTATCAGCAAAATCCCCGCCGGGCCTTTGTGAGAAAGGCCCGGCGGGGATTTTTTGTGCGGGTGAAGTTACTTTTTCTCGTAGTTCTGGCAGTAGTGCGGGGTATCCACCTGCTGGCTGGAGCAGGTGCAGTGTTCCGTCACCTTGATCTGCGGCAGGTCACACTTGCAGGCTTCCACATTGTGGCGGCACTCGCAGACATCGCAGGTAACACCTGTGTTTTCCATTGTTATCACCTCTCTTTGTGCCCTTAGGATACCCCGCTTTGGGAGAGATTATACACAATTTTTGCCCGCGGCAAAAACAGAGGGCCGGGAGTTTCTCCCAGCCCTCTGTAAAAAGCTTCTGTTTCAGGAGCAGCGGCTTACCATGCAGCCAGATCTGCACCCAGCTTGCGGCAGGCAGCCTGTGCGTCGTCATCGGGAGTCTCGTTGCAGATGAGGCCCTCCTCGCTGAACAGGACAGCGCCATCCTCCTTCGCACGCTCGCACCAGTCGCGCATCCACTGGCCATCGCCCCAGCCGTAAGAGCCGAACAGCGCGACTTTCTTGCCGTTCAGAGAGCCCTCCAGCCCTGCGAACATGGGCTCGAACTCGCTCTCCTCCAGCTGCTCAGCACCCATAGCGGGGCAGCCAAAGGCAACCACATCAAACTCACCCAGCTTTGCGGGGGTCATGTCCGCGCAGGGAACGATGGTGGCGGCGGCGCCTGCGCCCTCAGCGATGCAGTTTGCCATGGTCTCCGTGTTGCCGGTTGCGCTCCAGAATACGATTGCTACTTTGCTCATAATGGTCAGCCTCTCTTTTTTGATGTATTTAGTTAGTATTCTCTAACTTAAGCGTGGTTGAAAATGCGCCGCAAACATCTCACGACGCATTCTGTTTGGTTAGGTTTCTCTAACCACGGATAGGATACCACAGCCAATGGCCTCTGTCAAGGCATTTTTGCAAAATAGTTTGTGTTAACTTACCGCAGCAAATAGAACCCAAAATTGAGCACTCCATACAGCACCGGCTGATGCAGCAGATACACCACCAGCGAGTGCCTCCCCAGCCACCCCAGCGCTGGGCAGATGGAACGGCGCAGCGGCTCCATCCGCTCCCGCCCTACCAGGTGGTGCAGGAAGAAGCCTACCCAGAACAGAAACAGCCAGGGCACCAGCGGGAAGTAATCGGTGGAGAAGAACCCCTCCGGGTAAAACCCGAGGTAGGCGGTAAAGAGATTCTGGTATAAAAAACGCGGCAGCAGCACCCAGCCAGCGCCAAAACCGAGATACCCCAGCTGGGCATGGTAGGTCAGCCCGAACAGCGCAGCGCTGACCACAGCGCCCACGGCAGGCGGAATTTTACGCAGTGCCTTTTCCAGCAGCGCAGTGATCACCATGGCCGAGCCCAGCAGCGTGAGCACCCCAAACAGAACGACATCCTCCGGCATGAAAAGCACCGTCACCACCGTGACCAGTGCCCCGGCCCCAAAGACCAGTGCACCGCGCTTGTACGGGTGATGTCCCATGGGCAGGCAGAAACCGGACAGCAGGATGAACACCCAGCAGATGCTCTGCTGCCACAGATGGCCGGGCATCCCGGTATACCATGGTAGCTGCACCCCAAAAAGGAAGACCACATCCCACAGGCCGTGGTAGCACATCATGCTGATGAGGTCGAGACCTCGCAGCTCATCCAGCAGGGCGTAACGGTTTGCAGATACTTTTGACGGATTCATTTTCCCTCTCCCCTTTTCTTTCCATCGCCCTGCTATTGTATTCCCCCGCGCAAGATCTTGTCAAGAAACAAAAAGCTGCCGCGCAGCCAAAGCCACGCGGCAGCTTATCAAATAACTGGGGAAAAATCAGACCTCGGTGTTGAAGTAACGCTTCAGCAGGCCCTCGAAGCCGCGGCCATGGCGGGCCTCGTCCTTGGCCATCTCATGCACGGTGTCGTGGATGGCATCCAGGTTCAGAGCCTTTGCTTTCTTGGCCAGATCCATCTTGCCGGCGCAGGCACCGCACTCGGCCTCAGCGCGCATCATCAGGTTCTTCTTGGTGCTGTCAGTAACGACCTCGCCCAGCAGCTCTGCAAAACGGGATGCATGATCTGCCTCCTCGTAAGCATAGCGCTTGTAAGCCTCGGCGATCTCGGGGTAGCCCTCACGCTCTGCCACACGAGCCATGGCCAGGTACATGCCAACCTCGCTGCACTCGCCCTCAAAGTTTGCGCGCAGGCCATCCACGATCTCCTGAGGAACACCCTCAGCCTTGCCGATGCCGACCACATGCTCGGTCACATAGGTATTGCCAGTCTTCTCCACAAAAGCGGAAGCGGGAGCCTTGCAGACGGGGCACTGAGCGGGGATCTCGCCCTCAGCAATATAACCACAAACGGTGCAAACATATTTTTTCATAAGAATAGACCTCCATCATTCTCAATTTACGTTACAAAATTTTGTGAGAGCAGGAGCTCCGGTGTTGGTACTCACCGGCCCTCCTGATGGCTCTATTATAGCGAATGATTCCTAGTTAGTCAAGGATAATTTTGAGAATTATTCCTATTTGCAAAAATCTGGCAAGGTCACTAAAAACCTTGCCAGAAAGATGGGCACTTTGCCCGATACTCTATTTGAAGCGATCCGAAACTCAGACCTGCAGGTTGGCGCTGGAGGGTGCGTCGGAGCCGTCGGCGGAGTCGAACTCATAGTCGTTGCCGGGCAGGATGGCGTTGAGCGCAATGCCCACGATGGCAGCAATGGCCAGGCCGGACAGGTTGATGGAAACGCCTGCAACGGCAAAGGTCAGGCCGCCCACCGAGTTGAAGCCCAGTGCCGAAACGAGGATGACGGCCGCAATGATGAGGTTGCGGCTGTTGGTGAAGTCCACCTGATTCTCCACCACGTTGCGGACACCAATGGCAGAGATCATGCCGTACAGCACAAAGCTGATGCCGCCGATGATGCCGGTGGGGATGGTGTTGATGACGGCCTCAAACTTGGGGCTGAAGCTCAGGATGATGGCCAGCACGGCGGCGATGCGGATGACGAGAGGATCGTAGATTTTGCTCAGTGCCAGAACGCCCGTGTTCTCGCCGTAGGTGGTGTTGGCCGGGCCGCCCAGCAGGCCAGCCAGAGCGGTTGCCAGACCGTCGCCCATCAGCGTCCGGTTCAGGCCGGGGTCATTGATATAGTTGTGGCCGACGGTGGCGCTGATGGCGGCGATATCGCCCACATGCTCCATCATGGTAGCCAGTGCGATGGGGATGATGGTAAACAGCGCGCTGATAAACTCGGGGCTGCCGTCGATGGCAAACAGACCCATGGCAGACTGATGCAGCGGGATGCCGAACCAGCTTGCCTCGGCAATGCGGGCAAAATCGACGGCACCCGTCACCAGCGCAACGGCATAGGACACCAGCACACCAATGAGGATGGGCAGAATTTTGATCATGCCCTTGCCCCAGATGTTGCAGACAATGACCGTGCCCAGTGCCACAAAGGCCAGCAGCCAGTTGGCCTGGCAGTTGTTGATGGCCGAGGGAGCCAGGATCAGGCCGATGGCAATGATGATGGGGCCCGTGACCACCGGCGGGAAGAACCGCATAATGCGGCGGATGCCAAAGGTGGAGATGAGCAGGCTGACGACCAGATAGAGCAGGCCGGAGAACGCCACGCCTGCGCAGGCATAAGGCAGCATCCGGGTGTTGGCCACGGTCAGGTTGCCGTCTGCATCCGCCAGCATGGGTGCCACAATGGAGAAGCCGCCCAGATAGGCGAACGAAGAACCCAGGAACGCGGGCACTTTCTTTTTGGTGATGAAGTGGAACAGCAGAGTGCCCAGACCTGCGCAGAGCAGAGTGGTGGAAACGCTCAGGCCCGTGAGCAGGGGCACCAGAACGGTGGCACCAAACATGGCAAACATGTGCTGGATGCCCAGAATCAGCATCCGGCCCGTGCCCAGCTGACGGGCATCATAAATGCCCTTGGAATAATCGATGTTTTGCTGCATGGTTTTCCTCCTTTAAGAAACCCACCCCTGAAAAAAAGGCACCGCCGCGCAAAAGCGGCAATGCCTCTGAAATCAGGATGAAATGTAAGATGGAACGGAAACAGCAGCACCCTTGCTTCGGAACATCGAATCTCGCATACCGCTCTCCCCTTTCGTGTTTTACCTTGTAAAGTATACCAGAAACCCGCGGTTCCTGCAACCGTTTTCCGTATTTTGTGCTCTGCATCTTGCAATCAGGGCAGCCGCGCACTATAATGTTACCTATTATAGCAGTTTGCGTTTTTAACGCACAAGCAACATCCGCAAACTGCATCTCGCAAATATGCCGTTTTGATCGGCACTATTTATGAAAATTGCGATAAAACAGTTTATTGATAGAGGATTATTATGATATATCTGGATTATTCCGCCAACACCCCGGCAGATGAGCGGGTGCTGGCGCGGTTTTGCGCGGTGGAGCGCCGCTGCCCTGGCAACGCGAACTCGCACCATCAGGCCGGGTTGGACGCCAAGGCCGAGATCGACCACGCCACCCAGACCATTGCCCGGCTGCTGCGGGTACAGCCTGCCGAGATCATCTACACCTCCGGTGCCAGCGAGTCCAACAACTTTGCCCTCAAGGGGCTGGCCCGGCTCTCCCGCCATGTGGGCAAGCATATCATCTCTACCCCGCTGGAGCACTCGTCTGTCAGCGGCACCCTGACCGCTCTGCAGGAGCAGGGTTATGAGATCGACCTGGTAGACATCAAGCGGGATGGCACCATTGACCTGGACCATCTCAAAGAGCTGATTCGCCCGGACACCATTGTCGTGGCGGTCACGATGGTGGACAGTGAGCTGGGCGTGGTGCAGCCAGTGCAGGAGATTGCCGAGATCCTGAAAGAGTACCCTCACTGCCACCTGCATGTGGACGCCACCCAAGCCGTGGGCAAAATTCCGGTCTCGTTTGAGGGCGTGGACACCATGAGCCTGACAGCCCACAAATTCTATGGTCTCAACGGCATCGGCCTGCTGCTCAAACGGCGGAATCTGGCGCTGGAGCCTCTCATCCACGGCGGAGAGAGCACCACCATCTACCGCAGCGGCACCCCGACGGTGGCTCTGGCCTCCTCGCTGGCGCTGGCACTGGAGCTGGCCGTGGAGCAGCTGCCGGAGCACGCCGAGGCCGTCCAAAAGGCCAATGCATTCCTCCGCACCGAGCTGGCCAAGTATCCCAAAGTCCGCATCAACAGCCCGGAGAACGCCATCCCCCACATCCTGAACCTGAGCGTGCAGGACGTCAAGGGCACGGTCTTCCAGCGGGAGCTCAATGAAGAGGGCGTCTGCGTCTCGGTCAAATCCGCCTGCTCGTCAGACGGGCTCCCCTCCCGCGCGGTCTTTGCCGTCAGCCGGGACCGCCGCAACGCCCTGTCCTCCTGGCGGGTCAGCCTGAGCCATCGAACCACCGAAGAAGACCTGCGCGGCTTTCTGGCCGCCTTTGACCGCTGCTACCGCGGACTGATAGAAACCAAATAAAACAGCCCCAGAAAAAGAGAGGAATTTGTACCCATGAAACGCGAACTGGAACCTTACCAGCTGATCGAACGAAGCATCATCAAAAAATACCGCAAAGAGCTCTGGACCCCGTTCATTGTCGCCGTCAAGCGCTATGAGCTCATCCAGGCAAATGATAAGATCGCCGTCTGCATCTCGGGCGGCAAGGACTCCATGCTGATGGCCAAGCTGATGCAGGAGCTGCAGAAGCACAGCGATGTCCCCTTTGAGCTGGTTTTCCTGGTAATGGACCCCGGCTACAACGAGATCAACCGCCAGAAGATCGAGTCCAACGCCGAGCTGCTCCACATTCCGGTGACCATCTTTGAGAGCAACATTTTCTCGGTGGCAAACAACACCGATAAAAACCCCTGCTACCTCTGCGCCCGGATGCGCCGGGGCCACCTGTACAGCAAGGCCAAGGAGCTGGGCTGCAATAAAATTGCGCTGGGCCACCACTTCAATGACGTGATCGAGACGACCGTCATGAGCATGTTCTACGGTTCCCAGCTGCAGGCCATGCCCCCCATGCTCCACAGCACCAGTTTTCCCGGCATGACCCTGATCCGCCCGATGTACTGCATCCGGGAAGAAGATATTCTAGCCTGGAAGCGCTACAATGACCTGGAATTCATCCAGTGCGCCTGCCGCTTTACCGAGAACTGCACCATGTGCGACAACGGTGGCGGCGGCTCCAAGCGGCAGGAGGTCAAGATCCTGCTCCGCCGCCTCAAGCGCGACAACCCCAACATTGAAAACAGCATCTTCCGCAGCATCCACGCCGTGGCGCTGGATACCATGCCCGGCTACAAATCCGAGGGCGTGGAGCACAGCTTCCTGGAACGGTTCCATGCGATGGAACAATAATCATGGCAATGAAAAATCCCCCTCAGCAATGCTGAGAGGGATTTTTTCATGCCACCGGCGGGGCTTGAACCCGCACTCTGTTTCCAGAAAGGGATTTTAAGTCCCTCGTGTCTGCCAATTTCACCACAGTGGCACAGAAAAGAGCTGCCGATTTACGACAGCTCTTATAATACAATAGAAACCGTTCTTTGTCAAGAACTGCTCTTAGACTTTGCCGCCGTGCAGCTCCGCGTACATGCGGGAGCGACACTCCGCCACAGCCGGGGTCATGTTGACATAGTGCTTGTGGGGGCACTCGATGCGCAGCTCGGTTTCCCAGGTCTCCTCGGTGAGCTGCTGGGCAATGTAAGCTTTCTTCTCCGCGATGGAGGGCAGCTCAATGGCCAGCTCGCCGTTCAGGATATGGGGCACCAGCAGCTGTTTGACCCTGGTGGGGGTGATGGTGATGGTGCGCTCGATGGCATCCGGGTCCAGGTTGACCATCGTCACGGGCTTGCCGGCCTCAATGACCTCGCCATCCATGGCGATCAGGTCGCACTGTGCCTGGCCGTTCTCATCGTAGAGTCGCCAGGGCATCTTCTTGCCGGGGATGATGGCCTTACTGGCGGAATCAGAGCACTTCATCTTGGGCTGATAGCTGCCATCCGCCTGCTTGACGGCCACCAGCTTGTACACGCCGCCGAACACGGGGTCGGAAGCCGAGGTGATCAGGTTTTCGCCCACGCCGTAAGAATCAAAGTGGGCGTGCTCATACAGCTCCATGTTGGCGATCTTTTTCTCATCCAGACCGTTGGAAGCTACCAGCTTGATATAGGGCTTGCCAGCTGCGTCCAGCGCCTTGCGCAGCCGCTTGGAGCCGCGGGCCAGGTCGCCGGAATCGATGCGGGCGCTCTTGACACGGCGGTTGGGGTCATTGGGATATTTCTCAATGAGGTAGTCGTCCAGCTTGATGAGGTTGGGCAGACCGCTCTCCATAATGTTGTAGGTATCCAGCAGCAGGCTGACAGAATCCGGGTAGGTATCCGCAAAAGCCTTGAACGCGTCAAACTCCGTCGGGAAGAACTCGATGAAGCTGTGTGCCACGGTGCCCACGGCCTTGACATCCGAACCATACTTCATCTCGGCCAGACAGTTGGCCGTGCCAATGCAGCCGCCCAGAACCGCCGCATAAGCGCCATCGTTGCCGGCGCTCTCGCCCTGTGCACGGCGGGTGCCGAATTCCATCACGCTGCGGGGGGTGTGAGTGTTCAGGCCCACCACGCGAGTGGCCTTGGTGGTGATGAGGCTGTGGAAGTTCATGGTCTGCAGCAGGTAAGTCTCAATGAGGATGGCACCCACCAGGTCGCACTCAATGCGGACCATCTGGACATGGGGGTAGCAGACCGTGCCCTCCGGCAGGGCGTACATATCGCCTTTCCAGCGGTAGGTGCGCAGGTAATTGCAGAATTCCTCGCTCATACCCTTGGTGCGCAGCCACTGGATGTCCTGCTCATTGAAGTGATAGTTGAGCAGGAAGCGGGTCAGCTTGCGCTGGCCGGCGCTGATGGAATAGCCCATATTGTCCGGGTTCTTGCGGAAGAACATATCGAACACGAGGGTAGTATCCTTGAAGCCGTTCAAAAACAGGCAATTGGCCATCGTGAACTCATAAAAATCCACGACCATTGCGGGGTTATCATAATCTTCGTCCGGAATGTACGGAACAACTTTGATCTCTTCCATGGGGGTTTCCTCTCTTTTTTCTCCATCCGGCAGGATACCGCGCGGTCCTACCGCCTGAAAAACTTCCCGGGACGCCGCGCAGAGGGCTGGCCGGGCGTGTGATCTGCCCTGTCATGACAGGGTGTTGGTAACACTATAGCATGGTTTTTGGCCCGGTGCAAGGCCTTTTGTAAAAAAGGGACTGTGGTTCGGTAAAATCTTTTTGCTGTCACAGCCAGAAGATACAAAAAAGCTGCCCGGCGGCAGTGTGCCGGGCAGCTTTGCGTCTTTCAAATTTTATCAGCCGTTGATGATGCTGGGGGTGGCGTTCTTCAGCATAACGTCATGGCTGCCGCCCTCCACGATGGAGGTGGAGGAAACGACGGTCAGCTTGGCTTTCTGCTGCAGCTCGGGGATGGAGAGGGCACCGCAGTTGCACATGGTGCTCTTGACCTTGTACAGGGTGGTCTGGACACCGTCAGCCAGCGGGCCGGCATACGGAACATAGCTGTCCACGCCCTCTTCAAAGCTCAGCTTGGTGGAGCCGCCCAGGTCATAGCGCTGCCAGTTGCGGGCACGGTTGGAACCCTCGCCCCAGTACTCTTTCATATACTGGCCGTTGATGCGGACCTTGTTCGTGGGGCTCTCGTCGAAACGGGCAAAGTAGCGGCCCAGCATGACGAAGTCCGCGCCCATAGCCAGAGCCAGGGTGATGTGATAATCGTGGACGATGCCGCCATCGGAGCAGATGGGCACATAGATGCCGGTCTCCTTGAAGTACTCGTCACGGGCCTTGGCGACCTCGATGACAGCAGTGGCCTGGCCGCGGCCAATGCCCTTGGTCTCGCGGGTGATGCAGATGGAGCCGCCGCCAATGCCGATCTTGACAAAGTCCGCGCCGGCCTTGGCCAGGAAGCGGAAGCCCTCGGCGTCCACGACATTGCCTGCACCGACTTTCACGGTGTCGCCGTAGTGCTCACGGATCCAGCCGATGGTGCGGCTCTGCCACTCGGAGTAGCCCTCGGAGGAGTCGATGCAGAGGACGTCCACACCGGCCTCGACCAGTGCGGGCACGCGCTCGGCATAATCGCGGGTGTTGATGCCAGCGCCGACCACATAGCTCTTGTTGGCATCCAGCAGCTCGTTGGCGTTCTTCTTGTGGGAATCGTAGTCCTTGCGGAAGACCATATACACCAGGTTGCCCTCAGCGTCCACCAGCGGCAGGGTGTTGATCTTGTTATCCCAGATGATGTTGTTGCAGTCGTGCAGAGAGGTGTTCTCCGGAGCAGTGACCAGCTTCTCGATGGGGGTCATGAACGTGGTGACGGAGGCGTCATCGGGGGTGTGGTTGACGCGGTAATCACGAGAAGCCACAATGCCCAGCAGCTTGCCGTTGGGGGTGCCGTCGGCGGTGATGGCGATGGTGGAGTGGCCGGTGCGGGCTTTCAGCTCCAGCACGTCGTGCAGGGTGGCAGTGGGAGCCAGGTTGGAGTCGGAGACGACATAACCAGCCTTGTAGCTCTTGACGCGGCGGACCATGGCAGCCTCGTTCTCAATGCTCTGAGAGCCGTAAATAAACGAAACACCGCCCTGGCGTGCCAGTGCAATGGCCAGCTTATCGCCGGAGACAGACTGCATGATGGCGCTGATCATGGGGATATTCATTTCCAGCGGGCACTTCTCCTCGCCCTTGCGGTACTTGACCAGCGGGGTCTTCAGGCTGACAGCCGTAGGAACGTTTTCTGCGGAGGAATAGCCCGGCACCAGCAGGTACTCGCCAAAGGTGCGGGAAGGTTCTTCATAAAAATAAGCCATATTCTAAATCTCCTTTTTCTCTCATTGCAGCCCGTCAGGACAACAAATCCTTTTCACTTACAAAGCTTGTAACATGCTCAAAATGATTGTCTATATCATATCACAAAAGCCCGGCAAATACAAAACAAACTTTATAAAACCAAGCCAGAGAAAAACAGACATTTTGTATAGAGAATTTGCCGCAAAGTCACACTTTATTTTGGAAATGCTGGCCGATCTCTTAAATTCAGGGTGCAAAAAAGCTCATCCCTGTTTCAGGATGAGCTTTTTTGCACACGAAGCGAGATACCGCCTGTGCGGTGCGGGGGACTGTCAGCTGTGAAGGAGAACAGCCGGAGGAGGAAGCGCCCGACACCCGGTATCTCTTTAAAAACAAGAAGAAAAAGATTTCATGAACCAGAAAGGCGTCGCATTCCTTTCTGTAACTATATTGTAACTCTTTGCGTCGGATTTTGCAAGAGCTTTTTGTAATTTTTCTGTAATTTCTTTTTTATTTTTTTGTAATCAGTCCCGGTTTATGCTTCCGGTGCCTCAAATTCCAGGTAGCACTCAAAAGCGGCGTGCTCTTCCCTGCGGCCCACCACATACCAGCCCTGCTCCACCGGGGCATAAAAGACCGCCATCTTCTCCCCCATCGGCACCTCGCGGTGATACTTGATGGAGAAAAATTTCAGCTCCCGCGTCCGCCACACTTCCAGCGGGATGGCGTCGCAGGCAATGTCCAGATAGAGCGCGTTGTTGATGTGGCCGTTCAGATCGCACAGGGCGTAATGGGCTACCCACTCCCCCGCGGGCTGCAAGTCCTTGCTCTTGTGCACCAGTTGAGGCAGCTCCTCGGGCAGTTCTTCGTTCTGGAAGCCCTCGGTCTCCCAGCCGGGGGCTCGCTGGATGCGCTCCGTGTCCGTATCCACCAGCATCCAGCGGCAATCCACCAGCGCCAGACGGTTTCCCTCCGTGTCGTTCAGGATGGTCAGGCGCTTCATGGAACCTTTTTTGAACACCTCACAGGCCGTGGTCAGGGTGAATTTTTCCGCCCGCATGGGACGCCGGGTGATCTGCACTGCCGTTTTTGCCACCAGAAAGGCACTGTGATGCTCCGTGAAGAACTGGCGGTCCATACCGTAAGCCCGGGCATGGTCGGCGGAGACCTGCTCCACATACCGCAGCAGGGCGCTGGGCTTGAGCTGGCGGCGGAAATCGCTGTCACCATCCAGCGCGGTCATCGTCTCTGAATATTCTCTGCGTTCCATTGGTTTTCCTTTCTCTTTGCAAAACCCGAAAACAGGCTGCGCTTTTTGCAGCGCAGCCTGTAAAAATAGGGGTCTTTGAATCAGTACATGTTTCGGCTGCGGCGGCGGACCTTGCGCCAGATATTGAAGCAGGCCAGTGCCACCATCGCCGTGAGCAGCAGCAGGAACAGATAGCCGCTGCCGCCCTCGTTGTAGCTCTTCATCTCGCTCCACTTGACGTCCAGCTCATTGTTGACTTCGTCGCTGAGGGCAGTGAAGACTTTCTCCTTGGCCTCGACCTCTTCCGGCGGGAACGCGATCTCGCTGTCCGCCAGATCTTCGTCCAGGATCTCGCGCACGGACTCCATAGGGGTAGTATACCCAATATACTCCGCGTTTGCCTTGCCAATATCCGGTTCGCACATGAAGTTGATGAACATTTCAGCCGCTTCCTTGTGCTCGCTGGTCGCGGGGATGCACATGCTGTCCACGGAAAGCACGCTGCCCTCCTCCGGGAAGACCCAGGCCAGATCCGGGTTGTCGTCGATCATGGTGATGGCGTCGCCGGAATAATAGACACCGATGGCTGCCTCGCCGCCGATCATCTTATCAAAGATCTCGTCCATGACGTAGGCCTGCACCAGGGGCTTCTGAGCCTTGAGTTCTTCCACCACTTCATCCACTTCTTCGGTGGAGTCCGGGTTGATGCTCTTCCCTGCTTTGAACGCGGCAATGGCATAGGCATCGCGGCTATTGTTGAACATCAGGATATTGCCCGCATACTGGGGGTCCCACAGGTCGGCCCAGCTGGTGGGGGCTTTGTCCACCATGGTGGTGTTGTAGATGATGCCCGTGGTGCAGAGCATGTAGGGTACGGTGTAGGCGTTTTCCGGGTCGTAATCCGCGTTGCGGTACACCTCGTCGATATTCTGGAAATTGGGGATGTTGTCGTAATTAAGGGGCATCAGCATCCCCTCCGCGATCATCTTGGCCGCCATATAGTCCGAGGGCACGATGACGTCATAATTGGCTGCGCCGGATTTCAGCTTGGCATACATCGACTCGTTGGAATCGAACGTGGTGTAATTGACTTTGATGCCCGTCAGCTTTTCAAAATCAGACACCACATCCTCGCTGTCGTCCGAGCCATTGGAGATATACTCACCCCAGTTGTAGACGTTCAGGGTCATGTTCTGGCCCTTGAAGCGGGTCCAGTCGTAATCATCGGAGACGGAAACGTCCTCTGTCACCTCAATGGAACCAGCAGCCATGGCCGGCGCCGCCATGCTGAGGGTCAGGGCAGCCGTCAGGGCCAGCACGCTCAGGCGTTTCAGCAGTTTCATACGGCGTCGCCCCCTCTCAGCGCTCTCTGATCCTTGCGATACTCACGGCTCTCCATGGCGTTGGAGAGGAGGATGATGCCCAGGATGACCACAAACATGATGGTGGACAGCGCATAGATCTCCGGGCTGACCTTTTTACGGGTCATGGAGTAGATGGCAATGGGCAGGGTCTCCACGGTGCCGCAGTTGAAGTAGGAGATCATGAAATCATCAATGGAATAGGTCAGGCAGATGAGGAACGCCGACAGGATCGCCGGGCTGATCTCGGGCAGGATGACCTTGAAGAATGCCTGCTTTGGGTCGCAGCCCAGATCCAGCGCTGCCTCATACAGCCGGAGATCCAGCTGCTTGAGCTTGGGCGTCACGTTGAAGATGACGTACGGCACGTTGAACGCAATGTGCGCGATGAGCAGCGTGGGCAGACCCATGATGGTATCGGGCAGGAAGTCCACCCCTTCGGTAAAGCGCTGGTATGCCACAAACAGCAGCATGAGCGAGATGCCGGTGATGATCTCCGGGTTGACCACCGGGATATAGGTGATGTTCGTCACCACCAGGCGGCTTTTGCGGCCCATGGAGGCAATCCCCAGAGAGGCTGCCGTGCCCAGCACCGTGGCAATGACCGCCGAGATCAGGGCCACCTCAATGGACACCCAGAGGGCGTGCAGGATGGCGGAGTTATGGAACAGACTGGCGTACCATTTAAAGGTAAAGCCCGTAAACAGCGCGTAGCCCTTGCTCTGGTTGAAGCTGAACACGATCATATAGGCGATGGGCAGATACATGAAGCAGAAGAACAGGATGACGTAGGCGCGCTGCATCAGACGCAGATGTTTCGTTTTCATCAGGACACACCCTCCATCTCATCCTCGTCAAAGCTCGAGGTAAAGCTCATGCAGAGCAGGACAATGATCATCAGCACCAGGCTCATGGCCGAGCCGACGTTGAGGTTGTAGCTGTTGCCCAGGAACTGCATCTCGATCAGGTCGCCGATGAGCAGGTTGGAGCCGCCGCCCAGCATCCGGCTGATGACGAATGTGGACACCGCCGGGACAAACACCATGGTGATGCCCGTGCTGATGCCGGGCACGCTCATGGGGATGAGCACCCGCACAAGGGTCTTGGTGGTGGAAGCGCCCAGGTCCTGGGCCGCCTCCACCAGGCTCTGGTCGATCTTGGTCATGCTGGTATACAGCGGCAGGATCATATAGGGCACATAGTTGTACACCATGCCCAGCACCACCGCGCCGGAGGTATTCAGCATGGTATAGGGTCCCAGGCCAAACAGGCCCAGCACCGCGTTGACGGGGCCATTGACACTCAGCAGGCCCATCCAGGCATAGGTACGGAGCAGGAAGTTCATCCACATGGGCAGCATGACCAGCATCAACATGATGTGCTGCTTGTTCACCCGCAGGCGGGAGAGGAAGTAGCCCACCGGGAACGCAATGACCAGGCAGATGACCGTAGCGATCAGCGCCAGCAGCAGGCTGCGGGCAAACACCGAGCTGTAGCCGCTGATGGACACCAGATTGTCCAGTGTAAAATGGCCCTCGCTGTCCGTCAGGGCGTAGTACCCCACGATGAACAGCGGCACCACGGTAAACAGTGTCATCCATACAAAGTACGGGTACGCCAGCTTTTTATCGTAAATCTTCATCATGGCCGCATCACCCCTCGGACCGTGCCATGATGTGGATCTCGTTGGGGCCGATCCGCATCCCGATGGTCTCGCCCGGCGTGCAGGCACGGGTGGAGTGGATGAGCCACTCGCGGCCCTCGCAGTCCACATGCATTTCAAAGTGGACGCCCTTGAAGATCACATCGTTGACCACACCGGTCAGCTGGCCCTCCATCGGGGAGACCACCTCGATATCCTCCGGGCGCACGACCACCTGCACGCTCTGTTCCCGGGCAAAGCCGCGGTCCACGCAGGGGAAATCCACACCCGAGAACGAGACGAGGAAGTCCTTGTGCATCACGCCGTCCACAATGTTGGAGTCGCCGATGAAGTCCGCCACAAAGGCGTTCTTGGGCTCGTTGTAAATATCCTCCGGGGTGCCGATCTGCTGCACCTTGCCGCCGTTCATGACCACGACGGTATCCGACATGGTCAGGGCCTCTTCCTGGTCGTGAGTGACATAGATAAAGGTAATGTTCATCTCGCGCTGCAAACGCTTCAGCTCCAGCTGCATCTCTTTGCGCAGCTTGAGGTCCAGCGCGCCCAGAGGCTCGTCCAGCAGCAGGATCTCCGGCTCGTTGACCAGACTGCGGGCGATGGCCACGCGCTGCTGCTGGCCGCCGGACATCTGGCTGATGCTGCGGCGCTCAAAGCCTTTCAGGCCCACGACCTCCAGCATATCGCGCACCTTGCGGCGGATGGTCTCTTCGTCCATCTTTTTCAGCCGCAGGCCAAAGGCCACATTCTCAAACACGTTCAGGTGCGGGAAAAGGGCGTATTTCTGGAACACCGTGTTCACCGGGCGCTTGTAGGGCGGCACGCCCGTGATGTCCTCGCCTTTGAGCAGGACCTGGCCCGCATTGGGCTCCAGAAAACCTGCAATGAGGCGCAGAGTGGTGGTTTTGCCGCAGCCGGAAGAGCCCAGCAGCGTCACAAACTCTTTGTCATGGATGTCGAGGTTCAGCCCATCCAGAATGCGCTGACCATCAAATTCCACCACGATGTCTCGCAGTGAAACGATCACCGAGTTGTCCATAATTCCTTTATCCTCCTTAAACTCAGATACGAAAAAAGACAGGGTATTGACCCCATCCCTCGTACCAGGGTGACCCAGCCCCGCACAACATCCATGACAACCGTAATATTGCGCAGTTATTCTGCCCTGTCCCGTCTATCTTAATCAATCCTTGCCAAAATGTCAATCACTCTGCCGATGTTTGCCGAAACTTTGCATCCCGCAACAAAAAAACATGCGCCGCACCGGAATTTTGGTGTGGCGCACGCTGCGTGATTTTATTCCGATTTCCATGCGTTTTCCGGCAGCAGAAGCGCCTGCACCGTGCTCTGGTCCACGGTATAGAGGGAACCATCCCCCTCCACCATCAGGTAATAGCCGTCCATGCCGCTGGCGTAGCGCAGGGTGACGGTCTTTTCCGCCATGGTCACCTGCACGGTCACCAGCGGGGTGTCAAACCCGGCCGCGGCCGGGTCGGCACCATCCGCAGGGGTAATCTGCCCGCTGACATAACTGCTGAGCGCCGTGAGGATGGCATCCGTTTTGTCCGTGTCGAGGTCTACCGTGGGGTCATTTTCCAGCCGCCAGACCGTCTGATAGGCGGTGCTGTCCGAGGCCGCCTCGCTTGTGCCGCTGCCTGCACTCTCCACCGGCTCCGACATGGCTTTCAGGGAGACCGTCTCTCCATCGGCCAGCGTATAGGAGACTGCCTCGATGGCCGAGCTGGTGAGCCCCGCCGGACTGAACACGCCAAAAAGGGCAGCTTTGTCTTTCAAAAAGCAGTTCAGCTTGGAGGACGCCACCGTATACACAGCGCTCTCCCCTGCCTTTTGCAGGTAGACATCCCCCGTGACGGCATTCCGGGCTCCGAATACCAGTGTTTCCTCGCCGCTGTCCGTGGTGATGGTCACGGTGGCCTGCGGAGCGGAGAAGCCGTAGTCCTCCCCGGCTGCTTCCTGCAACTCACGTTTGGCGTTCAGCGCCGAAACGGCGGTCAGCATGGCGTTGCAGGAGGATTCATCCAGATGGTAGTCCGGGTCTTCCGCCAGAGACCAGCTTCCATCGGCATACGCCAGCGTCAGGGTTCCGCTCCGCGCTTCCATTTGGATCTTCCGGACGGTATCCGACGGGATGGCCAGCACCGGGATGCTGCCGTCGGCTGCTTCACTGGCAGCCTGTTCGGCTTTCCGGTTGGATGCCGTCAGCACGGCCAGTGCGATGCCCGCCAGCACCACAAGGCCCAGCAACAGCAGCAAAACGGCGGTTTCCGGTTTCTTTTTCAGGTACTGCATCTGCTCTGCCCCCTTACTTGCGGCGGCGCAGCAGGACCACAACGGCACCTGCCGCCAGCACCGCAGCGGGCAGAACGATGACAAAGGTCAGGCCCAGCGCCACAGAGGTGGAGTTGGACACTTCCAGCGGGGCTGCCTCCAGTGCCTTGGATTCGATGAGGGTCGTGCTCTCCTCAAAGGCCAGCGCGGTGGCGCAGGCCTGCAGGAATGTCACGTTGCCGGGCAGCACTTGATAGATGCCCTCGTTATCCATATTGCCGCAGTCGATCCAGATGACTTCCGCTTCGGTGTTCTCATTGCGGGCGTAGGCCGCCAGCGTAAACGGGCCGTCCGGGTCGCCGTCCTCCTGCGTAAGGGTCGTCATCTCATAGCCCGCCGTCTTGCTGTAGGCCTCAGCGGAGGTGGTCAGCAGGGCTTCCGAGATCACGTCTTTTGTCTCGGTCAGGGCGATGCCCTGGGCCATCTGAAGCAGGACACCACGGTTTTTGTCCACGTTGTCCAGCACGCCGCTCTCCACCGCAGAGGCGTAATCCGGCAGCAGATAGGTGGGGTAGCCGTTCATAGAATGACTGCTGTCCCCCTCCACCACCAGACCCTCCGTGCGGGAAAGGCCAAACTCTGCCAGCAGGGCATCCAGATTGGGGGTGCGGTTGTAGCTGTCCGTGGTGATCAGCAGTTTGCCGCCCCGGCTCAGGTAGCCGCGCAGGTCGCTCATCTCGTCCACCAGTGCCCCGGCGGAAGCAAAATCCTGCACGGGGTTGTTGATGACGAGCAGGTCACAGTCTTCCGGGATGCTGTCCGAGAGCATATCCAGCCCGGTGAGAGTCAGGTTCTGGTTTTCCAGTGCACTGGTCAGGGTATCCGTCAGCGTCTGCTCCCCGTGGTTGGTGGTGTAGTAGGCGTGATGTTCTTCCCCGCTGGTCAGACGGTAGATGGCCGAAGTGATCTTGTTTTCCCCGTCAAAGGTCACGCTGGAAGTACCTGTGAGGGAATAGTTGCTGTAGTCTTCTTCGTAGAGGTCCGCGGCATCCAGCACCGTGCTGTTTTCGCCGCAGACCAGAATGAGGCTCCCATTGGTCACATCTGTGGCCCCATACTGGGTGGCAAAGGTCGGGTAGAGGGCCGGGTCTTTCAGCTCCCAGCTCAGGTGGCTGCTTTCCGCCGCGTAGTGATCCAGCAGCTTGGAGATAATGACATCCTCGTTGCCCGTCTCCGCCAGATAATAAATTTTAACGTCCTGGGTCAGATTTTTGACCACCTCAATGGAGTTGTCGCTCAGGGTGTAGAGCCCCGCCTCCGAGAGGTCCCACTCCGTATACCGGGACGGGATGGCCCGGACAATGAGGTTGAGCAGAATGACCAGCACCAACACCAGCGCCGTGACCGCTGCGGAATAGACTCCGCTGCGGAAGATTTTACTGGCTGCTTCGCTTTTCTTCCGCTTGTTCCAATTCAATTTCATACCGTTTTCCTCCTCTCAGTTCCATCGGCGCTTCTCGATGCCCTGCGCCGTAAAGAACAGGAACAGCCCCGTCACCGAGAGGTAATACACCAGCGTCGGGAGAGAAAAACTGTTGTTGACGAATTCTTCAAAGGGGGTAAACAGGCACAGCGCGCTCAGCACCGTGCTGAACGCGCTGGTCAGCCAGGCGCTCTTTAAGAGGAAGAGGCCGGACAGCCCCACGCAGAGGGCCGCGAACAGCAGACATCCCAGGGTAAAGCTCCGGGTGCGCAGCCCCACCAGCACGGAGGCTGCTCCCGCCAGCCCAGTAAAAACCGCCAGCGCCACGGCACTGCCCGCGTTGAACATGGTGCGCAGGCTGGGCATCATGTAGGCCAGCAGCAACACTGCCACGCCCATAACGGCGGCAATGATCTGGTTCTCCGTCAGACCGGAGAGGAATTCCCCGATGGCGATGGCCGCACAGCCCAGCAGAAAATAGCATAAAAGGCCCGCGAAGTTGGCCGCCAGTGCCGTGGTGGTGCTGCCCAGCCCCCAGAGAATCAAAATCATGACGGCATCCACGAGGCAGGGAATCGCAAAAATGACCGCCATGGCAAAAAATTTGCCCAGCACGATGCCCCATACCGACACCGGGCTGGTAAGAAGAAGCTGATCCGTGCGGCTGCGGCGCTCCTCGGCCAGCGAGCGCATGGTGAGCACCGGGATATAGAGCAGCAGGATAAAAATGGTGCGGTCGAGCGTGTAGTAGCTGAAATCCGTCATGCCATAGCCCAGATCCAGCGCCAGAAAGTAAAGCCCGGAGGTTGCCAGCAGAAAGGCCGTGAGCACATAGCCCATCATGCCATGGAAATAGCTTTTCAGCTCCCGTTTAAAAATCGCTGTCATGGGGTTCCTCCTCTTCTTCCGGGTCGGTCTGTGCCCCGGTCAGGGCCAGGAAGACTTCTTCCAGGCTTCTGCCGTCCGCGGTCAGCTCCTGCAGGGTGCCGGAGGCCGCCAGTTTGCCTTTGGAAAGGATAAGCACCTGCTGACAGACCGCCTGCACCTCGCTGAGGATATGGCTGGACAAAATGACGGTGTGGGCCTTGCCCAGCTCCCGGATGAGTTTGCGCATTTCGATCACCTGCGCCGGGTCCAGGCCCACGGTCGGCTCGTCCAGAATGATGATCTTTGGGCTGCCCAGCAGAGCCTGCGCAATGCCCACCCGCTGTTTATAGCCCTTGGACAGGCTGCGGATGAGCCGGGGCAGCACTTTTTCCAGCCCCGTCCGCCGGGCGGCACGGAGCACCTGCTCCTTGCGCTGGGCACGAGGGACTTTTTTGAGCTCTGCCACAAAGTTCAGGTACTCCCCCACCGTCATTTCCGGGTAGAGGGGCGGCTGCTCCGGCAGATAGCCCACGCAGGCCTTGGCCTCGTCGGCCTCCTCCGGCAGCGGGTGCCCCGCCACCGTTACCTGCCCGCTGGTAGCCGAGAGATACCCGGTGAGGATATTCATAATGGTAGACTTGCCTGCGCCGTTGGGCCCGAGCAGACCGTAGATCTGGCCGTCCTCCACCGTGAACGAGACATCGTCCACCGCCAGATGACCGCCGTATTTTTTGGTGAGATGGGATACTTCGATCACAGAATAACGCTCCTTATCTCAGCATCTTGTGCTTTATTGTTGGTATATTCTAGGATATAAATGTGTTCAAAATAAGGCAAAGAAGTGTAAACTCCGCAAGACGCCCCATTGCGGCAGAAAACGACACCTGCACAAAACAAAAAGCGCCGCTCCCCGCAGGGAACGACGCTGAGAAAAGACCAGTAATTACTTACGGCCGAAGCGCTTGTTGAAGCGCTCAACACGTCCGCCAGTGTCAACCAGCTTCTGCTTACCAGTGTAGAAGGGATGGCACTTAGAGCAAACTTCGACGTGGATCTCGGGCTTGGTGGAACGAGTCTTGATGACATTGCCGCAAGCGCAGGTAATGGTGCAGTCAACGTAGTTCGGATGGATACCCTGTTTCATTCTTTTCACCTCAATTCTGGTTCTGACTTATTGGGGCCATATTTAATGTATGTGCCCATCACAACCTTCAATATCGGCTACCCCGTCGAGCGGCCTTGGAAACGATTGCCTTAGTATTATAGCACGGATTTTGAGAATTGCAAGAGGGAAATTTTGATTTTTTCGATTTGCAAAAGACAAAATCAAAGATGGTTTATGACATTTCTATGATGGTGCTCAGTATTATTGGTGCCATTGGAGCCTTGCTGACCATTTGGAACCAGTTCAAGCGCTCCTAAGGGAGAAAAACGGCCATGCTGTGAAAACGGCTATGGCCGTTTTGTATTTTACCCTACTCTCTGCCGCTTATCCAGCCGCATTTTATCGGCTATCATCGCGATGAACTCGCTGTTCGTGGGTTTGCCTCTCAGGTTATGAATCGTATACCCGAAATAGCTGTTCAGGGTATCCACATCACCCCGGTCCCACGCCACCTCGATGGCATGGCGGATGGCGCGCTCCACCCGACTGGCGGTGGTGCCGTTTTTCTTGGCGATTTCCGGGTACAGGCGCTTGGTCACGGCATTGATGTAATCCGGTTCATCCATCGTCAGGAGGATGGCGTCCCGCAGGAATTGGTAGCCCTTGATGTGGGCAGGGACACCGATCTGGTGCAAAATCTCGGTAACGGTCAGCTCGTCGCTGTCCACGCTGGTCTGCACCAGAACGCGCTTCTCGTGGCCAAGGGCCACCTTGAGAACCCGGCTGGCCAGAACATTTTCGTCAAACGGCTTGACGAAATAGTACGCGAAGCCCTCATCCAGCAGTTCCTGCACCATTTCTTCGCTCTGGAACGCACCTGTCACAAAAAACGCGGTGTGGCGCTCCCCGGCGGCATTGTACTTCTGTTTGACGGCCAACGCGTCCAGCCCCGGCATAAATGCATCCAGCAGGACCACCTGCGGCCGCACCGAAAGCATTTTCTGCAGGACTTTCAGCCCGTCTTTCTCCACGACCGTCACCTCGACGCCTTTGAGCTCCAGCGCCTCGCGGCAGGCTGCCGTGACTTCTGCACTGGTATCCGACATCAAAAATTTCACTTTATCCATCGTACTTTCCTCCAATGTGTGCTTCAATCTGTGCAGTTCCCTTAACGATTTATATTTTACCATATTATTCCATTCTTTTCAATGGTTATTTTTGACATATTTAGGAAAGTAATGTCGTTTTGGATTTATTTATTTTGCTATAAATTCCCAGATTTTACTCGGTTACCCGTTCTGCCTGTTCCAGCATGGTCTGCGCAAAGATGCCGTACCCCCGGGTGGGGTCGTTGACCAGCACATGGGTGACTGCCCCCACCAGGCGGCCGTTCTGCACGATGGGGCTCCCGCTCATCCCCTGCACGATGCCGCCCGTCTGGGCCAGCAGTTCCCGGTCCACCACCCGGAGGACCATGTTGCGGCGGGGGTCCGCATCGCTGATCTTCTCAATTTTGACCCGGTAAGCCCGGGGCGTCTCGCCGGAGGTGGTCGTCCAGATCTCAGCGTCCCCAGCCTCCACCTCCTGCGCAAAGGCCACCTCCATCTTTTGGCCTGTAAACTGGGCGCGGGTGCTGCCGTAGACGCCGTTTTCCCCATTGATCCGGATGGTGCCGATGGCGTGGGCACTCAGGAAGCGGCCTTTCAGCTCTCCGGGACTGCCTGCCGTCCCCTTGCTGCATCCGGTGATCTGGCAGGGCACGATCTCGCCGCTGCGCAGGGCGATGCTCTCCCCGGTATCGCTGTCACTGATGGGATGGCCCAACCCCGCGAACACGCCCTTTTCCTCGTCGGCAAAGGTCAGGGTCCCCACCCCTGCCGAGGAATCCCGCACCCACATCCCGGCCCGCCACTGGCCTGCCGTGGCGTCCCAGGCAGGGGTCAGGGTGGTTTGCAGCTGTTCCCCGCCGCGGATATAGATGACCTCCACTTCCGCTCCCTGCGCCGCGTCCAGCGCAGCTTTCACGGCGTCATTGTTTTCCGTGGCGGTTTCTCCGATGCAGACCACCCGATCTCCCAGGTGCAGGCCCGCTGCCTTGGCGGGGTTGGCGGTGCTGCCATCTGCCCGGTCCACATCGGAAAAGCCCACGATGAGCGCCCCCTCGGAGAACATCTTGACCCCAAAGGGCGTCCCGCAGACGGTTACGCTGGGGCGTGTTGTCACCACCGTGCGGATGGTCTTGACGGGCAGCCAGCCGCCCAAGGCCAGCGTGGTCTGGTAGCTGCCCACCGCACGGGTGCTGACAACATTCTGGCTCCCGTGCAGGCGCAGCGGCTCCACCCAGCCAAACCGGGGCAGCACAAGGGCCTGCTCAGGTTCCAGGTACACGCGGTCCGGCAGGCAGGCGTTCAGCCAGCCCAGCGCGGCGGCCAGCGCCGCCAGCAGATATACTGCTGCCAGCTTCACCCGCCGTCCTCTTCCGCTCCTGCGGTTCTGCTCTTCCACGCGTTTTGCCCCCTTTTGCGGTTTGGGGGTAGTATGTGCAAAAGAAATGCGAATTATAAACAAAAAGAGCCCCTCAGCCAAAGCTGATGAGCTCATCTGTCTTTATGCGGAAGAAGGGACTTGAACCCTCACTCACGAAGAACTGGTGCCTAAAACCAGCGCGTCTGCCGTTCCGCCACTTCCGCATATACCAACTTGATTAGTTTAGCAAGATTCATGTAAAATGTCAATCATTTGCCGCACGATTCCCCTATTTCCCCCGGTAGACGTTCCTGACGTTCCAGAACCCGCGCACTCGTAAACAGCCCACTGGGCTGTTTACTGCCCCGCCTACGGCGTGGCCGTGCTGTTCAAATCCTCTCCTCCGCACAACAAAAAAACCAGAACACAATGTGTTCTGGTCTTTAGTGCGAAGGAGGGGATTTGAACCCCCAAGGATAAACCACACGCACCTCAAACGTGCGCGTCTGCCAGTTCCGCCACCTTCGCATACATCGGTGGTGCGTCCTGCGGTTTTGAGGTGGAAACCGTTGTGCGGACTGCTTGAGTATATTATCATATTGCTCCTGGAAAGTCAAGCTTTTTCATAGATTTTTTTGGTGCTCATATCCTATAAAAGACCCTTTGAAACAAGAAACAACTTACAAAGGAGGATTTTGGAGATGCGGTTTTCCAAAAAGAATTTTCTGCTCGGTGCAGCACTGTTGTTCTTGGGCACGGCGCTTGGGTTTGGCCTCGGGAATTTCTTTGGTGCGGCGCCGCTCATTGGCTGCCGGGAGAACGATTTGACCCCGGTGCCGGACACGGAATTCCTCACACCTGCCCCCAGCTCTGAGCCCGCTGTGTCCCAGCCGTCTGCACCACCTGAAAAATGGGTCTGCCTGACTTTTGACGACGGCCCCAGCAAAACAACGCCCGCAGTGCTGGAGGCTCTGAACAATGCAGGGGTCAAAGCGACATTTTTTGTCGTTGCCACGGGCTACAACGAAAAATATCTGCCATTGTTGGCGGAAGCATCCGCCGCCGGGCACCAAATCGCGTTCCACTCCGCCTCCCACGAATACAGCGACATCTACCGCGGCTCTGATGCCTACTGGCAGGACATCGCCCTGCTGAAACAGCGCGTCAGTCCTTACATCAACGCCGAGAGCATTCGCTATTTGCGCTTTCCGGGCGGAAGCACCAATACCGTCAGCCGCCGTTATGGCGGAAAAGGGCTGATGAAACAATTAAAATCCGAAGTGGAACAGAAAGGCTACCAGTGGGTAGACTGGAACGTCTGCGCGGAGGATGCTGTGGGCGGGCACCCCAGCGCGGATACCATCTACCGCAACGTGGTGCGGGAGACCGGCGAGCAGATCCACTGCGTGGTGCTGATGCACGACTCTGCCACCACCCGCACCACCGCCGAGGCGCTGCCGGATATCATCCGTTGGTATACGGATAACGGCTATGCCTTTTTGACCGTAGCCGAGGCGCTGCCGCTGGGGTAATGCGCCTTACAGCCACTTTTCAAAGCAGCGTCCCAGCAGCACCCCGGCAGAGACCAGCACCGCCAGCCAGAGCCAGCCTGCACCGCCGGTCACCAACCACCCTGCCGCCAGAATAGCGACAAAGGTGCACACCGGCGGCACAGCGATACGCAGGATACGCAGCAGCTTTTCCCGCCGGGGCGGCAGTCCGGTGTCCAGCTGCTCGGGGTGCACGGCATCGCAGCAGATCTCGTCCCGGTACTTGCCCGGGTTGCGGTAGGCCTTATACGCGATGCCGTCCAGCGAAAACTCCGGGTACATTCCCTCTTTGGTCAGGGCGAAAAGCATTTCCTTTTCCTCTGCGTAGGCCTGCAAAGCCGCCGTAAACTCCTGCGGGGTGTTGATGCTGCCCTGCGGGATAAAGAAAAAGTGCTTCTGATGCTGCACCTGCGCCAGCGTGCAGTAATCCTGCAGCCAGCCGGAGAAGAAGTCCTGCTGCGGGGCGGGGCTTTCCATGCGGGTCAGGCAGGCGTCCACATCCAGCGTGTCCGCCTGCGGAGCCTGCCGGGCAAGGTCGGCGCAAAACTGCATGGCTGCTGCCAGCTGCGCCGCCTGCTGCTCCAGCACGGTCTGCTGGGCTTGCAGCGCCTGCTGCAGGGGCTGTTCCCCGCGCAGCACCGCCTTGATGGTAGGCAGCGGCACATCCAGCATCCGCAGCATACGGATGAGCTTGAGGGTACGGATGTTCCCGGCGGTGTAATCGCGGTAATCGTTGCCCTGCCTGCGTGCCGGTGTGAAGAGCCCCTCTTTTTCATAAAAGCGGATGTTCGGGGCGGACACACCGCTTTGTTCGGAAGCCTGTTTGATATTCATTTGCTTCACCTCCGCCCTTACATTACACCTTAAAGCCGGTTGAAGGTCAAGGCTTTTGCGCAAAAAACAGAGCCGCCGCACAAAAATGTGCAGACGGCTCTGTGAAAAGATGTTTTTATGATATGTATGTCACAGTCTGTGGCCGTGACATACATATTTTTTATTTTTAGTCCGCAGACTGGCAGAACAGGACGAATGCACGGTAAGCCATGTACAGGTCGGTCTTGTGGATGACCTCGAACGGAGAGTGCATGGAAAGCACGGGCACGCCGATGTCAATGACGGGGATGCCGCGGTTTGCCACATACTTGGCAATGGTGCCGCCGCCGCCCAGATCCAGACGGCCCAGCTCACCGATCTGCCATGCCACGTCGTTCTCGTCCATCATGCGGGTAACATAGCCCACCAGCTCGGCGGAAGCGTCGTTGGCAGCGCTCTTGCCGCGGCTGCCAGTGTACTTGAACAGGGCGATGCCGCGGCCTGCGTAGGTGCCGTTCTTGGGCTCAAAGGCGCTGGCCCAGGACGGATCGTAAGCGGCGGTCACGTCGGCAGAGAGGCAGACGCTGTTCTGGAATGCAATGATGTCATCCTGACCGGCGGCGCGGCAGAGCTGCTGCATAAAGTGGAAGACGTACATGCTCTGCATACCGGTCACGCCGTCGGAGCCGATCTCTTCCTTATCGGTCAGGACGCAGACGGTGGTGAACGCGGGGTTCTTGGTCTCGATCTCCGCCATCAGAGCGGGGTAAGCATCGACCCGGTCATCGTGGCCGTAGCCGCCCAGCAGGGCGCGGTCAAAGCCGACGTCACGGCACTTGTAAGCGGGCACGACCTCGATCTCAGCGCGGGTGAAGTCTTTCTCGGTGATGCCGTACTTCTCGTTGAGGAGGATCATCGTGTTGAGCTTGACGGCCTCCTTGATGTCGGCATCCTCCACAGCCTCGGAGCCGATGAGAATGTTGAGCTCCTCCGCCTTGATGCCCTCGCTCAGCTTCCGCTCGTTCTGCTCAGCCCCCAGATGAGGCAGCAGGTCGGTGATGCAGAAGACGGGATCAGACTCGTCCTCGCCCACATTCACGCTGACAGTGGTGCCGTCGGCACGGGAGAACACGCCGTGGATGGCCAGCGGCATGGTGCCCCACTGATACTTGCGGATGCCGCCATAGTAGTGGGTCTTGAAATAGCTGAAATGGTCGGACTCGTACAGCGGGTTGGGGCGCAGATCCAAGCGGGGGCTGTCGGTGTGGGCAATGACCAGGTGGAAGCCCTCCTCATAGGGACGGGTGCCGATGGTGGAAGCCACGACAGCCTTGTTCAGCTGGAGGAAGTAGACCTTATCACCGGGGGCGTAAGTCTTTTTGGGGTCAAACAGCTGGTAGCCAGCGTCTTTCAGCATCTGCTCGCTCTCAGCGGCCACCTCGCGCTCGGTCTTGCCGTTATCGAGGAACTTGCGGTAGCCCTCTGCAAAATCGGCGGCTGCCTTTTTGACATCTGCGGATTTGTCCGCCGCGTAAGCGGGGGTATAGAGCAGCTTTTCGGCCAGCTGCTGGGTCGGAGTTTTTTCTGCCATAGAATTTCTCCTGCCTTTCTGTTTTCTATCCTAAATATTTGAAACCAGCGGGTCTTCCCTGCCGGTTTTACCAAATTTTGTCCGGCTCACGGCGTGCCGTAAAGCCGGGTGTACACGCCGTAGCAGGCGGTGATCTTTTCCACATAGTGGTGCATCTGGTTGTACGGGAAGCCTTTCAGGGTCTGCCCGTCGGAGGAATGCTCCTCCATCTGCAGCAGGGTGTCCACCGTGCCCCAGCCGCTGTGGTAGGCAGCCGCTGCCGTGGCTACATCGTTGCTGTAGCGTTCCATGCACAGGTGCAGGTAGTAGCAGCCAAACCGGATGCTCACGGCAGGGTCGTAGAGGTCACCAAATGTCAGGTCCTCGTCCGGGGCGATCTTGCTCCGCAGCCAGAGGAATGTTTCCTCCGTCATCTGCATCAGGCCCCGGGCCTCTACGGCAGAGGTGGCATCCGGGTCAAACCCGCTCTCCGTGCGGATAAACGAGTAGACCAGCAGCGGGTCCAGCTGATAGGCCTGCGCCCACTGCTCCACAATGGCCTGATATTTGCGGGGGTAGAACTGCTGCTCCACCTGATCGCGGACCGACGGCACCGAGAGCACCACCATCCCCACCAGCGCCAAAAGCACCAGGGCTTTCATCAATTTTTTCAAAATGGACGCGCCACCCCGTCTTTCCCGGCCGCCTCAGCCAGCAGCTGCTCACACAGTGTGTTGGCGGAAGCTTCCAGCGCCTCCAGCGCTCCGTCGTTGCAAAGGACGTAATCCGCATGGGCACGCAGCGTTTCTTCGGGTGTCTGCGCATTCAGGCGGCGGGCAGCCATCTCCGGTGAAATGCCGTCCCGGGCCGCAATGCGGGCCACACTGGTAGCAAAGGGAGCGGTCACGACCGCCAACCGGTCACATTCCGCTTCCGCCTCCGTGCCCACAATGACAGCCCCATCCAGCACAAAGAGGCGGTTTCCAGCTTCCTGCGCCGCCTGTTTCGCTGCCCGGATGCGGCGGAGGATTTCCGGGTGGGTCAGCGCGTCCAGCGCCCGCTTGCCCTCCGGCGTTGCAAAGGCCCGGTCTGCCAGCAGGCGGCGGTCCAGCGTGCCATCTGCCCGGAGGATATCGTCCCCGAACCGCTCCGCCAGCTGGGGCAGCAATGGCGAGCCCGGGAGCAAGATCTCCCGGGACATCTGATCGGCATCGGCCAGCGGGACACCGTGTGCAGCAAAAATAGACGTGACCGTGGATTTGCCGCAGCCGCTGCGGCCCGTAATGCCCAGCGTGATCATAGCTTGATCACCCGGAATGCCGCCGCCCGGATCAGGCGGTTGTAAACAGCCATGGAGAGGCCGTCTTTCTGGGGGCAGCGGGCATAGACCACGGAATCTCCCTGCTCATCCAGTGCGCGCAGGCTCCGGAAGATGTGCTTGGCCTGGTCGGCACCATCGCCCTCGCGGCCATACTCCACGCAGGGCACTCCCAGCTTTTCGGCCTCGCCGGTAAAGCAGAGGCAGCTGGGGTTCTGGTCGGCGTGGGCGTCCACATACGCCTTGAACTGCTCAAAGCTGCCCTCCAGCAGGGTCACATCCGCCTTGGGGGCGTAGTGCTTATACTTCATGCCGGGGCTGCGGACCACAGCGCCCTCCGGCAGCTTTTCGAGGATGGCTTTGGAAACTTCCACTTCCTCGCCGAGGGCGCGTTCCAGCTCTTCCAATGTAATGTGGCCGGGGCGGAACAGGGTGGGCTTCTCGCCCACCACCGAGATGACGGTGGATTCCACGCCCACCGCGCACTCGCCGCCATCCAGGATCAGCGGCAGGCGGCCATCCATATCGGTAAAGACGTCCTGCGCGTTGGTGGGGCTGGGCTTGCCGGAGAGGTTGGCCGAGGGGGCTGCAAAGGCGCAGCCGCTCTGCCGGATGATGGCCTGCACCACCGGGTGGCTGGGCATCCGGATGCCCACGGTATCCAGACCGGCACAGCACTCCGCTGCCACCTCCGGGCCGCGGGGCATGATGATGGTCAGGGGGCCAGGGCAGAACGCCGCCATCAGCAGCTGGGCACGCTCCGGCACCTCACTGACAAGGCCGGGCAGCATGTCCGGGCCTGCAATGTGGACGATGAGGGGGTTATCCTGCGGGCGTCCCTTTGCCACAAAGATTTTTTTGACGGCTTCCCCGTTGCGGGCGTCGGCTGCAATGCCGTACACCGTTTCCGTAGGGAGAGCCACCAGCTCTCCCTGCCGCAGAAGCTCTGCGCCGCGGGCGATGCCTGCCGCATCCGCCGGGCGAAGTTCCGTTTTTATTTTCATACAAATCATCGCTCTTTTCTACTGTAAAGTATAGTTTCTTTACACCGTTTCGTGCGTATTATCTATCGCTTTGCGTGTCCAGCTGGCGCAGCTTTTCAGCCTGCTCGCGCATGGCAAGCGCATCGATGATCTCATCCAGATTGCCGTCCATGATCTTGTCCAGATTATGGACCGTCAGGCCAATGCGGTGGTCCGTGCAGCGGTCCTGCGGGAAGTTGTAGGTGCGGATCTTTTCGCTCCGGTCGCCGGTACCCACCTGCCCCTGCCGGTTGGCATTGATGGCCTCCTGCTGCTCTTTCTGCTTCTGGGCCAGCAGGCGGCTGCGCAGAATTTCAAGGGCCTTATCTTTATTCTGGAACTGGCTGCGCTCGTTCTGGCATTCTACCACCATGCCGGTGGGGAGATGTGTCACACGGATGGCGCTGGAAGTCTTGTTGATGTGCTGGCCGCCGGCACCCGAAGAGCGGAATGTATCAATGCGGAGGTCTTTCATGTCCAGCGCAAAATCCACTTCCTCGGCCTGGGGCATTACGGCTACCGTTGCCGTGGAGGTGTGGATGCGGCCCTGCGTCTCCGTTTCCGGCACTCGCTGCACTCGGTGGACGCCGCTCTCATATTTGAGGCGGTTGTAGGCGCCCCGCCCGTTCACCGCGATGATGGCCTCTTTCACGCCGCCCAGCTCGGTCTCGTTGAGGTTGAGCACTTCCCACTCCCAGCCCCGGCTCTGGACGTACATGCTGTACATCCGCATCAGGCTGTGGGCAAACAGGGCCGCTTCCTCGCCGCCGGCTCCGCCGCGCAGCTCCAAAATCACGCTTTTTTCGTCATTTGCATCCTTGGGCAGCAGCAGAATTTTGAGATTATTTTCCAGCTCCGCCACATCTTGACTCTTTTCGCTGACTTCCTGCTGTACCATTTCCTTAAAGTCCGCGTCGAGGGTCTCCCCCTCCAGCAGGGCTTTGGCCTGTTCCAGATGATCTTTGGCGGTAGCCAGCTTCCGGTAGGCGTCCACCACGGGCTCCAACTCGTGGTACTCCTGCATCAGGCGGCGGAACAACGCCGGGTCTGCAGCCGTTTCCGGCTGGTTCAGGCGGATGGAAAGCTCCTCAAACCGGTGGCTGACCGCCTCCATTTGGGAAAACAGTTTTGGCATATTGGGCAGTTCTCCTTACAACAATTTCCGAATGTGCTGACAGCTGCAAGGCGCTACACCGTGCCCGGTTTGATGACTTTTTTGATGTTCTTTTCAATTTTTGCGCGGGGCAGCATGACCTCGCGGCCACAGCCCGTGCAGCGGATCCTGAAATCCATGCCCACGCGCAGCACCTCAAAGCTTGCAGCGCCGCAGGGGTGCTTTTTGCGGGTGAGGATGGTATCTCCCACTGCAATGTCCATAAGTGTATCCCTCCTGCTTGTACAAAGTGGTACAGGCCGTATGGGCGGGGCACAACCCCACGCATACAGATATAGTATAAACCAAACTCGTGCAAAATGCAAATATCTGCTGCCGGCTGCGCATATGGTGTACCAGCCTGGTGCCACCAGCCGGACCGCAGGCAAAACACAAGAGAAAGAGGAATGAAAGATGATGCAAACATTCAGAACCGAAAGCAACTACCGCAGCGCGAACCGCCTCTCCCCCGCGGAGCTGCGGGCCGCCATGGCCAACCGCGAGATTTTGCAGAGCACCGCCCTCGCCTTTGATACCCAGCGGCAGCTCCGCTTTGAGCTGGGCGGCACCAAAGCGGTGATGCCCTTTGCCCAGTGTGCCGACGGAGCGGAAAACGGCTCGGTGCGGGATATTGCCGTGCTGACACGGGTGGGCCGCCCCACCTGTTTTATCATTGAATCTCTGGATACCGATGAGAGCGGCCAGCCGTTCTACCGGCTCTCCCGGGCTGAGGCCCAGCGGATGTGCAAGGCAGAGTATCTCGACACCCTGACGCCCGGCGATATCCTGCCGTGCACCGTGACCCATATTGAACCCTTTGGCGCGTTTTGTGATGTGGGCTGCGGCATCAGCGCCCTTTTGCCCATTGATTGCATGTCCGTCAGCCGCATTTCTTCCCCCGCTGACCGGGTCAGCGTAGGGCAGCAGATTCTGTGCGCCATCAAGAGCCGGGATGTACAGGGGCGGTTCGTGCTCACCATCCGGGAGCTGCTGGGCACCTGGGCCGAGAACGCCGCCGCTTTTACCGTAGGGGAAACGGTCGTGGGCATCGTGCGGAGCGTGGAGGAATACGGCACCTTTATTGAGATCGCACCCAACTTGGCCGGGTTGGCGGAAAGCTGCCCCGACCTGCACCCCGGCCAGCCCGTGAGTGTCTACATCAAAAATATCCTCCCGGACAAAATGAAGATCAAGCTGGTCATCGTCAACCACAGCCTGAGCCAGAGCCATCGGTTTGAGCTGCGGTATTTCATTACGGAGGGACACCTGGATCACTGGCTCTACTCCACCCCGGAGAGCCACAAACGGATCGAGACGGATTTTGCGGTTGCGGCTTGCAATCCGGCCTGAAACCCTTTATACTAGGGTGGAATAGAAAATAAAACCAGAGGAGATGTGTGAACGATGGCCGCCAACGATGCTTTTACTGCCGGAGTACGTCCCGGCGGGCTGACGAACAGCACCGAGATCCGGCTGCTGCTGTGCTATCTGGTCAAGAATGCCGGGCCCATTACCCGGACGGAGATCGAAAACGCCCTGATGGAGGAAGCGCTGGTCAATTACTTTGAGATCGGCTCCTGTCTGGACGATATTACCCGGCAGAGCCTTGTCACTTTGCAGAACGACCGCTACGCCATCACGGAGAAAGGCCGCAAGGTAGCGCAGGAGCTGGCCTACGATCTGCCCCGCAGTGTGCGGGAGCGGGCCGTGGCTGCCGTCTTTCGGGCCCAGACCTGGGCCCGAAAGGAAGCGGAATACAGTGCCCGCATTACCGAGAAAGCGGACGGCCACTGCTCCGTCCGCTGCACGGTCAAAGCGCTGGACCAGGAGCTGTTCTGCCTGGATTTGGGCACCCCGGACCGTCTGAGCGCCGAGCTGGTCAAAAAGCAGTTCATCCTGAAAGGCAATGAGATCTATCAGATGCTCATTACCAAATTGACCGAAGAAAAAAACTGACCTTTTGCAATTTTTACAAAGAGAACGTCCCCTGCCCCAGCGGCCATTTGCGGCCACACGGGTGCAGGGGGCTTTTTGTCTTACCTCAAACAGCCTCGTTATTTTTTCTACTTTGGCTGAGAATCTTAACAATGGGCAGACTTTATGGTATGCTTATCAGGTGTGAGTATTTTTGACACAGCCGTGGGCGTGATCGTGGCGCTGGCCGTCAACTACTACCTTCCCCGGGAAAAAGTCGTGCCCCTGTGGGAGGGGTTCAAAGCCAGAATTTCCGGTAAGAGCGCAAAATAACCCGTTTTACTGTTTGCCCAGCTGCCAGAACGCCACGGCGCTGGCTGCCGCCACATTGAGCGAATCCACCCCGTGGGACATGGGGATCTTGACCGTGTAATCGCAGGCGGCAATGGTGGAGCGGGCCAGGCCGTCGCCCTCGGTGCCCAGCACGATGGCAAGCTTGGGTTCCTTGGCCAGCTGTTCGTCGTCGATGCTGACAGAACGGTCACTCAGGGCCATGGCAGCCGTTTTGAAGCCCAGCGCATGGAGCTGCTCCATTCCCTTTTCCGGCCAGTCGGCGGGCGTCTGGCCGATCTGCGCCCAGGGCACCTGAAAGACAGTTCCCATGCTCACCCGCACCGCCCGGCGGCAGAGCGGGTCACAGCAGGAGGGGTTGATGAGGACGGCATCCATGTTGAGGGCCGCTGCACTGCGGAAGATGGCCCCCACGTTGGTAGAATCCACAATGCCCTCCAGAACAGCCACCCGCCGGGCATTTTTGCAGAGTTCTTCCACGGAACGGGGTGCCGGACGGCGGAATGCGCAGAGCACGCCCCGGGTAAGTTCAAAGCCCGTCAGAGCCGCCAGCAGCTCTCGATCCGCCGTGTAAACAGGAGCATCCCCGCAGCGGGTCAGGATTTCTGCCGCCGGACCGGTGATTTGTTTGCGCTCCATCAAAAGGGAGAGCGGCTGATAGCCTGCATCCAGCGCCCGGGAAATAACTTTGGGGCTCTCGGCAATAAAGATGCCTTTCTCCGGCTCCAGACGATTGCGCAGCTGGTTCTGGGTCAGCCGGGCGTAGGGGTCCAACTCCGGGGCGTGAAAATCGGTGATCTCGATGATATTCGGCATAGGATGCTCTCCTTTGGCATTGTTCAGAGTTGTGTGGGTTGTGTGGCCTTATTCTAGCACATCCGGCTCCAGAATGCAAAAATGCAGAGTCCGCCTTTGGCTGGCATATCATTTCCACATGTCAGCCATACCCCGGAATCCATCTTGTGCTTTTTGCCAAATGTGCTTATAATAAAGGAGCTGCCTTTTGCGGCGGCAGTCTTTGAAATTCAAGAGAGGTGGAATACTCCATGCAGACCAGCTCGGCGTCCAAGCGCCTGCTGCACGGCCAGATGTCGGAATCGTTCGTCACGGCCATGTTTTTGTCCCTTTCAGGCGGCTTACAGGACGCATATACCTACTTTTTCCGCGGCAAGGTTTACGCCAATGCCCAGACGGGCAACATCGTGTTGCTGAGCCAACACCTGTTTGCCGGAGATTTTCTCACAGCGCTTCATTACCTGATCCCGCTGGTCGCTTTCGCTTCCGGCATTCTGGCGGCGGAACTGTTCCGGGAACACTTCCAGAGCCTGAAAGCCCTGCACTGGCGGCAGATGATCGTTCTGGCAGAGATCCTGCTCCTGTTCAGCGTGGGATTTTTCCCGCAGGAGCTGAACCTGCTGGCCAACGCCATCGTCTCGTTCTCCTGCGCCATGCAGGTACAGACGTTCCGCAAGGTGAACGGCTATGCATATGCCAGCACCATGTGCATCGGCAACATGCGCAGCGGCATGGAGGCTCTGGCTGTCTGGATCGTCAAGCACGACCCCAAAGCCCTGCGCAAAGTTTCCCATTATTTAGGCATCATCTTCCTGTTTGGCGTGGGTGCGGGCCTTGGCTGGGTGGCCGTGGAGCATTTTGCCACCCGGGCCATCTGGTGGTCCTGCCTGCTGCTGCTCATCTGCTTCGCGCTGATGTTCATTCGGGAAGATCTGGAGGACAACCCCGCCATTGAGCAGAACCTTGCCGAGATCCGGCAGGAAGCAGGCGAGATCGACCACCTGCTGAAAGAGGAACTGCACGAGGAGCACGAGGCTCTCCGCGATACGCTGGAACACAAAAACTGAATCTATTTTTCAAATGGCCGCTTTTTCCTCCCGCCGGGGGATGGGCGGCCTTTTTGCATCCATTCTTCCGGGGAATGGATGTGATGAAAATTCCGTATTTTACAAATATCATACTGGATGTTTCCAATCCCATCGTTCTGGTGCGGGCTTCCACAGAAACCGAGTGTAAAAACGGCCCCGTGCAGTCTCCCCTGCCGAGGCTGTTTTCATTTGCTGAATCATCTAAAAACAGAATGGTTCACGATAAAAACCAGCTATTTTACAGAATGATAAAATTGCGGTATTCTATGGTCAGAAAGAATCTCCCCCACGGGATGAAAGAGAGTATCAGTACCACCCGGTTTTAGAAAGGAACTATCTGCTATGATCAAACTGTATGAGAACGGCATCTACCTGGTCAACGGCGAAACGATCTGCTCCTGCCCCGAGGAAGTGGCCCAGAAGTCCGGCCGCGCTACCACCAAAGAGGAGGCCACCAAGGGCACCATGGCCTACGGCATCCTGCAGGCTCACAACCAGAGCGATGACCCCGACGCCCTGCGCCTGAAGTTCGACTCCATGACCAGCCACGACATCACCTATGTCGGCATCATCCAGACGGCCCGCGCTTCCGGCCTGAAGCAGTTTCCCATCCCCTATGTCCTGACCAACTGCCACAACAGCCTGTGCGCTGTGGGCGGCACCATCAACGAGGATGACCACAAGTTTGCCCTCTCCGCTGCTCACAAGTACGGCGGCATCTATGTGCCCACCAACATGGCCAACATTCACAGCTACAACCGTGAGACGATGGCTGCCGGCGGCAAAATGATCCTGGGCTCCGACTCCCACACCCGCTACGGTGCTCTTGGCACCATGGCCGTGGGCGAGGGCGGCGGCGAGCTGGCCAAGCAGCTGCTCTGCCGCACTTACGATTTTGCCCGTCCCGGCGTCATCGCCATCTACCTGACCGGCACCCCCCGCGTCGGCATCGGCCCCCACGATGTGGCCCTGAGCATCTGCGGCGCAGTCTACAAGAACGGCTACGTCAAGAACAAGGTCATGGAGTTCGTCGGCCCTGGCGTGGCTTCCCTGCCCATCGAGTACCGCAACGCCATTGACGTGATGACCACCGAGACCACCTGCTGGTCTTCCATTTGGGTGACCGATGAGGAGACCCAGCGCTACTACACTCTGCATGGCCGTCCGCAGGACTACAAGAAGCTGAACCCCGCTGAGGTCGCTTACTATGACGGCTGCGTCTCCATCGACCTTTCCACCGTGGAGAGCACCATTGCCATGCCCATGCATCCCTCCAACACCTACACCATCCACGAGCTGCAGGCCAACGCCAAGGACATCCTGCATCTGGTACAGGAAGAGGCCAACAAGCAGATCAAGGGTGCCAAGATGAACCTGGACAGCAAGTACCACGATGGCGCTGTCTGGGTGGATCAGGGCGAGATCGCAGGCTGCGCCGGCGGCACGTTCGATAACATCTGCGCCGCTGCCGACATCCTGCGCGGCAAGAGCTGCGGCAACGGTGCCTTTACCCTGAGCATCTACCCGGGCTCCATGCCGGCTCTGGCTGAGCTCATCCGCAATGGCCGCGCCTCCGACCTGGTGGACGCCGGTGCCATCATGCGCGAGTGCTTCTGCGGTCCCTGCTTCGGCGCAGGCGACTGCCCGGCCAACGGCGAGTTCTCCATCCGCCACACCACCCGCAACTTCCCCAACCGTGAGGGTTCCAAGCCGGGCGAGGGCCAGATGAGTGCCGTGGCGCTGATGGATGCACGTTCCATCGCCGCTACCGCTGCCAACGGCGGCAAGCTGACCGCTGCCACCGATCTGGACATCGAGTACACCAAGCCCGAGTACCACTACAATGCAACCCTTTACGCAAAGCGTGTTTACAACGGCTGGGGCCATGCCGAGCCGGAAACCGAGCTGCGTTTCGGCCCCAACATCAAGGACTGGCCTGAGATGCCTGCCCTGACCGACGACCTGCTGGTCAAGGTCTGCTCCTACATCACCGACCCCGTGACCACCACCGATGAGCTCATCCCCTCCGGTGAGACTTCTTCCTACCGCTCCAACCCCGAGCGCCTGTCCGAGTTCGCCCTGAGCCGCCGCGACCCCCAGTACGTCTCCCGCAGCAAAGAGGTGCGCCAGATCGAGCGGGACCGTGAGGCGGGCAAGGCCCTGCCCGAGGAAGTCCTGAATGTCTATGCTGCCCTGACCAAAGCCGGTGTGAAGAACGATCCCGCCCATACCGACATCGGCTCCACCATCTTCGCCAATATGCCCGGCGACGGTTCCGCCCGTGAGCAGGCCGCTTCCTGCCAGCGTGTCATGGGCGCTGCCGCCAACTTTGCCAAGCAGTACGCCACCAAGCGTTACCGCTCCAACTGCATCAACTGGGGCATGACCCCGTTCCTGGTGGAAAACCCGGAAGTCTTTGCTCTGGGCGATTACATCTTCATCCCCGGCCTGCGGCAGGCTGTACTGGAAAATAAGGCCAGCTTCTCCGCTTACGTCGTCAAGGCAGACGGCACGGTCACTGAGTTCCCGGTCTCCACGGGTGTCCTGACCGAGCCTGAGCGCCAGATCATTGCCGATGGCTGCCTCATCAACTACTACCGCAACAACCAGTAAGATGGGGCGGCATGGGCTTGCACATTCGTCCACAAAACAGTATACTGAAAAAAGACCGAAAAAAGGACGGAACATGCTATGGATGAAAAAGATCTGCAGATCTTCCTGACCCTTGCCGAGACGGGCAACCTGACCCGGACGGCGGAGAAGCTCTATCTGGCACAACCTACCCTGAGCAAGCGGCTACAGAACCTGGAGTCCGAACTGGGTGCCACCCTGTTCCTGCGCAGCAAGCACGGCGTGACCCTGACACCCGCCGGGGAGGCGGCACGAGAGACGTTCCTGCACACCACCAAGGATTTTGAGGACCTGCGGGAGCGGCTGCAGAGAGGCCGCGGCATCGTCAGCGGTACGCTGCGCATCGCTACTTCCATTGATTACTCCACCTACCGCCTGCCGGAAGTGCTGGCGCAGTACACCACCCACTACCCGGAGGTCAAGCTGCAGATCTACAGTGAGCACAGCCGGGAGTGCGTGCGGCAGATGCAGACCGGCCGCCCCCACATTGCCATCATGCGGGGCGAGTGCGAGTGGGACGAGGGTAAACTCCTGCTGGAGCGGGAATCCGTCTGTCTCATCCGGAACAAGGCCAATGCGGACACGCCGCTGGAAGAGCTGCGGTACATTGACCGGGACGCGAATCCCGAGCACCAGAGCATGAAAGCCCGCTGGCTGATGGAGCACAAGCTGGAGCCCTCCAGCATCCTGAATGTGGAGGGCCTTTCCACCTGCGTGGCCATGGTCAAGGCAGGTCTGGGCTGGAGCATCGTGCCGGAGATCTGCCTCTCCTACTTTGACGGCATTGCCGAGCCGCTCTTCTTTGCGGATGACACGCCGCTCACCCGCTCCACCTACCTGCTCTACCGCAGACGGGAAGCGGAGCTGCCCCAGGTACGGGCATTCATCCAGACCGTCTGTGAGCGGGAGAACATCCCCTCCCCCGTGCCGCGCGTCTGACCGATTTCCAAAACCGCAGTCCACTTGCAGTCTTCTGCAGGCAGGCTGCGGTTTTTGTCATTTTCTCGCAGAATCCAATTGCAGAGCCGGAATTGGTGTGGTATACTATTAACATTGTGTTATTGAAACAGGAAGAGGGGTCAACGAATGAAAAAAGGCTTTGACAACGATAAATATCTTCTCATGCAGTCCCAGCACATCCGGGAGCGCATTGCCCAGTTTGACAACAAGCTCTACCTGGAGTTTGGCGGCAAGCTGTTTGATGACTACCACGCCTCCCGCGTGCTGCCCGGCTTCCAGCCGGATTCCAAGCTGCAGATGCTGCTCCAGCTGAAAGACCAGGCGGAGATCGTCATCGTCATCAGCGCGGAGGACATCATCAGCAGCAAGGTTCGCGGTGATTACGGCATCACCTATGATCTGGACGTGCTCCGCCTCATCGACGCGTTCCAGGGCGTTGGCCTGTTTGTGGGCAGTGTCTGCATCACCATGTACACCGCCGCCCCCGAGGTGGAGCAGTTTGAGCAGCGGCTCAACGGGCTGGGCATCCGGACGTTCCGCCACTACAAGATCCCCGGCTACCCCAACGATGTGGCCCGCATCGTCAGCGACGAGGGCTACGGCAAGAACGAGTACATCGAGACCCAGCGCCCGCTGGTGGTCATCACGGCCCCCGGCCCCGGCAGCGGCAAAATGGCCACCTGTCTGTCCCAGCTGTACCACGAGTACAAGCGAGGCGTCAAGGCCGGTTACGCCAAGTTTGAAACGTTCCCCATCTGGAACATTCCCCTCAAACACCCGGTCAACCTGGCCTACGAGGCCGCTACCGCCGACCTGAACGATGTGAACATGATCGACCCGTTCCATCTGGAGGCCTACGGCAAGACCGCTGTCAACTACAACCGCGACATTGAGATCTTCCCGGTGGTCAACGCCATGTTTGAGCTGATCGCGGGCAAGAGCCCCTACCACTCTCCCACCGACATGGGCGTGAACATGGCCGGCAACTGCATTGTGGACGATGCTGTCTGCCGCGAGGCTTCCCGCAATGAGATCGTCCGCCGCTACTTCAAGGCCCTGTGCGACCAGAAAGTCAGCGGAAACGCCAGCAGTGAGCTGTTCAAGCTGGAACTGCTCCTCAATCAGGCAGGCCTCACCGTGGGCAGCCGCCCGGTAGAGCAGCAGTCTCACGCTGTCTCTGAGAAGACCGGCGGTGCTCCCGCTGCCGCCATCCAGCTGCCGGATGGTACCGTTGTCACCGGCAAAACCGGCCCTCTGCTGGGTGCTGCTTCCTCTGCCCTGCTGAATGCCCTCAAGAAGCTGGCCGGCATCGACCAGGAAGAAGACCTCGTCTCCTGCCGCGCCATTGAGCCCATCCAGACCCTGAAAACCAATTATCTGGGCAGCAAGAATCCCCGCCTGCATACCGACGAGATCCTGATTGCCCTTTCCAGCTCGGCTGCCGAGAACGAGACTGCCGCCAAGGCCCTGCGCCAGCTCTCCATGCTGAAAGGCTGCGACATGCACTCGACCGTCATCCTGTCCAGTGTGGACACCGATACCATCAAACGGCTGGGCATGTACCTGACCTGTGAGCCGGTTTATGAGGAAGAGGACCGCAAGTACCACAAGCGCTGATTTTCCTCCCCTATGACACAAAAAGCCCGTTCCGCGAAGCTTTCACGGAACGGGCTTTTCTGATGCGTTTTATTCGGAATAGTGTGCCAGGAACTGTTTGGTACGCTCCTCCTTGGGATGGTCGATGAGCTCTTTGGCAGGGCCCTCTTCCACCACCACGCCGCCATCCATAAAGAGGATGCGGTCTGCCACGTCGCGGGCAAAGTGCATCTCGTGGGTGACGATGATCATCGTGGTCTTCCGATCGGCCAGGTCTCGCAGCACCCGGAGGACTTCGCCGGTCAGCTCCGGGTCCAGCGCGGAAGTGGGCTCGTCAAAACAGAGGATGTCCGGGTGGAGAGCCAGCGCGCGGGCAATGGCCACGCGCTGCTGCTGGCCGCCGGAGAGCTGGTGTGGGTAGTGGTTTGCCCGCTCCGAGAGGCCCATCTGGGCCAGCAGCTCTCTGGCCTGTGCTTCCAGCTCGGCGTGGATGGCCTTTTTGTTGGCCTTATAATCCGGCCGCTCCTTTGCCAGCAGCTCTCCGGCCAGCATTACATTCTGCAGGGCCGTGTACTGCGGGAAGAGGTTAAAGTTCTGGAACACGAGGCCGAAGTGGAGCCGCTTTTTGCGGATCTCGCTCTCCCGCTGGGTGGCGGGGTCGGCGGCATCCCACATGGTCTCACCGTTGACCTTGATGACGCCGGTATCCGGCCGCTCCAGAAAGTTGAGGCAGCGCAGCAGCGTGGTTTTGCCAGAACCGGAGGAACCAATGATCGCCAGCGCCTCGCCTTTTTCCAAAGTCAGTGAAATGTCCTTGAGGACCTTGGTATCCTCAAAATTTTTCCCGATGCCGGAGGCTTCGAGTAATGCCATCATGTTTCGCCCTCCTCAGCAGCGGAAATAGTCCATCTTCTTCTCGGCCCAGTTGAGCAGGAGCGTGAGAGCTCCCACAAAGACGAGGAAGAAGATCGCGGTGGAAAACAGCGGCCAGATGAGGCCCTTTGCGCTGTATTCCTTTGCCATCATGATGATTTCTTTGTTTGCAATGGTGTTGGCCAGCGAGGTATCCTTGACCAGGGTAATGATCTCATTGCCCATGGGAGGCAGGATGCGTTTGATCACCTGCAGCAATGTGACCTTGAAGAAGATCTGGGTCTTGGTCATGCCCAGCACCTGCCCGGCCTCAGTCTGGCCCTTGGGCACCGCCTCGATGCCGCCGCGGTAGATCTCCGAGAAGTAGCAGGCGTAGTTGATGGCAAAAGCCACCACCGCCGCCACCAGACGGCCATTGGAGCCGGAGGGCCAGGGGTTATTGAAGCCCATCAGGCCCGGGCCTAAATAGATGACGATGATCTGAAGCATCAGCGGGGTGCCGCGGATGATCCAGACGAACGTCTTGACCGCGCCGCGCAGGGGGGCGCAGCGGCTCATGGAGCCAAACGCCACCACCAGCCCCAGCGGCAGGGAGAACACCAGTGTCCAGAAAAAGAGCTCACAGTTGAGCAGAAACGCGCCGGAAAGGCGCTCAAGAATCACAGTCACAAACACACACCCATCAATTCAAACGTACGTTCGGTTTTTACTCCGCCAGAGTCAGACCATATTTCTCGGCCAGAGCGCCCATGGTGCCATCGGCCTTGAGCTCGTCAAAGGCGGTGTCCACAGCGGCGGCCACATCGCTGCCCTTGCGGAATGCCACGCCGTACTCTTCCACATTCATCTCGTCCACCATTTTCAGGTTGGCGTAATCGGTGCCCTCGCCGATCATGGCCGAAGCCAGGGTCAGGTCCAGCACAGCAGCGTCGGCGGTGCCGGCGGCAACTTCCATCAGGCAGTCCGTCTGGACGCTCTTGGAAACGTAATCGGCCTGTGCCAGGTTCTCGTCCTCCTGGATGGTGGTCTCACCGGCGGAACCGGCCTCGGCGACCACGGTCTTACCCACGAGGTCTGCGGTGGAGGTGTACTCGGTGCCATCCTTGACCACAACGACCTGTGCGTTCTTGACGTAGGGCTTGGTGCAGGCCATGTTCTCCTCACGGTCATCCGTCAGGGTCAGGCCGTTCCAGATGCAGTCGATGCTCTTGGCGGCCAGCTCGGTCTCCTTGGTGTCCCAGCTGATCTCCACGAACTCCGGCTCCACGCCCAGCTTCTCGCAGACGGCGGTTGCCAGCTCGGTGTCAAAGCCCGTAAAGTTGCCGTCAGCATCGGTGTAGTTCATGGGCTCATACACGGTGTAGCCAATGACCATCTTGCCGTTGGACTGGATGTAGGCCAGGTCGCTGTCCGCGTCCGAGACCGCGGAAGCAGCGGCAGAACCAGCCGCCGCGCTGGAAGCCGTGGAAGAAGCAGCCGTGCTGGAAGCACCACCACAGGCAGCCAGGCTCAGTGCCATGGCACCGGCCAGAAATGCAGATACGATTCGTTTCATAAGATCTTCCCCTCTCATTGTCCCATGGCACCAGCCCCGTACCGATCGGGGCGGGCGGCTTCGTTTCACCGCTTTACCATGCTAAATTGTTAAACTGTGACTATAGAATAACGCGTTTGCCTCCGTTTTGCAAGAGGCAAACGCGTTTTTTCGCAGTTTGACGGTTTGAGAGGGTCATTCCGCCCTTATGGCGGTGAATCTGCACAAGTACCGCGGGGTTACTCTGCCAGCGCCGCCTCAATGTTGGCCAGCACTTTCTGGCTCAGCAGCACAAAGGCCTGCTTGGTGCGGCCTGCCGAGACATTGGCGCAGTGGACATTGGGCCGCTCAAAGAAGCCTTCGGCCACCGGGCCGGCTGCGGCGCGGGTGTCACAGAAATAATAAGTGCCGGGCTGGTCCAGCCATGCTTCCAGAGCCTCAGAATCAAAGCCGGGGCCGATGGAAGTGTTGAACAGCACCTTTCCCGCACCCAGCCGGGCAAACTCTTCCCTGCCCAGCAACAGGACGTTTTTGTTCAGGCAGGTGAACACCACCTCGCTCTCGGCCAGCAGCCGGGCCAACGGCTTGTACTGCATCCCCTGCTGCTCGGCCTCCGGTTTGCGGGTGCGGCTGTAGTAGGAGATGTCGGCCCCCAGATAGGCCAGTGCATCGGCGATCATTTTACCGGAAACGCCCAGACCCACGATGCCCACTTTCAGGCCTGTGATCTCCACCGGCTCGTCCCGCAGCATGGGCATTCCAAAGCCATGGAGCAGACCAGTCAGCTCGTGGAGCACATACTCCACCACGCCCTTATCGCCGTAATCCCGGATGCCCAGCACTTTGATGCCGTGCTGGCGGGCATACGCGATGTCCACATTGGCGCTCTCCTCCGAGTAGAGGCTGCAGCACATGCCAATGTACTTGAGGTTGGGGCAGCGCTCAATGACATTTTTGCCCATGCGGGAGGTATAGCTCAACAGGGCGGCATCCGCGTCCCCGATGCGGCGGACGATCTCTTCGTCATCCGCCGGAATATCCCGGTAAAGGACGACTTCCTTAGCATAATCATGCAGTTTTTCTTCAGCGGACGGGATGAGGCTGACGGGCTCAATGGCAACCAGTTTTTCAAACATGGCAAAGTTCCTCCTTTTTAATAGAAGCAGACGGGCGAAGCCAGATTGCGCAGCAGGGAGACAACGCTCCAGCCTGCAATGGCGCTGGTGCTGGAGCAGATGTCCACCACTGCCTTGACACCCTCGATCTCGGCCGTAATGCGGTGGTCATCGCCCACCCAGCCCGGCACCGAGTGCATGGTCACGCCGGTGATCTCCGGGCCCGTGGTGGCCAGCGAGGTAGCAACCGCCACATTGACCCGGCGCGGGAATGTGGCAATGGCCTGCTTGGCGTTGCCGGTAAACACCGTTGTCTTCTCAGTATCCGTCAGCAGATGGTCGGCCCACACCGGCGTGTTGCGGAAACCCTTGGCTCCTGTGTGCGTCTCGATGCCTGCTGTCTCGCTCAGCTGCCGGGCCCGCGCCATCAGGGTAACGGTCTGCAGCACATCAAAGCCGCCGATGGCACCGCTGGCCAGATGCACCTTTGCCCCGCCCTCCCGGGCGGCCTGCTGCACCTGTGCGTAGAAATCCAGATCCGCAAAGGCACCAATGGAAATGATCACAAGGTTGACTCCCCGGCGCAGCACCGGGATGGCCATGGCACGGACCGCCTCCACCGAAGCCGTCTCTACAATGTACTCCGGCTCCAATGCCAGCAGCTCTTCCACATCCGCACAGGCCCTGCAGCCCACATTGGAAGCAGTCTTCTCGCTGGAAGCAGGCGTACGGCTGGTGACACCCACCAGCTCATAATCCTCCAACAGACCGTTTTTCCAGGCGTCTGCCACGATATTGCCCAGGAAACCGCAGCCCACGATGCCAAATTTCGTTTTCATGTTCGTTTCTCCTTTTCCGTTCCGGCCCAATGGCCGTATCATATTCAGTATACCATTTCTTTGGCTGGCATTCTATCCAAAGAGCACGCCGCAACTTCGAGCATTCTGCCAAAGTTTCCTCCAAAACATCGCAAAAAGCCGCCCTTTGCAGAGCGGCTTCAAAAATCATCCTTTATTTTGCTTCTTCCAGCGCTTTGGCGGCGGCTTTTTGCAGATCGGTCACATCAATGGTGCATAGGGCAGCCAGGTCCGCATCCGAGTCCTCCGCCGGGAGCTTTGCGATCTCTGCAGCGGTCTTTCCCTTGAGGTAAGAGCAGAAGCCCTCGCTGTGCTCGTACCATTCCTTGCCCAGAGAGGAAGCACCCCGCATCCCGTAGCTGTCGCCCTGCTCCAGCTTGGTTTTCACGGCGTCCGGAGCCATAACATTGCCGTCCGACATCACGGTCAGGGCGGGCTCCGCCATATCCCCGATGGCACTGGTCACCCGGCCATCGGAATCGGTGGTCAGGGCCACGATCGTCACATCCACCTGCGCGTTGACATCCTTGTCATCGGTGGCCGTCACGTCCGAAGAAGCGTTGGCTGCCTCAATCCCCAGCGAGACCCGGTCGCCTTTGGCGGCACCCAGTGCCTCGGCGTTGGCGCAGGCCTTCGCAACGGCGTCCCGGTAACCGTCAATGGCAATGGTGCAGCTGGAAAGCAGGTCGGCATCCTTGGGCTTCCCGTCTTCCTCCGTCTCCAGCTTGGCAACTTTTTCGGCTGTCATCCCTTTGAGGTAGTCGGCAAAGGCATCCGCCTGCTCCGTCCACCCTTTTTTGATGCCGGAAGCCGCCGCCAGCGGGTAATCGTCCCCTTTCTGGCGTTTGGTGCGGTAATCCGTAGGCATGGAGAGCACCCCGCTGCCATCGGCAGAGATGGTGCTCTCCAGCTCATCAAAGGTCACGTCGATGATCTTCCCCTCACCGTCCAGCAGGACAGCCGCCGCCACAAGGTTGATCTTGCCTGTGCGGTGGTCGTCTGTTGTCTCGGTCAGGACTCCCAGGCCGGTTTTCCAGCCCCCATTTTGAGCCGTGCTGGCGGTGCTGCTGCTCATGCCGGACGAGCTCATACTGCCGGAGCCGGAATTCGATTTGCCGCAGGCCGTCAGCAGCAGCGCCGCTGCCACCACTCCGCTCCAAAGCGCCGTGTGTTTCAGTTTCATTTGTTACGCTCCCCTTTCCATCCGCCCTGATCAGGCGGAGGCTTTTGGGGAAAGTTTACCCGGAGGCTCCCAAGAATATTCATGGTTCAGAATCCAACCGAATCACATCAGGGGGCTGAGCAGGCGGAGCACACTGTCCAGCAGGGTGCCCAGCAGGTTGGTGCGGCAGTCCGAGAGCTGCACTTCCCGGCATTTGCGCAGGGTGTTGAGGACATCGTCCCGCAGGGCCAGGATCTGGCTGTTGCGGTAAAGCAGGGTGCCGCACTCAAAGTGGAGGAACAAACTGCGGTAATCCATATTGATGCTGCCCACCACGGCCACATGGTCGTCACTGACATAGCACTTGGCGTGGAGGAAACCGGGCGTGTACTCGTATATTTTCACCCCGGCCCGGAGGAGAGGCACGTAGTAGGAGCGGGTCAGCCGGAAGACCAGCTTTTTGTCCGGGATGCCGGGCAGGATGAGCCGGACGTCCACGCCCCGTTTGGCCGCGCCTTTCATGGCCCCCAGCAGCTCCTGCCCCACGGAGAAGTAGGGCGTATAGAGATAGACATAGCGCTTGGCCTGGGCCAGAATGTTCAGGTAAACCGTCTCCGCCACGTTTTCCTCGTCCAGCGGGCTGTCCGCGTAGGGCTGCACCAGCCCGTCCGAAGTCTCGGGCAGCTGCTCCGGCGTTGGGGCAAAGGGGGTATAATCCGTCTCACTGGGGCGGAACGCGTTCCAGACGTTGAGGAATGTGACCGTAAAATTCCAGGCGGCGGCTCCTTCCAGCCGGATGGCGGCATCTTTCCAGTAGCCAAAGCGTTTTTCCGCGTTGATATATTCATCCGCCAGGTTGACGCCGCCCGTGTAGGCCACACTGCCATCCACCACCACGATCTTGCGGTGATCCCGGTGGTTCATCACCACGGAGACCAGCGGCACCACCGGGTTGAACGGGATGCAGCGGATGTGATGCCGCTCCATCCGGACCACGAAATCCTTGGGCAGGCCCAGAAGACTGCCAAAATCATCGTAGATCAGGCGGACATCCACCCCCTGCGCGGCCTTGCGCATCAAAATCTCTTCCACGCCACTCCACATTTTGCCGGAGCGGACAATGAAGTATTCCAGAAAGATGAATTTCTCGGCTTTTTCCAGATCGGCCAGCAGCTTCGGGTACATGGCCTCTCCGCAGGAAAAATACCGCGCCTGTGTCTTATCCCATACCGGGAACGGACCGTACCGGGCCACATAGCGGCTCAGGCCGGAAAAATGATCTCCCGCCAGCTGCCGCGCCGGCCCGGGCTGCTGGGCCAGATCTCCCGTGTGGGCTTTCTCCACGCTCTGCATCCGGCGGCGCATCCCTTTGGAGGGTGCTTTGTTGCCAAATACCAGATACAGGGCTCCGCCCAGCAGCGGCAGCAGACCGATCAGAACGATCCAGATGATCTTATAAGAGCTGTCCTCATCCTTGCGGACCAGATACAGCACGATGAACAGACTGAGCAGCCGGAGTGCCGCATTGACCCATATCCGGCCTGTGGTCAGGTAGCTGAACGCCCAGAGCAGCCAGCCCGCCTGCAACAGAACAAGGGCCACCGTAATGGTAGCCCTGTTGAGAAGTCTGCTGAAAAATTTTACGATCGGCAGTCGAAAGAACATCCGCGCCACCTCTCTCCCCGGTCAGTTTCTCTGGAATGAAGATAGTATAGCGCGTTTTTTCAGTTTTATCAAGCTCAGGCTTCGCCGTCCTCATAGCCCACCAGCAGGCCGCCCAGCTCTGCATAGTAGCTGCACAGGCCGCCGCAGGGCGTCACCGTCACCTCAGCCCCGTCAAAGACCGCCTGCACCATGTGCTTGAGGCGCTCGGCCGCCGCAGGGTTGTCGCAGTGAGAGATCTGCAGTTTGCCGCCGTTGTAGCCGTGGCCCTTGAGCTCCAGCACGATGCGCTCCAGAGCACCGTGCTCCCCGCGGGTCTTGCAGAGAACATCCAGCTCGCCGATCTCGCTCGCCTGCCCGATGACCCGGATGCCCAGCATCCGTGCCACAGCGGCCACGGCGGGCTTCACCCGGCCATTGCGGGCCAGATTGGCCAGCGATTCCAACGAAAAGAGCAGATGGGTGTGCTTGTGGTAGCGCAGCATCTCCTCACAAACGGCGTCAAACTCGTGCCCGGCGGCAAGCTCGCTCTGCAGGTGCTCCGCCAGCAGGTACTGCTCCGGGCCGGTGGAAAGGCTGTCCAGCACGAACACCCGCTTGCCGGGGTTCTCCTGCTGATACTCCTCCGCCGCCAGCTGGGCCGCGTTGTAGCTGCCTGAGAGAGTGCCCGTGATGGTGATGGCATAGACCTCATCGGCCCCCTCATAGGCGGCCAGCCAATCGCTGACATTGGGGCAGGAAGTGGACGTTTTGCCCTTATAGGTGCGCAGGGTCCGGGCCATGCCCACAGCATCCAGCGTGCCATCGTCTAAATATTCGGCATCGTCAGTGATGATCTTGAGCGGGACGCAGGCAAAGTCCACACCTTTCAATGCGTACAGGCTGGAAGCCGAGTCCACAACGATCTTGGTTTTCATAGCAATTCTCCCTATCTTACAAGCGGACGTCTGCCGCGTTTTTCTCTGGTTGTAAAAACACTATATCAGTTTTTCAAAAACCTGTCAACAGATTTCAAAAATTATTTAAAAAGTTTTTGTTTTCCCGTTGACCCTCATTTTAAAATGCGCTATACTGACAGCATGAAACAGGAATTGAACCGCCGCGTTGCGGCCTGTGCCGCAGGCTTTGCCCTGCCCCGGTACAGTGACCTGCCCCAGGTGGGGCTGTATCTGGACCAGACCGTCCAGTTCATCAACGGCTATTTCCGGGATTTCCCCGGGGTGGAGCTCACCCCCTCCATGGTGAGCAACTATGTGAAGAAAGGCATCATCAGTCACCCCGTCAAAAAGAAGTATACCCGGGAGCAGCTTGCTTCTCTCATGTATATTGCGGTTTCCAAGACCGTGCTCTCGATGGAAAACATCGACGCGCTGTTCCAGATGCAGCGCGCGCACTGCACCGCCGAGGAAGCCTATAACTACTTCTGCGACGAGATGGAAAACTGCCTGCCCTTTGTGTTCGGGGCGCGCAACACCATCCGGGACCTCGCCGTGGATGCCGCCACCGAGAAACGGCTCCTCCGCAGCACCATTCTGGCCGCTGCCAACAAAATGTATCTGGACTGTTTCTTCGCGGCCCAGCGGCAGGAAGAAGCTCTCTGGCCGGATATTCTGGCAGACCTAGCCTAAAGGAGTTTTGCTCATGCGTGAATTGCAGATCGGGCGGGTATACCGCCACTTCAAAGGGGACTATTATCTGGTGGAGGGGGTCGCCAACGATTCCGAGACCGGGGCCCCGTTTGTCATTTACCGCAAGCTTTACGGCGACGGCGGGCTCTGGCTCCGCCCGCTGGAGATGTTTTTGAGCAAGGTGGATCAAGAAAAGTACCCGGATTGCCCCCAGGAGTACCGTTTTGAGTTGCAGGAGATTCCCAGCAAAGCGGGACACTGAATCATAAACAGCAGAAAAACCGCCCATGCAGTCTTCGTGTGAAGAACGCATGAGCGGTTTTGTGATTTACAGGGAGGATCAGGTGTCCTGCAGCTCGCCACGGGAAGCGGCTTTCAGGTAAGCGAAGATGAATCCGTCGAGGTCGCCGTCCATCACGGCATCGACGTTGCCGGTCTCGTAGTTGGTGCGGTGATCCTTGACCATGGTATAGGGCATGAAGACATAGCTGCGGATCTGGTGGCCCCAGGCGATCTCATTCTGGACGCCCTTGATGTCCTCGATCTTGTCCATGTGCTGCTGCTTTGCGATCTGATACAGCTTCGCTTTCAGCATTTCCATCGCGTAGTCACGGTTCTGGAACTGGCTGCGCTGGGTCTGGCAGCTGACCACGACGCCGGTGGGCTTGTGGATCAGACGGACCGCGGAAGAAGTCTTGTTGATGTGCTGGCCGCCGGCACCAGAGGAGCGGTAGACCTGCATCTCAATGTCCTCGGGGCGGATGTCCACCTGGATGGTGTTGTCCAGCTCAGGCATCACTTCCAGCGAGGCGAAGCTGGTCTGGCGGCGGGCGTTGGCGTCAAACGGAGAGACGCGCACCAGACGGTGGACGCCGTTCTCGCTCTTGAGCAGGCCGTAGGCGTTTGCGCCCTTGACCATCATGGAAGCGCTCTTCATGCCGGCCTCGTCGCCGTCCTGATAGTCCAGCACTTCCACGCTCATGCCATGGGCAGCGGCCCACTTGTTGTACATACGGTAGAGCATCTCGGCCCAGTCCTGTGCCTCGGTGCCGCCGGTACCGGCGTGGAACGTCAGGATGGCGTTGCTGTGGTCATACTCGCCGTTCAGCATGGTCATCAGCTGCAGCTCGTCCACAGCCTTGCCCACGGCATTGACAGCTTCCTCCGCCTCGGGCACCATCTCGGGGTCGTACTCCTCGTCCAGCATCACCAGCATGGTCTCGGCGTCGTCGTACAGGCCCTGCAGTTTTTCAAAGCGATTCAGCTTGCCTTTCAGGTCGCCGACTTCGTCAAACACCTTTTTGCTCAGCTCGGCGTCATCGTAAAAGCCGGGGCGGGACATGGTATGCTCCAGCTCCTGCACACGCTTGCGGGAAGCATCAATGGCCAGAGCCTCTTCCAGATCCTTGACAGCGGTACCGTAATCGGCCAGCTGCACTTTCAGTTCGTCAGTGGTAATCATGGTCTAGTCCTCTCCTATATATTGAAACCGGTAAAAGATACAGTTTATACACAGATACTTCATTAGTATACCGAGAATCCATGGTAAAGTAAAGGGGAAAATTTACTATCATGCTGGAAATTTGAAGATTTTCACCTTTTCTTTTCCCTTTTGGGGGAGTATAATAACAGCAACTACCTTATTTTATGGGAGGAACTTATGCCGAAATATTATGGCTGCCCGTGTGAGGGCTGCGGCCAACCGCTCACCCTCCGGGACGACATCGTTGTCTGCCCCGACTGCGGCGCGCCTTATCACCGCACCTGTTACGAGAAACTGGGCCGCTGCATCCACAGCCCGGCCCACGCAGCAGGGTACGAATGGAAATTCCCGTACCAGGAAAATGAGCTGCGCACCTGCCCCAGCTGTGGCGAGCGCACCCTGCGCAGCGAAGAACACTGCCGCTGCTGCGGGGCCAAGCTGCCCCCGGAGGGTGCGGAGCAGCCCAACGACCGCGCGGAAGAAGAGCAGAATTTTGATTATGCCAGCTTCTACCGCCAGTTTGAGGAGGGCAATGTGCCCGACCCGCTCAAGGAGGCTTATCAGGCCGCCTTTGGCAAGGAAGAGCAGATGGACGGCATCTCCTGCAAGGACTGGAATGCCTACATCGGCCGCTCGGCTCCGTCTTACATGACGACCTACAGCCGGATGGAGCTGACCCACAGCAAGATTGCCATGAGCTTTTCCGCCCTGCTGTTCGGCCCGTTCTATTTCTTCTACCGCAAGGCATGGAAGCCCGCCTTTGGTTTCCTGTTTGCCGAGCTGCTGCTCTCAGCCCCTTACTTTATTGATATGCTGCAGATCACCGGCAGCAGCCTCTCCCCCGGCCTGAGCAATTCAGCTTTGCTGATGCTCTCGCGGGTGTGCTCGTTCCTGGGCTTTCTGCTGATGGTGCTGCGGGGCATGTACGGCAAATGGCTCTACCGCAAGAGCGCGGCCGCCCGCATCCGCCGCATCCAGAACGAGTTTCCGGATGCCGAGCAGCGTCGGGCCGTTCTTAGCGCACAGGGCGGCACCAGCCTGGCCGCCGTGTTTGGCAGCCTGGCTCTGCTCTTCGTTCTGGGCAGCGCTTTCACCCTGTTGCTTGGACCCAATATGCAGGCCCTGCTTGACATCGTTTCCGGCTGAGATCTCAGCTGCGCATTATAGAGAATTGTGAAGGAGTCCAAATCATGAAAAAAGTCACGAAAGCCGTCATCCCGGCTGCGGGTCTGGGCACACGCGTGCTCCCCGCCACCAAGGCAATGCCCAAGGGGATGCTCCCCATCGTGGACAAGCCTGCCATCCAGTATCTGGTGGAGGAAGCCGTGCGTTCTGGCATCACCGATATTCTGATCATCCTGGGCCGCAACCAGAGCATCATTGAAGACCACTTTGACCGCAGCCCTGAGCTGGAGGAAAAGCTGGCCGCTCCTGGCAAGGAGAAGATGCTGGAAGAGTGCCTTGGCATTGCCAACATGGCCAACATCTACTTTGTCCGCCAGAAGCAGACTCTCGGCCTCGGCCACGCTGTCAGCGTCGCCAAAGCCTTTACGGGCGATGATCCGTTCGTGGTCCTCTACGGCGACGACGTCATCTGGGGCGAAGACCCGGTCTGCGCCCAGCTCATCCGTGCTTACGAAGAGTTTGGCCGCCCCTGTGCCGGTGTCAGCGCGGTGCCCTGGGCCGATGTGAGCCGCTACTGCAGCCTGAAGACCACCCCCATCCACGACAACTACTTCTTTGTGGATGACATGATCGAGAAGCCCAAAAAGGGCCAGGAGTTCAGCAACTACTCCATCCTGGGCCGCGTGCTGCTCACCCCGGAGATTTATGACATCCTCGCCCATACCAAGCCCGGTGCCGGCGGCGAGATCCAGCTGACCGACGCCATGGCCGAGTACGCCCGCAACCACGGCGGCATGACGGCAGTGGAGTTCACCGGTAAGCACTACGACATGGGCAACAAGCTCAAGGTCGTGGAGGCTCAGGTAGAGCTGGCCCTGCAGCACCCGGAGATCGGCGAGGCATTCCGCGCTTACCTGAAAGAGTTCTGCAAGACGCTGTAAAATTTCTGATATCGAAAAAATCCTCCGACACGGGTCGGAGGATTTTTTCTTATGCTTCTTCTTATGCTTCTGTTATGCCTGGCTCGGGTGAGGCTGCGGGGGCATTTTGGTAAAGAGGGCCTTGAGCACCAGCGGCGTCAGGACCGAGGAGACCACGATGAGCAGGATGACGGCAGTGAAATAGACCGGGTCCACCACGCCGACCTCCAGGCCTTTCTGGGCCACGATCAGGGCCACCTCGCCGCGGGTCATCATGCCGACACCCACCTTGAGGGAATCGCCCCAGCTGAAGCGGCAGAGCTTTGCGGCCAGACCGCAGCCGATGATCTTGGTGATGAGGGCGATGACCACAAAGCAGACGCTAAACAGCAGGATTTCTGCCGTCAGGCCGCTGATATCGGTCTTCAGGCCGATACTGGCGAAGAAGACTGGCGCAAACAGCGTGTAGTTGCTGATATCCACCCGGCGCTCCACATAGGGGGCATCCTGAATGGAGCAGAGCACGATGCCTGCAATGTACGCGCCAGTGATATCCGCGATGCCGAAATACTGCTCCGCAATATAGGCCATCGCAAAGCAGAACGCCATGCTGACGATGGTGATACGCTGGGTGTGGGGGTTGCGGTTGTCCAACCACTTCATGGCACGGTGACACACCACACCAATGATGATGGCTGCCACAAAGAAAAGCACCGTGTTCAGCAGCACCTTGCCAAGGCCTGTGCCCGTGCCGGAGCTGGCCCCCAGCACACAGGTCAGCACCACGATGCCGATGACATCATCAATGACAGCGGCACTGACGATGGTGGTCCCGAGAAAGCTCTTCAAATGGCCCAGCTCCTGCAGGGTGGCCACTGTGATGGACACGCTGGTGGCTGTCATGATGGTACCGATAAAGAGTGCCTTATAGAACTCCGGGCTGCCCACGGCAGAAAAACCGTAGAACAAGCTGTACAGCAGCGTACCGCCGCCCAGCGGGACCGCCACGCCCACACAGGCGACGAGGGTCGCAATGGGGCCGGCCCGCAGCAGCTCTTTCAAATTGGTGCCAAGGCCCGTGGTGAACATCAGCAGCACCACGCCGATCTCCGCAAAGATCTCAATGGTATCGCTGGTGTGCACCAGGTTGAGCAGACAGGGCCCGATGAGCAGGCCCGCGATGATCTCGCCTACCACCTGCGGCGCTTTGCATTTGCGGGCCACCAACCCGAAAAACTTGGCGCTGATCATGATGATGGCGAGGTTCCGGAAGACAGAATACATGGATTTAACCTTCTTTCACACACTTTTACTCCGGCAGGGCAGCCCGGCCGCGCGCCGGTGGAGCACCACTCCTCCCTGCCCTGCCGGTTCCTTATTATAACGCTTTTGTTTGTTAAAATCAAAACAAATTTCAAAAATCCGGCAAAAAGGCGGTTAAAAATTGCATCGTGCAGGTTTCCCTATTTTTATGCAAAATTATGATACAAAACGCTTGACAATTCCGTCCGTACTTGCTATAATAAATTGCTGTCTGAACAGACACGCCGCACGGAGCGCGATGCCGCGCTCCGTGTACCCTTGGCCTCAGGACCCTGAGGCCCTCAAGTCCAAAAGGAGGTGCTACAAAATGGCAAAGTACGAAACCATGCTGATTACCAGCGCCGCTCTCGACGAGGAGGCAACTTCCGCTCTGGTCGGTAAGTTCAAGTCCCTGATCGAGGCTAACGGTACGATCGATTCCATCGACGAGTGGGGCAAGCGCCGTCTGGCCTACCCCATCAACGACGAGGAGGAAGGCGTCTACACCGTGATCAACTTCACCAGCGAGCCCAGCTTCCCCGCTGAGCTGGACCGTGTGTACAAGATCACTGAAGGCGTTATGCGCAGCCTGATCGTTGCCCACGAGGAGTAATCTTTTCGTGACCAAAAAGGAGTCCGTATTATGTTGAATGTTGTTGCCATCATGGGCCGCCTTGTGGCCGACCCTGAGCTCCGCACCACCCAGAGTGGTATCAATGTGGTCAGCTTCCGCATTGCATGTGACCGCAACTTCGCCCGCCAGGGTGAACAGCGTCAGGCCGATTTTATCGACATCGTCGCATGGCGTCAGCAGGCCGAGTTTGTCTCCAAGTATTTCCAGAAAGGCAGTCTGATTGCCATTGAAGGCTCTCTGCAGACCCGCCAGTATCAGGATAAGAACGGAAACAACCGTACCGCTGTGGAGGTCGTTGCCAACAACATCAGCTTTGCAGGCCCCAAGAGCAACAATCAAGGCGGCGGCAGCTATCAGAACGCTGCTCCGTCCTACCAGAACCAGGCCCCTGCCCGTCCGGCTGCTGTGGAGGCTGCTCCCAGCTACTCATCCGGCAGTGCAGATGATTTCGCTGTGATTGATGACAGCGATGACCTGCCGTTCTAACACACAAAACGGTCTACCGTAAAAAATCCAACAGGAGGTAATAAGCAATGGCTTTTGAAAGAACCGAAGGCTCTCGCCCCGCGCGCCCCATCCGCCGCGGCCGCAAGAAGGTTTGCAGCTTCTGTGTCGATCGCATCGACACCATCGATTACAAGGACGTGCCCCGTCTGCGTAAGTACGTTTCTGAGCGTGCAAAGATCATTCCCCGCCGTGTTACCGGCACTTGCGCTTATCATCAGCGCGCACTGACCGTGGCTATCAAGCGTGCTCGTCACGTTGCTCTGATGCCCTACGTCAGCGACTAATCTTTGATTTAAAAAATCAACCAACCCTTTCAAAATAATCAGCAATCAGCAAAGCCCGTTTTCCTGCCGACACAGGAAAACGGGCTTTTTCGTTTGCCATTTTTGTGGTATACTGAGCTCAAAAGCTTATTTTGCGGTATTTTGCAAAGGAGGAATTTTTATGAATCTTTCTTCTCATTTCCGCCGCGCGGCGGTGTTGGGGCTTTCCCTGCTGCTGGCCGCCCAGCTGGGCGTGGGAGCCTGTGCGGCCTCTGTTTTTGATGCGGCCTACTACGCTGAAACCAACCCGGACGTTGCGGCCGCCTGCGGCACCGACGAGGCCTCCCTGCTCCGGCATTACCTTTCCAGCGGCCAGGCGGAGGGCCGCAAGCCCTCGGCCCGGGGGAAGGCCGGTGATAGCCTGAAACTGACGAATGAGCAGATCGCGCTGGTATGGTCCCCTGTCCCCCTCAAGGATCTAGCCAATTACAAGAGCCTGAAAAAGAAGATGACCGATGAGCAGTACCAGGCCGCCTATCAGGAAGCCGTCAATCTGGTGCTGCCCGTAGCTCTCAGTAGCCGCGAAGAGCAGCTGACCTACATTGCCGCGGCCCTGCGGGAACGGTTTGACAGCGGCATGAGCTACTCCATGGACGCCGACCACTACAATGATCCCTATGGCTATTTTGTGCTGGGCTCTGCCTCCTGTGCCGGCTGCACCCGTGCCACCGGGCTCTGCCTGAACGTGCTGGGCATCCCCTACGAGCATGTCAACGAGAACCAGTACAGCCACCAGTGGTGCCGTGTGCCTGTGGGGGACACTTACTGGATCTGCGACGCCTACGGCCTCTACTGCGGTCCGGAGCCCGCACCCTACCAGCATCCGTATTTCCAGTAATCGCCTGATTCTGACACTACAAAAGCCGCCCGGTTTTTACGCCGGGCGGCTTTGCTCTTTTGGTACTCTCTCTTTCTCAGACGTTTGCCGTCTCGTGGCTCAGCCGGGGCGCGCCGCCTGCCAGCTCCTCCGCGGTCAGGGGCTTGACGGGCTCCTGTACCGGATTGTTGAGCCGCTCCTTCGCCACGGCCAGCATCAGCTTGATGCGGTTTTCCTGGTTGACCTTGGTGGCGCTGGGGTCGTAATCAATGGGGGTGATGTTGGACGCAGGATACAGGGCGCGGATCTTGTTGACCATGCCCTTGCCCACAATGTGGTTGGGCAGGCAGCCGAACGGCTGGGCACAGACGATGTTGCCGTAACCGCCCTGCACCAGCTCGATCATTTCCGCCGTCAGCAGCCAGCCCTCGCCCATCTTGGCACCGAGGGAGATAACGCCCTTGGGCTTCTCCACCAGTTCCTTAAAGGGGCCGGGAGCGTAGAAACCGGCGTCTGCCGTGGCTTTGAGCATGGAGCGCTCAATGCCGTCCAGATAATTGAGGAACTGGTCAATGACCACTTTGGTGCCCAGTTTGCCGCCGTACAGGACATGATCTTCGCCCATGTTAAAGGCACAATACTGCACAAAGCCCATCAGACCCGGGAAGTTGACTTCGCAGTCCTGGCTCTCCAGGAACTTCTGCAGGTCGTTGTTGCCCAGCGGGCTGTACTTGACGTAAATTTCACCGACCACGCCCACCTTGACCTTGGGCACCCGGGTAACCGGGATGGCCGCAAACTCGCGGGCGATGAGCGGGAACGTGTGCTTCATCTCCTTGGCGGTAAAGCCCTTGCCGGCCAGCAGGACACGGCCCAGACGCTCCACCCACTTGTCCACCAGCTTGTCCGCACTCCCCTTTTCGTTCTCATAGGGGGCGGTCTGGTTGCGCAGGGCGCAGAGCATATCGCCATAGAAGATGCAGGCCAGCGCGCGGCGGGCCAGCGGCAGAGTCATCTGGAAGCCGCTGTCTTTTTCCAGACCCGAGAAGTTCAGGCTGGCCACCGGGATCTCCGGGTAGCCTGCCTTGACCAGTGCCTTGCGCAGCAGGTGGATGTAGTTGGAAGCACGGCAGCCACCGCCCGTCTGGGTGATGAGCAGGGCCGTATGTTCGAGATCATATTTGCCGCTGTTCAGGGCATCCAGGAACTGGCCGATGACCAGCAGCGCCGGGTAGCAGGTATCGTTGTGGACGTACTTCAGGCCCAGCTGTGCCACAGCGCTGCCGCAGTTGCCCAGGATCTCGCACTTGTAGCCATCGTATTCCAGTGCATATTTCAGCAGCCGGAACTGGGTGACGGCCATGTTGGGGATGAGAATGGTATGGGTCTTCTTCATCTCCGGGGTAAATTTTGGATATTGATATTCCATAGGTTATCTCCTGTCCTCATCGCGCTCATCCAGAGCAGCAAACAGGCTGCGCAGGCGGATGTTGACCGCGCCAAGGTTGGTGATCTCATCGATCTTGAGCTGGGTATAGAGCTTGCCGCCCTCCTGCAGGATCTCGCGGGTCTCGTCGGTGGTAATGGCGTCCACGCCGCAGCCGAACGAAACCAGCTGCACCAGATCCATGTCTTTCTGGGTGGTGCAGTACTTGGCCGCTGCATACAGGCGGCTGTGGTAGGTCCACTGGTTCAGGACGCTGGTGGGGAATTTCTCCACCCGGTTGGAAATGCTGTCCTCGGTGACCACTGCCGCGCCGTGGCGGGTGATGAGGTGGTCGATCCCGTGGTTGACCTCCGGGTCCACATGATACGGACGGCCCGCCAGCACGATGATCCGTTTGCCCTGACGGCGGGCTTCGTCAATGATCTCGCTGCCCTTGACCCGAATTTTTGCCATGTGGGCCTCGTACTCAGCGTAGGCTGCATCGGCTGCCTCCTGCACCTCTTTCTCCGAGATGCCGCCGAAGTACTTGGGCAGAACATTTTTCGCCATCTTGTGGACGAAATCTTTCGGGCGATGGATGCCGACGTAATCGTAAATGAACTTCTTGCCCTCCAGCTCCGGGCAGTTGCCTGCCAGAACCTCGGGGTAGTAAGCCACCACGGGGCAGTTATAATGGTTATCCCCCAGCCCCTCATCGACATTGTAGGTCAGGCAGGGGTAGAAGATGGCATCCAGCTGCATCTGGCTCAGGGCCTTGATGTGGCCGTGGCTGAGCTTGGCCGGGAAGCAGGCCGTATCGCTGGGGATGGTCGCCTGACCGGCCAGATAGAGGCCGCGGCTGGACACCGGGCTGGTGTGGACGGCAAAGCCAAGCTTGGTCCAGAACGCGTACCAGAACGGCAGCAGCTCATAGAAGCCCAGGCAGAGCGGGATGCCGATGGAGCCACGCTTGCCGGGTACCGGCTTGTAGCTGGCCAGAAGCTGCTGCTTATAGGCGTAAAGGTTGAGGCTGTTGTCCTCACTCTTGCCCGTCACCGGCTTATCGCAGCGGTTGCCCGAGATGAATTTGCGGCCATCGGCAAAGGTATTGACGGTGAGCTGGCAGTGGTTGCCGCAGCCGCCGCACTTGACGCTGACCACTTTCTGGTCAAAGTTCTTGAGCTCGGCCTGGCTCATCATATCGGAGACCGTTTTGCCGTTCTTTTTGCTCTGGCGCAGACCGAACAGTGCCGCACCGTAAGCGCCCATCAGGCCCGCGATGTCGGGACGGATGACCTCGACGCCCATTTCTTTTTCAAAGGCACGGAGGACGGCTTCGTTATAGAACGTACCGCCCTGCACCACGATCTTCCGGCCCAGCTCCTCGGGGCTGGAAGCGCGGATGACCTTGTACAGCGCGTTTTTGACCACGCTGATGGACAGACCGGCCGAAATGTTCTGGATGGATGCACCATCTTTCTGGGCCTGCTTGACCGAGCTGTTCATAAACACGGTGCAGCGGCTGCCCAGATCCACGGGGCGGTCAGCAAACAGGCCGAGAGCGGCAAACTCCTTGACGTCATACCCCAGCGCCTGGGCAAAGGTCTGCAAAAAGCTGCCGCAGCCGGAAGAACAGGCTTCGTTCAGGAAGATGTTGCTGATGGCACCATCCTCGATCTTGAAGCACTTCATATCCTGGCCGCCGATGTCGATGATAAAATCGACATCCGGCATAAAGTATTTGGCGGCTGTAAAGTGGGCCACCGTTTCCACCAGACCGTAATCACAGCGGAACGCGTTTTTCACCAGCTCCTCGCCATAGCCGGTTGTGGTCACACTGGCCACCTGCAGGCCCGGGTGCTCCTTGTAAATTTTGAGCAGCTGCTCCCGGATCAGAGGCAGCGGGTTGCCGAGGTTGGGCTGGTAATTGGTGTACAGGATCTGGCTCTTCTCGTCCACCACCACCAGTTTGACGGTGGTGGAGCCGGAGTCGATGCCGATATGCACCGGGCCGCACTGGGCGCTGAACGGCACCCGGGGCACGCTGTGGGACATGTGCCGGGCATGGAACGCCTCGTACTCTTCCTTGTTGGCAAAGAGGGGCGGCTCACTGGCATAGGTTGCCGTGGCGGCGTACTCATCCAGCGCCTTGGCCACCTCCGAGAGGTTGAACGCCTTATCCGCGTAAAGGGCGGCACCCAGCGCCACATACAGCAGGCTGTTCTCAGGGCAGGTGCCCGTTACGCCCAGCGCTTCATCAAAGCTCTTGCGCAGCACGGTGCTGAACGTCAGCGGCCCGCCCAGATACAGGATGTTGCCCTGGATGGGGCGGCCCTGTGCCAGGCCGGCAATGGTCTGGTTGACCACTGCCTTATAGATGCTGGCCGCGATATCTTCCGTCCGGGCACCCTGGTTGATGAGGGGCTGGACGTCGCTCTTGGCAAACACGCCGCAGCGGGAAGCGATGGTATAAGTACGCTGTGCCTGCTCGGCTGCTTTGTTCATCTCATCGGCGCTCATTTTCAGCAACGTTGCCATCTGATCGATGAACGCACCCGTGCCGCCGGCACAGCTGCCGTTCATCCGCACCTCGGTGCCGTTGGTCAGGAACAGGATCTTTGCATCCTCGCCGCCCAGCTCGATCACGCAGTCCGTCCGGGGGACAAACCGCTTGACAGCCACACGGGTGGAGAAGACCTCCTGCACAAAGGGCACCTTGCAGCTGTCGGCCAGGCCCATGCCTGCCGAGCCGGAGATGCTGAGCAGGGCGGTCTGCCCGTGCAGCTGCTCGGTATCAATGCGGCGCAGCAGTTCCTGCGCCTTTTCCAGAATATGACTATAGTGTCGCTCGTATGTCGAATACACCAGCGCATCGTTTTCATCCAGCACCACGCACTTGATGGTGGTGCTGCCGATGTCAAGACCTACTCTCACAGTTGTTTTTCCTCCTTGAAGGATCGTGCTCCCCTGCCCTGCCCCGATGCGTGCAGGGGCAAAAAACAGGGAGGAGCCGAAGAAACACTCTCCGGCCCGCATACGGGGGTATTATAAACCAAATGGGCGGGACATTCAATCCGCAGGTTTTATTTTACACGTTAAAAATAGTAATTTCGATGCAAAAAGTTAAACATTTTGTGAATTTGCCAAAAGTGGCAGCCCATTTTTCGGCATTTTGGCAAAAAATTTTTACCATTCGCTTTTTGCATCGTTCCAATCGAAACTTTCCTGCCCACATTGATTATACTTTAACATAAAGCGAGTTCTTTTTGAATTTTTCGCTGGCTAAGATTTGGTGAAGAAAGATGGAAGAGATTGATGGGACGATCCTCCCGGGTGGTGTTCTCGGCAGTCTGGCAATGGCAGCCCTCTTCGGCGCGGGTGCAGCCAAGCGCGTGGAAACGAATCAACTTTTTATTTTACAGTTTTCCCCGTTTTTCCGCAACGCTCAAAAAGGGCAGGCGCGCGGCCTGCCCTTTTGTGGTTCTGAGTTTTTATACGCGATGCTTTGCCCGCAGCAGCAAGGTCTTCCAGCTGGGCATCTCATTGCGCAGGGTGTCCCAGGCAGGCATCGCCGTCCGGGTAGTGGCACGGATGGCCTCAAACGCCTCATCGTGGTAGTGCATCTCTTCCACGGCATGCATGGCGTGGTCGCTGGCACACAGGCGGCCCAGCGGCGTTTTCGTCATCATCAGCATCATTCTGTCCATCTTTTTGCGGCCGGGGGTGCAGGCCTCGTAGTAGCTGGTGTTCTCCGCGTCGTTTACCGGGACGCCTGCCGCCTTGAGCATCATGCAGCCCTCCCACGCCGCGTCGAGCATGAGCTTGCGCTGCTCGGCGGTGGCCTTGGTCAGGTCGCCATTGCAGGCGTAGCAGACATAGCACACGGGCAGGATCAGGGCCAGGTGGCACTTGAGCCACTCGTCCATATCGCTGTAGAACGTCAGCTTGTACTTGACGCCCGCAAACGCCGCCTGCAGCCGCTGGCGGAATGTACCGGACAGCGGCGCTGTCGCGCCGCCTACCGTCATGCCAATGCCCGCGTGGACACTGATGACCTGGCCGTTCTCCCGGCGTCCGCCGTTGTTCTGGAAGCCGAACGCGATTTTATCCGCCGGGCGCTGCATGGCCTGCAGGACAGAGCGAGCATGGGGCTGGTTGCCCACAAACACAAAAAACTCGCTCTTGTTCTGCTTGAGGACGGGCAGGATCTCCGGCAGCTGGCCTGCCTGCACCGTGACAAACACGATGTCATAGCTTTCCTCCGGGGCCAGCGTTTCAATGGTCGGCACACGGTCCACAGTCGTTTTGAGCTGGGCCCAGTGGCGGATGGTGAGGCCTTTCTGGTCGATTCGCTCTTTCCACTCGCCCCGCGCCAGCAGAGTCACCGTGTTTTTCTCGTTTTGTGCCAGCCGGTGGGCCAGCTCACAGCCCTGCACGCCTGCACCGTACACTAAGATCCTCATGGAAACGCACCTCCTGCAATGAAAGATGGTTATTTATGGAACAACGAGCTCAAAAAACCTTTTTTCTCATAGGGATGGCTCCGGGCACCTTTGACGGTATAGCCTGTCTCGGCAATGGCCGCCTTGAGGGCGTCAATGTCCAGCTCCTGCTCCGAGAGGATGACCGTCTCGCCCTTGGTGTGGGAAGAGGTCACCTTTTTGACATCCGCCGCCTTGCGGACCGTCTCATTGACATGGCTCTCGCACATGCCGCACATCATGCCATCTACTTTTAAAATCGTCTCGATCATCTGACGAAACCTCCAAGAATTTTTTGCCTCTGCCGCAGCTTTTGCAGATTGCACAAAGGCAGCAGCTTAAATTTAGGCATTTTGTTAGCAGGAGCTAACCAGCAAACCAAACAAATCGCTGTCCGGAAGCACACCGGACAGCGGCCCGCCCCGCGGCGGGATCAGAGCCTGATCTCTGCTTTTATCATACCACAGAGATGGGGAATGCGCAAGCGGTGCATACCGATCCACAGCGTAAAAATCGTCTCTTGTCAAGGGCAGTGAAACGTGGTACAGTAAACGGGCAATCGCTTCCATTTTATCGGATATGATTTTACGAGGGGTTTTATGAAACAGAACAATCGTTTTTGCGTGCTGGCACTGACCGCTGTGCTGGCACTGACTCTAACCGCCTGCTCCGAGACGACTGACGGCTCCGCCGCATCGGGCAGCACCCAGACCACGCAGCCTGCCCAGAGCACCGCCCAGCAGGACACTTCCGCCGGGACTCCCTCTGCCAGCCAGCAGACCGAGGTGCTGGGCAGCCTGACCTCCTCCGAGCTGCAGGAACTCGTCTCCGGCAGCACCACACTGGAGCAGCTGACCCAGCAGCGCGCCGAGGCTGCTGACCCCGGCACGGGGAGCACCACTGCCCTGCCGGAGTATGAGCAGCAGCTGCAGGCTCTCATCAACCAGCTCTACGCCGTCAAGGCCCGGGCCGAGAGCGGCCTGAACAACACCATCCAGTCGGCCACGGCAGAGTACAAGGCTCTGCCTGCCGCCAAGCAGACCAAGAGCCGCAAAATCGCCATCGTGATGGGCAAGGCCAGTGAGCTGAAAGCCATGGAGGCTTCCTGTGACAAAGAGGTGGACGACATCGTAAACCAGATGCGCGCCCTGCTGACCCAGAACGGCCAGAGCACCGCCCTGGCCGACGAGGCATTGGCTGCCTACAAGGCCCAGAAGAGCGAAATGGTCTCTTCCCTCACCAGCAAACTCTACGGCTGAGTGCCGAACGCGTTTCCCCTGCAATTTGTGCCGGAATATCCCCGGTACCCGTTGCAGGGGTTCTTTTTTGCCCGGAGAAATTCTGTTCCTGTCAGGCAGCCGCATTTTACAACTCCGGTCAGGCTTCTGTTCCACCCCTGCACGGTATCCGCTCCAAAATCATCGCCAGAGTTTTACTTCCGTTTGTAAATTTCGCCAATCTTTTGCATATTCCGGGTTTTTTTCCAATTTTGCTTGAATTGTGGGGACATACCGTTTAAAATTAGATGGGGTGTTAGAGCCTTTGTCTTTCTGCGTCAATTTTTAGAGAGGCGAAAGGCATGTTCCCACGTAATTTCAACTGAGAAAGGCGATGAGACAAATGGAAATGGAAGAAGAAGTGATCGACCTGAGCGAGCTGCTGCGGCTTTTGTGGAGCCATGTGCTGCAGATCGTGGCGGTGGGCCTTGTGGCGGCGGTGATCAGCTTTCTGGTATGCACGTTCGCGCTGACGCCCCGGTATCAGGCGTCCGTCAACATGATCGTCAATACCCGGCAGGATAACACGACGACCATGAGCACTGACAACATCACCTCGGCAAAAAACATGATCGACACCTATGCAGTCATCATCAAGAGCAACCTCGTGCTCAACGATGTCATCCAGCGGATGGGCCTGGACATGACCTACAGCCAGCTGGCAGACAGCATCACGGTGGGCAGCGTCAACTCCACCCAGATCATGGCCATTACGGTGACCAATGAGAACCCGGGCCTGGCGGGCAAGATCGCGCAGACGATCGCGGAGGTCGCGCCGGACGTGATCGTGGAAAAGGTCGAGGCAGGCTCCTGCAAGGCAGTGAGCGACGTGGAGATCGGCACCACGCCTGTCTATCCCCAGACCAAGAAGACCATGCTGCTCTGCGCTCTGGCCGGTATGGTAGCGGCCTGCGCTCTGCTGGTGGTCAACCACCTGCTGCACAACTACATTGTAGACGACGAAGATGTTCAGAAGAAGCTGGATCTCCCTGTTTTGGGCTTTATCCCTGAGGTGTGATGTAAGATGTGGAATCCGTTCAAACCGAAAATTGAAAACTCTGACCCCGGCCAGCGCTCCCTGCAGCTGATCTCCCAGAAAGGAATGCCCTTTGCGTATGTGGAAGCTTACAAATCCCTGCGCACCAACCTGAACTTTCTGACCAGCTCCACCGGAGCCCGCGCCATTGTGGTCACCAGTACCATGCCGGAAGAGGCCAAGAGCAACGTCTCGGTCAACCTGGCCCTGACCCTGGCCGAAGACGGCAAAAATGTAGCCCTGGTGGACTGCGACCTGCGCAAGCCCGTGCTGCACAAATACCTGAAAGCCGGTCACAATGTGAAAGGCGTTTCCAATATTGTCTCCAACCAGTGCAAGCTGGAAGAGGCTCTGCTGCGGCTGGAACAGCTCAAGATCACGTTCCTGCCCGCCGGCACGCCCCCTCCGAACCCCTCGGAGCTGCTGGGCTCGGCCCGGATGCAGCAGATGATCCAGCAGCTGCGCGCCACTTTTGATTATGTCATCTTTGACGCGCCTCCCATCTCCATGGTGACAGACGCGGCGGTCATCGGCAATCAGGTGGACGGTGCTCTGTTTGTTGTTCGTTCCAGCTACGCCCCGGCCGAGTCCGTGGAGGCCGCTGTCAAGAAGCTGAAAGACACCGGCGTAAAAGTGCTGGGTGCCGTGCTGACCCGCTATGACGCCAAGACGGCGCTCAAGGGCTCCAACTACGCTTACAACTATTATAGCTACGGCTACTCCTACGGTACCCCCCAGACGGATCCGGCGGCATCGCAAAGCCCGGAAAAGCGAAAGCACGCAAAGCCAGCCGAAAGGGTAACGAACCATGACTGATCTGCACTGCCATATCCTGCCCGGTATTGACGACGGTGCCAAAGATGTCTCGGTCTCGCTGGAGCTGCTCCACAAGGAGTATGAGGACGGCGTGCGCAACATCGCGTTCACCAGCCATTTCAACAGCGAGCGCACCACGGTGGAAGCTTTTCTGGAAAAGCGTGCAGCCGCCTACGCGCGGCTGACCGAGGCACTGAAAGAAGAGCCGATGGACTTCCGGTTCAAGCTGGGCAGCGAAGTTTACTTTTCTCCCAAGCTCTGTGAGCTGGACGCCAAGGCCCTCTGCATGGGCGACACTGCCTACATGCTCATTGAGTTTCCCACCACCCATAAGCCTCATTTTATCAAGCAGACCCTGTACGCTTTGCAGGAACAGGGCATCCTGCCGCTGATCGCGCACATTGAGCGTTACCCCTATGTGCTGGACGACCCCACCCTGCTGTATGAGTGGGTGGCCGCCGGTGCTTACGCGCAGATCAACGCCGGGGCCCTGCTGCAAGATGCAAAGCTCCGCAAGAAGCTCTGCAAATTCATCTCGTGGGGGCTCGTGCATGTGCTCTCCACGGACACCCACTCCCCGGACAAGCGCCCGCCCCGGATGGCGGAGGGCATCCAGATGCTGCAGAAGACTCTGGGCACTGAGATCGCTGACCGGATCGTCCGCAACGGTGACGAGCTGTTTGACGACCAGGAGCTGGACATCATCTCCCCGCACCAGCCCAAAAAGATGCTGGGCATGTGGATTTGATCATCTTTTGTCTTTGATTGAAAATCCGATATTTTTATTATAAACTTTGAAAAAGAGGAATTTTATTATGAACTATCCTGTTGCTTATGCCGTAATCCCCGAAGAAGAAAAGACCTACATCGTCGGCAGCGGCGATGTCCAGTACGAGAAGCTGTTCAACTACTTCATCGGCGACTTCCTGCGTGACACCGTCAAGAGTGACGTCCGCAACGCCATCTGGAACAGCGCCAAGCAGAGTTCTTTCACTCCCATTGCCAACTGGTTCAAGAACGTGGACGACATGGGTGTCATTGCACACCTGGGCTATTTCTACGGCTTCTGGCACATCTGGAGAGACGTTAAGGGCTACCTGGGCTAATTAAAAAGTAACGTATATGCAAAAGAAACAAATTTTTCAGCTCGTGCTTCTGGCTGTGGGCGCGGTCCTGGCTGCCGTGATCGGCTTCTGGCTCGTGCCGGTGAGCAATTACATCAAGGCCCGCACGGCTCCGTTGGATGAGACCATCCTGGAAGCCGAAAGCAGCACGCGGGAGGTGGTCACCATCTCGGATACCGAACTTTCCCAGCTCATCAGCGGTGAGCTGACCCTGGATGCACTGGCCGACCTGCCCGGCGTCATCACCATGGAGCCCGTCGGCACCACGGCAGATGCCGCCCAGAGCGGCGGCGCGGCCAATCGCTCCCCTGCGGACGAGACTTCCGCTTCTGCCATTGCAGAGAGCGAAGCTTCTTCGGACGCTGCTTCCCGTGAGGCACAGGCCGATGCAGAAACGCCCGCCCAGAGCAGTGCTGTCTCCGGCAGCACCGGCACTTCCGGCAATGCCAGCCTCTCGGAGGCCGCCTATGAGGGCGAAGTCAAGGCACTGGTCCAGCAGCTCTATGCCGTGAAAGGCCGGGCGGAAGGCGGCCTGAATGCCTGCATTGCTTCCGCCAAGGCAGAGTATAAATCTCTGCCGCCGGAGCAGCAGACCCGCAGCCGCAAAATTGCCATCTGCATGTCCAAAGCCGGCCAGCTCTCGGCCCTGCAGGCCTCCTGCGACAGTGAGGTCAACCGCATTGTGAGCCAGATGCGCTCGGTGCTCAAGGCCAACGGCCAGAGCACCGCCCTGGCAGACCAGGCCATGAGCAGTTACAAGAGCCAGAAGAGCGCCCGGCGGGCGGCTCTGATGAGCCAGCTTTACGGCTGAGCCGCTTTTTGATCACCCTTTGGAGGAACCAGCGTGGAACAACTCACATTTTCGCAGCACGCTGCGGCAAACGGCGGTTCCCTGCCCTGGCAGGACGCTGTGCGCCTGACGCTGCTGACCATCCAAACCATTTCGGCTCAGGCAGACCCGGAAACCACCTATCTGGATGTCTGCCCGGAGCAGATCGTACTGAGCAAAGACGCCCGGGAAGTGCTCTCCTGCGGTAAGCCCCACTCCCTGAAAGAGTGGGACGCCGCCGATGCCGCCAACCCGCAGCTGCTGCCCTGGGAGTTTTGGAACGCCTGGAGTGCCCGCACCCCGGCTGCTCAGGTCTACCCGGTCGCGGCCTGCCTGTTCGGCGCTCTGAGCGGCCACCTGCCCATGGCGGCCAAAGCCCGGCTGAACGGTGCAGCGCTTCGCACCCTGCCCGACATCCCGGACGCGCTGAACAACGTGCTCCAGAAAGGCCTTGCTCTGAACGCAGCCGACCGCTGGCCGTCGCTGGAGGCATTCCGGGCGGCTCTGGTCGATGCCACCAAAATCGAGATCGCGGTGGATGACACTCCTGAAAAAACCGACGACGCCCCCGCCCTGCAGGCAGGCCAGCTGGACCTGAGCAAGGTACGCACCGTCGATGCACCCAAGGGACCGCAGGCGGTCTACAAACCCACGGCCCAGAAAAGATCCGTCAAGCTTGGCCCCCTGCTCCCGGTGGCTGTCCTCTCGGTTGCGTTCCTGGGCGGCCTGCTGGCCTATCAGTTCACCCTGCGGGGTACCCCGACGGCGGAAGAGCTCTTCCTGCCCACGGCAACGGCCAAGACTTCCAGCAGCTCCAAAGCCGCGGAATCGGAACGTGAAGCCGCTTCCAGTGCGGCAGAGAGCGAAGCAGCTTCTTCCAGTGAGGCTGCTGCCTCCTCCCCCGCCGCCAGCGAAGCTCCGGCCAGCGCTCCCTCCACCAAGCAGGAGGAGCCCGCCAGCAGCGCGGCTTCTTCCAAGGCGGCATCCAGTGCAGCCAGCAGTTCCAAGGCCGCCAGCGCTTCCAGCAAAAAAGAGGAGAAGCCCGCTTCTTCGGCCAGCAGTGCATCCAGCACGGCTTCTTCGGAGGCTGCTGCCAGCTCTGCCGCCCCGGAAAACGTGACCCAGACGCTGACCCTTGCCGACGGCAGCAAGTTTGTGGGCAAGGTGGACGGCTCCAAGCAGACCGGCACCCTGACCAAACCCAACGGCGATGTCTATACCGGCACCTTTACGGACGGCAAACTGGAGGGCAAAGGTACTCTGAAAACCGCCAGCGGCAACAGCTATGACGGCAATTTTGCAGGCGGCCAGCCCAGCGGCTCCGGTACCATGAAGTATGCCAACGGCAGCACCTACACGGGCAGCTGGGCCGATGGCCAGCGCAGCGGCTCCGGCACGGTGAATTACGCCAACGGGGATCAGTTCTCCGGCAGCTTTGCCGCCGACCTGCGGGACGGCAGCGGCACCTACACCTGGGCCAACGGCACCACCTACCGCGGCACCTGGAAAGCAGGCGAAGCGCGGAAAGGCGGCACCTACAGCTATACCGATGCAGGCGTGAAAGAGGGCCTTTCCGCAGGCGGCAACCTGACCATGCAGGATTGAGCGCCCTGCCCTCTTGACAAATCGCCTCGGCTGTGATATTCTAAAGCTCCTAAAATATCGTGTGGATTTTTACAGTATCAAGCTATTTTTCGCCACACAATGGTGCAAAAGCCATTGTGTGGCTTTTTTGCGTCCAAACCTCTGCAGCCCCCACCCGATGAAAGGAGATCTCTTCCGTGAACAACACCTTTATGAAAGAGCGCCCGGTCTTCCCGCTTTTGATGTCCATGGCGCTGCCCAATGTCATTTCCATGCTGGTCAACTCGCTGTACAACATTGTGGACAGCCTGTTTGTGGCCCGCATCAACGAATCCGCCATGACGGCCCTCTCGCTGGTCTTCCCGGTGCAGAACCTGCTCAACGCCATTGCCATCGGCTTTGGCATCGGCATCAATGCACTGGTGGCCCTCTGCCTGGGTGCCGGGGAGCACGAAAAAGCCGATCAGGCCGCTACCCACGGCATGGCGTTTTCCCTGCTGCACGGCATCCTCGGCTCGGCCATTGCCATTGCCATCATGCCGTCTTTCCTGGGGCGCTTTACAACGGATGCCGAAGTGCTCTCCATGGGCCTGACCTATTCCCACATCGTGTTTGGCTTTGCCACGGTCAACATGGCCTCCCTGGCTTTTGAGAAGATCTTCCAGTCCGTGGGCCGGATGAAAGTGACCATGGTCGCCCTCATCGTGGGCTGTGTGGGCAACATCATCCTGGACCCGCTGCTCATCTTTGGCATCGGGCCGTTCCCTGCCATGGGCATTGCAGGCGCGGCGCTGGCCACCGGTATCGGCCAGGCACTGAGCACGGGTGTCTACCTCGTGGTGTACGCTTCCACGGAGCTGCCCGTCCGGCTGCGCCGCGCCTGCCTGAAGCTGGACAAAGAGCTGGACACCCGGCTCTACTCCATCGGCATCCCGGCCATCCTCAACCTGGCGCTTCCCTCTCTGCTGGTCACGTTCCTCAACAGCCTGCTGGCCGCGTTCTCGGGCAGCTATGTGGTGGTGCTGGGCATCTACTACAAACTACAGACATTCCTCTACCTGCCCGCCAACGGCATCGTGCAGGGAATGCGTCCCCTCATCAGCTACAACTACGGTGCCGGGGAGCACAAACGGGTACGCCAGCTCTACCAGATCACCCTCATCCTGAGCGCCGCCATCATGGCAGCGGGCACCCTTGGCTGTCTGGTGGCCTCGGAGCCTCTCATGCGGCTTTTTACCTCTACCCCGGAGACGGTGGAAGCCGGAAAAATTGCTCTGCGGATCATCTGCCTGGGCTTTGTGATCTCCGCCATCTCCACCACCTCTTCCGGCGCGCTGGAGGGTCTGGGCAAGGGCACGCAGTCGCTGGTGATCTCCCTGTGCCGCTACATCGTCTTCATCATGCCGCTGGCCTGGGTGCTCTGCCGACAGTTTGGCCCTGTGGGCGTCTGGAACGCGTTCTGGGCCACGGAAGTGCTCTCCGCCATCGTTTCCCTTATCGTCTACAAAAAGAGCGTCTGACACGTTTTCCGTATCCGCAAAAAAGGCTCCGGGCCTGCACTCCCCTTTCACAGGGAGGCAGGCCCGGAGCCTTTTCCATTTCAGCCCAAGGGCTGGTTTTTATTTGGTGTGCTGCTCGGTGCTCTGGTCATCCGATTCAATCGGCGTATCCAGTTCCTCCACGGGGGCAGCGTTCTTTTTGGCCTTACGGGCCTTACGCTTGTGGATCAGCTTCCGTGCGAGGAATGCTGCCACCAGCAGCGCGGCTACCGTGCCGCCGCAGAGCTCCCAGAGCGGGATGCCCTTGGGCACAAAGGCCATGACGATCTCGGTCCCGGCAGCCGTAAAGGTGATGTAGCTGCCAAAGGTATCGGTAGGCACTTTGATCCATTTGCCATCCTGCTGGACATAGACGCTGCCCTGCTTGCCCTGCGGCAGATAGCGGATGGTGTGGGTCTCCTGCCCGTCGTCCGAGAAGTCCAGCAGCCACTGCTCGGTGGCATTGGCCACGCCGGACGGCGTCTGGGAGGTAGCGCTCAGGGCATTGGAGCCGCCAAACAGGCCATCTACATAGAAGATCGGACGGCCGTTGATGCGGACATCAATGCTCTTCAGTGCCGGGGTGTAAGAGGTGTACAGCGCCGTGACCACGGTGTCCAGATGGAGGTCATCCAGCACCGGGGTGCTCCACTCGGCAAAGTAACCGTCTTTCTGGGGCAGCTCGGGGTAATCCGCCTCGGCAAACGATGCACCGTAAGCAAAGGTGCGCTGGTCCACGATGTGGCCGTCGGCCATAAAGGTCAGCGTCAGCTTCTGGAAGCCCTTGGGCGCGCCCTCCAGTGCCCGCATGGTATCGTAATCAATGGGCTCTGCCTGACCGGCACGGCTGATGCGGTCAACGCCGCGCAGGGTATCGGAGACAAACAGGTTCCCCGTGAACGTACCATCCTGGCCGCCGGAAATGGCGCCCCAATACTGACCGTCGGTGTTGCTGCTGCTCGTGGAGAGGGCCACTTCGGAGTCATCCCCGTCATCGTCCGGCTCATGGATATCCACCATGGCGCGGTTATCCTTGATGATGCAGCTGTTGCCGGTCAGGACACTGTCCGCGCCCTGGCCCACGATGCCGCCAATGTACTTGCTGCCGGTCAGCTCACACTTGGCCCAGTTGGAGATCAGCTTTGCGGAGGAACGGCCTGCAATGCCGCCCACCTTGTTGTTGCCATCCACTTTGCCGTAAGCTTCGCAGCCCGTGATGTAGCCCAGATCCATCTCGCCGCAGATGCCGCCTGCCGCCTCTTTCTTGGAGGTAACGGTGCCCTCGTTGACACAGTTCATGACCACCGCGCTGACGGTGTACTCGGTGCGCAGGAGCGAACGGTTCTCATCCTTATCGTCGTCTTCGGGGTCAAGGGTGTTTTCCACCGCCATGGTACCCGCGATGCCTCCCACATTCATGTCGGCTTCCACGGTACCGCGGTTGGTGCAGCCCTCGATCTTGCCCTCGTTCTGGGCCGTCAGGTTCTCGGACTCATCTTCAAAGATGTTCTTGCTGCCGGGGTCGCTGATCTCTTCCACAGCATCCAGCAGCAGGTTGGAGACCACATTGATCTGGTCGTTGATGGAGCGGAGGTTGCTGGTGAGGGTGTTGCTGGCCGAGAGCATATCCCGGTTGAGGGTGCTCATCTGGTCGGTCATGTTCGTCACAGCGTCAAACAGTTCATCCTTGGTCGCGGTCATCTCGGAAGAGGGGCGCGGCACATGGATGGGATCCTGCTCCGCCAGCCAGTGGACGATATCCGCCGCCTGGCTGGTCATGCTGGTCAGGCCGCTCATACCCTCCGCCATGATGCCGAGGCTGGCGGACATGTGGCCCAGCGTTGCGCTGGTGAGGGCGGAATCCGTCTTGAGGATATCCAGAGACTTGTCAAAATCATCCGCAGCCTTGCCCAGATCCTGTGCGGCATCGCTCAGGGAATCCAGACCCGCCTGAATGGAGGCATTGCCGGAACTGATGTTGCCGGTGTTGAAGCCCAGCTTATCCAGAATATCTTCCAGATTGCCCAGCTGGTCGCTCACATTGCCAAGCGCGCCGGACATGCTGGTAAGGGCAGAGGCCATCTGGGGATTGCCCTGCTCCGAAACGAGGTTGGCGGTGTTGCCCAGCAGCGCGCCGATCTGCGTGGCCAGGCCTGCCATATTGCCCACGGCGCGGGTGACCTGCTTGCCGGCGGAAGCCAGCTGGCCGTCATCAGCCAGCAGCGTGGCGCTCCGCAGCAGACCCAGGCCGGTGGTCAGCAGCTTCATCTGGCCGCTCATGCCGGAACCCAACGAGAGGATGCTCATGGCGGAATTCGCTACCTGCAGCAGGGAGATGGCTGTTTTGATGTGATCGTCCACCGCGTCACCGGACACGCTGGAATAGCCGCCCAGAATGGTGCTGATGGCGCTGCTCAGGCCGCTGTCATCCTTGCCCGGCAGCGAGGCGATCAGGTCGTCCAGGCCCTTGCTGATCTGCTCCAGACCCTGTTTGCTGGAATCCAGCGCGTCGCTGGCCTTGTGCGCGCCGGAAGAAGCCTTGGCCAGTGCCGTGGAGGCGGTCAGCATCTCGGCTGCCATCTCCGCGGTGACCCACTTGAGCTGGCCCACGGCGGTGGTCATCTGATCCAGTGCGTCGACACCCGTGTCCATCACGGGCTCCAGCCGGGTAAATGTATCGGAGATGAGGTCGCCCGTGCGGTCTACCTCGTCCGCCACTTCGTCAAAGTAATCGCCTCCCTGCTCCTGCAGACGGCGGGCTGCCTGCACGGCAGTGTCCATCTGAGAGTTCAGGGTGTTGAGGTCGGTATTGAGGAGGCTGGTGCTGCCGTCCATGTCATCGGCCGCGCCGTTAACCATGGTGTGCAGCGTGTCCAGCTCGGTGCGCAGACGGTTGATGGTGCTCTGGTCCAGGTCCAGCTCCACATAGGGCTCTGCCTGGCCGGCAATGCCGCCCACGTCCTTGCGGCCCTGTACCAGGCCCTGGTTGACACAGCCGGAGATCAGGCCATCGGTCCGGCCCACGATGCCGCCCACGTTATAGCCTACATGGGCATAGCCCACGTCGCCCGCGTTGGCACTGCTGAGAATCAGGCCGGAGGAGCGGCCTGCAATGCCGCCGGTATCCGAGGAGACATTGGAGATGTTATTGCTCAGGTCATCGCCCATATCTTTCTTGACCAGCTCCAGCAGGGTGGCCGGGAGGCCCTCCATATCGAGGGCGGACTCCTGATACTCGGAGTTGACGGCACCCACATTGGTGCAGCCGGTGATGACACCGAGGTTGTAGCCCACGATGCCGCCGGTGGCATACGCACCGCTGACCATGGCACGGGAGGTGCTGTGGTCGATGGTTCCGCTCGTCTCATTGCGGCCCACCAGACCGCCCGCCTCCTCCTCGCCGTGGACAGCACCGGAGAACGTGCAGTTGATGATGGTGCCGTAGTTGGTGCCCACCAGACCGCCTGCGGTCTTCTGGGTACCAGCGGGATTGACCACACCCTTGATGGTAAGGTCCTGAATGGATCCGCCCTCTTCCAGGATGCCGAAGAAGCCGGCTGGAGAATAAGCCCCCACGAGGCTGACATCCGAGATGGTGTGGCCGTTGCCCTTGAACGCGCCGCTGAACGACGCAACGGGGGCCCACTCCGTATCCTCCAGCGAGAGGTCTTCCTGCAGGATCACGGTCTTGCCTTTGGACCACTGATCAAAGCCGCATTTGTCGGCAAAGGCCAGCAGGTCCGAAACACTGTTGATGTAAATGGTATCCGTCGGCGCGGTGTCGGCCGCAAATACCGGCAGCGCCGCCGAAGCCGCCAGCACCAGTGCCAGCAGCGCAGCGGTCAGGCGGTGCAGCAGCCGGGTGCTGCCCGCCGCAGACTCATTCGTCCGCATGGGAGTCGTTTTCATCCTGCACCTCCTGTGAGATTTTACCAGAAAGAACGGTAAGATGTACGTTTCCATCCACAATGGCGTTCATGGTACCGGCCACGGAGCCGTTCACCTCGCCCTGCACCATGCCATTGACACGCACCCGGCCGCTGGCCGTGTTGGTGTGCAGCACCACATGATGCATGGAGAACGAAGTTTTATCCACCAGCTTGCCGCCCACCAGCAGGATCTGCGGCAGGACGAACAGCACCAGGAAGATGGAGATGATGGTACCGCGGCCCAGGCACTGGCCGATGCCCACGATGCAGGCATCGGACGTCATCTGACCGATCAGGGTACCGGCCACCGTCATGATGGTGCCGGAGGTGAGGATGGTGGGGAACGCAAAGTTCAGCGTCTCGATCATGGCCGTCTTATGGTCCATCTTATCCCGCAGCTCGTTGTAGCGGGTTGCAATGACGATGGCGTAATCGATGTTTGCACCCATCTGGATGGAGCTGACGATCAGGTAGCCCATGAAGTACAGCGGCGTGTGGATAAACGCAGGGACGGAGAAGTTGACCCAGATCGCGCCCTCGATGACGAGGATCAGCAGGATGGGCATTGCCACTGACTGGAACGTGAACAGCAGGACGATCAGGACGATCAGCACGGAGACCACGCTGACCACGATGTTGTCGATGGCAAACGACTTCTGGAAGTCGTACTCGTTGGTGGCGTCGCCCGCCAGATAGATGTCGCCGTCCGGGTAATACTTCCGGGCGATGGTGCGCATCTGGTCCGTGAACTCATACATTTCATCCCCGCTCTGGAGGCTGGGGTTCAGGTAGACCAGAATACGGTTGTAATCCGCGCCCTGCAGCTGGGCCTTTGCGCTCAGCATCTGGGTCTGGGCATCATGCAGGTCGTCGATCTGATCCTGGTCCAGGCTGACAATGCCGGAATCGACCTCGTCACAGACGTAGAGGAACATATCAATGAGCGGCACACTGTAGTTGGAGAAGTTGCCAATGACCTGGCCGTACTCATCATTTTCCAACGCGTAGCCTGTGTAGACCACTTGGGCCAGCTCGTAATCCAGGCCCGCCATCTCAGAGAACTGGCGGGAAGTGAGCCGGTCTTCCAGCATGTAGCCGTCCATGGCCTCGATGTTGGAAAGGCCGCGGGTGTGGTCCACCTCATCGTGGCTTTCCAGTTCTTTGATCATGGCTGCTTCCACCCGGTAATCGTCGTTCTTTGGTACGACGAGAGCCACCAGGTTGGACTTGGTAAAGTTTTCGTCGATCATGTTATCGGCGATCTGCGTCTCATTCAGCACTGGCGTCTTGATCGGGCCGTAGCCATAGGCGTAGGGGCACTGTGTCTGGAAATGGTAGGCAAACACCAGCACCACTGCAAAGACGATGGGAACGATCTTGCGGGTTTTGTAAGCATAGCGGCCCACGAACGAGATCTTGGGCACAAAGTTGCGGTGCTTGGTCTTGCTCATGTAAGGGCCAAACAGCATCAGCAGGCCGGGCATGACCACGAAGACCGACAGCATGGAGAACAGGATGGCCTTGATCAGGCAGATGGCCATATCCGGGCCGATCTTGAACTGCATGAACAGCATGGCCACCAGACCGCCGATGGTGGTCAGGGAGCTGGAACTGATTTCCGGGATACTCTTGGCCAGCGACTCGATGACCGCCTCTTTCAAGGGCAGGGTCTCGTGTTCTTCTTTAAAATGGTTGCAGAAGATGATGGCGTAGTCCAGCGAAAGGGCCAGCTGCAGAATGTTCGTGACCGAGTTGGAAACGAACGAGATGGTGCCCAGCAGGAAGTTGGTGCCCATGTTGAGGATCATGCCCACCACGAAAGTGAGCAGCAGCACGGGAACTTCCGCATAGGTCTGGGAGGTGAAGATCAGCACAACCACAATGATGATGGCAACATACACCATGATGACATTGACTTCACGCTCAATCGTCTCCTCCTGCGTATTGCCCAGCGAGGTGGAAACGTAGATATCGTAGTCTTTCAGGTACTCCTTGACGCTTTCCAGCGTTTCCAGGCACTGGTCGTCGTCCTCGGGGTAATCGAATGTGATGGAGTACAGCGCCGATACATTATTATAATGGGCGGTGGTATCATCGTACTCGATCATCTGGATGCCCCTGAGGCCCGCCAGCTCGTCGTTCAGCTGGTCTGCCTCGTCCGGCGTGATGTTTGCCACCATGACATCGGCAGAACCGTAGGTGGTAAACTCTTTCTCCATAATGTCCAGGCCCATGCGGGTCTCGCTGGTCTTGGGCAGATAGGTGGTCAGGTCGCTTTCCACCTTGACCCAGCTGCGGGAGAAGATGGTGAAGACGGCCCCCAGAATGACGATGAGGAACACAAGGTTGCGCCGCTCAACAATTTGCAGCGCGAGCTTGTGCATAAAATCGTTTTTGGGCTGTTCCTGCTCGGTCATCGTGTTCCCTCCTCTCGGCAAATTGGGGCCTGGGTGAGTATCCCCGGGCCGCGCGGTTCTTCGGCAGCTGATACGGCCTTTTGCAGCCGTGACAGTTTCTTCATAGGGTGCCTCCTATTTGTGAATTTGCAAAAGAAAAGCAGACAAAATTTGTACAAATGTAATATTAACCCAACTTTTTTTAAAAAGCAAGCGACAAAAACGGCAAAATGATGAAAAAGGATGGCGAACAAAAATCTTTTGCCATACGTTTGCCTCAGGCGTTTTCGCCCTCTGCCACCCTGCACAAACCGCCTGCACCGGGCTCTTTTTTTCTTGTACCGAATGCCAAAGAGTGTTAACAAATTTTGACAGGGCTTGAAATCCATAGCGAAGTGGTATAGTATAAGGCCAGAGAGTAATCCTACCGCATCACTCGGGATTCAATCCCAAGCCATGCAGTCCCTGATATCATTTGGAGGTGTATTCCATGAGCAGTCCCCTGCTGGAAGTCAAAGATCTGCAGGTTACCGTAGGCGAGGAGCAGAAAGTGCTTCTGGACGGTTTGAACCTGACCATTTATCCCGGTGAGACCCATGTTCTGATGGGCCACAACGGTGCCGGTAAATCCACCCTGATGAGCGCCCTGATGGGCGACCCCCGTTATACCGTTACCCGCGGCCAGATCATTTTCAAGGGTCAGGATGTGACCCACGAGCCTGCCGATGTGCGGGCAAAGCTGGGCATGTTCCTCTCGTTCCAGACCCCCGAAGAGATCCCCGGCATCACGCTGGAGAATTTCCTGCGCACGGCCCAGAACGCCATTACCGGCAAGCCCGTCAAAGTGTTTGCGTTCCGTAAGGAGCTGGCCCAGCAGATGGAAGCGCTGGGCATGGATGAGAGCTATGCCGACCGCTATTTGAATGTGGGCTTCTCCGGCGGCGAGAAGAAGAAGAGTGAGATTTTGCAGCTGCTGATGCTCAAACCCTCTCTGGCCCTGCTGGACGAGACGGACTCCGGCCTGGACGTGGATGCCGTGAAGACGGTGGCACAGGGCGTGCGCGCTTACCACAACAAGGACAACGCCCTGATCATCATCACCCACAACGCCAAAATCCTGGAGGGCCTGCATGTGGACTACGTCCATGTGCTGGACGACGCCCACATCGTGCGCACCGGCGACGGAAGCCTGGTCAATGAGATCATCGAGGAGGGCTTCCGCGCGCTGAAGGAGGACGAAGCCAAATGAGAGCCTTTGAAACAGAAAAGACCGACGTTGCCGAGGTGGACCGCAGCATTTACGACATCAAGGACAAGCCCAACGCTGCCTTTGAGGTCAATTCCGGCCTGACCCCGGAGATCGTCGAGAAGATTTCCGAGGAAAAGAATGACCCCGAGTGGATGCGCATTTTCCGCCAGAAGAGCCTGCGCATCTACAACTCCATGCCGGTGCAGAACTGGGGCCCCTCCATCGAGGGGCTGGACATGAGCAATATCGTCACTTATGTCCGCCCCAAGACTGAGATGCGGGGCAAGTGGAGCGAGGTGCCCGACGACATCAAAAACACGTTTGAGCGGCTGGGCATCCCCAAGGCCGAGCGGGCTTCGCTGGCTGGTGTGGGTGCCCAGTATGACTCCGAAGTGGTCTACCACAACGTCAAGGCCGAGGTGGCCGCACAGGGCGTGGTTTACACCGATATTGAGAGCGCCCTCAACGGCCCCTATGCCGAAATGGTGCGTACCCACTTTATGAAGCTGGTGCCCCCTACGGACCACAAGTTTGCCGCCCTGCACGGCGCGGTCTGGAGCGGCGGCTCGTTCGTGTATGTCCCGGCGGGTGTCAGTGTGGAGATCCCGCTGCAGTCCTACTTCCGGCTCAACGCGCCGGGTGCCGGCCAGTTTGAGCACACCTTAATTATTGTGGACAAGGGCGCTTACCTCCACTTCATTGAGGGCTGCTCCGCTCCTAAATATAATGTAGCCAACCTTCACGCAGGCTGCGTGGAGATCTACGTTGGTGAGAACGCCCGGGTGCGCTACTCCACCATTGAGAACTGGTCCAAGAACATGTACAACTTGAACACCAAGCGTGCCAAGGTGGAAAAGGGCGGCACCATCGAGTGGGTGTCCGGCTCGTTCGGCTCTCACACCTCCTGCCTCTACCCCATGAGCATTCTGGCGGGCGAGGGTGCCCGGATGGAGTTTACCGGCATCACTTTTGCGGGTGCCGGACAGGATCTGGACACCGGTGCAAAAGTGGTTCATGCTGCTCCCAACACCAGCTCCCACATCACCACCAAATCCATTGCGCGGGACGGCGGCGTCTCCAACTTCCGCAGCTCTGTCACCGTGCTGCCCAATGCCACGGGCTCCAAATCGGCTGTCTCCTGCGAGAGCCTGATGCTGGATGACCGCTCCCGCTCCGATACCATTCCGGAAATGGACATTCGCTGCGATGCCGTGGATGTGGGCCATGAGGCCAAGATCGGACGCATCAGCGAGGAAGCCGTCTTCTACCTGATGAGCCGCGGCCTCTCGGAAGAGGACGCCCGGGCCCTCATCGTGGGCGGCTTTGCAGAGCCCATTGCCAAGGAGTTGCCCGTGGAGTACGCCGTGGAGATGAACAACCTCATCCATCTGGAAATGAAAGGCAGCATTGGCTGAAAGGAGGCCGGGAACGATGAATGATTTAAACATGAACCGCCTGCCTGTCCCCACCTGGAACCAGTGCGGTGTCAATTCCGCCCCCAAAGCGGCGGCACTGCCCGCTGTCCCGGCGGACGACTGGGGCGAGGTGAACCTTGCCTTTACCCTGCCCGCCGGTGTGGGGGAAGCCGAAGAAGATTTTACCACCTTTGCCGAGAGCGGCATGGGTGCAGAGACCGATGCATTTTTGCTGGGGAACGCCAATGTCCGCTCGGCCCTCACTGTGGCCGAGGGCGTGGAGGTAAACGACCCCGTCCAGTTTGAAGTCACACTGGACGCCGCCCACCCCACGGCCCTGAGCGTGTTCTCGCTGGACGCAAAAGCCCACAGCAGCGTGACGCTGGTGCAGGTGGTGCGTGGCGACGCCGAAAACGGTGTGGCCGCTTCCCTCACCCGCATCCGCACCGGAGAGGGTGCCCATGTCAAACTGGTACAGATTCAGCTGCTGGGCAGCAAGGCCCGCCGCTGGAACGCCGTGGCCGTGGAAGAGGGCCCCGGTGCCAAAGTGGAGCAGGTGCGTGTGGAGCTGGGCGGAAGTCTTTCCGCCTGCGGCACCCGCGCCATGCTGGGCACTCCCAAAAGTGAATATGACCTGGACGCCGTCTATTTTGGCGGCGAGGATGCCGTGCTGGATTACAATGATGTCTCCGTCCACACTGCCAAGGACACCCTGTGCGAGATGCACACCGCTGGCGTCCTGACCGGCAATGCCGATAAGATCCTGCGCGGCACCATTGATTTCCGCCGGGGCGCCAAGCGGGGCGTCGGCCATGAGAGCGAGGATGTGCTGCTCTTCAGCCCCCACGCCCGCAACCGCACCGCTCCCCTGATCCTCTGCGGAGAGGAAGAAGTCGAGGGCCAGCACGCGGCCTCCATTGGCCGTCTGGACGAAGCAAAACTCTACTATCTGCGCTCCCGTGGCCTGAGCGAGGCCCAGGCCCGCCGCCTGATGGTAGACGCCCGCTTTGCCCCCGCCATTGAAAAGATCCCGCTGGAAGCTCTGCGGGAGGAAGTACGCGCCGAAGCAGCAAGGAGGCTGGATGAGACATGCTGACCACACAGAACAACCCTTGGGTGAAAGATTTCCCCATTCTGGCCGCTGACGAAAACGGCAATCGGCTGGTCTATCTGGACAGCGCCGCCACCACCCAGCACCCCCAACAGGTGCTGGATGCCGTGCTGCACTACTACCAGAAAGACAATGCCAACCCCCACCGGGGCGTGTATGAGCTGGCCATGCGTGCCACCGACGCCCACGAAGGAGCCCGCCACCGGGTGGCGCGGTTCTTTGGGGCCGAGGATGATGAGATCGTCTTCACCCAGAACACCACCGAATCCCTGAATCTGGTGGCCTATAGTTATGGCCTGCATTTCCTGCATGAGGGCGACGAAATCGTGATCTCTGTGGCCGAGCACCACTCCAATCTGGTGCCCTGGCAGCGGGTGGCGAAAGCAACGGGTGCCAAGCTCGTGTACCTCTACCCCGGCCCGGACGGCCACCTGACCGCCGAGGAGCTGGACAAAAAGATCACTTCCAAGACCAAACTGGTCGCCATCGGCATGGTGTCCAACGTGCTGGGCCTGCGTGCCCCGGTGGAAGAGATCGTGGCACGGGCCCACGCGGTGGGCGCTGTGGTGGTGCTGGACTGCGCCCAGAGCGCCCCGCACATGCCCGTTGATGTCAAAAAGCTGGATGTGGATTTTGCGGCCTGCTCCGCCCACAAGCTCTACGCCCCCATGGGCATGGGAGCCCTCTATGCCCGCAAGGAGCTGCTGGATAAGATGCCCCCGTTCCTCAGCGGCGGTGACATGATCGGTGCCGTGCATGAGCACACGGCCACCTGGGCCGAGGGCCCCCGCAAGTTTGAGGCGGGCACCCGGAACGTGGGCGGTGAGGTCGGCTTTGCAGCCGCACTGGATTATATGGACGCCATTGGCTGGGATGCCATGATGGCCCACGAGCATGCCCTGCTGGAGCGAATGCTCAAGGGAATGGCCTCCATGCCCTGGCTGACCGTCTACGGCGAGCCCGTGGCGGACAAGCGGTTCGGCGTGGTGTCGTTCAACGTGCAGGATGTCCACCCTCACGATGTCGCCACCATCCTGGATGCAGGCGGTGTGGCCATCCGTGCTGGACACCACTGTGCCCAGCCCCTGATGGATTTCCTGGGCATCGGCTCCTGCTGCCGGGCAAGTCTTGCCCTCTACAACACGGAAGAAGATGTGGACGCCCTGCTGAATAATCTGGAAAACGTACGAAAGGTGATGGGCTTATGAACCTGAACGAGCTCTATACACAGATCATTACCGAGAACAGCCGCAGCAAACAGAACCGCCACCCGGTGGAGGGTGCCACCCACAGCCTGGAGGGCGTCAACCCCAGCTGCGGCGATGACATCACCCTGCAGCTCCGGGTCATGGACGGAAAGATCGAGGATGCCGGCTTCATCGGCACCGGCTGCGCCATCTCCCAGGCCTCTGCTTCCCTGATGATCGACCTGGTCAAGGGCCGCACCGTGGAGGACGCCCGCCGCCTCATCGGCCTGTATTTTGATATGATCAAGGGCAAAATCACGCCGGAGCAGCTGGATGATCTGGAAGACGTGGCCGCCCTGCAGGGCATTGCCCATGTCCCCGCCCGCGTCAAGTGCGCCGTGCTGGCCTGGCACACGCTGGAAGAGGCACTGGACGGCGAGGGAAAAATTTGATTTCCGGATACGCAAAAATGAGAGGACTTGCGAGCCCTCTCATTTTTTATATAGAGACATCAAAAACCGCCCTGCTGTGTACCAGACAGCAGAGCGGCGTGCGCGCACTGAAGTCACCCAACCGCACTGTCCCGCATCCGCTGGCCTGTTGCCGGGAACATTCCCTCTAGGGCCGAGTCAAAAAAGCCCCGGAAAGTTTCGATTTTTCGAACCTTCCCGGGGCTTTCAAATTATTCTTCGATTACTCGAGCTCGGTAAGTTCAAATTGCAACTAAACAGATTTGTTTAGTATATCTATCTTTGGATGTTCACTTTTCCATGAGATTGTTGTGGTAGATGTGGCTTGCTGATTTTTTAGTATCAGGATAGTATCACACAACCAGCGGGATCTCTGTGAATATTATAGCAGATATTTTTCCTAATATCAAATATTATTTGCTATCATCCTCTGCCATTGAACTTCCACCAATCCCAAAGAATTTATCAAAGAAGCTCTTCAGTTTATCGATCACGCCTTGCTTTTTCTGCGCACGGCCACCGCCGCCAAAGCGAGAAACAGGCGGCATCAACTTGTCAATATCCGTACCAACAGTCTTGATTTCGCCATCACGGAACGCATTGGCCAGATACTTGCGTGTCTCCGGCTCCTTCAGCTTTTCCTCTTGGATGATCTTTGCAAGCTCTTTCTCCCGCTGTTCGGACACATAGGTGTTCCACTCTGCCATCACGTCATCCACATCGTTGACCCCTGCAATAAAGGTTTCAATCAGTTGCTTTTTGCTGCGCAGTTCCGGGCTGGCATCAATCGCCTTGCGAATCGTGATGAGCACCTCTTTGTCATCGCAATGGGTGTCATGGTACTTTTTGACCAGCATCAGAATGTAGTCAATGTTAATTTCGACCTGCCGAATCAGTTCCACCTCGAACACCACATCATCCGTGATGTCCTCTTTGGTTTCATCGTGCTTCTTGTTGCGCCATTCGTCCCGCAAATCCTGATAGCGGCCCAAATAGTCCTGCAAATCCCGTTCAGAGATCATCTCGTTGCCCTTGAAATCATCAAAGGAGGACAGCAAGTTCCGCATCCGCAGCAGTGCACCAAACAGCACGATAAAGTCCTTCTGGTTCTGCTCTCCGACGATCTGCGGCTCTGTCAGCGGGAACTTCTGTGTCAGGTCATCGATCATATCCGTATAGCCCTGATGGTATTTTCCCTGCTCGTCCGTATAACCGTGGTAGTAGTCCGCATATTTGCGCAACAGAACGATGCCACCCGCATTTTTATCTCCAAACAGCGAAATTGCCGCATCCACCCGCTTTTGCAGGTTGCGGAAGCAGACGATATTGCCAAAGGTCTTGATGCTGTTCAGGATACGGTTTGTCCGGCTGAACGCCTGAATCAGACCGTGCATCTTCAGGTTCTTGTCCACCCAAAGGGTATTCAGGGTCGTGGCATCGAAGCCCGTCAGGAACATATTGACCACAATCAGCAGGTCAAGTTCCTTGTTCTTCATGCGAAGCGATACATCTTTATAGTAATTCTGGAAACGTTCGCCATCGGTGGAGTAGTTCGTGTGGAACATCTCGTTGTAATCCTGAATGGCTGCGTCCAGAAAATCCCGGCTGCTCTGGTCGAGGTTGGAGGTATCTTCCGGGTTTTCCTCGTCCAGAATGCCATCCGTTTCCGCTTCATTGGCTCCATAGCTGTAAATGGTAGCAATGCGCAGCCGCTTGGTTGGGTCTGCCGCCATCTGTTTTTTGAACTCCTGATAATACAGCTTTGCCATCGGCACAGAAGCCACGCAGAAAATCGAATTAAAACCGCTGACGCGCTGTTTTTGCTTGATTTCCTCCACCGCACCACGCTGGACAGAGGCCACCTCTGCCACATTCGTCAGCAGATTAAACTCATACGATTTGTCTCCCCGATAGGTTTTCTGGTCGAAGTGGTCAAGGATGTACTTGGTCACCAGCGAAATACGCTTGGGAGCCATGAATGCCTTTTCCCGGTCAATGTCCCAAACCTGCTTGTCATCCATATCTGGCTCTGCATCCATCGTCTTGATGTAATCTACACGGAATGGCAGCACATTCTTGTCGTTGATGGCATCCACGATGGTGTAGGTGTGCAGTTGGTCGCCGAACGTCTGCGCTGTGGTGAAATAGCGTGGATCGGTGGAGCTTCCTGCGTTGACTGCAAAAATCGGCGTTCCAGTAAAACCGAACAGGTAGTACTTTTTGAAGTTGTGAACGATAGCACCGTGCATATCACCGAACTGGCTGCGGTGGCACTCGTCAAAGATGATCACAACGTGCTTCTGGTAGACTTCATGCCCCGGATTTTTCTTGATAAAGGTCGCCAACTTCTGGATGGTGGTAATGATGATATGCGCTTCCGGGTTTTCCAACTGGCGTTTCAGAATCGTGGTGCTGGTGTTGGAGTTTGCCGCTCCCTTCTCGAAGCGGTCATACTCTTTCATAGTCTGGTAGTCCAAGTCCTTGCGGTCTACCACAAACAGCACCTTGTCGATGTAGGGCAACTGCGATGCCAGCCGTGCCGTTTTGAAGGAGGTCAGCGTCTTGCCGGAGCCAGTGGTGTGCCAAATGTAGCCGCCGCCCTCGATGCTGCCATACTTTTTGTAGTTGTTGGCGATCTCGATGCGGTTCAATATCCTCTCGGTTGCCGTGATCTGATATGGGCGCATCACCATCAGCATCTTTTCTGAGGTAAAGATGCAGTACCGGGTCAGTACGCTCAGGATCGTGTGCTTTGCAAAGAATGTCCGGGTAAAGTCGATCAGATCCGTCAGCACGCGGTTGTTCGCATCAGCCCAGTAGGAGGTAAATTCAAAGCTGTTGCTGGTCTTTTCCTTCTTGATCTTGCCGTGTTTGGCGTCCTTGATGGCATTGTAGCGGGTGCTGTTGGAGTAGTACTTGGTATTTGTGCCGTTGGAGATCACGAAAATCTGCGTATACTCGTACAAACCGCAGCCCGCCCAGAACGAATCCCGCTGGTAGCGGTTGATTTGGTTAAATGCCTCCCGGATGGCCACCCCGCGCCGCTTTAGCTCCACATGAACCAGCGGAAAGCCGTTGACCAAAATCGTCACATCGTAGCGGTTATCATGCCGTGCGCCGTCTGCCTGCTTCACTTCATACTGGTTGATGACCTGCAGGCGGTTGTTGTGGATGTTCTTTTTGTCGATCAGCGTGATGTTTTTGGAGCTGCCATCATCCCGGTGCAATACCTGCACATTGTCTTCCTGAATCTTCCGAGTCTTTTCAGGAATATGCTCGTTGGGGTTGGCAATTACATCACTGAAAAACTGCTGCCACTCCGTATCGGAAAACTGGTAGTGGTTCAGCTCTTCCAGTTGGCTGCGGAGGTTAGCAATCAGTTCATCCTCGGTATGCAGCGGCAGATAGGTATAGCCCTGCTCGCACAACAGCCGGATAAACTCTTTTTCCAGTTCCGCCTCGCTTTGGTAGCTGTCAGAGCGCACCTTGGAGGGTTCATAGGTGGCAGCAACGGTATCTTCATTGGTAGCCGCAACGATATTGAAAAAGGACATTTCTATCACCTTATACTTTCAAGAACTCCATTTACCGCCTTAAAAAGTTCATATTGATCGTCCAACTGCTCAACAATTTTCAAGCCGTGCATCATATTACAACGAATTCTGTAAATTGACATTAGGCAACCAAGAACTATATACTCTTCTTTTTGAGCTAAAAAACCTTCCATCGCTTTTCTCTCTTCCGGCTCTGTTTTCGGTCTTTTAGCGTTATCCGGATATAATGCTGTCCTTACATATTCTTCAATCATCTGTTCAAACAAGAACCTTCTTTGCTCAAATACTTCTGCCAAATCTTTTTGACTCTGAAAATCAATTTTCACATACGGGGCAACCTTTTTAAGTTCTTTATAATTACATTCATTATGGCAAAATTCTTTTTCAAACCAGTTCCATAAAATCGCGAATTTTCCAATTTCCAAAACCGTTTGGTCTTTTAATTCAAAATCTCTAATTTTCATAATCTCTCCTTAAAGCTCAACAGCTTATCCCGATAATACTCATACTGCTTTTGCCTTGCCTCAATCTCCGCGGGCAGGCCGCTGGTCAAATCATTGCAGATTGCATCAAAGCGATCAAGGATAGAAACAATCCGTTTTTGTTTTTCAATCGATGGGAGATCAATTTGCAAACTTAAAATTCTTGTTGAGTTCAAATCTCCACGTGCACCCTCCTTTTTCGCAAGAAGTTCTTCCTGCTTTGCACAGATGCAGTAATACACATATCTGTACAACGCCATCTCCGGGTCAACTTCAAGATTCAAACAATGCTGGTTTGTTGTCAGCGGAATTTTATTAATTGCACATCTTCCAGCAGTCGCGCCCGAAATTGCAACTATTACGCAGTTCTCTGGAATCCACTTTGCCGCAGAATTTTTTACTGCACTCTCCGTAATGAAGCACTCCGTCTTGCAAATATCCCGGAATACCACTTCCTGCGTCCTCAGCCAAGGAATATTCCCGTCCTCGTAATATTCTGATACGCCTTTTTTCGGTGTTCCGCCAGAGCAGCTGTTCTTTACTACATCTTGCAGAGAAACAACCGCATAGCCAAACACATACTGCAAGAGCTTAATCAGTGCTCTGCTCTGCTCTGCTCTGCTCTGCTCTGCTCTGCTCTGCTCTGCTCTGCTCAAAATTGTGTTACCAGTTTCTGCAAATGTCAAGAGCTTATCTCGGTAATACTCGTACTGCTTCTGCCGGGCTTCAATTTCAGCAGGTAGGCCAATATTGAGGTCAGAGCAAATCTTCTCAAAGTTATCTAGTACTTCGACTAAACGTTGCTGTACTTCTAATGTTGGAATAGGAATTTTAATTGCTTTTAATTCTTCAACCGAAGGAACATTCTTTATTGCACCGCCTCTTGCCACACTATTCAATATTTTTGATATTGTGTTATCAAAAAAGTATTGCAAGTAAAAAACATTGATTCTACTTGTAGGGGTTAATTTTAATAACGCTTGATTTATCACGCCTTCCGGCGCATTTTCAGGAATCACAAATGTTTTCCCAATCGTTCCAGAACAGCTAACAATCATTTCCCCCGGACGAACTGCAAATCTCTTTAATTCCTCGTATTTTTGCTTATCAATATAATACCTAAACTCCAGCTTGCGATATATAGCATGTTGCTGTTCATAAACCGCATAACCTGTTGGTTTAAATATTTCCTTTTTCAATGCTCCGCCAAAGGGGCCTCGCACAAATCTGCAAATATTGCCAAGTGTTTCCACAACCACATCATCCTTAGGAGTCAACAATTTATCCCTATAATAGCCATATTGTGTCTTTCTGGCTGTAAGCTCCGCTGTAAGCTCCATTAGAAGATTAGTAAATCCATTCAAAATACCTACAATTTCACTTTGAACTTGCATTGGTGGAACCGGTACTGACACTCTTTTCAGTGAATCTACCGTCATAGACACATTTGCTCCACCTTTCATCAGCGGAACAAGTAACGTATCTTTTTTATAGTTCAGATACTCAAACAGAAATTTTGCACTAAGATAATCTTCATCGTTCGGAGTTACTCCACAAAGAATGTTTCCAAGTGCAAATTTTCCTTCTTGATAGTACACACTATTTAAGCTAGCTACGCCATGTCCCCGAGATGAAATTAGTGGAATGCAAACGGTCGGTTTATCAAATTGATATGTACTGCACGTTCTACGTTCACTTGTCGTTACAACTAATGGATATTCTCCGGGTTCAGCCTTCTGAATCGGGGTTTTTCCTTTAACAAGCGTACAACACTCTTCCAATCTCTTATACTCAACACCATCCGGGCAAAGTTCCCGAATCAGTTCATCCAGTTTACTCATCTTTTTTCACCAGCCTCAACTATCTTCCTTGCTTTTTCTCCCAATCCATCAAGTTTTCTTCCGCCAGCTATATCAATTCCTGCGCATTCGTCATGTTCTGTATCAAACACTAGTATTTCACATAGCGTAACGAAATAGATATATCTATATTTCTTTACTCCTACATTGATAGAGTTTACTGCCTGTATGAGCTTTGGAATCATCCAACTATCAATAACTTCTTCCGAGTAAACATACAAATCATATCCTTCTAATTCCGCATAATTGCCACTATTTAGTTTTCTTATTTTTTCTTCATATGCTTCAAGAAATCTTTTACAAGGAGTGTCTTTTATATTTACATCATTGAAATCGCCATCATACATATAGGATTCAGATGGATATGCCATCCCATACTTCGTGTAGCGATATCCCATTTTTTTCAATCTCTTGCGTCTACGCTCTTGGGATTGTTCGTTCACATACGGCATCATAGCCGCTAAGTTTAATGCCTCTCGCTCTTCTTTTGGAATTACAGAGGTCACTTCTATACCAATATTATGTTTCAAATCTCTCAAATCTGGCTTATCGCTTAATTGTAGATTTTCATATCTGTTCGGAAAGATTTTTTCCAAAATCAGTTTAGCGTAACATTCATCATACGACAATCTCGTATGCGGGGGTAGCGGCTCGTTTTCTCTGATTTTTCCCACAGCTTTTCGCCTCCACCTAGGTCACTCTGTACCAATAGTTTCCTCCAAGTACCTATCAAAATCGCTCTGGTAAAGTCTGTCCTGCACCACACGATACTTTTCAAACTCCGTTTCGGCGTGCATCTTTGCAAGCTGTGCCGAGATTTTGCCTGCGTCCTTCAGCACTTCCAGATCATCCGCCTGCAAATAGATGTCCAGCCGCTTGGCCCAGTCCTCCATGGTCATAGGGATATGACGGCGGGCACGGTTTTCCGCCAAATCGAGGTATGCCGAAACAATCAGCTCCATGGACTTCATTTCATCTTCGGTCAGGTAGTTTTTCGCCACCGAAACATCGCTCTTTTTAATTTTGCCGTTGGGAGCGTCCTTCCATGTGTGAAGCCCCATGTGCGGCTTTTCGGCATCGGCACGCTCATAGATCAGTTCTGCCGCCGTATGGCGATGCACGGCATAGTGCATCTTGTTCTGTACCTTCGCAAAGAACTCTTTTGTGGTCAGCGCATTGCGGTCATAATCCAGCGAAGTAGCGTAAATGTCAGTGAGTTTCTGATAGAAGTTGCGCTCCGAAATGCGAATCTCCCGGATGCGCTCCAACTGCTCTTCAAAGTATTTCTTGGTCAGGACTGTGCCGCCGTTTTTCAGGCGCTCCTCATCCATTGCCCACCCCTTGATGGTGTACTGCTCCACGATCTGATTTGCCCAGACACGGAACCGCACCGCCCGCTGGTTGTTCACCTTGAAGCCGACCGCAATAATCATTTGCAGATTATAGTGGTTCACGCTGCGAGTAACCTGTCGGCCACCCTCATTTTGAACTATTCGGAATTTCCGAATAGTTGCCGCTTCGTCCTGCTCATGGTCAGCATAAATCTTTTTGATATGCTCATTGATGGTCGGAAGCCCCACATCGTAAAGGGTCGCCATCATCTTTTGCGTCAGCCAGATGTTTTCATCCTCGTAGCGCATCTCAATGCTGTCCTTATCCTCGCCCGTAGAGGCAACAAAGGTCAGGTATTCCGCCGCAGAAGAACGTACCAATGCAGAATCTTTCTTTTCGTTTTCCATTTCAGCCCTCGATTTCTGCCACGATCTGGTCAATGGCGGCCCGCAGTTCGTTTTCTCGTGCTACGATTTGCGCAATTTCAGCGTTCAGCTTTACAATGTCGATCTTCTCACGGGTATCCTTGGCTTCCACATAAGTGGAAACCGACAGATTATAGTCATTTTCCTGCACCTCGAAATACTCTGCCAGATGGGAGAAGTGTGCTTCTTCTGCCCGCTGTGCAAAGGTGTCCACTATTTTGTTAATGTTCTCCGGGGTGAGTTTGTTGTTGTTCGTCACCTTGACGCACTCGGAAGAAGCATCAATGAACAGCACCTTATTGTCCGTTTTGCCCTTTTTCAGCACCATGATGCAAGTTGCAATGCTGGTGCCGAAGAACAGGTTGCTCGGCAACTGGATGATGCAGTCAATGAAGTTGTTGTCCACCAGATACTTGCGGATCTTCTGCTCTGCACCGCCACGGTACATGATGCCGGGAAAACAGACGATTGCCGCCGTACCGTTGGAAGCCAGCCATGCCAGCGAGTGCATAATAAAGGCCAAGTCTGCCTTGCTCTTCGGAGCCAGCACACCAGCTGGAGCAAAACGCGGGTCATTGATGAGCAGCGGATTTTCGTCACCGGCCCACTTGATGGAGTACGGCGGATTCGATACGATCAGCTCAAAGGGTTCATCATCCCAGTGCTGCGGATTTGTCAGCGTGTCCTCACAGGCAATGTCGAATTTGTCAAATTCAATGTCGTGCAGGAACATATTGATGCGGCACAGGTTGTATGTTGTGATGTTGATTTCCTGCCCAAAGAAGCCGTTGCGCACGGCATCCCGTCCCAGCACCTTTTCTGCCTTCAGCAGCAGCGAACCGGAACCGCAGGCAGGATCATAGACCTTGTTGATTTCCTTCTTGCCTACCGTACCCAGCCGGGTCAGCAGTTCCGAAACATCGGCAGGCGTAAAAAACTCACCGCCGGACTTGCCCGCATTGCTGGCGTACATGGTCATCAGGTATTCATAGGCATCGCCAAAGGCATCAATGTCATGCTCTTTCACATCGCCAAGATTCATATCTGCCACGCCGTTCAGCAGTTTCACGAGCTTCTCATTGCGCTTGGCAACAGTCGCACCCAGCTTATTGCTGTTGACATCGTAATCATCGAACAACCCTGCAAACTGTCCCTCAGAGGAGCTGCCCTTTGCGGATTCCTCAATGTGCCGGAAGACTGTTTCCAGCGTTTCATTGAGGTTTTCATCGTTGGCTGCTTTTGCCCGCACATTGCAGAACAACTCACTGGGCAGGATGAAGAACCCTTTTTCCTGTACCAGCCCTTCCCGTGCCTGCTCTGCCTCTGCATCAGACATATCTTCATAGCGGAAGTCCGGGTTGCCTGCATCAATTTCGCCCTGATTGATATAGCTGGCAATGTTCTCCGAAATATAACGGTAGAACATCGTACCGAGAACGTAGCTCTTGAAATCCCACCCGTCCACTGCGCCGCGCAGATCATCCGCAATCGCCCAGATTGCACGGTGCAGCTCTTCGCGTTCCTGTTCTTTTTTGGTGTCTACCATTTTTATTTCCTCCATCAAATGCAGATTCCCGCATTGTTTTCTTTCATTTTAACATAGTAAATGTACCACTATTGGTACACCATGGTGTTTTTCCCAAAAAGGATATACTTTCCCTTTATACTATCCTAGTAAAGCGTACCACAGCTTTTCCGTGATTGCAAGCCGATAAAAATTTCTATTGCATTTTTCAGCGAGATAGTGTACACTTTTTTCAATCTTGTCCACTATCTGCATCTCAGACGGTGTTTCGTATCAGTAAGCATCTACGGTTTTGGAGGGAAACAAATGAAAGTGAAAAAGACCAAACTGCCCGAAAATCTGTATCATTACACCAGCCTCATCAAGTATCGGATGATTCTTGCAACTGGGAAATTGCTTCTGACACCTTCCAATCTGAAATATGACAACGCCACACTCCATGACGAACCACTCTTTTTTAATGGGCAGAAAATTGGTTATAAATCCGTTGACAAATATGAAAACTATCACCCTGTCGTCTGGCTGACTGCCAATGACCATGCTGGTGCCAAAAATACCGGCCTGTCCAACGACAAAATCATGTGCCGCATTACCATCAGGACCAATGGTAAAATCTGGCGGTATCTGCCTTGGCGCACTTTCTGCGACAAGTACAACGCTGACCGCAGCGTTGCCTCAACCCTCAAACAAACCGCTAATGACTACCTGAACTGGTATGTCTGTGAATCTGAGATTCCAGTTGCGGACTTTGCAAAGGTCGAGTTTCTGGCTGAAGATGGCACCTACAAAGACGAGAAAGACATTCCCGGATTTGCTCTGACGGATATTGCCCCGGAACTTTTTGAGTAAAATATCACTTATATGTACAGACCCCCGCCAACATCCGCTGGCGGGGGTCTGCTATCCTATCTTACAGTTCTACGCTGTTCTGTCTGTTCTTCTTCTGGCTTCTATCCGCGGTCTGCTCCCGCTCCCTTATAAGCCCAATGACCTGCTGCATCTTTTCGGCACCGAAATAGTTCCATACTCGCCCGAAATCACGTTTCATCGCATAGAGCTGCTCATTTTCTGCCTTCACCTCTTTCAGCCGCTGGCTTAGATGATGGGTAGCTTTCTTCTCGTCCTGATAGAAGTGCAGATACTTATCCCGCTCATCCTTGACCTCCCAGTACTTCCGATGGAGGGCAAAGAGTACCTTCACCAACTTCTGGATCAGCGGCATGGCCTTCTTCTCCCGATAGCTCTTGGCGGTCTCAAATGTGGCTGCTTCTGGCACCCATTCTTCTGGCCGCTGGGAGTATTGCGCTGACAGGTTTTCCAAACCTTCCATAATGGGAGCCAGCTTGTTCAGCTCCCGGCTCTGCTTCTGGTAGGTCTGCTCCGCTTTCTGCACCCGCTGCTCGGCAGCGTCTACGGCTGTCTGTACCGTTTCCAGCTGCTCCTGCATCTCAGTCAGGTCGGTCTGGCACTCCTGCTTGGCAGCTTCCAGAGCCGCCACTTCTTTACTGCGCTCCTGCTTTTTGAAGTCCAGCACAGACAGGTGCTCTTCGTGGGTGCTTTTCTGTTCCCACTCGATGCCGTGCCTCTCCATCACGGCAGCAATCTGCTCCTTCTCGGCGTTGATCCACTGGTTCAGCTCGGATTCCCGTTTGGAGCCACCTGCAAAGCCCAAGGCCTTCAGAGCCTGCTTCAGGGAAACCTTGGTCTCCAGTCCTTTGCCCTTCCAGCCAGACACATACGGCACAAAATCGATGTGCAGATGGGGCGTGGCTTCGTCCATGTGGAGGAACGCTCCGAACACCCGCAGTGTCTGGTTACGTTCTTGGAAGCCCTGCATATACTCGTCCAGCAGTTCCTTTGCCAGTGCGCCGTTCTCGGTCAAGACACCCATATCATCTTTGTTGCCGATCTGGACGATCAACTCATGGAAGAGCTTTTCCTGCTTGCCTGTCCGCAGGTGCTCATAGTAGTCGTTGATACAGCGGTCCTTGCGCTTCTGCTTGGCATTGTAACGTTCCACCGCCTCGTCAAACAGTTCGTGGTACACCTTCTGAATCGGTTCATCCCGGTACACAACATTCAGGCTGCTGCGCTCCGGGTCTACGTTTTCAGCGGTGAAACTTCTCCGGTTATGGTTGAGGGAGCCGGGACCCCGCATTGCGGAAATAGTTCTTTTCAATCGCACGTCCTTTCTCTGTGGAAGTAACTGGTGCCGGACACGGCATAGGCTTTGTTACTTTCGTCGAAAGTAACGCAAAAGCACTTTTGACAGACGTTCCGTCCATCAAAAGATGCCTTTGCGCCCTGCCGGGGGCTTCCGTCTGCGGACGGGGTTTCGCTGTACCTCGCCGCTGCCCGGTCCAACACCACCTTCCTGCGTGATTGCATTCACAGGAGCGTGACACGCTCCTGTACTTTGCCAATAGAGGGGCTCACCAGCGGAAGCTTTCTGGCACGCCTCGTCTGTCCAGATACTCCTGCCGAGCCTGCTCCCGCTGTTCCTCGGTGGGTGCTGTCTTGTACTGGGCATACAGCTCATGCCGCAGCATCGCATCCAATTTTTGCTCCAGACCCTGCTCAATGACCTCTTCGTACTCATTTTCGCCGCTCAAATGATAATGCAGCAAGGCGACGAAAAGTTCCTGTGAAATCTGCACATTTTTCATCATTATCACCATTCCGTGTCGGTTGTGTCGATTGTGTCGGTATTTTACATAGTAGCAAAAATACCGTCACAACCGTCACGAATCGTCACGCCCCAGAATTTTCCAGCGTTAATTTGACCACTCTACCCTCATGGGTGCGCTTGCTTTCGTACCGAATTCCATAATCGTTGTAGAGCCTGTCGGCACTCACGTTCAGCTTCCGGGTCAAGATGTTTGCCTGTATGCTCACACCAGACAGACGTTCCAGCAGCTCCGTGGGCGTACCGCTCCACTCTGGCTGTTCCGGGCTGAGCATCTTTGCCACCGCTTCCAGAAGCGGGTCGGGCGGCAGCTTCCAAAGTTCCGTTTCGGCTCCTTGAAACTCCCACACGCAGCGTTCCCGGTCAAACTCCAATATCAGCTCCTGATCCGGCTGGTCACGCCCCACGATGTCCAGTAGTGCGGTGTTGTCCGTGCGCCGCTTCTTCTGCATGATGAACGCGCCATCCGCTGCACCCAACAGACCGTTGGTGCCGGAGATCATATCAAAGCTGTCCTCGGCTTCCATCTTCCGGGTGTGATGAACCACCAGCAGGCAGATGCCGTACCTGTCGCTGAAAGTTTTCAGTTTGGTCACGATCTCGTAGTCGCTGGCGTAGCTGTATCGGTCACCGCCGATCTCCCGCACCTTCTGCAGGGTGTCGATGATGATGAGCCGTACATCCGGGTGCTCCCGGATGAATCCTTCCAACTGCTGGTCAAGTCCCTCGCTCACGGACTTAGCTTGCGTTGCGAAGTAGAGATTGCTGGTCTCCTCTACCCCGAACATCCGGGAGAGCCGCCGCTGCAGCCGGGCGTAATCGTCCTCCAATGCAAGGTAGAGGACGGTGCCCTGATGCACCTCGTACTCCCACAGCGGAAGCCCCATCGCCACATGGTAGGCGAGCTGCCCCATGAAGAAGGACTTGCCCACCTTGGGCGCACCTACGAAGAGGTAGGTGCCACTGTACAGCAAGTCGTTCACGATGGGTTTCCGAGGTTGATACACCGTGTCGTACAGTTCGGTCATTGATATCGTGTTCAGCCCGAAATTGTTTGACTTTTTCGCGGCTTGCAGATTGATTTGCTTGTCCGAATTTGTTATAATATTGGTGGTAATTTTATCAGACGACTGTACCGCATCTGCGCCAACAGATGCACCCGGTACGGTCGTTTTTCTATTGTCCGTCATTCGCATTCCTCCTTAAGTCCGTTCAACGTCAGGGCTACCATTTGCAGGGTCTCCAGCAAGTCCGGCGGAACCTCTTCATCCACGGCCAGCCGCTGCAATTCCTGATAGATCAGCCTCATCTGGTCTCGCAGGGCTTTGTAGACCCTTGGGTTGCCTACCACGGTGATTTCCCGGTCGGTCAAGCGGCGGATGATATACTCCTGTTTGGTCAGCCCGGAGAGCTTTACTTTGGCTTCCAGAACCTCGTCCTCTTCCGGGGACATTCGGAAGGCTACCACCTTGTTCCGCCAGCGGCCTTGCTGGTCGAGCACTCGTTCCATCTTCATCCTTCCTTTCGTTCCATGTCCAGCTTCTGCGCCATCTCCTGCTGCTTTGAGGGGAAGAGGTGGGCGTACTTATAGGTGATGTCCACACTCTCATGCCCTACCCGGTCAGCGATTGCCAAAGCCGAGAAGCCCATTTCAATCAGCAGCGACACATGGGAGTGCCGTAGGTCGTGGATTCGTATCCGCTTCACCCCGGCCTCCTTGGCTCCCCTGTCCATCTCGTGGTGCAGGTAGCTCTTGGTCACCTCAAAGATTCGCTGGTCTGGCTGGACTTTGTAGAGGGATTTCAGATAGTCTCTGATCTCGTCCGTCAGAAACTGCGGCATCTGGATGACCCGGACGCTCTTGGGTGTTTTCGGGTCGGTGATCACATCCCGGCCTTTCAGCCTTTGATAGGATTTGGTGATGGAGAGCAGCCCCTTGTCCAAGTCGAAGTCTGCCGGGGTCAGAGCCAGCAATTCGCCCTCCCGGATGCCACACCAGTAGAGGACCTCAAAAGCGTAATAGGATTGCGGCTTGTCCATCATGACTTCTGCGAATTTGAGGTACTCTTCTTTTGTCCAGAAAAGCATTTCCTTGTGCTTTTCCGACCCCATGCACCCGGCTGTGGCTGCTGCGTTTGATTTCAGCCCGTAGAACCGGACGGCGTGGTTCAGAATGGCACTGAGCTGTCCATGGAGCGTCTTGAGGTAGGTCGGCGAGTAGGCCTTGCCGTTTTTGTCCCGGTAGTTCAGCATCTCGTTCTGCCATGCGATCACATCCCGCGGCTTGATCTCGCTGAGCCGCTTTTCTTTGAAATACGGTAAGATTTTCGTTCGGATGATATGCTCCTTGGTAAACCATGTGTTTTCCCGGAGTCGCTTCTTTTTGTCCGTGATATAAATTTCCACAAAGGCTTCAAATGTCATGGTCAGGTCTGCCGCCTGCTGAAGAAGGAACTCCCGCTCCCACGCCAGAGCGTCCTTCTTGGTGGCAAACCCCCGTTTCAGCTTCTTCTGCTTCACACCTTGCCAGTTCTCGAAGTAGAAGGAAGCGTACCATGTGCCTTGCCTGCTGTCTTTGTAGGCTGGCATCTTATCACTCCTCTCCTGCCCCGTAGATCTTCTCCTGATAGTACCTCCTGCTTACACGGCCTCCCACGGTCGTGTAGCCCTTGGCTCTCAGTTCCTCGTTCCACTGGGCAATCATCTTGTACGCCAGACCCTGCGAGATGTCCAGCTCCTTTGCCAGCTCGTCTGCCTTGATAAAAATGCTATTTGCCATTTTTTGTCCTTTCCTTGTCGGTTTCGTTTCGGTGCCGCTTCATCCTCGCTGACTTCCGGCAGGCATATCCCCTTTGCGGTGCTGTGCCGTCCCCTTACGGAGCGCTCGCTTCCTTTCGGAAGGTCTTGGCGGTTTGGGTCAGTTTGGCGGTCATTCAATTTTACTAAGCATTTTTGCTTATCTTTTTGTGTTCTCATTATACTAAACACATTCCGTTAAGTCAAGAGGTTTTCGGGTAAAATCTTAAACTTTTTTGTTTATTTTCTATTGCACCTCCTGTTTTTCTGTGCTATACTGGGTTCAACAAATATGTTTAAGTCAGGAGGCAATCGCATGGCAGTCGGTGACCGCATCAAACGTGCCCGTAACCTCCGAGGTATGACCCAGAAAGAACTGGGCATTGCCATCGGGTTTGAGGAGAAGAGCGCAGACATCCGTATCGCACAATACGAAAGCAACACCCGCACTCCTAAAGAAGAGTTGCTCCGCAAGATTGCGGAGGTGCTGGACGTGAACTACCGTTCCCTCTATGAGCCGACCCTGTACGCCGCAGAGGATGTGATGTACACTCTGTTCGAGCTGGACGAGCACTACCCCGGCACCCGGCTCTACGAGGTCACAGACACCACCGACCCAGATTTCCCGGAAAAGCACATGGCAGTCAGCTTCCGCTATCGCCTGCTGGATGAGTTCTTAAAGGAGTGGCAGCTCCGCAAGAAGCAGCTCCGGGAGGGCGAGATCACCAAGGAAGAGTATCTGGAATGGAAGCTCAACTGGCCTCAGACTGCCGACGGCTGCGGCCGGTACGAGCCGAAGAAAAAGTGGCGTAAAGAATAAAAGACACAAAAATGCCCTCTGAAAAACTTACCGTTTCTCAGAGGGCATTCTCATGTCTCTCTTTATGAATAATCGCCTGATAGTATCAAAGCAGTATCACAGAGTCTTTTGGCTCTCAAAATATTGCATTGCATCAATACTTTTCAGGGTTTGCGGATTACTCGAGCTCGATCGTTGCCGGCGGTTTACCGGTGCAATCGTAGAAGACGCGATTGACATGCTTGACTTCATTGACGATGCGGCTGGTGACAGTACCCAAGACGTCCCAGGGCATGTTATAGCTCTCAGCAGTCATGAAATCGGTGGTAGTGACGGCGCGCAGGGCCACGGCGTAATCATAGGTGCGTTCATCCCCCATGACGCCCACGCTGCGCATGTTGGTCAGAGCTGCGTAATACTGATTGATTTCCTTGTCGAGGCCAGCCTTGGCGATTTCCTCGCGCCAGATGGCGTCGGCATCCTGCACGATGGCAACCTTTTCGGGGGTCACTTCGCCGATGATGCGGATGCCCAGGCCGGGGCCGGGGAACGGCTGACGGCTCACCAGATACTCGGGCAGGCCCAGCTCACGGCCAACCTGACGGACTTCGTCCTTGAACAGGTTGCGCAGGGGCTCTACCAGCTCCTTGAAGTCCACGGTGTCGGGCAGGCCGCCAACGTTGTGGTGGCTCTTGATGACGGCAGATTCGCCGCCCAGGCCGCTCTCGACCACATCCGGGTAGATGGTGCCCTGTGCCAGGAAATCCACCTTACCGATCTTCTTGGCCTCTTCCTCGAACACACGGATGAACTCCTCGCCGATGATCTTCCGCTTGCGCTCCGGCTCGGTGACGCCTGCCAGCTTGCTGAAGTAGCGCTCGCGGGCATCCACGCAGATGAAGTTGATATCAAAGCCGTTGGCATTGCCCGGGCCAAAGACGGCACAGACTTCCTCTTTCTCGTTCTTGCGCAGCAGGCCGTGGTCCACAAAGACGCAGGTCAGCTGCTTGCCGATGGCCTTGGCCAGCATGGCAGCCAACACGGAGGAATCGACACCGCCGGACAGGGCGCAGAGCACTTTTCCGCTGCCGATCTTCTCCCGCAGAGCTTGCACATTGTGCTCCACAAAAGAGTCCATCTTCCAGTCGCCGACGCAGCCGCAGACATTGTACACAAAGTTGCGGAGCATCTTCTTGCCCTCAGCGGTGTGGAGCACCTCCGGGTGGAACTGGACAGCATACAGGCCCTTGGCCTCGTTTTCCGCAGCTGCCACCGGGCAGTTGACGGTGTGCGCCGTGACCTTGAAGTCCGGAGCTGCCTGCTCAATGTAGTCGTTGTGGCTCATCCAGCAGATGGTGGAAGGCTGCACGTCCGCAAACATCTTGCTGCTGTTGTCTACAAAAACTTCCGTCTTGCCGTACTCACGCTCCGGAGCGCGGCAGACATGGCCGCCCAGCAGATGCATCATGAGCTGGCTGCCGTAGCAGATTCCCAGCACCGGCACGCCCCAGGAGAAGATCTCGGGGTCGATGGTGGGCGAATCCTCCAGATACACGCTGTTGGGTCCGCCCGTAAGGATGATGCCCTTGGGATTCTTGGCCTTGATGGTGGCAAGGTCGGTCTTATAGGAATAGATTTCACAGTAGACATTGTTCTCGCGGACACGGCGCGCGATCAGCTGATTGTACTGGCCGCCAAAGTCCAGCACGATCACGGTTTCATGCTGCATGAATGTTCTCCTCCCTGCTGTTTCACAAATGGTTGATAGATATTGTTAGTATAGCACATCTGCCAAAGAAAAGCGACATCTTTTGTGAAAGTTTTCCGAGAAATCCGCAGTTTCGCTCCAGACACCCGCTTTTGGGGCGTTTGCGGGCACATCATGCCGTTCTTTCATACCATTTCTCCGGAAGTTGCATGGTGAAAACCTTGATTTGCGGCAAAGAATTTTTTATACTTTGAATCAGAATCTCAACACACGGGGCCGCGTCCAAAAGTGAGGAGAAGTATCACGGAGGGCATCTTTGGTGCTGAGGGCCTGATGCTCACCTCCATCTTCCTCATCCCCCAGCGGATGGCCATGTGGTCAGTGGGCGTGAGCTACTTTATGCAAGGTGCCGGGGCTGCCCCCACCACTCCGGAAGAAAAGCGTGCTCACCGGAAAGCCGTTATCCTCAAGACCATCCGGCATCCCTGCATCGTGGCCGTTTCCACGGCGCTCTCCCTCATCACCACCCCGCTGTGGTGCCTGGTGGCATAAAACAATCTTTTAAAAGGCTCTTTCTGCCGCGGCAGAGAGAGCCTTTTCGTTTACCCTTGTTGAATCTTCTTTACCAGTTCGAGATACGGCCCAGCGTATTTTTCATACAGCGGCTGAACCAGCTCGCGGAAGCATTCCTTTTCCTCGTCCGAGAGCTGAATTTCCCGGCAGCCCGCGGCCAGTACCGTCTTGCGGGCGGCGGCCTCCTGCTGGGTCCAGAGTTCCCGCTCATACCGGGCGGACTCCCGGGCACACTCCCGGAGGACACTGCGGTATTCATCCGGCAGCTTTGCCCAGGTCTTGCCGCTGGCCAGCTGAATTTCCGGCACACGGCTGTGCTCGTCCACCAGATAATACCGGGCCACCTTGTAGTGTTCCATGGCCAAGTAGGCAGGCCAGTTGTTCTCGGCCGCATCAATTTTATCCGTTTCAAAGGCGGCATAGACGTCACTGTAGGCCAGTGTCACGGGGTCACCGCCCAGCAGCTTGACCATATCAATGACCACATTGGCGTCCTGCACCCGGATGGTCATGCCCTGCAGGTCTTCCAGGCTGCGGAGGGACTTGTCGGAGTAGAACGAGCGAGCACCCGCGTCGTACCAGCTCAGGCCCACCATATCCCGCTCTGCAAACACCCGCAGAAACTCTTCCCCAATGGGCCCGTCCAGCACCCGCCACATGTGGGCGGCATCCTCATAAAGGCAGGGCAGCTGGAGCACGTTCAGCTTGGGCAGGTCAGCTGCCAGCACCGAGAGGGAGAGCCGGGCAAAATCAATGCCGCCAATGGACAGCTGCTGCCAGACTTCCTGCTCCGTGCCGTATTCCCCGCCGGACTTGACCTGAATGACCACCTTGCCCCCGGTGCGCTCTTTGACCAACGCCGCAAACCGCTCCGCGCCCTGGGTGGTGGGGTAATCAGCGGGCTGGTTGTCCGCATAGGTCAGCACAAAATCCGGCGTGACAGTCTGTTCTTTGCTCCCGCAGCCCGCCAGCAGGCAGACCAGCAGGCAGACCGCCGCCAGCAGCCAGAATTTCCTGCGCATGGTTATCACCTCAAGGATAGTATAGCGCATCCGGGCCGGGCTGTGCAAGCCTGATTCTGCGGCTTGAAGATCTCCCGTCCCCGGTACACCTCCCGGAAATCCCGCGCGGTGAACCGCATCCCCTCAAGCGTACAATGAAATAAAATAAGATTTTGCTGCCAAGAGCACTGCTCTTGGCAGATTTTTTACGCAGCAAATGCCATCTGGCACTTTTCCATTGGCGTAACAACACCAAGATTGCGCTGTACCCGCTGGGTGTTGTATGCATTCATGAGTGTGGTGCTAAAGATTTATGGCAGTAGCACATTGCTTTTATACAAATAAAAGTGTACAATAATAACAACTTTGCAAGCAATCCCCTTCAAGGAATCAACTGGAACATGGGTGGAGACTGTACCTGTTAAGCGGAATTGTTTGAATGAATTCAATTCAACATAAAAGACAATTGCTCATTTGTGAGTAGGAGGAATATATGATGTTTGATTGTGGTTTACAGAATATTTTCCGGCTGAAAAACGGACAGTCCCGTTCCATCAACTGGGAAAACCGGAACGGAGAAAAAGGAAAAGGCGGCATGGCATACAGCGATCTTGGTCCGTCCAGAAAAGGTTCCCCGTGTATCCCGAAAATAGAAGCAGGAGAGACCGTAACACTTGGTGAGATCCAGGGAGAAGGCATGATTCAGCACATCTGGATCACCGTTACAGACCGTACCAGTGAACGTAACCGTTATGTTCTGCGGGATCTTGTTCTGCGCATGTACTGGGACGATGAGGAATTCCCATCCGTTGAATGCCCGCTTGGCGATTTCTTCTGCTGCGGCTTCGGTGTTTCCTACCAGGTAAACTCAGTCCCGATTGCTGTCAATCCGACCCGTGGTTTCAACAGCTATTTCCCGATGCCGTTCCGTAAAAACGCCCGTATTACCATTGAAAATCAGTGTGATGAGCCGATTCCGGCCTTCTTTTATCAGATCGACTATTGCCTGACAACGGTTCCGGAGGATGCTGCCTATTTCCATGCCCAGTGGCGTCGTCAGCGCATAACGGAAAAGGCAAAAGACTACGTTGTCCTCGACAACATCAAAGGGAAAGGCCAGTACGTTGGAACTTATCTTGCGCTTACCAGCCTCGAACGCTACTGGTACGGAGAAGGTGAGATGAAATTCTACATCGATGGAGACAAGGATTATCCAACTATTTGCGGAACCGGAACAGAAGATTACTTCGGCGGTGCATGGAGCTTTGCAACACAGCAAAATGGCCAAACCGTTGAAAATCAGTACTGTACTCCGTATCTTGGCTATCCTTACTACTCTAGCCACGATACCTTCCTTCATAATGATTACCACAATGATGATCAGATGCCACAACGCAGCTTCTACCGCTGGCACCTTCTTGATCCTATCCTTTTTGAGAAGGACCTTAAGGTAACTCTGCAGCAGATTGGTGCCAGTCACGGAGGTCTTTTTGAACGTCAGGATGATGTCGCTACCACAGCTTACTGGTACCAGACGCATCCTCATGTACCATTTGCGCCACTCATGCCCAGAAAAGAGCGCTGGCCAAGATGATTTTTGACGCTTTTCCTATTTTATATGTTTCATGACTTTGCATATCGGCTACAAGAGTCCGTTCCGAACAAATCTGCTTCCAACGAATTTGTCCGGAAACGGGCTCTTTCTTTTTTATATGGTATTCAAAAAGCAATCTAGATTACAGAGATCCGTCTTTTCACAAGCCTTTCACATTTTCCGTTCATTCTTTAAGGTTCCTTTACAATACAATATTTTAACGAAGATCAAGTTATAGATTGACAAGAGGACGCACACACGATAAACTTTATATAGTATCATGTGGATTAAAAGGAGCCTCAACCGTGAGTGTCAAGTATACTACCCCTGCCCAGCACAAGAGCAACCTCCGCAATGTGTATGGAACCTTTGCCATTGAGGGCATGACCATCAGCAAAGATACACGCAGCAACCTTGATCGCATTGGCAGCGGTCAGGCCAGCTATCAGCAGGTCGTGAAAGAACTGCGTGCAAAGTACGCGAAGAAAGGCTGATTATGTTCTCAAAGTATGATGTCTACACCACAGTACAGTCCATGTACTGCTATTTTCCCTTGCGCTTTTGCTGGAAAACAGGTATAATATTCTCTGGATAAAAGGGAGTAAGGGGCGTACTTTAGTTGAAAAACGGGTGCGCTGTGCTGCAGCGACACCCCCGGTAGAAATGCCCGATGCAGTACCGGATGCTTGAGACTTTTATCACATTTTCCCGTTTTGGGCTGGATGTGATAAAGGTCTTTTTTTGTGCCTCTGCCGCTATTATTAAAAAGGAGAGATATTATGCTGATCCCTGTTCTGTTATTTATCGTGGGTCTGCTGTGCCTGATCAAGGGCGGCGACTGGTTTGTGGACGGTGCCACCGGCATCGCCCGCCGCTTCCATGTGCCGGAGCTGCTCATCGGTGCCACGGTGGTGTCCATCGGTACCACCCTGCCGGAGGTCATGGTGTCCACCACCTCTGCCCTCACCGGTCATGGCGAGATCGCCTACGGCAACGCCATCGGCTCGGTCATCTGCAACGCTGCACTGATCGCCGCCATCACCATTGCGGTGCGCCCGGGCAAGGTTGACCCCAAGAGCCTACGCACCCCGGTGGCCTTCTTCTTTGTGGCTGCCGCTTTCTATGCCGGTGTGGCCTACACCACCGGCTCCTTCACCCGCCCGGTGGGCCTGATCCTGCTGGCCATGTTCGTGGCTTACATCGTGTGCAACGTGCTGGCTATGAAAAATGCCCCCGCCCCGGAAGAGGAAGAGCAGGCTGAGGAAGGCTCCTTTGCCAAGGAGTTGGGGCTGCTGGCCATCGGCGCAGTGCTCATTGCTGTGGGCGCTGACCTGCTGGTGGACAACGGCACCCTCATCGCACAGGCGCTGGGCGTGCCGGAGTCGGTCATTGCGCTGACCTTTGTGGCACTGGGCACCTCGCTGCCGGAGCTGGTCACCGCCATCACCTCGCTGGCCAAGGGGCACGGCGCGCTGTCGCTGGGCAACGTCATCGGTGCAAACGTGTTCAATCTAGTGCTGGTCAGCGGCGTGTCTGTCACGCTGGCACCCTTCAGCATCCCGCAGAACTCCACCATCGCAGGCATGAACGCCTCGCTGGTGATGGATATCCCGGTCATGTTTGCCGTGATGCTGCTGCTCACCCTGCCCGCTCTGATCAAGGGCAAGCTGAGCCGCCCGCAGGGCATTGCACTGTTGTGCATCTATGCCGCCTTCTGCGCCGTGCAGTTCAGCATCTGATCTGTTGTAAACGTAAAATATTTAAGGCTGCTGCACAGGGTTTTGTGCAGCAGCCTTTTTATGTGGGATGATTTTGAATGCGCTCCGCGATATCTTCCCCCGGTGGGTGAAAGCTTAAGCGGTGGCGGTACAGTTCCCGGCTGACCCGTAAAGTTTCCGGGCGTGTCCGCTCTCCCCTTGGGAGAGCGGACACGGGAGCGCCTGAGAGGGTAAAAAAAGTGGGTCAGAAGCGCCAATAGGCGTTTCTGACCCACAAATAGAACGATATTTTTGTTTTACAGCTGGCAGGCGGTATCGTAGCCGGTGCGGATGGCGTTGGAGATATCCGCAGCCTTGCCGGCGGCATCGCCAATGGAATACACCGGGATGCCGGCAGCTTCCAGCGCAGCAGCGTCAAATTCGTTGGAGCGTGCGCCCATAGCCAGCACGATGTAATCGCAGGGGATGGTCACCTCTGCGCCGTCCTTGTTCTCGCAGACGACGGCGTCCATGCGGAACTCCTTGACCTTGTGGCTGGGGTACTGCTCCACGCCGTAGGTCTTATAGTTTTCCAGCAGGGTGGGCAGAATGGTGGTGCTCTCGCCTGCGGCGATCTTGTCCATCATCTCGATAACGGACACTTTGCAGCCGCGGGCAGCCAGATACTCTGCGGTCTCGCAGCCCACCATGCCGCCGCCGATGACGGCAACCGTGCCGTACACCTGCTGCTCACCGGCCAGCACCCTCCAAGCGTCGGCAACGTTCACGCTGTCGATGCCGGGGATGCGGGGTGCGGCGCTGTGTGCGCCCACAGCGTTGATGACGGCCTCGAAACCGGCATCCTTCAGCTGCTCTGCGGTGCGGGTCTGACCCATGCACAGGTGCACACCGGCGTTGCAGACCGCGTGGATCAGGTCCTGTGCGGCGCGGCGCATCTCCTCCTTGCGGGGAGGTACGCAGGCAATGTTCAGCTGGCCGCCCAGAGTGGTGGTCTTTTCAAACAGGGTCACGTCATGGCCGCGCAGCGCTGCCACACGGGCGGCTTCCAGACCGGCAGGGCCGCCGCCGAGGACGGCGATCTTCTTTTTCTGCGCTGCGGGCTGGATGCTGCGGGTGTTCTCGTAGCCGTTCTCCGCGTTCAGCACGCAGGAGAGGAACTGACGGTTCTGGATGGCATCGGTGCAGCCCTTGTTGCAGCTGATGCAGCGGCGGATATCGCAGGCCTTCCCGGCAGCGATCTTGGTGCCCCAGTCGGGGTCTGCCAGCAGCGGGCGACCCATGGCAACCATGTCGGCCATGCCGCTCTCGATGACACGCGCAGCCATTTCGGCATCCACGATACGACCCACGGCGCTGACCGGCACATTGACGGCCTTTTTGATGTCCCCGGCGATTTTGACGAAGAAGCCGTAGGGCTGTACGCCCATGGGAGGAATGGTGTCGGCCATGTTGCCGGTGTGGTTGGCCTGCGCAACGTGGAGCATATCCACGCCGTCCTCTACCAGCCACTGGGCAAACTGCACGGCGTCGGCTTCGTCAATGCCGCCCTTGCCGCGCTGCGGGGTGACGATGGACAGCTTGTAGTCGATGACCATATCCGGCACAGCCTTGCGGATGGCGCGGGTCAGCATGCGGGCAAAGCGGACGCGGTTCTCCAGACTGCCGCCGAACTTATCGGTGCGGTGGTTCATGCGGGTGGAGCACAGGCAACCGTTCAGGCGGTCGCCGTGGATCTGGATCACGTCCACACCGGCCTTCTGTGCACGCACTGCGCAGGCGCACATCTTATCGATGATGGCCATCAGCATCTCCTCGCTGACCTCATCGGTGAAGAACATCATGTCGTGATGCAGGCGCTGACGCATTTCGTCAAACTTCTTCTGCATGAACAGGCTGTTGATGGCGTCCACGTCGTACTCCGGGTGGAAGAGCTGGACGCCCAGCTTGGTGCCGTAGGCGTGTACGCTGTCGGCCAGTGCCTTGAAGGCAGGGATCTGGCTGTCGTCAAACAGCTTGGGGGTGGGAGAAAAGCTGTTGATGGGTGCCACATCGCCCATAACGATGTAGCCCACGCCGCCCTTTGCCAGACGGGTGTAGAAGCCCATGTCCTGCTCACTGATCATGCCGTTTTTCTCGTAGCCGGTGGTCAGCGGGGGGAACATGATGCGGTTTTTAAAGGTCTGTCCGCCCACCTCGATGGGCTGCAGAATCACGTTTTGCATACGAAAACCTCCTTGCAGATACGCTTTGCTTTACAGATTTGCTTTGATGAATGCTGCGGTCTTTTCCTCCACGGCGGCACGGGCTGCCAGCGTGGCAAAGTTGTGGCCGCCGCCTGCAATGGTGTCCACATCGGGTGCGGTGTACACCTGTGCGTAACGGTTGCAGGTGCCCTCGTCCACCAGACGGTCATCGTCGGCGCGCAGCAGCAGCACCGGGCCGTTGTAGCCCTTGGCCTCGGTAAAGGGGTCGGGGTGCTTTGCCATCTCGTAGTTAAAGGCCATCTTGTAGCACAGACCCTCCATGTCGGCGTAGTCCTTGCCGGTCTGCATAATGCCGTCGGCGCGCTGGGCGCAGCCGAACCACATCCCGGCGCCCGGGCACAGCAAAATCAGGCCGTGGGGCTGGATGACCGGTGCGCAGGAGGCAGCAATGTAACCGCCCATGCTCTGGCCGGAGAGGAACAGCTTTTCGCTGTCCACATAGGGCTGTTCAGCGGCCCATGCAAAGATATCCTGTGCATCGGTGTGCAAGCCGTCAAAGCTCATATCCTCGAACTCGCCGTCGCTCTCGCCGTTGCCGTAGAAATCGAACCGGGCGCTGCCGATGCCCTGCGCTGCCAGAGCGCGGGACAGATGGGTGTACATGGACTTGTAGCCGCTGCAGCTGCCGGCAAAGCCGTGCAGATGCACCACAAAGGGTACCTTGCCCTCGGTGTCGGGCAGGGTCACGATGCCGCGCAGGGTGTGGCCATTGCGGTTTTTAAACTGAACCTGTAAGATTTTCATGGTTTACTTGCTCTCCTTTGCGGCGCGGCGAGCCTTCAGCTCGGTCAGCATCTCAGCAGTCTTCTGCTTGGTCAGGGGGTAGACAAAGAACAGGATGGCAACTGCAATGCCGTAGCCCAGAAAGTAGATGCCGGTGTAGCTCTTCCAGATGGCGTTCACAACGCCTGCGGTCTGCACAGCGCCTGCGGTAACGTTGTAGCCGATGGCACCCAGCACAAAGCTGGACAGGCTGCCGGAAATGGCGCTTGCAAGCTTGCGGAAGAAAGAGTAGGTGGAGTAAACGATGCCCTCGTTGCGCTCGCCGGTCTGCAGCTCGTGGTAGTCGATGGCGTCGTTGACCATAGCCCAGATCAGCACCTGCATGCCGGAAGCGCCCAGATAGCAGATACCGTTGATGACGATGAAGGCCACGGGGTTGTGGACGGGGAAGAAGAACAGGATGCCGAACACGATGGCGGCAAAGCCGGCGCCCATGCAGCACCACTCCTTCTTGCCGAACTTGTTGGCCAGAGGCTGGGTGATGGCAAAGGACAGCACAGCGTACAGCACGCTCAGCATACCGGAGACAGCCTGAATTTTAACGTTGCCGAAGAAGTCCTTATACAGGTAGGTGTTCAGACCGTTGACCACGGAAGCACCGATCATGCCGGTCAGGCTGAAGAACATAACGCCCAGCAGAGCCTTATTGTGAGAGATCTCCTTGAGCACATGCAGGTAGTTCAGCTTTTCGCCCTGCGGACGCTCGGGCACTTCCACGCGCTCCTTGCACCATACGCAGGTGATCTGCAGGCACAGCAGACCCAGCATAGCGCAGATGCAGGCCAGCATCAGGAAGCGGCCAGCCACGGGCTGGTTGTCCACATACAGGAACAGGGGGCCGACCATGACCATAACGGTCATGAAGATGGTGCCGCCAAGGCTGCGGTAGCGGGACAGTGCGGTGCGCTGGCTGACATCATCGGTCATCACGCTGGACAGAGTACCGAAGGGCACGTTGACGCAGGTGTACAGCGCCTCGTACAGAACGTAGGTGACGAACATGTAGGCCAGACGCAGGCCGTAGTTGATATTCCCTACATTGACAAAGCCAAGTATGCACAGCACTGCCATGGGGAAGGAGAAAGCGCGGATCCACGGGATGAACTTGCCGCCCTTGGTGGCCTTGCGGGAGTCCACGATGGCACCGATGATGGGGTCATTCACGGCGTCCCAGATCTTGGTGATCAGCATCAGGATACCCACGTGGAAGGGGTTGACCTGCAGGATCAGGGTGTAGAAGATCGACAGATACATGGCGCGGTACTGCTCGGTGAAGCAGCAGCCCAGATCGCCCAGCGTATAACCGATCTTGTCCTTCATGGAGAAGGGTCGGATGGTCTTTTTCTGGTCCATTGTGTTTTATCCTCCTTAAAAACAGTGAAACCACGAGACTTTTCGCACAAGTCTCTTTTCTACGTTTGCATTATACGTTAATTTTTCATCAATGCATATCCAAAAAATGATTGAAAACTATCGCAAATTGATGTATTATGCAATTATAACAGTTGTACTTTTCTGTTGTGTGCAACAATCTGTTACACATGACAGTTTCATGGAGGACTTTTTGGTGAATTATACAGCCAAGCGTTATCTTTTTGAGCAGAGCGCCGTCCGGGAATTTTATTCCGGCGCGTATTATGATTTGTTTCTGGTCATGCGGGGCAGCGGTGTGTTCCGATGCAGCGAGGTGGTGCTGCCCGCACAGCAGCAGAATCTCATCATCTTCAAGCCCGGTCAGGGCGGCAGACTGGAATACGCCGGTGCTTACGGCCCGCTGGAACTTATTCGGGTGCAGCTGTCCCCCCAGACGCTGGCGCAGCTTTCGGACGCAGATACCGACCTTGAAAAAAGCTTCAACGTGGTGCCCTTTCGGCAGGTGGCTGTGCGCCCGGACAGCCAGATCTATATGCTGCTGAAAAACCTTGCCCGGAAGCTGCTGATGCTCCCGCAGGAGTGCACCCAGTTCGGTGCAGCGGTGTTCGAGCACGGTATTTTGCAAATGTTTGTGGTGCTGGCGCTGCGTGCCTGCATCCATGCGGAGTTCCGCACCGCATCGGTCAGCCGCCACCACCTGATGCTGGACGAGGTGTTTTTGTTTATTCAGGCGCACCTTACCGAGGAACTGACGCTGGAGCGGCTGGAAAAGGAGTTTTTCGTCTCCCGGGAACATATTGCCCGGGAATTCAAACGCCAGACCGGGCAGACGGTGCACCGCTATATCGTAAAGGCGCGGTTAGACCGCTGCTGCACCCTCATCGAGCAGGGGCTGCCCATCACCGAGGTGTACAAGACCAGCGGCTTTGGCGGTTACAACCACTTTTTCCGCGCCTTCAAAAAGGAGTACGGCATGACCCCCAAGGAGTACTTCCACACCACCCGGCAGGACGCCCGGGGATAAATCCGGCAAAAGCAGCGCCGTCTGCGCCTGTGAAAAAAGCCGCCCGGTTCGCATCCGACTTCAGGGTTCGGAGCCCGGCACGGTCTGCCAAAGGTTTTTGGACATAAAAAACGCCGCATCGTACAAAACGATGCGGCAAAAACGAAAGTCTCCTCGGTAGATATTCCTACTGGTTGGGACCCGCGCACGAAGCAACAGCGACGAGTTGCGTTAGCTGATTTTTCCGCAGCCCCTTGGCGGGGCTTTGAAAAATCAGAACGCGGCCCCAACAGCTCCTCCCTGTTTCAGCCACTGGCTGCGGTCGTCGCCGTTGCACTGGGCTGGTTGCTTGCCCTGCCTGCGGCAGGGCCGTGCTGTTCGAATCCCTCTAGGTCCCAAAGCCAGCGTGTGACTTATGTGCACGCAAAAGAAAAGCAGCAGCGTTAAAATTACGCTGCTGCTAAAAGTGGACCTAGAGGGATTCGAACCCTTGACCTCTCGGATGCGAACCGAACGCTCTCCCAACTGAGCTATAGGCCCATAGCAACAATCCGAACCGCTCCCCTTGCGAGAAACCGTTCGGATCGTTTTTATTTGGTCCGAGTGGCGAGAATCGAACTCACGGCCTCTTGAACCCCATTCAAGCGCGCTACCAAAACTGCGCTACACCCGGATATCGCGCTCCGCTTCCCTACCGAAGCGTGGCGACATGAGATATTATACGCATGGAGCGGCCTTTTGTCAACCACTTTCCCAAATTTTTCTCCCACTTTTTTGCAAAAGTATGGTTTTTGGCGTTTGTGCGCACAATTATTTTTCTGCCTCTGCGGCACGGAGCTGTTTGTCTTTTTCCAGCAGCGGTTTCAGGTACTGGCCGGTAAAGCTCTCTGGCACTGCAGCCACCTCTTCCGGGGTGCCCTCGGCCACGATGAGGCCGCCGGCACTGCCGCCCTCGGGGCCCAGATCAATGATATGGTCTGCGCACTTGATGAGGTCGAGGTTGTGCTCGATGACAATGACGGTATTGCCCGCGTCCACCAGCTTCTGCAGCACCTCAATGAGGCGGTGGACATCCGCAATGTGGAGGCCGGTGGTGGGCTCATCGAGGATATAGACTGTCTTTCCGGTGCTGCGGCGGGCCAGCTCATTGGCCAGCTTGACACGCTGTGCCTCGCCGCCAGAGAGAGTGGTAGCGCTCTGGCCCAGGGTCACATAACCAAGGCCCACGTCCAACAGAGTCTGTAATTTCCGGGCGATCTTGGGCTGGTTGGCAAAGAAGACCACAGCCTCCTCCACCGTCATGTTCAGCACGTCAGAGATGGTCTTTTCCTTATACTTTACTTCCAGCGTCTCGCGGTTGTAGCGGGCGCCCTTGCAGACCTCACAGGGGACGTAGACGTCCGGCAGGAAGTGCATCTCGATCTGCAGGATACCGTTGCCCTCACAGGCCTCGCAGCGGCCGCCCTTGACGTTGAAGCTGAACCGGCCCGGGCCATAGCCCCGCATCTTGGCGTCCTGCGTCTGGGAAAAGACCGTGCGGATATCGTTGAAGACGCCCGTGTAGGTTGCCGGGTTAGAGCGGGGCGTGCGGCCGATGGGCTGCTGGTCGATGCCAATGACCTTATCGACAAACTCCAGCCCCTCTACCCCATCGCACTTTCCGGCCCGGCTGCGGGCTCCGTTCAGCTCACAGGCCAGCGTCTTGTACAGGATCTCGTTGATGAGGCTGGATTTGCCTGAGCCGGAAATGCCGGTGACGCAGATGAACTCGCCCAGCGGGAACTTCACGTCAATGTTGCGCAGGTTGTTCTCCCGTGCACCTTTCACCGTGAGGAAGTTGCCGTTTCCGGTGCGGCGGGTCTCCGGGACCGCAATGCGCTTACGGCCCGAGAGATAGTCGCCGGTAATGCTCCGCTTGGCCTTGCAGATGTCTTTCACACTGCCAGCCGCCACGATCTCGCCGCCGTGGACGCCCGCGCCGGGGCCCACATCCACAATATAATCCGCACTGCGCATGGTATCCTCGTCGTGCTCCACCACGATAACCGTATTGCCCAGGTCCCGCAGGTTTTTCAGGGTGGCAATGAGCTTGTTGTTGTCCCGCTGATGGAGGCCGATGGAGGGCTCGTCCAGCACATAGAGCACACCGGAAAGGGCGCTGCCGATCTGGGTCGTCAGGCGGATGCGCTGGCTCTCGCCGCCGGACAGAGTGCCTGCCGCGCGGGCCAGGGTGAGATAATCCAGACCAACGCTCTGCAAAAACTGCAGCCGGTTTTTGATTTCTTTGAGAATCTGGCCGCCGATCTGCTTCTGCTTCTCCGTCAGGTTCGGTTCATTTTCCGCAATGAAGTTCAGCTCATCCCGGATGGACATTTCGCAGAAATCGCTGATGTTCTTGCCACCGATGGTCACCGCCAGCACGATGGGCTTGAGGCGCTTGCCGTGGCAGTCCGGGCACTCCACACCGGACATGAAGCTGCCGATCTCCTCTTTCATCCACTCGCTGTTGGTCTCCCGGAAGCGGCGTTCCAGGTTCTCCACGATGCCCTCAAACGTATTATGGTAGACGCCGCTGCCAAACTCATTGGTGCGGTGCATTTCGATTTTTTCGCCGTTGGTGCCGTAGAGCAGGGCGTTGATTGCCTCGGTGCTCATCTCTTTGATGGGCGTGTCCAGCGTGAAACCGTACTTTTTGCCAAGGCCCAGATAATACATCTCAGCCACAGAGCCCTCGGCATAGTACCAGCCGCTGGCCTTGATGGCCCCCTCCCGGATGGAGAGATTGCGGTTGGGCAGGATGCGTTCCTCATCCACCCGCATGAAAGTGCCCAGACCGGTACACTTCTCGCAGGCACCCAGCGGGTTGTTGAACGAAAACAGGCGGGGCGAAAGGTCGCTGATGGAAATGCCGTGCTCCGGGCAGGCAAAGTTCTGGCTGAACGTCATGCACTCGCCGCCGATGACATCCACCTCGGCGATGCCGCCCGTCAGTGCCAGAGCTGTCTCCAGCGAGTCCGCCAGACGGCCCCGGATGCCCTTGCGGATGGCAAGACGGTCCACCACGATCTCCACGGTGTGCTTGACGTTCTTTTCCAGGCTGATCTCCTCATCCAGATCATAGAGGTTGCCGTCGATCCGGACGCGGGAATAGCCGCCCCGCCGGGCGGCGTCCAGCTCTTTCTGCTGGGTGCCCTTGCGCTGGCGGACGACCGGAGCCAGCACCTGGAACTTTGTCCCCTCTTCCAGCTTGAGCACGGCGTCCACCATCTCGTCCACGGTCTGCTGGCTGATGACCCTGCCGCAGACCGGGCAGTGTGGGATGCCGATGCGGGCATACAGCAGACGGAGGTAATCATAAATTTCGGTCACAGTGCCCACCGTGGAACGGGGGTTGTGGCTGGTGGTCTTCTGGTCGATGGAAATGGCCGGAGACAGGCCGGTGATCTCGTCCACATCGGGCTTATCCATCCGGCCCAGGAACATCCGGGCATAGCTGGAAAGGCTCTCGACATAGCGGCGCTGGCCGTCGGCGTAAATGGTATCAAAGGCCAGGCTGGACTTGCCCGAGCCGGACAGGCCGGTCATGACGATGAGCTTTTCCCGCGGGAGGGTCAAGCTGACATTTTTCAGGTTGTGCTCCCGGGCCCCTTTGATGATGATTTTATCGTTTGCCAAGGTATTTTCTCCCTCTTCTCTGTGTCTGTGCGTGGTTCTGCTTCCGCTCCTGTTCGGCGGACGAATCTGCCGTGGGGTTCTCGCCCCGGCGCAGGCGGTCGATCTGGTCACGCAGGAACGCCGCGTGCTCAAACTCCAACAACTTGGCCGCCTCTTTCATCTCCCGGGTCAGGCGGTCAATGGCGGCCTCCCGCTCCAGCTTGCCCATCCGGCGGGTATTCATTTTGGCGTTCTCGGCCTTATCGCTGATCTCAATGCTGTCCGGGATGGCCTTGACGATGGTTTTGGGCACGATTCCGTGTTCCTTGTTATAGGCCATCTGGATGGCGCGGCGGCGCTCTGTCTCGGTAATGGCGCGGTCCATGCTGTCGGTGATCTCGTCCGCGTACATAATGACAAGGCCCTCGGCGTTGCGGGCCGCGCGGCCAATGGTCTGAATCAGGCTGGTCTCGCTGCGGAGGAATCCCTCTTTGTCCGCGTCAAGGATGGCAACCAGGCTCACCTCGGGCAGGTCCAGACCCTCACGCAGGAGGTTGATGCCCACCACCACGTCGATGGAGCCAAGGCGCAGGTCTTTGATGATCTCCATTCGCTCAAAAGTATCCACCTCGTGGTGCATATATTTGACTTTGATGCCCTGCTCGGTGAAGTAATCCGTCAGGTCCTCGGCCATCTTCTTGGTCAGGGTGGTCACAAGCACCCGCTCCTGGCGCTCGATCCGGGCATTGATCTCACCCAGCAGATCGGTCACCTGCCCCTCCACCGGGCGCACCGAGATGACCGGGTCCAGCAGACCGGTGGGCCGGATGACCTGCTGAGCCACCTGGGTGCTGTTCTGGCGCTCATACTCGCCCGGGGTGGCCGAGACAAAGATCATCTGGTTGAGCTTGGACTCCACTTCCTCAAACTTCAGCGGGCGGTTGTCGAACGCCGAGGGCAGGCGGAAGCCATACTCCACCAGCGTTTTCTTGCGGGCGTAGTCTCCGCCGTACATGGCCCGCACCTGTGGCAGGGTGACATGGCTCTCATCCACAAACAGCAGAAAATCCTCCGGGAAATAATCCAGCAGGGTCGTGGGCATACTGCCCGGGGCACGGCCTGAGAGGACCGCCGAGTAGTTCTCGATGCCCTTACAGATGCCCACTTCCGTCAGCATCTCAATGTCGTAATTCGTCCGCTGCTGGATGCGCTGGGCCTCAATGAGTTTGCCCTCCGCCGTGAATTGCTTGACCTGGGCATCGCACTCCGCGCGGATCTTCTCAATGGCGGCAGCCTTTTTCTCGGCGCTGACGATGTAGTGGCTGGCCGGGAAGATGGCCACATGCTTGACCACGTTCTGTTTGGCACCCGTCACCGGGTTGAATTCGAGGATGCGGTCGATCTCATCCCCAAAGAACTCCACCCGGATGGCCAGGTCGCTCATATAGGCCAGGTAGATATCCACCGTGTCGCCGTGGACGCGGAATTTGTTGCGGGTAAAGTTGATGTCGTTCCGCTCATATTGCAGGTTGACCAGCCGCCGGCAGAGCTCGTCCCGCTCCAGCTCCATGCCGGGGCGGAGGCTGATGACCATGCTGCGGTAGTCGATGGGGTCGCCCAGCGAGTAGATGCAGGACACCGACGCCACAATGATGACATCCCGCCGCTCCGAAAGTGCCGCCGTGGCCGAGTGGCGCAGGCGGTCGATCTCGTCGTTGATGGCACTGTCTTTCTCGATATAGGTATCCGTGCTGGGGATATAGGCCTCCGGCTGGTAGTAGTCGTAGTAGGAGACAAAATACTCCACCGCGTTTTCCGGGAAAAACGAGCGGAACTCGGTGCACAGCTGGGCCGCCAGTGTTTTGTTGTGGGCCAGCACCAGCGTGGGGCGGTTGCATTTTGCAATGACGTTGGCCATGGTAAAGGTCTTGCCGCTTCCGGTAACGCCCAGCAGGGTCTGGCAGCGGTCTCCCCGCTCCACGCCCTCCACCAGCCGCGCGATGGCCTGGGGCTGATCCCCCGTGGGCTGATAATTGGACACCAGTTGAAACGTCTGCTCTGCCACGGCCCTCTCTCCTCTCTAAAACCACAATTAGTTGTTTTCTTCTCCGTGATTATACCACAATTATTTTATAAAGTAAACCATTTGTTCAGTAAGGACGGAGCATCTGCCCGCTCTCAAAATCATAAAACGGCAGACGGCCCTCCTCCCGCATGGAAAAATATTCTGTTTCCGTCAGGATCAGATGATCCCGCAGCTGGATCTTGACCAGCCCCAGCGCCCGGACGATGTTCTCCGTGGCCTGCAGGTCTTCCCGGGAAGGCATCGCCATCCCGTTGGGGTGGTTGTGGCAGAGCACCACGCTGTCGGTGCCGCCCTTAAGAGCCGCCGCCACCACGTCCTTGATCTCAAAACTGACCTTGCTGCTGGTGCCCTCCCGCAGCCAGTACGCGCCCCGCACCCGGCTGCGGCTGTCCAGCGCCATCAGCAGGGCCCGTTCCCGGTCTGCCCCCAGGAATTTACTTTTTAAAAACTCTGCCAGCTGCTCGGTAGTGCGCAGGCAGTTTTCCTCACTGGCGCGGCAGCGGGTATAGTATTTGCAGATTTCGGGCATGAGATGCAGCATCCGGGCCGTGGCAGGCCCCACGCCCTCCACTTTGCACAGCTCCTCTTCCTCCGCGTCCAGCACCCGGGAGAAACTGCCGAACCGCTTGAGCAGGGCGTGGGCCATGACATTGGTGTTCTTGCGGGGGTTCGTCAGGTAAAGGAGAACTTCCAGTGCCTCGTGGTCGGCCAGGCTCTCAAAGCCCTGCTGGGCAATGCGCTCCCGCATCCGTTCGCGGTGCCCCTGATGGAGGTTGTTTTCTGCAGCCATGGTTCGTTCTCCTTTTCTCTGGATTGCTGCTTCTATCGTACCGCATTTTCGGCAAAAGACAAGCCTTACCCGCAAAATTTCCTTGCCAGAGCCCGCCGGGCGTTGTATTATAGTTGTATAAAAATCAAAAGTACCATTTCATCTCTGAAAATAAAGGAACCAAATTCATGAAACAATACACTGCCACCGCCAACGATGAGGGCGTCCGCCTCTCCCGCTTTGTCCAGAGCGTGACCCACGATCTCCCCACCAGCCTGCTCTACAAGAGCTTCCGCAACAAGCGGATCAAGGTCAACGGCAAAAAAGGAGCCCCGGAAGACCGCATCCAGGCCGGAGACCTCATTGAGCTGTACATCAACGATGAGTTTTTCCCGCCGGAGGGGGCCAAGCCCGCCGCAAAGAAGCCGCCCAAAAAGCAGCAGAACCAGCCCAAAGTGACCGTCATCTATGAGGATGAGAACATTGCGGTGCTGTACAAGCCCACTCACCTGCTCTGCCACAGCGACCGCACCGGCGACGCCAACCTGGTGGATGCCTTTACCCAGTATCTGGCCCAGAAAGGCGAGTACGACCCCAGCGGCGAGAACCGCTTCAAACCCGGCATCTGCAACCGGCTGGACCGGGGCACCGAGGGCCTTGTGATCGCCGCCAAGAGCTACGCCGCCCTGCGGGACATGAACGAGATCATCCGCACGGACCTGCTCAAGAAAGAGTACTACACCATCACGGTGGGCATCCCCCAGAGCGGCCGGTTTACCGCCTGGTGGGAGCACGACGAGAAGAACAACAAGGTGAGCATCCACGCCCACCAGTCACAGGACGAGCGCCGGAAGCAGATCATCACGGACGTGGATGTGCTGCGCACCGCCGGGCCGTTTGCCCTCTGCAAGATCGGGCTCATCACGGGCCGGACGCACCAGATCCGCGCCCATCTCGCCTACCTTGGCAAACCGGTGCTGGGTGACATCAAGTACGGCAACCGGAAGATGAACGAGCGCACCGGGGCAAAAACGCAGGCACTGTGCGCCGTGCGGATCAGCTTCCTCGATATTCCGGAAGAAAACACCCTGCACTACCTCTCCGGCAAAGTCATCAAACTGAAAGACCCGCAGATCGTCAAGCAGTTTGATGCGTTGGATAAGGCAAAGCCGGAAGTCCCTTCCACGGAAAGGAGTCATTGACATGAACCTGAACCCCTATTTTAAAAGCGTCCTCGATCAGGACAGAGCTTCCATTGTCCTTTGCGGTCTGGACCATACCATCCTCTACATGAACCCTGCCGCCATCCGCAGCTATGCCAAGCACGGCGGGGCCGCACTGGTGGGCCGGAGCCTTGCCAACTGTCACAACGCCCACTCCAACGAGATGATCCAAACGGTCGTGGACTGGTTTGCCGCCAGCCCGGAGCACAATCTCATCTATACCTACCACAACGAGAAACAGAACAAGGACGTCTACATGGTCGCCCTGCGGGACGAGGACGGAACGCTCATCGGCTACTACGAGAAGCACGAGTACCGTGACCCGGAGACCCTGCCGCGGTATGATTTCACCTGAGGTGTTTTTATCAGCATTTGCAGAACAGCATGGATGCACTGTGAGCGAAAGGAGCCTGTCGTGTTCCCTACCCGTGAAGAGGCGAAAGCTCTGCGGCGGGCGGGACATTTACGAAGTCGTTGACAAAGCACATTCCAAACACGCATAGCGAAAAAGGCACTCCGTGAGGAGTGCCTTTTTCATAGCTTCCGTTTTATTTGTTCTCTTGTGATTTCTGCTGTTCGCGCAGCTTCTTGATCCGCTTTTTCTCGCTTTCCACGCGGGGCCAGGGCCAGGAGAAGCCCTCATTGGCCTTGCACCAGCGGGTAAGCGGGTAAAACGCAAACGCCAGCCCGAAAATGTACAGCAGCAGGTACAGCAGTGCACTCAGGGTGAACAATGCGTCCAGCGCCCCGATGAGGGCCATGACAAAGCCCGCCTTGAGGAAAAACAGACCGTTCTGGCGACAGTATTCCGGGAAGTTTTCGGCCTTGACGGCCTGACGGCCCTGGTCGCCCCAGACACGGGGATTTTTCATGACCGAGTAGCCGTAAAAGACCAGCATCAGGCCGCAGGTGAGCTGAAAGCCAAAGAACATGTTGTACCTCGCTGTTTTGTGTGATTTTAGTCCTCAAACAGAGACTTCATGGCGGGCAGGAAATCCAGCGTTGCAAAGTAGTCACGCGGGGTCTCGGCGCGGCGGATGAGGCGGTGAGAGCCGTCCTCGCAGAGCAGGACCTCGGCACTGCGCAGCTTGCCGTTGTAATTATAGCCCATGGCAGAGCCGTGCGCGCCGGTATCGTGGATGTAGATGATATCTCCGATGTCGATCTTGGGCAGCATCCGGTCAACGGCGAATTTATCGTTGTTCTCGCACAGGCCGCCCACCACATCGTACTTGTGGTCGCAGGGAGCGTCTTCCTTGCCCAGCACGGTGATGTGATGGTATGCGCCATACATGGCGGGACGCATCAGATTGGCCGCGCAGGCGTCCAGACCGATGTATTCCTTATAGATGTGCTTCTCGTGGATGGCCGTTGCCACCAGGGCACCGTAGGGGCCGGTGGTAAAGCGGCCCATCTCGGTAAAGATGGCCACATCGCCCATGCCTGCGGGGACGAGGATCTCTTCAAACTTCTTCCGGACGCCCTCGCCGATGGCCATGATGTCATTCTCGGTCTGGTCGGGGCGGTACGGGATGCCCACGCCGCCGGACAGGTTGATATAGGCAATGTGCACGCCGGTGGCTTTCTGCACCCGGACCGCCAGCTGGAACAGGATGGCGGCCAGCTCAGGATAGTATTCATCCGAAATGGTATTGGAGGCGAGGAATGCATGGATGCCGAAGTTCTTGGCACCCTTGGCGGCCAGCTTCTTATAGCTGTCGATCATCTGCTCCTCGGTCATGCCATACTTGGCGTCGCCGGGCTTGTCCATGACCTGGAAGCCCTCTTCGCTCTCGCCCAGACTGAAAGTGCCGCCCGGGTTGTAGCGGCAGAAGATGTTCTCGGGCACGCCTGCCACCCGCTCCAGGAACTCCACCATGGTGGCGTCGTCCAGGTTGATATAGGCACCCAGCTCATAGGCTTTTTTCATGTCGTCCACGGGGGTCTGGTTGGAGGAGAACATGATGTCGCTGCCGGTAAAACCGCAGGCCTCGCTGAGCATCAGCTCGGTCAGGGAGGAGCAGTCCACACCGCAACCCTCTTCCTTTAAAATCTGCAGAATGACCGGGTTGGGCAGAGCCTTGACGGCGAAATACTCCCGGAAACCCTTGTTCCAGCTGAACGCCTTGTTGATGCGGCGGGCATTCTCACGGATGCCTTTTTCATCGTAGACATGGAACGGCGTGGGCACGTCCTGGATGATCTCCTGGGCCATGGCCTCGGTCAGAAACGGTTTCTTTTCCATAATATACATCCCTCTCATTTTATGGGTAACAGCGGGCCCCATGCCCGTGTTTCAGCATTTTTACAGCTTGAGGTTTTCCCGCGTCGGGGTAAAGGTGGGGATCATCTTGGCCAGCTGTTTCACCACGCCCTCGTCGTTGTGCTCGGCCGCAGCTTCCAGCTCCTGCAGCTGGCCGTAGAACTGGGCCAGGTCGATGCTGCGGGGCGAGGCCACAAAAATTTTGTTGTGCTGGGTGCGGCGCATTTTGTCCTGCTCCTCATCCATCATCAGCTCTTCGTAGAGCTTTTCGCCCGGGCGGAGGCCAACGATCTTGATGTCCATGTTCACACCCGGCTCATAGCCATAGAACCGGATCAGCTGCTTGGCAAGGTCCATGATCTTGACGGGTTCGCCCATGTCCAGCACATAGATGCTGCCGCTCTCGGCCAGTGCCCCCGCCTGCAGCACCAGCTGGGCTGCCTCGGGGATGGTCATAAAGTAGCGCTCGATGTTGGGGTCGGTCAGGGTGACGGGGCCGCCCTTTTTGATCTGTGCCTCAAACAGCGGGATGACGCTGCCATGGCTGCCCAGCACATTGCCAAAGCGGACGGCCACACACTTCATGTCGGTGTTGCCCGCAAAGGTCTGGATGAGCATTTCGCAGATGCGCTTGGTGCAGCCCATGACGCTGGTGGGGTTGACCGCTTTGTCGGTGGAGAGCTGCACCAAGCGCTCCACGCCGTGCTCGCTGGCACTCACCAGCAGGTTCTTGGTGCCCAGCACGTTGTTCTTGACGGCTTCCGCCGGGCTGACCTCCATCAGCGGCACATGCTTGTGGGCTGCCGCGTGGAAGACCACCGTGGGGTGGTAGGTCTCAAACACCTCGTCCAGCCGCTTTTTGTCCCGGATGGAGCCCACCAGCACGGTCACGGGGATGTCCCGGCCATACTTCTGCTGGAGTTCCATCTGGAGCTCGTAGGCACAGTTCTCATAGATATCAAAGATGAGCAGCTTGCCCGGGTGGAATTTCATCACCTGGCGGCAGAGCTCACTGCCGATGGAACCGCCGCCGCCCGTGACCAGCACGGTCTTGCCCGTGAGGTAGCCGGAAATTTTGGCGGTGTCCAGCGTGACCTCCTCGCGGGAGAGGAAGTCCGCCGTGTTCAGCTCACGGAATGCCCCCTGCCCCGGCGCGTTGGCTCCCACCAGCTGCGGGTCGCTCAGGATCTGCACGGCACAGTGGGTGGAAACGCAGAGGTCAATGACATGGTTCAGGCGGCTGCCTTTCAGGGTGGGGATGGCAATGATGATGCCCTGGATGTTGTACTTCTCGCACAGGGCGGGAATCTCTTCCAGCGTGCCCTTGACCGGCACGCCGTGGATGGTCTGGTTGAGCTTGGCGGGGTCATCGTCCACCGCCACCACCGGGTGACCGTAGAGGTCGTTGGTCTTGCAGACATTGATGGCCCAGTTGCCGGCCTCGCCCGCGCCCACGATCATCACCGGGCGGTTGGGGTCCTTGTTGGTGTTGCCCCGCAGCCGCTCCCCCAGCGGGTGGTTCAGGAAGAGCCGCCATGCCAGGCGGCTGCCGCCCACCAGCAAAAAGATGAAGACGGAGGCCATGACATTGGCCGAATTGAAGAGCACGCCATGGATGAGGGTGCGGTTGACCAGATAGACGATGACGGTGGGCACGCCGATCATCCCGGCCAGCCGGATGAGGTCGCGCTCCCCTGCATACTTCCACAGGATGGAGTAGAGCCCCCCTGCCAGAAAGCAGACGAGGTACACGGCCACGATCCAGGGCAGGTTGTGGTAGAGCAAGGCTCGGTTATGGGGCCACCAGGTGGCTTCCACGGCACCATCCGCCCGCAGGAGCAGGGCAAAGTAAAAGCTGAACGCAACGATGACGGCATCCACCAAGAACAGGAACGCGCGCCGGGCAAACACTTTCGGCGGCTGTTTTTTTCTTTCTTTCACAGATAAATCCTCTTTTGCATCAGTGCAGAGCCTGTCCGCACCGTTTTTCTTCCGGGAACTTCCACGAAAGGCACTGGGCCTCCATGGTATCCATTGTATTATACTCGTTTCCCGCCCCGGTGTCCAGAAAATTTCCATTTCCGCTCTGTTTTTCCGGCACTCAGTGCTTTTTTGCCAGCGCGGCCCGCACCTCTTCTCCCAGGCCCAGCGGCCAGGCTGCCACGAGATAGACGGCGCTCATCCCGCCTGCGCAGAGAGCCAGCGCTCCCAGCCGCGGCAAAAGCGCTCCGGCAAACCACCCGGCCAGCCCCTGCCGCAGGGCCACGCCCACGGCTGCAGCCCCTGCAGAAGCCAGCATCGGGGCCCCCAGCCAGCGCCAGAGCCGGAGCTTTGTCTCACTGCTGGCAAGCAGCCGCCCGGTGTTGGCAAGGCAGGTGTAGCAGCTGGACACCAGGATCACAAACAGGAAACCCGGCATCCCATACCGGGGCAGCAGAAGCACCACGCCCACGATCCGCAAGATCGAGTCCCACACGCTGTAGCGGAACGCCGCTTTCTGCTCCCCCATCCCTTTCATGGCACCGTCTACCATGCTCTCAAAATAGAGCAGCGGCATGGCCGGGCCAAGTACCTCCAAATAGAAGCCCGCCTCCGGGCTGTGGTAGAGCGTCTGGGCCAGCGGACAACCCAGCACCCAGAACACCGCCCCGGCCAGGGCGGAGAAATACCCGGTCAGCCGCAGCATCCGGTCAATGAGGGCCTGCAGGCGGGCCGTCTCGCCCCGGATGTGGGCCTGCGTGATCTCCGGCATCAGCAGGACGGAGAGGCTGCCCAGCAGGCCAAACGGAAACGTCAGCAGGGGCAGCGCCATCCCTTTCAGGCTGCCATACTGGGCCACGGCGGCGGCGCGTCCGCCCTCAGCCCCCAGTGCAAGGGCAAGGCAGGCGGGCACCAGCATGTTCTCCGCCGTGTGCAGGGCGCTGGCAAGGCACCGCCCGCCCTCCACCGGCCACAGGATGTCCCAGAGCCGTCTGGCCGGGTCACGGGGGCACCGGGCCTTTTCCCCGGCAAAGCAGCGCCGGGCCTCCCGGTGGTAGAACAGGAGCATCATACAGGCCGAGACTGCCTCGCTCAGGGCCGTGGCCGCCAGCACCGCGGTGCACTTTCGGCCGTGATCCCAGCCCCGTAAGATCCCCTGCTCCAACACCACATAGACGACCCCGATGCGGACGGTCTGTTCCGCCAGCTGGCTGAGCACGTTGGGCTCCACTCGCCGCCGGGCGATGAAGAACCCCCGCAGCACCGCCGAGACGGCCATCCAGGGCATCCCGAATGCTGCCGCCCGCAGAGCGCCCGCGGCCCGGGCGTCTCCCAGCCACCAGGCAGCCGCCAACCCTGCCAGCCCGAACTGCGCCACCATGGCAAAGGCCCCCAGCCCAAGGCCCGCTGCCAGCAGCCGCGCCAGCATTCCCCGGGCTTCGGCCCTGCCGCGGCTCAACTCCTCGGCCATGAGGCGGGTAGCCGCCACCGAGACGCCCGCCGTGGCCAGCGTAACGAACAGGGCGTACACCGCCAGCACCAGCTGGTACAGGCCCATTCCCTCACCGCCCAGGGCATTGGCCAGATAAATGCGCAACCCCATGCCTGCCAGCCGGAGCAGGACATCCGCCCCGGTCATCAGGGCCGCATTCTTCAGGTAGCTCTGCCGCATGGCGCGCCTCCTTTCCCCGCCAATGCACAAACGGGGAGGTTTTGTTTACTGTATGCGGCAAAACAGCCCCTTTATGCGCTTTGCAAAAGATGAGCGGCGTCGTGGGTTGTTTCTCTCCCACTTTTATGGTATGATATGTGTTGGTCACATAAGGGCGGTTCGCGCCCTTTGATACAAAATGCAAGGAGGAAGCGCATTCCCCTACGGCAACGCCGCCGGAGTGCGCAACGAGAGAATGAGCGAAGAATGCACCCATGACTGCTCCAGCTGCGGAGCAGCATGTTCTTCCCGCAATGCCGCGCCTCAGCACGACGCACCCAACCCCAACAGCAGCGTCAAAAAGGTCATCGGCGTTGTATCCGGCAAGGGCGGCGTTGGCAAGAGCATGACCAGTGCCCTGCTGGCCTGCGCCATGGCCCGCCGCGGCTACCACTGCGGCGTTCTGGACGCCGACATCACCGGCCCGTCCATCCCCAAGCTGTTCGGCATCCATGGCCGTGCCATGGCCGACGCGCAGGGCTGCTGGCCCATCCAGAGCCGGATGGGCATTGACGTCATGAGCATCAACCTGCTGGTGGAGAACGAGGAAGACCCCGTGGTCTGGCGCGGCCCCGTCATTGCAGGCGCGGTGAAGCAGTTCTGGACCGATGTGGTCTGGAAAGACGTCGATTTCCTGTTTGTGGACATGCCTCCGGGAACCGGCGACGTGCCCCTGACGGTCTTCCAGAGCCTGCCCGTGGATGGCATCGTGGTGGTGGCAAGCCCGCAGGAGCTGGTGAGCATGATCGTTGCCAAGGCCGTGAACATGGCCGAGATGATGAAAGTGCCCATGCTGGGCCTGGTGGAAAACATGAGCTACGTTGTCTGCCCGGACTGCGGCAAGCACATCAATGTGTTTGGCGACAGCCATGTGGACGAGGTGGCCGCCAAGCACGGCCTGCCCGTGCTGGCCAAATGCCCCATCGACCCCGAGCTGGCGCGCCTCTCTGACGCCGGCCTCATTGAGACCTACGGCGGCCAGTACCTGGAGGGTGCCGCGGACGCCTGCGAGAAGCTGCTCAAAAAGTAAAATTTCATCTTCCCGCTGTTCTGCCCCCTGCAGGATGGCGGGATTTTGTTATTTTTCGGACGGATTTGTCCATAAAAGTCTTTCTTTTGCAGCCTCCGCTCACTTTAGAAAAGAAGATTTTTTGCCTGTTTCCGCACAGTTTTCCTTTTTTGTGAAGCGTGTTCATCTTTTATCCTGTTTTTTTGAAAGATTTTCGCAAAATATTCGCACAGCCTCTATTGTAAATTGCCCCGCAAAGCTTTATAATAACAAAGTGCTCTGCGGCAGACGTGTGCCGCAGAGGGGAAAAAGCCTGCACAGGGCGAATGTGCGTTTGGCCCTGTACTGCTGCAATATAGAGGAAAAGGAGTATTCTGTTATGTTGACGAATGAATACCTGAAGCGCGTTTACGATGGCCTTGCACAGCGCAATGCCAATGAGCCTGAGTTTCTGCAGGCAGTCCGCGAGGTTCTGGAGAGCATCCAGCCCGTGGTGGAGAAGCACCCCGAGTACGAGAAAGCCGGCCTGATCGAGCGTCTGGTCGAGCCCGAGCGCGTCATCAGCTTCCGTGTGCCCTGGGTCGATGATCAGGGCAAGGTGCAGGTCAACCGCGGCTACCGCATCCAGTTCAACAGCGCCATCGGCCCCTACAAGGGCGGTCTGCGCTTCCATCCCTCTGTCAACCAGGGCATCCTGAAGTTCCTGGGCTTTGAGCAGACCTTCAAGAACAGCCTGACCACCCTGCCCATGGGCGGCGGCAAGGGCGGCTCTGACTTTGACCCCCACGGCAAGAGCGACATGGAAGTGATGCGCTTCTGCCAGAGCTTTATGACCGAGCTGTACCGCCACATCGGCCAGTTCGTGGACTGCCCCGCCGGTGATATCGGTGTCGGCGGCCGCGAGGTCGGCTACCTGTTTGGCCAGTACAAGCGCCTGACCAACAGCTTCCAGGGCGGTATGCTCACCGGCAAGGGCCTGACCTTTGGTGGTTCTCTGGCCCGCACCGAGGCTACCGGCTACGGCCTGTGCTACTTCACCGCTGAGGCGCTGAAGTGTATGCGCAACGACAGCTTCAAGGGTAAGACCGTGGTCATCTCCGGTTCCGGCAATGTTGCCATCTACGCCTGCGAGAAGGCTACCGAGCTGGGCGGCAAGGTCGTGACCATGTCCGACTCCAACGGCTATGTCTATGACCCCAACGGCATTGATCTGGCTTACGTCAAGGACCTGAAAGAAGTCCGCCGCGGCCGCATCAAGGAGTATGCCGAGACCCACAAAGACGCAACTTACGTTGCAGACTGCACCAAGGTCTGGACTGTCCCCTGCGACATCGCCCTGCCTTGTGCAACCCAGAACGAGATCAACAAGGAGTCCGCTGAGGCTCTGGTCAAGAACGGCTGCACCGTGGTCTGCGAGGGCGCAAACATGCCCAGCACTCCGGACGCCATCGAGGTCTATCTGGCAAACGGTGTCCTGTACGGACCCGCAAAGGCTGCCAACGCCGGCGGCGTGGCTACCTCCGGCCTGGAGATGAGCCAGAACTCCGAGCGCCTGAGCTGGACCTTTGAAGAAGTCGATGCAAAGCTCAAGGGCATCATGGAGGGGATCTTCCACGCCAGCTATGACGCTTCTGTTGCCGCTGGTTCCGAGGGCAACCTGATGGTGGGCGCAAACTGCGCTGGCTTCCTGAAAGTTGCTACCGCCATGATGGCTCAGGGCATCACCTACTAATTATTCTCGCATTTTTGAGAGCTGCACCCCGCCGGGTGCGGCTCTTTTTGTTTGTGCGGTTTCGTCCGTTTGGGGAGCTTTCTCTTCGGACACGAGGACGAGTTGCGGCTCCCAGCATCCGCTTCGCTTGCGCTTGCGTTTTGCTGGCCGCGGCCCCAACAACAATTCCCTGATTCCGCCACTGGCGGCGGTCATTGTTGTTGCAGGCCATTCCATCGCCCGCTCGATTGCCTGCGGCAACAGGGTCCCACCCCAGCGGACGGTCCTCAGAGAAACTCCCCGCACTGACATGCATAGCGGGATGCAGTTTTGTCCATACTCTTTTTATCACAAAAAGAGAGGTTTTACCAATGGACGAGAAGATGTTCTGTTTCCAGTGCGAGCAGGCGGCCAATGGCTGTGCCTGCGTGGGCAATGCGGGTGTGTGCGGCAAATCGGCGGAGACGGCGGACGCGCAGGATGCACTCACCGGGGCGCTCATCGGGTTTGCAGAGCTGCTGGTGGAGCTGGGCCAGCCCATCCAGCCGCCGCAGGCACTGCTGTTATTGGAGGGATTATTCACCACCATCACGAATGTGAACTTTGACCCCGAGACGGTCCGCCAGCTGACGGAAAAGGTCTGGGAGGCAAAGAACGCTGCCTTTGCCACAGCCTGTCCTGCTCCGGCCCCGGTGGGCGATTACGACATGAAACAGCTGTGGCAGGAGCCGGATGAGGACATCCGCAGCCTGAAATCCACGGTGCTGTTCGGCCTGCGGGGCATGGCGGCCTACACCTACCATGCCCGGGTGCTGGGGTACACGGACGGCGAGATCGACACGTTTTTCTGCACCGCCCTCTCCACGCTGGCCCACGAGCAGGACAAGGAAAAGCTGTTCCAGCTGGTACAGGAGACTGGCCTGATGGCCTACCGGGTGATGGAGCTTCTGGACAAGGCCAACACCACCACGTTCGGCGACCCGGAGCCTGTGGAAGTGCCCCTGACCATCCAAAAAGGGCCATTCATCGTCATCTCCGGCCATGACCTCTATGATATGAAATGCCTGCTGGAACAGACAGCGGGCAAGGGCATCAGCATCTACACCCACTCGGAAATGCTGCCCGCCCACGGCTACCCGGAGCTCAAGCAGAAATACCCCCACCTCAAGGGCAACTTTGGCACGGCGTGGCAGAACCAGCAGCGGGAGTTTGAGGACATCCCCGCGCCCATCCTCTTCACCACCAACTGCATCATGCCCCTGCGGCCCAGCTATGCGGACCGGGTGTTCACCACCTCGGTCGTCTCCTACCCCGGCATTGTGCACATCGGGGAAAGCAGGGATTTCTCCCCCGTCATTGCCAAAGCGCTGGAGCTGGGCGGCTATGAGAAAGACACCCTCGTCCCTGGCATGAACGGCGGAAGCACCGTTGCCACCGGGTTTGCCCGGGATGCAGTCCTGCACCACGCGGGCGAGATCGTGGAAGCCGTCAAGGCCGGGAAGATCCGGCACTTCTTCCTGGTGGGCGGCTGCGACGGCACCCGCCCCAGCCGCCGCTACTACACCGAGTTTGCCAAGCTCACCCCGCCGGACACCGTGCTGCTGACCCTGGCCTGCGGCAAATTCCGGCTCAACGACCTGCCGCTGGGCACGGTGCCCGGCACCGGCCTGCCCCGCATCCTGGACGTGGGCCAGTGCAACGACGCCTACAGCGCCATCCAGATCGCGCTGGCGCTGGCGGACGCCTTTGGCTGCTCGGTCAACGAACTGCCCCTCTCCATCATCCTGTGCTGGTTTGAGCAGAAAGCCGTCTGCGTGCTGCTGGCGTTGCTGGCGCTGGGCATCCGGGGCATCCGCCTTGGCCCTACCCTGCCGGCTTTCCTCTCCCCGGGTGTCGCTGCCGCTTTGCAGCAGAAATACGATCTGAAGCCCATCACCACCCCGGAGGCCGATCTGGCCGCCTGCCTGGGCAGTCACGCCGCAGACTGAGGCGGAAAAAGTCATCCTTTTCCCCACTGGGCCTATCTGTTTTTCACAAGAAGAAACGCCAATGGTGCACCAATGTTTGTTGCACCTCACACTTGAACAATCTTCACGAACCAGTATAATAGTTCTATCGGAACAACGGCGTTCCAGCAGGGTCTTCCCGACTCTGTTGGAGCGCCGTTTCTTTTTGTTTCCGGTTGTGCTGCGGAGTGTGCCGCAGTGCCATAGAGAGGATTTTTCAAGAAAAAGGATGGGAAAGGCAATGGATAATTTTACCGAGCAGACCTCGCCCCTCGGCCTGTACGATCCCCAGTTTGAGCACGATGCCTGTGGCATTGGCGCTGTGGTGGATATCAAGGGCCGCAAAAGCCACCAGACTGTCAGCGATGCGCTCTGCATCGTGGAACAGCTGGAGCACCGCGCCGGCAAGGATGCAGAGGGCAAGACCGGCGACGGCGTGGGTATCATGCTCCAGATCAGTCACAAGTTTTTCTCCAAAATTGCAGACGAGATGAACATCCGCCTGGGCAACGAGCGGGAATACGGCGTGGGCATGTTCTTCTTCCCCCAGAACGAGCACCTGCGGGCACAGGCCATGAAGCTGTTTGAGCTGGTGACCCGCAAAGAGGGACTGGAATTTCTGGCCTGGCGCGAAGTGCCCGTGAACCCGGACGCCGTGGGCCAGAAAGCCCGTGACTGTATGCCCGCCATCTGGCAGTGCTTCATCAAAAAGCCGGCCAAGGTGAGCAAGGGCATTGATTTTGACCGCAAGCTGTACATTGTGCGGCGGGTGTTTGAGCAGGCCAGCAACGGCACCTATGTGCCCAGCCTGTCCAGCCGCACCATCGTATACAAGGGCATGTTCCTGGTGCACGACCTGCGGCTGTTCTACGCCGACCTGCAAGACCCGGATTATGAATCCGCCATCGGCATGGTGCACAGCCGTTTCTCCACCAATACCAACCCCAGCTGGATGCGTGCCCACCCCAACCGCTTTATCCTGCACAACGGCGAGATCAACACCATCAAGGGCAACACGGACGCCATGCTGGCCCGCGAGGAGACCATTTCCTCCTCCATCATGCGGGACGATATGAACAAGATCCTGCCCATCATCAATACTTCCGGCTCTGACTCCGCCATGCTGGACAACGCGCTGGAGTTTATGGTGATGAACGGCATGGACCTGCCGCTGGCCGTGATGATCACGATTCCCGAGCCCTGGGAAAACAACAAGAACATCAGCCAGAAAAAGCGCGATTTTTACCAGTATTACGCCACCATGCTGGAGCCTTGGGACGGCCCTGCCGCCATTCTCTTCTCGGACGGCGACGTGGTGGGTGCCGTGCTGGACCGCAATGGCCTGCGCCCCAGCCGCTATTACATCACCAAGGACGGCCGGATGATCCTTTCCTCCGAGGTGGGCGTGCTGCCCTGCGACCCCGAGAACATCCTGGTCAAAGATCGTCTCCGCCCCGGCAAGATGCTGCTGGTGGATACCATCAAGGGCGAAGTGGTGGACGATGAGAAGCTGAAAGAATACTACGCCAGCCGCGAGCCCTACGGTGAGTGGATCGACCGCAACCTGGTGGAGCTGAAAAACCTCAAGATCCCCAACACCAAAGTCCCCAGCTACACCGGCGAGGAGCTGACCCGCCTGCAGAAAGTGTTCGGCTACAAGTATGAGGAGATCAACTCCCTCATCCTGCCCATGGCCCGGCTGGGTGCCGAGCCCTCGGGTGCCATGGGCACGGATACCCCGCTGGCTGTCCTGAGCGAGCAGCACCCGCCGCTGTTCAACTACTTCAAGCAGCGGTTTGCCCAGGTAACCAACCCTCCCATTGACGCGATCCGCGAAAAAGTGGTCACTTCCACCAGCGTCTATGTGGGCACCCACGGCAACCTGCTGGAGGACAAGCCTGAAAACTGCAAGGTGCTGAAAGTCCACAACCCCATTCTGACTTCCACCGACCTGCTCAAGATCAAGTACATGAACGTGCCGGGCTTCAAAGTGGCCACGGTGTCCATCAACTACTATAAGAACACCAGTCTGGAAAAGGCCATTGACCGGGTCTTCCTGGAAGTGGACCGTGCCTACAAGGATGGGGCCAATATCATCATCCTCTCGGATCGCGACATTGATGAGTACCATGTGGCCATCCCCAGCCTGCTGGCGGTCTCCGCGGTGTCTCAGTACCTCATCCGCACCAAGAAGAGCACGGCACTGGCCCTGATCCTCGAGAGCGCCGAGCCCCACGAGGTGCACCATTTTGCCACCCTGCTGGGTTACGGTGCCTGCGCCGTCAACCCCTACCTGGCCCACGAGACCATCGGCCAGCTCATCGACGAGGGCCTGCTGGACAAAGACTACTACGCTGCCGTGGACGACTACGACAAGGCCATCCTGAACGGCATCGTCAAGATCGCCTCCAAGATGGGCATTTCCACCATCCAGAGCTACCAGAGCAGCCAGATCTTTGAGGCAGTGGGCATCTCGAAAGAGGTCATCGACAAATACTTCACCGGCACGGTGAGCCGTGTGGGCGGCATCGAGCTGGAGGACATTCAGGCCGATGTGGAGGCCCAGCACAACGCCGCGTTCGACCCGCTGGGCCTGGACATCAACATGGAGCTGGAAGACGGCGGTGCCCACAAGTTCCGCAGCGGCAAAGAAGAGCATCTGTTCAATCCCCAGACCATCCACCTGTTCCAGAAAGCCTGCTGGACCAACGATTACGGCACGTTCAAGCAGTTTACCAGTGCTGTGGACAGCATGGGCAAAGAGGGCGTGCACCTGCGCAGCCTGCTGGACTTCAACTTTGACCCCAACGGCGGCATCCCGCTGGAAGAGGTGGAACCGGTGGAGTCCATCGTCAAGCGGTTCAAAGCTGCTGCCATGAGCTACGGTGCCCTGAGCAGCGAAGCCCATGAGACCATTGCCATCGCCCTGAACCGTCTGGGCGGCCGGAGCAACACCGGCGAGGGCGGCGAGCCGGAAAAGCGCTACCACAGCGAGAGCAATTCCAAGATCAAGCAGGTGGCTTCCGCCCGTTTCGGCGTCACCAGCAAGTATCTGGTCTCCGCGGAAGAGATCCAGATCAAGCTGGCACAGGGTGCAAAGCCCGGCGAGGGCGGCAACCTGCCCGGTGCCAAGGTGTACCCCTGGATCGCCAAGACCCGCCACAGCACCACCGGCGTGGGCCTCATCTCTCCCCCGCCCCACCACGACATCTACTCCATCGAGGATCTGGCCGAGCTCATTTATGACCTGAAGAACGCCAACCGCCACGCCAACATCAACGTCAAGCTGGTCAGCGAGGCAGGTGTTGGCACCATTGCCGCCGGCGTCGCCAAGGGCGGCGCACAGGTCATTCTGGTCTCCGGCTACGACGGCGGCACCGGCGCGGCACCCCGTACCTCCATCAAGAACGCGGGCCTTCCCTGGGAGCTGGGCATCGCCGAGACCCACCAGACCCTGATTTTGAACGGCCTGCGCACCCGCGTCCGCATTGAGAGCGATTCCAAACTGCTCTCCGGCCGTGATGTGGCCATCAGCTGTATGCTGGGCGCTGAGGAATTCGGCTTTGGTACCTCCCTGCTGATGTGCGAGGGCTGCGTGATGATGCGTGTCTGCAATCTGGACACCTGCCCCATGGGCATCTGCACCCAGAATCCCGAGCTGCGCAAGAATTTCAAAGGCAAACCGGAGTATATCATCCACTACCTGACCTTTGTGGCGCAGGAGCTGCGGGAGTACATGGCCAAGCTGGGCGTCCGCACCATCGACGAGCTGGTGGGCCGTACGGATCTGCTCCATGTCAAGCCCAGCGCGCCGGGCAGCCGTTCCGCCAAGATGAACCTGGACTGCATCCTGCACAACCCGGCCATCGTCAACAGCAACGTCCACTTTGTCAAGGAGGACACCTACGACTTCCATCTGGAAGATACCCTTGACATGAAAGTGCTGATGAAGAAGTTCAAGCTGAACAGCAAGAACCCCCAGAGCGTGGCCCTCAATGTCAGCAACACCGACCGCGCTTTTGGTGCCATCTTTGGCAGCGAGATCACCCGCAAATACGGCAGTGACCTGCCGGACGATGTGTACACCGTCCGCTGCAACGGAGCCGGCGGCCAGAGCTTTGGCGCGTTCATTCCCAAGGGCCTGACCCTGCGGCTGACCGGCGACTGCAACGACTACATGGGCAAAGGCCTTTCCGGCGGCAAGATCATTGTCCGCCCGCCGGAAAACGTGACTTACAAGCCCGAGGAGAACATCATCACCGGCAACGTGGCCCTCTACGGTGCCACCTCCGGCAAGGTGTTCGTCTCCGGTGTGGCCGGTGAGCGCTTCTGTGTCCGCAACTCGGGTGCTACCGCCGTTGTGGAGGGCGTGGGCGACCACGGCTGTGAGTACATGACCGGCGGCACCGTGGTGGTGCTGGGCCAGACCGGCAAAAACTTTGCAGCCGGCATGACCGGCGGCATCGCCTATGTGCTGGATGAGAACTGGGATTTCTACCAGCGGGTCAACAAGGAGACCGTCAGCCTGGAGCCTGTGGAGCACAAGTATGATGTGGCCACCCTGAAAGAGCTGATCCGGGAGCATGTGGAAGAGACCGGCTCCCCCCGCGGCAAAGAGATCCTGGACAACTTCAGCGAGTTCCTGCCCAAGTTCAAGAAAGTTCTCCCCTACGATTATGACCGGATGCTCCGGGTGATCGCCTCGATGGAAGAGCGCGGTCTGGACGGAGACCAGGCACAAATCGAAGCATTCTATGCCGTGCAGAAGAAGTAAGGAGGGGAAACTATATGGGCAAGATCACAGGATTTATGGATTACAAGCGCAAGACCAGTGCGGACATCCCGCCGCTGGAGCGCATGGATAACTTTAACGAATTTCACATCTGGCTCTCCCGGGAGGAGCAGCAGACCCAGGCTGCTCGCTGCATGGACTGCGGCGTGCCGTTCTGCCAGGCGGGTATGATGATCGGCGGCATGGCCTCCGGCTGCCCGCTGAACAACCTGATCCCGGAGTGGAACGACCTGGTTTATCAGGGCAAGTGGGAGATGGCGCTCCACCGCCTGAAAGCCACCAACCGTTTCCCGGAGTTCACCAGCCGGGTCTGCCCCGCCCTGTGCGAGGCGGCCTGCACCTGCGGCGATGTGACCGGCAGCAGCGTTACCGTCCGGGAAAACGAGCACGCCATTGTGGAAACGGCTTACGCCAAGGGCTGGATGAAAGTCACCCCGCCCCCGGCCCGCACGGGCAAGAGCGTGGCGGTCATCGGCAGCGGCCCCTCCGGCCTCTCGGTGGCCGAGTACCTGAACATCCGAGGCCACGCCGTGACCGTGTTTGAGCGGGCTGACCGCATTGGCGGCCTGCTGATGTACGGCATCCCCAATATGAAGCTGGAAAAGAACGTCATCGAGCGCCGCCTGAAGATCATGCAGGCGGAGGGCATTGAGTTCCGCACCAATATGGATGTGGGCGGGGCGGTCTCGGCGGAAGAGATTTTGAACCGCTATGACGCGGTCGTCCTCTGCTGCGGTGCCAAAAAGGCCCGCGACCTGAATGTCCCAGGCCGGGACGCCAATGGTGTCCACTTTGCGGTGGACTACCTCACCAGCGTGACCAAGAGCCTGCTGGACTCCGACTTTGCAGACGGCAGGGCCATCAACGCGGCGGGCAAGAACGTCCTCGTCATCGGCGGCGGCGACACCGGCAACGACTGCCAGGGCACGGCCCTGCGGCAGGGCTGCACCGACCTGATGGCACTGGAAATGATGCCTCAGCCCCCCAAAGAGCGTGCCGCCAACAACCCCTGGCCGGAGTGGCCCAAGGTGCTCAAGGTAGACTACGGCCAGACCGAGTGCATCGCAAAGTTCGGCAAGGACCCCCGCGTCTACCAGACCACGGTCAAAGAATTCCTGAAAGATGAAGCGGGCAACCTGACCGGTGCCGTCATTGCGTATCTCAAGCCGGAGAAAGACCCCGAGACCGGCCGCACCAGCATGGTGCCCACCGGCGAGACCTTTCTTTACGACTGCCAGCTGGCCTTTATTGCAGCGGGTTTTGTGGGCTGCGAGAGCTATGTGGCCGATGCCTTTGGCGTCAGCCTGACGAATCGCGGCTGCGTGGACACCGACCACTTCAAGACCAATGTGGACAAAGTTTTTGCCTGCGGCGACATGCGCCGGGGCCAGAGCCTCGTCGTCTGGGGCCTGCGGGAGGGCCGTGACTGCGCGGCCGAGGTAGACCGCTACCTGATGGGCTACACCAACCTGTAACCCCCTCCCCTCTATTTTTCAAGCCATTCTCTTTCCTATCCTAAACAAGCAGCAGCGGGAACCTCGCATGGGGTTCCCGCTGCTGCTTTTCTGTTTTTATGGGCACGTTTTCACAAAGTTTTCACATTTGCAGCTTAATTCCTACTTGTCTTATAGGACAAACTGTGCTAGAATCATCTCGCGAGGAGAGATACCCCCATGGGGTAATTCTTCAAACCAGAAAGGAGCGAGATACGATGTCGGAACCATCGGAACACAGGGAGCACGCTTCCCCCGCCTGCCCGCACTGTGCGGCAGCGGCTGAGGCTGCCACACCGGAACCTGCGGAAATGGCGGCAGAATGCCGCGCCGTGCCAGAACCGCCAGAGGCAGAAACGGAAGCCGCTCCCCATGCCTGCTGCTGCCGCCACAAAGTGCGCACGCCGGAGGAACACAAAGCCCTGCTCAACCGCCTGAGCCGCATTGAGGGGCAGATCAGAGGCATCCGGGGCATGGTGGAGAAAGACGTCTACTGTGCCGACATTCTGGTGCAGGTGGCAGCGGCCAACTCGGCGCTGAACAGCTTCACCCGCGAGCTTCTGGGCCAGCACATCCGCACCTGCGTGGCGGATGACCTGCGGGCCGGGCAGGACGAGAAGCTGGACGAGCTGCTCAAGCTGCTGCCCAAGCTGATGAAATAAGCCCCGCCGGGGCATCTTCGTTCCAAGCGACAGGAGGAACCAACACAATGGAACAGTATAACGTTACGGGCATGAGCTGTGCAGCCTGCTCTGCCCGGGTGGAAAAGGCCGTAAAGAAAGTGCCGGGTGTGACCAGCTGCTCGGTAAGCCTGCTGACCAACTCCATGGGCGTGGAGGGCACGGCCAGCGAGGCGGCCATCCTCAAAGCCGTGCAGGACGCCGGTTACGGTGCCAGCCCCAAGGGTGCGGCCAGCAACGCTGCCCACAGCACCAGCGCCGATCTGGACGCCCTGGCCGACCATGAGACGCCCAAGCTCAAGCGGCGGCTCATCGCCTCGCTGGGCTTTCTGCTGGTGCTGATGTACTTCTCCATGGGACACATGATGTGGGGCTGGCCCCTCCCCCACTGGTTTGACGGCAACCACATTGCCATGGGCCTCGTCCAGCTGCTGCTGGCCGGCATCGTCATGGTCATCAACCAGAAGTTCTTCCTCAACGGCTTCAAGGGCCTCCTCCACGGCGCGCCCAACATGGACACGCTGGTGGCCCTGGGCTCCATGGCCAGCTTTGTGTGGAGCACTTACGCCCTCTTTGCCATGACCCGTGCTCAGGTAGATGGCAATGACGAACTCGTCATGCACTATATGATGGAGTTCTACTTTGAATCCGCCGCCATGATCCTGACCCTCATCACCGTGGGCAAGATGCTGGAAGCCCGCTCCAAGGGCAAGACCACTGATGCCCTCAAGAGCCTGATGAAGCTGGCTCCCAAAACTGCCACCCTGCTGCGGGACGGCGCGGAAGTGGTCGTCCCCGTTGAGCAGGTGCAGAAAGGCGATGTCTTCGTCGTCCGCCCCGGTGAGAACATCCCCGTGGACGGCATCGTGCTGGAGGGCATCAGCGCCGTCAACGAGAGTGCCCTGACCGGCGAGAGCATCCCGGTGGACAAGGCCGAGGGCGATAAGGTCAGTGCCGCCACCACCAACCAGTCGGGCTTCCTGCAGTGCCAGGCCACCCGCGTGGGTGAGGACACCACCCTGGCCCAGATCATCAAGATGGTCAGCGACGCCGCCGCCACCAAAGCTCCCATCGCCAAGATCGCCGATACCGTTTCCGGCTTCTTTGTGCCCGCCGTCATCTCCATTGCCGTGCTCACCACCATCGTCTGGCTGCTGCTGGGCCATGAGCTGGGCTATGCACTGGCCCGCGGCATTTCCGTCCTGGTCATCAGCTGCCCCTGCGCGCTGGGCCTTGCCACCCCGGTGGCCATCATGGTGGGCAACGGCCTGGGTGCCAAGAACGGCATCCTCTTCAAAACGGCCGCTTCGCTGGAGGCTGCTGGCCGTACCCAGATCGTGGCGCTGGATAAGACCGGCACCATCACCAGCGGTGAGCCCAAGGTCACCGACATCCTCCCCGCGGAGGGCGTGACCGAGAGCGAGCTGCTGACCCTGGCCGCCTCTCTGGAGCAGAAGAGCGAGCACCCGCTGGCAAAGGCCGTGCTGGCCTATGCCGAGACTGAGACCATCGCATGCCCCGACGTCACCGACTTTACTGCCCTGCCCGGCAACGGCCTTTCCGCCAAACTGGACGGCATGGAGATCTTTGGCGGCAACGCCAGCTTCATTGCCACCAAGGTGGAGGTGCCCGAGGCGTTGCAGAATGACGCCGCCGCCCTTTCCGCGCAGGGCAAAACGCCCCTCTTCTTTGGCGGGGCGGGCAGGCTGATGGGCGTCATCGCCGTGGCCGACACCATCAAAGAGGACAGCCCCCGGGCCATCCAGGAGCTGCAGAACATGGGCATCCGGGTGGTGATGCTAACGGGCGACAACCAGCGCACCGCCGATGCCATTGGCAGACAGGCGGGCGTGGATGAAGTGATCGCAGGGGTCCTGCCCGACGGCAAGGAAGCCGTCATCCGCAGGCTGCAGGAGTCCGGCAAGGTGGCCATGGTGGGCGACGGCATCAACGACGCCCCGGCCCTGACCCGTGCCGACACCGGCATCGCCATTGGCGCGGGCACCGACGTGGCCATTGACGCCGCCGACGTGGTGCTGATGAACTCCAAGCTCTCGGACGTGCCCGCCGCCATCCGTCTGAGCCGCGCTACCCTGCGCAACATCCACGAAAACCTGTTCTGGGCGTTCATTTACAACATCATCGGCATCCCGCTGGCCGCCGGTGTCTTCATCCCGCTGGGCCTGACGCTCAACCCGATGTTTGGTGCCGCCGCCATGAGCCTTTCCAGCTTCTGCGTGGTCAGCAACGCCCTGCGGCTGAACCTGTTTGACGTCCACAGCACCAAGCACGACCGCAAGGTCAACCCCGTTTCGGCTCCCGCCGCCTCCTCTGCCCCCGTGGCTGAGGCTCCGGCTGAAGATAAAGAGAGTAATTCCAACCAGGAGGATCCTACCATGAAAAAGACTCTGCATGTTGAGGGCATGATGTGCGGCCACTGCGAGGCCCGCGTCAAGAAAGCACTGGAAGCCCTGCCCGAGGTCAGCGAGGCGGTCGTCAGCCACACTGCCGGTACCGCCATCGTCACCCTGTCCGCTGAGGTCTCCAACGAGACCCTGAAAAAGGCCGTGGAAGACCAGGACTACCAAGTGACCGGCATCGAATAAGCCTGCCAAGACGCAAAAACACCGCTGAGGACAAAATCTCAGCGGTGTTTTTCATTTTATGACAGCGACGTTTGCAACGCCGTAGCGCTTCATCAGCGTAACGGCCTCTCTGCTGACCATTTCCCCGCTGACCACGATGGGGATGGCGGGCGGGCAGGAGACGGTGGGCATGGCGCAGACACGGCCCAGGGCTTCCTCTGCCGGGACGACCTCCTGCGGGGCAAAGATGGCCTCCCGGATGGTGCACCGGGGGTCCTTTTCCGCCAGTTCCCGGGCCAGGGCCGCAAAGTTTCCAGCAGTGTCTTCTTCCGTCGGGGCACTGCCCAGCGGGCGGGCCGTACAGCAGGCGGTGATGGCCTCCCGCAGGCGGTCATAATCCTGCGGCGGGTTCTCCGGCGTGAACATCAGCACGAGATAGCGCGGGTCGGCATACTCGCACTCGATGCCATGCTGCCGCAGCACCTCGGCCAGTGCCTGACCGGAACAGCCCAGCGCGGCGGCATCCAGCGTCAGCTTGAGAGGCTCCCGGTCCGGGGGATCCCCGGGTAACGCCAGCGGGAGCACAGCCCCGTGGGCTGCAGCTGTCTCATTCAGGGCTTTGCGCAGGGCTTCCAGCGCTGCACAGCACCCGGCCAGCCGGGCCCGGTAATCCCCGGCCAGCACCGCGTTGCACTGGTCCAGCGACTGCAAAATGAGGTAAGACGGGCTGGTGGAGCCAAAGAGGTTGAGGGTATTGCGGACGGTTGCCTCGTCCTGCACGGGGGCATCCGGGCCCAGATGCAGGTAGGCCCCGCCCGTCAGGACCGGCAGAGTCTTGTGGCCGGAATCGCAGCACATGGCCGCCCCCAGTGCAATGGGGTGGCGGCTGCCGCCGGGCAGAAAGTGCAGGTAAGCCCCGTGGGCGTTATCCACCAGCAGGGGCACGCCCCGCGCCTTGCAGACGGCTGCCAGCCCGGCGATATCCTGCACGCTGCCCAGATAATCCGGGCTGGTGACGTAGACGCCAAAGGGCCGTGTCCCCTGCTCTGCCTGCGTTTGCAGGGCCCTGCGCAGGGCCTCCGGCGTCACCGGGCAGCTGCACAGCGCCCCGGATGCTTCCGGGGCCGGCCAGAGCCACTGGATGTCGAAATCCAGCAGGGCGGCGGCATAAAGCAGGGCCTTGTGGGCATTGCGGGCCGCCAGCAGCACCGGACGCTTCCCTGTTTTGGGAGCCCTCCGCAGCGCCAGCGCCAGCATGGCCCGGATGCACTGGGACGAACCCTCCGTACTGTAATAAGTGCGCGCCGTGCCAAAGAGGGCCGTGGCATTTGCCTCGCTCCGGGCAATGATGCCCTCGGCCTCATACAGCTCATCGGCCCCTTTGATCTCGGTGATATCCCAGGCCTCACAGCCCAGAAACGGCTGGCCTTTATGGCCGGGCATGTGCAGGCGGCTGGTGCCGGACTGCGCATACTGCCGCACAAAATCCACGATGGGGGCGGTCATGGAGCTCATTCGCAGGCTTCGCCGGTGGCGCAGGCATTGCACTGGCCGCCGATCTCAATGGGCACCTCGATGCCCTGGGCAGCCAGCTCCTGGTTTTCGGCCACCTTGATCATGATGGCGCACTCCATCCGCTTGCGGAACAGCTCACAGCCGTACTCATACACGCCCTTGATGCTGCCCGTGGCGTGGTAGCCGTTGGCCGCACAGCCGCCGGAGCAGTAGAGCTTGGCCCAGCAATCCTTGCACTCCTTGCGGGCATAGGCGTTGCAGTGCTTGAACTCATCCCGGATCTCGGTATTGGTGACACCTTTCCAGATATCGCCCATGAGGTACTTGGGGTCGCCGACGAACTGGTGGCAGGGGTACAGGTCGCCCCAGGGGGTAACGGCCATGTACTCGGTGCCGGAACCGCAGCCCGAAATGCGCTTGTAGATGCAGGGGCCGCCGGTCAGGTCGATCATGTAGTGGTAGAACGTGAAGCCGCGGCCCTCGCGGTCCCGCTTGATCATCTCTTTGGCCAGGATCTCATACTGCTCCTTGAGGATGGGCAGGTCCTCCGCGGTCAGGGCGCTGGGATCGTCCGGCTTGCAGACCACGGGCTCCATGCTCAGCTCGGTAAAGCCGAGGTCGGCCATGTGGAAGATGTCGTTGGTAAAATCCGTGTTAAAGTGGGTGTAAGTGCCGCGCATGTAGTAGTTTTTATCGCCGCGCTTCTTGACGAACTCCTGGAACTTGGGCACGATGGCATCATAGCTGCCGCGGCCCGCGTAATCCTTGCGGAAGCGGTCGTGGACTTCCTTGCGGCCGTCCAGGCTCAGAACGACATTGTGGCACTCCTTGTTGCAGAAATCAATGACATCGTCGTCGATGAGCATGCCGTTGGTGGTCATGGTGAAGCGGAAATTCTTGTTGTGGATCTTCTCCTGCTCACGGCAGTAGGCCACCAGCTTTTTGACCATATCGAAATTCATCAGCGGCTCACCGCCGAAGAAATCGACTTCGAGGTTGCAGCGGGTGCCGCTGTTCTCAATGAGGAAATCCATGGCGCGCTTGCCCACCTCAAAGCTCATGAGGGCACGCTCGCCCTCATAACGGCCCTGGGAAGCAAAGCAGTAGGAGCAGTTCAGGTTACAGGTGTGGGCCACATGCAGGCAGAGAGCTTTGACCACAGTGTTGCGGTTCTTAAAGTCAAATGCCATATCCTCGTAGACATCCGGGCTCCACAGCTTGCCCGCCTCTTTCAGGGCGGTGACATCATCGATGCACTGGCGCAGGTCTCCCTCGGTGACGTCGGGCCGGTCGCCATATTTTTTCATCATGGCAGACACGATCTCGTCCGGGGTGTGGTCTGCATACAGGGCGATCACATCATACGCCACATCGTCCACCACATGTACGGAACCGCTGCAGGTATCCAGCACGATGTTATATCCATTCAATTGATACTGATGTACCATTTTTACCTCCATACCATAAAAAAATGCCGCCCGGCAAAGGCGGCATAAGGTTTGCAAAAATTACTTATTGCTGTTCTCGCACTGCTGGTTAGCCACGCCGCAGGAGGTCTTGCAAGCGGACTGGCAGGAAGTCTGGCACTCGCCGCAGCCGCCGGTCTTAACGCTCTTAGTCAGGTCACGAGTAGCGATAGTCTTAATACGTTCCATAATAGAAAACCTCTCTAGCTCCATAGTTTCGTGCACGGAACCACCCGCACACCATGTTATCTTTATGTATGATAACACGCACGGGGGCTGATGTCAAGATTTTTAGGGGGCTTTTATCACCATCACCGCTTGGGAAAGCTCCCCAAGCTTCTGTCACGCTTCACCTTGCAATCGAGCAGGCCATCCGGTGGTAAGTGTGCCGCACGCCCCGCACCGCGATGGAGTAGGCCATGATATTCTCCGGCAGGGCCATCCCGAAGTAACCGGTATCGCCCAGGTGGTGGATATCGGTGCCCGCCATCTTGCACATGAGGGCAATGCGCTTTATCGTGTCGGTGTCAGCGCCCTCCTGCGAGGTGCCGATGGAAGTAATGGTCAGTGCGCCGTTCTGGTGGGCGCATGTGATCAGGCGTTGGGCGTACTCCTGCGTGATGCCGGGCACAGTGCCGGGGGCAGGCAGGAGGATGATGTCGGCTCCGGCCTCCACAAAGGAAGCAATGTCCTGCTCTGTCATAATGTTTTCCGCCGCCTCCGAAAGGATCCCCGCCGCGTGCATCTTGCCTGCCGCCAGGACGATGCTGTCCCCGACGGCTTCTTTGAAACGGCGGAGCGTCTGCTCAATGGCTGTGTTGGTGACACCGACGCCGGGGTTGCCCGTGAGCAGGACAAAATCAATGCCCAGCTTCTTGGCCCGCAGAGCGTTCTCCACCGTAGCCCGACGCCCGGCGGACATGGCCCACATGGGGTCCGTCTCGATCTCCGCGTCATCCGCCACGGGCTCCAGATTGATGCCGACGGGCCGCCCGGTGAGCTTTTTCAGCAGGCGGATGGTCTCCCCCGGTTCCACCGGCGGCAGGCCGTGGATGACGGGCTGCTGCACATCAAACAGATTCAGCAGCAGGATATCCGCCCCCATGGAGGCCGCAAACTCCGCGTTGGTCACATTGCCCAGCAGCGGCTGCACCGAACCGATGGTCTCGCAGGCAATGACCCGGCCCTCGCTCTTCTGGATGGACTCCAGCAGGTCAGCCTTGGTGAACTGCGCAAAATCCGAAGCGCAGCAATCCAGCATTCGTTTTGCCATAGTGGGTTCTCCCTTTTTGTTTTTCTTTTATTATACGACAGGGCAGGGGGCTTTTACAAGACAAACAAAAAAACCACCCGATTATTACCGGATGGCCAGACTGGTTGGGGATGAGAGAATCGAACTCCCACAAGTAGAGTCAGAGTCTACCGCACTACCACTATGCAAATCCCCAATATTCTGTTTTGTTTTGCGGGGTGAGCCGCTCAACGTGTGCTATTATACGGAAAACGCGCGTCTTTGTCAAGCGGTTTTTTGAAAAAATTTGCACTTTTTGAAAAATCAACGCGGAGCCGTGCACAGTGCCCTGAAATGTCATCCTTTTTGTGCCCGCTGCATATACTGGAAACCAGCAGATGCAAAAACAAAAAGGAGGACATCCTATGGTACAAGCCGCACAAAAGCCGCAGACCCTGCTTTCCAGCCGCATCCCGCGGGACACGGAGCACGAGCGTTACCACCCGGAGCTGGAGGAGGAACTGAAAGAGTGCCTGTTCTGTCTGCGCCGCAACGAGATGATGTTTGATCTGGAAACGGACACAGACCTCATCGAGCAGCGCATCTACGAGCGGCAGGCCCTGCTGGCCCGCTACCGTTACTTACTTTCCCGCGCCCGGGAACTAGGGCTCCACACGGTCTTGCAGAAGTATCAGCCACTGGGTTGATGTTCCTCATGGGAAATCAGCCTGAAATGACAGCAGCCCCCGACGGAACTCCCGCCGGGGGCTGTTTTTGTTTAAAGTAAGATGCAGATGAGGCCGGTGCAGCCCTCGTTGATGACCTGCTCCAACGTTTCCTGCATTTTGGTGCGGGCTTCCTGCGGCATGTGCAAGAGCTTGTTCTGCAGCCCGTCGTTGACCAGCTCGTGCAGACTTTTGCCAAAGATATTGGACTCCCACAGCTTGACGGGGTCGCTCTCAAAATCCTGCAAAAGGCTCTGGACTAAATCTTCGCTCTGCTTCTCGGTCCCCACGATGGGGCTGATCTCGGTATGGATGGTGGCTTTCATCATCTGGATGGAGGGGGCGCTGGCTTCCAGCCGGACGCCGTACCGCCCGCCCTGCTGGACGATCTCAGGCTGTTCCAGCGAGAGCTCGTCAATGGTGGGCATGACGATGCCGTACCCGGTGGCCTCCACCTGCTCGAGGGCGGAACGAATTTTCTCGTACTCCCGGCTGGCCTTTGCCAGCGAGAGGATGCAGGGCATCAGCCCGGCCTCGTCGCCGATCTCCAGCCCGGTCTGCTCGCTGAGCACCTGATAAAAGACTTCCGGCTTCAGGATCACCGTCACCCGGACGATGCCGTCAGAGAGGTTCATCCCGCTGAGAGCGGTCTGCTGGACGGCGTCACAGGCCAGCGCGGCCCCGCCGAAGGCAGAGAGGTCTTTCATCCGGGTCACCTGCTCGGAAAAGGCCATGGCGGCAGAGTACACTTCCGTCTGGAGCCAGTGGCCTTTGTCCAGCATGGTCACCCAGCGGGGCAGCGCGAAATCCAGCTCCCGCACCGGGAACTCATACAGCACCTTTTGCAGGATGGTGTTCAGTGCGGCGGCATCCAGGTCCAGACAGCTGACGGCCAGCACGCTGCGGCCATAGCTCTGCTCCAACTCGGCCGCCAGGGCCCGGGTCTCCGGGGCGTCCGGGTGGGTGCTGTTGAGGAGGATGACAAAGGGCTTGCCCAGCGCCTCCAGCTCCTGCACCACCCGCTGCTCCGCCGGGAGGTAGCTTTCCCGGGGGATCTCGCTGATGGAGCCATCCGTTGTGACCACGATGCCGATGGTGGAGTGGTCGGTGATGACCTTGCGGGTACCCGTTTCTGCCGCCAGGTCAAAGGGGATCTCCTCCTCAAACCAAGGGCTCTTGACCATCCGGGGCTTGTCATCCTCCTCGTGGCCCATGGCCCCCTCCACCATGTAGCCCACACAGTCGATGAGGCGCACCCGGCACTCGCCCCCGCCCTCCAGTGCCAGCGGCACTGCCGTTTCCGGGATGAACTTGGGCTCGGTAGTCATGATGGTACGCCCCGCCGCCGACTGAGGCAGCTCATCCCGGGCGCGGAGGCGGGCGGCCTCCGGCCCCATGGCAGGCAGCACCAGCTGCTCCATAAACCGCTTGATGAATGTACTCTTTCCTGTCCGCACCGGCCCCACCACCCCGATGAGGATGTCGCCGCCCGTCCGTGCACCGATCTCCCGGCAGACCGCGTTCTGCTCCAGCATTTCCTGCTTTTCCAAAGTGCTCTCCCCTCTCGTCCTGTTTTAGCAAAGTTTATGCGGCTATCTTTCAAAAAATAACTGCTGCTTCCCGCTTTGCCAAGGCCTCTCCCTTTGGGAGAGGTGTCACCGCAGGTGACGGAGAGGGCTAGGATGCTGTCAAAAAGCAAAAACACAGCGATACACTGCCTCTGACAAACAGAGTGCGTATCGCTGTGTTTGCGTGTTTTTCTTTGCCAGGCTCGCCCTCTCAGGCGCTAACGCGCCAGCTCTCCCAAAGGGAGAGCCTCTGGCGAGGAGGAAAATTTTACAATAAAGTCGGCACCAGCTCTGCCAGCTTTTCCGCCAGCTGAGCGTGGCCATGGCGGGTCAGGTGCATAAAGTCGATCCGATTGAACTCGCAGCCCTCGGCGTCCAGAAAGTGCGCGCCCTGCCGCTCGGCGATGACGCGGAACTGCTCCGCCACACCGGCGGATCTCTCCACACAGCCCTCGCCCATGACGGGGTCGTGGAAGCCCTCTTTGATACGGGGCGGGGCCACCACCAGAATGTTGGGGGCCTTGGCACCCCAGCAGTCCACGCTCTTGCACTTGAGGATGAGCCGTTCCAGACCCGCGGCGATACAGGCAGCGTTGGCTCCAAAGCGCTCCTTGACGTCGTTGGTGCCCAGCATGATGATGAGCAGGTCGATGACCTCATGGCTCTTGAGGAGGGCGTAGGCGGCGCTCAGGGCGTCCATAGATTCGTGGATGGGGTCTACAAAGACGGTCGTCCGGCCGGAGAGGCCCTCTTCGGTGACGAAATAATCGCTGCCCAGCGCGGTCTGCAGGCGGCAGGTCCAGCGTTCCTCCTCATTGAAGCGGATCCCGCCGTCGGCACAGTCCGTCGGGTCGGCACAGTAGCCGTGGGTGTTGCTGTCACCCAGGCAGAGAACATGTTTTTTCATGGTAGTTCCTCCTGTTCAGGTGTTTTCCATAGTCTGGCGGAAATAATACACAGCGCCTACCATTCCGGCGTCGTTGTGGAGCTGAGCCGCCCGGATCTCCAGCCCCTCGGCAAAGGCGGGCATGATGGAGCGCCGGACCTTTGCGGCCACCGGCTCGATGAGGAATTTTTCCTGCGCGCTGACGCCGCCGCCGATCAGGATGAGCTGCGGATTGAAGATGTGCACCATGCCCGCCAGCCCCTGCGCGATCTCGTCCGTCCAGCGGTCGATGAGATCGAGCACCAGCGGGTTTCCTGCCTCGGCCGCCGCAAAGATAGCCCGGCCATCTTTCAGGTTGGGGTCAATGGCGTGGGCTCCCCGCACCAGAGCCGTGGTGGAGGCGTACTGCTCCCAGCAGCCCACCGCCCCGCAGGTGCAAAGCAGGCCGTGCTGGGCGTGGGTACGGTAGTGGCCCATCTCGCCACCCAGGCCCCGGGCACCCTCCAGCAGGCGGCCCCCGGTCAGGATGCCGCCGCCGACGCCAGTGCCCAGCGTGACACCGATGACGTCGGTATAGCCCTTTGCCCCGCCGACCCAGACTTCCCCCAGGCACATGCAGTTGGCGTCGTTGGCCACAGTGACGGGCCGGTGGAATTTGGCTTCCAGCTGCTCCTTGATGGGGCTGCCGATGTAGTTGGGCAGGTTGCCGCAGGTGCCCGCCACCACGCCGGTATGGCTGTTGATCTGGCCGGTGGCGGAAACGCCGATGCCTTCCAGCGCCTGCGGGTCTTCCCCCCGCGCGGTGAGGAACCGCTCGGCAGCGGCCAGCACCGTGGTCAGGATGGGAGTCTGCCAGCCGTCAAAGCTGACGCTCTCCTCGGCTTTGGCAAGGATGCCGCCCGTTTCGTCCACAAGGCCCAGCTTGACGCTGGTGCCGCCGATGTCAATGGCAAGATACTGTTTCATCCAGCATTCCCTTTCCTTTTGTTGTCATTTGTTCATGGCGTGGATGGCACCGGTAAAGCGGGCCGTGATCTCGGCCGGGCGGGTAATGGCACCGCCCACCACCAGCGCAAAGGCACCGGCTTCCAGCGCCTTGACGGCCTGCTCCGGGTAGTGGATGTGGCCCTCGGCGATGACTTTGGCCGGGCACTGGGTGGCCAGGGTATGGACGAAATCAAAATCAATGTCGTCGCAGCCCTCGGTCTCGGGGGTATAGCCCCGCATGGTGGTGCCCACAAAGTCCGCGCCGGCAGCGGCACAGGCCAGGGCGTTTTCCACGTTGTCACAGTCGGCCATGAGCAGCTGGTCCGGGTATTTCTCTTTGATGGCCTTGATGAACTCCGGGGAGGTCATGCCGTTGGGGCGGATGGCGGCAGTGCCCTGCACAGCCAGGATATCCACACCGCAGGCCACCAGCTCGTCCACTTCTTTCATGGTGACGGTGATGTACATGGGCGTGCCGGGGTAGTCCTTTTTGATGATGCCAATAACGGGCAGGTCCACCACCTGCTTGATCTGGGTGATGTCCCGCACGGTGTTGGCCCGGATGCCCACGGCCCCGCTCATGGCGGCGGCTTTGGCCATCAGGGGCATCACACCGCCCTCCTTGGTGTACAGGGGCTCGGTCTCCAATGCCTGGCAGGAGACGATGAGGCCGCCCTTGATCTGTGCAAACAGTTTTTCTTTGTCCATCATGCTTTGTCCTCCATTCTGATCTTGACGACGGCTTTGCGCACTTTCGTGCACTCCGGGCGGGCCACGCCGGGCTTGTGCAGCTCTCCGGGGAAGAACAGGACGAACCGCCCCTCCCCCAGCGAACCCGTGACGGCGTCCGGGCTGTTCTGGAACCCGATGTCCCCCGTGAACGTCCCGACTTCCTCGCCGGGAGCCGTGGCGTAGCCCCAGCCCTCGCCGCCGGTGATGTCGATTTGCAGGTCCGCATAGCGGCGGTGGTACTCAGGGTTTGCCCCCTCGCCCGGTTTCAGGTCGGCCTCCATCACATTGATGAAGACATTCTCCCCGTCCACTTCGGTGCGGCCCAGTGGCAGGTCGGCCAGGGTGTGGCCCACACAGTAGGCGGTGAGGTAATCAATGGCGGTATCGAGGTTTTCATGGAAGCCCCGGTAGCGGTTCAGGTGTTCCAGCGTATCGCAGATCATGATGTTTTCTCCGTTTTTGTGTTGTGATAAAACCAGAAACAGCGCCTGCCCTCTCCCCTCAAAAATGAGACGGAGAGGGGGCGCGGTTTCCGGGAACAGGGGTTACAGTTTTGCGATGGCGGCCTCGATCATGGCCTGTGCCTGCGCGACGATCTTCTCGTCCTCGCAGGCCAGGTTGGGCATGGGAGCGCGGACGCCGCCCAGCTCCAGGCCGTACATCCGGCGCAGGATCTCTTTCTGCACCGCGTAGAGGTTGCCGTGGGCCTCGCACATCTTATAAATGATGCGGTCGGCATCGTACTGGATGGCGCGGGCCTTTTCGATCTCACCCTTGTTGATGTGGTCGTTCATGGCCAGATACAACTCGGGCATCACGGCGTAAGTGCCGCCGATGCCGCCGTCGGCACCAATGACGCGGCCGGAGACGAACTGCTCATCCGGCCCGTTGAAGACCACGAAGCTGCCCTCGCCCCGGGCGGCGATGCCGGCATCCTTGAACATCTGGATGTCCTGGGTGGGCATGGAGCTGTTCTTGACGGCGACGACGTTGGGGTTCTTGAGCATCTCATGCAGCAGGCTCATGGTCAGGCCGGTGCCTGCCAGCTGGGGGATGTTATAGATGACGAAATCCGTGTTGGGGGCGGCAGCGGACATGTCATTCCAATACTTGGCAATGGCATACTCCGGCAGATGGAAGTAGATGGGCGGGATGGAAGCAATGGCGTCCACGCCCACGCTCTCGGCATGGGCTGCCAGCTCCACGCTGTCGGCGGTATTGTTGCAGCCGACATGGGCAATGACGGTGATCTTGCCTTTGGCCTCGCTCATGACAGCTTCCAGCAGCTTCTTGCGCTCATCGGGGTGCTGGTAGATGCACTCACCGGAGGAGCCGCCCACATAGACGCCCTTGACGCCCTTGGCGATCAGATGGCGGGTCAGGGCTTTCGCACCCTCCGTGGAAATATTGCCCTCTGCATCATAGCAGGCATAGAAGGCGGGGATGACGCCGCAGTATTTGGTTAAGTCTTTCATACTATTCGCTCCTTAAAGCTTCAAACGTTTCTCATTTGGTTAACGGTTTCAGCGCCCTCTTGCGGTGCCCTGCGTCTGCTTCGGCCCTTGAATGGGCCTTGCATCCTGCAGACCGCGGCGCCAAAAGTTGCTCCCTGTTTCTGCCGCTGGCAGTGGTCGCAACTTTAGCCCTTAACGGCACCCATTGCGATGCCCTTGGTAAAGTATTTCTGGAAGATGAGGAAGATGATGATGATGGGCACAGCGGCCAGCGCGGCACCGGCCATGATCAGACCGAAGTCGGTGCTGTTTTCCGCCTGCAGCTTGGCAATACCCAGCGAGATGGTCAGGTTGCTGGTGCTGGACAGCATGATCAGCTGCATGAAGTAGTCGTTCCAGCTGTTGATGAACGTGAAGATGGCCAGCGCGCCGATGCCCGGCTTGACCATGGGCAGCACGATGCTGATAAAGGTCTTGGCCTCGCTGGCACCATCGATGCGGGCCGCTTCCAGCATCTCGGTGGGGATGCCCTCACTGAACTGCTTCATCAGGAAGACGCCGAACGGCCAGCCGACGATGGGGAAAATGACCGCCCAGATGGTGTTATACAGGTTGAGGGAGCTCATCTCGCGCAGCAGGGGGATCAGGATGACCTGCTTGGGCAGAGCCATGGCGCAGACGATGAGGGTAAACAGCAGCTTGCGGCCCACGAAGCGCTTCTTGGCCAGTGCATAGCCTGCCATGGCAGCCGTTGCACAGGTGAGGATCATGGAGACGACCGCCATGAAGACGGTGTTGACCATCCAGCGGATGGCCGCCGGGACGGTGGGGCCGACCGAGAAGTAGATGGGCTCGCCGTCGGCGCTGAAACGGCTGCCGAACGGCACGGCCAGCTGCCACAGCGGAGCGCTTTTGCCCGCAAACAGTTTCTGGTAGTTGGTGAGCACCCACTCACCGGGCCACCACTCCGGGGTGGTGGAGTTGATGGCCGCGCCCGTTTTGAACGAGCCAGTGATGATCCAGTACAGCGGGAACGCGAACAGCACCGCCATGATGCTGATGAGGATGATGGCAAGGATCATGTAGGCGCTCATCCGCTTGAGTTTGCTGGGGTGACGCTTTAAGGGCTTTTGCTTTTTTGCAGTTGCACTCATTTCCGGCACCTCCTTTAATTATCCTGGTTGCCCAGCTTGAACTGGACCGCCGACAGGATGGCAATGATGACCGCCAGCACCACGCCCATGGCGTTGCCGTAGCCGTAGCGGTAGAGCTTGAACGCGGTGTAGTAGATGTAGTACATGATGGTATCGGTGCTGTGGTTGGGGCCGCCGGACGTCAGCAGCTGGATCAGCGCAAAGCACTGGAACGAGTTGATGGTGGTGATGACCAGGATGTACAGGGTGGTGGGCATGATGGCGGGCCACTTGATCTTCCAGAACGCCTGGAAATCGTTCGCGCCGTCCACCTCCGCCGCTTCCACGATGGACTGATCGACGTTGCCCAGGGCGGAGACGTACAGGACGATGGGCTGGCCCACCGAGGTGGTGAGCAGGATGAGGATGATGCAGCCCAGGGCGTATTTTTCATCGCCCAGCCAGTTGATGTTCTTATCAATGAGGCCGACGGCTTTGCCCAGGTAGTTGAAGATGCCGTAGTAGTTGTTGTACATCCACTTCCACACCACGGTAACGGCCACGGAGCCGGTGACCACCGGCAGGTAGAACACGCAGCGGAAGAGGCTGGTGGCCCACTCCGGCAGGTCTACGATGGCGGAGGACACCCACAGCGAGAACGCGCAGGTGACGGGCACCGAGACGATGACGATGATGAACGTATTTTTGAGCGCGCCAATGAAGACGGGGTCACTGAACAGTTCTTTATAGTTTGCCAGGCCCACGAAAACATCGGCACGGTTCATGGTGGAGTCAAAGAAGCTTGTGACCACGCAGAGCACCATGGGATAGATGACGAACCCCAGGAAGAAGATCAGGCTGGGCAACAGGAACAGGTAGGAGGCAATGGTCTCCTGCCGGACCAGTGCGCTGCTGCGTTTTGGCTCTTCGATCTTTACAGTCTTTGCTGCCAAAAAAATCACCAAACCTTTCTTTCCGGCATGTGCACCGGTTTCTTACACAAAATGCCCCTCCCTCGCCGGGATGTTCGAGGGAGGGGCACAAAGTTTACCTTGATCTGCCCTCAGGCAGGCTCGTTATGCCTCGGCAGCAGCGGCTGCATTGGCGTTGTCGCAGAACGTCTTGACGGCAGTGGTCACATCCTCACCGGTGCCAACACGCTGGAGCATGTTCCACCACTCGGTACGGGCGGTTGCCCAGCCCGGGGTGATCTGGTAGTAATCGCCCAGGTAGTTCATGAACTTGCTATACTCGCTCATGATCTCGTTGCCGGCGTAGATGTCGCCCACGCTTGCACGGACCGGGAAGTAAGTGGAAGCCAGAACGCTTGCACCCACCTGATCGGGGTCGGCCGCGATGAAGTCGATAAAGGTCTTGGCTGCTTCGATCTTGGCGTCATCGCCGTTATTGAAGATGCCAAAGCCCCAGATACCGCCGCAGAGCTTCGGGTCGCCGCTTGCGGTGGGGAATGCCATGGGGAAGATCTCATCGCCGCTGTTGGTCAGGCCGGCGTCGTTGTTGTCGGTGTTGAGCTGCTGGGCAATGTTCCAGCAGAATGCCATCTGCAGGGTGCCGTTGCGGAAGAGGGTGATCTCTTCGCCGCCGTTGATGGAAGCGTCAAAGTTGATGCCGTCGGCGTCGTGCAGAGTCTGGATGGCCTTGATGTTCTCAGCGGAATCCGCGGTGTACTTGGTGTGGGCCGCATCGGTAAAGGTGCCGCCGTACATGTTGTTGATGATGGCGCGGGTGCCCTGGTCGCCGCCCTGGCCGCTGCAGTAGATGGCTGCCACGTTCTCGTAGCCGCCCTTGTACAGGGCATCCACGGTAGCCAGGAAGTCATCGGTGCTCCAGGTGTGGGTATCGGTGTTGATGTACTTGTCCGCGCCCACTTCCTTCACTTTGGTCATGTTGACAGCCATGCAGTGCGCGGTCATGCACAGGGGATACTCGTAGTAATCACCGGCGTCGTTCTTGCAGGCGGATTCCACAGACTCATAGATGTCTTTCTTGGCATCGTCGGTCCACAGGTCGTTCAGCGGAGCCATGACGCCCTTGGCACCCCAGTTGGCCACCAGACGCTCGGGGCCTTCCATGATGAGGTCGGGCGCGCTGCCGCCCTCGATGGCGGTGTTGACCTGGTCGTCGCCGTTGGTGTAATCCAGATACTCCACGGTGACCTTGATATCGGGGTACTTGGCGTTGAAGCTGGCGATGATTTCCTGAACGGTCTCATCCTTGCCCCAGCCGCCGATGGGGTATGTCCACAGCTTGATGTTGGCGGCGGCGCTGCCGGAAGCCTCGGCAGAGGCAGCCGGGGCAGCGGAAGAAGCGGTGGAAGCAGCTGTGCTGGTAGAAGAACCGCCGCATGCGGCCAGAGCGCCTGCCGCGCTGAGCGCGCCAACGGCTTTCAGGAAAGAGCGGCGAGAGATACTTTTTTTCATAACAGTTTCTCCTTATTTTATCACGGTGCGGCCCCTCGTGCGGCGGGCCGTTGTTCATTGGCCTTATTATAGAAAATAATTTTCATTTTGTCCATTAGCCGCTTGTCTAATTAAAAAATTATTTTCTTGTGCATCTCGCACAACTTTCTGGGATACATCCTGTTTTTTAGCACTTTGTCCAATTTTGTCCCCAATTGTTTTTATTTTGTAACCATTTCAGTTTCATCTCGTTCACGGGGTATGAAAATTATTTTTCAGCCAATTTGAAAGACTTTTTCAGGAATAAGTATCACTTTTCACAAATTTTTGGATGCTCTGCACAGAAAACCGGGTACATTTGTGGGCAAAGCCCCACTTGTAAACCGGGCGGAATTCTTTTATACTTTTTATGGAACAGGTGTAAGAACAGTGCAGCGGGAGCCCGGCTCCCCTGCTTTATAAGGAGTAATCAAATCATGTCGATCAACTTTTGGGATCTGCTGCACCAGCGGCAGGACGAGCTGACCAAGTCCGGCCGGGCGGTAGCGGATTATCTGCTCCAGCACGCCGACGAAGCGCAGTACCTCTCCATCTCTTCCCTCGCCAAGGAGTGCAATGTGGCCGAGGCCACGGTCTTCCGCTTCTGCCGGGCACTGGGCTTTGAGGGCTACCACGAGATGCGCATTGCCCTGGCCCAGGCCAACGCCACTGGCAGCATGGTCAACCATCAGGAGCTGCAGCCCGGGGCCACCACGGCCACCCTCTGCGACCATGCCCACGCCCTTTTTATGACAGCCATCAACGGCACCCAGAACGCCCTTTCCACCGAGGCTGTGGACGAAGCGGCCAACCTGATGCGGGCGGCAAAGCAGGTATTCTGTTTCGGGCAGGGCGGCAGCATGTTACTGGCCAACGACATCTGCGCCCGCTTTTCCAGCCTTTCCACCAAGTTCCGGACGGCGGGCGACAGTCATTTGCAATTACTGACAGCCAGCCTGATGGGCCCGGAGGACGTGGTGCTCTTTGTTTCCTACTCCGGTGCCACCCGCGACATGATGGAGACCTTGCGCACGGCCAAGGACGCCGGAGCCAAAATCATTTTACTGACCCACTACGAGGACTCCCCCGGCGCGGCATTGGCGGATGTAGTGCTGCTGTGCGGGGCGCAGGAGAGCCCGCTGGACTCCGGCAGCATCCCCATCAAGGTGGCGGTGCTCTATGTCGGCGAGGTGCTGCTGCTGCGCTACATGATGGACGACCCCGAGACCGCCAACACGGCACAGGACCGCACCAGTGAAGCCGTGGCGATGAAATTGTTGTAAATCGCGCCAGGGAGCTGTCGAGCGAATGCGAGACTGAGAGGTTTCCCCCTTACGAAAAAAAACTTCCGAATGCCGGAACGTGACCGTTCCAGTTCGGAAGTTTTTTCTTTTTATGATACCGCGTAAAAATCAAATGTAATCCGAAATATACGGAATTTTGTGGAAGAGCACGTCGTCCAGGCGCTCGGCGGCCTCTTCCCTGCCCTCGATGCGCTCCAGCTCATAGAGACGGTCGGCGGTCTTATAACCCAGCAACAGGGTGGAGAGGGTACCGATGCCCATTTTCAGCTTATACTCCGCCGGGGCATTCACTACCTTGCAGTGACCATCGGCAAAGCGGACGGTGAACGTCCGGTTATTCCAGGGCAGCAGGGTGTCCTCGATTTCCAGGTCGATGCAGAGCTCGCCGCCATCGGGGTCGCAGGGGTAATCTTCCAAAAAGCTCTCCACATCCACGATGCGGCCCATCGCGTAGGGGCGGATGCTCTCCTTGATGTCGCCATCGTCCATCTCGAAGGCGATGGGTTCACTAAAGTAAGTATTGCCATGCACCTCGTCGATCATGGAGTCGTGGGCGTGGATATACTCCCACAGGCCTTTCTGTGCCTCGCGGTTGAGGTAGATCATCTCCTTGATATGCATGATATCGTTCTTGATGAGGTAGACCATATAGCCGCAGGGCTTATCTTTCATGTTGTAGTAGACGGCCACGTTGGTGTCGTCCTCATCCCAGCGCCAGTATTCCTCCCAGGCCAGATTATTGCGGAACAGGCACCCGTGGGTGACGGAGGCAAAGTGGGAATGGAGCTCATGGAAATCGGTGTTATCCCACGCTACCCGGCGGACATAGCCCGGGGCCTGGACTTTGGTGGGGATCTGCCGGTCCTTGATGTTGAACGAAATTTTATTGGAGACGATTTCCCACCCGAGGTGATGATACAGCGGGATGGAGTAGGGGTAGAGCAGCGCAAACGTCTTGCCCTCCTCATACATCCGGGTCAGGCCCTGGATCATCAACTTTTTCATAATGCCCTGCCCGGTGTACTCCGGGTAGGTGCAGACACTGGTGACGAAGCCGACGTGGTAGACTTCATCGTAGATGTTCATTTTCAGCGGGTAGACCGCGAACTGGGAGACGAGGGTATCGCCGTCAAAACAGCCCAGCACATCGGCGCGTTCCAGCACCGGGAATTTGGACTGCTTGATCTCATCGTCTTTCCAGCCTGTAGCCGTCAGTTCCTCCTCCGTCACCTGAAAGGTGTAGCGGAGCAGGGCGTTATACTGATCCAGGTCGTCCGTTTCCAGATAGCGCGTGGTGTAATGCTCTGCGGAGTTCATGGAATGATTGCCTCCTTTCGTTCTTTCACTTTCCCGTATTTTACTCAGTCCGTGTCGTATTCAACGGAGCCGGCGGGGGCTTCCCCGCTGCCGTCGGCGGTGGCGGTGTTATCGGAGGCGGCGGGCTGCTCCGGGGTGGCCGGGACATTCTCCACGCTGGGGTCCGCGGCAATATACACCACGATGACGCTCCCGGCCTCCACGCTGGTACCCGCTTCGGCGCTGCAGGAAACGACGCATCCCGACGCATAGGAGCCGTCGTTGACCACCATGAAGCAGCTGGGCACCAGGCCCCTGCTCTCCAGCTCTTTCACGGCTCCCTCCTGGGTAAAGCCGATGACGTTGGGCATCTCGATCATCTCGGGGCCCTTGCTTACCACCAGGCTGATGGTGCCGCCCTCTTCCAGCAGCTCCCCTGCCGCGGGCTCCTGCCGGATGATCTTGCCCTCGGCCACGGTGTCGCTGTATTCCAGCGTGACATAGAAGAGATAATCGCCCACATAGCTGCGGTTGTTCCGCACCTGAGCGTCATAATCCAGCCCCACGAAATCGGGCACCAGATTGGCGGGCTCGGTGATGCTGGGCTCCTCCGGCACGCTCTCGGGCGTGGTGACGGACGAAGCCCCCTGTTCCGGCAGGTGGGTACTCACAAAGCCCCAGACCGCGAGCAGGGTGAGCACGGCCAGCAAGATCAGGATGGCCGCCAGCAGGTTGCGCAGGCTGAGCAGGTGGGTGTCATCCCCGGGGTCTTTTGCCGCCGGGGCGGTCTCGGGCTTCATGGTGCGGGCCAGCTCCTGGGTGTACTCCTGAGAGGACAGGGCCTTGAACAGCTGGGGCACGGTCTGGATGCGCTCCACCGGCTTGAGCCGCAGGCCGTACTGCAAAACGTCCGAGAGGTAGACCGGCAGGGCCGGGTTGACGGTGCGGGCTTTGGGGTTGGAGTCCGACACCAGCCGCTGGGCGGCGGGCACCGGGCTCAGGCCGCAGACCATCCGATAAAAGACGGCGGCAAGGCTGTATTCATCGGTATAGCGGCCCTCAAACTCGGCGGTGGAGTATTGCTCCGGGGCCGAGAAGCCCTCGTACAGCTGCTCGTGGAGGCCGCTTCCGGCCGTGCGCAGGCCCACGGTGGCGTAGCCCGTCAGCCGGGCCCGGCCATTGTCCAGCACCCGGATGTTGGCCGGGCAGATGCCCCGGTGCACCAGCCCCACCTCGTGCATGGCCGCCACGCCCTCAAATACGGGCTGCAGCATGGCACAGGCGGCGGCAGGCTCCACGGGGCCGGGGTGATCTTCCAGCCATTTCTGCAGGGGCCGTCCGCCGGGGTTTTCCATCACGGCGTAGACGGTATTGTTCTCTTCAAACACGTCCAGCACGGCTTCCAGGCCGTTGGCCGGGGTGATGCGCTGGATGGCGTGGTAGAGGTCCGCAAAATCCATCCGGGTGGTCTTGAACAGCACCTCGCTGCCGGGTTTGGGGCGTAAATGGCAGTCCCGGCCCCGCTCGGCGGCCAACGTCAGGGGCATATACTCCTTGACGGTGACCCGGAAGCGGCCCTTGTTCTCCACGCCCCGGTAAAGGATGCCCTCACCGTCGATGCTCTGGATCTCGCCCACGGTGTACCGCCCTGCCAGCACGGTGCCCACCGGGAGGCTGCCCGACGGGTTGCGTCCGGTCAGGCTCCGCCCGCAGTGAGGGCAGACCGGTTCCGGTGCGTCCAGCTCCTGCATACAGTACGGGCATATCCGTTTTGCGTCCATGGTGGTTCCCCCTTGCGGCGTGTTGTAGTGCCTTTTATTGTAGCATATCGCGGATGGGAAATCAAATGAGCACCGCCCGGCCATTGCGGATTTTGGTCTTCATGGCGAAGCGGACGGCGTCGCGGCCGGTCATGGGGTCCACGATGCCGAGGGTGAGCCTCTGGCCGCCGTTTTTCCCGGAGAGGGAGAGCCGCACCCCCTCCAGCGTGACGGAGATCGTCTGCTCCTGCCCGGGCAGAAGCTCCGGCAGGCTCAAACCCAGCGGGAGGGTGTGCAGGGTATTCCCTGCCGCGTCTTCCAGATACAGGTTCGTGCTCCAGTCCCAGTAAAACGGCGCGTTTCCGTCATTCCGGATCGTCAAAGTGACCGTGGTGCCGCCCGGGCCCGGGGTGAGGGTGAGCTGAGTGACCCGGAGGCGGTAGCCCAGGTTTTTGAGCACCGCATTGTATCCGCCGCGGTACGTTTCCTCCGCCACCTTGGGACCGAGGAAGCTCATGTGGGACTGCTGCACCAGCTCCACGGTCTGGGAGAGCTGGCTGCGGAGCATCGTCTTCATGGGGATGGAGCTGGTGAACTCGCCGCCCACGGGGGCGCTTTGCCAGAACGCGGGCATGGGGGCCAGGGCGTTGGGCTCCTCGCCGTACCAGCCGCCGTTCTGCAGCCAGCCCAGCCACTCGGCGGTGTCTTCCCCGTGGCCGGTCATATCGTTGTAAACGCCCAGGCCGTGGGCCGCCGTGATGTTGAATGGCCGCCGCATGAGCAGCTTTGCCGTGGGGAACGCGGCCTCATAGTCCGCGACGTATTCGTCCCGGATGGCCTCGCCGGGCATGGGGACCAGCCCCTCCCCGGTCTTGATGTGCCACTCGCCCCAGTGGCCCAGGCTCCCCAGCTCCACATAGGTGACAAAGCCGTCGGTGCCAAAGTGCTCGCCCAGGGCGGCAAGCACCCGGCGGTGGGCGGCCCGGAACGCGGCATTGCTGTAATCCGGGGAGTATCCCTTGCCGTAATCGGTGCTGTACCAGCTGCCATCGCCGGTCTGGGCGTAGAGCCAGTCCGGGATGTCCATGTGGCTCTCCTGCCCCGGCACATCGCAGACGAAGCGGACCACCAGATGGATGCCCCGGGCCCGCAGGTCACGGAAGCCGTATTGGGCGTCCAGAGCATCCCAGGCGTAAACGCCCTCCTGGGGCTCCACCTCCCGCCAGCGCAGCTCCACATACCGCAGGAGGGAATCCTGGGCATAGGCGCTGTCGGTCATGGGGGCATAGCCGATCTGCGCGTTGGGGAACGCGCTTTCATCCGGCGTGTAAATCCTGGTCTGTGTCGCGGCGTTTTTCAGCATGGAGCCTCCCATTCCCAGCAGGAAGAGCCCTGCGGCCAGCAGGCTGGCCAATTCAGCCATGATACTCCCCGTTGTACTGGATGAGTGTGACATCCTGCACTCCTTCCACCGCCCGGACGCGGTCTGCAAACTCCACGTTGGGGTCATTGCAGAAGACCTCTACGGCCATCTCGGTGTTCTCGCCCCGCATGGTCTTGGATTTGACGACGAACTTGATGCGGCCCAGCGCCCGGACGATGTTGTCCCCGGCCTCCGTGCCCGCATAGTGGATCACGGCGATGTACACCCGGCCTTTGGCCTGCCAGTGGGAGAAGAGGTAGATCATGCCGATCATGACAACCGCCGTGACCAGCCCCAGCGCGTACATGCCCGCGCCTGCCGTGATGCCCGTGGTGATGGACCAGAACAGGTAGAGCAGGTCCAGCGGGTCCTTGACGGCAGTGCGGAAGCGGACGATGGACAACGCACCCACCATACCAAGGGAGATGACCACGTTGGTGCTGATGGCCAGCGTGACCATGCAGGTAAGCACGCACATGCCCACCAGCGTGACTGCAAAGCTGCGGGAGTAGACCACACCCGTGTAGAACTTGCGGTAGACCAGATAGATGAGGATGCCCAGCGCCAGCGCCGCCAGCAGCGCCACGGCCAGCTTGGGCGCGTCGTACTGGGTAAAGGCGTTCAGGACGGATTTCTTGATAAAGTCTTTTGTGCTCATAAAGCGATTTAATTCCTTTCCCTCAGGGTTCGTTCCAGTAGGTAAAGCCATGCTGGTAGGCGGTTTTATCGCAGCACAGCACATATTTGGAGACGGCGGTCAGTTCCTGCGCCCGGGGCGGGAGGAGATCCCGCACGATCTGGGGCAGAAACTCGGTGAACTTGACTTCCAGCACCAGCTTGCCCGGCTCCAGCACCGGCAGGGTGGGCAGCGTGGGGTCAAAGATGTCCCAGCTGCCCACGGCGGCCCGGACGCCCATGTCGAACGTGACCCGCACGGTGCCGGCATCTAAAATCCAGGGTTCCCGGTCGTAATCCACGATGACCCGGGGCCGGAGGACATTGCTGACACACTCGGTATAGAACTCCTGACACAGGCGGTGGGGGCTGTGGAGCAAAAAGTCATAGTCCCCGGCCAGGATCCGCTCAAACTCCGCCCGGGTCAGGGGGGCGGCTTCTTTGTAGATCCAGCTGCCGAACTTTTTCTTCCGCTCCAGCTTGATGCTCCTGTCGCTGCAATTGTAGACGCGGACGCGGTACTTCTTGCGCAGGAGGACGCCCGCGTCTTTCTCCGCGTAGGCGGTGTTCCAGTAATCGTCAAAGTAGAGGCTGCGGATGAAGTACCCGCCCTGCTTCGCGTGAGGGTCCAGGTGGAGCACCGGGGCCATCCGCACGGCCAGCTCGGCCTTGTCGGCGTAGGAGATGAGGTACTTCAGCTCGTGGCGGTAAGCCTCGGCATGGCTGCGGGGCGGCGGGGCCAGCAGCTCTTTGCCCCACTCCATGCCCCGCTGCCAGAGTGCGGCATCATTCTTCATAGGTATCCTCCACCACGGTACCGTCCGGCTGGATGTAGAAGCACTTGACGCCATACACCTTGCCGCTGTCGATGACATAATAATCAAAGGCGTCCTGGGTGTAGCCGGAGGCGTTGGTGGCCCGCACCCGGATGAAATACTGGCCCGCGGCGGGGGCGGCCGTCTGGGTCATGGGCAGGACGACGTGTTCTTCCCGGTAGACCATCTGCCGGAACTGATAATCCCGGGCCAGCTCCACGGTGTAGGAGATGTCCTCGGCATTGAAATCATAAGAGGTGTCCCAGCTGAGCTGCAGCACTCCATTCTGAAGAGAAGGCGTGCCGATATAGAACGGCATGGGATTGTGGTAGCTCTCCCAGTAATAATCGTAGTCTTCGTCGATCTCGGGCCAGATGCTTTCCAGCACCTCCTCATATTGCTCATGGGTGATGGGAACATGGAGCCGATCCGGCATCCGCCAGACATATTCCTCGGTAACGCTGCGGTAGTGCGCCAGCATGGACTCAATGCGATCCTGGTTCATGTAGGCATAGAGCTCGTTCATGGCGGTGTCCAGCAGCTGGCGGAAGCTCTCGGTCTGGAGGCAGCGGCGGAACAGCACATTGCCCCAGTAGTTGCTCACGCCCCGCTCCCAGCTCTCGGAATCCGAGAACTGGATGATCTCCCGCTCCTTGCGGCGGAGCATACCGTCGTTGTCCCAGTCCAGCAGATACCAGCAGTCGGAGTTCTGGGGACTGTAGAGGTAAACATTCCGGCTCTGGGTATCGGTGTTGCCCGTCAACAGTTGGAACGCCAGCCAGTAGGCAATATTCTCGGGGTCAAAATACCGGGCAAACACTTCCTCATCCATGGAGGAAGATTCATCGTTGAGGACGTCCAGCATCTCAATGAGCTTGGAATGGTCGCTGTTGCCCTTGATCTCCATGAGCTGCTCAAAGGCCGTCTGGTCATAGGCAGGGTCCGTCGTGAGGCGGATAATATCTTCATTCCGGTAGAACTCAAAGGAGTTGATCTTGTACAGCTGGCCCGTGGAGTCCAGCCCGTGGGCTTTCAGGGCCGTTTTATTCAGCTGTTCCACCTGCGTGTAGAGGCCATAATCTTCAAAAACACCGCTGGAGCTGTCGGTCAGATCTTTCACATAAAGATGGACAAATTGGGTCCGCAGGCCCATCATCTGGTCGATGCCCTTGATGAGGTCGTAGGCCATTTTGTTGCGGAACCGCAGGCCCTCGCCCATGTGCTTGTTGAGGGCGATGGTGCGCTGGCCCCGCCAGCTTCCCTTGTTCTTTTTGAGCTCGATCTTATAGTTTTTCTGGGCGTTCCGGCTGGAGGTCTGGCCGCGGATCTGCACCGTGGCGTTGGGGGCCTCCACCCCATAGCCCAGCTCCCCGGGCAGGGGGCCGTTCTCGTCGCCCACCTGCAAAAGGGCGTTGACCTGATAGCGGGGCACGCCCATGGCCGCGTAATCGTAGGCGGAGTAGTGGTTGATCTGGGCCCAGCTGTGGTTGGTGTTCTCGCTGTCGTTGCCCCGGCTCACGGTGAGGTACATGGTCACCACGCCGCTGTCGTCGTAAACGGTGTAGAGCTCCGGGTTGTCCCGCAGGTGGACGCTGTTGAGCTCGGTCCGCGGTGCCTTTTCCTCAGCACCGGTGCTGGCACTGGCAGAGGCCGCCTCGGAGCGGGCGGCGCTTTCCGCACTGCCGGCATCGGGCAGCACGGCGCAGCCCGCACAGAGCCCGGCCAGCGCCACACCCAGCCCCAGCACTTTGCGCCGGGGGATCAAAGCATTTTTATTCATCTTCCCTCTCCTCTCCGGCGGCGTGTTTTGCACGCACTGCCGATCTGGTTTCCAGAAACAGGCCCAGCCGGGTGAACCGCCCGGCCCTGGTCTCGGCCACGATGGGCTGCTGGCCCAGGACCCGATACGGCAGGTTGGCCGTAAAGGCGTCCAGCCGGAGCAGCGTGACCAGATAGAACAGCGCGGCCCCGATGAGGAAGCCGAAGCCGTAGAACGCGGTGTTGAACGCCATGGACAGGGCCGTGAATCCGCTGGCGGACACCGCAAACACGGCGGCAGCCGTGACCGCGCCGCGGTAGTCCGTGAAGTAGAGCAAAATCATCAGAATGGTGTTGCCCACGGCGTAGAGGCCGTACCCCACGCAGAGGGTGCGGAAATAGCCGTGCATCAGGTTGTTGAAGCCCAGGGGCAGCAGGTCCAGCAGCGTCCCCTCCAGCGAGAGGACCGCCGCCGTGACAAAGAGCTGCTTGAGGGCCGTGAACCGGAGCTCCCGGTTGAGGACGGCCAGCATCTCCTCCTCGGCGGTGACGATGTCGCCCACAACGCCGCCATCGTTGAAGAGGCTGTAGTAATCCCGGTACTTGGGGTAGAAGTTGACCTCCACCGACACCACAAAGTTGATGCTGGTGATGAGGATGGTCAAAAAGGCGATGAGGGCCGGGACATCGTAATAGGGTGCCCCGTAGAACAGGCCCTTGACCTGCACGCCCACCGGCCCCACCCAGCAGATGACGAGGTGGGCAAACAGGCCAATGTTGGTGCACAGGCCGGTGAACGCCAGAGGCAGGAATTCATCCACCCATTTCAGAAACGTCCAAGGGCTTTCATCGCTCTGGTGGAAATAGCGGTAGAGCAGCACCACGTCCCAGACCATCATCAGACCGTAGCCCATGGCCACGGCAAAGAGCATCCCCTCCGGCACCGGGAAGCCCAGCAGGACCACCAGTACCAGCCCCAGCCCGAACGCCAGCCCGATGGCCGCTAAAAACGAGCAGAGGATGCCCCGGTAATCCTTGATGGCCGTGAGGTAGCTCATGCCGTTCCAGTTCACGATCATCTCCGCGAAGAGCCACAGGCAGAGCAGCCCCTGCAGCAGAGTGGCCCCGGAGACAAGGAGGAACAGCCCGTACAGGCTGCACCCCAGCACCAGCATCAGGCTGGAAGAGCCCCAGAACGAGGGCAGGATGGTCTGCTCCTGTTCCTCATACAGCATATCTGCCAGATACCGTGTCACCGGCATGGAGAAAAAGCTGGTGACGGTGAGGGAGAACAGCAGCGTATAGGTGATCATGCAGACCAGCAGGTCCTGCTGGGCTCGCTCGGCCCCCACCCAGCCACAGAGCAGCAGAATGCCCATCTGGAGCGCCACGCCCAGCAGCATGGGCCCGGTGCAGATGATGCCCGCGTACCCGTAGGCCCGCAGGGAGGCAAACAGGCCTTTGCGGCGGAACAGCTTTTTCAGTTCAAATCCAATTCCTGCCATGTGTTACTCCAAGTGATATTCTTTTGCGGTTTCGTCGTACATTTTCTGGTAGTTGGCCAGCATCTGCTCGTGGTGGAAGTAGGCGTCCACTCGTCTCTGTCCAATGCGGCCCATCTCCTCCCGGCGGGCACGGCTGGCGCACATCTTTTCCATGGCGTCGGCCAGGCCCTGGCGGTACATGGGCGGCACGCAGTAGCCCGCAATGCCAAAGGTGTCCCCGGGAGCGCCCTCCAGCAGCTCCCGGCAGCAGCCCACCTCGGTGGTCACGCAGGGGCGGCGGGCCGCCATGGATTCCAACACCGAGAGTGGCTGCCCCTCCGAGATGCTGGTGAGGATGGTGAAATCCAGTTTCTGCATATACTGCACCACGTCCACACGGCCGGTGAAGAGCAGATTTTTGATCTGCAATTGCTCCACCAGCGCATAGCACTCGTTGGCGTAACCCTCATCGTCCACGCCGCCCATGATGTGGAGACGGACGTTGGGTACCCGGGAGGCCAGCTCAAAGAAGGCGTAGATCATGGTCTTGACGTCCTTGATGGGGGCCAGACGCACCACCGCGCCGATGTCCACCCAGCCGTCCTCTTCTTTCAGCGGGATATCGCAGAACCGCTGGTACTGGACGCCGTTGGGGATGACGATGCACTTGGCCCCGTCGCAGCCCATCTCGATCTGGGTGCGGCGGGCGTTGTAGAACAGGCTGCTGACCCGGAACGCCCGCCGGTAAATTTCTTCCGATAACATATAGAAGAACCGGATCCAGCGGCTCTTGAACGAGGGCACCACCCACTCGGCCCGGATGATCTCCTCCTCCCGCTCCCGGGTGTAGATGCCGTGCTCGGTGAGGAGGACGGGGGCGTGGTTCAGGCTGCCGCCCAGGCAGGCCAGCAGGCCGCCGTAGCCCGTGGAGATGGCGTGGTAGACATCCGCTTTGGGCACCCGGCCCGTGAGCAGATAGAGCACCGGCAGCAGCATGGAGCGCATGGTGTGGAACGCGTCGGCATAGGCCACATAGGGGTACTCCTTGAGGCAGATATCGGTGAACAGCTCCATGAAATCCCTACTCTGCAAAAAGGAGAGCGGGTGGACGCCTTTTTGCTGAAACAGTCGGAACAGCACGTCCCAGTCCGGGTGGCCCAGCCGCACCAGCTCCCGCAGGGCGGCGCGCTCGGCCTCATGAAAGAGGACCGGCTGCTGCTCGCCGTGGAGGCGGAGGGCGTCGTCCAGAAAGACTTCCTCCACCTCTTTCACGTTGGGAGGCAGCTCATACACGAACTTGCCCCGGTCTTCAGCTTTGGCCCCGATGACCCAGAGGGAGAACTCCTGCCGGGGCATGGCCTGGATATAAGCGTGCATCCAGGTGGACACGCCGCCGTGGACATAGGGGTAGGAGCCCTCCAGCACCAGACAAATGCGCATGGTCTCACGCCCCTTTCTTTTCAATGTGGATGGTGTCGGCGTTGGCTTTGAGCAGGTAGAGGTTCCCCGTCAGGTTGGTGAGCTCGCCGCCCGTCACCCGGCCGGGGGTGCCTTCATTGGCCCGGAAGAACAGCCACCCCTCGTCCACAAAATTGCCGAGGGTAAGCGTCCACTCCGTGGGGGTGCTCTCGGTGGTGACGGTGAGCTGGCTGTACCGCTGGACCGCACCGGCACACTCGGTGCCGGTCTGCTTGCGCAGGTCGGGGGCAGCGGCGGAGAGCCATTTGAGGTAATCCTCAAAGCCACCCTTGTACACCTCCCAGCCCTCTTCCGCGCCGCGGTCCACATCCAGCAGGTCGTCCGGGTGCATGAAGTGGGTGCTGACGTAGTGCATGTTCAGCTCGTTCATGGCAGCCAGCCGCATGTAGGTATCCCCCACCATGCCGCCAGAGACGATGCGGGGCTGTTCCACCATGCCGTCGCTGGCCACACCGAACTCCTGCACATAGGGCAGGTCCGTGCCATCCTCAAAATAGGTGCTGGCAATGGTACGGATCTGCGGCACGTTGCTGCCCAGCACCTGCCGCCCGGCAACGGAGAGAATGTTGGAGGGCGGCACATAAACGCTGCCATTCGTATGGGGCAGCACGGTCTTCTGGAACGCGATCAGCTCGTCCATGGCGGCCACGATGGCGTCCTCGCCGGGCCACTGGCGGTAGCTGTAGAGGTCTTTATAATCGGTATCGGGCAGCACCAGCGGCTGGTGGTTGTAGCCGTGGTAGCCCACTTCCCCGCCCTGCCGCAGCAGCAGGCTGCCAAAATAGCGGAACTGCTGGGTGTCCGGCTGGCGGGTGGGGGCATCCACCGTGTTATCCTCGTAGTTTTCGATCATGACGCCGGTAAAGCGGATGGAGTATTTCTGGGCCAGCTTCATCAGGTCCGGCCACCAGACTTTGGCGTAAAAATCCGCAATGCTCATGCTGTAATCCCGGCGGATATAGGTGCCATCGCCGCCCGGCACCGGGGAGGGGAAATCGTCCAGGTAGAACACCGCCCCGTTGATGACGGGGTAGGCCGTGGCGTCGCACAGCAGGCTGTAGGAGGCCGCGTACACGCCCCGCAGCACCTTATCATAGATGCCGATGTTATCCACCACCACCCGGCCGGAGCCGCTGGAATGCTCCCACACCAGCGGGACGCCCTTGTCCCCGGTGCGGGCATACACGGTGGTATCCTCCCGGAGGCTGACGCTGAGGGCAGACTGGAACGGGTCACTGAACTCATACCGCTGCCCGCCGCCCAGCATAAAGTCTTCCGATGGGACGATGCTTTCCACCATCTTATACTCCCATGCAGAGGACTGGACCCCCAGCTTTTGTGAAATCGCATCGAAATATGTCGTTTTGTCCGGTGTCATGGCGAAGAGCACACTTCCGCCGTTCTGCACCCAGTTCATCAGGTCGATGAGGCGCTTGCCCAGGGCGTCCAGGTTGCTCATGAGGACCACCACGGTCTGATACTGGCTGAACTCCGGCAGGCTGGTCAGGGCCGTGGTGTGCACGTCTACCGCCTGGGTACCCACTTTCATGTCCAGCAGGATCTGGTCGAACTGCTCCTTGACCTGGTCGGTACCCTCCTGCCCGGAGTCGTAGAGCAGCAGGCAGGTGACGGGTTGGCCGAACATGGCGATGGAGGCGGGCTTGACCTCCGCGCGAGGGAGATAATCAATTTTAAATTGGGTGGAGGCGTACCGGATGCCGCTGCGCTCCGCAAACAGGATGGCCGCCATGGCCAGGAACACGGCCCAGATGAGGAGCAGTTTCCGCCAGCGGAACGCATCCAGCCAGGAATGCAATTTGTGTTTCATCACGCGTTCTTCCCCTGCCAGAACCGCACCGTCTCGCGGCCCTTTGCGCTGAGGTAGACCTCCTTTTCCTCGATGTCATGCAGTGTTTTCTGGATGGCCGCACCATCCCGCAGGGCAGCCGCCATCCGCAGGTGGAGCAGCCAGGGCGTTTCCCGCTGGGGCCAGCGGGCCGTCAGCGCGTCCAGCGTGGCCTCGGCCCGGTCGTACTCGGCAAGGGCCAGCTGGGCTGCTGCCAGCTTGCATTCCAGCGTGTAGCTGCGGCGTCCCAGGGCATCCAGCCGCTTTTTGAGCAGCTGCTCCAGCTGGTGGCGCTGAATCTCCGCCGCCTTTCCCTGCACAAAGCCGCCGTCCAGATAGCTTTCCAGATAATCGCAGTATTCTTCCAGCACCTTGGCGTCGCCGGGGGCGGCGGCATAGCGCTGCTCCTGCTGCTGGAGCTTCAGGTCGGCCTCTTTGGAAATTTGCGCCAGTGCAGTGGAGGCATAGTGTACCACCTCGCTGTCGTCGTCCATCCGGGCCTGCTGCAACAGGTCGTAGTAACCTGCGGGGTCGTCCGTGAGCACCGAGAGGATGAGCTTCCGCTTCTGGGCGGGGCTGTTCACCAGCAGGGCCTCTTCCAGCGGGACGACGGTATCTTTCTCCTCGTTTTCCGCCACGAGGATATTTTTGTAGATTTCTTCGTTGATGCGCAGTTTCTCCAATGTCCGGTCGAGCAGCTGCCCGTCCGTGAGCCGGTGGGAGGTGTGGAGCAGCACCACGCACAAAGGCCCCCACACCGGCACCAGCAGCGCCACCGGGAGGAAATACCCCTCCACTTCCAGCGCCCGGGAGCGGGCCAGCAGCCAGAGGGCCCCGCACAGAGCCAGATGCAGCACCAAAAACAGCAGACCAAACCAGAATCCGCTCCCCATCTCACTACACCTCCTGTTTGGCGGCGCTCACCAGCCGCAGCTGCTCGTCCAGCGGCACGGAGATGACATGCAGACCTTTCTCTCCCATGCGCTTGGTCAGCAGGGGCAGGTTTGCTTCCTCCGCCTGATTCATCAGCAGGTAGATCGCGTTGTCCGAGCCCACGCCGGCCACATCCGTGCTGCGGATGGAGCGCTCCACCCGGGCGTTGAGGTCGGCCTGGTTCTTGAACTCGCCCGTCACCCGCAGCAGCAGGTGGTGGGCCATTTTATCTTCCTGCAAGGTGCAGGCGGATTCCAGCTTCTGCGCAAACACGGCAGGCCGCAGCAAGCAGGTACCGGGCAGATACCAGCTCTCCCGCACGGCGTTCTCGTACTCAAAGGCACGCACCAGCGCTGTTTCCACCAGCCCGCAGAGGATGCGGAAAAGGTTCTGGTAGTAGAGCGTCATCTGCTCCTCGGTGGCCGTCCGCAGACCAATGAGCACCACGAGGGTGCCGTTCTGCCGCACGCCTGCCGCGTACATGGGCAGGCCGGGCCTGAGCTCCCGGTTCACCCACAGACCCTCCTGCTCAATGCCCCGGAGGACATCCAGCCGCTGGGCCACCTCGATGGAATGGGCCGGGGCAGGCTCCAGCCCGGCGCTGGCGGCGGTCAGGCGGGCAAAGGTGTGGTTTTGTTCCAGCCGGTAGATGGTCAGGCTGTGGTTTTCCAGCACGTCCTCCATCACCTGGACGGTCTTGCGGTAAATTTCCTGCGGCTGCAGCATATCCAGCTGCTGGGTCACGGTATAAATTTTGCCAAAACTGTCCCGGCGGCCTAAGATCTGGCGGCGGAACATCTGTTTGTCTTCCAAAGTATCCTGATACAGCCGCTGGGTGAACCGGAGCCGGTCGCGCAGGAGGTCGTTTTCCTCCCGCACAAAGCGGGCGGCCTCGGTGTTGCGCAGCTGCACATAGCCGCAGGAGGCGCCCACCACAAAGTAGACGATGAACGCCAGCCAGTTGGAGGGCTCATAGAACAGCAGCATCAGGGTTGTCCCCTGCCGCAGATACCCTGCCGCCAGCGAGACGGAGGCCAGCACGGCAGCCAGCACACCCGCGTTGAGGCCGTACACCGTGCCGATGAGCATGACGAACATCAGCCGGAAATCGATCATCTGGAACTGGGCGTCGGTGCCGGTGGCCCGTACCAGCACTTCCGAGAGAAGCCATGCGGCTAATATCTCCACGATGCGGAGCAGCCGGGTGCTCTGGCGGAGTTTGTCCATGGCGCGGTGGACGACGCTCTTTTTTTCGGTCTGGCGGGCCTGCCAGAGCTTGTAGATGGCGGGCAGGTCGTCCAGCAGACTGTACCGCTGGAACCAGCCGTACCGGCGGCGGACCGTGCGGTCGTCGGTGGGGTACGTCTGGAGGGTGTCGGCGCCGTAGCTCACTTCCAGCCCGGGCTGCAGCTTTTGCAGCACCTCGCCCACCTGCCGCTGGGTGGCGTCGAACACCTGCGGCAGCAGGAACCGCTCCGGCTCCGGCGTCCAGGTATCAAACACCCGGGCGGTCAGGTCGGCCAGTTCCTCCATGCAGAGGGCAAGCAGGGGCTGGGCCGCCTGCTCATCCATCTGCACCGTGCCGGTGGGCATCTGCTCAAACAGGCGGGCAAACTGCTCCGTGCCGCTCTCTGAGACGGCGTAGAGATAAGGCAGCCGGAACACCTTGACCTGAATTTTGCTGGTCTTGGCATAATGGAAGCAGAGCTCCTCCGCCGCGTTTGCCAGCAGCGATTTGCCGGAGGGGGGCGTCAGAGCGGCCATCGGGCCCGAAAAGTACAGCAGCTGCACTTCCCGCTCACGGCAGGCCTGCAGCACCCAGCGCAGCCGGTCCAGCTCGCCCTCCTGCTCGCCGTGGGGCAGCAGGTACTCTGAAAAATAGACGATGCGGTCAAACTGGTAGGTCTCGTTGATCTGGGCCAGCAGCTGCTTGCCGTCCAGGGTGACGGTCTTCACCCGGGTGTCCAGCAGTGCTTCGCTCTTGGTGTGGGTGGTCAGCACATGGTCGTCAGGGAACGCCGTCTCGATCCACTCCTGGGTCAGAAACGCCGTATAGCCTGTCAATAATATCTCCATCTTCTCTTCTCCTCGTCCGCTGTGTGGAGAGCGGGCTGTTCAAAGACAAAAGTTTGTTTCTTGCAAAAAAACTTACTGGAAGAATTTTACCACTGCGGCAGTGGGATTTCAACTGCCAAGCCCGGGCAGCCGGGCAGATTTTCCCCGTTGGCCGCCAAATGAAAAAATCCCCCTGAGCAAATGCTCAGAGGGATTTCTCATTTGGTGGAGGCGATGGGAGTCGAACCCATGTCCGAAAAGAGCTCAGCGCAGGTGTCTCCGGGTGCAGGCGATCTACAACATTCCCGCCGCGTCACGCCGATCGTCAGGCTAACGCTTTGGTAGCTTCATGAGTTCCTGCCGGTCCGCAAAGCTTAAGTCCGTTCAGGTGCTGTGTCTAAAGGACGCCCCGGCCCCACACGACACAAGAGTGGGCGGAACGCGCAGCACTCAGGCTGCGAGCAACTGATAATTATTGTTGTCAGTTAATTTTTTGGAGGAGTTATAGAGCAGTTCCCCCGCTGCTACCCGCTGCCCAGGCCTCCCTCCCCCCGTCGAAACCTTTACGCCCCCATAAAAGCACACCTTGCGGCGTGCTGGTAAGCGAATGTTCCTGGCAGGAAAAGCTGCCTGAAAAAGTTTAGTAATACTGGCCGTTGGATTTGACCGCCCGGTCAATGGAACGCTTGGCGTCCCGCTGGGCGGCGTCGGCGCGCTTGTCGTAGAGCTTTTTGCCCTTGCACAGGCCCACTTCCATCTTCACGCGGCCATGCTTGAAGTAAAGCGAGAGCGGTACCAGGGTGTACCCCTGCAGCTTGCACTGCTGGTGCAGCCGCCGGATCTCGTTCTTGTGCGCCAGCAGACGCCGCACCCGCAGCGGGTCCTGATTGAAGATGTTGCCGTGGTCGTAGGGAGTGATGTGCATTCCCTTGACCAGCAGCTCGCCGTCTTCGATATCGACCCAGCTGTCTTTCAGGTTGACACCTCCGGCCCGTAAGCTCTTGACCTCAGTGCCCTTGAGCTCCACGCCGGTCTCCAGCGCTTCCATCACAAAATACTCGTGGCGCGCCTCACGGTTGGTGGCAATGGTCTTGGTTGCCGGACGTTCTTTCGTCGGTGCCATGGGTGCGCCTCCTTTCTTCTGGTCTGGCTTCGTTTTTGTAGTATATCATATTCCCACGGTTTTGCAAGGGCGGATTTTGAAGAAAGTGTAACACTTTCCCAAATTTTCCGTGCCTTACAGTTCCCCGCGGCCAGAGAGGGCCCGGTACAGGGTGGTTTCATCGGTGTACTCCAGGCTGGCGCCCACCGGCAGGCCGTAGGCCAGGCGAGTGGTCTTGATGCCCATGGGCTTGATGAGCTTGGCCAGGTACATGGCGGTGGCCTCGCCCTCCACGGTGGGGTTCATGGCCATGATGACCTCTTTCACCGTGCCGTCGCCCAGGCGGGCCAGCAGCTCCTTGACGCTGAGCTGCTCCACGCCGATGCCGTCCATGGGGCTGATGAGGCCGTGCAGGACATGATACAGGCCGTGGTATTCCCGGGTGCGCTCAAAGGCCTGCACGTCCCGGGGGGTCTCCACCACGCAGATGACCGAGCGGTCCCGCTTGGCGCTGGCGCAGATGGGGCAGAGCTCTGCCTCGGTGTAGTTCTGGCAGACGCGGCAGCGGTGGAGCTTGGTGTGGGCGTTCTGGATGGCACCCGCCAGGGCGGCGGCGTCCGCATCCGACATGCTCAGCACCTGATAGGCCATCCGGGTGGCACCCTTGCGGCCAATCCCCGGGAACTTGCTGAACTCTTCGATCAGCTTTTCCAGCGGGGCTGCATTGTAACCCATTGCGTTCCCTCCCGGATCAGAGGCCGGGGATGTTCATGCCGCCGGTCAGCTTGCCCATCTCGGCTTCCGCGGTCTCGTCCACCTGCTTGACAGTGGCGTTGATGGCAGCCGCCACCAGGTCTTCCAGCATCTCAATGTCGTCCGGATCCACGGCCTCGGGCTTGATCGTGATGGACAGCACCTCGTGCTTGCCATTCATCTTGACGGTGACCATCTCACCGGAGGCGCTGCCGGTGTACTCGGCAGCTTCCAGCTCAGCCTGCTTCGCCTTCATATCCTCCTGCATCTTCTGAGCCTGACGCATCAGGGCGTTCACATCGGGGCGGCCAAAGCCTGCGGGCATTCTTGCTTTCATGATCATTTCTCCTTTAAAATGTTATTTTATGCTTTTTTCTTGCGATCGGTGTCCTCAATGGAGACATCGAGCCCCAACTGCTCCAGCTTGTGCAGGGACTCCTCCGCATTGGAGGCGGTCTTCCCTGCCGCTTTGGGCTCATAGGGGCCGATGGGCACTGCCACACCGGACACCTGGGCGATCAGCTTTTTGATGAGCTTCTGGCTATCCTTGTTGGCCCGGATGAAATCGCGGAACGTCTTACCGCCGTCGATCAGCACCCGGGTACCATCAAAGTAAGCCTTGGATTTTTTCAGGTAGGTATAGAGCATGGGGTCTTTTTCCTGTAACAGATGGATGACCTCGCTCCATTTGTCAAAGGGATTGATGCCGGCAGCCGCCACCTTGCGGGGCCGGTCAAGGGCGGGATCTGCCGCGCAGTCCGCTTTCGGCTGCTGCGGCATGGGAGCCGGGGCAGGCGTTGCGGGCGGTTCCGGAACCGGTTCGGCCAGCGGCATGGGCGGCGCGGGCTCTTCCCACGGGAGGGCGGCGGCGCTCTCCTGCACCGGCGGCTCTTCGGGGATGGGAGGAGCTTCCTCCTGTACGGCAGGGGCCGGGGCAGACTCCTGCGGGGCAGCGGGGGCAGCAACCACCGGGGCCGGGGCGACCGGAGCCTGCTGCACCGGGGCCGCAGGGGCGCTCACAAAGGGCTGCGGCTGGGCCTGTGCGGCCGCAAAGGGCCGGGGGGCTTCCGGAGCAGGGGCGGCAGAGGCACAGGCCGGAACGGCCTGGATCGGCTGCGCCACGGGCTGCAGCGGCTCTGCCAGATTGACCAGTGCCAGTTCCAGCTCAATGCGCTGGTCGCTGCCGCGGGCCATGTGCTCCAGCGCGTTGCCCAGCAGCCGGATGGCCCGGATGGGTTCCCGCTGGCCCAGCGCCGGGCCTTTTTGCAGATAGAGGGCTTCTTCCTCGGGCGAGACACCAGTCAGCAGCGCCTGCCCGCCGGGCAGGGCCGCCAGCATCAGGGCCCGGTAGTGGGCAATGAGCTCATCCGTCAGCCGCTTGATGTCCACCGAGTCCTGCTGCCGCAGCTGGGCCAGACAGGCCAGCGCCGTGGCGCCATCCTGGGCGGCAATGGCGTCCGAGATGCGGAACAGGTAGCTCCGGTCGGTCACGCCCGCCATCTTGCGGACAACGCTGGCGTCGATCTGGGAGGTCACACCCGCGCAGGTGTCCAGGATGGACAGCGCATCGCGCATGGCACCATCCGCCAGGCGGGAGATAAGCTCCGCGCCCTCGGTGGTCAGCTGCAGGTGCTCCTCCCCGGCGATGTACTCCACCCGCCGGGCAATGTCCTCCGGGACGATGCGGGCAAAATCATACCGCTGGCAGCGGGAGAGGATGGTCTCCGGCACTTTCTGGATCTCGGTCGTGGCCAGGATGAAGATGACGTGGGCGGGCGGCTCCTCCAGCGTTTTGAGCAGGGCGTTGAACGCCGCCGTCGAGAGCATGTGCACCTCGTCGATGATATATACTTTATACCGGCACTCGCTGGGGGTGTAGGCCGTCTCATCCCGCAGGCCGCGGATATCGTCCACGCCGTTGTTGGAGGCCGCGTCCATCTCCACCACGTCCAGGATGCTGCCGTCGTCGATGCCGCGGCAGATGGAGCACTGGCAGCAGGGGTCGCCGTCGTGGGGGTTGAGGCAGTTGACCGCCTTGGCAAAGATCTTGGCGCAGGTGGTCTTGCCCGTGCCGCGCACGCCTGTAAACAGGTAGGCGTGGCCAACGCGCCCGGCGGCCACCTGGTTGCGCAGCGCGGTCACCGTGCCGTGCTGGGCCACCACATCCTCAAACCGCTGGGGTCTCCACTTGCGGTACAACGCGCGATACATCCGGCTCTCCTCCTTTGACAATAAAAAATCGGACAGCGCTGACGGGGTTTGACCCCCGCCTTGCGTAACTCGGCATACGGATGCAGGCTGACTGAAACGCACGGGGCGCGCCGCTTAAGGCTGCTTGGTTCCCCACCTGACCTGGTTCACAACGGCCCCATCGTACAGGGCCCGCATCCGTATGCCGAACCACGCAGCAGGCGCTGTCCGACATGACACATCTTTGATGTGCTTGGTTATTGTATCATACTTTGGGGCAGATTGCAAGAGGGCAGCAAAAGAGCCCCGCCGGAAAAAACTCCGGCGGGGCTCTGATATCCGTCTAGCAGGTAATCAATCAGGACTGGCAGGCAGTGATCAGGCTCATCTTGTAGACCTCGTCCGCGTTGCAGCCGCGGGACAGGTCGTTGATGGGAGCGTTCAGGCCCTGCAGGATGGGGCCGTAAGCAGCATAGCCGCCCAGACGCTGTGCGATCTTATAGCCGATGTTGCCGGCCTCGATGCAGGGGAAGATAAAGGTGTTGGCCTGGCCAGCGACCTTGCTGCCCTTGCACTTGACCTGAGCGACCTCGGGAGCAACGGCAGCGTCAAACTGCAGCTCGCCGTCCACAGCCAGCTCGGGGTCCATCTCCTGAGCCTTGATGACTGCATCGTGGCTCAGAGCAACGGTGCCGCCCTTGCCGGAGCCCTTGGTGGAGAAGCTCAGGACAGCCACTTTCGGATCGATGCCGAACAGCTTTGCGGTCTTGGCGGTCTCGATGGCCACCTCAGCCAGCTTTGCGGAAGCAGAGACCTTGACCTCGCCGGTAACCTTGTCCACGGTATCGGTGTAGTCGATGTTGACAGCGCAGTCGCCCATGGCAATGCGCTTCAGGCCCTCTTCGCCGCAGTCGCGGTCCAGGATGAAGCAGGAGCTCACCAGATGCGCGCCTTTCTTGGTCTTGACCAGCTGCAGAGCGGGGCGGATGGTATCAGCGGTGGAGTAGGTAGCGCCGCCCAGCAGGCAGTCAGCCTTGCCCATCTTGACCAGCATGGTGCCGAAGTAGTTGGACTTCTTCAGCAGAGCAGTGCACTCCTCAGCGGACTGCTTGCCCTTGCGCAGCTCGACCATGGTGTTGACCATCTCATCGAAGCCTGCGTAGTTCTCAGGGTCGATGATCTCGGCAGCGGAAATATCATAGTTGCCAGCAGCAGCGGCAGCCTTGCACTCTGCCTCATTGCCGACCATAACCACTTTCAGCACGCCCTCAGCCAGCAGCTTGCTTGCGGCCTCCAGGATGCGGGGGTCATTGCCCTCGGTAAAAACGATCGTCTTGGGGTTCGCTTTCAGCTGGGCTACCAGCGGTGCAAACATATCAGCCATTGTGATTACCTCCGAAATAACTTTTGCAATTTTTCCTGGGCGCACAGGAGCGCCCTCTTTTTTATTCTAGCACAGAGTCAGAAAACTTCAAGACAAAACCGCAATTTTGTGGTATATTAATTCCAGAAATTCATCACAGGTTTGTGAAATGTTTGTCATTTAATTTGTTAAGAAACAGACGATGCTTCCCCCGTCGAACTGTTTTACGGGCTATAACCTCTTTCTTTTTCCGTTCTATATTTTACATGCACATCATGCGCATAATATGTTGACATTTCTCTCAAATATGCTATATTGATCATAGAATACTTGTATGGAGGTTTTCGATATGGCAAGAACAAGCACCAATATCAGTCTTGACCCGGAGCTCAAGCGTTCCAGTCAGGAATTGTTTGCCGATCTCGGCATTGACCTTTCCACCGCGATCACTCTTTTTCTCAAGCAGTCTCTCCGTGTCCAGGGCCTTCCCTTTGCTGTCACTCGGGAGAATCCCAATGCAGAAACGGCAGCCGCGCTGAACGAGTATGTCGAGATGAAAGCACACCCAGAAAAGTATAAGCGCTACGCTTCTTTTCAGGATGCCATGAATGAGGTACTCTCGGATGCTTGATGTCGTTCTTTCCAACCGCTTCAAGAAAGACCTCAAGCTCGCTGCCAAACGCGGCCTTGATCTGGATGCGCTCAACGCCATCGTCGATCAGCTTGCCGCCGGGCAGCCTCTGCCGGACAAAAACCGTGACCATGCCCTGACCGGTGATTATATCGGCTTTCGCGAATGTCATATCCGGCCGGACTGGCTTCTCGTTTATCGTGTCGATGGGGAAGACTTGATCCTCTTTCTTTTCCGCACCGGCAGCCACACCGATCTATTCGATTGAACCGACAGCAGGCAGTTCCCGGACTGTCTGCTTTTTGTCATTTTATAAAGAGTAAGGAACGAAGCTATGGATCTTGAAACGTTACGCACCCAATGCCTCTCCTGCACCCGTTGCCCGCTGCACACCACCCGCACCAACGTGGTGTTCGGGCAGGGCGTACCCACGGCCGAAGTGCTGTTTGTGGGCGAGGGCCCCGGCCAGAGCGAGGATGAGCAGGGCCTGCCTTTTGTGGGCCGCAGCGGCCAGCTGCTGGATAAATACCTGTTTGCCATCGACCTGGACCGGAACCAGAACTGCTACATCGCCAACATCGTCAAGTGCCGCCCGCCCCAGAACCGCGACCCGCTCCCGGCCGAGAGCGAGGCCTGTATGCCCTGGCTGCGGGAGCAGTTCCGCATCTTGCAGCCCAAGATCGTGGTCTGCCTGGGCCGCATTGCCGCCCAGCGGATGATCCGGGCGGATTTCTCCGTGACCAAAGAGCACGGCACCTTTATTGAAAAAGGCGGCATTTGGTTCATGGGCACGTTCCACCCCGCCGCCCTGCTCCGCCAGAAGCAGAATAAACCGGACGCCTTTGCGGATTTCCTGGCCCTGCGGGAGAAGATCGGGCAGGTGTGCGAGCACACTTACTGATCCATGGAGGAAACACAATCCGCCCCGCTTTTGCATAGCTTTATAGCAAAAGCGAGGTGTTCTCTCATGATGCAGACCACGAGCAAAACCGTTGATTTCTTCCTCGGTGCCACCACGCCCGCCGGGTTCAAAGGCTATTTTGAGCCCCTGCGGCGGGAGCCGGGGATACAGATGTATCTCATCAAAAGCGGGCCAGGCTGCGGCAAATCCACCCTGATGAAGCAGCTGGCCCAAAAGGCCGAGCAGCAGGGCCAGTCCATTGAGCGGGTGCACTGCGCCAGCGACCCGGACAGTCTGGACGGGGTGGTGTTTCTGGGGCAGCGGGCCGCCATCGTGGACGCCACCGCACCCCATGTATTGGAACCGGACGCCCCGGGGGCCGACGAGATCGTTGTCAGTCTCTATCACACCATCCGGGCCGAGGCCCTGGCTCCCCACCGCGAGGAAGTCAAAGCCCTGTTCCGGCGCAACGCGCAGCTGCGGGCCCGGGCCGCGCGATATGTAGCCTCCGCCGGGAGTTTGCTGCTGGACAGCCGCCGGGCCGAGGCCTGCAGTACCAACTTTGAAAAAGTCCGCCGTTATGTCAAGCGGCTCTGCACCCGGGTGCTGCCCCGGTGCCCGGACGACTGCTCCCCCAGCGAGGAGCTGCGTCTGCTCTCGGCCATCACCCCCAAGGGGATGGTCTTTTACAAGGGCACCGTGCAGGCTCTGGCCGACCGCTGCATCGTCTTCCGGGACGATTACGGGGCCGTCTCCCGGCTGCTGCTGGAACTCATCCGGGCCGAAGCGCTGGCCCGGGGGTATCACATCATCACCTGCCCCTGTGCCATGCACCCGGAGGATAAGATCGACCACATTCTCATCCCCTCCCTGCGGCTGGCGTTCCTCACGGACAACAGCTGGCACCCGGTGCAGCTGCCCGGCGTGCAGGCCGTGCGGTGCACCCGATTCCTGGACCGGGAAAATCTGGCCCGGTGCCGGGCCCGGCTGCGGTTCAACGAGCGAGCCGCCAACGAGCTGCTGGAACAGGCCGTTGCCCTGATGGCACAGGCCAAAAGCTGCCACGATGAGCTGGAAACCTACTACCGCGCGGCGGTGGATTTTGAGGCCGTCAATGCAGAGGTGCAGAAATGCGCTGAGATGCTGCAACTATGAGGATATGTTCTCTTTTGTCCCCAAAAGAGAACCAGAAAAGGGCCGCTAGTTTCGAGGCGCGGGGCACGAATCAGGGGCTGCTCGCCCCTAATAACCCCATTTATGTTTGCTACACTGAAAAATTTGGGAGATTCACGCATTCGCGTGAAGATCTCTGTCCAAATTTTCCAGCTTCGCTGATTTGCTGCTTTGCAGCAGATGTTATGTTGTTGTAAGAGGAAAACAGGATGGCTGAAGTAAAGCTCTCAGTGCGGGAGCTGGTAGAGTTTTTATTACGGACGGGCAGCATCGACAGCCGCTTTGCGGGGTTCGACCGGGCCAACGAGGGGGCCCGCATCCACCGCAAGCTTCAAAAGGCCGCCGGGGAAGGCTATCAGGCGGAAGTCTTCCTCTCCGAAACCCGGGAGGTGGACGGCATCCCGTTCACCATCGAGGGCCGGGCCGACGGCATTTTCCAGAGCGAGGACGGCGTGACCGTCATCGACGAAATCAAAACCACCGCCATCCCCACGGACGAAATTCAGGAGGACGGCAACCCCTGCCACTGGGCACAGGGGATGGTCTACGGGGCCATCTATGCCAAACAGCAGGGCCTGCCCCGGCTGGATGTCCGGCTGACCTATTACCAGATCGACACCGACGAGATCGTCCGGTTTCCCCGACATTTCACGCAGGAAGAACTGGACGCGTTCTTCGAAGGTCTGCTGCGGCAGTACGCCCCCTGGGCCCGGCGCCAGCTGGACTGGGACACCCGCCGGGCTGCCAGTCTGAACGCCCTGCGCTTCCCCTTTGAAACGTACCGGCCCGGGCAGCGGGCTCTTGCCGGGGAAATCTACCGGGCCTGCAAGGCGGGCGGCAAAGGCGGGGCCCGGCTCTTCTGCCAGGCCCCCACCGGCATCGGCAAGACCATGAGCGCCCTCTTCCCGGCACTGAAAGCCATGGGCGAGGGCCACGGCGAAAAGCTCTTTTACCTCACGGCCCGCAACACCACCCAGGCCGCTGCCGAGGACGCCCTTGCCCGGCTGCGGGCCTCAGCCCCGGAGCTGGCCCTGCGCAGCGTGACCCTGACGGCCAAGGAGAAAGCCTGTCTGTGCAGGGACGCCGAGGGTCATCCCGCCTGTCTGCCGGAGCTCTGCCCCTACGCCAACGGCTACTACGACCGCCTCAAAACGGCCCTCTCTGCCCTTCTGGACGGCGGCAGCGGCTGTTTTGACCGGACCGTGCTGGCCGAGACGGGCCGGAAATTCTCGGTCTGCCCTTTTGAGCTGGGGCTGGACCTGAGCGAGTGGTGCGACGTGGTCATCGGGGATTACAACTATCTGTTTGACCCGGTGGTAAGGCTCCGCCGCTTCTTCGATGCCTCCGGTGACTGGCTCTTCCTCATCGACGAGGCCCACAACCTGCCCGACCGGGCCCGGGCCATGTACTCCGCCAGCTTTTCCAAGGCCAGCCTCACCGAGGCCAAGCGCTCTCTGGGCCCGGGCAAAAGCGCCCTCAAAACGGCCCTGCGCAAGGCTGACAAGGCCTTTCTGGAAGCGCGGCGGGCTGTGGCGGAGCTGGCCCCCCGGCACGGCACCCTGCCCGCGGAAGCTGCCCCCGCCGAGGCCAAACAGACCAGCCTGCTGGACGCCCCGGAGACGGAAACCGCATTCGCGCTGCCGGAGCCGCTTTTTGCGGAGGACGGCACGGTCTTTTTTCGGGAGCTGCCCGCCGGGCTGTTAAAGCCCCTGCAGGCCCTGACAGCTCCCCTGCAGGACTGGCTGGAGCAGCACCCGGACGCCGAGGCCCACACAGCCTTGCTCGACCTTTATTTTAAGGTACAGGACATCCTGCGGGCGGCAGAGCGGTACGACGAGCACTTTACCGCCCAGCTGACGGCCTATGGCAGCGCGCTGGATTTCCACATCCTCTGCCTGGACCCGGCCCCCTTTGTGGACGCCAGCCTCAGCGGCGGGCGGGCCGCCGCCCTGTTCAGCGCAACGCTGACCCCGCCGGGCTACTACCGGAATGTGTTGGGCTGCCCGGACGCCCGGGCCGTGGCGCTGGAAAGCCCGTTCCCGCCCCAGCACCTGGGGCTCTACTGCCTGCCCTCCATCTCCACCCGGTATCGGGACCGGGAGGCCAGCATCCGCCCCCTCTCCGACGCGCTGGCGGCCATGGCAAAAGGCAAAGTGGGCAACTATCTGGCGTTTTTCCCCAGTTACGCCTACCTGCGGCAGGTGTACGAGGATTTCACGGCCCGCTACCCGGACATCCCCACGCTGGCACAGGAGAGCGGACTGGACGACGCCGGGCGGGCGGCCTTTCTGGCCCGGTTTGCGCCCCACCCGGAAAAGACTCTGCTAGGCTTCGGGGTGCTGGGCGGCATCTTCGGGGAGGGGGTCGATTTAGCGGGGGACCGCCTCATCGGGTGCGCCATCGTGGGGGTGGGCCTGCCCCAGGTGAACCCCCGGCAGGAGATGCTCCGCCGCTATTACGACGCGGCCCCCGGCGGCACCGGCTTTGACTACGCCTACCGCTGCCCGGGCATGAACAAGGTCTTACAGGCGGCAGGGCGGGTCATCCGCACCAGCGAAGATAAAGGCGTGGTTCTTTTGCTGGATGACCGCTTTGCCCGCAGCGAGTATACCCGGCTGTTCCCCCGTCACTGGGGGCACCTGCAATATCTGCAAAACACTCAGGCCCTCTCGGAAGCATTGAACGCTTTCTGGAAGCAGCCTTGATCTTCCCGGCATCGGTACCGACGAGAAATCGGTCACGGTGTCGGGATTTTTTCTGTCTAATTTTTCCAATTTCATCCGTGAAAAGTAACAAAACGGTACGGTTCTCCCGGAGTTTTTGATGATTCCCGGAAATTACCGGGAACATTCTTTAGTTTCGCTTTCTCGGCAGATCAACCTGCACAAAGACGGGTTGATCTGTTAGACAAAATTGCCAAAAGTGATTCCGACCGATTGATTTTTTGTGCGGATTGTGCCATACTATAGCCACTGGAAACGTTCCCGACACCGTTCCCGAAGATTTTCCAAAAAACGAGGTGCTTCTCCCCATGCCGAATCTGACGATCAAAGATATCGCCCGCATCAGCGGCTGCTCGGTCAGCACCATCTCCCGCGTCATCAATGACCGCCCCGACGTGCGGCCCGAGACCAAGGAGCACGTTTTAAAAGTCATGCGGGAAGCCGGGTTCGTCCCCAACACCAACGCCCGCCAGCTCAAGATCCAGCAGTCGCGGAGCGTGGTCTTTGTGGTCAAGGGCACCCGCAACCTCTTCTTCTCGGACTTCCTGGTCCAGCTGCAGCGGGCGGCCACCCTGTACGGCTACAACGGCATCATCTCCTACATCGACGAAAACGCCAACGAGATCGACGCGGCCGAAAAGATCCTGCGGGAGATCAAGCCCAAGGGCATCATCTTTCTGGGCGGTAGCGTAGCCAATTTCCAGAATGGCTTTTCCAGCATCTCCGTCCCCGCGGTGCTGGCCACTCTCGTTTCGGACGAGCTCCACTTCCCCAACCTTTCCATGGTGGGCGTGGATGACCGGGCGGCGGCCCATACCGCCGTGGCCCACCTCATCGCACAGGGGCACAGCAAGATCGCGGTGTTGGGCGGCCCCGCCACCAGTTTTCCCAGCCGGATGCGCCGCCTGGGCGCGCAGGATGCCATGGAGCAGGCGGGCCTCACCTTTGATGACCGGCTCTACGGCCTCTCCAACTACGATTTTGAATCCGCCTACCACGCCATGAACAGCCTGCTGGCACGCCGGGCCGAGTTTACCGCCCTGTTTGCCATGAGCGATGTCATCGCGTTTGGTGCCATCCGGGCGCTGGTCAGCGCCGGGTTCCGGGTGCCGCAGGATGTCTCCGTCATCGGCTTTGACGGGATTACGATGTCCCGCTACTGTGTCCCGGTCATGACCACCATCGTCCAGCCCAGCGAGCAGATCGCGCTCCAGAGCATTGAGCTTCTGATCAATCAGATCGAGCACGGGGCCCCGGCTCAGACCATCACCCTGCAGCCCGAGCTGCAGCAGGGCGAAAGCGTCTGCCCCTGCCGCCACCCGCTCTAATATTTCTTTTGATTTCCTGCCGCTCCCTGTGGGCGGCAAGTAAAATAGCACCTCATAATTTTTCAATAATGAAGAAGGAGAATAATTATGAAAAAGATGATCTCTCGTCGTAACTTCCTGAAAGCCGCTGGTGTTTCCGCTGCTGCTCTGGGTCTGGCTGCCTGCGGCGGCTCTTCCAGCAGCACCGCTGCTTCCACGGCCACTTCTACCGCTGCTTCCAGCACCGCTGCTGCTTCCGGCGCTTCCGGCAAGGTCTACTACCTGAACTTCAAGCCCGAGCAAGATCAGGATTGGCAGGATCTGGCCGCTGAGTACACCAAGGAGACCGGCGTGCCTGTCACCGTCGTGACTGCCGCTTCCGGCCAGTACGAGACCACCCTGATGAGCGAGATGGAGAAGAGCGAAGCTCCCACCCTGTTCCAGGTCAACGGCCCTGTGGGTCTGGCCAACTGGAAAGATTACTGCCTGGACCTGTCCGACAGCAAGCTCTACGGCGAGCTGACCAGTGACTCCTTTGCCCTGAAAGACGGCGACGCCGTTACCAGTATCGCATACGTCATCGAGACTTACGGCATCATCTACAACAAAGAGCTGCTGAGCGCCGCCGGTTACACCCAGGACGACATCAAGGGCTTTGATGACCTGAAGAAGGTCGCTGATGACATCCAGGCACGCAAGGCCGAGCTGGGCGTGGACGGTGCTTTCACCTCCGCCGGCATGGATAGCTCTTCCGACTGGCGCTTCAAGACCCATCTGGCAAACCTGCCCATCTACTATGAGTACAAGGCAGACGGCATTGGTTCCACCGACGCCATCAAGGGCACCTATCTGGACAACTACAAGCAGATTTGGGATCTGTACATCACCGATTCCACCTGTGACCCCAAGCTGCTGGCCTCCAAGACTGGCAACGACGCCGTGGCTGAGTTTGTGGGCAAGAAGGCTGTGTTCTACCAGAACGGCACTTGGGCTTACAATGACGTGAAGGATCTGGGTGACGACAACCTGGGTATGCTGCCCATCTACATCGGTGTGGACGGCGAGGAGAATCAGGGCCTGTGCACCGGTTCCGAGAACTTCTGGTGCGTGAACAACACCTCTTCGGACGAAGACATCCAGGCGACTCTGGACTTCCTGTACTGGTGTGTCACCTCTGAGGCCGGCACCAGCGCGATGGCTGACAAGATGGGCTTCGTCATCCCCTTCAAGAAGGCTAAGGACTCCACCAACCCCCTGATCACCATTGCAAACGATTATGTGGCCGCTGGCAAGACCAGTGTGGACTGGTGCTTCTCCACCATGCCTTCCGAGGAGTGGAAGAACGGCGTGGGCAGCGCGCTGACCGCTTATGCCGCAGGCACCGGCGATTGGAATGCCGTCACCACCGCCTTTGTGGACGGCTGGGCCAAGGAGTATAAGCTGGCCAACGGCTAAGCTCCCCCATCGTTTCTAACACCTGACTTGCAAAAGGAGGCGGGCGAATGGTTCGCCCGCCTCCCTCTTTTTTGGAGGTATATCATGCAAAAGGCCATCAGCAAATATTGGCCGGTGTTCGTGCTGCCTACCCTGATCGCGTTCATCATCGGCTTTATCTGGCCCTTTATCTGGGGCATTTATCTGTCGTTCCAGCGGTTCACCACCGTCAGCAAGACCACGTTCGTGGGCATCCAGAACTACATCAGCGTGTTCCAGGATTCCACGTTCCTCCACGCGTTCGGCTTCACGGCGGCGTTCACCGTGGTGTCCACCGTCCTCATCAACGTCTGCGCCTTTGCCATCGCGCTGGTGCTCACCCGGGGCATCAAGGGCACCAACCTCTTCCGCACCGTCTTCTTCATGCCCAACCTGATCGGCGGCATCCTGCTGGGCTACATCTGGCAGATCCTGCTCAACGGCGTGCTGGCCAACCTGCAAAAGCCCCTGCTGGCCCTGGATGCCAGATACGGCTTCATCGGTCTGGTCATCCTGATGTGCTGGCAGCAGATCGGCTACATGATGATCATTTATGTGGCCGGCCTGCAGAGCGTCCCCGGCGATCTCATCGAAGCCGCCAAGATCGACGGTGCCAACGACCGGGAGATCCTGTTCAAGATCAAGCTCCCCATGGTCATGCCCAGCGTTACCATCTGCACGTTCCTCACCCTGACCAACAGCTTCAAGCTGTTTGACCAGAACGTTGCCCTGACGGGCGGCGAGCCCGCCAACATGAGCGAGATGCTGGCTCTGAACATCTACAACACGTTCTATGGCCGCTCCGGCGCCCAGTGGAAAGGCATTGGCCAGGCAAAGGCCGCGGTCTTCTTCCTCATCGTCGTCGTCATCTCGCTGGCCCAGCTTCATTTCACCCGCTCTAAGGAGGTGCAGCAGTAATGTCCAAACAGCGTAAAGCCTGGGATACCGTCCTTGCAGTGGTCATGATCCTGCTCTGCCTGCTCTGGGTCTACCCCATCGTTCTGATCTTAATTAACAGTCTCAAGGTGGAGGGCACGTTCACCACCTCCACCGTCTTCCAGCTGCCCACCAAAGAGACGTTTGCGGGCCTGTCCAACTACGTCTACGGCGTCTTCAAGATGAACTTCCTCTCCAGCCTGGGCTACAGCCTGCTCATCACGGTGTCCAGCGTGGTGCTCATCCTGCTGTGCTGCTCCATGACGGGCTGGTACCTCACCCGTGTCAACAACAAGCTCAGCAAGTTCATGAACCTGCTCATCGTCTTCTCCATGGTCGTGCCATTCCAGATGGTCATGTTCACCCTGTCCAAAACGGCGGACACCCTCAAGCTGAACACCCCGTGGAACATCTGCATCATCTATCTGGGCTTCGGCGCGGGCCTGGCCGTCTTCATGTTCACCGGCTTCATGAAGAGCGTCCCCATTGAGATCGAGGAGGCCGCCATGATCGACGGCTGCAACCCCCTCCAGATCTTCTTCAAGGTCGTTTTCCCCATCCTCAAGCCGACCATGATCTCCACCGCCATTCTGGAGACCATGTGGGTCTGGAACGACTACCTCCTGCCCACGCTGGTGCTGGACATCAAGAAATACCGCACCATCCCCATGGCCATCCAGTACTTCCGCGGCGGCTATGGCCGCGTGGAGCTGGCCCCCATGATGGCCTGCATCATCATTGCCATCATCCCCATCATCATCCTATACATGACCTGCCAGAAGTACATCATCGAGGGCGTCGTGGCAGGCGCTGTCAAAGGTTAATCTCAACACGACAAGGAGGGTTCCAAAATGCGTGCATGCGGCATCCTGATGCCCGTGTTCAGCCTGCCAGGCCCCTTTGGCATTGGCACACTGGGCAAAGAAGCATTCGCGTTTGTGGATTTTCTGGCCGGAGCGAAGCAGACCTATTGGCAGATCCTGCCCATTGGCCCGACCGGCTACGGAGACAGCCCTTACCAGAGCTTTTCCGCTTTCGCAGGCAACCCCTATTTCATTGATTACCGGCTGCTGGTCGAGCAGGGTCTCCTGACCCAGGCCGAGCTGCCCGCCCCCCAGCCTGTGGGTGCCATTGATTATGGTGCCCTCTACCGCGAGCGCCCGCTGGTGCTGAAAAAGGCCGCCGACCGGCTGCTGGCCTCCCCCACGGAGGCCTACCACACGTTCTGCACCAGGCAGGACTTCTGGCTGGAGGATTACGCCCTGTTCATGGCCATCAAGGCCGAGCAACATCAGGCAGGCCTCGCCGACTGGCCGGATGCTCTGCGCACCCGTCAGCCGGAAGCACTGGCCGCCGCCCGGGCCCGGCTGGCGGAGCAGGTGGATTATCACAAGGCCGTGCAGTTCTTCTTCTACACCCAGTGGAACGCCCTCAAGGCCTATGCCAATGCAAAAGGCGTTCAGCTGGTGGGTGACATTCCCATCTATGTCAGCCCGGATTCCAGCGACCTGTGGACCCACCCGGAGCTCTTCCAGACCGATGGGCAGGTCCACCTGACCCAGGTGGCCGGCTGCCCGCCAGACGCCTTTGCCGCCGACGGCCAGCTCTGGGGCAACCCGCTCTACGACTGGCCCAAGCATCAGGCCACGGACTTTGCCTGGTGGAAGCGCCGGATGCAGCACGCCACCTCCATTTACAACGTGGTCCGCATCGACCACTTCCGCGGCTTTGAGAGCTACTACTCCATCCCCGCCGGGAACAAAACGGCAGCGGGCGGCCACTGGGAAAAGGGCCCTGACCGTGCGTTCATCCAGGCCATGCACGAGTGTCTGGGCGAGGGCGGCATCATTGCCGAGGACCTGGGCTACCTGACCCCGGAGGTCAAAGCCATGCTGGCCGCCAGCGGCTACCCGGGCATGAAGATCATGCAATTTGCCTTTGACCGCCGGGAGCCGGGCAACTACCTGCCCTACACCTACCCTGCCAACAGCGTGGTCTACACCGGCACGCACGATAACGTCACCACCGAGGGCTGGCAGCAGACTGCCGCCCCCGAGGATGTGGCCTACGCCTGCCGTTATCTGCGCTGCACGCCGGGCACCCTCACTGAGGCCATGATCTCCGCCTGCCTCGCCAGTGCTTCGGATATGGCAATCATCCCTTTCGCAGACTGGCTTCATCTGGGCGCGGAGGCCCGCATCAACACCCCCAGCACCCAGGGTGCCAACTGGCAGTGGCGGCTGGCCCAGCCCCTCCCTGACGGCCTGGACGGCCATATTGCAGAGCTGACCCGGCTCTACGACCGTGCTCCCGCCTGACGGGAAATTTCCGAAACGCTATTTTCTTCATTTTCTCCCCATAAAACCGCCGCGTTGCCTGCTCTGTTCCCAGAGCCAGGAGTGGCGGTTTTTCTGTTCTATCGCAATGTTCATAAATAGTGCCTATCAAAACGGCATATTTGCGATATGCAGTTTGCGGATGTTGCTTGTGCGTTAAAAACGCAAACTGCTATAAAATGCATCCAGCGCAAATTTTACACAACATTTTTTCACCATCCTCTTGCAGAGCATTTTCCACTATTTTTCGTTTTTTCGTTTCTTTTTCCAATTTTTCCGTTCAAAGTCCTTGAAATTCGTCTAAATTTATCTTTCAGCGCTCTCTTGTTGTTTTTCCGCAGTTATGCTATAATCCTGATAAGTGATTCTCCGCCCCTGTGCGGACGTACGAGCGAAAGGAGTTTTCCCATGATGGAACTTACATATCAGAACCAGATGTTGTTGCCCGCATCCTACACGGTTCTCTCCGAAGAGGAAATGACCTATATTGAGGGCGGTGCCATCACAGTCAGTAATGCTACAGCTGCTGTGCTGAATTTTGCGATCAACTTTGCTGTGAATACCATCAAGACCCTGGGCCAGGGTGCCTTTAATGCTGCTTGGAATGGTATGAAAGAGATGCATGATGATGGCCTATCCATTACAGGCTCAGTCAAACATTACTGGGGCCGTCAAACTCCTGCTGGCAAGGCAGGTACGGTTGTGATCGGCAGTTTTGCCGCTTTCTATGTTTATGCACAGACCATGCAGATCATCAACACGGCCGTTGCGATTTATCAGGATATCAAGGCCATCTATGAGCAGACCAAAGCTGACAAGGCTGCCAAAGAGGCTGCCGCTGCTGCCATTCCGAACAACACGCTGGCTGTGGCCTGAGCGTGTCCTGTGTAATTTGAGTTGAAAGGAGTTCTTTGTGATGAAACACCTTTGTTTTCCCGCTTCGTACGCGCGTCTTTCTGAGGAGGAGCAGTGCGAGACCATCGGCGGAGGCGATCTGCGCAGCGCATGGAGCACCTTTACCGACAACCTCCACTTTGGTGATTTTTCCATGGGCAGCGGATTGCTGACATTCTCCATCTCCTTTGTGCCCATGCTGCTGTTCAACGTCATCCGCACCGGATACCGGGCCGCGGAAACGATTTACAACAAGCTGAGCGCCCGGTACGGCTATCAGGACGAGACCCTGACGGCTTTCCAGCAGTATACCGATGAGATGCGCAATAAGCACCAGAAAAACAACGCTTAAAGTCTTAAAAACAAGCAGCGGCAGGCACTCCCAAAAGGTGGGGGTGCCTGCTGCTCTGTCAATGCCACAAAGGGGATGGAGCTGACGGTCCACCCCAGAAACAGAGAGCTCATGAAGAAGGAGCCTTTATGAACGCTGAACTGCAATTTCTCACTGCCCTGCAAGGCCTGCACACTCCTGCCCGGGATGTCGTCATGCTCTTCTTCACCCGGCTGGGCAATGCCGGGTTTGTCTGGATCACGCTGGCGGCTATCCTGCTGCTCTTCCGCCGCACCCGCCGGGCCGGGTGCATTCTGGCGCTGGCCCTTGTGTGCGACCTTGTACTCTGCAACTTCATCCTCAAGCCGCTGGTGCACCGTGTCCGCCCCTGTGACCTGTTGCCCGAGATAACCCTCCTCATCCCCCACCCCAGCGATTACTCATTCCCCTCCGGGCACACGGCGGCCTCCTTTACCGCCGTGGCTGCCCTCTGGCTGGCCGGGAAGAAACGGCTGGCCGGTGCCACTCTTGTACTGGGCGTCTTCATCGCCTTTTCCCGCCTCTACCTCTGCGTCCACTTCCCCACCGATATCCTCGGCGGCGTGCTGGTGGGGCTCGTCTGTGGCTGGCTGGGAAAATGGCTGTGGGAATCTTTCGCTCAAAAACAAGCATGAGAAAAGCCCTGCGGCTCGGTTGTTGAGCCGCAGGGCTTTGTTGTTTGGTTCAGGGGAGAACAAGCCGTACTTATTCCGGCAGGTCCTCTTCGTTCTCCAGGCTGTGCCAGACGTTCTGGACATCGTCGTTGTCCTCGAGGGCGTCCAGCAGCTTACCCATCAGCTTGAGCTGATCGGGGTCAGTCAGGCGGGTGGTGGTCATGGGGACCATGGCCAGATCATCGCTCAGGATCTCGTAGCCTTTCTCCTCCATTGCCTTGACGACAGCGGAGTAGTTCTCGGGATCGGTGGTGATCTCTGCGGCCTCTTCGCCTGCATCGAAATCCTCAGCACCGGCATCCAGAGCATCCATCATGGCCTCGTCGGCATCCTTGTCCTCGAGGGAGATGTCGATGACGCCTTTCTGGCTGAACAGGAAGCCCACGCAGCCCATAGCACCCAGGTTGCCGCCGTTCTTATCAAAGTAGTGGCGCAGGTCTGCAGCGGTACGGTTGCGGTTGTCGGTCAGGGTCTCGACCATGACCGCCACGCCGCCGGGGCCGTAACCCTCGTAGGTGATTGCCTCGTACTCGGTCTTATCGCCGCCCTCGGCTTTCTTGATGATGCGCTGGATGTTATCGTTGGGCACGCTCATGCGCTTTGCCTTGGAGATCAAGTCCGCCAGCTTGCTGTTGGAAGCGGGGTTGGGGCCGCCGGTACGGACAGCCACGCTGATCTCACGGCCGATCTTGGTAAAGACTTTTGCCTTTGCGCCGTCGGTCTTTTCCTTTTTGCGCTTAATATTGTTCCATTTGCTATGTCCAGACATGGGAAAGAGCCTCCTAAATATTCTCAGTGATCTCCGCCTGCGGGCAGACGGGCTGTGGTCGCCCGCATGTGGCAGCACACAAAATCTAACTGTTTAATTCTATCACAATCAGTGCACGCGTTCAAGCCTTATCCGGCCTGTTTTTGTCAAAAAAGAGCGTTACAACAGGCGCAGCGCCTTGGGGTAGTGGTTTTTCACCCGCCCGCCGGACACTTTGCCGCCGCCCAGGGGCCAGCCATCCACGGTCACGCAGCACCAGCCGTCGGCGGCGGCGCGGGCTTCGATCTCCCGGCCCGAGAGATATTCCACGGTGCGGGGGTCGGTCAGCGTCAGCTCCTCCCGGTTGGTGCACTGGGCGCCGAACGCTGTAAAGAGGTGGTGCTCCGGCACAAAACGGCCTTTCTGCACGCTGCCCACAAACACGCCTGCCCGCAGCACATGGAGCGTGGTCTGGGGGAACGGCAGAGGCAGCAGCACCCCGCCGCCATGCACCACCGCCGGGCGCTGGGCCAGCGCCGGGAAGTACCGGGCCGCAAACTCCTGCCAGGCTGCCAGACTCTGGGCCGGGGTGGCTTCCCCTGCCCCGGCGTCCCGAGTGCGGGTATTCCGGCCCTGCACGGCCTCGTGGCAGCTGCGGGAAGCTTCCCTCCGGGCACTGCGGGCATCGGCCTTGTCAAAACCCTTTGCGGGCTTTCCTTTGCCTTTGCCGGCCTTTTTGCCCGCCTGGGCGGCCGCCTCCAGCCAGAGCTGTTCTTCGGGACTGTACTCGCCGGGAGCCGGCAGGACGCGGGGCGTGCCCGCCTTGACCAGCCGGGCCATGAAATGCCCCTCACCGCCCTGGCAGGGCCAGACACGGCGCACTTTGGTCACGTCCAGCGGCAGGCCGCCGGTGCGGTTGGCCTCGCCCTCACTGCCAAAGGTGTAGTCCACATTGCCCAGGGCGTCCGCCAGCGTGAATTCCGGGTGGCGCTGCAAAAAGGCCGCCACCTGGCCCTCATCCTCTTCCGGGGCGAACGTACAGGTGGAATAGACCAGCTGCCCGCCGGGGGCCAGCACCGCCGCCGCGCAGTCCAAAATCTGCGCGCCCAGCTCGGCGCACTGCTTCACCAGCGCCTCGCTGTGCTGGGTGACCGCCACGGCCTCCTTGCGGAACATTCCCTCGCCGGAGCAGGGGGCGTCCACCAGCACCCGGTCAAAAAACTCCGGCAGAGCCTCCGCGATGCGGGCCGGGGCCTCGTTCAGGATGACCGCATTGGGCACGCCCATCCGCTCCAGATTGCTCTTGAGGATGTCGGCCCGGGCAGCCACATACTCATTGCTGACAAGCAGCCCCTGCCCCTGCAGCGCCGCCGCCAGCTGGCTGCTCTTGCCGCCGGGAGCCGCGCACAGGTCCAGCACCCGCATCCCGGGCTTCACGCCCAGCAGCGGGGCCGCCGACGCCGCCGAGGGCTCCTGCGAGTAAAACACGCCCGCATGGTGGTAGGGGTGCCGCCCGGGCTTGAACGTTTCTTCCCGCACCACGAACGCCGCCTTGCAGAACGGCGAGGGTTCCAGCGCCATGTCCGCTTTGGCTGCAAACGTCCCCGGCGTGGTGCGCAGGGCCGAGACGGTCACACCCCGGGCCGCGCTGTCACTGGGGGCGGCATAGAGCGTCTCATACCGCTGCCCCAGCAGGGCCCGCTCCCGGGCTTCAAAATATTCGGTGGGCATCCCACAGACCTCCTTTTGATGTTTTTGTTTTTTCAAAGCCGGGTGCATAAAGCCGCCCCGCCCGGCCACACTAGAGGCAGAGCCAGCGGCCAGTCCGCTTCCTCTTTTTTGAATCGGAAAGGAGCAACCAACCATGGAAAACCGCAGCAATAACTGCAAGAATCAGAGCCAGAACAAAACGACCAACCAGACCAACGACCAGGCCAAGAACAGCACGGCCAACCGGACCACCAACAGCGCCGCCAACGAGCACAAGCACCCCAACCAGTACACCAAGGGTGCCGACGACGAGGGTGCCAAGAACAGCACCCGCAGCTCTGCCCGCAACAGCCGCTAAGCATTCCTGAGCATTCCGCGGCAAAAAGCCCACTGCTTTCCCCTGCACTGTTTTCCAGTGCGGAAAGCAGCGGGCTTTCGCATTGCTTATTTCTCGTTGGGGTCAAACGACTGCCAGAGCGTTTCAAACAGCTCGTGCACCCGGGCCAGCTGGCCGTTGAGGTAGAGCCAGCCCAGCAGGCACTCAAAGCCGGTGGAAGCACGGTACTCCTCCGGGGAGGCGTGCTTGGCCACGCTGGCCTTGCTGGCGTTGCGGCCCCGCTTGAAGACCGCCAGCTCGTCCTCGGTGAAGAGCGGTTCCAGCAGCTGCTCCTCCCGGAACTGCGCCCGGGCCGAGACATACTTGACCTTTTCCGCGTTCAGCCTGCCCGCCGAGAGCCGGTGGTGTTCCACCAGCCGCTGACGCACCAGCAGCTCCAGCACGCTGTCGCCCACAAAGGCCAGTGCCAGCGGGCTGAGCTCGCGGGGGTCGATCTTTTCTGGTTCCTGCATAAAAACCTCTTAGAAAATATAATCGAACTGATAATCGCCGATGAGGATGGTGTCGTTCTCCTGCACGCCCTTTTCCACCAGAGCAGCCAGAATGCCGCTCTCGTCCAGCTGGCGCTGGAAATACTGCAGGCTCTCGTAGTCGTCTACATTGCTGCCGGCCAGGATATACTCCAGCCAGGGCGCGTTGACGCTCCACACATGAGCCTCCATCCGCATGATGGAGAACTCGCGGCCGCCGGCCTTGGGCTCGGGTTTCTTGTACTCGGGCGCAAAGACAGGGATGGCCGGGATGTCTTTCAGGCGGTTGTACACCAGGCCCGGCAGCTCCCGCACGCCCTGCATGGTGGCGGCAGAGATGGGCACAAAGGTCAGGCCCTTGGCCTCCACATACTTGCGGAAGTCCTCGATCTGCTCCTCGGTGGCCAGGTCGCACTTGTTGCCCACCACGATCTGCGGGCGCTCGGCCAGCGCGGGGCTGAACTTTGCCAGCTCCTCGTTGATCTTCTCAAAGTCCTCGATGGGGTCACGGCACTCGCTGCCGGAGACATCCACCACATGCAGCAGCAGGCGGCAGCGCTCCACATGGCGGAGGAAATCGTGGCCCAGGCCGATACCCTCACTGGCACCCTCGATCAGGCCGGGGATGTCGGCGCAGACAAAGCTGGCACCCTCCCCCACCGAGACGACGCCCAGCGTGGGCACCAGAGTGGTGAAGTGATAGTTCGCGATCTTGGGCTTGGCCGCGCTGATGGTGGAGATGAGGGTGGATTTGCCCACGTTGGGGAAACCAATGAGTCCCACATCCGCGATCAGCTTCAGCTCCAGCGTGACCTGAATGTCCTCGCCGGGCATACCGGGCTTTGCAAACTTGGGGATCTGGCGGGTAGGCGTTGCAAAATGCGCGTTGCCATAGCCGCCGCGGCCGCCCCTGGCGATGGTCACCGGGGTGTGGTCGGACAGATCCGCGATCACAAGGCCGCTCTCCGCGTCCTTGATGACAGTGCCCAGAGGCACCTTGATGATAAGGTTCTCGGCATTTTTGCCGTGGCAGAGGCTTGCCCCGCCCTTGCCGCCCTCATCGGCGGTGTATTTGCGCTTGTAGCGGAAATCCATCAGGGTGGTGAGGTGGTCGTCCACGACGAAGATGATATCACCGCCGCGGCCGCCATCGCCGCCGTCCGGGCCGCCCGCGGCCACGAATTTTTCACGATGGAAGCTGACCGCGCCGTCGCCGCCCTTGCCCGCATGGAGCCAGATGGTGGCGATGTCGATAAAGTTGGTTTGTGCTGCCATACAGCCCCTCCTGTTCTCAAAAAAGGCCTTTTCCTCCTCGATTTAGCTCCCATATCAGGGGAGCTGGACGCGCCAGAGCGCGGCCTGAGAGGTTTTATGTTCCAATCAGAAAAGGCCGTCTTCATCAAAAAGAGCCGGGCCCTAAAGGTCCGGCTCTATGGGTTGCAGATTTTAGAAAGAAGTTACTGCTTCACGCTGCACTTCTTGCCGCTCTTGCCCACGCGCTCGAAACGGACGGTGCCGTCAACCAGAGCAAACAGGGTATCATCGCTGCCCTTGCCAACGTTCTCACCCGGCATAATGTGGGTGCCACGCTGACGAACCAGGATGTTGCCGGCCAGAACGAACTGACCATCTGCACGCTTAGCGCCCAGACGCTGTGCTGCGGAATCGCGGCCGTTCTTGGTGCTGCCTACGCCCTTTTTATGTGCCATTGTAATTTACCTCCTTAGCCGTTGATCGCAGTGATCTCAACCTTGGTGAAAGGCTGACGATGGCCCATGCGGCGAGCACTGTGCTTCTTTGCGCGATAGGTGATGATGTTCAGCTTCTTGCCCTTGCCATTCTTGATGACCTTGGCAGAGACGGAAGCGCCCTCAACAACGGGAGCGCCAACCTTGACAGAACCCTCCTCGCCAATAGCGAGAACCTGATCAAACTTCACTTCGGAGTCGGCCTCAACGTCCAGCTTTTCAATGTAGACGATGTCGCCCTGCTCCACGCGGTACTGCTTACCGCCGGTAACAATGATTGCGTACATTTGTTTCATTCCTTTTCGTTGTACTCGCTGGTCGTAAAGGCAGGCCCTCACAGGGGCCATTTGAAGCGCCCACACCAAGCGGCTAGAATAGTATAGCAAAAAAATGCCGGGATTGCAAGGGCTTTTTTGCGCTTTGGGGCAAATATTTTTTGTTTACCCGTTCTTTTGCTGCCGGGCCAGGTTCTCGTCCAGGATCTCCCCCACCTCTTTGTTCCACGCGGCGGTCTTTTCCAAAAATTCCGCACGGGAGGCGGAAGCGGGCAGGCTGCTTTCCGGGCCAAAGAACGCGATCGGCCCGTCCAGCTTCTTTTTCTTGGCGCGGTTGTCCGCGTTCAGGGCCAGCGGCACCATGAGCGGTTTGTCCTTATCCTTGCGGGTCAGGTAAATTTCCAGCGTGAGACCAACGATTACGGCCAGCCCGGCAACGAGCTGGGACACCCGCAGGCCGATGGAGGGCACCAGCATCAGGCTGTCCGTGCGGAGAGCCTCGATCCAGAAACGGCCCGCACCGTACCAGATGAGGTACCGCAGGGTGATATCACCGTTGAACTTCCGCTTTTTCAGGTAGAAGTACAGCAGCGCAAAGCCCACAAAGCACCAGATGCTCTCATAGAGGAACGTGGGGTGGACGGGCAGGTTCGGGTCAATGACAACGCCTTTCTGGGCCGTGACCGTGCTGCCCATGAGGTAGTTGCGGGTGGCCTCGCTGTACATGCCCCAGGGCAGGGTGGTATTGCAGCCAAAAGCCTCCTGATTGAAGAAGTTGCCCCAGCGGCCGCAGCCCTGCCCGATGAGGAAGCCCATGGCCGTCAGGTCAAACATGGGCAGCACGGGCACGCCCCGCCATTTGCAGGCCAGTCCGCCGAACAAAAAGCCGCCGATGATGCCGCCGTAGATGGCAAGGCCGCCGTCCCGGATGGCAAGCATCTCCCAGATGTTTTCATACGCAAAGGGAGCCATGGCAACGTAATAAGCCCGGGCGCTGGCAATGCCCAGCACCACGCCGATAAGGATCACATCCACCATGGCGTCCGGGTCCACGCCGAATTCCTGACAGTGCCGGAACGCAAACACCAGCGCCAGACACAGGCCCACCGCGATGCAGACACCGTACCAGTAAATGTGGATGCCTCCGATGGAGAACGCCACCCGGTTGATCGTGAATTCCAGCCCCAGCCCGGGGAATTGTACCAGATTCGTTAAACTTGTCATGCTTCTTCCTCCTCCCCATCGTCCTCCGGCAGGACAGCGGTGCCGTCCGGCTGGATGTACATGGTTGCCATCCGCTCTTCGCAGAGGATCTGCTGGAGAGCCGCATCGGCATCTTCCGCCTTCAGGCCCGCCAGCGTGGTGATCTGCTGGGCCACGGTCTGGCCTGCCAATGCAAAATCCGCCATCTGGCTGGCCGAGTCCTCCACGTTTTCCAGATTCTCAATGAGCTGGCCGTATTTTTCATTCTTGCAGAGGGTGAAAATTTCACGGTCCACGCCCTCGGCCCGCACCCGGGCGATCTCGTCCAGCAGCAGCTGCCGGACGGTATCCGGCGCGTCACTTTCGCCCGTGAAGAGGATGCAGCAGCAGCCATCCACCCGGAGCACCTCGCCGCCAAAGCCGGGGTTGGTCAGCCCCTCGTCGTAAAGGCGGCGGTAGAGTTTGGACATCCCGCCGCAGATGCAGCAGAGGATCAGATCATACAGCATCTCGCTCCGCAGGTCGCCGGAGGGCAGCGGCTCCTCCTTGAAGCCCAGGCCAAAGCAGGGCTTGGCCACCGGCATCCGGAGGGTCTTTTCTTTGGCCGCCAGCGTCATGGGCTCGTCCCGCCACAGGCGCTGAACCCGCTCTGCAGGGCGGGGCTCCATCAGGCCGTTCCGCTCACAGGCGGCCAGGATCTGCTCCATGGTGGTGTTTCCGGCTGCCGCCAGCACCATGTTGTTGGGGGCGTAGAACGCCTTGCAGCAGTCGTACAGCATCTCGGGCGTGATGGTGGCAATGCTCTCACAGGTACCCGCAATGTCGCTGCGGATAGGGTGACTGTGGTACAGGCACTCGCACAGGCCGGTGATGAGCCGCCAGTCCGCGCTGTCGTCGTACATCTTGATCTCCTGCCCGATGATGCCCTGTTCCTTATCAATGGTCTGCTGGGTAAAGTAGGGCTTGCCCACCATTTCCAGCAGCACGTCCAGGCTCTCGTCCAGCTGTTCCGTCGCCGTAAAGAGATAGCAGGTGCGGTCAAAGGCCGTGAAAGCGTTGGCGTTGGCACCGGTCTTGGCAAACTTGGCAAAGGCGTCCCCGTCCTGGTCCTCAAACATCTTGTGCTCCAGGAAATGGGCCACGCCCGCCGGGAGGTGTACCTCTTTGTCGTCCAGCCGGAAGTCCCGGTCAATGGAGCCAAAGCGGGTGGCATAAATGACATGGGTGCCGGAGTAGCCCGGCATGGGCCGCACAATGACCGTCAGGCCCGAGGGCAGCACTTTCCACTGGTCGGCAGCGGTCTGCTCCAGAACGCTCTGTTTTTCAGGCATGGGTGCTCCCCTCCTCTCGTGTCAGACAGTAGCTGACCGAAAGGGTCAGCGCCCGCAGGATGGCCCGGACATCCTCTTTGGTCACGGCACAAAGGGCCGCGCGTGCTTCGTCCGGGCTCTGGATGGGCCCGCCCCGCAGCACTTCCATGTAATACCAGGTCTCAATGCCGCCGAGGGTATCTTCCAGCCCGGTCATCCCGCTCAGGAGGGAGCGGCGGCAGTCCTCCAGTTCCTCGTCCGTAATGGGCCCGTCGCACAGGTCGGCCAGCTCTTTCAAAACAGCTTTTTCGGCCCGGGCCGCGTCGGCATGCTCCACGCCGCTGTTCACGGCCATACTGCCCGTAAAGCTCTGGAACGAGGACGAGCAGTAATAGCACAGGTGATCCCGCTCCCGGACATTCAAAAACAGGCGGCTGGTCACGCTGCCGCCGTAGAGGGCCATGGCCAGCCGGACGGCTGCCAGCTGCCGGGGCTGCATGGGCTGGCCCAGCGTGAACAGCATACAGAGCTTGGCCTGGGTGGTGTCAAACGTCTCGGTTTTGTAAAGCGGCTCCCGCCGGGGCATGGCCATGTTCTCCGCCAGTGCCGCCGGGGCACGCTCCACCTGAGACAGCTCTTCCAGCAGGGCGTTTTTCACCGCCTCGGTCTGGGCCTCGCCGCAGCCCAGCACGATCAGCTCGATGCTGGCCGCGCGCAGCATCTCGTAGTAAGCATCGGTGAGCTGGCGGGCAGTCAGGCCCTCCACCTCTTCCAGATAGCCCTCCTGCCGGACGCCCGCCGGGCTGTCACCAAAAAACTCCCGGTTGGCCTGCCGCTGGCAGTAGAGGCGCTTCTCGTTCACTTCATCTTCCAGCGCCTTTTTGAGCATCTGTTTTTCAATCTTCACAGCTTCCGGGTCAAAGGTCTCCCCCACAAAATAGGGGTGGAACGCGGTCCCCAGGGCCAGCTCTGCGTATTCCTGCGTCAAGGGCTCCCCCTCCAGCGCAAACTGGTCTTTGATGCCCGTCACGCTGACACAGAGGTTGTGGTTGGCGCCCATGGGGCGGGCATCCACAGTCAGGTCCGCCCCGTAGAGGCGGGCCAGCTTCTTGGTCAGCTGGGTCATATCCGGGCAGTCGGCATAGCCGCGCTCCATCACCAGCGGCAGCAGGGCATGAGCCGTGGCGGTCTCCCGCTTTGCCGGGAGGGCAAAATGGATGCTGACGCGGCAGCGGTTGAATTTTTGCGCCGGGTCCCAAGAAAGGTGTACCCCGGGCGCGATCTCCATTCGTTTCAATTGATATTCCTCATTCGATGTGATAGCTTGGTTTTTCAGGTCTCGTTGGCCGCGCTGAGCTGGCCCAGGGCCAGAAACTCTTCCAGCGAGAGGCCGCTGGCACGGATGGCAAGGGCGTTTTCCACCCCTACATACCGCCAGTGCCAGGGAGCAAAGGCCATGCCCGTGGCCGCCTGCCGGTCCTCCGGACAGCGGAGGATGAAACCATATTCGGCAGCATAAGCCGTCAGCCACTCATAGGCCCGGCTCTGGGCAAACGTCTCATCTTTCGCTGCGCTGTCCGCCGCCAGAATATCCGCCGCGTATCCGGTGGCGTACTCGCTGGCCTCCGGCATGGGCACGGTCAGCGCCGCTTTGGCAGAGGCTTCCTCTTCCGAGAGGCCTTTTTCCAGGTACGCCTGTTTTGCGGCATCAAAGGCAGCCTGCCGGGCAGCCGCGTCCTGATAGCCGGTTTCCAGCGTCAGGGCAATGCCGCTGTTCCGGGCAGCCTCGGCCATGGTGCGGTACTGCTGAGCAGCTTCCGCTTCCAGCTGCTGGCCCGTGGCATCGTCCGCCACGGCAAGCTCCGGAGTGGGCTCCGCCGTCAGGGGGAGGTTCGTGTTTACCAGCGCCAGCCGCCCGTCCGCAAGGTCGAGGGTATAGGCACTGCCGTCATACTGCTGGGCCTCAAACACCTCCGGCCCCGCAATGAGGGCGTGGGCTTTGGGCAGCAGCCAGAGGATGCCCGTGGTCATCAGGACCATGGCTCCGGCACAGGCACCCAGAAAAAGCACCCAGTTACGCACCAGCCGCAGACGGCGGCGGATACGGCGCTGGCGGCGGGTCGGCTGCGGGGCAGCGCGGCGGGGGGTAGCTTGATTTTGCTCCATAACGAATGTTCCCTTCTCACAGCAGTGCAAAACTGCGTCTGCGGCATTTACAGACACAATTTATATTATACACCCCTTTGCAGAAGCTGTAAACGCCAACCGCTGTAAAAGAATTATGAATGCAAAAAGCCTCCCTGCCCAAAACAGGCAGAGAGGCTGAACTCTTTTGCTTAGTCGAACAGCATATCGTGGATGGCGCTGACAGCCTTGTCGGCGTCGGCACGGTCGATGATGCAGGAGATCTTGATCTCGCTGGTGGAGATCATCTTGATGTTGATGTTGTTGTTGGACAGTGCCTCAAACATCTTGGAAGCCACGCCGCTGTGGCTCTGCATACCGGCACCAACGATGGAGACCTTTGCGCAGGTCTCGTCGCAGGTGATATCCTGGAAGTTTGCACCCTCGCGCAGAGCTTTCAGTGCAATGTCGGCATCGCCCTCAGAGCAGGTAAAGCTGATGTCTTTCTTGCCGTCGCGGCCGGTGGACTGCAGGATGATGTCCACGTTGACATTCTTCTGGGCCAGCAGGCCAAAGATCTTGAAGCTGGTGCCCGGCTCATCGGGAACGTTCAGAATCGTAATAACAGCAACGTCGGTATCCTTTGCGACGCCCTTGATCAGCATACCTTCCATGTCTTTGACAACCTCCTTGACGATGGTTCCCGGGACGGGATTCAGGCTGGAAAGCACTTCCAGCTCCACGTTATACTTCTTTGCCAGCTCCACGCTGCGGTTGTTGAGCACCTGTGCGCCGAGGGAGGCCAGCTCCAGCATCTCGTCAAAGGTGATCTCTTTCAGCTTGCGGGTGTTGCGCACCTTGCGCGGGTCGGCGGTGTAAACGCCCTCCACGTCGGTAAAGATCTGGCAGCGGTCCGCGTGCAGGGCAGCCGCAATGGCAACCGCGCTGGTATCCGAGCCGCCGCGGCCCAGGGTGGTGATATCATCCAGCTTGTTCAGGCCCTGGAAGCCTGCCACGACCACCACGCGGTTGCGCTCCAGCTCGGAGGAGATGCGCTCCGTCTCCAGCTTGGTGATGCGGGCCTTGGTGTAGGCACGGTCGGTGCGGAAACCAGCCTGCCAGCCCGTCAGGCTGGTGGCATGGCAGCCGATCTCGTTCAGCGCCATGGCCAGCAGTGAGATGCTGATCTCCTCACCAGCTGCCAGCAGCATATCCATCTCACGGGCAGAGGGGTCGTGGCTGATCTCAGCCGCTTTCGCGATCAGGTCGTCGGTGGTATCGCCCTGGGCAGACACCACGACCACCACGTCATTTCCCGCGTTGTGGGTATTGGCCACGATACGGGCCACGTTGAAGATACGGTCCCGGTCCTTCACCGAAGAACCGCCGAACTTCTGTACGATCAACGCCATAGTTTGTCACTCTCCTTTAATTCACTCTACGGTCGCGCCGGTATTATCGGCATCCAGCCGCAGCAATGTAAATGCTTCACATCCGTCCAGGCCCTCCAGGAGCTCCAGCCCCTTTTCCAGCTTGGAATAGAATTTCTCCGCCGTGGCTTTTTCGCCCACGGCCATCACGGTGCTGCCTGCACCCGAGACATACACAGCCTTGGCACCGCACAGGCGGGCCATCTCAAACACCTCTTTGGAGCCCGGCATCAGGGGCATCCGGTAGGGTTGGTGCAGCTTATCCTCGGTGGCAATGGCCAGCAGGTCATGCCGTCCCTCGCAGAATGCCGCCGGTACCAGCGCCGCGCGGGACAGGTTATACACCGCGTCCTTGTGGGCGATCTCCTTGGGCAGGGCCGCACGGGCCGCCTCGGTCAGGAGCTTGTAGTCCGGCACAATGGCCGCAAAGCAGAGGGTCTGGTCCACATCCCGCTTGACGGAGTAGACCACGCCGTCTTCATACACGCTGCTGGTCAGGCCGCCCAGCAGGGCCGGTGCCACGTTGTCCGGGTGGCCCTCAATGGAAGTAGCCAGCGTCAGCAGTTCCTGGGTGTTGAGCACATCGCCCAGCATCCGGTTGGCTCCCAACAGACCCGCAATGATGCAGGCAGAGGAAGAACCCAGGCCTCTTGCCATGGGGATGGGATTCGTCTGCACGATCTTGAGGGGCGGGATGGTCTTGCCCACCTTATCAAACAGGCCCTTGGCCGAGCGGTACACGAGGTTGGACTCGTTGCGGGGGATGCGGGTGCCGTCCGCCGAGGAAATTTCCAGATGGTCGCTCTCCTCAAACGTAACGGTATTGTAAAGGGTCACTGCCAGGCCCAGCGCGTCAAAACCGGAGCCAACGTTGGCGCTGGTGGCCGGGACCGAAACCTTGATCTTCATGGCTGCACCTTTCCTTTGTTTTGTAACACTCAGTCTTCATCCGGCAGGCGCTTGAGCCACAGCTTGACGCTGCCGCCCACGGCCTCTACCTTGCGGGCTGCCTCGGCCAGAGCCTTTTCATCGGCTTGTTCCACAAAGTAGGAGCAGCCCTCGTAGTGCTCATCCACCACACGGCCTTTGCCGTAGATGGCTTCCGCCACCGCCGGAGCAATCCCTGCCACACGCACATAGTATGCGGTGGGCGTCGGGTCGGTGAGCATCCCATCCACAGGCTCCGCGGGCTGCCAGAACAGGCTGTCGTGGACCTTGGAGCCGTTCTTGAGGGCGTCCACCACATCGGCCACCACGGCGCTGGCGGTGGGCAGCTTGCCCGCGCCCTTGCCGTAAAAGACCACGTCGCCCAGCATGTCGCCCTTGACCAGCACGGCGTTGAACACATCATCCACGCCGGCCAGCTGGTTGGCTTTGGGCACGAGGCAGGGCTCCACGCCCGCGGCCACGCTGCCGTCCTCGCCCCGCTTCATCCAGGCAATGAGCTTGATGACACAGCCCAGCTTCTCAGCAGCGGCCACATCGGCCACCGTGATGTCCCGGATGCCTCGGGTGGGGATGTTCTGGGGGTAGATCTGATGGCCGCAGACCAGTGAGGACAGAATGGCGATCTTGCGGCAGGCGTCGCGGCCATCCACGTCATCGCCGGGATCCTTGGTCTCGGCGTACCCCAGCTCCTGGGCGATCTTCAAAGCCTCGTCAAAGCCCAGATTCTCCCGCACCATCTTGGTCAGCATGAAGTTGGTGGTGCCGTTCACGATGCCCTCCACCTCGGTGATGACATTGGCGGCCAGGCACTGATGCATCGGGGTGATGATCGGCGTGCCGCCGCCCACCGAAGCCTCAAACAGGAACGCGCAGTTGTGAGCCTTGGCCAGGCCCAGCAGCTCGGCGCCGTAGGTGGCCACCATCTCCTTGTTGGAGGTGCAGACGCTCCGGCCGCTCTCGAGGCAGGCCTTGACATAGGGGTACGCAAACCGCGTGCCGCCGATGGTCTCTACCACGACGCGGATCTCAGGGTCTTCCAGGATGGTGTCAAAGTTCTTGACGAACAGATGGGCAGCCGGATGATTGGAGAAATCCTTGGGGTCCAGAATATACTTGACCTCCACCGGCTCGCCTGCCCGGCGGGAGACACCGGCTGCATTGCGGCAGAGCACCTCGTACACGCCGCTGCCAACCGTGCCAAACCCTAAAATTGCAATCTTGGCCATGTATTTTCCCTCTTTCCCTATTGCTTCAAAAATACAGAGTCGGTTTTACAGATTATATCCGCAGTGGACCCCCACCACCATCCGCTGGCGGCTGAGCTTTTCGGTCAGTTCCTCGGGGGTCATCTGCATGGTGTCGGTCCGGATGGTAACGGCCACCAGCGCCGCGCCATTTTCCGGCGTGGACTGATTGATGGTCACGATGCTGGCTCCGGCCGCGCTGATGCCGGCCAGCAGGCTCTGCAAAGCGCCCGTTTCGTCCCGCAGCGTCGCCATGACGGTGATGACCTCCCGGCCATTCTCGGAATCAAAAATGCAATCCTTATATTTATAAAAAGCACTGCGGGACAGGTCCACACTGCGGGTCGCAGCCGAGATGCTGCGTGCCTCGCCGCTGGCCAGAAGTTCCTTGGCGCGTACCACCTTGAGGAAAACTTCCGGCAGGACCTGTGCGTCTACCAGATAAAAGCGGCGTTCCAACTTGTTCACCTCACAAACACAAGTGTTCTTGCAGAGAATATAATAGCATCCGGCCTCACGCATTGCAAGAGGTCGGATGCTATTTTGTCAGATTATCCAGTTTTGCTGTCGGAAGCGCCGCTTTCCCGCACCGAATCACAAGGGCCCGGCCCGGAAAAGTATGATTTTTAATCCGTCTCCACGCCCGTTGCGGCGGGGTCCGGGATCTGGGTTGCCTGTGTGTCGGCCGCGGACGCCGCACCGCTGCTGTGGGAGTAGTTGCAGGTATCGGGCAGGTCGTCCGCACGGTAGTACCCGGTCGCGCGGCTGGGGCAGTTGGGCCCGGCCAGCAGGCCGCTCTGGGTGCAGTAAGCACGCTCCACAACGCCGTCCGAGGTCGGGAACGCCTTGTAGGGCAGGTCTGCCTGCACCTGCTCCATATAGGCTTTCCATGCCTTGACGCAGGTTTTGGTCTTGGCCTGATCCTTGGACAGGGTGTTGGTCATATCATAGGGTGCATCGTAGCCCCACCACACCGCGGTAACGTAGTACGGCGTGCCGCCCACGAACCAGAGGTCTCTTTCATCGCTGGCGGTACCGGTCTTACCAAAGGACTCCATGCCGCTGGAGTTGGGGTAGTTGCCGCGGGCCGTGCCCACATTGGAGTAGAGCACGTTTTTCAGCAGGCGATTCATCACATAGGCCGTCTGCGGGGTCAGGGCCTGATAGCTGGTGGCGTTGTTTTCCAGATAGATATTGCCGTCCCGGTCCAGCACACGGGTGTACAGGTGCGGGGTGGTATACTCGCCATCGTAGAAGATCTGGAACGCGGCTGCCAGTGCCATGGGCGTCACGCCGTGAGTCTGGCTGCCCATGACCATCTGGGCCAGACCCACATCGTTGGTCGGATCCAGCGTGTTCAGCTGCAGGGTATTGTAAACAAAGTTGAAGATATTGCTTGCGCCCACCAGGTCACCCACACGGATGGCGATGGTGTTCAGGGAGCGGGCCAGACCGTTCCACAGCGGGAGATCGGTGTTGTCGCCGTAGTTTCCGCCGTAGTTGCGGGGCCAGCTGCGCCATGCATTGGGGTAAGCGCGCAGCTGCTTGTCCGAAAGGCCCATCAGGCCGTTCTTGCGGCAATAGTCCTCATCCCGGATGATCATGTCCCGCTTCTGGTACAGGGGCGAGTTGTTGAGCATGGTGGACCAGTTGACCAGGCCATACTCGATGCCCAGAGAATAGGCACCGATGGGTTTGATGGTGGAGCCCGTCTGCCGGGTCACGCTGTAAGCACGGTTCAGGGAGAGGCTCTTGGTCTTTTGACCCAAACCGCCCACCATAGCCAGCACGTTGCCATCATAGTCCAGCGTGACCATAGCCGCCTGGGTGCGGACATTGCGGTAGTAGTAAACGGTACCGTCCTCGGCCGTGCGGGTCTTGGGGGTTCCGTCGGCATTGAACACCTGCACGTCGTCGTCCGAGATGCCGGTCACCTCTTCCTCATGCCAGCCAGCCGGGAAATACGCGTCGTCGGTGTTGAGCATCAGGTTTTCCATGGCCGTCTGCATCTTGGGGTTCACCGTGGCTTCAATGGTGTAGCCGCCGGTGTAGAGCATCTTCTGGGCCGTGGCCTCGTCCACGCCCTCCTTGGCGGCAATGTCGCTCACCACCTCATTGAAGAGGGCATCGGTGAAGTAAGAGGAAGCCATAGAGGCGTTCTTCTTGCTTGCGTCCTCTTCCGCCAGCACCAGCGGCTGGGCGGCGGCGTTGCGGTAATCCTCTTCCGAGATGACACCCTGCTGCCACATGTTGTAGAGCAGGAAGTTCCGGCGGTGGATCAGGTTTTCAGGGTTGGTATAGGGGTTGTAGTTGGTCGGGTTCTTGGTAATGGACGCAATGGAAGCGCACTCCCAGAGGGTGAGCTGGCTGACATCCTTATTAAAGTACTCGTTGGCTGCCGTCTGCACACCCTGAATGGTACCCGTGAAGCTGATGGTGTTGAGGTAAGCTTCCAAGATGGTCTCCTTGGAGTAGCTGCGGCTCAGGCAGAGGGCGCGGTAAATTTCGCGCAGCTTGCGCAGTGCACCCTCTATGCCGCTGGCGCTGTCATCGTCCGTCAGGTTCTTGATGAGCTGCTGCTCCAGCGTGGACGCGCCCTGCTTGGAGCTGTAGATGGGCAGGATATACTCGTTGACCATCGCGCCGATGGTGCGCTTGAAGTTGACGCCCGGCTCATTGTAGAAGTCTTTGTCCTCGGTACAGATGAACGCATACTGCAAATAGCTGGGGATCTGCTCCAGGTTGGCCCACACGCGGTGGCTGTTGGAAGAGCGCAGGGTGGCGTATTCCACCTGAGCACCGGTGTCCGGGTCGGTAGCCATTACCACACTGGACTGGCTCAGCTCAATGTTGTCCAGGTCCAGCAGGTTGCCGTCGTCGGCTGTAGCATTGACCACATAGTACACGGCCCCCACGGCCAGCAGGCTGCCGCCAATAATGCACAGGCAGACCACCGTGGCAATGAGCCGCCCCAGCACGCCCCAGAACGTGACACGCCGCTTTTCTTTCGGCTCTTTGGGTTCCTTGGGGGCACGGGGAGTTCTCTGCTCCTTGCGGCTGCGGCTCAGGTCCACTTTACGTCCCGCCTTGGGCCGCTCCTGCATGGCGTCCCCGCGGCGGATCTTTCTTGTTTCATTGTTTGAGATAAGGATCGCCTCCTGACTTCCTGCGGCCGCCTCGTGTTCCGGCGCCGCCAGACGGGCGGAGCCTCGGCTCCCCCGTTTCCTCCCATCATTCGTCCCGGGCCGTTCTGCCCCGGGCCATAATATTAGATTATAGTCCTCCGGCCTGCTCCACGCAAGGGCCAGATTTTCTCTCACAAGCGTAGTATAGCACATCTGGGCGCTGAAAGTACAGCATCCGGGTGTGAAAATTCTCCCCGCCTGTCTGAGCATTTCTGTTTTTGCACATACTATCGGCTGAAATCCTCTTTCCCGGAAAGGAGCGTCCTGCCATGCGCAAGCTCTGGCTCTGCCTGTTTTACGCGTTATGCGTTTTCACCATCGTGTTCAGCCTGTTCTGGATGGCCCTGCCCCGGCTCCCGCTGGGCCGTGCCGACTCCGCGGAGGAGACCCCTGTCCCCTCCCTGCCCAGCATCTCGGTGCAGGCCGTGCCGGAAACCGGCTCCACCACCTACTACCTCTGTGACGAGGGCGGGCGGGTCGTGGTCTGGCAGTGTGACGCCGACGGCACCCCTGTCCAGCGGGTGCTCCGCACCGGCATCTATGTCAACCTCCTGCCGGAGGGCGACGCCCTGCGCGTCAAGCAGGGGCTGCGCCTCCCCAGCGAGACCGAGCTGCGGCAGCTGCTGGAAGATCTGGGCGGGTAAAGCACAAAAACTCCCCCGGCCGGGGGAGTTTTTGCCTGCTTGATCAAAATTATGCCTCCATCTCTTCCAGCGGGACGAGATAGTTCTTGCGGCACTGCTCATAGTTGAGCATATAGTCCTTGCTGGGGTTGTGGTGCATCATGTTTTTGAGGGTGTGGGAATCGTAGTCCTCACCGGCCTCCATGCCCACCAGACGGGCCGCCACATTGGAGCAGTGGTCGGAGATACGCTCCGCATTGTTCAGCACATCCAAGAAGACAACGCCGGTATCAATGGAGCAGGCACCGTCTTTCAGGCGCTTGATGTGCTGGTCGCGCAGACGCTCCACCAGAATGTCAATGATCTCCTCCAGCGGCTCTACCTGGCGGGCCATACGGACATCCTCATTTTCAAAGGCATCCACGGTCAGGGTCAGGATGTTCTCCAGGGCCGCGTCCAGGATCCCCAGCTCATTCTTGGCGGTTTCACTGAACGAAGCCTCTTTTTCTTCCAGCTCCTGAGCTTTTTCCATGATGTTGACAGCATAGTCGCCAATGCGCTCGTACTCGGTGACAAAGTTCAGCAGCTCGGTCACTTCGTGGCTCTCGTCGTCGTTCAGCTCCTGATCGGTCATCTTGATGAGGTAGTTGGAGATTTCCACCTCCATCCGGTCAATGAGGTTTTCCCGCACGTTGATGGCGCTGACCGTGTCCGCGTCCATCTTGAGCAGCAGCGGGGTAGCCAGCGTTACATTGCGGGCCGCGCGGCGGGACATCTTGACCACCGCGTTCTTGGCCTGCTGCAGGGCCACAGCCGGGCTCTTGAACAGACGCTCGTCCAGCACCGGCATACTGAGCTCCTGCTCCTCTTCTTTGCTGTCCGGCACCGTGAGCATCGCCAGCTTGGAGAGCACACTGCTGCAGGGCAGGAAAAGCAGCATGGCCGCCACACTGGAAAGGGTGTGGATGTTTGCAATGGAGCTCTTGTTCATTACATCGCTCCACATGGGGATGCCAATGGTATACCGCACCAGATAGACAGCGGCCAGCAGAATGACACTGCCGATGATGTTAAAGTAAAGATGGATGAGGGCCGTGCGCTTGCCATCCTTGGAAGAGCCGCCAATGGTGAGCAGCGGGGTGAACGCCGTGCCAATGTGCGCGCCCAGAATGATGGGGATGGCCGAGCCAAAGGTGACAAGACCGGTGCTGGACAGCGCCTGCAAAATACCCACCGAGGCCGAGGAAGACTGGATGATCACCGTGACCACCACGCCCACCAGCACGCCCAGGATGGGGTTGGTCATGCTGACGAACAGCTCCTGGAACGCGGCGCTCTCCCGCAGGGGGGACACGCCGGTGTCCATCAGGCTCATGCCCGTAAACAGAATGCCGAAGCCCAGCATGATCTGACCGATGTTCTTTTTCTTGGCGTTGCGGATAAACACATAAAAAACGCAGCCAACAAACGCGACCACCGGCGCAAACGTCTTGGGCTGGATGAGGGTCAGCCACAGGCTGTCGCCTGAGATATCCGCCATGCGGATCAGCTGGCCGGTCACCGTAGTACCAATGTTTGCACCCATGATCACGCCTACCGACTGCGTCAGGGTCATAATTCCGGAGTTGACAAGGCCGACACAGATGACGACCGTGCCAGCCGAGGACTGGATCACGCCCGTGATCAAAGTGCCGAAAATAACCGCTTTGAGAGTAGAAGAGGTCAGCTTCTGCAGCACGCCCTGCATCTTGCCGCCGGCCAGTTTTTCCAGGCCGGCGCCCATGATGGACATTCCGTATAGAAACAGCGCAATACCGCCCAGCAGAGAGGTGATGTGTGTGATATCCATAGAATCAATGCTCCTACTATCGATCTTCGATCTTCTTTTGACAAAAAGGCATAGCACGGCATTGAAACAGACGAGACGTATTCCTCCCGCTCAAACGCCGTCCTTTTTATTATAGCATTGATTCCCCTCACACAACAAGGGATTTTTTACAACAAAAATAGATTTTTTACACATTTCTGCCGTTTCAGGCTGTTTCTTTGCGGTTCTTTTTCTGTTATTTTACATGCATTTTACAATTTGCCCTTTCAAACCGCGCACTGACAAATTCTGCATCAGGCCGCGCGGGCCTCTTCTTCCAGCTCTTCCATGGCTTCCCGCACCGTATCCGCGGAAAACAGGAACACCCCGCCCGCGGTATACACCTCGATGTGACTGCCAACATTTCGCATCTCAAACTCTTTCATCTCGTGTTCCCTCCTGTCGTATTTCTTAGGACAGGGAGAGTATCGCATAGTTTGAGTCCAATAAATTGGATTTTGAAGCATTTTTGCGCAAAAAGGCCCGGAAATTTTCATCTCCGGGCCTTTTCCTGCAAAAATTTTAATGCACTGCCGCCGCTTCCCGCTTGCGTTCCGGCTTTGACATGTGCTGCTGCTCAGCGCGGGCCTTATCATAGCAGTAACGAATGATGGCCTGCCGCCGGACGATGCCAATGAACATGCCCCGGTCGTCCACCACCGGCACAAAGTTCTGGTTCATGGCCGCCTCCACCAGCTGATCCATGCTGGTGGTCACGGTCACGGCCTTGTAGTCCCGCTTGTGAGGGAACGACGAGATGGGCACCTCCTCCGCTGCTTCCAGATCCAGCCCATGGAGCTTTTTCAGTCCCCACAGAATGTCTCCCTCCGTCAGGGTGCCCACATACTCGCCCCGGCGGTTGAGCACTGGGATGGAAGCATAGCGGTTGTTCTCCCATTTTTCAAGGGTCTGACGCAGGGTGAAATCGTCATAAACGTACATCAGGTCCTGCTTGGGGGAAAGGAAAAACAGAATATTCATCCAACAACTCTCCTATTTTGTTATTTCTGCCGTCTGGGCCGCCTGATTCCTGTCTAATACACCATTTTTGTGCGCAGCTGCCCCGCCGGCCGCAAATGCAGCCAGCGGCCATGCGTTTTCCTACTTTCAGTTTAGCACTTTTTCATAGGAATAGGAAGTCATACTATCAAGTTTTTATATTTTATTCACAATCGGTTTGCAATGTTTTACTAAAAAATCACGGAAAGCTATGCACAGCGCCCACTTTTGTGCTATACTAGAAAAGAGATGTCGGCCCGGAACGGGAGTCCACTGTCCCAGTATAGCGGTACCGGTGGTCGGAAACCACAGAAATCGCGTGGCCGGCAGAACACTTTTGGAACTGATTTTGAAATGAATAAAGGAGCAGAGCGACTATGATTACTTCCCGTTTCCCGCTGGGAGATGTCAGCTTCTCCGCCGAGTACTTCTCTACGCTGGTGGGCGAAGCAACCAAACATTGCTACGGTGTGGCCGCAATGGCCCCCCGTGACCTGACCGATACTGTCAAGAGCATGGTGCGGGGCGCTGATTTTTCGGAAAAGGGCGTCCGTGTCACGCAGGAAGAGGGCCGTCTCGTGATCGAGCTGCACATTGCCGTCAGCTATGGGCTGAACATCTCGACTGCCGCGCGGAGCATCTCGCACCGCGTCAAGGACGAAGTAGAGCAGGCTACCGGCCTCAAAGTGGCCCGCGTGGTCGTCTCGGTCGATGACGTCATCGCCTGATCCAAACGCCAAGCCCACCCGGGGGTACCGGGAGATTATAAGGAGTAGAAAACAATGATTTCTGGTAAGATTCTGCGCGACGCGATTATTTCCGGCGCAAACAACATCAACAATCAGCGTTCCCGCGTGGACGAGCTGAACGTCTTCCCTGTCCCGGACGGCGACACCGGCACCAACATGGGCATGACCATTGGCGCTTCCGTCCGTGAGCTGCAGGCTCTGGACGACAGCTGCACCGTAGCGGAAGCCTCCAAGACTGCTGCTTCCGCCATGCTGCGCGGCGCGCGCGGCAACTCCGGCGTGATCACCAGCCTGCTGTTCCGCGGCTTCTCCAAGGCTCTGGAGGGCAAGAAAGAGGCCGACGTGGCCGATATCGTTGCCGCCCTGAAAAAGGGCGTCGAGGGTGCCTACAAGGCCGTCATGAAGCCCACCGAGGGCACCATCCTCACCGTGGCCCGCGTCGCCAGCGAGGAGGCTGCCGCCTCCGATGCCGCCGACATCCCCGCCCTGTGGGACGTGGTACTGAGCGCCGGCCAGAAAGCGCTGGAGGACACCCCCAACCTGCTGCCTGTGCTGAAGAAAGCCGGCGTTGTGGATGCAGGCGGCCAGGGCATCATGATCATCTTTGAGGGCATGGGCAAGGTCTTCCACGGCGAGGCCATCGTTGAGGGCGGCGAGCCCGCTCCCAACAAGGCCAAGCTCTCTACCGAAAACGCCGGCAAGGGCGTCTTCACCGATGACCTGATGAAAGTGGAGGACATCAAGAACGGCTACTGCACCCAGTTCCTCATCAACAAGAACGAAGGCGTCAGCGCCGCCAAGATGCGTGCCTTTGCCGAGTCCAACGGCGACAGCGTCGTCTGCATCGAGGACGATGACGTCATCAACCTGCATGTTCATACGGCTGATCCCGGCAAGATCCTGAGCGAGGCCATCAAGTACGGCTACCTGACCAACTTCAAGATCGAGAACATGCACGAGCAGTTCCTGGCCCGTCAGCGCCAGGGCAAGAGCCTGGAAAAGCAGGCCTCTGCCGAGAAGAAGTCCGACCCCACCAGCCAGTTCATCTATGCCGCGGTGGATCCCAGCCGTGACTATGGCTTTGTGGCCGTTGCCGCCGGTGAGGGCCTGAAAGCCGTCTTCACGGATCTGGCAGCCGACGCTGTCGTTTCCGGCGGCCAGACCATGAACCCCGCCACCGAGGATATCCTGGCTGCCATCCAGAGCGTGCCTGCCAAGACCGTTTTCGTCCTGCCCAACAACAAGAACATCATTATGGCTGCCGAGCAGGCCCAGAAGCTGGCTGACCGTCAGGTCGTGGTCCTGCCCACCCGCACCGTGCCCATGGGCATCACCGCTCTGCTCAACTTTGACCCCTCTGCCAACACCGAGACCAACACCATCAATATGATGGCTGCTGCCGACAAGGTTTCCACCGGCCTCATCACCTACGCCGCCCGCGACAGCGAGTACGACGGCAAGCGGATCAAGAAAGGCGAGATCATGGCTCTGGAGAACGGCAAGATCGTCTCCACTTCCAACGACCTCGCCAAGGCCACCTATCGTCTGGCACGCGGCATGTGCAAGAAAGATTCCAGCTTCGTCACCATCATCTCCGGCTGCGACGTCTCCGACGAGGAAGCCGAGAAAGTGACCGAGCTGGTCAAGGCCAAGTGCCCCAACCATGTGGAAGTCAGCCACATCCGCGGCGGCCAGCCTGTCTATTATTATATGATCAGCGTGGAGTAATCCTCCGTTGCATTGCAAAATCCCCGGTACAGAATTTCCTGTACCGGGGATTTTTGTTGCATTTAGAAGAAACTCACCTGACTGCTCTCCGGCAGGTCCCCCAGAGCGCCGACCTGGCGCAGGCGGTCCAGGATGGCACTAGACACACCGGAAGCCTGCTGCAGCTCTTCCATGGAGAGGTACTCCTCCCCGTGGATGGTGGAACGCTCCAGCGCGTCGGCTGCCGCGCCGCCCAGGCCTTTCAGCGACGAAAACGGCAGACGGACCTTGCCGTCCTCCACGATGTAGCGGGAGCCCCGGCTCTTGCCCAGCTCAATGGGCAAAAACTCGTAGCCGCGCACCAGCATCTCGTTGACCAGCTGCAGGCTGACCAGCACGTCTTCGTCCTTGGCGTTCTTCTCCTCTTTCAGGCGGCGCTTCACCTCGTTCATGTGGGCGCGGGCCACGGCCGCGCCGCCCACGGCGGCCTCGTAGTCGATATCATCCCCACGGACGGTGAAATAGACCGCATAGAACGCCTGCGGGTGGTAGATTTTGAACCACATCAGCCGGATGGCCGACATCAGGTAGGCCACCGCGTGGGCCTTGGGGAACATATACTTGATCTTGCGGCAGCTCTCAATATACCAGTCCGGCACATCGTGCTCCCGCATGGCTTCTTCCCAGCCATCTTTAAAGCCGCCCTTGGCCACCTTGCCCTTACGGACAGCCTCCATGATGTCGAACGCCATCTTGGGCTCCAGCCCCTTGCGGAGCAGGTAGAGCATGATGCTGTCACGGCAGCCAATGACCTCTGCAATGGTGCAGGTGCCGTTCCGGATCAGCTCATCGGCGTTGCCCGTCCAGACGTCGGTGCCGTGAGACAGGCCCGAGATCTGGATCAGCTCGGAGAAGTTCTTGGGCCGCGCCTCCACCAGCATTCCGCGGACAAAGTTGGTGCCCATCTCCGGGATGCCGAACGTACCGGTCTGGCTGTCGATCTGCTCCGGCGTCACGCCCAGCGCCTCCGGGCTGGTCAGCAGGCTGTAGACCTTGGGGTCGTTCATGGGGATGGAGTCCACCGGGATGCCCGTATATTCCTCAAAATATTTGTAGAACGTGGGCATATCGTGGCCCAGCTCGTCCAGCTTGAGCAGCGTGTCGTGCAGATACTTGAATTCAAAGTGGGTGGTCAGCAGGCCGCCCGCCACGTCGTCTGCCGGGTGCTGGATGGGACAGAAATCGTAAATTTCGTAGGTGTCCGGCACAACGACCATGCCGCCGGGGTGCTGGCCCGTGGTGCGCTTGACGCCCGTGCAGCCCAGCGTGAGGCGGTTTTCCTCGGCGTGGTTCACGGTCTTTCCCCGCTCTTCCAGATACTTGCGGACATAGCCGTAAGCGGTTTTATCCTGGATACCGGAAACGGTGCCCGCCTTGAACACGTTGGCCTTGCCGAACAGCTCTTCCGTGTAGCGGTGGACATTGGACTGGTATTCGCCCGAGAAGTTCAGGTCGATATCGGGCTCTTTGTCGCCGTAGAAACCCAGGAACGTCTCAAACGGGATATCATGGCCGTCCACCAGCATCCGGGTACCGCAGTGGGGGCAGTTCTTGTCCGGCAGGTCAAAGCCGTCGTCCACGCTGCCGTCGGTGATGAACTCACTGTGCTTGCACTTGGGGCAGCGGTAGTGGGGCGGAAGGCTGTTGACCTCCGAAATGCCGGAGAAGTGGGCCACGGCCGAGGAGCCGACGGAACCACGGCTGCCCACCTGATAGCCGCCTGCGTTGGAGTAGGCCACCAACTTGACCGCGATGACGTACAGCACCGCGTAGCCGTGGCCGCAGATGGAGTCCAGCTCCTTTTGGAGCCGCTTTTCCACGATCTCCGGCAGCGGGTCACCGTAATCCTCCTTGGCCCGCTTCCAGGTGGCGTCGCGCAGCTGCTGCTCCGCGCCCTCGATGCTGGGCGGATAGGTGCCCCGCGGGATGGCCCGGACGGTATTGTCGATGCTGGCCGCCACCTTGCGGGGGTTGGTGACCACGATCTCGTAAGCTTTCTCTTTGGGCAGATAGTAGAACTGCTTGAGCATGTCCTCCGTGGTGCGGTAGAACAGCGGCGGCTGGTTGTCAGCGTCTTTAAAGCCGTTGCCCGCTTGCAGCACCGAGCGGTAAATGGCATCCTCCGGCTCGGTAAAGTGGACGTCACCCGTGGCGATGACCGGCTTGTGGAGGTCTTCGCCCAACTGGATGACGGTGCGGTTGAAGTCCTTGATGACTTCTTCGCTCTCCACCTTGCCCTCCCGAACCATATAGGCATTGTTGCCCAGAGGCTGCACTTCCAGGATGTCGTAGTAGGACGCGATCTTCTTCAGTTCCTCGTAGGAGCGGCCCTCCACAATGGCGCGGTAGAGCTCGCCTGCCTCGCAGGCCGAGGTCAAAATCAGGCCGTCACGGTACTTGTTCAGCAGGCTGCGGGGCACACGGGGCTTTTTGAAGAAGTAGTTGACGTGGGCCTCGCTGACGATCTTATACAGATTTTTCAGGCCCATCTGGTTGCGCACCAGAATGATGAGGTGGTAGTATTTTTTCTTCAGCACCTCACGGTTTCCGCCCAGGCCCGTGTTGATCTCGCTGGCCTTGGCCACCTGCTTTTCTTCCAGATCTTTGAGCATCACACAGAAGATGCGGCCCAGGGCCCCGGCATCCTCGCAGGCACGGTGCGCCTCGTAGGCAGGCAGCTCCAGATGCTTGTTGATGGTGCCCTGCTTGTAGTTGTGCAGGCCCGGGTACATGGCCTGTGCCATGGTCAAAGTGTCGATATAGGTCGGTTCAAACTCGATGCCGCTCCGCTTGGCCGCTGCCCGCAAAAAGCGGATATCAAAGGAATGGGCGTTGTGGGCCACCAGAATGCGACCATCTGCGAACTCCAAAAAGGCTTTCAGCGCCTCGGCCTCGCTGGGGGCGTTGTCCACCATCTCGTTGGTGATGCCCGTCAGCTCGGTGATCTTGGGGGTGATGGGCTTGCCGGGCTTGACAAAGGTGTCAAACTCCTCCACCACTTCCCCGTTCCGGACGATGACGCCGCCGATCTCGGTCAGGTACTCCACACCGGGGTCCAGGCCCGTCGTCTCGGTATCAAAGACGCAGAACTCCCCGGTCAGCGGCTCATCTTTCACACCGTAGACACAGGGGATCATATCGTCCACAAAGTAGGCCTCACAGCCGTAGATGAGCTTGAAGTCAGGGTCTTTCTTGTGGATGTCATCAGCGGCCAGCATGGCCTCCGGGTAGCCCTGACAGACACCGTGGTCGGTAATCGCAATGGCCGGGTGTCCCATCCGGTGAGCCAGCCGGACGATGCCGCCCGGGTCACAGAACGCGTCCATACTGGACAGCTTGGTATGCAGGTGGAGCTCCACCCGCTTGACCGGGGCGGTGTCCTCCCGCTTTTTCCGCTCCACAAACAGCACATCGTAGGGATACACGATGTAGTCGTGCTCGTATTTGTCGTAAGTGCAGTCGCCCTTGACGATGACCGTCGTCCCTTTGGGGATGCTCTCCCATTTGGAGCAGTCCTCCCCCTCCTGTGCACGGACTTTCAGATTGATGGAGCCCGTGTAGTCCGTGATGGAAACGGTGTAGATTTTGCGGAAATTGCCCTTGACCTCGGTAAAGAAGACATCGCCCCAGATCATGCACTTGCCGCCCTCGCCGCCCAGATCTTTGAGGGGGGTGAGGTTCTTTGGGGGGAACATCTTGCCGTGGAAAATGGTCACGGGCTTGTCCGTCAGGTCCAGGCCCTCCACCTTGATGGAGGGAGCCGTGTTCTTCTTCTCAAATTTGACCACCGGCGGCGCGATCTTGCGCTCCAGCTTTTCTTCCATCTGGCGCTGTTCCGCCTCATCCACCGCGCTCTGCAGGGTCACTTTGGGCTTGACCCCCGTATGGGTGGCTACCCGCTGGGCCAGCAGGTCCTCAAACCCCATCTCCTGCAAAAACTTGGTGCCGTGGCAGACACCGATGCGGATCTTCTGGCCCGTAATGCTGATCTTGCACCGGTCCAGAAAGCCGTTGATGGGCACGCCGTCCCGCTTCATCTCCTCCATCAGCTCCCGCAGGGCAGCTTCGTCCATGGACGCGTAACCGAAGAGGTTCTCAATTTTCAGTTCAAAGCCCTCATAGCCCGGCTGCAGCGAGGCCAGCAGCCGCGCGCACAGGCCTTTGTCCAGCGGGGCGGCGCTGCGCAGGGTAAAGATCACCTGCCTTTCCTGCCGCAGCATCCGGGCGCGTTCCACAATGACCTGCCCAAAGCAGGATGCAAACGCCGGGTCTACCATAAACTGCGGCCAGAGCTGGGAAACGAGTGGTGTCACAGTGATACTCCTTTTGGTTGGTGTTTACAGCACAAACTGCCGCGCCCGTTTTCGGGGCGTGGCAGTAAGGCCAACAATGCATTTTAGTTGCGTGAACGGGAGTTTCTCCGAGGACCGTCCGCCGGGGTGGGACCCTGCTGCCGCAGGCAGTAGGGCGGGCGATGGAATGGCCCGCCTCGTGTCCGAGGAGAAAGCTCCCTGAGCGCTTTACGCACTCTTACAACTTATAGATCTCATCCATGAACTGATCGAGGATGTTGTCACCCGTCAGCTTCTTGATGGGCTGGCCGTGGATGAACAGCACCGCCTCGCCCTTGCCGCCGGCAATGCCGATGTCGGCCTCGCGGGCCTCACCGGGGCCGTTGACGACACAGCCCATAACGGCCACCTTGATGGATTTCTTATAGCCCTGCAGACGCTTTTCCACCTCGTTGGCGATCTCGGTGCAGGGGTACTGGGTGCGGCCGCAGGTGGGGCAGGTGATGACCTCCGGGCCCGCCACCGGGAAGCCGACGGCACGCAGGATGTTGTAGCCTGCTTCCACCTCTTTTTCCGGCTCGGCAGCCAGCGAGACACGGATGGTATCGCCGATGCCCTCCAGCAGCATTCCGCCAATGCCCATGCCGCTCTTGAGCAGGCCCATCTGGTAGGTGCCAGCCTCGGTGACGCCCACATGCAGCGGGTAGTCCGTCACGGCACTCAGCTGGCGGTATGCCTCCATCATGCGGGGCACGTTGGAGTTCTTGATGGAGATGACGATGTTGTTGAAATCAAACTTTTCCAGTAGACGGACGTGATACAGGGCGCTCTCCACCATGGCCTCCGGCACGGGAGCGCCGTACTTGGCCAGGATGTGCTTTTCCAAGCTGCCGCCGTTGACGCCGATGCGGATGGGGATATTCTTCTGCTGGCAGGCCTGCACGACGGCTTTCACGCGGTCATCGTCGCCGATGTTGCCCGGGTTGATGCGAATTTTATCCACGCCCACGTCCGCACAGGCCAGTGCAGCCTTGTAATCAAAATGGATGTCCGCCACGATGGGGATGTTGACGGCATTTTTGACCGCCTCGATGCACTTGGCATCGGCGGCACTGGGGCAGGTCACCCGCAGGATCTGGCAGCCTGCTGCCTCACAGCGCTTGGCCTGGGCCACGTTGCCCTCAATATCCTCCACCGGAACATTCAGCATGGTCTGCACGGCGATGGGGTTTTTGCCGCCGATGGTCACATTGCCGATCTTCACTTCTCGTTTCAGCTGCCGCATGGTTTACTTCCTTTCGTCAAATCGCCCCGGTAATGAGCCGGAGAATATCGTTGTACGTTGCAAAAATCATCAGACCGAACAACAGCGCAAAAGCCGCCACGGTCAGGCTGCCCTGGATCTTTTCCGGCACGGCATAGCCCGTGATCCCCTCGATCAGGAGGAAAACGATCTTGCCGCCATCCAGCGCCGGGAACGGCAGCAGATTGAGGATGCCCACATTGATGGTAATGAGCGCCAGCAGTTCCAGCAGATCCTGCCAGCCATAGCTGGCCGCCTGCCCGATGGCTGTTACGATGCCCACCGGGCCGGAAAGATCGTTGATGCTCTCCCGCCCGCGCACAAGGTCCGCCAGCGAGGTGTAAATGATCCGCCCGTAATAGAGCACGCTGTTGCCCGCCTCTTTCAGGACATTGAGGGGCGTTTTCTGGATGCCGTAGACCGTAAAGCCGAGGCTCATATGGGTCTCGCCGGAGTCATCCACCCAGGTATCAAACTGGACATCCGGCAGTTCCACAGTCTTGCCATCCCGCAGGACGGTAAAATCCGCGCGGTACTGCTCGGTGCGCACCAGTTCATAGATCATATCGTTGGCCACAAAGCACCGCCGTCCGTTGACGGCCAGCACCTTGTCCCCTGCTTCCAGACCTGTCTGGCCGCAGAGCGCCCCCTCGTTGATTTTATAAATGACCCGGCTGGTGATGGGCTCGTTCCGGGCGGAGATCAGCAGCACCAGCACCACAAAGCCCAGCACAAAGTTCATGAACGCGCCGGCCGCCATCACCAGCATCCGCTGCCAGACGGCCGCCTCGTTCAGGGGCTTGCCAAACCTCTCCGGCTGCCGCGCAGCCATCTCCCCTGTCAGGGGAGGCTCTGGCGTGTCGCGGAGGGTCTCCGCCTGCTGGCTTTCGGGGCTTTCCTCGCCCTCCAGCGCCACATAGCCGCCCACCGGGAGCAGCCGCAGGCTGTACTGGGTGCCATGGTAAATGTTATGCCACAGCGCCGGGCCCATGCCAATGGAAAACTCGTTGACCCGCACGCCGCAGAGCTTTGCCACCGCAAAGTGGCCAAACTCGTGAATGGCGATCACCGCGCCAAAGACAAAGAGGGCTGCCAGAAACGTGATAATAAAAGACATAGCTTCTCCGGTTTACAGGTGTGCCCGCACGAACGCGCGAGCCATCTTGTCGCACTCATACACATCAGCGAGGGTATAGTCGCCGCCAAAGCTGTCGCTGTCCACCACAGCCTCCACCAGACGGCCAATGTCCAGGAAGCCGATCTTGTCTTCGAGGAAGAGCTTGACGGCCTCCTCGTTGGCACCGTTGGCGGCGCAGGGGCCGAGGCCGCCTTTCTTGATGGCCTTTTTGCAGGCCGCCAGGCAGCGGAACGTCTCTTCGTCAGCCACATCAAAGGTCAGCAGTTTGAGGGTGGTGAAATCCAGCTCCGGCACCACGCCCGGCACACGGGCCGGGTAGGTCAGGGCATACTGGATGGGAATGCGCATATCGGGCACGCCCAGCTGTGCAATGATGGAGTTGTCGCTGTACTGCACGGCCGAGTGGACGATGCTCTGGCGCTGGACCACGATCTGGATTTTTTCCGGGGGCAGGCCGAACAGCCAGACGGCCTCGATGAGCTCCAGACCCTTGTTCATCAGGGTAGCGGAGTCAATGGTGATCTTGGCGCCCATGTTCCAGTTGGGGTGCTTGAGGGCATCGGCCTTGGTCTTGCCCCGCAGCTCCTCGGTCTTCATCCCGAAGAACGGGCCGCCGGAAGCCGTGAGCAGAATCTTGGTCAGACTCTTGGCGCTCTCTTTATCCTGCAGGCACTGGAAGATGGCAGAGTGCTCACTGTCCACGGGCAGCAGCTTGACGCCGTGCTTTGCCACCGCCTGAGTGACCAGATGGCCGCCCGTGACAAGGCTCTCTTTGTTGGCCAGCGCCAGATCGTGGCCGCTCTCAATGGCGGTCAGGCTGGCACCCAGACCCGCGATCCCCACCACGCTGTTCAGCACCACATCGGTGCCGTCCATGGCGGCCAGCTCTTTCAGGCCCTCGGGGCCCACCAGCAGCTTGGGCGCGTTGGCACGTCCGGAGAGGGCCGCGTCCAGTTTGGCGGCAGCCTCAGGGTTGGTCATGCAGACGTACTTGGGGTGAAATTCCTCCACCTGTTCGAGAATTTTATCCACGTGGCTGTGGGCCGAGAGGCCAAACACCTCATAGCCCTGTGCACGGATGACATCCAGACTCTGGGTGCCGATGGAACCGGTGGAGCCCAGAAGCGTAATTTTTTTCGACATAAAAAGCTTCCTCCTATGGTTACTGATAGAAGACCGCCGTGATCACCATGGTGACGAACGGTGCAATGAACATCACACTGTCAAAGCGGTCCAGGATGCCGCCATGGCCCGGGAAAATGGTGCCGTAATCCTTGATGCCGCACTGGCGCTTGACCACGCTGGCAAACAGGTCGCCATAAATGCCCAGCACCGCCGCCACACAGGCCAGCAGCGCAATGACAACGTACATCGAAACACCGATGTTGGAGCGGGTAAAGGCCTCCATCCGGTCCGCCGCGATGGAATAAATGAGGGTCGCCGCCACGCCGAACACCATCGTGCCCAGCACGCCGCCAATGGCACCCTCCACGGTCTTTTTAGGGCTGACCACCGGGCAGAGCTTGTGCTTGCCGAACGCGCGGCCTGCAAAGTAGGCGCAGGTATCGCCGCCCCAGGCAAAGCAGAGGATGAGCAGGATGAAGAAGACGGCGTCATAGCCGTACTCCTCCACAGGCAGCAGCTCCTTGAGCCGGATGAACGAGTAGAAGCAGAAGATCACAATGCCCGAAAACATCGCAAGGCCGCTGGCTTTCTGGTAGCTGATGGTCCCGTTGCGCACCACCAGATAGATGGCATAGAACAGCACCACCAGGAACGAGGCGGGCATGACCAGACGGCGGTAGAGCTCATAACTCGACAGCATGACCAGGAATGTGTATGGCACCAGAACCCCAAAGAGCGGCCAGCCCTGCTTCTCAAAACCGAGAGCCGCGTAAATTTCATGGAGGGCAATGAGGGTGATGGCCGTGATGACCAGATTAAAGATCAGGGTGTCAAACGTGAACAGAACGCCAATGAGGACGACGATGCCCACAACGGCTGTGATGATTCTTGTTTTCATAGGGTTTTGTTTCTCCTTTGGAAATCTGCCGGGGCGGCTTTTGTTCAGATGCCGCCGAACCGACGGGAGCGCTTGTTGAATTCCGTGATGGCGGCGTCCAGGTCGTCGCGGGTGAAATCAGGCCAGAGAACATCCATCTCTACCAGCTCGGAATAGGCAGCCTGCCAGAGCATGAAGTTGGACAGCCGCTTCTCGCCCGAGGGACGGAGGATGAAATCCGGGTCTTTCTGGCCGGTGGTATACATGGCGTCCGACATCATCTCCTCGGTGATGTCCTCCGGCTGAAGTTCCCCGGCCTTGACTTTCTCGGCCAGCTGCCGGGCCGCCCGCACGATCTCCGGGCGGCCGCCGTAGTTGACGGCAATGTTCAGGGTCATGCCCGTCTTGTGAGCGGAGTCTTCCTCCAGCTCGTTCATCAGCTTCTGGAGCTTGGGATCCAGCGCGGCGCGGTCGCCCAGGAACTTGATGCGGATGTTGCGGTCCTTATAATTGAAGCCCTTGAGCAGGTACTCGCCAAACAGCTTCATGATGGCGCTGACTTCTTCCAGCGGGCGCTTCCAGTTTTCCGTCGAGAACGCGTAGAAATACACCGACGAAACCCCCAGCTCCTCGCAGTAGTTGGCGATGTCCTGGAAGACGGCGGCGCCCTTTTTGTGCCCGGCCGTGCGGGGCAGGCCCCGCTGCTTGGCCCAGCGGCCGTTGCCGTCCATAATGATGCCGATAGACAGGCCCTCGGCAAATTCTTTGGGATGGTTCATGAAAGATCCTCCTGCGTTTGTGGAGAGGGTCTCCCCTCCCCGGGTCTGGAAAAAAGTGCCGCGCACCTGTTCCAAGCGCACGGCACCTCCTGTTTTTCGTTTACCGCGGCCGATCAGACGGACATGATCTCTTTCTGCTTTTCTTCAACAGCGGCGTCAATGTTCTTGATATACTTGTCCGTCAGCTTCTGGACATCCTCTTCCATCGTCTTCTGGGTGTCCTCGGTCAGCTCACCGGTCTTCTTCATCACCTTGGCCTTGTCCATGGCCTCGCGGCGGACATTGCGGACAGCCACCTTGGCCTCCTCGCCCAGCTTGGAGACTTCCTTAGCCAGCTGCTTGCGGCGCTCCTCGTTGGGAGCCGGGAAGTTCAGGCGGATGGTCTGGCCGTCGTCAATGGGGGTGATGCCCACATCGCTGGCCATGATGGCCTTGCTGATGGCGCGCAGCAGGCTGCGATCCCAGGGAGTAATGGTCAGGGTGCGGGCCTCGCTGACGGCCACGGATGCCACCTGCTGGATGGGAGTGGGCGCACCATAGTAATCCACGCTGACCTTATCCAGCACAGCGGGGTTTGCGCGGCCTGCACGCACAGCGGCCAGCTCACGGTTCAGATGCTCCACAGAGCTCTTCATTTTCTCTTCAAATGCCTTGGTGTTGCTGCTCATTGTCCTAGTCTCCTGTTTCTTATCATTAACCAGCCAAAGCGCGGCTGGTTCATTCTATGATGGCGTTCGGGATATTATCTCAGCCCTCGTAGACCAGCGTCCCCACATTCTCGCCCTGCACGGCGCGGGCAATGTTGTCCGGGTCGGCCAGGTCAAACACGAGGATGGGGAGCTTGTTGTCCCGGCAGAGAGTGGCAGCCGTGCCGTCCATAACGGCCAACCGGTCTTCCAGCACCTTGGTAAAGGTCAGGGTATCGTACTTCTTGGCGTCGGGGTACTTGTGGGGATCCTTATCGTAGACGCCATCCACCATGGTGGCCTTGAACATGATGTCCGCCGAGACCTCAACGGCACGCAGAGCCGTGGTGGTATCGGTGGAGAAGAACGGGTTGCCCGTGCCGCCGCCGAAAATGGCGATCTTGCCCTCCTCCATGGCGCGCAGAGCATCCTTGCGGGTAAAAGCCGGAGCCACCTGCGGCATGGTGATGGAGGTAAATACCTCGGTCTGCACACCCAGCTGCTCCAGCTTGTCGGAGACGGCCAGCGCGTTCATCACCGTTGCCAGCATCCCGATCTTATCGGCCAGGGTGCGCTCCATCTTGCCGCTGGAACGGCCGCGCCAGAAGTTGCCGCCGCCAACCACAATGCCGATCTGCACGCCCAGCTCATGGGCTTTCTTCACGCCGCCGCAGATGGCGTCCATGGTGGGCTCATCAAAGCCCGTTCCTTTTTCGCCGCCCAGTGCTTCGCCGCTGATCTTAAGAAGGATACGCTGATATTTCAATGCCATAATCCAAACACCGCCTGTTCTATCTTCCGTCGGGGCATACCCCGGCATTTTTACTATAGTTTATTTTACAATAAAACCTGCATAAAGTAAACAGGAAATCTGCGCGGGAATCCGGAAGCTTTTATGAACGGCTGCGCAGACCGCGCAGCAGCTGCTTCATTCCGGGCGGAATGCGGCGGCTTTCCACCGCTTTCTGGATGGCTTTGTTGTGGGTCCACAGATCCAGCCGCTTTTCTGTGAGCCACGGCAGCGCGGCATCCGGCTGTTTTGCCAGTGCCGTGGCAAAATACCATGCCCGCATCATATTGATATAGTATTCCGTGCTGCGCACATCGGCCACCCATTCCAGATATTCCGGCCGGAATGCATCATCCAGATAATAGCGCATCAGCATCTCCATGCCATAGCGCACGGTGTATACATCACCCGAATCCAGCCAGCGGCGAATGGGCACCAGCAGCTCCTTCTTGTGCTTCGCAAACACTTTGGGGCAGAAGCAGTCGCAGGTGGCCCAGTTGTTGATGTAGGGCAGGAACGCTTCCGTTTCAGCCAGCGCCCTGTCGTAGTCCCGGATGAGCTCGATCAGGAACGCGTGGAGGTTGTTCTCTTCGTAGTATCCATGCGGCAGGGCCTGTAAAAACACCTCTGCCTGCGCTGTGCCCGCGAGCTGTTTTGCCAGCCTGCGCAGAGCCGGAACGCGCACGCCAATCACCGTTTCCGGCGGCACGGTGGGCATCAACGCACTGTGAAAGGTGCGGTATGTTTCATCCTGCAAGGCAAACAGCTGCGCACGAATGATCTCTGCTTCCGGCTCCATCCTCTCTACCTCCGTTCTTTTCTATTGTAGCAGAGCCGTATGGAAAAGCAAGGCCGTTCCGGAATTCTTTTCCGGTGCTTTAAGGAACACACAAAAATTGGGCTGGACATTTGCGCCGGAACATGCTATACTATTCCCTGCAAATGCGGGCATCGTACATCGGCTAGTATATCAGCCTTCCAAGCTGAGGAGGTGGGTTCGATTCCCATTGCCCGCTCCATGCAGAAAAGCACCGTGGCTCTTCGGAACCACGGTGCTTTTGGTTTATCTTATTGTTTTCCCTATGATGATCTGGCTTGCCGTTATCGGTCCCACTTGTCGCACAGGGCGTTGATCTGGTCGGCAAACTTGGCCAGGTCCTTGTTGGCACCGCCCTCGTTGTGCTCGATGACGCGGAGCAGCCGCTTACCGGCGTTGACCAGCCGCTGGAAGACGGTGGCGGCACGGCTTGCACTCTCGCCGAGCCGATGCTCAATGTGGACACGATTGCCCTCCTTGATGCAGACAGCGCCCTCGGCCCCGATGCCCCACTGCTCGCCGTTGTAGGGTGCGCTGGCCGTGAAGCCCTGCTCTTTCAGGGTCTGGGCGAAGATGTCCTCCACCTCATCGTTGCCGTGGACGATGAACACCCGCTTGGGCTTGGGCTCAAAGGAGTTGACCCAGCGGAGCAGACCGTCCTTGTCCGCGTGGCCGGAGAGGCCGGTCAGCTGGCAGATGTCCGCCTGCACCTCGATGGTCTCGCCGAAAAGCTTGACGGTGGTGGCCCCATCTATTAAGGTGCGGCCCAGAGTACCCACGGCCTGATAACCCACGAAGAGGATGGTGCATTCCGGCCGCCAGAGGTTATGCTTGAGGTGGTGGCGGATACGGCCCGCCTCGCACATGCCGCTGGCCGAAAGGATGACTTTGGGCACCGGGTCGGCGTTGATCATCCGGGATTCGTCACTGGTGATGCTGACCCGCAGCCCCGGGAACTGGATCGGATTGATGTTGGCGTCCAGCAACGCCCGGGTCTCGGTATCGTAGCATTCTTCATCCGTGTTTTGGAAAATGCGGGTGGCCTCAATGGCCAGCGGGCTGTCGATGTAGACCGGGAAGTTTCCGTGGCCGGTGACAAGACCTTTTTCCTTGATCTCCCGGATGAAGTAGAGCAGCTCCTGGGTGCGGCCCACCGCAAAGCTGGGGATGACCACATTGCCGCCCCGGTCGAACGTCCGCTGCAAAATCTTGCTCAGCTCCGCCACATAATCGGGCTTGGGACCGTGGAGGCGGTCGCCGTAAGTGGATTCCATCACCACATAGTCGGCGTCCGTGATGTAGGCCGGGTCCTTGATGAGGGGCTGGTTGGTGTTGCCGATATCCCCCGAGAAGACCAGCTTGGTGGTGCTGCCGTTTTCCGTGACCCAGATCTCGATGCTGGAGGAGCCCAGCAAATGGCCCACGTCCACAAAGCGGATCTCCAGCCCGGGGGCCAGCTCCACTTTCGTCTCATAATCCACGCCGATGAACAGCTTCATGGCCGCTTCGGCGTCCTGCACCGTGTACATCGGCTCAACCGGGGCGTCACCGGCACGCTTTGCCTTGCGGTTTTTCCACTCAGCTTCAAATTCCTGAATGTGCGCCGAGTCCCGCAGCATAATGTCGCACAGCTCCGTGGTCGGCTTGGTGGCGTAAATTTTACCCCGGAAGCCGTTGCGCACCAGCAATGGCAGCAGGCCGGTATGGTCGATGTGGGCATGCGTCGCCAGCACACCGTCGATCTCACCTGGGGCCACCGGGATGGGCTGGTTCTCGTAGATGTCCTTGCCCTGTTCCATGCCGCAGTCGATCAGGTAGCGCTGCCCGGCTGCTTCCAGCAGTGTACAGCTGCCTGTTACCTCATGGTTCGCACCCAAAAATGTCAGTTTCATAAACACACCTCCCGGTACGGTTTGGATTCCAGCCCAATTATACCACATTCGTCGGTTGTCTTCTGCCCAAATCGCAGCGTGTTTCTCGGGCAAAACGCCGAAACCTTGAAAAATTTTTTAGACAATCTTGACAAACCACCCTGAATTGCGATAAACTGAAAAATGTATGACGTAACTTCTACACAAGATTCAAAATAGAGAGGTTGTTTTTATGGTTCGTAACGATTTGCGCAACGTTGCCATTATCGCTCACGTTGACCACGGCAAAACCACTCTGGTGGACGCAATGCTGCATCAGAGCGGTGCATTCCGTGATAACCAGGTTGTCGCCGAGCGTGTCATGGACAGCGGCGATATCGAGCGTGAGCGCGGCATTACCATTCTGGCCAAGAACTGCTCCTGCACCTACAAGGGCGTCAAGATTAACATTGTTGATACCCCGGGCCACGCCGACTTTGGCGGCGAGGTGGAGCGCGTGCTGAAGATGGTCAACGGCGTTCTGCTGCTGGTGGACGCTGCCGAGGGCTGCATGCCCCAGACCCGTTTCGTGCTGCAGAAGGCCCTGCAGCAGAACCTGAGCCTGGTGGTGGCCATCAATAAGATTGACCGTCCTGATGCCCGCATTAAGGAAGTCATCGACGAAGTGCTCTACCTGCTGATGGATCTGGGCGCTACCGATGAGCAGCTGGACTGCCCCATGCTGTTCTGCTGCGGCCGTCAGGGCACTGCCAGCCTGGATCCGGATGTCCCCGGCACCGATCTGGTCCCCCTGTTCGATACCCTGCTGAGCACCATCAAGCCGCCTGAGGGCGACCCCGCGGCTCCGTTCCAGATGCTGGTGTCCTCCGTGGACTACAACGAGTTCGTCGGCCGCATTGGCATTGGCCGCATCCAGAACGGCGTGGCCAAGGTGGGCGAGGAAGTCGTCGTCTGCGACTGGCACAACCCCGACCTGAAGATGCGTGGCCGCCTGACCAAGCTGTATGACTTCCAGGCCAACGGCCGTCAGCCCTGCGACAACATCACCGCAGGCGATATCGTCGCATTCTCCGGCCTGCCCGATGTCACCATCGGTAACACCCTGTGCAGCCCCTCCCAGGTGGAGCCGCTGCCCTTTGTCAAGATCAACGACCCGACCGTTGAGATGACGTTCTCTGTCAACGACAGCCCCCTGGCTGGCCGTGAGGGCAAGTTCGTCACCAGCCGTCAGATCCGTGACCGCCTGCAGAAAGAGCTGCTGAAAGACGTTGCTCTGAAAGTGGAAGACTCTGCCACCACCGATTCGTTCCGTGTCATGGGCCGTGGCGAGATGCACCTGTCCATCCTCATCGAGACCATGCGCCGTGAGGGTTATGAGCTGCAGGTCTCTCCCCCGCATGTTCTGACCAAGATCATCGACGGCAAGACCTACGAGCCTATGGAGCACGTTGTCATCGACGTCCCGTCCCAGTATCAGGGCGCTGTCATGACCGGCCTGGGCCAGCGCAAGGCCATCCTGCAGCAGATGGAGTCCCTGGGCACCGACCGTGTCCGCCTGGAGTTCCGGATGCCCAGCCGCGGCCTGTTCGGCTACCGCAACCAGTTCCTGACCGATACCCACGGCGAGGGCATCCTCAACCAGATCTTCGACGGCTATGACGTCTGGGCTGGCATGATCGCCAACCGCTCCACCGGTTCTCTGGTCAGCTTTGAGACCGGCGAGGCTGTCACCTACGGCCTGTTCAACGCACAGCAGCGTGGTACTCTGCTGGTGGGCGCTGGCGAAAAGGTCTACGAGGGCATGGTCATCGGCTACACCGCTTCCGGCGAGGATGTGGATGTCAACGTCTGCAAGACCAAGCACCTGACCAATACCCGTGCTTCCGGCTCTGACGACGCTCTGCGCCTCATCCCCATCAGCAAGCTGAGCCTGGAGGGCTGCCTGGAGTTCCTGGCACCTGACGAGCTGCTGGAGGTCACCCCGGAGAACCTGCGCATCCGCAAGCAGATCCTGAACCACGAGCAGCGCATGAAAGCCAAGAGCAAGCTGAAGTAAGCTGCCGCGTTAAAATCAAATCGTACAAAATCCCCGATGTTCTCACAACCGAGAGCATCGGGGATTTTTGTTTGTTCCAATCACAAATTTTCAGTTCACCGCGTACGCGCTGCCCAGGGTCCAGGCATTGGTGGAGGCATACTTGGCGTGGTTGCGCAGGTAGGTGACCCAGGCACCGTAGCCGTTGCCCGCCGAGAAGTGGACGCCGTCCGGGGCGGCCAGCACCTCTTTCAGGTTGCCCTCACCGTCTGCCATCGCCTCCCACAGGTCCAGATAAACGCAGCCTTTCTGCGCTGCCAGCTGGGCCAGCTGCTCATTCACCGAGCGGAGGACATCACTGGCGAGGCCCGGCTTTTCGGCCGCGGCTTCCGGCCGTACCGGCGGGATGGACTGCACATAGATCACGCAGTCGTCCCCCAATGCCTGCCGCAGCAGGTCCAGCATCTGGCCGTAATAGGCCAGGAAGCGGTCTGCCGCCCCCAGTGTGGTCAGGGTGTTGGTGCCCAGCAGGAGATACAGCTTTTTGGGCCGCGCGGCTGCCAGCACATCCAGCGCCACTTCCTGCCCGCGCACACTGCTCTTGACAGCGCTCCGGTTGACGATGGCATCCGGGCCAACACCTGTGTAGCCGCAGATGAGCGCCCCGCCCAGGTTGATGCTGTAGTCCGAAAAGCCGACCGTCAGGCTGTCGCCCAGGAACGCGGCATCCGAGAAGTAGCTCAGGTCCACCTGTCCGCAGCCGGGCTGGCGGATCACGCTGCTGTCATAGGCTTTGACGTGATATGCCCCTGCCGTCTGCCGGGCCGGGCCAAACTGCTCCAGTGTCACCGCCGTACCGCCGCCTGCGTTGGCTGTGGCACTGCTGTCACCGTTGGCCGTGGCGCTGTCCGCGCCGGCACTGCCCTGCATGGGCAGCGGAGCCAGAATGTTCTGCGCCGTGCCTGCCGTGGCCGTCTGCTCTGCCTCGTCCTGATGCTTCTGGCCATTTTCCAGAATGGCTGTAATGGCAAACGACAAGATCAAAATGGCCGCAATAACTCCCAGCAGCCGCAGTTTGCCGCCTGCGCCGCCCCGCTGCCCATGGCCGCGGGTAGCATGATACTCATGTGAAATGCCCATCGTCTTTTTCCGCCCTCGTTTTCTTCCAGTTCTTTTCTTTATAATACGGGTATTCTGCCCGGAAAATTGCGTGTTATCCGCCGCGCAGCCATTTTTCAGACTGTGCGGGTTTTATTGTAGCATAATTTTTTTGCCCATGCAACCAATTAGGGCTTGCATACAACAGGCAAAACGGTTACAATAGAAATGTGACAGTTTTGTGCCTATTTCTTGAAGTGCATTCACATGCTGTCACCATTTTTGTACTACTTGCAGCCGTTGGTTCACCATTCCCGCCGCGACACGCAGTGCAGGGCGTATCGCACACCATGCGGGAGCCGCGCGGAAAGCGGCTGCGGAAGTAGAAATTTTTTCGGATCGGTAAGAAGGAGGTTTTCATGGCCAAGAACATCATCATCGGCCAGAGCGGCGGCCCCACGGCCGTCATCAATTCCAGTCTGGCGGGCGTGTACAAGGCGGCCCGCAGCCTGGGCGCGGATACCGTCTACGGTATGAAGTACGGCATTGAGGGATTGCTCAAGGAAGAGCTGCTGGAGCTGAACGTCCTGCTGGACGACCGCATGAGCATTGAGCTGCTCAAGCGCACCCCCTCCAGCTATCTGGGCAGCTGCCGTTTCAAGCTGCCGGACCCGGAGACGGATTCCACCCCGTTCGTCAAACTGTTTACCCTGTTTGACAAATACGACATCTGCGCGGTGTTCTACATTGGCGGCAACGACTCCATGGACACCATTGCAAAGCTTTCCCGCTATGGAGCCAAGGTGGGCAGCAGCGTCCGGTTCATCGGGGTCCCCAAGACCATCGACAACGACCTCTGCCTGACAGACCACACGCCGGGCTACGGCTCTGCCGCCAAGTACATTGCCACCATCCTCAAGGAGGTCATCCGTGATTCCTCTGTTTACAACATCCGCAGCGTGACGGTGGCCGAGATCATGGGCCGCCACGCGGGCTGGCTGGCCGGCGCGGCCTGTCTGGCCGGCGGCGAGGACTGTGACGGCCCGGATCTCATCCTCCTGCCGGAAGTCCCCTTTGACCCGGAAAAATTCCTGGCCAAGGTGGACGAGCTGCAGCGCACCAAGCCCAATGTCATCATCGCGGCCAGCGAGGGCGTCAAGACGGCTGACGGCACCTACCTGTGCGACCTCGTCTCCGGGGCCGGGCAGCTGGACGCCTTTGGCCACAAGGCCATCCTGAGCGGCACCAGCCGCTACCTCTCCGAGCTCATCCACGAGAAGCTGGGCTGCAAGAGCCGCGCCATTGAGTTCTCGACCCTGCAGCGCTGCGCCAGCCATCTGGCCAGCCGCACCGACGTGAACGAGGCTTACGCCGTGGGTGGCGCCGCCGCAGCAGCAGCCTTTGCAGGCGAGACGGGCCGGATGATCGCCCTCAAGCGGATCTCCAGCTACCCTTACCAGTGCATCACCGAGTCGGTGGATGTGCAGCAGGTGGCAAACCTGGAGAAAAAAGTGCCCCTGGACTGGATCACCCCGGACGGGATGCAGGTGACGGCGGCCTTTGAGGAGTACGCCCGCCCGCTGATTCTGGACGAAGTGACCCCCGTTTACGTCAACGGTACTCCGCGCCACATCCGTCTGTAAATCTTGTTCTGCCCGGGCGGCCGGGCAAAGCCTTTGTCCCCCTTTCCGCGTCTGTTTTCGTGCTTCCTGCACGATTTTAGAATAAAAGCCGAAACAGAAAAAAACAAAGGAGAAATCATCATGGGTAAAAATGCAATCGTTGGTCAGTCTGGCGGTCCTACTTCCGTTATCAACGCAAGTCTGGCCGGTGTGTTCGAGAGCTGCAAGAGCCGCGGTGCCGATGTCGTATACGGCATGTGCAACGGTGTTGCTGGCCTCCTGGAGGAGCGCGTGGTGGATCTGTCCACCCTGCTGACGGACGACCTCGACATCGAACTGCTCAAGCGCACGCCGTCCAGCTTCCTGGGCAGCTGCCGCTACAAACTGCCGGACTGGCACACCGATGAAGCTGTGTACAAGAAGCTGTTTGCCATCCTGGAGAAGCTGAACATCGGTTACTTCTTCTACATCGGCGGCAACGACTCCATGGACACCATCGGCAAGCTGGCAGATTACGGCGCACGCATCCAGAGCGACATCCGCTTTATGGGCGTGCCCAAGACCATCGACAACGACCTGATGGTCACTGACCACACCCCCGGCTACGGCTCTGCTGCCAAGTACATCGGCGTGGTGATGAAAGAGATCATCCGTGACGCTACCGTTTACGGCACCAAGTATGTCACCGTGGTGGAGATCATGGGCCGCAACGCCGGCTGGCTGACCGCTGCCGCTGCTCTGGCCAAGGGCGATGACTGCGAGGGCGTGGATATGATCTGCCTGCCCGAAGTCCCGTTCAATGTGGACCACTTCATTGAGAAAGTCCGCGTCATGCAGGAGAAGAAGCCCAGCATCGTGATCGCCGTCTCCGAGGGCGTCAAGCTGGAGGATGGCCGTTATGTCTGCGAGCTGGCTGACGATGTGCACGCGGTGGACGCATTCGGCCACAAAGCCCTGACCGGTACCGCCCGCTTCCTGGCCAACACCGTGGCCCGCAGCCTGGACACCAAGACCCGTTGCATCGAGCTTTCTACCCTGCAGCGCTGCGCTGGCCACCTGACCAGCCGCACCGACATCACCGAGGCTTATCAGGTCGGCGGTGCTGCCGCCAAGGCCGCCTTTGAGGGTGTCACCGGCCAGATGGTCGCCCTGAAGCGCATCTCCAACAGCCCGTACCAGTGCACCACCGAGCTCCACCCCATCAGCGAGGTGGCAAACCTGGAGAAGAAAGTGCCGCTGAGCTGGATGAACGAGAACCATACCCAGATGACGGAGGACTTCCTCGATTACGCGCGTCCGCTCATTCAGGCAGAGCTGACCCCGCTGTACATCGCAGGCCTGCCCCACCACATCTACATGAAGAAGTAATTTCTCCTTTCCCGTTTCAGATACGCAGATAAAAAGGAGCGCTGTTTCCAACGAAACAGCGCTCCTTTTGTTATTCATTCTATGAACTGTGCCGCATCACGGAGTCAGACGGTTGGGGCCGCGGAACAGGAACTCCGCGTCCTTGATGGACAGGCCGCAGAGCAGCATGGTCAGACGGTCGATGCCCAGGCCAAAGCCGCCGTGCGGGGGGCAGCCATACTGGAAGAACTCCAGATAGAACTTGACGTCCTCGGCCAGGCCCTTTTCCTCTGCCTGCTTCTTCAGCACCTCGTAGCGGTGCTCACGCTGGGCACCGGTGGTGATCTCCACGCCGCGCCAGATCAGGTCGTAGCCCTGGGGCACGCCGTTCTCGTCGCGCATGTGGTAGAACGCGCGCTTCTCCGCGGAATAATCGGTGATGAAGAGGAACTCGTGGTTGTAGTGCTTCTTGACCCACTCGTAGCTCAGGCGCTCGGCCTCGGTGGTCAGATCGCCTTTTTCGGACTCATCGACGGTGTAGCCGAACTCTTCTTCCAGGCCCTTGTACAGGTCGGCCAGCTTGACCACGGGGAACGGAGTCTCCGGCACGATGACTTCCTGGCCGAACAGCTCCTTGATCTGGTCGCCGTAAGCCTCCTTGACGGCTTTCAGGCCGGCCGTCAGCAGCTCCTCCTCCATCTTCATGACATCACGGTAAGAGGTGATGTAGCTGAACTCGAGGTCAAAGCCGGAGAACTCGGTGGAGTGCTTATTGGTGTAGCTCTTCTCGGCGCGGAAGACAGGGCCCGTCTCAAAAATGCGCTCGAAACCAGCCGCCATGGCCATCTGCTTATAGAACTGGGGGCTCTGTGCCAGATAGGCATTGCGGTCAAAGTAATCCACCTTGAACACCTCAGAGCCACTCTCGCTGGCCGCGGCGATCAGCTTGGGGGTGTGGATCTCAATGAAGCTGCGATCCAGCAGGAACTTGCGCATCGCGTTGACGAAGCAGCTCTGTGCCTTGAACATCAGCTGGTTCTCATCGGTGCGCAGGTCGATCCAGCGATAATCAATGCGCTGGTCGATGCTGGAGCGCTCGACGGCTTTTTTCTTCTTGGTGGCCGCGATCTCCTTGCGGACGATGGGCAATGCATCCGCAATGCTCTCGATCTCGATCTCCGAGGGGATCATCTCGATGCCGCCCATCTTGACGTAATCGTTCTCCATCACCTTGCCGGTGACGGTGATGACCGAATCCGGGGTCAGCTTGTCGATGGTGTCCACCAGCTCGGGGTGGTCGGCTTTCTCGACGGTGATCTGGAGCTTGCCGGTAATATCTTTGAGCACGATAAAGGCCATGGCCTTGCTGTTGCGCAGGTTCTCAATGAAACCCTGCACCTTGATCGTGTTTCCAATTTCCTTGGGTACCTCTTGGATGTAGGTGCGATTCATGGAAATCCTCCTTTTTGGTGTTCCGTTATCTATCCTATTATATAACATTTTCGGCATAAATCAACCCGAAACGCCGATTAAACCTCTCCGTCATCTTCGCTTTGCTCGATGCCAGCGAGACTGAGAGGTTTTACTTTTTATGATGCAGCGTCCCCGTGCCGCCCTCCACGACACCATCGTGGTCCAGCACCGCCTTGATGGTGCCAAAGAAGCACTTCACGTCCAGCCCAAAGCTCAGGTGCTCCACATAGTAGCCGTCCAGCCGGGCCTTATCGGCGATCTCCAGCTCATCGCGGCCATGGATCTGGGCCCAGCCCGTCAGGCCGGGGCGGACATCGTTGGCACCGTATTTGTCCCGCTCGGCCAGCAGGTCGTACTGGTTCCAGAGGGCCGGCCGGGGGCCGATGACCGCCATGTCGCCCACAAAGATGTTCCACAGCTGGGGCAGCTCGTCCAGGCTGGTCTTGCGCAGGAACCGCCCCACCCGGGTGATATACTGGTCCGGGTCGTGGAGGAGATGGGTGGGCATATCGTGGGGGGTGTCGATCCGCATGGTGCGGAATTTCAGGATGTTGAAATGCTGTTTGTGGATGCCCACCCGTTTCTGCTTGAAAAACACCGGGCCGGGCGAATCCAGCTTGATGGCGATGCAGAGCACCAGCAGCAGGGGCGAAAGGCAGATCATGCCGCCCAGTGATAAAATAACGGCCAGCAGCCGCTTGATTCCATTCCGATACATGGAGGTTCCTCCCTTTGGTTTTGGTTGCGCTCCTATTATAACAAGGGGCTCGACAATTTTCAATTCGGCGGGGCGGATTTCCGCACGCCCTGTTCCGAGTATGGGCTGCATCGGTTTTTGAAAAACTCCTGTTTTGTTGTATCATCTGGCTGGTTTTTTCCCTTGCCGCCCCGCCCGGCCTGCCGCATTCCGCTTCCTTTTCAGCATTTTACGTTTTTACTTGCTTTTTACACTCCGGGTGCTATAATATGAAGTTGCGTTCTGCCTCCGGGCAGGACTGATTTTGGAACGATTTTAACAATACAAAGTGTAAGAAATGCAAGAAAAAGCTTGTTCAAAGGAGGCGGATTTTCCATGGCGCAGATTTCCCGTTCTGGCGATCTGACCAGCGGCCCGATGCTGCAAAAAATCATCCTGTTTTCGCTCCCGCTGGCGGCGTCCAGCATTTTGCAGCTGCTGTTCAACGCAGCAGACGTTGTGACGGTGGGCCGCTTTGCGGGCAGCACCGCTCTGGCGGCGGTGGGCTCCAACGGTGCCCTCATCAACCTGCTGGTCAACCTGTTTGTGGGCCTCTCGCTGGGTGCCAACGTTGTGGCTGCCCGCTGCTTTGGCGCGCGGGACGATCAGGGCGTGCAGAATACTGTCCACACGGCGGTGACGCTGGGCCTTGTCAGCGGTGTGCTGCTGGCGGGCGTGGGCTTTTTTGTGGCCCGGGGCCTGTTGGAGCTGATGTCCAGCCCGGAGGATGTCATTGACCTGGCCACCCTCTACCTGAAAATTTACTTTCTCGGGATGCCCATGACCATGCTGTACAACTTCAGCTCGGCACTGCTGCGGGCCGTGGGCGACACCAAACGGCCGCTGTTCTGCCTGGCGACGGCAGGCGTCATCAATGTCATCCTGAATCTGGTCTTCGTCATTGGTTTCCAGATGAGCGTGGCCGGCGTCGCGCTGGCGACCATCATCAGCCAGACGGTTTCCGCCTGCATGGTCACGGCCCTGCTTCTGAAAGAGGAGGGCCCCCTCCACCTCGACCTGCACAAGCTGGGCTTCCACAAAGGGGCCCTGACCCAGATTTTGCTCATCGGCCTGCCGGCCGGCCTGCAAAGCACAGTGTTCAGCCTCTCCAATGTGGTCATCCAGTCGGCGGTCAACTCGTTTGGCTCCACGGTCGTGGCGGGCAACTCGGCAGCCTCCAACATCGAGGGCTTTGTCTACACCGCCATGAACGCCTTTGCACAGGCCGCTGTGACCTTTACCAGCCAGAACATGGGTGCCCGCCGGTATGATAACCTGGACCGCGTCATGCGCAACTGCCTGCTCTGCGCGGTGGGCATTGGCGTGCTGCTGGGCGGCGGCGCGTTCCTGGGCGGCAACCTGCTGCTCCACTTTTACTCCACCGATGAAGCCGTGGTGGCCGCGGGCCTGGCCCGAATGCGGATCATCTGCACCACTTACTTCCTCTGCGGTGTCATGGACACGCTGGCCAGCTGCCTGCGCGGCCGGGGCTACTCGGTCATGCCCATGATCGTCAGTCTGGTGGGCAGCTGCCTGCTCCGTCTGGTCTGGATCGCCACGGTGTTCCAGCTGTTCCGCTCCACCACCACCCTGTACATCAGCTACCCCATCAGCTGGATCTTAACGGCGCTGGTGCACTTCATCTGCCTGATGGTCGTGCGCAAAAAGCTCCACGCGGAGTCCGCCGCCATGGCTGCCTGAGTTCTGCTTCGCAATGCCTCCGCGCCGAAATGGCGCGGGGGCATTTATTTTGCTTCCGCTGCCCGCAGCAGGCGGAGAATGCTGTTGAGGGTGTAGGTGTAGTTTTCCCGGCTGGCGTAACGGGACTGCGCAAAATCCATGGCCTGCCGGTTGATGGAAAACACAGCGGTCAGGCCCAAGGCCGGGTCATCGCAGAGGTCTTCCACCTCCGGCAGGACGCCGCCCACGATGGCCACCACCGGCACGCTCTTCTCTTTCGCGTGCTTTGCCACGCCGCTGATGACCTTGCCCCGGACGCTCTGGGTGTCCAGCCGCCCCTCGCCGGTGAGGACAAGGTCACAGCCGTCCAGCCGGGCGTCAAACCGGACCAGATCCAGCACGGCCTCAATGCCGGGCCGCAGCTGTGCCCCCAGGAACGCCACCATGCCAGCACCCAGGCCGCCTGCCGCGCCTGCACCGGGCAGAGCGGCTACCGAACGGCCCAGCTTTGCCTCGATGACACCGGCCAGCGCCCGGAGCTGCCCGTCCAGAAAGACTACCGCGGCCTCATCGGCACCCTTTTGGGGCGCAAAGACGCAGGCCGCACCGGTTGGGCCGTAGAGCGGGTTATCGATATCGCACATGGCGGTGAGGGAGACGCCCGCCAACAGCTTTTCCGCTTCTTTCGTGTCGATGTCCGCCACCTCGCTCAGGGTACCGCCCACGGGCACAAAATCGCTGCCATCGGCCCGGAGGAATTGGACCCCCAGCGCCGCCGCACAGCCGCAGCCGCCATCGTTGGTGCAGCTTCCGCCCAGCCCCAGCAGGATGTTCTGGCTGCCCGCCTCCACGGCGTGGCGGATGAGCTGACCCACGCCGTAAGTGGTGGTCTTACAGGGGTCTTTGCGATCTTCTACCTGAGGCAGACCGGCGGCCGAGGCCATCTCAATCACGGCCTGCCCGCCGGGCAGCTGTAAGTATTCTGCCGTGATGGCCTCCCCATAGGGGCCCGAGACGGGCACGGAGACCAGCGTGCCGCCGCAGGCCTCATGGAAGCAGGCCACCGTTCCCTCGCCACCGTCGGCCACGGGAATCCTGACCACCTCGCACCCGGGGAAATACGCCTCCAGCCTCTGCGCCGCAAGGGTGCAGATCTCCTGGCTGGAAAGGGTGCCTTTGAACGAATCCGACACAACGATGCACTTTTTCATTTCTCCACCACCTGTTTTTCTTGAGGAAGTCTGATCACTTGTTCACCACGTTCTGGGGCTGGCCCGCCAGGAACGCCCTGACGTTCTCCACGGTGCAGTCCATAATGCGCTGGCGACTGCTCCGGGAACCCCAGGACATGTGCGGGGTGATGATGCAGTTCTTGGCTTTCAGCAGCGGGTTGTCGGCCCGGATGGGCTCCGTGGACACGACATCCAGACCTGCACAGGCCACCTTGCCGGAGTTGAGGGCGTCGGCCAGGTCCTGTTCCACCACCATTTGGCCGCGGCTGTTGTTGATGATGATGACGCCGTCTTTCATCTTGGCGATGTTCTCTTTGTTGATGATGCCGGTGTTGAAGTCCATCAGAGGCATCTGGAGGCCCAGCACATCGGAGCGGGCAAACAGGTCGTCCAGCTCCACGAACTCCACGCCCAGGTCCTTCGCGGCCTGGGAGGGGGAGCGGTCATAGGCGATGACGTGCATTCCCAGCGCCTTGGCAGCCTCGGCAGTGTGGATGCCGATGCGGCCGCAGCCCAGCAGGCCATAGGTCTTGCCTGCCACCTCGATGAGGGGATAATCCCAGTAGCACCACTCCTCGCCGTTCTGCCACTTGCCCTCGTGGACGGTACGGTCGTGATGGCCGATGTGGAGGCAGGCCTCCAGCATCAGGGCAATGGCAAACTGACTGACGGAGTAGCCGCCGTAGTTGGGCACGTTGCAGACGGGGATGCCTTTCTCCTTGGCATAGGCAATATCCACTACATTGTATCCGGTGGCCAGTACAGCGATCAGTTTCAGGTTGGGGCATTGATCCATGGTGGCCTTGGAGATGGGGGTCTTGTTCAGGATGGCCACATCGGCGTCGCCAATGCGCTCGGCAACGAGATCCGATTCCTCATAGGAAGTGCGGTCATAGACCACCAGCTCGCCCAGCTGCTCCAGAGCGCTCCAGCTCAGGTCGCCAGGGTTTTCCGTATAGCCGTCCAGCACAACGATTTTCATACAATTTCCCTCCATTTCTTTACAGGTGTTTTGCCAGCAGATAGCGGTCATGCCCACCGTACATCTCCCGCCGGGAAACGATCTCAAAGCCGCTGGCTTTGGCGTTATTCAGGCTGTAGGGGTTGCCGGGGCTGACGGTGGCCCCAATGCCCACGATGCCGGGCCGAAGCAGCGGCAGCGCGTCTTCCAGCAGGATGCGCTGCAGACCATTGCCCCGCCAGTCCGGGTGGACGATGACGCTGTCGGCATTGGCCCAGTACTCCCACTCGGCCTCCGGAATGCCCATGAACGCAGCGTAGTTGTGCGCACTGTGCCCGCAGTACCGCAGGATAAAGTAGGCCCCCAGCCGCTCGCCGTCCCATGCGCCCAGGCAGAGGTCGTGTTCGAGATAGCTCTGGATATTTTCCAGCGTATCGGGCATGAACAGCTCCGGGTTCGGCATCATGGCTCGCACCTCGTTCTGGAGCCGGTAGACGGTCTCGGCCTCTTCGCGCGTACACTGCCGGAGCGTGACCGACAGCGACGCCGCCCTGCCGCGGACCTGATGAAGACAAAGTTCCATTTCTGCAATCCCTCCCAAAATAAAATCATACTTTCTTTGCGATTCCAGTATAAATGCCATTTCAAAGAATGTCAATTTATGTTATACTGATGGAAGGGATGCTGGCAGTCTGTGCTCTTGGGCGCTGCTGCCCGCCTCCTGAAGTCTCTGCGGGGCTCACCCTGCATGTGTACCGGAGGAAAACGACCATGAAAGATTCCAGCCTTTCGCCTTCCAGCCGTCTTGGCGGCGCTGTCATCAGCGACCGCGTAGTCGCTGCCCTGCTGCAGGAGCTGCGCACCGGCCGCTACGCGGACGCCGACCGCCTGCCTGCGGAGGTAGACCTTGCCGCCCAGCTCGGTGTCAGCCGTACCGTGATCCGGGACGCGCTGAGCGAGATGGAGCGCGCCGGATACATTGAGCGTGTGCGCGGCATTGGCACCGTTGTCAACCGCACCGTGCTCAACCTGCGCAGCCGCCTGGACCAGAAACTGGAATACTATCCTCTGATCCGCAGTTTCGGCAGCTATCCTCATGCAGACGGCATCCAGATCTACCCCACCCGCGCAGGCGAAGAGCTGGCACGGGACCTCGGTATCGAGGTGGGGGATGAGGTCATCTGCATCAAAAAGAGGATCCTGGCGGACACCACTCCCGTCATCTACTCCATCGATTACCTGCCGCGCGCGCTGTTTGGCAGCCGGGATTACACCCGGATCGACCTCAGTGGCGACATCTTCGAGATCCTGGAGCGGGAGTGTCACCAGCAGATCGCCTCCAATGTCGCCCACCTGAAAGCCAGCTGCGGCGACGAGGCCATCCGGGCAGCCATGCGGCTTGCCCCCGGCGAGGCGATGCTGCTGCTGGACGAAGTCTGCTACAACCGTCTGTGCCATCCGGTTATGCGCTCGTTGAGCTACTACACCAACTTCTTCGATTTTTCCATTCTTCGAAAGCTTCTTTGATGGAGGGAACTGAACAACATGCGTCATCTGATCGATCCTTTAGACTTCAGCCAGGAAGAAATCATGAATCTGTTGAGTCTGGCCGACCGCATCTGCGCCGATCCGGCCGCCTACCAGAACGTCGCCGAGCACAAAAAGCTTGCCACCCTGTTCTACGAGCCATCCACTCGCACCCGCCTCTCCTTTGAGGCCGCCATGCTGAACCTGGGCGGCCATGTGCTGGGCTTCCCCAGTGAAACAGTCTCCAGCGCTTCCAAGGGCGAGAGTGTGGCCGACACCATCCGTGTGGTGTCCTGCTACGCCGATATCGTCGCCATGCGCCACCCCAAGGAGGGTGCCCCGCTGCGCGCCAGCCGTTATTCCCGCATCCCGGTCATCAACGCCGGTGACGGCGGCCACCAGCACCCCACCCAGACCATGACCGACCTGATGACCATTCGCCGCCGGATGGGCCGGCTGGACAACCTGACCATCGGCCTGTGCGGCGACCTGAAGTTTGGCCGCCCCGTCCACTCCCTCATCAAGACCATGGCCCGCTTCAAGAATGTCCGCTTTGTGCTCATCAGCCCGGAAGAGCTGCGAGTACCCGATTATATCATCAAGGACGTGCTGGAAGCCAAAGGCATTGAGTACAAGGAGACCCGCAGCCTGGAGGATTCCATGGCCGACCTGGACATCCTGTACATGACCCGCGTGCAGAAAGAGCGCTTCTTCAACGAGGAAGATTACATCCGCCTGAAAAACAGTTACATCCTGACCAAAGAGAAAATGGCACTGGCAAAGCCCCATATGGCCGTGCTGCACCCCCTCCCCCGCGTGAACGAGATCACCCTGGAGGTCGATGATGACCCCCGCGCTGCCTATTTTGAGCAGGTGCAGAATGCTGTTTATATCCGCATGGCACTCATCATGACCCTGCTGGGTCTGCCCGACCCCAAGGCACCTGACGCAAAGGAGGAACACTGAAATGCTGAACATTGACGAGATCCAGAATGGCATTGTCATCGACCACATCAAAGCCGGCACCGCCATCGGCCTGATGGATCTGCTGGGCATCAAGGGCAACCGCACGGCCAGCGTGGCCCTCATCCAGAACGCCCGCTCCCACAAAACAGAGTGCGGCCGCAAGGACATCATCAAGGTGGAGGGCGACTCCTCCTGGCTCAACCTGGATGTGCTGGCCTACCTTGACCCCAACATCAGCGTGACCGTCATCCAGGACGGCAAAGCCATCAAGAAAGAGAAACCCCAGCCCCCCAAGCGCCTGGTAAACATCGTGCGGTGCAAAAACCCGCGCTGCATCTCTTCCATTGAGGAAGAGTGCGACCAGATCTTTGAGCTGAGCTCCAATGGCAAGTATCGCTGCATTTACTGCGAGCAGGAGCTGCAGGTCAAACCGGAATAATGTAAGGTTGGGTTTGTGTTAATAGTAAGCCCCCGGAAAACCAGCGATTAAGTTGTGAAGCGCACTCCGTCAAGTAGACAGAAAAAATAATATAAGATTTATGTTCGCCGTTTCCACAAGGAGACGGCGAATTTTTTGTGCAAATCGGTATCAAGCAGCTCGGTTCATGGCACTGACATGAGCCTTTTTTCAGCCCGAACTTATCTGTAATCAGACTTGCTTCCCGAATCTGCGGCCTATTCACGCCATTAGGGATAAAGTGCGTTTCTCTTCCATAAGTTTCCTTAAAATAGTCCTGCACGCCCTTGCTCAGAACAATGACCTCGTCCGCATATTTCGCAGCATTTTTTTCGCCTTGGTGGATAAACTTAGAACCAAGTCCTGATTGCCATTTCTCGCGCTGCCAATCAATGCCGCCCGATGTCAAGTCTTGGACAACTTTTTTCACAAATAAATTTGAAAAAGCACAAAAAAATAAGCCCTACAAGGCTTTCAATCGGTTTTGAACCAATTTGAGCCTTGTAGGGCTTAATCTACTTTTTATATTCTGTTTATCTCTGCCGATCATAGATCGTTGCCTACTGCTCACCACGAAGAGGTGTGTGATTATCTGAGCAGCTACCGTGTGGATTTCCACACGGCCTTATTTTGTCGAATACAGGCACGAGTTCGACAGTATTCGACTTTTTGGTCATATTTTGTTCATTTTGCGTTTACAGTTTAGTACCGGGGGTCTGGCACTTTTTTCTTTTTTTAGTACCAGGTGTCTGGCACGTAATCTTAGTCTGGCACCAATGTGGTCTTATTCTAAAAACATAGATTGTTCTTTCTTCATCGCGGAATATGTTTTTCAATAAATTCAGAAACAATCATTTTGTATTTTTCAGGATCTGTTCTATAGCATCCAGTATGCCCTGCCTCAGAAACTATGTACAACTCTCTTTCACTTTTGCAACTATTGTAAATTTTATACGCCATAGATACTGGTGCATTCTTATCCTTGTCTCCATGAATAATTAGAACTGGCACACTTGTCTTAGACACTGCGGCACATGCGTTTGCTTCTTTCAAGTCAAATCTACCCCAAATTTTTGTTCCTGCATTCACTATCCGAGCGAATAAATCTGTCAGTAATTCAAAACGAAGTTTCTCTTTACTGCCTATTTTTATCATTTCTAATGGTGATGTAAACCCAGCATCATCAATAATTCCACAAACTGATTCCGGCAATTCTAAATCACTACTCATCACTGCTACCGCTCCTCCCATGGAAATTCCCATAAGGAATATAGGTACCTGTTCTCCAAATTCAGAATCCACCCAATTTGCCCACTCACGACAGTCGTATCTTTCTAAAACGCCAAGTGTTGAAACGTCACCTTCACTTTCATTGTGTGCTCGTAAGTTCACCAACAGAAGATTCCATTCTTTTTCTTCTGTTATTCTATAGATTGGCACACTATTCGTATAACAATTACCCCAAAGCCCATGAAAAAAGATTATGACTGGCGCATTTTTCTTTCTTTCATAATAGTGACCAACTAATTGTACTCCATCAGATGCCGTAATTGTAATTTTTCTATTTGGCTCATTTTTTATTTTATATGCCTCTGTAAGAATTTCATACTGCCAGTCATCAGCAATTCCTAAATCTGGCCATCGAATTTCTCTTCTCAGGCAGGCTTTCTGAAAAGAGTATTTACTTATTCCCAGCAGTGCCAATATTCCAATACTTAAAATCAACAGGATTATTAAATTACACATGTTTTCATCATCGCAATTCCCATACATTGTACAGAATCTCCATATCACTTAGCCGAATTTATCAAAGAGAAGTTCTTTGCTTCCAGCGTTGCCACTTCTTTTTCGGCCTTCTTCAGAGCAGTCTTCTTCTCTTTCAGGTTAGCCTTTAAAGTGTCAATGTTGGCGGTGATGGATGCGATTTCCGCTGTGAGTGCTTCCTTCGCGGACTGCTTTTCCGCAATCTGTGTTGCAAAATCAGCAGTCACAGTTTTTGGCTTATTTTTGCTACCTTTGGTTCTGGGCATAGGACACAAACCTCTTTCCTGTTATGATGGTTCAAGTATATCACAGATCTGAAAACAAATCAGCCTTGTACACACCATCCGCCAACATTTTCTTGAAGCTGTTTTTTACGGCTGCGACATCCTCGTGGTAGGTCATACCATACCAAGTATCGTTGGTCTTCAGGACCTTTACGGACATCTTTCCCTGCTCCAGCAGCTCACCGATGAAGATTGGGATCAGATACTCGGCTTTCTGAGGATTGCTCGGTACTTCTTTCTCGAAAAACTCCTTGAAACCATTTTCCAGCACATCCAAAAAATCAGGATTCAATCCCCACATATTCATGGATACCAGAGAATTCACATCAACAACCACACCGTCTGCCTCTGCTCCATCTGCAGTCTTTACGATGTTCTTGGTTTCCACAACCTCAGTCAAGTTTCCATTCTCATCCATCTTGCAGATACCACGAGTCACACCGCCATTATCAGACAGGGTATTCTTCAGCACAAAGCCTGCCATACAGGACTTGCCACCATTCACCAGATACTCGTGTACAGCCTTGAAGCCTTCCTTGCCATAGTAATCGTCTGCATTGATAACGATGAACGGTGTATCAATCACTTTTTTCGCTGCAAGCACAGCCTGACCAGTTCCCCACGGCTTTGTACGGCCTGCCGGAAGTTCTCCCGGAATATCGTTGATATCCTGAAAAGCGTAGTCCACTGTTACATCATGAGAAGTGCAAATAGAGGCAATGCGATCACCGATAACCTCTTTGAACTCTTTCTCGATATCCTTGCGGATGCTAAATACCACATGATTAAATCCTGCTTCGATTGCATCATGGATGGAATAGTCCATAATGATATGGTTAGCATCATCCACCGGCTCCAACTGTTTAATTCCCGTTCCGAAACGGCTATCGATACCGGCTGCCATGATAAGTAATGTTGTATTCATTGTTTTTTCTATCAAATTGATTTTATCATAGTTTTTATTCTTCACATCTCTGCCGATCATAGATCGTTGCCTACTGCTCACCACGAAGAGGTGTGTGAAGGTTTGAGCAGCCACCGTGTGAGAATTCACACAGTTTTATTTTTCCTAATACAGACACTAATTCGACAGCATTCGACTTTTGGGGCATATTTAGTTCATTTTGCGTTTACAGTTTAGTACTCTTTCTTCAAGGCTTCTGAATGTTCTTCCACAAACTGTGCTATTACGTTCTCATATCCTTCCGGATCTTTTCTATAGCTCTCTGCATGATTAGCTCCATGAACCACATACAACTGTTTTTCACTGCTACAACTATCATAAAGTCTGTATGCCATAGATAGTGGTGCTTTTGTATCTCTGTCTCCGTGTATAATTAAGATTGGAATATCCGTCTGTGAAACAGCTTTGCAAGCGTCTGCCTTACTTATACAAAAGTGTCCCCATACGCTAGTTCCCATCTCAACAAAGAAGTCAAACATCTTTGTCGGGATATAATCCGGAAGGTGACTCTTGCAATTCACATCTATCATTTCCATTGTGGAAGTAAATCCACAATCATCAATAATCCCTCTCACTGATTTAGGTAATCCCAGATTGCTACTCATCATTGCAACTGAAGCACCCATTGACACTCCCATAAAGAAAACCGACTTTTCTTCTCCAAAGCGTTCTACAGCCCAGTTCGCCCAAGCCTTGCAATCATATTGCTCTATAACGCCTAATGTTGAAAATTCGCCTTCACTTTCATCATGTGCACGCATGCTAACTAAAAGAAGATTCCAACCTTGATTTTTTGTAATTTTATAAGTCGGTTCTCCGCTTACATATCCATTACTCCAAAGACCATGAAAGAATATAATCAAAGGTGCGTTCTTATCTCTTTCGTAATAGTGACCCACAAGATTTATTCCGTCTGAAGCCTTTATTGTAACAGTTTCATTCTTCTCTTTTCGTATATTATACGCATCCACAAGAAGGTTGTATATGTAGTCATCTGCTGTTCCCATGTTCAGCCATGACGTTTCCCTTCGTACACATGCTTTTTGAAAAACAAATCGGCTTCCACAGAGAGACATCAGTATAACAATTACAAAAGTCGTAGCTATTCCGATTTTTATTCGTTTTTTCGTTTTCATAAGCTTTAAAGGTCATTACTTGACCTACTAATAAGTAATGTTGTTTTCATAACTTTTTCCTCTTGCTATCTTTTATTCCACTGTCACACTCTTTGCAAGGTTTCTCGGCTTATCCACATCCAGTCCCTTCGCCACAGATACGTAATATCCCAACAGCTGCAGCGGAATCACTGCCAAACTACCAACAAAGTGCTCGTCCACCTTTGGAACATAAAATAGTCCCATAGTGGGAAGCGGCAGTGTAGTGAAATGATCCACTACTGTGAATGCCAGTGGGAAGACTGAGACTAAAATACTCTCGTTTCCCATGATTATGGCACTTTCAAAAGTATCAAACTAGCCGCATCGACACTGAGCGCTTACATTGCCAGAGTCGTCATTGACTTTACGCTTTATATCCTCTATCACGAATCACATTGACAACTTCGGAAACATATTTCTGACAAGTATCGTGATCAGGGGCTTCCACCATCACACGCACCACAGGCTCCGTGCCGGATTCACGAACCAGAATCCGGCCTGTATCCCCCAGTCCTTCGGCCACTTTCTTTACTGCTGTTTGCACAGCCTCATCGTTCTGTGCCGCTTTTTTATCCGTTACGCGAACATTCTCCAGCACCTGCGGATAAATTTTCAGCGCTGCTGCCAATTCGCTCATCGACTTCTTCTTAGCCAGCATAACTTCCATCATTTTTAAACTCGTCAGGATACCATCACCCGTACTGGCGTACTTGGAGAAGATGATATGTCCACTCTGCTCGCCGCCGATACGACAGCCATTCTTGGCCATATACTCATAAACATACTTATCGCCCACAGCGGTCTTAGCATAGCCGATACCTTGCTCATCGAAAGCCTTGTAGAGACCAAAGTTGGACATAACTGTGGTGACAACAGTATTATTTAACAGCTTACCACGTTCCTTCATGTAGCAACCGTAAATGTAAAGGATATGGTCGCCAGTGATAACATTGCCCTTTTCGTCCACGCACAGGCAGCGGTCAGCATCACCATCGTAAGCAAAACCAACATCCAAGCCATTCTCCACAACAAACTTCTGAAGGCCCTCGATATGGGTTGAACCTGCATTGTTATTGATGTTCAGACCATTCGGATTATTATTGATGACATAGGTATCTGCGCCAAGCGCATCGAACACGGACTTTGCGATATTCCAGGAGCTACCATTGGCGCAATCCAAACCGACCTTGACACCCTTAAAGGAGTAGATGCCCAGCGAGATCAGGTACCCCATGTAACGGTTGCGGCCAGCCACATAGTCTACCGTGCAGCCGATATGCTCACGATGTGCAAAGGGCAACTCTGGCCAGTCCTTATCAAAGACATGGAGTTTGCCATCGATGTAGTCCTCCACCAGCAGCAGAGTTTCCTCAGGCATTTTCTCGCCGTAGCAGTCGATTAGCTTGATGCCATTGTCGTAGTACGGATTGTGACTGGCGGAGATCATAATGCCGCAATCAAAGTCATCCACGCGAGCGATGTACGCCACAGATGGAGTAGTGGTAACATGGAGCAAATAGGCATCTGCACCAGAAGCGGTCAGACCAGCCACAAGGCTGTACTCGAACATGTACGAGCTGCGGCGGGTATCCTTACCAATAACAATACGAGCAGGGTCGGTGTCACCGTTGCGCTCACGGAGAGCATTATAATACCAGCCTAAGAAGCGACCAACCTTATAGGCATGGTCTGCTGTTAATGTAATTCCAGCTTCTCCACGGAAGCCATCGGTTCCAAAGTATTTAGACATTGTTAGTTTTCCTTTACTTTTTTCTTTCCCACCATCCATGGGGCAAGTCTTACAACAACCTCATATGCCGTACTGCATATTGCCATCGTAATAACTACCACTACCATGGCCAGTAGAAAATTTTCTCTCACTGCATCTGTACTCACATTCAACAGAATTGATACAATTTTTACTACGATTCGATACACAGGGCCGTGAATACAAAGAATAATTAGAGAAATCCGACCAAAGTATTGCAGGATTCTATTCTCGTTGATAAGTTGAGAAATCAGAATTACAGCAGCAACACCAATCATGGCTGTTACAAACCACATGATTCCCATAGTTAAATGATAGCATGATAAGGAAAAGCTCAAAGCAAGCAGAACTATCGCTACTATTCCTGCTTTCACTTTTTTCTTTACCGCTTTCACGCTTTTCCCCGCTATGAACACACCCACAGCATAGAATCCTATGTACTTGAATACACGATCAATGCCCCAAATAAGTCCATGCATTGGAACCACAATAAAAGCTAAACTCATTAGAGCAGAAACAAGATAAGCCATTCTCCTTCCGCCTAGATTAACCAGTATATTAAAAAGGATTACCGTTACAAAGAAACATGGTAAGAACCACAAATGGATGTTGAACTCCAAATTATCATAACAGCCAGAGAATAAACCGAACAAAGAATCCATAAAACTCATATCTGAATCCCGGAATCTTCTCTCCATCAATTGCCAGTAGATAAGAACCAGAAAACCGAATGAGAAATACGGAATAACAATGGTTTGGATTCTTCGCTTTATGTCTGCTAAAACTGTTTTTTCTTTATACACCCATCCTGCTGCCAAGAAAAACAGCGGCATATGGAAGGAATACAACCAATTAAAGATGGTTTGATTGGAATAGATATGCCCTATAACAACAAGGATTATGCCTATCCCTTTTAACACGTCAAGCCATGATAAACGCTCTGCTCTGCTCTGCTCTGCTCTGCTCTGCTCTGCTCTGCTCTGCTCTGCTCTGCTCTGCTCTGCTCTGCTCTCAAGATTGTGTCATCTCCCAACTCTTTGTCAATATGAAAGTTTATCTTCTAATTCCAACTTTAGACAAAATAATCTTGATTTCATTTTTCAAATATTCTTTCGGTAGTATTTTCTTCATAGCAAAATCAAAACCCTTTTCTAAGTTTTCAAAGAAAAACATTCTTGATGATGGAATTCTCGATGGATATTCCAATTGATGATTTAATTGGATCGCTCTTGTAATATCCGCATCAAATAGTTCCACATTTGACTTTTTTAGTAATTCTTCTCCCTTTTTCGTTTGACAGAGAACTAAAGATATTCCCTTTTTCTTTTCCTCTTCAGACAATTCACTTCCCCATGAATCACCTAATGAAATATCTGAAACACGAGATTGTGACGCATAACGACAGGAATAACAATTCTCAGTATAATCAATACTTTTCAGGAAAGCATATGTATACATATCAACAATCCGCGGAAAACCATTATTTTTCCCTACTGATCTTAAGCCAAATGATGTTTTCTCACGGAAATTCAACCCTTCTAATTCTTCGATATCCACTGATTTTTCTTTTAAATACATCTTCAACAATTCAGGTGAAGGGGACCCGTGGCATATTAAATCCACTGTATACAAATTATCTTGATTGCGTGAGAAATTTTTCAATGCCGCAACTTGACATGGCAATCCAACAAAAAGGACTTTTTTCCCTTCTTGTAGTTTCCTTTCAATATCTATATATATTGTTTTTGGATTACTTTTAACATATTTAGATCCTACAAATTGCTCAGCCCTTTGGGTCGAATTTGTCAATTCAAAAACAAATTCTCCCTTATTAAGCATACACGAAGCAACATATCCACCATTTTTAATAAATGAATATATAATTGATGAAGCAATTCCTCCTGAAGATGCATTACTTCTGATTTCAGGATTCAATGCCCATCCTTCTTTCCAAAAGATAGGGTTAACCTGCTCCACGCATTTTACATTAGGACAAATTTTTTCACACAACCCACAATTCACGCACTTTACTTCATCAATTACGGCATTATATGTCTTGTAATCATCTACAATAGTAATAGCACTCTTTTTGCACATATTTATGCAAGCCATACAACCAGCACACATATCCTTAGCGCACACGGTTTTCATGCAAAAGCACCTCCCGTGATAGGCACAAGAATATACGCTGTTTTCTCTATTATAACATTATTTCTTATACCCCCCCCCCAGTTTTCGCAGCCTTCTTAAATCCTATAGCTTTTCTAATAGCCATGAGCCTTGGTGAAATAAAATAGCAACACCACATAATTTTTTTCTTAATACTTTTTTCCATTTTTAATGGCAAAAATATGTTTTTCCTAAGGTTAGAAACACACTCCTTATACGTTTCATTATATTCTAAAATCATATTAGATCGAACAAGGCCATCAATTATACTTCTATTGAAACAATACCTGTGATATTCCCATGCTTTCTCAATATCAATATTCTTTTTTATCCATGCTTCCTTTTGCAATTCCAAAGATTTGATTCCACACAAGTTACTCTTTAAATTGAATTTTCTCATCGCACTATCAGGATTAAAAGTTTGATGGTAAACTGCGCTTTCACCAACTGCCACACTGTTTACATGTTGTAGAAACTCAACATTAAAAAGCATTCTTTCACCATACCAAATTTTTTCATTAAATTTTATATAATTCTCTTCGAGCACACTCCTTCGATACATCTTATTCCAAACTGCTACAAAAAGATCTCCCAAATAAATCCACTCAATAGCTTTTTCCGCACTAATCACAGAAAAATTATTTTTTGATATATCATTGCAACCTGAATAATTATTCTTATTCATCACAACATCGCAGCTTGATTTCTCTAGTAAATCAACAAAATATGTCACATAGTTAGCATCAACCCAATCATCTCCATCGACAAAGGTGATATACTCACCTGAAGCGACAGCCATTCCTGCATTTCTAGCACTAGAAACGCCATGATTTTCCTGATGTATTACAACTATTCGATTGTCTTCCTCTTTCAGTCTATCAATGATATAACCACTTTTATCAGGAGAACCATCGTCAACAAGAATTACTTCTATATTTCCATAATCTTGTTTTAATAATGATCTAACACACTTATCAATATACTTTTCAACATTATATACTGGAACAATAATGCTAACCAACTTCTGCATTAGCTCACCCGCTTCCTTTGAATTTTATTTAGAAAAAACTGTAACATCGGAATCCAAGTTTTGGAAAACACCGTAAATCCAATCAAAAGAATCACAAGTTGAAGAAGGAATCCTTTCATTCCATCTACAAACATTAAAATTGCAGACACAAGCATTAATAACGAACCTAAAATGAATTCCTTATACATAATATCATACTTAATATATTTTCTAGTGTGGAACACACGGAACATAAAAACAGCAATATAACTTATACATGTTGCTAATGCAGCACCATAGACTCCTATCACTGGAATCAAGATAAAATTCAATAGTATATTAAACGCTGCGCCAAACGATCCAGAAAACAAATAGCCAAAACTATCCTTATGTACAGTATAACTTGTTGCCATGAAGGTGCCCAATGTTAAATAAACACATCCAATAATCAAAAACGGAGTATATTTCCAAGCGTCATAATAACTATCAGCCACATAAACTCCCAAGAATGGTTTTGTTAATAGCAAAAGGCCAATTCCCATCATAAACGCAATTGCAGAAAGTGTTTTGAACATTTTATTGTTGTATTCAGTTTCATCACTCGTGCCCTCTTCACGAATCGCAGAATAACTCCATGCTTGATTAAATATTCCTGTCAGTGTTGATACAAGGGTGGGAAGTTTATAAGAAACAGCATAGATTCCGTTAGCCGCTGCACCAATCATGTAGGTCACCATAACTCTATCTGAAGAATTCATGATCCACCACATAAATGTGTTCGGGATAAGAACAACCGAATACCGAATCATCTCTTTGAGTTTGCAACGATCTATGTTGTGAAACGAGAACGCTTTATATCCTTTTCCTGCAATAATGGCATAAATCGCAACTATAAAGTTTGCAATGATATATGCCAATAAATATCCACCTGTTTCCATCTTAAAGACAAGTAAAAATGTTATATTTAAAATCGCTATCATCAATGTCTGAAGGATATTTCCAAGTGAATACTTAAGTAACAATTCCTTTCCGCGTAAATCGCATAGAAACAGTTGACTAGCAGATAAAGAAATGACATAAAAATAAACATACATCGCATAGTCAGATACTTCTGTGATGCATCTGCATATTGGAATTAAAACCAGTCCAATTATCATCGCAATAAGTAGAACTATGCTTCCACACTGTGTGTTTTTTTCCTTATCTGCATCTTTGTCTAACCCGAACCGCATAACCGACTCAGCAATATTCAATGTAAGCATTGGCCCTGCAACTGTACTAATAGTAGTTATAAGATCCACCGTACCATACTGACTCGTTGTTAAAACATTAGTATACAATGGAATCAAGAAAAAAGAAATCATCCTAGAGCCAATATTGCCAAGTGTAAAAATCAATGTGTTTTTTAATAAGTATCTATTTCTTGACTCACTACCCATTTTAAATATTTTCCTTTAAATACAACGTTGTTTTTTTACGCTCTTGTTCAATTATTTGATTAGTTTTATAAAAATCAACTTCGGTATTATATAATCGCTCAATATCCTCTAGTTTTTCCACTTTTCTATCCAATTTATCAAGTTTATTAAGTAATGCTTCTAATTTATTGCGATTTGAATCTCTTACCAGAGTACAAAATTTTGTATTCATTTTAATAGAGAAGACTGTACCATGAAATGTATCCGTAATGACATAATCTGCATTTTTGAAATAGGAAAATACATACAACGGATTGCAAATTATATTTTTATCCGCAATATTTGAATAATGTCCAACACATATAATCCTCTTATTGTGCCTTTTTGCAAATTTTTTTATATAGTTTTCTTCTTCTCTGCTTAATCTGCCCGTGTATGCATATAAAATGATATAATCTCTTTCATAAGTCGTATACTCTGCAATTTCTTGTGTAAAATCATACATCAGAACTGGATCCATATGAATTTCCGGAGAGTAACCGAGCAATTGCCTAACAATATGAGCACTATTTTCATCACGCACAGAAATAGCTGCAAATCTTGACAGCATTGTTTTAATTTCGTGTGCAATTCCTGTATCTACCAAATCTTCATAACGTGTGCTTCCAAAAGAAGCCGCATATGAAACAATCTTGGAGTGTGCATATCCATCTCCAAATAACTGCTTAGAATATCCTACTGGATATGGTTGAAGGCAATTAAATACTTCATCACTTCCAATCACTAACGTGTCAACCTCACAGTCATAATTCAGTTTATCAACCCCAATATTCTTTAAATCCAGGATTAAATTTCTTTCTATTTCTTTGAAAAAGTTCTTTTTTTTCAGATAATTCCATGGGGTTCTGTTTTTCAGAATCTTATCCACTATGCTTTCAGCTTTAGACTGCGGTTTTTTTAATCTATTTGTAATATCAACACCAAATCTGTAATCTATAAATTCAACTTCTGATTTTGAAACCGACTCAATCATTTTTTTCAAACCATACGCTTGCAAAAAAGATCCATAATTAATAATCCTTTGCATAGACATAATACCGATTTTTTTATCCATCTACTCGTTTCTCCTCTATCTCATAAATATATACGGTACTGTTTGATGCGCACCAACAAATACAAAATAGTACCACCAATAAAACATATAATATCCTATGATTAACGGTCGAATAATTATTCCGCTTTTTCTTGGTTTTAATGCACTCATTGCCTGTGATATGACAAGCACCTCAAAAATCGCAAAGTATAAAGCAATTCTTCCACCATACCCGCTCACACTGGTAAACTGTGAAAACAAGACTGCATATACCTCCATAACCAAGAAAAATGAAATGTCTTCTCCATCTTTTCTCAAATATCTATAACTCCAGATGATCAATATTATTTGAGGAATACGGATTAAAAGCTGGTTTGGCATAAAAACCAATTTTCCTGTAACGTAGCTGACATATTCCCCAAATCCAACAGCCGACAAAGCAGACACAATCGCTGACATCATAATCATCACTACGAAACCAATCCCCATAGATATCAGCATTCTAGGAGTTTCATTTCTCTTACTAACATTGTTTCCTGTTATGCTCAAAGTTGTTCCTTTGACAATATAATCATACAGAAGATAAATCAGTAATATCAGCAATGAGCTTGTGTGGAATAAGAAAGCAATAATCACACAGATAAACGCATTTTTCTTTTCTGCATTTTTCCAATATTCAAATCCCAGGACTCCTAAAGACATAGCGATTGACTGACGCATCATATTCATCGAGGGATTATAAAATGCCATGCAAAAGACAAACATCGCCATCCCAAGGCTTGTGTTCTTATCTTTTCTAACGGCAACATATAGTGGCAGAATCACACATAATTCCAGTATAGTTTGAACGCAATATAATGAACCTGTAATTTTTGTTACAATCAAAACTAATAACGGAAACAATGGTTCCATATCCTTCACATAATCTGTTGTCCATGTGAAAGCATGGAAAGATGAGTTCAAATACTCACCAATGCTATGGCTTCTTTTCGCTGCCTCATAAACAGGCATTAAATAAACTCGTGTATCTGTTCCAACACCCACCGCTCTCATTCCTGCTAACAAACACAATGCCATAACTGATATGAATACAATCGGTTTCCTTTGTGTATATTTCACCCGATCAGAAAGCGCAAAAAGACCTATCGAAATCATAAATACAATAATATATGGTGTCATCTCTTTTTGCCTCCCCTCTTTACGCCTTCCACTTCCTATTTCTCGCAACGACAACTTTAAGTGCTATTCTATTTCCAAATAATGATATCGCAGCAAAAGCCCGTAATCTCTTTGGGGCATTACCATCTTTTAGCACATTCATCCGATGCGATTTCAATACACTCTGAATGCGTTTATTCTGAAACTCTGAAAGCTGTGGATTTCTCGCAGCAATATCATATACAACATTTATATATTGAGTCGACAGTGCGTTATCAAATTGTGTTTTTCCTTTTACCGCTCTTGCAATATCATCGATAGCATCCAAAGCTTCTAAATGCTTTTCCTTATATCCAGAAACGACGATGCTTCCCTCATCGCGATAATAGTAAAAATAACCATCAAATCCCACATAGGTTACATTTTCACTCTTCAAAATTGTTTTATAGATTGTAAAGAGATCTTCAGAGAATTTTCCATATGGGAATTCAACATCTGTAAACAGACTTCTTTTAAAAAGTTTTCCACATGCAGACGTGCCAAATGGTGTACCATATAGCATCCGAATCAAAGCATCTTCATTTTTGTAACTGGACACTTTCCAATCTATTACAGTATTTTTATCATCGCGTCTGCTCGTCCTCTTCATATTTGCAATAGCTATATCAGAATTGTTCTCTGACATAGCTTCAAAAAGAATTTTCACAAAATTCTTTGAAATATAGTCGTCACTGTCAACAAAAGTAATTAAATCTCCTGTTGCAACTTTCATTCCAGCATTTCTGGCATCAGACAAACCACCATTTTTCTTATGAACAACCTTGATTCTGCCGTCCATTGCTGCATAGTCATCGCATATTTTTCCACATAAATCTGGAGACTCGTCATCAACTAAAATCACTTCAATATTCTTATATGTTTGGGAAAGAATCGAAGCAACGCACTCTTTCAGGTAAAGTTCCACATTATATATCGGCACAACTACACTTACTAGTGGCATCTTATCTCTAACTATCTTATTTTCCGTCATGGCATAATACTTCCTGGTATATATTCTTCATAGCTGCAATAGACTTGGATACATCAAATTCTTTTGCTTTTTCTTTACAATCAATTACCATCTTGGCTCTTTCTTCTGATGGCAAATTCACTATTTTTTCAATGGCGTCTGCAAATTGATGTGCATCGTATGGGTCGCAAAGATATCCTGTTTTTCCGGGAATTACATATTCTCTTATCCCCTGTACATCAGATCCCACAACAGGTACACCTGATGCAAGTGCCTCCACTCCCGTCATTCCAAATCCTTCTCTTACGGATGGGATGACAGCAACATCTGCACATGCATTTATCTCTGGAATATCAAGTCTGTGTCCTGCCAAGAAGATCCTGACTCCTAATTTAGAGGCTGTTTCTTTGAGTTCTTCCTCAATTGTTGAATTAACGACTGCTCTTCCGCAAATTACAAATACATACTGTTCTTTTCTATCAAGCATACCCAATGCTTCTATTATAATCTTCTGGTTTTTTCTTGATGATAATTCACCTACAGACAAAACCATATGGTCTTTTGGCTCTACACCAAATGACGCTCTATACTCGTCTCTATTTATTCTTAAATTAGAAAACCTATTACTATCTAAACCAACGCTCGGAATAATATAAACTTTAGGACAATGCATTCTTTTTGCGTTGTTATAATCTTCATGATTTATTGTAATAATAGCATCACAGAATCTTGACATTAGCTTTTCAGCGTTAAAATAAACAATCCAGTTTTTTTTCGATGACTTGTCTGTGAATGTAAATCCATGTGTTGTATATATAACTGTTGTCCCAGTCTTTCTATATTTCTTTGCTGCCATTCTGGTCAAAATACCAACAATAGGTGTATGACAATGAATCAAATCATATTCTTCATTCACTACTTTTTTTAATTGTTTATACGCAATTACATTATCTCTTGATAAAGGATTTTTAGTATCAAAATCTATTTGAAAAAAATCTATCTTCATTTTTTTCAATTTTTCAACTTCAACTGCGTCACTTCCATCTGGCATACGTGCATTCATTGCTACTGAAACTGTATACCCCATTTCTTGCAAAGTTTTTATATCATTCCATAGAAAAGTCAAAAAGCCTGCTAAATTTACAACAATAAGTGCCTTTTTCATTCTACTCTCCGTGTTTTCGTTGTGCTTTTTCATAAATCTTCATCAACTTGTCATAATGTCCATTGGGAGTGTAGCACTCCTCAAACATATCAAATGAATCTTTTTTCATTTGGTCATATCGAGCCCTTGATATTTTTTCAAATTTATTTATGCACCCAGATAATTCTTCAATGCATCCGCTAGTAAATAGCTCTCCATTCTTTCGAACCAGCTCTGGTATTCCTCCAATGTTGGCGCCGATAATCGGTCTTCCAACCTGTAAAGCTTCTATCGCTGAATAAGGTCCATTTTCGTACCATTCAGACGGAAGAACTACAGCTCTAGCATTTCCAACAATGTCAATCAATTCTTGACCACTTTTAAATCCTAGCAATTTTATATTGTATAGTTCTCTGCTCGAAATATATCTTTCAATTTCTCCTTTAAGCGGTCCAGAACCAACTATATACAAATTAGCATTAACATTCTCAATCGCCTTTATAAGCGTCAGTATACCTTTCTCTTCAGATAGTCTTCCAAAATAAAGATAGTATTTTTCTTGATCTTCTCTATCATTGACTGTAGGTACTTCTCTATCCAAAAAATTGGGAATGTGAACTAATCGATTAGGCTGAACTCCAAATTCCTCAAATTTGGTCTTATAAAATTCACTCGGTGTTATAATATAGTCAATTGCATCATAAGATTTTCTCCACTTATGTAAATAACCTTCCACGGTATTAATGCAACTTTTTGAAAAAGAATCTTTCACACATTTATTCAATGCACAATGGTACATATGACCGTCTTTACAATCTTCACAAACATGACCATGATGCATCATTTTATAATTCAAACACACCATTTTTAGGTCATGTGCAGTATATACCGTTGGAAGATTATACTTTTTGCATACATCTAAGATTGATGGTGATAATTGATGTTGAAAGATATGTAAATGGACAATATCTGGTTTGGTTTTTATTACCAATTCTTCAAATTTTCTCTTAGCTTCTTGGGAATAGATAATATTAATCCCCATTTTCAACTTGTTAATAAGCGAAGTGCTCCCTGAATAGTCAACATTATCCACAAAATAATCAGCATATTTAGATTCAAAATTTTTCTTATCTTTCATTGAAAAATCAATTACTATATGACCTTCTTTTTCAAGTTTCCTTTTAAGAGCGAAATAATAGGTCTCGCTCCCTCCCTTTATATAAAAGAATTTATTTACCATTAATATTTTCATTGCTTATTTCCCCACAAACACATCTTCATACTGCCCACATATCTTATCCCATGTGTACTCTTCTGCCACACGCTTTTTGGCTTTCCGGCCCATCTCTGCAATTTCATCAGCATTCATCTGATCCGTCTTATCGACCAACTTTGCAAGACTCCCCGGCTTGCGGCTCCAATAAAGAGCACAATCCTCTGCGACTTCTTTATTAAAGCCAACATCAACCAGCAGGTTTAAATCTGTACTGCCGAGAGCTTCAATCAGAGACGGGTTCGTACCACCAACCGTATGACCGTGGAAATAAGCATAGGCATTCTCACGAATCTTCTTCAGCAGTTCCTGATCGTAAACAGTGCCGACAAATTTGATTCTCTTATCACTCTTGAAATGAAGTTTTTCCTCAAGCTCATTTAAGAACTTTTCATTCACATTCGTAATAATCGCAAAGTTCTTTTTGCTCTTGCTTTTCATGAACTCCCGAATCATAACTTCAAAAGAGTTCTCCGGTACAAAACGACCGACGACAAGGTAGTAGTCCTTTTTTGTCAGTCCTTTTTCTCTATACCAGTTCATCAGCTTCTCATCGTCATCAGCCAACTTACTAAGGGTCAGATCTGCACCATACGCAATAAATGTAGTCTTCGGATTTCTGCCTTTGATGCCTTTTCCGTCATAACACTCGTGGATATACTTCTCGATATTCACAGAGTCACAGATAGCAAGGTCGCAATATTTGACCATCATCTGCTCAGAAATCTTCCAATACTTCCGAATTGGTGCCGACCATTTTGCCCTCATCCACTCATGTCCATCCGGGTTCAGATACACAGTTCCACCCAGTTTATGGATTTCTCTGTAAAAATGACTAGCAAAAGGCCCAATGCGGCAAGCCATGATGTAAACAATCGGATGCGGGATATGGTTTTTCTTGATATGTTCGCAACAAGCCTTTAGTGCAGCAACATCATAATAAATTGCCTGCGCAGGACCAATCTGAGGAACATCAATTTTGAAGCAGTGGGCATTGTGGAATTCAAATTCGTGGTCGTTGATTTTTGTCACGCCATCAAATTTGCTCTCATCCATGCAGCCATCGCCATTGGCTTTGCAGGCAACATGATATTTGATGTTTTCTTTATTCTGGTGATACTCTGTGAGCTTGTAGACAAAGGTCTCATAACCTCCGTAAGCCCCCAATGACTTCGCGCCGACAAGGTATACGTGCTGCACTTCTTTTTTTGAATTCATTCCTCTATTCCATCCTCACATTTTTATCGCTAATGTTGCATCTATTCCCTTATGGATAAAAACAAACCTACGGCGGGTCGCACAAAGGCAATCCACCGTAGGCTTGAACTCTCCTTCAATCTTTATTTGCTGCTCCTTTTTGTGGGTCAAAACAGAGCTTCCAAAAGCCTCCTACATATAACCCCGGATTTTCCGCATCTTGCAGCTTTTCAACAAATAAAACATTTGAAGGACAACTCAAGCAGTCAAAACCCTTTAGTTATCGTAGGTTTTCTTGGTTGACCCTATTATTTCACACTCCCCTGTGACTAAAATTGTTTTATTCTCTAAACTCACCGCATTCATTTTTCCTTTTCTCCCGTGCAGTCATTTCATTTTAAGTCTCCGAATTCAGAAATCCAACAATATTTGTTGACGAAATTTGTATTCAATATTCATACGTATCGTTCAATTGATTTAATATGCCGCTTTATCCTGTCAGTAATAAATATATTTTATCAAATGACATTATTTCACATTTTAAGTCTCATATTATTTTATCACGTGTCTCGTCAACAATCAATAGTTTTCGCCTTGTCCTCATTATATTACTATCTGAAAAAAAATCGCATCAGCTTGAGCTTTCTTTACAAATTGTCTGATTTCTTATCGGTTCTGAACCATCAGCGGTTTCTCATTCCATAAGTTCCTGTGCTTCTCTTCTGACAAACTTATACTTTTCAGCAATCAAGCCGCTCGAATGCCCCTCTATCTCTCATTTTCCTCCAGCAAAAAAGACACCGCGCCCTGGCTTGCATCTTACAAGCAGGGTGCGGTGTCTTTATTTCTTCTATTTCCGTGATCTTTATTTCAGGTGCTTTTTCTTCTCATATTCCTGCAGAGCGGTCAAAGCTTCGCCGGACAGGGGGTAAAGAGCGATCATATTGAAAATGGTCATCAGGCCGATGCCCACATCGCCCAAATCCCATACGACCGTATAGGCTGCCACACCGCCCACCAGCATCATCGCCAGTGCCAGCAGCTTATAGGCGGTCTGCCAGCCCCAATGGTCGCCAAAGAGATAAGCCACGTTGCATCGTGCATAGAACAAAATCCCGATAAACGTTGAGAAGCTGAACAGTGCCAGCGTGACGGCAATGAACACCACTCCGAAGCCGCCCAGATGGTACTGCATCGCTGCCTGTAACAGATTCATGCCCTGCAGCCCAGCGGTCACGCTTTCCGGCGCCAGCAACATTACAAAAGCGGTACAGCTGCAGATCACGATGGTGTCAATCAGAACGCCCAGCGCCTGCACCAATCCCATCTTGACCGGGTCATCACACTCGGCAGCCGCCGCCGCGCAGGGAGCAGAACCGGAACCTGCTTCATTGGAAAAAAGGCCTCGCTTGACGCCATTCATAACCACGGCTCCAAAGCCGCCAGCGGCCGCCTGCCGCAGGCCAAATGCCTCCGAGAAAATACGGGCAAGCACGCCGGGCAGCTGCGGCAGATTGGTGAAAACAACATAGAGCGTCATGAGGAAATAGCAGCCCGCCATGATGGGAACAATCACATCCAGGCTCTTGACCGTTGCATCTTTCCGCAGGACGATGACTGCCGCCAGCGCGGTAAGCGCAAGGGTCGTCACCAGCGGCGGAATGGAAAACGCATTGGAAAACGCCTCGCTCACCGAGTTGCTGATAACCTGGCTGATGCCGCACCAGCAGATGAGCCCGGACACCGCAAACAACGATGCCACAACAGATTTTTTGAGCAGTTTCCCCCGCTTGCGCTCTGCCAGCTTGTGCAGATAAAACGCCGGGCCGCCGCGCCAGCCGCCATAAAGCGGATCGGGCTCTTTATATTTCTGCGCCAGCGTGGACTCCACAAAGGAAGTGGACGCCCCCAGCAGCGCCGTGACCCACATCCAGAACACGGCCCCTGCACCACCCACGGAAACCGCCGCCACCACGCCAACGAGGTTGCCCATACCCACCCGGGTAGCGGTGGAGACCACCAGCGTCTGGAGCGACGAAAGGCCGCCCTGCTTCCCCTGCTTTTTCTCGCAGACAGCGTCCAGCATATCCCGGAACAGCCGCATCGGAAGCAGCCGGGTGCGCAGTGTGAAATAGATGCCCGCCGTAAACAGCAGGATGACCATAAGGGAGAGGTTGAGCGTCACCCCGCCCAGCGGCAGAGTGAGCAGATCTCCCCACAAAAAATTGTAAACGCTCTCAATCAGAGTAACCAGCACCAAGTTTTCCTCCTTTGGTTGTGTTATATCGAAACACAGCGATTTTATTATAATACATCTCTTCAGGTTTGTAAATTGATTTCCGTGAAGTTCAGGACACGAAAGTGTTTCATCTGCAAAACAGCGCCGCTGCATTTCTCAGGAAATTCTCCCAGAGCCGCAGCGGCGCTGTTTTTCTTATTTCCATCTCAGTCCACGATGTTTCCATCGGCGTGCTCGGCCAGCCATTTGCCGGATTGGCCGCTGCCGTCACCACCGCTGTAGGCCTGGCTGGTCAGTTCCTTGATGAGGGCGTTTTTCTTCTGCTTATAGGTTTTTTCCGCCTCATCCGCAATGTTCTCATCCCGGCCATTTTCTCGCAGGGTCTTCCGCATGGCAGCCATGATCTGCGCAAACTCCGCGTCACACTGGTTCTGGGCGGCCGTTAGCTCCCCGCTCTTGGAGAGGACCGCAGACACTTTCGTCACAAGGTTCCGCTCCTCCACCGGGTGAGACATATACTCGCTATAGGCCGACAGCATAATACTGTAAAGCCGCTTTTCACTGCGGGCCTGCAGCTGCTCGATCTGGCGGATATACTCCGCAATCTTCTGGTCACAGAGTTCCTCCGCAGTGGGGGCACTGCTGGCCGCTGTACTGGACGGGGCACTGGCGGCTTCGGACACGGCATGGGATTCCGCCGCACTGGATGGCACGGAAGACGCGGCGGAATCCGAGGCCGAGGAAACCTCCGGGGCGGTGCTCTCCGCCGAGACACTTTCTTCCGAGGCAGCCGCCTCGGACTCCGGCATCTCTTCCGGCACGGCCTCACTGGAAGCGCTGTTTTCCGCGTCGATCTCTTCCAGCTCTTCTTTTAACTTGCTGACAGCGACCGCTTCTTCCCCGATGGCTTCCGGCAGGCCAGACGCTGCTTCCAGGTCTTGCTCCGCGGAGGCCGCCTGAGTCTTATCCCCGGCCAGCACCAGCAGCTCATGATACGTCAGGCTGGGGCCGGATTCCTTTGCGCCTATAGCCACCAGACCCGCGGCCACCACAATTCCCATGGCCAACGCTGCCACAGCCTTTCCGGCCCGTTTGTTTCGCATCCGCTCCGCCCACTTTCTTTCCGGGTATTTTAACCGTAAAATTTAAAGTTTTGTGAATTTTCTTGTTCAAGAATATCTTAATTTTACCATGCACCCGGTGAAAAAACAAGAAACAAACCGTGAAATATGACAAAACGGTAAAAAAGAAAAAGCCCGGCGAAGCTCTTGACCTGCAAAACCACATAGCCCCGCCGGGCAGCACCCCGTTCCCACACACGGTACCGCCCGCTGCGAGCCACACAGCGGTCAAGTTCTCTATGTACAGCAATCCCCAGACTGCCGCCAAGAGCCTCGTCAGACTTTCGGAAAGCAAAGGCCAGAGGCCCTGCACACACGCATCGCAGGGCCTTATGCATCAGCAGACGCCCCGGAAAAATCCGGCCGCAATCAAAGCGCCATTCCCGCTCAGGTCGCCTTTACTGCCTTTATCATAGCAGATTTGTGCCGCCAATGCACGGGAGTTGTCATATTCTGCATCTCAGGATGTCATATTCCGTTGGTCGGGAACGCACAGGTAAAGCGGAACCAGTTGTCCCGGCAGCTGAGGGTGTACTCGGCGTTGTGCGCCTCCAGCACCGCGCAGACATTGGCCAGCCCCATGCCGTGGCCAGGTTCACGCTTGGTGGAACGGGGCAGCTGCCCCTCCGGGATCTCCACATTCTGTCTGACCCGGTTGCGCACCGAGATCACCAGCTCTCCCTCCGTCTTTTTCATCCGGACATGCACCTCGGGCGGGGCCGCCTGTGCCGCTGCCTCAATGGCATTGTTGAGCAGGTTGGACACCACGATGACCAGATGCGTCCGATCCAGCGGGATGTCTTTCAGGTCTGAGAGGTCAAAGTACATCATGACCCCTTTCCGGGCTGCTTCCTCGTACTTTTTGCTGAGCAGAGCGTCCAGCAGGGGGTTGTGGGTGTTGAGGATGGCACTGTTCATCTGGATGGTCTTGCTGATGGAGGTCAGGTAGCCGCGGGCTCCGGCCACGTCGTTCTGCTGGAGCATCAGGCTCAGTGCTTCGAGATGGTTGGCAAACTCATGGGTCAGGCGACGCTGGGTGGTGTAGGATTCCATCAGGGCTTCCGCCCGCTCCTGCTCCAATGTGGCACGGTACTGAGAATCCTTTTTCTGCACCACCTGCTCGTTGAGCATCTGGACAAAGAGCAGGTGCACCAACACCGCCACCGTGAGCCCCACCGTAAACAGCACGCTGAACTGGGTGGCGTCGAACCGACCGCCCGAGACCATCAGCAGCATGTTGAGCACCACGACCACCCCCGGGAAGAACATGGCAACCACCAGCTGCAGCGGTTCCAGCGCCTGCTTCTGGCCCCAGTGCTTTGCCATCTGAGCCGTGATGCCACCCACGATGAGCATCGCCGCTGCCATGAGCAGAACGCCCAGCGGCTGCCGGATCACCTGCGCAGGCGGAACCGCTTCTAGATAGGTATAGAGATATATGACTGTATTTTCCGTCAGCAGGCAGACCACGCCGTTGACCATGCAGGCCATCAGCTTCTGGCGGATGGTCCCGCCAAAAAACGCCGATGTCACCAGCAGGTACAGCACGTTGAACGCAATGGAAGCGGCATTGAAAAAGCCGAAATCGATCCAGAGCGAAATTACCAGCATCCCGCACAATGCCAGCACCGTACAGGCAAAGGGATGTTTCCACTTGCCTTTGCCCAGCATCTCCCAGTGGATGAGGGCAAACACGCCCCACTGCACGATGCAGACCAGGTGCATCAGCAGCTTCATCTTCAACTCATAGCTCATCGCCAAACTGCCCTTTCCACTCCAGATAAGCGCCCCGGATGGCTGCATAGCCGTTCCGGCTGACGCCCAGTTCCACGCCGTTCTGGAGCATCACTTTGTAATTGCTGATCTGCCGGATATACCGCATGTTGACCACAAAGCTGCGCCCGACCCGCAAAAAACCGTCTTCCTGCAGGGAGGCGGGCAGGTCCGTCAGTTTGCCGTAGTAGGAGCAGAGCGGCTTGTGGAGCGTTTCACCATAGACATTGATCTTTCGCAGGTCGCTCTCCAGATAATAGATCTGATCCAGCGGTACCTCTGTCTCGCGCCGCCCCTGCCGGATGGGCAGCGTCCGGCACTCCCGGCTGTGCTCGGCAAGCACGGCATCCAGACAGCTGGGCAGCATCCGCTCCATATCCCGCTTGAGGAGATACCGGAACGCACGGACCGTGTAGCCCTCAGGAGCAAACTCCAGATAGGCTGAAATGTACACCAGCACCAGCTCCGGGTTCTGCTGCTTGAGCCGCCGCCCCAGTGCAATGCCGGTCATGGTCTCCAGGTCCACGTCCAGCAGGGCCAGCTGGTACTGGGCCAGGTCCGTCCGGGCCAGCACCTCCTCGCCCCGGGTGCAGACGGCGCACTGCACCGGGATGCCCCGCTGTTCCAGGTGCTGCCGGGCAAGTTGTTCCACCTGCCGGGCCACCGCGGGCTCGTCATCACAGATCAGAATATACATGGTCATTTTCCTCCTGTGGAAGCAAAAAGAGGCAGTCCTCCGGGAAGGAGGGCCGCCTCTTAGGGGTCAGTGGTCATTTACAGCGGCCCCGGCTGCCGGGTTACGCCAGGAATTTATCGTACAGGCCAAATGCAAAGATGAACAGCACGATGACCGGCAAACCGTAGGTCAGGTAGCCGCGCATCCAGTCGTGCACTTTGAGGCCATCGCCGGTGTTGACCTCTTTTTTGTAGTTCTCCCAGCCCCAGCCATAGCGGGAGGTGCAGAACAGCAGGTAGACCAGCGAACCCAGCGGCAGGAACAGGTTGCTGACGAGGAAATCCTCCAGATCCAGCACGGCGCCGCCGAAGATGGCAAAGCCATCCCAGGCCCAGAGGTTGTAGCCCAGCACGCAGGGCAATGAGAGGGCAATGATGAGGAACAGGTTGACCCAGCTGGACTTTTTGCGGTCCCAGTGCATCAGCTCCATATCGCAGCAGATGATGTTCTCAAACACGGCCAGCACCGTGGAGAGAGCGGCAAACGCCATGAACAGGAAGAACAGGCTGCCCCACAGCCGGCCCATGGCCATGTTGGCAAAAATGTTGGGCAGGGTGATAAAAATGAGGCTGGGGCCGGAGGTCTGGTCCACGCCATAAGTAAAGCAGGCCGGGAAAATGATGAGGCCGGCCGTAATGGCTACGAAGGTATCCAGCACCACCACACGGACGGACTCGCCCAGCAGCGCGCGCTCTTTGCCAATGTAGCTGCCAAAGATGGCCATGGCACCCACGCCCAGGCTCAGGGTGAAGAACGCCTGGTTCATAGCACCCACCAGCGTGTTGACGACGCCCACCTCTTTCATGCGGGCAAAGTCCGGCACCAGATAGAACTTGAGGCCCTCAGCTGCCCCCGGCATGAACAGGCTGTTGACGGCCAGGATGACCATGATGACCAGCAGAGCGATCATCATGACTTTGGTCACACGCTCCAAGCCGTTCTGCAGGCCACGGGCACAGACAAAGATGCCGAACACGACCACCACGACCATCCAGAACGCCATGATGCCGGGGCTTGCCAGCATCTCGGTAAAGGCACTTGCCACTTCATCCGCGGTCAGGCCGGAGAGCTTGCCCGCAGCCGTCATGTAGAAGTAATGCATCATCCAGCCGGCCACGGTGGTGTAGAACATCATCAGCAGGTAGCAGCCAATGAGGGTAAAGTAGCCGTGGATGTGCCATTTCTGGCCCGGCTTTTCCAGTGCCTGATAGGCGCGCACCGGACTCTTGTGGCTGGCGCGGCCCACTGCAAACTCCATGCTCATGATGGGCAGGCCCAAGATGACCAGGAACAGCAGATAGAACAGCACGAACGCGCCGCCGCCGCCTTGGCCGGCCATGTAGGGGAATTTCCATACGTTTCCGATGCCGATGGCACAGCCTGCGGAAAGCAGGATAAACCCAAGTCTTGATTTGAGTTTTTCTCGTTCCATGATTTTTCTCCTCTTTCTTCCACCGCCGCACCGATTTGTGCAGCCGGATTTTTGCCCTGCGGGCGTTTCCGTACACCCAGTGCGCATAATGTTACTATTATAGCACAATCCCCGCCGGATTACCGGGTTTTTCAATCGTCTTATTCTTCATCTTTAAAGAGTGTTTCTTGCATGGAATTCAACTGTTCAAAACTGTACAGACGGTTCAGCGCCTCCACCAGCTCCTTTTTGGAGAGGCGCGGCGGCAGGCCCAGCGCGTTGAGGAGCTTTGTTTTCCGCTCCGCGCTGCCTGCCGTGCCGGAAAGGCCCCAATCGTACAGGTCGGTATAGGTGATCTGCCGTCCCTCCGGGCGGGGGGCTGCCGCATCGGCCTCCGTGCCCAGTGCTTCCCGCAGAATCTTGACCACAATGGCGTCGTCCACGCCCTCCACGCCCAGAAGCCCCTCTTTGCCGGGCTGGGGTTTCCGCTTCTCCTTGCCGTGAATGGCCGGGACATAAGCCTGCACCACATTCCGCGCCCCTACTAAATTGGTGATGTAGTTGCGGATGCGGAACCCTGCCGCGTCCGAGTCGGTGAGCAGAATGAGGCCGTTCTTCTTCGCCAGCGCCTTGAACAGCTGCTGGCGCTTTTTGTCCTTATAGATCGCAAACCCGTCCGTCAGCAGGATCATGGCGTCGGTCAAATGGGAAAGCCGGGCTGCATCGTATTTTCCCTCCACGATCAGCACCCGGCTGGTGTGTACAAAATTTGCTTCGTTCATCGGCTGCTCCCCGCCAGTGCCAGACGGCAGAGGGCCGTTTCCATCAGCACCCCGTCGTCCACAGGCTGGCTTTTTAAACTTTTATCCAGCTCCAGCAGCACCTGCATACAGGCTTCCAGCTGGGGCAGCGTGTAGTGGGCGGCTGTCTCCGCCGAGCGCTTGAGCCGGTAATCGCTCCCCCTGTACCCGAAATCCTTGAAGACCGTGCTGTAGTTTTTCCGCCGGACCGCCCCCAGCTTGACCCGGTACAGGTCCACATAGCTGCCGATCATGGCCGCTGTAATGGCAATGGGCTCCTGCTGCAGGCGGAGCAGTGTCTGCATTTTTTTGCAGGCACCCGTGGCGTTTTTGGCCGTGATCATCCGGATCATCTCAAACACGTCTGCTTCCAGGCTGACAGTGCCCATCTCGGCCACCATGGCCGTGGTAACGGTCTTGTAGCCGGAAACGGCGCAGAGCTTGTCCACCTCATTTTCCAGCAGAAACGGGTCCTCGCCGCAGCGCTCCAGCAAAGCACCGGCCGCGCTCTCGGGCAGGTTTGTTCCCTGCTCCTTGGCCCGCTCGATCATCATGATTTTCAGCTCATAGGGCTTGGGTTTGGCCAGCTCCTCGGTAAAGCCCAGCTTTTTGCACTGGTTGATGAGCTTTTGCGCCCGCTTGCCCAGCTTGAGCTTATTGCGTTCCAGGTCAAACACGGTGCCCAGCACCACCACGGCGTTTTCCAAACTGCCCAGCGTCTCGCAGAGCTCGTCCAGGTCTTTGTCGCTGTAAGCGCTTGGGTCGATCTCCGGCAGGACGACCACGCGCCGGGTGCCAAAAAACGAGATGGTACCCGCCGCCATGATGAGCTGCTCAATGCCCGGGGTCGCTCCGTCCAGCACGGTGGTCTCTTCGTCCTCCCCTGCTGCCAGCAGCTGGGACGCAGCCGCCACCGCCCGCCGCACCAGATACCGCTCGCTGGAATAAAAATAGTAGACCGCACAGCCCTGCTCTGCCAGCTGCCGGAGTTTTGTTTCGGTTGCCAAAAGGCTGTCCTCCTTTTTGTTTTGTCAAGTGCTATTTTATCATATTCCGCCCGCTTTGAAAAGCGCTCACGAAAGCCGCTCCCCGCCACCGGGGCGGAGCGCCAGGCAGGAGGCGGTCTCTGTTTCCGCATCTTCCTCCATCCAGCGGTATGCACTGCTCAGTGTCAGGCAGTCTGTGTACTGCACCGCGTCCGGGCGGGCCGGGCTTGCCAGCAGCCAGTCAACCCGGACAGGCTTTGCCAGCGGGACACTCCCGCTCAGGGCAACAAACTGCCGCCCCGCCGCCGTGATGCGGACGATGCAGCCATTCTGTACTCGCAGCACTTCCAGCTCTGCCGAGCTGCTGTGGGCACGGCGGGTAGTATAGCGGGGCATTTCGTCTGCTGCCATCCGCTCTCTGGCTTCCAGCGTGCAGGGCGTCCGCGGGTTCATCCGCAGGTCTACCAGCATTTCCACTTCCCGCGCGCCCCGCCGGGTGAGCAGCGTTTCCACCGCCTGCTGGGTACTGCTGCCGCCCCGGAAGAGCACCACGGCGCTCTCTCCCCGCGTGATGACCACGGCCGGAGCGTTCCGGCTCCCGGCCAGCTCCACCCGGACGATCTCCCGGTTCAGGACATTCCCCAAACCGATGGCCAGCGCCGCCGTCAGCACCAGACAGGGCAGTGCCACCCGCGGCCGGACACGCCAGTGGTACGCCAGCCACCCCAGCCCCAACAGCAGCAGGCAGACGAGGGCGGCGCAGGCAGTGTCAAAATAGATCTGTGCCCCGGGCCAGCCGGATACCCAGAGGGCCCATCGGTTCAAACACCCTGCCAGCGTGGCCGCGCACAGGGAGCACACCCGGTGCAGCGGGGCCAGCGCGGACCAGCAGCCAAGCAGAGCCGTGGCAAGGCCCAATTGTAAAACGGGCTCCACCAGCCAGAGCACGGCCACACTGGACACCAGCGCATACAAGCTGGCACTCAACCCCCGGAGCACCAGCACCGGGAAAGTGGCCGCGCTGGCGCAGGCAGAAACGCAGAGCGTCTCCCACACACTGTTCCGCAGCAGCGGGAAACGGCGGCTTTTCCGGGCCAGTTCCGCTCCGGCCAATGTGCCCAGCACCGCCGCAAAAGAAAGCTCAAAGCCGATGTCACAGACGGCGTAGCTGTTGCCCAGCGTCATCCAGACGCCTGCCACGCCCAGCGAGGTGAGGGCATCCGGCGGGCCGTAAACCCAGACGCCCAGCGCGCTGACCCATACCGCCGTGGCTGCCCGCAGGACCGAGGGCGTCAGCCCGGTGACCCCGGCCAGCAGCAGGGCCATGGCAGCGCTGAACAACGCCTGCCGCCTCCGGCTGGCATAACCGCGCTCCCGCTTTTTCTTTTCCGGCAGGTATTTTGCAAACACGCTGCCGCAGAGGATGGACACATGCATTCCGCTGACCACCAGCACATGGGAAAGACCCGCCGCCCGGTAGGCACTGCGAAAGTCTTTGGGCAGATGGGTGCGGTCACCCAGCACCATGGCCGCCAGCACCCCCGCCGGGCCCTGTGCCATCCCCTTGCGCAGAGCCGCGCTCAGCCGCCTTTGGAGCCGCGCCGTTTTGGCCCGGAAGCTCTCACTCGGGCCCAGGTGCTTCATTCCTGAGAGATATTCCCCGCTCAGGGCAATGCCGTCCGCGTAGGAAGAAAGCTGCTGTGTCCGGGCTGGTACTTCCAGCGCGAAGCGGGCCTGCACCCGCTCCCCGGCCGTGCACTTTGGCATACAGACACACTCCACCCGGAATGCGGTCTTCTCACCGCCTGTCGGTTCCACCCGCAGCACCGCATGGACGACGCCCGGGTAATAGGAGGCCGACACCTCTTCCACCTCGGCGGTCAGGGTCACTTCCCGATCAGCGTAAGCGGTGTGGACACGGTCCAGCTTTTGCCGGGTATGAGCCGTGAGCAGCAGCCCGGCCAGAGCCCCCAGCAGCAGGCAGACGCCATAGCCCCGGCTGTTTTTGCCAAAGAGCAGCCAGAGCAGCGCGGGCACAAAAAATGCCGCAAACGGCAGCAAAAGCCCCGTTTGCGGCAAAAACGCGCACACCAACTCTACCCCCAGCGTACCAACGCAGAAGACGCAGAGCGGCCGACGCATATTCGATCAGTGGAGGAACAGAGGCAGCGGCTCAAGGTAGATGATATCCTTGCGCTCCGCTGCATCGCCCTCAGCCAGGACAGCCGCCTGGCCCACGATGGTGCACTGGGTCTGCTCTGCCAGAGCATCCAGTGCCTTGAGGGAGCCACCCGTGGAGATAACATCGTCCACGACCAGGACCCGCTTGCCGTTCATCTCGTCCAGCTCCTTGCGGTCGATAACCAGCTTCTGCTTGCCCTCGGTGGTGATGGATTTGTCTTCCACGACCACCGGGTCTTTCATATAGAGCTTGATGCCCTTGCGCGCGCAGACGTAGGGCTTGCCGCTCTGGCGGCTCATCTCATGAGCCAGAGGAATGCCTTTGGCCTCCGCGGTGAGCAGGATGTCAAAATCCGGGCACTTCTTCAGCAGCTCGGTGGCAGCAGCCACGGTCAGCTCGGCGTCGCCCAGCATGATGAACGCCGCAATGTCCATGTGGTCGTTCACCTTGCAGATGGTCAGCTCACGGGTCAGGCCCGCAACATGCAGGGTATAAGTCTCAGCCATAACAATTCCCTCTCTTTCAATTTCAGACGGGCAGTTTCTCGCCGCCCAGCACATGGAAGTGCAGGTGTTTCACGGTCTGGCCCGCGTCCTCGCCCACGTTGGAGATGACACGGTAGCCATTGTCGAGGCCCTGCTCCTTGGCGAGCTTGGCGATGACGGCAAACACATGGCCCAGCAGCGCGCCATCGGCCTCCGTCAGTGCAGCAGCAGAAGAGATGTGCTTTTTCGGGATGACCAGAAAATGCACTTTCGCCTGCGGGGCGATGTCATAAAAGGCAACCACCTGATCGTCCTCGTAGAGCTTCTTCGAGGGGATCTCGCCCGCCGCGATCTTACAAAACAGACAATCTTCCATGGGAATTGCTCCTTTCGGTTTTATTTAAAATCAACCCAGCTGTTTTTCCACGATGCCCTTGACAGCAGCCAGTGCCTCGTCGATCTTGGTCTCGTCTTTCAGGCCGGCCATCGCAAAGTCCGGCTTGCCGCCGCCCTTGCCGCCTGCGATGGCAGCCAGCTCTTTCACCAGCACACCCGCCTTCAGGCCCTTTTCCTGTGCCAGCTTGTTGACGGTGACCGCCATGGTGATCTTGTCCTCGGCCTTGCCTACCAGCACAGCCACCACGGGGTTCACAGCCTTGTCACGGATGCTGTCGCACATGCCGCGCAGGGTGTCGCCGGTGGTGCCGGTGAAGTAAGCGGAAGCGATCTTCACGCCATCCACTTCCTCCGCATTATCAAACAGGCTGGTCACCTTGGAGGCAGCAACCTTTGCCTTGATCTCTTCCAGCTCCTTGGTCATCGCCTTGTTCTCAGCCATGACAGCCTCGGCACGAACAGGCAGAGAAGTCACATTGTTGGCTTTCAGGGTGTTCGCCACGGTGTGCAGCATCGCCTCCTGCAGGTTTGCACGGAACAGCAGGTTCTTGCCGGTGACAGCCTCAATGCGGCGGATGCCAGCGGCCACAGAGCTCTCGCTCACGATCTTGAAGCAGCCGATCTGGGCGGTGTTCTTGACATGGGTGCCGCCGCAGAACTCGGTGGACCAGCCCTCGATATCAACCACGCGGACCACCTTGCCGTACTTCTCGCCGAACAGAGCCATTGCACCCAGCTTCTTGGCTTCTTCAATGGGCATCTCCTTGACGGTGACGTTCATGGCCTCAAAGATCTTGTCGTTGACGATCTTCTCCACACGGGCCAGCTCCTCAGGAGTGACCGCGCTGAAGTGGGTGAAGTCGAAGTGGGTGATCTTGGCGTCCTGATAGGAGCCAGCCTGATGGACATGGTCGCCCAGCACCTCACGCAGAGCAGCCTGCAGCAGGTGGGTAGCGGTATGGTTGCGGGCAATGGCCATGCGGTACTCTTTGTCCACGCGGGCGGTCAGATGGTCGCCCACCTTGACGATGCCGCTCTCCAGCACGCAGGTGTGGACGTAGTAGCCCTTGGGGGTCTTCTTGACATCCAGCACGCGCAGGGAGCACTCTGCACCGGTGATGACGCCGTGGTCAGCAGCCTGGCCGCCCATCTCAGCGTAGAACGGGGTCTTATCCAGAACGACCAGAACGTCTTCCTTGGCCTGCTCATCGGTAGCGATGGCGTCGGTCAGGGTCTCCTCGTCGCTCAGGGCAACCACGACAGCGTCGCTGCGCAGGGTGTCGTAGCCGGTGAAGACGGTGGGCTCGGCGGTGAGGCCGCCGAACAGGTCCTCGCTCCAGCCAGAGATATTCTTCTTGAGGCGCTCGGCGCGGGCACGCTCTTTCTGCTTCTGCATCTCGGCGTGGAAGCCGTCCTCGTCGATGTCGATGCCCTGCTCGGCAGCGATCTCCTTGGTCAGGTCGATGGGGAAGCCGAACGTATCATTCAGCTTGAAGACGTCCAGGCCCTTGAGCAGATGCTGGTGTGCTTTCTCCAGGCCGTCGATCATGTTGTTCAGGATGTTCATGCCGGCGTCGATGGTACGGGCAAAGTTTGCCTCCTCGGTGCCGATGACTTTCTTGATATAAGCCTCATGCTCCCGCAGCTCGGGGTAAGCGGACTCGCTGGACTGGATGACGGTCTCCACCAGCTCCACCAGGAACGGGCGGCGGATGCCCAGCATCCGGCCATGGCGGGCAGCACGGCGGAGCAGACGGCGCAGCACATAGCCGCGGCCCTCATTGGAGGGCAGGATGCCGTCCGACACCATAAAGGTGCAGCTGCGGATGTGGTCGGTGATGACGCGGATGGAGATGTCGTCCTTGTCGTTTGCACCGTAGGTCTTGCCGGCAATGCGCTCCACATGGTGCAGCACGCTCTGCACGGTATCCACCTCAAACAGGTTGCCCACGCCCTGCATCACGCAGGCCAGGCGCTCCAGGCCCATGCCGGTATCAATGTTGGGGCGTGCCAGACGCTCGTAGTGGCCCTTGCCGTCGGCGTCAAACTGGCTGAACACCAGGTTCCAGATCTCCATATAGCGGTCGCAGTCGCAGCCCACGCCGCAGGTCGGCTTGCCACAGCCGTACTCGGGGCCGCGGTCAAAGTAGATCTCGGAGCAGGGGCCGCACGGGCCGGAGCCGTGCTCCCAGAAGTTGTCTTCCTTGCCCAGGCGGACCATGTGATCGGGCGCGATGCCCACTTTCTTGGTCCAGATATCGTAAGCCTCATCGTCCTCCTCGTAGACGGAGATGTGGAGCTTATCTTTCGGAATGGCCATCCACTCGTCGCTGGTCAGGAACTCCCATGCCCAGGGAATGACTTCCTCTTTGAAATAATCCTGGAACGAGAAGTTGCCCAGCATCTCAAAGAACGTGCCGTGGCGGGCAGTGATGCCAACGCGCTCGATATCCGGGGTACGGATGCACTTCTGGCAGGTGGTCACGCGGTGACGGGGCGGCTCCTCCTGAGCGAGGAACCATTTTTTCATGGGGGCCATGCCGCTGTTGATCAGCAGCAGGCTGGGGTCGTTCTTCGGGACGAGCGGGAAGCTGTCCAGGCGCAGGTGGCCCTTGCCCTCAAAGAAGCTCAGGTACTTTTCACGCAGTTCATTCAAACCGGTCCATTGCATAGGTTTTCTCTCCTCAATTGTCCTTGGCGTTTGCACGTCAGTTTATGGGTATGCTGTTATGGCAGAGGGGCGGGCGGAGCCAAAAACAAAAACAGCCCCATCCCATCAAAAGGGACGAGGCTGCTGGTAAATCAAGCTCCGTGGTACCACCCAAATTGCAAGAGATATGATAAAACGTGTCCCCTGCCGCTTTCGGCGCGGTAACGCTGCGCAGCGTCCGGTTTCTTTCGCCGGAAGCTCCGGGGTGGCGTGAAACGCATCCTGCCGGAGCGCCTTGCAGCCTGCGGGCGCTCTCTCTGGGCGGCGGGTGGTACATTTCTGACCCCATCATTGCCATCTGTCATAATTCTGCTGCCGCAAAAGGGCACAGCGCCCCTTGCGTACAGTTAAATTATAGCATGCGCAAAGCGTTTGTCAACCGATTTGGACAAAATTCACGGAACCCAGATGCGGTCCACATGGGTTATTTCACCGTTTTGGATCGTCACGGTCGTATTTCCCGCATTCCATCCATAAATATCTTCTTCGTTGCTCATGGCATCGCAGACCGCCCGGTCTCCCTTTGCAATCACCGGGTCGGCTTCAAAATCCGCCGCGCCATCCGATAATTCGATATCGTCCGCCATGATAAGCTGCTTCGCCACTCCCACTTCATAATAAGCAGGAAAATCATCCCAGGTCAAAGTCCGGTAATGGTCCTCTTCTTTGCACAGGTCGATTCCACCCTCTTCCATTCCTCCATTGATGGCCACATAGTCGTTCTTTCGTTCTATGCTCTCCACGCTCAAAACCGTGGTGTTCTCCGTGCCATCCAGATGCGTTACAATGGTATCTCCCTCGCTCAAAGCTTCGATTTCTTCGGCTGTGTACCGGTCATAGTCGTAAACAATGGCATCGTTGATGCTGTTCTTGCGTTCCCCGACCCATACTTTATCTTTTTCAAAACTGATGTGATAGGTTCCATCTGCAAGCGGGTCACTCAGTGAAATCCCCTGCATCGGCTGTACTTCTGTTTTTTCCACTTCCGACGACGCTGTACTTGTTGCAGAAGCCACAGTACTGCTTGCGGCAGAATTGGTTGCTCCACAGCCTGCCAGTACCACACCAGCAGCCAGAATCGCCGTCAGCGCCATCATTTTATGGTTTTCTCTCATGCGAGTACCCTCTTTCTTTTGCTTGACTCAACGGTCTTGTTCCGCTACAATAAAAACGAATCAAGAACCCATTCTATTGCAACTGATTTTAAGTATAGAGAGGAAAATTTCCGTGAAAATTTTAAAAGTGAAATGTCTTGCCCCCACCCGGCTGGACAATTATTTGATGGAGCAGTTCCCGGCGCTGAACCCGGGCCGCCTGAACAAGGCCCTGCGCGAAAACAAGATCAAACTCAACGGCAAAAAGCAGCCCCTCTCCACCCGCGTCATGGCGGGCGATGAGATCAAGCTCTTCATTCTGGACGAAGTGTTGGACGCCGACCGCCGGGTAGAAGGTCCCGCCTGGAAGAACGCCCGCGGCCCCGCGCAGGTGGTGTATGACTGCCCGCAGATCCTCATCGTCAACAAACCCGCCGGCCTTGCCGTGGATGGCCCGGAGGACGACACCCTGCTCAACCGTGCCCTGCTCTATCTCAACCAGCAGGGGGAATACAAGGAGAACAGCCTCTACACCCCGGCCCTCTGCCACCGGCTGGACACCGGCACCAGCGGTCTGGTCATCATCGCCAAAACGCCCGAGGCCGAGGAGCTCTTCCTGGCTGCCATCAAAAACCGCGATGTGCAGAAGACTTACCTCTGTGTCACCTTTGGCCGCCCCACCCCGCCAGACGCCACGCTGGGCGGCTACCTGCTCAAGGACGCTGACCGCGGCATCGTCAAGATCGTGGAGGACAAGCAGCCCGGTGCCAAGGAGGTGGAAACGCAGTATGAGACCATCGCCGTCTCTGGCCGTCTGGCCCTGCTCAAGGTCAAGCTCATCACTGGCCGCACCCACCAGATCCGCGCCCACATGGCCAGCATCGGCTGCCCCATCCTGGGCGACAGCAAGTACGGCAACAACGCCGCCAACCGGGAGCTGAAGCTGAAGTATCAGGCTCTCTGTGCCTGGGAGCTCACCATGCCCCGCTTCACCCAGCCGGACTTTGCCTTCCTCAGCGGCAAAACGTTCCATGCACCGAAGCCGTGGTATTACCAGCAGGTGCTGGACGGGACGTTGAAGTAACACTCATACTCAATGAAACAGCGGCATCTCTCCGTAAACACGGAAAGATGCCGCTGTTTCGTTACATTCTATAATCTTTAAACTCTCACCATATCCCGGGTGATCTCACTCAGGCTGTGTGCCCCGCACATCTGCATGGTGTCGGCAAGCTCACCTGCGATCTTATCAATATAGCACTTGACGCCCTCTTCGCCGCCGCCATAGACCGCCGTGACGAACGGACGGGCGATGAGCACCGCGTCGGCACCCAGTGCCAGTGCCTTGAAAACATCCACGCCGGAGCGGATGCCGCCGTCCACCAGGACTTTCACGCCGCTGCCCTTAAGAGCCTCCGCGATCTCCGGCAGAACTTCTGCAGTCGCAGGGCACTGGTCCAGCACACGGCCGCCGTGGTTGGAGACGACAATGGCGGCCGCTCCTGCTTCCTTGGCCTTGAGGGCCCCCTTGACGGTCATAATGCCCTTGACGATGAACGGCTTGCCCGCCAGCGCCACGATCTCTTTCAGCTCCGCCACGCTCTTGCTGCCGGCCGGAGGGGTCATGTTCTTGAGGAACGGCAGACCGGCCGCGTCCACATCCATGGCCACGGCAAAGCAGCCGCTCTCTTTGGCCTGCTCCATCTTGGCCTTGATGGTGTCGATGTTCCAGGGCTTGATGGTGGGCACGCCGCAGCCGTTCGCCGCTCCGATGGCCTTGGTGGCCATGGTCATCACGTCGGGGTTGGTGCCGTCACCCGTAAAGGCGGTGATGCCGTTCTCCGCGCAGGCGCGCACCAGCACATCGTTATAGGTCATGTCGTTGTAGGCGTCCGAGTAGTGGAGGCTGACCGCACCCACCGGGCCTGCAAAGAACGGGTATTGGAAGCTCTGCCCAAACAGCTCCACATGGGTGTCCGGGGTGCCGTTCTCGCACAGGGTGTCCATGTTCACCCGGATGTCCGCCCACTTATTATAATTGCGGATGGCTGTGTCGCCCACGCCCTTGGCACCCGGGCCGGGGACCTGGTTTTTGCAGGCCACGCCATTGCACACCGGGCAGGCCTTGCAGTATTTGCCGATACACTGCCGCGCGTTGTTTAAAACATCAGAATAATTCATTGTATTTTCCTCCCTGTTCGTTCCTGACCCTGCGTTTTTACCAGGGTCCGCACTCTCTCTGTTCTCATCATAGTCTTTCTTTTTTCCCGCGTCAAGAGGTTTTGCAGGCGTTCGGGAGTTCCGTTCAAAAGTCGTACTACGCACCATCGTCCTTTTTGAAAAAATACAAATTTTTTTGAAAAATTGCTTGACAAAACCCCTCGTTTCAGGTATTATAGTGGAGCGCTGAGGGCCACGGCCCGAAAGCAAAACAGAAGATGTGGAAAGATGGCTGAGTTGGTCTAAGGCGCACGACTGGAAATCGTGTAACGTGTCAAAAGCGTTCTGGGGTTCGAATCCCCATCTTTCCGCCAAAACGCCCGGAACTGAAAAGTTCCGGGTTTTTGCTTTATGTGAAAATTTGAGAGGATGATAAAATGTCCATTACGATCGCCATGCCCCGGATGAGCGCCGACCCGGAGCTGACCACCGCACAATCCAAATATGTGGAAAGTCTGGCCCGGGCGGGTGCTTCCGTCCGCTGGGTGGAACTGGCTGACCCGGACAAGGCCGTGGCCGAGGCGCTGGAATGCGCCGGCCTGCTGCTGCCCGGCGGCGGCGACATTGAGCCCAGCCTCTTCGGGCAGGAGCGCATCCCGGCCTGCGGGGAGCCCAATCCCCTGCGGGATGCCGCTGAGCCCAAGCTGCTCCATGCATTCCTTGCGGCGGGCAAGCCCATCCTCGGCATCTGCCGGGGCATCCAGGTGCTCAATGCGTTCCTCGGCGGGGAGCTGTATCAGGACATCAAGCCCCTAGAGCATGTGCCTCACAACGATCACTGGGCTAAAATCCACACCGTGACCGTCCGCCGGGGCACCCTGCTGGCGGAGATCCTAAAGCAGGACACCGTTCTGGTCAACAGCCAGCACCATCAGGCAGCCAGCCGGGTGGCTCCGGGGCTGGAAATTGCCGCCCTCAGCGAGGACGGTTTCATAGAGGCGCTGGAAAAGCCGGACGCAAAGTTTTGCCTCGGGGTCCAGTGGCACCCGGAGTGGCTCAGCGAGGCCGACCCCCGCCAGCAGGCCCTGTTTGACGCTTTTGTCAAAGCCTGCCATTAAGAGGTTTTTTATGAAAATTGCGATTCTTGGCCTCAGCGGCAGCGGAAAATCCACCCTTGCCAAACAGCTGGGCAGTTTTTATCACGCTCCGGTCCTGCATCTGGACGCTGTGCACTTTCTGCCCGGCTGGGTGGAGCGCGTTCCGGGAGAGGAGGAGCAGCTGGTCACCTCGTTTCTTGACACCCACAGCAGCTGGGTCATGGACGGAAACTACACCAAAACCTGTTATGCCCGGCGGCTGGAAGAGGCAGACCAGATCATCGTCCTTGCATTCAACCGCTTTCTTTGCCTCTGGCGGGTCATCCGGCGGTGGTGGGCCAACCGGGGCGCTGTGCGGGATTCCTCCGCGCCCGGCTGTATGGAAAAGATCGACGCTGAATTCGTCTGGTGGGTCTTATATCAGGGCCGCACACCTGCCCGGATTGCCGGATACCGGCAAATTGCCCGGCAATACCCCGAAAAATTTATTTTGATCCAAAATCCCCGGCAGCTTGCACGATTTTTAAGTTCTGGTTCGTATTCTCAATAAAAGGAGGCGTTCTCTATGGCATCTTCCCGCAAAAAGCGTTCCCGTGCCGTTGTCACTCTCCTGCTCTGCCTTGCGGCAGTCTGCATCGTGGCGGCTCTTGTCCTTTACGGCCTTGCAAACCGCAAGCTGAAAGCCCTGCAGCAGGGCGCGGATTTCGAGTTCACTTACGCTGTCACCTCCCAGGGCGGCACCACCCACCCGGCCCTTTACTCCATTCTGGACCAGGCCGGGGCCACAGAGGGCCGAATGACCGGCCTCTACTCCCCCGGCCAGCTGCAGCTTTATCTTTACTCCCGCGATGCCGCCACCACCGAGACCAGCGGCGACAACTTTTTCACCGATGTCTATATTGATGCAGACCAGACTCTGTTCAATGCCGGGAAGCTTTACCGGACCCTGCGGGATTCCGTTGTTTCCAGCTACCCGCTGGTAGGGACGTTCTTCCCCGAGTGGTCGCTGCCCAATTACGTCTCGCAGGCGCAGCTGGCCCAGATGCTGGGCGTCCCGGATTCTCAGGTGGCCATGCAGGACATGTCCGGCTACACCCTGAAACTGGACCCCAAGTGGATCGTCCGCCCGGACTCCGATCCCCAGGGCTTTACTTATTTTCAGTTCCCGTCGGAGGGCGTTGGCTCCCCCACGCTGGTGCTGGGCCTGCCCCTCAAGTCTCTTCTTTTTGGCGACAGCATCCCGGTGGACATCCATCTGGAGATCCCCGCCCATGATGTCTCTGTGACCCTCACGGGCTCTGTGGCCCCTGTTGTCAACAACCTCTCGGCCCCCACAGATCTCATTCAGGACAGCGACATCGCCTCGTTCGTCCAGCTGCGGCAGACGTTGGAACAGATCGCGCAGCTCGTCCAGAGCACCCTCAACGCCATCCAATAAGCACACACGCCAAAACGGCAGGTTCCCCTCTAAATGGGGGCACCTGCCGTTTTTCTTCGTTCCTCTCTTTTGATCAGGTCACGCGCTTCTCAGCGGTCCAGAATTTTGCCGTCCACCGAGAATGTGACCACCTGCCAGGGGATCATTTTGCCGCTGTTCTGCAGGGCCGTGACCACAGCCCGCTCCAGCCCGCCGCAGCAGGGCACTTCCATCCGCAGAACGGTCACGCTCTTGATGTCGTTCTGGCGCAGGATCTGGGTCAGCTTTTCGCTGTAATCCACATCGTCCAGCTTGGGGCAGCCGATCAGCGTCACTTTGCCCCGCATGAACTCCTGATGGACATTGGCATAGGCATACGCCGTGCAGTCTGCCGCCACCAGAAGCTTGGCCCCTGCAAAGTAGGGGGCGTTCACAGGCACCAGCTTGATCTGGCAGGGCCACTGGGCCAGCTGTGAGGGCTGATTTACCGGAGCAGCCGCGGCAGGAGCCGCTGCCTCCTCCCGGTGGAACTGGTGCATCCGGCTGCCCGGGCAGCCGTGAAATGCCGAGGCTGCGGGCTGGGCAGGAGCTGCCTGTGCAGCCGCTGCTTTTTTCTGCTTGTTTTCCAGCACAGCCTGCTCATCGTAAGCAGCGGCCTCCCGCTCGGTGAATGTAATGGCACCGGTGGGGCAGCCGGGCAGGCAGTCGCCAAAGCCGTCGCAGTAATCGTCCCGCAGCAGCTTGGCTTTGCCGTTGACAAGGCCGATGGCTCCCTCGTGGCAGGCGGTGACACAGGCACCACAGCCATTGCATTTTTCTTCGTCTATGTGAATGATTTTCCGGATCATGATAGACCCTCCTTTTGAAAGTTAACATCAGTATACCACATCTGTCAACCCCTCGCCGTTGCCATGGCCACGGTTTTGACCTTATTCTGTTCTTTTTTCCGGCACCAGTGTCGTTACCAGCCGGACCATGAGAGGCGTCAGCGGCAGCCAGATCAGGGTACAGAGGGCATTGAACAACGTGTGTGCGTTGGCGATCTGCCGCGCGATAATTTCCAGCTCTTCTCCCTCCGGCGGCAGCAGCTCCACCAGCCGCACGAACCACGGCAGGGCCAGCAGGCAGACCAGTGACCCCGAGAGGTTAAAGCAGCAATGGGCGGCCGCCGCCCGTTTGGCGTCCCGGGTGCCGCCCGCCGCCGCTAAAATCGCCGTAATGGTCGTGCCGACGTTATCCCCCAGCAATACCGGAACGGCCCCGGCCAGCCCCAGCAGGCTGTGCACCCCGTCCGGCCCGGCCTGCCGTGCCACGCCCTGCAGCACGCCGATGGTCGCCGAGCTGCTCTGCACCACCAGCGTCATCCCCAGCCCCAGCAGCAGACCCCAGAGCGGCTTTTCCCGCACCTGCGCCATCCAGGCCTCAAACTCCGGGCGGAGGGCCAGCGGCTCCACCACGCTCTGGATCTGCTCCATCCCCGCAAAGAGCAGCCCGAATGAAAACACCGCCGTTCCCATCTGCCGCCCCCGCTCCGTCCGGGCCACTGCACAGAGAAAAAAGCCCCCGAACAGCACCAGCCCCAGCATTTCTTCCACCCGGAATGCCAGCAGCTGGGCCGTGACCGTGGTGCCGATGTTGGCCCCAAAGATGACTGCCACCGCCTGGGGCAGCTCCAGCAGCCCGGCGCTGACAAACCCAATGACCATGATCGTGGTGGCCGAGCTGCTTTGCACCACTGCCGTGACCACCATCCCGGCCAGCGCCCCGGTCAGCGGGGTGCGGGTCAGGGCTGCCAATGCCCGCCGCAGCCGCTCCCCCGCTGCCTGCTGCAGTGCCTCGCTCATCCGGTCCATTCCAAACAGAAACAGCGCCAGCCCGCCAAACAGTGGTAAAATCCCTGTCCTTTCCGTGGTCCTCCCTCCCTTTTGGGTTCTGATGCCATTGTATGGCCCGGGCGCATAAAAAGAACCGGGAGCGCTTCTCCACCCGGAAAAGTCCTCTCGGTTCTTTGTCTTTCCTGCATTATTTTGCAAACAGGCCCATACTGACAGCCCGGACCACCAGGCCCAGCACCACCGCCGCCACCAGCACCACGGCCATTTTGCGGCTGTAGTGCACCCGGCGCTGCTTTTTGCGGCCGCTGCCGCGGCTGCGGGAGCCATTGCCCCGGCCCGCACTCCGCCCGCTGTTTGTGCGGCGGGCATTTCCGCTGCGGGAACTTCCGCTGACGCGGCTCTGGCTGCGGGGCTTTGTGCCATTCCGGTTTCGCGTGCTGGCACGGGGCTCTTCTTCCTCTGCCTTGGCCGAGGCCAGCGGCTTTTTGGCCCCGCAGCGGCTGAGGAAATCCTCCGCCATCCGGTAATACTGCTCCAGCTCACTGGTCTTGAACGCCGTGCCCGCATAGCCCTCTTCCAGGCTCTCGATGGCCTCGTTGAAGAGGATGGCCGCCTGGGTGCCATCGGTGCGGTCCGCCGCGTGGGCGGCTTCGTTGCGGGCCGTGCGCACCGCGTTGCAGGCCCGGCGGGCCGCCGAGGGGTGCGGCGTATTGCCCAGCAGGTCCAGAGGCTTGGCCGCGTCTTTTTCCGGGTCCAGCAGCACCCGCATACACAGGGTGGTATCCAACTGCTGCCAGCTGGTCTTTCCGCTCAGGTCCGGCATTCGGTTGTAGTAATCCGGGCTTTCTTTCTGGCGCTGGGCCAGGTGCTTGAGCAGGGCATCCAGGCCGTGGGCCCCGGGCTTCTGTTCCCAGTGCCAGCGCAGCAGCTTGCGGCTGATCTCATCGCAGGCCGTCTTGATCTCAAACGCCGCTTGTAACGTCTCGTCTACCATATTGCCACTTCCTCGATTTGAAATAAAACCTCTCAGGCCGCGCTTTGGCGCGTCCAGCGATCCTCCCTCTGTCGCTGGCGCGACATCTCCCTCCGGCCGGAGGGAGTCTGTCCTGGCAGGGGAGCCAAATAGCAGTTGCAACAAAAAAGCGGAGGAAACGCTCACCGCCTCCTCCGCTGCTGTTTTACAGGATAAACTGATAATACACAAAGCCCCACAGCGCAATGCCTGCGCAGATGATGGCCGTGATGGGCGGCACCCAGCGGATAAGGGTCTCAGCGATGCTGTCACGGGAGTCCGCTTCCTCCTCGTAGTCCTCCTCGTCCACGGGCTGCGGCTCCGGAGCGCGCTGCGGTGTCGGGGCAGCGTCCCGCACGGCGGCGGGCATCACACGGGTGCCCTCGTCGTCCGGCCGGGCCGCGCGGGCAGCAGGCTGGTAGTTCCGTGCATCCAGGATGCGGGTCTGCTCTCCGGCTTCCACCGGCTCCAGCGGCGGCGCAAAGGAGGCCGCCTGCTCCACATGGGGGCGGGCAGGCATGACCCGGGTCGCCTCTTCCTGGGCCGCGCTGCTCATGATACGGGTAGGCTCTTCCTGCGCGGCAGGCTGAACGGGCCGCACCGGTGCTTCCGACTGGGCAGCGGGCACGGGGTCCGGCTGCTCCGGCTGGAGCAGGGTGTTCAGGGCGTTCTGCAGCAGGATGCGGTCACAGCCGCACTCGGTGCAGTATACGGTATCCTCTTCTTTCGGGTGGAACGCGCCACAGGCGCAGTACCAGCCGTTTTCAAATACCTGGGGCATATACTTCAGGCCCTGACGGTTCATCCGGGCCTCCAGTGCTTTCTGCAGCTCGGGGCTCAGGCGGCGGGGGGCCGGCAGGCGCACCCGCTTGATGGCGTCCAGATGGACCACCCGCTTGCCGTTGTAGACGTTCTTGAGGGAAACATCCACACTGGTGATGGCTTTCTGGGTCACAAACACGGCATCGTCCATGCCAAAGCTCTCGCCGGGCTTCACGGCAATGTCACGATACTCAAACTCGTCCTCGCAGAGGATGATGCCGTCCACGCCCTTGCACTTGAAATGAATCTCCAGGGCTGTCAGCGTCACCTTGGAAATATTCTTAAAGGTCAGGCAGACCGCGTGCTCGCCGCTGATCTCGCCCTTGAGCAGCTCCACGCAGACAAACTGCACCGGGCTGCCCGGGGTGTAGTAATTGGCGCGTGTCCGTGCGACCGGTTCAAAATTTTCCTCCACAACACTCTCCCCTTTCCGGGTTTATTCTTCGGGTTTCTGGGCCGGGGCCTCCTCTGCCGGAGTCTCCACGGGCCGGGTCTGTTCCGCCATCTCGGCGGGCTCTGCCGGTTCGGCGGGCTCTGCCGGTTCTACCGTGGTCTGAGCCGGCTGGGCAGGCTCTTCCGCCTTGGGTTCCTCGCCGTCACGGGGGGCCAGAGTGCCGCCCGCCATCACGGTGTTGAACTCCTGCTCGTTGAGCTTTTCGCGCTCCATCAGAGCCTTGGCCAGCGCGTGCAGCTGGTCGATGTGCTCCGTCAGGGTGCGGCGGCAGGTTTCGTAGGCCTCGTCGATGATATCCCGCATCTCGCTGTCGATCTCGGCAGCGGTGGTCTCACTGTAGCCCTTGCCCTGTGCAAAGTCGCGGCCCAGGAACGTCTCTTCCTGAGAGGTACCGTACACCACCGGGCCCAGCCGCTCGGAGAAGCCGTACTTGGTGATCATCTGGCGGGCAATGTTGGTGGCCTGCTGCAGGTCATTGGAAGCACCCGTGGAGATGTCCTCCAAGATCAGCTGCTCGGCCACACGGCCGCCCAGGCTGGAAACGATGTCCTCAAACATCTCGCCTTTGGTCACATAGCTGCGGTCTTTCTCGGGCAGATACATGGTGTAACCGCCAGCCTGGCCGCGCGGGATAATGGTGATCTCATGCACACGGGGGTGGTGCTTGCAGTAGAAGCCCGCCACCGCGTGGCCTGCCTCGTGGTAGGCCGTGAGCTTTTTCTCTTCGGGGGTCACGACACGGCTCTTCTTCTCCGGGCCGGCCATCACTTTCATGGATGCTTCCTCGATGTCCTCCATCGTGATGGCCTTGCGGCTGCGCCGGGCAGCCAGAAGGGCAGCCTCGTTGACGAGGTTTTCCAGGTCAGCGCCCGCAAAACCCGCGGTGCGCTGCGCGATGACTTTCAGGGACACGTCCGGAGCCAGAGGCTTATTCTTGGTGTGGACTTTCAGGATCTCCTCACGGCCCTTGACATCGGGCAGGCCCACATAGACCTGACGGTCAAAGCGGCCGGGACGGAGCAGAGCCTTATCCAGAATGTCGGCACGGTTGGTAGCGGCCATGACGATGACGCCATCGTTGGCCTCAAAGCCATCCATCTCCACCAGCAGCTGGTTCAGGGTCTGCTCGCGCTCGTCGTGGCCGCCGCCGAGGCCGGCACCACGCTGACGGCCCACCGCATCGATCTCATCAATAAAGATGATGCAGGGCATGGTCTTCTTGGCCTTGTCAAACAGGTCTCGCACACGGGAAGCACCGACACCGACGTACATCTCCACAAAATCCGAGCCGGAAATGGAGTAGAACGGCACGCCGGCCTCACCGGCACAGGCACGGGCCAGCAGGGTCTTACCGGTACCCGGAGGGCCCACCAGCAGCACGCCGTGGGGGATGCGGGCACCCAGCGAGTTGAATTTATCCGGGCTCTTGAGGAATTCGACCACCTCTTTGAGCTCTTCTTTCTCCTCGTCTTCGCCCGCCACATCGGCAAAGGTAGCGGTCTTTTTGTTTTCCCGCTCGTCCTTGACCTTGGCTTTGCCCACGTTCATGATGCCGCCGCCGGCACCGCCGCCGCGCATCATGGAGAAGAGCAGGAAACCTGTGCAGCCCAGCATCCCCAGATAGAACAAAATCTCCATCCAGGGGATGGTCTCCTTGAGGGAGGTGTAATCGTACTCCATGGGAGCCGTGGGGTTGGCCGCGTCATAAGAATCAATATAACTCTGCACGTTCTCAATGAAAACGTAGGCATAGGGCAGCTTGTAGCGGACCGTCACGGTACCGTCCGAGTTCTTCTCCGCGGCCGTGGAATCCGCCGACGAAGACGACAGCATCCCGGACAGCAGGCCGCCGGTGGAATCTGCCGTGGAGGCAGCTGTAGCCTGCGGCAGGTCGAGGTCGCCCTCTTTCAGCGTCAGGGTAATGACGCTGGTGTTGCGGTCCAGGGTGAATTTGGTGACCTGATTGTGCTCAAAGTAGTGCACCACCGTCGAGTAGCTCATGGTAGAGCCGCCGGACATACCAGTGCCGCTGGTGAACACCGACCAGATCATCAGCACCGCTGCCAATGCCAGCGCAAAGATCAGCGGGTTAATACGAGGTCTTTTTGGTTGCAAGAATGATCAACTCCAGTTCTGGTAATGTTTTTATTTCTCGTAAACGCAGGGTTTGAGGATGCCGATATACGGCAGGTTGCGGTATTTTTCGTCGTAATCCAGGCCATAGCCCACCACGAACTCATCCGGCACCTGGAAGCCCTCGTAATCCGGCTTGATGTCAGCCTTGCGGCGGCTGGGTTTGTCCAGGATGGTGCAGATCTTCACGGAATTGGGGTGGCGCATCTTGAGCATGGGCACCAGGTTGGAGAGGGTGATGCCCGTGTCCAGAATGTCCTCCACGATCAGCACGTCCTTGCCGGACAGGTCGCCGTCCAGGTCTTTGATGATCTTGACCAGGCCGCTGCTGCTGGTGTTGCTGCCGCCGTAGCTGGACACGACCATGAAATCAATGCTGCAGGGGATGCTCACCGCCCGCATCAGGTCGGCCATAAAGACCACGGAGCCTTTCAGGATGGAAACGAGAACAAGGTTTTTGCCCTCATAGTCCCTGCTGATCTGTGCGCCCAGCTCCCGCACCTTGGCCTTGAGCTCTTCTTCGGAAACCAGAACGTTCTTGATATCGTCATGCATACTCATGATTCTACTTCCTCCATTGTTTGCAGTTTCAATTGCAAAACCAGCGTGCTGCCCGCATCCGGGGCAAGGCCAGCGGCAAAGCCTGTGCCGTGGACCCAAAGCACCTCGCTGCCTGCTGCCAGAAGCGGCAGGCCAGCCCGCTGCCGGGGCGGGATCCCCGCCTCGTTCATCCATTTGCGCAGCTCCTTGCCCACGCCCCGGCCTGCCGGGTGGAAACGGTCTCCCGGCTGACGGCAGCGCAGAACAAGAGCAGGATACAACGTAGTTATTTTAGCATAATCCGCTTGATTTTTTAAGTCTTTTTTATGAACACCCTGTATTTTTTCTTCAAATGGGGCCGGAACCACCCGGATTTTCAGCTTTTGGCCTCCGGGCAGGGGATATTCGGCCCCATCCGTGGGGAAAAACGGCTCATAAAATCCGGTGTTCTCCGGGCAGGCATCCGGCGTTTTTTCCCGCCAGAATGTCCCCTCCCCGGCGCGGAACCGGATCTCACCGGTCAGCTGCACCGCCCCGCTGCCGCGCCGCACCAGCGCTGCCAGCAGGCGGATGTATTTTTCCTCGGCGTCCCGCACCGGGGCCGTCAGACTGTGGAGGGCGGTTTCCAGGATGAGCGGGTCGGCCTTTTGCAATGGCTCCAGCGCCCAGACGCCCTCCCCGGCCTCCCGCGCGTACCGCGCCCCGGCGGGGAGCTTTGGGGGCAGCCGCTGCCCGGCCTCTTCCAGCAGTGTCGCCGCCTGCCGGGCAAAATAGGCGTCTGCCCGGGCGGCTTTCTCGCAAAAGCGGGCCAGATTTTCCTCCGCCGCCTCGTTGACCGAGCCAAGAGCCGGGAGGGCGGCGTGGCGCAGGCGGTTGCGGGCGTAGTCGTCCCCCGTGTTCGTCTCGTCCGTCACCCAGCGCTGCCCGCGGGCCATGCAGACAGCCTCCGTCTCTGCCCGGGTCAGGCCCAGCAGAGGGCGGCAGTAGCCGGGGCGTTTGGGGCGGATGCCCCCTGCCCCGTGCAGCCCGGTGCCCCGGGCCAGCCGGAACAGCAGCGTCTCTGCCTGGTCACTTGCAGTATGGGCCGTCGCAATGCAGTCTATCCCCTCCTGCCGCAGCTGTTCAAAACAGGCGTAGCGGAGGCGGCGGGCCCAATCCTCCCCGGCATGGGGCGGCACCGTAAAGCCAACCTCCGCCGGGCGGAAGACCCGCAGCGGCAGGCCCAGCTCCGCGCAGGCCTCCCGCACAAAAGCTTCGTCCCGGTCGGCCGTCTCCCCCCGCAGGCCGTGGTTGACATGGCAGACACTCAGCACAAAACCGGACTCTGCCTGTAAGGCCAGCAGCAGGTGCAGCAGGGCCATGCTGTCAGCCCCGCCGGACACCGCCGCGGCCAAGTGCAGCGGCTTTCCGGCTGTCAACGGCGTCAGCAGAGCCTCAGCCTCGCAAAACGCGCGGACACGCTGCAAAATGCCGGAAAAATCGTCGTGTTTCATCAGCGTTTAAAGTCCACATCCATAAAGCGGGTGTGGGCACCATCCCAGCCCAGCGGCACGGTACTGGTCTCACCGTGGCGGTTTTTGGCCACGATGCACTCGGCCGTGTCGGCGTCCACCTCGGCACCGTCCGGGTTCTGGCTGGCGTAATAGGAATCACGGTAGAGGAACAGCACGCAGTCGGCGTCCTGCTCGATGGAACCGGAATCACGCAGGTCGGACAGCTGGGGGCGGTGGGAGGAGTTGTTGCCCTGCTTTTCCACCGCACGGGACAGCTGGCTCAGCGCAATGATGGGCACATTCATCTCTTTGGCCATGATCTTGAGGTTTCGGGTGATGGAGCTGATCTCCTGTACACGGTTCTCGGTGCGCTGGCCCGTGGTCATCAGCTGCAGATAGTCAATGACGATGAGGCCCACATTGGGGCGGCTGGGGTCCTGGTTCACCCGGCGGATCTTGGCTTTCATCTCGGTGATGGTGATGCCCGAGGTGTCATCCATATAAATGGGCGCGTCATGGAGCTTCTCGGTGGCAAGGGCCAGGTACTCCCAGTCCTCCGCCCGGAGGGCGCCGGTGCGGAACGCCTGGCTGTCGATGCCGGCCTCCGCCGAGAGGATCCGGTTGGTCAGCTGCTCCTTGGTCATTTCGAGGCTGAAGATGGCCACCGGTACTTTCTGCTGCATGGCTACACGGGTGGCAATGTTCAGCGCAAAACTGGTCTTGCCCATACCGGGGCGGGCAGCCAGAATAATCAGGTCGCCGCGGCCAAGGCCGGTGAGCACGGTGTCCAGCAGGCGGAAGCCTGTAGGGATGCCCTTGTACTTATCGGCATCCGGGCCGCTGATCTTCTGCAGATTGGTCAGCGTTTCCACCATGCTGGAAGAAAGGGGCGTCAGGGCGCTGGAATCCCGCCCGGAGCGGATCTCATAAATGCGCTGCTCGGCGTTTTCCAGCAGCAGGTCCGCGTCCGGCTCGTCGCCCGCATCCTGCAAGATATCTTTCGCCACACCCATGAGCTGGCGGACCAGATATTTTTCCTGCACGATCTGGGCGTAGGCTTTCACGTTGGAGATGCTGGGCACCGTCTCGGCCAGGCCGGTCAGGTAGACTTTCGCCTCGTCCGCGCTGGGAAACACGCCGTCTGAGATGACCGCGTCCAGCAGGGTGACGAAATCAATGGTCTGATCGCTGGTGAACAGCCGCAGCATTTCCGAATAAATTTGGGCGTTCTGCCGGGTGTAGAACATCTCAGGCCGGATGATCTCAACCAGGTCGGTCAGTGTCTCCGGCTTGAGCAGCACCGCGCCCAGCACGCTCTGCTCGGCCTGCATGTTGTAGGGCAGATTGATGCCCACGCTTTCCAGATTCAGTTCATTGGAGTAATGTCGTTCGTTCGGCATGATCGTTTCCTCTGGGTCTCATACTACAAAAAGCGCCCCCTGCCGTGAGGGGGCGCAGACAGGCTTTTTCAGATCAGGCCTGCTCCACTTCCACTTGAATTTTGAACGAAGCCACCACACCGACATGCAGGCGGACTTTGGCGTTGAAAACGCCAGCGTCCTTGATGTCCTTGGTTTCCAGCTCGATCTTCTTTTTATCAATGGCGGTGCCGGCCAGTTCGGAGAGGGCTGCCGCCACTTCTTTGCCGGTGACCTTGCCGTGCAGGCGGCCGGAAGCGCCGCCCTTGGCCTTGATCGTCACGGTCTTGCCGTTGATCTTCGCAGCCACTGCCTGAGCAGCGGCCACGTTCTCTGCCTCATGGAAGTCCGCAGCCTCTTCCTTGCCGCGGGCAATATTCACCGCGCTGGCGTCGGCCACAGCGGCCAGCTTGCGCGGGAACAGAAAGTTGCGGGCGTAGCCGTCGGAGACCTCATGGATCTCGTCCTTTTTGCCAATGCCCTTGACGTCCTGCTTCAGAATCACTTTCATGATGTTATCCCTCACTTCTCACCGGAGAACCGGTGCAGTTTTGTAGCTCTAGTATACCGCAATTGCAATTATTCGGCAAGCTCTTTCTCCGCGACGCTCAGTGCCACCTCAATGACCTTGTCCATATCGTAGTATTTGTACTCGCCCAGGCGGCCGCCGAAGATGACCCCCGGCTCCGCGTCGGCCAGCTGCTTGTAGGCAGCATACAAGGCGCCGTTCTTCTCATCATTGACGGGGTAGTACGGCTCGTCGCCCTTTTTCCACTCAGCACTGTACTCCCGGCTGATAACGGTCTTGGGCTGGGTGCCAAACTCAAAGTGCTTGTGCTCAATGATGCGGGTGTAGGGTGTCTCGGCGTCGGTGTAGTTCACCACGGCGTTGCCCTGATAGTTGTCGGTGTCCAGCACCTCCGTCTCAAAGCGGACGCTGCGGTACTGCAAAGCACCCAGCTTGTAATCAAAGTAGGCGTCCACCGGGCCCGTGTAGACGATCTGATCCGCCAGCTTGTCCAGCTCCGCCTTGCGGGCCAGGTAATCCACACCCAGCTCAATCTCCACGCCGTCCAGCATCTTCTCCACCATGGCCGTGTAGCCGCCGTTGGGGATCCCCTGATACAGGGCATTAAAATAGTTGTCATCGTAGGTAAAACGGACGGGCAGCCGCTTAATGATGAACGCGGGCAGCTCGGTGCAGGGGCGGCCCCACTGTTTTCCAGTGTAGCCCTTGATGAGCTTCTCGTAGATATCGGTGCCCACCAGACTGATGGCCTGCTCCTCGAGGTTCTTCGGCTCGGTGATGCCTGCCTCGGCCCGCTGCTGCTCGATCTTTGCTTTTGCCTCGGCGGGAGTCACCACGCCCCACATCTTATTGAACGTGTTCATGTTGAACGGCAGGTTGTAGATCTCGCCGTGGTAGTTGGCCACCGGGCTGTTGGTATAGCGGTTGAACTCTGCAAACTGGTTCACATACTGCCACACAGCCTTGTTGTTGGTGTGGAAAATATGGGCACCGTAGCGGTGGACATGGATGCCCTCCACGCTCTCGGTGTAGATGTTGCCCGCAATGTGGTCCCGCTTATCAATGACGAGGCAGCGCTTTCCTGCCTTTTTGGCCTCATGGGCAAACACCGCGCCGTACAGGCCCGCGCCCACGATGAGATAATCATACTGCTTCATGGCTTGTTATCCTTTTTCTTTGGTTCCGCGTTCGCCTCGGAAGAAGTCTTCTTCTGGGATTCGCGGTATTGGTCGATGGCGGTCTGGATGCGTGCCCGGGCCGCCTCCGGGGTGATATGCTTGAGCTGTGCCGCCGCCATGGTCTGGTGGCCGCCGCCGCCCAGAGACTCCATGATGACCTGCACGTTGACCGCGCCCAGGCTCCGGGCCGAGATGTTCACGCCCGTGCCCACCTGCACCGCCACAAAGCTGGCCTCCACGTTCTGGATGGTCAGCAGGTCGTTGGCGGCCTGCGCAATGGCTACCCTGGCCTCCGGGGGTACTTCCCCGCTCACCGAGACGGCACAGTTTTTGTACATCTGGGCCGCCTCCACAAGGTCGGCCTTGGCGTTGTACTCCACCATGGTCACATCAAACAGCTGGCGCACCCGCTCGGTCTCCGCGCCATAGCGGCGGAGGGCGGCCGCGGCCTCAAAGGTCCGCACGCCGGTGTGGAGGGTAAAGTCTCTCGTATCCAGCATGATGCCGGCCAGCAGGCCCTCCGCTTCCACCCGGTTGGGCTTGTCATCCCGCTCGCCCACATACTGCAAAAGCTCCGTGACCAGCTCACTGGCAGAGGAGGAGTATGGCTCGTGGCAGACAAGGGCCGGGTTCTCAATAAAGCCCACGCCCTTGCGGTGGTGGTCGATGACGGCCACCTTGCCGCATTTTTCGAGAATTTCTTTGCTCTCTACCAGATTGACCTGGTATGTATCCACCACGATGCACAGCGTCCGCTTGGAGATGATGGGCAGTGCACCTTTGGGGTCGATGAAATCGTCCTCCTGCCCGGCGGCAACGAGAGCATTGATCAGGCTGGACGCCAGCGTGGCATCCCGGCGGACCGCGATAACGGCCGGCACATCACAAATTTTGCAGATGCGGAGCACACCCTCGGCAGAACCGATGGCGTCCAGGTCACTCATCCGGTGGCCCATGATGACCACATGGTCCGCCTCCTTGATGAGCTTGACCAGCTGGTCGGCCACAATGCGGCTGCGCACCTTGCTGCGCTTTTCCACGCCATGGCTGACGCCGCCGTAGAACGTAAAGCCGTCCGGCGTCATCTCGGCGGCCTGGTCGCCGCCGCGGCCCTGGGCCATATCCAGTGCCTGCACAGCCATGTCCTGGGCCTCCCGCAGGGTCTTGGCCCCGCGGCCAATGCCGATGGAGAGGGACAGGTTCACACTGGGGTCAAGGGCGCGGATTTTATCCAGCACGTCGTAGCCCCGCTTGGCAAACTGCTCCAGCTGGCGCTCCTCCACCACCGCGATGTAGCGGCCGCTGGCTACCCGGCGCAAAAAGCCCGTGCCCCGGCCGATCATCTCTTCCAGCACCCGGTTGATGCCCTCCAGCAGGCGGGCGCGCTCACTGTCCAGCATGTCGCTGAACACATCGTCGTAGCCATCCACCAGAAAGACGAGGTAACCCGGGCGGCTGGCTTTATACTCCGCCTCCACCCGGCGCAGGGCGGTCTCCTCATTGAAGACCACCAGCGTCATCGTTTCCGCATCGCCGGGCACGGTGGAGCTGTGGGCAGACCACACGCCATCGGCCAGGGTCAGCTGCTGGCCCTCCTGGGTGCGGGCCTGCTGCAGATCCAGCCCGGGGATGACTTTCTGCACCCGGCTCACCAGCAGGTCCTGCCCGCCCAGCATCCGCTGGCGGAACTGGTCATTGTACCAGAGCACGGTTTCCCCCGAGAGGAGGACCACCGGCTGGGAGAGGGGTTCCAGGCTGAATTTTGTTTTCGATTTTGTAAAGTCGCCGCCACAGACCCAGCGTGCCAGCTGGCTGCGGAGGCGGTAGCGGAACAGGCCCATGCCAATGCACCAGGCCGCTGCCAGCACCACCAGTACCGGCCAGATGGCTGGGCGCTGCACCAGCAATACCAGCATCAGCAGGACACACAGAATCGCCAGACAGGCGGTGAGCATCTCCAAAGTCCATCTTGGTTTTTGTTTCATCAGATCATATGCCTCCTGGCGGGCCTGCTCCTGCACAGCAGGGCCCGGTCGATCAGACCTCCATCAGAATGGGGAGGATCATGGGGCTGCGCTTGGTACGGCGATAGATATAGCTGCTCAGCGCCTCGCGCACACGGGTCTTGACGCTGTTCCAATCCCGCACATGCTCTTCCACGCAGCGGTCCAGCGCCGATTCCACAATGCTCTGGGCACCGTCCATCAGGCTCTCGTTCTCCCGCACATAGACAAAACCGCGGCTGACGAGGTCGGGGCCAGCCAGTACCTGGCCGGTCTTGCTGTCCACAGTGGCCACGATGATGACGAGGCCGTCCTCGGAGAGGTGCTTGCGGTCCCGCAGGACCACATTGCCCACGTCACCCACGCCCAGGCCGTCCACCATGACGGCACCGGCGGTGACAGGCTCGCCCAGCTTGATCTCATCCCGGCTGAGGATGACGTTGGAGCCGTTCTCCGCGATCAGGATGTTGCTGGTGGGGATGCCCAGGCTGGCGGCGGTCATGGCGTGCTTTTTGAGCTGCTTGTACTCGCCGTGCACGGGCAGGAAATACTTGGGTTTGGTCAGGGTGAGCATCAGCTTCTGCTCCTCCTGGCAGGCGTGGCCGGAAACGTGGACATCGTACATGCCCTCGTAGATGACCTCCGCGCCCAGCAGCAGCAGGCCGTTGACGATCTTGGTCACGCTCTTCTCGTTGCCGGGGATGGGCTTGGCCGAGATGATAATGAAATCGCCGGGGCCCACCCGCACCTGACGGTGGCTGCAGGAGGCCATGCGGGAGAGGGCGCTCAGGGGCTCGCCCTGGCTGCCCGTGGTCACCAGAACCACCTGCTCCGGCGGGTACTGGTTGAGCTCATCCACGCTGATGAGAGTCCCCTCCGGGATGTGCATATAGCCCAGCTCCTGGGCCATGGCCGTGTTGTTGACCATGCTGCGGCCGCTGAACGCCACCTTGCGGCCATCCTCCACAGCCAGATCAATGATCTGCTGCACGCGGTAAATGTTGGAGGCGAACGTCGCAATGATGATGCGCTTGTTCTGGGCGCGGGCAAACAGGCTGCGCACACCTGCCGCCACTTTCTGCTCCGTGGCCGTAAAGCCCGGGCGCTCCGCGTTGGTGGAATCGCTCAGCAGGGCCAGCACGCCTTTCTGGCCGTACTCGGAGAGGGTGGTCAGGTCGGTGGGGCCGCAGGCCAGCGGGGTGTAATCGATCTTGAAGTCGCCCGTCTGGATGATGGTGCCTGCCGGGCTGTCGATGGCAAAGGCCACCGAGTCCGGGATGGAGTGGTTGACATGGATGGGCTCCACCGTGAAGCAGCCCAGCTTGAGCTTCTGCTTGGGCACGATCTCCACAAACTTGGTCTTGCCGGCCAGGCCGAACTCCTCCAGCTTGTTCTTGATGAGGCCGCAGGTCAGGCGGGTGCCGTAGATGGGCAGATCAAATTTCTGCAGCAGATACGGGATGCTGCCGATGTGGTCCTCATGGCCGTGGGTGATGAGCAGGCCCTTGATCTTATCCTTATTCTGTACCACGAACGTGAAATCGGGGATGACCATGTCCACGCCGAACATATCACTGTCCGGGAAGACGAGGCCGCAGTCCACAATGATCATATCGCCGCAGCACTCGTACACGGTCATGTTCTTGCCCACTTCCCCCAGGCCGCCCAGCGGATAGATGTGGATGGGCACAGCGGCCTCCTTGGGCTGCTGCGGGCGGCGGGGACGCCGCGAATAATAGGGGCGGCGGGTGCGGGGGCGCTTCTCGCCGCTGTTGTCACTGGCCCGGTTCTGGGCGGGCGCGGGGTTCTGTTCTTTAACCTGTGCCATTCGTACCTCCAAAAAACAAATCGCAGAACACGGCCCACCCCCACCCGGGAGCGGCCGTCTTTTCTGCACAGGGAAGCATAAAATAAGCATCTGCTTCCGTTGGATGCATCCGTATAGAATTTATCCTGTCAGCGCCTTTTTTAAAGCCTGCTGGTGGTTCCGAAACAAGCTCTCTGCCTTTCCAGTCCATCTGTTCGATGCGACCGCGGCACTTATCCGGGAACGCTGTGAGCGCGCACTTACAGCGCGCCCCTATACGCATTTCGTTGCCATCAGTATAGTATTTCTCAGCGTTTTTGTCAATTCCAAGGTTTGGCAGGCCGGGCGGGCTCTATGCACTTTCCTCTTGACAGAACGTGTAAAATGGCTCTAAATAGAAGCAGTAAAAATTTACACACCGGGAGAAACGCATGAAACAGGTTGAAATTTACACCGACGGCGCGTGCAGCGGCAACCCCGGCCCCGGCGGCTGGGGCGCGGTGCTGCGGTATCGGTTCAATGGCAAAGTGTACGAAAAAGAGCTCAGCGGCGGCGACGCCAGCACCACCAACAACCGGATGGAGCTGACGGCCTTTATCGAGGCCCTGCGCCAGCTCAAGGAGCCGTGCGAAGTGCACCTGTGCTCCGACAGCCAGTATGTCATCAACGGGCTGGAAAAAGGCTGGGCCAAGGGCTGGAAGCGCCGGGGCTGGAAAAAATCCGATGGCTCCCCTGCCCTGAACCCGGACCTCTGGGAGCAGGCACTGGAGCAGGAAGCACGGCACAAACTCACATACGTCTGGGTCAAGGGCCACGCGGGCCACCCGGAAAACGAGCGCTGCGACCAGCTGGCCGTGGCACAGAGCCAGGCACATGGCGGGAGGCAGGGACGATGAGCGACACTTTTTTGCCCGGCAGCGGGTTTGATACCTACGAGCAGCAGGACAAAGTGCTGGTAGGCCTGGGCGGCGGCACGGCAGCCAAAGTAGCCGTCCGTATTTTGCAGCAGCAGGGCTTTGCGGTAGTGGGTGCCGTCGTGAAGCTCTCTGCCGAAGAAGAGCCTCTGGTGCAGTCCGCAAAAGAGGCCGCAAAGGCCCTTGGCATCGAGTGTGCCACCCTCAACGCCGAGGCGCTGGCCGCACAGGGAGTCCCTCCTGTGGACGCCCGCCTCTCTGCCCTGCTGACGGCGGCAGACAAACTGGGCATCCAGTACATCGCCACCGGGCACTTTGCCCAGGTGGAGACCGGGGCCGACGGCATCAGCCATATCTACCCGCCGGAAGACCCTGCCCAGGACGAGAGCGATGCTCTTGCCGCCCTGCCGCAGGATATCCTGGCCCGGCTCATCTTGCCGCTGGGGTCTTTCACCCCGGAGGATGTGCAGGAGATGGCCGCGGATTTTAACGTTTGACGCACACAAAAAGGCTCTGGGTCTTGCGATCCAGAGCCTTTGCTTTTTTTATTGATTGAATGATCACACGGACTGCTGCGGGTGGACGATATCACGCCAATCCAGGTCGCCGCGCTCCAGGCCGTGGATGAGCACCTCAGCGGTGGCGATGTTGGTGGCCATGGGGATGTTGTGCACATCGCACAGGCGCAGCAGGGTCATCTCATTGGGCTCGCTGGGCTTTGCATTGATGGGGTCGCGGAAGAACAGCAGCAGGTCCACCTCATTGCAGGCAATGCGGGACGCGATCTGCTGGTCACCGCCCTGAACCCCTGCCAGGAAACGCTGTACCTGCAGGCCCGTGGCCTCTGCGATCATCTTGCCAGTCGTCCCGGTGGCCACCAATTTATGCTGGCTCAAAATCCGGCAGTACGCCGTACAGAACTGAACCATCAGCTCCTTTTTGGAGTCATGCGCAATCAGTGCAATCGTCATCGGTCAACCTCTCCTTTTACCTCGCCCGGCTCTATTTTCTCTCTAGGGCATTGTATTGCATATATCATATTATCACAGTTTCCGTCATTTTACAACTGTTTTTTGGGCATTTCCGCTGGTTTTTCTGGTTTTTCCACCAAATCCGCATGACAGCGCCTTATGCCGCCGGAGCCGCCGCGGGTTCCGGCGCGGGAGTCGTCTCCCCTGCCGTGTCCGTCTCATCGGCTGCGGCGTCGCCGTCCACAGCCTCTGTCTTCGGATCGTCTACCGCCGGGTCGGCGGTCTCGGGTTCGTCCACCGTCAGGGTGCCGTTCTGCATGGCGAAGTAGGCATCAAAAATATCCGCCACCAGCTGGCCGGTACGGGCACCGGCACCGCCGTATTCCACCACGATGCCAATGGCGATCTGCGGGTCTTCCACCGGGCCATAGGCGATCATCGTCGCGTTGGTGTAATGCTTGCGGGTGCTGCCGGCGTAGTAGCTCTCACTGCGCTGGGGACTGCCCGTTTTGCAGGCGACGGTGTAGGGATAGCTTGCCAGTGCCGGGATGGTCTGGGCCACGCCCATCATGCCCTGCTGCACCAGGTCAAAGGTATCGCCCCGGTCTTCGATGACATCCATGACCTCCGGCTGGGTCTCCTGCAGGACTTTGCCCGTGTTGGTGTCCAGGATGGACTTGACAAAGTGGGTACGGTAGCGGGTGCCCCGGTTGGCGATGGTGCCCGCATAGGTAGCCAGCTGCACCGGCGTGATGACCGTGTTGCCCTGGCCGATGGCGGCCTGCACTTCCAGCGAGGCCGTGTAGTTGGAGTCGTTTTTCGTGGTCAGGCGGCCCAGTGCCTCGCTGACCTCCACGCCCGTGCGCTGGCCCAGGCCCAGCTTATAGGCATAAGCGTCGTAGACGTCACTGGTCACCCGGCGGCCCACATCGTAGAAGAAGATGTTGCAGCTCCATTTGATGGCCGTGATGACGTCGATGTTGCCCGTGTGGCCGTGGCGGGTGCACTTGGGGTGGTAATCCTGGAAGTAGTTGTACACGCCGTTGCAGTATACCGTGGAATACCGGTTGATGACGCCGGTGTCCAGCGCGGCAACGGCCACCGAGGGCTTATAGGTCGAGCCCGGGGTGTACAGGCCCTGCAGCGCCCGGTTGAACAGCGGCATCCCGGGGTCGGCGCTGTACTCGCTGTACTGGGTGGCGTAGAGGTTCTGGTCAAAGCTGGGGTAGTTGGCGGAGGCCAGCACGCTGCCGTCCTTGACATCCAGCACCACCACCGCGCCTGCATTGGCCCGGGCACCATCGGTGCCGTAGGCCCGGCTGATCATATCAATGTTTTTGCCCAGCGCCTGCTCCACCGCTTTCTGGAAATCGCTGTTGACGGTGAGCTGGACGGTGTGGCCCGGCTCCGGCACCGTGGTCATGGCCGTGCTGACGATGACGCCATCCGAGTTGCGGGTGATGGTCTCCACACCATCCTTGCCCCGCAGCTCATCCTCATAGGCCGATTCCAGGCCCGAGATGCCGATGACATCGTTCATATTGTAGCCTTTATCCCGCAGCGGATAGGTGGTCTGGCCGTTTTCATCGGTCACTTTCCACTTTTCCGCCGTGATCTTGCCCACCCGGCCCAGCACATGGGGCAGCACCGTGCCCTGCTCATAGCTGCGGGTGGAGGTCTCCACGATCTCCACGCCGGGCAGGGAGAGGCTGTTTTCCTTGATGGTGGCCACGGTCACATCGCTGACGTTTTCGGCCATGACAAAGTTGTTGACGTTGGAGAACGCCTGCTGCTGCATCTCATAGTGGATGCCGCCCAGCACCCGCTGCCAGTGGAGGGAGTAGGCGCTGAGGTCATAGTCCTCCACCAGTTTTTCCATCACGTCATCAGCGGTGGCGTACTGCTGCAGGCCCAGGCCCTCTTTCATGTTGGCAAGGCTCTTCTGATCGCTGGTGCTGTCCTCCGCAGCCGTAAACGTGTAGTGGCCGTTGGCATCCGGCTCGCTGATGAGGAGGGAGTCGTTCCAGCTCTCGCCGTTCTGCTCCAGCAGCTCCACGATCCGCTGCAGCATGGCGTCCAGATCCTCGCCGCCCATCAGCAGCTTGCTGAGCACCACATTGTAGCTGGTGGTGCTGGCCGCGATCCGTTTCCCCTCGCTGTCCACGATGTCGCCGCGGGCCGCCGTGACCGTAAAATGATAGTCCGTGGTGTTGGTGGCGCGGGCTTTGAAGCTGTCGCCGTTGACCAGCTGCAGAAAGATCAGCCGGAACACATACAGCCCCACGATAACCGCCGCAAAGGCGATGAGCAGCCGCATCCGGCGCATAACGGTCTTGTGTTCGTCCAAATTCATCTGGTTTCCTCCCGGCGGGGCAGGCTGCGGAGCCGCAGCACTCAGACCACGCCGTTGTCGATCTTGAATTCAATGCTGATCTTCCGCGCCGCCCAATAGATGGGCAGGCTGACCGGGATGCTCAGCACCGCGCTGGGAAGCACGAACCACAAAAAGCGGTTCCACGCCCCGCTGTAGCCCGGCATGTAATAGAAGAACAGCCAGTCGCAGACCAGCACCAGCACCGCGCACCCCGCCGCGATAAGCAAAAAGTTCTGAGCGGTGTCCTTGAGGTAGAGCTGCACCACGGCGGAGACGGCAAAGCTGAGGATCATCAGCTCCAGTGCCAGCATTCCCACGGTTCGGCCCGCCGTGTAGTCCCACATCAGGCCGCAGACCGCGCCGAAAATAGCCCCGGCAAACTCTCCTTCAAACACGGAGACCGCCAGTGCCAGCGGCAGCAGGTAGAGCGGCTTTGCCGCCCCCAGCTGAAACAGCCCGGGCATGGTCTGCAAAACCGTACACAGCAGCATCAGCAGCGTATAGCAGACCCATTTGAAGATCTGGCTGCTTTTGCGCTTGCGGCGTGATTCCATAGACAGGCTCCTCCTATCAGTAATTGGTAATGATAAACACATGCTTGACGGTACGGGGGTCCGCGCCGGGCTTAATCACCGCGATGGTGGATTTGCCGCTGGCTTCCGGCACCAGCTCCTGCACCACGCCCACCAGCACATCCGGCGGGAACACGCCGCCCAAACCGGTGGTGATGACCTGATCGTTGGCCTTGGTCAGGGTACTGCGGGAGAGGTTGGAGAGGATACACAGGCCCTCGGCGGCGTAATCCGCGCTGCCCGTGATGATGCCGTTGTCCCGGGTGCGGGACACCACGCCCGCCGCGTTGAAGCTGGGGTGCAAAATCGTCATGACCTTGCAGCTGGTCAGGTCTACTTCCGTCACCACGCCCAGCAGGTAGCCCTCGTCGCTGGTGATGGCGTCGTTGGCCTCCACCCCGTCCAGGCTGCCCTGATCCAGCGTGAAGCCGTAGAACGAATCCAGCGGGTCCCGCCCGATGACGAACGACGAAACATAGCTCATCTCCGGGTGCTGCTCCTGAATGTTGGTCAGGGCCTTGTAGGCCTCGTTTTCAGCCTTGAGCTTGTCGTAATCCACCATCTGGCCGCGCAGCTCGGCGTTTTCCGTGGTAAGCTTCTCGTTCTCTTCCAGAATGGCGTCGATGTTGGTGTACTTCTCCCACAGGGAGGAAACGCCATTGCTCACCGCCGCCGCCGCCCGCTGGAACGGGGCCACCGCCACGCTCAAAATCTCCTGCGGGGCGGCCGTCAGGCGGCCATTGGCACCGGCATAGGCCATGATGGCCGCCAGAAACACCGCGATGCCCACGAGGATCTTAAATTTCCAGGTATCGAAAAAATCTTTCAAGGGAGCTTCCTCCGATTGCAAAAAAGCGCGGACAGCCGGAGCCATCCGCGCGCTTTATCACATGTGTGCGCCGTCGGTATCCAGCACATCGTGCAGGACATCCACATGGTCGAGCACCGCGCCGGCGCCCTTGGCCACGCAGTCCAGCGGGTCTTCCGCCACATGGACGTCAATGCCCGTCTCACTCTGGATCAGCTGGTCCAGGCCGCGCAGCAGAGCGCCGCCGCCCGTCAGGGTGATGCCGTGGTCGATGATATCGGCACTCAGTTCCGGCGGGGTGCGCTCCAGCGTCTCCTTGATGGCGCTGGTAATCTTGACCAGGCACTCCAGCAGGGCCTCACGCACATCCTCGGAGTGGACCACGATGTTCTTGGGCAGGCCGTCCACCAGATTGCGGCCCTTGATCTCCATGGTCATCTCGGGGTCCATGGGGTAGGCGGAACCGATCTCGATCTTGATCTGCTCCGCGGTACGCTCACCGATGAGCAGGTTGTACTTCCGCTTGATGAACGCGATGATGGCCTGGTCGAACATATCACCGGCCATCCGGACGCTGCGGGAAGCCACGATGCCGCCCAGCGAGATCACGGCGATCTCCGCCGTGCCGCCGCCGATGTCCACGATCATGCTGCCGGTGGGCTCGCTGATGGGCAGGCCCGCACCGATGGCGGCAGCCATGGGCTCCTCGATCACGGAGACCTGACGGGCACCGGCTTTCAGGGTTGCCTCACGCACGGCGCGGCGCTCCACCTCGGTAACACCGGAGGGGATGCAGATGACCACGCGGGGGCGGGAGAACATGCTGTTGCCGCAGGCCTTTTTCAGGAAGTTTTCCAGCATATTGGCCGTGATGTCAAAATCCGCAATGACGCCGTCTTTCAGGGGGCGGACCGCCACGATGCTGCCGGGGGTACGGCCGATGACCGCCTTGGCCTCGCCGCCCACGCAGCGCACCTCATCGGTCTTGGTGTCCACCGCCACAACGGACGGTTCCCGCATGATAATGCCTTTTCCTTTCATGTAAACCAGGGTATTGGCAGTACCCAGGTCGATCCCTACATCTTTTGAAAACAAACTCATACTGAAGCTCTCTCCTTAAATTCTTTCCAGTTCTATTCCCAAAACGCACGGCAGACCGGACGAGATTCCGTCCGGCTGTCCATCGCAGAATAACACGCTATTATTATAGCCGCAAGACGCTGTTTTCTCAAGCGTTTTGTCAAGTTTTTTGGCAATTTTTCATTTTCAGTGCATCAAAATTGCTCGATGAGCCGGACAGTGCGGCTGACGGGGAGGCCCATAATGGTGTAATAATCGCCCTCGATGCGGTCCAGCCAGAGGGCTGCCCGGCCCTGAATGGCGTAGGCTCCGGCCTTATCGTAGGGCTCTTTTGTGGCCGTGTACCGCTCAATTTCTTCCTCGGAGATGGGGAAGAACGTCACGCGGCAGCTGTCCACAAAGCTCTTGGTCTGTGCGCCGTCCGAGACGCAGACGCCCGTGTGTACCTGATGGGTGGCACCGGACAGTGCCCGGAGCATCCGTTTGGCGTCCTCCACACTGTGGGGTTTGCCGAAGACTTCCCCGTTTACATCCACCACGGTATCGCACCCCAGTACCAGATCCCCCGGGTGTCGGGCAGCCACGGCCAGACACTTGCCCCGGGCCAGCTTTTCCACCAGCCGGGCAGGGGTATCTGCCGTGACGGCGCTCTCGTCAAAATCGCTGACATGGATTTCAAAATCCGTCGTGTACAGGCTCAAAAGCTCTTTCCGGCGGGGGCTGCCGGAAGCTAGTATCAATTTGGAGTTCATCTTATATCTTTCTGCCCTGCACCGCAGGGCCCGGCATTTTCCGTAACATCATTTTTCAGTGTTTCGCACTTTGTTGCCCAGCCTGCCAAGGGCTCCCCTGTCAGGGGAGCTGGCACGCGAAGCGTGACTGAGAGGTTTATTTTCCCGTCGAGCCAAAGCCGCCCTCGCCGCGGGTGGTATCGCCCAGCTCCTGCACCGGAGCAAAGGCGGCGGTGTACACCGGTGCGATGCAGAGCTGCGCCACCCGCTCGCCGGGCTGGATCGTATAGGGCTCCTTGCCCAGGTTGACCATGGGCACTTTCAGCTCGCCCCGATAATCGCTGTCAATGACGCCAACGCCGTTGGCCATGCACAGGCCATGCTTGATGGACAGGCCGCTCCGGGCATAGACCAGCGCCACGGTGTGGGCACCGGGCAGCTCAATGGCAAGGCCGGTGGGCACCAGTGCCCGCTCCATCGGGGCCAGTGTCAGGGGCTCGTCCAGCACGGCACACAGGTCGGCAGCAGCAGAGCCGGGGGTTGCATAAGCGGGCACCTTCGCCCGGGGGTCCAATACTTTATAGTTTACAGTGATGGGTTCCATAGTATACCTCGTTTTAATTGTTTCAGTCTACTCCCCCAGTCACCTACGGTGACAGCCCCCTCACAGAGGGGGCCTCGCCTCACGGTCAGCCTCCCTCTTTGAGGGAGGTGGCATCGCGTCAGCGATGACGGAAGGAGTTTTAGTTTGTACCTTTAAAATAGAGTCCGCGGGTGAAATCGCCCTCAAAGGGTGCATGGACACGGAGATTGTCCAGAATGGCAGCAGCCTCTTCCCTGCTTTCCAGCGTGAAGTAGGCCACGCCGTAGTCCACCGTCAGGGCACCGGGCTTGTCGCCCATATAGATGGGCACCGGGTTGTAGATGGTACGCACGCCCATGCCGCACCGCACCGGGAACTTTTTCGCCTTGCGGTCGGTCAGGGTACCCGTCTTATCGCAGTGGGCGCAGTCGTGGATGTTCTGCAGCGGGCAGGCACGGGTGACCATCAGCGGCATGTGGCCGTAGACCAGCACGCCCGTGGGCACCGGCTTGCCTGCATGGGTGGGGGCAATGGTGCTGATGTCGCTGTCTTTCGTCTCGGGCAGGATGAGCACCGAGCCAAGGCCGTTGTCCGCGTAGAACTGCGCCGCCACCTGATTGGTGACGTTCAGGCCAAAGCCGCCGGACATGGGCAGGCCCCGGCAGAGCCGCAGGTGGGCGATGTTGCTCACCTCATAGCCCGCAAAGCCTGCATCCTGGGTGGCCGCGACGCGGCGGGCGGTGTCCTCTTCCAGCTTGCCGAACATGACCCGGGGCAGCTCCAGGAGCGTCTTGCCCCGCCACTCGCGGGGGACACGGTCGGCCTGCGCGATGGGCAGGATCAGATATTCCACGCCGGAAAGAGCCTGTTCCGGCACCTGATCCCAGCGCTCAAACCGGGCACGGAGGGTCCGGTGGGGCGGCAGGGTGCGCTGGGGCAGCGGCTCCAGCTCCACATCCTGCACCGGCCAGGGGCGCAGCACCTCCCGCTTTTTGAGCAGGGCGTCCAGCGCCTCCCGGCGCAGCTCGTTCACGGTGCTGCCGGGCACGAACCAGGGGCCCTCGTCCATCTCCACCTCGATGTTTTCCGCTGCAAAGGGGGTGCCGCCCGTCTTGGCGAGGCTCCGCTTCAGGCTCTCGGTGGGGTCGGCGCGGGCGGGCTGAGGCTCAAAATCGCCGTAGGCAAACGCCTTGTTGCCGTCGGCGTCGGTCACGGTCAGCTTCTCGCCGCCCTCTTCGATTTCCAGCTTCATCCGCACGGGCACCCGGGAGCGCTCCCGGCGGTAGAGCTCCCGCAGGGCGGGCAGGGTCTTTTTGGTCAGTTCGGCGTCGGCCTCACTGCGGACGCCAAACATCGTGCCGTCGATCTTCCCGTCCAGATAGCCGGAGGTGAAGCCGGAGCGGCTGAACGCATTTTTCAGCAGGTCACGGTCATAGGCACGGCCCTCCCGGCCTGCCAGACAGGCGCTGACCGCCGCTGCCACATACTCCGGCGTGCGCAGGCGGCCTTCGATCTTGGCAGAGGCCACACCGATGGCCTGCAGCTGGTCCAGTTTGTCGATGACGGAGTTGTCTTTCAGGGAGAGGTGGTGCAGCCGCCCGGGCTTGCCCTCGGGCAGGGCGTTGGCCTCAAAGGGCAGGCGGCAGGGGCCTGCACAGGAGCCGCGGTTGCCGCTCCGTCCGCCCAAAAACGCCGACATATAGCACTGGCCGCTGACGCACATGCAGAGCGCGCCATGGACGAAGCACTCCGTCTCAATGCCGCAGTGCCTGGTGATCTGCTCCACCTCCGGCAAGCTCAGCTCACGGGCCAGCACCACCCGGGTAAAGCCCAGCTCCTTGAGCTCCAGCGCCCCCTGCAGGGTGTGGACACTCATCTGGGTGGAGCCATGGCGGGGCAGCTGGGGTGCGATCTTCCCAATGAGGGTGGCCACGGCCAGATCCTGGCAGATGACCGCATCCGCCCCACTGGCGGCCACCGCCCGGATGGCATCGCACAGAGAGGCCAGTTCCCCGCCGTACACGGTGGTGTTGAGGGCCACATGAACCTTGACGCCCCGGGCGTGGCAGAAGCGGACGGCCTCTTTCAGGCTGTCGGCATCAAAATTTCCGGCGCCCGTGCGGGCGTTGAAGCCGGAAAAGCCCAGATAAACCGCATCTGCCCCGCTGAATACGGCGGCGTGCAGCATTTCTTCACTGCCCACAGGGGCAAGGATCTCAATATTTGCCATAACTCTCCTTTTGACGGCATGTTGCTGTACCTATTAAATAGAATGGATCTGAGAGCTGTCCCTCAGTTGCCTGCCTCGGCTTTGGCGGCCTGCTCCCGGGCAGCGGCCTCTTTCATTTTGGCCTGCAGCTTTGCCAGCTGCTCCCGCAGGGCAGCATTTTCCCGCTGAAGCACCTCGTTTTCGGCCCGGACCTTATCCTCGGCCAGCTTTGCCTTGGCTGCATCGGCAATGTAATCCTGGATCTGGCTGCGCATGTTTTCAGCACTGCCCGCGCTCTTGCGGTATTCGTCCAGATAATCCATGGCACAGAAGACCGCTGCCTTGCTCAGGGAAAGGTTGCCGTTGTCGTCCAGCAGCTTTGTAATGTCCTCATCCAGCTTCTTAGCCAGAGAGGTGATGTAGTTCTCGGTATCCGTCGTTGCGATCGCATAGGGCGCGCCCGCAATGGTCACTCTCACTTTGTTTACCATCGTCTATCCTCACTTTACACAGGGTTTTGCGGCTCCTTGCGGCGGGTGTCTGCCGGGACTCCCGGGCAAAATGGCGTGTTCCCGGGGGTTCCGGTACCGGACCCCGCCCTTTGCGGAGCTTTTCTCTGTGGTTTTTTCATTTGGGGTGGAGTTTGTGGCCGAATTACCCCTCCAAAGAGGCTGTTCCGCGCCCGGTTTCGGCCCTGCGCCACCCATCTGTACTCTCTATTATAATATAAATACCGTGCGAGAAAAAGTGGTATTTTTGAAATTTCGGCAGATTTGTCAGAAACTCAGGGCCAAAAATAGCAGTTACGGCAAAAATAGGTGCTTTTTCTTGCAATCGTCGGGGGAACAGATTATAATATTACCGTTGTGTGAAGGACACGCGGGAGTATATTGGATTGTGTCCTATTCCGGAAAACTCAATAAATTTATGCACTCGTGCGGATAGGAGTTATTTATGACTACAAAAGAATTTGCAAAAATTCTTCAGGACAAGCTCACCAGCGAATATGGCGTGGAGCTGAGTGTTGCTTCCCAGCAGCAGATCTACCGTGCTCTGGCACTGATCTGCCGCCAGATGATGAGCGAGAACCACAAAAAGTTCCAGTCCCGTGCCATTGGCACCGGCACCAAGCAAGTGTATTACCTCTGCATGGAGTTTCTGATGGGCCGCAGCCTGAAAGTGAGCCTGTTCAACCTGGGCCTCGAGGATGTGGCACAGAAAGCTCTGGCCGATGCCGACATCAGCATCGACAGCATTTTTGAGGAAGAGCCCGATGCAGGCCTGGGCAACGGCGGTCTGGGCCGTCTGGCTGCCTGCTACCTGGATGGCATGGCCACCACCGGCATCTGCGGCACCGGCTACTCCATCCTGTACGAGTACGGCATCTTCAAACAGAAGATCGTGGACGGCTGGCAGCAGGAGCGTGCCGACAACTGGCTGCCCGGCGGTCAGGTCTGGCTGAAGAGCCACCCCGATCAGGCTGTGGAAGTCCGCTTTGACGGCGAGATCCACGAGAACTGGGATCACGGCTTCCATTATATCCAGCACACCAACTACAACAGCGTCATGGCTGTGCCCTCCGATATGTATGTGCAGGGCTACGACGGCAAGGGCGTGGCAAAGCTCCGCCTGTGGCAGGCCAAGGCCCCCGATTTTGATATGTCCAGCTTCTCTCTGGGCAACTACAACACCGCGATGAGCAAGAACGCAAGCGCCGAGCTCATCTCCAAGGTGCTGTACCCCAACGACAACCACGTTGAGGGCAAGATCCTCCGCCTGCGCCAGCAGTACTTCCTGTCTGCCGCTTCCATCGGTGATATCGTCCAGAGCCACCTGGCCACCTACGGCACGCTGGAGAACCTGGCCGACAAGGTCGCTATCCAGCTGAATGATACCCACCCCACCCTCGCCATCCCCGAGATGATGCGTATTCTGCTGGACGAGTGCGGCTTTGGCTGGGATAAGGCCTTTGAGATCTGCCAGAACGTCTTCTCCTACACCAACCACACCGTTATGGCCGAGGCTCTGGAGAAGTGGAATGTGGACATCTTCAAGATGACCCTGCCCCGCATCTACCAGATCGTGGTCGAGATGAACCGCCGTGCCCGCGAGAAGCTGGAGGCAGCATTCCCCGGCGACGAGGGCAAGATCAATTATATGGCCCTCATCGGCGACAATCAGGTGCGCATGGCCAACATCTGCGCTTACACCTCCAACAGCATCAACGGCGTCTCCAAGCTGCACAGCGAGATCATCAAGGAGAGCGTCTTCCACGATTACTACCTGTTCAAGCCCCAGGCGTTCAAGAACGTGACCAACGGCATCGCTTACCGCCGCTGGCTGCTGGCCTCCAACCCCGAGCTGTGCAAGCTGCTGGATGAGACCATTGGCGATGGCTACAAGCACGATGCTTCCGACCTGAGCAAGCTGAACAAGTACGCCACCGACAAGACCCTGCTCAAGAAGCTGAACGAGATCAAGCTGGACAACAAGAAGAACTTTGCCAACTACCTCTCCAAGAGCACCGGCCAGGTCATCGACCCCAACTCCATCTTTGACTGCCAGGTCAAGCGGATGCACGAGTACAAGCGCCAGCACCTGAACGCGCTGAACATCGCTGCCCAGTACCTGTACCTGAAAGAGAACCCCAACGCAGATTTCATCCCCAAGACCTATATCTTTGGCGCAAAGGCTGCTCCCGGCTACTACATGGCCAAGCAGATGATCCGGATGATCTGCAAGCTGGGCGACCTCATCAACAACGACCCCGCTGTCCGCGAAAAGCTGCGCGTGGTCTATCTGGAAGAGTACTGTGTCTCCCTGAGCGAGCACCTGATGCCCGCTGCCGAGGTCTCTGAGCAGATCTCTCTGGCTGGCACCGAGGCTTCCGGTACCGGCAACATGAAGTTCATGCTCAACGGTGCCATCACCCTGGGCACTCTGGACGGTGCAAACGTCGAGATCGCCGATGCCGCCGGCAAGGAGAACGAGCTGATCTTCGGTATGCTGACCCCCGAGGTCAACAACCTGAAGCGGGTCGGCTACCACCCCAACGCGTTCATCATGGGCGATGACGTGGCCAATGCCGCTCTGAACTTCCTGGAGCGCGGCTGGAACGGCGAGAACTTCCACGAAGTGACCGAGAACCTGCGCAGCAGCGACCCCTATATGGTCATGGCTGACTTCAAGGATTACCGCCGTGCACAGGCCGACCTGCAGAAGCTGTATGCTGACCGCGAGAAGTGGGCACAGATGAGCCTGAAGAATATTGCCAACAGCGGCATCTTCAGCGCGGACCGTGCTGTCCTCGATTACGCTCGTGACATCTGGCACGCCTCCGCTGTCAAGTAAGCCCTCTCAGGCCATGCTTCGCATTGCCAGCTCTCCCAAAGGGAGAGCCCTTGGCAGCCGGGTAAAGTTCCCGGTTTTCACAAAAAGCGTCTTCTCGATGCTTTTCCTGTAGTATCATATCTTATCGCCCCGGACTGTGTAACGGCTCCGGGGCGTTTTTTGAGAAAGGATCGATCTTCCCTTGTCTTGTCTGTTCAACAGCTATGACCCCTATTTCAAGCAGCCCTTTGGTGCCGTGCGCGCCGGGCAGACGGTGCACCTGTCCCTCTGCATCCCGGAAGAGCTGGGCTATGTGGACCCACACCTCGTCATCCAGAAAGAGGGCAAGAACGATGTGCCCGTCCATTACCGGATGAAATTTGACGGCCAGACGCCCAAACAGAACCATTTTTCGGTGGACGTCACGCTGGGCGACGTGGGCCTGTACTTCTATTACTTTGACCTCTACACCGATTTCCGCCGCATCGTCCGCGGGCCGGACAACTGCGGCGTGGTCAGCTGGCAGGAGGGCGAAAGCTGGCAGCTGACCGTTTACGAGCCCAGCTTCCAGACGCCGGACTCCATCAAGGGCAAGGTGTTCTACCAGATCTTCCCGGACCGCTTCTGCGAGGGCGTGGAGAACAAGCCCATGCCCTTCCCGGACCGGCTCTATCAGGCCGATAAGCACGCGGAGCCGTTCTGGCAGCCCAACGAGATCGGCGGCCACCTGAACGAGGACTACTTCGGCGGCGACCTGAAAGGCATCCAGCTCAAACTCCCCTACCTGCACGAGATGGGGGTGGACTTCCTCTACCTCAACCCCATTTTTGAGGCCCACTCCAACCACCGCTACAACACGGCCGATTACCTCAACGTAGACCCATTGCTTGGCACCAACGAGGATTTTGAAGCCCTCTGCATGGAAGCGGCCAAATACGGCATCGGCATCGTACTGGACGGCGTGTTCAGCCATACGGGCTCGGACAGCCGGTATTTCAACCGGGAGGGCCGCTATGGTGAGGGCGGTGCTTACCGTGACGCGAACTCCCCCTACCGCAGCTGGTACGATTTTGACCCCAAGTACAAGGGCGGCTACCGCAGCTGGTGGGGCTTTGAGACCCTGCCCGAAGTCAACGAGGAGACCCCCTCCTATGTCGATTTTGTCACGGGCGAGGGCGGCGTCATCGACACCTGGCTCCGCCGGGGCGCAGCCGGTTTCCGGCTGGATGTGGCCGACGAGCTGCCCGACAGCTTTATTGAAAAAGTGCGCGCCGCCGTCAAGCGGGTGGGCCCGGAAAAGTTCCTGCTGGGCGAGGTGTGGGAGGATGCCACCACCAAGTTCGGCTTTGACAAGCGCCGCACCTACCTGCTGGGCAAAGGGCTGGACAGCGTGATGAACTACCCGTTCAAAAATGCCGTGCTGGATTTCGTCAAAGGCAAGCCCGCCGAGCAGGCCATGAACGAGATCATGACCATCTGTGAGCACTACCCGGCCCCGGCCATGGATACGGCCCTCAACTTCCTCTCCACCCACGATACCGAACGCGCCCTCACCGTCATTGCGGATGAGCCCGCCAATGGCCGGGGCCGGGAGTGGCAGAGCGGCCGCTGCGTGACCGGCGACGCCTACGAAGAGGGCATCCTCCGGCTCAAGATGGCCTACGCCATCATCTACACTCTGCCCGGCGTGCCCTGCCTGTACTACGGCGACGAGATCGGGATGCAGGGCTACCGCGACCCGTTCAACCGCGGCTATTACTGCTGGGACAGCCACGAGAAGCGGCTCCGCCCGGTGCTGGCACAGCTGGCGCAGCTCCGCCACACCTGCGAGGCGTTCCACTCGGGTGCCCTGCGGGTGCTGCGGGCGGACGGCGGCGTGCTCCACTACCAGCGCATTGGGCTGGTGGAAACGGCGGAGATCATCGTCAACCGCACCGAGCACATCATCGTGGAGCCACTGGCCTCCGGCAAGCATACCGAGGTGAACCCCATGGGCTTCACCATCGTGGTGGAAGAGGCAGGTCACAACCCCAACCACAGCTATTACGATTACAAGTGACCGGATTTCGTATCCCACGCAACAATTCATGAAAAAATCATTGACCTTCACCCGGCTTTCTGCTTTATAATAGAACCAGAAACCCCGCAAAGGAGGGATGTGCATGTCTCTGGCTGTTTCCATCGACCCCATCTTCTGGCTGCTGTGTGCCATCGGTTTTGTGGTGCTGGAAGCCATGACCTGGAATCTCGTCTCTATCTGGTTTGCCGTGGGCAGTGCCGCTGCCCTGCTCAGCTGCCTGCTGGTGCAGTCGTTCCGGGTGCAGGCGGCGGTATTTATCGCCGTCAGCGCCCTCTGCCTGCTGGCCTTTAAGCCTCTGGCCAAAAAGCTGCGCAAAGCCCCCACCGCCACCAACGGCGACCGCAACCTGGGCCGGGAAGCCACGGTGCTGACCCCCGTGACAGCGGAAGCCACCGGCCGCGTCCGGCTGGACGGCGTGGACTGGAACGCCCGCTGTGTCACCCCGGGTGACACCCTCGCCCCGGGCGAAAGCTGCCGTGTCACGGAAATTCACAGCACCCTGCTCATCGTGGAGCCCATCCGTACCGAAACCACTCATTAACAAAGGAGCGAACTATGGTCTTGTTTTTTGTCATCCTCGCCCTCATCCTCGTGGTTCTGCTGGTGGTCATCACCAACATCGTCATCGTGCCGCAGTCCATGGTCTATGTCGTGGAGCGGCTGGGCAGCTACTCCGAGACCTGGGCCTCCGGCCTGCATGTCAAGATCCCGTTTATTGAGCGGGTGGCCAAAAAGGTCAGCCTGAAAGAGCAGGTGGCGGACTTCCCGCCCCAGCCGGTCATCACCCGCGATAATGTCACCATGCAGATCGACACGGTGGTCTTCTTCCAGGTAATGGACGCCAAGCTCTACACCTACGGCGTCAACCAGCCCATCGCGGCCATCGAGAGCCTGTCCGCCACCACCCTGCGCAACATCATTGGTGAGATGGAGCTGGACCACACCCTCACCAGCCGCGACACCATCAACAGCAAGATCACGGCCATCCTCGACGAAGCCACCGATAAGTGGGGCATCAAGGTCAACCGTGTGGAGGTCAAGAACATCATCCCGCCGCGCGAGATCCAGGAAGCCATGGAGAAGCAGATGAAAGCCGAGCGTGAGAAGCGCGCCGTCATCCTGAAAGCCGACGGCGAAAAACAGGCCGCCATCACTGCCGCCGAGGGCGAAAAAGAATCCGCCATCCTCCGGGCCGACGCCGTCAAGCAGCAGCGCATTCTGGAAGCCGAGGGCGAGGCACAGGCCATTCTGGCGGTGCAGAAAGCCAACGCCGACGCCATCCGCCTGCTGAACGAGGCCATGCCCAACGATAAGGTGCTGGCCCTCCGCAGCCTGGAAGCACTGGCCAAGGTCGCCAACGGCAAGGCCACCAAGATCATCATTCCCTCCGAGCTGCAGAACCTGGGCGGCGTGGTGCCCGCCATCAAGGAGCTTGTCACCGAGCCCCGGAAAGAAGAGTAACCTATGATCTACGATACCCTGAACAACCTCCCCAATTATCTGGGCATGAGCGAAAATCTAGACACCGTCATTGAATACGTCATGGCCCGGGATATCAACACCCTGCCCACAGGCAAGACCCGCATCGACGGTGACAAGGCCGTTGTCACCGTGAGCACCGTCACCCCGCAGGTGAGCGAGAAAGCGCCGTTCGTCCGGCACGACGCCCATCTGACCCTTGAGACCGACCTCGAGGGCAGCGAGCTGTTTGAAGTTTCGCTGGGCGAGTTCTCCCCCACCAAACCCGCCGACGAGGCTGCGGACATCACCGTGGGCAGCGCCGGCACCAGCATTGCCGGAATGCTCTGCGAGGGCCGCTTTGCCCTCTATCTGGCCGGGGAGCCCTATAAATCCGGCCTCAAGGCACAGGGCTGCGGCAAGCTGAAAAAGGCCGTGTTCAATATCGCGCTGGACGAAGACCCGGATGACGAGAACGACACCGACGAATAAAGAGCAGAATCCGATTCCAAAACACTCCACGCAGCGTAGGTTGCGCGGAGTGTTTTTCTATGGTACGCTGGGTACAAGGAAAAGGAGGAAATAGCCCCATGAACACTTACGTCACCGGCAGCACCATCCGACAGCTGCGGGAAACCAAACACCTCACCCAGGCAGAATTAGCGGCAAAACTTTCCGTCAGCGCCAAGACCATCTCCAAGTGGGAGACGGCCAAGGGCCTGCCCGACATTTCCCTGCTGGAACCTCTGGCGGCCGCGCTGGGCGTCTCGGTACTGGAACTGATGCAGGGAGAGCCCGTGGTCAACCAGAACCGGGCCGCCAACCTCCTGCGTTCCAAGCTCTATGTCTGCCCCGTCTGCGGCAATGTGCTCCACGCCACCGGGCAGGCCGTGGTGAGCTGCTGCGGCATCACCCTGCCTGCACAGGACATTGCGGAAGCGGAGGACGCCGACGAGCACCACCAGCTGACCGTGGAGCGGGTGGAGGACGAGTTGTTCGTTACCATCCACCACCCTATGACAAAGGATCATTTCATCTCGTTCATCGCCTACCTCACGGGAGACAAGTTGCAGTTGGTCAGGCTCTACCCGGAGGGGGATGCCACGGCCCGCTTCCCGCTGCGGGGCACCGGCGTGCTGTACTTTTACTGCAACCGTCATGGCCTGATGAAAGCCCCGGATTTCCGCACTGCCACCCGGCGCACCGCACCCCGGAAGATTCACCTGCGGGAACCGGACGAGGGTGACAAAGCACAGGTGATGGCCTACCGGGAGGAGTTTCTGGCCATCGGCTCCCGGATGGACGGCACCTCCGCGCTGGACCAGTACCCCGATTTCGACGCCTGGCTGGCCAACATCCGCGCTTTGAACGACCCGTCCACCACCCCGGCGGGCTTTGTACCCGCCACCCAGTATCTGGCCCTGGACGAGCAGGAGCACCTGGTGGGCATGACCAACCTGCGCCATTACCTCAACGATTACCTGCTCACCTACGGCGGGCACATCGGCTACAGCGTCCGCCCGGCAGAACGTCAGCACGGCTACGCCATTCAGATGCTCCGCCTGACCCTTGAAAAGGCCCGGGAACACGGCATCGAAAAAGTGCGCATCTGCTGTGACCATTACAACGTGGCCTCCGCTAAGACCATCCGCGCCAACGGCGGCGTGCTGGAAGATGAGTGTTTTGATTCTTCCGACGGGACTCTGACCCAGCGGTACTGGATCCAGAATAAGTAAACAAAAACACGCTTGGTTTCTTCGTCCAAGCGTGTTTTTGTTTACTTTCGCTTTTATTTTGCGCGGAATCATGCTATAATAATGTACAAGAGGAGGTGGCTGTTATGCCTCAAATTAGACCCATTACCGATTTACGGAACACGACTGAAATTTCTGACCTCTGCCATGCCCGCAGAGAGCCCGTATTCATCACAAAAAATGGTTATGGCGACCTCGTTGTCATGAGTATCGAGACCTACGAAGCCATGACCGAGACTGCTGCTGTGGATGCTGCCATCTCGCAGGCCGAGGCTGAATATGCCCAGACCGGCCAGCTTTACGATGCGCATGAGGCTCTTTCGTCATTGAGGAGAAAACATTTTGGAACAGTACAGCGTTAAGTTGCTTTCCCACGCCCTGCAAGATTTAGACAGTATCTACACCTATGTTGCCCAGACACTGGTAGAACCCGAAACCGCGCAAACCCTCATTGGGCAGTTAGAAGATGCGATCTTCTCTCTGGAGACATTCCCCCACCGCTGTCCGGAACGGCGTAATGGCACTTACGCCAATCGCGGTTACCGCCAGCTTCTTATCAAAAATTATACCATTGTTTTCCGCATTGATGAAATGCAGCGGCAGGTTCTGGTTGTAACAGTACGCTATTCTCCCAGTCAATTTTAAGGAACGAAAAAGCTCCGGTGACGCCGGAGCTTTTTTGTCTTTATTGATATTTTAGCCCAGATGGAACATCTCAATGAGCACGATCATGGCAAGGCCATAGTAGACCACCACGGCCACCAGATCGTTGATGGTGGTGATGAGCGGGCCGGAGGCCACAGCGGGGTCAATGTGGATCTTGTGGAACAGCATCGGGATCACGGTGCCGACCAGACTGGAAATGACCATAGCCACAATGAGGGAGATGCCCACACAGCCCGAGAGCAGAAACGCCTGCCCCCAGGCATAGGCCTTGAAGAAGTGGATATACACGCCCAGGAAGCCCAGCGCCATCACGGCCAGCAGCGCACCGTTGACCAGGCCCACCCGCATTTCCTTGAAGAGCAGGTGCAGCTTTTTGCTGGTGGTCAGGTTCTCGTCCACCAGCACCCGGATGGTGACGGCCAGCGACTGGGTGCCCACGTTGCCTGCCATATCCAGCACCATGGACTGGAAGCAGATGACGATGGGCAGCACTGCCACCACCGATTCAAAGGCACCCACCACGGAGGAGACCAGCATCCCGAGGAAGAGCAGCGCCACCAGCCAGGGCAGGCGCTTTTTCACGCTCTGGAACACGCCCTCGTTCAGGTCTTCCTCGCTGGTCAGGCCGCCCAGCTTTGCGTAATCGTCGCCCATCTGGTCATTCACCAGCTCCACAACGTCCGCCGAGGTGATAATGCCCAGCAGCTTGCCGCTCTCGTTCAGCACGGGGAGGCTGCGCTCGGCGTAGTCCACGATGCGGTCAATGCTGTCACTGATCTTTTCGTGGTCGGTCACATAGGGGTAAGACCGGGCGATCAGCTTTTCCAGGCTGTCGTCCGCCCGGGCCACGATGAGGTCTTTCAGATCGATGGCACCGTAAAAGCGCTCGTTCTCATCCACCACATAAAGGGTCGAGATATTGTCGTTCTCGCCCGCCTGCTTCACCAGCTCGCTCATGGCCTGCCGGATGGTCATATCCTTGCGGATGCAGATGTAGTTGGTGGTCATGCAGCTGCCGATCTCGTCCTCGTCGTAGGAGAGCAGCAGCTTGACGTCATCGGCGGCGTCCTTATCCACTTTGTCCATCTGGTGGACGATCTTCTCTTTGTCCTCTTCTTCCAGGTCGTCCAGAGCATCCACAGCGTCGTCCGAGTCCATGTGGGAGACCACCTGCGCGGCCTCTTCCGGCGGCAGCTCTTTCAGGTAGGGCTCCGCGTCGTCCAAGTAGGAGAAGATCTCTGCCACCTGCTCCACGCCCAGGATGGCGTACAGCTTCCGGCGTTCTTCCGCCGTTAGGTCGGCCAGTGCGTCGGCCAGGTCGTTTTCATGGTAATCGGAAAGCTTTTCCGCCAGCTCCGCCTGCGGCAGGCCGCTGTGGATGATGTCCAGAATTTCCTGTACATAGTTTTTCTTCTGCATGGGTTGCCTCCTTGTCTGCCCCTGAAAATGGGCACAAAAAATACACCGCGTCTTGCCAAAGGCTCCTGCGGTGTATCAAGGACACATGCAATTCAGGACGCGGCAGACACACTTGCCATGTCCACATCGCAGGAGAAGCGTGGTTTCGGGTGATCGCTACTGTCGCTGTTCATACGGGAAGCTTCTCCTCCGTTCTTTGAAAAATTCTGCTTTTTCAGCCACGTTATAATACTACGCCGGGCTGGATTTTGCAACCCATTTTGCAAAAGTTTTACTGTTTTCTTTCCGGCATTTCCACGTCCGTTTTTCTCCTTGGCTTTTGGCGCCAAAAGGAGTATACTGGGCACAGAAAATATTGTGCAAAAGGAGTGCATGACCATGCAGGCAACCATCCATAATGAGTTTCTGACCCTGACGGTGGACACCCACGGCGCAGAGGCCGTCAGCCTGAAAAACGCGGCGGGTGAAGAGATGCTCTGGCAGGCTGACCCGGCCATCTGGAAGCGCCACGCGCCCATTCTCTTCCCCTGGACCGGCAAACTGACGGGCGGCACCTTTACCGCAAACGGCAAGACCTACAGGGGCGGTCAACACGGCTTTGCCCGGGATATGGAGCACACCCTGCTCAGGGCCGAGGGTGACACCATCCAGCTGGAGCTGCGGGCGGACGACGCCATGAAAGCAGAGCGCTTCCCCTTTGATTTTGTCCTGACCAGCACGTTCCGGCTGGAGGGCAAGACGGTCCACCATACCCTCACGGTGCAGAACCCCGCTGCGGCCGCTCAGGAGCTGCGGTTCGGCATCGGCTATCACCCGGCGTTCAACGTCCCGTTTGACAGCGCCCACACCACCGAGGATTACGAATTCCGGTTCGACCAGCCCGAGAGCCCCATGATTCTGGACGCCTCCCCCAACGGCCTGTTGAGCGGCAGGTGCTATTACCAATGGAAGAACGCCAGCGCCATCCAGTTGACGGACGACCTGTTTGCCAACGACAGCTTCTGCATGGCCGGCCTGCGCACCAAGACGCTGGGCATCTATGAGAAAGACACCGGCCGCAGCGTGGTCTGCAATGTCGCCGGTTACCCTTATACTCTCATCTGGAGTGCTCCCGCCAAACCCGTGCGGTATGTCTGCATTGAGCCCTGGCACGCCCTGCCCGGGGCCGAGACCGACCCGCAGGAGTGGAGCGAGCGTGCCGCCACCGCCTGCCTGGCCCCCGGCCAGCAGTGGGAAACGACCCTTTCCACGACATTTGACCGTTAAACATAAAAACTCCTCCGGCAGCTGCCGGAGGAGTTTTTGCGTGTATGAAAGATGTTACAGGGCCTTGATGGCGTTCTTGATGCGCTCGGCGGCCACTTTGGTCTTCTCGGCATCGCCGAATGCAGTCAGGCGGAAATAGCCCTCGCCGCACTCACCAAAGCCAACACCCGGAGTACCCACAACGCCGCAGGTGTTGAGCAGCCAGTCGAAGAACTCCCAGCTCTTCATGTTGCCGGGGCAGCGCAGCCAGATGTAGGGGCTGTTTTTGCCGCCGCAGTACCACACGCCGCACTCGTCCAGCGCGTCGGCCAGGACTTTCGCGTTGCGGCGGTAGTAATCGAGGTTGGCCTGAATTTCCGCCATGCCGCTCTCGGTAAAGACAGCGGCAGCCGCGCGCTGCACGAGGTAGGGCACACCGTTGAACTTGGTGGTCTGGCGGCGGAGCCAGAGCTTGTTGATGTTCATGCCCTCGCGCTCCAGCTCCTTGGGCACCACGGTGTAGCCGCAGCGGGTACCGGTAAAGCCTGCGATCTTGGAGAACGAGCAGATCTCGATGGCGCACTCACGGGCACCCTCGATCTCAAAGATGCTGCGGGCCAGCGCGCCGTCCGAGATGAAGCACTCGTAAGCGGCATCGTACAGGATGATGGCGTTGTTCTTCTTGGCGTAAGCCACCCACTCCTTGAGCTGCTCACGGGTATAGGCAGCGCCGGTGGGGTTGTTGGGGCTGCAGATATAGATGATATCCGCCTTGACGTTCTCGTCCGGCATCCCCAGGAAGCCGTTCTCCTCACTGGTGCGGCTGTAGATGATCTTGCGGCCGTCGGTCACGTTATCGTCCACATAGGTGGGGTAAACGGGGTCCGGCACCAGCACGGTGTTGTCCACATCAAACAGGCCCAGGATATTGGCCAGGTCGCTCTTGGCACCATCGGAGATGAAGATCTCATCCTCTTCGATCTTGGTTCCGCGGCTGGCGTAGTAGCCCTGGATGGCCTGCTTGAGGAACGGATAGCCCTGCTCCGGGCCATAACCGTGGAAGCCCTCTTTGGTGCCCATCTCATCGGCTGCCTGATGCATGGCCTCCACCACGCACTTGGCCAGCGGCTGGGTCACATCGCCAATGCCCATCCGGATGATCTCTTTTTCGGGGTGAGCTTCCTGGTAGGCAGCCACCTTGTGCGCAATGTCCACAAAGAGGTAGCTGGCTTTCAGCTCCCCATAGTGATGATTCATTTTCATCGTTGTTCCCTCGCTTTTGTTGTTTCTCTCTTTGGCTCCCCTGTCAGGACAGACTCCCTCCGGCCGGAGGGAGATGTCGCGCCAGCGACAGAGGGAGGATAGTTGGCCGCGCCAGAGCGCGGCCTGAGAGGTTTCATTTCAAATTGATCCTTCTGCAATTCCCTCATATACCGTCACAGCGGCTCCGGTCATGAGCAGTTTCCTGCCCGGGAGCACCCGGATGATGAGCTCGCCGCCCCGCAGTGCCACATGCACATTCTCCCCGGCCGGGCAGAGGCCCAGCTCGGTCAAGGCCGCCACCGTGGCACAGGTACCCGTACCGCAGGCCCAGGTCTCGCCGCTGCCCCGCTCCCACACCCGCATTTTCAGGTGGGTGGCGTCCACCACTTCCACAAACTCGGTGTTGATCCGCTCCGGGAAGTTCGGGTGGTTTTCAAAGGCAGGGCCGATCTCTTCCAGCTTCAGGCTGTCTACCTCCGGCACCACGGTCACGCAGTGGGGATTGCCCACGCCGATGCAGGTCACCTGCCAGCGTTTGCCCTCCACTTCCAGCGGGCAGTCCACCAGCGGGCCCTCGCCCATGTTCACGGCAGGCAGGGCCGCGGCCATGGTGGTGTACTCGCCCATTTCCACCTGCCACAGCTGCGCTCCCATCCGGGTCACTGTCTTGCAGCCGGCGCCGGTATCAATGGCCAGCCGTGGCTTTGCCACTCCGTGGGTGTACAGCCACTCGGCCACACAGCGGACGCCGTTGCCGCACATCTGTGCCTCGCTGCCGTCCGCGTTAAAAATGCGCATCCGGCCATCGGCCCCGGGGGTAACGGGGGCACAGATGCAGATGATGCCATCGGCTCCCACGGAAAAATGCCGCCGGGACAGGTCCCGCGCCAGCGGGACGATGTTCTCCGGCACGCCGCTTTCCCGGCAGTCCAGATAGATGTAATCGTTGGCACAGCCCTGCATTTTGGTAAAGGATAATTTCATGGAAAGCCCTCGTTTTCATGGTGTTTGCCTCGGCTGCAGGGCACGGTATCCCAAGAGCCGCAGGCGACAAAAAACAACCAAAACCGGCCTGCCAAGGGCTCCCCTGTCAGGAGAGCTGTCTGCGAAGCAGACTGAGAGGTTGTTTGTCTTATATAATCATAAGAAGCAAAGGCCGTTCTGTCAAGCAGAAAAACGGACTTTCCCGCAATTTCTGCTGTTAAACTTTGCGGCAAAAGCTCCCAAACGTCAAAACAGGGCTTGACAATCCACAGTCCATGGGATATAAAAAAAGAGAGCGCTTTGCACAGTGTTCCACAGCCGGGCCCGCCAAGGGACGCAATGGTCAAACCGCCCCAGCCCGGGCGGACGGTGCAGGGCCAACAATTTACTGCACAAAAAGGAGACCGCGACAAATGGATACGTTTGAGAAGATCCGCGCACTGCTGGCGGAGCAGCTGGACCTCGACCCCGCAAAAATCACGATGGAGAGCGACATCATGAACGATTTTGAGGCTGACAGCCTGGATATCGTGGATATGGTGATGACGCTGGAGGATGAGTTTGGCATCGAGGTGCCGGACGACGCCATCGAGAACCTGCGTACCGTGGGCGATGTAGTAAACTTTGTGGACAGCCACCAGGCAAACGGCTGAGTTTCAATTTGGCAGAAGCCCCGCTGCACTGGCTCTGCATCCGGCAGAATCAGGGCGGGGCTTTTAATATGGGTTCGTGCGGAACGCAGGGGAAATGAAACGCGTTTGGCGCACGGCCTTTGGAGGAAAAGACAAAAATGGCAAAAGACAACAAAAAGCTCGTACAGGCGATCACCAGCCAGGAAGACAACTTTGCACAGTGGTACACCGACATCTGCGTTAAGGCAGAGCTGGTGGAGTACTCCAGTGTCAAGGGCTTCATCATCCTGCGCCCCTATGGCCAGGCCATCTGGGAGCTGATCCAGAAAGACATGGATGCCCGCTTCAAGGCAACCGGCCATGAGAACGTGGCCATGCCTGTGCTGATCCCTGAGAGCCTGCTGCAAAAGGAAGGCGAACTGGTCAACGGCTTCGCGCCGGAGGTGGCGTGGGTCACGATGGGTGGTTCTGACAAGCTGGAAGAACGCCTGGCCGTCCGCCCCACCAGCGAGACCATGTTCTGCGATCACTGGTCCCGGGTGCTGCACAGCTACCGTGAGCTGCCCATGAAGTACAACCAGTGGTGCAGCGTCGTCCGCTGGGAGAAGACCACCCGCCCGTTCCTGCGCAGCCGCGAGTTCTGGTGGCAGGAGGGCCACACCATCCATGAGACCGCAGCCGAGGCTGAGGCAGAGACCCAGCAGCAGCTGAACTGCTACGCGGACGTCTGCGAGCAGGATCTCGCCATCCCTGTTGTCAAGGGCCGCAAGACCGATAAAGAGAAGTTTGCAGGCGCAGAGGCCACCTACACCATCGAGGCCATGATGAAAGACGGCAAGGCCCTGCAGAGCGGCACCAGCCATTACTTTGGCGATAAATTCAGCAAGGCTTACGACGTGACCTTTACCGGCCGCGACAACCAGCTGCATCACCCGTTCCAGACCAGCTGGGGCGTTTCCACCCGTCTGGTGGGTGCCATCATCATGACCCACGGCGACGACGACGGCCTGATCCTGCCCCCCGCTGTGGCTCCCATCCAGGTGGTGGTCGTTCCGATCGCGGCCCACAAGCCCGGCGTCAGCGAGAAAGCCGCTGAGCTGGCTGAGAAGATCAGCAAGTACGCCCGCGTCAAGCTGGACGACAGCGACAACGCCCCGGGCTGGAAGTTCTCTCAGTGGGAGATGAAAGGCGTGCCTCTCCGCCTGGAGATCGGCCCCAAGGACCTGGAGAAGAACCAGTGCGTCCTGGTCCGCCGCGACACCCGTGAGAAGACGTTCGTCTCTCTGGACGAGCTGGAGACCGCCATCCCCGCCCAGCTGGAGGCCCTGCGCAAGGACCTGTACGAGCGTGCCCTCGCCAACCGCAAGAAGCGTACCTGGTCTGCCACCACCATGGACGAGGTCAAAGAGCTGGCCAAGGCCAACACCGGCTACATCAAGACCATGTGGTGCGGTGACCTCGCCTGCGAGATGAAGATGAAAGAGGAAGCTGGCCTGTCCAGCCGCTGCATGCCCTTTGAGCAGGAGCACCTGAGCGATGTCTGCCCCTGCTGCGGCAAGCCCGCCAAGACCATGGTCTACTGGGGCGTGGCCTACTAAGATTTTCCCGATGAGATGATCTGATTGCAAAGAACCACACCGTGTGCCGGCAAAACGGCACATGGTGTGGTTTTTTTGTTCTGGCCGTCTCTTTTTTGTGCAGGGGTTCCGTGCCGTGGTGCCGAACACTGGAGCAGACTGCGGAATAAGCTGGCTCGAACGATTCTTTCACACAAAGGAGAGCATGAGCATGGCAACCGGAATTTTGCGCATCCAGGCCTTTGCGGCCCGCCAGTCCAGCCCGGTGGAAGGCGTGACCGTGACCATTACCGGGGACGGCTTCACCGTGACCCGCCGCACGGACGCCGAGGGCAGCGCCGGGGACGTGACCCTCACCACCCCGGACTGCGCCCTCTCACTGGACGAAAACAACACCACCACCCGGCCCTACGCGGTGTGCGACCTGACCGCCTTTAAGGAGGGCTGGCGCACTGTCCGCATCCAGGGCGTGCAGGTCTTCCCCGGGCAGGTCACATTGGCCCAGCCCGAGATGATCCCGGACACGGAGGAGAACCGGGACATCCCGGCAGAGCCCATCGTCATCCCCGCCCACGCCCTGTTTGCCGGGGGCGGCGGCAGCGGCCCGGAACCCACCACCAACTGTGACCCCAAAGTCCTCAGCCGGGTCATCATCCCCAAAAACATCACGGTCCACCTGGGCAGACCCGCCGCCAGTGCCCGGAACGTGACCGTCTCGTTCCGCCGCTATATTGCCAACGTGGCGTCCAGTGAAGTCTACCCGACCTGGCCGGAACAGGCCCTCCGGGCCAACATCCACTGCCAGATCTCGCTGGCGCTCAACCGCATCTACACCGAGTGGTACCCCAGCAAGGGCTACCGTTTCAACATCACCAATTCCACCAGTTATGACCAATACTATGTCCACGGGCGGACGGTGTTTGACGTGATGGTGCGCCTGACGGACGACATCTTCAACACCTACATCCGCAAGACAGGCACTGTGAACCCTTACTACTCCGAATACTGCGACGGCAGAGCCGTCACCTGCCCGGGGCTCAAGCAATGGGGCACCGTCACGCTGGCCAACCAGGGCCGCAACGCCCTCAGCATCCTCAAATACTACTACGGGAACAACATCGAGATCATCCGCACCAACAACATCGAGTCCATCCCCCAGAGCTACCCGGGCAGCCCGCTGAAGCAGGGCGACCGGGGCACCAGCGTGTTCACCCTGCAGCGGCAGCTGAACCGCATCACCAAGGATTACCCGTTTCTGGGCCTGCTGACCGTGGACGGCATCTTTGGCAGCAGCATGACCAGCACCGTGAAAAAATTTCAGAAGCAGTTCAACCTCACCGCCGACGGCGTGGTGGGGCGGCAGACCTGGTATAAGATCAGCTATATCTACGTCTCCGTCAAGGATCTGGCCGAATTGACCAGCGAGGGCGAGACGGCCAGCGGCACCCTCTCGGATGGCAGCTGGGGCGGCACCACCCTGCGGCAGGGCTCCACCGGCAGCGCCGTGGAGCAGGTGCAGTTCTGGCTGAATACGCTGGCTCAGTACGATTCCGCCATCCCCTCGGTGACGGTGGATGGTGTGTACGGCACCGGCACGGCCAACGCGGTGCGGGCATTCCAGCGGCGGTACGGCCTGACCGTGGACGGCGTGGCGGGCCAGAACACCTGGAACGAGCTCTACGACGAGTTTCGGAGCATCCAGTCCGACAACGGTGCTCCCAACGCCTACCCGGGCACGCCGCTGCGGCAGGGTGCCAGCGGGCAGAATGTCCGGCTCATCCAGTTCTGGCTCAAGATTGCCCGGACGGTGTATTCCTCGCTGAACAATGTCACGGTGGACGGACAGTTTGGGGCCGCCACTACGGCAGCGGTGAAAAAGTTCCAGAGCTACTTCGGCCTCACTAGCGACGGTGTGGTGGGCCGCGCCACCTGGACCAAACTCTATGAGGTGTACAACGACATTGCCAACCGACTGCTCTCTTCCAGCCTGCGGCCCGGCGAGTACCCGGGCATCCTCCGCCGGGGCAGCACCGGCACCGCCGTGCGGGAGCTGCAGTTCTACCTCTACCTCATGAGTGCCTACGAGAGCAGCATCCCCACCGTCTCCATCGACGGAAGCTTTGGCGCGGCCACCGAAACCGCTGTGCGGGCCTACCAGCGCTTTGCGGGGCTCACGGTGGACGGCATCGTGGGACGCACCACCTGGAATTCTCTCTACCGCACAGCTTCCCGCCTGCGACAGTCCGGGCCGGTGGTCACACTGAGGCGCCTGCCCTACCCCGGCATCCCCCTGACCGTTGGCTCGGACAGCAGCACGGTGCTCTACTACACGATTCTTTTGCAGCGGATTTCCTACTATTACCAGAGCGTGGAGAACCCGCCTCTTTCCAGCCAGTACACCGAGGAAACGGCCAACGCTACCCGCAGTGCCCAGGAGCTGCTGGGCCTGCCCCAGACCGGTGTTGCCGACGCCGAGACCTGGACGGCGGTGGAGGCGCTGAGTTTACAGCTGGCCGCCTACGCCCCAAACCCCGACCGGGATGGTGTGCAGGGCCTCGCCTACCCGGGCCGGGCGTTTGCCGAGGGCAGCACCGGGCCGGATGTCTCGCTCATTGAGCAGTGGATCAATGGCCGGGCCTGCCTCTACTGCGGCGAGGACTATGTGAGCGAAAATTCTGTCTTCGGCGCGGCAGAAACGCGTGCTGTCAAGGCCGCGCAGGCCCGGGCCGGGCTGGAACAGACGGGCACGGTCAACCGGGAGACCTGGGCCGCTCTGCGGGCCCAGAGCCGCGATGCCTGCGAATCGGAAACGGAGGAATGAGCACGATGGCACGGTTACTGGTCTACGACGCATACGAGAACAAAGTTTACACCTACGCCAACCTGCGCGAGAATGACCCCATGCCCTACAGCACTGGCACCACCCTGCGGGTGCGGGAGTTCCGGGGCAAATCGGGCAGCCCGGTGCTCTGGACGACGATCGCGGCCATGGAGGCCTGGAACCTGACCCGCCGCAAGTACGGCAAAGGCATCCCGGTAGGGTACGCGTTCCGCCGCATCTGGGAGGGCGGCCACGGCACCCGCAGCCAGCACTATGCGGGTGTCTCGTTCGATGTAGGGCAGAGCCTGACCCAGCGCGAGCGCACCGCCATCTACAACGCGGCCCGAGGCACCGGGGCCTGGGGCTATGTGGAGCCCCTGAGCCAGACCCCCACCTGGGTGCACATGGACCGCCGCTACGGCACCCCCGCCTGCAGCGGCACCACGGCAGGCTACCCCACCCTGCGGCGGGGCAGCCGGGGCTGCTACGTCATGATCTTACAGGACGCTCTCTCCACCCTGGGCTACCAGACCGGGAGCCGGATCGACGGGCTGTTCGGCGCGCGGACGGAAGAGGCCCTGCGGGGCTACCAGCGCCGCACCAGCCTGAGGGTGGACGGCGTCTGCGGCTGCAACAGCTGGAAGAAGATCACCACCGCCGTGCTGGGCGTGGGCCGGACCAAGACCACCATTGATTAAACATCCATAAATAGAAACGAAGAAGCGCTCCCCGCCGGGCCGTTTCAGCCTGCGCGGGGAGCGCTCTGTTACTTTTTTCGTTTTATCCAACCGTGATGTCCTCACTGAGCACCTGGCCGATGGGCTTTGCGATGCACAGGTCCGCCTGAGCATCCGCCCCGGTGGGCTGCATGTTGATGACCACCAGATGGCGGCCCCGGAAATACCGGATGAGCCCGGCTGCCGGGTAGACCACCAGGCTGGTGCCGCCAATGATGAGGGTGTCCGCTTTCCGGATGGCCTGCACGGCCCCGGAGAGGACTTCCTCGTCCAGCCCCTCTTCATAGAGCACCACGTCCGGCTTGATGATGCCGCCGCACTTGGGGCAGCGGGGCACACCGGTGCTGTTGGCGATGAAGTCCACATCATAGAACGCGCCGCAGCCCGTGCAGTAGTTGCGCAGGGTGCTGCCGTGGAGCTCAAACACGTTTTTGGAGCCCGCCGCCTGGTGCAGGCCGTCGATGTTCTGGGTGATGACCGCTTTCAGCTTGCCCTCTTTTTCCAGCCTGGCCAGCCGCAGGTGGGCCGCGTTGGGCTTTGCGCCCTTTACAATAAGCTTATCCCGGTAAAAACGGTAAAACTCCTCGGGGTTCTCCTCCCAGAACGTGTGGCTCAAAATCTCCTCGGGCGGGTAATCGTATTTCTGGTGGTACAGCCCGTCCACACTGCGGAAATCCGGGATACCGCTCTCGGTGGAAACGCCCGCCCCGCCAAAGAAAACAATGTTGCCGCTCTCGGCAATGATCTTTTCGAGTTCTGCTACCATAACAAAAACGCCCCTTTCCCGGCCTTGTGTTGTTCTGCACCCAGTATAGCACAATTTGGCCGGAAAGAAAGCGTTTGTTTTTCTGTGGTTTTCTTCAGCGGTGGTGCTCCGCAAACAGCCGCCCCAGCTGGGCAAACAAGTCCTGCGGGAGCATCCCGTATTCGCCCCGGAGGGCGGCGGCCCGGTCGGCAGCCGCTCCGTGGAGGTAGACCGCACAGGCGGCGGCTTCGTAGGCGGGCAGACCGCAGGCCAGCAGGGCCGCCGTCATCCCGGCCAGAGCGTCCCCGCTGCCGCCCCGGGAAAGGCCCGGATTGCCCGTGGTGTTGACGCAGCAGCGGCCATCCGGCGCGGCGACTACCGTCCCCGCCCCTTTCAGCACCACCACGGCGTTCCACTCCCGGGCAAAGCGGCAGGCAGCGCCTTCCCGGTCCGCCGCAAGGACGGAAGTGGAACGCCCCGTGAGCCGGGACATTTCCCCGGGGTGAGGCGTCAGGATCAGCTCGCCCGCCGGGTGGGGCAGGGCTCTGCCCGCATTGAGGAGGCTGGCAGCGGCGTTCAGGCCGTCGGCGTCCAGCACCGCGCTGCCGCCAAAGCCGGGCAGCAGTTTTTCCACCAGCTCCCGTGTCTCGGCGGCCCGGGCCGCGGACTGGGCCGTGTAGCCCAGGCCGGGGCCCAGCAGCAGGGTGGTGGCTTTCTGGCGGGTGATGTTCGGGAGGCTGCGGGGCGAGATGCCGCCCTCCGCACCCGCAAGGCAGGGGCAGAGGCAGCACTCTGGCAGGCGGGCAGAGACCGCCGCCAGCACCGGTTCCACGCTGGCCAGCGTGACGATGCCGGCCCCGGTGCGCAGGGCACCCTCCACGGCCAGCGAGGCCGCGCCCCGGTAGCAGGCGCTGCCCGCCACCACCAGCACCGCCCCAAAGCTGCCCTTATGACTGTCCCTTGCCCGGGGCGGGATGTGGGCCCAGACGGATTCCGGTGTGATGGTCGCAGCCATGGTCATACCTCCCCCTGAAGATAGCGCTTGATCTCTTTTTCCACTTCTTTTACTTCTTCGTGGAACATCCGGGCCGAGACGCGGAGGGCACCATGGCCCAGAATGATGATCTGCTCCATGCCGTCAGAGGTCGCCACCCGCACCCGGCGGTCCTTGCCGATCTCATGGGTGACATGCTCAATGAACATGTCCGCCGTCTCGGCCTCTTTGGTGTACACGATGTGGATATTGTGGTACTGCTCGATGCTGCCGGGGCTGCCTGGCACCCGGTAGGCGTCGAACACAAGGATGACCACGCATTTTTTAAAGCCCTGATAATTGCACAGGATGTCTGCCAGCTTTTTGCGGGCGGCATCGAGGCTCTCTTTGGAGAGGGCATTGAGCTCATCCCACGCAAAGATGATGTTATAACCATCCACCAGCAGATATTCCGGGGCCAGCGTCCATTGCTCGGCGGCAAAATCCGGGCGCTCTTTTTTCTGCACCGGGCGGAACGCGGCCAGCGGGTCCCGCTTGATGGGGCCGTAGGTCTGCTCAAAAATTTTCAGCAGCTCCGCATCCTCTTCCAGCGTGGCACGGTAGGCTGCTGCCCGGCGCTGGCGGCCCGCCTGCCGGGCGGAGGCAGCCACGGCGTCCGTCTCGGCAGGCTTCGATCTGCCCCAGCCGCTGTCCACATGCATGTGGCTGCGCACCTGCTCCCAGGGCACCACAAAGCCCGCCCCGTGGGCGCAGAACACCGAGTCCGCCGGGTTGTCCAGATCATGCTCCGGCTCGTAGCCCACGGCCTCGATGACTTCCTGCGCATTGTGGCAGGGGCGGTAGCCCTCCAGCGTCAGGCTCACGCGGCCACGGCCACGGGTGTAGCTGACCACCTCCATGGGATAACTGCGCATGGTGGCGGCGGGGGCCTTGCCCGTCAGGGTGGCTGTCTGGCCGTCGGCGCTGGTCTCCGGCGGGTCAAAGCTGCCCTCCATCCGCTGGATGTCATTCATGGCACGGCCCAGGTTCTCGGCCGGGACTTCCAGCCGGAACGTATACCAGGGCTCCAGCAGCTGTGTTTTGCCGATCTGATTGGCCATCATCAGGCCCTGCCGCACCGCGCGGTAAGTCGCCTGCCGGAAGTCACCGCCCTCGGTGTGCTTGAGGTGGGCCCGGCCCGCAATGAGGGTAATTTTTACATCCGTCAGCGGTGCCCCGATGAGAACACCCAGGTGCTGTTTTTCTTCCAGATGGGTCAGCACCAGCCGCTGCCAGTTTTTGTCCAGTACTTCTTCCCGGCAGTCGGCGGCAAACTGCATCCCGCTGCCGGCGGGCAGGGGTTCCAGCTTGAGGTGCACCTCGGCATAGTGGCGGAGGGGCTCGTAGTGGCCCACGCCCTCCATGGCCTCGGTGATGGTCTCCTTATATAAAATGCCGCCGGGGCCAAACTCCACCTCCAGACCGTACCGCTCGGCCAGCAGGCTTTTGAGCACTTCCAGCTGTACCTCGCCCATGAGCTGAACATGGATCTCGCCCAGCGTCTCGTTCCAGACCACATGGAGCTGGGGCTCCTCCTCTTCCAGCCGGTGGAGCTTGCCCAGCGCGGCGTGGATGTCCGCCCCCTCGGGCAGCAGCACCTGATAGCTGAGCACCGGCTCCAGCACGGGCAGGTCGCTGTCCCGCTCGGCACCCAGCCCCTCGCCGGGGTGGGCCTGGGTCAGGCCGGTGACGGCACACACCTGCCCGGGGCCCACTTCCTCCGCCAGCGTATACTTCACACCGGAGTAGAGCCGCAGCTGGTTGGCCTTTTCGGCCCAGGGGCCGCCGTCGCTTTCGCCGGTGAGCTGGGCCTTTACTTTCAAAGTGCCGCCCGTCACCCGCAGCCAGGTCAGGCGGGTGCCCTGCTCGTCCTGGCTGAGTTTGAACACTTTTGCCCCAAAGGCGTCCAGCGCCGGGGCCGGGCGGGTGTAGGTATCCAACCCGGCCAGCAGGGCGTCCACGCCCTCCAGTTTGAGGGCCGCCCCGAACCAGCAGGGGAAAACATGCCGCCGGGCAATGGCGGGAATGAGCTCCTCCGGCGTCAGGGTTCCGCGCTCCAGCACGGCCTCCATCAGCCGCTCATCGCAGACAGCCAGCGCCTCGTTCCGGGTGTCCTCGTCCGCCCCAAAATCCACAAAGCCCTCGCCCAGCCGGTGGTTGAGCTGTTCCAGCAGTTTCTCTTTGCCGGGGCCGGGCAGATCCATTTTGTTGATGAAGACAAACGTTGGGATATGATATCGCCGCAGCAGCCGCCAGAGCGTTTCGGTATGGCTCTGCACGCCGTCCGTCCCGCTGATGACCAACACGGCGTAATCCAGCACCTGCAGCGTCCGCTCCGTCTCGGTGGAAAAGTCCACATGGCCGGGGGTATCCAGCAGCGTGATGGCCGTCTCCCCCGCCGTGAGCAGGGCCTGTTTGGAAAAGATGGTGATGCCCCGGGCTTTTTCCAGCGCGTCGGTGTCCAGAAAGGCGTCTTTGTGGTCCACCCGGCCCAGTTTGCGGATGGTACCGGAGCGGTAGAGCATGGCCTCGGAGAGGGTGGTCTTGCCGGAATCGACATGGGCCAGAATGCCCACCACCAGCTGTTTGGCCCTTTGTTTTTCTGCTTCCATGGCCGCTCCTTACATTGCGCCCGCGATCAGGCTGATGACGACCAGCGGCACACCCAGCACCAGGTTGGACAGCAGGCTGCAGAACACGCGCTCCTCCGGCTCCAGCTCCTCAAAGGAGACGATCCGCTCGTCGGCATAGTCCACGATGGACTTGGTGGCGTGGCGCTTCTTCTTTTTGCCCATCTCCTTGAACTCTTCTGCCAGGTGGTGGATGGTCACGCCGTCCAGCCGCAGGTAGTCCACCCAGGCCCATGCCAGAAGGATGACCCCCAGCAGCAGGGCCGGGGCCTGCCACATGGTAAAGGTGCCGTCGCTGACATAGCGGTCCCACAGCAGCATCAGCACCGCTACCACGGACACCCGGGTGACGCACTTATATAAAATGGGATGGAACATATACTTTTTGTACATGGGGAACAATTTTTTCATTTTGGCTTACTCCTCCGCGTGCAGACAAATACAGTTTTATTGTAGCATGGTTTTGTGAAAAAAGATAGAGTGCCCGCGGAGGCGGTAGACACCACCCCGCTGACCGGGTTTGTCCCCTGGCGGAACGCCAGCGCTGAGATCGAGTGCTGGAACCCGTTCTTTTATCGCAATTTTCATAAATAGTGCCGATCAAAACGGCATATTTGCGATATGCAGTTTGCGGATGTTGCTTGTGCGTTAAAAACGCAAACTGCTATAAAATCGGTCCAAACGCGGCAGTTGAAGTCATTCTTTTGATTTTAACTGCCATTTTTTGTGTTTGCTTTCCTGGTAAAACCTGTTGTTACAGTTTTGTTTCCAAAAGCACGTCAGATTTCATTGACTTCTTTCGGGCAGGATGCTAGAATAGCAGCTAGTGTGGCTCTGATCTGTGCTCGCCCCGCATACAGCGGCCCGGGCATGACCATACTGTCCATCAGAAAATAGGAAAATACAGATCTGGGAGGATCAAATTCCAATGAGCATCAATTTTGAATCTCATAAGCTTGACCGCCGCAGCTTCCTCAAGGGCGCGGGCGTCATCGGCGCGGCCGGCCTGCTGTCCGCATGTGGCGGCAGCAGCTCCAACAACGGCGCCGCAAACTCTGCCGCTTCCGGCACTGCTGCCCCCAACACCACCGGCGGTGCACCCCTCAGCGAGTACATCTCCTTTGAGTCCGCCAACCGCGAGCTGGAGAGCTGGAACATGCTCTACACCCAGCAGGCTTCCGACGCCAATGTCATCACCAACCTGTGGGACGGCCTGCTGAGTTTTGACTGCTACGGCAAGGTGGCACCCGCCATTGCTTCCAGTTGGGAGCACAACGAGGACTCCACCGTCTGGACGTTCCACCTGCGCGACGATGTCGATTGGGTCGATGTCAACGGCGAGGTGAAGACCCACCTGACCAGCAAGGACTTCCTGGTGGGCTTTGAGTGGGTCATGAACTCTTACAAGAACGAGGCCAACAACACCACCATGCCCAACGACAACGTGGTGGGCGCTGCCGACTACTACGCACACACCAAGGAGCTGGGCGACGCTGCCGCCGACCTGACCTACGAGGATATGTTGAGCTTCGGCGTCGGCGTGGAAGCACCGGATGATTACACTCTGGTGTTCACCTGCCCCAACTCCTGCCCCTATTTCGATACCGTGGCCGCCTACAACAGCTTCTACCCTGCTGCTGAGGACCTGATCAACGAGCTGGGCATCGAGGGCTTCCGCGCCTGCGACAACACCACCATGTGGTACTGCGGTCCCTACATCGTGGAGGAGTATATTCAGGGCAACACCAAGAGCTACATCCCCAACCCCAGCTACTACGGCGCCAACGACGTGAGCCGCTTTGAGCGTTTCACCGTGACCATGCTGAGCGATATGAACATCGGCTACCAGCTGTACCAGAACCGTGAGCTGGACGAGGTCGATCTGATGGAGTCCACCCTGACCACCATCACCAACGACCCCAACAACGGGTACAACAGCCAGCTGTGCGAGAAGCGCCCCAAGAAGTTCAGCTACTGCTTCCTCTTCAACTATGCCCGCAACAACGCCGACGGCACCCCGGATGAGAACTGGAACAAGGCCATTGCCAACAAGGCATTCCGCCAGTGCTTCTACAAGAACCTGGAGCTGAGCCCGTTCTACGCACGCTACAACAAGATCAACCCCCTGAAGTGCGAGAACGACTTCTACACCATGAAGGGCCTGAGCTACACCTCCGACGGCACCGACTACACCACCCTGGTGGCCCGCGAGCTGGGCTTCGGCGATGAGGCTTACGACGGCAAGACCATGATCCGTATGCGCGGCGAGAACGACGCCGACGCCCTGAAGAAGCAGGCCATGGAGGAGCTCTCCGCCATCGGCGTCACGTTCCCCGTCCACTGCCACTTCCACATCCTGGCCGGCTCCACCTCCGCTCTGGACAACGCCACCGTGCTCAAGCAGTGCTTCAAGGACAGCTTTGGCGATGACTTCATCGTGCTGGACATCGACACCTACGTTTCCTCCGTCATGAAGGAGATCGTGGCTTCCCAGCAGCAGTCCTTCGTCCACATGGGCTGGGGCGCGGACTTCGGCGACCCCGTCAACTTCCTGGCTCAGGTGGTGCTGCACGACGACAACGCTTACTACAGCTGCAACTTGACCAACATCGCCGCTGTGGCCGAGAACCCCGCCGACTACCAGAAGGACGTGGTGGCTGCCTTTGAGCAGTTCACCGATCTGGTCAACGAGGGCAAGCAGATCGTCAACGACAACGACGCCCGCTATGCCGCCTTTGCCAAGGCCGAGGCGCTCTTCCTCGAAGAGGACCTGATCTGCCCCACCGTCTACGACGTGTCCTGGTGCCTGACCCACGCCAACGAGTACAGCAAGATCAACGCCATGTACGGCCCCTGCAACTACAAGGCTGTCAACTGGGAGACCAGCGAGGAAGCCTACACCACCGTGCAGTACGAGCAGTTCGCCAAGGCATTCGATCTGGCGTCTCAGGGCTGATCTTCCCTGAATCCCGTTCCTTTTTTGCCGCCAGATGTAAAAGTTTTTTGAACATTGGCCGCAAAACGCAGACAACCGCGGCTGTCTTTCTTACAAGGACAGCTGTGGTTGTCTTATTTTTTTAGGCTTTTTCTCTTATTTTAATCATTTCTCAGCACATCAAAGTAAATATATTTCATGTGTCTTTCGGGTTCCGCTTTCTTTTTTAAGAAAAACGGTTTCCCTTTCCATTGACAACTAATTCTTTCGATGGTACAATATATGTCGTGTTAAGGATTTTGCGGGAGGAGCACAGGCACAGGCAGAGGGGTCTGTTTCTGCGCTCTTTTGTATTCTCTGGCAAAACACCAGGGGCAAAACTCGCGCAGAAGAGTGGGAATCCCGCAGGGTGCCGTACCCTGCACCATGTGCCGTAGCACAGAAAAATTATTGGGAGGATAACACTATGAACATGAACTTTGAGTCCCGTTCCATCAGCCGCCGCAGCTTCCTGAAAGCGTCCGGCGTGGTGGGTGCCGCAAGCATCCTGGCAGCTTGCGGCGGCAGCTCCAGCAGCACCGCTGCATCCGGTGCCGCTTCCGGTGCTCCGGCTGCTTCCGCAGACGCCATCACCGATTACGTTTCTTTCGAGACCGCCAACCGTGAGCTGGAGACCTGGAACTTCCTGTACAGCCAGTCCGCCTCCGATCTGAACGTCACCACCAACATGTGGGACGGCCTGCTGAGCTTTGACTGCTACGGCAAGGTTGCGCCCGCCATCGCCAAGAGCTGGGAGCACAACGACGACTCCACCGTCTGGACGTTCCACCTGCGCGACGATGTGGACTGGTGCGACGTCAACGGCGAGGTGAAGAGCCACCTGACCAGCAAAGACTTCCTGGTGGGCCTTGAGTGGGTCCTGAACGCTTTCAAGAACGAGGCTTTCAACACCTCCATGCCCTCCGAGACTGTGGTGGGCGCTGCCGATTACTACGACCTGACCAAGGACAAGGGCGACGCTGCCGCTGACATGACCTACGAGGATATGCTGGCTGCCGGTGTCGGCGTGGAAGCTCCCGATGATTACACGCTGGTGTTCACCTGCCCCAGCCCCTGCCCCTACTTTGACACCGTGGTTGCCTACAACAGCTTCTACCCCGCTTCCGAGGATCTGATCAAGGAGCTGGGCGTGGAGGGCTTCCGTGCCTGCGATTACACCACCATGTGGTACAATGGTCCGTACCTGATGGAGGAGTTCATCCAGGGCAACACCAAGAGCTTCATCCCCAACCCCAACTACTATGCTGCCAACGAGTGCACCCGCTTTGAGCACCACACCGTCAAGATGATCAGCGACCTGTCCATCGGCCTGCAGCTGTATGAGTCCGGCGAAGTGGACAACATCGACCTGACCGAGTCCAACCTGACCACCATCACCAGCGACTCCAACAACGCTCACAACGCATACCTGTGCGAGAAGCGCCCCACCAAGTTCAGCTACCAGATGCACCTGAACTTCCAGCGTAAGGATGAGAACGGCAACCTGGATGAGAACTGGAACAAGGCTGTGGCGAATTACGCTTTCCGTCAGTGCTTCTACAAGGGCCTGAACCTGGTGAACTACTATGCCCGCACCAACAAGATCAACCCCCTGAAGTGCGAGAACGACTTCTACACCATGCCCGGCGTCTGCTACAACACCAAGGGTGAGGAGTACACCACTCTGGTGGCCAAGGAGATGGGCCTGGACAGCGAAGCTTACGACGGCAAGACCATGAAGCGCCTGCGTGCCAACAACGGCGATATCTCTGACCTGAAGAAGCAGGCCATGGAGGAGCTGAGCGCCATCGGCGTCACGTTCCCTGTCCACTGCTACCACTACATCAAGAGCGGCGATACCAATGCTCTGGATACCGCCACCGTCCTGAAGCAGTGCTTCACCGACAGCTTCGGCGATGACTTCATCGTGCTGGACATCGGCACCTACGTCTCCTCCCTCTACAAGGAAGTCCGTAACGTGCAGCTGCACTCCATCCTGCAGAATGGCTGGGGCGCCGACTTCGGCGATCCCGTCAACTTCCTGGGCCAGGAAGTGCTGGGCGACGACAACGCTTACTACGCTCAGACCACCTCTTGGATCGCAGCTGTTGAAGCTGACCCGAAGGATTACCAGAAAGACCTGCTGGAGCGTTATCAGGAGTTCACCGATCTGGTCAACGAGGCCAAGGCCATCGTGACCGACACCGACGCCCGCTACGCTGCCTTTGCCAAGGCTGAGGCTTCCATGCTGAACAACGCCCTGTGCATCCCCTGCCTGTACGAGGTGCTCTGGTGCCTGACCCACGTCAACGAGTACACCAAGATCAACGCCATGTACGGTCCCTGCAACTACAAGGCAGTCAACTGGGAGACCCGTCAGGGCGACGGCTACACCACCGAGGAGTACGAGGCGTTTGCCGCTGCTTTCGACGCGGCTTCCAAGTAATCCCCGCAGACTAAAATTAAGTAAGGTTCGGTAATAATGTTAAAATACACGGTTAAGCGGCTGGCGCAGTCGCTTGTTACGATTCTTCTGATCGCAACTATCGTCTTCCTGCTGATGCGCTGCCTGCCCACGGACTATTACTTCACTGAGGAACAGCTCATGAAGTTTACCGAGGAGCAGAAGTACGCGGCACTGGAAGCTGCTGGTCTGACCGACCCGATCGGCACCCAGCTCATCCACTTCTACAACGACCTGCTGCACCTGGACTTCGGCACTTCCCGCCGCATCCAGAACGGTGCCACCGTGGTCAAGGTCATTGGTAAAAAGTTCGGCGTCTCCATGCGTCTGGGCCTCATCTCCGCCGGCATCTCTCTGGTGGTCGGCGTGCTGATGGGCATTATCCAGACCGCGTTCAAGGATAAGCTGCTGGACTGGATCGGCACGGCTTACACGGTTTTCGTCAACGCGGTGCCCTCCCTGGTGTCCTATTCGCTGGTGCTGGTCTTCGGCTCCAAGTACCTGGGCTTCCCCACGCTGTACTCCACCCGGAATGTGGGCCCGTCCAGCGTGCTGCCCATCGTCTGCCTTTCTCTGGCTTCCATTGCAGGCTATGCCCTGTGGACCCGCCGCTACATGGTGGACGAGCTGACCCGCGATTATATCAAGCTGGCCCGTGTCAAGGGCCTGAGCTCCAGCGAGATCATGTTCAAGCATGTTCTGCGCAACGCCATGGTGCCCATGGTGCAGTATATCCCCCAGTCCATCCTGCTCACGGTCGGCGGCTCGCTGCTGATGGAGCGGTTCTTCTCGGTGCCCGGCATGGGCCCCCTGCTGACCGACGCCATCCAGCGCTATGACCTGAACGTTGTGCAGACGCTGGTCATCTTCTACGCCGTGCTGGGCATTGCAGGCGTTTTCCTGGGCGATGTTCTCATGATGGTCATTGACCCGCGTATCACCCTGACCGGAAAGGAGGCAGCTCGCTGATGGCTAAGGCATCTGATTTTGAGGGCAAGAAGCAGGACGATCTGTTCTACTTCGTGGATTACTCTCCCGAGGAGGCCGAGCGTGTCGGCTACTCCAACTACTCTTACTGGGGCTCCGTGGTGCAGAACTTCCTCAAGCACAAAATGGCAGTCGTCTGCCTGGTGCTGTTCCTGTTCCTGGTCATTTTCTCGTTCATCGCGCTGGCCGTTGGCAAGTACGATTACCAGACCCTGATCACCGACTCTTCCAAGGCGTTCATTGCGCCCAACAGCGAGTACTGGTTTGGTACCGACAACCTGGGCCGTGACTACTGGTGCCAGGTGTGGTACGCCACCCAGGTGTCCATCCGTCTGGCTCTGATCGTTGCCGTGGGCGAGAGCATCCTCGGTGTCGTCATCGGCCTGATCTGGGGCTATGTCCGCAGCCTGGACCGCTTCTTCACCGAGCTGTACAACCTGATCGACAACGTGCCCTACATCATCTACATGACCCTGATCGCACTGGTCGTCGGCCAGAGCTTCACCATCATGGCCGTGTCGATGATCGCCATTGGCTGGCTGGTCATGGCCCGCCGTGTCCGCAACATGGTGTTCATGTTCCGTGACCGCGAGTACAACCTCGCGTCCCGCTGCCTGGGCACCCCGCTGTGGCGCGTGCTGACCAAGAACATCCTGCCCTATCTGGTCTCCGTCATCATCCTGCGTATGGCCCTGAGCATCCCCGCCACCATCAACCTGGAGTCCACCCTCTCTTACCTGGGCATCGGCCTGGGCATCGAGACGCCGTCTCTGGGCCTGATCCTGAGCAAGGTGCGCGGCTTCTTCCTGGACTACCCGTATCTGCTGGTCTTCCCTGCATCCATCGTGTCCATCATTTCCATTTCGTTCTATATCATGGGCAACGCGTTCTCGGATGCAGCCGACCCGCGCAATCACGTTTAATTAGATGGGAGAGAGAATCACAAACATGGATAGACAACCGATTATCTCTGCCAAAGACGTGGAGATCACCTTTAGCCTGCGCGGCAAAAAGCTGAACGCGATCCGCAAGTGCTCGCTGGACCTGTACGACGGCGAGACCCTTGCCATCGTGGGCGAGTCCGGCTCGGGCAAGTCCGTTTTCACCAAGACCTTCGTCGGTATGCTGGATGTCAACGGTAAGATCACCGGCGGTTCCATCATGTACGAGGGCCGCGATATGACCAAGTTCACCGAGAAAGACTGGCTGGGCATCCGCGGCAAAAAGATCGCCATGGTCATGCAGGACCCCATGACCAGCCTGAACCCGCTGAAGAAGATCGGCAAGCAGATCCAGGAGAGCATTGAGCACCACCAGGGTCTGCACGGCGAGGCCGCCAAAAAGGCTGCCATCGAGATGCTGGCCAAGGTCGGCATCCCTGACCCTGAGCGCCGTTACGAACAGTACCCTCACGAGTTCTCCGGCGGTATGCGCCAGCGTGTCGTCATCGCCATTGCAGCGGCCTGCCGCCCGCAGATCCTGATTTGCGACGAGCCCACCACCGCGCTGGACGTGACCATTCAGGCGCAGATCCTGCAGCTGATCCGTGACCTGCAGAAAGAGCTGGGCATGTCGGTCATCTACATCACCCATGACCTGGGCGTTGTGGCAAACGTGGCCGACCGCGTGGCCGTTATGTACGCGGGCCAGATCGTCGAGTACGGCACCGTGGAAGAGATCTTCTACGACGCATGGCACCCCTACACCTGGGCGTTGCTGCAGGCGCTGCCGCAGCTGGGCACCAAGGGCGAGGCTCTGCCCACCATCGACGGCACCCCGCCGAACCTGTTCAACGAGATCAAGGGGGATGCATTTGCACCCCGCAACAAACATGCGCTGGCCATCGACTTTGTGGCAGAACCTCCGTTCTTCCAGGTAAGCGAGACCCACGCAGCAAAGACCTGGTATCTGGACCCGCGTGCTCCCAAGATGGAGCGCCCGCACTCCATCCAGAACCTGCGCGAGAAAATGGGAAAGATGGGAGGTTCCAACTTCAATGGCTGAGCGCGAAAAGCTGATTGAGCTGAAAGACCTTCAGATCACCTTTGGCTCTGGCAAAAAGAAATTTGTGGCCGTGGACCATGTCAATTTTGACATCTACAAGGGCGAGACGTTCTCGCTGGTGGGTGAGTCCGGCTCCGGCAAGACCACCATTGGCCGTGCCATCTGCCGCATCAACCCCACTTCCGGCGGCGACATCTATTTCAAGGGCCAGAAGATCAACGGCAAAATTCCCAAAGAGCTGGACCGTGAGGTCATCCGCAAAGTGCAGATGATCTTCCAGGACCCCATGGCATCTCTGAACGAGCGTGCCAAGGTGGAGTACATCGTGGCGGAGGGCCTGCTCAACCACCACCTGTACAAGGACCAGAACGACCTGCATGAGAAAGTGATGGACGCTCTGCATGAGGTCGGCCTGCTGCCGGAGTTTGCTTCCCGTTTCCCCCACGAGTTCTCGGGCGGCCAGCGCCAGCGTATCGGCATTGCCCGCGCGCTGGTCATGGAGCCGGAGTTCATCGTGGCCGACGAGCCCATCTCCGCACTGGACGTCTCCATCCGTGCACAGGTGCTGAACCTGCTGAACGAGATGAAAAAGACCCGCGGCCTGACGTACCTGTTCATCGCCCATGACCTGTCGGTGGTCCGCTTCATCTCGGACCGCATCGCCGTCATCAGCAAGGGCCGCATCGTGGAGCTGGCAGAGGCTGAAGAGCTGTTCCTCCATCCCCTGCACCCCTACACCAAGGCGCTGCTGAGTGCTGTTCCCATCCCGGACCCGGGCCTCGAGAAGCAGAAAAAGCTCCTCGTGTACGACCCCTCCTGCCACGATTACAGCGTGGACAAGCCGGTCTGGGAAGAGATCGCCAACGGACACTTTGTTTACGGCAACCAGAAAGAGCTGGAAGCCTACCGCAAGGAGTACGAGAGCCAGCTGTAAGCAGTTGAACCGCTGCTTGCCTGTATTTTAACACAAAGACCCCGCCGCATTGGGAAACTTCCCTCTGCGGCGGGGTTTTGTGCGTTTATTGGAAATTCAACCTCTCACCGCTCCATCCCGCTGCGCGGGCATGTCGCGGAGCTCCCCTGTCAGGGGAGCCTGATGGATGTTATATCAGTTCTGTTCCCGGTTTGGGCTGGTAAGCCTGCCAGAAGTTTTTCAACGCGTCCAGCCCCTGTGTCTGGATGCGCTGGGGCAGCTGGGCAAGCTTTGCCCAATCGCCGCCCATGGCGTACTGGTACCAGACTGCGGCCCCCAACACAGCCAGCAGGAGCAGCACCAGCAGCCAACGGCCTCTGTGGTGCTTTCTGCGGGGGTTTTCCGGTTTGGCAACATTCGTTCCCGCCTCCGGGGCCGGACCGTTCTGGGCCGCTTTGCGGGCGGGCAGGAAGCCTGTTCCCTCCGCCTGCGGGTAATCACAGGCGGCACGGCGGATCATATCCAGCAGCCAGAGTGCGGCGTTGTCAGAAGACGGCACCGTGCGGAGCCAGCAGCCCTTTTTGCTGCTCAGAACGAGAACTTTCTCACTTCCCCGCTCCGCGCAGCCTGCGGCCAGCTCTGAGCCCACCACCCGCCGGGCTGCCTGGGCCCGGGCAAGGGCCAGCCGGACGGCATCCGGCTCTTCCGCTTTGAAACGGGCACGGGCCCGTTTCTCGATCTGAGGCCCGGCCTTAGGGTGGGCGTAGCTCAGTGCCCCAAAGTCAAAGACCTTTTCGGCCCCGGACACTGTTTCCAGACGTGCTTCCAGCAGGGCTCCGGCGGCGGCATCGCTGCAGACCAGCAGGCGGTCATGGGTCTCCAGTGCGTTGACCACCGCGGCGGCAAGGCTGGTATCCCCTGCCCCGTACAGATCCGCCTCAAATTGAGCCTGTAAACTCTGAGCGGCCTTTTTCAGCCCCGAGGGGCTGGCCGCCTGGAGGGCCAGCAGCGTTTCCCCGCCGCGGCTCTTCCACTGGGCCTGCGTCTTCCACTGGGGCGCAAACTGCCCCACAGCCCCTGCCAGCTGCCCCTGCGGCGCACCAAACAGGCGCAGCACACAGCTTGTCTTTTCTTCGGCCAAACCGGATTCCCCCTAGCAAAGTTTACTCTGCCAGAAACGCCTCGTTGAGGGCATCCAGCGCGGCGGCGCTGTGCTGCTCCGAGGCGGCGAGGGGCTTTGTGTGGGCAGGTACTTTCCCCTGCGCCAGCCGCAGGGCCAGCGCCAGCGCAGCCTGTGCGGCACGGGCGCGGACCAGGGCACGGTCCGGGCGGGAGACAAAGAGCTTCTGGACATAGACGGTATCGCCCCGGGCAGCGCCAAGGTAGACCGTGCCCACCGGGCGGACTTCATCGCCGCCTGTGGGCCCGGCAACGCCCGTCACGCTGACGGCGATGTCCGAACCGGAGGCCGCAGCGGCCCCCAGTGCCATCCGGGCTGCCACCGGGGCGGACACCACATTGTATTTTGCGATGACCTCCGGCTCCACGCCCACCAGCCTGGTCTTTGCCTGCTCCCAATAGGTCACAAAGCCATAGCCGAACACCTCGCTGGAGCCTGACACCGAGGTAACGCGCTGGGCGATCATGCCACCGGTGCAGCTCTCGGCAGTGGAGAGAGTGAGACCCTGCTCTTTCAGGGTGCGCACCACCGTCTCTTCCAGTCCGGCTACGTCTTCATCATACACCGCGTCGCCCAGCAGATCATAGAACTTTGTGGCGTATGCGCGGCACATTTTTTCGCCGTCCTCCTCCGAGGAGGCCCGGGCCGTGATGCGGATCTCACACTCCCCCGTCTTGCAGTAGATGGCGGCGGTGGGGTTGGCATTTTCCAGCAGGTGCTTTACCCGGTATTCAATGCTGCTCTCGCCGCCCAGCACCCGGAGGGTGACGGAGTGGAGGGTGCAGTTCTGCCGCGCCAGCAGCAGCGGGCGGACGCTCTCGGTCCACATGGCTTTCATCTCGTGGGGCACGCCGGGCATCAGCACAGCGCAATGGCCCTCCTGCTCAAACCAGGCACCGGGGGCGGTGCCGTGGTTGTTGATGATCTTATGCCCTTTGGTGGGCACCATGGCCTGCTTGCGGTTGTTGGGGGTCGTCTCCCGACCGGAGCGGGCAAAAAAGCGGGTGATCTTCTCCCACTCGGCTTCGTCAAAGGCCAGCTCGTCCCCAAAGCAGGCAGCCACCGTCTCCTTGGTCAGGTCGTCTGCCGTGGGGCCCAGGCCGCCGGTAAAGACCAGAAGATCACAGCGGCTCTTGGCCTCGTTGACGAAATCCGCCAAACGGCCATGGTTGTCGCCAATGGTGCTCTCCCGCTGGACGGTGATGCCCAGGTCGGCCAGCTCCCGGCTCAGGTACTGGGCGTTGGTGTTGAGGATGTTGCCGAGCAGCAGCTCGGTGCCCACACTGATGATCTCTGCCGTCATCGTCTCACCCCACAAAATCCACGTCGTCGGTGATCCGGATCCGGATGCGCTCGGCGTTCTCGGCAGCCTCGGCTTCCAGCTGGGCCAGGCCCGGCATCCCAGCCTCGGCCTCTAAGATCTCGTCCAGCTCGGGGCGGATCTTCGGGTGCGGCGGGGTAAAGATGGTGCAGCAGTCCTCGTAGGGCAGGATGCTGGTCTCAAAGGTATTGATGTGGCGGGACGTCTCGATGATCTCGGTCTTGTCCATCCCGATGAGGGGGCGAAGGATGGGCAGGTCCTGGGCGGCATCGGTGCACTGCAGGGCCTTGACGGTCTGGCTTGCCACCTGGGCCAGACTCTCGCCGGTGACGAGGGCCTCACAGCCCTGCTTCTTGGCGATGACGTTGGCAATGCGCATCATGCTGCGGCGCATGAGGACGGTGAACAGCACGTCCGGGGCGTTGTCCCGGATGTACTCCTGCGGCTTGGTGTAGGGCACCACAAACAGGTTGGTGCTGCCGGTATAGGGGGTGATGAGCTGGGCCAGAGCTTTGACCTTGAGCTTGGCGCGCTCCGAGGTGTACGGCGGGGACGCAAAATGGATGTGGTCCAGGCCGAGGCCGCGCTTTGCCATCCGGTAAGCGGCCACCGGGCTGTCGATGCCGCCGGAGAGCATGTTGAGCGCGCGGCCCGAGGTGCCCACGGGCAGGCCGCCCTCACCGGGGATCTTCGGGCCGTGGATATACGTGCCGTAATCCCGGACTTCTACAATCACTTTAAAATCGGGGTTGTGGACATCCACCTTGAGGTAATTGTGCTTGCCCAGCAGGTAAGCGCCCAGCTCCCGCATCAGCTCCGGGCTGGTCATGGGGAAGCTCTTGTCGGCGCGGCGGGCCTCCACCTTAAAGGTGCGGATGCCGTGGAGACTGTCGCCCAGATAATCCTCCGCCGTCTGGCAGATGGTGTCAAAATCTTTCTCACAGACCACGGCACGGCTCAGGGCAGCCAGACCAAAGACGGTCTTGACCCGGTCGAACGCGAGGTCCATGTCGATGTCCTCTTCCTCGGGCTCCATGTAGAACGTGGACTGGGTGCAGTACACCCGGAACTTGCCCACGGTCTTGAGGCGGTAGCGCAGAATTTTCATCATGGCCGACTCAAACTGGTTGCGGTTGAGGCCTTTCAGGGACATTTCGCCCTGATAGCCCATAATCACTTCTCTCATATTATCTCCTCATTCTCTGTAAATGCTTCATGCCGTCTTCAAAGCGGTTGAGGAACGCGTCCACGTCCTCCGGGGTGTTGTCGGCGCAGAACGAAACACGGATGGCCGTGTCGATGGCCAGCGGGTCCCGGCCCATGGCCGCCAGCGTGTGGCTGGGCTGGCCCCGCCCGCAGGCACTGGCCGAGGAAACATAGATCTGTTCTTCGGCCAGATAAGCCAGCATCGTCTCGCTCTTGATGCAGTTCTCGCTGAAATTGAGCACCTCCGGCACCGCGTTCTCCGGGCTGTTGAGGACCACTTCCGGGAACGCTTTCAGCCCCTCCCGCAGCCGGGCGTTCAGGGCACGGACCGCCGTGTCCCGGCTCTTCATGGTCTTGGCCAGCCGGGTGGCAGCGGCTGCCAGACCCATGGCGTAGGGCAGGTTCTCGGTGCCGGGGCGCATTTCCCGCTCCTGCTCGCCGCCGAGGTAAGGCGGCTGGAACGCCTGCACGACGCGGTCGCTCAGGTAGAGGGCACCGATGCCCTTGGGCGCGTGGATCTTATGGCCGCTGACCGACAGGGTATCAATGTTGGCCAGCTTGAGGGGCACCCGCATCCAGGCCTGCACGGCGTCCACATGGACGATGGTGCGGCTGTTGCGGCGCTTGACCTCGGCGGCCAGGCGCTCCACATCGTTCCGGGTGCCGATCTCGTTGTTGACCATCATGCAGGCCACAAGGATGGTGTTTTTGTCCACATGCTCCAGCATCTCGTCGATGCTGAGGGTGCCGTCTGCCCTGGGATTGACCACGGTGACGTCATAGCCCATGGCGGCCAGGCGCTCCAGCGGCTTCTGCACGCTGGGGTGCTCGAACCCGGACACCACGATGCCCTTGCCGAATTTGCGGGTGAGCGCCGCGCCCAGCAGGGCCAGATTGTTGCTCTCGCTGCCGCAGGAGGTGAAATAAAGCTCTTTGGGCTTGCAGCCAAAGGTGCGGGCCACCGCCGCCCGGGCCGCGTTGAGGGCCTCCTCGCTCCGGGCCCCGGGGGCGTACAGGGACGAGGGGTTTGCCCAGTGCTCCCGCATGGCCTTGTCGATGACGTCCGCCACCTCGGGGGCTACCATGGTGGTGGCGGCGTTGTCCAGATAATGGATGTTCGGGTCTTGTATCATAACGGATGATTCCTGCCTTTTTCTTGCATAGTTATGGATAGTATATCACAAACCGCGTGCCAGCGTAAAGTACCTGTACACAGCAAAAAAAGCCGCCCCGCAGCGGTGCGGGCACGGCTCTTTTCCATGCGGGGCTCACGGCCGCGGGCGTGCGGCTCAGTGGTTCTCGTTTGCTTTCTGCAGCCAGATGCTGCCAATATCCAGTGCGTTGTACAGACCGTTCTTGGTGGTCTGGCGGGCAACACGAGCTTCCGGCGTCTTGGCCTCGTCGGTGGAGAGAAGCTGCAAATGAACCTTATCGGCTACCTGCATATTGCCGCTCTGTTTTGTGGAAAGGATCTGCAGGTAAAGCACATAAGGGTCGGTCATACGGCCGTAATACAGCTCGTTGTCCTTGCGGACGAGGGGCTTGCCTTTATAAGTCAGTTTCGGTGTAAATGGCATCGTGAAAGCCTCCCTATCGTTTAGATTCAGTTTAGTATACCATAATCCGCGCCCCTTGTGCAATAGATAGACGGACTCTTGCACAATTTTTCACGGCTTGCGCCTGCTGCCAGGGCGCTGTATAATAGGGCTGGAGATCACCACACGAACGGGGGAACTTTTATGGCTGATTATCAGGAATACCGCCGCCGCATCCTGCACCGCCGCTGGCGCCGGATGTTTACCGCCGTTGCCTTGCTGGTACTGCTGGTGCTGCTCATTTCCGTGGGCGTGCTCTGGAAGCGCCTCCACCGCGACCAGCGCCCGAATACCGTGGAGGGCCCCACCATTTTGCAGCAGGAACTCACCGGCACCGAGTGGAACACCATCAGCTACACACCGGCCCGCCGCCTGAGCGTCCAGACCCAGGCCGACGGCACCACGGCCATGGATTTCCGGCTGGCGGCGCAGCCCGCCTCGGAGGCCGTGGACCGCAGCTGGTTTTCGGACGTGTGGTTCCTGGGCGACAGCCTGACCCAGGGGATGCAGATGTATGAAAACGGCCTGCCCAACGCGCATTTTTGTGCTTATAAAGGCGTAGGCCCCAACGCCGTGGTCAACGGCGCCACCTGCAAGCGGGCCGACGGTGTGGCAGAGATCCCTATGGATGTTCTGGCCGCCCAGCAGCCCCGGGCGCTGTACATTCTGCTGGGCACCAACGTCCTCAACCGGGACGACGATTACAGCAGCTTTCTGACCTATTACCGTCTGATGCTGGATATGGTCTCCCAGTCGCTGCCCAACACCACTCTCTATGTCCAGTCCATCACCCCGGTCCGGCCCGAAGTGCGGGAAAAGCACCCCGGCCTGTACAAGGAGCGGCTGTGCCAGATCAACGATGAGCTGGCGGCCATCGCGCTGGAGAAGAACTGCGTCTTCCTCAACCTGTGGGAGGTACTGGCCGATGAAAACGGCGACCTGAAAGCCGAGTACGCCCAGCCGGACGGCTACCATGTAAAGCCGGACGGTTACAGCGTCTGGGTGGAGTATCTGGCAGCCCACACCTGAGATTGATAGTACGACTTTTTACCATGTCTGACAAAAATTTTTTGTCGAAATATTGACATTCCCCCAAACCCATGATAAGATAACACACGATTTTGAGAGACGAAGCGTGTCAGAGTCTTTTCAAAGCAATTTACCTTGGACCGCCCCGCGGGGGCTAAGGCCATACGGACAGCCGGGTCCACTGCCGACCGGCGGCGCAAGCTGCCATTATTGATTGAGTTTGAAGCTCAAATTTTATAAGTTGGTTCCTTTACAACCATGAAATTGCGCGGAACGCCGTGCAGACTTGTGAAACGGTCAATAAGAGTAGTAAAAGTGTAATTGCTATATAGACTCTCCTCATCCCGTCTTTTTTGAATCATGTGATGGACTGCACTCCGGCATTGCATCCCGGGGGTTTTGTCCGCACGTTCAAAATGGCTTTTTAAGCGCAAGTCTGCACCAGCGTGCAGGGCTTGCGCTTTTTTGTTTGTTCATGGCTTGGTACAGAGGACCAGGGACGGAGGAAAACAATGAGTGAGAACCGTACAAGGTTCCGGCTGGACCAGCGCCGTGCCCCTATTTACGAGGCGTTGGAGCAGTTCCGGCAGATGCGGGTGGTGCCTTTTGATGTGCCCGGCCACAAGCGGGGCCGCGGCAATCCGGAGCTGACCGCTTTTCTGGGCCAGCAGTGTGTGGGCGTGGATGTCAACAGCATGAAGCCGCTGGACAACCTCTGCCACCCGGTATCGGTCATCCGGGAGGCAGAAGAGCTGGCCGCCGATGCTTTTGGCGCGGCCCATGCCTTTTTGATGGTAGGCGGCACTACCAGCAGTGTGCAGAGCATGGTGCTTACCGCCTGCAAGCGGGGCGATGAGATCATCCTGCCCCGCAATGTGCACCGCAGTGTGCTGAACGCGCTGGTGCTCTGCGGCGCGGTGCCCGTCTATGTCAACCCCGAGGTCGATAAACGTCTGGGCATCTCCCTGGGCATGAAGCGGGAGCAGGTGGCAAAGGCCATCAAAGAGCACCCCAATGCCGTGGCTGTGCTGGTGAACAACCCCACCTACTACGGCATCTGCTCCGACCTGCGGGCCATCGTCAAGATGGCACACGACGCCGGGATGCTCTGCCTGGCCGACGAGGCTCACGGCACCCACTTCTACTTTGGCGGCGGGCTGCCCGTTTCCGCCATGGCAGCCGGTGCCGATATGGCTTCCGTCTCCATGCACAAGAGCGGCGGCAGCCTGACTCAGTCCAGCCTGCTGCTCATCGGGCCCAATGTCCACCCGGGCTATGTGCGGCAGATCATCAACCTGACCCAGACCACCTCGGGCAGCTACCTTCTCATGTCCAGCCTGGATATCTCCCGCCGCAACCTCGCCCTGCGGGGGCGGCAGGTGTTCCACCAGGTGGCGGACATGGCCGAGTACGCCCGGGAAGAGATCAACGCCGTGGGCGGCTACTACGCCTTTGGCAAGGAGCTGTGCAACGGAAACTCCGTCTTTGACTTTGACACGACCAAACTCAGCGTCCACACGCTGGACATCGGCCTGGCCGGCATTGAGGTCTACGACATCCTGCGCGACGAGTACGACATCCAGATCGAGTTCGGCGACATCGGCAACATTCTGGCGTACCTCTCCATCGGTGACCGCCCGCAGGAAGTGGAACGGCTGGTCAGCGCACTGGCCGAGATCAAGCGCCGCTTCCGCACCGACGGGGCCGGCCTGCTGAGCCAGGAATACATTGACCCCGTGGTGGCCGCCAGCCCGCAGGAGGCGTTCTACGCCCCCAAAAAGAGCCTGCCTCTGAGGGAGACCGAGGGCATGGTCTGCAGCGAGTTCGTCATGTGCTACCCGCCGGGCATCCCCATCCTGGCCCCCGGCGAGCGGATCACCAAAGAGATTTTGAACTATATCGAGTACGCCAAGGCCAAGGGCTGCAGCATGACCGGCCCGGAAGACCCTGAGATCTTACGCCTGAACGTTCTGGCCTAAAGGAGGAGAGAAACAACCATGGAATTTTGGTTTTCGGAATTTCACACCCCGGATGTGAAGCACAGCATCCGGGTCAACCGGCAGCTCTACTCCAAGCAGAGCGATTACCAGCGCATTGATATTTTTGAGACGCCCGAGTTCGGCCGGGTGCTCACCCTGGACGGCAACGTCATGCTCACCGAGCGGGACGAGTTCATCTACGACGAAATGATCGTCCACGTCCCCATGGCCGTGCACAAAGAGGCCAAGGACATCCTCGTCATTGGTGCCGGCGACGGCGGCGTGGTGCGGGAGCTGACCCGCTATGACCGGGTGGAGCGGATCGACCTGGTGGAGATGGATCCCCAGGTGGTGGAGGCCTGCCGCGCCTACCTGCCCGGCAATGCCTGCCGGATGGATGACCGCCGGGTGCACATTTATTTTGAGAACGCCCTCAAATACATCCGCCGCTGTGAGGAGGAATACGACCTTATCATCGTGGACTCCTCCGATCCGTTCGGCCCCTCTGAGGGCCTGTTCACCCGGGAGTTCTACGGCAGCTGCTTCAACGCCCTGAAAGCGGACGGCATCATGGTCAACCAGCAGGGCAGCCCGTTCTACACAGAGGACGCCAGCGCCATGCAGCGCAGCCATAAGCGCATCGCTTCCACATTCCCGGTCAGCCGGGTGTACCAGGCCCACATTCCCACCTTTGCGGCGGGCTACTGGCTGTTTGGCTTTGCCAGCAAAAAGTACCATCCCATTGACGATCTGGACGCGGACGCCTGGAAAGCGCTCAACATGCGCACCCGTTATTACACCACCCGGCTGCATGTCGGGGCATTCTACCTGCCGGCATTCCTTGAGGAAATGCTGCGGGAAGTGGAGGAACCCAAATGATCTCACCCAATATTGAAACTGTTCTGGGCTGCGACAGCAGCTACCGCGCCGCCGACATCGTGCTCTACGGTGCCCCCTACGATTCCACCACCAGCTACCGCCCCGGTGCCCGATTCGGCCCCAGTGCCATCCGGCACGAGAGCTACGGGCTGGAGACCTACAGCCCCTACCAGAACGCCGACCTGACCGATTTTGACATCTTTGACAGCGGCGACCTCGAGCTCTGCTTCGGCTCCAGCGAGCTGGCCCTTGCCGGCATTGAGGCCCGGGCTGCTGAGATTTTGCAGGACGGCAAGCTCCCCCTGCTGCTGGGCGGTGAGCATCTGGTCACGCTGGGTGCCGTGCGGGCTGCCGTGAAGAAATACCCAGGCCTCCACATCGTCCACTTTGACGCCCACGCCGACCTTCGGGACGATTATCTGGGTGCCAAGCTCAGCCACGCCTGTGTCCTCCGCCGCTGCCATGAGCTGGTAGGCGACGGGCACATCCACCAGTTCTGCATCCGGAGCGGGGACCGGGCCGAGTTTGAGTTTGCGGCCCAGCACACCGAGATGCACAAGTTCGATTTCACCGGCCTTGCCGAGCTGACAGCCTCCCTCTGTGAGAGCAAGGTGCCGGTCTACCTCACCATTGACCTCGACTGCCTCGACCCCTCCTGCTTCCCCGGCACCGGCACCCCCGAAGCCGGCGGCGTGAGCTTTTTGCAGCTGCTGGACGCCATCCGCACGGTGGCCAAGGCCAACATCATCGGAGCCGACCTCAACGAGCTGGCCCCCATGCTGGATGCCTCCGGCGTGTCCACGGCAACGGCCTGCAAGGTGCTGCGGGAGCTCCTGATCGCGCTGGACAAAGGCTGGCCCGGGTTCCAGGTTTGACGCATTTCGACGCATTACCATAAAACAACCAACAAAGGAGAAATTTACCATGAGTAAAGTCCTCATCATCGGCTGCGGCGGCGTGGCCTCCGTTGCCATCCACAAGTGCTGCCAGGTGCCTGAAGTGTTCACCGAGATCTGCATCGCCAGCCGCACTAAATCCAAGTGCGATAAGCTCGCCGCCGAGCTGGCCCCCAAGACCACCACGAAGATCACCACCGCGCAGGTGGATGCCGATCAGACCGAAGAAGTGATCGCCCTCATCAAGGCCTACCAGCCCGATCTGGTCATGAACATTGCCCTGCCCTACCAGGACCTGACCATCATGGATGCCTGCCTGGCCTGCGGCGTCAACTACATGGACACCGCCAACTATGAGCCTGAAAACACCGACGACCCGGAGTGGCGCGCCATTTATGAGAAGCGCTGCAAGGAGGCCGGTTTCTCCGCCTACTTTGATTACAGCTGGCAGTGGGCTTACGCCAAAAAGTTTGAGGAGGCCGGCCTGACCGCCCTACTGGGCAGCGGTTTTGACCCGGGCGTCACCCAGGCTTACTGCGCCTATGCCAAGAAGCACGAGTTCGACACCATCGACACCATTGATATTCTGGACTGCAATGGCGGCGACCACGGCTACGCTTTTGCCACCAACTTCAACCCGGAGATCAACCTGCGGGAGGTCTCCGCCCCCGGCAGCTACTGGGAGAACGGCCACTGGGTGGAGATCCCGGCCATGAGCATCAAGCGGGAGTACAACTTTGACCAGGTGGGCGAGAAAGACATGTACCTGCTCCACCACGAGGAGATCGAGTCTCTGGCCAAGAACATCCCGGAGGCAAAGCGGATCCGCTTCTTCATGACGTTCGGCCAGAGCTACCTCGACCACATGCGCTGCCTGGAGGACGTGGGAATGCTCTCCACCACCCCCATCCACTTCAACGGCCAGGAGATCGTGCCCATCCAGTTCCTCAAAGCCCTCCTGCCCGACCCCGCCAGCCTTGGCCCCCGCACCAAGGGCAAGACCAACATCGGCTGCATCTTTACCGGCAAAAAGGACGGCAAGGAGAAGACCTATTACATCTACAATGTCTGTGACCATCAGGAGTGCTACAAAGAGGTGGGCAGCCAGGCCATCAGCTACACCACCGGTGTGCCCGCCATGTGCGGTGCCCTCATGCTGCTGACCGGCAAGTGGACCACCAAGGGCGTCCACACCGTGGAAGAGTTTGATCCGGACCCCTATCTGGATGCACTGGACAAGTACGGCCTGCCCCGCTCCGAGAGCCACGCCCCGGCTCTGGTGGACTGATGCGCTGCACCGACACCCGTCCGCCCTTTGCGGGCCTGCACGGCAAAGAGCTGGATGCCCTGCTGGATGCCCTGCCCTCCCCCTGCTACCTGCTGGATAAGGCCCGGCTCCGCCGCAACGGCGAAATTCTGCTGGGCGTCCAGCAGCGGACGGGATGCAAGATTCTGCTGGCACAGAAAGCGTTCTCCAATTTCGGCTGCTACCCCGTTCTGGCCCCCTATCTGGCGGGCACCGAAGCCAGCGGCCTGTACGAGAGCCGCCTGGGCAAAGAGGAGCTTCCGGAAAAAGAAAACCATGTTTTCTGCGCCGCCTACCGGGCCAATGAGTTTGATGAGCTGCTCCAATATGCAGACCACATCGTCTTCAACTCTCCCCGCCAGCTGGCAAAATTCGGCCCTGCCGCCAAGGCCGCAGGGAAGAGCGTAGGCCTGCGCGTCAACCCGGAGTGCTCCACGCAGGAGGGCCACGAAATTTACGACCCCTGCGCGCCGGGCAGCCGCCTGGGCACCACCCGTGCCCAGTGGGATGCCGCCGTGGCCCAGCAGCCCGGCCTCGCCGCCCTGCTGGACGGCCTGCACTTCCACACCCTCTGCGAGCAGGACGCTGATGCCCTGGCTGCCACCCTGCCCGCCGTGGAAAAAGCGTTCGGCGACCTGCTTCCCCAAATGAAATGGGTCAACTTCGGCGGCGGGCACCACATCACCCGCCCCGGTTACGACCGATCCACGCTGGAGCGCTGCATCACCGAGACACAGCGCAAATACGGCTTGCAGGTCTATCTGGAGCCCGGCGAAGCCTGGGCCCTCAATGCAGGGTATCTCCTCACCACCGTGCTGGACACTTTGCAGAATGGCGAGACGTCCCTTGCCATCCTGGACATGTCCGCCGCCTGCCACACGCCGGACGTCATTGAGATGCCATACCGCCCGCCTCTGATGGACGCGGGCGAACCCGGCGAAAAGCCCTGTACCATCCGGCTGGGCGGCCCCACCTGCCTGGCAGGCGATGTCATCGGCGATTACAGCTTTGATGCCCCCCTCACGGAGGGTGACAAGCTGCTCTTTGGTGACATGGCCATTTACACCACCTGCAAGAACAACACGTTCAACGGGATGCCCCTGCCGGACATCTGGGCCCTGCAGGAAGATGGCACCCTCCGGCAGCTGGCTCATTTCGGCTACGGCGATTTCAAACAGCGGCTCGGCAGCTGCCGCTGACCCTTACACAGCACAAAAGCACTGCTTCGGTTCCTTTCCGGGAACGAAGCAGTGCTTTTTATTGATAGAAAGGTTTGCCAAGCGCCACACGTTCCGTGTGTACAAATCACCTGAGACACTTTATCATAAGAAAAAGGCCGCCACGCCTTGCCGACCGCCGCTTCCCATACATTTGATTCCTATGATCGCAAGTCAAGAGATCCGTGCAGCATTCAAACAGCATCTTTGCGATCTGCAATTCAACGTGGTTGCTGTTGCATTCAGAAAGCTTCCTTGCGAATATATCCGCGTAACAGGCAAAATCTCTTGAAACGCTTCCGCAATAATGTTACAATTGTGCTATATAATGGTATATATTCGGAAAAAGCTGCTGGCAGCAGAACGAGAATGAACTTGCGGTGACATTCCTGAAATCAGCAGAATGAAAATGAAACCGGGATGAGACCGTCCGGGGCGGAGCGGAATTGAAAAAACGAAAAACTCTGGAACGAGCGAAACGCAACGAGAATAAACGATCCTTTTGTGACGTGAAAAACAAAGAAAGGTGGAACAAGTGGTTATGACGATTCAGGAATGTTATCAGAAAATGGGGGCTGATTATGAGGATGTGCTCAAGCGGTTGTACAGTGAGAGCATGATCCGTAAATTTGCCCGGATGTTTTTGGACGATGACAGTTATCCAAAGCTGGCGGACGCTCTCAAGAAAGAAAATGTAGAGGAAGCATTCCGCGCGGCACACACGCTCAAAGGTGTATGCCAGAACCTTGGCTTTACCAATCTCTATCAGCCCGCCTATGAGCTGACCGAGGTGCTGCGCGCGGGCACACTGGAAGGCTCCAAGGAGTGGTTTGACCGTGTGACAGAACAGTACAACATCACGATCGACGCGATCCGCGCGGTGCAGTAACGCAGGCTGCCCAAGAGGTATCAGGAGAAGGAATTGATGAAAGCAAAAACATTGCGCCGCCTTGTTTCGGTGCTTGCGGCACTGGTGATGGCGGTCTCCCTGCTGGCCGGATGCGGCACAAAAACCGCAGAACAGGTACAGGAGCAGGAGGATGCCCAGACCATTCAGGTGTATCTGTGGAGCACCAGCTTGTACGAAACCTATGCGCCTTATGTTCAGTCCCAGCTGCCGGACGTGAACATTGAGTTCATCGTCGGCAACAACGATCTGGATTTTTACAAATTTTTGCAGGAGAACGGCGGTCTGCCGGATATCATCACCTGTTGCCGCTTCTCGCTGCACGATGCGGCTCCCTTGAAGGACAGCCTGATGAACCTTGCCATGACCAACGAGGCGGGCGCTGTCTATAACACCTACCTCAACAGCTTCAAAAACGAGGATGGCAGTGTGAACTGGCTGCCGGTCTGCGCCGACGCCCACGGCTTTGTGGTCAACCGCAGCCTTTTTGAGCAATACGGCATCCCGCTGCCCACCGATTCCGAGAGTTTTGCGGCGGCCTGTCAGGCATTTGAAACAGTGGGCATCCGCGGCTTTACCGCCGATTATGCCTACGATTACACCTGCATGGAAACGCTGCAGGGGCTTTCCGCCGCCGAGCTTACCACCACGGCGGGGCGCAAGTGGCGCACTGCCTACAGCGACCCCGCCAACACCGCGCGGGTGGGTCTGGACGATACCGTGTGGCCGGGGGCGTTTGAACGGATGGCGCGGTTCATTCAGGATACCAACCTCACGGCGGAGGATCTTGAGCATACTTACGATGACGTGATGAACCTGTTCCGGAACGGGGAAGTTGCCATGTACTTTGGCAGCTCTGCCGGGGTCAAGATGTTTCAGGATGAGGGCATCGACACGATCTTCCTGCCTTTCTTCAGCCAGAACGGGGAAAAGTGGCTGATGACCACCCCCTATTTCCAGATTGCCCTGAACCGGGATCTGGAGCAGGACACCGCGCGACGCGAAAAAGCCATGAAAGTGCTGAACGTCATGCTCTCCGAGGAGGCACAGAACCGCATCGTTGCCGACGGGCAGGATGTGCTGAGCTACAGCCAGAACGTCCCCCTGCGCCTGACCGAGTACATGAAAGATGTGCGCGGCGTGGTGGAAGAAAACCACATGTATATCCGCATTGCCTCCAACGATTTCTTCGCCGTCTCCAAGGACGTGGTCTCCAAAATGATCGCGGGCGAGTACACGGCAAAACAGGCGTATCAGGCATTCAACGCCCGGCTTCTTGCCGAGGATGGGTCTGCCGATGACGAGATCGTGCTGACCTCCGGGAAGAGCTACTCCAATGTCTTCCACAAAAACGGCGGCAACGCCTCCTTTTCCGTGATGGCAAACACGCTGCGCGGCGTTTATGGCACCGACGTGCTCATCGCCGCCGCAAACAGCTTTACCGGCAGTGTGCTGAAAGCGGACTACACCCCAAAAATGGCCGCTTCCATGATCATGCCCAACAGTCTTTTGGCTTACCAGTGCGCGATGACCGGCGCGGAGCTGAAAGAGACCGTCCGCGCCTTTGTGGAAGGCTGCGAGGGCGGGTTCGTGCCTTTCAACCGTGGTTCTCTGCCGGTGGTCAGCGGGATTGCCGTGGAGGTAAAAGAGGCAAGCGGCAGCTATACCCTGACCGGCATCACCCGGAACGGGCAGCCGCTCCGGGACGACGACACCGTTACCGTGACCTGCCTGGCAACGGCAAAGCAGATGGCACCGCTGCTTGCGGACAAAAGCGCCGGATTCACAGGCGGAGATCAGCAGGTAAAGAGCACATGGACGGAGGATGTCTCCGGCGGCGGCGCGGCGCTTGCTGAACCGGAAAACTACATGACATTGAGGTGAGCAGGATGGCAAACGAAAAGCACGAACCCCAAGGCAGCCGCCATCCCCGGCGGAAAAGGCTTTCTGCCGCTGTTGTCCTCTTTCTGCTGGTCTTGCTGGCAGCAGGTTTCAGCGTCCGATACCTCTCGTTTGCGTCGTGGACCATCTATCAGGAAAGCACCTCGCATCTGGAAGAGGTGCTGCATAAATCCAACAATATGCTGAAAGAGATGGTGCGCAAAAACCTGACCTATCTGCATCTGTACAACGGCTTTCTGGAAAGCACCTCGGATGAGGACGAAATTCAGGCGTATATCGAGGCAGCGCAGCAGAATACCGGATTTGCCGACTTTTACTTTCTTACCTACGACGGCAACTACATGACCGTGACCGGGGAGACCGGCTATCTTGGCTTGCAGACCAATCTGGACGAAAAGCTCGCTCACGATGAGGATGTCGTCGTGAACACGGCGCTGCCCGGCAAGCCCCAGATGCTTGCGTTCATCTGTCCCGAAACGCAGGGCAGCTACCGGGGCTTTGCCTACGACGCCATTGCCATCTCTTATTATAATGACGCGGTGCTTCGATTGCTGGACAACTCTGCCTTTGAGGGCAATGCCAGCAACTATGTCATCTACCCGGACGGGCGGGTGGTGATCGACAATTCCGTAAACCGTAAGGAAGTGATTTACAACTTCCTTGCGACGCTGCGCGACCATTCCGACCTCTCCGAGGAACAGATCCTTGCCCTTTCGGATGCCTTTGCGCAGGGCAGCAGCGGAAACTTGAAGGTAAAACTGGGCGACACCAGTTATTATCTGGTCTACGAGGGCACGGCGGTCCAGAACTGGACGTTGGTGGGGCTTGTCCCGGTCAGCATCGTCAACGCCAGTCTGGATCAACTGTGGTTCTATACGGTGCAGATCGTGGCGGGCATCGTCCTTGGCTTTGCGGTGCTGATCATCCTGTTGATCGCGCGCAGAAGCCATATCACCCTGCGCCGGAAGGACACCGAGATCCGGTACCGGGACGTGCTGTTCCAAAAACTCTCGCTGAACGTGGACGACGTGTTCCTGATGCTGGATGCCGAAACCTCCAAGGCGGATTACGTCAGCCCGAACATTGGCCGTCTGCTGGGCATCCCGTGGAGAAACGTCCGGCAGGATGTCCATGCTCTGGTGGCACTGTACCCGAAAGATGACCCGGACCGCGACAAGAATTTTCTGGAGGGGCTTCACCGCGGGGAACAGCGCGAGTGGGACGCGGCGTATCTGCATCAGGAGACCAGAGAGCCGCGCTGGTTCCACATCGTTGCCATGGGCAGCGAGGTAGAGGGCAAAACCAAGTACATCCTTGTCATGTCCGACCGCACCGCTGATAAACAGGTGAACCAGGCGCTTTCGGATGCCGTTGCTGCCGCCGAGACCGCCAACCGCGCCAAGAGCACTTTCCTCTCCAATATGTCCCACGATATCCGCACCCCTATGAACGCCATCATCGGCTTTACCACACTGGCGATCAGCAACCTCGACGATAAAGAACGGGTGAAAGATTATCTGACCAAGACCCTTGCTTCCAGCAATCATCTGCTCTCGCTGATCAACGACGTGCTGGATATGAGCCGCATCGAAAGCGGAAAGATCCATCTGGAAGAAGTGGAAGTCAACCTTTCGGATGTGCTGCATGATTTGAAAACCATCGTCAGCGGGCAGATCCACGCAAAGCAGCTGGAGCTTTATATGGACGCGATGGATGTGACCGACGAGGATGTCTCCTGCGATAAGACCCGGCTGAACCAGATCCTGCTGAATCTGCTGTCCAACGCCATCAAGTTCACCCCGGCGGGCGGCACGGTCTCGGTGCGGGTGCGCCAGCTTGCCGGGCAGGCGCGCGGCTGCGGGCAGTACGAGTTCCGCATCAAGGACAACGGCATCGGCATGAGCCCGGAATTTGCCAAAAGGATCTTTGAGCCGTTTGAGCGGGAGCGCACCTCCACGGTCAGCCGGATCCAGGGCACCGGCCTTGGCATGGCCATTACCAAAAACATCGTGGATATGATGGGCGGCACCATCGAGGTGCAGACAGCGCAGGGCAAGGGCAGCGAGTTTATCGTTCGCGTGCCGCTGCGGGTACAGGCGGAGCACCGCCCGGTGGAAAAGATCACCGAGCTGGAGGGTCTGAAAGCTCTGGTAGTGGACGACGATTTCAACACCTGCGACAGCGTGACAAAGATGCTGGTCAAGGTGGGCATGCGCGCGGAGTGGACCCTTTCCGGCAAGGAAGCGGTGCTGCGCGCGCGGCAGTCCATCGAGATGAGCGATGTCTACCACGCCTATCTCATTGACTGGCGGCTGCCGGATATGAACGGCATTGAGGTCACCCGCCAGATCCGCAGCCTGCACGACGATACGCCCATCATCATCCTGACGGCCTATGACTGGTCCGATATTGAGGTGGAGGCAAAGGCTGCCGGTGTGACCGCTTTCTGTTCCAAACCCATGTTCCTATCCGACCTGCGCGAGACCCTGATGAGTGCCCTCGGCCAGAAGCAGACGGATGCGGCGCAGGAGCTTCTGCCCCAAAAAGATGCCGACTTCAAGGGCAGGCACATCCTGCTGGTGGAGGACAACGAGCTGAACCGCGAGATCGCGCAGGAAATTTTACGGGAGTATGGCTTCCGGGTCGATCCAGCTGAAAACGGTGCCGTAGCGGTGGAAAAAGTAAGCACCGCCGTGCCGGGCAGCTATGATCTGGTGCTGATGGATATTCAGATGCCGGTCATGGATGGCTATACCGCCACCCGGCAGATCCGCGCGCTGGAAAACCCCGCTCTGGCCGGGGTCCCGATCCTTGCCATGACCGCCAACGCGTTCGATGAGGATCGCCGCCGCGCCATGGAAAGCGGCATGAACGGTTTTTTGTCCAAACCCATCGTGATCGGCGACCTGGTGCAGGAGCTGCACAAGATCCTGTGAGCCAAATGCCTGTCAGGTATCAAAAAATAAAGCACCCGCGGCAATTCGCATTCGGAGGTCAAGAACCTCTGCGAAGTTTGCCGCGGGTGCTTTTGCTTTTGTTGGCCGGTAGCCGTCAGGATCTCAGTACCTCTGCAAGGACGTGCAGCAGGTGCGGAATATCCAGCGGCTTTGCAATGTGGCCGTCCATCCCGGCTTTCCATGCATTCTGACGGTCTTCCTCAAAGGCATTTGCCGTCATTGCAAAGATGGGAATGCCTGCCTTTGCAGCGTCCGGCAGAGCACGGATCTGCCGTGTCGCCTCGTAACCGTCCATCTTGGGCATCTGGATGTCCATTAAGATCAGGTCGTACTGCCCGGGGGCCGCCTGCCTCATCTTCTGGACGGCGATCTCACCATCCTCGGCAGTGTCCACCGCAAAGCCTGCTTCTTTCAGGATCTCCTGGGCAAGCTCACGGTTCAGTGCGTTGTCCTCCACCAGCAAAAGCTTCTTTCCCTTGAGATCGGCGGCATTTGGCTGCGATGGTTCGTGGGCAGGCGCCGCACCGAACGGTTCTGCCAGCACCCTGCGCAGTTCGGAAAGGAACAGCGGCTTTTCGCAGAAGGCGGTCACTCCGGCGGCGCGGGCTTCCTCTTCGACATCTGCCCAGTCGTAGGCCGTCAGAATGATGATGGGGCAGCTTTTCCCGATCACCTTGCGGATCTGCCGCACGACCTCGATGCCGTTCATATCGGGGATCAGCCAGTCGATGATGTAGACATTGAATTCGTCGCCCTGCTCCAGGGCGTATCGGGTGCGGATCACCGCCTCCTTGCCGGAGATCGTCCACTCCGGCCGCATCCCGATCTTGGAAAGCATGGTGCTGACGCTCAGGCAGGTGTCGGTATCGTCGTCTGCCACCAGCGCGCGCAGCCCTTCCAGCTGCGGGATCTGCTTGGGCTCCACCTTTTGTCCGCTGAGGGCGAAGCAGAGATCTACGATGAATTCACTGCCCTTGCCCGGTTCGCTCTCAATGGCGATGGTGCCGCCCATCAGGTCCACAATGTTCTTGGTGATGGACATGCCCAGGCCGGTGCCCTGAATGCCGCTGACGGTGGAGTTTTCCTCCCGGCTGAACGCCTCAAAGATGTGCTTCTGGAACTCTTCGCTCATGCCGATGCCGTTGTCTTTGATGCGGAACTCATAGCAGCCACGGCCCTTGGGCGCACCGTTCTTCTGGGCAATGCGAATGCTGATCATCCCGCCTGTGGGAGTGAACTTGATGGCGTTGGACAAAATGTTCAGCAAGATCTGGTTCAGCCGCAGCGGGTCGGTGATGATGTCCTCGTTCTCCACATCCATGGTATCGATGAAAAGCGACAGCCGTTTTGCCGAAACATTGGGTTGAATGATGGAGCGCACATCGTGGACGAGGTCTGGCAAGTGCACCGCTTTTTCTTCGATCTTTACTTTTCCGCTCTCGATGCGGCTCATATCCAGCACATCATTGATGAGGGAAAGCAGATGCTGGCTGGAGGTGGAGATCTTTTTCAGGTAGTCCAGCACCTGTTCCTTATTGTCGATATGGGTCGCAGCCAGCGAGGTGAAGCCAATGATGGCGTTCATGGGGGTGCGGATATCGTGGCTCATATTGAACAGGAACTCCCGCTTGGCACGGTTTGCCGCCCCCTCGTGCTGGAGCGCGATCTCCAGTTTTCGGTTCTGTTCCTCCAGCTGAGCCTGATACTTTTTCTCCTGTTCTTTCTTCTGCCGCTCCATCTCCTGCACGGAGCGTCTGCGCAGCACCCAAAGAATCATTACAAGCAGGATGTAACCGACCAGCGCCATCAAAATCGACGGAAGCGATTCACGGAAGACCGATTTTTCATCCGTATACGCATAGAGATCAAAGGATCTTCCATGGCAGTACATTCCAAAATAGCAGCCGGAGCCGTTCCAATCGTGGGTATGGATCAGCGTTTCGGCGGTCCCGGCTTTGCGGATCCCCTGTACCAGCGAGCTGTCCGCTGCATCCTGCCCGATCAGCTCCGGGCGGTTGGAGGCAATGACCTGATTGTTCTGTACGATGAATAATGTACCGCTGGTTTCTGCCGGGTAGCCGTCCAGCACGCTCTGAATGGATAGAGCCGTTCCCTCCACAAATTCCGCCGGGGTGTACCGGTAGGCAAGCAGGAGCAGCTCTGTGCTTTCTGCCCGGTGCGCCGCAACATCCACGGCAGAGCCATCTTCCAGCAGGACGCGCTTCACATAGGTTTTTCGCGGGTAAGAGAAAACGTCCAGAACAGCGTCATTTTTCAGCCGGTCGCCAAACCGGTCATAGCCGATGCCGTTGGTCGTGGACTCGCACTGGAGCGTGCCATCCGGTCCCAGAACCGAAATGCCGGTGAGCCAGAGCTTTTCTGCCTGCCTGTTCAGGCACTGCGGGTCGGAAAGGTCAAGCGCAGGATTCTCTGCCAGCTGATGGACTGCGACCGCCGCGCGGCGGAGCGCCTTTGCCGTGATGGTATCGTTGTACTTTTCAAAGCTGGTGGACTGGGATTTGACAAACTCAAGGGTCTGGCAAAAGCGTTCCTCTGCTGTGCGCATTGCCCGCCAGCCGGAGAAAAAAACAACACCGGCCATCAAGAGCACGCCGATGATCAGATAGGCTGTCCATATCCTTTTATCCGGGGTGGTTCTGTTTTTACGCGCCAATGGTGTCCACCTCCAGATACTGCGAAGCATGTTCAAGGTATCGGCCAACGATCTGCTCCAGCGTGCCGTCCGCGCGCATCTGCGCAAGAACAGCGTTCAGCTGGCTGTCCAGCCCGCGGGTGTCGTTTTTGGCAAAGGCGATGCCCAGCCCGGTGACCAGCAGCGGTTCCTCCAAAATGCGGAAGTCTACGGCATTGTCTTTCCCATATTGCAGGATGCCTGTCTCGTGGGCGGCGATGCCGTCCACATAGCCGCAGGCCAGCATTGCGTACTGCACACTGCGGTTTTCGATGCTGAGCACCTCCACCGTCTGCGGGACGCGCGGGTCGGAGCCGCTGAGAAAGATCTCCTCCGGCTTGCCGGTGCTCTGCACGGCGATGGTCTTGCCGGCAAGGTCGCTGAGGGATCGGATGCTGCTGTCGGCATCCACCGCAACCACCTGACGGCTCACCATGTAAGGCCCCGCCCAGCGGTATGCTTCTTCGCGTCCATCCATGGAAAAGCAGCCCCAGATGCAGTCGAGGGCGCCGCTTTCCACCAGAGTTGTTTTCTGCTCCCAGTCGATCGTTTCAAACCGGGCAGCATACCCCATGCGGCGGAACGCCTCGGTGGCGATCTCCACGTCGATCCCGGCGGGAATGCCGTCATTGTTCAGATAAATATAGGGCGGATAGGTATCGCTCCCCACAATGATCTGCGGAAGACCGCTCTCCATCGCGTTCGTTCCGCCGCAGGAAGTCAGGCTGCCGACGGCAGCAGATGCCGCCAGCAGCGTGCAGCCGTGCAGAAATGCACGGCGTGAGATTCTGTGTTTCATTTGGGCTTTTTATACTCCTATTTTGATTGCGTCCGCTGCTCAGTTGTACTGCTTTAATTCTTCTTTCAGGTCAGCCTGGATATCCGTCAGGCATTGCAGCAGCAGCGGGTTGAACGCCCCGCACTCGCCGTTCAGGATCATCTGCACGGCTTTTTCGTGGGAGAAGGCTTTTTTGTAGCAGCGTTCACTGGTCAGCGCGTCGTACACATCCGCCAGCGAGACCAGTTGTGCGCTGATGGGAATTTCATCCCCTTTCAGCCCATCCGGGTAGCCGCGCCCATCCCAGCGTTCGTGGTGCCAGCGGGCGATCTCGTAGGCCGTTTGCAGCAGCGGCTGCTCGGCAAACTGATCCAAATCGTGCAGCATCTTGGCTCCCAGCATACTGTGGGTCTGAATGACCTTGAATTCCTCCGGGGTCAGCTTGCCGGGTTTATTGAGGATTTTTTCGTCAATGCCGATTTTTCCGATGTCATGCAGGGCGGAGGCCAGCGGGATCAGATCCTGCTGTTCCGCGGTGATCGAGTAGTTGCTGCTGATCTCCAATAGACGGTGGAGCAGCATTTCTGTGATGATACGGATGTGCCGCACATGGGCACCGCTTTCGCCGTTGCGGAACTCCACGATATGGCTCAGCACATCCACCAGCGTATCCGTATTATTTTCACGGGCGCGGATCTGGTCAGAGACCATCTGCACCAGCCGCCGCTGCTTGGCATACAGCTTGATGGTGTTGGTCACGCGGCGGTACACGATACGAGCATCAAAGGGGCGGTTGACATAATCACTCGCGCCCAGTTCATAGGAGCGCCGGATCGCCGCGTCGGAGTCCTCACTGGAGATCATGATGACCGGGGTATCCTCGATGGTGTGGTTGGCGTTCATCGCCTTGAGCACCTCGAAACCGTCCATGACCGGCATATTGATGTCCAGCAACACCAGCGCGATGTTCCCGGCCTCCGCCTGCATTTTTTCCAGGCATTCTTGTCCGTTTTCTGCTTCAAGAATGCTGTAATCGCCGCCCAGGATCTCCTTTAGCATCATGCGGTTCATTTTAGAGTCATCCACAAGTAAGATCTGCGACTTATTCTGTAAAAGTTTTTCCAGTGCTGCAAGACTCTGCCCCGGAACCTCCACCATGACGGCATTCTTGCGGCACTTTGCCTGATACATCAGCCGGTCTGCCCGGCGCACGATATTTTCCAGAGGGTCGGTGATCGTCTGCATCGTTCCGCCGATGCTCAGCGAGATGCGGAAATGCGAATAGCCGGGTACCGATGTCATCTGCGCGGCCGTGCGGATCTGTTCCAGTTTGGTCTGCAGAAAGTCTCCCGGAATGCCGGGTAACACCAGCAGAAATTCATCCCCGCCGTAGCGGATGAGCAGGTCCGACTCCCGGATGCAGGACTGAATGGCTTTTGCCGCCGTTTTCAGTGCCATATCCCCGGCGTAATGTCCATAGGTGTCGTTGCAGATCTTGAAATCATCCACATCCAGCAGTGCGACACCCGCCGGGCCGACGATACGGGATGCGATATCTTCATAGTAGCGGCGGTTGTATGTGCCAGTCAAGGCATCGTGGTAAAGTTTTGCACGGTAGCTCTCTGTTGTTTCTTGAAGCTTTTCCTCGGCTTCGGCCTGCATCTTTTCCATGCTGGAGCGCTTGAGCTGCCATTGCAGGCGACCGATCAGCAGAATATTCGCAGCGATCCCAAGGCCGGCCACGATGAGCTTTTGAAGATTCAAAGAGGTGTAAAGAAAAAAGCTGTGGTCGGTAGAAAAGAAAAACGCGGTGTATAGGAATGCAATGAGGCCGCTTACGATTCCTGCTGCATAGCCGTGTTTCACGAGCACAGCAGAAAGAACAACAAAAAGCACGATATTGGGATTTGGAATATGAAAATTCCAGACGATCAGGCAGGCACTCAATTGGGCAAGTGCCGATAGCAGCATAGGCCGGATTTTATTTGACTGTTGTTCCATACGCAATACCATTCAATCCTTTGATTTATTCTGATTGCTCTCTCACAAAAAAAGAGCTGGGCCGCAAACGGGCGGCCCTGCTAGGTCGTGGGTGTCGGTCATCTGCGAAACCGCGCGATTCCACTATTTAATTGGGGGGGTAACACGGAAGCGCTTGACGGTCTGTTCCAGTGCTGCAATGTCCACGGGCTTGGAGAGATGTGCATCCATGCCGGCTTCCTTGCTCTTTTGCATATCTTCCAAAAAGGCGTTGGCCGTCATGGCGAGGATGGGGATGACCCGGCCCAGCGGGTTTTCGTCATTGCGGATGCGGCGGGTGGCCTCCAGGCCGTCCATCACCGGCATCTGCACATCCATCAGGATCATGTCATACTCGCCGGGCTTGACATTGGCAAAGGCATCCACGATCTCCTGACCGTTGGGGCAGATGGTGCAGCTTGCGCCTTTTGTTTCCAGCAGCATTTGTAGAATTTCGGCGTTGATGGCGTTATCCTCGGCGCAGAGGAACTTCATGCCGGACAGGGGCGAAGTTTCTTCCGCTTCCTCCGGCAGGGCCTGCACCTGCTGCGCATGGTCTGCCTCGGCGTCAATGGGAAATTCCAGCACCACCTCAAAGCGGGTGCCCTTGCCGGTGGCGCTTTCCACATTGATCGAGCCGCCCATCAGGTCCACGATGCTCTTGGTGATGGCCATGCCAAGGCCGGTGCCCTGCACCTTGTTGGTGCCGGAGCGCTCCTCACGGGTAAAGGGGTCGAAAAGGGTCTTTTGGTAGTCCGCGCTCATGCCGATGCCGTCATCCTGCACCACAAAGCGGTACCGGGCGTAGTGCTCGTTCCGGGGCAGCTCTTCCACCTCCAACTGGATGTGTCCGCCGGTGGGCGTATACTTGACCGCGTTGGAGAGGATGTTCATCAGCACCTGATTCAGACGGTTGGGGTCTGCCAGCACGTTTTCGTGCTGCAGATGGGTGCTTACCGTAAAGGTCTGGCAGCGCTGGCCTGCCTGCTGGCGGATGATGCTGTCCAGCTGGCGGATCTGTTGGGGCAGATTCATCTTTTCCACATTCAGGGTGGTCTTGCCGCTCTCGATGCGGCTCATATCCAGAATATTGTTGATGATGCCCAGCAGCAGCTGGCCGGAGGTTTCCAGCTTGCCCAGATGCTCGGCAAGCTTTTCCGGCTGGTGCAGCTCGTTTTTCATCAGGGTGGTAATGCCGATGATGGCGTTCATGGGGGTGCGGATATCGTGGCTCATGTTGGAAAGGAAGTCCGTCTTGGCTTTGCTGGCACGCTCGGCGGATTGCAGCGCCTCTGCGGCAGCATCCTGCGCCCGCCGCATCTCGTCGTTTGCCTGTGTCAGCTGGATGTTATACTGCTCCAGACGGAGGCTCGTCTCTTTTTCAGCCTGCAGCTCCCGCCGCTGCTTTTCCCGCAGAAAGAACCAGCCAGCAATGACTGCCATGATCGAAAACACCGTCGCAAAGCCTACAATAGTGACCATGACGAGATTGACCAGCTTCTGCGTATTCACGGCCACATATTCTGCCGGAACAAGGAACGCCAGCGTCCACTGGGCGTTTTCCATCTGCTTCAGGGCGTAGAAATACTCGGTCCCGTCCAGCACGGCGTTGGAATAGCAGGAGCCTGTGCGGGCAAGCCGCTCCTTTGCTGCTGCAAAGGAAGAACCGTGCAGATAGGACATCTGGGAGAGCACGGTGTATACGTTGTGCCCTTTCAGCAGCTCGGTATCATTGGCGTTGAACAGCTTGAAACCGTTGTGATCCAACACATAGACGCTGTTGTTATTTTCGTAGGCGTCGCAGCGGAAATAATCGTTCAGCTGGGCCATGCACCGGGAGATGCCGAAGTAGCGCAGGGTGATCTCGCCGATCTCGCTTTGCAGTGTGATGGGGGTGGAGAGCTGTTTCAGGAACACCATCCGGGAATCATCCACGGTCAGCGAGTTGGAAACATAGCTGACCCGCTCCGGTGCGCTTTCCAGATAGTTCATTCCCCGCATCAGCCCCATGCGGCCATGCTCGGTATAATAATGTCCGGCAGAGTCCACGGCAATCAATTCGGTCTGTTTTTCATGGTAATCGGAAAGCTCCGACAGCTTTTTCAGATAGCGGTAGAGATCGGCATCGGTCTCCAGCGGGGTGCAGTATAAATAATTGCATTGTACCTCCACCTCGTCCCAGTGGTTGTCGATCACATCCTCCAGACTGCGGAACATCTGGTGGGTGACCTCTTCCATCTGGCTCAGCCGCTCGTGGTAGACAAGGTTCTGGATGTAGGTCTGGCTCATGACAAAAAGGTTCAGGATCAACACGATGATGCCAAAGCCGAAGCCCACAAACAGCTTTTTATAGATTTTGTTGTTCACATCCAGTATCTCCTGTCCGTTTGATTCAACTCCATGCGGTGTCTGCCCGGCTGATGGTGGTGTAAGCGCCAAAGAAAGTTTTTGCGGCATCCATGCCCACCACGCCGCTGTCTTTCACCGTTGCTTCGGCAGCCAGCTGGTCGCTCACACCGCAGATGGCAACCTGATAAGTCTTGCCCACCTCCGGCTGCACTGGGCTTACCAGCACATAGGGATAGCCCTTGCCGTTGCCGTAGGCATCGTAACCAGAAGCCAGCAGTTCGCTGATCTGCTGCCCGGTCAGGACAACGGTCTGGATGGTGCGGTTCCAGCCGGTGGGCAGGATGACCGAAAGGTCGTAATCCGTAATGCCCTTGGCGTACAGCTTGGCGGCTACGCCGTGGTGGTTCTGTTCGGGCGGGTTGCCGGGGATCCAGGTGCTCAGCGAGACCAGCGCAAGGTCGCTGCCGGTAGCCTGTGCAAAGCAGCGGCCTACCAGCATGGCGCAGTCCTGCTGCGAAAGCTCCTCCGTAACGGTAGTGATGACATCCGGGGTGTTGTTCACCACACGGTCCTGATCCTCGTCCAGCTGACGGATGACATCCTCCATGGTAGCGTTGCCTTTCATGAAATCCAGCATCTTGTTGCCGGTGCTCACAACGGTGTTTTCCCAGCCGGAGTAGATAAAGGGCGCGGTATTCCCTTCATTCAGGGCATCGGCGATGTCGGCATAGTAGGTGCCGTCTGCCTTTGCACCCTTGAAAGGCAACAGGCTGCTTTTCAGTGCCGTTGCAGGCTGCAGAGCGCTGGTGCCTGCAACGGTGGAAAGCACCCGCATCACCTTGAGCGCATCTTCCAGCTTCTGGGGGCTCTGTTTCAGCTTTTTGTTCAGACCATAGAAGCGGTTCACATTCAGCACAAAAACGTTCTGGGTGCCGTCCTCCGAGAGAAACGGCATCAGGCCGAATTGATCGGCGTTGCCGTCTGCCTCCACGATGCCGTTGGTGTTGCCCATCAGAAACAGGGTGTTACCCTCGGCCATTCGCTGCCGGGTCACGTTGTCGTCAAGAGCATCGCCAGAGCCGTTCAGCATCCCGATGTCTTTCCATTTCTGGACGTATGCCATCGCCTGCATCATGCCGGGGGTGTTGCTGACGTTCGCCTTGCCGGACAGATAATCTTTCTGCCACAGTCTGCCGTCCAGTGTGCCAAGGAAATCGGCATCTGCAATGTTGCACAAATACTGGAAACTGGAGCCCGGATACTGGATCTGCGGCAGGCAGAGATCGACCCCGGCTTCCTTGGCTTTTGCAGCCAGCGCTTCCAGTTCAGCGAAAGAATTGGGCAGTTCCCAGCCGTATTTCTTCAGCAGGGTCTTGTTGTAGGTGATGCCGTAGCAGTTGTAGGTCGAGGGCAGCAGGTAGATGGCACCGTTGTCGAACACGTCCTGCAGACGGGACTCCACATAGTTATCCGTAAAATCGTAGCCGGAAAGGTCCAGCAGTTTGTCGGAGACCAGATCGAGCTGGGGGTCGTAGTAGGTCAAGGTGCAAACGTCCGGCAGGTCGCCCGCCGCAAACATATTCTGCAGGCAGGTGGTGGTGTTATCGCCGCTGTAGGGCACGACTTCGATGTTCACTTCCGGGTAAACGCTGTGCACCTGCTCAATAAAGGCTTCTACCTCTTTATAAGGTGCCATAAAGGTGATGGCCTCGTGCGCGTCTTCCGTTTTGCTTTCAGCCTTACTGCCGCCGCAGGCGGTCAGCACTGCCGTGGCAGCCGTAATGCCGCAACCCTGCAAAAACGAGCGGCGGGAGATCTTCTTCATCATACAATAATACCCCTTCCTCACGGTTTCGGAGGCAATCCTGCATGAATCCAATGGGGTGCAGTGCCGCCTTGATTTTGGTGATTCTTACACACCCCACAGGAATCCCCCTGCTCGCAGCCTGTCCGCACTGGATCTTGAGAAAATTCTCCTATAAAAGTAGCGTTACTATTTTAACATTATGTAAAAAGCGTTTCAAGCTAATTGGGGATTTCTTGCAATAATTTGCATGAAAAACAGGGAGGAAATCTGAGCTGTTTGGAGGCGTGTCAGCCCCGGCGCGGCGCAAAACAGAAGAAAATGAATCGAAGCAATCGTAAAGCCGCTCACCATGCAGGAAACCTGCACAGTGAGCGGCTTTTTGCTGCCCTATTTACAAATATGAGGAATGCAAGAAGTCTTTTATTGTGGTCAAAGCCAAATGAGGCCAGCCCGTAAACAAAAAAATCCAACGATTTCTAACGTGAAATCGTTGGATTTATAGTCCAGCAGAACTGGACAAATCCGAACTTTTTTCCTCCGCTGAGTCGGCGGTCAAAGTGTCCTCAAAACGGACGGTTTGGGTGCCATCCTTGTAGTTGAACGTGATCAGCATCCGGTCATCGTACAGGAAAATGGCATTTACAAAAATTTCAATCAGCGCTTTCCGCTGCCTTTTCTGCGAAATATCGAACTTTCTAAATTTCATCAGCCAGAACCGGATGAAATCCTCATTGAAGCTGGGCTTCTTCAACTTTTCATCTGCGATTTTTGCAGTCAGCTCATCCTTTTGGATTTCCAAAGTTTCCAGACGTTCTTTCGTTGTCCGGGTGTACAAACCGTCCTCGATAGCCTTCATCAGGTTGTCCAGCTTTTTGTCGATTTCTCGCAGTTGCTTTTCTAGCAGCGGGATCGTGGTGTTCTCCTGATTCTGGACATCCATGACCAGTTGAACGATCTTGTCGATCACCGCATCGTCCTGAATCAGCTTCATGGTCTCCCGGACGACCAGATCTTCCAGCCATTCCTTCTGCACGGTCTTTTTGTTGCAGCCCTTGCGCCGCTTGACGTTGGCGCATTTATAATAATAGTAGGTGCGTCCGGTGGCACTGGTTCCGCTTTCGCCGAACATCAGCGCACCGCACTTGCCGCAGAACAGCTTGGTGGTCAGTAGATATTCCTCGTCTGCCTTGCCACAGGCAGGGGCACGCTTGTTCTTATCCAGACGCTTCTGCACCCGGTCAAACAGGTCTTTCGGAACAATAACTGGAATCGCTTCCGGCACAACGATATCCCGGAAAGACAATTCACCAATGTACCGGCGGTTCTTCAACATGGTGTTCACGCTACTGTGGGTCATTTTGCCGCCCAGCATATTGCGGACACCCTTGTCGTTGAGAAAGTTTACAATCTCCACCATTTTATCGCCGTTGTCATACCGCTGAAAGGCTTCCAGTACCAACGGAGCGGTCAACGGGTCAAGATGATAGAACTTGTCATCGTCGATTTTATAGCCAATGGTCCCCGTACCGCCAGTGCACTTACCCTTCAAGGCGTTCTCGGTCTGACCACGAATCACCTTTTCGGACAGCTCTGCCGAATAGTATTCTACCATACCTTCCAGAAGGGTTTCCACAAAAATGCCCTGTGAGCCCTCGGCAATGGGTTCCATAACGGAGATCAGATGGACACCGTTCTTTTTCAGGATCATCTTGTAGTTTGCACTATCAAAACGATTCCGTGCAAAGCGGTCAAATTTCCAGACGAGAACAACATCAAACAGCTTCTTGCCGCTGTCTTTGATCATCTGCTGGAATTCCGGGCGGTTGTCTGTTTTGGCAGAGAATGCACGGTCAATGTAGTGCTTGATGACCGTGATGCCGTTCTTTTCCGCATAAGCCGTGCATTCCCGAATCTGGCCTTCGATGGATTCTTCGCGCTGGTTATCCGATGAATAGCAGGCATAGATTACAGCGGTCATAGACTCACTTCCTTTTTCTTATCGAACAGACGGGTAGCTTTTTGCGTACTTGTAAATCTGCCGTGCACAGTCAAGGCTCATTTTGCTGGAATCGTTGTGTTTGAGCCATGCATTCACATTGCCCGGATTCAGCTTCAAGTCTGTGTAAAGGCGATAATTCGTCAGTTTCTTTTTTTGCTGAAGCTCCAATACCCGGCGATGGATCAGCTCTTTTGTGTCATTGTCTGCAAGGGCGGCATCCCGCACCGAACAATAGCTGCGCCAAACCTTCAAATAGCCTTCCGGCAATTCTGGTGATTGCTTTTCCAGAAGCAGCAGCATTTGCACCAGCGAATAGCGATTGGAATGCTGCTCATATTCTGCAGCAACAGCGCTGGTTGCAGTATAGCGGAGCAACAAATCTACTTTATTAAAGGCCAGCGCATAGAGAAACAGCGGTTCTTTCAGGCGGGGATTTTCAGCCATACGATCTGCCAGCTTATGGACGCTTGCCGTTTGAACCCCGGAAAGCTCTGCCACATACTGCTTCAAAAAGCCTTCGAATGTCAGCTTTCGCATGGTCTCCACCTCTCTACATACTCCTGATAGCGGATATAGAAATCCCGATACCGCCAGTCGTTCAAGATGCTGGCTCTCAACTCATCTTCATCCGTTGCAAGGTGTTCCAGCAAATCCCAATCCAACGAATTCCGCACAGCCTCACTCTCTACGTCTGCTTTGTCAGTGTCCCGAAAAGAGCAGAGCTTTGCAATCACCAAGTCCTCCAGACTGGGTGTGTAGAACTGTACCTTTGTACCACCAAAGGGTAGCGGCTGAAGCCGGTCTTGGAAGTTATACGGGAAATTGTCGATGTAAGCTTCCACATCGGTGTTGATGTCGTACTTGCCGAGCAAGCTATACAGTTCTTTCGGAACACTCAAGGCATCAATGTCATGAGTAGCGCGGGTCAGTTTGCCCAGCAAAATAAACGCACTGCCGCCTACGATCACCATCTGATAGCGGTCGTTATTGTCGATCATCAGATCTGCGTCTTCGTCCAGACGTTCCAGACGCTTGCGGAGGTCATCTAAGATCATCTTTCCCATAAAACAGCCTTTCGTATTTTCAATAATAGTATTTTCTAAAGTCATTTTACAGAAAAGGAATCCGATTGTCAAGCACAAATCAACGACATTTCATACAATTCATACTATCATGTTGTCAGTCTACATCTCACACTGGCTAATGACCGTGCTGATTGCCGTATCATAATCTTCCGGTGGATACTTATATTTTTTCAGCAAGCGCTTCACCATCTTACGCATACTTGCGCGGGCAGTTTCTTTTTTCTGCAGGTCTATTACGCTTGCATTACTGAATTTCTGCGTTTCCAGCCATCTCCATTGCAGCGTTCGATTGACACAGGTTGAGTTATCGGAAGATACAGCAAACACAACGGGCAGCTCTGGTAACAGAGCTGCCCGTTGTGTTCGTTTATGAAAAGGAGAACTTAGATCTCATACCACTTGATCTCGTTGGCATCCAGATGCAGAGCAAAGCTGCTGCCGCCGGTGGTGTAAACGGTGGTATCCTGCGGCTCGTAGGTGTTGTTCACCACACAGTACTTGCCGTTCTTGACGTAGGCGTGAACTTCTACATTATAATTGGAGCTGAACCATGTATGCAGTTCCTCCTCGCTGTGGGCACTCCACAGGATAGCGCGATAAAGGGTGCGGCTGTTGGCAAAACTGTAAGGCACACCGCTGATGTACACGGCACGACCCTTTCCGAAGTCGTGTGCCGCCATCTGCACTTCTTTGTTTCGCTGCACCAGCACTTCGGTGCCCTCAAGGGCGTAGATGTTCTTTTTGCCCTCGCCAAAGTCGATAGGCCGGTCGGCGTCCTGCAAGATAAAGTGGTCCGGGTGTTCTTCCCAGTTGTATTTGTCGTAGTTCAGGGTGAAGCCGTTTTCCTCCTCCACGCCCAGCACGCTGGCAAGCTGGAGAATGTGGCCCTGATACGGGTGACCGGAAGGCTCACCCACGCCGATAAAGCCGCCGCCGTTCCAGACGAACTTGCGGATAGCGGAGGAGATCTCCGGGTCTTCCCACCAGATTCCGCCGGTATGAGCGGTGTCGGCATCGCCCACGTTGATGACCACGTCCAGTTCATCCAGCAGAGCGGGGTCGTTCTTGATGTCCTCAAAGCTGATGAACTTCACCTCAAAGGGTGCGCCGGACAGCATCTCAATGACACCGGCATAGCTATAGTTCTGCTTGTAATAGAGGGCGTGATGCACCATGTGGCAGCCCCAGGCCCGCATTTTACCCCAACAGTTCAGCACGGCCACTCGCTTGACACAGTAGGGTGTGGTGCCCTTGATGTTCTCGTACAGTTCGCGGAACTCGTTGCAGACGCTCTCCACGTAGTCCACGAACTCCGGGAACTGCAAGGCCAGTTTCAGATAGCCGCCATAGCCGATGCGGTCGATGGGCTTGCGCAGGATAGCGCGGCGGGCTGTAACCCAGTTCTCCTTGGCTTCCCGCACCGGGTCGCCGCCCTCGTGGAAGGTGTCGGGGAAGAAGTAGGGCAGGAAACGGCCCTCGGTGTACTTCACGCCCTCGATATCCGAGATGAGGCGCAGGGTGGAGCCGTTGCCCACGCTGCCCACCACGGCATCCAGCCCGATGGTCTTGAACTCCGGCATAAAGGGTTCGGTGCCGATCCAGTGGTCGCCGAGGAACATCATGGCTTCGCACCCGCACGCGTGGGTGATGTCCACCATCTCCTTGGCAAGCTTTGCCACCTCGCGGCGCTGGAAGGCCTGAAAATCCCGGAATTCCTTGCTGGGCACCCGGTACTGGTTGTTATAGTAGCCCTGATCGATGATGTACTCCGGGCGGAACTTGTAGCCCACCTCCTGCTCAAACTGGTTGAGGATATAAGGGCTGACCGAAGCAGAGTATCCATACCAGTCCACGAACTTCTCCCGCTTCAGCTCGTCGAAGATCAGAGTGAACTGGTGGAAGAAGGTGGTGTAGCGGATGACGTTAACATAGGGGTGCTCTGCAATGAACTTGCGCAGGCGCTCCATGGAATACTTGTGGGTCTTGGGCTGACGCACGTCAAAGGTGATCTGGTGCTCAAAATTCGTCCAGCCGTTGGTGGTAGCGTTGTACATATGCACCGGGTCCCAGATGAGGTAAGCCAGAAAACTGACGGTATACTCATGGAACGGTACGGCCTGTACGGTCACACTGCCGTCGGCGTAGCTCCACTGCTCCGGCGGCACGGGCTGACCGGTGGTTCGATCCATGACCTCCCACCAGCGGGTGATGTCGTCGTTGGTGTTCACCTGCATCAGCTCCGGGCTGATGCCCTTCATCAGCGGGATGGTCACGGTGTCGCCGGGGGCGGTGTAAAAGCCGGTCATGATGTAGCACTGCTGTACCTCGTCCGGGTTTGCCTTTGCCCATGCGTTGTCCTTGCGGGTGGTATAGTAGGTGGAGTAGATCTTGGCGTCCGCATCCTTGAGCTGCTGCGGGAAGTCGGTGCCGTCGCAGTCGCGGATGGCATCAGCGCCCCACTTTTTTAAGATCTCCAGCGTTTCGGGCACAACGTCCAGGTCTGTGGGAATGGTCACGCGCCCGGTCTTTCTCAATTCGTCCATGGGAAACTCTCCTTTACCTCTCTTTGAATCGTAGGGGGTCAATCGTAGGCGGCGTTATACAGCGCCAGCACAGCCAGCAGCAGCGCTACGCCCACCAGCATGATGCCAAGCCCTGCCAGCTGCCCGGTCATTTTCCAGCCGGACACCACCAGCACCAGTGCCAGCACGAACAGCACCAGCATCAGGATCATGCGCAGGGCGGGATGGTTTTTCCAATATGCTTTCATCGTCTGTCACCTTAACCTTTCAGGCCGCCCACGGTCATGCCCTGCGTCAGCTGCCGCTGCACGCAGATGTACAAAATCAGGGTGGGCAGCATCACCAGCACAAGGCCTGCGTACATGGTACCGTACTGGGCGGCGCTCTGCTGCGCCTGCATCAGGTTCAAAAGACCGACCGGCAGGGTGCGGGGTGCCTTGGTGGAGCTCATCAGGGTCATGGAGATGATATACTCGTTCCAGAAGGACAGGAAGTTGAACAGGATAATGGTGATGATGGAGGGCTTTGCCATGGGGAAGATGATGCGGGTCATGGTGGAAAAGTAGCTTGCACCGTCGATGTAGGCGGCCTCCTCAAAATCGTGGGGCAGGGTGGCAAAGTAGCCCGACAGCAGGTAGATGGTAAAGGGCAGCGCGGTGGCGGCGTATACCACCGCCAGCACCACCAGATTGTTCAGCAGAAAGCCGCTGCCGAAATGGCCTTTCAGCCACACATCGCTGTCCCGCAGCATCAAAAAGATGGGCACCACGATGTAGTTCACGTTGATGAACAGGCCCGCCATGAACAGGGTGTTCAGTACCCTGCGCCCCTTGAAGTGGAAGCGGGACAGGCAGTAGGCGGCGGGCAGGGCAACGACCAGCAGCAGTGCCAGCGCCAGCGCGGTGACGATGACCGAGTTGAGCATATATTCGCCCATTTGGGCACCATTCCATGCGTTGACAAAGTTCTGCCAATAAAACCCGGCGGGCAGTGCCCAGGGGTTGCCGTAGAACTCGGCGTTCTGCTTGATGGAGGCCATGAACACCCATGCCACCGGCACGATGATGGTAACGGCCAGCAGAACCAGCACAAAATAGATGAAAAACTTGTACAGACCTTCCGCAGAGCGGGAAGATTTTTCGGTGGTATTCTGCATCTTCTTCCCTCCTTAAAATTCCAGCGTATCGCGGTTGGTGACCTTGTTGACACAGGCGGACAGGGCAAACGAGAACAGGAAGATTACCACGCCGATAGCCATACTGTAACCATACAGGCCAGCGTCTTTCTGGCTGTACATATAGCTCAGTGCCACATCCGATGCGCCGTTGGGCCCGCCGCTGGTCATGGCCTTGACGAAGAGGAAGGCCATGTTGATGGTGGAGATGATAAAGAAGGTGAGGGTGGTGCGGATATTCGTCCAGATGAGGGGGATGGTGATCTGGAAGAACTGGGTCAGCCGCCCGGCACCGTCCAGATTGGCGCTCTCGTACAGGCTGATGGGCACGGCAGACATGGAGGCCATGTACATGACCATATAGTAGCCGATGGCCTGCCACACCATGGCAATGATGATGGAGGGGATGACCAGTTTTTCGCCCTTCCACAGGATGGGGTCGCTCATGTTGCGGAACAGGCCGATGATGCTGTTCAGCATGCCGTTTTCCGGCTTATAGATGGCAGAGAAGATGCCGGAGATGACGACCACCGACAGGATGTTGGGGATGTAGAAGATGATGCGGAAAAAGTTCTGGCCTTTGATCTTCTCCCGGGTGAGGATGGCGGCAAATACCAGTGCAAAGGCGAAGGTGATCAGGGTGACCGTTACCACCAGCAGGATCATATTCTGCATGGAGCGGATGAACTGGGCGTCCCGCAGCAGATGCTGGAAGTTTTTAAGCCCCACAAAGGTCTCGTTGGGAGAATAGGCACCCCGCTCATACAAACTCATGCGGAACACGTTGAGGGTGGGCAGGATCATAAAGAGGAAAAACAGGATGGTAGCCGGTGCCACACAGAGGAATACGAACCGTTTGCGGCTTTTATCCGTTCTCATAGGGGATTGACCGCTCCTTTCTTGATGGTACTGTACAGCCCAAAAAAGCGGAGGCGGTAAAAACCGCCCCCGCTGGGCAGGGCTCAATTACTCGATGATGTTGGCGCGCATCTGGTCGCTGGCGGACTTGATGCCGTCGATCCACTGCTGCTCGGTCATGCTGCCGGACACCAGAGAGTTGACAGGGTCGAAGAACACGGTGCGCACTTCCACGCCGGGGATGGCACTGAAGGCTGCAAAGTTGCCCATGGCGGCCTTTGCGCCGTTGTCGTAGATGGAGTAGAACATCTTGTTGTCGCCTTCCAGACTGTCGGCGATGCCCAGCACAGGCTGGATCGCGCCGCTCTCGGCAAACAGCTTGCAGGCTTCGTCGCTGTACAGGTAAGCCACGAACTGCTTGGCGGCATCCTGATGCTCGGCACCGGCGGGGATCCATGCCTGCTCGAACCAGGTGTAGCTGTAACCATCGCCGCCGGCCTTGACAGCGGGCAGGGCGGTCATGCCCCACTCAAAGCCGTCTGCACGGGGAGCCTCGGCCATCTCGCCCACGATCCAGGTGCCGTTGGGCATGAACAGGGCCTTGTTGTCCAGCACCAGCTGCTGGTTCTGGGTAAAGTCCTGATCGTTGGCCTGTGCGGGGGTGATGGGGTTGGTGTAGGAAGCCAGCTTTGCCACGATATCAAAGCAGGTCTTTGCCTCGGGGGTGTCCCAGATGCCCTCGGTGTAGTGGGTGGCCTTGTTGAAGAACTCCGGGCCGCCGGCAGCGTACATCAGCGCATAGAAGAAGGCGTCGAAGTAGCCGGTGGTGGGATAGGTGAACAGGTAGGTGCCCTCAGCGGCAGCCTTGTCGCCCAGTTCCCACATCTCGTCCCAGGTCTTGGGCACGTCCCAGCCCTTTTCCTTCAGGAAACCGGCGTTGTAGAACAGGCCGCAGGGGCTGTAGAACATGGGAGCCAGATAGGTTTTGCCGTCGCCGTAGGGGTTGGTCAGGGAGGTGTCGGTAAAGCCGCCGGCGATCTTCTCGCTCACCTTCTTGCTCTCGCCGGGCACGGTCATGCTCAGCACATCGGTGATGTCGGCGATCAGGTTGCCCTTGATGAACTGCTCGGTCAGGGCAGCTTCACGGCCGGTGGCCAGATGGACCACGTCGGGGTAGTCGCCGCCCTGCATGGAGGGGCCGATGACGTCCTCCAGCTTTTTGTCGGTGGTCAGGTCCACCTTGATGCCGGTCTGGGCGGTAAAGGCCTCGGCGACCTTTTTCCACATCTCAGCGCCGTAGCCGGTCTCGATGGCAGCAACCTTGATGGTGACGTCCGCAGCCACTGCGGAAGAAGCAGCGGCAGAAGATGCCGTGCTGGACGCGGTGGAGCTGGCAGCACCACCACAGGCAGCCAGGCTCAGTGCAGCGGCACCCACGCCAGCCGCTTTCAGAAAATTGCGACGAGAAATGCGTTTCATAGTGTATCCTCCATCATAAAGTTCCGTTCAAAACACAGCCGGGGCAAACAGGCTTCGTCCGAGAGGGCTGTGGTTTTTTCTGGTTCCAATATAGAGGTTTTTACGGTTCACAACAAGGTCTTTGTTGTTTCGTTTTTTAGAAATATTGCTTTTCGGAAATTTCTTTCAGCAAAAGCAATAAAATTTGTACTGTGGTTTTGGTACATTCTCCCCGCTTGTAACTCCCCGCTTGTAACCAGTTTGACATATTTTTGCACGCCATCAAAGGCAAAAGTATTGATCCTATCCAAAAATCAGGGCTTGCATTTTTTCTTCATTGCCTCTATAATAAGAAAAAACGTACGAAGTAACGCATCGTTTTTAGGCTCGTATTTTTAGTATCTTGCTTTTATTTTTATGTTTTTTGTTCTTCGCCTCAAAAGGAGCCATTTATGAGTACCGAGCGATTTGATATCCGCCATGCTCCCGCTCCACGGGAATCCTTCCGGCTGCTGTATATCAGCAAAAGCAAATTTGGCGGCGATTGGAACAGCACTGCCCACACCCATTCCTGCACCGAGCTGTTCTACTGTCTGAGCGGAGAAGGTCAGTTTTATTTAAGCGGTCAGCTTTATCCGGTCAAACCGGATGATATGATTATCGTCAATCCGCAGGTAGAGCATACCGAGTTGAGCCTGAATGCTTCACCGCTGGAATACATTGTATTGGGCGTTGCTGGCATCGAGATCTTATTTGGAAAATCAGATTCTTCCTACGCCATATTCAACTGCCGGGAAAATCGGGAGCGGATGGTGACGCTGCTCCATATGCTGCTGGCCGAAGCAGACCGCAGTCTGGACGGCTGCGAAACGGTCTGTCAGGATCTGCTGGAAGTGTTGCTCATCTGGCTGGTGCGGTGTACCACGCTTTCTTTGCAGGTAGAGGAAACGCCCCGCTCCGACAACCGGGAGTGTGTGGAGATCAAGCGGTATCTGGACAGCAACTACCGGGAAGATATCTCGCTGGATATCCTTGCTGAAATCGCCCACATCAACAAATACTATCTGGCCCATACCTTCCAAAAAGAGTATGGCATCTCTCCAATCACCTATCTGAACCGCCGCCGCATTGAGGAAAGCAAGTATATGCTGGGCAACACCGGTTACAGTCTGGCGCAGATCAGCGAGTTGATGGGCTTTTCCTCTCCCAGCTATTTTTCCCAATGCTTCCGCAAGGCGGAAGGCTTGACCCCCAATGAATACCGCCGTCAGGTGCGGCAGGGACAACGCCCTGCCCCGTCAAAACGGCATGAAGTATAACGAAAACGAGGAATTTATGATGAAATCCGTTACCCTTTCTCTGCTCCAGTCTGCTGCAAATGCCTTTGATTTTGGCGGGCCCGTGGTCTGCGATGCTCACCACTATGGTGAGGGGCATATCAACGACACCTTTGTGGTCTGGCGGGAAGATCATTCCAAACGCTTTATTTTGCAGCGCATCAACACAGATACCTTTACTAACCCGGTGGGCCTGATGGAGAATGTCTGCGGCGTGACCCGGCATCTGCGGGCGAAAATTCTTGCCGAGGGCGGCGACCCAGCACGGGAAACGCTGAATGTCATCCCAACTTTGTCGGGGTCGACTTACTATCTGGATGCAGACGGCGGCGCATGGCGTGCCTATGACTTTGTAGAAGATACCATCTGTTTGCAGCAGGTCGGCAGCGAAACCGACTTCCGCACCGTGGCCGAGACACTGGGCAAATTCCAGAACCAGCTGGCGGATTACCCGGCCTCCACCCTCCACGAAACCATTGCCCGTTTCCACGACACGCCCAACCGCTATGCTAATTTTGAAAAAGCCCTCGCCGCTGATGCACTGGGCCGGGCAAAAAATATCACGTCGGAAATCGAATTTATCCATGCGAGGGAGCAGGACTGCCATGTCCTGCTGGATCAGCTGACAGCTGGCGAAATTCCTCTGCGCGTCACCCACAATGACACCAAGATCAACAATGTCCTCATCGATGCCGCTACCGGAAAAGGCATCTGTGTCATTGACCTCGACACCGTGATGCCGGGACTTTCGGCCTACGATTTCGGCGATTCCATCCGCACCGGTGCCAACGACTGCGCTGAGGACGAACCTGACCAGAGCAAAGTCCATTTTGACCTGCATCTGTACGAAGTGTTCGCCAAAGGGTATCTCTCCACTGCCGGGGCATCCATGAGCATGGCAGAAAAAAAGAGCCTTGCATGGGGTGCAAGGCTCATGACGCTGGAATGCGGCATCCGTTTTCTGACTGACTATCTGGAAGGCGACCATTATTTCCATATTGCTCGCCCGGATCACAACCTCGACCGCGCCCGCACCCAGTTCACACTGGTGCGGCAGATGGAAGAGGTTTTCGATCAGATGCTGGAAATCGTCTGCCCGGACAATCACTGATTTCGCAATCTCCTCCATTCGGATACAGCAAGAAGCATGGGCGCTCTCCTTTTCGGGGGCGTCCATGCTTCTTTTTACAGCTTATCCCTACACACCCATCAAATCGTCCTTTGAGGACGCTGGGAGCGTCGAGGACATGATGCGCTGCAGCAAATTATGAAAGCCCTTTTCAGCCCTGACCAATCACAATCCCCCAATGGCTATCATTGTAGCTGTAAATAGAAAAAACAGCTCAAGCAGCCTCCTATAAGTCCTACTATCACCGCTTTGCCGCAATAATTTTTTTCAAATTATCTTGACGCACCGTTCAATGCGTGATATTCTCTGTCACAAATCCCGCTGCTTTTGTGGATTGGCTTGAAGCCATCCACAAGATGTGGTCGTGTTCATTTTGAACACAGCCTCGCCGTGGATCATCCCTAAAAGATCAACCACCCCGCAACACACCGATTCATTTTGCCGCTGTTTCACCCGACAAAATCCATCGCTGCGCTGCGTGGGCGGTATTTTTCTTTTTCACAAATAAAATCTTATGTAGTTGTTCAATCTTCCAAAATTTGTTTTTAGTCGTCGACCGCACAACTTCAAAATGTTATTCTTGTGTTTGAAAGAAGCAGGTTGTAGTGTCCGCACTGTGCCCGGCTTTCTTCATACTGTACCTTGAGCCCTTCATAAGCCGTCTGAACGTGATACTGTGCCATGACCTCACACTTTCTGTGGGCGAGCCGGACAACGCCGCTGCACAAACAGGGGCAGGAACTTCGTTCGGAGCAAACGGTGATCAACATACACGAGCAGCGGAACTCTCTACTTATTTTTGCGTCTTAACAATTCGGAAACATTTGTTAAAAATACGTTTTGAGCGCAGCGGTAGAGGGCAAGAACCGTCCCGTGGCCACAAATTTTCAATTCTTGAAAATTTTCTGTCCATCCGGGACTTCACTTCTCAAACTCTTGCGAGTTTTCCAAGTGATCTTGTTGGGGTAGCGCTTGTCGGGGCAACGCCCCTCCATCTGCTGTTACAGACCGCGCAGCAATGAAAGCCCCACTGGGGCTTTCATTGCTGCGCTGCGCTTCGCAAACGCGGTCCAACCCCAAACCCTGCTCATGGTTCGCACCTGACGGTGCGAACAGCAACGGCGTGTCGTGCTTTACATAACTTCATCGAGGAGTTATCGAACAGACAGGAGGTACAATGACCAAAACGAATGTTCAACCGATTCCTAGCAATTCCCAGCACCACGACACGCCGAACAACAAAACGCACGTCATCAAGTTCCGTGTAACGGAAAATGAAAAACTGGAACTCGAATGTACTGCAAAACTCCTGAATCTCTCCCTCTCCACCTTCATCCGCCGTGCCATCCACAACGTCAAGATCGAGAAAACGGTCATCGTTGCCGGTGGTGGCGAAGAAACCCTGACCGCTGTTTCCACTTTGCTTGCCCAGTGCAGCAAGGTGGGCACCAACCTCAACCAGCTTGCAAGGCACTTCAATTCCGGCGGTGCAGACACCGAGCAGATCCGGGCGAAACTCCTTGACGAACTTGCAGACCTGACCGCATTCCGGCTCAGCGCCGAGAAAGTTCTGGGTGAACTGTATGGCAACGCTCAAGCCTATCGCCTCAGTCGCAAGGGCAGCTGCATTGTTCAACCATAAACCGCATATTTGCGACATACAATTCGATGTTGTTGCCAACGATTTGAATAATCGAATTGTAATAAAAACTCGGACTACACCGCCATCGAAGCGTACCTCGTTTACCAGCACGACGCGTTCACCGGAAAGCAACTTCTGGATGAGCACGGCAAGCCGAAGCTGCGGGATTCGTACCTGCTCGACACCCTTGAGTGCGGCGATTTCTCGTTCGCAACGGCCTGTCTGCTGGCAAACCGCAAGTATGGCAAGAACACCCAACGCGATGATATTAAGAGCCATCAGTATATCATCAGCTTCGACCCCAGAGATGCAGCCGACAACGGCTTGACCATGGAAAAAGCACAGGCACTTGGCCTGAAATTCTGCGAAGAAAACTTCTCCGGTCACCCCGCCATCGTCTGCACTCACCCGGATGGGCATAACCATTCGGGAAACATCCACGTCCACATTGTGATCGGCAGTATCCGCACACGAGAGGTGGAACGTAAGCCCTATATGCAAAAGCCCCGTGACTGGCGTGAGGGTATGAAGCACTCCAGCACAGCCCAGACCATGCGGCACTTGCGTGTTGAGGTCATGGAACTGTGCGAGGGTGCCGGACTGTACCAGATCGACCTGCTCAACGGCTCGAAAGAGCGCGTGAGCGAAGCTGAGTATTGGGCGCGTAGGCGTGGTCAGTTGAAACTTGACCGTGAGAACGCAGCCCTCACCGCAGCTGGACAGCCGCCCCAGCAGAAGAAGTTTGAAACCGTGAAGGACACTTTGCGGAAGCAGATTTCTTCGGTGCTGTATCGCGCTGTGAGTTTTGAGGATTTTTCCGATAGGCTCATGCAGCAGTACGGCATTGCCGTCAAGGAAAGCCGTGGGCAGCTCAGCTATCTGCCTGCTGGCAGAACCAAGTTTATCCGAGCGAAACATCTCGGTGACAAGTTCGACAAGGCAGAAGTACTAGCCACCCTGACCGCAAACGCAGCGCGCAAACCCAAGGTACAGTCTAAAACGACCAACCTTGCAAAGCTGATTGATATTCAGGCAAAGCTGACCGAGGGCAAGGGCATTGGCTACGAACGTTGGGCAAAGAAGTTCAACCTCAAAGCCATGTCGCAAACTCTGATCCTCTTGCAGGAGAAAGATTTGCTCAACGAGGATGATTTGAACCAGCGCATCGCTGAACTGGAAACCAAGTATCACGACTCGCTGGCGGTGGTGAAAGACCTCGAAGGTCGCATGAAAGCCAACAATGAGCTGCGCTATCATGTCGCAGCCTATGCCAGCACCAAGACAATCGCACAGCAGTTAAAGACCGCCAAGCGACCCGCAGCATTTGAGGAGCAGCACCGTGCAGAGCTGACAGCGTACCGGGCGGCAGCAGCCTATTTCAAGGCAAACAACCTCACCAAGCTGCCCAGCCCGAAAAAGCTGGAAGCCGAGTATGCGCAGCTGGCATCCGAAAAGGCAAAGTTCTACGAACAGTACAAGGAAGCCAAGGAAGAACTGTTCAAGCTGAAAACAGCAAAGCAGAATGTTGCGTCCTTTTTCCGGGAGGAAGAACCGGCGCAACAGGAGAGATAAAGGAGTGTGCGTATGATCAATCTTAAAATCGACCCGGAGTTTCAGTCCCAGATTCCCCCTCTGACCGATGATGAATTTAAGCAGCTTGAAGAAAATATCCTCAAAGAGGGCAAGCTGATCTCTCCTTTGATTGTCTGGAATAACACCCTCGTTGACGGCCACAATCGTTATGAAATCGTTCAGGAACATCCCGAAATCTCCTTCTCCACGATGCCACTCCCGTTTGAAAGCAGAGAAGAAGTCCTCGCATGGATCTGCAAAAATCAGCTGGGGCGGCGCAACCTCACACCGGAGCAGAAGAAGTTCCTTATGGGTAAGCAGTATTCCTCTGAAAAGCGCACCGAAGCATTTCGCGGCAATCAGCATACTGCAAAGAAATCTGGCAGTGTTCAATCTGAACACAACCAGAAGCCCATGAAAACCTGTGAGCGCATTGCACAGGAAAATCACAGCAGCGCAAGTTCAGTCCGCCGGGCAGAATACTATGCCCACGGCGTTGACGTTGCGGATGAACTGTCTCCCGGTTTCCGTAATCGGTTCTTCCGCGAGGAACTGCACATTCCCGATTATCTTCTCGAAAATCTCGGCAAGGCCAAGCCCGAAGAACAGGCTGAAATTTTTGAGGAAATCAAGAATTATGTGCCGAAGCCGAAGAAGGTCAAGCCTAACAAGGTAACGGTGAAGCAGGCAGAGAAAGCCGCCAGCAACACCATTGATGAAAACTATGATGTTCCCCAAAAGTTTCTCGAACTGTACTACCGGCTCCACAATGCTGAATCTCTCATGCGAAAGAGTTGGGAGGTTACGTTCGACTTGAACCCGAAACTTCTTACGCATCCGGAACAGGTCAAAGTTCTTCGCTTTGCCTTGAAACCTCATCTTGAATTTTTGAAAACGCTGGACGAAGTTCTTGCAGAATCCAGCGGTGAATCCTCTAAAACGGCATAACGACAGGCACTTGTAAGCCATCAACGAGCCACCAGCCGCAAGTGCAGGGCGGAAACTATCCGCGCCCTTGCGCCTGATATGAAATTGGAACTTTGATTTTCTTGCCCGGCTTTGCCACGGTGGGACGATCAAAGGAGCGTGCGTTTGAACAAAAAGAAAAAGTCCACAAACACTTCCCCCTATCCCGATGAAGTCATCAACCGTCTGGCACGGGCATTCTACCCGGCCATCCTCGCTTGCTGGAACAGCGAGGAAGGCCAGCGGGAGTTTGCCGCGTGGCAGACAGAACAGGCTCATCATGCCCCCAGCAAAGAGAAACAGAGCGTTCCTGACGGGGAACGCCCTGTTGTACATATCGCTATTGTCCGTGGTCTTTGGCAGGGTGCGTCCGATTGGGCGCACCCTGTTTTTTGTTAGTTAGCATCCGCTTTGCCGCGAAATCATTTCATAAACATCTAACAGATACTCAGGATTCGCCGAATGCTTTCTAAATTCATACGAAACTATCTGATATTGAACGCCAAACGATTCTAGTACCTTTTCTTTTGCTTCTGCCTCTGCCTTTGCTTTTGCTATTTCTGCTTCTGTTTCTGTTTTCTGCTGTTGAGGAGCATAGAAGAAAATCTCATTTGAAATCTCTAGCTTTTCTTTGAATCTAGCACGCTTATTTAAGAGCCACCATATATCCGTTTCCGAAAAATCAAGGCCAAAACCAATAAAATAGACCGTTGCCACAAAAAACAAATCCACCCATGTCTGAAACTGAAATGTTTCAATTTTATTTTTGGTTATATCTGATTTCGCCTTATTGGGAAATTTCATTTCCATTGGATTATCAGTCGTTTTTCCACCAAGTCTTCCATGCTTAATGAAATCATCCATTTTGCCAATTGCACCGCAATAGTGATCCAGACCCAGCATAACACTTTTAGGTGCCACCGCATCCCCATGAACTTTCCAAAGCGTGATTAATTTTTCATTGTACTTGTAAACATAATTTCTACGAATACTATAAATCTTTTCGGAATTATTCTGGGAAATAAGTTTAGCATTCTGTGATAGTAGCAGATGCTCTACAAGTCCATCGTAATTCGTTGTCAAAATATCTGTTATCTCATTTTCCGCTAAAAAACTCAAAAAACTTTTTGCTGCACCTTTTAATTCAACCTTACTAAAGTCTGGAAGTTTTCTGCAAATTTCGCTTTTTAATGTTTCCTCATCTGATTTGCGTTCACCGAGGTAGTTCATTTCATATTGAAAAGTATACGGAATAATCTGTTGAAGGTCATCTTCGAGATTGGTACCACCGATCAATTGTCCCCATGCTGGCACATTCCCAACTAACGCTCTTGTAAATCCATTTCCTAAAAATACAGCTTTTCTTTTACTCATTATCTTTCTTCAACCTCATCTTACCTTGTATCGGTCAATCTATGATTTCGGATTTCATCTTCCACGGACACCTGCATGGAACTTGTCGGGGCAAAGCCCCTCCATCTGCTAACGCAGACCGTTCCGTCGCTTAAAAGCCCCACTGGGGCTTTCATTGCTTCGCAAACGCTAATTTTCCGAAGAAAACAAATAATCCGAACCCATCTCCTATCGGAAACAAGTTCGGATTAATTTTGTTTGGTCCGAGTGGCGAGAATCGAACTCACGGCCTCTTGAACCCCATTCAAGCGCGCTACCAAAACTGCGCTACACCCGGATATTGCATGTGGCTTATCGCTCATAGCTCAATTAGTATACCCGATGCAGGGTGTTTTGTCAAGCGCTTTTTTCAAGTTTTTTCGATTTCTTTTTCGTCTTCCTCCGCCGTTTCCGCAATGGGCTGGCTGCGGGACGGTAGTGCGTCAAATTCCACGGTAGCCAGCGCCACGGCGAACACGCTTTGGGCCCCGGCATCCAGCAAAGCCTGCGCACAGGCGGCTGCCGTGGCTCCGGTGGTGATGACATCATCCACCAGCAGCACCCGCTTCCCGTCCACATTGTCCGGTTCCAGCACCCGGAACGCGCCTGCCACGTTGACCAGGCGCTCGTCCAGCGAGAGCCCGGCCTGATGGCGGCCAGTGCGGGCACGGCCAAGGGCGTTGGCGGCCAGCGGGACGCCCACCGCCTTTGCCAGCGGCCGGGCCATCCGCTCCGGCACATTATAGCCGCGTTTTTTGCTGGAGGCCGGCACCGGGACGATGGCGTCATAGCCAAGGCTCAGGCCCTCCACCCGCTGGGGTGTGGGCTCCGCGCCGCGCATAAGGATCTCGCTGCCAAAGAGCAGCCGGGCCATCTCGACGCCCAGCTCCACGGCCGTCCACGGCTCGCCCTGGTACTTGGCCCGCAGCACCGCACTGCGGACACAGCCCGTGTAGCGGTAGGGTGCCGCGGCCCCGCTCAGGGTTCCCAGATAGTGCTCACTTTCCTTGAGCCGCATGGGCATCCGGCGGAGCGGTTCCAGCCGTTCCGCGCATTCCGGGCAGGTTGGCACAAAGCCCAGCACCCGGCGGCAGAAAGGGCAGCGGCGGGGATACAGCAGCTGCCGGGCTTGCCGCAGCAGCCAGCACGGGGCCGCGTAATCCCCTGGCATCAGTCTTTCTTGACTGCGATGATAACGCGGACTTTCTTGCCCGCCGTGCAGCCAAAGTTATCGTACCAGCCGGTCAGGTAGTAATCATCCGAGTTGACGTATGCCAGCTTGGTGGCGTAATACTGGCCCTTGTACCACAGGTAGACCTGCGTGTCGTCGGCCATCTCATAGCGCTTATCGCCCGAGAGGACGGAGGCAGCGCCCACCTGATCGATCTTCATGGGCATGAGCTGCATCATGGATTTGACCGAACCAGACGCCTCCTGGCTGACGGCAATACCGCCCGCCAGCACCGGGTACTTGATGGAGGTGGTCAGGCTGGCCTGCTGGCCATTGATATAGCAGATGTAGTTGGCACCGCCGCCGATGAAGTTGAAGATGTTGCTCAGCGGAGCCCCGGTAATGGCACCGATCTGCCGGAAGCCAATGCCCAGCAGGCCCGCGGTGTTGCCCGTCAGGCGATTCCATGCCGTGCTGAGGATATCGCCGCTGATGACGCCCCACAAAATCTCGCTCGTGGTGGGCACCAGCAGATTTTTCACCTCATCCACGGTGGTCTTGGTGGTCGTGTTGCCCGAAGAATCGGTGGTCACCAGCGTTTTGATGCTGCTGTAGTTGGCGGCCAGATTCTTCACATCGTCCAGCACGCCGTAGTTCCACAGATCGCCCGTGACATCGTTGAGGATGAGGCGGTCGATCTGGCCGTTTTCATTGGTGGTGTAGTAGCGGACGTCAGAGCCCGAGAGCGTTACCCCCGATAGGCGGCTGGGACGAATCGCCCCAGCCGCACCTCCTGACGTTGTATCCATAATTTCCACATCGTCGGCCAGGGCAGCGTCGCCCAGAGCGGTGGCGTCCGCGTTCACGGTGCCGCTGACGGACCGGCTGCTGATTTTTTTCACGTTCTCTCCGTTGGCACCGTCCACGCTGATTTCTACCAGCCAACCGGTGGGAAAATTGAGACTTTTGTCCACGTTGACGCTCCGGACGATACCGTCCGTGCACATGACCGAGACTTTCTGGAGCACATCGGCCCCGTTGTCCTCTTCAATCAGGTTGCGGGAGGCGGACTGGACAACGCCATAGAAGACGCTGTCGGCCTCTTCACCGGTGACGATGCCGGCCACCTCATTGTTCATGCCCAGCAGCAGGGTGACCACCTGGCCCACACCGCCGCCGTTGAGGGAGGACACCTGCGAGGCCACCGCCGTGCTGCCCAGCGTGTAGGTACTGCCCGCCACGGTGACCGAGGTGGGCGCGCTGGCCGAGGGAGACACTGCCGTGATGCGGCCGGCCGCGCGGCGGGTGTAGACCCAGATCGTGCGCAGGCTCTCGCTGTAATAGTACACGTCGTACTGGTTCAGCTCGCCCGAGGGGGAAACTTTATCGTTGCGGTAGACGGCTACCGGGGTAAAGGGCACCTGTGCCCCCTCGCCGTAGATAAAGGGGCCCTGCAGGCTGCTGAGCAGGACGGTGGAGGCATCCACCTGGCCGTTGGAAACGGTAAAGCCCAGAGTGGTGCCGTAAGCGCCGCCCGAAGCCGTGTTGGCCGTGAGGGCGTTGTAGAGCAGGACCGCGGCGTCCTCATAGTTCATAGCCTCGCCCTGCTTGCGGTCCAGTCCGGTGCGCAGGCCAATCTCGCTGGCCTTGTTGAGCTGCGCGTTGGGGAACGCGCCGTTCAGCTCGGTCATCTTATAGCCCATCAGCTTGAGGACCGCCGTGCAGGCCTCCTCCAGCGTGACAGCGTTGTCCGGGCGGTAGCTGCCGTCCGTGTAGCCGTTCAGCCAGCCCTGCTGCACCGCAATGCGGATGTAGGGGGCCCAGGGCGAAGTGCCGGGCACGTCGGTATAAAGGGTGCCCACCGTGCCCTGTGCACCCACGCTCTCCCGGAATGTGGAGAACGAGGTAAGCATCCGGGCAAAGGCACCACGGGTGACCACGGCGTTCAGGGCCCCGGTCTGGTCGGTATCCATGGCCCCCAGGGTAATGGCCATCTGGACCGCGGTGTTGTTGGTGGCAGCCGCCGAAGCCGGGAGCACCAGCATGGAGGCTGCAATGCACACCGCCAGCAGCAATGCAAGGATTCGTTTTTTCATGGCTTATCTTCTCCTTTTAATCATACCGCAGGGCGTCGATGGGGTTGAGCTTGGCGGCACGCTTGGCCGGCAGGTAGCCGAACAGCACGCCGATGCCCGCCGAAATGCCGAACGCCACCACGATGGAGTCGAACGAGGGGCTCACCGTGATATCCATGCCGTCGGTGAACATGGGCAGCACCCGGTTGGCAGCCATGCTGACGATATACCCCAGCACGATGCCCAGAGCGCCGCCCAGAGCGGAAGTGGTAGCGGCCTCGGTGACGAACTGGGCCAGGATGACCCGTTCCTTGGCGCCCATGGCCTTGCGGATGCCGATCTCTTTCGTCCGCTCCGTGACCGACACCAGCATGATGTTCATGATGCCGATGCCACCCACCAGCAGCGAGATGCTGGCAATGCCCGTGAGGATAACGATGACCATGTTGATCATCTTGTTCATCTCTTCCAGCCACTCACTGGCCGAGTAAACGTAATACGCATTGTCACTTTTGAAGAGATTATACAGTCCGTTTTCCATGGCAGCCTTGGCCTCGTTGGCCTGATTCTCGTCCACCATGATGCAGATGTACGAATCCGCGGTGCTTTTCTGCGACAGACGCATGGCGGTGGTATAGGGCAGGTAGATGCAGTCATCGTCATTGCCCTGCTGCATGGTGGGGTCGCTGATCTTGGCGTTCAGCACGCCCACGATGCGGAATTTGTAGGGGCCCAGCTTGATGGTTTTGCCCATACCGTTGCCGCCAAAGGCGGTGCGGTTGATGTAATCGCCGATGACGCAGACCTGCTTGTCGTCTTTCATGTCCATGTACTGCAGGTTGCGGCCCTTGGCCAGGGTGTAGTTTTTCATCTCGGTATAGTCTTCGTCCACGCCGTACAGGTTGGTGTAACGGTAGGTGGTGGTGCCCACCTTGGGCGTGTTGCTGCTGAAATCGATCTGCGGGGAGATGGACTCCAACAGGTCGGGGTTTTTCTTCACGATGTCATACACGTCATCCACCGAGGCGGTGCGGGAGCCGTAGCCCCAGATGCTGACAGACAGGGTGTTGGTGCCCATGGCCGAAAAGCTGTCCCGCATACTCTTGGTCATGCCGTTGCCCAGGCCCACGATGACGATGACCGCCATGACGCCGATGATGATGCCCAGCATGGTCAGGAACGTGCGGAGCTTGTTGCTCCAGACGTTCTGGATGGCCTGCCGGAAAGTTTCAATGATCATGCCTGTGCCTCCTCGGTCTGGGATTCCTGCTCCGGCAGCAGGGTGGGCTGAACGACCGCCTCCGGGGCGTGGGAGTCGCCGTCGTAGACGACACGCCCATCTTCCAGCCGGATGATGCGTTCCGCCTGCACGGCAATGGAATTGTCGTGGGTGATGAGGACCACGGTGTGGCCCTCATTGTGGAGCTCCTGCAGCATTCCCAGCACCTCGCGGCCGGTGTGGCTGTCCAGAGCGCCGGTGGGCTCGTCCGCCAGGATGACGGGCGGGTTGCGCACCAGAGCCCGGGCGATGGACACGCGCTGCTGCTGGCCGCCGGAAAGCTGGTTGGGCTTGTTTTTGAGCTTATCGCCCAGGCCCACCTTTTCCAGCACCTCTTTGGCACGCTTGTGCCGCTCCGCGCGGGAGACGCCCGCGTACACCAGGGGCACCTCCACGTTTTCCATCAGGTTGAGCTTGGGCAGCAGGTTGTACTGCTGGAAGATAAAGCCCAGCATCTCGTTGCGGATGGCGGCCAGCTCGTTCCGATTCATCTTGCCCACGTCCCGGCCATTGAGCAGGTAGGTGCCCTGGGTGGGCACATCCAGGCAGCCGATGATATTCATACAGGTGGACTTGCCCGAGCCGGACTGGCCGACAATGGCTACAAACTCCCCTTTTTCGATCTTCATGGAGATATGGTCAGCCGCCTTGACGGTCGTGTCGCCCATCTGGTAGTATTTGCACACTTCATCAAATTCGATCAGAGCGCTCATGTTCAGCCCTCCTCATCAAAAGGAACTGCTTCCGTCATCATAGAAACCGCTTCCGTCATCATAGTAGCTGTCACTCACCGAGTTGGGATCGTAAGCAATCGTGTCTTCCGCCGTGATGCCGTCGAGGATCTCGGTGTAATCGTCGTCGCTGACGCCCGTCTTCACGTCCACATAGACATAGCCGTCCGGAGCTTCCATCTCCGGGTCCGCATTGGCCGCGCTGGGCGAATCCTTGGTCACCAGCACATAGCCGCCGCGGACGATGGCCGCGTTGGGCACGCAGAGGGCGCTGGTGGACTCGGCCACCACGATCTCCGCGTTGGCGTTCATGCCCGGGCGGAGGCCGTCGATGGAGTCGATGCGGATGGTCACGGGGTAAGTCGTGGTGCCGCCGGAAGAGTTGCCTTTCATCGAGACACGGGTCACGGTGCCCACATAGTTCTTATCGGCCACCGCATCCGCCGTGATCTGCACTTTCTGGCCCACGGAAAGGGAGCCGATCTCCAGCTCGTCCACATTGATGCTCATTTCCAGGTAGCTCAGGTCATACAGCACACAGAGGCTGGTGCCGGAGGTCAGTGCGTCGCCCTGCTTGACGTCTTTTTCGATCACGGTACCGCTGATGGGGGCCGTGATGGTGTAGTTGGCCATCGTGTCCTGCATATTCTGCATCGAGATCTCGGCACTGCGCAAGGTCTCGGAAGCAGACTGGACGGATTCGGTCAGGTCATCACCCGCCAGCTCAATGAGGATGGCGTCCTTTTCCACCGCGCTGCCCTCCTGCACATTGATGGCGGAGACGGTGCCGGAAGAGGGAGCCGTCAGGGTACGCTCTGCCTGATAGGCAAAGGTGGCGGAGGCAATGGAGCTGACGCCATTGATGCTGGCCGTGGCTGCCTGGGCCGTGGTCAGGCCGCCCGCGTTCCGCACCGCGATGGTCACCGTACGGGTGAGCAGGTTGCCAGTGCTCAGTTCATCGGTGCCAGTCACAGCGGTAATGGTGCCGTCCAGCGTCTCAAAGGTGCCGTCCAGCACCACCTGCGCGCTCTGCCCCACCGAGAAGTTGGCGGCGTCGGCCGCCGGGAAGAGCAGGCTGAGCATCATCTTGGAGTTATCCCGGATGACGGCCACTTCCTGGCCGCTGGTCACTTCATCGCCCTTGGCCACTTTCAGGCTGCTGACAGTACCCGCCACCTCAGCACGGACGTACTGGCGGTCTACCGTCTTATCGTAGCTGCGCTGGGCCTGCTGGAGGGCGATCTCCGCTTTTTCCAGGTTGGTGGAAGCGTCGGAGCTGTCGATAGTGTAGAGGATCGTGCCCTCTTCCACGGTGTCGCCCTCTTCAAAATCAGCGGTGAGCACTTTGCCGTCCACCAGAGATTTCACGGTGTAAGTATTGGCCGGGTTCAGGGTGCCGGTGCCGCTGAGGGAGTTGGAGACATCCCGCTCCTCAGGCGCCGTTTCCACATAGCTGGTGTCCACATTGGCCTGCTTGTCGTTGGCGGGCTTGAGCAGGAACACCCCTCCTGCAAGGACGACCACCGCCGCCGGGACCAGCCATTTCCAGTTCTTCCGGGCAAATGCTTTGGCCCCGGCAAGCTTCCCGGCGGTCTTATCGTTTGCAGCCGCTGCCGAGGGGTCGTTCCCCTGCATGGCCGCGTTCTTCTTTTTCCAGATCATGCTTTTCCTCCTCGCTGTGCGGCGCGGGGGGCAAGATCCCCCTCCCGCAGAAGTGTCTGTTATAAGGTAGTGTATCGCATTTCGGGAAATTAAACAAGCGTCCAAATTTCATTTCACGCATCTTTGACAAATATTCCGGCAGTTTCTCCCGGTTTCCGCCCCCGGGGCACCGCTGCCGCCTGCCCGAAACCCGGCCTGGCAGGCGGATTTTCCAAATTGTAAACCTGCTGCATATTTCAAAGTTGACGCACCCGGGAATTTCTGGTTTAATACGGGGCAAAGCGCAGTTTTTATGCGATGTTCCCGGCCCGTCCAAAACAGCGGGCCGCAAATAGAGGAGGATTTTTTTATGAGTCAGGCAGCTGCCAAAAACACCCAAAGCTCGAAATTTTCGGTCCGCGACATCTGCTATACCGGATTGTTCGCCGCCGTCATCGCCGTGATGGCCCAGATCTCCATCCCGATGCCTCTGGGCGTCCCCATGACCATGCAGACATTCGCCATCACCCTGGCCGCTGTGGTGCTGGGCTCCAAGCTCTCCGCCATGGCAAGCCTCGTGTACCTGATCCTGGGTGCCGTGGGCGTGCCCGTGCTGGCCAGCTTCTCCGGCGGTATTGACAAATTCGTCGGCCCCACGGGCGGTTTCCTCATCTCGTTCCCCCTCATGGCCTATCTCATCGGCCTGGGCGTGGAGCACCGCAATGCCTTTAAGGGCGCGTTCCCTCTGGCCGTTGTCGTGGGCACCGTGGTCAACTACATCGTCGGTGTGATCCTGTTCGTCATCGTGGCCCACAGCACCGTGGCCGTGGCTATTTCCGCCTGCGTGCTGCCGTTTATCCCCACCGCCATCATCAAGGCTGTGCTGGCCTGCGCCATCGGCCTGAACATTCGGAAACGGATTCCGGGGCTCAAGGCATGATCGTACTCCGCCCGCACCATTTACTCTGCACCCAGGGCTACTCCGGCCACGGCTACGACGACGCCTTTGTGGAGCACATGAACGACGTGGTCCACCAACTGCGGGAGGTTCCCGGGACGCGGATCCACCTCACGTTCTCCACCGACACGCTTTGCTCCTGCTGCCCCAACAAGCTGGGCGAAGACCTGTGCGACACCCAGGAAAAGGTAAAGCGGTACGACCGCAAGACCGTGGAATACTTTGGCCTGGAAGAAAAGGATTATGTCTATCAGGACCTCATTCGGGCCATGGATGCCAAGGCTACCCCGGAGATGCTGGCGGATATCTGCCGCGACTGCTGCTGGTTCCCCGTCAGCGCCTGCTGCAAAAACATCTGCAGCGGCAAATATGTAAAATAACCTCTGTTTCTCCCCTGCAAAAGGGCCCGTACCGGCATTGGTACGGGCCCTTTTACCGTTTCAGCACGCAAAAAGAGGCCGCTCCACGGAAAATTTCCAGTGGAACAGCCTCTTTTTCGATTTACTTACCGCGTTTTCTGCTCACTTCACCGCAGCGTCATCCGCCGCATAGAGCTGGACATATACCCCTGCGGGGACGCAGGCGGCCCAGGCGTCTTTCTGGCTCAGCCAGCCGAATTGCTCACAGACATGGTCCGGGCACTGGCTGTCCTGAAAGGCGATGGCACCGTCTTTTACCTGTAAATGCACAACGTAATCGCCCACATCGTACAGATAATCGTAATCTTTGTCCAGCGGGATGGTCTCGGTGACGCCGTCGCCGAAATCGGCTACCGCCACCAGCGCTTCCCCCTGTTTGTGGCCCCGCAGCGCCCAGAAAAGCACCACTGCAGCCAGCAGGAGCACTGCCGCAAAGAGCAGATTTTTCTGCAGCCGGGTCAGGCGTTTCATGCAGCGTAATCGCTGGCAGCCTGGCCTGCAATGCGGCCAAAGACGGTAAAGTCGGCCACAGCGTTGCCGCCCAGACGGTTTGCACCGTGGACGCCGCCGGTGATCTCACCTGCTGCAAACAGGCCGGGGATCACGTTGCCATTGGTATCCAGCACTTCCGTGTTGGTGTTGATGGTCAGGCCGCCCATGGTGTGGTGGACACCGGCAGTGACCTTGATGGCATAGTAGGGAGCGGTATCCAGCGGGTTTGCAAAGCTGGTACGGCCAAACTCGGCGTCGGCCTTATCGGCCACGCACTGGTTCCAGTTGTTCATGGTCTCGGCAAAGGTCGCCTCGTCCACGCCAATGGCCTTGGCCAGTTCCTCGTAGGTAGCGCCCTCCGCGGTATAGCCTTTCTTGATGTAGCCCTGGATGACGCTGGAAGCATCGGCCATGGCCTGATCGACCACCAGCCAGCTGTAGCTGCCCGGCTGTGCGATCTCCGCAGCGGAAACCACGTCACGGGTGCCCACTTCGTCAATGAAGCGCTTGCCGTCAGCGTTGACCAGGATCGCGCCATCGCCGCGCAGGCCCTCGGTGATCAGGGCAGCGGTGTTCGCCTCCACAGTGGGGTGGATCTGGATCTGGTCCATATCCACGGTGCCGGCACCGATGGCCGTTGCCATCTCAATGCCCTGGCCCAGGATGCCAGGAGCGTTGGTGGTCATAAAGCCCTTGAGCTCAGGCTTGTACTTCACGACCATGTCCAGGTTGGCACCGAAACCGCCGGAAGTCAGGACCACGGCTTTGGCGTTGACGGTGACGGTCTCACCGGAAGCGCCGGTGGCCTTAACGCCGCAGGCTGCGCCGTTGGCATCGGTCAGGATCTCGTTGGCGGTGGTGTTCAGCAGGATCTGAACACCGGCCTTTTCGCAGTTCTCCTGCAGCAGGGGGATCATGTAAGAGCCCACAGAGAGGGTCTTGCCCTCTGCGTCCACAGGGCGATGGATGCGCTTGACAGAAGCGCCGCCAAAGCTGGAAACGCTGTGCAGGGTGATGCCGTTCTCGTCCAGCCAGTCGATGGCATCGGCACTGTTTTCGCAGAGAGTCTCCACCAGAGCGGGATCGTTGATACCCTTGCCGCCGATCATGGTATCCAGCTCCATCAGCTCCACAGAGTCGAAGTAGCCGGTGGGGTTGGCCTGATAAGCAGCCCACTGCTCGGCCACGGTAGCAGCCAGAGCGGTGATGGTCTCATTGTCGGCATACTTTTCGGCAGCGGTCTTCAGGGTCTTCTCGACACCTGCGGACTCGCCGAACTCGTTCTCATCCTGATAGACGGTCTTGCCGGCGTTCATGCCGCCGGTAGCGCGCACGGAGTTGCCGCCCACCATGGCCTGGCTCTCCAGAATGACCACGCTCTTGCCCTCGTTGGCAGCGGTAATGGCGGCAGTCATGCCGGCACCGCCCGCGCCCACGATGACCACATCGGCGTCCACCGTGGAGTCCTCAGCGGGCTCGGCGGTGTTGTCCACAGCGGTCTTGTAGTCGTCGGGGTTCAGGCCGGCCGCGGTCAGGGCGGCAGCGGCAGCCTCCTTGATGGCGTTGGAGGTGACGGTTGCGCCTGCAACGCCGTCCACGGCAATGCTGCCGCTCTCGGCGATGGCGCCGGGCAGCTGGTCGATGGCCGTAGAGCCCACGCCCTCGGTCTCGTCCTTGCCCTCGGCGGTGCAGCCGATGATCTTGCCGTCGGCAAGGGTCAGGGTAACGGTCACATCGCCGCCAAAGCCTTTGGCAGTGCCCATGCTGGTGGTTTTGCCGCTGCTGTACACCAGCAGACCGGCTGCCACCACCACCACCATCGCCACAGCGAGGAGGATTTTCTTTATCTGGTTCTTCTTCATGGTTATTCCAATTCCTCAGCAGATTTGAGGGCCAATGCCCTCAGTTTGTTAATGCGAACATATCAGCAGAAAAAGGGGGCTGCTCATTCGGAAAGCAGCCCCCTTTGCCGAACTAAGAGAAAAAATCAGGCGTTGGCCTGTGCAGCAGCAACTGCGCAGGCAACGGTTGCACCGACCATGGGGTTGTTGCCCATGCCGATCAGGCCCATCATCTCAACGTGCGCAGGCACGGAGGAGGAACCAGCAAACTGAGCATCGCCATGGACGCGGCCCAGAGAGTCGGTCAGGCCGTAGCTGGCGGGGCCGGCTGCGACGTTATCGGGGTGCAGGGTACGGCCCGTGCCGCCGCCGGAAGCGACGGAGAAGTACTTCTTGCCGTTCTCGATGGCCCACTTCTTATAGGTGCCAGCAACCAGGTGCTGGAAGCGGACGGGGTTGGTGGAGTTGCCGGTGATGGAGCACTGGACGTCCTCTTTCTTCATGATGGCAACGCCTTCCATGACGTCGTTGGCGCCGTAGCACTTCACAGCGGCACGCTCGCCATCGGAGAACGGGATCTCCTTGACCACTTTCAGGGTCTGGGTGGGGATATCATACTCGGTCTGCACATAGGTGAAGCCGTTGATGCGGGAGATGATGTAAGCGGCGTCCTTGCCCAGGCCGTTCAGGATGACGCGCAGGGGGGTCTTGCGGACCTTGTTTGCGGTGCGGGCGATGCCGATGGCACCCTCAGCAGCAGCAAAGGACTCGTGGCCAGCCAGGAAAGCGAAGCAGGTGGTGTCCTCGCTCAGCAGGCGGGCACCCAGGTTGCCGTGGCCCAGGCCGACCTGGCGCTGCTCAGCAACGGAGCCGGGGATGGTGAAAGCCTCCAGGCCCTCGCCGATGGCAGCTGCGCACTCGGCAGCGTCGGTCAGGCCGCGCTTCACGGCGATGGCGGTGCCCAGGGTGTAAGCCCAGACAGCGTTATCAAAGCAGATGGGCTGCACGCCGCGCACGATCTTGTCGCAGTCGATGCCCTTGGCGAGGAGCATCTCGTTGCAAGCGTCCAGAGACTCCAGGCCGTTAGCCTTCAGGCATGCCTCAATTTTCGGCATGCGGCGATCCATAGATTCAAAAGTTGCCATGAGTTGTTCCTCCTCTCTTATTCCTCACGCGGGTCGATGTACTTGACAGCGCCTGCTTCCTTGCTGAAGCGGCCGTAGGTGCCCACGTTCTTCTCGTATGCCTCGTTGGGGGTCTTGCCGTGACGGATATCCTCCATCATCTTGCCCAGCTTGACAAACTGATAGCCGATGACCTCATCGTTCTTGTCCAGAGCCAGCTTGTTGATGTAGCCCTCGGTCAGCTCCAGGTAGCGGACGCCCTTCTCCTTGGTGGAGAAGATGGTGCCGGTCATGGAGCGCAGGCCCTTGCCCAGGTCGTCCAGACCCGCGCCGATGGGCAGACCGTCCTCAGAGAAAGCGGTCTGGCTGCGGCCGTAGACGATCTGCAGGAACAGCTCGCGCATTGCCACGTTGATGGCGTCGCACACCAGGTCGGTGTTCAGAGCTTCCAGGATGGTCTTGCCGGGCAGGATCTCGCCAGCCATAGCAGCAGAGTGGGTCATGCCGGAGCAGCCGATGGTCTCCACCAGAGCCTCCTCGATGACGCCGTTCTTGATGTTCAGCGACAGCTTGCAGGTGCCCTGCTGGGGTGCGCACCAGCCCACACCATGGGTGTAGCCGCTGATGTCCTTGATCTCATAGGCCTTGACCCATGCGCCCTCTTCGGGGATGGGAGCCGGACCATGCTTAGGACCTTTGGTGATCGGGCACATATTCTGTACTTGCTGCGAATAGGTCATAATCATACTCTCCTTTTGACAATTTGTGCTCTGCGGGCAAAAAACGAGCCTGGTGTCCCAGCCTCATTTTATGTTCCACGTTGCCTTGACCGGGCGTGCCGCTCTCTTTCTGCACCACATTCCGGTACTACCACGCATGATTTTATTATAGAGAACCTTGGCGCATTTTGCAAGACATTTCCGATAAATAATTCGCAATCTTTTTGACGGTTACTTATGTCTAACCGTCATTTTTGCTTCTTTCGTCTTCCACATCGTCATATTTTTGTCAATTTTGTCGGAATGGATTTTTAGTTCAATTGGGACGGGGCGCGCGGGGCGGCTGGACGGGTCTCAGGGCCCAGATGGCAACAAATCCGCCCACCGCTCCCGCAATGGCAAGGATGTGCCGCCCCTGCTCCAGCCCCCAGAGATTGGCCATAAACGGAAACGCCAGGCTCCCCACGCTCTGTCCCAGAGCCAGAAAGCCATAGTTGACCCCGGCATGGGGAAACCCGAACAGATCGGTGGAGAGGGCGGGCAGCACCGCCGCCAGCGCCGAGTAGCAGAACGTCAGGCCCGCGTACACAGCCACCACGGCCCACCCCTGTGCAAACCAGAAGACGGCACTCAGCCCCAGCGAGACCGCAAACAAGATCATATCCGTCGGCCTGCGGCCAATTTTATCACTCAGCATGGGCATCAGCAGCCGCCCGGCTGCACTGCCCACGCTGCCCAGCACCACGCTCCACAGCGCGGCACTCTCGTCCAGCCCCCGCTCCATCCCCAGTTTTAAGATGATGGGGCTGAACAGTAGCACCGCCGGGGTGGAGCAGCACACCGCCCCGGCGCAGAGCCAGTATTGCCTGGTGCGGAGCATCTGCCCAGGGGAGAGGTCCAGCCCCGGGGCCGCCTTTCCCCTGCCCTGCTGGCTGGGCCGGGGCTTTTCCGGCGGAGGGTCGGTCAGCAGGGCACTGCCCGCAAGGCAGACGGGCAGGGTGAGCGCCCCCAGCGCCCAGAACGCGCCCCGGATGCCCTGCACCGGGCCAAAGCCCCGCAATGCCGTCCGGACAAAGACCGTGAGGAACGCGCCGGAGAGCCCCACCGCCCCGCCAATGACACCCGTGGCCAGCCCTTTGCGGCCCTTGTACCATTTCTGGGCGCAGGACTGGATAGAGGGGTACAAAAAGGCCGTGCCCAGCCCCGCCGGGACACTGAACAGTACCCAGAACCACCCGCCCGCGGCCCCGGGCAGGAGGGCCGCCGCAAAGAACCCGCCGCAGAGCAGGGCCGTGCCCCAGAGCGCCGCGTGGCGCGGGCCGTTCCGGTCTTGCAGAAAGCCGCCGATCACACACCCCACCCCGAATGCCGCGATCAGGATGCCGAACGCCAGCCCGGCCCCCTGTTCCGAGAGGCCGTACTCCTCCATGACCGGCTGCTGGAACACGCCCCAGGCCGCGGGCAGGCCTGTTAATATTTGAATGGCCGCCCCCGCCGCCAGAATGGCCCATGGTCTTGTTTTCTGCATTTTGCGCATCACCTCACAGGATAGTGTGCCCTTTTTGATTGACAAACCCGCATATTTCTTTATAATTGAGGGGTAAGAATTACGATGAAACCTCTCAGTCTCGCTCCGCTCGACAGCTCCCCTACTGAGGGGAGCCTCTGGCGAAGAGGGAAAGCTTCTCGTTTTTGCCAAGGCCTCCCCTATGAGGGGAGGTGGCACGCCGCAGGCGTGACGGAGAGGTTTTACTTCTTTAAAAAGAGAGGAATTACCAACCATGAAGACCCAAGCGTTGAAAGGTATGCGGGACCTGCTGCCCGCGGAGCAGACCCTGCGCGATTATATCCAGGGCAAAATTCTGGAGACCTACCGTGCTTCCGGTTTCGAGCGTATCTCCACCCCCATGCTGGAGGATATGGAAAACCTCGATAAATCCGATGGCGGCGACAACCTGAACCTCATTTTCAAGGTGCTCAAGCGGGGCGATAAGCTCACCGCCGCCCTGAATAGCGGCGACCCCAAGGCCCTCTCCGATATGGGCCTGCGCTATGACCTTACCCTGCCCCTGAGCCGCTTCTATGCCGCCAACAAGGACAAGCTCCCCCACCCGTTCAAGGTCATCCAGACCGACCGCGTCTTCCGCGCCGAGCGCCCCCAGAAAGGCCGCCTGCGCGAGTTTGTCCAGTGCGACATTGACATCCTGGGCGATGAAAGCCCCAACGCCGAGGTGGAGCTCATCGACGTGACCACCCGCGCCCTGCTGGGCATCGGCTTCACCGGCTTTACCGTCAACATCAATGACCGCCGCATCCTGCGCGGGATGCTGGAAAGCATGGGCTTTGCGGCCGACACGCTGGACTCCGTCTGCATCACCTTTGATAAGATGGACAAGATCGGTGCCGAGGGCGTCAAGGCCGAGCTGACCGAGAAACAGCTGCCGGAGAACGCCATCCACGCACTGGCTGAGTTCATCGCCGCCGGGGAAGTCACGCTGGACGCCGTGGCCGCCCGCTGTGCGGACCCCGCCATTGCCGACGACCTGAAATATGTCCTGGCCACCGCCAAAGCCATGGCTGGGGACCGTTTCAGCGTGGCTTACTGCCCCAGCCTGGTCCGCGGCCAGGGCTACTACACCGGCATGGTGTTTGAGATCACCTGCCCGCAGTTCAGCGGGGCCGTGGCCGGCGGCGGCCGCTACGACAACATGGTGGGCAAGTTCCTGGGCACCCAGGTGCCTGCTGTGGGCTTCTCCATCGGCTTTGAGCGCGTCTGCGGCATCCTGCTGGAGCAGGGCTACCAGATCCCCGGCGCCAAGCAGAAGATCGCTCTGCTCTATCAGAAAGGCTCCGACTTCCCTGCCGTGCTGACTAAGGCCGCACAGCTGCGGGAGCGCTACAACGTGACCGTGCTGGAGCAGGCCAAGAAGCTGGGCAAACAGCTGGGCCAGCTGGAAACCGCCGGTTTTGCGGGCGCTGCCTTTATGGATAAAGAAGAGATCAAGATTTTCTAAACTCACAACGAGCAAGGGCCTCCGCATCTGCGGAGGCCCTTGTTTTTTCTGTCTTTTTATGTTTTCTTCGCGTTGGGGTAGACACGCTCCATCCGGGCGTTGTCAAAGTGTTCGTCCAAAAAAACCTCCAGCTGGTTCCGCGGCGTGATGCCGTCGGTCCGGCTGTTATACCGGGCCAGTGCCAGACCGGAAAGGGACATGTTCACCGCCATAAAAATGGCCAGTAAAATGGTCATCCAGGGTTTGACGTGCCGCCGAACGAGGTCCATCCCCTTTGCCACCAGCGGATAGCCCAGCCGGAGCCAAACCACCGCCGCAATGCCCCAGAAAAAACAGTACAGCAGGTTGACGCGGCCCGCAATGTTGAATTTGAAACCGCTGTAATCCCAGAAGATGACACCAAACAGCAGCTCGCCTACGGCGCTGCACACATACTCATAGGCACCGCCCATGAAGACGCCAAAGGCAAAGATGGCGCTGTCGCTCTTGTTCTCACAATTCCGCAGCAGAACGGTGGAGAGGGCCAGTGCCAGCCCCCACACCACGCTGAACGGACCCCAGACCAGGCTGGAACGGCTCATCCAGACGCCCGCCGTCACCCGGCAGAACAGCGTCTCCACAATGTCGCCCAGAAATGCCCCGATGACGAACAGCCAGAGCAGGTCGGCAAAGCTCAGGGTCTTTTGGGCTGTGACGGTCGGCGTCCCCCGCGCGGCGGCCGGGTAAGCTTTCTGGACACGGCGCTCCACCCAGCTGCTGAGCCGGGTGCGGAGCTGATCGGAGTGCTTTTCCAGCTCGGCATTGAGCTGTTCCAGGTGCGGATGCTCCCGGGCGTAGCGGCTCACTGCCAGGAACGCGCCCAGCTGGTCCAACAGGGAGATCGTGATGGAGACCCACAGCAACGGCCGGACGAGCCACTGGGGCAGCAGGCCGTAAAGCTTGAAGAGCAGACCGTTGCCCCACAGGACCGTCGCCGTGCCCAGCGCGCCCCAGAGCAGCGAGTATTGCAGGCAGATGTAGCCATCCACGTTGAAGCGCTTGCCGGAGTAGTCCCACCAGCGGCGGCGATCCACCCGCTCCAGCAGTTTGGCCGTCAGCCACTCCACCACGGTGGCGTCAATGGCACAGCCCAGAAACAGCAGCAGCGGGCCGGGGCGGTCTGCAAAGGAAATCGCCAGCAGCACCGCCGTAAAGCCGTAGATAAAGCAGAACGGGCCGGACGCCACGCCTCGGTTGGCAAAGCGGCGGCCCTTTATCGTTGCCACCACCGTCTCGCCTACCCAGCCCAGGAACGAATAGACCAGATATAGAACACTCAGAGAGTAAAAATTGAGCTCCATTGCAGCTCCTTTCCATCGCGTGTGAATTGCATGGTACAATTTTATGCTATTTTAGGCTTCCTGGCAAGATAAAATGCAAAAAACACAGCGATACACGCTCTGTTTGCCAGAGACAGCGTATCGCCGTGTTTGGATGTTTTCTTTCAGCGGGCTTGCCCTCTCAGGCGCTGCGGACCATTACAGCTGGCTCTTGTACAGCTCCACGATCTCTTCCACACTGGTGTCGCGGGGGTTGCCCGGGCGGCAGGCGTCTGCATAAGCGGACTCCGCCAGGAACTGGATGTCCTCTTCTTTCAGGATGCCGTGCAGGTTTGCGGGGATGCCCACATCCGCGCTCAGCTGCTTGACCGCGGCGATGGTGGCATCGGCTGCCTGCGCGTCGTTCATCTCGTCAATGCCCTTGACGCCCATGGCCTTGCCGACCGCGCGGTAACGCTCACCGGCAACGCTCTTGTTGTACTCCAGACCGACCGGCAGCAGGATCGCGCAGGCCACACCATGCGGAGTGTCATACAGAGCGGACAGGCCGTGTGCCATGGAGTGGACGATGCCCAGACCGACATTGGAGAAGCCCATACCGGCAATGTACTCGCCCAGAGCCATGCCCTCGCGGCCTTCCGGCGTGTTCTGGACCGCACCGCGCAGGTTCTCGCTGATGAGCTTGATGGCTTCCAGATGGAACATATCGGAGATGGTGCAGTGGCCCTTGGTGATGTAGCCCTCAATGGCGTGGGTCAGAGCATCCATACCGGTGGCAGCGGTCAGGCCCTTGGGCATGGATGCCATCATATCGGGATCGACGACCGCGATCTCCGGGATATCGTTGGTATCCACGCAGACAAACTTGCGCTTCTTCTCCACGTCGGTAATCACATAGTTGATGGTGACCTCGGCAGCGGTACCGGCAGTGGTGGGCACTGCAATGGTGAACACCGCGTGCTTCTTGGTGGGAGCCACGCCCTCCAGAGAGCGGACATCCGCAAACTCGGGGTTGTTGATGATAACGCCAATGGCCTTAGCGGTATCCATGGAGGAGCCGCCGCCGATGGCCACGATGCAGTCTGCCTCCGCGGCCTTAAAAGCAGCCACGCCGTCCTGCACGTTGGCAATGGTGGGGTTAGGCTTGATCTCGCTGTACACGCTGTAAGCAAAGTTTGCAGCATCCAGCAGGTCGGTCACTTTCTTGGTGACGCCGAACTTGATCAGATCCGGGTCAGAGCAGACGAACGCTTTCTTGTAGCCACGGGCAGTCAGCTCGGGCACAATGTTCTCGATGGCACCGTGGCCATGGTAAGAAATCGTATTCAGGACAATGCGATCAGCCATAATAGTAAGCCTCCAAACATTCTCTTCCCCGCCCCGTGCGGGGTTTTCTTTACCATTACTTTACCGCATTGTTAAAAATAATGCAATCGGATTTTCTTGTAATTTTCATGAAATTTTTATACAGATGATTTTTGTTTCAGAAACTTTATCCAATTTACAATTATAAAAAAGAACCATGCAAGCCTTTCAGCCTACATGGTTCTTTTTCTTTTATTGTAATTTCAAGCGATGGGCCTTTGATTACTTCTCGTAAACCAGAACGATGAACTCGCCCTCAGTAAAAGTGCCACGGACCTCTTTCTCAAAAGCGGCCTTGGTACGAGAATTGGAATAACCGTACTTAGTAGCTTTATTTGTTTTCAGGGTAGAAACGATAGAAGCAATGGTATCTGCATCTTTCTCCTGAACGGCAACGAAACCAATCTGCTCACCACCAACCAGAGTAGCAGCGTTTACAACTTTATCGAGTGCTGCTGCACGAGCTTTCTGATAATCAGCAGTAGTATCATACTTGTGCTCAGACTGCTTCTTCTCAATGCTCTTGATCTCAGCAGCATAACTATCCCACAGCTGTGCAATCTTCTCAGCCTTTGCAACATCTGCAGTGTTATACTCAGCAGTAACCTTTGCATCAGACAGAGCGTCGGTCAGCTGCTTGTGGAAAGTGGTCTTGTCGCTGTCGCTGCAGCCAGTCAGGACTGCCAGAGCCATGACGCCTGCCAGAACGATAGCAGCCAGTTTTTTGAATGCCTTCATAAGTAAGGTCCTCCTCAAAAAATAAAATTTCGTTCAGGATATTTTCCTGTTTCCTGCATTGTACCCTCCCCCGGGTGCCTTGTCAAGTGTTTTGAAAATTTCACAAATTATTTGTGCATCCCGACAAAAAGTGGCCGATATTTTTTGGATATCTTTTCAATTTTTTATCACAAATCAAAGAGTTTCTTCTATCCTTTCGCATTCCCGGAATGAGTTTCTTTTCCCCGAACAAACCTAGAAACATCCTCTCTGTTCCTCTTGCGGAATTTCTAGCATCCAGAATCAAACGCCTGTCTTTTTCTGTCCATCTATGTTATACTAAAGTTGCTGCCCTTTCCACTCAATTTTCATTGAGATGGGAGGTGAACCTTTTGGAACTGTTCGTATCATTCGTTTTGTCCGTCGCAGCAGGTGTGGTTTCCAACTGCATCAGCAAGTGGCTTGACGGCAAGCACAAGGACAGCAAGCACTAACAAATGGAAGAACCCCCTTGGAGCTGCAACTCCGAGGGGGTTCTTTCCTTTTGGTGATACCCATTGGAAATGTGTATCGTATCGTTCGCACTTTTATTATATGCGATTTTGCAAAAAAGTCAAGCCATGGCAGTATTTTTCCATCAGCAGCCCGCTACCCCCTCCTGCGGGGCGATCATCAGGCGGATGATCTCACGGTCGGTCTCGGCCATGCCGTCGTGGGCCATCTTGCTCACGTTGCGGATGGTGTTCTCCACGCCCTTGAGCACGATGCCGTCGCCGCCCACAAACTCGCTGTCGTGCATCTGCATCTGCATTCCCAGCAGACCTGCTTCCACGGCAGAAGCGATCTTTGCGGCGCAGCTGGCCTTGGCACCATCGCAGACCATACCGGAGTTGATGGCCAGCGCGTTGACCACCGTGTGAGCGATCTCGTTATAACGGCCGCCGTGGAGGTATGTAATGCCTGCGCCTGCACCGCAGCCGGCACTGGTGGCGCCACAGTAGGCCGAGAGGGGCCCGATGCCTGTTTTGAGGTGGATGGTAACGAGGTTGGACACCAGCAGGGCACGGTAGAGCAGCTCCCGCGAGGCTCCCATATCCCGGGCGTAAATGATGACCGGCAGAGAAGCCGTCAGGCCCTGATTGCCGCTGCCGGAGTTGATGACCACCGGCAGCTCGCAGCCATTCATCCGGGCATCGGAACCGGCGGCGGCCCAGGCCTTGGCCCGGTTGTGGACGCTGTCGCCGTAGGAGCGGAGCAGGATGCGGCCGATCTCGGCACCCCAGTGGCCCTCCAAGCCCTGCTTGGCAATGGCCGTGTTGCAGTCGATCTGGCGCTGCAGGGTCTCTTTCACGTCGTTCAGGTCGGCTTCATCGGCAAACTGGACGATCTGCTCCACGTTGAGCAGGGTGTGGTCGGTGGCCTGGGTGCTGGTCTGCTCCACGTATTCTTTCTGGAGCAGGACCTCGCCGTCCCGCTGCAGGGCGATGACATTGGTGTGGTGGCCTGCGATCTCCGCAAAAGCGGTATGCCCGCCGCCGAACAGCCGCACCTGGATGTCAAACAGGTAGGGCTTGCCCGAGCGCTCCACATGGATGGGCGTCTTTTCCAGGAAATCCGCCATCTTCTTCAGGTCATCCTCCGTCACGGCGCAGAGCACTTCCAGCTCCTTGTCCACATCGCCTGCCACGATGCCTGCGGCAGCGGCGGCCGCAATGCCCCGGCGGCCGCCCGTGTGGGGCACCACCACGCTTTTGACGTTCTTGATGATGTTGGCACTGGCGGCTACCTCAGCCTGCTCTGCCGGGCAGCCCAGTGCCCGGGCAGCCAGGGCAGCAGCATAGGCCACCGCGATGGGCTCGGTGCAGCCCATCGCGGGCACCAGCTCTTCTTTCAGAATTGCAAGATAAGTATCGTAAAGCGCTTTTTCCATTTTCCTGTCCTCCGTTTTATTTTACCGGGCACCCTCGCCCGCAAAAAACTCTTTGACCAGCTTTGCCACCGTGCCGGAGAGCAGCAGCAGGGCGATCAGGTTGGGAATGCTCATCAGGCCATTGAACGTATCGGCAATGTTCCACAAAAGGCCCAGATCCATCGTCGCGCCCACAATGGACACAAAGGAATAGAGCACGAGGAACGGCCCCACCACCTTATCGGTGCGGAACAGGAATTCCGCACAGCGAGAGCCGTACAGGCCCCAGCCGATGATGGTGGAGAACGCAAAGCAGCACAGTGCCATCGCCGTAAAGATGGACGACCAGCCGCCGTAAGTCGCGGTAAAACCAGCGATGGTCAGCTCGGCGCCAGCGGCAGCCCCGTAGCCCACCGGCACGCCGCTGCACAGGATGACCATGGCTGTCAAAGTGCAGATGACAATGGTATCGGCAAAGACCTCAAAGATGCCGAACATCCCCTGCTTGACGGGCTTCCGGGTATCGGCGCAGGCATGGGCGATGGAGCCCGTACCGAGGCCGGCCTCGTTGGAGAAGATACCGCGGGAGACGCCTTTCTGCACGCTGAGAAACACACTGCCGATGGCACCGCCCGTGAACGCTCTGGGGTTGAACGCGCCCGCGATGATGGACTCCAGCACATAGGGCAGACGCTGCACATTGAGCACCACGACGCCTACCGCCAGCACCACATAGAACAGTGCCATGAACGGCACCAGCTTCTCCGTGACGCTGCCAATGCGTTTGATGCCGCCCAGCAGCACCATGGCCACCAGCATGGCCACTACCACGCCCACAATGAGGTTGAGGGTGGGCAGAAAACTTTTTACCGAGGTGTTGTACGCCAGCACGGCGGAATCAATGGCCGTGACGATGGTGTTGACCTGAGTGGCGTTGCCGGTGCCAAAGACCGTCAGCACGCCAAACAGGGAGTACAGCACCGCCAGGAACTGCCAGCGCTGCCCCAGGCCGTTTTTAATATAGTACATGGGGCCGCCCACCAGCTCCCCGTTTTTGTTCCGCTCCCGGAAATGGACGGCCAGCGTTACCTCCGAAAACTTGGTGCACATGCCCAGCAGCGCCGAGCACCACATCCAGAACACGGCACCCGGCCCGCCGATGGCGATGGCACCCGCCACGCCCGCGATGTTGCCGGTGCCCACCGTCGCCGCCAGTGCGGTGCAGACGGCCTGGAACGGGGTCATGGTGCCGTCCGAGGCATCCTTTTTGCGGAACATCCGGCCAATGGTGGTGCGGATGGCGTAGGGGAATTTGCGGATCTGCAAAAAGCCGGTCCGCACACTGAGCAGCAAACCCACGCCGATGATGCACACCATGGCCGGGATCCCCCAGATAAAGCTGTTGACCGCCTGATTGACGGCCGCAATGGTTTCGATCATATATTTGTTTCCCCTGTTACTTGGATTTTTAACACAACAGAAAACATTTTATCTTATTTTAGGGGTGGTGTCAATTTGTTTGGGTGGTGAAATCTAAACGTCTTGGCTGAAAGTTTCTTAAAGGAGTTTCACGTCGGCGTCCGCACAGGGCTTGCGGCAGAACGACGCCTGCCATGTGATGGTTTCCAGCTGGACCGGTTCGAAATAACAGGCGGAACATGCCGCAGCCGCACCATTTGTCTCTTCTGTTTCCCCGCGCACTGTGCAGAAAACGGCGGTCGGGCCGTCGGCACCCCCGATCACCGCAATGGCCGCGTCTCCTTCCATCTGCGGTTCCAGCCCATACTTCTTTTCCAGTGCCGTCCGTTCCGGGTCAATGGGCGGACGCGCTCTGCGGCGCGGGTGGTCTCCCTCCGCGCAGTCGTCGAGAAAGAAGTTTTCCGCTTTTGGGGTCAGGCGGTAGGTCATCAGGCAAAAGCAATTGGGCCGCTCCCATCCATCATCATCCGGGAGCTCCAGCGTTTCCGACCTGGCCCCCAGCACCGTCAACCGATAGGCTGTTCCATCTGCCGCATCGTGGACCATCACCGATTCCCCCACCACAGGGGTCCGGAAACACTCGCTCCGATACTGTTCCAACTCTGCTTCCATTTGTACTTCCAGCGTGCGGAACCGTTTTGGGCAGCTTCTCCGGCTTTTCGTTGCCCACGGATAGCTGTTCCGCCAGAACCGCCAGATTTTCGTTTTCTCCAGTCCATAGTGGAACAGAAGTTCTGCCGCCTCATCGTTCCCGGCAGCATCCCCCGGAAGATACCCTACCCCACAGCCGTCGCTTGGGCGCAGGCGCATCCCGTTCAGCACCAGCTCTGCACAAAATCCCCCATCCAGCGGATTTTCCTGCTCCATCTGGCGTTCCTCGGCTCTGGTCAGGGTGCGGGTGCATTCGCCGTCTTCCGCAATGCCCCATTTTTTCATGAAGGCCCGAAGCTCTTCCTGCGGCACCTCCATGGCAAAGTCCACGACCAATCCCTGTCTGCACCGGTAAAGGGCCGGGATCTGCCACCGATGGCCGTTCCATTCAAATTCCCGGTCAAGGCACAGTTCCTCGCCGGGGTCGGTTCCCTTTTGGGTTCCCCAATAGTTCGTTTCAAAGCAGACCTTCCAGCGGCGGCGGTCTTGTTTCATGGCAGTGCGCCCCTTTCGTTTTTTCTTATTGTAGCAAGGCGGCTCTGCAAATGCAAATCAGTTTCTTTTTTCTTGCCGCATCTTGTCCGTTCTCCCCTACCAAACCATCCGCATTTGTGCTATGATAGGGCTGAAAAATTGGTTTGGCAATGCCAACCGCAAGGAGATGTTTCCGAAATGGTCACAACTTCCACTCTGATGGAAAATTTACGGCAGGAGGGCGTCAGCCCGGATCTGCTGCTGGCCGTCAATGAATATCGTACCACCCACCCGCTGACCGAGGCTTTGGCTCCCCGTGTGCCGCAGTCGGCCTTTACTTACTATGGAAAAGATGTCTGGGAGCAGGCACTGGCCGCCCTGCTCTGCGGCGAGAACCTGCTGCTGGCCGGCGGCAAGGCCACCGGCAAAAATGTGCTGGCGGAGAATCTGGCCACCGCCTTTGGCCGCCCGGCATGGGATATCTCGTTCCATGTGAATATGGACGCGGCCTCCCTCATCGGCATGGACACCTTTGAGGGCGGTGCCGTCAAATTCCGGCCCGGCCCGGTCTACCGCTGTGCTCAGTGCGGCGGCTTTGGCGTGCTGGATGAGATCAACATGGCAAAGAACGAGGCGCTGGCTGTCCTCCACGCGGTGCTGGATTTCCGCCGCGCCATCGATGTGCCCGGCTACGAGCGCATCCCGCTGGCCGAGGAGACCCGTTTCATTGCCACCATGAACTACGGCTACGCGGGCACCCGGGAACTGAACGAAGCCCTCACCTCCCGCTTTGTGGTCATCCAGATGCCCACCATCACCGAGGAAAACCTCGAAAAGCTGCTCCGGGCCCAGTTCCCGGATCTGACGGGCAAGTACGTCCATCAGTTTGCCCAGCTTTTCCTCGATTTACAGAAAAAGTGCGACAGCGCGGAAATCTCCACCAAAGCGCTGGACCTGCGCGGGATGCTGGACGCCCTGCGGCTCATCCGCCGGGGCGTGCCTGCCGGGGCCGCACTGGACATGGGCATCACCAACAAAGCCTTTGATTCCTACGAGCAGGGGCTCATCCGGGACGTTATTGCCGCCCGCATCCCGGCCCAGCTCACCGCCGCCAAGCTCTTCCGCTGAGGGGCCGCCCTATGGAAGCGCAGAGCTACACCGCGCAGGAGCGGCGGGCCGCCAATCAGGTGTGGGCCGCGGCAGGCGAATACGGCTTTGAGCCGCTGTTTCTGGCCCGCAACACCGATGGCACCGTGGATTTTTACATGAACTGCATCGTGGGGCTGGTGCACAAATATTACGGCGACGACCTTGTGCGGGGGCTGTTCAATACCTGGGACGGCGACGTGAAGCAGTCCCTGCTGGACGACCTGACCTGGCTGTACCTCGAAAGCGCCGCCTACGCGCTGGAGCTGCCCCGCCGCCCGGTGCTGGCCGAGCTGCGGCGGGCCCACGCGGATTATTTCTTCGGCATCCAGTACAAACTTTCGCGGCAGGAGTGGATGGCGAAAAACCAGCTGGTCTACTCCATGCAGGCCACCCGCTGGCGGCGGGTACAGGGTCGGGCCGACCCGGTGCTGACCCCTTATGAAAGCCAGCTGGCGGCGGCCCTGGCCCCGGAAACACCGCCCAAGCCCGAGGAACTGAAAGCCAGCGTGTTGGCCCTTTACGCTAAATTTGCCCTCTTTGACGGCACGGTGCACCAGAAACTGGCACTGCACCTGCACTTGGAGGGGCTTCTGGCCTCCCTTGCCACCAAAACCATGCCCACCCAGATGATCAAGACCGACCGGATGACGGTGGAGCACTCGGGCAGTGTGGACGCGGGCGGCGGCGGGCCGACTGCCGACAAGCGGCTGGCCCATATTACACTGAAACAGAACGCCGCCGAGGACCGGGCCTACATCGAGAGCTGCTTTGGCCGCTCTCTCTACCCGCCGGAACGGCTGCGCAAGGCCGAGCAGGAGCTCTGCACCGGGGACCATCTGGGGTGCCATTTGTGGTTTGCCTCCGGCGTGCCCAGCCCGGAGCAGGCCCCCACCCCCGAAGCGAAACATCTGGCCGAGCAGGCCGAATTGCAGGCCGACCGCAACCGGGCTTACGATGCCAAAAACCGGGAGCTCCACCGCAGCGTGGTGCTCCGGCTGACCGAGCAGATCCAGAACTGCATCCTCGTCCACCAGCAGCCCAACGCCCGGATCGCCCGCAGCGGCAATCTGGACCCGGAGCGGGTCTGGCGGGCTCCTCTGCTGGACGACAGCCGGGTCTTCCGCTGTGCCGAGGAGGAGAACCAGCCCTCGTTCACCGTAGACCTGCTGCTGGATGCCTCGGCCTCCCGGCTCCACTGCCAGGAAGTCATTGCGGCACAGGGTGCCATCCTGGCCGAGAGCCTTTCCCGCTGCCACATCCCAGTGCGGGTAAGCAGCTTTTGCAGCCTGCGGGGCTACACCGTGCTCCGGGTGCTCAAGCATTTCAAAGACAAACAATGGCAGGGTGTCAACCAGTATTTCGCCTCGGGCTGGAACCGGGACGGCCTGGCCCTGCGGGCGGCAGGCGACCTGCTGGATTTTGACCCCGGCCCGGCTCCCCGCCACCTGCTCATCCTGCTGACGGATGCCTCCCCCAATGACAGCCGCCGCATCCCGCCCAGCCCGGAAAACCCGCTGGGCCGGGATTACGGCGGGCCCTACGGCGTGGACGATACCGCCGCCGAGGTGCGTGACCTCCGCCGCAAGGGGATCCAGGTGTCCGCCGTCTTTATGGGCGAGAACAGCTCCATCCCCGCCGCCGAGCGCATTTACGGCAAAAACCTGGCCCGCATCCGGGGCATGGACCAGCTGGCCCGTGCCGCCGGGCAGCTCATCCAGCACGAGATCCGGGCCCTGGGGGATTGAGTTCATACAACCATATTGTTTATTTCGTTTTCCGTTTTAAAAATATTTTTGTCCGGTATGCAAACTTATAGTTGTATTTTGTTGTTGTTTGTGGTATACTCCTCTCAGAAATACAACCAACATCGGTCCCGGAAGAGAGGAGAACCACCATGGATGCTGCCCGTTACTTTGAGATGATGCACCGCGCCATGTCTGCCCGGAAACGCGATACCACCCTGCTGCTCCGCGTGAAAGTGCAGGATCTTGGCGGGGCAGACGCTTATCTGGAACTGCGGCAGGAGCCCGGCAGCGCCCGGGTGCGGTTGTTTTACTCCACCATGGGGCGGCGCAACCTCAACTTCCAGTTGTTCCGCAAGGGCTGGCAGCTCTGCCACAACGCTTCCGGCGAGATGACGGGCCGCTTCCCTGCCAAGGCGGATGAACTGCTGAGTGCGGACGACTTTGCCGCCTACATCCGGGACGATGCCCTTGATGCAGGCCGGGCCGAGCGCGTCCTGCACGAGCTGCGCCGCTGCTCCGGCGACCACACCGCCGCCCTGCCCCGCAATGCGCGGGAGGGGGCGCTCATCACGGTGGACAGCTTTGTAGGCCGGGGCGCGCACTGGTGCTACTGGAGCACCGATGCCGCCGCCCAGCTGCCCATGGCCGCCGTCCTCTGCTGGCTGGGCGATTTCCTGGCCGGGACGGAGCGGCGCACCCTCCAATCCTGCCCGGAGGCCGTCCAGCTGGCCGCTCAGTGGCAGGCCGACCTTGCTTCGCCCTTTGCCTGCCCGGTGGACCGGATGCCCCAGCCCATGGCCCCCGCCGCTCCGGCTGCTGCCCGCCGCGCTTCTGCACAGCCTGTGCAGAACCCCCGGTGGCAGAGCATCCTCGCCGTGCTGGCAACGGTATAAGAAATGCCCGGAGAACGCTGTGATTTGCAGTGTCTCCGGGCAATTTTTGTCTTTTGCGATTCTAAAAATCTTCAACCGTTCCAGCCCCGGGCCGTGGGGTCCAGCATCTCCGCGGCAGAATAAATGAGGGCGTTGCAGATGGCGGCGGCCACATTGCTGCCGCCCTTGCGGCCCATTGCCACAATGGCAGGCACGCCGTGGGCCTCGCAGGTGACAAACAGCCGCTCCTTGCTCTCCACCACATTCACAAACCCTACCGGGACACCGATGACCAGCGCCGGGCGCAGGCCCGCCTCAATCTGCTCCGCAATGGTGAGCAGGGCTGTGGGTGCATTGCCGACGGCCAGGATGGCCCCCGGGTGCTCGGCGGCTGCTTTGTGCATCGCCGCCACAGCCCGGGTGGTGCCCTCCGCCTTGGCCCGCGCGGCCACTTCAGGGTCCGCCATATAGCAGGCTGCCTGCCCGCCCAGCTTGGCAAGACCGGGCTTGGTAATGCCCGCCAGCGCCATGTTGGTGTCGGTGACGAGGAACGCCCCTTTGTGCAGGGCCTCCACGGCCTTTTGCACGGCCCCGGGCGTAAAGCGCAGGTTTTTGGCGTAGTCAAAATCCGCCGTGGTGTGGATGACCCGCCGGACAACGGCTTCCGTCTCCGGAGGCGGAGTCAGGCCCATCTCGGCCAGCTCCGCGGCAATCATTTTCAGGCTCGTCCGCTCAATATCAGCGGGCAGATGGTGCTGCGGCGTCAATATTCTATCCCCTTTCGCGCCGGGACCCCTTTCTGGTAGGGGTGGCGGTGGCATTTCATTTCCGTCACATAGTCGGCCTCGTCCAGCATCCACTGGGGCGGCTGGTGGGCCGTCAGCACGCACTCCCGCGCGGCAGGGCGCTCCCGCACCGCCTTTTGGAGCAGTGCCTTGTCCACCATGTCCAGCTCCCAGGCCGAACCGGCCTCGTCCAGGACCAGCAGATCGGCAGGCCGGGCCATGGCGTTCCGCAGGTTCCGGTTCTGTAATTCCCGGGTGGCGGCTTTTTCGGCTTCATTCATCTGGAAGACGAATTTCTGCCCCGCCTTGCCCCGGTAAATTTCGGCCCCCAGCTTTGCCAGCAGCGGGATCTCCCCGCTGTTTCCGCCTTTCAAAAACTGGACGATGACCACCCGTTTGCCGCTGCCCAGTGCCCGCAGGGCCAGGCCCATGGCGGCGGTGGTCTTTCCTTTTCCGTCCCCGTAATAGAGGTGCAAAAGTCCCTGTTCCATCTCAGCGCTCCATTCCCATGGCCCGGTAAACCGCGGCCATATCCAGCGCGCCCCGCACGCCGTCGGCCAGCAGATCAAACTGCTGCTGGCGGTACTGCTCCATGGGCACAAGGGCAGCGGCTTCCGGGGCGATGCCCTTCCGTTTGCACAAAAACACGGTCAGTTTTTCGGTCAATTCGCCGGTATCAAAGAGGCCGTGGAGGTAGGTGCCAAACACACTGCCGTTGACACAGCCCTCGGGCTGGCCGTCCGCAAGGGTATCAAAGGGTGTGCCCTCCACCACGGTCCGGCCGGTGTGGATCTCATACCCCGTCAGCTTTGCCCCGGCAAAGGGCTCTGCCGTGACCGTGGCCGTGACCTGGGTGCGGCGCTTCTGCTCCGAGAAGACCGTCCGGGTGGGCAGCAGGCCCAGCCCCCGCAGGGACTGCACCCGGCCACTCTCGCTGCCGGTGGGGTCGTCCAGCTGCTGGCCCAGCATCTGGTAGCCGCCGCAGACGCCCAAAATAGGTGTGCCGCGCTCGGCCAGCTTTAAAATGGCCGCTTCCAGTCCGGATTGACGGAGCCAGAGCAGGTCGTCCACCGTGTTCTTGGTGCCGGGCAGGATGATGCAGTCCGGCGCGCCGAGGCCGCGGGTGCTCTCCACATACCGCACGCCCAGCAGCGGGTGCTGCTCCAGCGAGATGAAATCTGTAAAGTTGGAGAGGCGGGGCAGCCGGATGATGGCCACATCCAGCGGCTTGACGACATTTTTCACGTCCAGCCGCTGGGAGAGGGAATCCTCGTCCTCAATGTCCACGTTCAGGTAGGGCACCACGCCCAGTACGGGCAGGCGCGTTTTTTCTTCCAGCATGGTCAGGCCCGGGCGCAGAATTTCCACATCCCCCCGGAATTTGTTGATGATGAGTCCCTGAACGCGGGCCCGCTCCTCCGGCTCCAGCAGCTCCACAGTGCCGTAAAGCTGGGCGAACACGCCGCCCCGGTCGATATCGCCTGCCAGCAGGACGGGGGCATCCACCAGTTTGGCCAGCCCCATGTTGACGATGTCGTCCGCCTTGAGGTTGATCTCCGCCGGGCTGCCGGCGCCCTCGATGACGATGATGTCCACCTCCTCCGCCAGGCTGTTGTAGGCAGCTAAAATATCGGGGATGAGCTGTTTTTTGTGGCGGAAGTAGTCCGCCGCTTTCATCTGGCCCCGCACCTCGCCGTTGACGATGACCTGGCTGCCTACATCGCTGCTGGGCTTGAGCAGAATGGGGTTCATCCGGACGTCCGGCTCGATGCCCGCCGCCTGGGCCTGCACCACCTGGGCGCGGCCCATTTCCAGCCCGTCGCGGGTGACAAAGCTGTTCAGGGCCATGTTCTGGCTCTTGAACGGGGCCACCCTGTACCCATCCTGCGCAAAAACGCGGCAGAGCGCCGCGCAGAGCAGGCTTTTGCCCGCGCCGCTCATGGTGCCCTGCACCATAATGCATTTTGCCCGGCTCATCCCAACACCTCCTGCAGTGTTTTCAGCAATCGTTCATTTTCCGGCCCCGTGCGCACGGCAGTGCGGTACCAGCTGGCGTCCAGCCCCGGATAATTGGCGCAGCCGCGCAGGACAACCCCCTTTTGCCGCAGCTGCTCGCCGAGAGTCTCCGGCCCTTGCAGCAATAAATAATTGGCCCTGCCCTCGATCACCCGCAGGCCCAGCGCCCGCAGGCCTGCCGTGAGTTTCGGCTTCTGCGCTGCAATGAGGGCCCGCACCCGTGCGACGTACGCCGTTTCTTTCAGGGCCGCCACACCGGCGGCCTGAGCCAGGCTGGACACCGCCCAGGGCTGGCCCGCGTTCCGCATTTTTTCCAGCAGAGCAGCGTCCGCACTGAGGCAGTAGCCCAGCCGGACGCCTGCCATGCCGTAGAGCTTGGTAAAGGCCTTGAAAATGATGAGGTTCTGATCCTCGTGCAGCAGGGGTTTTGCCGTCCAGCGGCCGCCATCCGGCAGGAAATCCAGAAAGCACTCGTCCACAGCCAGAACAGCCCCGCACGCCGCGCACCGCTCCGCTGCCCGGCGGACAAGGGCCGGGCTGGCCAGCTGGCCGGTGGGGTTGTTGGGCTGGCAGAGGAAGACGATCTCCACCCCCGGGACGATGGCGTCCAGAAACTCCTCTGTCACCGCGAAATCATTGGCTTCGTTCAGCGTAAAGCGCTCCACCGTGCAGCCCACGGTTTCGAGTGCCGTGGCGTACTCCGCAAAGGTGGGGGCCGTCACCAGCGCCCGGCGGGGTTTTACGGCCAGCGCCAGCCGGAAGATGAGGTCCGCCGCGCCGTTGCCGCAGAGGATCTGATCGGCGGGCAGGCCCTCCGCCTCGCTCAGTGCCGCGCGCAGGGTGCGGCAGAGCGGGTCCGGGTAGCGGTCCGCCTGCGGCAGGGCCGCCGTGATGGCATCGGCCACCCCTTTGGGCAGGCCCAGCGGGCTGACATTGGCCGAAAAATCCAGCGCGTCGCGCCCAAATTGTTCGCGGTAGCCCATCCAGTCACCGCCATGGGTCAAAGTCTGCATAAAAGCCTCCTTCAGAAAAGCGCGCGAAGGGCGCATCCCCACGCCAGTGCGAAGCTGCTGGCCACATACATCATGCGGTTGGCCCGGAGGATGTCCTCGGGCTCGATGGGCCGCAGGGCGTCGCCGATGGTGAGTTTGGGGTAATACTGGCCGAAATAGTAGGCCGGGCCTGCCAGCTGGACGCCCAGGGCCCCGGCACAGGCGCTCTCGGTCTGGGCGCTGTTGGGGCTGGCGTGGCGGCGGCGGTCGCGGCGCCAGATCTTCCACGCTCCTTTTGCGTCATTGTGCGTAAAGGCTGCGGCAGCCACCCACAGCAGGGCGGCAAGGCGGCTGGGAAGGTAATTTGCCACATCGTCCAGCTTGGCGGGCACACGGCCAAAGTAGAGGTATTTTTCATTTTTGTAGCCCAGCATACTGTCCATCGTGTTGATGGCCTTGTAAGTGAGGGCCAGCGGGGCCCCGCCGATCAGCATATAGAGCAGCGGCGCAATGACACCGTCGCTGGCGTTTTCGGCCACCGTCTCCACAGCGGCTTTCGTCACGCCCTCGGCAGTGAGCTCCGCAGTGTCCCGGCCCACGATCCGGCTGACCGCTTTGCGGGCCCCGGGCAGGTCGGGTTTTTTGAGCTCTTTATAAACATTGGTGCTCTCCTGCACCAGGCCCCGGGCGGCCAGCGCCTGCCCGCACCAGAACATCTGGACGGCCAGCCCCAGCAGCGGGTGGAGCCGGGCGGCCCCCCAGCAGACGAGCCCTGTGAGCAAAAAGGTGCCCACCGGCAGGCAGAACGCCACGATGGCACCGCCCAGCAGCTCTCCCTGAGGCGTTTTGGGCAGACGGGGGCGCAGGAATTTTTCAAGCTTGGAGATGGCCTTGCCCATGTACACCACCGGGTGGGGCAGCCAGGCCGGGTCGCCAAAGAGGACGTCCAGCACAAAGCCGCCCAGCACGGCCCAAACCGTCATCATGGGTTCTCCTCTGCGGCACTCTTTGTATATTGCACCGTCTTGATTACCGTGAGGATATGCTTTTGCGTCCAATCTTTGGCGTCCAGCACATAACCGCCCGCATTGGGGCCGCACCACCTGTAATAATCCTGATGAGGCACCCCATACCGCTCCATGGCCGCCATCTGGGTACCGCCATGGGCCAGAATGACCAGCCGGTCTTTTCCCTCTGCCAATGCCTCATCCACCAGCTTGGAGAATGCGGCACAGATGCGGTTGGAAAAGTCTTCTTTCCGTTCGCCGTCCGGGCAGGAGCTCTCACAGTTGGCCTGCACCCAGGCCTGATAATCCGGGTCATGCTCCATCTCAATGAAATTGCGGCCCTCAAAGCTGCCAAAGCACATCTCCTTGAGGCCGTCCACCACCACGAGTTTTGCATGGGGGAAGACGATCTTCGCCGTCTGGGAGGTGCGCTGCAGCGGGGTGACATAGACCACATCGGGGTCAAAATCCGCTTTGCGGAGCTGGGCGGCTCCCTCGGGCGAGAGCGGGATATCCCGCTGGCCCTGATAGCGCTTCTGGGCGTTGTATTCCGTCAGACCGTGACGCAGTAAATAGATCAGCATTTTTTCGGCAATTCTCCTTTCAGCACCGTAGGGATGCCGCAGAACATCTGCACCACGCAGTCGGCGCGGGCCGCCAGCAGGCAGGCCAGCCGCCCGGCGGCTTCCCGGGCGGCACGCTGCCCGGCATCCACCGGGACCACGCCGCCGCCCACCTCGGTAGCAATGACGATATCGTATTGGGCCAGCTCTTCCGCCAGCTGGGTCAGATCGGCAGCATCGGCGGCTTTGTCCTGCACATCGGTGATGCAGCTGCCCGCAAACTGCCGCGCAAAGGTGCGCTTGCCGCTGTAGAGCGGCCCGGTAATGAACATCATGTTATAAAATGCCTCCCCACTGGCTGGCCGCCAGCGCCGCCAGCATCCAGAATTCGGCTTTTTGCAAAAACCACCCGGCCAGATCCCCCGTGATGCCGCCAAACTCCTTGACGGCCACATGGTGGTACCGCCACAGCACCAGCAGAGCCGCCGCCACCAGTGCCCCGCCGCCCAGCGCAATGAGCGCCGCAGCCAGCAGGACGGACAGAACGATCAGGATTTTTTGAACGCTTTCCCGGTCTGCCGCCGTGGCAAAGGTGTGGGCCAGACCGGTGTTTTTGGCCATGGGGAACGCCGCCACCGCCAGCCCCGAGAGGCCGCGCTCCAGCACCAGCGCCAGCGTCCAGCGCAACCCCACCCGGGGGGAGAAGCGGATGCAGAACGCAACACAGAAATACGCGAGGAAGTAGGTGCAGAGCCGGATGACGGCAAAGGCCCCGCAGTGGGGGTCTTTTAAAATTTCCAGCTTCTTTTCCCGGTCGCCATAGCTGGAAAGGGCGTCCGAAGTGTCGGCATAGCCGTCCAGATGGATGCCGCCGGTGACCAGCACCGGAATGAGGCAGAAGCCGCCGGCCCGGATCATATCGGGCAGCGGCAGCGCCCCGCAGAGGCTCCACAACGCCCCGATGACCCCCCCGATGAGAGGGAACGCACAGAGGGCGTACCGCATGTTTTTGGAGTTCCAGGTAAATTGCGGCACCGGCAGGGCCGAGAACATGGCAAACGCCACGGCCATGGTTTGGAGCACGATCATTCCGGGGTCCCTCCTTTGTAATAGACCGGGATGCCGCAGACCACCCGGCAGACATTGTCCGCCCGGGCGGCAAGGGCGTTGTTGACCTGCGCGAGGGCCAGCAGATACTGGTCGGTATCGCCTGCATAGTCGGCCCCGCCGCTGAAGACTTCGTTGGAGACGAGGACGAGGTTTTCGCACTGGGAGGCCACCGCCTCCACACCGGCCAGCACAGCCCGGGCCGCGTGCTTCCCTGCCCCGCCGGGGCTGTAGAGCTCGTTGGCGGTCAGATTGCCCAGGTCTTCCAGCAGGGCAGTGCCCCGGGCGGGGAGCTGCACCTGTTCGAGATGGAGCGGGCACTCCACCGTGGCAAACTGCTTTCGGGCCCGCATTTTCCGGTGCTTTGCCACCCGGGCGGCGCACTCGGCGTCCCACACCTGCATGGTGGCCAGATAATAGCGCGGCAGGGCCGTTTTCAGCACCAGACTCTCAGCATACTCGCTTTTGCCGCTGGCCGCGCCGCCCAGCACCAGTGTCAGCATCCGGCACCTCCTTGAGGCGTGTAAGGGGTCAGCCCGCCGTCTGCGAACGAATAGCAGTTCCGATAAACGGCCAGTGCCATATCCCACAGCGGGATGGCGGCCACGGCCCCGGTGCCCTCGCCCAGATGGAGTCCGGCGGTGATGAGCGGGGCTTTGCCCAGCGCTTCCAGCACGAGGCGGGCGGCGGGCTCGGAGGAGCAGTGGCTGGCGAACACGGCCTTGGTCGCCGCCGGGCAAAGCCGGACGGCGCAGAGGGCCGCCACCCCGCTGATGAAGCCATCCATCAGCACGGGTACGCCCTCCAGCGCACCGCCCAGAAAGACGCCGCAGAGACCCGCGATGTCAAACCCGCCAAGCTTGGCGAGGACATCCAGCGCGTCGTCCGGGTCGGGCTGATTGACCGCAATGCCCCTTTGAATGGCATTGATCTTCCGGGCAAGGCCCTCATCCGAGAGGCCCGCGCCCCGGCCGGTCATGCACTCCACAGGCTGGCCCAGCAGCACCGCCGCCACCGCGCTGGAGGTGGTGGTGTTGCCAATGCCCATCTCGCCTGTGGCCAGCAGGGTGACGCCCTGCGCTTTCTGCTCCCGCACCAGCGCAATGCCCTTGGCAACAGCCTCCACGGCCTGCTCCCGGCGCATGGCCGGGCCCTGGGTAAAATCGGTGGTGCCGGAGGCAACGCGGCAGTTCCGCACGCCGGGCACCGGCTCCCCGGCCATGCCCATGTCCACTGGCACCACCTCGCACCGGGCAGTGCGGGCCATCTGGCAGACACTGGTGCGCCGAGCGGCAAGATTCTCCGCCACGGTGCGGGTCACGCTCTGGTCCGTCTGGCTGACGCCCTGCGCCACCACGCCGTTGTCCGCGCAGAGGACGAGGACGGCACGCTTGGAGAGATCCAGCGCCGCGCTTCCGGTGAGGGCGGCGGCGGATTCCAGCGTGGTTTCCAGCGCTCCCAGCCCGCCCAGCGGCTTTGCCAGGCTGGCCCAGTGGGCATGAGCCGCCGCGCGGGCGGCCTCGTCCGGCGGGGTGATGCCCTCCAACAGGGTTTTGAGTGTTGCTTCTGTCATAAACTGCCTCGTTTGTTCTGGTAAGATTCTGCCGCGGCCACGAACCGTTCCGGCAGGGGCGTACCCGCCCAGTACAAATGCGGGAACCCCGCATAGAAATGCTCGTTTGCAAAGCCGCAGGCCCACTGCCTGCCATTGGCCTTGGAGGCGGTAAGGGCCGTGCCATTTTCCGTGGAATCCCAGTGGTGGAACTCGTGTACGGGGAACTGTTCCCCGGCCCGGAAGAGCAGGCTGTCCGCCCGCGCCGTAAGGGTGGCGTAGCCAAAGCGGACCAGCCGCCCGACCTTGACTCCCTGCCCGGGCAGGACTCCCGCCATGGGCCAGATGCCCCCCTCAGCGTCTTCCAGCGTCTGGCCGAGGTAGAGGAAGCCTCCGCACTCGGCCACGGTGGGCAGGCCTGCCGCGACAGCCCCCCGGATGCTCTGCCGCATGGAGGTGTTCTCGCTCAGGGCCTGGGCGTGGAGCTCCGGGTAGCCGCCGGGCAGGTACAGCCCGCCGGCCCCCTCCGGCAGGGCCGGGTCCCGCACCGGGCTGAAGGGGACAGGCTCTGCCCCGGCGGCAGTAAGGGCCTCCAGCGTTTCGGCGTAGGCAAAGCAGAACGCTTCATCCCGCGCCACCGCGATTTTGACACACTGTTTTTTGTGTTCCTGTTTGATCTGCGCTGCTGCCGGGGCAGGCTGCTCACAGAGGGAAAGCAGTTTTTCCCAATGGATAGTTTCTTCGGCAGCCTGTGCCAGCAGGGCGATCTTCTGCTGTAAGTCCGCCACTTCCCCGGCCGTGTAAAGGCCCAGATGGCGGCTCCCGATGGCGGCCTCCGGCACCGGGGGCAGGAAGCCCGCTACCGGCAGGCCGGTCTCCGCTTCCAGCATGGGGGCCAGCATCTTGTACAAACCGGGCTTGCAGTCATTGAGCAAAATGCCCGCTAAATGGCTGGGAGTGCGGAAGCTCTGCAGGCCTTTGATCTGGGCCGCCAAGGTCAGGCTGGCCCCCTTGGGCCGCACCACCAGCAGCACGGGCAGATTCAATGTATCCGCCACCTGCCAGGCGCTGGCCGTGGTGCTGGTACCGCCCAGGCCATCGTAAAAGCCCATGGCTCCCTCACAGACGGCGGCACCGTGGCCCGCCGCACCGCTGGCGTAGAGGCCGCGCGCCATCTCCGGGGAGGAAAAGAATAAATCCAAATTGTGGCTCTCCACCCCCAGCACCGCCCGGTGGAACATGGGGTCGATGTAGTCCGGCCCGCACTTGAACGCACAGGGGGCGTACCCCCTGTTTTTCAAAGCTGCCAGCAGGGCGCAGGCGAGGGTGGTCTTGCCGCTGCCGGAGTTCGGCGCGGCCAGCAGGAACTGGATCATACGCTTTTCTCCGCTTCGTCGGCCCGGGTGATGAGGAAAATGGGGTTATTGGCCATGAGCAGGTGGAGTTTGCCCGCCGCTTTGGCGCGGCTGACAGAGATCTGGCAGACCTCCGCCTGCAGGCCGTGGGCCGTGAGGGCCGCCACCGCAGCAGAGAGCGTCTCCAGCGCAATGGCTGAAATGCAGATGCGGGCCGCCGGGTTGCGGGCCAGCGCAGCCTCCACCACCGCTGCCATATTCCCCTTGGTGCCGCCGATGAAAACGGCATCCGGAGCGGGCAGGTTTTCCAGCGCGGCGGGGGCGGTGCCCTCCACCAACGTCAGGTTGCGGACCGCGAATTTTTCTTTGTTCTGGCGGATGAGGGCACAGGCCTCCGGGTCACACTCCACGGCATACACCCGGCCCCGGGGGGCGGCCAAGGCCAGCTCCACGCTGACGCTGCCGGTTCCGGCGCCCACATCCCAGAGCAGCTCCCCGGGCTGGACGCCCAGCTTTGCCAGCACGGCGGCACGGACTTCCTGTTTGGTCATAGGCACTTTGCCCCGCGCAAAGGCTTCGTCCGGCAGGCCCTGGGTACGGCGGGACGGCACCTGGGCCGCCTCCACCAGCAGCACGCTCAGGCTCTCGAAACGGCTGGCGGCCAGCTGGCCCACCGTGCCGGTATAAACTTTCTGCTCCGGGGTCCCCAGGTTCTCGCCCACGGCGGCAGCCAGCTTTCCAAAGCCCTCTGCCGCCAGCTGGGCACAAAGGGTGGCGGGGCTCTCGCTGCCGCCCGTCAAAAAGAACGTAGGCTTGCCCTCCATGCACTCGGCCACCGGGTCGCAGGCGCGGCCATGGGCCGAGACGAGCTTCCAGTCCTGCCAGGGGCGGCCCAGCGCGGCAGAGAGCATCTGCACGCTGGAAAGGCCGGGCAGCACCACAGGCTGATATCCCTGTGCCTGCAGACGCTCCACCAGTGCCGAAGCCCCGGAGTAAAACCCGGTGTCGCCGCTGTACAGGAGCGCGGCGTTCTCACACCCGGAGGCGTGGAGCAGCTCCAATATTTCATCCGGCAGGTAGGCGGCGGCACGGTTCTCCGTGCAGCCAGCAGGCAGGGCCGACAGCAGCCGACGGGCCCCTAAAATCAGGTCCGCTTCCCGCAGGGCCGCATAGCCCTGCACGGTCAGGCTCTCCGGGCAGCCGCTGCCCATCCCGATCAATGTGATCTTCATAGCATTTTCTCCTTGCAGAGGTTCAGAATCTCCTGTGCGGTCTGGCCCTGTTCCGGCGGGCGGCGGAGCACCACGAGCTGGGCCCCGGTGCTTTGCGCGGCCTGCACTTTCTCGGCAAAGCCGCCCGCCGCGCCGCCATCCTTGGTGACGAGCCAGCGAATTTCAAACTGCTGGATCAGTGCTTCGTTCAGCGCCCGGGAGAACGGCCCCTGCATCGCAATGATGTTGCGGTGGGGGACACCCGCCGCCTCACAGGCCGCAATCCCCTCCTGGGTGGGCAGCACCCGGGGGTAGCACCGCTCCGGTGCGATGGGGGAAAAGGCTCCCAGCTCTTTGGCCCCGGTGGTGAGGAGGACATTGCCCTCCGTCCGGGCCAGCTCTTGGGCGGCCTCCGCCGCACCGGCAAACACTAGTGCACCCTCCGGCAGCGGGCTGGGGGCCCGGAGCAGGCGGTGGTATTCCACCCCCGCCCGGGCCGCCGCCGCTCGGATATTTTTGGTAGCCTCCACGGCGTAGGGGTGGGTGGCGTCGATACAGAGGTCTGCCCCCTGCAAAAGAGCCGTCATCTCCTCCGGTTCCAGCCGTCCGGCCCGGACGGTGACACCGGGAGCACTTCCCTGCTCCTCCGCCCCGAGGTCCGTCGCCACGCTGACGAGGACATCCGCCCCAAGGGCCCCCAGCTGTTTGGAGAACGCGCGGCCCTCGGTGGTACCGCTGAACACGACCGCTCTCATCGCTTGTACCCCCGGGGCGTGACCATCCGGCCAGCCAGCTCACGGGTGGCGGCATTGCCGATGAAGACGGTGGTGAACATATCCACCTGCGTCTTTTCCAGCTCGGCCAGCGTCAGAACACGTTTTTCCTGCCCCTCCCGGCCAATGTTGCGGACGATGCCGCAGACCGTCTCCGGCGTTTTCCCGTTGGCCAGTAAAATGCGGACCGCTTTTTGCAGGTAATCCGGGCGGCCCTTGGAAGAGGGGTTATAGAGTGCCAGCGCAAAATCGCCCCTGGCGGCACAGGCCAGCCGCGTCTCGATGACTTCCCACGGGGTGAGCCGGTCCGAAAGAGAGATGACGCAGAAATCGTGGGCCAGCGGGGCTCCCAGCACGGCTCCGCCGGAGAGGGCCGCCGTCAGCCCGGGCACCACCTCCACGGTGACATCCGGGTAGCCCTGCGCCAGCTCCAGCAGCGGGCTGGCCATGCCGTACACGCCGGCATCGCCGGAGCAGACCAGCGCCACAGCCCGCCCTGCCCGCGCCGTTTCCAGCGCCCAGCGGCAGCGGTCGAGCTCTTTGGTCATGCCGGTGGAATAGGTTTCTTTTTCCGGGAAAAGGGGGCGCACAAGGTCCAGATAGACCGTATAGCCGCACAGCACCTCGGCCTGCTGCAAGGCGCTCTGCGCCTGCGCGGTCAAAAACCGCGCGCCGCCCGGGCCAAGGCCCACGACGAAAACAATGTTATGGTTCTGCATCCTTCCAACTCCAATCCGGGGCAAATGGTTTTGCGGCCAACGCCAGCGTGACGCCGCCGCCCGCCTGTTTGGGCACCTGCAGCGGCCCGTCCGCCGCACAGACGGCGGCCCGCTCACAGACATTGTCCACCCCGGTCACGCTGCGGACAAAGGCCGAGGGGGTAAAATGGCCCTCCACGGCCTGCAGCTGCCGGGCCGTATAAAAAGTGATGGGCCAGCCGTGGGCGGCACAGAATGCCGCCAAGCCGGGCTCGTCCTGTTTTAAATCAATGCTGGCCGCGCCGCGGATGCCCGCCGGGGCAAGGCCATGGGCGGCACAAAAAGCCGCAAAGGCCGCTTCCAGCTGATCAGCTGTGGTTCCCCGCTTGCAGCCCACGCCCAGCACCCCGATACGGGGTACCAGATGCAGCGCTTCCGGGGCTGTTTTTCCCGGGGTGAGGGTCAGGGCAAAATCCGCCGTTTCTCCTGCCCCAGCCAACGCCACCCCGGCGGGCGGGGTGCCCTGCACGGGCCAGTCCGATGCCAGCCGGACGGTGTGCCCGGCCAGCAGCGCCCCGCTGACCAGCTTGATCCGCTCCGGCTCCAGCACGGCGCAGCCCTGGGCTTTGGCCCACTCATCCACGGCGAACACGCCATTGGCATCGGTGGCCGTCGTGATGACCGGGATGGCCCCGCAGGCTTCCGCCAGTGCCCGGGCCAGCGCGTTGGCCCCGCCCAGGTGGCCGGAGAGCAGCGGCACGGCAAACCGGCCGCACTCGTCCAGCACAACAACGGCAGGGTCGGTGGCTTTGCTCTTGCAGTGGGGCGCAATGGCCCGCACGGCGATGCCAACAGCCCCCACAAAAATCAGGGCGTCCACTTGTGCAAACTGCGTACTCGTCCACTCCGCCAGCCGGACGCCGCCCGCGCCGCAGCGGGAAACGCTGCCGGGCAGTGCCCGGGCCAGCCGGTGGGCCAGAGCCATGCCTTTTTCTGTAAAGGCCAGATAGGCGCGGCTCATTGCTTTGGCTCCGTGGCGGGGCGGTACTCGGTGGCAAAGGCGGGGTCGTAGAGCTTGCTGCGCTCGTACCGGGTGCCCAGGAAATCGCCTACCACGATGAGGGCCGTTTTGGTGATGCCTGCCGCCTTGGTGCTCTCGGCCAGAGAACCCACGGTGCACCGCACCACCCGCTGCTCCGGCCAGGTGGCCTTATAGACCACCGCCGCCGGAGTATCTGCCGTGTAGGCCCCGCCGGCCAGCAGAGCCTCCTGCACCTTTGCCACCAGACCGATGGACAGGAAGATGACCATGGTGGCCCCGTGGGCGGCGAGGGACTGCAGCTTTTCTTTTTCCGGCACCGGGGTGCGGCCCTCCATCCGGGTGATGATGACGGTCTGGCTGACGGTGGGCAGAGTGTACTCCGCACAGAGGGCCGCCGCCGCGCCGCAGAAGCTGGACACACCGGGAGTATCATCGTAGGGGATGCCGTCGGTGTCCAGTGCATCCATCTGCTCCCGGATGGCCCCGTAAAGGCAGGGGTCGCCGGTGTGGAGGCGGACAGTGGTCTTGCCCGCCGCTTCCATCCGGCGCATGGTGTCCAGCACCTGTTCCAGCGTCATCTCGGCGCTGTTGTAGATGGCACAGCCGGGCTTTGCCAGCCCCAGCAGGGCCGGGTTGACCAGACTGCCCGCGTAGATGATGCAGTCGGCCCCCTGCAGCAGGGCCGCGCCCCGCTGGGTGATCAGATCGGGCGCGCCGGGGCCCGCCCCCACAAAATGAACCATGGTGTTACTCCTTTACCAGAATGGTTGCAAAATATCCGGCATCCTGTGCCGGGTCATAATCCGTCAGTGCTGGGAAAACGGCCTCGTCCGGCAGACCGCAGTTGCAAACCATTGCGCTATTTGCCAGAAGCCCACGCTCCCGCAGGGCGTCCAGCGTCTTTGGCAGGCGGCGGCCGGTCTTCATCAGCACTTTTGCGCCCGGGGCAGCCAGCACCTGTTCTACATGGCGGCCCGGAGCGATGGTCAGCGGCTGCTCCATCCCGCCGGTCAGGCTCTGGCCCAGCCGGGCGGCAGCAGCGCAGAAACTGGGCACGCCCGCAATCCGGACAGCGGCATAGCCCTGCGCCGTCAAAATTTCTTCCAGATAGCCGTAGGTGGCATAAATGGAGACATCACCCAGGTTGAGCAGGGCCACGTCCCGCCCGGCATCCAGATGGGCCCGGACGGCATCGGCGGCCGCCGCGTGAGAGGCCTTTAACACTTCCGAATCCCGGCTCATGGCAAAGTGCAGCGGCAGGATGATCTTACCGCTGACATCCACTGCCCCTTTGGCAATGTCCAGCGCCAGCATCCGGCCCGCAGCTGTCTGGGGCGCTGCCAGCACGGGGCATTGCTCAATGCACCGCACGGCTTTCAGGGTCATCAGCTCAGGGTCTCCCGGGCCAACGCTGACACCGTGGAGGGTGCCTTTTTTCACATTGTCCATGCTTGCAGTAGCTCCTTTGCAGTCTGGGTCTGGCCCAGCGGGCCATGCTGGTTGGAAAAGAGGATGGCTCCCACACGGAACGCCCCGGCCGCCCGGCGGTCGAGGTGGGTCTGGATGGCATCCACCAGCCCGGCCAGCACCGGGGCCCGGAGGCCTGCTTTGTCCAGGATCTCAATGCAGGCGTCCGTGGTGGCCGCGTGGAGGAGGGCCGCGCAGACCTCCTGCCCCGCCCCGCTGAGGGCGGCGTAGGTGCAGAAGAGCTCGGTGCGGCAGTCCGCCGTGTGGGAGTGGGTATTCATGATGCCACCCGCCAGCTTGCACAGCTTGCCCACATGGCCGATGAGCAGCACTTCCTCAAACCCGGCGGCGGCCGCCATGTCCAGCGTGTCACCAATGAAGTTGGAGCACTTGACCACCGGGATCTTTTCCAGCTGGGGCAGGGTGCCGTGGAGGTAATCCAGCCCATAGTTGCCCGGGGCCAGGATCAGCCGCTGGGGCGTACCCGGGTGGGGGCGGAGGCGAGCCTGATTCATTTCCAGCTGGATGGTGTCCAGCAGGGCCTGCTCACTCATGGGCTCCACGATGCCGCTGGTGCCCAGCACGCTGAGGCCGCCCTCCACCCCGATATGGGGGTTGAACGTCCGCTTGGCCACCTCGGCACCGCCCTCAATGGAAACCGTCACGGCAAAACCGCCCGCATAACCGGCGGATTCGGCTTCTTTTTGCAGGGCCTCCGCGATCATCTCCCGGGGGACATGATTGATGGCGGCTTCGCCCACCGGCTGGTCAAGGCCCGGCTTTGTCACCAGGCCCACCCCCGGCCCGCCGAAGATCTGCACATCCGCGCGTTCCGGTTTCAGGACCACTTCCGCCGCAACGGGCAGGCCGGTGGTCACATCGGCATCGTCACCGCCGTCCTTTTCAATCACGCAGACAGCACCGTCTTCCGTTGGATGGCAGGCCAGCGGGGCCACCTCCACCACAATGCCTTTTGGGGTGCGGAGAGCGACCGTTTCCGGCGTGCGTCCGGTCAGCAGGAGCCGGGCGGCTCCTGCCGCGCCCAGTGCCGCACAGGTGCCGGTGGTATAACCGCAGCGGAGCAGTTTCTGCCCGCTGCGGACATAGTGCTCGAATTTGGGTCTTGGCTTTTTGGGGGCCTCTGCCTGCGGGGCAGGCGTCTGCACCGCGGCGTCCGGGCCATAGAGAAACGTGTATTCCTCCGCTGTCAGGTGGTAGATGCGGCAGATATTTTCTTTGGTGAACGCTTCTTCGGGCGTCAGCACGCCAGACACACTCTCAGGCGAGACGCAGACCACTTTGTCCGAAATTTTGCGGGCGAGATCCAGCTCATGCAGACTGAGCAGAACGGCCATGTTCCGCTCCCGGGCCAGCTGTTTCAGGATGCCCAGCAGTTCCACTTTGCCCTTGATATCCAAAAAAGACGTAGGCTCATCCAGCAGAATGATCTCTGGCTGCTGGCAGATCGCCCGGGCCAGCAGCACCCGCTGGCGCTGGCCATCGCTGATCTTGTTGAAATCCCGGTCGGCGAGGGCCTCCGCGCCCACCAATCTGAGGGCGGCGCGCACCTGCGCTCTGTCCTCTGCCGAGAGGACGCCCAGCCGCCCGGTGTAGGGGTAGCGGCCCGCCGCCGCCAGCGTGAAGCAGGTGGTGAGCTCCGTGCGGCGGGTGTGGGGCAGCATCAGGGCCATTTTGCGGGCCCGGGCGTTGCCGGACAGCGTGGAAAGCTCCGCGCCGTCCAACAGCACCGCACCGCCCTGCGGGGCCAGCTGGCCCGCCAGCGTTTTGAGCAGGGTGGATTTGCCCGCGCCGTTGGGGCCCACGAGGGTCAGGATCTGGCCCCGCTCCACCCCCAGCGCGATATTTTGTAACAGGGCTTTGGTGTAGCCCACAGCCAAGTCTTTTGTCTCGCAGTAATAACTCATCGTTCCCCCTCCTGTGTCTGGCGGCGGATCAGCAGCCAGATGACCACCGGTGCGCCGAACACGGCCGTGACCGAGCTGATGGACAGCTCGGTAGGGGCAAACAGGCTGCGGGCGATGAGGTCGCAGAGCAGGCAGAACGCCGCCCCGCCCAGCGCGCAGCCCGGCAGGACGTGCAAGGGTTTGGCGCTGCCCAGTGCTCCCTTGACGAGGTGGGGCACCGCGATGCCCACAAAGGAGATCGGCCCGGCAAAGGCCGTGACGCAGGCCGCCAGCAGGCTGGAAAGAAGCACCAGCGCCATGCTGAATGGCCGCACCGCCACGCCCACGCTTTTGGCGTAACTTTCCCCCAGCTGGTAAGCCGCCATGGGCTTGGAGAGGCAGAACGAGGCTGCCAGCGCGGGCAGCACCACACAGGCCGCCACCTGCACATTGCCCCAGGTAACGCCCGAAAAGCTGCCCATGGACCAGTTGTGGAGGTTGACGATGTTGGAGTCCTGCGCAAAAGTGACCACAATGTCCGTGATGGCAGAGCAGATATAGCCGATCATGACGCCGCAGATGACCAGAATGCTCATCCGCTGCACCCGCCGGGCCACAGCCAGCACAAAGGCCATCGCCGCCATGGCACCCGCAAAGGCGGCGATGATGAGCGCCGCCGAGCTGGTGAAGCGCCCCTGATTGAGGAACATCACCATAGTGAGGGCCACGGCCAGCTTGGCACCGCTGGAAATGCCCATGACAAACGGGCCCGCAATGGGGTTGGCAAAAAAGGTCTGGAGCAGATAGCCTGCTGCCGAGAGCGCCGCCCCCAGCAGGATCACCATGACCGCCCGGGGGAGCCGCAGCTGCAGGATGATGCCCATGGAGAGCGCGTCCTGCCCTTTGCCCAGCAGGGCCGCCAGCACGGCCTGCGGGGTCAGCGAAACGCTGCCCCACAGCAGATTCATGCCAAACAGCACCAAAAGCCCCGCCGTGAGGGCGAGGTAGGTCAATGTGAGGCGTTTGGGGGTGGTCATGGGGTACTCCTTTTCACATCCGGTCAGGAAATTTTCTGTAAGAGGGTCAGCTCCTCCGGGGCGGGGTCGCCCTCGGTGAAGACACGGTTCATATCCACAATGAGGTCCGGCAGGGCCATGCTCTGCTGGAAAAAGCTCTTGGAAGTGCACCAGCAGTCACCGGACTGGACGGCTTTGAAATCGGCCAGCATGGCGCATTTTTTCACCAGCTGCTCCCGGGTATCCACCACGCCCTCGATGGTGCTGTTGTAAATGAGTACATCGGCGTCTCTGGCCTGGGCGTAGAAGGTTTCCTGCGGGAGATTCATGGTGGAAAGGCTGTTGCCATTGTCCGTGAGGTCGGCAAAGACATAGCTGCCGCCGGCCATCCCGATCATCTGGGCCACATAATCCCCGCCCTTGCGGACGGTGATGAGGTTATTTCCCGTGACGGAGAAGAACGCCACCGTCTTGCCCGTGGGCTCCTGCTGCAAAACGGGCTCGATCCGCGCGATCTTCTCGCTGAAAACGCGCTCGGCCTCTTCGGCTCTGCCCAGCAGCAGCCCAATGAACTTGATCCACTCCATCCGGGCAAGGGGGCCGCTCTCATAACTGGAGCGCTCCACCAGCACCGGCACCCCGAAGTGTTCCAGCTGCTCCTTGACCTCCGGGGTGTGGTAGATCATGGTGTTTTCAATGGCAAGGCTGCAGTGGGCAGCCAGGATGCACTCGTAGTCCGGCGCACTGTACTTGCCCGCATAGGTGATCTCGCCCGCCTCCATGGCGGCTTTGGCCTCGTCGAGATACCAGCCATCGGCCCGGGTGCCGGAAAGAGCGATGGAATCCAGCGCGTCCAGGTGGATGAAGTAATCCATAATGGAGCTGGACACGAGGTAAATATTTTCCAGCGGCTGGCGCAGCTCCACGGTTCCCTCCGGGAGGACGGAAAGCTCCGCCGCTCCCTCGGGCCGGACAAGGAACTTGTCCCCAGATTCCGCGATCGTGAGCAGAACGGAGCCGTCGGTATAAACATCCGCCGTGAATTGCCGGGCATAATCCAGCGGGTAAGCGTGGTCCAGCACAAGGGCATCCGTGGTGGCCGGGGCCTCCTGCTGCCCGCTGCCACAGGCCGTCAGGGCCAGCAGGGCAGCCGCCGGGAGGGCTTTGAGGAATTGACGTCGGTTGATCTTCATGGCATCAGTTCTCGCTCGGGGCGCTGAACGTCAGGGTGTACTCGATCTCATGGGGAGTGCTCATGGCGACGGTATCCGCCACGACAGAGAGCGGCGTGCCAAGGGCAGAGACCGGGATCTCAAACGTGGAATTGCCCTCGGTGTTGGTGGGCAGGTACTTCTCGCCGTCCACGATCATATAGTCATAGTTGGGGCTGGACCAGACGATGGTGGCGGTCATTTTGCCGTCGGCCACAGTCAGGGCAGCGGGGCTGTCCACGGTGGCACGGCCGGAGCCGCCCTCCAGCGTCACCTCGCAGGTGTAGCTGCCGTCCGCGGGAGTCTCCACAGCCTCCGCGGCCTGTGCCTCGACATTGCGGACGCTGACGGTGTGGTCATACCACTTGCCCTTGGTGCCCAGGATGGCCAGCTGGAAATCGGTGTCCAGTGCTTCCACCGGGACGTCAAAGCCGTAGACTTCCTCGGAGGTTCCGTCGGAGTAGGTCACGGTGTCGGTGGTGGGCTGGAGCCAGTCGGCCTCATGGTCCGGGGCATCCGCCGCCATACCGACATAGAGGTTGACGATCTTCTTGGACTGCAGGCTGATGTGCAGGGTCATCTGGCCGTCTTCCACGGTCAGCGTGCCCTTGCCGTCGCTGGCCTCATTGACATGGAACATGCTGCTGTCGGTATCAAACTCCGCCGTATAGGTGCCGTCTTCCAGCGCCCGTGCAGAAGAAGCAGCGGCACTCTCGGAAGCGGCCTCGGAGACAGCGGATTCCGCCACGGAAGACACCGCCTCCGAGGAAGCGGAAGAAGCCACGCTGGAAGCAGAGCTGCCGCAGCCAGCCAGAGAAGCAGCCAGCAGGGCGGACACTGCCAGCAGAGAAACAAAACGCGTGTATTTCATTGCATTACACCTCAAAAACAAGATTACTTGAATAGTATAGCACGCAACTGGGGGAACAGAAAAGGGGGACACAAACAAAATTGCCCGAAAAGGTCTCCCTTTCCGGGCAACGCGGGTCTATTTTAGCCGTTCAGGGAGTCGATGGCAGCCTTGGTGTGGGCAATGTAGAGCTGCTGGACGTCAGCAACCCCGCCCAGGCCTGCGATCTGGCAATCGACAGAGTCGAATGCACCGGAAGCCTCAAACTGGCTCAGCCAGGAGTCCTCGTCCGCACCGGCCATATCGTTGTTGGCGTGGTCGCCGGCAACGACCATCAGCGGGCGGAGCACGACCTTGGTGTAACCGGCAGCCTTGACAGCCTCGATGACATTCTCGCAGGAGGTGGACTCAGGCTCGCCCTCAACAGTGCCGATGAAGACATTGTCATAGCCCAGGGTCTGCATGACGGTCTGCATCTGGCTGTAGCTGACTTTAGCGGTGTGAGAAGTGCCGTGGCCCATGAAGACGAATGCAGTGCCATCCTTGGCAGCAGCCTCTACGCTGTCGTAACCAGCAGTGGCAACAGCCTCGGCAGTGACAGCCTTGGCAACAGCTTCCTTATCCTCGTTGATCACGGTAGCGTCAGCGCCGACCTCACCCAGCAGGGGCTCAGCCACAGCGACGGACTCGAACTTGTCGCGGTAGTCGTCGATCATCTCCATCATCTCGTCGTACTCAGCGCCGTGCATCAGGTGAGTGGGCTGGACGACCAGGTTCTTGACGCCGTTGGCAACGGCACGGTCCATGGCCTGCTGCATGTTGTCGATCTTCTCGCCGTCACGCGCCTGGACATGGTTAATGATGATCTGAGCGGTGAATGCACGGCGGACAGACCAATCGGGGTAAGCGGCCTGCAGAGCATCCTCGACGCCCTTGATGTCTTTCACGCGGCTGTCGTTGAACGAGGTGCCGAAGCTGACCACCAGCAGCTCGTTGTCGCCGATGTTGTCCTCATTGCGGGGGTCATCCTTGGAAGCATCGCCGGTGTCGCGGCCAAAGTAATCGGGATCAGCCTCTTCCCCCTCGACCAGCTCTTTCTGGGCGTCGGTCAGAGCGTCCCAGGCGTCCTTGGCAGCCTTGCACTGCTCATCGGTGTTCTCGTTGCGCTCCTGCACATAGATGGCGTCGATCAGGTCTGCCACGTTCTTTGCGGCCACTTCGTCAGCCTCCTCGCTGCTCACCTCGCTGGCAGCAGTGCTGGATGCTGCCTCGCTGGAAGCGGCGGTGCTGCTGGAAGCGCTGCTGCCGCAGCCTGCCAGGGTGCCGACGCAGAGCGCCAGAGCGGCGGAGACTGCCACGGTCTTTTTCCAATTGAGTTTACGCATGGTTCTTGTTTGTTCCTTTCCTGTTTTTGCTTGTGTGCGGATCTTCTGACAGAAAGGGTACAGGCGGTACGCCCGGACACAAAAAGGGCCCTTTTGCCGCGCGGAGTGCACAACAAAAAGACCCCTGTTATTTCTGGGCTTTTCGGTACAACCAATTCCTCGTGATCTGGAGCATCTGCTCCCGTACCAACAGCAGGCAGGTTTCCTGGCTGAAAGGGACGGGCAGAACTGCCCGCGCCCGCGGCTGCCTTCCCGGAGGTTCCCCCAGTGACCGGCGCAAAACGCGCCAACGCCGCAAAGCTCCCTTATCACAGTGACGAGATCGTGCGGGAATCCCACCCGCTTCTCTTTTACCCTTTCCGCCGCCCGAAAGCGGCAAAAGGCACCTGCTGTTTTCTATTCAGACGGGGTTAGTATAGCACAAGCCCGCCAAAAATGCAATTGGTTTTCAGCCCTCTGCCGGTGCCCAGACCATGCCCAGGGCGCTGAGGTTTTCCACCCGCTCCGGGGTCAACCGGGCGTCATGGGCTGCATAGCTCTCCCGCATCCGGCGGATCCAGTCGCCCAGGCAGAAGCCATCCTCCGTTTTATAATTGACGGGTACGGCCAGATCCCCGTGGGCGGCGCGGTACTCCCCGGCCCGGCGGAGGGCGCACTGCCACTTGGCCTCCCGGGCGTCCCACTGCATCCCGATCTCGTCCAGCATCGCGATATGCTCCGGCGTGACCTGGAACGAGTCAGGCCGCGTCTTGCGGGCGGCCCGCAGGTTGGAGATCCAGACGCCAAGGCGGAACCCCGTTTCATCCACATAGCTGGCAGGGACCAGCAGATCTCCCCGGCGCTTGGCGTAGGCCTTGGCATGGCGGTAGTTGTTGAGCCAGTTCCGCTCCCGCACGCTGCAGCGGGCACGGGTGCGGACAGCCCCGCTCCGGCGCTCCGGCTCGCCCCGGAAGAGCTCTTTCAGGGCTTTGACCCGCTCACCGTGCAGGCTCTTATCCCCATTCTGGAGCAGCTGCTTCTGGCGGCTGAGCCAGCTGCCCAGCCAGATCCCTTCTTCCGTGCGGTACTGGGCCGGGAGCTCCAGGCTGCCGTGGGCGGCCTTGTAGGCAGCGGCCAGCTCATAGCGGTGCTGCCAGGAATCCGGCTTCTGCCACACCATGCCCAGCTGGTCCAGCAGGGCCTTGCGCTCCGGGGTAAGGCGCGCGCTGCTGCGGTCCGGGTTCTGCCAGGCGTAACGCTGGCGGCTGACCCACTTGCCCAGCAGCACGCCGTCCGGGTCGATGTACTCCGAGGGGACGTTCAGGTCGCCATGGGCCTGATAATACCGCGCGGCGGCATCATAAGCGGCCTGCCACTTGCGGTCGTTGCGGTTGGTCCAGTCCACGTCCAGCGCCTCCAGCCAGGCTTTCTGCACCGGCTTGATGGTGCCCGCCTTGTAGGCGGCCCGCTGGCTGCCCAGCCAGACGCCCAGAGCCACGCCCTCCGGGGTGGTGTACTTGACCGGTACTTCCAGCGTGCCGTGGTCGAGCCAATACTGGACAGCCGCGCAGTAGCTCTGCTCCCAGATGTCCTGCACGGTGTCCCACACCATGCCCAGTGCTTCCAGCCGCTCAGCACGGTCGGTGGACAGATTGTTGCCGAGGAACCGCTGACGGTTGTAAACGATCCACTCGCCCAGGGCAAAGCCGTTTTTCTCCCGGTAGCGGACCGGCACCATCAGGTTCCCGTATTCTCCGCGGTACTCCCGGGCTGCGGCATAGCCCCGCTCCCAGGCCTGCTCCATCCGCTGTTTCCAGGCGATGCCCAGCTTTTCCAGCCGGGCGGCCTGCTCAGCGGTCAGGCGGCCGGGCTTTTCCCCGGCCTGGATCTGTCGCTGCAGCTCCAGCCAGCGGCCCAGCCCAAAGCCGGCTTCCGTGGTAAAGCCGCGGGGCAGCTCATGGATATCCCCTTTTGCGGCGGCCTCTTTGGCGGCTGCAAAGGCCTGCTCCCACTGAGCGTCCAGTTGGCGCTGCAGTTGGCGGGCCGGACGGATGCAGGCCTGGTACGGTTCTTCCAGCGGGAACCCGGTGCCGCCGGCCTGTTCCGTCCCCTGCACCAGGTCCTCTGCATTGCGCAGACCCGCAAACGAGACGTTGAGCTCCACCAGCGGGGCGGAGTCCCCGCAGAGCGCCAGTGCCCGGGCCAGCATCCGGCGGTGGTTCTGTTCCAGCCCGGTGGAGCGGACCAGCACAGCACCCGCCATTCCGGCCAGCCGCGCCAGCCCGCCGGGGGTGCTGACGGTGACCAGCACCTGCACGCCCCGCGCCGGGGAAGCCGCAAACCGCACGGCCATCTCCTGATCCCAGCCGTCTTTCAGGATGGTGGCTTCTGTGTCCGGGCCGAAGAGGGCTTCCAGATTTTCCGTCACCCGCCGCATGGCAGCGGCGTCCTCACACAGGACCAGCTGCTTGCCCTTGGGCAGAGCCTCCCGCAGCCGGGGCAGCGCCGGGCCGCATTTTTCCACCGCGCGGCGAAGATTGGTGAAAACTTTTTCGCCCACGCCCGGGACGCCCGCGGCGTTCCACTGCTTCATCTGGATGCGGAATTCTTCCAGCGCCGTCTCGGCGGGCCAGAGGAGCACGGTATCCGCGGCAGGCGGCGTGACAAGGCCCCGGGCCAGCGCTTCCGCCAGCGAAATGGAGAACGTGCCCGCCCCCTGAAACATGGCTTCCGCCAGGCAGCAGCTGACAGGCTGGTCGGTGTCGATGAGGCCCAGCAGCTTCGCCTGCGGGTTGAACCGCTGCAGCCAGCGGACACGCTCTCCACACGGAAACGCCGTAAACTCCCGCGAGCCATCCAGGATGATGCAGGCCGGGCGGATCTTGGCCAGCTCCAGACAGCGCTGCGGTGTATTGTCCTCACAGTGGATCAGCTGCACCCGCGGCGGGATCTCCTGGCCGATCCGTTTGGCTTCTTCCAGCCGCATCCCGCGCCGGGTCTCCCCGGGCACCACCCAGATCACGGCCGCGTCCGGGTGAGCGTTGATCCACGCCCAGACGATCCGCCCGCTGCCGCTTCCAACGGGATAGAACAGCGCGGCTTTCCCTTTCTGCTCCAGCTGGGTGTCAATTGCCTCCGCCATCCGCTTATAATATTCCTGCAAATTTTCTGCCATAGTTTCCGCCTTTTTCCTGTTGTTGGGGTTTTTATCCCAGAAAAAAGAAGACCCGGCACAGCTCCCATTGCGTGAACTGCCTCCGGTTCCTTTTCAAATAGAATTTCATTCTTATTTTATTACAAAAGTTTATTTCTTGTCAAGCAAATTTTCCGTGCTTTCCCCATTGGCAATTAAAAACTGCATCAAGCCGGTCGGTCGAAGCAAAAAATCACTATCCAGCTGTCAATTCAGGGCTGCTTGCAGGGTGGTTTGTTGTATTCAAGCTTGTTTTCAGGCAAAAGTTTGTTTCACATGAAAAAGGCGGAGCCCCCGCGCGTGGTGCACAGAGGCTCTGCCTTTCTTCAACCTGTCCGTCCTCCTCGCTTGCGCTCGGTGCCTGAGAGGTTATTTTGAGGTTATTTTATGGTCTGCTGATAGGTGCGGAGCACTTTCCAGCGGGAAACGTGCTTGCCGGGCTTGAAATTGCCGTCCTCACGAGGCCGGAAGAAGCCTGCTTCCACGCACCACTGGGCTGCTTTGGCCGTGTCGGGGTCTGTCACGTCCGCAAAGGCGGGCAGTGCGGTAGGCTCCGGGCGGCCTGCAGTGTTCCAGAGCAGGAGGGCCAGCTGGGCGCGGTCCTGCGGCACGGAGGTACCTGCCGGCAGCAGCTGGTTCAGGGCCACCTCGGTGCCCACAAGGTAGGCGGTGGCGCCCACGACGCCCACGACAGCGGTTGCAGCCGCGATGGTACCGAAGTCGGCACTGGAATCCTCCTCTTCCAGCGTGGAGAACTTGGCCAGAACGCCAATGTCCTCCTGCATGGTAAAGGTGGCAGTGGTGCCGTCCTCCATCAGGTCTTCCGGGCGGGGATCATCAAACACCCAGCAGGAGAACTTCATCCCCTCCGGGATGGCCTTTTCATCCAGCGTGATCGTCACCTTTGCGCCCTTTGGCAGCCGCTGACTTTGTATGACACCGGTAAGAGCATCCAAGTGCAGGGTGGTGCCGTCCGGTTTCTCGACGTCCACAGAGCAGTCCTCAAACTGGAGGAAAACGTCTTTGTCGTCGGGGTCAGGATTCGGGTCCGGGTTCGGGTCAGGATTGGGGTTCGGGTCAGGATTCTGCTCCGGCAGAGCGATTTTCGCTGTCTTGCTCTCGTTTACTTTGCCTTCCACCAGAGCGAGGCCGTCGTTCAGGGTCAAAAGGTTTTCATTGTCCAGTTTGAGGGCATAATCATCCTCTTCCTCCGATGCATCCGTTTCCGCCGTGATGACGGTGCCTGCGCCGGAAGCCTTCAACTCGTCTGCCACGATGGCCGAGCCGCTGTTGGCTTTCACATCCAGCGTGCTGTCCGCCACGGTGAGGTTGCCGCACCGAATGCCAAACTGGAAGAAGTTTCCTCCTACACTCGTGCCTGCAATGGTCACCTTGCTGTTTTGGATGGTGATGTCCTCGTCAGAGCGGCCTGCCCGGATTGCGTCATCGCCGCCGTCTTCTTCTTCGTCATTATCGCCAGTAATGGTAAGGTCTGCATTGTTCAGCGTCAGCGGGCCATCCGTTCTGATTCCATCGGCGTTGGAAAGGGTGGCGGTGCCGGTAATGGTCAGCATATCATCCGTCAAGTCGGAATCGATGCAGCTGGAAATGCCTTCCTCCGCATTCTCGCCCAGCGTGAGGTGTGCATTGTTCAGGGTCAGGGTGTGGGTATCCGGGTCAAACTTCACAGACCCGCCATCCTCCAGCACGTCGTTCTGGTTGCTCTTTGTGACCTGCTTGCCTGCTACCCAAAGGGCATAGGTTTCGCTTTCCGGCTGGTCCGGGTCCACATCCGTCAGTTCCAGATAGTCTTGGTTCTGTCCTATGGCAGCCGTAAAGTTCTCATAATTTTCCTTCACGTTGATTTCCGTATACGCTCCATTCTCGTCGGTGCGATACCAGAACCTGCTTACGTCATTTCCGATGCTCAGTCTCCCCTGGACGATGTTATTGCCGTCGCCGTTTTCCGCCACAATCATAAGCAGATGGCCGCCGTTGTATGTCAGAAGACAATCCTTCCTGATGTACCGATCCGCATGGATCTCCAGCTCGCTGCCCGGGTTCATGGTAGTGAAATTGGCGATGCCGTAGGTTGCTCCCTCGAACATTGCCCCTGTGATGTTCACGGTGCCATCGATCCGGACGTCTCCTCCGCCGATGCCCGTATGAAAATCTTTCAGCGTGATTTCGGTCCCGGCTGTGATCGTTGTTCCTGTGTCTCCTCCCAAAATTCCGTTCGGCTTAGTATCCAAATAGGCACCCAGATCGGCATAGGTGAGATTGTATTCTCCCCCGGCGATCTCTTTTGCTTCCTCAATGCCGTTGCCTTTCGTTCTGCCCGTCACCTTGCCGTTTGCCACCAGCCTCAGATTTTTTTCACTGAGGGCTTTGACCAGCGGGACCGTCCCCAAATCCGCAACTCCAACTGTGGTCAGCGTCACGTCTCCGTGAAAGGTCAAAAGGCCATGGTCATAGGATACCTCACCCTGAATGCAACTCACATTCTCACCATCGACCCGTCCGACATACTCCGGATACAGAAACACACTTGTCACACTGCAAGCTGCTCCGATCGTCGAGCTGCCCGCCAGTGCCAGCGGGGCCGCGAGGTTCAACAGCATGGCCACCGCCAGAAACGCGCTCAGGACACGCAGTTTGGGCGGGGTTCGGGTGGTTTGTTCTTTCATTTTACACGCCTCCTTCTGGTGCAGGAAAATCCAAAGAAAAAAGCCCTGTGGTTTGATTTTACTCTACCACAGAGCCTGCAAAATTCCTATTAACCTTTGGTTAGTATTTTGTGCCAAAAAGGGCAGCCAGCTGGGCGCGCTTGTTTCGCACGGCCCCGCCGATGTCCAGCTTGGCGTACAGCTGGTTGATGTACTGCTTGACGGTCCCCTCCGAGAGGTGGAGTGTTTCGGCGATCTCCTTGTTGGTGCGGCGCTGGGCCACCAGCCGGGCAAGGGCCAGCTCTTTCTCGGTCAGTGCGGCGGCAATGGCCGGGCGGTCTGCCGAGCCGTTGAGCTGGGCGCGCCGGGCCTCGCACCGCTGCCCCAGAGCGATCGCCCGCTCCACCAGCGGCTGGGCACTGCCCCAGCCGCCCTGCGCCAGCAGCGGGGCCAGATAGCGGTAATTTTCGGCCAGCGGCATCCAGAAGCCATCCGGCGCGGCCTCTGCCAGCGCCTGCTCCAGTGCAGCCCGGGCCTCGGCAGGCTGGCCATACAGTCCGTACGCTGCCGCCATCTGCACCCGGACATGGAGGGCCACCAGCCCATAGTGGAACCGCTGGCAGGCGGCCAGCAGCTCCTCACAGCGGGCCAGCACCTTGACTGCCTGCCCCTGTGCCAGCCAGACCTGCAGCTCGATCATTTCCATCATGGGGCGGCAGAGGGCAAAGTAGCTCACGGAGGCAAGACGATGCTCCCGGAAGACCTCGGGCACGGCATCGGTGCGGCCAAGCAGGGCGTAGTAATAGGCCTCGATGCTCTCCAACAGGTGGAGCAGAACGGCATCGTGCCGTTGGAGGAGGGCGGCACGGCGGGCCTCGAAATCAAACGGCTCCCCTGCCTGCCCGCAGAGGGAAAGCCGCAGGGCGAGGAAATCACAGCAGAGGGCCATGTTCTCCTGCCCGCAGGAAGCCGCCCGCACCCGGGCCCGTTCCAGCAGCAGGACCGCCCGCTCAAAATGTCCCTGCATGAACGCGGCCTCGGCATCCATCACCAGCTCGGCCCCCTGCCCGTGGCCCTGGGTGATCTTATAATAATGGGGCATACACTCGTACATCTCGGCCAGCTCCTTGCCCAGCTCCCCGGGAGCACGGTAGTACATCATCAGCACCGAGGGAGAGCCGAACGTCCAGCTGCCGCTGTTGCGCAGGGTAACGGCAGGGCGGGTCATCTGGCGGCTGGCACTGCGGTGGAGGCGGCTCATCCGGGTGATATCGTTGTACATCAGAAAGCTCAGGATGAGGTCGCACTCGCCCAGCAGGTTGCCCCGCTCCTGGGCCGGGAGCTCCGGATGCTCCCGCACGGCGGCTTCCAGCAGGGCCTTGAGCTCCATCATTTTGGGGATCTGCTGGCAGGTGAACATTCGGCGCATCAGCACCAGAATGGCCAGCGGGTGCCGCTTAAGGGCGTCCACCGGGCAGCGGCCCAGCCGTTCCAGCAGCTCCGCCGGGCCGAGGGATGCCAGCAGGATGCCGGCGTCCTCCTCAATGACGTGGAGGGCGGCGTCATAATCCCCGCATTTTTCGTAGGCACGCAGGGCGGGCAGATACTGCCGCCGGACCTCGTACCAGCGGCCATACCGTTCCCAGACGGCCGCCTGCCGCGGGGCGGGCAGCTGGGCAAACAGCCGCTCGGCGCATTCTTTCATCATGTGGTGGAACCGGAAGCTCTCGCCGTCCGGCAGGCGGGTGACAAAGGCGTTCTGCCGCGTCAGGGCCAGCAGCACCTGCTCGGCGTCCGGCATCCGGGTCACGGCAGAAGCCATCTCCACCGTAAACTCATCGGCCAGGCCCATCACGGCCAAAAACTCCTGCCGCTGCGGAGACAGGGACTCGATCATGGCCGCGGTGAACATGGCGTAGATGTCCGAGCTGGTGGGCAGCAGGGTGCCCCGCTCCGCCAGCGCGTGGAGATTGAGGTAGATGGCAAAGAACCAGCCCTCGCAGGAGTGGAGCAAGGTTTCCCGCTGGGGCTCCGTCAGCTCCATGCCGCAGCGGCGGACGTAGGCGGATAACTCTTTCTCGTTCAGCCGCAGCTGGTCGGCCCCCACCCGGTGGAGCCGCTGCCCCAGGCGGAGGATCTCGCCCTGGGGCAGGAAATCGTTCCGGCTGGCCACCACGAGGTGGGCGTTGCCCGGCAGGCGGTTGGCCAGCGCACAGAGGAACGCGGCGGCCTGCTCGTCCCGGAGCAGGTGGAAGTCATCCAGAAAGAGATCGATCTCCCGCTCCCCGGCCAGCGCAGTGCAGAGGTCGTCCAGCAGCAGGGCCGCGCCGCTGGCGTCCGTGGGGCACTCGTACCCCTCCAGCACGGTCAGCCCGGCCTGCGCAAACGCCTTTTGCAGGCTTTTCCAGAAGATGGCCCGGTTGGCGGAGTAGATGCTCACCCGCAGCACGGCGGCTCCCTCCCGGCCGCGCTCGTTCAGGTACCAGTTGATGGCGGTGGTCTTGCCGTAGCCCATGGGAGCCACCACCGCCGTCAGGCTGCTGCGGGCAACGGGCTGCAGGCTGTGCCGCATCCGCTCCGAGATGTAGATGATATTCAGTTCCGGCTTTTGTCTGAGCATCCGCGTCCCTCTTTTCTATTCTTATTGATTATATTACCACAAATCTCTAGAAGTTGGAAGTAACGCCTGCATCACAAAAAGCATGGTTTCCATCACAAAAACCTGTTTGGCCGCACCGGATCTCCATGGTACAATATCCTCAAATCATTTTAAGATAAGGAGTCTCTTTTTATGGAAACGACCTCAAAACGCAAGTCTGGCACCACGGACCTTACGGTGGGCAAGCCGTTGTTCCAGATTTTGCGGTTTGCGCTGCCGCTGGTGCTGGGCACCCTGTTCCAGCAGCTGTACAGCTTTGCGGACACCGTCATTGTGGGCCGGTGCCTGGGCACCGACGCACTGGGTGCGGTAGGCACCACCTACTCCCTCAACTTCCTCATCCTGGGCTTTGTGCAGGGTGCCTGCGTGGGCTTTGGCATCCCGGTAGCCGAGACGTTCGGTGCCAAGGATCAGGGCGGCCTGCGGAAGTACCTGTTCAACGGTGCCCTGCTCTGCGTGGTGCTGAGCGTGGTGTTCACCATCTTCACCACCCTGATGGCGGGCCCGCTGCTCCAGCTCATCCACACGCCGGAAGAGCTGTACGCGGACGCCGTGCTCTACATCCGGATCATCTTCCTGGGCATCCCGGCCACGGTGCTGTACAACTACGCTTCCAGCGTGCTCCGCGCCATGGGCGACTCCCAGCACCCGTTCTATTTCCTGCTGGCGGCCAGCGTGCTGAACATCGGGCTGGATTACCTACTCATCGTCTCCATGGGCATGGGCGTGGACGGCGCGGCCATTGCCACCGTCCTCAGCCAGCTGCTCAGCGGCGGGCTGTGCGCGTTCTGGTTCTTTACCCGGACGGCCAAGCAGGAGGAGCTCACGTTCCGGGGTCAGAGCAGCCTGCTCTCCGCCGGGCACTGTAAGCGGCTGGCCTACATCGGCTTTCCCATGGGCTTTGAGTATTCCATCTCGGCCATTGGCGCCGTCATCATGCAGGATGCCACCAACCTGCTGGGCAGTACCGCGGTAGCCGCCCAGACTGCCGGTGAGAAGATCCGCCAGATGTTCACCCTGCCCATGGAGAGCGTGGGCATGGCCATGGCCACCTATGTCGGTCAGAACCATGGTGCCCACCGCACCGACCGCATCAAGCAGGGCATCAAGGACGGCTGCACGATCCAGCTGACCTACTGCGTGGCCGCCTGGGTCGTCATCTTCTTCGTCAAGCCTTACGCCGTGGGGCTGGTGCTGGGCGATGCAGACCCCGCCGTGACCGCCGGAGCCATCCAGTACCTGGCCATTATGAGTCTGCTGTTCTGCTTCCATGGCCTGCTGATGATCTTCCGCAACACGCTGCAGGGCCTGGGCTACAGCGTGCAGGCCATCATTTCCGGCGTGGGCGAGCTCATCGGCCGCAGCCTGGGCGGTCTGCTGGCCGTGAAAACAGGCCTGGGCTATGTTGGCATCTGCCTTTCCAACCCCTTTGCCTGGGGCCTGGCCATGCTGTACTGCATGTTCATGGTGCGCCGGATGCTCAAGCGGGAAGAATAACAAAACCAAAAGAAAGGCCGAGGCCTGCGGGAGCTTTCCCACAGGCCTCGGCCTTTTTATAGAAGAAGATTGGAAGTGGCAGTTTAGTCTTCAGCCATGCCGATGAGGTCGAACTTCTCGGTCGAGATGGTGACGGTGAAGTCTTTCTTGGCAGGCTTGTTGAACTTGACCCAGATGGTGCGGTCCGACAGGTTGTAGTACCAGCCGGACTCTGCTTCCTCCCAGCCATCGCGGACGATGTACCGGGTGAGCTGCTCGCCATCCACGCTGGCCCAGAACGCACCCTTTTTCTTGCTGACCAGCTTGATGGTCATGCGCTCCACGGGAGACTCGTAGGTGCCCTCGGTGGAGAAGTGGATATCGGTGCGGTCGCCGGCCTTGACGTCGATGGTGGTCTTGGCGTAGACACCGTTCTTGTAGTCCTCGGTGTGGCCGTCGTCGTCATACAGCACAAAGCTGGTGTCGGTCTCGGCGGCGACCAGCAGGTCGAGCTGATGCATGGTGTCGCGGAGGATGTGCTTGACGTCCTCGCTGGTGGCCACGATGGCGCTTCCGCGCAGGAACATGGGGATGCTTGCCAGAGTGACCGGGATCTCGATGGTCTGGCCGCCCTCATACTCGCGCAGGTTGTCGCTCATATCGTACCACTTGCAGCCGGCGGGCAGGTAGATGGTGCGGGTGGTTGCACCCTTTTCCACCACGTTTGCCACCAGGATGCTCTTGCCGAACATAAAGGTCAGGTTCTTGTCGGTGTAGCACTTGGGATCGTCCGGGAACTCCAGGAACAGCGGGCGCCATGCCGGCATACCGTCCTGGTTGCTCTCGTACATCAGGGAGTACAGGGTGGGCATCAGGCGGTAACGCAGCTTGTAAGCCTCGCGGATGTAGGGCAGATTCTCCTCATACATCCAGGGCTGGGTGACGGTGTTGTCGTTGTTGGCGGAGTTCAGGCAGAAGCGGGGCTGGAGCACGCCGTTCTGCAGCCAGCGGAGCAGCAGCTCAGCCTCCGGAGCCGGGCCGGCAAAGCCGCCGATGTCGCAGCCCATATTGGAGCAGCCGGACAGGCCCATGCCCAGAATGGTGGCAATGTTGAACTTGACGGTGCGCCAGTCGGTGAGGTTGTCGCCGCCCCAGACCTGTGCATAGCGCTGGATGCCGGCGTAGCCTGCGCGGTTGATGATGTAGGGACGCTCGCCGGGGTAGACCTCGGCCAGAGCCTGCTTGGCGGTGTAAGCCATCAGGTTGGAGTGGAGGATCTTCAGCTCGGCCATGGTGCCCTTCTTGCCCTCGAAATCGCACTGGGCGTCACGGTCTTCCACGCCGTCCATCTCGCAGTTGTCGTTCCAGACGGTCTTGGTGCCCATCTTGAGGATATTCTCCTCCAGCAGCTGCTTCCAGGTATCGCGGCCCTTGGGACCGGTGAAGTCGAAGAAGCGGCCCTCGCCACCCCACCAGCGGCCATAGTACGGAGCCTTGCCGTCCGGGGTCTTGATGAAGACATCGTTCTTCTCGAACAGGTCGATGTAGGGGTGACGCTTCAGGATGCCCGGCTTCAGGTTGGGGATGACATTGATGCCGCGGGCATTCATGTTCTCAAAGAACTTCTTGGGGTCCGGGAAGCGCTTGTGGTTCCAGTTGAACACATAGCGCAGGTTGTCCTCTTCGCCGCTGGAATAGCCGGAAGCCAGCCAGAAGTTGTCGATGAGGATGCCCTCTTTCTCGTGCTTGTCGATGACCTTGTAGATCTCCTCATCGCAGTTCTTTTCCAGCTCCGCGTAGTACATGGTGGAAGCGCAGTAGCCCAGAGACTGCTTGGTGGGCAGAGCGCTGCGGCCGGTCAGCAGGGTGTACTCGTTGAGGATATCCGGCAGGGTGGGGCCAGCCAGCAGGAACAGGTCGATGTCGCCGCCGTCGGTCTGGTAGTAGCAGTAGCGCTCCCAGTAACCGGACAGCTCCTCGCCCAGGTCGAAGACGCAGTCATAGGAGTTGTGGTAGAACAGGCCGATGGGGCGGCGGTCCTTCTCGTTCACACGGATGTAGAACGGAATGTGCTTGTACATCGGGTCGCCGGTCTCGGGGTCGTGGCCGATGGCGTCCTTGGGGGACATGCGCAGGCGGCGGCCTTTCTTGTCCAGGTGGCCGGTCTTCTCGCCAAAGCCGAAGAAGTGGTCATACTCGCGGTCCACCTTGGAGAAGTGGGTCAGGCGGCCGATCTGGTCTTTCTCGAACGCGCGCTCCCGCAGATCCTGATACAGCAGCTTGCCCTCTTTGTCGTACATCTCAAAGTGGAACGGCTTCTTGAACAGCTTCAGGGTAACGTGAGCGGTCTCAAAGGTCAGGCACTTCTCATCCTCGGTGCAGGGCACATCCAGCGCGGTGATGCGGGTGCGCTCGTCCTTAAGCAGGTCGTCCATGCGGTCGGGCCATGCGGTGGTCACCAGGGTGTAGGACTCCTCCTCCATGGGGGTGCCCTTGTCGAAGTGGACGCGGACACGGATGATGTCATCCGTCATGAAGATCAGCTTTACGTCCGCAGCGTCGCCGTGGATGAGATAGCCATTCTCCGTTTTTTCAAAAGATTCAAAACTGCGAAGCAGCATAACAGGTTCCTCCGTGTTGTTTTTTATTACATGCCGATCAGGTCGAACTGCTCAAACGAAACGGTCAGGTTGTAGTCCTTGCCCGGGTTTGCATACTTGACCTCGACCGCTTTCTTGGTCTGGCTGTAGTACCAGCCCTCAGCAGCCTCGTCGAACTTGCGGCGGTTGAGGAAGTGCTCGATCTTGCGGCCGTCCAGAGTGACCCAGAACGGGCTCTTCTCCTTGGCGATCATCTCCACCTTGACGGTCTTGACGGTGTCCTCATAGCTGCCCTCAGAGGTGAAGTCCATGGTGACACGCTCACCGGCGGTGGTGGTGATGGTGGTCTTGCGGAAGACGCCGCTCTTGAAATCGTTGGTCACGCCGTCATCATCATACAGAGTGGTGGTAACGGTGCCCTTGGGAGCCACGATGAGGTGGAGGTCGGTGGTGTGGTCCCCCTCCATGGTCATCAGCTGGTTATCCGCCATGGCGATGACAGCGCCCTCACGGATGAACATGGGGATGCTTGCCATGGTGACGGGGATCTCGATGGTCTGGCCGCCCTCGTAGCAGCGCATCTTGTCGCTCCAGTCGTACCACTTGCAGCCTGCGGGCAGGTAGACCTTGCGGGTCTTGGCACCCTCTTCGATGACGTTGGCCACCAGGATGTCACGGCCGAACAGGAACTCGAAGCTCTCCTCGTAGACGTTGGGGTCATCCTGGAAATCGTAGACCAGAGCGCGCATGATGGGAGCACCCGTCTTGCTTGCGTTGTACTCCGCGCTGTACAGATACGGAGTGAAGCGATAACGCAGCAGGATCGCGTCACGAATGAGATCTGCAGAGCCGCGGAACATCCAGGGCTCGGTCACGGTGTTATCGTTGGAAGCGGAGTGGATGGAGAAGCGGGCCTGGAAGATGCCCTGCTGCACCCAGCGGACGAACAGCTCCTCGGTGGGAGCGGGGCCTGCAAAGCCGCCGATATCCGCGCCCTCATTGGGCTGGCCGGAGAGGCCCATGCCGGTGATGATGGGGATGTTGTACTTCAGGGACTTCCAGCTGGTGTAGTTATCACCGCACCAGGTCTGCGCGTAGCGCTGGATGCCGGCGCTGCCGCTGCGGCAGACCATATAGGGACGAGCCTTGGCATTGTGTTCCACAACCGCGTCTGCACCCACCTTGCACATCAGGGTGCTCATAATGGGCTTCAGCTGAGCGATGGTGCCGCCCTTGCCGTCAAAGTCGCAGATGTCGTCCTTATCCATCAGACTGTCATACTCGCAGTTGTCGTTCCAGACGGAATCGGTGCCCACGGCAATGATGGACTCGGTCAGGTACTTCTTCCAGGCTGTACGGCCCTCGGGTTTGGTGAAGTCCCAGAAAGCGCCGTCGCCGCCCCACCATTTGCCAACGCCGTAGTTCTCGGGGTGTTTGCTGTCTTTCACAAAGACATCATCGGCGTTAAATTCATCAAAGCGGGGGTTGCACAGCAGGACGCCCGGCTTGACGTTGGGCACGTTCTGGGCGTGCTTTTCGTTCATGGCACGGAAGTAAGCACTGGGGTCCTTGAAGCGCTCGGTGTTCCAGGTAAAGACACAGCGCTTGTTGTTCTGGCTGGTGTAGCCGCTGGACAGGTGGAATCCATCAATGGGGAAGCCCTCTTCCTTGATGGTGTCAACGAATCCCAGCACAGCGTCGTCGCTGTCTTTCTCCAGCTCGGGGTAGTACATGCTGGAGCCCTGATAGCCCAGAGCACGCTTGGGCAGCAGAGCCGGACGGCCGGTGAGCAGGGTGTAGTTGTCCACAACGCGGGCGATGGTGTCGCCGCCGATCAGGAAGCAGTCCAGATCGCCGCCGTCGGCCTGGAAGTAGGTGTAGCGGGGCCAGTAGTTGCTCTTCTCGCGGCCCATGTTGAACACGGACTCGTAGAAGTTGTGGTAGAACACGCCGACAGCCTTTTTGGTGTCACGGTCCAGACGGATGTAGAAGGGGATGTGCTTGTAGAGGGTATCCATCTTCTCGGCATCGTAGCCCATCGCGTCGGTAGCACGCTCACGCTGGAACGTCTTGTTCTTGTCCAGCTCGCCGGTCTTCTCGCCAAAGCCGTAGAAGCAGTCGTCCTCTTTCATCCGGCTGTAAGCCACAACGCGGTTGTTGGAGTCCTTGACGAACGGGTTGCCGGGCAGGGTGCTGTACAGCTCCGAGCCGTCAGCGGACAGCAGCTTGAAATTGATGGGGTCCTTCTCGACCACCAGAGTCACCTTGCCGGTGGCAAAAGTGATGGTCTTGTCGTCCTCGGTGACCTCAGCCGCAAAAGGCTCCACGCGGGTGCGCTCGCCCTTGAACAGGTCGTCCATACGGTCTTCCCAGGCGGTGGTCATCAGGATGTAGGATTCCTCGGCCAGCTCGTGGTCAAAGCTGGCGCGGACACGGACGATCTCGTCGGTCACGAAGCAAACCTTGACATCCGCGTTGTCGGTGTGCAGCAGGAAAGCGCCATCCTTGCGCTCCATGCCGGTAAAACGGGAGCAGATTTCCATAATGCAGTTCCTCATTTGTTTTTGTGGGGTGTGGTTTCGGATACAAAAAGCCCCCATTCCCCCTCAGATGCATGATATCTTCAGAGAAACGGGGGCAAACATTCAGTTGCTCAACCCAGAGCAGTCAATCTCACATGGTCCAGCCCAGGCTGGGGACGAGGCCGCACAGATAAGGCACGACCAGAGCGATGGCCGGGATAAAGGTGACCAGGAACAGTGCCACGACCATGGCGGCGAACAGAGGCACGATGTACTTGGTAACGCCCTCGATCTTGACCTTGCCGACGCCGCAGCCAACGAACAGGCAGGAGCCGACGGGAGGAGTGACGGAGCCGATACCCAGGTTCATGATGAGCATGATGCCGAACTGGACATCGCTCATGCCGATGCTGCGGGTGATGGGCAGGAAGATCGGGGTGAAGATCAGAACGGCAGGAGTCAGGTCCAGGAACATGCCCATGACCAGCAGGAAGACGTTCATGATCAGCAGGATGACATAACGGTTGCTGGAAACGCTCATCAGGGCGTTGCTGATCGCAGCCGGGATGCCGGAGTAGCTCATGACGTAAGACATGATGGAGGAAGCGGCGATCAGGAACAGGATGGTAGCGCTGCTCTCCATGGTGTCAGCCAGCAGGTTGTAGAAGCTCTTCAGGGTCATCTCTCTGTAGAGGATGGAGAGCAGGCCGCAGTACAGGCACAGGACAACGCCGGCCTCGGTCGCGGTGAAGAAGCCTGCCAGAATACCGCCCATGACGATGATAACGGCCAGCAGAGAGGGCACTGCATCAATGATGATCTTGATGGCGGGATCGGGATCCTTGACGTCCGAGGACTTGTAGCCTTTCTTGACCGCGATGAACACAGCCAGACCAGCGACACACAGACCCATCAGGATGCCGGGCAGGTAGCCGCCCATGAACAGAGCAGCAACGGAAACGCCGCCAGCGGTGATGGAGTACAGGATCAACGGACCAGACGGGGGGATCAGGATGCCGGTAGGAGCCGAGCAGATGTTGACGGCCGCGGAGTAGTTGGGGTCGTAACCCTCATCCAGCTCCAGAGGAGCCATGATGGAGCCCATTGCGGAAGTAGCTGCAACGGAAGAACCGGAAACGGCGCCGAAGAACATGTTTGCCAGAACGTTGGTGGCAGCCAGGTAACCGGGCATCTTACCAACGGCCAGACGGGCCAGACGGACAAGGCGCTTTGCAATGCCGCCCTTGTTCATGATGTTGCCGCCCAGAGAGAAGAACGGCAGAGCCAGCAGAGAGAAAGAGTCAATGCCGGAGAAGCAGCGCTGTGCCGCGGTCAGTGCGAAAATCGCGGGGTCCATGCTGAACAGGGCCGTGAAGATGGATGCGATGCCGATGCCTGCAGAGATAGGCACACCGGCCAGCAGCATCACAAAAAAGGAACCGAACAGCAGTAACGTAGCCTGTGCAACCATTATGCGTTTTCTCCTTTCTTTTCTTTACTGTCCAGGAAGAGCTGAACGTACTTCAGCACGCGGGCCAGAATGATGAAGATGCCGGAAATCGGCAGGATGGAATACAGGAGCTTAAAGGGAATGCGCATAACCGAGGAAACGTTGGTAGCGTTCGCGGTCAGCTTCCAGCCGCCATACACGAAGACATAGCCAACGAAGAAGACGATGGCAGCCTCAATGAAGACGCTCAGAAAGACATTGAACGCGCCCTTTGCACGGCCCTTGACCAGGTCCAGTGCCAGGTGCTTGTCTTTGTAGAAGCAGTATGCGGAACCGATCATGGAAGCCCAGATCAGAACGTAGCGCAGGAACTCATCGGTGACCGTGGAGGGGTTGCGCAGGATCCAGCGGGTAAAGATCTGCCAGGTGCCGCCTGCCAGCAGGGCAAACATTGCCACTGCCATCAGGAAACGCATGACGTTATCCAGAATTTTATCCAGTTTTTTCACAAGATCATCTCCTTGAGCTTGGTTCCTCCCGCGCGGCCACGGGCAAAGGCACTCAATGCCCTGCCCGCGGCCTTTGGGAGGCAAGAATCAGAATGGAACTGCGGCCGATCAGACCATTGCGCGGATCTCTTCCACGACCGCATAGGTGGTGGGGTTCGCGGTCTTGAGGTTCTCGTAGATGGGCTGCACAGCAGACTGGAATGCCGCGATGTCCACGTCCTTGACCAGCTCGACGCCGTTCTGGTTGACAGCCTTGTCCAGAACCTCGTCCTCGAAGTTCTTCCAAGCGGTCTTGTACTCCTCGGTAGCAGCCTTGGCGCACTCGGTCACAGCGGACTTCTGATCGTCAGAGAACTGGTTCCAGATGTTGGAGGAGATGATGACCATATCGGGGATGCGGGTGTGCTCGTCGAAGCAGTAGTACTTGGTGACGTCGCCGTGGTCACGCAGAGCGGTGACGTTGTTCTCAGCGCCATCGATAACGCCCTGCTGCATACCGGTGTAGATATCGCTGTAGCCCATAACGGTAGCGGAGCCACCCAGGCAGTTCATCATGTCGATTGCCATCTGGCTGTCCATGGTGCGGATCTTCAGGCCCTTCAGGTCAGCCGGGGTGCGGATGGCGGTAGCCTTGGTGTAGAAAGAGCGAGCGCCGGAATCCAGCCAGGTCAGGCCGCGGAAGCCCTGATCGTCGGTGGACTCAAAGACAGCCTGTGCGGAATCGCTGTCCATGTAGGTGTAGTAGTGAGCCTGATCGTCGAAGACATAAGGCACGGAGAAAGCGTTGTACTTCTCGCTGAAGTTGCCCAGCGTGGAAGCGGAGACCTTAGCCATGTCCAGAGCGCCGGCCTGGATCTGGGAGATCATATCAGACTCGCTGCCCAGGGTGCCGTTGGGGATGATCTGGATGTTGACAGTGCCGTTGGTCTTCTCCTTGACCTGCTCTGCAAAGCTGGTCAGCTGGATGTGAACAGCATGGTCCTCAGCCAGGTTGTGGCCCAGCTTCAGGTTGAAGCTGCCGCCTGCAGCAGCTGCCGCGCCGGAAGCAGCAGTGCTGCCTGCTGCAGAGTTGTTGGAAGAACCGCCGCAAGCGGTGAGCAGAGCGGAAGCGCCTGCAACTGCCAGGACCTGAACGAACTGTCTACGAGAGATTTTCATAGTGGATTTCCTTTCTTCTTCTTGCTTATGTATACCACGTCACAGCCGGTCGGCCGTGAAACAACAAATTTGGAATGCAGCGGTCAGGACTCGCCGCGGTGAAACCGATCTTTCACCATCTGGATCAGATCTTTCAGGTTGAGGCCCCACAGGCTCTTGGGCTGCTGCCAGTCCTTGCCGGTCTCTTTGGCAAGCACCTTGGCAAACCGCTCGGGGTTCGCCGGCAGCAGGCTGCCTTTGGGGATCATCACCGCCATCTGGCGGCTCTGGAACAGGTAGAAGTACTGGTCGTCCTCGACCAGGCGGTCGATCTTATCAAACGGAATGTGGGCACCGTTTTCCACGTCCACGCCGCCTGCGTTGATCCGGCAGCTGACCGTGCTCTCGGCCCCGCCCCGCTGCATGATGACGCCCTCGGCCGCCACCCGGCTTAGAAAATCCGGCATGGCGAACATCGCGCACCCCACCAGCAGGCAGAGCACCTTGACCACCGTTGGGATGGGAACGAAGAGTGCCAGCATCACCAGCGCGAATGCCACGGCCAGCCAGACCAGCCGCTGCATCCCCTCGTAGGTGTAAAACTCGGTGCGGAACATCCGGCGGATGGTCTCATCGTTAAAGATCACTTTGGCTTCAAAATGATTTTTAGAAGTCTGCATGAGCTCTTCCTTTCCGTGAGTCACGAAACACGACGGCTGCATTTGTAAAATATACCAAAAATTTTGTCACTGTTTTGTCATTTTTGTTCTTGTCGTCTTCTTGCACTCATATCATACTAAAATTCCAATCCGTTTTCTTGCGGTTTTGTGATTCAAATATTGCAATTTGTGATATCAGCTGATATACTAGAGCCAAAATCAACGATAAAGCACATTTCTGATTTTTTTCACAAAGGTGGAATCGCTATGGAAATCGAGCGCGTTACGCATTATGTCGATAATGTCCTCACACAGGCGGAAGCACGGATGGGGCTGCGCAACACAAGACTGCTGGTGGCATGGTATACCAACCAAAAAAACGACCAGTCCGTGGTCCATTCCCACCCCTACCATGAGCTGGTGCTGCCCATCGGCGGCAGCACCGTGCGTTACTCCATCGACGGCAGTGTTTATCTGGTGCATGTCGGCGAGCTCATCTACTTCCCTGCTCAGATCTACCACGCCGGCATCTTCAATATTGATAACGACCACTCTGACCGTCTGGTCATCCAGATCGACGACGCCCTCTGGCAGGCCTGCCGCCGCAACGCAAACCTGAAAAACGCCGCCTGGATGCACAGCATCACTGTGCTGGACCCGGATGTCTGCAACAAGTGGGATTTTCAGAGCCTTTTTGTGCGGATGGCCCAGAGCCAGGAATTGCCAGCCCAGATGCGTGACATCGTTTTTGAAGCCCAGGTGTCGGAGATGATGCTGCTCATCACGCTGGCCACCGGCAGCGGCCAGACCACGGCCCCCAGCAGCACCAACGTTCTGGTGCAGCGTGCCGTGTCCTACCTGCAAGCTCACTATCAGGACCCGACCCTCACCACGGTAAAGCTGGCCCAGGAGCTCTATGCCAGCCGGGAGCACCTCTCCCGCGCGTTTAAAGAGTGTACCATGGAGAGCATCCACAGCTACCTGACCCATCTGCGGATGCAGCACTGCCGCAAAGCACTGGAAGATGGTGTCTCCGTCCTCAACGCCTGCACCGAGAGCGGCTTTCCGGATTACAGCAGCTTCCTCAAAACGTTCCGGCGGCTGTATGGCATCACACCCGCGGAGTATCGCTCCCAGAACCGGAAAAAAGTTTGATTACGGAACGTATTAAGAGAAGCAAAAGTTCCATCATGGATATGAAAAGCAGCCATCTATGCTGTATGGCAAATGCAAAACGAGGCCGTTCCCTCTCTTTTCCAGAGAAGCGGAAACGGCCTCGTTTTGTTTATTTTTTTCGGTATTCCCGCGGGGTCATACCGAAGTGCGCCTTGAACGCCCGGTTGAAATAGGAGAGGTTTTCGAATCCGCACCGGGAGGCGATGGTCAGGACGGTCTCGTCCGTGGTCTGCAGCGCCTCGGCGGCGGCATTCAGGCGGTATTCGTTCAGAAAGGCAACGAAGCTCTGCCCGGTCATCTGCCGGAACCAGCGCATGAAATGGCTGGCGCTGAAAGAGCAGACCCCGGCGGCATCGGCGACCCGGAGCACCTCGGCATAATGGGCCGAGAGCCATTGCAGAACGGCTTTCAGCCGCTGGGTGTCGGCTGTTTCCGCGGGGAGCTGCTGCTTCCCCTGCGCAATGAGCAGGGAAAGGAAGCGCAGCAGCGCCCCCTTGACCAGCAGCTCGTAGCCGGGGAGCTTGGCGCGGTTGGCTTCCTCCACCTCCCGCAGGCAGGCAGCAGCCGGAAGGTAGCACAAGTCGTTCGGAGTCAGACGTGCCTGCAGCGACAAGCGCCCGCTTTGGAGCGGCAGCAGATACTTCTCGGCGCAAAGGTCTTCCGCGCCGCCCAGAAGCTCCAGCGCGAAGATGATATTTTCGTATTCCATGCACTGCCCCTCGGCCTGCCGCAGGGCGTGGAGGGTGCCGGGCGTAAAAATGAAGATGTCCCCCATGCGGGCCGGGCAGGTCACAGCGCCCACCTGCACCAGTCCTATGCCCCGCTTGACAAAGACCAGCTCCATGCTCTCCTGCCAGTGGAGCGCTACCTGTGGAAAATCCCCCGGAATGGCGCAGGGATACAGATTAAAGGGGAAACGCACGGCACCGTGCTGCTTGGTCTCCTGCAAAGATGCCTGATTTTGCATCGTCTCACCTCCTGATGATAGGATTGTACCACAGTCTGCACTTTTTAGGCAAGATTTTGATTGTTTTATGTGGTATATCTGGAAGTACAGATGTCAAACCTGTTTTCCGTAGAAAAGGAGGATGCATTTATGAGCTTTACCGAAATGTTACAGAGTCTTACGGGCAAGCCACTGGTGGACTGCACCGATCAGGAGCTGTATCTGGCACTACTGGAGCTTGTGCGGCAGAAGAGCGCCGACCATGTGCAGCCGGTCACTGGACGCAAGCTGTACTATATCAGCGCCGAATTTCTCATCGGCAAGCTGCTGTCCAACAACCTCATCAATCTGGGGCTGTACGATGAAGCCCGCGATGCACTGGCTGCCGCCGGCAAGAGCCTTTCCGATATCGAAGAGGTGGAGCCGGAACCCTCTCTGGGCAACGGCGGTCTGGGCCGTCTGGCGGCCTGCTTCCTCGACTCTCTGGCAACGCTGAATCTGCCCGGCGACGGCGTGGGCCTGCGGTATCACTTCGGCCTATTCCGCCAGTCCTTTGAGGACGGCGTGCAGAACGAAAAGCCCGACCCGTGGCTCACCGCCCACAGCTGGGCGGAAAAGACCGACATCACCTACCCGGTGGAGCTGGCAGGCAAAGAGTACACCGCCCGACTGTACAAGCTGGCCGTTACCGGCTACGAGGGCCGCACCAACACCCTGAACCTGTTTGACCTTGACACCATTGACGAGCGTATAGTCCATGACGGCATCGCGTTCGACAAGACCGCCATCGACAAGAACCTGACCCTCTTCCTCTATCCGGACGATTCCGATGAGGCAGGCCGCCGCCTGCGGGTGTACCAGCAGTACCTGATGGTCTCTGCCGGTGCTCAGCTCATTCTGGCCGAGTGTGCCGCCCGGGGCTGCGATTACCACGATCTGGCCGACTATGCCGCCATCCAGATCAACGACACCCACCCTAGCATGGTCATCCCGGAGCTGATCCGTCTGCTGGGCGAAAAGGGCATCGAATTTGAGGAAGCCGTGGAGATCGTCACCAGGACCTGCGCCTATACCAACCACACCATTCTGGCCGAAGCACTGGAAAAGTGGCCCCGCGCCTATCTGGATGCCGTTGTTCCCCAGCTGATGCCCATTATCGAAAAGCTGGATGCACTGGCCCGCACCCGCACCAAGGACGAGAGCCTTGCCATCATCGACAAAGACGACCGGGTGCACATGGCCCACATGGATATCCACTTCACCCACTCCACCAACGGCGTGGCGGCGCTGCACACCGAGATCTTGAAAAATTCCGAGCTGCACGGCTTCTATGAGCTGTACCCGGAAAAGTTCAACAACAAGACCAACGGCATCACTTTCCGCCGCTGGCTGCTGGAGTGCGACCCCCGCCTGACCGCCACGCTGGAGCAGCACATCGGCTCCGGTTTCCGCAAGGACGCGGCCGAGCTGGAAAAGCTGCTGGCGTTTGCCGACGACGAGACCGTGCTGAACGAACTGACCGCCGTGAAAAAAGCCAACAAGGCGGCCTTGGCGGAGTGGCTGCTGCGCACCCAGAAAGTAACGGTGAATCCCCATGCCGTGTTCGATATCCAGTCCAAGCGTCTGCACGAGTATAAGCGCCAGCAGCTGAATCTGCTGTACCTCATCCATCAGTACCACGAGATCAAGGCCGGGCATCTGCCTGCCGTCCCGCTGGTGAGCATCTTTGGTGCCAAGGCGGCCCCAGCCTATACCATCGCAAAGGACATCATCCACGCCCTGCTGACCCTGTCTAAGGTCATCGCCGCAGACCCGGAGGTGTCTCGGTGGCTGCAGGTGGTCTTTGTGGAGAATTACAACGTCACCGCTGCCGAAAAGCTCATCCCGGCCTGCGACCTGTCCGAGCAGATCAGCCTTGCCTCCAAGGAGGCTTCCGGCACCGGCAACATGAAGTTCATGCTGAACGGTGCGCTGACCCTGGGCACCATGGACGGTGCCAATGTGGAGATCAGCCAGCAGGTGGGGGAAGAGAACATCTATATCTTCGGCCAGACCTCCGATCAGGTCATCCATCGCTATGCCGTCGGCGACTACGACCCGGCCCAGTGGGTAGAGGGCGATGCCAACATCCGCCGTGCCATCCGCTTCCTCACCGGCCCGGAGATGCTGGCTGCAGGTCATGCCGAAAACCTGACCCGCCTGCACGACGAACTGATCCATAAGGACTGGTTCCAGACCCTGCCGGACTTCAACGCATACGTCGTGCGCAAGGGGCAGGCCCTCTGCGATTACGCCTGCGACCCCATGGGCTGGCGGCGCAAGTGCCTTGTGAACATTGCCAAAGCGGGCATGTTCTCCTCCGACCGCACCATTGCCGAGTACGACCGCGACATCTGGCATCTGGGCGAATAGTTTACGCGAGCTTTCCTATGGCAGTCGGAGCAGGCTCATCATGCCCCCAGAAAAGAGAAGCAGGGCGTTCCCGACTGCTGGGTATCCGTAAAACAGTTTTCGAAAAATGACACGGCAACTGCCTGTCAGGATTGGTTACGGAGTACCCGGCTAGGCCGAGGAAGCATCAAGTCCCATGTCCGCACCGTCAAGGTGTTGGGTATGGGGCTTTTTGCATTTCAGGAACGTGTACATCTCTGGAAAGGTGTAACACACTAGACTTTGTACCAAAGTCGTGTGCCAAGGGTGCTGCGCCCCTTTGGAATCCCTGCTCACATCGCCTGTGGGCGATGTGGATTCGCCGGACAGAAAGCTCTCACAAAGGTGCACCGGGCTGTCTGCGGCGAGGAAAAGGCACTTCTGCGGAAGTGTAATAACCCACTATGACGCTTTCAGCCCTGCGGTCTGCAAAGTGTAGTGGGCTCTCCGAGGGGGAAACGGCTATATAGGGTGCGCTTCGGGCAAATCGCTGCGTACGTGCGTACCAATCTCTCGTACGCACGTACGCAGTAAAACGGCTAAAATCTCCTATATAGGGGTGTTCTTCTGGAAATCAATATGATATACTCAACTTAACCAACCATCAACTAATAGGAGGCGGTAATATTATGGGAAAAACTTTTGTGTGTAGCTTATGCCGTAATGGAATCATTGGCGGTGGTTTGTACATTGATGAACAGAGCATTACATATTCAACTCAAAAGCTCACAGTCAGTCCACTGTATCGCAACCTTGTATTGCCCATGAACGAGATAAGGGAGCTTTCATGGAGTCAGATGGTCGTTCCTGTTGCAGCAATTTCCATGAAAGATGGAGAATGTTATAAATTTATCATATATAACAAATCAGGATTTGAAAAGGCATATAAGCAATATAGCAACCACCAAGAATGAAATCACCTAGCAGGGTTTGGGGCAGGCACGCCCCAACAAGAAACAGTCCCAAAGGGGACAGGAAATTTTCGAGTATTGAAAATTTGTGGCCACGGGACGATTCTTGCTCTCACGAAAACCCATACTTTTTGAAAATCCGCTTTTCGCAGCCAAAGGAGGATGCACCATGAAAAAAGAGATCGAAGCCTTCGTCAACGCAGCCAACGAGCAGGAGTTGGAAGCCGCATGGAATAACCTCTCGGCAGAGGAACAGCGAGTTTTCGAGAAGCTCATGGAGGAAGAACCACCCGAAGATGCACTGGCATTTTTCGCACAGCTGTATGATGATGCCCCGAAAGAGCAGACCAGCGAGACTGTGAACATCTCCGAAAATGAAATCTATTTCAAGCGGAAGCCCTTGACCGAAGAGCAGAAGAAACACAGCTCTTATGTGGACGAGAACGGCAACCTCCATGTCAAGAACCTGTCCGCTTTCTGGATTCCAGAACTGACCACCACGGAGAAAGTCGGTCACACCACCTACACCGTGACCGGCAGCTATGAGGGCAAGGAGTCCTTTTTGAAGAAGCTGGAGCGCATTGTTGCCAAGAACGCCCAGCAAAAATTTGAAGATGAGGGTGCAGACGAATGACAACTGCGTCCAATTCTGCTATACTTGACCCGGTAACCAATCCTGTACCGACAGTTGCTCCACAGAGTAAGGAGGACACAACAATGTCTGGAGCAACGAATAAAATCACCGCACTTTACTGCCGACTGTCGCAAGAGGACGCACGGCTCGGCGAAAGCCTGTCCATTGAGAACCAAGAGTTAATATGTAAAGGGTGGTTTCTGCCACCTAATACATATGACTGCGGCTCATTTGTGGTGAATGGAACAGCAGTTGTAGGAAAGGAGTAAAAACACCTTATAACCGCTGGAAATCAACACAAAAAGGAGCTGATTCATATGAAATCTCTATTTGAGGAAATGGGCGGCACTTACCGTCAGGAGGGCGATTACCTCATCCCGAACCTTGCGCTGCCGGACGAACCGGAATACCAGATTGGCAAGTATGGGCGTATGCGCCGCAGCTATCTGAAAGAACATCGTCCTGTTCTCTACGCAAACCTGCTCACAAGCGGAACGCTGCATCGGCACCTTGCCGAGATCGACCAAGCCTGCAACGAGCGCATGGCAATCATCGTATCTGCAATAGCGAAGCAGGAAGGCGTAACAGAAGCACTCAAAGCTGCCGATCAAATGGAATGGGTGCGCCGCATGAACAGCATCCGCAGCCGCGCAGAGGAAATTGTCCTGACCGAACTTGTATATGAATGATGAACGCCCGTTATTGGCCGCATGGCCGATAACGGGCGTTTCTGCGTTTTAGTTCTTTTGCTCCGTGCTGGCTACCAGCCGGTCAAAGTCGCTCTGATACAGCCGATCCTGAATGACACGGTACTGCTCAAACTCGCTTTCGGCAAAGGCTTTTGCAATGGCAGCGGTGACTTTTCCCTTATTTTGCAGAATCTCTGCATCGTTGAATTGCAGAAAAGCATCCAGCTTGGAGGCCCAATCTGCCATGGTCATAGGGATATGCCGTCTGGCCTGCCGGGTGGCGTAGTCCAGATACATGGTGACGATTTCGTTCAGTTCCTGCATTTCATCCATGGATAAGTAATTTTTTGCAACGGACACATCTGCCTTGACAATCTTGCCGTCAGGAGCATTCTTCCATGAGGTCAGTCCCATGTGTTCCTTGGTGTGATCGGCTCGTGCCATAATGACCTCTGCCGCTGTGCCGCCATGGACGGCATAGTGCATCTTATTCTGAACTGTGGCAAAGAAATCCTTTGTGGTCTGGCTATCGAGAGAGTAGTCCACAGCGGTGGCGTAAATGTCCGTGATTTTCTGGTAAAAGCGCCGTTCGCTGGCCCGAATCTCCTGAATCTCGGAAATCAGGTGATCGAAGTAGTCCTCATCAAAAATCTGCCCATTGATGAGCCTGCTCTTATCCAGCACATACCCCTGCTTGGTGAAGGTGTCCAGCACCTTGGTTGCCCACTGACGGAACTGCGTGGCTCTGCCGGAATTGATCCGATAGCCTACGGCTATGATGGCGGGCAGAGAGTAGAACTTATAGTGATAGGTTTTTCCGTTATCCGCAACTTGTGCAAAATTTGCACAAGTTGCATCTTCGGACAATTCACCGCTTTCATATACATTTTTCAGATGCTTTGTCACAACGCTCCGGTCTACATCAAAAAGCTGTGCAATGGCCTTTTGGGTCAGCCAAACGTCGTGATCCTGTACCCGTACCTCAATGCCATCCTCATGGGCATCTTTCGTGAACACAAGGAAATCCACTGTGCTGTTGCGGATTTGCAGTTTATCCTTCTTGGCGTCTGCCATGTCGTTTCACCTCAATCTTCTTCGCTGGTTTTCTTTCCCCGGCTCTTATAGACATTATACTGATTCTTGCACCGGGGGCTGCAAAATGCGGAATTGGAGCGGCTGCTCAGGAATACCTTCTGGCAGTGCTTGCACAGCCGCAGGGGTTTCTCTCCGTCCACCAGCAGGAAGCTGAACATCATCTGGATGCCCAGCAGCAGCGAATGGAAGTCCCAATAGATGGTCGGCTTGTCCAGCAGCTCAATATGATAGCTGGGCGCAATGCCGCCGAAGGCAGCCATGCCCTTGCGGTAAAGATTTCTTGTATCCTCGTCAATGCTGTCGTAGTCGTTATAGTACAAAACAGAGGTGGTCAGCGTGAACGCCCAATCCTTGAACTGCTGTGCTACCCAGTCATAGGCTTCCGCATACTCCCGCTGGAAGCTCATGGTTTTCGCCATAGGTTCGTCCGCAAAGGTCATGGTCAGCGCCACCATTGTTCGGTCGCCGGACACGCTCCAACTGGATTCAACGCCTTGTTTCACCACATCCAGCTGGTCAAAGGGATAGAACAGTGCCAGATAGTCTTCGGTTTCCATGGATTCTGCCTTGATGAAATGGTTTTTCGGCAGATAGACTGCCTCATAATCCATAAAGGACGGCGTAGTGGGTAGCGCCGTCATCAGACCCAGCAGGCCGTAATGGGTTACAAACTCTAAGATAGCCTTCTGCACCTCGTCCTCTGGCTGCCGGTTCATCATCAGCATACCCACATTCAGTGCATCCAGCACGATTCCCGACGCTTCCTTCAAGGGATTATAGATGTCAGGCTTGGCATTCTTCCCCGGCGTGATGTACCGCTTGCCGTCTGCGGCGGTTTTCAGTTCATAGCGGTCATACCGCACCCAATGGGAGCGGGACTGCTCAAAGAGATTCTTCATGGTGCTGTTCCTCTCAACTCGTAATCCAACTATATATTAACTATATTACTATTGTATCAACCGTCCTTGTCATCGTCAAGGGCGGCTTTCATTTTTCTCGGTTTGGTTTTGTTTTCCCGGCGGATCACGGCATCCTTGCCCATGGTTTGCAGCAGTGCTTCATATTCCTCCACGAACTCGCGTTCCCGCAGAGTAATGCTGTAGTCCTTTTCCAGCTTTTCGCTCAGATGCTCATACATCCGCCTTTGCAGCTTTTTCTGAATGGTCATCCGCAGCTTTCGGATGTTTCGGTCGGACTGCCCGCGGAGGGTGGCAAGCCGTGTGGTGCTGTATTGCTTAACGAACAGGTAATACAGCACCTCCTTCTGCTCATCACTGAGTGTGAAAAAGAGCTTGGAGAGAAAACGGTTGGAAGTCAGCTGGTGCAGCTCGTAGGGACAGGAGAAGATGATGTCGAGAAAATTTCCCTGACAAAGCTGGCGGAACCTCGGCAGATTCATCCAGAGGGGAGCGATCTTTGGATCAGGTACAGCCTGAAACTCCAACGGCACGTCTCCACGCAGGTTTTCGTGGTCACGTTCCCGGCGCTCCCGGTTTCTGTCCAGCTTGTTCCACTCGTCTACTACAGTTAGAAAATCTGATTCCGTCCGGGCTGCTTCCTCCAGCCGCCGCAGAGCCTCTGCGCGAATTTCCCGCTTGAGCCGTTTCTCACTGGTGGGCGCGGCTTCTTCCTCCTCGTCCTCCAGCTCGGCGGCATAGTTTCTGGGATGCTCATCCTGCTCCAGCTCGCTCTCCAGCTCCAGCGTGCGTTCCTCTGCAAGCGCTTCCTCCAGTGTCTCATCCACCGGCGCAGTGTCAGACGAATCCTCCCAATCGGCAAAGCCGTCCGCATCCATTTCAAGGCCGGTTTCCTCTATTTGCTCCTCGGCATCTTCTTCCTCATCGGAAAAATCATCTTCCCACAGCAGTTCATCCTCCCATGGTTCCACGACAGCTTCACCTCCCCGAAAAAATATTTTTCTTTTTCTCAAAAACAGTTCCGATTTACACCCCGTTTTTCTCCTATTAGTGAAAGGGTAATCTAAACGCAAGTTACTAAGATTACTTTCTTAAAACACAGAGGAAAGAAAGGAGAAACAAGTATGGAAAATCAGCGCAAAGACGCAGTTGGCTTACAGCCAACGGAACCGGATTTATTATATCAAAAACCAGCAAATTACGCAAGGAGGAAGCCTATGGAGCAAACGCAACAGGAACAGTTCATCATTCGGCGCATCGGCGGCACCACCTATAAGGTAAGGGTCGCATTCAGCGAAACAGCAGCGGAGACTATGGAGGAAAAGATTCTGCGGATGATCCGCAATGAGGGGGTTACAAATGACGGTACTTGTGGTATAATGGAAGCACCACAAATGAGCCGTCAGTCTGAAAGGAGCGCCGAATGCGCATGAAACAGACTGAGGAAAAGATCACCGCTCTGTATGAGCGGCTGAGCCGTGACGATGACAATGCTGGTGATAGCAACTCCATCGTGAATCAGAAAAAATACCTCGAAAGCTATGCCCAGCAGAGAGGCTACGCCAACTGCCGCCACTATACCGATGACGGATGGAGCGGCGGTAATTTTGACCGTCCCGCATGGAAACGGCTGGTGGCGGACATCGAGGCCGGAAAGGTTGCCCATGTCATTGTCAAGGATATGAGCCGGGCCGGTCGTGATTACCTGCAAACCGGCTTTTACACGGAGGTATTCTTCCGGCAGCACGGCGTCCACTTTGTGGCGATTGCCAACGGCGTGGACAGCGACGATCAGAACAGCAACGAATTTGCGCCCTTCCTCAACATCATGAACGAATGGTATCTTCGTGACCTGAGCCGCAAGCAGAAAACCGCCATTCGGGTCAAAGGGGAATCCGGCAAGCCCACCACCAACTGCGCCATCTATGGCTACAAGAAAGACCCGGAGAACAAGTATCACTGGCTGATCGACGAGGAAGCTGCCGCCGTGGTGCGGCGTATCTTCCAGCTGACCATCGAGGGTAAAGGCCCTTACGATATTGCCCGCATTCTGTTCGATGACAAGATCGACACGCCTGCGGTCTACTTTGGCAAGCAGAATAAAGGCGTCTGGAAAAGCAAGGAGGAGTTCCCCAACCCCTATAACTGGAGCGGCTACATCGTTGGGCAGATTTTGTCCAAGCCGGAGTATATGGGGCATACGGTGAATTTCCGTTCCCACAAGCAGTCCTATAAGGATAAAAATGCCGTAATGAATCCCAAAGAGGATTGGCTGATTTTCGAGAACACCCATGAAGCTATCGTAGACGCAGAAACATGGGAGCTGGCGCAGAAGCTGCGGAAAACACCACGGCGGCATGACACGCTGGGCGAGGCCAATCCGCTGACAGGGCTTGTGTTCTGTGCCGACTGCGGGGCAAAGATGATGAATCACCGCTCAAGGGGCGGCACGGAGAACAATCCTTATCCGTCGGACTTTTACGATTGTTCCACCTATACGCTGGCACATCAGAAACGCACCCATGCTTGCAAAGGACATTATATCCGCAGCAAAGTACTGCGGGAGCTGATTCTGGAAACCATCCGGGCTGCCAGCACCTTTGCCATCTCTGACCGAGATGCTTTTCTGGAGAAGGTGCGCTCCGCCTCCCAGCTGCGCCAGGCGGAAGCCACCAAGGAAACCAAGCGGAAGCTGAACAAGGAGAAAAAGCGGATTTCTGAGCTGGACACCATCATCAAGAAGCTCTATGAATCCTTTGCCGTCGGTCGTATCACCGGCGAGCGGTTTGACATTCTGCTGGCAGAATATGAGGCGGAGCAGAAAGCGCTGACAGCATCCGTCTCCGAAATGGAAACGCAGATGTCTGCCTTTGCGGAGGACACCGACCGAGCCAGGCAGTTTCTGGAGCTGGCAAAGAATTATACGGACTTCTCCGAGCTGACCACGCCCATGATCAACGAGTTCGTGGAGAAGATTATCGTCCACGCCCCAGAAAAGATCGACGGCGACCGGGTGCAGGAGGTAGAAATCCATCTGCGGTTCATCGGGCGGTTTGAGCTGCCTGTCACAGAGCTGAGCGAGGAGGAAATCAAGCGGCAGGAGTTTTTGAAGAAAGAACGCATCCGTAGCCGGGAGCGCTATCAGAAGCTGAAGTCCGGAGAGCGCACGGTTGGCGTTCCGGTTACACTGACATGCAAGTGCTGCGGGCAGGAATTTGCATCCAAGCGGACAAACACCCTGTTCTGCGGCCCCAACTGCCGGGCGAAATTCTACCGGCAGGAGGCGGCGGAGAGCCGCAGCCGGGCGTGTACCTGTGAGAACTGCGGCAGGGTGTTTACAACAACGAGGGCAGATGTGAAATACTGCGGTGACGATTGCCGTTATCAGGCACAGATCAAGCGGCAGGGCGCACGGAAGAAAGCCTTGCGAGACGCTAAGAACGAAAAAGAAACGAAAACAGCATAAGATAAGACGCAAACGGCGGCTTGTCCCTTAATGGGCAGGCCGCCGTTTTGTGCAGAAATGGAGGAACAATGAATCTTTTCGAAATTGTAAAATACGGCGTAAGCTGCCGGGAGGCGGCGGAGCGGTACGGCGTGGAGGTCAACCATTACGGCATGGCCCTTTGCCCGTTCCACAATGACCGGTATCCCAGCTTATATGTGGCAGACGATCACTACCATTGCTTTGCCTGCGGGGAACATGGCGATGTGATCGACTTTGCTGCAAGGCTGTTCGGCTTGCCGCTCTATGAGGCGGCGCAGCGTCTGGCAGCAGACTTTCACCTTACCCCGGACAAACCGCCCAGCGCAGCGGCGCTCCACGCAAAGCGCATCCGAACAGAAGCACAGCAGCTCAGGGAAAACGAGCGGCTGTGCCTTTCTGTTCTGTCCGATTATGCCCGTGTCCTGCGGGACTGGAAGGTGCAGTATGCGCCGCAGTCACCTGACAAGCCTGTTCACGCACGGTTTGTAGGAGCCTGCCACGAACTCGACCGGACAGAGTATTACTTAGATATTCTGTGCGCCGGGGATTCTCACGAACGTGCCGAAGTAATTCAGCAGCAGATGGCGGACGAAAAGCTGGACAGGCTGCGACGGAGGTTAGAGAAAATTCACAAGGAGGAATTGGAAGATGGATATGACACCGCAGACGTGGCCTGAGTGGTACGATGGCAGGCACATCAACGAGGTGCTGTTCTGTCAACAGTTTTTGGACAAGCACCCCATGAAATGTGTGCGTGGGCGGCTGTTCACCGTGGACGGGCTGATTGAGGATGAAGGGCAGATTGGGAATCTCATTCTGGAGGAAATCTCCGGCGTGCTGACCGCCAATCTTTCCAAGACGGTTGCGAATCTGCTTGCCAGCATCAAGCTGCAAGCCTATTCGCCGCCGCTGCCCATTGAAACCGACCGCATCCATGTTGCCAACGGAACGTACTTCATGGACGGTAGCTTTTCCACAGACAGGAGCTACTGCAACAATCGTCTCACCGTCACTTATAATCCAGACGCACCCACTCCGAAAAAGTGGCTGCAATTCCTATCGGAGCTGCTGCAACCGGAGGACATTCCAACCTTGCAGGAATTTCTCGGTTACTGCCTGCTGCCTACCACCAAGGGGCAAAAAATGCTCATGCTCATCGGCAAGGGCGGCGAGGGCAAAAGCCGCATTGGTCTTGTCATGCGCTCGCTGCTGGGGGACAGCATGAATACCACCAGCATCCAAAAGGTGGAGAGCAACCGGTTCAGCCGTGCAGACTTGGAAAACAAGCTCCTGATGGTGGACGACGATATGGACATGAGCGCCCTGCCAAAGACCAACTACATCAAATCCATCGTGACCTCCGAGTGCAAAATGGACATGGAGCGTAAGGGTGTTCAGAGCTACCAAAGCCAGCTCTATGTGCGTTTTCTTTGCTTCGGCAACGGTGCGCTCACCGCCCTGCACGACAAGTCCGACGGTTTCTTTCGCCGCCAGATCGTGCTGACCACCAAAGACCGGCCCGCAGGCAGAGCGGACGATCCGTTTCTGGTGGATAAGCTGCTGCGGGAAAAGGAGGGCATCTTCCTCTGGTGTCTGGAGGGGCTGCACCGGCTGATTGGCAACAACTATCAGTTCAGCATTTCGGGAAAAGCCAAAGAAAATATGGAGACGGTCAAGCGCAGCAGCAACAATGTGATCGAGTTTCTGCAATCCGAGGGCTATATCCGCTTTCGGGCAGACAGCGAAGCCAGCTCCAAGGCGATCTATGAAGCCTATACAAGATGGTGCGACGACAACGCGCAGAAGCCCATGTCTGCCAACCGCGTCAGCTCCGAGCTTGCACAAAATGAGCGGCTTTACAATGTGGAGGCCACCAACAACGTCCATGTCGGCGGCAAGCGGGTGCGCGGGTTCATGGGCATTGAGGTGGTCAATCCGCCGCCGTATTAAAAATGAGGAATGGACTTCAAAATTGCCGTACACGCCGTACACCCTGTACGGCTGTTTTTGATTTCATTCTTAAAAACCATTTTGCTTGTGTGCACCGTGGAGTATTTCACGGCAGAGTGTAAAATCTGCCGCTGAACCGACGGCTGGTACGCAAAACAGGCGTACAGAAGCGTACACAAAGAGACTTTGCCGTACCGAGCCGTACACTGGCGGCTCAATTTAGCGGCTTCAAAATCAATGCTTGTGAAATCCGTGAAGATTTTCGCCGCAGGTCGAACACGATGCACCATCCGGTGATTTACCGAAATGCGAAGCTGCTGTACCGGACTGTGGCATATCCTGCCATTCCGTATGTTCTCACACAGAACGATGAAGCCGATAGGGCGCAGTTGTGAACAGGGCATCACGGGCGGAAATCTGAGCGGATTTGCGGCACGGCAGATTCTTCACCGCAAAGCGCACACAGTTCACTTACTCAAAAACCAATATCACGAAAATATGGAGGTAAAAAGTTGATGAAATCCAATCTGAGAAATGAGATCAAGTCGTACATCGTCCGTCAGGGCATGACCATGCAGGAGGTGGTCGATCTGCTGCGGGACGAACACGGCTGGTCTGACAGCGTTTCCAACCTTTCAAACAAGCTCCAGCGGGAGTCCCTGCGCTATGTCGAGGCTGTCCAGCTTGCCGACGCACTGGGCTATGAGATCGTCTGGCAGAGGCGGAAGTGAGGAGGATGTTCACATGACGGATACGGAAAAGAAGCTGTTGCAGGCGCAGCACCGATTGGAGGAAGCACAGGCGCGGGATCGCGTCAAGGAGCGAAAAGCCCGCACTCGCAGGCTCATTCAGGAGGGTGCAATTCTGGAAAAGGTGCTGCCGGAGGTGCGGACGATGGAGCTGCCTGCGCTGGAGGGGTATCTTTCACGGAAGCTGGGAAAAGAAATCTAAATTTCAGATGGGAGGTCTCCGGGAAACCGGGGGCCTTCCTCTTTTTTCTCCCGAAGGGCGCACTTACTCACCACCTGCGAAGCAGGCGGTGGTATCCCTTCCGTTGGTCGGGCTCGTGCGCTCTTCACGAACTGTCCATCGGACACTTCTCCAGAGAGGGCAGGAAATGCCGCAAGTCAGCATTCCCTGTGCAGTCGGCGCTTCTGCTGATGCAGAGATTGCTGCTTGTCGCACCAATCCGGCAGATACTCTGCCCGCCTCCTGCCTGCGAAAACCTGCCACCGGCAGCTTTATCGCAGATATGGGCAGCAATGCAGCCCATTTTCTCTTTGCAAAGAGAAACAGAAACCAAGGGGTGGCGTTTTACCACCCCCTCACAAAATACGAATCGAGGTGAACGCAAATGGCAATTTACCACTTGGAGGCAAAGGTGGTCAGCCGGGGAGCCGGACGCTCCGCCTGTGCAGCCTCCGCTTATCTCAGCTGCTCCCACATCCTCAATGACTATGACGGGGTGCAGCACGACTACACCCGAAAGCAAGGGCTGGTCTGGCAGCAGGTACTTCTGCCGGACACGGCCCCGCCCGCATGGAAAGACCGGGAAGTGCTCTGGAACGCCGTGGAGGAAAACGAGAAAACCAAGGACAGCCGCTTGGCCCGTGAGTTCGTGGTAGCCTTACCCATGGAGTTGTCCCCAGAACAATGGCAAACGCTGCTGACGGATTTCGTACAGAATCAATTCGTCGCAGATGGGATGTGCGCCGATACGGCGATCCACGATCCCGATCCACCCGGTCACAATCCCCACGCCCACATTCTCTTGACGGTGCGCCCGCTTGATGAAAGCGGCAAATGGCAATACAAAACGGAGAAGGAATATCTCTGCAGCCGTGACGGTGAGGAACGGGGCTTTACCGCTGCCGAGTTTAAGGCTGCACAGGCTGACGGATGGGAGAAACAGTACCAGTACAAGGTAGGCAGGAAGAAAGTGTATATGACACCATCCGCAGCTGAGGAACATGGATATGAGCGTGCCAGCAAGTATCCCAAAAGCACCAAATACGGGAGACAGAATCCCATTTCTGAACGCTGGAACAGCGAGGAACAGCTCCTTATCTGGCGCAAAGCATGGGCAGATGTGACAAACAAATATTTGGAGCGATACGGTCATGAGGAGCGCATCGACCACCGCAGCTTTGTCGAGCGAGGCATTGACGAGCAGCCCACCATCCACGAGGGCGTGATTGCCCGTGCTTTGGAACAGAAAGGTATCGTGTCCGACAGGTGCGAACTCAACCGTCAGATCAAGGCGGACAACAGGCTCCTGCGGGAACTGAAGGCGCAGTTCAAGAAAATTACGGAGGCGGTGAAGAACACGCTGCCCGCTATTGCAGAAGCGTTGGAAAAGCTGCGGGAAAATATGCTGATCTTCTGCTATCAGTTAGGGCATATCCGCAGCAGCAAGAAACAGATGACCGGTGCCTTGAATATTCTGAAGCCAAATCTGGCACAGTACCGCTCCCTTGTGCAGCAGATAAAGGAAACAACCAAAGAACGGAAGTCCCTACTGGCTGAAAAGAAATCCCTTCCTGCGATCCACTTTGTCAGGCACCGTGAGCTTGCCTCCAAAATAGCCGAGTTGACGGAAAAGTTAGAGGAGCTAAAAAGCGAAAAGGCTATGCTGCTTCATTCTCTGGAATACCCAGAGGACGCCACAAGCGATACCTTCCAGCGCCAGATTGACCGCTATGAAGATAATCTCAAACGGCTTGAGGCGCAGGAGAATAAGTATGCCGGAGAGCTGGAGGCTGCATTGTCTGAGTATGCCGAGCTGAAAGAGCAAGCTTCCGGCTTTGATTCCTTGCAGCTTTATCTGGAGCGGAAGGCACTTCGACCTGACAGAGAGAAAGCAGCAGCCCAACGCATTGAAGCGGCTTATGGCGACAAGTTCAGTTGGTGGTTGATGGAGAGTGGCCTACGGGATGTGTCTGGCTATCTTGACGAATATGCACAGGAAAAGACAATGGATCGAGAACTGCGGCAAAGGCGGCGATCGGAGCGGCTTGAGCGTAAGATGAAAAACAGAGATATGGAACGTTAAAAGTGCTGGAGGTTGAAACTTCAGGTGAAGTCTGTGACATAGGGGGATGGAGATAATCCCTATACGTCAAGCGTAAAATAAGCACCGGTATGGGTTTTCCATACCGGTGCTTGCAATATTTAATCGAATTCTATCACTTATTTACAAGTGAAAAATCAAAAGAGTTTTCCAACAACTTATCAAGTGCTGCCATCAGTTCCGCTCGAACAGCCTCTCTTTCACTTTCTCCGCCTGCATTTTCGATATAGATGGAATAGTTATCAAATGTGATATAGGCGTAATAGATCACAGTCTTAATTCCTTCGCTGTTTGCATTTGTAACGAAGTAGCCAGCTTTAACTGGCGTATCTCCAACCATAGATACATTTTCCTTGCCAATTACGGTAGTATCCATAAGATTGTTCCCAGACAGCGAAACAACAAATTTCATATCGCTGTAATGACCATAAAAGCCAACAAATGCTACATCGTCCAAGGTAAAGAGGGCATCTCCGGAAATCGGAAGATCACCGAAAATAGTCTGAACCTCATCTTTGGTCAATGCTCGTGCTTGCAAGTTCAAACTCAGAGCAGAGGCTACCGTATCTGCTTTAGTGAAAGATATGGTAGTTCCATCACCTAATGTAGCTGTTTCTGTACTTTTGCCGAATAATCCCATACTAAACACTCCCACCACGATTAGACAGAGACACGCAGCAATTGCCCCAAATTTCAGCCAAATGCTTTTTTGTTTCTTTGCCTGATAACTCGCCGTTTCTTCGATATGACGGCTACCAATGCCACCAACGGCGTCAGAGATGTTCTTTCGTGTCATAAATCATACCCCGCTTTCTGTAAATGATTTTTAAGTTTGCTTCTGATTCGGGAAAGGCGGACAGACACATTGTTATTTGTTGTACGAAGCCTCTTTGCAATTTCTGTAATGCTATCTGAGTACCAATACCTTGCTACAAACATAACCCTGCTTTCCTGATCCAAGCTGTCAAGGAAACGATCAATTTCCTGTGACAGCTCCTTTGCATCCACTTCCTGTTCAATAGTAGATGCAGAAGTTAGGCACTCTTCCAACTCATCAAGTGCAACATCATAGTAACTGTTTCGCTTTAGTGCAGTATTTGCGTGGTATTTTGCGGTAGCGATATTGCGGGTAATACGAAAAATATAGGTTCTGAGTGGGTCAGGTCTTTCTGGAGGAATTGCATTCCACGCAGCAAGGTATGTATCATTTACACATTCCTCTGCGTCGGGTTCGCATTTCAAAATGTTGTTTGCAATTCTTTTGCAAGTTGAACCGTATTTTGCAGCAAGTTCAGCTATTGCCTGCTCAGTACGAGCAAAGAACAGTTCAATGATCTTCACATCCTCTAACAAGGTATCCACCTCCTCACCTATGTACTATGGATCTGGCGGACAATCTTACAGAAGCGAGGGAAAATTTCACACCTTTATTATAGTACATTGCAATTCTATTTTCTATCGCCTCAGCAAAATCGTTTGGCACCAGTCGAGGTCGCTCGGCAGTCTGAAAATATGGTCCTTCGGTTTTGGTAGAGTTGCTCGCAGCAGAGGAGGCGTAACAAAAAATTAAAGGTAGCTGCCCGGACAGAATGGGTTGGGTGGAAAAATAAATAATATCCGAAACAGGATGACGGAAATTGTTAGCGCCGAGTTAATTCGTACACAGTTAGTGTTTAAGTGTTTACAAACAGCCCATTGATATTGTTCGTTTGTGCGTATATAATATATATAACTATTTGATGCGGAGGTAAACTATGTTTGAATACATGACAGTACAGGATGCGGCTAAACTTTGGGGAATATCGGTGCGTCGTGTTCAAAAGCTGTGTGAGGAGAATCGCATTGATGGAATTGTTCGGCTACCTCGTGCATGGCTAATTCCCCAAGATGCCCAAAAGCCGGCTGATGGAAGATATAAACAAAATAAAAATGAATTTATAGCTGACAACAAGGAGAACACACGATGAGTAAATTGTTATTAGTGGAGGATGACCAAAGTATCGTATCCTCATTATCAGACTATTTAGGAAATGAAGGGTTCAAAATCGAAAATGCTCCCGGTCAAAAAGAAGCAATAGAAAAATTGGATAGCGACCAATACGATATAGCCTTGGTGGACATTCAATTATCAAACGGAAATGGTTTTTCTGTTTGTTCTGCAATTAAAGAAAGAGGAACTATGCCAGTTATTTTCTTAACGGCTTCTGATGATGAATATAGTGTTGTGGCTGGGTTAGATATGGGGGCTGACGATTATATCAGCAAACCGTTCAGACCAAGAGAACTGCTTTCAAGGATCAACAGCGTATTAAGGAGAACTAAGAACACACAAAACATTATCAGTTACCTCGACTTAGTTGTGGACACAAATCAAGCAACCGTATCAAAGAATGGGAAAGAGATTTTGTTGTCTGCTATGGAATATAAGTTGCTGTTAGTCTTTTTGCGTAACAAAGGTATTGTCCTTTCTCGCAGAAGATTGTTGGAGCTTTTATGGGACACTACCGGGGAGTTTATCAATGATAATACATTGACTGTCTATATGAAAAGGCTACGTGACAAAATTGAAACCAATCCGCAGGAGCCGGAAATCATAATTACCGTTCGTGGGCTTGGCTATAAGGTGGGTTGATATGGACTTTATCAGAAATAAAGAAGTTAAAAGGCAAATTGTTGTCAGCAGTATTCTTATTCTATTTTGGGGCGGCATTGGCATTATCGTTGATAGCAAAGCTGTGTGGATTGTTCTGTCGGCTATCATTTCATCCAGTGCAGTTTCCCTCTTTTTCACATATCAGAGATACAAGAAAATTGCTGATTTTAGTTTGCATATTGATAGGCTGTTACATGGAGATGAAAAAATTTCTTTTGGGCAGTTTCAAGAAGGTGAGTTATCTGTTTTACATGATGAAATATCCAAGATGACAAGACGGCTTATTGAACAGGCAGAAGCTCTGAAAATGGAGAAAGGTAATTTGGCAAATGCTTTAGCCGATATTTCACATCAATTAAAAACACCTTTGACATCGCTGAATATCTTAAATGCTTCTCTGTGTAATGAGGAACTGACTGACGAAGAAAGGTATGAGCTGATCCGCGAACAGACTATGCTCTTATCAAGAATGGAGTGGCTGATAGCCACACTTCTGAAAATATCCAAGCTGGATGCAGGAACGATTACTCTAAAGCCACAGGCGGTATACTTAAAAGATGTGGTAGAAAAAGCAATTCGTCCTCTGGAGATTGCGGCAGAATTAAAAATGCAGACAATCACGCAAGTGATTCCGGCAGAATTAAAACTATCTCTTGATACTGATTGGACTGCTGAAGCCTTGGGGAATGTAATCAAAAACTGTATCGAACATTCACCAGAGGGCAGCACTATCGAAATCAAGGCAATAGAAAGACCTCTTTTGACACAGATCATTATAGAGGATAGCGGAACAGGTTTTCAGGAAAAAGACATCCCCCATTTATTTGACCGATTTTATCAAGGAAGTGGCTCTACAATCGGTAATGCCGGTTTGGGGTTGGCTCTGGCAAAGACGATTATTGTCAATCAGGGTGGTGTCATCCAAGCGAAAAATCGGGAGTCAGGCGGTGCAAAATTTGAAATCTGCTTTTATCGGGGGACTGCTTAATGCAGCCCCTTTTTAAGTGACATTTTTGTAATGAAAAAGTAATGAAGCAGTCACTTGGCTTTGCTATACTGAATTGCAAAAATATATGGAGGAACTTTTTATGGAGATATTAAGAGTAGAGAATATCTGCAAAACCTATGAAATGGACAATGCTCCTGTCCATGCTTTGTCAGATGTTTCTTTTTCCGTCGATAAAGGAGAGTTTGTTGCAATCATTGGAGCATCTGGGTCTGGCAAGTCTACCCTGTTGCACATTTTAGGTGGTGTTGACAGACCGACTTCGGGAAAAGTATTTGTGGATGGACAGGATGTTTATGAGCAAAATGAAGATGAATTGGCTGTATTCAGAAGAAGGCAGGTTGGGCTTGTCTATCAGTTTTATAATCTGATCCCGGTTTTGACTGTCGAGGAAAATATCACGCTGCCGATTCGATTGGATGGGCGTAAAATCAATCAGGAGCGTTTGAAAGAACTGCTATCCACACTCAAACTGGTAAAGCGTAGAAAGCACCTGCCAAGTCAGTTATCCGGCGGTCAACAACAAAGAGTGGCAATCGGACGAGCGTTGATTAACGCACCTGCGATTATCCTTGCGGATGAGCCGACGGGAAATCTGGACACGGAGAACACAAGGGATATTATGAAACTTCTGCGTGAATCCAATGAAGTCTATCGCCAGACAATGATCCTGATTACCCATGACCGTGAAATCGCAATGCAGGCAGACCGTATTCTGGAAATTCAGGATGGCAGACTTGTGAGGGATGAGGTGATACGCTGATGAATATGATTTTCATGCTTACACTCAGGAATCTGTTGTCGAATAAAAAGCGTACCCTACTCACACTTTTAACCATTCTTTTGTCAATCAGTATGATAACCGCTATTCTCTGTGGGGGATGGTCGTTGGTTGATTTTTTGAAAGAGAAAGAAAAAGTGTATGGTGGCGATTATGACTACTACATGGAGGATTTGACTTGGGAGCAGGTTCAAGAGCTATATAGTCAAAACAATGTAGGCGAAGTTTCGCTTCTCCGCTTTGCCGGAAACAGTTTTTACGGGGAGAAATCCAACAGTACAATGCTCTCCGTTGGCGAGATTGACGAGAACTTTACCCAAAGATTTTCGTTAAATCAGTATTTGCTTGCAGGGCGTTTCCCGCAAGATGAAAATGAGATTGTTATTTCAGAATCTTTTTTGAAGAAAAACAACATGAATACAGAGATTGGAGATACGATTTCTTTAACTCTTGGTTCAAGAATTTGGGATGAATATAATGCCCAGCTTTCCGGGCTGACAAATTATAGGGGTGAAGAAGAAAGCTTCGTTCCAACAAAAGAGAAAGCGTATGTAGTTGTTGGTATTCTGTCAGATGTGAATGACTCAAAAATCGCAGCAAACTATAATGCCTTTGCAGGTGTTGACAAAACGGCATCCGATTTTGCTGCGTATGTCAAGGCAAAGAATTTATCCAATTCGATCTATACAGAAGCCGAAGAAGTGGCTGCGGCAGTAGACAGTCATGTAGCAAAGTTTCATTCGGAATTGTTAGTCTATCATGGAATTACCGGGGGTAAAGGAGCTGCAAAACTGATTGCTTTGGTGGTCATGGTCGTTTGTCTTTTGATGGCTGCATCTGCTTCAATGATCAGCAACGCCCTCTCCATTTCCTTACAGGAACGAATTAAGCAGATGGGAATGCTATCCAGTATTGGAGCCACAAAAGGGCAAAAACGCCTTAGCGTATATTTAGAAGCCTTCCTTTTGGGAGTGGTGAGCATACCCTTTGGATTGGTTGTTGGTATCCTGCTATCTGCTCTGTTATTAAGTGTGGTCAGGGCAGCTTTTGGAGAAACATTCACTTTTGGCATCGTAGAACTGTCCTTGAAGGTAAACGGATTGATCCTGCTCGTCAGCGGATTATCCGGCATTGCTTCTTTGTACTTCGGAAGTAGAAAGCCTGTGAAGCAAGCAGCTAAAATTACAGTTATTGAAGCGATCCGCCAGTCTAACAATGCGGTATCAAGAAAGAAATTCCGTGACGGAAAAATCGTTTCTTTGGTTTTTGGCATTTATGGTTCGTTAGCAGCAAAAAATATTAAGCGTAATCCAAAACGCTTCCGAGCGATTACCGGCTCTATTTTCTTGTCGGTGGTAATTGCCCTTTCCTTATATAGTTTCTCTGATTTTATGCTTTATCAGACATCCTTGGATATGAAGGAGGACGGTTCCTGTTATACTGATGTGATTTCGATGATTCAATACAAAGATATTCCTGTCGCAATCGGGGCATTATCGGATGAAAATATCACTGCGGATGTTTCCTATTCTTTTCAGCGATATATGACCGCTGAATTTTCGCAGGAACAAATCAATCCTGATATGCAAGGATATTTTATCAATGGTACGAAAGCAGAGGTATATGTCGTAGGATTGGACGAAGAACATTTTGTCTCTTTTTGCGATGAAAATGGATTCAGTCTGGATGTGACAAATTTCAATCATGGAATTTTGCTCAATCAGACTATGGGATACTATAATTCGGCACAAAATCGGGTAATTGCAGGCTCACCGTTTCTTATTGAACCGGGAACAGAAATCATTCCGCTGGGGGCATCCGAGGATGCCTTGCCGATTATCGTGGAAAAAATCGTTTCAGAAGAAAATGCAAATATCCAATCCATGTTTGTGAGAGATCGAGCTGTCCTCATCGTGCCTTTAAGTTATTTTAACTGGCTGATAGATGATAACGCCTATGTGGAAATGAGAATACAGACAGCACAGCATAAAGAAGCAATGGAATGTCTGGCTGACAGAGGATTTCCGCAAACTGTGGACATTGCAGCCGCAACGAATAATTCCAGACAGGTATATACGATTGCAAAACTGGTAATCTGCCTGTTCTCGATCCTGATGACGGTTATTATCAGCTTGAATGTTTGTAACACTATCTCGAATACGATTCATTTGAGAAGAAGCGAATTTGCTGTTCTGCGTTCTGTTGGTATGACTGCCAAAGGATTAAAATGTACGCTATTGCTCGAAGCTGTTTTGTACGGCGTAAAAGCATTGGTTCTTGCGTTGCCTGTGAGCTTTTTGATTCATTGTGCTATCTACTACTTCATATCGTCGGGTATGACACCATTTGCTTTTTATATGAACGGCGGTATTTATGCTCTTGCAGTTATGGCTGTCGGCGCTATGGTATGTATCGCTATGCTGTTTGCTGTTAGAAGCGTATCAAAGGTGGAAATTGTAGAGGAACTGAAATTGAGCAATATGTAATCATTCAATCTAACAAAGCAACTGAAACAGAGGTAATAGAAATTGCGTAAAAAGAAACTGGTAAAGAGAGTTGCAGGCATTGCTTTGACTGTTGGTGCAGTTATACTTGCCATTGTATGTGTTGGTAAAGTAAATCGCATTCAGAACGAAAAAGATATTATTGGCACATGGAAGGATGCAAATGCTGAGGAGATATTTACCTTTCAAGAAAACGGGGAACTTGCTGTGAGTAAAGATATGCCCGATTCGGGTCTATCCTGCGGTGACGCATATTATAGTTTTTCTTACTCGGATATAATCTGTGTTACACAGGGAAATAGTAGTGTAGAATTTGAGATAGAAGTAGATCAAAACGAATTGAAAATCTTCTTCATGGGACAAGAATATCTGGAATTGGAAAAGTAATGATTACAAATAAAAGAAAACCATTGAGCCGATAATTCGCATCCTTTGCGGACTAACGGCTCTGCATATATTTTGAACGCTATTTTCAGAAACATTGTGTTTTGCAGAAAAGCCCCTTGACAAATTCCATCTCAGAAGGCTATTCTTCTGGAATACGCTAAGAAGAATCACTTTCCGAACCCGGTGTTCTTTGTGGACGATGGATATTCCGGCACGAACTACGACCGCCCCGGCTTTCAGAGTATGCTGACCGAGATCGAAGTAGGGCATATAGGAATCGTTATCACGAAGGATTTGTCCCGACTGGGACGCAATTCTGCCTTGACAGGTCTGTACACAAACTTCACTTTTCCCCAGTATGGCGTTCGCTACATTGCCATTAACGACAACTACGACACCATTGACCCAAACAGCGTAAACAACGATTTTGCGGGCATTAAGAACTGGTTCAACGAGTTTTACGCCCGTGATACCAGCCGCAAGATTCGGGCTGTTCAGAAGGCCAAGGGAGAGCGTGGAGTACCGCTGACGGTCAATGTGCCGTACGGCTATGTGAAAGACCCGGAGAACCCGAAACATTGGCTTGTTGATCCAGAAGCGGCTGCAATCGTGAAGCGCATCTTCTCCATGTGCATGGAAGGCCGTGGCCCGACCCAAATTGCAAACCAACTGTGGGTGGACAAAGTTCTGACTCCCACCGCCTATAAGTTGAGCCATGGCCTGAGTACGAACTCACCCGCCCCGGAAGACCCTTATCGCTGGGATAAAAGAGCAGTAAGTTCGATTCTGGAACGCCTGGAGTACACTGGCTGCACAGTCAACTTTAAGACCTATACTAACTCTATCTGGGATAAAAAGAGACATCTGAATCCCGTGGAAAATCAGGCTATCTTCCCGGATACACATGAGCGCATTATTGACGATGATGTGTTTGAAAAGGTTCAGGAGATTCGTAGCCAGCGTCACCGCATGACCCGGACAGGCAAGAGCAGCATTTTCTCCGGTATGGTCTACTGCGCTGACTGCGGTTCCAAGATGCAATATGGTTCGTCCAATCACAGGAACTTCAGTCAAGACTTCTTTGATTGCTCTCTGCACAAGAAGAACGGGAGCAAGTGCAAGGGACACTTCATCCGGGTAAAGGTTTTGGAGGGCCGTGTGCTAAGCCATGTTCAGCGGGTGACTGACTACATCCTCTGTCATGAGGACTACTTCCGCAAGGTCATGGAGGAGCAGCTTCGGGTGGAAAGCACCGAAAAGCTGACTGTCCTGAAGAAGCAGCTTGCCCGGAATGAGAAGCGGATCGCAGACCTCAAACGGCTGTTCATGAAGATTTACGAGGACAATGTTAACGGAAAGCTTAGCGATGACCGCTTCGACATGATGAGTCAGAGCTACGATGCCGAACAGAAGCAGCTGGAAGAGGAAGTTCTCTCCATCCAGCAGGAAATTGAAGTACAGGAACAGCAGATCGAGAATATTGAAAAGTTCGTCCAGAAAGCGCACAAGTACGTTCATATTGAAGAACTCACCCCTTATGCTCTCCGTGAACTGGTGTCGGCCATCTATGTGGATGCCCCGGATAAGTCCAGCGGAAAGCGGGTGCAGCACATCCATATCAAGTACGATGGGCTGGGGTACATCCCTCTGGATGAACTGGAAGCGAAAGAAAAGGCGTGACCGAAGTCACGCCAAATCTTCCCCATTTAGGGAACTTTTGCAAATACTGTTTTATGGGAACTCTGCTACGGGGAACGCCCTGTTGTACATATCGCTATCGTCTGTGGCTTTAATCGCAAGTTTTACAGGCAGCGCAATTCTCAACGACCTGTTTGCGATATGCAATTCACGGTTGTTGCCAACGAATCAAATCGTGAATTGCGAGGCAGGGTGCGTCCTATTCAGGGCGCACCCTGTTTTTGTTTTATCATGGTTGGGGGTACGTCAAAACGCATCACCGCAACTCCTTATAGGTCTCTTCCGGCACCGGCTCGCACCACTCGTTAGAGGTGCCTTCGCCGGGCACTTCCACTGCCAGATGAGAGAACCAGCAATCGGGTGCGGCACCGTGCCAGTGCTTGACCTCCGGGGGAATGTTCACCACATCGCCCGGATGCAGCTCCTGCGGAGCTTTGCCCCATTCCTGATAGTAGCCCCGGCCTGCCACGCAGACAAGGATCTGCCCGCCACCCTTTGCGGCATGATGGATGTGCCAGTTGTTCCGGCAGCCCGGCTCAAAGGTGACGTTGTAAATGCCAACCTGTGCGGTGGACAAGGGTGCCAGATAGCTTTTTCCACTGAAATACTGCGCAAAACCGTCGTTGGCTGCGCCGATGGGGAACACCATTTCGCTCTGGTGCTGTGCCTTGGCATCCTCTGCAGCGTCCTCTGCCCAGACTTCCTTGGCCATACGGAAAGCCGCCCACGCCTTGGGCCAACCTACATAAAACGCCGCATGGGTCAGGATCTCTGCAATCTCAGTCCGGGTAATACCGTTGTTTTTTGCTGCCGTCAGGTGATACCGAAACGAGGAGTCCGTCAGTCCCTGCGCCATCAGTGCTACCACCGTCACAAGGCTGCGGTCCCGGAGGGAGAGTTTATCCTCTCGGCTCCACACCTGCCCGAATAGTACCTCATCGTTCAGTTCTGCAAATTTTGGCGCAAATTCGCCCAGAGCATCCCGCCCTGCTGTCTGTTTCACTGCCATGATACGTTCCTCCCCATCTCGTAAGCCTGTGCCATGGCAGGCGTACCGCACACTGCACCCGGCTCGTAAACGCCACCTGCTACAAGGACTCCCTTTTCCACGGCTCCTTCCACGCAGTCTGCATAGCCCCGGAAGCAGGCCAGCGTCGTGTCCGCAGAGGCTTTTTCCTCGTCTGCCATAGTGGTAATATAGTAGAACTCTTTGTCTTTAATCTCCTGCCACCGTGCCACAGTGCGGTCAATGACCGCTTTCAACTGAGCACTGATGGAGTAGAAGTATACCGGGCTTGCCAGCACAATGACATCGGCATCGATCATCTTTTGCAGGATGTCTGCCATATCATCCTTGTGGACGCAGGCTCCGCCGTGGGTGCTGCAGTAGTAGCAGCCGGAACAGGGAGTCACCTTTTTCTCAGCGACCCGGATCTTTTCTGCTTTGTGCCCGGCATCCTGCGCTCCACGCAGAAATTCGTCGCATAGAATATCAGAGTTGCCGCCCTTCCGGGGACTGCCAGACAAAATCAATACCTTCTTGCTCATAGGAACCTCCTTGACAGCAGAGTGCATCCGCATTATGATGTTGATAAAGTTTGATTTTATCATACAACTTAAAGCGTACTTTAAGTCAAGGGCTTTTTGAAAAAACGGAGGTTTCAGATGATCTATACCGTAGGTGAAATGGCACAAAAGCTGGGCGTACCTGCCTCCACCCTGCGCTACTACGACAAAGAAAGGTTACTTCCCTTTGTGGAGCGTTCCTCCGGCGGCATTCGGATGTTCCGGGAAAACGACTTCGAGTGGCTGCAGGTCATCCGCTGTATGAAAAAAGCCGGAATGTCCATCAAGGATATCCGGCAGTATATTGAGCTTTCCATGCAGGGAGACGACACCATTGACACCCGGCTGGAAATGTTCCGGCACCAGCGGGAGGTACTCACCCAGCAGATCCAGCAGTTACAGCATACGCTGGAGACCGTGGAGTATAAATGCTGGTTCTATGAAGCCGCCAAAGCCGCTGGGACAGTGGATGTCCCCGGTGCAATGACCGATGCGGACGTGCCGGAGCAGTTCCGTGCCATCCGACAGGAGCTGCGGGGACAGAAGATTCCGAATAGCGAAAGATAAGAAATGCCGTTCCAGTTGATTTTGGAACGGCATTTCTCTTAATCTTCTAACCCATGGTTCCCGGTTACGTTTTTCAAATATTCCTCCGGGTCACCGTTCAGAATCAAATCCGCATAGCCAAGCGGGTCATTGTAGATAAGATAATCCAGTTCTGACCTCTGCGCCATAGTAACATCCAGTGCATCCTCGACCCCGGTGCAGTCGATGGAAATCTTTCTCCCATCCCGGAGCAGCAGTTCCACGCAGCCGGTGTCCATGTTGAAATGGCAAGCTCTTGCATCGTACTTCATACTCGTGTCCTTTCCGCCTTACGGCACTCTCACCGTGGTCTGTCGTGCTTTCTTATGATAAGGTCTAGGACGTTTTTCGATGGAAGCAGGGGATTCGTTCTGTTTTCCGAAGAACACAAAAAATCCGAACCTTTCTCCTATCGGAAAAAAGTTCGGATTTTGTTGTTGTGGTGCACCTCCAGGGACTCGAACCCTGGGCCCACTGATTAAGAGAAGCCAACGTGCAACAATCGTCAATTTTCAGAATTGCGTCAATTCGTTATTTTTATCGTTTTATCGTAAATTTGCGTTTTGCATCTGCTGCATTCTTTGCACCTGTTGTCCCCTCTCGCATCCGTTATCCAGCCGTTCCGGTGTGCAAAAAGTGTGCAAAAGTGTGCAGAGACAAAATCAGCCTCTTAAAACAGGCATCGGATTTTTATGCAAAGCCGGGAAAATGGGCTGGTTTGGCTCGAAAATGGCATCCGCAATTTCACCTGTTTAAACCACGCATCAAATGTACATCAACAACTACGATTCATGGCAGGGATTTGGACAACTGCGATCTCTTATAAATCCAAAGCAGCTCTTTCTATGTGGACTTTTCTGGGTGGAAACACCTAAAAGGTTCACATTTTTTATTTTACCGGCAGCCAGGCCGTTGCTTTTGCTCCGCAGTGGGTGTTCTGCCCAAACACTGCCCTGCCGCCATGGGCGGCGGCGATCTGCTGCACTACATACAGGCCAAGGATATGAGGCGCATTTTCGGCAGGCTCCGCAGCGTTCAGTGCCACCAGAACGGCAGCCGGATAGCCAATACCGTCATCTGCCACGGTCAGGCAGAAGCGCTCTCCTACCTGCCGGGTGTGCACGGTAATGTTCACCGGCTTTGGGTTATGCCGGACGCTGTTGTTCATCAGGTTTTCCAGCAGCCGTGCCAGCAGCGCCTCATCCACCGAAAGCACTGTCTGCTCTGCTGGTTCTTCCTGTTCCAGTGTGATCTCGCAGCGCTCTGCCAGTGGGCTTTCACAGAACTGCGCCACCAGCTGCCGGAACAGCGGCCCTGCCCGGAGGTCTTTCCGGCGCAGAGGTTGGGCACCGTATTCCAGCTTACTGGTCAGGTTCAGGTCATCAATGAGGGTGCGCAGCTTTTCGCACTGGGTGCGGATGCCGGTCGCTTTCTGCCGGGAGCTGTCCGGCAAAAGTGCATCCTGTTCCAGCTGCTCCGCCCAGCCTAAGATCAGCGCCAGCGGGGTGCGCACGTCATGGCTGACCCCTGCGATCCACTGGGTGCGGGCGTTGTCCCGCCGGGAAAGCATCTCATTTTTGGCTTGCAGCTGCGCCCCGGTCTGGTTCAGCTTTTCTGCCAGTTCCCCGGCAAAACCGTCGGTAGGCAGCCGGACGGTCTGTCCCTGCGCCAGTGCATCCAGACCGTTTGCCACGGTCTCCAGCCGCTTTGCCCCCCGCCAGCTCAACCAAAAGCAGAGAACCAGACCCAGCAACAGCATTCCCAGCGCTGCTGCCGGGAGCACCCGCACCATGCTCAGAGCAAAGTCCGGTGAGCTGTAAATGCTGTACTTCCACAGGCTCCCCTTTGGCAGCCCGATGACGAACAGTCCGTAGGGTTCTGTCCAGCAGAACACCGGGTAATCCGCCAGATACCAGCGGGCAAATTTGGCGATATCGCCGGGAGTGTAGGCATGGTTCAGATCCTGCGGCAGGCCGTAGCTCCAGCGGATGTTTCCCACATCGTCCAGCACCATCGCCCACTCGTAGCCGTTCATCCATTCCTGCGGGGTGCGTTCTGCCCCAAAGGCAAGCCCTTCGGCGGTCTCCACCATGGAATCCGCGATCTCGCTGGAGGAGTACTCCCGCTGCGGCAGGCGGCAACTCTCCTGCCAGCCCAGCCAGCCCAGCACCGCAATACCGGAAAACAACAGCAGCAGAACAATGCCCACCGCCGCCAGCACATACCGCCGGATCAGGCGCACAAAGGTTTTCATGCTTCTTCCCCCTTTGTCAGCTTATAGCCAATGCCCCGCACCGTCCGCAGAAACTGCGGCGCACCGGGTTCGGCTTCCAGCTTCTCCCGCAGATGCCGGATATGTACACCCAGACTGTTCTCATAGCCATAGTAATCTGCGCCCCAGACCGCCGCACAAAGAGCATCGTAGGTAACGACGTGTCCCCGGTTCTCTGCCAATTTCCGCAGCAGCACCAGCTCGGTAGCGGTCAGCGTCAGTGTTTTGCCCTCTGGCAGGGTAACAATGGCATCATTCAGGTCTACGCACCGCTCCCCCAGCTGCAAAGGTGCCGGTTTTGTACGGGACAGCTCTGCCCGGTACGCCCGCTGCAAAATATGCTGCACCCGCAGCAGCAGTTCCTGCATCAGAAAGGGCTTGGTCAGGTAGTCATCTGCGCCAAGACCCAGCCCGAACAGACGGTCGGCATCCGCATCCTGTGCGGAGAGAAACAGTGCCGGAACATCCGCTTTTTCCCGCAGCGCCCGGAACAGCGAAAAGCCATCCCCATCCGGCAGGTTGATATCCAGGATCATCAGCTCCGGCTGCTCTGCTGCAAAGCAGGCGCGGGCAGCGGCGCAGCTTTGGGCGGTTCTGATATGGCCATATCCTGCGCCCCGCAGCTGCTCACACAGCAGTGCCAGCAGCTCGGCGTTGTCGTCCACAAGCAGGAGCTTTGCATCATAAACGGTATCCATAAGGGCAGTTCTCCTTTCCCGCCTTTACTATACCACACTTTTTGCGCCGCAGCGGAAAACACCTGCAAATTTAAGGGTAAATTAAGCTGCGCTTCCGGTCAGTTTAAGGCAGCGGGTGTATTCTGGCATCGTTCCGAAAACCATTAATGCGAAAGGAGACCATTTATGAAACCTGTGATCGAGACCCATGCCCTTTGCAAAAGCTACCATGGCCGTCCGGTGGTGGATCATTTGAACCTGACTGTCCCGGAGGGCTGTGTTTACGGATTTTTAGGCCCCAACGGTGCGGGCAAATCCACCACCATGAAGATGCTGCTGGGGCTTGTACACCCCACCGGTGGCAGTGTGGAACTGCTGGGACACACCCTGAACGAAGTAAACCGCATTGCCCTGCTGCGGCAGACCGGCAGTCTGATCGAATCCCCTTCCGGTTACCTGCACCTGACTGCCCGGGAAAATCTTTCCATCGTGGCTGACTTGAAAGACGTGGACCGGAAGGACATCAGCCGGGTGCTGGAGATCGTGCACCTGACCAAAGACGCTGACCGGAAGGTGGGGCAGTATTCCCTTGGTATGAAGCAGCGGCTGGGCATTGCCATGGCGCTGCTGGGCAGCCCCAAACTACTGATCTTGGACGAACCCACCAACGGTCTGGATCCGGCGGGCATTCAGGAGATGCGCAGTCTGATTGCTTCCATGCCCCAGACCACCGGAGCCACCGTGCTGATCTCCAGCCACCTGCTGGGCGAGATCGAGCAGATGGTGGATCAGGTGGGCATCCTGAACCACGGCAGGCTGCTGTTCGAGGGTTCTTTACAGCAACTGCAAAAGCACAGCCGGGGCGGCATTCTGCTGCGAGTGCTGGACGCACCCAAAGCCGCAGCCGTCCTGCAGCAGCAGGGAGTAAAAGCCGCTGCACCGGCAGACCAGCCGGACACCCTGCAGTTGCCCCCGCTGCCGGACGAAGCGCTGGCGGCGCTGGTCTGTACCCTTGCCGAAAGCGGCGTGGGCGTGGTGGGACTGACAGCACAGACAAAGAGCCTTGAGGACATCTTCCTCAGCCTGACCCAGACCAGCGGGGAGGTGGCGTAAGATGGCAGCTTTCCGTGCAGAACTGCAAAAAGCTCACCGTAGGCACGACCTTGCTCTCTGCCTGCTCATTCCCGGCATTGTCGTGCTGTGGGTGGGCGGCCTTGCTCCGGCAGACCCGGAGGAGCTTGCCAACGGTTACAGCGCCCTGCTTTACAGCCTGCCCGTCATTGAAGCCATTCTGATGCCGGTGATGATGGCAGTGCTGGCCTCCCGGCTGTGGGATATGGAGATCAAAGGCAACACCGCCAAGCTGCTCTACACCCTGCAGAGCCGCCGAAGCCTGTTTGCAGGCAAGGTGGTCTTTGGAGTGCTGGAGGTGCTGTTGGTCACGGTGCTGGAGCTGGCCTGTGTTCCGGTGCTGGGGCGTGTCCATGGTTATACCGAAGCCTTTCCCACTGGGCAGCTGGTCTATCTGTTCGTCTGCACGCTGGCGGTGGACACAATGCTCTTCTTTGGCGAATTTCTGCTGATGCTGTGGGTGGGCAATCCCCTGCCGGCGCTCTGCGTGGGCATCGTAGGGGCGCTGGTGGGTCTGTTCTCTGCTTTTATGCCGCCGCTTGCCAGTTACTTTGTGCCTTTTGGGTACTACATCCCTCTAAGCGCCTACGAAGTGGCGAACTGGGACAAGGCTACCCACACCGTCACCTACGGCACCCGCCCCTTCAACTGGGGGCTGCTGGCCTTCACCCTTGCGCTGGGCGCTGTGCTGTTTGCCCTTGCGTGGCGCAAGGTACAGGACGAGGAGGTATAAAACCATGCTGAAACGCTGTATTCTTGCGGAGAACCGCAAACTCCACGCATCCCCCATCTGGGCAATGTTCTTTGTGCTGCCCATTCTTTCGGCCACCTATGGCACTTTCAATTATCTGCAAAATCTTGAGATCCTCACCGATGGCTGGTATAGCCTGTGGACCCAGCACACCCTGTTTTATTCCATGCTCTTCTTCCCTGCCATGGTAGCCACCTATGCTGCCTACTTGTGGCGGCTGGAACATCTGGGGCACAACTGGAACCTGATCATGGCAAGCCCTGTACCGCCGCTGGACCTGTTTGCCGCAAAGTTTGCGGTGGTGACGAAGCTGGCGCTGCTGACTCACGGCTTTGTGTTTGCGCTGTTCGTGTTCTGCGGCAAGGTATTTGCCCATCTGCCCGGGCTGCCGCCGGTCACCTTACCTCTGTTTTTACTGCGGGGACTGCTGGGGGCGTTGGCTGTCATTGCCGCACAGCTGGTGCTGGCCATGGTCATCCGCAGCTTTGCCGTGCCCATTTTTTGGGGGCTGCTGGGCGGCATTACCGGCATCTTTATCAGCTCCAAAGGCTTTGGAATCCTGTGGCCCTATTCCCTGATGCAGCTGGGTATGAACTCCAACAGAAGTGCGGATGCTCTGGCGGGCAGCTACGGGCTGTTTGCCTTCAGCTGCATCTTCTGGCTGGGGACAATGTTTCTTCTGGCATGGCTGCTTTTACGCCGGGAGGATGTGCGGGCATAAAGCAGAAACCTGCATATCCGCTCCTGTCAAGAGGGTGACAAGGCAACAACGGCCAAAGCGTTTCATTCTCACCCTCAAACCATCTTCATCCCGGTTTCGTCCCGGTTTGCAGAATGCCCTTGCAATCCGAAAGAAGCCGTGCTATAATGCCGCTATAATTGAATCAGAAATCTTCAGGGCAGGGTTCGATTCCCTACCGGTGGTACAGCCCACGAGCCGTAAGGCATGATTCGGTGAAACTCCGAAGCCGACAGTACAGTCTGGATGAAAGAAGATACCAAGCGCAGAGCCCACACGGTTCGGCGCTTGTGGAGGCTGCTCTGGGATGCGTTTGCATTCTGGAGCTTTCTTTTTTGCACAAGGGTCCCTTGTGTCTTTTCGCCTTACCCTGAACGTTTTTGTTCAGGGCTTTTTCTTTTGGAGGCGACACGATGAATGACAAAGACTATATGCGTCTGGCTTTGCAGCTTGCAAAAAGGGGTTGCGGGTGGACATCGCCCAACCCCATGGTGGGTGCCGTGGTCGTAAAAGAGGGCAGGATCATCGGACAGGGCTGGCACCAGAGATACGGTCAGGCTCATGCGGAGCGCAATGCGCTGGCATCCTGCACCGAAGATCCGCAGGGAGCGACCCTGTATGTGACATTGGAGCCGTGCTGCCATTACGGAAAGCAGCCGCCCTGCGTGGATGCGATTCTGGACGCGGGCATTCACCGGGTGGTCGTGGGTTCTGCTGACCCGAATCCGCTGGTGGCCGGAAAAGGAATTGCAATCCTGCGCGCACACGGCATAGATGTGACCGAAAATGTTCTGCAAGAGGAATGCGATGCGCTGAACAAAGTATTCTTCCACTACATCACCACAAAACTCCCTTTCGTTTCCATGAAATACGCCATGACGATGGACGGAAAAATCGCCACATACACAGGCGCTTCCAAATGGATCACCGGGGAAATTGCCCGGAATCATGTTCAACGGCAGCGACACCGATTCCGCGGCATTATGGTAGGAGTCGGAACCATTCTGGCAGATGACCCGCTGCTGACCTGCCGGATAGAGGGTGGCCGTGATCCCGTCCGGATCATCTGTGATACACATTTGCGGACACCGCTGCAATCACAGGTGGTCATGACCGCCAAACAGGTTCCGACCATTCTTGCGACCTGCTGCGGCGACCCAGAGAAGCAGGCGGCATATCAACAGGCCGGTTGCCGGATCCTTTGTCTGGAAGAGCATTGCGGTCATGTGAATCTTCTGCAACTGATGGAACAGCTGGGACAGGAGCAGATCGACAGCATTCTGCTGGAAGGCGGCGGAACCTTGAACTGGTCTGCACTGGAAAGCGGCATCGTGCAGCAGGTACAGGCTTACATTGCCCCGAAGCTGTTCGGAGGAAAGGATGCCAAAGCACCCATTGAGGGTGCAGGTGTCCCGCTTCCGGATGCTGCATTCCGCCTGAAGAACAGCCGATTGGAACAGCTTGGCAAAGATTTCCTGATTGAAAGTGAGGTGGAGTACCCGTGTTTACCGGAATCGTGGAAGAAGTCGGAACAATAAAATCCATCAATCGGGGACAGCATTCCGCCGTACTGACTGTTCGTGCAAAAACGGTTCTGGAAGAAACCAGAATCGGTGACAGCATCGCCGTCAACGGCATCTGCCTGACCGTCAGGCAGCTCTTCCCGGATAGCTTTGCTGCGGATGTCATGCACGAGACCTTGAACCGCTCTGCACTTGCACAGCTCACCGTTGGAAGTGCTGTCAATCTGGAACGTGCCATGCCGGCCAACGGACGTTTTGGCGGACACATCGTAGCAGGCCATGTGGATGGCGTCGGACGCATTGCCAATATCCGAAAAGACGATACGGCCATCTGGTACACCATTCATTCAGATCCCGCGATCCTTCGCTATGTCGTTGAAAAAGGCTCTATCACAATAGACGGCATCAGCCTGACCGTGGCTGCGGTGGAACCTACGGGCTTTTCCGTGTCCACGATACCGCACACCGTCCGTCAAACGAACCTGAACCAACGGCACAAAGGGGATTTTGTCAATTTGGAAACCGATGTTGTCGGAAAATATATTGAGAAGCTGCTTCCATCAGAAGCACCGAAGCAAAACACGCTCACAAAAGAAATGCTGCTGCGCTGCGGCTTTTAAGGAGAGTTTAGGATGAACTTCAATACCATTCCCGAAGCTTTGGAAGACCTGAAGCAAGGAAAAATCATTCTGGTAACGGATGACCCCGACCGTGAAAACGAGGGGGATTTCATCTGTGCTGCCGAATTTGCCACCACCGAAAACATCAACTTTATGGCGACCCACGGCAAAGGTCTGATCTGTATGCCGATGTCCGAGGCTTTCGTCCAGAAGCTGCAATTTCCGCAGATGGTGCAGCATAACACCGACAACCATGAAACGGCATTTACGGTGTCCATCGACCACGTTTCTACTTCTACGGGCATTTCTGCCGCAGAGCGTTCCATTACGGCGATGGCTTGTGTGGACGATCACGCAAAAGCAGAAGATTTCCGCAGACCGGGCCATATGTTCCCCCTTCTGGCAAAAAAGAACGGTGTGTTGGAGCGCAACGGCCACACGGAAGCAACCGTTGACCTGTGCCGTCTGGCAGGGCTGAAAGAATGCGGCCTGTGCTGCGAGATCATGCGGGAGGATGGCACGATGATGCGCACCGCTGAACTGGCAAAGCTGGCAGAGCGTTTCCAGATCAAATTCATCACCATCCGTGATTTACAGGAGTACCGCAAGTGTCACGATAAACTGGTCGATCAGGTGACGGCGGTGAACCTGCCCACCAAGTATGGCACCTTCAGAGCTTATGGTTTTGTGAGCCGCCTGAACGGAGAGCATCACATTGCACTGGTAAAAGGTGACATTGGCGATGGAAAGGATATTCTGTGCCGCGTCCACTCGGAATGCCTGACAGGAGATACATTTGGTTCTTTGCGTTGCGACTGTGGCCAGCAGCTGGCCGCTGCCATGACGCAGATCGAAAAAGAAGGCCGGGGGATCCTGCTCTATATGCGGCAGGAAGGCCGGGGCATCGGTCTGATCAACAAACTGCGTGCCTATGAACTTCAGGAACAGGGCATGGATACGCTGGAAGCCAATCTCGCTCTGGGGTTCCATGGAGATGAACGGGAGTATTATCTCGGCGCACAGATCCTCCGGGAACTTGGCGTAAAAAGTCTGCGCCTGCTTACCAATAACCCGGACAAAGTATATCAGCTCTCCGAGTTTGGGCTGGAGATCTCCGAGCGCGTACCCATTCAGATGACGGCGACCCCGTATGACCTGTTTTACCTGAAAACGAAGCAGGCACGGATGGGGCATCTTCTGGAATATTAACAACGAAAGAGGTATTTAAAAATGAAAACATTTGAAGGTAAGCTGGTTTCTCAGAATATCAAGGTCGGTATCGTAGCTGCCCGATTCAATGAATTTATCACGTCCAAACTTCTGAGCGGAGCAATGGATGGTCTGCTCCGGCACGATGTGCAGGACGCTGATGTTCATGTTGCATGGGTTCCGGGTGCTTTTGAAATCCCGCTGGTTGCCTCTAAAATGGCAAAAAGCGGAAAGTATGATGCTGTGATCTGCCTTGGTGCCGTGATTCGCGGTTCTACCAGCCATTACGACTATGTGTGCAATGAGGTTTCCAAAGGCATTGCCACGGTCTCGCTGGAAAGCGGGGTTCCCGTCCTCTTTGGTGTTCTGACCACCGAAAACATCGAACAGGCCATCGAGCGGGCAGGCACCAAAGCAGGTAATAAAGGCTATGACTGCGCGGTCAGTGCCATCGAGATGGTAAACCTGCTCCGGGAAATGGATACCGCCGCAGAGTAAAATACACGCAGGAGTTTGCCATGATCGTTATAAAGACCCGACAGCCTGACCCGGAATTGGAGCAGAAGATCCGGATGCTTCTGGAACGAGAGCACATCGAGGCAGAGCAAATATCCATTGATTCATGGGAGAAGTTGGTTCTTCCGGGGCTTACACTGGATGGAATGACCCACGAAGTGTCGTGCAACGGCAGAAAAATCTCCCTTACACGACTGGAGTTCGATTTGCTGCTGATGCTTGCCTCCCACGAAGGACAAATCTTCTCAAAAGAAGAGCTTTTTCGTGCTGTGTGGGGACAAAACTGTGACGACACCTTAAAGGTCGTGGCAAATACCGTTTCCAATCTGCGAAAGAAGCTGGTCGGCTGCGGCAGCTTTATCCGCACTACCCACGGCGGCTATATTTTTGTAAGCCAAAAGGAGAACGACCCGGCATGACCAGAATCTTATTTGTTTGTCTCGGAAATATCTGCCGAAGCCCGATGGCCGAATCTATAATGAAAGATCTTGTGTCCAAGGCAGGTCTTTCCGAGCAATTTGAAATCGCATCAGCCGCCACCAGTGCATGGGAAATCGGAAATCCGGTCTATCCTCCTGCACGGCAGAAGCTGGCAGAACATGGCATCGACTGCAACGGCAAGACCGCCCGGCAGATGACTCGGCTGGATTATGCACGGTATGATCATCTGATTGGCATGGATGAAAGCAATCTGTGTGACATTCTGCGGCTTGTCGGCGGTGACCCACAGCATAAAGTCTCGCTGCTGATGGCGCATACGGATCATCCCCGTGAAGTGGCAGACCCATGGTTCACAGGAGATTTTGAAGCCACATGGCAGGATGTGCTGGAAGGCTGCACGGCATTGCTTGAGGAACTGCGCTAAATTGGTGTAAATTTTGGCGTATGCCAAATCAGGAGTGTTTGACACTTGCCAACGACAAATTGATTTAACCACAGGAGAAGTTGCCTGTCAGCATAAAATCTCTATACGAAACAAAAAGCGGCAGCTACGTTGCATTTACACAACATAGCTGCCGCTTTTTTGCGTTTGTGGTTCGGTGTACCTACTACACCAATCCACCTATTCAATTCTTACACCACACCGCTTTGTAAGGCTCCTTTTCGGGAAAACGTCCCAAAATTGGTGTAGTTGTGGTGTAGTACCGCAGATGCCGTCTGAAATCCAATCAAAATTTCATCGTATATTCGACTCATTTTCACGAGTGTCTGCTTTTTGGCATCTTCATAATTAAAGGTAATAAGTACCTTATCATCGTAGAGATAGATGGCATTGATGAAGGTATCCACCAGTGCCTGCCGCTGCTCCGGCTGGGTCATATCCAGCTTGCGGAAGCGAAGCAGCCAAAAGCGGACGAACTCCTCTTTCATCTTTGGCTTAGCCAGCCGTTCCTCTGCAATGCGGGCTTGCAGTTCTTTTCGCTGATCTTCCAGAGCTTCCAGCCGTTCCTTGGTAGAGCTGGTCAGAATGCCCATCTGGATGGCATTCAGCATATTGGTGATGCCGACTTCCGTTTCCTTCAGCTGATTTTTGTAGATGGGCAGGTCCGTGCTTTCCTGATTTTGCAATTCCATGACTTTGGCAATGATGGCATTCATGGAAGCGTCATCTTCCACCAGCTTCATGGTTTCGTTGATTACCAGATCTTCCAGCCACTGTTTCCGCACGGCCTTTTTATCGCAAGTCCTTTTCTTCTTGGCGGCAGCGCACTTGTAATAGGTATACATTTTCCCGGTGTGGCTGACACCGCTTTCTCCGAACATCAGCGCACCGCACTTACCGCAGTACAGCTTGGTGGTGAGCAGATAGCTTTCCTCTGCCTTATGACGGGCAGGGGCCTTTTTATTTTTCGCCAGCTTTTCCTGCACCTTGTTGAACAGGTTCGCGTTTGCGCAGCGAAGCGGAGCAATGAAAGCCCCAGTGGGGCTTTTAAGCGACAGAACGGTCTTGCGCAGCAAGATGGAGGGGCCTCGCCCCGACAAGTTCACCTGATACGAGAGCCGGAATCGCATTGGGCTGTACCACATCCCGCAAACGCAATTCGCCGATGTACCGGCGATTACTCAGCATCCGCTGAATTGTGTTATAGGACATCTCCCCGCCCATCGAATTTTTGATGTTGTGTGCCTTTAACCAATCTCGCAGGCCGGTCATGGTCGCGCCGTCTGCGTACTTCTAAAATGTCTGTTCCACATAAGGAGCCAACAACGGGTCGGGCTGGTAATGCCGGGTCTCATTGATCATGTAGCCGAACGGAATCGTGCCACCATTATAAATGCCCTTGAGAGCGTTCTCGGTCATGCCGCGCACGACCTTTTCAGACAGGTCAGCCGAGTAGTATTCGGCGTAGCCTTCCAGCACCGATTCCAGAATAATGCCCTCCGGGCCAGCCGAAATGACTTCCGTTGCCGATACCAGTTTCGCGCCGTTCCGCTTCAGTTGGGTCTTGTACCGGGCACTGTCGTAGCGGTTTCGGGCAAAGCGGTCGAGCTTCCAGACAATGATGATGTCAAAGATGCCACGCTCACTGTCCTTGATCATCTGCTGGAACTGCGGGCGGTTATCGGTCTTGGCGGAGATGGCACGGTCAATGTAATGCTTCACCACCGTGAAGCCGTTCTTTTCCGCATAGGCGGTGCACTCCCGGCTCCGACCTTCAATGGATTCTTCACGCTGACTATCAGTAGAATAACGGGCATAGATCACGGCGGTCATGGCAGGCACCTCCCATTTACACATCATTGAACGGTGGAGCGTTCTTTCAAAATAGTGTTTCGTATAATGGATGTGCCACAGTTTTTAACCGAATGCAAGACTTTTTCCAAAATAAAAGCCGCCCTCATTCTCAGATCGTCCAGTTCTGGCTTGCCGACTGCAGATCCACCATGTGGGTGTACAGTCCCTTCCGGGCGTACAGCTCTGCCGGGCTGCCCTGCTCGGCCACGATGCCACCCGACAGCACCACCACCTGATCCGCACCGGCTACGGTGCGCATCCGGTGGGCGATGATGAGGACGGTCTTGTTTTTTATGAGCCGGGATAGTGCCTCCTGAATGGCAGTTTCGTTTTCCACATCCAAGCTGGCGGTGGCCTCGTCCAGCAGAATGATGGGCGCATCCTTCAGGAAGGCGCGGGCGATGGAAATGCGCTGACGCTCGCCGCCGGAAAGAGCGCAGCCGTTCTCGCCGATGTTCGTGTTCCACTTGTCCGGCAGCTTCTCGGCAAATTCTTCGCAGTTTGCCAGCTTTGCCGCCGCCAGAACCTCCTCGTCGGTGGCACCTTTGCGCCCCAGACGGATATTTTCCAGGATCGTGTTGTCAAACAGGGTCACATCCTGAAATACGATGGAATACAGGCTCATGAGCTTTTCCGGGTCGATCCGGGAAACCTCCATGCCGCCCACGGTGATGCTGCCCTTCTGGTAGTCCCAGAACCGTGCCGCCAGCCGGGAAACAGTAGTTTTGCCGCCGCCGGAGGGGCCCACCAGTGCCGTGACCTCCCCCTGCTTTGCGGTAAAGGAAACATCCCGCAGCACCGTTTCGCCGGAGTTATAGGCAAAGCCCACATGGTCGAACACGATATCGCAGCCCTGATTGGTCAGCTGCTCGCTGCCGGTCTGCAGGGGAGCGTCCAGAATCTCATTCATCCGCCCCACATTGGTGCGCATGGCGATGACCGCCGCCAGATTCTGCAACGCGCCCTGCATGGGGTCGTACATCCGAGAGGCCGCCATCAGGAACAGAAACAGAGTCAGCACGTCGATGCTGCCCTGCACCAGCAGCACCGCGCCGGTGAGTGCCACCGACGCAATGCCCAGCTTGAGCACCATGCCCGCAGAGGACACGAACAGCGCTGTTGTCAGTTCTGCCACGATGGACTGCTTTTCCACTGCCCGAATTTTGTCGGAAAGGCCGGACAGATACCTCTGCTCCGCATTGCTGGCTTTCAGGTCGCGGAGGGTCTCGATGTACTCCTGAATGCCGTCCGCACAGGCCATTTTCGCCGCCATGGTCCTGGCCTGCACCTTGTCCTGTACCCGATAGCTGCCCACCACGATGGCAGCAGATACCGGAATGACCCACAGTGCCGCCAGAGCCATCCGTCCGTCAAAGGCGAACAGGCTCAGGGCAATGAGCACGGTAGAGATGAGGGAACCGAACAGACCGGGGATGAAGTGGGAGCAATCCTTTTCCAACACCTCGCAGTCTGCCATGATGGTGCTGGTCAGGTCGGCAAGGTCCCGCTTGCCGAAAAAGGACAGGGGCAGCTTGCGCAGCCGCTCCGCAAGGGTCAGGCGGCGGGTGCCGCTCTCTTTATAAGTAGTAAAATAGGTGCCGTTATACTGGAACCATGTGGTCAACAAGATCAGCGCAAAGCAGGCCGCACACCCCAGCAGATAAAAGGCGGTTCTCCCGCTCGTGGAGCCTGCAAGCAGATCTTTTACCAGGAGATACAGCAGCCCGGTGGGCAGCATGAACGCCATGTTCTGGAACGCACAGGCCAGAACGCCCTTTACAAGCCCCTTTGCGCCCTCCGGGGAACTGGCCGTGGCGTGTTGAATTTTTTCGATCATCCTTTACCCCTCCTTTGCGACCTTCCACTGCACCGAGGCCTGATAATCCTGCCACATCCGGGCAAACAGGCCGTTCTGCGCACACAGTTCGTCCTTTGTGCCGGTCTCCGTAATACGCCCATCCTGCACTACATAGATGCAGTCGGCGTTGGCGACGGTAGACAGGCGGTGTGCGATCATCAGCACGGTTTTGCCCTTGGCAAGCCGGGCAAAGGCTGCCTGCACCTTTGCTTCATTGTCCGGGTCGGCAAAAGCGGTAGCCTCGTCCAGGATCAGGATGGGCGCATTTTTCAGCATGGCGCGGGCAATGGCAATGCGCTGCTGCTCGCCGCCGGACAGATACACGCCCTTGGTGCCAATGACGGTATGGATGCCCGCCGGGAACTTTTCTATAATATCCATGCACTGCGCCGCCTTGAGCGCTGCCAGCACCTCGGCTTCGGTGGCCTGCGGTCTGCCCAGACGGACGTTATCCAGAATGCTGCCCTTGAGCAGGCGGCTGTTCTGGAACACAAAGGAGATGGTGTCCATCAGCTCTTCCTTGGGGATATCCCGCACATCCGCTCCGCCCACCTGGACGCTGCCGCTCTGCACATCAAAGAACCGGCAGACAAGGTTTGCCAGCGTGGATTTGCCGCCACCGGAGGGGCCTACAAAAGCCACAGTCTGTCCCGGCCGGATCTCCAGCGAAACACCCTTGATGACCTCGGTTTTTCCGTCGTAGCTGAAATGCACATCCTGCAACGTGACAGAGGAATCCTTCGGGTGCTGCGGAACAGCCTGCACCTGCATGGGCGCTGCTTCCAGCACCGAGTCGATGCGCGCCAGCGCATCCGCCACCACCATCTTGCTTTCGCTCATGTACATCATACGGGTCAGAGTCAGGGAGATCACCGGCGTGATAATGATGTAGAACAGCAGGTTCAGCAGAAATTCCGAAGTCACACCGTTCCGGGTGAACAGAAGCCCACCTACAATCAAGAAAGCAAACACACCGTTGATTGCGGCAGTATAGAGCATCATCGGCATCCGCAGCTCTTTGGTGTAGGCAATGACCCACTTTTCGTACTCATCAATGGTCGCTTTGAATTTTTTGAACGAAAAGACGGATTGCCCGAAGGTCTTGACTACCGGGATGCCGCGGACATACTCCACGGCCTCGTTAGACATTGATTCCAACGCATTACCGTATTGCCGCATTTTGTCTGCCATCCGCCTTCCTGTCATGGCGGACATGATGACGAAGCCCAGTGCCACCGGAACGAGACTCAGCAGACCCAGCCGCCAGTCGAACACAAGCAAAAGAACCAACAGACCTATGGGTGTTGCCATTGCATTATATTTGTCCGGCAGCTGATGGGCGAGAAATGTCTCCGCTGCGCCAGTACTCTCGTGGATGATCTTGCGCAGCTTACCGCTGCCAAACGTCTCCGTAAAGCCCAGCGGCAGTGTGGCAAGGTGTTCGGAAACCTCCAGCCGCAGATTGGTCGCCACCCGGAACGCCGACAGATGGGAGCACATCAGTGCCGCAATGTAAATGAGGTAAGCCAGCACCGCAAACAACACTGCCCTCCAGCCGTAATGGGGGATGTTCACCGCCTGCGCATAGTTTGGCGCGGCGTTCAGCACATCCCGCAGGATCTTCCAGATGTACACAAAAGGCACCAGCGCCACCAGCGCACTGACCGCAGACAGCACCCACGAAGCGTAGGTGAAATATCGGTAGTTCCCGGCGTAGCCCATCAGCCGGGAAAGATCGGACTGTTTTTTCACGGAAAGACCTCCTTCAAATAATTTTTATGCAAAAATGTGCCGTGGCGTTTTTGCTCCACAGCACATTCTGCGTATTAACCTGCTAGATTTTCCGTACAGAACAGCTCAATGCAGTTGTCGATCATAGTCTGGTCGCAATCCGTAGAAATGCCAGATGCCACCCAGTAAGCATATTCGCCTGCATCGTACTGGCTCAGAGCTTCTGCATCCGAACCATAGCGAAACTCAATGTGGTAGGTTTCCGCACTGGTGTCTGGCGCGAGGAAAAAGTAGGTGAACTCGCCGGAATCGGCATCATCACTTTCAAACTCATACAGTCCATGCACAGGCTCCATGCCAATGTAGTGATAGGTATGGGAGAACAGCACATTGCCGTCCTTATCGGTGCCGGAAATGGTAGAAGTTTCACCATCGAAGGTCAAGGTCGCAAGGCTATTGGTAAAGCCGCAGAAATAGGCTCCGCCGCCGTTGGCATACGCTTTGACTGCATCTTCGCCGTAAACATCACCTGTCACCATAGAGGACAGCTTCTCAAAAGCAGCTTCGGCATTGTCCTCGCCCACGAGAGCGGTACAATCATCCAGCCATGTCTGCTGATATTCGTCCGCCAGAATCACCGGCCACAGTTCCTGATAGCTGCCTGTTAGGTCGTTCAGCAGCTGTGCAGCGGCAGCTGCGTTTTCATCCGCCGCTGCGGATGTCGTTTCGGAAACAACAGAGCTTGTAGTGCTCTCTGCCGCAGTGCTTGCAGTAGAAGACACTGGGGATACCGCCGTGCTGCCGCAACCGGCCAGCAAAGAGACCGACAGAGCCAGTACGGTTACCGTACCCAGAACTTTTTTCATCATACGCATGGAAAATCCCCTCCAGAAAAATCGTTTGATTTTGTAATTAGCGTCCACTAACCACAAACAGATTTTACTGGAACAGGCCGTTTTTTACAAGAACCAAACAGACAAAATCTATCCAATCGGACGCATCTTCCTATACTCCGTAGGCGTCATGCCGGCTGCTTCCCGAAATGCAGAAGAAAACTTATTCGGATTTTCGTACCCGACCCGATGGGCGATTTCAGCAACCGTGCAATCGGTTTCGAGTAGTAGCTTCTGTGCCAGCTGCAGCCGGTACTCTTTCTGATACGCATAGACCGAGCTTCCGTAAATGCCTTTGAAACAGCTTTTTAATGCCGTAGGCGAAAGGCCGACCTCCTGTGCAAGCTGTTCGATTGTACGGTGAACTGTCAGTTCCTGCGTAAGAAGAGCCGCAGCCTGCTTCACACACTCCACCTGATGCTGATTGAAATACTCTGTCTGCTGCACATCTTCCCTGTTTTTCAGCCGGGTCAGAATATGCAGCAACTCCAGCACTTTCAGCCGAAGATAGCCGGTGTCCGGCACAGAATGCGCTGTGTAAAGCTCTGAAAAAATATGAGCAATGGTCGGTTCTGACCGCAGGATACAGCAGCGGTTTTCCGTGCAGATGTACCGCCGTATGACATCAAGGTCTACGCCGTACCATTCCATTTGTTTCCGCATTTCCGGCGAAATCGCATCCAGATCCAGTAGGATGGTGATGCCGTGGTAGTGCCGCAATGGGAAGCAGGAGGACGACTTTTTGCGCGCTGCTGCACACACCGCAAAATCCCCTGCTGCCAGATAGCAGCAGCTATTTGCCCCAAAACTGCACTCGTAACGCCCCACGCGGCAGTGGTTGATCTCAATGACATTCCGCATTGGTGCCGTGGCTTCCTCAAAGAATGCAAGGTGCATATCGTTATAATACAGCTCTGCACCCAAAAACAGTGGACAGATAATCATACTCCCAGTTCCTGTCTCATTGGAAAATTTCACGGTGTGAGGCATTTCAGTCGAAGTCGTTTCTTCTATGGAAAGATCAAAAAGTGATTTATACATAGCCATTCTCTTTTCCTGAAGATTCGCTTTTTCTTACTGATTCGCAGACGTGAACTGTCAAATTCCATTTCTCTGCAAAAATGTTTCCATCAAATCAAGATACCGTTCCAGCTCCGACGCAAGCAGTGCCGGATGATTGATGATCTCGCCATGGCCGAAACCGGGGAAACAGCGGACGATCAGGCTCGGATATGCCGTCCGCAGCCGCTGGATGGCCTTTTTCATGTGCCCTTCTTTTTCTCCGTACCAGCAGGCGACCTTTGCATCGGGCTGTACCAAAAAGTCCGTCCGATAGAGATAAAGCCCTGCCGCCCAAGTGGCACGGACGGATTCCAAGCTGATATGATCCGGGATACGGCGGAGCATAGTCTGCATTCCCTGCTCCGTCTGCCCCATAAAGCGCAGCGCCCATGCAGGCATGTACTTTTCGTGTGCCGTTCGATATTGCTTTTGCGGCATGACCTTCAAAATCAGTCGATTCAGCACCCCGAAATCCAGATACTCCGGCCCACTGAGGATCATCCGATCGATCTGAACGGTTGGGGAAGCCTTCAGAAAAACAGCCGGTCCACAGCCCAGCGACTCTGCAAAAAGCAGATCCAACTGTCCGTCAAGCTCTTTTTCAATATAAGCGGCCAACTTGTCCGCCTGATCCCGGGCAGTCGTGTAGTTCGTTTCACCGGTTCCATCAAAGCCGTCGAAGCTGACGGCATACACGCAGAATTTCCTTTCCAGCAGCGGGATCAGATCCTCAAACTGCCGCCAGCACATAAGATTTCCGTGCAGCAGCATCATGGTCTTTCCCTCTATATTGCCGAATCGTTTGATTTCCATACCAATCTGCCTCCCCGCTATTATCTGATCTTCATGCAAAAATCGCAGCGGTCATTACCGCGCCCAAGCGTCATGGTTCTCTCCCAGATCAGCTTCGGATGCAGCCCGGTATAGCTGATGTCGTCGCTGTCGCAAAAGCAGCGGCACAGCTCCGGGCAGCCGTATTCTGTGCAGGTGTCGTGATAGGGACACTCCATCATATCCACACGCCAGACGCCGTTGCCGGTCTGCAGTTCTTTTGGGGCAAAGCCCGCCGCCGGGCCGAAAACGCTCCGGGTGGATTTGACGAAAACGCCGGGAACAAGGCGGTAAAGCCCCGGTATGTGCAGCAAGGCGGCAAGCTGTTTGTGGCTCGTTCTCGCCAGCCGCTCCACATAGCCGTGAACGGTTTGCAGTGCTTCTTCTTTCGGCATGACCCGCTGCAAGGTCTCGTAGGCCGAAATGCCCGGCAAGATCTGCCGCTTGAGGTGGTATTGCTTTTCCTTGCTTGCACCCGCGTTTTCAGCCAGCAGCGCATTCAGGCGCATATCGAAAGCGGTGTTCAGTTCCTTTGCCTGCGCGGGAAAGCGTTGCGCCGCAGTCTCCCGGAAATCACGGGAAAGATAGGTTTCCTTCCTCTTCATCGTCCGTTACCCTTTCTTTTTGTACCCGCAGTCGCAGTAGGGCCCGCCGGAGGCAAGGGTGTACTGCCGCACAAAATTTGTCACACCGCCCGCTTCGCTCATGGTGTAGTCCAGATGGCACAAAGCGGGGGTCAGGTCGTACAGCCCCAGCTCCTTCATCAGCACACAGATGCCGCACTTGGTAAAGCGTCCCTCGTAGCCGCTGCCATCCGGGTATTCGTAAAACTCCATGTTCCACGAGTAGGGGTTGCGGTCGGCGGCTTTCAGGGCGGCAGTGGCTTTCATAGCGGCAATATCCTTTGGGGTGAACTTGCTTTTTCCGCTTTTGCGGCAGAACCACTGCATGGGCTTTGTCATCATGGATCTTGCATAGTAATCCGTCATCCTGTCCACCTCCGGACGTTGCGGCATGGAGAGGATGAACGCGCCGAGCATTGCGCAGTTGACGATGTTCATCTTGAAGCGGTCCGCTTTTTCAAACTCCGGCAAGCCAGCAATGATCTGCCGGTATTGCGGCTTTGCCTTTTTCGTGATGGCTTTTGCGGTGGCTGCATCATAGCCCAGCACAGTGGTCAGCTGCTTTCGGAACGACGGTGCAAACAGAGCCCACATACCGAAAGGCATTCCAGCGTATTTCATTGCAGGTACCTCCCGGCTTCCGTTTCCAGTGCCTGCCATACCGGGTAGGCTGCGCCATGTTCATCAAAAAATTTCTTGAGGTCCCGGTTCAGCGCGCTCATTTCGTCGATGGCGTTCATAGCATGGTCGGAGGCGCAGAGTTTGCCCAGCGAGGTAGCGCACATCAGCTTGAAAAAGTGCAGGCAGGTCTTGCGGTACTTTTCCCCTTCAAAGTCTACATCCGCTTTGGGCAGAATGGCGTGCCCGGCATCTCGGATGGCGCGGTATCCCTCGATGTTGGCATCCAGCACACGGTTCAGGTACGCGGTATCTCCCCGGAGCTTTTTCAGGTCGCCGTCTGTCTTATAGCAGGCGAAGGCCGCAGGCATCACAAACGCGGCATGGCAGAGCAGATAATCCTCCATGTTCGGCTCGTAAACGACCTTGTATTTTGTGCCGTGAAAGATGCGCCCGATCAGCTGTTTATTGGAGATTGCACCCGGCAGCTGTCCGATGGTGATCTTTTTCAGGTCGATGGAGACCACCCGGTCAACCTCCCGATGCCCCGCAGAAAGCGCAAAGGCAAACAGGACGTTCTTTTCCGGCAGTGCCGCCGCCAGCGCCCTCGCCTGCACATTGTTCCCCACAAATACGATGTTTTTCGTCCGATTCGCCCGCAGCGTGTCCAGAGCGGAATCCAGCTGTGTATAACGCAGGACCACAAAGATCACATCGTACTTTGCATCCGGCGCAAGCTCCGTCACCACCGGAATGCGGCTGACCGAAGTGCAAAGCGAAAACTTATCCTTGATCCGCAGACCGTTCTGCTTGATCTCCACTGCCCAGTTTCCTCGCGCAAGCAAGGTGACATCCTTTCCGGCGCGCAGCAGATTTCTTGCCAGATTGCACCCCAGAACGCCTGCACCATATACCAGAATCTTCATTTCTTGCCTCCAAATCTGATCTTCACGATCTGCATTTTCATCCCGTTGTCTCCGACCTTGGCGAGAAACCGGAAAAAACCGCTGACGGAAGGGTCTTTCCGATCACTGTACTGTCATCATTGCCGCCAGTACCGCCGCTATGACTGCCATGCCCACCGTGCCGAACAGCCACTTTTTCTGCTTGTCTTTTGCAGTAATGTAGGGCTTCAGATCCTCCGTTCCTGAGATCGTCCATGCGTTCGTGTGCCCCACCCAATAGCCGTCAACCAACAGGCGGTCCATGAGATTCATAACGGACAAGATGACGAGTAACTGCCAGAAACCCTGAACAAAGCCCTTTGCACCGTTTATCCCATAGACACAGACCAGCACATAGCCGATATAGCCGGGAATGCAGACTGCTTTGAACAGCAGGCTGTTGCGTCGGATGCGTTCCGGGCTTGTAAGCCCCAGTTTTACGCACCGCTGCTGCACCGCCGGGCTGTAAAGATGCACCATCCCAACAGCCCCCTTACGGATGCCCGCAGCGCAGATCAGAACCAGCAGAACTCCCAACCCAAGACCTTCCAGAATCACCTGTAAAAGCATTCCTTATTCCTCCTGTATCCGTTTTCATCCCGGTATTCGGGATGTTCCTTTACGTATGGATCCTTATCGCCGCAGATAGTGTAATCACACTTACAGCCATCCCTCTACGATGTATGGTTCAAAACGCCGTGACGATCAAGGCTGACAGTGCAGCGACTGCGGCAAACAACGGGATACCGCGCCAAAACGATTCGATATGCTTTTTCGGATTTTGATAGTATTTCTTCTCCGGCAGGAAAGAGAAGCGGGTACGTTTTGTGTTGCGCCACCAGAGAAGATCGATCACCAAAAGATCGAACAACCCAAGCCCCTCGCTGAACGCAAGAAAGTACCAAAATGCCGACAGATAACCGTCCAAGTTCAGCACGCCTCTCAGCGCAAGTCCTAAAGCGGAAAACACGACTGTGAAAAGCAAAAGATTGCTGAGCCAAACGGCAGCGGTGGATTTCCTCTTCGGAACAGCCTTTCCAAGCTGATGGTCGCTTCGCACACGGTTTTGAACTTCTTCGGGATAAGAACGCAGCCCCATGAGATTTTTCTTGTCCGTGCCTGTTCCAAGAAAACATACGCCCCAATACAGAAAATAAAAAGCAATTGCAACGATGATTTTCATCAGCCTATATCTCCGTTGAATCCAAAAAGCTGCGGATAGAGCATTCTGATTTTTCCTTTCTTTCAGCTTCTTTTGTTTTGAGCTGCCGATGTGTGTGTCAGGAACTCCATGATTCTCCGATAAAAATCCTGCGGATACATCATCACAAGCTCCGCGTGATCCATCTTCGGAATTTCATGCAGTTGCGCCCGCGGAAAATATTGCTTTATAAAGCAGATATTGCTGTGTCGCGCCTGCTTTTCCTCTTCGCCGTACCAATATGTGATTTGGCAGCCCATTTCAGCCGGCTTCGTCGGCAGAGTATAATTGTTCGCCGACCAGAAAATGTTGCGGACGGTGCGTTTTGAATAGGTTTTCAGATACGCCGCCAGCGCATCATACTCCTTCACTGGATCGCGCCCCGGCATCGTCCAGCGCTCTGGCGGATAGACCGTCTCAAGGACCTTGCGGCTCTTCGCTATGAGCCTGAAACCAAGATTGTCACGCAGGCAGGCGAGACGGCGCAAAATCAGCGGCATCCGATACGGCGTAATGCCTGCATCAATAACGGCGCGCTCGACCGGGATTTTTCCCAAGGCGAGAAAGCGTGTCAGACACGCACCGCCCAGAGAACAGCCATATGCCGCGTTCAAGTGGGTAATGCCGCGCGCTTGCAGCCAATCTGTTACCTCGTCTACTGTCGTCTCCACAGAGATAAAGTCTTCTCCCGTTTCGCCGTGACCGTCATAGACGATCTGAATCACATGGTAATCCTGCGAAAGCAGGCCAACCGAGTCGGCGAACGCCCACTCCGGCTCCGCCGTGCACGGCAGAAACAGCAGCGTCTTTTCATGTTCTTTTCCATATTCCAAAGTTCTCATACCATCCGCCCCTTGGTTTTTGCAGCATTATTTTTTCGGATTACGCTCCGTCATCGCGCCAAAGAATGCCGGTGCGCCGCCTGCACTTCCTTATCTTCCCACGCCCTTCAAGTACCCGCTTTTTGAGTTTTCCTCAGTATCATCGGATTCATCATAGGCATCGTAAAGCGCATTGGGGTCGTGGGCTCTTTTCTTGAAAGGCGAGCACAGCTCATTTTTGTGCGCAAAGGCAAAATTGTCCGTCCATCCCGTGTGACCGGTGATGAAATATGGATGCAGCCCACGTGCGCGCAGTTTCCGCTCCAGCTCCGCCAGTGACTGCACAGCCAGCTTATTGTCCTCCGCCAGCGAAGAAATGAAGCTGTAGCCGCCGTCCGCGCCAAACCAGATAGTATCGCCGGTAAAGAGATATTTCCCGTCCACAAGGTATACCATGTGCCCCCATGTATGACCGGGAACGAGAAAGCACTCGATTCTGATCCCGTCGATGTCGATGACCTCATCGTCGTGCAGCAGCACTTTTTCATTGTTGATCGTCACCTGCGGCAGCTTGTAAAGGTGGTAAATGACCCTGCGGCGCACCTCGCCGGTCAGATAGCGGTTCTCGATCTCGCCGATGTACAGATTCGCATTCCGGAACAGCCTCGGACTGTCTGCTTCCACCGCACCCACATGATCGGTGTCCTGATGGGTGATAAGGATATGGTGTATCGACTTCGGATCAATCCCAAGCCAGCCCATTTTTTCGGCAAGGCGGTCGTAGTTATATCCCGCATCGACCATAATGGTGGTATCGCCTTTGCGGTAGAAGAAGATGTTCGCCACCCATTCGCGCACGCAGGCAACATTCTCGTCGATCCAGCCGGTGTTCAAAGGCTTGAAGATCTCCTTGCCCCGGTACATCCAGCTCATTGCTTTTCTTTGAAATTCCGTTGCCTTTTTCGACATGATCGCACCTCATTTCTGTGCTGTGATGCACAGACAGCCCTTTTTATTTTTGTGGTTCTGGATCTTACAAAATCCTGCTTGCTCCAGATACGTTTTACCGTTCACAATGCAATGCTTTTTACCAGATGCGCCCACTGCTCCGGGTGACAGGCCAGCAATTCCTCGTGCTGCAAGTTCTGCTCATGGAGAACAGGATGTGCAAAATGCTGCTGATACCGGGCACGATATTTTGCGCCCATTTTCAGGGCGTAAAAAATATGGATTTCGGTACCGGGCACATGGATCTTATCCGGCAGCGGAGTGATAAGATCGGAGTAGAACTGATTTTTACAGCTCTGCATGGTCACATAAGGGCGGGCCTCACCGAACATTTTCAGAAAGGCTTTGACATAATCCCCCGACTCTTTAGCACACTTGTCCAGACGTTTTTGGAGAAATTTCGCCTTAATCTTTCCGTCCCGCACCACAGGGTAGATCAATGGCAACAGAAAATCCGTCTGCAAGCTTGCCGTCAGCGGCGATGCCTGATCCAAATCGGAGCTACCCAGAATGCCGTAGTCCATGTGGATATTCTTCCGCGCCGCCAGCAGCCCCACAAACGAGCCGCCCAGAGAGCAGCCGTAGGCCGCCCGGATGTGACCGCCGCAGTGGGTCTTGAGGTAGGCCTCGATCTTTTCGGTCTCCTCCAGCATGGTGGGAAATTCGGTCTGTTCAGTCTCATCAAAGCCATCGTAGCTGACGCACAGCACCTGGAAGCTGTCAGCCAGAAGCGGGATCACCGCACCGAAATTGCTTTTCCAATGGCAACAGGTGCCCGGCAGCAGCAACAGCACCGGGGCATCCTCTGCACCAAAATGGTAAATCTTCATCCTGATACGCTCCTTCTCTATTTATTTTCCACCTGTAAATAGAAGAGATATATTTCTTCGTATAGGGCAGAGTTTCAAGTTAGGCAAAGCTAACTTTCAGTCTTATAAAAAGCCGCTTCTCAGCGGTTCTTCTGACAAAAGAATACGCCCTGCCGTCTCCTCTGTCAAGAAGTTTAGGCATTTTCGGAGATTTTGAAAGAGATTTCGCTTCCGTCCCCCCAACCATCACCCCAGTGCTACGTCCAGCACCATCATCACGCTGAAGCCCACCGCAAAAAACACCGTTCCAACGTTGGAGTGCTGCCCCTGCGACATTTCCGGGATCAGTTCCTCCACCACCACATACAGCATGGCTCCGGCTGCAAAGCTGAGCAGATAGGGCAAAGCAGGCACCACGATGCCTGCCGCCAGAATCGTCAGCACTGCCCCGATGAGCTATTCACGGTTGTTATCAACGAATCAAATCGTGAATTGCGATGGCAGGGTGCGTCCGGGTGGACGCACCCTGTTTTTGTGTCTATTTTTACCATCACATAAATTTGCGCTGTTGTTGCCATAGCAACCGACAAAGGAAAATGAATCTGATAAACTGCTTGGCAGTTGGTTATTCTTGACTAACTGCCACAAACAAAGAACTATCTGTTTATTAAAGGAGTTTTCCATGAAAAAGATTTCCCGCCGTTCGTTTATCACCGCTATGGCTGCTGTAAGTGCAGCCGGTGTTCTGGCCGCCTGCGGTTCTTCTGCCAGCAGCACGGCTTCTTCTGTGGCTTCTTCCGCTGTATCCAGCGAAGCAACTTCCTCTGCCGCATCTATGGATGAGACCGGTACCCATACCGTCGTAGACCACGGCGGCAACGAAGTAGAAGTGCCTAATAAGGTCACCCGTGTCGTCATCGACCAGATTCCAATCCTGTCCACCTACATGGCTTATTTTGAGGGCAGTGCTCCCTACATCGTGGGTTACTGCGGCTCTTTCAAGTCGGTCATTTCTGACACTGTATTGAAGAATATCGCCCCGGAGCTTCTGGAGTCCAGCGATACGGTCTATGCTCAGAGCGACCTGAACATCGAGGAGATCATGAAACTGAACCCTGATGTTATCCTGTACAATGCTGGCAACTCCTCCCATGCCGAAATCCTGAAGGCCAGCGGAATCCCCTCCATCGGTTTCGCTACTGTGGGCGCATCTACGGAAGCTGATCCCATGGAACGTTACGAAGAGTGGCTGAAGCTGCTGGAGCAGATCTTCAACGAACCGGGCAAGACCGACGCCTTTGTTGCTGCCGGTGATGAGATCGTGACCGATGTGGAAGCCCGTATTGCGGAAATTCCTCAAACGGATCGTCCCAGTGCGCTGATTCTGTGGAAGTATGCAGACGGTGTGCCGCAGGTATCCGGTCAGGGCACCTTTGGCACCTACTGGATGAAGCGTCTGGGCGTAACAGACAAGGCACTGGAAGCCACTGGCTTTGCACAGGCAAGCATGGAGCAGATTTATAGTTGGAATCCCGATATTCTTTTCTTGGATGGTCCCGGCCTGCAGCCCCTGCGCACCGAGGACGTGCTGAGCGGGAATGTGGACGGTGCTGACTTCTCCACCCTGACTGCCGTGAAGAGCGGCCGAGTCTACAACACTACGCTGGGTATGTGGAACTGGTTCACCCCGAATCCGGATGCTCCGCTGGTGCTGGCATGGCTGGCCTGCAACACCTACCCGGATGCTTTTGCCGATTATCCGCTGGGCGATACCATCAAGGAATATTACAAGACATGGTACGGCTACGATGTGACAGATGACGAGTTGGAGGAAATGCTGCTGTACTGATGAAAGATACCATCTGGATCAAAAAAGGCCGGTTCACTCCTCTGGCTGTGGTATTGATGTTCGCTTTTCCCCTTGTGACCGCACTCATCTGCCTGTGCTTTGGACGAATGAATGTTCCGGTAGGCGAAGTTCTCACAGCTTTGCGCACTGCTCTGACGGGTGGGAGCACCTCAAATGTACAGAACTACTCCATCGTCATCAATCTGCGGCTGCCCCGCATTCTGACGGCCATCATCGTCGGCGCAGGTCTGTCTTGCGCAGGCAATACCTATCAATCCTTATTCTCCAATCCGCTTGCCACACCGGATATTTTGGGTGTAACCAGCGGTACCTGTGTGGGTGCAATTCTTGCTATTATCCTGTCTTGCAGTATTCTGGAAACGCAGCTCATCGCCTTGGTCTTTGGCCTGATTTCCGTCTGTTTTACTCTGAAAGTCGCAGGCAAGAGTGATGGGCGTTCTATGGTTTATCTGGTGCTGGCCGGTACGATTGCATCCTCTCTGTTCAACGCACTGGGTTCGCTGTTGAAATATACTGCCGATCCGCAGGACAAGCTGCCGGAGATCACCTACTGGCTCTTGGGCAGCTTTACCAGTGCCAGTTACCAAAAGATCCTGATTGGCTGCCCACTTATCGTTGCTGGAATCATCATCATCTATCTGCTGCGCTGGCGGCTGAACATCCTTTCACTGAGTGATGACGAGGCTCGTACCAGCGGCATCAACATCAAACAGACCCGGATGCTGTTTATTGTTGCATCTACGCTGATCACGGCTTCTGCCGTTTCCATGTGCGGTCAGGTGGGCTGGATTGGTCTGCTGATTCCGCACGCATCCCGGATGCTGGTTGGAAGCAACAACCGTTATGTGGTGCCCCTCAGTCTCAGTCTGGGAGCCAGCTTTATGATCCTGATCGACACCCTGTCCCGCAGCATCAGCATCATCGAGCTGCCTCTTTCCATTCTCACCGCTATCATCGGTGCACCGGCGTTTATTTCTCTGCTGAACAAAACAAGGAGCAACCTGCAATGATCTTGGAAGTGCAGAACGGTTGTTTTGGCTACCCAAAGCAGCCTGTGATTCTCGAAAACATCAATTTGAGCCTGGAAGAAGGCCACATCCTTGCGATTCTTGGTCCAAACGGCATTGGTAAAACCACCCTGCTCAAGTGCATGATCGGTCTGCTGCCATGGCACAGCGGCAAGACTCTGCTTTACGGGAAGGACATTCACACCCTCAAGCCGAAGGATGTCTGGAGCACGATCTCCTACATTCCGCAGTCCCGTGGCTTCGCTTTTTCCTACACCGGTCTGGAAATGGTTCTGCTGGGGCGCAGTGCGCATCTCGGAACCTTTCAGCAACCCGGCAAAGAGGAAATCGAAATGGCGGAAGCCATGATGGAACGAGTGGGGATCACCCGTCTTGCCAACAAGGACTGCAACCGGATGAGCGGCGGTGAACTACAAATGGTGCTCATTGCCCGTGCCCTCATCAACGAGCCGAAGCTCATCATTCTGGACGAGCCGGAAACCGGTCTGGATTTCCACAATCAGATCTTAGTACTGAATATGGTGGAGCGGCTGGCGCATGAATCCGGCATCAGTGCCATCATGAATACCCACTATCCTACCAATGCCATGAGCGTAGCGGACGAAGCCCTGATGCTGAACCGCAAAGGCGAATTTTTCTACGGTCCAGCTGCGGAGATCTTGAACGAGGAGAACATCTCGTATTCTTTTGATGTTCAGGTGCTGGTGGATGAACTGCATTATCAGGGGCGGTCGGTGCGCAGCATCGTTCCGGTTGCTCTGCGGGAGGAAACTGCTGTATGAACAATGTCCCTTTTACACTTTCCCAGGTTCGCCCGATCCGGGACGCTATGACCGTTTCCCGACCTTCCGGACTGGGCTATGGAGTGCCGGTAACATGGTTTTCCTTGGGCGCAGGCACTTCTATTACCCCGGAATACTATGACTGCACCACTCTTTATCTGGGTGGTGAGGGAAACGGCAAGTTTCTTCTGGGAGTCGATGGGCAGGAAGTGTCTGTCAAACCCGGAGAAGTGCTGTATGTACCGCCGAAAACACTGTGCGGCACAAAAACCGACAGTGGAATGATCTATACCGAAATCATTTTGAAAAAGGAGAATTTTACCATGAACAACATCATCAAGGCAGGCCAGCCCACCGAACTGAAGAACCTCATTTCTTATGAAGAGGGCAGCATCGCCAATCTGGACATCGCTCATGCAGACAACATGAAATTTGTCCTGATGGCTTTTGACGAGGGCACTGGCCTGACTCCGCACCGTGCTCCCGGCAATGCCATCCTGACCGCCCTCGAAGGCAAGGCCATTATTGGCTATGAGGGCAAGGATTACGAGCTGAACGCAGGCGAGAGCTTCCGCTTCGATAAGAACGGCCTGCACAGCGTTACCGCACAGGGCAAATTCAAAATGAGCCTGCTGCTGGTCATCGAATAAGCGATTTTCTGTTTCATAACAGACGCAAAGAACCCGTCCGGACGTACCGGACGGGTTCTTTGCGTCTGCCAGATTCAGCAGTAGTAGAGGAACGAACGCAGGCGGCTCCATGCAGTTTCATCCCAGTCGTTATCAAGGGAAAGCTGGAACAGTGGGGCACTGCAGGCATCGTGCAGGCCGCGCATATCCAGAATCATCGCGGTATTTTCATACCGGGGTGCAAGGGTCAGCACTGCATTGGTACGGCCAGAAAGCTCCACGGCCTTGGCGTACCGATATCGACCGTTCCCGCCTGAAAAATTCGGCAAGGCAGAGTCCGCAATGAGGAACAGTGTTTCAGCGTCTTCCGCAAAGGCACTGTGCGCTCCAAGTTCATTCCCAAGGGTCTGCATCTGCCTCTGCATCTGGTCAAGCCAACCAGCCGATGGTTTGTTTTCATCCAAATTGTCTTTCCACAGAAACCAGAGCGCCTCGCTGAGTGGGGCGCGAAGCACCTGTTCGCCTTCGGCTTCCAGCGCGGCAAGTACGCCGCTGTCCAGTTCTGTCAGGCAGAGCGGCGTACCAACAGCGGCAATGCGGCGGCCTTTGGTGAGAAGTGCGCCGATTTCCCTCGCCGCAGCGTGCAGTTGCTTCCAGTCGGGCAGAGCATCCCATTGCGCTGCAATGCCGGGACGTTTTTCAGTCGGGGCTGCATAGAGAAGATCACCGGCAAGCAGTGCACGGAAAAGCATATCACGGTTCTGCGCCATTTCGGGCAGTGTTTCCAGCATCGGACTGACCAGTTGAGCATTCCGCTCTTTTCTGCGGTCCAATACAGCGCGGATGACACGGGCGTACTGACCGTCTGCCTCCGCACCCTGCGTCTGCGGAATCAGGAACTGCGCATGTGCTTGGTCTTTTTTTCGGTCGGCAAGGATGCTGCCAAGCAAGGCTGGGAATGGCAGGTATTCTTTTGCACTCGTTTCCGCCCGGCCAAGGCTTAGAATGTCGTCCGTCAGGTGTGGCAGTTCGTAGGCGTCTACCCCTTGCTGTTTGAAGTATGCAGCCAGACAGGACGTATAAATACCCATTGCCGGAAGATAGAGCGGCACATTGGGGGAGGGTGTCTGTGCCAGACGACAGGGGTGAATATCGACCTGCTCAATGTTGAAATCTGTCGGCAGAGCCACCGCCGGGCGGTGCTGCAAGCTGTTCAGGAATGCTTCAATGCGAGTGATGACACCCACATTGGAAAAATGCTCATCCACTTCGATTTGCAGGTAGGGTTTATCGCCCATCTCCTGCTTGAACAGGTGTGAGAGCATGGTGTCCGGGCCGCAGCCGTGGTTCGTCAGGTAGACAGCGTAGAGGTTCGGGTGGTGAGCGATCAGCTTTGCTCCGGACAGGATATGCTGCCCGAACGGATAATAAAGATTATCGTATTCATCAGAGATGTCCAGCGCATGACCGGGCAGGTGGCTCAGCGTGATGACTTTATAGCCGCGTTCCAACAGCAGTTCCGGGATGCCCATGTTCAGGATGGGGTCGGAAACGCCGTAGTTGCGGGTGATGAGTACCAACACTTTATCGTCTGGTCTCAGGGTAGCCAATAGAGCTTTGCCTTGTTTTTCCACGGCGGCGGTATGGCGGCGCACCGCCATGGCACCACTGAGCAGAGCTTTGGCACAAAACGGTTTCGGGATTCCTAAAATTTTGCTCAGTCCCAGCATTGCAGATGCCATAGCTTCCTGCCCAAAATCGAGATCGAATACCGGACTGAGCAGAGTGATGCCCTTGCTCTCAATGTCCAGAGCTTTGGCAATGGATGCGGCTGCCGTCTGCATATAGACGCAGCCGTAGTTGTGTTTCACACGGCTCTTTTCGTGCTTCATCGTGTGGATGGTGGGCAGGAAGATATAATCTACTTTTTGGTCGATGAGCTGCTGCATATGGCCGTAAATAAGTTTGACCGGGTAGCAGGTCTCCCCTTGTGCGGTCTGCTGAGCCAGCCTGATCGTTTCCTCACTGGTGGGGTCAGTCAGGACGACATTGAAGCCCAACGAGGTAAAGAAGGCATTCGCCATCGGGAAGAATTTGTGGATCATCAACGCAAAAGGCACACCTACGGTCTTTTTACGTGGGTCGCGTTTGCCGGTATAACCCTCCAAAAGCAATTTGTCCGCCTGCTTATAGAAGTCAATGTTCTTCTGGATCTCCGCGCTGCGGCTGTCGTCTGCGGCTTGTGCAGGGCTGTCGAAGCCCACAAACTGACTAGGTGCATCGCCCACCGCTTCCTGTGCCAGAAGAGCCGCGCCATACGCACCACTGATGGAAAAGACCGGGCTGACCTGTATGCGGTCGCCGTATGCGGATTGGAATGCCGCCACAATGCCGGGGTTGTAATCGACACCGCCCTGCAAAACGATGTGCTGCCCCACAGGTTTAGAACCAACCACTTTATGCAGATAGTTCTGTACGATGGAGTGACACAGCCCGGCGGCGATCTCTGCCTGCGAAACGCCTTCTGCGGCGGCTGATGCAATGGCCGTTTCGATGAATACGGTACAGCGTTCGCCCAACGCGGCCGGATGTTCGGCAGAAAGGGCCAACGGGCCGAATTCTGCCAGCGGGATGCCCATGCGGACGGCTTGCTCCTCCACAAAAGAACCGGTACCGGCAGCGCAGATCTTGTTCATCTGAAAATCCACAACTTCACCGTTCTGGATGCTGATGTATTTGCTATCCTGTCCGCCGATCTCAAACACAGTATCGACTTCCGGCACCCAGTGAGTTGCACCCTTGGCCTGCGCAGTGATCTCATCCCGGACAGCATCTGCTCCGATGCGTTTGCCGACGCGCTCTCGTCCTGAACCGGTCACACCGACTGCGGTGAACCGGATATCACCAAACCGCTGACGAATCCTTGCAAGGCCTTTGCGGACAGCTCCTTCCGGGTCACCTGCGGTGCGCAGATATTGAAAGTCTACCAGTTCACCGTCAGCACCGACCAGAACAAGATCGGTACTGGTAGAACCGATGTCGATGCCCAATGCGCAGCCACTTTCTGGAATGATCTTGGTAGCGTTTGGCTCCGCAAGGCTCGTGCCGGAGCGCAGTTCCAGTTTGGGCAATGTTCCGACCGTGTGGTGTGTTGTTCGTGTACGGTCCAGAGAATCATTCAGTTGACGTAACGTGAACGAGCCGGATGCTTTGCGTGCAGCACCAAGAGCCGCTTCATATCGGGCAAACTCCGGAATGATGAGTTCTTTCTCACTCAACCCGAATACATCCCGGATGGCTCGGATGACGCCGGTGTTGCAGGTCACGCCGCCACAGAACACTACTGGCTTGCAGACGGGAAGCCGACGCACGATGGTAGCTTTGTAGTTGCGGATCATGGCATAACACAACCCCAACAGGATATCCGGCGTGGAAACGCCTTCCTGCTGGCGGTGGATGATATCGGTTTTGGCAAAGACGGCACACCGACCGGAAAGGCGGGGGACACTCTGTGCCTGCTCGACCAGTGAAGAATAATCTTCTAGTTTGCAGCCTACGCGGGACATCTGATCTTCAAAGAACGAGCCCGTGCCGCCTGCACAGTGTTCGTTGACTGCGAACTGCGGTGCACGGCTCTGCAAGTCCGTGATGAATCGCGCGCCCTGACTGCCAATTTCAATGACCGAACCCACCTGCGGAATGATCCAGCGCACGCCCTCGACGATCGCTGGGATATCGCCTAAAGAGGGAATGGCTGAATCTTGCTCCAGCAGAGCCTCCGTGTTGCTTCCGGTCACACAGAGTGAAAACGGAGTATCCATCGCCAGTTCCAACGTGGAAAGACCCTTTTTCAGGCAGACAAAAGGGTTGCCGTGATGCACCGCCATCCACTGCTTTTCAATTTCTTGATTTTTCAACAGCACCAACTTGACCGTTGATGTACCGATATCCATTCCCAACGAAAGCATTGTGTCACTCCTTCGATATCAACCCTGAACGTTATAGGGTTTGACATTTCAAACTTTATACCGTATAATAATGATGCCTTTTAATTAGGCATCTCTAACCAAGAGTTTAACACAACTACCTCGGAGTGTCCGTTGTTATGGCAACGGCAAAGCAAATTTTAAGATGGAGCAATATGATTCAATTTTACAGCAATGCGGCATGTTCAACGGCATCCAGCCACGAAAATATAGGGAAGTCCTTCGTTGCTTGAATGCGACTGTCCGTGAATATCCTCGTGGTGCGCACATCGTCGAGCTGGGTGAGCAGAGCCACAATACGGGTGTCCTGCTGGATGGCACGATGGAAGAATTTTTGTATGATGAAAATGGCAATCAAATCAGCATCTGCCGTTTTTGTCCCGGAGAAGTATTTGGTGCAGAACTGGCCTGTACTGGCTGGACGGCAAGTCCGGTCTGTCTGCGTGCCAGTTCGGACTGTACCGTAATGCTGCTGGATTTCAGCGCATTGATGTCACAGAAGACGCTGACCTGTCCCTGCCGGATGCAAGTCACAGCAAATCTTATGCAGGATATGGCGCAGCAGCTTCTCTTTTTTAACACCAAAGTGCGTATTTTAGCACAAAAACGGCTTCGGGATCGTCTGAAGATTTATCTTCAAACCTTGACACCCGATGAAAAAGGCTGTTACAGTCTGCCCTACACCCGGACAGAACTGGCAGATTTCCTCTGTGTGGACCGCAGTGCTCTTTCCCGTGAGCTGTGCCGGATGCGCGATGAGAGGATCCTTGATTTTTCCGGTGCAAAGATTCACCTGTTGAACCCAACGTTTTTGTATGGTTGGAACTGACCGTACTTCTAAATCTATGAAAAAAATTGTCTGCCGAATATTTTTGTTCGACAGACAATTACTTTTTAATCTTCTAGTGTACGACTACCGGACACATTCTTCAAATATTTCTCCGGGTCGCCATTCAGAATCAAATCCGCATAACCCAGTGGGTCGTTGTAGATAAGGTAGTCCAGTTCCGTCTGCTGCGCCATGGTCACATCCAGTGCATCCTCAACCCCAGCACAACGGACAGAACTGGACTGGCTGCTCTACAATAAGCCCTTGGAGTACGCACAGCTTGTGCTGGGTGGGGAGATTGAGCATTATCTCTCGCTTGGTTGCGACCATGGAAGAATGGAAGATTGATTGACAAGGTTACATAACAGTTAACACAGCTTGCATTTGCCCTGCAATTTTTCAGAATGGAACGCCCCAAGGGCATCCGGTCTATATCCGGCAGATTTTTCAGAATGAATCTGCCGGGTATTTTTGTTTGTCATAAAGGAAGTCTTGCTTTTTATTGTAAAATTGGATACAATATAAAAAAGACATTTGCACGGAGGACTCTATGGAATATATCGGCATCCAGAAGAAAAACGGCGGTGTGGTGGAAGCCCTGCAGCAGGCCATTTTATCTGGGCAGATCCCGGCGGGCACTGAAATGACCCAGAACGAACTGGCAGAGAGTCTCGGTGTCTCTCGGATGCCGGTGCGGGAGGCCTTGATGATCCTTGAATATCAGGGTCTTATCATCCGCCTGCCCAACAACCATGTAAGAGCTGCTGATTTGAACGAAGATGCATTGCGGCAGATTTTGGCGTTAGGTGCACAACTGGAACGGCAGGCGATGCGTGCGCTGCCGCAGGATGCGATGTTGGCAGGCGGCGAGATGCTGCAGCACCGTACCCTGCGGACTGTCCTGCCCTATCCGCTGCATCGCAAGCTGCTGGAGAGCATCCAGGAGACCTACATTGCCTTTGCCGTGAGCGCACGTCCTACGCCGGTGAACGACCGGCTTGCCCGCCTGCTGATGCTGGACCGTCAGGGTTCCCCTGATGTGCTGGAGGCATGGAACGCCTATGAAGAAGAACTGCTGCATCTGATTTTAACGATAAGGAGTCAATATGCTGGGACTGAAACCCATTAAGCTGCTGCCTGCCCGCGAGCGGGTAGCTTCCGCTTTGCGGAAAGCCATTATCTCAAAAAGCATCCCGGAGGGCGCAGAACTCACGCTGGAAAACACCGCACAGGAACTGGGCGTGTCGGTCACGCCGGTGCGGGAGGCCTTTCAGATCCTTGCCCGTGACGGTCTGCTGGAAGTCAAGCAGAACAGGTGCGCCATTGTGCTGGGCGTAACGGAAAGGACCATCCGGGAGCACTACCAGCTGCGCGCTGCCTTGGAAGGGACGGCATGTATGCTCTGCTGCCAGAACAACGCTGACCTGTCCAAGATCAAAAACTGCGTGGATACTGCAGAGGAGTCTCTTTCTCATCAGCAGGCCGGAAATTATGCTGACTACAACCAGTCCTTCCATTTTGAGATCTGGGAAGCTTCCGGCAATGAAAAAATGCGCAATCTTCTCTCGGAACTGTGGAACGGCCTGTCCATTGGTGTGGAAATGAGCGAGTTGGACTATGCCCTCAACTCCCAGAGCGAGCATAAAAAGATCTATGCGGCGCTGGAAGCACGGGATGCGCTGGCCGCACGGGCTGAAATGGAAAAACACATCTACCGCAGTATGGACGATGCGCTGACCTATTATTTATAAGATCAAGGAGGACAAGACAGTGTATACCTGTGCGAACTGTACGGTTCTGGCCTGCGCCAACAACGCGCCAGAAAAGATGCCCAAAAACTGCCCCATGCGGAATGCTTCAGTGATGGAGGCCGCCCGCGTCGGCTACGATCTGCCCGAGAATCACGATTTCTACGTCAACTGTTCGGCCATTGAGGGGCTGGGCTACTGTCAATGGCCCCGCCTGAAGGAGACGGTGGAATTCTGCAAGCGGATGGGCTACCACAAGCTGGGTCTTGCATTCTGCAAAGGTCTGCGGAAGGAAGCCCGCATCGTGGCCGACCTGCTCCGTGCGCAGGGGTTTGAGGTGGTGTCGGTCATCTGCAAGACCGGCGGCATCTCCAAAGAAGAAGTGGGCATCCCGGAAGAGGTCAAGATCCACCCCGGCGAATTTGAAGCCATGTGCAACCCCATCGCACAGGCAAAGCTTCTGAACGAACAGCACACCGATTTCAACATTGAGGTCGGACTTTGTGTGGGACACGACTCAATGTTTTATAAGTACTCGGACGCCATGGTCACAACGCTGGTGGCCAAGGATCGCGTTCTGGCGCATAATCCCTGCGGTGCCATTTACTGTGCCGAGGGGTATTTCAAAAAGCGGCTGGAATAAAAGAAGGAAAAAACGTGCGTTCTCCATCTGCTTTGGAGATCGCACGTTTTTTGCAGAAGGCGGCGGAGGGAGATTTTCTTGTATCCTACTGTTTGTCTGGCGTGCACAAAAATTGGTACATAATCCGTGCAATGCGACAAAACTCGAAAAAAGGGATTGACAAATCTCTGTTTCGGGTGTATTCTCGTGTCGTCAAGTGGATACATTATCAAAGATTAGATATAAAAATTTAAAAAAGACACTGCCGAGATTCCCGGAATTCTAAGGTTCCGGGCAGATCCTTCCAGAACAAAGAAGGGCTGTGAGGGCACAGCACGGCGGCAAAGACTCTGCACAACGAGGTGCAGCTGGGGCGTTCCGAAAGTCAGGGGCTGTTTTGCTCTGACGAAATGGATACATTATATTTCATTAAAGGAGGACCCCCAGTATGTCAGCAGCAACCATCACCCTACTCTTTCTTCTCTTCGCGGTCGTCATGTTCGTGTTTGAGAAGATCCCCCTCGGCGTAACGTCCATGATCGTCTGTATCGGTCTGGTCGTCACCGGCGTTCTGGATGTCAAGACTGCTTTTGCGGGCTTCATCGACAGCAACGTCATCCTGTTCGTCGCCATGTTCATCGTCGGCGGTGCCCTGTTTGAAACAGGTATGGCCAACAAGATCGGCGGCATTGTTACCCACTTTGCCAAATCCGAGCGCAGCCTCATCGTGGCCATCATGGTCATCGTTGGCCTGATGAGCGGCTTCCTTTCCAACACCGGCACCGCCGCCGTCCTGATCCCCGTGGTCATCGGCATTGCGGCAAAGTCCGGCTATGCCCGCTCCAAGCTGCTGATGCCGCTGGTATTTGCAGCGGCCATGGGCGGCAACCTTTCCCTCATCGGCGCACCGGGCAACCTCATCGCCCAGAGTGCTCTGGGTGAGATCGGGATGTCCTTCGGCTTCTTCGAGTACGCTATCGTGGGCCTGCCCATCCTCGCCGCCGGCATCCTCTTCTATGCCACCCTTGGCATGAAGCTGCTGCCCAACCACCCCGTCTCCGATGATGACTCCTTCGGCGGCGAGCAGGACTTCAGCAATGTTCCCAAGTGGAAACAGGTGCTCTCCCTCGTCATCCTCGTGCTCACCCTGCTGGGCATGATCTTTGAAAAGCAGATCGGCATCAAGCTCAACATCACCGGCTGTATCGGTGCGCTGGCTCTGATCCTCACCGGTGTCATCTCCGAGAAAGATGCCCTGAAGTCCATCGACCTCAAGACCATCTTCCTCTTCGGTGGTACGCTGTCTCTGGCCTCTGCACTGGATAAGACCGGGGCAGGCGCAGAGATTGCAAACATCGTCATCGGCGCTCTGGGCGAGAATCCCTCTCCCTACGTCCTGACTCTGGTGGTCTTCCTGCTCTGCTGCGTCATGACCAACTTCATGTCCAACACCGCAACCACCGCTCTGATGGTTCCCATCTGCCTGAGCATCGCACAGGGCATGGGTGCCGACCCCCGGGCCGTCCTGATGGCTTGTGTCATCGGCGGCTCCTGCGCTTACGCAACGCCCATCGGTATGCCCGCCAACACCATGGTGGTTTCCGCCGGCGGTTACACCTTCAAGGATTATGCCAAGGCTGGCCTGCCCCTCATCCTCATCGCAACGGTTGTCAGCATGGTGATCCTTCCCATCGCATTTCCGTTCTTCCCGCAGTAAAGCGGACAGGAACGTTGAATATGAGTGAACCAACGCGCAAAATGTACCAAAGCTAAGGAGGCATTGGAATGAACAAACAAGAACAGGTGCAGCAGATGACGACCTATATGGCAAACTTTGTGAGCCATATCGCCAAGGTGCTGCCGGACGACATCATTGCCAAGCTCGATGAGCTGGGCGCACAGGAGGATGCTCCTCTGTCCAAGGTCATTTATGAGACCATGAAGCGGAACCAGAAGCTGGCCAAGGAGCTGAACCGCCCCAGCTGCCAGGATACTGGTGTGCTCCAGTTCTGGGTAAAGTGCGGCGTGGACTTTCCCCTCATCGGCGAGGTGGAGGGTCTGCTGAAGGAGGCTGTGGTCAAGGCTACCTTCGAAGCACCCCTGCGCCACAACAGCGTTGAAACCTTCGATGAGTTCAACACCGGCCGCAACGTCGGCAAAGGCACTCCTACCGTCTGGTGGGATATCATCCCGAACAGCGACAAGTGTGAGATCTACGCTTATATGGCAGGCGGCGGCTGCACCCTGCCGGGCAAGGCCATGGTTCTGATGCCCGGTGCAGGTTACGAAGGTGTGACCAAGTTCGTCATGGATGTCATGACCAGCTACGGCATCAATGCCTGCCCTCCGCTGCTGGTGGGCGTGGGCGTTGCCACCTCTGTTGAGACCGCCGCTCTGCTGTCCAAGAAGGCTCTGATGCGTCCTCTGGGCAGCCACAACGAGAACGAGCGTGCAGCCTATATGGAGAAGCTGCTGGAGGACGGCATCAACTCCATCGGCCTTGGTCCTCAGGGCATGGGCGGCAAGTACTCCGTCATGGGCGTGCACATCGAGAACACTGCCCGCCATCCTTCTGCCATCGGCGTTGCCGTCAACGTGGGCTGCTGGAGCCATCGCCGCGGCCACATCATTTTTGATAAAGATCTGAACTACACCATTGATACTCATTCGGGGGTGACTTTGTAATGCTGACCATTAAAGACGGAAAAAAGATCCTTACTACTCCGGTCTCCGCAGAGGACCTGAAGGACATCCATATCGGTGATGTCGTTTACCTGAACGGCGACCTGACCACCTGCCGTGACGTGGCGCACCGCCGCCTCGTGGAAGAGGGCCGCCCGCTGCCTGTGGACGTCAAGGACGCTGCCATCTTCCACGCCGGCCCCATCATTCGCCCTCTGGAGGACGACAAGTTCGAGATGGTGTCTGTGGGCCCCACCACCTCCATGCGTATGGAGAAGTTCGAGTATGAGTTCGTGCAGAAGTCCGGTGTCCGCGTCATCGTGGGCAAGGGCGGCATGGGCCCCAACACCGAGCGCGCCTGCAAGGAGTTCGGTGCCATCCACTGTGTTTTCCCTGCCGGTAACGCCGTTGTGGCTGCCACCGAGGTGGAGGAGATCGTCGAGGCCCAGTGGCGTGACCTCGGTATGCCGGAAACTCTGTGGCACTGCCACGTTAACGAGTTTGGCCCCCTGATCGTTTCCATCGACGCTGAGGGCCGCAACCTGTTCGAAGAGAACAAGGTCATCTTCAATGAGCGCAAGGAAAAGGCCATCGAAGAGATCTGCAAGCACGTCGGCTTTATTAAGTAATCCGGATATCCTCTCAGCGGGGGACAGACTTCACTCATTATTTCCTTTCATACGATTCTCCTAAATCGTTTTTCTTACCCTAAGTTTCTTGCTCAGCTTAATTTGCCACGTATTTGTTCTCCGCAGTTTACCCCGGATGCCTTTCCCGCGCAAAGGTGTCCGGGGCATTATTGGTTCATCCAAACGAAACCATCCACAGGAGGAAACTTCCATGAACCCATTGGAAATCACACTGGTCATCCTGCTTGTAACGATCATCGCCTTTGTATCCGGTAAAGTCCCGTTCTCGGTCATTTCTACCGGCATCATTCTGGCGCTGATCCTCACCGGCATCAAGACCCCTGCCGAGGCCTTTGGCGGCTTCATCAACACGAACGTAGTCATGTTCGTAGCCATGTTCGTCATCGGTGCAGGGCTGACCAAAACGCCCCTGATTGACAAAGCTCAGAGTCTGGTCATCCGCTACAAGGACAATATGCGGATGCTGATCTTTCTTTCCTGCGTGGCAGGTGCGTTTCTGGGCGCCATCACCAGTGCCACCGCAACTGCCGCTATCATGATCCCGCTGCTGGTAGGCATTGCGAACGACATCGGCGTGAGCCGCAGCAAGCTGCTGTATCCTTCTATGGCCTGTGCCAACATTGCCACCCAGATGACCTTTCTCGGTCAGGGTGCTTCCAACATGGCATGGAACGATGTCATGATGCAGGCCGGCGCACCGACACCGCTGCACATCTGGGATTTCACCATTGCGCGCATCCCGATGCTGACCATCGCCATCCTGTACATGACCTTTGTTGGCTATAAGCTGATGCCGGATATTCCCAACGAGCAGTTTTCAGATGCAACACATACGGCTTCTGAGAGCGAAAGACTCAGCCCCTTCAAGCGCAAACTGGCTGTCCTGATCGTTCTGGTCTCCATTGCAATGATGCTGCTGGAAAATGTCATTGGTGTCAAGATGTATCTCACTTCCTGCATCGGCGCTGCCGCTCTGGTGCTGACGGGTGTGCTGACCGAAAAGGAAGCTCTCAACTCCATCCACCAGCCGACCATTTTCCTGTTTGCCGGTGTGCTGGCTCTGTCGGACGCCATCCAGACCACCGGTGCAGGCGATGTGGTGGCAGACTGGATGATCCGCCTGCTGGGCAATACCACCAATCCGTACATCATTATGCTGGTGTTCTTCCTTGTTCCCTTCATTCTGACACAGGTCATGTCCAATCTGGCTACCCTGACCATCTTCATCCCACTGGTCACTTCCGCCTGTATCCGCATGGGCGTAGACCCCCGTGCTGCCGTGGTCGGCGTGATCACAGCCAGCTGTGTGTCCATCATGACCCCCATGGCAGCTCCCTGCCAGATCATGATCATCGAGCCGGGCGGATACACCTTGAAGGATTATCTCAAATGTGGTACCCCGCTGGCGCTCATCCTCATTGTCGTGTCCGTATTTTTCCTGCCGACACTTTATCCTTTTGCCTGATTCTATTTTCCCACCGCAGTAGTATGCGCAAACTGCATATCGTAAATATGCCGTTCTGTTCGGCGCTATTTTTGAAAACCGCAATAAAAGCAGCAGAAGTTTTTGAGCATCTCATCATTCTGTCAAGAGGGCCGGCACCGTCCGGCCCTCTCTCTTTTTGCCAAAGTTTCCCTTGTGTTTTCTTGCAAGCTGCCGAAATCAGCGTGTTCTCAAAAGTTCGCGTTTGCGCAGTGGAGCGCAGCAATAAAAGCCCCAGTGGGGCTTTTAAGCGACAGAACGGTCTTGCGCAGCAAGATGGAGGGGCCTCGCCCCGACAAGTTCACGTTTGCGAAGCGTAGCGCAGCAATGAAAGCCCCAGTGGGGCTTTTAAGCGACAGAACGGTCTTGCGCAGCAAGATGGAGGGGCCTCGCCCCGACAAGTTCGCGCTGACACGGCTCGATTTTTGTGGTAACCTATTCCAACAATTTAATATAACATATTTACTTAGAGTTCCAGCTCGGCTCCCGAAGGAGCCGGAGCAAATTTTTAACTTTCTATCGCTACATAACGAACCCGAACCAAGGCCATCCCGGAAGGGATGGTCAGGTTCAGGTTGTTGTGTGGCGATTTTTTGTTGCCAAATCCAGCACCGCACCTTGAAAACCGCATGACCGTCTGCATGGGATACACGGCGATGACCCCGCAAGGGAGAGCCGGAAAACGCCGCCGGAAGGGGGCAGGAAAGCCATGCAGGGAGAACGGCTAAACGTTGATTCCTCAGTTACCAGAAAACAATGTGGTCAAATTGACCACATTGTTTTTCCGTAACGCCAGTGAAAGGAGGGGTATCTCCATGTATGCCGCCCATCGGTTGGACACCGTGCTGGACAAGTTCCTCAAGACTATGCAGACCACCGCCGCCCACCTGCAGGAGAAGCTGCTGAAGCCGGAAGTCCGGCAGAAAGGCAAGGAGCAGGTCAAGGAGAAAGCGCGGGATTCCGTTCTGCAACTGCTGAACCGCTTGCAGGCAGAGCAGACACAGCGGAAGCCCGGAGAACCGCATCTTGCGGAAAACTCGAAAAGTCGTTTTCAATAATAGTACGAGGTGATGTTTATTGAGTAAAGAAGTCAATGAAGAAGAACGCCCTCCTCGAACCGTTGAGGATGTGAAGGAGATGCTGACCAAGCACTCCAACGGTGAAATCCAGCGAACGATTCAAAACTGCATCACGATTTTGCAGAATGACCACGTGCTGGCCGATGCCATCTGGATGAACTTGTTGAGCGAGCGTATCGACATCGTAAAGCCTGTGGAGTGGCCTTGCTCCGGCAAGACCCTGAACGATACCGACATGAAGTATATTCTGCGCCGGATGGAGAAATACGGTATTTCCAGCGAAAAGAAGATCGAATCCACCATCCGCATCGTTGCCAACGAAAACCGCTACCATCCCATCCGGAACTACCTGAACGGCCTGAAATGGGATGGGACGGGGCGGATAGCCCATGTCCTGCACCACTTCCTCGGTGCTGCGGAGGACGAGTACACTTGCGAAGCTATGAAGATATTCCTGCTGGGAGCCATCAAGCGGGTATTCCAGCCGGGATGCAAATTTGAGACCATGCTCTGTCTGGTGGGCGGGCAAGGGTGCGGGGAAGTCCACCTTCTTCCGTCTGCTGGCGGTCAAGGACGAGTGGTTCTCAGATGACCTGCGTCGGCTGGACGACGACAACGTGTACCGCAAGCTGCAAGGTCACTGGATCATCGAAATGTCGGAGATGATTGCCACCGCCAATGCCAAGAGCATCGAGGAGATCAAGAGCTTTCTCAGCAAGCAGAAGGAGACCTTTAAAGTCCCCTACGAGACCCATCCTGCCGACCGTCTGCGCCAGTGCGTCTTTGCTGGCACGACCAACCGGCAGGATTTTTTGCCCCGTGACCGCACAGGCAACCGCCGCTTCATCCCTGTTCCGGTGGATGCGGAACTGGCCGAAGTCCACATTCTGGACAATGAGGAGGAATCTCGCGCCTATATCGACCAGCTCTGGGCAGAAGCCATGACCATCTACAACAGCGGCGACTACAGGTTGGCGTTCAGCCCCGCCATGCAGGAAACGTTGCAAGCCCATCAACAGGACTTCATGCAGGAGGACGCGCAGGCGGATATGATCTATGCCTTTCTGGAGGACTACACGGGTGACCGGGTGTGTTCCAAGCAGCTCTATGCGGAGGCACTGGGCAACACCAACATCCCGGCAGAGTGGGAGACCCGCGCTATCTGCGAGATCATGAACACAGGAATTTCGCGCGGCGATATCCAAGGCTGGCAGGCTCACAAGACCGCCAAGCGTTACCCGAAGTACGGCGTTCAGAAAGGCTGGGAGCGCGTAACCAGCCCCGAAACCGGGGCTGAAAATTTCTCCGAAATGTCGGATGCGGAAGCCCAGCAACTGGGATTTCCCTTCTGATGGACAGCGGTTACACGGTCAGTTACAGGTTTGGTTACGCTGCAGTTACAGCGCAAAAACCGCATGATTGCTGCGTTTTCCGCTTTCTGTAACCATGTAACCTTAAAAAGATAAGAAAAAGTATAAAGTGCATCGGACAGCCTGTGTGCAGAAAAAGAGAGTTTTCCTGCCCGGTTACAGGCGTTCGGTTACAAGGAATTGGAGGTCTGCCTATGAATATGAATCGGCCTGACATGACCGAAACTGTGAAATCCGAAAATTATACGAATAAGTTCTTGCAAAAGGACTTGAATCCCACTACAATGGTAGTGGTCACTCAAACCAATGCCGTCAAGTCTCCGACTGACAGCCCGGCAACCACGAAGCTGGTGTACACGGTGGAAGAAATCGCACGAATGCTGGCCATCAGCCTGCGCTCTGCTTACAACCTGTGCAACCGCACCACCGAATTCCGCGTCCTGCGGGTAGGCGGAAGCATCCGTGTCCCGAAAGACAGCTTCGATGCGTGGCTCAACCGGGCAGCTTGATAAGGAGGCAACAGTATGGCATATATTACGAAGCGTGGCAACTCTTACAGCGTCCGCTACACCTACGAAGATGAACACGGCAAGAGCTGCGACAAATGGGAGAGCTTTCCCACCAAAGAGGAGGCAACGAACCGAAAGAAACAAATCGAACACGAGCTGGCAACGGGAACCTTCCTGATCCCGTCCTCGGTGACGGTGGCAGAGTTCCTGATGGACTGGCTGCCCAAGCAGTGCAGCAAACACAAGTGGGCTCCCAAGACCTACGAATCCAACCTTTCCACCATCCAGAATCTGATTATCCCCTATATCGGTGATATGGAGATGCAGAAACTCAGACCCTATCACATGGAGAATCTTTATACGACCCTGAGCAAAACGCCCTGTGGCTCGTATATCGAGGGAAAGAAGCAGGAACTGACCGAAAAGCAGAAGCAGCGGTTCCTTTCTGGCACGACGATCCACGAAGTGCATCGGCTGCTGGGTACAGCGTTTCAGTACGCCGTAGAGTGGGGCATCCTCGTCAAAAGCCCGGTCCCTGTGGACAGCCCTAAGAAGTCCACACAAGAGCGCACCATCTGGACGGTGGAGGAAATGCGAGCGGCTCTGGACAGCATGGAGGACCCTATCCTGCATCTGGCGGTGCATCTCACTCTGGTGGGCGCACTGCGAGAGGGTGAGATCGTAGGTCTGACCCCGGAAGATCTTGATTTTGACGCAGCAGATGGCATCGGAACCTTCCGTATCAACAAATCCATGCAGCGGGTGCGAAAAGAAGCCCTGAACCAAGTGGACGATGGCTGCATCATCAAGGTATTCCCGGACAAGCTGGAGCGCAGCACCACTTCCCTCATCCTGAAAAGTACCAAAACGGCGTCTTCCTGCCGCACCATCTTCATGACCTCTGCTCTAAAAGAAGAGCTAAAGAAGTGGCTGAATCAGTTAGCGGCAGACGAGATGAAAGATCCGACACGCTACCATGACAGCGGTATGCTGTTCCGTCTGCCCAACGGTCTGGCGATCGAGCCTGTGCTCATCCGCAAGAAGTTCCTGAAATGGCAGGACGCACACCCGGAGTTCCCCCGTATTGTTTTCCATGGTCTGCGGCATTCCAGCGCAACCTATCAGTTGATGATCTCCGGCGGCGATGTGAAGGCCGTTCAGGGCACAACGGGTCACGCTACGGCGGATATGCTGGTAAACACCTACGCCCATATCCAGCAGTCCTCCCGTGTGGAGTTGGGTAGGAAGTTTGAGGAAGAGTTCTATGCCAAACAGGAAAGCCCCAGCCCGCAGGTTGTACCCACCGAAGGCGAACCGACCATCTCTATGACTGCTCTGCTGGAACTTCTGAAGAATGCAGACCCCGAAGTAAAGGCACAGCTCCGTCTGGCTCTGCTGACCTGATGCAAAATTTACCACGCATTTCAAAGCAATTCCAGCCCATGCAGAGGATTCCAACGAAAACACCAACCGTGCAAAAACCGTGCATTGACCGTGCAGGCCCCGATTTTTCGGGGTTACATAACAAAAAAGAACGCCAAATCTTACGATTTGACGTTCAATATCTGGTGCACCTCCAGGGACTCGAACCCTGGGCCCACTGATTAAGAGTCAGTTGCTCTACCAACTGAGCTAGAGGTGCATATGGTGACCCGTACCGGAATCGAACCGATGTTAAAGGCGTGAGAGGCCTCTGTCTTAACCGCTTGACCAACGGGCCATATAAAAGTCGGCGACTACCTATTTTCACGCGCCGTTTCCAGCGAACTATCTTGGGCACGAGTGAGCTTAACTTCTGTGTTCGGAATGGGAACAGGTGGAACCTCACCGTCATCGTCACCGACCATATGACTGGCTCAGTATCCCATACGGTCTACTGTTTGTCCAGTGTTTCTTAGAAGGACGTGCCTTCAAAACTGAATAATCACTGCTCACATTTTTTCGTTGACTCTGAGAGTCTCAAGCGAATTGTGGTCAAGCCCTCGATCTATTAGTACACTCTTGCTGAATGGATCACTCCACTTACACATCGTGCCTATCAACCTTGTAGTCTTCAAGGGATCTTACCTGATTGAATCAGTGGGATATCTTAT
>NZ_PRLE01000017.1 GCF_003287495.1 Faecalibacterium prausnitzii
CATGGAACCCATCTCGCAGGGGCCTGAAGGCATTATGGTGGAGAGTATGCTGATTGGCATGGCGGAATACTATTCCGCCGAACTCGCCCTGAAAGTGGCGCGCGGTGAGCGCGAAAACGCCCTCCAGTGCAAGTACAACGGCGGTGTGGTGCCGCTGGGCTTCACCATTGGCAAGGAGGACAGGCTGTACCATATCGACCCGGAGACGGCTCCCATCGTGCAGGAAATCTTCACCCGGTATGCCGACGGCGAACCGGCTGAGAAGATTGCGGCATCCCTGAACGGGCGAGGGCTGCGCACCCGCACCGGGAAGCCGTTCGTGAAGAACAGCTTCTTCCAGATCTTCCGCAACCGCCGCTACATCGGCGAATACCGCTACAAGGACATTGTGACGCCGGGCGGCATTCCGGCTATTGTTGACCAGGACCTGTTTGATCGGGTGCAGCAGCGTTTTGAGCAGAACAGGATCGCCCATGGTCGGCCTGCAAAAGAGGATGTGAGATATCTGCTGACCACCAAGCTGTTCTGTGGCAAGTGCGGCACCCTGATGGGTGGCGAAAGCGGCACCAGCCACATGGGAAACACCTACTATTACTACAAGTGCGGCAACGCCAA
>NZ_PRLE01000018.1 GCF_003287495.1 Faecalibacterium prausnitzii
CAAAATCGTATAGATGCACATAAACTTCCTGAAAATTTGTAGCACAATCGCAATCTTCTTTTAAATAAACACGCTATAAGGATAAACTTTTTGTTTTACCTCGATTGAAAGCCATCTTTAGCTTTCTGGTTTGAGAACTGTACTTCGGGCCGGATTCTTTGGGTCTACTAAAATTTTTATTGGTGCCCCTTTCGGAATACATGGATTGAACCAAAACCACTGCGACTTTCCATTATAGGTTTCACCTTTAACTTTATACTGATAATGTACCACATATGGATAGATTACATCTTCATCGGCAAGGTGGTAGGTACTCATATGAAATTTTATATGTACTCGTTTTGTTGCTGTAACCTTTCCGATGATTCTTGTTCCATTTTTCAAAAGTTCTGCCTTTTTATAGTCGGAAATAATCGCCAATCCGATAATTATACCTGCTACAATCCATGCTAATATCGCAGCCACCCAAATACCAGACTTACACGCTCCAACCGATATAATTGCCGCCACGAACATTCCGACATATGCCAGTGTATGAATAAGATCTTTTGAAAAAAACATTTTATCTCGTGTAATTTTCATAAAACG
>NZ_PRLE01000019.1 GCF_003287495.1 Faecalibacterium prausnitzii
TTTGGTATCCTCTTGATTCTCTCTTGCCAACGAAGATTATGTTACCCTTCCTTTTGAAATTGTAATATTTCTTAAAAGAACTTACTATAATCTTTGTTTCGCAGTTATTATTCAGTTTTCAAGGTACGTCTTTGGTGATGTTCCCTCAGAGCCCAGTTTCCTGTAACTCTGATTCTTCATCACATGGTGGGCCAAAATGGACTCGAACCATCGACCTCACGATTATCAGTCGTGTGCTCTAGCCAGCTGAGCTATTGGCCCATGTGGTGGAGATTAAGGGAATCGAACCCTTGACCCCCTGCTTGCAAAGCAGGTGCTCTCCCAGCTGAGCTAAACCCCCACATCAGGTTTTGAGTAACCCTTTTCAGGGCCCTCAAAATCGAACAATATCTACTCTACTTGAACTTGTCACCTGTTCCAGGAAGCGAATCATCTTGGATGTTTCGCTTCCTGCCTGACTCCTTAGAAAGGAGGTGATCCAGCCGCAGGTTCTCCTACGGCTAC
>NZ_PRLE01000002.1 GCF_003287495.1 Faecalibacterium prausnitzii
ATAGCGTGTTTATTTAAAAGAAGATTGCGATTGTGCTACAAATTTTCAGGAAGTTTATGTGCATCTATACGATTTTGGAAAATTTTGTAAACAAACGAAATAAATCAGGCTTAAATTTCGTTATATAAACAAAAAGCAAGGAGGGAGTTTTGATGACTTGTAAAAATTGCGGCTATGAAAACAGGCTGGGTGTTCGATATTGCCAGCGGTGTGGTCAGTATATTGAACCAAAACGGACGCTGGCACAAGAAGTTAAGTCGTGGGATTTTAGAAGCCTTGCTGGCGTTGGACGCAGAGATGTGAATATTGCGCCGTTGTTTACTGCACCATCCAATCAAACTCCGGCAAAGGCGCACCAAACGCCTTCGCCTGTTGAACCGATGCCAGATGGTAGGTGGTACTGCCCGGACTGTGGAACATTAAATGATTCTTCCGAACGATTTTGCAAAAACTGTGGAAAAGTCCGATAAAGGCGAAGAAAAACATGGAAGGAGGAAACAGTATGAAAAAGATGGCTACAATAGTTCTTGGCCTTATGCTAGTACTTACATTGGTTGGCTGTGGAAATAATGCTCAAAGTTCAGATGCGCACAATGCGGAATACGAAGAAGGCTATGCCGCTGGCTACGAGGCAGGGTATAATGACGGGAAACAGCAAATGACCGAAAGCCAAAAGCATTTTGCACAGTTTTCGGGTTCTTTTACGGCTACTGTTGAGCAACTCCTGCCCGATTACTATGCGCTGCCGGGAAAAACGGTTGCAGTTGTTCACTTCTTTCAGGACAGACCATTTTTGCTTCATTTCCAGAAAGACTTAACTGGTGAACTTATTGAAGGAACAGCTTATGTGTTTGAGTTTGAGACTTTTGAAGTTGAACTTCCAGACGATGAAGAAAATCCAAATATTTCAGATTATATGTATTCAATAAATGTTACCAATTATAGAGTTGCAGAAGATGACGAACTCGGATTGGAAGGCAAAATGCCAACTGTCGAAATAGTATCGAAGTAAGCAACCAAGCTGTTTTATAATGAAACGCAAAGATGGCAGTACACATTGGAATAGGATTCAAAAGCCGTATGAAGAACACAGCATCAAAAAAGAAAACTTGTCTCGGATTTTTGCTGATCGTATTTTTAGCATATGTGGTGTGCTATCTTCTTTCTCAAACAGTGTTTCATGAAGTCTACTTGTTTGAATGGACAGCAGCCCATTATTATTTGTGTTTATGGGTTGCATCTGTTACTTTCTGTTTTCTGGAAATGTATAGAGCAGCTCTTATCACAACAGCTGGAAACTGGACAGGAATTTTGATCGGACAAGTGTTGGGCGATTTTATTATCAAAATAAACGCCACAAAAATCACGCCGGATATGTATATAGGAAAAGTATGGCAGCTCAAGGCACACTACGGAGTTTTGATTTGGCTGCTCGTTTTCCTACTTTCGTTTATTATCGGAATGCTTGTTGAAAAGAAAAATCATTGTTAAAATGCGTAGTTAATAATAGACAGCCCTCTATTTGCAACGACTGCAAGTAGAGGGCTGTCGGTTTTATCTGTATATTCCAATTAAAGGTCAATCCTCTAAATCTGCCATGGTCACAGCTGAGTGAGAGATAATGCTCAATCTCACCACCCAGCACAAACTGGGCGTACTCCAAAGATTTATTCTAACGAATGAATATTCTGCGTTTTAAACAATTTAACGACGAATATATTGTGCAATACAGAGAATTTCAATAGCGGCTTCGCGCTTGATTGACTTGCAACGCAAAATGCGTTACAATAAAATTGAGGTGATAACCATGGAAAAAACGATGACACTCAATCTTCGTGTCAACCCCACCGTTAAGCAGCAGGCCGAAGACGTGCTGAAGCAGCTCGGTATCCCAATGGCAACGGCCATTGATATGTACCTGCGCCAGATCACCCTGACTGGCGGCATTCCCTTCTCTCTGTCCTTGCCGAAGGCTCCTGCGGCTCTGAACGCTGACACCATGACCGATGGCCAGCTTCATGCAGCCTTGCAGGTGGGCATCAAAGAGATTCAAAACGGTGATACCGTGGATGCCGCAAGCGCATTCACACAGTTCAGGGAACAGCACAGATGAAGCAGTATGACGTAAAAATTTCCCATGCAGCCCTCAGTGATATGGAGCAGATTTACAGCTACATTGCTGACCGTCTGCTGGAGACTGACACGGCCATGGGGCAGTATAACCGCATTGCAGAAGCCATTCAGTCGCTGAACATTCTGCCGGAACGCTGTGCGCTGGTGGAAAGCGAGCCGGAGCGCACCCAAGGGCTGCGGCAGATGCTGGTGGATAACTACTCGGTGTTCTACATCGTGGGCGAGGATGCCGTGTCGGTGGCGCGTGTGCTGTACAGTGCATCCGACCTTGTGCGCCGTCTGCGGAGAATGAAGTGAAAGGGGTGTTTGCATGACCGCCGTGATTTACGCTCGCTATTCCAGCGACAACCAGCGCGAAGAATCCATCGAAGGTCAGATTCGTGAATGTACGGCTTATGCCGAAAAGAACGGCATTACCGTGGTCAAGCACTACATTGACCGTGCCCTTTCCGCCAAAACCGATAACCGTCCGGACTTCCAGCAGATGATCAAGGACAGCGAGAAACGGTTGTTTGACATTGTGCTGGTCTGGAAGCTTGACCGTTTTGCCCGAAACCGCTATGATTCGGCCCACTATGAGTACCAGTTGGAACGAAATCATGTCAAGCTGGTATCTGCCACGGAGCCTATCTCTGACAGCCCTGCGGGTATCATGGTCAAGAGTATGCTCACCGGCATGGCCGAATACTACTCGGCAGAGCTTTCTGAAAAGGTCGTGCGCGGCATGACCGAGAATGTTCTGAAGGGGAAGTACAACGGCGGCACGATTCCCATTGGCTTCAAGGTGGACGAAGAGAAGTTCTTTCAAATCGACCCGCTGAAAGCTCCCTTTGTGGTAGAAGCCTTTCAGCGGTACAACGATGGTGCGACCATGAAGGAACTGATGAACTGGCTGAACGACAGTGGCGTGACCACCAACCGCAATCAGAAGTTTACCTACAACAGTGTTCAGAAGCTGTTGACGAACAAACGGTACATCGGAGAAAACCACTTCAAGGACATTGTGATGCCCGACAGCATCCCGGCCATCGTGGACAAGGACTTGTTTGAAGAAGTGCAGCAAAAAATCAAGAAGAACAGCCGCGCTCCTGCCCGCCACAAGGCCGAGGACGATTACTTGCTCACCACCAAGCTGTTCTGCGGAATGTGCGGCGCGATGATGTTCGGCGAGTGCGGTACGGGTAGAAACAAGGTCGTTCATCATTATTACAAGTGCGCCACCGCGAAGCGTTTCAAGACCTGCAAGAAAAAGACCGTCCGTAAAGAGTGGCTGGAAGATCTGGTAGTCTGCGAAACCATGAAGCTGATTCGTGACGATGACAGTATCCAGTCCATCGTGGATGCGGTGATGATTCTTCAGGAACAGGAGAACACGGTGCTGCCCCTGCTGGAAAAGCAGATGAAGGATATAGAGAACGGCATCGAGAATCTGTTAAATGCGATTCAGGCAGGTGTACTGACCAGCTCGACCAAAGGACGCTTGGAAAAGTTGGAGGCTCAGCAGAAAGAGTTGGAAATCCGCATCGCGGAAGAAAAGCTGGCGAAACCGAAAGTCAGCGCAGATTTTGTGAAATTTTGGCTCACCAACTTCCGCAAACTCGACCCGAACGTGAAAAGCCACCGGGAAACGCTTATCAATACGTTCGTGAATGCTGTTTATCTCTATGATGAAAAAGTTTTGATTGCATTCAACTACAAAGACGGCACAAAAACCATCACGTTCGATGAGATTGCTGCCAAAGATGCCCCAGAGGGCAATGGTTCGGATTTAGGTTGCTTCGCTCCACCAAGAGAACGCTTGTGTAGAAATACACGAGCGTTTTTCTTTTGCACAAACAGCAAACTCACGCAGGCGGGTGGATTCGAACAGCATCGGCCGCCGCTATCCGTCCCGGCGGCAAAAAAGCCCCTGCGGGACTTTTTTAGATGCGCGGCTCGCGCAATCCACCCGCGCCCACCAAGAACTCCAGTATCCGAACCGGGTGCTGGAGTTTCTGTTTTGTAGAAACATATCAAGGGGATCGTAGCGGGTGGATTCGAACAGCATCGGCCGCCGTCATACGTCCCGGCGGCAAAAAAGCCCCTGCGGGGCTTTTTTAGATGCGCGGCTTGCGCAATCCACCCGCGCCCACCAAGAACTCCAGTATCCGAACCGGATGCTGGAGTTTCTGTTTTGTAGAAACAGATCAAGGGGATCGTAGCGGGTGGATTCGAACAGCATCGGCCGCCGCCATCCGTCCCGGCGGCAAAAAAGCCCCTGCGGGGCTTTTTTAGATGCGCGGCTCGCGCAATCCACCCGCGCCCACCAAGAACTCCAGCATCCGAACCGGGTGCTGGAGTTTAGGAACGTCTACCGTGACAGCTGTACCTGCCGGAACAAAGTCAGCAGAGCGTGGTGCAGCTGGATGAGTAAAAAGCTCTTTGTATCAGAAAACAAATCAGCCCCCGGATGCTCCTCTTTGGAAGAGGAACTGTCCGGGGGCTGTGATTGGATGCACTTTATTTTCGCCGGGGCTTTTTCTTCCGGACACTGTAGCCGAATGTTCCCAGCTTTTTGCCCAGGGCCAGATACTCGCCGTGGCTGTAGACGATCAGTTTGGCTTTGTCGAGGCAGAGCTTTCCGCTCTCGTCCAGCAGGCTCTCGTCCACATCACAGGCGACGACCTGCGCCAAAAACAGATCATGGCTGCCCAGCGGGATGACCTGCGTCACCTTGCACTCAAGATTCAGCGGGCTTTCCTCTAAAATGGGGCAGTCCGTCAGCACAGAGCCCGGCGCGGCGTGGAGGCCGCAGGCAGCAAACTTGTCGATCTCCCGGCCGCTCTTGACGCCGCACCAGTCCACGGCGCGGACAAGGCTCTCGGTGGGCAGGTTGATGGCAAACTGCCCGCTCTCTTTGATCAGATGGTGGCTGAACCGCTCGGGGCGGACGCTGATGGACACCATGCTGGGCTGGGTGCAGATGGTGCCTGTCCAGCCGATGGTGATGAGGTTGGGTTTTTCCAGCCCGCCGCAGGATACCAGAACGGGCGGTTCCGGGTTCAAAAGGGTGCTGCCTTTCCAGCTCTGTTTGCTCATCCGTGGTACTTCCTTTCGTAGGGGGCCCAGGTGCGCTCGCTGATGATATAGCGGGGCCGGGCCTTGGTTTCCATATAAATTTTGCCGATATATTCGCCGATGACGCCCAGGCAGATGAGCTGGACACCGCCCATGAAGCAGACGATGCAAACGGTGGAGGCCCAGCCGGCCACCACGCTGCCCCGGACGGCCTGCACGATGGCCCAGATCACCCCGATAAAGCTGATCAGGCTGACCACGATACCGGCTCCGGTAATGAGCCGGATGGGTTTGTTGCTCAGGCTGGTGATGCCGTCGAACGCAAGGGCCAGCATCTTGCTCAGGGGATAGTGGCTGTCACCGGCCAGCCGCTCATGCCGCTCGTAGGTGACTACCTCGCTGGGAAAACCCACCAGCGGCACCATGCCCCGCAGGAAGATGTTGACTTCCCGGTAGTCGGCAAAGCTTTCCAGAACCCGGGTGCTGATGAGCCGGTAGTCGGCGTGGTTGAAGACGATGTCGGCCCCCAGGGCGTTCATCAGGTGATAGAATCCCTCGGCAGTAAAGCGCTTGAAAAATGTGTCTGTGTCCCGGCGGCTCCGCACGCCGTATACCACCTCGGCACCCTCCAGATACTTGTGCACCATTTCATCCATGGCGTTGATGTCGTCCTGGCCGTCGCAGTCGATGGAGATGGTGATATCGCAGCTGCCGCTGTGCAGGGCTTCCATCAAACCGGCCAGCACGGCGTTCTGGTGGCCGCGGTTCCGGCTCTGAGAGATCCCGATGAAATGCTCATCCTCTTTTGCAAACCCGGTGATGAGCTCCCATGTCTTATCCCGGGAGCCGTCGTTGACAAACAGCACCCGGCTTTGGTCGCTGACCAGCCCTGCGGCGGTCAGGTCGTGAATCTTCTGTAAAAACATCGGGGCCGTGATGGGCAGCACCTGCTCCTCGTTGTAGCAGGGGATCACGATCCAGAGTATCGGCTTGGACATTGTTACAACACCATCCCTCTCAATGCTTCCGCATCCATAATTTTAAAGCTGCTGCGGTAGGTCTCCAACAAGCCGTCCCGCTGCATGAGGCTCAGCTCCCGGGAGAGGGCGCTGCGGTCACAGTTGAGGTAATCCGCCAGCTGGATGCGGGAGTAGGGGATGGTAAAGGTCATGCTGTGGTGATACTCGGCCTCACTGAGGAGGTAGGCGCACACCTTGGCCCGCAGGCTCTTTAAAATGAGCAGGTCCACCCGGCGGGAGAGCAGGAAATATTTATCGCTGATGGTCCGTACCAGATTTTGCAGCACCTGCTGGCGGGCGGGGTCGCTGCCGGGCTGGAGCAGCCGGTCATAGGGGAGCAGCAGTACCTCGCAGGGGCACTCGGCCACCACCGTTATCGGGCTGGCCAGGCTGGAGCCGCCCAGCACATCGCCAAAGACGCCCCCTGCCTCCATGTGGGTGATGGGCAGGTGGGAGCCTCCCGGCGCGGGACGGTAGGCCTGAATGGTGCCCGAGAGCACCACCCCCACCCGGCGGTTGGAGTGCCCGGCCTGCACCAGCGTTTCGCCCCGGCCATAACTGCGCACCACGGCGCACAGATCCCGCAGGAGCATCCGCAGGGCAGGCTGTTCCAGCCCGGCGAAGAGTGAAGTGGTTTGTAACAGCGGCAGGTAGTTTTCCATATCCATTCCGTGAGGTTTGACCCGGGCCCTCACCGCCCATCTGCAATTCCGTTGCGTGCGCAACGGTATTTTTTCTTTCATTATAGTAAACTTGAGCCCGTAAAGCAAATGTTTTTTGCAAATTTTATTTCTCGCAAGGGCAAAAATAGAAAGTGAGGAAGTTTCTGATGATGAAAAAACTGACATCTCTGCTGCTGTCGGTGGTCATGCTGGTCAGCCTGCTGGCCTGCGGGGCCTCGGCAAAAACGCTGTCGGCCAAGACCCTCCGCATCGCGGGCCTGAAAGGCCCCACCACCATGGGTCTGGTCAATCTGCTCTCCATGGAGAAGAACGGCACCGCCGCCATGGATTACGACCTGCAGCTCTATGGCGCGGCCGATGAGATCGTGCCAAAGCTCATCAAGGGGAATCTGGACATGGCGGCCATCCCGGCCAACCTGGCGGCAACCCTCTACCAGAAGACCAACGGCGGCATCCAGGTGCTGGCCGTCAACACGCTGGGCGTGCTGTATGTGGTGGAAAAGGGGGACACCGTCCACAGCTTTGCAGACCTGAAAGGCCGCACCATCCTCTCCACGGGCAAGGGCACCACGCCGGAGTACGTCCTGCGTTACCTGCTCACCAAGAACGGCCTGAACCCCGATAAGGACGTGAAGATCGAATACTACAGCGAGGCCTCTGAGGTCACCGCTCAGATGGCCGCCACCAAGAAAGACGCCATCGCCGTGTTGCCCCAGCCCTATGTCACCGCTGCCCAGATGAAAGACAGCGAGCTCCGTGTGGTCCTCGACCTGACCAAGGAGTGGAACAAGGTCTGTGATACCCAGCTCATCACCGGCGTCACGGTGGTCCGCACCGCTTACGCCGAGGATCACCCCGACGTGGTGCAGGCGTTCCTGAATGACTATGAGAAGAGCGTCAACGCCGCCAACACCGACATCGACGGCACCGCCACCCTCTGTGAAGAGATCGGTGTGGTGGCCAAGGCTGCCATCGCCAAAAAGGCTCTGCCCAAGTGCAACATTGTCTACCGCCGCGGCGAGGAGATGAAGAAAGACATTTCCGCTTACCTGCAGGTGCTCTACGATGCCTCCCCCGCAGCCGTGGGCGGCAAGCTGCCGGACGACAACTTCTACTGGGTCAAGCCCACCACCTCGCAGCAGGTGCAGCATCGGGTCAAGAAGCTGTTCCAGTAAGCAGCTCATTTGAGTAAGAAAAAAGCTGCCGCACAGTGCCGTGCGGCAGCTTTTTTCAGGACTTTTTCAGGAAGCCGATTCCCATACCAACCGCAGCCGGAAGCAGCCAGCCGAAACCGAGGGCACCCAGCGGCAGGTTGTTGGCCAGTGCAGCTACCGGGCCCAGCGGCAGGGCGGCGGGGATACTCTGCAAGGCCGCCAGCCCAATGGCCCAGCTGTAAACACTGCAGCGCTGGAACCGCCCGGGCAGGAACGACAGAAAGATGAGGACGATGGCAGCCGGGTAGATGGCGTTGAGGATGGGGACCGAGAGCTCGAGGATGCTTGCCAGCCCGATGTTGGACAGCAGCATACTGGTCAGGGCAAAGAAAGCGGCCCACCCGGTGTAGGGAACTTTCGGCCAGAGCTGGTGGAAATACTCGCTCACACCCGAGATGAGGCCCACGCAGGTGTTGAAGCAGGCGATGATAAAGATGGCCGCCAGCAGCACCTGGCCCACCCGGCCAAACAGGGCGTTGGCCAGCAGGGTGAGGGTCTCGGCACCCGTCTCACAGCCGGGGAACGCGGCCCCCGCAATGCCGCCGATGTGGGTGAGCATGGCGTAGACCACCGCAAACAGCCCGGCGGCGAGGAACCCGGCCCGGATGGTGCCCCGCTCCACCTCCCGGGGTTCGGTCACACCGAGGGCCTGGATGTTCAGCGCAATGACCGCCCCGAAATTCAGCCCGGCCAGAGTGTCCATGGTCTGGTAGCCGTCCAGGATGCCCTGCACGGCGGGCAGGGCGGTGTAGGCGGCGGTCGGGGTGCCGTAGCCTGCTGCTGCCGGGTGGAGCAGACAGCCTGCAAACAGCAGCAGGATCAGGGCCAGCAAGGCGGGGCAGAGGATCTTGCCCAGCCGCTGGGTCAGCTTCTCCGGGTGCTGGGCCACCAGAAAGGCCACTGCAAAAAACAGGAGGGAGTAGCCCCACTGCAGCGCGGTGCTTTCCCCTGCCAGCGGTTCCAGCATCGCAAACGAGGTGCTGGCCGTGCGGGGGATGGCGAGGCATGGCCCAATGGAGAGATATACCAGAATGGAGAAGACCTGCGCAAACCGGGGGTGCACCCGCTCGGCCAGCTGGGGCAGCCCCCCGGCCCGGGCTACGGCCACCACGCCTGCAATGGGCAGGCCGATGGCGCTGACGGCAAACCCGGCAAAGGCCAGCCAGAGGCGGGTGCCTGCCTGTGCCCCCAGATAGGGCGGAAAGATCAGGTTGCCTGCTCCGAAAAACATGGAAAAGAGGGTGAACCCGATCAGTAGCTGTTTTTTGCCGCGGAGGGTGTTGGTTTGCATGAAGCATCGTCCTTTCTATCGGGGAAAAGTGCCCTGGTGTGGGTTTCTGGTTTCCAGTTTAGTGTATAACAGCACTCATGTCAAGAAAAGAAAAAGTGAAACATTGTATTTTATTGCGTGATGGAATCTCTTGAAAAAGAGGACACAAAGCCTGTAAAATATGGGAAAAGAACAAGGAAAGGAAACGATATGAAGCAGACAAAAAAAAGCCGCCTCTGGCTGGCGGCGGTGGTGTTCTGGCTGGTGGTGTGGCAGGGGGCTGCCATGGCCATCGGGCAGGAGGTGTTTCTGGTGTCGCCGCTGCAGGCCTTTGGCACGCTGGTGCAGTTGCTGCCCCAGGCAGAGTTCTGGCAGCGGGTAGCGTTCAGCGCCGGGCACATTCTGCTGGGCTTTGTGCTGGGCGGGGTGTGCAGTGTGCTGTTGGCTGTGGCGGCGGAGCGCTGGCTCTGGGTGGACGCCATGCTGGCCCCGGTGATGCAACTGGTCAAGGCCACGCCGGTGGCAAGCTTTATCATTCTGGCGCTGGTGTGGGTCAGCGGCAAAAGCCTCTCCATCCTCATCAGCTTTTTAATGGTGCTGCCCGTGCTGTACGGCGCGGTGCGCACCGGGCTGGAAAGTGCCGACCCGCAGCTGCTGGAAATGGCCCGGGTGTTCCGCCTGCCGCTGGGGCGGCGGGTGAAAGCCATCTGGCTCCCGGCGGTGCTGCCCGCGTTCCGGCAGGGGTGCAGCGTGGCGCTGGGCATCTGCTGGAAGAGCGGCGTGGCGGCGGAAGTCATCGGCCTGCCGGACGGTAGCATCGGTGACGCCCTCTACCGGGCCAAAATCACCCTTTCCACCGGGGAGCTGTTTGCCTGGACATTCGTCATCATCGTCCTGAGCGCGGCCTTTGAAAAACTGTTTCTGGCCCTGCTGGACAAGGCGGTGGCCCGGGTACTGGGCGAGGAGGCGGTATGATGCAGCATAACAAACTGGAAATTTTGCACCTGACAAAACGCTTTGGAGAGAAAACGCTCTTTGAAGACCTGAATCTTACAGTGGAGGAGCCTGCCGTCCTCTGGGCCCCCAGCGGCTGGGGCAAGACCACCCTCCTGCGCGTCCTCATGGGGCTGGAAACGCCTACCTCCGGCAGTGTGCAGGGGGTGGGGCGGGTGAGCGCCGTCTTTCAGGAAGACCGCCTCTGCCCTCAGCTGAATGCCGTCCAGAACGTGGCACTGGTGCTTCCGGGGCTGGAAACACAATACAAAGAGCAAATTGAAACTTGTTTTCAACAACTTGGATTGGACTTGACGGCCCTTGTCCTGCCTGCCCGAAAGCTCTCGGGCGGCCAGAAGCGCCGGGTGGCTCTCCTGCGGGCGCTGCTGGCCCCCAGCGACACCCTGCTGCTGGACGAGCCGTTCACAGGGATGGATCCGGAGACCCTGCAAAAAGCCGCCGCGCTCATCCGGGAGCGAGGCGGCGGCAAAAATGTCCTCCTCGCCACCCATGACCGGGACGCCATCGCGGCGTTGGGCTGGCCGGTGATCCAATTGGCGGAATGAAAGACCCCCGCGGACCTGCGGCAAGCCTGCGGGGGCTGTTCTTGATAAGATTATAAGAGCTCCGCTAAAATGGTGTTCTGCACGATGAGCCCGGCGGGGGTCAGGGCCAGGGTTTTGCCATCAAAATTGGCGTACCCGGCTTTGACGCAGTTTTGCACAAAGGCAAGTTGTGCTGTGGAGAACTCCTTGCCGTAGAGGTTTTTGTAAGCCTCCAGATTCAACCCCTTGCGGAGGCGGAGCTGCAAAATGAGATAATCCTCCGCGCCGCAGCTGCCGTCCAGCACCGGGACAGCGGTATCGTGTAAAAAGGCATCCGTATCAGGCGGGTAGTAGAAACGCTTGCCGCCCATGCAGGAGTGGGCCGCTGGGCCGAGGCCAAGGTAATCCCCGCAGTCCCAGTAGATGAGGTTGTGCTTCCCCTCATAGCCCGGGCGGGCAAAGTTGGAAATTTCGTATTGCTGGTAGCCGTGGTGTTCCAGCTGCTCCACGGCGTAGAGGTAAAAATCAGCGGCCTCGTCGGAAGTGGGCAGGCCCTCCGGCGGCTTGCGGCCAAAGGCGGAGTCCGGCTCGATCTTTAACAGGTAAGCGGAGACGTGGGTGGCCCCGCCGTTCTCGATCAGTTCCAGTGTCTCATCAAACTCGGCCTGCGTATAGTGGGGCAGTGCCAGCATGATGTCCCCGCTGATGTTGGTAAAGCCTGCCCGCTGGGCCGCCGCGAACGCCGCCCGGGCCTGTTTGGCAGTGTGGGGGCGGCCCAGCGTTTTGAGCTGGCTGTCCCGGGCCGACTGCACCCCGAACGAGACGCGGTTGACGCCCGCGGCCCGGAAGCCGCGCAGTGTTTCTTCGGTGACCGTCTCCGGGTTGGCTTCCAGTGTGATCTCCGCCCCGGGCCGGGGCTGGGCCGCTTCCACAAGGCGGGCAACATCGTCCGGTGTGAGTAAACTGGGGGTTCCACCGCCAAAATAAATGGTATCGGGCCGGAGGGGAGCATCCGGCGCAAACCGGTGCAGCTCCCGCAGCAGCGCGTCGGGATACTCCGGCGGTACACCCCGCTGGCCGGGGGCGGAATAGAAATCACAGTAGCGGCATTTGGAAAAACAGTAGGGGATATGCAGGTAAAGCCCAAGAGACATCAAATATCACAGCCTTTTTCATGAAACGTTCATTTCTATGCAGTATACTATAAAACAGAAACCGGAGCAAGGCGGCAGTGCCCGCCCCGGCAAAAGACTGGAGGATTCCACAATGGATTATAACAACTATGACCGCGGCTATGCGGAGCCCTCGATGAATGCATCGGACTATATGACCCGCACCTACCGCTGGATGGCCAGCGGACTGCTCATCACGTTCGCCATGGCGTATATCACGGCCACCACCTCGCTGATCTATCTGGTGGATTCGCTGTATCTTGTCCTCACCATTGCGGAGCTGGCATTGGTATTTGTGCTGAGCTCCCGGGTACAGAACATGTCAGTGGACGCGGCCCGGGCCACGTTCTTCGGGTATGCACTGCTCAACGGCATGGTGCTGAGCTATTATTTTATCGCTTTCTCGGTGGGCACGCTGGTCATGGCGTTCCTGGCTACCGCCGTTTACTTTGGTCTGATGGCCGTCTACGGTACCACCACCCATAAAGACCTCACCGGCTGGGGCCCCCGCCTGATGATGGGTCTGGTAGCCCTGATCGTTACCAGCCTGATCGGGATGCTGTTCGGCTTCGGCTTTGGCAGCTCGGTGCTCTACTGCGGCATTGGTCTGGTGCTGTTCATGCTCCTGACCGCCTATGACACCCAGAAGCTCCAGCAGATGTATGCCTACTATGCAGGCGACCCGGAGCTGGCGGAGAAAGCTTCCATCTACGGTGCTCTGACTCTGTACCTGGACTTCATCAACATCTTCCTGTATGTCGTCCGCCTGCTGGGCAACAACCGCCGCCGCAACTGATTCAAACGCAAACAAAAATATCCGTCATCGCGCCGCGATGGCGGATATTTTTATGTATAAACGTCCGCCAACCATCGCACACTACCACCAGAACAAACCGTACACAAACATGGATGGGAGTAACAAACGATGGAACAGATCCGAAAATTCTTGCAGGGCAAGGGCTTTGCGCTGGTGCTGGCCGCCTGCCTGCTGGCGGCAGCGGCCGCCGGCGTCTGGGCCGTGCAGACCGTCCGCGGGGAGCTGCAGAAAAATCTGGACGGCCTGCGTGATCCGGCCAGCAGTGCCCGCACTGCCCCCGGCATCGACGAGGGGCTTGACCTGACAACACCGGATGAGGAGGATTCGACCGAATGGCAGCAACCCACCGCCCCCGCCGCAAACTCTGTGGCCAATGTGCCCAAAGCTTCTTCCAGCACCGCGCCCTCCGGTGGGGCTGGTGGCTCTTCTGGGGCGTCATCTGGTTCTGCTGGGGTGCGCGAGCCCTCCGCGCTGCAAACCGAATCCGCACCTGCCAGCAGCTCAGCGGCACCTGCCTCCACGCGGCCAGTCTCGGGGCGTATCTTAAACGCGTACAGCGGGGATGAGCTGGTCTACAACAAGACGCTGGGCGACTGGCGCACCCACAACGGCATTGACTATGCCGCCGCCAAGGGCGAAAAAGTTTTGGCCCCGGCGGCAGGCAAGGTGACACTGGCGGGCGCGGACGGCAGCTGGGGCCCTACCGTGGCCATTGAGGACGCTTCCGGGCGGCTCTGGCGGATCAGCGGTGTGGCCGACCTGAAAGTGAAAGCCGGGGATACCGTGACGGCCGGACAGGCCCTTGGCACCGTGGGCAGTGTGAGCTGCGAGTGCGCCGAGGACAGCCACATCCACCTGGAAGTGAAACAGGGCGAAAAATACCTCGACCCGGCCAAGGTGATGCAGTAAAACAGAACACGGCACTCCGGCGGGAAAACGCCCGCCGGGGTGATTTTTTGCGTGGAGCAGAGGAAATGCCGCCCGCTTTTCCTGCAATTTCAGCCGCCGGGCACATTGCTTTTAGAGGACGATTCTGGTATGATACAATAGAAATATCAGGTTTTGTGGGAGGAATTGCTGGATGGCAAATGTGTTGGTGATCGGAGCAGGCGCGGCGGGCCTGATGGCGGCCGGTGCGGCCGTGCGGCAGGGCCACACCGTTACGGTGCTGGAACATAAGGAGAAGCCCGCTCAGAAGATCCTGGTCACGGGAAAGGGTCGCTGCAACGTGACCAACGACTGCACCGCTGAGGAGTTCCTGCACCATGTGCGCACCAACCCCCGTTTTCTGTACTCGTCTTTAGGGGCGTTCCCGCCGGCAAAGACGATGGAGCTGTTTGAGGAGCTGGGTGTGGAGCTGAAAGTGGAGCGCGGCCGCCGGGTGTTCCCGGTATCCGACAAGGCGGAAGAGATCCGGCAGGCATTGCTCCGGTACGCGGAGGGAGCCGTTCTCATCGAGGACGGGGCCCAAAAGCTGCTGCTGGAGCCGCTGGCCCCGGCGGAGGAGGCTGCCCCGGCTGCCCCGGAGAACCCGCGCCACCCCAAAAAGAAAAAGCCCGGCCCGGCGTACCGCTGTGTAGGCGTGCGGGGCACCTCGGGCAGGGAGTACAAGGCAGATGCCGTGCTGGTGGCCACCGGCGGCCTGAGCTACCCCACCACGGGCTCCACGGGCGACGGCTACAAACTGGCCCGGCAGGCGGGCCACACCATCGTGGACCCGGTGCCCAGTCTGGTGAGCCTGGTCAGCCACGACCCGGACTGCAAAAAGATGATGGGCCTGGCCCTGAAAAACGTCAACCTGACCCTGCTCGAAGACAACAAGGCCATTTTTACCGAGCAGGGCGAGATGCTGTTCACCCACTTTGGCATCAGCGGGCCGCTGACCCTCAGTGCTTCCAGCCATCTGGGGGACATGAAAAAGCATACTTACAAGGCGGAGATCGACCTGAAACCTGCCCTGAGCGAGGAGCAGCTCTATGACCGCATCACCCGGGATTTTGCACTGCTGGCAAACCATGCGGCGCAGGGGGCGCTGGTCAAGCTGCTGCCGTCCAGTATGCAGCCGGTCATGGTGGCCCGCTGGGGCATCGACCCGGCTACCAAGGCAAACCAGATCACCCGGGAGCAGAAGCGGGAGCTGGTGCAGTTGTGCAAGCACTGGGGAGTGCCCATCGACGCCCGGGGCGATTTAGCCCATGCCGTCATCACGGCGGGCGGAGTTTCGGTACGGGAGGTAGACCCCAGGACCATGCAGAGCAAAAAGGCGCAGGGCCTTTACTTTGCAGGCGAGGTGCTGGATGTGGACGCCTACACGGGCGGCTACAACCTGCAGATCGCGTTCTGCACGGCACAGAGTTTTGCGAATAACCTGTAACAACATCGGCTTGGGGCGCTTTGCCACGCAGGTAGGATAAAATCGTATTTTATAATAAGGAGACTTATACAATGGTATCTGTTGCAATCGACGGGCCTGCGGGGGCAGGCAAATCCACGCTGGCACGCCGCCTGGCGGCCGAGCTGGGCTATATTTATGTGGACACCGGTGCCATGTTCCGCACCATCGGCCTGTACGCCCTGCGGGCAGGCAAGGACCCCAAGGACAACGAGGCGGTCAATACTCTGCTGCCGGAGATCGAGCTGCACTTCGCGTTCATTGACGGCGAGCAGCACATCTATCTGGGCGGCGAGGACGTGAGCTCGCTCATCCGCACCGAGGAGGTGGGCATGGCGGCTTCTGCGGTGGGTGCCAACCCGGCGGTGCGCGCGTTCCTGCTGGATATGCAGCGGGATATGGCCCGGAAGCAGGATGTCCTGATGGACGGCCGTGACATCGGCACCGTGGTGCTGCCGGACGCGACCGTGAAAATCTTCCTCACCGCCAGCCCGGAGGCCCGTGCCACCCGCCGCTGGAAAGAGTATCAGGCCAAGGGAATGCCCAACACCTACGAAGAAGTGCTGGCCGACGTGAAGCAGCGGGATTATCAGGATACCCACCGCGCGGCGGCTCCCCTCAAGCAGGCGGAAGACGCTGTGCTGTTGGATACCTCCGAGCTCAACTTTGAGCAGAGCCTGGACGCTATGAAGCAGATCATTGCGCAGAAAGTCGGTTAAGGAGACAGGATGGTACTATATTATATCTTGCTCCCGCTGGCATGGATCGTGTTCCACATCGGGTTCCGTGTCCGCGCAGAGGGCCGGGACAACCTGAAAAAAATTCGGACCAGGGGGTACATTCTGGCCCCCAACCACATCTCCGCCATTGACCCGGTCTTTGTCATCATCACCCGGTTCTGGGGCAGGCGGATGATCGTTTTTGCCAAAAAAGAGCTGTTTGAGATCAACGCGTTCCTGAGCTGGTTCTTCCGCTGTGCCGGTGCCATGTGTGTGCGCGGCACCAAGGAAGAGGCGGCCGTCATTGACGAGACGGTGGCCCGTTGCCAGAACGGTGAGAGCCTGCTCATCTTCCCGGAGGGCACCCGTGAGAAAGACGGAACGTTCCTGCAGCCAAAGAGCGGCCTGTTCGTCATTGCGGCAGCGGCTGCTGTGGACGTGGTGCCGGTGCGCATCCACTACGAGACGCCGGACGGAAAAATGAAGCTGTTCTGCAAGGTGCGGGTGGTGTACGGCGAGCCGATGCCCGCCGCCCGGTTTGCCATGGAGAGCCGCCGCGATATGAAGAAGCTCCGCGCCAACAAGCAGGCGCTTCTGGACGCATGGGAGAAACTGTAAAGGAGAGAACATGGAGATTCGTTTAGCCAAAACAGCGGGCTTCTGCTTCGGCGTCAACCGCGCCGTGGAGCTGACCTACGGCCTGCTGAACGAGGGCCACAAGGTGGCCACCCTGGGCCCGCTCATCCACAACCCCCAGGCGGTGGACGACATGAAGCGCCGGGGCGCGCTGGTGGCCGACACCGTGGAGGACATCCCCACCGGGTACGAGGTCATCATCCGGAGCCACGGTGTGCCCCGCACCATTTACGATACGCTGGAGCAGCGCGGTATCGTGTACCACGACGCCACCTGCCCCTTTGTGAAGAAGATCCAGAACATTGCCGCCAGGGCTGAAGCCGAGGGCGCGGTGCTCCTGGTGGCCGGCGATGCCGCCCACCCGGAGGTGCAGGGCATTGTGGGACATACCCGGGGGGAGGTATTCGTCTTCAGCGATCTGGAGGAATTAAAGGCCTGGAAAGGCCCCTCGGACCCCCAAAAGCCCATTTTTGCGGTTGCACAGACCACATTTCAGGTAACAAAATGGCAAGAAAGTTCGGAGTTTCTCAAAAAAGCCTATACAAACGCCCGAATTTTTGATACAATATGTAATGCGACGTGGGCGAGGCAACAGGAAGCGGAAGACCTCAGCCAGCAATGCGACATCATTGTTGTCATTGGCGGTCATCATTCTTCCAATACCCAAAAGCTGGTACAGGTCGCCGCAAAACACACGCGAGCCGTAACGGTCGAGACAGCGAGCGAACTTCAGCCTGAATGGTTTGTGGATGTAAAAACGGCGGGCGTCACAGCCGGGGCTTCAACGCCATCGTCTATTATTGAGGAGGTACTTAACAGTATGAGCGCAGAAATCAATGACAGCATGAGCTTCGAGGAGATGCTGAACGCATCCGAGGAAAAGCGGGTTCATGCAGGCAGTATTGTGAAAGGAATCGTGACCAGCATCTCTGCCAACGAGATCCAGGTGGATATCGGAGCGAAGCAGACCGGCTTTGTCAAGCTGAGCGAGCTGACCGATGATTCCTCCGCCAAGGTCGAAGACCTGGTGAAGGTTGGCGATGAGCTGGACCTCATCGTCGAGAAGGTTATGGATCAGGACGGCGTCATCCAGCTCTCCCGCAAGAAGCTCGCATCTCGCAAGGGCATGGAAGAGATCGCTAAGGCAGCTGAGTCCGGTGAGGTCGTCGAGGGCGACGTTACCGAGTTCAACAAGGGCGGCGTTGTCGTCAACGTCAAGGGCGTCAAGGTGTTCGTCCCCCGTTCTCAGGCCACTATGCGCCGCGACGAGGACTACACTGCTCTGGTCGGCCAGCATGTCCAGCTGGTCGTCACCGAGTGCTCCGGCCGTAAGATCGTCGGCAGCATCAACAAGGTCACCGCTGAGCAGAACAAGGCCAAGCGTGAAGAGTTCTGGGCAAACGTCGAGGTCGGCAAGACCTACACTGGCGTTGTCAAGAGCCTGACCTCTTACGGTGCATTCGTCGATATCGGCGGTGTGGACGGCCTGTGCCACATCAGCGAGCTGAGCTGGAACCGCATCAAGCATCCCTCTGAGGTCGTCTCCGTTGGCGACACCATCGAGGTGTATGTGAAAGATATCGACACCGAGAACCACAAGGTCTCTCTGGGCTACAAGAAGGCTGAGGACAACCCCTGGGAGCAGCTGAAGAACAACTATCCCATCGGCAGCACTTTCCACGCTCCGGTCGTTTCTCTGACCAAGTTTGGTGCTTTCGTCCGCATCCTGCCGGGTGTTGACGGTCTGGTCCACATCAGCGAGATCAGCAATGATCGCGTTGAGAAGGTCTCTGACGCACTGAAAGTCGGCGATATGGTCGATGTGAAGCTGCTGGATGTTGACTTCGATAAGAAGCGCATCAGCCTGTCCATGAAGGCTCTGCTGAACAACGACGCTGAGTAATCAGCTCTTTGGAATGCGCGGTCTCTGACACAATGCGACTGACAGCCCCGTTGCCGGGTAACGGCGGCGGGGCTGTTTTTTATTGGTATGCCCTCTCAGTCTCGCATTCGCTCGACAGGCATCCTCCTTTTGTCGCTTACGCGACATCTCCCTCCGGCCGGAGGGAGTCTTTCCCAAAGGGGCGAGCCCTTGGCAAAGAGGTTTTGTTTCTCATAGACGCATGGCGTTTTCGATAGACTTTACGGACTGCCAAAGCCTCTCACTTTGGGAGAGGTGGCATCGCGTTAGCGATGACGGAGAGGGCAAGCCAGTTGACAAGAAAGGGAAAACCTTATGATACAATGGCTCAAGAAACATTGGGAAGTGCTCAGCTACCTGATCTTTGGGGTGCTGACCACCCTGCTCAATATCCTGCTGTACGCGCTGTTCAACCGGCTGTTCGGCTATACCGCCGCCAACAGCTGGGGCAATGTGCTGGATAACATCCTCTGCATCCTGTTTGCCTACGCCACCAACCGGGCGTTCGTGTTCCGCAGCAAAACGCGGGGCAGGGAGCAGGCAAAAGAGTTTACAGCCTTTGTCTCCTGCCGTCTGGGCACGCTGCTGCTGGACGCCGCCATCATGCTGGTTTTGGGCAACCTGCTGGCGGCCCAGGGCGCGGCGCTGATGGACCGCCTCATGAGCGGCCTGCTGACCCATGCGTTCCACTGGTTTGGCCCGGACACGACGGTGCAGATGGCTTCGAGCTATCTGGGCACGCCTCCGGGCATCTCGGATGGTTCCGCGGCCATTGCCGTCATCGGCGGGGCCGATGGGCCCACGGCCATTTTTGTCACCAGCCGCATCGAGGCGCAGGAGCTGTGGGGGCTGTGCGTCAAGGTATTTTCCAATGTCATTGTGGTGATACTGAACTATGTGTTCAGTAAGCGGATCGTTTTCAAAAAGAAATAAGGGGTACGCCCCTTGATAAAACTATGGGAGGTACGGTAATTATGAAACGTGGTTTGAAAGGCTTTGCATTCCTGGTTTCCGGCCTGGTGCTGGGCATCATTGGTGCTACGGCGTCGGTAACGGCCATTGCACTCAGCGCGGTGGGCATGGCAAAAGTACGCCGTGCCAACAAAAATTGAGTTTAGGAGGAAAGAGCATGACCCGTGAAGAGATTTTGTCCCATGTGGACCATACCCTGCTGAAACCCGAGGCTACCTGGCCCCAGATTCAGACCCTCTGTGATGAGGCCATTGCCAACCACACTGCTTCTGTCTGCATCAACACCTGCTACGTCAAGCAGGCGGTGGAGTACATGGCAGGCCGCATCCCCGTGTGCTGCGTCGTCGGCTTCCCTCTGGGCGCCATGGATCCCAAGTCCAAGGCATTTGAGGCGAAGACCGCCATTGAGAACGGTGCCGCCGAGGTGGACATGGTCATCAACATCGGCCGCCTGAAGAACAAAGAATACGATGCTGTCCGCGAAGATATCCGCGCGGTGAAAGAGGCTGTGGGCGATAAGATCCTCAAGGTCATCATTGAGACCTGCCTGCTGACCGACGAAGAGAAAGAAAAGATGTGCGACATCGTCTGCGAGGCCGGTGCGGACTACATCAAGACCAGCACCGGTTTCTCCACCGCGGGTGCCAACTTCCATGATGTGGAGCTGATGGTCAAGGGCGTGCGTGGCCGCTGCAAGGTCAAGGCTGCCGGCGGCATCTCCACCGTGGACGACATGGAGAAATTCCTGGCTCTGGGCGCGGACCGTCTGGGCACTTCCCGCGCCGTGAAGATCCTGAACGGCGAGCAGGCCAAGGGCTACTAAGGATCTATTTGCAATGGAACCGGCAAAGGGCACAGCTTCGGCTGTGCCCTTTTCTGCGTTTTTCCCTGTACGGCAGGGGATTTTGCATCAATTCCAGAAAAATGCTGAAATAAGTGCGACTTTCTCTTGACAATCTGACGCAGGGATGATAGAATACCACACGAAACAACTGAATACCGACTTATCAAGAGCGGCTGAGGGGACAGGCCCTGTGAAGCCCGACAACCTGTGTGTATCACACATAAGGTGCCAAATCCTGCGGGAAACCGAAAGATAAGAGTGCAAACGCTCAGAACTTCGGTTCTGAGCGTTTTTATTTGCGCAAACCTTGAAGTCTGTGTAGGAAGCTGTAGAAGAATATCCACAACGCTACGCTATGGAGGAAAATTTTATGGCAAAGCATCGTCTGTTTACTTCCGAGTCCGTTACCGAGGGACATCCCGACAAGATCTGCGATCAGATCTCCGATGCCATCCTCGACGAGATCCTGACCCACGACCCCGAGGCCCGCGTGGCCTGCGAGACCTGCGCCTCTACCGGCATGGTTCACATCATGGGCGAGATCACCACCAACTGCTATGTCGATTTCCAGAAGATCGTCCGCGAGGTCGTGGCCGATATCGGCTACACCCGCGCCAAGTTCGGCTTTGACGCCGACACCTGCGCCGTCATCTCCAATGTGGACGGCCAGAGCCCCGATATCGCCCTCGGCACCAACGACCAGGTCGGTGGTGCAGGCGACCAGGGCATGATGTTTGGTTATGCCTGCGATGAGACCCCGGAGCTGATGCCCATGCCCATCAGCCTGGCCCACAAGCTGGCCAAGAAGCTGACCGAGGTGCGCAAGAGCGGCGAGCTGGATTACCTCCGCCCGGACGGCAAGAGCCAGGTCACCGTGGAGTATATCGACGGCAAGCCCGCCCGTGTGGACGCCGTGGTCATCTCCAGTCAGCACAGCGAGGCCGTGCCCATGGAGCAGCTGCGCGCAGATATCATGGAAAAGGTCATCAAGGCTACCATCCCGGCCGAGCTGCTGGATGAGAACACCAAGTATTATATCAACCCCACCGGCCGCTTTGTTGTGGGCGGTCCCCAGGGCGATACCGGTCTGACCGGCCGTAAGATCATCGTGGATACCTACGGCGGCTATGCACGCCACGGCGGCGGCGCGTTCTCCGGCAAGGACCCCAGCAAGGTGGACCGAAGCGCCGCTTATGCGACCCGCTGGGTGGCCAAGAACATCGTGGCTGCCGGCCTGGCCAAGCAGTGCGAGGTGCAGGTGGCTTACGCCATCGGCGTGGCAAAGCCCGTCTCCATCATGGTGGATACCTTTGGCACCGGCGCTGTGGAGGACGAGAAGATCGAGCAGGCGGTGGAAAAGGTGTTTGACCTGACCCCCGCCGCCATCATCCGGGATCTCGACCTGCGCAAGCCCATCTACCGCAAGCTGGCCGCCTACGGCCACATGGGCCGCGAGGACCTGGGCGTGAAGTGGGAGAACACCGACCGCGTGGAAGAACTCAAGGCTGCCGTGGCTGCCCTGTAAGTTCCGCTGAAAAGCTCGCCCTTTGGGAGAGCTGGCGCGTCAGCGCCTGAGAGGGCGAGCCCGTTTTCAAAAAAGCACAAACACAGCGATGCAATGCCTCTGCAAAACAGGGGTTGCGTCGCTGTGTTTTTTGCATAAAAGTATGCTTTTTGTAAAAAACTCACAGAGTACGTCGCAAAAAGGAAAAACAGCTGTGCAAGGCGCAGAAAATTCAGGTTGGATGCAAGTTTCTGGTGTCGAAAGAGGGAATTTGTGATAAAATAAAACTGGATGTGCACTTTAACACCTGAACACTGATTTTTGACAAAGGAATATTAAGGAGTGTAACTATGTCTGCCATCAACCCTAAGGACTGTTTTCTGCAGACGAAGGTCGCTGACCTGCGCCTGATCTGCTGCCCCGGTGCCGAGGAACTCACCAACCTCATCGACAACCATCTGGTGCGCTGGGCCAACGAAGCTGGCATTGATAAGGAGACGTTCATCATCCCCGCCGAGTGCCCCCGTTTCCAGAGCGGCGACGCAAAGGGCCTCGTCAAGGAGTCTGTGCGCGGCGATGATATCTACATTGTCGTGGACCCGGGCAACTACAGCGTCACCTATAATCTGTTCGGCTATGAGAACCATCTCTCCCCGGATGACCATTTTGCAAACCTCAAGCGTCTCATCCAGGCTGTGGCAGGCAAGGCACACCGCGTGTCCGTCATCATGCCCAGCCTGTACGGCGGCCGTCAGCACCGCCGTGTGGTCCGCGAGAGCCTGGACTGCGCCGTGGCCCTGCAGGAGCTGCAGGCCATGGGCGTGAAGAACATCATCACCTTTGATGCACACGACCCCCGCCTGATGAACGCCGTGCCTCTGATGAGCTTCGACAACGCCATGCCCACCTATCAGGTACTGAAGAACCTGCTCAAGAAGAACCCCGATATCTCCTTTGATAAGGAAAAGTTCATCGTGGTCAGCCCGGACGAGGGCGCTATGAACCGCAATATGTACTTCTCCAGCGTGCTGGGCTGCAACCTGGGCATGTTCTATAAGCGCCGCGATTATACCCGCGTCGTCAACGGCCGCAACCCCATCGTGGCCCATGAGTATCTGGGCGATTCCGTGGAGGGCAAGACCGTCTTCATCGCCGATGATATCATTGCTTCCGGCGAGAGCATGCTGGAGGTTGCCAGCAACCTGAAGGCCCGCGGCGCAAAGCGGATCATCGCGGATGCAACGTTCCCGCTCTTCACCAGCGGCCTGGATAAGTTCGACAAGGCTGTGGAAGAGGGCACCCTGGACTATGTCGTCGGTACCAACCTGACCTACCGCAAGCCGGAGCTGCTGAACCGTGACTGGTACGTCGATGTCGATGTTTCCAAGTACGCGGCATACTTCATTGTGGCTCTGAACCACGATATGTCCGTTTCCAGCATCATCGACCCCATCAAGAAGATCGAGGCCCTGCTGGCAAGCCGCAAGTAAGCGTTTTTCCCAAAAGCATTTCCTGCCGTACAGCCCTGTGCTGTGCGGCAGTTTTTGCGTGGGCCGGTTTTCTTTTGGCTGGGAGTATGGTATACTGTCAGGGTAATCGAGCAAGGTAGGAGCAGCAAACGTATGAAAGCAACCATCGTCATCCCCAACATCAACGGCAAAGGCTGGCTGAAAGATTCCATTGAGTCGGTCTACGCCCAGACCGAGCAGGATTTTGAGCTCATCGTGGTGGACAACGGCTCCACGGACGAAAGCCTGGAGCAGGCCCGCGGCTACTGTACCCGGCCCAACTTCACCCTGATTGAAAACGGGTACAACACGGGCTTTTCCCATGCCGTCAATCAGGGCATTGCCCGGGCCCGGAGCGAGTTTGTGGTGCTCTTCAACAATGATGCCTTTGCCGAGCCCCGGTGGCTGGCAGAACTGATCCGCACGGCGGAGCAGGACCCGAAGATCTTCGCGGTGCAGAGCCTGATGATCCGCCACTTTGACCGGGAACTGGCCGACGACGCAGGCGATTACGTCACCTGGATGGGTTTTGCCTGCAAGACGGGCGATGGCCGCAGAGCCAGCCGCTACACCAGACAGAAGCGCATCTTTTCGGCCTGCGGCGGCGCGGCGCTCTACCGCAAGCGCATTCTGGACGAGATCGGCGGCTTTGACGAGAACTTCTTTGCCTACTTTGAGGATGTGGACCTGAGCTGGCGGGCCAACAATGCAGGCTACAAAAACGTGCTCTGCCCCACGGCCAGGTGCTACCACATCTGCGGCGCCAGCACCGGCGCGGTGAAGTACAACGCGTTCAAGAGCCAGCAGAGCGGCCGGAACAGCATCCTGCTCCCGCTCAAGAACGAGCCGCTCCTTATGCTGATTTTAAACTTCCTGCCGCTGGCACTGGGCTACCTGCTCAAGTGCTACAAGTTCCACAAGCAGGGTTTTGGCGAGGCCTGGGACAAGGGGATGCAGGAGGCATTTGACCTGCTCAAGACCGGGAAGCTGGGCAAGCGCCCGTTCCGTTGGCGCGACCTGCCCCATTATATCCTGATGGAGCTCTGGATGATCTGGAACATGGTGCCCTACCTGTGGTACCGGCTGGTCATCGTCCGGTTTGACCTGAAATAACAGAGCAAATGCAAAATCTCCCCCGGCGATGAAACGTCGGGGGAGATTTTTTGTGGAGGATCTTAAAATTGAAAGGCGGATGCTGTCAATGGCGGCCAGCTCTTCGGCAGTAGGGGATGGTTCGATCGCGTTCCGGAGATGCCTGATACAAGGAAAATTGCCTCCTTGATCAGCCTATGATCTCGTACTGGAAGTATTCGCATTTGATCTTGCTGCCTACCTCGATTTCCGGCGGCAGCAAGGCCAGCGCCACGGGGTTCAGTTCGTCGCTTTCAATGTCGGTGCGGCGGAGGTTGACGTAATCGCCGTCAAAGCTGACGACTTCATAATACCAGGGACCCATCGTAAAAACTCCTTTCTGATCCTGCAATTCAGCTCCCCTGGCAGGGGAACTCCGCGACACGCCCGCATCTGCGGGATGGAGCGGTGAGAGGTTTCATTGATTATCCGGGTCATCCTTGTGCTCATGCTTCCAGTGGTAGTAAGGCCCAAGGATACAGACCGCAGAAAGCACCAGAACGGCGAAGAGGAACGAAGTGGCGCGCTGCATCTTTGTTAAAAAGACGTAAGAAAACTCACACACCGCGAGGATGAGCTCCAGCACGCCGACCCAGCGCTGCCAGATCTCCCGCTCTTTGGGCTTCATGCGAGACGAGTATCCCCAGGTGATTTTGCGTTTGCAGACATCACAGACGCCCAGGACAAGCAGCAGGGCTCCCAGTGCAATGCTGAAGAGAGGGTAATACATACACAGCGCTCCTTTCCGTCTTGAAAAATCCGGGATTTTACAGCTCCATCATACCATAGCCGCCGCGCGCACACAAGAACGAAATTTCATCCGAAAGAGGAAAGCAAAAAATACACGCAATGCGTGTAACGGCTCTTGTGGATTTTGAAAAAATATGATATACTACTTTCTACTGATGCGCCATCGCCAAGCGGTAAGGCAGGGGACTTTGACTCCCCCATCGTAGGTTCGACTCCTGCTGGCGCAACTGAAAAGCCGCCCGTGTGCTGTTACGCACCGGGCGGCTTTTTGCTGTCTTTTTTCGATTTTCAGTGCCGCCGGATCTTCTTCGGCGCATTTCTCCCATGCCACGCGTTGAGCAGCAGCCAGAGGCCGTAAATGGCGGCGGAAAGGATGCTGAGGGCGATGACCACTTTCAGGTAGAGGCTGTGCAGGAACTCCTGGAATTTGTCCACGGTGAAGAGGACGGCGTTCCGGTTCACATCCTGCCCGGCCACAAGATTGACCACGCCGATGGTCTCACCGGCCAGCTTGAGCTCCACGGTGCCTACTACGTCGCCCTGCTGGATGGGAGCACAGACGTAGTCCGGCAGGTGGAAATATTTCTGGGTGACGGAGCCGTCGCCGGAGGAGGGCAGCAGGGTCATCATGTTGTCATCGGGGTAAAGCTGCAGGGTGTCGGTGTCCGAGGAATACTTGACCGGAATTTCGGCCAAGGCTAAATCGGTGTCCAGCGCGGCCTGGATGGAAAAGCTGTCGAACACCCAGTCGATGAGGTGGACGGTCTCATACAGGGCCGGGCGGCGGTTGGCATAGCCGTAATCGTCGCAGGTGTCCGGGCTCTGCATGATGCAGAAAAGATAGGTGGAGCCATTTTTGTTGGCCCAGGAGACGTAGCTCTGGTTGCCGTTGTCGTTCTTGTAGGCCATCACATCGCACATGCCGCCCTGCATGGCGCTGCGGTAGAATTTGCCGCCGCTGGTCTTGTTCAGGGCCACGTTCTGGCTCAGCAGAACAAAGGATTTGGCGTGTTTTTCCTTGGCGGGCATCGTGAAGGTGGGAGCCGAGGAAATTTCCACAAAGGCATCAAAGCTCATGAGATACCGCAGGATGAGGTACATATCCACGGCGGTGGTCACGTTGCCGCTGTCCAGGCCGCAGGCGTCCGTCCAGGTGCTGTTGGTGGTGCCAATGCGCTGGGAGAGGGTATTCATCTGGCTCACCCAGCCGGCTAAATCGCCGCCGGAGAGGGAATAGGCCAGGCCCATGGCGGCCTCGTTGGCGTTGCGGGTGACCATGGCATAGATGGCCTCCCGGTAGGTGAACGTCTCGTTGGAGCGCATGTCGGCGTTGTCCGTGCCGTGGACGTAGTCCGAGATGGCAAACGGCATCTGGAACGTGTTGTCCAGCTGGTCGGCGTAGTTGGTCAGCAGCAGGGCAATGGTCATATATTTGGTCAGGCCCCCGGCGGACACCTGTTTCTGGCTGTCTTTTTCGTAGACGATGATGTTGGTGTCAGTGTTGACGACATAGGCGCTCTGGGCCTTGACGTCATAGACAGGGCTGGGGTCGAACATGGCGCTGGCTGTCACGCTCAGGCAGCTGAACAGGACGGCAAACGACAGAAAGAGTGCAAAAATACGTTTCATGTGGACAATTCCTTTAAAAAGCGATATGATATAAAAAGCTGGGGCGGCGGTGCTGCGCCCGGAGAAATGAGCAAAAAACAAAGCCGAACGGCTTCATACTTTATAATAACAGGTTTGCCGGGGTGTGACAAGGCTTTTGCAGTTGTTTCACAAAACGGCAGGGAGGAAATGGATGGTATATCTCACAGGTGATACGCATGGCGAGCTGGACCGCTTCAAGCACGGCAAGCTCCGCTGGCTGGGCAAGCGGGACGTGGTGCTGGTGCTGGGCGATTTCGGGTTTGTGTGGGACGGCAGCAAGGCGGAACAGAAAAAGCTGGACTGGCTGCGCAAGCGCCCCTACACCCTGCTGTTTCTGGACGGCTCCCACGAAAACTATGACCTGCTGGCCCAGTACCCCACGGTGGAACTGTTTGGCGGCAAAGTGCAGGCACTGGGCGGCAATGTGTATCATGTCTGCCGGGGCAGCGTGCTGGAGCTGGAGGGTAAAAAATACCTCTGCTTTGGCGGGGCGGAAAGTCCGGACAAAGATGACCGGGAGGCCGGTGTGAACTGGTGGCCTCAGGAGATGCCCTCCGACGAAGAATATGCCGCCTGCGAGGCGAACCTGGAAGCAAACAGCTGGCAGGTAGATTATGTGCTGACCCACGACGCCCCAAGCAGGTTCCTGGATTTTTCCGCTCTGGCCTCCGGCGAGAGCAACCGCCTGCATCTCTTCCTTGATAAAATTCTCCTCAAGCTGACCTATACCAAGTGGTTCTTCGGCTGCTACCACAAGGACGTGCAGCTCTCCACCAAAAGCCGCTGCGTCTTCTGCGACGTGGTCTGCATGGGGGAGCGGCACGCGAAATTTTCAAGGCATCCATAAAGCAAAACGGACGGGCCCGGCGGCTCGTCCGTTGCTTTTTATACCGGTTCAATTCATTGCCCCGGCTTTCTCAAACATCTGCTGTACCTGAGCGGCCAGCAGGGCGTGGTCCGGGTGTTCCAGCAGCGGGTCTTCGGCCAGCAGGGCCACCGCTTCGCTCTGGGCGGCGTGGAGGGTGCGGGTGTCGTTCATCAGGTCGGCGATCTGCAGGGTGGGCAGGCCGTGCTGGCGGCTGCCGAAGAAATCGCCGGGGCCGCGGGTCTCCAGATCGTACTGGGCCACCGCGAAACCATCGGCTGTGGAGCAGAGGAACTTGAGCCGCTTCTGGACATTCTCGCTGGTGTTGTCGCTGACAAGGAAGCACCAGCTCTCTGCGGCACCGCGGCCCACCCGGCCCCGCAGCTGGTGCAGGGCGCTCAGGCCATACCGCTCGGCGTTTTCAATGACCATGACCGTGGCGTTGGGCACATCCACGCCCACCTCGATGACCGTGGTGGAGACGAGGGCGTCCAGCCGCCCGGCCTTGAAATCCTCCATGACGGCGGCTTTCTCCTTGGGCTTGAGCTTGCCGTGCATCAGGCCCACCCGCCGCTCGGGCAGCAGGGCCTTGGCAATGTCCTCATAATAGCTTTTGACGGCATTCAACCCGCCGTCCGGCGTTTCCTCGATGGCGGGGCAGACGAGATACACCTGCCGCCCGGCGTCGATCTCCCGGTCCAAAAAGCCGTACAGCGCTCCCCGCTTTTTGCCGGTGATGCACCGGGTCTTGACCGGCTTGCGGCCCGGCGGAAGCTCATCCAGAATGGAGATGTCCAGGTCGCCGTAGATCAGCAGGCCCAGCGTGCGGGGGATGGGGGTAGCGCTCATGACCAGCAGGTGGGGGTTCTCGGCCTTTTCGGCCAGCATCCCGCGCTGGCGGACGCCAAAGCGGTGCTGCTCGTCCACCACGGCCAGGCCCAGCCGGGCAAATTCCACGCCCTCGCTGAGGATGGCGTGGGTGCCGACGATTAAATCGGCCTCGTCGTCCCGGATGGCGGCCAGCGTGGCGCGGCGGGCGGCGGCTTTCATCCCGCCGGTCAGCAGGGCCACCCGCATCCCAAAGGGGGAGAGCAGGCGGTTGAGGTTCTCCGCGTGCTGGGAGGCCAGAATTTCCGTCGGAGCCAGCAGAGCGGCTTGATACCCGCTGCGGATACAGGCCCAGATGGCGGCGGCGGCCACCAGTGTTTTACCGCTGCCCACGTCTCCCTGCAGCAGGCGGTTCATGGAAGTCTCGCCCGCCATGTCGGTTAAAATTTCCTCTACGGCCCGGCGCTGGGCACCGGTGGGGGAGAATGGCAGCAAGGCCCAGAACGGTTCCGGGTCCATCTTTTGCATGGGGGCACCGGTGCGGGCGGCACCCCGGTTCTTCATCCGGCCAATGCCAAGCTGCAAAATCAACAGCTCTTCGTAAATGAGCCGCCGCCGGGCTGCAAAGGCCTCTTCCTCGCTGGCGGGGCAGTGGATGGCCCGGACGGCCTCCGCCTTGGAGAGCAGGCGGTACTTTTGCAGCATTTCCGGCGGGAGAGGGTCGGGCAGGAGCTCCGCGTGGGGGAGGAGCTGGCGGACGCATTTGGCAATGACCCCGCTGGAAAGCCCCTCCGTCTGGGGGTAAACGGCCTCAAAGGGGATGCTCTCCACCTGTGCATCGGTGCGCACCTGCGGGTTGACCATCTGGCGGCGGAGCATCCCGCCCGTGACGATGCCCTGAAAATAATACTCCCGCCCGAGTTCCAGCTTCTGGGCGGCGTAGGGGTTGTTGAACCAGGTGATCTCCAGACTGGAAACATCGTCCCCGGCGGTGATCCGCTCCATCCGCCGCCCACCTGGCAGGACGCGCCCGCCGGGCTTGGCGAATACCTCCGCCTTGACGACACACTCGGTGTCCAGCGGGGCGGTGGCAATGGTGTAAGGCTTGGAAAAATCCAAATACCGGCGCGGGTAGTGGCAGAGCAGATCGGCCAGGGTCACGATGCCCAGTTTTTCAAACCGCTCGGCCGTTTTGGGCCCGACGCCCTTGAGGTAGCGCACCGGGGTATCCGGGGTAAGGGTGGTGTGAGTCTCGGCAGCCACGGGGCCACCTCCTTTCGTTTGCATTTATTATAGCACAAAGAATGCCGCAAAACAAAAAATCCCGGAAGCCGCGGCTTCCGGGAATCTTTTGGAGGTGACGACCAGATTTGAACTGGTGGATGAGGGTTTTGCAGACCCTTGCCTTACCACTTGGCCACGTCACCATATTTGGAGTGATGATTACCACTCCATTTGGAGCGGCCGACGAGGCTCGAACTCGCTACCTCCACCTTGGCAAGGTGGCGCTCTACCAGATGAGCTACGGCCGCATATTCGGTGCATTTACCCTTGCACCCGTCATTTCTGACGCCCTGAAACAAGTTCAAAGTAGGTAGAAGCTTTCGCCTCAAATGTGGCGACCCGGATCGGGCTCGAACCGACGACCCCCAGCGTGACAGGCTGGTGCTCTAACCAACTGAGCTACCGGGCCATATTGGAGCAACTGTTGCTGCTCCGTTATGGAGCGGCCGACGAGGCTCGAACTCGCTACCTCCACCTTGGCAAGGTGGCGCTCTACCAGATGAGCTACGGCCGCATATATAAGATGAAAGGAAATAATTCATTTCATCTTAAATGTGGTGCCTCCGATCGGAATCGAACCAATGACACGGGGATTTTCAGTCCCCTGCTCTACCGACTGAGCTACAGAGGCGCACCGGACGATGATTATTATACCCGAAATTCCGGATTTGTAAAGAGGAAATTCCAAATTTTTTTGAAAAAAATCAGACTTTTCTTGAAAAATGCGTGAAGACGATGAATAATAAGAGAGGAAATTTGCGCTTTGGGCCGCCGGTGCGGGGAGCAAAATGCGACAAAAGCCAAAATTGACTTTCTTTACAACCTATGGTTTAATAAGAATCGAAAGACAATTCGGCCCCGGCAGGCTTTGCCGCGGGCCGGGAGGGTAATATGGCGAAAAAACAAGAATACGGCAATGAAAGCATTACTTCCTTAAAAGGCGCCGACCGTGTCCGCAAGCGGCCGGCTGTTATTTTTGGCTCGGACGGCGTGGAGGGCTGCGCCCACTCCATTTTTGAGATCGTCTCCAACTCCATCGACGAAGCCCGCGACGGCCACGGCGATACCATCAATGTCACCCGCTGCAAGGATGGCAGTGTCATAGTGGAGGATTTTGGCCGCGGTATGCCCGTGGACTGGAACAACGGCGAGGGCCGCTACAACTGGGAGCTGCTGTTCTGCGAGATGTACGCGGGCGGCAAGTACGGCGAGGGCGAGGACAACTACGAGTTCAGCCTGGGCCTGAATGGTCTGGGCCTGTGTGCCACCCAGTATGCTTCCGCCTGGATGACGGCGGACATCTACCGCGACGGCTGTCACTATCACCTTGATTTTAAAAAGGGCGAGAATGTGGGCGGCCTGCAGAAAGAACCCTACAAGGGCCGCCGCACCGGCAGCATCATCCACTGGAAGCCGGACGACGAGGTCTTTACCGACATCGACGTGCCTGGCAGCTACTATAAGGATGTGCTGCGGCGGCAGGCGGTGGTCAACGCGGGGCTTACCCTCAACTTTACCGATGAAAAAGAGAAAGACCCCGCCACGGGCAAGGCCTGGAAAGAGAGCTGGTGCTACGCCCACGGCATCGCGGATTATGTGGCCGAGGTGGCCGGGGAGGACAGCCTGACCCCCGTGTACAGCTGCGAGAGCGAGGCCTCCGGCCGGGATCGTGAGGACCAGCCGGATTACAAAGTCAAGATGAGCGCGGCATTCTGCTTCTCTAATAAGGTGCAGATGCTGGAGTACTACCACAACTCCTCCTGGCTGGAGCACGGCGGAAGCCCGGAACACGCGGTCCGCACCGCGTTCGTCTACCAGATCAACAAGTATCTGAAAGAGAAGAACCTCTACAAAAAAGGCGAGAGCGCCATCAGCTTTCAGGACGTGCAGGACTGCCTGGTCTACGTCTCGTCCAGCTTCTCCACCCGCACCAGCTACGAGAACCAGACCAAAAAGGCCATCACCAACAAATTCGTCTCTCAGGCCATGACGGACTTTCTCAAGCACTATCTGGAAGTCTACTTCCTCGAAAAACCGGAGGAAGCTCAGAAGATCTGCCAGCAGGTGCTGGTGAACAAGCAGAGCCGCGAGCACGCCGAGAAGACCCGCCAGAGCATCAAAAAGACGCTGACCACCCAGATCGACCTGGCCAACCGGGTGCAGAAATTTGTGGACTGCCGCACCAAGGACGCCTCCCGCCGGGAGCTCTACATCGTCGAGGGCGATTCCGCTATGGGCGCTGTCAAGCAGAGCCGCGACAGTGAGTATCAGGCCATCATGCCCATCCGCGGTAAAATTCTGAACTGCCTCAAGGCTGATTATGCCCGCATCTTCAAATCGGACGTCATTGTGGACCTCATCAAGGTCATGGGCTGCGGCGTGGAGCTGGGCGGCAAGCACAACAAGGAGCTGGCGACATTCAATCTGGACAACCTCCGCTTCAACAAAATCGTCATCTGTACCGATGCCGATGTGGACGGCTACCAGATCCGCACGCTGGTGCTCACCATGCTCTACCGGCTGACGCCTACCCTCATCAACGAGGGATACGTCTATATCGCGGAGTCGCCGCTGTATGAGATCAACACCAAGGATCACACCTACTTTGCCTACACCGAGCCGGAAAAGGCGACATTCCTGGAGGAGATCGGCGACAAAAAGTACACCATCCAGCGCTCCAAAGGTCTGGGCGAAAACGACCCCGAGATGATGTGGCTGACCACCATGAATCCGGAGAGCCGCCGCCTCATCAAGGTGCTGCCCACCGATGTGGAGGAGACCTCCCGGGTGTTTGACCTGCTGCTGGGCGACAATCTGGCCGGCCGCAAGGAGCATATCGCGGCCCACGGCGCGGAGTATCTGGACGATCTGGATGTATCCTGATGTCCGTCTGCCCGGAATGCCCAGCGAATCGGATAAAGAGGATTTACAATGCCAAGAAAATCAACCAAGAAAACAGTAAAGCCCGTCCGCCCGCAGCTGGGCGAGGGCGTTGAAATTTTAAACGCGGGCAGCGTGCTGGAAGACCCCATCACCCGCACGCTGGAGACCAACTACATGCCCTACGCCATGAGCGTCATCGTCTCCCGCGCCCTGCCGGAGATCGACGGCTTCAAGCCGGCGCACCGCAAGCTGCTCTATACGATGTACGGGATGGGCCTGCTCAAGGGGGCCCGCACCAAGTCCGCCAACATCGTGGGCAGCACCATGCACCTGAACCCCCACGGCGACGCCGCCATCTATGACACGATGGTCCGCATGGGCCGGGGCAACGAGAGCCTGTTGGTGCCCTTTGTGGACAGCAAGGGCAACTTCGGCAAGGCCTACAGCCGGGATATGTCCTGCGCGGCGGCCCGTTACACCGAGGCCAAGCTGGAAAATGTCTGTGAAGAGCTGTTCCGGGACATCGACAAAGAAACCGTTGATTTCGTTCCCAACTACGATGGCTCCACCACGGAGCCTACGCTGCTGCCGGTCACCTTCCCGACCATTCTGGCCAACAACACGCTGGGCATCGCCGTCGGCATGGCCTGCAACATCTGCTCGTTCAATCTGGCGGAGTTGTGTGCCACTACCATCGCCCTGATGAAAGACGCCAAGCATGACATCGCCACCACGATGCCCGCCCCGGATTTTGTAGGCGGCGGCCAGATCATCTATGATGAAGCCCAGATGCGGGAAATTTACGAGAAAGGCCGCGGCAGTGTCCGGGTCCGGGCCAAGTACAACGCAGTGCCCGGCGAGAACATGCTGGAGATCACCCAGATCCCGCCCACCACCACGGTGGAAGCCATCATGGATAAAATCTCGGAGCTGGTCAAGGCGGGCAAGCTGAAAGAGATCAGCGACATGCGCGACGAGACCGACCTGAACGGCCTGAAGCTGACGCTGGACCTCAAGCGGGGCGTGGACGCGGACAAGCTGATGGCAAAGCTGTTCAAGGCCACCCCGCTGGAAGACAGCTTCAGCGCCAACTTCAACATTCTGGTCTCTGGCCAGCCCAGAGTCATGGGCGTGCGGGAAATTTTGCAGGAGTGGACGGCGTTCCGGATGGAGTGCGTCCGCCGCCGCACCTACTACGACCTCCACGGCAAGGAAAAGCGGCTCCACCTGCTGCAGGGCCTTGCCGCCATCCTGCTGGACATCGACAAGGCCATCCACATCATCCGCACCACGGAAGAAGAGACTGAAGTGGTCCCCAACCTGATGATCGGCTTTGGCATCGACGAGGTGCAGGCGGACTATGTGGCCGAGATCAAGCTCCGCCACCTGAACCGTGAGTATATCCTCAAGCGGACCAGCGAGATCGAGCAGCTGGAAAAGGACATCGCGGACCTGAACGACGTGCTGGCAAAGCCTGCCCGCATCCGCCGCATCATCATCAACGAGCTGAACGAGGTGGCCAAGAAGTACGGCCAGCCCCGCCGCAGCGAAATTCTCTACGACCTGCCCGAGGAGGAGAACGGTGCCGAGGAAGAGACCGTGCCGGATTACCCCGTTACCGTCTTCTTCACCCGCGAGGGCTATCTCAAGAAGATTCCGCCCCAGAGCCTGCGCACCGCCGGTGCCCACAAGCTGAAAGAGGGCGATGAGATCATCCAGCAGGTGGAGACCCGCAACAACATGGAATCGCTCTTCTTCACGGACAAGCAGCAGGTGTACAAAGTGCGTCTGGCCGAGCTGGAGGATGGCAAGGTGGCCCAGATGGGCATTTACCTGCCCGGGCGTCTGGGCATGGACGAGGGGGAAAACATCCTCGCCATGGTCATTACCGGCGATTACGCGGGCTATCTGTACTTCTTCTTTGCCAACGGCAAGTGCGCGAAAATTCCCCTCAGCTCTTACGCCACCAAGCAGAACCGCCGCAAGCTGCTCAAGGCATACAGCGATAAGGAAGAGCTCTCGCTGATGCTCTACCTGCCCGAGGAGACGGAGCTGGCCATCCGCACCAGCGCCAGCCGGATGCTGCTGGTGGGCACGGCGCAGATCCCGGCCAAGACCACCCGCGACAGCCAGGGCGTGGCCGTCGTCACGCTGAAAAAGAACCAGCGCGTTGTCTCCGTCGTCCCGGCGGACACGCTGGAGCTGGCCAACCCTCACCGCTACCGCGTCCGCAGCCTGCCCGCCACGGGTGCTCTGATCCGCGCCGAAGACGAGGGAGAGCAGATGAGCCTGCTGTAAAGAACTCCCCCAGTCGCCTGTGGTGCCAGATTCCCCCTTTTGTCACCTGCGGTGACATCTTCCCCCGGCGCGGGGGAAGTCGGCCTCTGGGATGGGGCCTTTGGCATGGTGGCAAAGCTTCTGGTTGAATTGCAAAGTGTCCGGTTTCGCCAGAGGCTCCCTCTCCGAGGGAGCTGGCACGGCGTAAGCCGTGACTGAGGGAGTTCAAGCAGTAGCGGAGACAAGTTTAAATCGTTTATCCTGAAAAGAGGAAGCTATCATGCAAAATATCGACCTGATTTGTGTCGGCAAGCTGAACGCGAAATATTTTGCGGAGGGTGTGGCCGAGTATCAGAAGCGGCTGGCGGCCTTTGCGAATTTCCGGATCATTGAGCTGCCGGAAGAGAAGATCGAGGAGAAAAACGCCTCCGATGCCGTCGTGAAAAAGGCGCTGGAAAAAGAGGGCAAAGCCATCCTCGGCAATGTCCGCAAGGGTGCCGCCATCGTGGCTATGTGCATTGAGGGAAAACAGATCTCCTCCGAGGAACTGGCACAGTTCCTGGCGGACCGCGCGGGCAGCGGGGCGGGGGACGTGGCGTTCGTGATCGGCTCCTCCCACGGCCTGGCGGACGAGGTCAAGCGGGCGGCCGCTCTCAAGTTCAGCATGGGGCGGATCACCATGCCCCACCAGCTGGCCCGCCTGGTGCTGACGGAACAGATCTACCGTGCCTGCACCATCAATGCCGGCATGAAATATCATAAGTAAAGTGGAAGAGGGCCGCGTCCGCGGTCCTCTTCCACTTTACAAGAAGGAAAAAACATGGTACAGTAAGAATACGCGGCAGTGGGGAAAGCTGCCCGAAACAACACACACGACACGGCAAGCCAGCCGCGGACGGAAAGGATGTTATTACAATGGAACAGAGCGAAAAGACCCTTGATATGATCGTCAATCTCTGCAAGAACCGTGGTTATGTTTTCCCCGGTTCTGAGATCTACGGCGGTCTGGCCAACAGCTGGGATTACGGCCCCCTGGGCGTTGAGTTCAAGAACAACGTCAAGAAAGCATGGCTGAAGAAGTTTGTGCAGGAGAGTCCCTACAATGTCGGCCTGGACGCTGCCATTATCATGAACCCCCAGACCTGGGTGACCACCGGCCACGTTTCCAGCTTCTCGGACCCCCTGCTGGACTGCCGCGCCTGCAAGGCACGCCACCGCGCCGATAAGCTCATTGGCGAGGAGCACCCGGAGGTCAATGTCGATGCCATGAGCTTCGATGAGATGGACCAGTTCATCGCCGAGCACGAGGACATCGTCTGCCCCGTCTGCGGCAAGCACGATTTTACCCCCATCCGCAAGTTCAACCTGATGTTCAAGACGGCCATCGGCGTCACCGAGGACAGCTCTTCCACCTGCTACCTCCGCCCCGAGACCGCACAGGGCATCTTTGTCAACTTTGCCAACATCCAGCGCACCACCCGCCGCAAGCTGCCGTTTGGTGTCTGCCAGGTGGGCAAGGCATTCCGCAACGAGATCACCCCGGGCAACTTTACGTTCCGCACCCGCGAGTTTGAGCAGATGGAGTGCGAGTTCTTCTGCAAGCCCGGCACCGATCTGGACTGGTTTGCTTACTGGAAAGACTACTGCGAGAACTGGCTGCTGAGCCTGGGCATCAAGAAAGAGCACCTGCGCCTGCGTGACCACGAGCCTGCGGAGCTGGCATTCTACAGCCGCGCTACCACCGATATCGAGTATGCGTTCCCGTTCACCGACTGGGGCGAGCTGTGGGGCATTGCAGACCGTACCAACTACGACCTGACCCGCCATCAGGAAGCTTCCGGCAAGAGCCTGGAGTACTTCGACACCGAGACCAACGAGCACTATATCCCCTACGTCATCGAGCCTTCTCTGGGCTGTGACCGTGTGGCGCTGGCATTCCTGTGCGAGGCCTACGATGAGGAGCACCTGACCGACAGCAAGGGCAAGGAGGATATCCGCACCGTGCTGCATCTGCATCCGGCTCTGGCTCCCTACAAGTGTGCTGTGCTGCCTCTGAGCAAGAAGCTGGGCGACAAGGCCATGGAGATCCGCAACGAGCTGAGCAAGTACTTCATGGTGGACTACGACGATACCGGTTCCATCGGCAAGCGTTACCGCCGTGAGGATGAGATCGGCACCCCGTACTGCATCACCGTGGACTTTGACACCGTGGGCGACGAGGCCAAGGGCATCACTGCGGACAACTGCGTCACCGTCCGTGACCGTGATACCATGGAGCAGGTGCGTATGCCTATCTCCGAGCTGAAGAGCTACATCGAGAGCAAGATCGAGTTCTAATCGTTTTAGATTTTAGAATGATAAAAAACACAGCCCTGCCGTTGAAATTTCGGCGGGGCTGTGTTATAATACAAACAGAAGAGAATGCTGCCAAGCAAACGGTCAGCACCTCTCCAGCATGTCATTCAATAAAAAATGACCGCAGGTTTCGGACGCTGGCGGTCATTTTTTGTTGTTGAAGATCTTCCATGCGATGTCGAACATGCCAAAACCCACAGTTGCAAGCAGTGTGAGCAGAGCCAAAGTTTCTAAAAGCGTCATGGAGCATCCCCCCTTTCGCATTTGCGTCAGGGGTGAGCAACAAAAATGCGTCAATCCCCGACGCGAAGCCGGAGAGGCGCGACCGCATGCCGTATGTAGACAGCATTCTCGAGATCAGTATAACAGACGCTTCGCCCTTTTTCAACCGGGCGGGGCGCCTTTTTGTTTCTGGATGGTGGACATTTCCGCCCCAAACGGGTATACTGAAACAAAATAAACACGGTTTACACCGCAGGAGGAACCTTTCGTGGAAAACTTTAACGAACTTCTGAAAAAATATGCCGATTTTATCGTCCGGGTGGGTGTGAATCCCCAGCCGGGCCAGACCCTCATCATCCGCTGCCCGCTGGAGGCCGCCCCGCTGGCCCGCCTGTGCGTGCGCAGTGCCTATGAGGCCGGTGCCCGGGACGTGCAGGTGGATTGGAGCGACAACGCTGTTTCCCGCACCCGGATGGAGCTGGGCAGCGAGGAAGCCCTGAGTGACTTCAAACCTTACCAGCTGCGCCGCTATCTCGACTACGCCGAGAGCGAGGGCGGCGTCTGCATCCTGCATCTCCTCGCGGATGATCCGGAGGTCTATGCCGGGTTGGACGGGGCCAAGATCAGCCGGGTGAATGCGGCCAACCGCAAATATATGGCTCCGTGGCGTGAGTACACCATGAACGACCGGGTGCAGTGGTCCATTGCCGCCATGCCCAGTGCTCCCTGGGCCAAAAAGATGTTCCCGGAGCTGGACGAGGCAGCCGCCATCGAGAAGCTGTGGCAGCTCATCTTTGACGTCTGCCGCGTGACGAACGGCGACCCCGTCAACGAGTGGAAAGCACATCTGGACCGCCTGACCACTCTGGGCGAGAAAATGAACGCGTTCGACCTCGAAAGCGTCCACTTCCAGAGCAGCAACGGCACGGACCTGACCGTGGGCATTGCCGACAAGGCCCTCTGGGAGAGTGCCGGCAGCAAGAACGAAAAAGGCGTGTTCTTCCTGCCCAACATCCCCACCGAAGAGGTCTTCACGGCACCCCACAAGGAGAAGGTCAACGGCATCGTCTACGGCACCAAGCCCTACGTCTTTAACGGCCAGCTCATCAAGGGCTTCCATGTGACGTTCAAAGACGGCAAGGTGGTGGAGCACGGGGCCGAGGAGGGCGCGGAGCTGCTGGGCCAGCTCCTGAGCACCGATGAGGGAGCCTGCCACATTGGCGAGGTGGCGCTGGTGCCTGCTTCCAGCCCCATCAACCGGAGCGGCGCGCTCTTTTACAATACTCTGTTCGATGAGAACGCCGCCTGCCACATTGCATTCGGCGCCAGCTATCCCGGCACCACCCGGAACGGCACGACTCTTTCCAAGGAAGAGCTGCTGGCCCGCGGCATGAACCAGTCTTCCATCCACGAGGACGTCATGATCGGTGCGGAGGACAGCAAGATCACCGGTAAGTGCCGCGATGGCCGCACCGTGACCCTGTTTGAGAACGGTGTCTGGGTCTTGTAAGGCCTGCCCTTGGCCGCAGGGCCCGGCTGCTTTCGATAAAACATAAAACCTGCCCGGGCTGCCAAGGGCTCCCCTGATCGGAAAGACTTCCCCGGCCGGGAGAGGTGGCACACAAGTGTCGAAAGGGGAGCGCCTGAGAGGTTTTTCACGAAAAAGCTTGCATATTTCGCAAATGTATGCTATATTCTAGTAGTACGATATAGTTTTTATGGAACGTGGGCCGCAAGGTCCGCGTTTCTTGTTTGTTTGGAGGTTTTTTATGGCGAAACAGTCTGGCGGCAATACCGCCCAGAGAGTCGAAGCGCTTGTCCGCCCCACCGTGGAGGGCATGGGCCTGCGCCTGTGGGATGTTGTCTTTGAAAAAGAGGGGCCGGACTGGTATCTCCGTGTGCTGATCGACAAGGCGGACGGCTCCACCATGGACACCGACACCTGCGCCGATGTGTCCCATGCGCTGGACCCCATCCTGGACGAGGCAGACCCCATTGAGCAGAGCTATTATCTGGAGGTGGGCAGCCCCGGCCTTGGCCGCAAGCTGACCCGCCCGGAGCACTACACCGCTGTACAGGGCCAGAAGATCAGCGTCAAACTGTACAAGGCCAACGAGAACGGTGCCAAGGAGTTTTCCGGCATCCTGACCTCCCGCGAGGGGAATACCATCACGGTGGAGACCCCGGCGGGCCCCGTCCGCTTTGAAGCCTCCGCCGCCAGCACGGTGCGCCTGTGCGACGACGAAGACCTGTTTCATTGAAAAGTAAAACCCTTTATCACGTAGAGAGTAAATCATAGGAGGAACCCGAAAAATGGCAGCAGCTAACAATGAATTTTTTGAAGCTCTCTCCATGCTGGAGCACGAGCGCGGCATCACCGCTGAGTATCTGATCGATAAGATCAAGGCAGCGATCGTGATCGCTGTCAAGAAGAACTACGAAGTGGAAGACAACAACGTCATGGTGGAGATCGACCCCGCCAACGGCAAATTCAATGTTGCTCTCATTCAGGATGTTGTGGCCGATGAGGACTGGTACGACGAGCACAGCGAGATCGGCATTACCGAGGCCCAGAACATCCGCAAGGATTACAAGGTGGGCGACCGCGTGGTCACTCCCCTCAAGACCAAGGACTTTGGCCGCATCGCCGCACAGACCGCAAAGCACGTCATCCGTCAGGGCATCCGCGAGGCCGAGCGCAGCCAGCAGCTGAGCGAGATCCAGTCCCGCGCCCATGACATCGTGCAGGCCACCGTCACCCGCGTGGACCCCGAAAAGGGCATCGTGGCCGTGGATCTGGGCAAGGGCGGCGAGGCCATCCTGCCCCGCAACGAGCAGGTGCCCGGTGAGACTTACACCGAGGGCCAGGTGCTGCAGGTCTACGTTGTGGACGTCGTCAGCGGCGACCGCGGCGCGCGCGTTATGATCAGCCGTACCCACCCGGGCCTGGTCAAGCGCCTGTTTGAGCTGGAAGTGCCTGAAATTTACGACGGCACTGTGGAAGTCAAGGCCATCAGCCGTGAGGCCGGTGCCCGCACCAAGATGGCAGTCTGGTCCAAGGACGCCAACGTCAACCCCGTTTCCGCCTGCATCGGTCCCCACGGTGACCGTGTGGCTGCTGTGGTCGAGAAGCTGGGCGGTGAGAAGATCGACATCGTTAAGTGGAGCGAGGATGTCTCCGAGTTCATCTCCGCGGCCCTCAGCCCGGCCAAGGTGCTCAAGGTGGAGCTGCTGCCCGGCGAGACCCGCTCCTGCCGTGTGACCGTGCCTGACCAGCAGCTGAGCCTGGCCATTGGCAACAAGGGCCAGAATGCCCGTCTCTGCGCGCGCCTGACCGGCTACAACATCGACATCCGTCCCGAGAGCGGCTACTATGGCGAGGACGAGGAGCCCAAAGCCGAGCAGCCCAAGACCGAAGAAACCGCTGAGTGATTCCAGCGCACCCACTGCCAAAGGAGGGAAATCGGATGGCACAAAAAAAGATCCCTGCCCGCCAGTGCATTGGCTGCATGACCAGCCGCCCCAAAAAGGAGCTGGTGCGGGTGGTGCGCGCCCCGAGCGGAGAGATCAGCATTGACCCGGTGGGCAAAAAGCCCGGCCGCGGCGCGTACCTCTGCCCGGACGCCGCCTGCCTTGCAAAGGCAAAAAAGAAAAAGGCGCTGGAGCGCTGCTTTGAGCAGCCGGTTCCCGCCGAAGTTTACGACGCGCTGGCCCGGCAGCTGGCCGCGGTAGAACAGGAGGCCGCACAGGATGGCAAAGAATAAGAACAACGCTCCCGCAAAGCCTGCGCTGGCCCCGGCAGATGCCCTGTACCAGGCCGTGAGCCTCTGCCGCAAGGCAGGCGCCCTGACCATGGGCTTTGACGCCGTGGAAGATGCCTGCGTCAAGGGCAAGGCGTGGCTGGTCATGGTGGCCAGCGACGCCAGCGCCAAGACCGTGCAGCGTTTGAACTATGCCGTAGGCGACCTGGTGGATGTGATCCCCATGCCGCTGACACAGGATAGACTGGCTGATATCAGCCATAAACCGGTGGCGGTGTATGCCGTGACCGACCGCAACCTCGCAAAGCTCTGCTTTGACCGCCTGACGGACTGTGGAGCAATCAAAAATGAGGAGGATATGAGCGAATGACCGTAAAATATAAAGTAAGCGATTTTGCAAAAGACCTGAATATTTCCGCCAAGAAAGTGCTGGATGAGCTGAACGCCATGGGCAGCACCGGCAAGAAGAACAGCTCCACTCTGGAGGAGAACGAGCTGAACTACCTGCTGGAGAAATTCAGCAAGGATCATAGCGAGACGGACCTGAGCGCTTATCTGAACAGCGCCAAGCAGCCCGCTGCCCCCAAGAACACGGAGAAGAAGCCCGAGCAGAAGAAAGCCGAGAAGCCCGCTGAGAAAAAGGCAGAGCCCAAGGCCGCCCAGAAGCCGGCTGAGAAGAAGTCGGAGCCTGCAAAAGCTGCCCAGCAGCCCCAGCAGAAAAACAATAACAGCAAGCATAACGAGAAGAAGAACGAGCAGCATAAGAAGCGTGAGGAGAAGACCGTCTCCCTGAGCGAGCTGGCCCGTGAGACCGGTGCCAAGACAAGCACTGCCCCGGCCCAGTCCGTCTCCGTCCGCCGCGAGGACAATCAGGTCACCGTGGATACCCGTACCGTGGATATGAACGTGGACCGCTTTGATGCCCGTTACGACGATCTGGCTTCCACCAAGAACACGGAGAACCGCCGCAAGCCTACCCCGCAGGGCAACAAGCAGAAGTTTACCCAGCGCGGCCAGCGTCAGCGCCAGCAGTTCCAGAAAGGCAAGCGCGAGACCGAGTTCGAGCGCCTGCAGCGCATCCAGCTGGAAAAGGCCCGCAACGCACAGCTGAAAGTCTCCATCCCGGATGAGATCACCGTCGGTGAGCTGGCTGCCCGCCTGAAGCAGCAGGCTGGTAAGGTCATTGCCAAGTTCATGCAGATGGGTGAGATGCACGCCATCAACGACATCATCGATTTTGATACCGCTTCCCTGCTGGCCGAGGAGTTCCACGCAAAGGTCGAGCACGAGGTGCATGTGACCATCGAGGAGCGCCTGTTCACCCAGGAAGAGGATGCACAGGAAGACCTCGTCGAGCGTCCCCCGGTCGTCTGCGTCATGGGCCACGTGGACCACGGCAAGACCAGTATCCTGGATGCCATCCGCAAGACCAACGTCACCGCGGGCGAGGCCGGCGGCATCACCCAGGCCATCGGTGCTTATCAGGTCAAGATCAACGACAGCCTGATCACGTTCCTGGATACCCCGGGCCATGAGGCATTTACCTCCATGCGTGCCCGTGGTGCCAACATGACCGATATCGCGGTTCTGGTCGTGGCTGCTGACGACGGCATCATGCCCCAGACCATTGAGTCCATCAACCACGCCAAGGCTGCCAACGTCAAGGTCATCGTGGCCATCAACAAGATGGATAAGCCCACGGCCAACCCCGAGCGCGTCAAGGAGGGCCTGACCAAGTACGGCCTCATCCCCGAGGACTGGGGCGGCGACGTGGCCTGCATCCCTGTTTCTGCCATGACCGGCATGGGCATCAACGACCTGCTGGAGCGCATTGCGCTGGAAGCTGAGGTCATGGAGCTCAAGGCCAACCCCAACCGCCGCGCCAAGGGTGCTGTGGTCGAGGCTCGTCTGGACAAGGGCCAGGGCCCCATTGCCACCATCCTGGTGCAGAACGGCACCCTGCACTCCGGCGATGTCATCATTGCCGGTACCGCTGTGGGCCGTGTGCGTACCATGCGCAGCGATAAGGGCAAGCTGCTGAGCGATGCCGGCCCCTCCACCCCTGTGGAGATCACCGGCCTGACTGCTGTGCCCGAGGCAGGCGACCTGTTTGAGGCCGTTGAGGACGAGCGCCTGGCCCGTGAGCTGGCCGAGCAGCGCATTGCTGACGCCAAGGAGAAGCAGTTCTCCTCGTTCCAGAAAGTCACCCTGGATAACCTGTTCAGCCAGATGGCTCAGAACGATATGAAAGAGCTGGCCATCGTCGTCAAGGCCGACGTGCAGGGCTCTGCCGAGGCTGTCAAGCAGAGCCTCGAAAAGATCTCCAACGATGAGGTCCGCGTCCGCGTCATCCACGCCGGTGTCGGTGCCATCAGCAAGTCCGATGTGGATCTGGCCGATGCCTCCAACGCCATCATCATTGGCTTCAATGTCCGCCCGGACAACGTGGCCAAGGAAGAGGCCGCCGCTACCAAGGTCGAGATGCGGATGTACCGTGTCATTTACGATGCCATCAACGATGTCACCGACGCTATGAAGGGTATGCTGGCTCCCAAGTTCCGCGAGGTCTCTCTGGGCGAGCTGCAGGTCCGTCAGGTGTACAAGATCTCCAACGTCGGCACCGTTGCCGGCTGCCGCGTGACCAACGGCAAGATCACCCGCGACAGCAAGGTGCGCGTGGTCCGTGACGGCATCGTCATCACCGAGGACGAGATCGCGTCCCTGAAGCGCTTCAAGGACGACGCCAAGGAAGTGGCCGAGGGCTACGAGTGCGGCGTGACGCTGGCAAAGTTTGCGGACGTCAAAGAGGGCGATGTGTACGAAGCTTTCAAGATGGAAGAGTACCGCGACTAAGATTTGCAAAACCTCTCAGTCTCGCATTCGCTCGACAGCCGCTCCCCTTTCGGCACTTGCGTGCCGCCTCCCCCGGCCGGGGGAGGCTTTCCTAGCAGGGGAGCCCTTGGCAAAGAGGTTTCGTTTTCGATGAAACTGCTTTGTGTTTGCTGGAAAACTGTACGAACTGCCAAAGCCTCCCCTGACAGGGGAGGTGGCATCGCGCAGCGATGACGGAGAGGTTATTTTGTGATAGGAGAAACCAAATGTCTCAAAAAAATATGGGCCGTCTTGCGCAGGATATGAAGCGTGAGGTCATCGCCATCATTGGCCGCCTGAAAGACCCCCGCCTGGAGGGTGGTCTGCTGACCGTGACCCGCCTGGACGTGACGCCCGACCTGGATGTTGCCAAGGTTTATGTGAGCGTGATGGGCCGCACCGACGGCCCCAAGCCTGCCATTGAGGCGCTGAACCGCGCGGCCGGCCATGTGCGCACCGAAGTCAGCAAGAAAATGCACATCCGCAAAGCCCCCCGCTTCATCTTTGTGGAAGACGACGGTGCAGCCTATGCGGCCCACATCAACGAACTGCTCCGCGAGCTGAATGTCAGCGGCTCCGACGACACGCGGGAGCCGGAAACCGAGGACTAACTCAGCCTTGCGGAAAGGATGGATCATGGGATGACAGAACAACTGAACGTGCAGCAGATGGCCGAGCGCCTCCGTGCTGCGGACAATGTTTTGATTCTGTGCCACAAAAACCCGGATGGTGATACCGTTGGCTGCGGCAGCGCGCTGTACTACGCCCTTAAGGCGCTGGACAAAAACGCGGCTGTCCTCTGCTCCGACGTCATCCCCTCCCGGTATGCGTTTACCAACCCACGCCTGTTCAAGGGCGAGTTTGAGCCCCAGACCGTGGTGGCCGTGGATGTGGCCAGCATCCAGCTCTTTGGTGAGAACAACGGGGTGCCCCAGTATACCCGCCACATTGATTTTTGCATCGACCACCACGCGGGCAACGGCGGCTACGCTGATTTTACCCTGCTGGACGGCCAGGCCGCGGCGGCAGCGGAGCTGTTGTATGAGGTCATCATGGCCATGAAAGTGCCCATGACGGCCCACATTGCCAACTGCCTGTACACCGGTCTCTCCACCGATACCGGCTGCTTCCGCTTTTCCTCCACCACGGCAAAGACCCATCTGGTGGCGGCAAAGCTCATCGAGGCAGGGGCCCAGGTGGAAGAGCTGAACACCCTGCTGTTTGATACCAAGCCCCGCGCCCGGATGGAGGCCGAGCGGATCGCGCGGAACCATCTGGAGTATCATCTGGATGGCCGCTGCGCCCTCATCTACCTCACCCGGGACGAGATCGAGCAGAGCCAGGTGGACCCCGCCGATCTGGAGGAGCTCACCAGCCTGCCCATCAGCATTGAGGGGGTCAAGGTCGGCCTGACCCTCCGCCAGCAGCCCGGCGGCAGCTACCGCATCAGCGTCCGCACCGCCAAGGGTGTGGACGCCTGCGCCATCGCCCGGCGTCTGGGCGGCGGCGGCCACACCCGCGCGGCGGGCTGTGAGCTGCTGGGCAACCTGGACAACACCAAGAGCGCCATTCTGGCCGAGGTGGAGGCGGAGCTGGATGCTCCCCAGACGCCCGACGGACAGGAGGAAGCCTGATGCAGGGAATCCTCATTGTGGATAAGCCCACGGACTGGACCAGTTTTGATGTGATTGCAAAGCTGCGGGGCATTCTGGGCACCCGGAAGCTGGGCCACAGCGGCACGCTGGACCCCATGGCTACCGGCGTGCTGCCGGTCTTCTGCGGCGGGGCCAGCAAGGCGGTGGACTTACAGCTGGACCACACCAAGGCCTACCGCGCCACCCTCAAACTGGGTGCGCGCACCGATACCGGCGATGTGACCGGTACCGTGCTGGAAACAGCCCCGGTGACTGCCGGGGAAAAAGAGCTGCTGGAGGTGCTGCCCCGCTTTGTGGGGCCCCGGATGCAGACGCCGCCCATGTACTCGGCGGTCAAGATCAACGGTCAGCCGCTCTACAAACTGGCGCGGCAGGGCATGGAGGTGGAGCGGAAAGCCCGCCCCATTGAGATCCTGTCCATCCAGTACGAGGGCAGCCCGGCAGAGAATGAGTACACCCTGACGGTCAAATGTTCCAAGGGCACCTATATCCGGGTGCTGCTGGAGGAGATCGCGGAGGCCATGGGCCAGAAAGGCACCATGAGCGCCCTGCGCCGCGTTGCGGCCGGGGTCTACACCGAGGCCGACGCCCACAGCCTGGAAGAGATCCAGGCCGCCAAAAACGCGGGCCCCGAGGCCTTGCAGGCCCTGATGCTGCCGGTGGAGAGCGTGTTCACCTCTCTGCCGCTGCTGGTGGCGGACGAGCGGGTGGAGCAGCACCTGTACAATGGCTGCCCTACCAGCCGCTACCCCGCTGCGGATGGCCGCTACCGGGTGCGGAACGCGCAGGGCCAGTTCCTCGGCCTTGCCAACATCACCGGGGGCGTGCTCCGGGTGGAAAAGCTCTTTGTGGAGCGAAACTGAAGGGAAAGGAATGATGCCAATGCAGATCTATTCACAGCTTGTGCCGCTTGCGCTGGGCAATGCAAACGGCAGTGCCGTGGCCATGGGCTTTTTTGACGGCATCCACATTGGCCACCGCGCCGTCATCGAGGGGGCGGTCCAGTGGGCAAGAGCCCACGGGGCATCCCCGGCGGTATTCACGTTCAAATTGCCCACCGAAAACAAGATGAAAGGCAAGCGCCTCCTCTCCACCGAGGATAAACATGCCCTCATCGAACGTCTGGGCGTGGAGCATTATCTCTGCCCGGATTTTGAGGAGATCAAGGCCATGACGCCCGAGCAGTTTGTGCTGGGCATCGTGCGGGACTGCAACGCCAAAGCGCTTTTCTGCGGCGAAAACTTTACCTTTGGGGCCAAAGCCGCCGGAAACCCGGAACTGCTGCGCAAGCTCTGCGCCCCGCTGGGGGTGGAAGTGGTGGTGCTGCCCATGGCCCGGTTTGAGGAAAAACCGGTCTCTTCCACCCGCATCCGCACGGCGCTGGAGGGCGGCGACATCCCGGCGGCAAACGCCATGCTGGGGATGCCCTACGCGATCCGCTTTGCGGTGCACCACGGGGCTGGTCTGGGCCGGACGCTGGGGGTGCCCACCATCAACCAGCTCTACCCGCAGGGGTTCCAGCTGCCGCGTTTCGGCATCTATATCACCCGGACCAAGATCGGGGATACCTGGTACCCCTCGGCCACCGGCCTGGGCACCCGGCCCACCGTCAACGACGATCTTTCCAAGGTGACCTGCGAGACGTTCATCCCGGGCTTCTCGGGCGACCTGTATGGCACCGACCCGGTGGTGGAGTTTTACGCCTACCTCAGCCCCAGCAAAAAGTTTGATACACTGGACGAGCTGCGGGACTGCATCAACCATGCAGCCCGGCGGGCCCAGGAGTATTTCCAGTAAACGAAAAAACACCGTTCGGCTGAACGGTGTTTTTTGTTTGCAGAAAAGGGAAATACCGCAATCCTCAATCGAAGAATCTGCCCTTGAGCACGTTTTGGATCACGGCCTGTTTCAGGGCGGGAGAGAGGGTGCTGTCCGCCTCCATGGCGGCAAGCAGCGATTCTTTCGTTTCCGTCTGGGCGGCGCACCGGGTGATGGCGTGGTCCGCATCGGCATCCAGCACCAGCAGGGCGGGGGAGTCGGGCGTCCAGCGCTGCCATCTGGTGGAGCCGGAAAGCAGCTTTTTGCCGTTGGGATCGCCGCTGGTGATGAAGTTTTTCAGATAGGCGCGCAGCTGTTCCGCCATGGCCTGATAGCCTGCGCCGGAGAGGTCGGCCCAGCCGAAGTAGGGGTTGCTGCCAGACAGCATCGGGAGGGCGATGCCCTGGAACGAGCCCAGCAGCGGGATCTGTGTTTTGCTGGCGGAAGAGCCGTACTCGATCTGCCCCAGGTAGAGCGGCGCGTCGCTCCGGGCCGCGATCACCTCCGCACTGCCACGGGTGCTGAAGACCCGGCAGAGGGCTGAACCATAGGTGGCGGCAAACTGCTTGGCTGCTTCCAGCTCGTCGGCGGAAAAGCGTTTGGCCTCCTCGCTGGAAAACCAGCTGTCCCACCGGGCGGCGGCGTTGAATTCATCGGCTCCGGTCAGCAGCAGGGTAGGAATTTCGCTGTACTGAGCCGCTGGATATCCGCCCTCGGGCAGGGTAATGCCGTCCGCATAGAGATGGGGGAAGACGCTCATCCGTAAACCGGCATTTGCCATCAGCGGAGCCAGACGGGCGGCATCCACGCCACAGAGCCAGCTGCGGACCGCAGGGTCTTCCGTCAGCAGCCAGCGCCGCGCGGTTGCTTCGGTCAGAGCCTTGCCGTCCTGCACGGCCAGCGGTGCCAGAGCAGCGGCAAGCGTTTCAGCACTCGTGTTCTCATCCGCGCAGGTCATGCCGCCGGAAATAGAGATGGCTTTCTGGAACCGGCCCACAAACAGGGGACTGGCCAGCAGGGCCATTCCGTCCCGCCCGCCGGCTGCAAAGCCCAGGACCGTGATGTTCTGCGGGTCGCCGCCGAACGATGCGATATTGTCCCGCACCCAGTCCAGCGCCTTGGCCATGTCCAGCAGGGCAAAATTGCCTGTTTCCTCCGGGCCGGAGCAGAACGCGGGCAGGCAGTTGAAGCCGAACAGCCCCAGCCGGTATTCCAGCCCCACGAAGACACAGCCCAGCTGCTCGGCCAGAAATCCGCCCGGAAGCTCCCGCGCGGAGCCGATCTGATTGCCGCCGCTGTGCAGGTAGACGATGACGGGCCGTTTGCTGGCCTTTTCCGTGGTGTAAACGTCTAAGTTGAGGCAGTCTTCGGTGCCCAGGGCGCAGGTGCTGTACTGGTACGCCGCCGCGCCGGGGACGGTGCAGTCTTTGGCGTCGGCCCAGGGGGCGGGGTCCTGCGGGGCTGTCCAGCGGGCGTCCCCGGCGGTGGAAGCGCCGTAAGGGATGCCATACCAGACGAGATGCCCCTCCTGCCGGATGCCCTGCACCGGGCCGTGCTGAGTTTGGCATACCGTGCCGATGGGGGCTGCAGCGGCGGCTGCGGGCAGCGAAAAGCCCGGCAGGCTGGCGGCTGCGGCGGCCACGGCTCCGGATTTGAGAAAACTGCGGCGGGAAAACTTGGGTGCTTGCATCGTAAAATCCCTCTCTTGTAAAATACACCTAAATTATAACAGCCCGGGTTTGAAATGCAATGACCGGGCAGCGACAAAATTGTAAAAAATTTTCTTGCTTTTTGCACGGCTTTCTGTTATACTAGCACTGTTACCGCGGCACGGGGCTGGGAGTATGCCCGTTTGGGAGTACCGTTTCCCGCATTCTGTGCTGACGGCAAATAAAATTTTAATAAAGAGGTACTGTACTATGAACAAGCAGGAAGTTATGGCCAAAGTCGCTCTGACCGAGAAGGACACTGGCTCCCCCGAGGTTCAGGTCGCTCTGCTGACCGCTCACATCAACGAGCTGAACGAGCACCTGAAGAAGAACCCGAACGATCACCACAGCCGCCGTGGTCTGATGAAGATGGTTGGCCGCCGCCGCAATCTGCTGGCCTACCTCCAGAAGAAGGACATCGAGCGTTACCGTGCTCTGATCGCAACCCTGGGTCTGCGTAAGTAATAGAAAACAGAGGGCAGGTACCGTACAATGGTGCCTGCCCTTTGCTGTTTTTTTGTGGCTTCCCGTTGTTTGCCGCTCCATGGAACAACAGGCTGCTGCTGCGTGTTGCAGCAGTAAATCGAGCGTCCGTGCGTACAAAAATGCACAGACGCTGGATTTATTGCTATGATGCGCGGCGGGCAGCCTTTTGGATAAAACTGATCCTGAAAAGGACAAAGGAGGCAAAACCAAATGGCAATTGAATTTGGTTCCCGCAAAGAGACCTTTGAGAACTACAAGGTCTACGAGACCATGCTGGCGGGCCGTCCGTTCAAGGCGGAAATGGGCAAGATGTGCGGTCTGTCCAACGCAAGCGCCCTGATCCGTTACGGCGAGACCTGCGTGATGTGCAATGTGGTCATGAGCCCCAAACCCCGCGAGGGCGTGGATTTCTTCCCCCTGAACGTGGAGTATGAGGAAAAGCTCTACGCCGCAGGCCGCATCCCCGGCAGCTTTATGCGCCGTGAGGGCCGCCCCGGTGAGCGTGCCATCCTCACCAGCCGCGTGGTGGACCGCCCCATGCGCCCGCTGTTCCCCAAGGAGATGCGGAACGATGTCTGCATCACCATGACCGTCATGAGCCTGGACCCCGATTGCAGCCCTGAGATCGCCGGTATGATCGGTGCCTCTCTGGTCACCGCAGTGTCCGAGATCCCCTGGAACGGCCCCATCGGCGGCGTGCAGGTGGGCCTGGTGGATGGCGAGATCGTCCTCAACCCCACCCAGGAGCAGCGCCGTCACAGCGACCTGGCCCTGACCGTGGCCGCTACCATGGACAAGATCGTCATGATCGAGGCCGGCGCCAACGAGGTGGATGAGGATACCATGCTCAACGCCATCAAGGCGGCTCATGTCGAGATCAAGAAGATCATCGAGTTCATCAACAAGATCGTGGCCGAGCGTGGCAAGCCGAAGATCGATTTCCAGGTCGTGGGCCTGGATATGGATGTCTTCCACGCCATCCAGAACAAGTATCTGGACGACTTCAAGGCTGCCATGGATACCGACGACAAGAACGTCCGCGATGCCGCTCTGCTGCCCATCATGGACAAGATCGCCGAGGAGTATCCGGACCTGTCCGAGGCAGACCTCGACCTCGTCAGCTACAAGATGCAGAAGTACGTCGTCCGCCGCTGGCTGCTCGACGAGGGCAAGCGCGTGGATGGCCGCGGCATCAACGAGATCCGCCCGCTGGCTGCCGAAGTTGGCATCCTGCCCCGTGTCCATGGCTCTGGTATGTTCACCCGCGGCCAGACCCAGGTGCTGACCACCTGCACCCTGGGCGGCACCAAGGACAACCAGCTGATGGATGACCTGACCGATGAGCAGACCAAGCGCTACATCCACCACTACAACTTCCCGCCGTACTCCGTCGGTGAGGCCCGCGCGCCCCGCAGCCCCGGCCGCCGCGAGATCGGCCACGGCGCACTGGCCGAGCGCGCCCTCGTGCCCGTGCTGCCCTCTCTGGAGGAGTTCCCCTACACCATCCGCTGCGTGTCTGAGGTCCTGAGCTCCAACGGCTCCACCTCTCAGGCTTCCATCTGCGGCTCCACGCTGGCCCTGATGGATGCAGGCGTGCCCATCAAGGCCCCCGTGGCCGGCATCTCCTGCGGCCTGATCACCGAGGGCGACCGCTGGATGACCATGCTGGACATCCAGGGCGTCGAGGACTTCCACGGCGATATGGACTTCAAGGTGGGCGGTACCCGCAAGGGCATCACGGCCATTCAGATGGACATTAAGATCGACGGCCTGACCTATGACATCATTGCCGAGGCATTCGAGAAGTGCCGCAAGGGCCGCCTCTACATCCTGGACGAGATCATCAAGCCCGTCATCGCGCAGCCCCGTGCGGAGCTGAGCCGCTGGGCCCCCAAGATGTTCAGCATGATGATCCCCACCGATAAGATCAAGGACGTCATCGGCAAGGGCGGCAAGGTCATCCAGGACATCTGCGCGACCTGCAACTGCAAGATCGACGTGCAGGAGGACGGCCACGTCTTCGTCTCCGCCGTCGATCAGGAGGACGCAAAGCGCGCCATCTTCACCATCAAGACCATTGTGGAAGACCCCGAGATCGGTGCCATCTACAAGGGCAAAGTCACCCGCCTGATGAACTTCGGCGCGTTCGTTGAGATCGCCCCGGGCAAAGAGGGCCTGGTGCACATCTCCAAGCTGGACACCAAGCGTGTCGAGCGCGTGGAGGATGTGGTCGCTGTGGGCGACGCCATCGTCGTCAAGGTCACCGATATCGACCAGCAGGGCCGCATCAACCTCAGCCGCCGCGACGCCATCCTGGCTCTGGAAGCCAAGAAGAACGCTCAGCAGTAAGGCTGTAACCTGAAATAAAAGCAGAAACCTCCCGTTCAGCAGGAATTGTTGAACGGGAGGTTTTTCATAATTTCGGCTTCAGACCACCTTGATGGGATGACGGATGACCGTCTTCTGCTTTTCGGGAGCGGTTTTTCTGGGGTCGGACAAATAAATCTCGTGATGCAGACGGCTGGCGGTCAGGTCGTTTTCATAGCCGTTCTGTGCCAGGTAGGCGTCCATCTGCGCAACGCTTGCGGGTTCGGCGTCATACGAGCCGATATGCATGATCTGCACACACAATCCCTCATCGATCGTCCGGAACTCTGCCGGGGAACAGTCCAGCTTCTTCTTTTTGGAAGCGGTCTCCACGGCCCAGTCAAAGTCTGCTTTTGTCACAAAATCCGGCAGGCGGATCACGGAGATCCAGTGGAAAGCGGATTTATCTGTATAATCCACACCGGTCACGCCATTCTGCCACCAGAAGCCCTCCAGCGGCGGGACGACGTATTCAAAAAATCCATCGATCTTGCGGCCGGTCTTGTAGCTCATTTTCAGGGTGTAGGCAACTGCATACAGAATGCGGATGGCGCTTTGATAAGCGCCGCCCTCCTCGTTGGGGTCGCCGCTGCCCTGCACCGCGATGTAGTTTGCCGCCGGAACGGTTACGATCTCCGGCTTGTTCTTGGGTAGATAAAATTCTTTGTACTCTTTTTTGAAATCAAATGGCATGGGGTTCCTCCATTATTTCAGAAAGAAATTTCGGGCTTCTTCCAGATCGTTTACATAAAGGGCGATGTGTTCGATTTTCATGGGAAACCACCTTTCCGGAGAGAAGTGTCAGTGCTTCAAATTGACAACTATAATTTGTTGATTCGATTATAACATACTACTTTGCGGAACGCAACACTGAAATACAATATCAAAAGCCAGAGCACCACGGTAACGGGTGCTCTGGCTTTTGATATATGATTTGTTATAAGCAAGCGGGAGTATTATACCGCCCGATGAAGTGCTACTGTACTCTGTGAAAAAACGTCCGGACTAAACTTCCGTCCTTGCTGTTCGTTTCGCAGTGTGTTAAACTAAACTGAAAGAAATTGTTGAAAACAGGAGGAAACCATCTTGAAACACATTTCGATGTTCGCGCGCCGGGCGGCGGCGCTTTTGCTGGCGGCGGTGCTGCTGGTCGGGGCCATCCCCGCGGCGTTTGCAGAGGAAGAGGGCACCCCGGAGGGCGAGGCCGTGACGGAAACCGTCTACACGGTGCCCACCACCATCGGCGGGGCGGATACCACCCTGCTCCCGGCGGAGGAGGAAAACTGCCTGAGCTGGCTGTTCGGCTCGAAAGATACCATCACCATGCCTTACCTGAATATCAAGGGCAAGGGCCTGCGCCGGAATGTGAAACTCAACCTGGTGGACTGCCTGGTGGGCATTACTTACACCGAGCTGGGTTCCATCGGCAGCTTTGTGAGCGCCTCGGCGGCACAGGAAGCCTGGAAAGCCCAGGCTGTGGCCATTCACTCCTACCTGGAATACCACAAAAAGTACGGCTCTTCGGCCAATGCGCTGATCTACACCCCGGTGGACCAGATCCCGGCCTCGGCCCGGTCCGCCATTGAGAAAGCCGTCCGCGCCGTCAAGGACGAGGTGCTGACCTACAACGGCAGCGTCATTGACGCGGTGTGGTCGGCCAGCGCGGGCTACAACACTCAGACGGGCGTCTACGGCACCTGCTCCGGTCTGGACGCCTGGGGGACGGATGTGCCCTACCTCCAGAGCGTGGAGAGCCCCTATGAGCGCCAGTACCATGAGAAAATGCGCCGCATCATCGGCAAGGACTACACCTATCAGGAGTACAACGACAGCAAGACCGGCGAGCCCTACGTCAGCGCCGACACCACCCACAAGGATCTGGGCGGTTTTGTGCAGTACAACACGTTCGTCTCCAATGGCCGCAGCTACCGCAACATCAGCCAGTTTGTGAGCTCCCGTTACTGCTTTGATTTTGGCACCGACGCCAATGGCACCCCCGTGATGACCTACTACGGCTATGGTCACGGCGTGGGCATGAGCCAGTGCGGCGCGGTGGGCTTTGCCGCCGAGCAGGGGATGGGCTACCGTGAGATCCTCCAGCATTACTACACCGGCGTCTCCATGAAGAGCGTGGGCAGTGGTTCCAGCAGCGGCGGCTTCTTTGGCTGGCTGCGGAAGCTGTTCGGCTGACCAAAAGGCGCTGCACTGGAAACCAAAAGGAATTGCGGAAAATCGCTTCTCAAATGCGGCGGAATTTGGTATACTATACAATTGTAACATCAAATGGGAGTTGGAGAAATCGGAATGCAGTTGGACAAGGAAACGAAATTGAAGCAGGAGAAAGAGCGCTGCCGTCAGCTGGCGCAGCGGGTCGCGGAAGAAGCGCGCCCCGCCTCGGCCCAGGTGCTGAACAGCGAGTCTGACCTGCTGGAAAAGGCCCTGCGCCGGGCAGGCATCCGGGCGGAAGAGTGGTCTGCACAGGCTGCAGAGCCTGTGGACCTGCTGGTGGTGGAAGACCCCGTGTGGAGCCATCTGCCCCAGCAGCTGCCCGAGAAAGTGCTGCTGGCCAGTGTGGACAGCACCATGATGGCGGCCTGGGCCGAGCAGCTGGCCCGGCGGGGCTATTACCGTGATTTCCGCTGGCGCAGCAGGGGCCGGGCCCAGCAGTCCGCTCTGTTCTGCACCGGCAGCGCCGTGCCCGCCCCGCTGATGATGGTACAGGGCTACGAGCAGGAGATGGACACCCTGCGGGACCGGATGGTCCGGGCCGAGCGCACCTGCAGCGAGGAAGCCGCCCTGATCGAGCGGCTCCGCAGTGACCTTGTCCTCAGCCGCAGCCACGAGCAGCAGCTGGAAAAGACCCTGAGCGACGTTACCAATTCCACGTTCTGGAAGCTGACCTGGCCCATGCGGTATGCCGTCAGCAAGAGCCGCCAGATCTGGCACACGTTCCCGCTGTTCGTCTTCCTGCATGACCTGCGCGCCATGGGCGTGGAGGGCGTGCGGGAGCAGGCCCGTGCCCGCCGTGAGTATGCAGTCCTCTTCCCCAGCAAGACCCTGCGGGCAGACCGCTTTGCCCCGGTGGAGCTGCTGGTAAAGCAGGCCAGCCACCAGCCCGGCGGCGAGGCAGGCCCCAAGATCAGCATTGTGGTGCCCCTGTACAACACCCCGCTGAATTTCCTCGAGGAGCTGCTGGATTCCGTCGTCAACCAGACCTACCGCAACTGGGAGCTCTGCTGTGTGGACGCCGGGCAGGACACCGCCGTGGGCCAGCATGTGCAGGCCCGCGCCAAGGCAGACCCCCGCATCCGCTACCAGAAACTGACCGAGAATGAGGGCATTGCCGGGAACACCAACCACGGTTTTGAGCTGGCCACAGGCGATTACATCGCCCTGCTGGATCATGACGATATCCTCCACCCCTGTGCCCTGTGGTACACGGCGCAGGCGATCGTGGAGCAGGGAGCCGATTTCGTCTATACCGACGAGGCGACCTTTGAGGGCAAGGTGGAGAACGTGGTGCTCTACCACTTCAAGCCGGACTTCATGCTGGACAACCTCCGCTCCAACAACTATATCTGCCACCTGACCACGTTCAGCAAGGTGCTGATGGAACAGGCTGGCGGCGGGGAGCGGGCCGAGTACAACGGCAGCCAGGATTACGACCTCTTCCTCCGCCTGACCGAGAAAGCCCGGAAGATCGCCCACATCCCCCATGCGCTCTATTACTGGCGTTCCAGCCCCAACAGCACCGCCAGCGATATCTCCGCCAAGACCTACTGCATCGACGCGGGCATTGCGGCCCTCAAGGCCCACTATGCCCGCTGCGGCGTGGCGGTGGATGACGTCACCCTCATCCCCGGCACCCCGGGCTATTACAAGACGGATTACACCATGGCCCACCCGGGCCGGGTGAGCATCCTCATCCCTACCTGCGACCACATCCGGGATCTGGAGACCTGTGTGGAGTCCATCTACGCCCGCACCACCTACCCGGATTTTGAGATCCTCCTCATTGAGAACAACTCCAAGGAGGAGCAGACGTTCCGCAGCTATGAGCGGATGCAGAAAGAGCACCCCGATACCCTCAAGGTCCTTACCTGGCAGGGCAAGGGATTCAACTACAGCGCCCTGAACAACTTTGGGGCCCAGTACGCCACGGGCGAGTATTTGCTGCTGCTCAACAACGACACCGAGGTCATCACCCCAGGCTGGCTGGAAGAGATGGTCATGTACGCCCAGCAGAAGCGTGTGGGCTGCGTGGGTGCCAAGCTGCTCTACCCCGATGACACCATCCAGCACGCTGGCGTGGGCTTTGGCATCGGCGGCGTGGCGGGCCACCTGCACAAATATTTTCCGGCCACTTCCGACGGCTACATGGGCCGCCTGAACTATGTGCAGGACGTCTACGGGGATACCGCCGCCTGCCTGCTCATCCGGAAAGAAATTTACGACGAGGTCCACGGCCTGGACGAGAGCTACGCCGTGGCGTTCAACGATGTGGATTTCTGTGTCCGCGTCCGGGAGGCCGGTTACACCAACGTTTTCACCCCGTTTGCCCAGCTCTACCACTACGAGAGCAAGAGCCGCGGCATGGAGGACAACCCCGAAAAGCAGAAGCGCTTCCAGGGCGAAGTGCTCCGCTTCCAGGCTCGCTGGGGCGACCTGCTGGCCAAGGGCGACCCCTGCACCAACCCCAACTTTGACATCCAGCGTGAGGACTTCAGCCTCAAAATTCTGCCTTTGGAGTAAAGCCGATGAATCTTTCCGCATGTATTGTTGTCTATAACGGCTATGACGAGGTGCTCAAGGCGGCCCAGACCGTGCTGCAGTTCACCCGCCGCTACCCGCTGACCCTCTATCTGGTGGACAACGCCAGCCCGGACGGCAGCGGCCCCCGGCTGGAACAGGCCGTGCGGGAGGGTCTGCTGGCCCCCGGGCCCGGGCAGCGCGTTGAGGTGCGCTGCCGCAAAGAGAACGGCGGCTTTGGCACCGGCCACAACACCGTGCTGCCGGAGCTTGCCAGCACCTACCACTTCATCCTCAACCCGGATATCCAGCTCATGGCCGATACCCTCAGTGACCTGGCCGACTGGATGGCCCGGCACCCGGATGCCGTGATGGCCCGGCCCGGCCTCGTCTTCCCGGACGGGCGGCCCCAGCGCCTGCCCCTGCAGCGGTGCGCGCTGCGGCCCATGGTCTACCGCCAGCTGTCATTTCTCAAGTTCTGGGAGAAATACAACGAGCAGTACCTCATGGCGGACAAAGACCTGACAAAACCCACCGAGATCGAGTTCTGCACCGGCAGCTTCTCCGCGGTGCGGACGGCGGAGTTCAAGGCCGTGGGCGGCTTTGACGAGCACTACTTCATGTATGTGGAGGACGCCGACCTCACCCAGAAGATGCGCACCACCGGCAAGGCGTATCTGGTGCCCCAGTACACGGCCATCCATGCCTGGCACCGGGCGGCCCACCGCAGCCTGAAACCGTTCCTCTGGCAGGCCGGCAGCCTGCTGCGGTATTTTAGCAAGTGGGGCTTCAAATTTTAATTTTTCAAAAGAAGAACGGCATGAGCCAGAAATTTTCTGATTCATGCCGTTTTTTTCTTGCTTTTTTGCTGATTTGATAGTAGAATAAGGTGTAATACTATCGCCCCTGGAAAGAAAAGACCGGAGTTTTGCACGGTATTACCCAACCTTGTTGACAGCGGACGCAGCTCCGCTTTGAATCCATACGAATCTCAAACGCCAATCCAACACGCTGCCACGGCTCTTTTGCCGCCGGACTGCTTTAGCCTCGCTTGAATTCCACCAAGGAGTTCGGCGCTCGGCTGCATTGTCTGGTGTCAAAATAGCCTGTGTCATCGCGTCGCCTTTGGCGTTCGAGCTTCGTAAAGCTGCACAACTTTTTTCATTTTTATTAAAGGAGTGCACAAATATGAAAGGCATTATTCTGGCCGGCGGTGCCGGCACCCGGCTTTATCCGTTGACGATGGTCACCAGCAAGCAGCTGCTGCCCGTCTACGATAAGCCCATGATCTATTATCCTCTGTCCACCCTCATGCTGGCGGGCATCCAGGATATCCTCATCATTTCAACCCCTACCGACACGCCCCGCTTTGAGGCGCTGCTGGGCGATGGCAGCCAGTACGGCATCCATCTGCAATATAAAGTTCAGCCCTCCCCGGACGGCCTGGCACAGGCATTCATCCTGGGCGAGGAGTTCATTGGCGACGACTGCTGCGCCATGATCCTGGGCGATAACATCTTCTACGGCAACGGCTTCTCCAAGATCTTGAAGACTGCCGCCGCCAACGCCGAGAACAAGGGCCGCTGCACCGTCTTTGGCTATTATGTGCAGGATCCCGAGCGCTTTGGCATCGTCGAGTTCGACCAGAACGGCAAGGTGCTGAGCGTGGAAGAGAAGCCCGAGCACCCCAAGAGCAACTACGCCATCACCGGCCTGTACTTCTACAACAAGGAAGTCGTCAAGATGGCAAAGCAGGTCAAGCCCTCCGCCCGCGGCGAGCTGGAGATCACCACTCTGAACGACATGTACCTCAAGAAAGACGAGCTGGATGTCCAGCTGCTGGGCCGCGGCTTTGCCTGGCTGGATACTGGCACGATGGACAGCCTGGTGGATGCCGCTGACTTTGTGCGGATGATCGAGAAGCGCCAGGGCATCAAGATCAGCGCTCCGGAGGAGATCGCTTACAAGTATGGCTGGATCGACCGCGACACCCTGCTGGAGAGCGCTGCCCGCTACGGCAAGAGCCCCTACGGCCAGCACCTGAAGAATGTCGCCGACGGCAAACTGAGATACTAAGAGTTTAAGGGGAGGATTATCCCATGAAAATCATCGTCACTGGCTGCAAGGGCCAGCTGGGCACCGAGATCATCAAGCAGCTCCGCGAGGGCCGCAGCGAGATCGGCCCCATCCCGGAAAAGCTGCTCAATGCAACGGTCATTCCGGTGGACCTGCCCGAGCTGGACATTGCCAACTACAAGATGGTGGATGATTTCATCCGCCGCCAGCGCCCGGACGTCATCATCAACTGCGCCGCCTACACCAACGTGGACGGCTGCGAGGTGAACCACGACGCCGCCTACAAGGCAAACGCCATCGGCCCCCGCAACCTGGCACAGGCTGCCACCAAGACGGGTGCCCGCCTGGTGCATGTCTCCACCGACTACGTTTTTTCTGGCCGGGAGAACGGCGGCATCGCGCAGGATGAGGCCACCCTGCCCGGCCCCATCAGCGCCTACGGCTCCACCAAGCTCATGGGCGAGAAGTATGTGGAGCAGTTCTGCCACCGCCACTTCATCGTCCGCACGGCCTGGCTGTACAGCTACTACGGCAAAAACTTTGTCAAGACCATCGTCAACGCGGGCAAGAAGTTTGGCAAGCTGGAAGTGGTCAACGACCAGTGCGGCAACCCGACCAACGCGGTGGATCTGGCCCACGAGATTTTACAGCTCTGCGTCACCCACGAGTACGGCCTGTACCACTGCACCGGCGAGGGCATCTGCTCCTGGTATGATTTCGCCTCCGAGATCATCCGCCTGTCCGGTGTGGACGCCACCGTGGCTCCCTGCACCAGCGCCGAGTACAAGGAAAAGCACCCGGAAAGCGCCGACCGCCCCAAGTGGAGCGCCCTGGACAACCGGATGCTCCGCTGCACCGTCGGCAACGAGGTGCGCGATTGGAAAGCTGCCCTGGCCTGCTTCTTTGAGCACTGGGATGGCGAGAATGGCATGAAGTAAGATGAACGTCCTAGCCCTCTCAGGCCGCCTATCGGCGTCCAGCTGTTCCCCTTTTTGGCTTTGCCATTTTCCCCCGACCGGGGGAAATCTTTCCCAAAGGGGGGAGCCTTTGGCAAAGAGATAAACTTTGCGTGGACTGCCAAGGCCTCTCACTTTGGGAGAGGTGGCATTGCGAAGCAATGACGGAGAGGGCAAGCCCGCTGACAAGAGAGAATAAACATCGAGGATATATCAATATGAAAACCTATCTGATCACCGGCTGCGCCGGTTTTATCGGCTCCAACTTTGTCCACTATATGCTCAAAAAATACCCCGAGATCCTGCTGGTCAACCTGGATAAGCTGACCTATGCCGGCAATCTCGAAAACCTGAAAGACGTGGAGGGCGACCCCCGCCATGTTTTTGTGCAGGGCGATATCTGCGATAAGGAGCTGGTGGAGAGCCTGTTCGCAAAGTATGATTTCGATTACGTCATCAACTTTGCGGCCGAGAGCCATGTGGACCGTTCCATCAAGAACCCCGAGATCTTTGTCCAGAGCAATGTCATGGGCACCGTGAACCTGCTGCAGCGTGCAAAAGAGGCATGGTACGATGCTGACGCCAAGACCTGGAAAGAGGGCAAGAAGTACGTTCAGGTCTCTACCGATGAGGTCTACGGCGCTCTGGGTGCCGAGGGCTTCTTCATGGAGACCACCCCGCTGTGCCCCCACAGCCCCTACTCCGCTTCCAAGGCCAGCGCGGATATGTTCGTCAAGGCATTCCACGATACCTACGGTATGCCCATCAACATCACCCGCTGCTCCAACAACTACGGCCCCTACCAGTTCCCCGAGAAGCTGATCCCCCTGATGATCAACAACGTCAAGCACCACAAGCAGCTGCCCGTCTACGGCGACGGAATGCAGATCCGCGACTGGCTGTATGTGGAGGACCACTGCAAGGCCATTGATATGGTGGCCAACGGCGGCAAGATCGGCGAGGTGTACAACGTGGGCGGCCACAACGAGCGCCCCAACATCTTCATCGTCAAGACCATCATCAGCCAGCTGCATGACCGCCTGAAAGACGACGGCATCAGCGAGGACCTCATCAAGCATGTGGCCGACCGTCTGGGCCACGACCGCCGCTACGGCATCGACCCCACCAAGATCAAGAACGATCTGGGCTGGTATCCCGAGACCCCGTTTGAGAAAGGCATCGTCCTGACCATTGACTGGTACCTCAACCACGAGGAGTGGATGGAGCACATCACCAGCGGCAACTACCAGAAGTACTACGAGGAAATGTACAAGAATAAGTAAGCGGAATTTCCGCGTTGCAATGAGAATGGCCCCCGCCGGAAGCAAGATCCCGGCGGGGGCCATTTTTGCTGCCCGTTACGAGTGGGCAGGGCGTTTAGAACATCTTTTCCCAGGTGGCGCTGCCCACTGAGCCATCGGCGGTCAGGCTGTTCCGCTTCTGGTAGCGGCGGACGGCTTCCGTGGTCTTGGCACCATATTTGCCATCAGCGGTCAGGGTCTCGCCCTCGCCGCGCAGCTTCTGCTGCACCAGCCGGACGGTTCCGCCCTCAGAGCCCTGCCGCAGCACGATGCCGGGGTAGGGCACATGCAGGCCGTGGGCAGCGGTGTATTTGGCGTAGATGGCATTCCAGGTGTTGGCACCCACTTTGCCGTCCACAGTCAGCTTGTTCCGCAGCTGGAACTCGGTCACGGCTTTCTCGCAGGCGGTGCCAAAATGGCCATCCACCTTGAGGATGTCGTGCCAGGTGCAGGCGTCGCGCAGGCCGTTGAGCCAGGTCTGCACCAGTGCCACGTCGGGGCCTGAAGAGCCACGCTGGATGAGGGAATAATAAGCGGGAATTGCCATGTGTGTGGTCACACTCCTTTCCGCCACAGGTTATGCGGCAGGGGAGAGGAGTGTGCGGTCGGCGCGGTCGGAGCAAACGCTCTGCACCCAGTCCACCAGCCGGAACCGGACGATGTACTCCCCGCAGATAAGGTCATTCTCCTGCGGGAGGGCATAGCTGCCGCAGGCCGCGCGGCAGAGGCCCGGGTAGAGCACGCACCACCAGTTTTTTCCGCTGCGGTCATTCTCCCCCAGCGTGAGGCGCAGGGCGTCGTACCGCCCGGCGGGAAGGGCGGCGTTTTGATACCGGGTGGCGGCAAAGTACATGTTCACCAGTTCCACCCGGGCCGCCGGGGCAAGGCCAAGCCGGGCCAGCGTCTGGCGGGCGGTCAGCTCCAGCGCGGGCAGGTTCTGTGCCGCCCAGTGCAGGGCTTCCGGCTGGGTGGACGCCCTGCACTGGGCATCCGTATAGGCCAGCAGGGCGTCCCGCACGGCCAGCTTGGCGGTCTGGTCCTGCAGGCTGTCACTGTCGGCTTTGATGTGGAGCCGCAGGGTGTCGGCACAGAGGGCGGCCCCGGTGTCCAGCTGGGCCCGGCCCCAGTCCAGCGCAAACCCGCTCAAACCGGCCAGCACGCACCCCAGCGCCAGCGCGGCACACCATACCGCCATTTCCCGGCGGGATAATTTTTTAGCAAACATAAAAACAGGCCCCTCTCTGGAAAAGTTATCCAGAGTATGGGCCTGTTTCTCAACGTTGATACAAAAACGATCAGTTCTTCAGCGACTGCATGGGAGCCGGCAGACGGCCGCCGCGGTTGATGAAGACCGAGGGGTCGTGCTGGTTGACGGGCATGATGGGGCCGTAACCCAGCAGGCCGCCGAAGTCCAGGATCTCGCCCGCCTTGCGGCCAATGGCCGGGATGACGCGGACGGCGGTGGTCTTGCTGTTCACCATGCCGATGGCGGCTTCGTCCGCAATGAGGGCGCTGATGACGGCCGGGGTGGTATCGCCCGGGATGATGACCATGTCGATGCCCACCGAGCAGACCGCCGTCATGGCTTCCAGCTTCTCAATGGTCAGGCAGCCGGTCTCCGCCGCGTGGATCATGCCGTCGTCCTCACTGACCGGAATGAAAGCACCGGACAGGCCGCCGACATGGTTGGAGGCCATGACGCCGCCCTTTTTCACGGCGTCGTTCAGCAGGGCCAGGCAGGCCGTGGTGCCACAGCAGCCGCAGGTCTCCAGACCCATCTCTTCGAGAATGTTGGCCACGCTGTCGCCCACCGCCGGGGTAGGAGCCAGCGAGAGATCAATGATGCCTGCGGGCACGCCCAGTGCCTGGGAGGCAAGGTTTGCCACCAGCTGGCCCACGCGGGTGATCTTGAACGCGGTCCGTTTGACCAGCTCTGCCACCTGGTCGATGGGCGCGTCCTTGGGCAGGCGGGCCAGTGCGGCGCGGACGGCACCGGGGCCGGAAACGCCAACGTGGATCTCACAGTCGGGTTCGCCGGGGCCGTGGAACGCGCCGGCCATAAAGGGGTTGTCCTCCGGTGCGTTGCAGAAGACGACCAGCTTTGCCGCGCCGATGCACTGACGGTCTGCCGTCAGCTCGGAGGCTTTCTTGACGGCCTCGCCCATCAGCTTAATGGCGTCCATGTTCAGGCCTGCCTTGGTGGCACCGATGTTGACCGAGCTGCAGACGATGTCCGTCTCGGCCAAAGCGCGGGGGATGGACTCGATGAGGCGTTTGTCGCCCGCCGAAAAGCCTTTGTGCACCAGGGCCGTGTAGCCGCCCACAAAGTTGACGCCCACCTTTTTGCCGGCAGCATCCAGTGCCCTGGCAAAATCCACGGGGTCCGCGTCCGGGCAGGCACCCAGCAGCATGGCAATGGGGGTCACGCTGATCCGCTTGTTGATGATGGGGATGCCATACTCGGCGCTGATGTGCTCCACCGCAGGCACCAGATTGGCCGCCTTGGTGGTGATCTTATTGTAAACTTTCTCGCAGGCCTTTTTGGAATCCGGGTCGATGCAGTCCAGCAGGCTGATGCCCATGGTAACGGTGCGCACGTCCAGATTATCCTGCGTAAACATCTCGATGGTTTCGAGGATGTCGCCGGTGTTGATCATACTCATTGATATGGAACCTCGCAATTCTATACTCGATGTATCTCTTCGTACAACCTCTCAGTCGAGCTTCGCTCGCCAGCCGCTCCCCTTTCGGCACTTTCGTGCCACCTCCCCCGGCCGGGGGAGTCTTTCCTAGCAGGGGAGCCTTTGGCAAATAGGAAAAGCTTCCATCGACTGCCAAGGCCTCCCCTGTTAGGGGAGGTGGCACGCCGTCAGGCGTGACGGAGAGGTTTAAATCGTGTGCATGGCGTCGAAGACTTCCTGGCGGGTGAGGTTGATCTGCATCCCCATCTCTTTGGCCAGGGCGTCCATGCGCTGGTGCAGCTCCTCATGGCTGACACTGCACTTGGAGATATCCACCAGCATGATCATGGCGAACATGCCATGCAGAATGCTCTGGGTCACGTCCTCAATGTTGATATTCAGTTCGCTGCAAAGGGTCGAGACTTTGGCGACCACGCCAACGGTATCATGACCCATGACCGTGATAAATGCTTTCATAATTTCTACCCCATAATTTAAGTTTGACCTCTCAGTCGAGCTTCGCTCGCCAGCCACTCCTCTTTCGGCACTTTCGTGCCACCTCCCCCAGCCGGGGGAGTCTTTGGCAAATAGAGAAAGCTTCCATCGACTGCCAAGGCCTCCCCTATTAGGGAAGGTGGCATCGCGCTAGCGAGGACGGAGAGGTTTCGTTCCCCTCAAGTATAGCAGATTTGCTGAAATTTGAACACTGTTTTTAGAAAAAAGAACCGAGAACACTCCCAAAAGACATTCTATGCAAAAAACCAGATGAAAACAGCCGCCGCTTGTGTTATACTTATTTACAAATCTCGCACAACAAGCTGAAAAGGAGAACGCACCATGGAACAGCTTTTGAAAATTCTGGAAGATAACGCGCGGCTTTCCGTTGAGGACATTGCCACGATGCTGAATAAATCCCCCGCCGAGGTGGCGGCCATGATCGACCTGGCCCGGGCGCAGGGCATCATCAAGGGCTACAAGACCCTTGTGGACTGGGAAAAGGCCGGGGTGAACCGGGTGGAGGCGGTCATTGAGCTGAACGTCAGCCCCAAGAAGAGCCGCGGCTTTGATGAGATCGCGGCCACCATTGCCGCTTTTGACGAGGTGGAGAGCGTGCTGCTGATGAGCGGCGGTTACGACCTGCAGCTGGTCATCAAGGGCCAGACGTTCCAGGAGATCGCCCTGTTTGTGGCAAAGCGGCTGAGCCCGCTGGACGATGTGCTGTCCACGGCCACTCACTTTGTCCTCCGCACCTACAAAAAAGAGGGCCGCCTGTACCAGGACGACGAGATCGATGAAAGAGAGTGCACGGTGCTGTGATGGATTACGAACGACTGATCGCGCCTGCCGCCAAGGCCATGCGGCCCTCCGGCATCCGCAAATTCTTTGATCTGGCCGCTGAGATGCCCGAGTGCATCAGCCTGGGCGTGGGCGAGCCGGATTTCAAAACGCCCTGGGCCGTGCGGGAAGCCGGCATCGAGAGCCTGGAACACGGCCGCACCCGCTACACCTCCAACGCGGGCCTCAAGGAGCTGCGGGCGGAGATCACCCGCTATCTCGCCCGCCGGATGAATCTCCACTATGAGCCCAGCCAGGTGCTGGTGACGGTAGGCGGCAGCGAGGCCATTGACATGTGCATCCGCACGCTGGTCCAGCCCGGGGATGAGGTCGTCATCCCGGAGCCCTGCTTTGTCTGCTACGAGCCCATCACCACCCTTTCCGGCGGTGTGCCGGTCCATGTGGCCTGTCGACAGGAGGATGAGTTCCGCCTCAAAGCAGACGCTCTCAAAGCGGCCATTACCCCCAAGACCAAGCTGGTCATCATGCCGTTCCCCAACAACCCCACGGGTGCCGTGATGGAGCGGGAAGACCTGGAGGCCGTTGCGGAGGTGCTGCGGGGCACCAACATCATGGTGCTTTCCGATGAAATTTACGCGGAGCTCAACTATGGCCTGCGGCCCCACGTCTCCATTGCGTCCCTGCCGGATATGGCGGAGCGGACCATCGTGGTCAATGGCTTCTCCAAGAGTTATGCCATGACGGGCTGGCGGCTGGGCTATGCCTGCGGCCCGGAGCCCATCATCAAAATCATGACCAAGATCCACCAGAGCGCCATCATGAGCGCCCCCACCACCAGCCAGTACGCGGCCATCACCGCCCTGAAAGAGTGCGATGGCGAGATCGACCGGATGCGGGACGAGTACAACATGCGCCGCCGCCTGGTGGTGAAGAGCTTCAACCAGATGGGGCTGACCTGCTTTGAGCCCCGGGGCGCGTTCTATGCGTTCCCCTGCATCAAGTCCACCGGGATGAGCAGCCAGGAATTCTGCACAAAGCTGCTGGAACAGAAGCATGTGGCCATCATCCCCGGCGACGCCTTTGGTGCCTCCGGCGAGGGATATGCCCGGGTGTCCTACGCGTATTCCGTAGAGCACCTGAAAGAGGCCCTGAAGCGGATCAAGGAGTTCCTGCAGGAAAACGGCATTTATCACGGGGAAGCATAACGGGAGGAAACAACCATGGCAACTTTGAAAAGCGTGACCGTTCTGGCCCCTGCCAAGCTCAACCTGGCACTGGATGTGGTGGGTCTGCTGCCCAACGGCTATCATAATCTGGATATGACCATGCAGGCCATCACCCTGTACGAGCGGGTGGTGCTCCGCCGGAGCAATACCCTGAGCCTGAGCCTGCCCGGCAGTCCGGTGGCCGCCAACGACAGCAATACCGCCATCAAGGCGGCCATTGCCTTTTTCCAGTACACGGGCCTTTTGGCGGGTGTGGACATCACCATTTATAAAAACGTGCCCGTCCGGGCCGGTATGGCGGGCGGCAGTGCCGACGCCGCCGGTGTGCTGGTGGGCCTGAACGCCCTGTACGGGGCCAAACTCTCCATGAGTGAGCTCTGCGCTCTGGGTGCCAAAATTGGTGCCGACGTGCCTTTTGCTCTCATGGGCGGCACCTGCCGGGTGCAGGGTGTGGGCGATATCCTAAAAGCCCTGCCGCCCTGCCCGGACTGCTGGTTCACCGTGGTGATGCCGGATTACGGCGTCTCTACCCCGGAGGCCTTTGCGGCTTATGACAAAGTGGGCAGCAGCACCCACCCGGACTGTGAGGCCCAGGAAAAGGCCGTCCGGGCCGAAGATCTGGCCGGGGTCTGCGCGGCGGCCGGCAACGCGCTGGAAGAGTGCAGCGGTGCCAGGGACAACGAGGCCATCAAAGCGGCTCTCCGCCAGCACGGTGCCGTCACGGCCCTGATGACGGGCAGCGGCGCGGCGGTGTTCGGCGTGTTTCCCACCGAAGAGGCCGCCCGTGGAGCTGCCGAGGCCCTCAAGGCCCAGTGGCCGCAGGTGTATGTGGCCCAGCCCGATAAAGGCGGTGCCCGGGTCGTCAGCCCCAAATGGCTGCTGTAAGCGTTTCAGAATGCATAAACCCTCCTTTCTCCGGAAATGCTATTCCAAGAGAAGGGAGGGTCTTTTTGTGCAGACCTTTTATAAAATCTGTCTGATTCTCATGATCATCGGCGGCATCAACTGGGGGCTGGTGGGCCTGTTCCAATTCGATTTTGTGGGCTGGCTGCTGGGCGGCAGCAGCTCCATCTGGTCCCGGATCGTGTTCACTGTGGTGGGCGCGGCCGCGCTCTGCGGCATCCCGGGTCTGTTTTCCGACGAAGCAGAGTAACGCAAAAACGGCTCCTTGCAAAAAACGGCCCCCTGCAAGGGAGCCGTTTTTCTTGTGCCGTTTTATTCTTCTTCCCAGCCGACAAGATCGGGCAGGGTAAGGGTCTCATCAGAGCAGTGGGGATTGGTGGTACCATGGGCCGCCATAGACGCCCGCTCGATCTCCCGCACGATGTCGTTGATGGCCCGGCAGTCTTCGGGCAGGTCGGTCTGGTTGCGGCCGGAGTGGGTGAACAGAATCTTGCCCAGGTGGCCCACCACCAGTGTCAGGGGTAAAATCTGGGGGGCGGATTTATCGTAGTGGTAGCCCGCGTCTTTGGCGGCCTTGAAAATTTTCTGGGCCGCAAAGCTCCAGCTCAAAAGGCCGCGGGTCTGCTCCACACCCAGATACCCGTACAAAACGCCCGGTGCGTCGCAGATGACGGGGAACGGGAAATCAGAGCCCCGGGTGGCCGCCGCCACGCTCTGGGCCGAGGAGCGCACCACGCAGGCCAGCCGCACCCCTTTCAGGGCGGGCAGGGTCTTGAGATAGCGGGTGACATACTCCCGGGTGACCGGGTGGTCGAACCCGGGCAGAAAGATCATGCACAGCGGCCGGGTGCCCTCACACAGGGCGTAAAAATCGTTGCCCGGCACCGTGGGGGTGTCGTAGGTAAACCGGGGGATGCTGGTCCCCACCAGATGCTCACTTTTCATGCCGCAATGCACATCCTTTCCATCTTCACCAACAAAGCAAGAGTTGTAGGGTATTTCCCGCCTGCGGCGGGAAATACCCCTGCTGCACCCCAGATGCCTATAAAAAAATCCACACACTGGCTTTTCGCAAAAGGCCAGCGGTGGATGCATTTCGATAAAAAGATCCCGCCCGGTCGTCTGCGGTCAATCAAACCTACCCTTACGGACAGGTGGGTGCCCTGTCGCCGGATTCACGCTTCCTCATCGAGCCTCCATGGTCGACCCATGGCGGGGAGGTCTGCAATCCACCGGAGAACTCCAAGCTCCCGTTGAATGATTAGTAGGATCATATAAACCGCAACAAATCGCGCCGGGCAGGAAGTCTTGCCTGGTAATTTGTCTGGAAAATAAGGGACTTACTCGATCTCGAACTGGTCGGACAGCCGCTTCTCAAACAGCTTGCTCACTTCCAGCAGAGTCTCGTCATCTTCCACAACGTCCAGATACTCGCCCTCGTCGTCTTCGCCCACGCTCAGGATGACCAGCTGTGCATCATCATTCACATCATCCTCGTTCTCGGCGTATTCCACAACGGCCAGGTAATGCACGCCCTTATGGTCCAGCGCGTCGATCACTTCAAACGTGACTTCGTTGCCGTCCTCGTCCTCAAGGGTCATCAGGTCGGGCTGATATTCCTCTTCGGCACCCGGGGTCTTGATTTCATCTGCCATAAGTTCGTTCTCCTGTAATATCGTAAATTTTGCATAAAATCGTCATAGCTCTGCCCTTTGCGGGGAGTGCCCGCTGCTGGGTACGCCTATAGTGTAGCGTTTTTTTGCCCGCTCGTCAAGATGTTTTTCGCACAGAAAACGCGCCGCAAATTTTCACGCATTTTCCTCTCGCCTATCGGGCAGGAATATGCTATACTAAACGTTGTGTATCAACGCAGAGAATTTTGGGAAGAAACCATAATACAGGATATGCAAAAGGGGTGTGGAGTATGAATCTCAGGCCAAAAAAATATTGCGCGGCACTGGCGCTGGGTCTGGCACTGGTACTGGTACTGGCGGGGTGCAGCGGGCTGCCCACCCTGCCGGGTCTTGGCGGCGACAGCAAGCCCCAGAGCATCAGCCGCCCGGCGGTAGAGTCCGGGGAGCTGCAGTTCACCCACCCGGCGGCAGGGGACACCATTGCCGTGTTCGATACTTCAGCGGGCGTGTTCAAGGCCGTGCTGTTCCCCAGCGAAGCCCCGCAGGCCTATGATAATTTTGCAGGCCTGGTGCAGAGCGGTTATTACAACGGCCTGACCGTTTCCCGGGTGGAAAAAAATTTCCTTGTGGAGGCCGGGCAGGGGGCCGACGGCAAAGGCACCACCATCTGGAACGGCAGCCGCTGCCCCGTTGAGGTGAGCGACAAGCTCCACCATTACTCCGGGGCCCTCTGCATGGCCACGGACACCTCCGGCCAGTGCGCCAGCGTCTTCTATGTCATGGACACCCTGCCGGGCAGCGATTCCGTCACGCAGGAGCTGGTGGACCAGATGAACGCGGCCAGCTACCGCGCCGAGGTCGTTTCCGCTTACCAGACCGCCGGCGGGGCACCCTACCTCGATTATACCGATACCGTCCTCGGGCAGGTGTACGAGGGAATGGATGTGGTGGATGCCATCGGGCAGGCGGCGGTGGATGAGAACCAGAAGCCGACGGAGGCCATCACCATCAACCGTGTGAGCATTGAGACGTATCAATAACGCAAAAACACAAAAGGGACGCTTTGCGGCGTCCCTTTTTGCTTAAATTTCCCCGGGGTGATCTTTCCGCCAGGCCAGGTAGTCGTCCAGGATGACGGTGGCGCTGACGGAGTCCAGAATTTCTTTCCGTTTGCTGCCGTAGGTGCCGCTCTCGTCCAGCAGGTCGGCGGCGGCGCAGGTGGTCTGCCGCTCGTCCCACATCCGCACGGGCAGGCCGCTCCACAGCTTGACGGTGGTAGCCAGCTTCCGGCTCTTGGCGGCGCGCTCGCCCTCGGTGCCGTCCATGTTCAGCGGCAGGCCGATGACGATGAGCTCGGCCCCGATCTCTTTGGCCACCTCACACACCCGGGCGGCCACCTTGTTGCGGGCCTTGAGGGTGATCTGCGGCGTGATGGGGCTGGTAAGAAACTCGGTGCGGTCGCAGGTGGCAAGGCCGGTGCGGCTGTCCCCGTAATCCACGGCTAAAATTTTCATAGGATGTCCTTTCTGCTTGCTGGTTTTCTCCAGTGTATCACAGAATAGATGTTCTTGCAATTTTGTGGTAAAATAAAAATATTACATGGCGAGCAAGGAGAAACTATGCTGAAATTCGTGTTAGGCGGCTCCGGCAGCGGCAAGACAACCCTGCTGTACCAGCGCGTCAAGGCTCGGGCCGAGGCAGGGCAGCGCAGCATCCTGCTGGTGCCGGAACAGTTTACTTCCTCTACAGAGGGCCGCATTTACCGGGAACTGGGGGACAGCCTCTCCGGGCTGGTGGAGAGCTTTTCGTTCACCAGCCTGGCCGAGAAGATCCTCTCCACCGAGGGCGGCGCGGCGGTGCAGACCCTCTCGGATGCCGGGCGGACAGTGCTGGTCCGCCGCGCGCTGGAAGAGCTGCAGGACAATGTGCACTATTACTACCGCCACCGCCGCTCGGCGGCGTTCTGCCAGATGGCGGCGGAGACCATTGACGAACTCAAGAGCGCGGGCCTTTCCGGACAGCAGCTCTATGCGCTGGCCCGGAACTGCGGCACAGAGAGCGGCAAACTCAGCGAGCTGGCCCTCATCTTCCAGGGGTATGAAACGCTGCTGGCCCACACCGGCATGGACCCGGCGGACCGGCTGGAGCTGGCTGCGGACCGGCTGGAAGCGGCACTGGCGGCGGGAAAGCTGCCGGAGTTTTTGCGGGACCGGGCGGTCTTTGTAGATGAATTTGATACGTTCAACGCCCCCAAAAAGAGGCTGATGGGGGCCATGCTGGCGGCATTGCCCATGGTAACGGTGGCCTTGTGCGATGACGGGACCCCGTTGCAGCCGGAAGATCTGAGTTTGTTCTCCGGGGCCAAGCAGGTGGCGGCACAGCTGCGCCAGCTGGCCCGGAAAAACGGGGCGGAAGTAGCCGTGCCGGAGCTGCTGCGGAAAGATCTCCGCCATCAGGATGCCCCGGCGCTGGCGGCTGTGACCCGCCTGCTGGAAACAGGCCGCTGTGAACCTCTGCCCCCGGAAACGGCCGACGGGTTGTACCTGTTTGCCGCCCCCAGCCGGGAGGAAGAAGCCAGGGCAGCGGCGGGAGCCATCCGCCGCCTGATGCGGCAGGGGGTCCGTTGCGGGAAGATCGCCGTGGTCTGCCGCGACATTGCAAAGTACAGGGCCGCCGTGCGGTATGAGTTCCGGATGGCGGACATTCCCCTCTACTGCGATGAGCCTACCACGCCGGAGTTCAGCGCCCCGGCCACCGCCGTGCGAGCCCTGCTGGCTCTGACCCGGGGCGCGGAGCTCACCGAGCAGCTGACCACCCTGGCCAAGACCGGCCTGTGCAGCCTGACCGAGGAAGAGGTCTGCGCGTTGGAAAACTACGCCTATACCTGGGCCCCCAATGCGGCGGCCTGGCGGGAGGAGTTTACCAAAAATCCCAGGGGCTTTGGCGATATGGAACCCACCGAGGAGGATACTGCCAACCTGGCCCGGGCCGAGAAAGCCCGTGCCCTGCTGGTGGGGGCCGTGGACACCCTGCGGGGCAAGCTGCGCTCCGCCAATGCCGAGCAGATGAGCCGGGCCCTCTATTTCTGCCTCAAAGAATTGGGGGCCGAAGATCAGCAAACCAGCCTCATCGAGGCCATCCGGGCCGAGCGGGGCATCCCGGCAGCGGAGGAAGCTGCCCGGGAGTGGAACGTCGTCATGGGCCTGCTCAACGAGATGGCCCGCCTGCTGGGGGAACAGACCGTCACGGTGGCGGAGTACGAGGACCTGTTCGGCCTGCTGCTCCGCGCCTCGGATCTGGGACACATCCCCCAGACGCTGGACGCCGTGGTGCTGGCTGGTGCTGGCAAAATGCGGCTGGACGACCCGGACTATGTGTTTGTTCTGGGGCTGGCGGAGGGCGAGTTCCCCACGGCTCCCGGCGAAAGCGGTCTGCTGACCCATGCGGACCGCGATGCCCTGATGGCGAATGAGATCGACCTGCCCGACTGCTTTGAGAACCGGGTGGTGCGCGAGCAGGTCTGTTTTTATAAGGCACTGACCGCCCCGGCCAAGGGGCTCTGGATGAGCTGGCCCAAGGGGCAGGGCCTGACCCTGTGCGCGGCCTTGGAGCCGATTGTGGACGCGCTGGACCCTGCCCCGCCGGAGCTGGAATTGGCTGACCTGGCCGCCACCCCGGCGGACGGGCTGGACTGCCTGGGCGGAGGCTGGCCCCTCACGGAGGTGGAGCGTGCCAGCCTGACCGAGGCCCTGAAAACACCGGGCACGGGACCGGAAGAAACCGAAGAACCGCAAGGCCTCGCCCTGCTCCGCCGGATGGCGGAAAGTGCCCCCCGGCAGGTGCACGACCTCACGGCTCTGGAAGCGCTGCTGGGGCGGCGGCTCCGCATCTCCCCCAGCCAGCTGGAAAAATATTATACCTGCCGTTACGGCTATTTCCTGCAATACGTTTTAGGCCTGCGCCCCCGCAAGCGGGCAGAGCTTTCCGCCGACCAGAGCGGCACCCTGATGCACTGGGTGCTGCAGATGGCGCTGGACCCGAACCCCGGCCCGGACAACCCCTGCGCCAACGCCATGACGCCTTTTTTGGAGCTGGACGACGAGGCCATGGCGGCGCTGGCCTCCCTGCTGGTGGACGAGTACGCCAAGCGCTATCTGCCGGAGGACACCGCCCGCTTTGCCTACCTGCTCTCCCGCCTGAAAAAGAGCATGACAAGCCTTTTGTGCTACCTGCGGGATGAACAGCGGCAGTCCAGTTTCCGCCCGGTGGCCTGTGAATTGAAGATCGGCCGGGGGGAGGATTCTGTCCCCGGGCAGACCTATCATCTCTCGGACGGGCGGACGGTGCAGCTCATCGGTACGGTGGATCGGGCGGACGAATGGGTGGAAGAAGACGGTACCCGCTGGGTGCGGGTGGTGGACTACAAGACCGGCAGCAAAAAGCTGGACCTGAAAGAGGTCTACTGCGGCCTGGACTGTCAGATGCTGCTCTACCTGTTCAGCCTGACGCGGGACAAAAGCGGCCGTTTTACCGGGGCAGAGCCTGCGGGCGTGCTGTACCTGCTGGCCGACCCGGCCCCCGAGACGACCACCCGCCAGAACGCCGCCAAGAGCGTGGAGTACAAGCTGGATGGCCTGGTGCGGGACGAGCAGAAAGTGTTCGACGCCATGGATGCCGACGAGACGGGGCGGTATCTGCCGTTCTCGTTCCGCAACGGTGCCCCCAGCCCCTACCAGAAAGACAAGCGGGCGGACATCGCCAAGCTGAACCGCATCGAGCTGCATCTGGACGACCTGGTCACCCGGATGGGCGAGCAGCTCTACGGCGGGCAGATCGCCGCCGAGCCGCTGGTGACGGGCCGCAGCCCCTGCCAGTGGTGTGATTACGGCTTTATCTGCTGCCATGAGACGGGCATCGGGGAGCGGGCCCTGAACGCCCCGGAAAAGCCTTTTGAACCCGAAGAAAAAACCGAGGAGGAGGAAAAAGCATGAGCGAACCCAAATGGACGCCTGCCCAGTGCGCCGCCATTGCAGACCGGGGCGGTGCGCTGCTGGTGAGCGCGGCGGCGGGCAGCGGCAAGACCGCTGTCCTGACCGAGCGCGCCGTCCGGCTCATCACGGACCCGGACCACCCCGTGGACGCCGACCGCCTCCTCATCGTTACCTTTACCAACGCGGCTGCCGCCGAGCTGCGGGCCCGCATCGGGCAGGCATTGCTCCGGCGCAGCCAGGCAGAGCCGGGCAACAGCGCCCTCCGCCGCCAGCGGATGCTGCTGCAGCGGGCCCCCATCTGCACCATTGATGCGTTCTGCCTCGATTTGCTCCACAAGCATTTCCAGGCGCTGGACATCCCGCCGGACTTTTCCCCCGCCGACCCCGGCAGTGTGGAAACCTTGCGGGCAGCGGCCCTCTCGGAGACGCTGGAGCACGCCTACGCCGACCCGGATTTCTGCGCCTTTGCCGACCTGTACGGCAAGGGCCGCACGGACCGGGCGGCGGGGGAGACGATCCTACACGTCTATGATTTCCTCCGTGCCCTGCCGGACTATGACAAAAAGCTGGACGAATTTTTAGCCCCGTGGGAAGCGGAGAACGGGTTTGCTTCCACCTGCTGGCACGACATCCTGCTGCGGGAGGCTGCCCGTGATGCGCAGTCGGCCCGGGAGCTGTTCGAGGCGGCGCTGGCGGATGCAAACACGGACTCTGTGCAGGAGCTGGGGGAAGCACAGCTGAAAAAAACGCCTGCAGCCATCCGGAAAGCCGAAGAGGCGGTGCAGGAAAAATACGAGGAAGTCTGCGGCCGGCTGGAAGAAGCTGCCGCCCGGCTGGGCGAGGTGGAGCGGCTGGCCCGGGCCGGGGAGTGGACGTCCCTTTACGACAGGCTCACCCCTTATGTTCTGGGCATGGAGGAGACGCCGGGCCTGAAAGGCTCCCGCAGGCGGCTGAAAGGCGACCACAAGACCGCCATCAAGACCCGCGCCAGTGAGGCGGCGGACCTGTTTGAGACCATCTGCGGCCTTGTCTCCTGCAGCATGGAAGAGGCCGAGGCGGACCGGAAAGAGGCCCTGCCTCGGCTCCGGGCCCTGTTTGCGGCGGTGCGGGATTTTGATGCCCGCTTCTCCGCCAAAAAGCAGGAGCGGAAGCTGCTGGAATTCAGTGATTTTGAGCATCAGGCTCTCCGCCTGCTGCGGGACGCGGACGGCAAGCCCACCCCGCTGTGCGAGAGCATCCGGCAGAATTACGCCGCCGTGATGGTGGACGAGTATCAGGACACGAACGCCTTGCAGGACGCCCTTTACACCTGCCTTGCCACCCCCAGCGGGGATGATTTGTTCCTCGTGGGCGATTTGAAGCAGAGCATCTACCGCTTCCGTCAGGCCGACCCCAGCATCTTCCGGCAAAAGCTGGATCGCTGGCCCCTGCTGCCGGGCGGAGTTGCCCGCCCCCGCCCGGAGGAGGGCACCCCGGGCCGGAACGCTCTATTGGCGCTGGATGCCAACTTCCGGAGCGCGCCGCAGGTGGTAGCGGGCATCAACTTTTTGTTTGAGCAGCTCATGACTCCCTCGCTGGGCGATACCGCTTACGGCGACGGCCAGCGGCTGGTCTGCGGGGCACCGGGAACGTACGCGGGCCGTGTGGAAGCGCACTTCCTGCCCGACGACACGGCGGAGACAGACGCGAATTTCATCGCGGAAAAAATCGAGCAGCTGGTGGCGGCCGGGGAGCCGGTGCGGGAGGGGAGCGCGACCCGCCCGGTCCGGTATGAGGACTGCTGCATCCTGCTGGCGGCCCGCGGCGATTTCCCGGCCTATGCCGAGGCGTTGACGGCCCGGGGCATCCCGGTTTATGCCGACGCCCGGGAAAATCTGCTGGATGCCCCCCACATCCGGCCTCTCATCGCCCTGCTGCGGGTCATCGACAACCCCGCGCAGGACATCTATCTGGCAGCTGCCATGCTGGGGCCGCTGTTCGGCTTCACGGACGATGATCTTGTCCGTCTCCGGGCCCTGCAGCGCAAGACCAGCCTCTATGGCGCGGTGCTGGCGGCAGTGCAGAGCGAGGAAGACAACGAGTTCACCCGGAAAGCGCGGGCTTTTTATGCCCGCCTGACGGAGCTGCGCCGGATGGCCCGGAGCGTGCCGGTGGAGCAGCTGCTGGAGGAGATCTTTGCCTCCACCGGCTATCTGGCGGCGCTGGGCGTCATGGAAAACGGCACCCGCCGCCGGGAGGACGCCCGGCGGTTTGCGGCGTTCTGCGCCAGCGTGGGCGGCAGCGGCATCTCGGCGCTGGTGCGCGCCATTGACGCGGCGGCCCTGGCGGGCTCCACCGGGCAGGATACCGTTCCCGGCGGTTCCCGCCCTGGCTGCGTGACCATTATGACCATCCACCGCTCCAAGGGATTGCAGTTCCCGGTGGTGTTTTTGGCGGACACGGCCCGGCGGTTCAATGCCGCCGACACCCGCCAGCCGGTGCTGCTCCACCGGGAGGTCGGCGCGGGGCTCCGCCTCCGGCCCGAGGCGGGGGAGGGCGCCTACAAGACCGCCGCCTATGCCGCCCTGGCCAATGTCCACGAGCAGGAAATGCGCAGTGAGCAGATGCGGCTGCTCTATGTGGCCCTGACCCGGGCGCAGGACGAGCTGATTTTGACCATCCCATTGGGGATGACCAAGACCACCAACCCCTTTGCCAAAGCGGCGGCGTTTTTGACGGCCGGGGCAGGGGAGACGCTGCACCAACAGGCGGCCTGCTTTGCGGACTGGCTGCGGGCGGCGCTGCTGGTCCACCCGGGCGGCGGGCCGCTCCGCCGCCTGGCGGAGAATCTGGAGCTGCCGTTTGTGGACACCCGGAGCACCATTGCGGTGACGGTTCATGACGCCCCGGCGGAGGCGGCGGAGCCGGAAACGGCGGAAGAAATTCTCGAAACGGCCTCCGCCGACCCGGCCCTTGTAGAGACACTGCGGGCGGGCTTTGGCTGGCAGTACCCTGCAGCGGACCTGGCCGCGGTGCCTGCCAAGGTCAGCGTGACCAGCATCGTCCACAAGCAGGAGCAGACGACATTGGAGCGGCCCGCGTTCCTTTCCAAAGACGGCCTCACCGCCGCCGAGATGGGAACGGCCCTCCACGCCTTTCTGGAGCACGCCGATTTCGCAGCCCTTGCCGCCGGGCTTGCCGGGGGCGGGGATACACTGGCCGAGGCCATCCGCACCGAGCGCCAGCGGCAGGTGGAGGCAAAGCTTACCCCGCCGGAAATTGCCGGGAAGCTGGATGTGAGCAAGATCCGCCGCTTTGTGGAAAGCGAGGCTTTTGCCCGCATCCGGGCGGCAAAGCAGGTGCTGCGGGAGCTGGACTTCATCACGGCCCTGCCTGCCAGCGCGGTGCTGGCGGCGCAGGGGAGTGCCCGGCTGCAGGCAGACTCCGCGGCCGCCCAGGCGCGGGTGTTGGTGCAGGGCATTGCGGACATCGTGCTGGTGTTTGACGACCACATCGAGCTGCTGGACTATAAGACCGACCGCAAAAAGACGGAACAGGAGTTTCTGGACGCCTACCGTGCCCAGCTCAATCTGTACGCCCTGGCCATTGAAAAGCGCTTCGCGCCAAAGCCCGTGACGTATAAAGGGATCTACTCGTTCAGCCTGAACCGGCTGCTCGAAGTGGAAACATAATTTTTCAAAAATCCGCATAAAAATGCTTGACAGGGGATACGGGCTGTGGTAAACTACTCGGGTAAAGAAAGCAGCTACGGCCTGTGCCGCGCTCGCCTTGTGGGGTTCAAATCCCCGGGCTATACCCTGAAACGTATCTCCTGAGAGCAGGAGTGCGGCTTTGAGTGAATTGTGCGCGGCTGTCCGGAAACGGGCGGCCGCGTTTTCTACGCTAAATTTTGCAACACTATGGATTATTGTTTGGAGGTGCATTCATCATCGCTACCGCTGGAAAGTCGAAGGAACTGGAGATCAACGGTCAGATCCGTGACCGTGAGGTTCGCCTGATCGGAGCAGACGGCGAGCAGAAAGGTGTGGTCAGCATTCAGGTGGCCATGCGTGCTGCTGAGGACGCAGGGCTCGATCTGGTAAAGATCGCACCGCAGGCTGTCCCGCCTGTGTGCAAGGTGCTGGATTACGGCAAGTACCGTTTTGAACAGCAGAAGAAGGAGAAGGAAGCCAAGAAGAACCAGAAGGTGGTCGAAGTCAAAGAGACCCGCCTCTCGCTCAACATTGACACCAACGACTTCAACACCAAGCTGAACCAGACCGCCAAGTTTTTGGCAGCTGGCCACAAGGTGAAAGTTTCGATCCGCTTCCGTGGCCGCGAGATGGCGCACAGCGCACTGGGTGCCGACGTGCTGAAACGCTTTGCCGAGGGCCTGCCCCAGGCAAGCATGGACAAAGCACCGGTGCTTGAGGGCCGCACGATGTCCATTCTGCTGATCCCGAAACCCAATAAGGACTAATTTTAGGAGGATACTAAAATGGCTAAGATGAAACTGAAGACGCACTCCGGCGCTAAGAAGCGCTTTAAGCTGACCAAGAACGGCAAGATCAAGCGCGGCCATGCATTCCGCAGCCACATCCTGACCAAGAAGACCACCAAGCTGACCCGTGGTTACCGTCAGCCCAGCTACGTTGATAAGACCAACGCTGCTACCATCAAGAGCATGCTGCCCTACGCCTAAGAAGCGAGCCGCAAGCACACAGACATTTACGAGACTAAAGGAGATATAAAAAATGGCACGTATCAAAGGCGCAACCATGACCCACAAACGTCGCAAGAAGATGCTGAAGCTGGCTAAGGGCTTCTACGGCTGCAAGAGCAAGCACTTTAAGATGGCCAAGCAGCAGGTCATGAAGAGCGGCAACTACGCTCTGGCTGGCCGCCGCATGAAGAAGCGTCAGTTCCGCAACCTGTGGATCTGCCGCATCAACAATGCTGTCCGTCCTCTGGGCATGAACTACTCCACCTTTATGGCTGGCCTGAAGAAGGCAGGCATCGAGCTGAACCGCAAGATGCTGAGCGAAATGGCCATCAACGATCCCAAGAGCTTTGCAGCTCTGGTCGAGACCGTGAAGAACGCCTAATCAAGACCTTTTGTGACGCCCGCGCGTATTATTACGCGGGCGTCCTTTTTGTATGTTCTGGAGGGCAGCATGACTGAAAAAATCACCAGCCGGGAAAACGCAAAGATCAAATACGCCTGCCGCCTTGCGCAGAGTGCGGCGTTCCGCCGCGGCGAGGGCCGCTTTCTGGCCGAGGGCCGCAAGCTCTGCCCGGAGCTGGCCCGTGGCGCGGAGCTGGAAACCCTGTTTTACACCGAAACGGCGGCTGAAAAATGCCCCGAGCTGGAAACTCTGCCTGGGGAGCACTATCTGGTGGAGGACCATGTGGCCGATAAACTGGCCGACGTGGGCACCCATCAGGGCGTGTTCGGCGTGTTCCGCACGCCGGAGCATACGCTGGAAGAAGCCAGAACGGGCGGGCGGTATCTGGCGCTGGAGCGGGTGCAGGACCCCGGCAATGTGGGCACCCTGCTGCGCTCGGCGGCGGCGTTTGGCTTTGACGGCGTGCTGCTGAGTGACGGCTGCGCCAGCGTCTGGGCCCCCAAGACCCTCCGGGCCTCCATGGGCGCGGCTGTCCGCATCCCGGTCATCGAGGCTGGGAAGATGCCGGAGGCCATTGCCGCCCTGCGGGCAAAGGGGATCACCTGCCTGGCGGCGGCACTTTATAAGTCGCAGCCCCTGAGCGCGGCCGAGCCCCGCTACCCGGGCGGCGTCTGCGTCGTCATCGGCAGCGAGGGCCAGGGCTTGACGGAGGAGACCATCCGCGCCTGCAATGGCACGGTGCGCATCCCCATGACCGACCGGGTGGAGAGCCTGAACGCGGGCATTGCGGGCAGCATTCTGCTGTGGCATTTCCGGGAGGAAAGCCTGTGAACGGCCCGGGCCTCGGGCAGATGAGTCTCTTCCCGCCCGAGCCCGCGCCGGAGCCGCTGCTCTGCTGGCTCTGGCTGGCCCACACCCTGGGTGCGGGCAGCGGCCACGCGGGGCAGGTGCTGGACGCTTTTGGCGGGGCCCAGGAAGCCTGGGAAGCCCGGGAAAGTGACGCGTTCCGGGCAGCGGCGGGCATCCCCGCCGCCCAGCGGGCCAGCCTGCCCGGGAACACCCCGGAGCACTACCGTGCCTTTGCGCGGCGGTGCGCGGCCCGGGGCATCCGCATCCTACCCTATGATGACCCGGACTATCCACTGGCGTTTTCCCGTATCCCGGACATGCCGCTGGTTCTCTACTGTACTGGCGACCCGCGCTGGCTCAACGAGCCTGCCACCATCGGGATGGTGGGAAGCCGCAAGCCCACCGAGTACGGCCAGCAGGCGGCAGCGGACCTGGGCGGAGCCCTGGCAAAAGCCGGGGCCGTCATCGTCAGCGGGCTGGCGGACGGGCTGGACAGCGCGGGCCACCGCGCCGCTGTCCGGGAGCACTGCCCCACCATCGGGGTGCTGGGCGTCCCCATCGACCGCACCTACCCGGCCTCCAACCGGGAACTGCGGCGGCAGATCGAGCGGAAAGGCTGTGTCATCAGTGAGTACCCGCCCGAGAGCGAGCCCGTGGGGCGGAACGGCTTTTTGCAGCGCAACCGCCTCATCGCGGCGCTGTCCTCCGCGCTGGTGGTGGTGGAGGCGCAGGAAAAAAGCGGCACCATGTCCACGGTGAACCATGCCGAGCGGTATGGAAAACCGGTGTATGCGGTGCCGGGCAGCATCTTCTCGCCCAACTCGCAGGGGACAAATGCCCTGCTGCGGGAGGGCCGCGCCAAGGCGGTCTGCAAGGCGGAAGACTTATTTGACGTGCTGGGCCTCCGCCCGGCCGCGGCGCGGGCAGAGGAGCGCACTGCAGCCGCCCCGCTGAGTGAAAATGAGCGCCGGGTGCTGGCCTGCATCGGCCCGCAGGCCCGGGGCGTGGAGGAACTGGGGAGCCAGAGCGGCCTGCCCACGGCTCTGCTGCTGGGCACCCTGATGAAGCTGGAACTCTCCGGCCGGGTGCTCTGCCTGCCGGGAAAACGGTATATTCTGCGCTGAAAAGCGCATTTCTATATAAAAGGGAGAAAACGTATGTCGAAACTGGTGATCGTGGAGTCGCCCGCAAAGGCGAAGACCATTGGCAAATATCTGGGCAAGGATTACGAAGTAACGGCCAGCATGGGCCATATCCGGGATCTGCCCGCCTCGCAGCTTGGCATTGATGTGGAGCACGATTACGCGCCCCAGTACATCAGCATCAAGGGCAAGGAAAAGCTCATCAAGGAGCTCAAGAGCAAGGCCAAGCACTCGGACGGCGTCATCCTTGCGACCGACCCGGACCGTGAGGGCGAAGCCATCAGCTGGCACCTGGCCAATATCCTGGGCCTGGACCCCCACGGCAACAACCGCGTGACCTTTGACGAGATCACGAAGAAAGGCGTGCAGGAGGGCATGGCCCACCCCCGCGCCATTGACGAAGACCTCTTCAACGCCCAGCAGGCCCGCCGCGTGCTGGACCGTCTGGTGGGCTATAAGCTCAGCCCGTTCCTCTGGCGGAAAGTCCGCCGGGGCCTGTCGGCAGGCCGTGTGCAGAGCGTGGCCGTCCGGATCATCGACGACCGGGAAAAAGAGATCGAGAATTTCAAGCCGGAGGAGTACTGGAACATTGACGCCAGCTTCGGCGTGGGCCGCAAGACCTTTACGGCCCGCCTCTCCTCGGACGCCAAGGGCAAAAAGCTCCTGCCCCACAATGAGGAAGAGGCCCGCGCCATTGAGCAGGGCCTGCAGGGGGCCGAGTACACCGTGGGCGAACTGAAAAAGGGTAAGCGCTCCAAGCAGCCCACCCCGGCGTTCATCACCAGTACCCTGCAGCAGGAGGCTTCCCGCCGCCTGGGCTTTACGGCCACCCGCACCATGCGGGCCGCCCAGACCCTGTACGAGGGCGTGGACATTGCCGGGCATGGCACCATGGGTCTGATCACCTATATGCGTACCGACAGCCTCCGCATCTCCGATGAAGCCGTTGCCGCCGCAAAGGAGTATATCGCAGGGGCCTACGGCGAAAATTATATCTGTCCCTACAAGCGCGCCTGGAAGACCAAGAGCGCGACCGCGGCGCAGGACGCCCATGAGGCCATCCGTCCCTCGGTGCCGTCCCTGACGCCGGACGAGGTGGATCAGAGCATCAGCGGCGATACCGCCAAGCTCTACCGGATGATCTGGAGCCGCTTTATGGCCAGCCAGATGGCCGACTGCCAGCAGGATACCGTGTCCGTGACCGTCTATGCGGGGGACTACCGCTTCAAGGCCAGCGGCTACACGGTCACGTTTGATGGCTTTACCGCCCTGTACGAGGAAGCCACCGACGAGAAAGAAAAGAAAGAGACCAGCCTGCCCCCGCTGGAGCAGGGCCAGGTGCTCAAGCTCAAGGAGCTGAAGAGCGAACAGAAGTTCACCCAGCCCCCTGCCCGTTACACCGAGGCCACCCTCATTAAGGCGCTGGAAGAGAACGGCATCGGCCGCCCCTCCACCTACGCGCCCATCATCACCACCATCATTGACCGCGGCTATGTGGAGCGGGACCAGAAAAAGCTCAAGCCCACCCTGCTGGGCCGGGCCGTGGACGGCCTGATGCTGGAGCAGTTCCCTCACATCGTGGATGTGGACTTCTCGGCTGAGATGGAGAAGAACCTGGATAAGGTGGAAAGCGGCAAGGCCGACTGGCACAAGACCGTGGACGACTTCTATCAGGGGTTTGCAGCCAGCCTGGAGCAGGCGGAGAAGAACATGGAGGGCAAAAAGGTCAAGGTGCCGGACGAGCCCTCCAGCGAGGTGTGCGACCTGTGCGGCCGCCCCATGGTCATCAAGGTGGGCAAGTATGGCAAGTTCCTGGCCTGCTCGGGCTTCCCGGAGTGCCGGGGCACCAAGCGGCTGGTCAAGGATACCGGCGGCATCTGCCCCAAGTGCGGCAAGGGCCGTATGCTGGAGCGTAAGAGCGCCAAGGGCCGCATTTACTACGGCTGTGAGCGCTACCCCGACTGCGATTTTATGACCTGGGACATGCCCGTGGCCACCAAGTGCGAGAAATGCGGCTCCACCCTCTTCCGCAAGGGCTCCAAGCTCTACTGTGCAAAAGAGGGCTGTGGCTTTGAGATGCCGGTGCCGAAGAAAGATTAAACCTCTCAGTCTGCTTCGCAGACAGCCGCTCCCCTTTCGGCACTTTCGCGCCACCTCCCCCGGCCGGGGGAGTCTTTCCTGGCAGGGGAGCCCTTGGCAGTGCGGGAATGTTTCTACTGACTGCCTGGGGTTTTGAAGTAAGATGAAAGGGATATGAAATGCAAAATTACAAAGTTACTGTATTGGGTGCCGGCCTTGCGGGCTGCGAGGCGGCGCTCTGGCTGGCGGGCAAGGGCGTGCAGGTGGAGCTCTATGAGCAGAAACCCACCCATTTTTCCCCGGCCCACAAGAGCGAGGGATTTGCCGAGCTCATCTGCTCCAACAGCCTCAAGGCCGAGCGGCTGGATTCCGCTTCCGGCCTGCTCAAGGAGGAGATGCGCCGGATGGGCAGCCAGCTCCTCAATGCCGCCGAGACGGCCCGTGTGGCCGCCGGCGGCGCGCTGGCTGTGGACCGTGACGCGTTCAGCGCCGAGGTGACGAGGCTGGTGGAAGCCTGCCCCAACATCAACGTCCACCGGGAGCGGGTGGAGCGGATCGACGAGAGTGCGCCCATCCTGGTGGCTACCGGCCCCCTGACGGACGGTGCCCTGGCTGACGAGATCGGCAAGCTGACGGGCGACGAGCGGCTGCATTTTTACGACGCCGTGGCTCCCATCGTGACGGCGGAAAGTCTCGATCACGAAAAAGTGTTTGCCGCTTCCCGCTATGACCGGGGCGAGGCCGATTACCTCAACTGCCCGTTCAACAAGGCGGAGTATGAGGCGTTCCATGCAGCCCTTGCCTCGGCCGAGAGGGCACCGCTCCACGATTTTGATACCGGGGCGGAGCAGTCCGCCCAGCCGGACCCGGATGCCCACGGCAAAAAGGCCGATGCGGTCACGGTCTACGAGGGCTGTATGCCCATTGAGATCATGGCCGCCCGGGGAGCCGATACCATGCGGTTCGGCCCCCTGCGCCCGGTGGGCCTCGTTGACCCGCGCACCGGCCACCGCCCCTGGGCCAATGTCCAGCTCCGGGCCGAGAACAAGGATCGGACGCTCTACAATATCGTGGGCTTCCAGACCAACCTCAAGTGGGGCGAGCAGAAGCGGGTGTTCCGCATGATCCCGGGCCTGGAACACGCGGAATTCGTGCGGTACGGTGTCATGCACCGCAACACGTTCCTGGACGCGCCCCGGGTGCTGGAAGGGAGTCTCTGCCTGAAAGAGCACCCCAACGTCTTCTTTGCCGGGCAGATCACCGGCTTTGAGGGCTATATGGAGAGCGCGGCCAGCGGCCTGCTGGCGGCCCGCAATCTCTACGCCCGGCTGGAGGGCAAAGTGCTGCCCCCGCCCCCGGTGGATACCATGTGCGGGGCGCTGATCCAGTACCTGACCACCGAGAACAAGCACTTCCAGCCTATGGGAGCCAATATGGGCATCCTGCCCCCGCTGCCGGAGGAGAGCCGCCCGCGGGACAAGCGCCTGCGGTACATGGCCGCCGCCCAGCGGGCTGTGGCCAGCTTCCAGCAGTGGCTGGACGAGAATGCATTGTAAAAGGGAAACAAGCTAGCCCTCTCAGGCCGCCTATTGGCGTCCAGCTGTTCCCCTTTTTGGCTTTGCCATTTTCCCCCGACCGGGGGAAATCTTTCCCAAAGGGGGAGCCCTTGGCAAAACCGGAAACATTGCGGGGACTGCCAAGGCCTCTCACTTTGAAAGACTCCCCCGGCCGGGGGAGGTGGCACGAAAGTGCCAGAAGGGGGCAAGGTGGCATTGCGAAGCAATGACGGAGAGGGCAAGGATACGAACAATCAGAAAGGAGTACCTATGAAGATCATTGTGGATATGATGGGCGGCGACAACGCCCCGCTGGCGGTGCTGGAGGGCACGGCCGCCGCGGTCAAGGAGTACGGCGTGGAGGTCATCGGCGTGGGCGATGAGGCACTGGTCCGCAAGACCGCTGCCGAGCACAACATTCCGCTGGACGGCATCACCCTGCACAACTGCACCGAGACCATTGAGATGTGTGATGAACCTGCCAGGGCCATCCGCTCCAAGAAAGATTCCTCCATTGTGGTGGGTCTCAACATGCTGAAAAACGGCGAGGGCGACGCGTTCGTCTCCGCCGGCAGCACGGGTGCCCTGCATGTGGGCGCCAGCCTCATCGTGCGCACCCTGCGGGGCGTCAAGCGCCCGGCACTGGCTACCATGGTGCCCGCCAAAAAGCAGGCCTATCTGCTGCTGGACTGCGGTGCCAATGTGGAGTGCCGCCCCGAGATGCTGGCCGCCTTTGCCGTGATGGGCAGCTGCTATGTCAACAAGGTGGAGGGCCGCCAGAACCCCACGGTGGCGCTGGCCAACAACGGTGCCGAGGAGAGCAAGGGAACCCCGATGCTGAGAGAAGCACATCAGCTGCTGAAAGTGACCCCGGGCGTGAATTTTGTGGGCAATATCGAGCCCCGGGACGTGCCCAACGGGGAAGTGGACGTGGTGGTCTGTGATGGCTTTACGGGCAATGTCATCCTCAAGCTGACCGAGGGCGTGGCCAAGATGCTGCTGGGAATGCTCAAGCAGATGTTCCTGGCAAACCTGGGCGGCAAGCTGGCTTACCTGCTGCTCAAGGGCGGCGTGAGCGACCTCAAGCACCAGATGGACAGCGAGGAGTACGGCGGTGCCCCGTTCCTGGGGGCCAAGCAGCCCGTCATCAAGGCCCACGGTTCCTCCAAGGCCAAGGGCATCAAGAACGCCATCCGTCAGGCAAAGATCTGTGTGGAGAACGACCTGTGCGGCACCATGCAGGCAGCACTCGATGAGTTGAAACCCTCTCAGTCTGCCTGACGGCGGCCAGCTCCCCGGATCGGGGAGCCCTTGGCAAAGAGATTTTGTTTTATGTGATCGCCATGTGTTTGCCGAAAAACGGAACGACATAAGGGAGTAATAAAATCTATGAGTCATCAATTGGAAACCATCATCGGCTATCAATTCAAGAATCCGGAGCTGCTGGAAACAGCCCTTACCCACACCAGCTATGCCAACGAGAGCCGGGTGCCTGTCAAGCACAACGAGCGGCTGGAGTTTCTGGGCGACAGCGTGCTGCAGATCGTCTCGGCGGATTATCTGTTCCATGCCTACGCCGACCGCCCCGAGGGCGATCTGACCCGCATCCGGTCCAGCCTCGTCAGCGAGGGGGCGCTGTTCCAGTTCGCGCAGGAGATCAACCTGGGCGAGTACCTGCGCCTGGGCCGCGGCGAGGAGCGCTGCGGCGGCCGCACCCGCCCCAGCGTGGTGTCCGATGCCTTTGAGGCCGTCATTGCCGCTTTGTATCTGGATGGCGGCATGGAGGTAGCCCGCAATTTCATCCTGCCCTTTATCACCGAGGGCAAGCACGCCGAGGCGGATTACAAGACCCGCCTGCAGGAGATCGTGCAGCAGAACCCCGAGGAACGGTTGAGCTATGTGGTGGAGCAGGAATCCGGCCCCGACCACGACAAGCACTTTGTGGTGGCCGTCCGCTTCAACTCGGACAAAGTCGCCCGCGGCGAGGGACGCAGCAAGAAAGTCGCGGAGCAGCACGCCGCCCGCGAGGCGCTCAAGCTGCTGGGTGTGATAAAGGAAAAGTAAATGGTATTCAAAGAGCTGGAGATCCAGGGCTTTAAAAGCTTCCCCGATAAGGTCAAGATCCGGTTTGACGAGGGCGTTACCGGCGTGGTAGGCCCCAATGGCTCGGGCAAATCCAACCTTTCGGACGCGGTGCGCTGGGTGCTGGGCGAGACCAGCACCCGCCAGCTGCGGGCGGCAGGCAAGATGGAGGATGTCATCTTCGGCGGCACCCGCCGCCGGGGGGCCATGGGGTTTGCTCAGGTGCGCCTGACGCTGGACAACAGCGCCCACACATTGGATCTGGATGCGGACGAAGTGACCATCGGCCGCAAGTATTATCGCTCTGGCGAAAGTGAATACAGCATCAACGGGCAGGTCTGCCGCCTGCGGGATGTCTACGAGCTGCTGCTGGACACCGGCATCGGCCGGGACGGCTATTCTGTCATCGGGCAGGGCCGCGTTGCAGAGATCGTGGCCGCGAAGAGCGGTGAGCGCCGGGAAATTTTTGAGGAAGCCTGCGGCATTGCCAAATACCGCTACCGCAAAAATGAGGCGGAGCGGCGGCTGGCGGCGGCAGCGGACAATCTGGAACGCCTGCGGGACATCCTGGGCGAGCTGGAAAGCCGAGTGGGCCCGCTGGAAAAAGAAAGCGAGAAAGCCCGGAAATTTCTGGAACTGAGTGCCCGGCGCAAGACGCTGGAAGTCACCCTCTGGACGGACGGCGTCCACCGGGCCCGGGAAGCTGTGCGCCAGCAGGTGCGGGACTATGAGACTGCACAGGCGGATTACGAGCGGTTTGACCGGGAGACCAAGGCTGCGGAAGCCGAGGCTGAGGAGATCCGGATGCAGGCACAGCAACTGACCATCACGGTCGAGCGCCTGAATGGGGATATCCGCAGCATCACGGAGCAGATCAGCGGCAGCGAGAGCCGGATCGCCGTGCTGGAAAACGACATTGCCCGCAACGAGGAGAGCGCCGCCGACCTGCAGCGGGAGATCGCGGCAGGGGAGCAGGACCGCTCCGAAGCCGCCGCGGCGCTGGAACGACACCGCGCCGTGGCAAAATCCATGGAGGCAGCCGGGCAGAAGCTGGCCGCGGAGCTGGCCGCCCTGAACGAGGAGCTGGCCAGCCTGACCAGCGAAAACAACGCCAGCGGGGCCCGGCGGGACACGCTGCGCGCCGAGGTGGCGGAGCTGACCGCCAAGCGCACCGAGGCGCAGGTGGCAAAGGCCGCCGCTGAAGCCGCCTCCGAGACGGCCCGGCAGCGCCTGCCCGACCTGGAACAGGCGGCGGAGACGCTGGCGGTCCAGCGGGACGACGCAAAGCAGGATCTGGCCGATACCATCCAGTACCAGACCGTGCTGGAACAGAACGAAAAGCAGCTGGCAAACATCCGGGCGGGGCTGGAGCTCAAGCTCAAGAACCGCCGGGCCGCTCTGGACGAGGCTGACACCGCCGAACAGCGGCTGGGCCGGGAGCTGGACGCGGCCCGCCAGCGGCTCTCCGTGCTGCGGGAGCTGGAAAAGAACATGGACGGCTACCAGAACTCCGTCAAGACTGTGATGCGGGCGGCCTCTGCCCGCCGGCTGCGGGGCGTCATCGGGCCGGTGTCCGCCATTCTGGAAGTGGAGCCCGGGCGGGAGGTGGCCATTGAGACGGCCCTCGGCGGGGCGCTGCAGAACATCGTGGTGGAGAACGAAGCCGCCGCCAAGGCGGGCATTGCTCTGCTGCGGAGCGAGAACGCGGGCCGCGCCACGTTCCTGCCGCTGGATACCGTCCAGCCCGGCGTGTTCCGGGGGCGGCTGTCCGGCTCGGCAAAGCTGGCGTCGGCTCTTGTCAAAGCAGAGAAACGATACGCCAATATCGTCTCCAACCTGCTGGGCCGCATCATCGTGGTGGACGACATCCATGAGGCCTCCCGGGTGGCCCGGGACAACGGCTACCACAACAAAGTGGTCACGCTGGACGGGCAGGTCATCAACGCGGGCGGCAGTTTTACAGGCGGCAGCGTCCAGCGGTCAGCGGGGCTGTTCACCCGCAAGCAGGAGATGGAGGAGCTGCGGCTCAAGGCTGCAAAGCTCCAGAAAGACTGTCTGGCCGCGCAGGAGAAGACGGACCAGCTCAAAAGCCAGACGGACGCGATTTCCGCAGAGCTGACCGCTACGGCCAGTGAGCAGATCACCGCCGCCAACGACCGCGTCCGGGCCGAAGCGGAACGCAAACGGCTGGAAGCAGCCGTGGAGCAGGCCGAAACGGCCCGGACGGCCCGACAGGCAGAGATCGACCAACTGAATGCCCAGCTGGATGCCAGCGGGGAAAAAGCCGCTCAGGCCCAGGCGGACGAGGAAGCGCTGACGGAAAGAATCGAAGCACGTTCCGAGGAGCTGAACCGGCTGGCCGAGGGGGACGACGCCTTCCTGACCCGGCAGCGGGTGCTGGCCGAGCAGCGGAGTGCCAAGCGGCTGGAACAGGTCAGCCGCCAGAAAGATGCCGAGCTGGCGCAGGCGCAGATCGCCGCGCTGGAACAGCGGGCGGCGGATACCGCCAGCCGCCGTGCCCTGCTGGAAGAAAACAGAAACGCGCTGGCCCGGCGCAGCGATGCCTGCCGGGCCGAGATCGAGGCCATCCGCAAAGCCAAGACCGACAGCACGGGAAAGATCGCGGAGAAAGAGGCGGCCATCCGCCAGGCGACCGAGCAGCGGCTGGGCCGCCAGCAGGCCGAGACCGAGGCACTGGCAAGGGGCCGCGCTGCGGCCGACAGCCGCGAAGAGATGAGCCGGGAGATGGCCCGCCTGGCCGAGCGGAAAGCTGCCGCTGAGGCAGAATACGACCAGACCGCCGCCAAGCTCTGGGATGAATACCAGCTGACCGTGAGCCAGGCCGAAGAGCTCTGTGTGGAGTTTGAAAGCGTCACGGCGCTGCGGGCCCAGGTATCCGACCTGCGCGGCAAAATACGCGCGCTGGGCAATGTCAACGTCAGCGCCATTGAAGAGTATCAGGAAGTGAAGACCCGGTACGACGCCCTGAGCGCCCAGGTGGCCGATGTGGAGGACAGCAAAAACGAGCTGACCCGGATGATATCGAACCTCTGCGGGCAGATGCGGGAAATCTTCTCGGACAGCTTCCGTGCCATCAACGAAAACTTTGGCCGTGTCTTTACCGAGCTGTTCGGCGGCGGTGAGGCCAGCCTGATCCTGGAAGACGAGAGCGATGTCCTCTCCAGCGGCATTGGCATCCGGGTGGCACCGCCGGGCAAGGTCATCAAGAACCTGGAAGCTCTCTCAGGCGGCGAGCAGGCGCTGGTGGCCATCAGCATCTACTTTGCGATTCTGGCCGTCAACCCGGCTCCGTTCTGCATTCTGGACGAGATCGAGGCCGCGCTGGATGACGCCAACGTGGGCCGGTTTGCCCAGTACCTGCGCCGGGTGAGCGATAAGACGCAGTTCATCGTCATCACGCACCGCCGGGGCACCATGGAGGCCGCCAACGTGCTGTATGGTGTCACCATGCAGGAGGACGGTGTCTCCAAACTGCTCAAACTGGACCTGGAGCATGTTGACGCGACACTCGTTTCTTAGTTATAATAGGAGAAACCTCTTCTGCAACGGGCTAGCCCTCTCAGGCCGCCTATCGGCGTCCAGCTCTCCCAAAGGGAGAGCCCTTGGCAAAGAAATACACTTTGCGTGGACTGCCAAGGCCTCCCACTTTGGGAAAGATTCTCCCCGGTGCGGGGAGAAATGTCACCGTAGGTGACAAAGTGGGGAACCGGTGGCATCGCGTGAGCGATGACGGAGAGGGCAAGGACGCTAAAAATAAAACGCATACGATAAGGGAGGCCGACCATGGGACTCTTTGGATTTGGCAAAAAAGAAAAAGATAAAATGAAAGATGGCCTGGAGAAGACCCGCACGGGCTTCTGGGGCAACATCCTCAATACACTGACCGGCAGCAAGATCGACGATGACCTCTACGACAGCCTGGAAGAACAGCTCATCCTGGCCGACGTGGGCGGCGAAGTGGCCATCAAACTGGTGGACAAGCTGCGCGACCGGGTGAACGAGAAAGGCCTGAAGACCGGTGAGCAGGCCGCCGACGAGCTGCGGGACCTCATTGCCGAGGAGATGCAGCCGGAGGCCGAGATGGCGCTGGACGGGCACCCGGCGGTGATCCTGGTCATCGGCGTCAATGGCGTGGGCAAGACCACCAGCATTGCCAAGCTGGCCGATTACTACACCCGTCAGGGCCGCAAGGTGATGCTGGCGGCCGGTGATACATTCCGTGCCGCCGCCAGCGAGCAGCTGGAGATCTGGGCGGACCGGGCCGGCGTGCCCCTCGTCAAGGCAGGCGAGGGCGCGGACCCGGCGGCAGTCATCTTTGACACCGTTAAATCGGCCACGGCCAAGGGCTATGACATGGTCATTGCCGACACGGCCGGACGCCTGCACAACAAGGCAAACCTGATGGCAGAACTGTCCAAGATCAGCCGCAGTGTCAAAAAGGCTTCTCCGGAGTCCAGCCTGGAAACGCTGCTGGTGCTGGACGCCATCACGGGCCAGAACGCCATCAGCCAGGCCAAGGAATTCTGCAAGGCGGCCAGCGCCACCGGCATTATCCTGACCAAGCTGGACGGCACCGCTAAGGGCGGCTGCGTGGTGGCGGTCAAGCAGCGGCTGGGCCTGCCCGTCCGGTTCATCGGCGTGGGCGAGGGCATCGACGACTTGCTCCCGTTCACCCCGGAGGGCTTTGTGGAAGAGCTGATCCCCCGCACGGGATGGAAGCACTAAAAAAACCTCTCAGTCATCGCTTGCGCGATGCCAGCCGCTCCCCTTTCGGCACTTTCGTGCCACCTCCCCCGGCCGGGGGAGTCTTTCCCAGCAGGGGAGCCCTTGGCAACGAGGGCGAGTTTTGAGAAGACGCGAACGTTGGAACAAACGGGAGGAAGAAGCAATATGAAAATTTGTGCAGCAACAGGCAATGCGGGCAAGCTCCGGGAGCTGCGCCGCATTCTGGAAGCGCAGGGCCACGAGGTGGTGAGCCAGAAAGAGCTGGGCATCACCCTTGAGCCCGAGGAAACGGGCACCACCTTTGCGGCCAATGCCCTCATCAAGGCCGAGACCATCTGCAAAGCCAGCGGCATGGCCACCATCGCCGATGACTCCGGCCTCTGCGTGGATGCTCTGGATGGGGCCCCGGGTGTTTACAGCGCCCGCTACTGCGGCCGCCACGGCGACGATGAAGCCAACAACGATCAACTGCTGGAAAACATGAAAGATGTCCCGGCGGGCAAGCGGGGCGCGAAGTTCGTCTCGGCGGTCTGCTTCATCCTGCCGGACGGAAAGCACCTCACCTGCATGGGCGAGTGCCCGGGAAAAGTGGCTTTTGAGCGGCTGGCCGGGGATTACGGTTTTGGCTACGACCCGCTGTTCATCCCGGACGAGTGCGGCGTGGGCAAAACAGGCAAGCGCCCCAACACAGAGGGCCGCAGCTACGCCCAGCTGACCCCGGATGAAAAAGACGCCATCAGCCACCGCGGCAACGCGCTGGCAAAACTCGAAGAAGAATTACCGAAGTTTTTAGCAAAATGAGCTGGACAGCGGGGAGCTTCCTCGGAGAAACTTCCCGCTGTCCAATGAAAACATACGCATACAAAGGAGAAACAATTATGTTGACGAGCAAACAGCGCGCCATCCTGCGCGGCAAAGCAAACACCATGGACCCCGTTTTCATCGTGGGAAAGGGCGAGATCGACGAGACCATGATCCAGGGCGTCAAGGACTGCCTGGAAGCCCGGGAGCTCATCAAGCTCAAGGTGCTGGAGAACAGCATGTACAATGCCCGCGAGGCTTCCATCAAGCTGGCAGAGGCCACCGGCGCCGACTGCGTGCAGGTCATCGGCTCCAAATTCGTGCTCTACCTGCAGAAGAAAAAGGACAGCGCTTACGCGGACCTGCTGAAATAATGAAAATTCTGCTTTACGGCGGCACGTTCGACCCGCCCCACTACGGCCACCTGAACAACCTCCGGGCGGCGGCGTCCCGCGTGCAGCCGGATGAGATCGTGGTCATGCCGGCGGGGGTCTCGCCGTTCAAACAGATGTCGGCGACACCCGGCGCTCTGCGGGCCGAGATGTGCGGCTGCTTTGCGGAAGCCGTGCAGGGGCCGCGGGCGGCAGCCCGGGCACTGCATGTCAGCACCTGGGAAATTGAGCAGGCTGCGGCAGGCCGCCGGAATTACACGGTGCTCACGCTGGAAATGCTGGCGCGGCAGTACCCGGGGGCAGAGCTGTATCTTGCCATTGGCAGTGATATGCTCCTCTCGTTTGACGGGTGGCACCGCTGGCAGGAGATCCTGCGGCTGGCCCATCTGGTGGTCACGAGCCGGAACACCGGGGACATCCCCGCGCTTCAGGCCAAGGCGGATCAGCTGGACCCCGGCGGGAGCCGGGTGCTGTTTGCGCCGGTCACGGCGCTGCCCATGGCCAGCAGTGACATCCGTGCCCGCCTTGCAGGGGGCGAAAGCTGTGAAAACGAACTCCCGGCTCTGGTCCAGCGCGTCATCGCGCGGGAGGGCCTCTACCGGGCAAAGGGAGATTGAACCAATACCATGAACTTGAAACAGGCAAAGGAGCTTGTGCGCGGCCGCCTGAGCGATAAGCGGTATGAGCACACCATCAACGTGAAAAAAATGGCGGTCAAGCTGGCAAAGCGGTATGGGGCGGACAAGGAAAAAGCGGCGCTGGCCGCCATCCTGCACGACTCCGCCAAGGAGATCAGCAAGGACGAGATGCGCGAGATCATGCGCCAGTACCCCCAGTACGCCGAGGGCGGCGAGAGCCGCCCCACCCCGGTGTGGCACGGCATCTGTGCTTCCATCCTGGCCCGCACCCAGTGGGGCGTGGAGGACGAGGCCATCCTCTCGGCCATCGCCTGCCACACGGCAGGCAAGCCGGGCATGAGCAAGCTGGACAAGATCGTTTACCTGGCCGATATGACCAGTGCCGAGCGGGACTGGCCGGGCGTGAACAAGCTGCGGAAGCTGGAACTGAAAGATCTGGACGCCGCCATGCTGGCTGCCCTCAAGCAGACGAATGATTTTGTTCTCTCCCAGGGCAAGCCGCTGGATCCCGTGTCCAAGGCCGCTTACGATGACATCAAGGCCCGGGTGGACGCCCGCGGCTGAGCAAACGCGCCCCTCTGCACAGAAAACGGATTGCAGATTACGGGGAACGATGTTATACTAAAAGATATGGCGAGCTTTTTGAGGGAAGTGTCCCACGGGCCCGCACAACAACCGGAAGGAATAAAACGAATGAGTGAAGCTCCGCGTCGTATCAATACAGAACGCTCGCTGAACCGCCCGACGGAGAAGCGCCCCGCGGAGGCTCCGGCCTCCAAGACATCCCTGAACGGCCAGCCGGATTTCTTCCAGCCGGAAGAACCGGCCGCCCCGCAGGAGCTGCCCAAAGCCAAGGCCCGCCCGGAGCCGGATACCCGGCAGGAGCTGGGCCTGAAGATGCCTGCTGCCAGCAGCGGTGGCACGGGCGGAAACGGCGGCGGGAATCTGCCGCCCAAACACGCTGCCCCGCAGGGCAGCGGCGGACGCCGCCGCAAAAAGAAAAAGAAGACGCCGCTCTGGCTGCCGCTGGCGGTCACGCTGGCGGTGGTGGCACTGCTGTCCGGCGTGGTGGTCTACGCGGCCAGCATGGTGACCAAGGTGGAAGATAACCTGAAGCCGGAAGAGGATGCCCCCTCCATCACCCAGGAGATCCAGACGCTGGAAGAGTACAAGGGCGATGTGGTCAACATCCTGGTCTGCGGCATCGACTACGAAGAGGGCCGCAACTACAGCGATTCGTCTTCCAATGACGGTATGACGGACATGATCCTCTACTGCCAGTTTGATATCAAGGGCGGTGCCCTGCGGATGCTGCAGATCCCCCGCAACAGTCTGGTGGCCACCAAGAGCCGGAAAGTGACCCTTTCCAACGGCAAGACCTACGCCGCCTCCAACTACCAGATCAACTCGGTGGCTCTGTCCAACAACGGCAGCATCGCGGCGCTGGCAGAGGTCATCTATGACCAGTACAAGCTCCCCATCGACTACTATGTCACCATTGACATGCAGGCGCTGGTGGAAATGGTGGATAACTTTGGCGGCATCGAGGTGTATATCCCCCACGATATGTCCTTTGCGGGCAGCGCCCTCAAGCAGGGCTACCGCAACCTGGACGGCGCTTCGGCGGAGTTCTTTGTCCGCTGCCGCCACGGCGAGGGTTACTCCAACTCCGACATCGACCGCCTGAACATGCAGCGCTATTTCTATGCCGGCCTGTTCAAGCGGGTGCGAAACATGGGCATCACCGATGTGCTCAACCAGCTGCCGCTGGTGTTCAACAACTATATCCACACCGATATGGACCTGACCACCATTGCCAAGATGCTGGTGTCCTTTACCCGCATTGACAGCGGCAATATCATGCTGGCCCAGACGCCCGTGTTTATGGGCGTGCCCAACGTGGGCAAGACCGACAGCTTTGACGGCTACTCCTGCGTGGCGCCGGACAAGGGATCCATTGCAGAGCTGCTCAACACCTATTTCCGCAACTACACCGGCCCGGTGGACGCCAGCGAGCTGAACCTCGTCACCGACAGCTGGCCCCACGGCACGGCTTCCACCAGCGCCAACGTACAGTTCGTCGGCCAGCTGGATAAGGAGTCCGACGACGCCATCCTCAGCGGCGACACCGATGTGGCGGGCGCTACCACCACCGACGGTCAGCCTGCAAACAGCTGATCTTACAGATAGGAGAAAACTATGGATAACAAGATGGACAGCAAGACCCTCGCCATTGAAATTGCGAAGATCCTGGATAAGAAAAAGGCCCAGGACGTGCGGGTGCTCAAGGTGGAGAGCCTGACCGTGCTGACCGATTACTTTGTCATTGCGTCCGGCACCTCCACCACCCAGGTGGCGGCACTGGCCGACGAAGTGGATTTTGAGCTCTCCCAGAAAGGCATCAAGCCCTACAACACCGAGGGCTTTGACTCCAAGAACTGGGTGCTGCTGGATTACTCCAACGTCATCGTGCACGTCTTTGTGCCCAACACCCGCACCTACTATGACCTGGAGCACCTGTGGGCCGACGGCGAGCCCATTGATATCTCGGAGTACCTGACCCCGGATCACTCTCTGTAAAGGCAAACGGGCTTGCCCTCTCCGCCTGCTGCACGATGCCACCTTGTCCCTTTTTGGCACAAAGCGCCTGAGAGGGTGGGGCCGCCTGAAATAAATTGCTATTTTGGATAAAGTCTGGAGCTGATTACAAACATGAAGTATGATTACAAGGCCGTTGAGGCCAAGTGGCAGAAGACATGGGAAGACGAGAAGACGTTCCATGTTGAGATCGACCACTCTAAGCCCAAGTTCTATGCCCTGGTAGAGTTCCCGTACCCGTCGGGTGCCGGTCTGCACGTCGGCCACCCGCGCAGCTACACCGCGCTGGATGTCGTCAGCCGCAAGCGCCGCAAGAACGGCTATAACGTGCTGTACCCCATGGGCTGGGATGCTTTCGGCCTGCCGACCGAAAACTTCGCCATGAAGAACCACATCCATCCGGCCATCGTGACCAAGAAGAATGTGGACCGCTTCCGCCAGCAGCTCAAGAGCCTGGGCTTCTCCTTTGACTGGGACCGTGAGATCAACACCACCGACCCTGAATATTACAAGTGGACCCAGTGGATCTTCCTGCAGCTGTACAAGCACGGTCTGGCTTACAAGAAAGAGATGAGCGTCAACTGGTGCACCGGCTGCAAGTGCGTGCTGGCCAACGAGGAAGTGGTCAACGGTGTGTGCGAGCGCTGCGGCAGCGAGGTCGTCCACAAGGTCAAGAGCCAGTGGATGCTGAAGATCACTGCCTACGCCGACAAGCTGATCGACGGTCTGGACGGCCTGGATTACATCGAGCGCGTCTCCACCCAGCAGAAGAACTGGATCGGCCGCAGCCACGGCGCGGAAGTCAATTTCGGCACCACCGCGGGTGATACCCTGACCGTTTACACCACCCGCTGCGATACCCTGTTCGGCGCTACTTACATGGTCGTCTCCCCGGAGCACGCCATCGTCAAGGAGTGGCTGGAGAAAGGCCTCATCAAGAATGCCGACGCCGTCAAGGCTTATCAGGCAGAGGCTGCCCGCAAGAGCGACTTTGAGCGCAGCGAGCTGAACAAGGAGAAGACCGGCGTCCAGCTCGAGGGTGTCATGGGTATCAACCCGGTCAACGACAAGGAGATCCCCATCTTCATCTCTGATTACGTTCTGGCCACCTACGGCACCGGTGCCATCATGGCCGTGCCTGCCCACGATACCCGTGACTGGGAGTTCGCCAAGAAATTCGGCCTGCCCATCATCGAGGTGGTCAAGGGCAACACCCCGTCCAACCTGGACGAGGCCGCCTTTACCGATGTGGCCACCGGCACGCTGGTCAACTCCGGCTTCCTGGATGGTCTGTCTGTCACCGACGCCAAGAAAAAGATGATCGAGTGGCTGGAAGCCAACGGCAAGGGCCAGGATAAGGTCAACTACAAGCTGCGCGACTGGGTGTTCAGCCGTCAGCGCTACTGGGGCGAGCCCATCCCCATGGTCAAGTGCGAGAAGTGCGGCTGGCAGCCCCTGCCCGAGAGCAGCCTGCCTCTGACTCTGCCGGACATCACCGACTTTGAGCCGGGCCCGGATGGCGAGTCCCCGCTGGCCCGCCACACCGACTGGGTCAAGACCACCTGCCCCTGCTGCGGCGGCCCCGCGACCCGTGAGACCGATACCATGCCCCAGTGGGCCGGTTCTTCCTGGTACTTCCTGCGCTACATGGATCCTCACTGCAAGGATGCCATTGCCTCCAAGGAGGCGCTGGAGTACTGGTCTCCGGTGGACTGGTACAACGGCGGCATGGAGCACACCACCCTGCACCTGCTGTACAGCCGTTTCTGGCATAAGTTCCTGTACGACATCGGTGTGGTGCCCAGTCCGGAACCCTACCAGAAGCGTACCGCCCACGGCATGATCCTGGGCCTGAACCCCCACAGCTTTGTCAACCTGCCCGCGGACGAGCAGAAGAAGCTGCTGGAGGAGTATGGCAGCCAGAAAGCCGCAGAGAAAGCTCTGGAAGAGAAGTACGGTGAGATGTCCCGCCACCCCATCGTCAAGATGTCCAAGAGCCTGGGCAACGTCATCAACCCGGACGAGGTGGTGGACCAGTACGGTGCCGACACCATGCGTCTGTATGAGATGTTCATGGGCGACTTTGAGCAGGCTGCTCCCTGGCAGACCTCTGCCATCGCCGGCTGCAACCGCTTCCTGGACCGTGTCTGGGGCCTGAGCGACAAGCTGGTGGAGGGCGAGGGCTACCGCCCTGCCATCGAGACCCTGATGCACCAGACCATCAAAAAGGTCGGCGCTGACATCGAGGGCCTGAAGATGAACACGGCCATTGCCCAGCTCATGACCCTGGTCAACGCCCTGTATGAGAACGGCGGCGCCACCAAGGCCGAGTTTGAGACGGTGCTCCAGCTGCTGAACCCGTTTGCTCCCCACATGACCGAGGAGCTGTGGGAGAAGCTGGGCCACAGCCACGACGAGCAGCTGGCCTATTACCCCTGGCCCGAGTACGAAGAGGCCAAGTGCGTGGAAGCCACGGTGGAGATCGCCGTGCAGGTGAACGGCAAGGTGAAAGCCCGCCTGAAAGTGGCCGCGGACATCACCGCTGAGGATGCCATTGCCACCGCCAAGGCAGACCCCGCCGTGGCCGATGCACTGGCCGGCAAGACGGTGGTCAAGGAGATCTACGTCAAGGGCCGCCTGGTCAACCTGGCTGTGAAAGGCTAATTTTTGCAAAAAAACTTTTCAAAAAAGGTTGACGAACAAGAGAAAATGCGCTATACTGTCTACTGTTAGTTACCATGTAACAACGAAATTCCTGCCTCACGGTCCAAGGGAGGGAATAAGATGTCGGAAATTCGTGTTAAAGAGGGCGAGTCGCTGGAAAGCGCACTGCGTCGCTTCAAGCGGAGCACTGCTCGCAGCGGTGTGCTCGCAGAGGTCCGTAAGCGCGAGGCTTACGAGAAGCCGTCTGTCAAGCGCAAGAAGAAGTCCGAAGCAGCCCGCAAGCGTAAGTTCAAGTAATTATTCTTGAGCCGCTAGTTGCTTTAGATTCATTTGCGTTGCTAACGCCGATGTAGGAGAGCCTGAGTTTTCAGGCTCTCCTATTTTCATTTCAGGAGGTTTACGGATGTTTGTTACCCCCGAATATGTCTTCAAGGATGTCACCCACATCACCCCGGAATGGCTGGCCGCCAAGGGCATCCGGGCGCTGGTGCTGGATATTGATAACACGCTCACGGCCGACCGCAGCCAGGATCTGCCCGACGAAGTGGCCGGGTGGCTGGCCCGGATGAAAACAGCCGGTGTGGGGCTTACCATCGTCTCCAACGGCGCGGAAAAGCGGGTGCGCCCCTTTGCCCGGAAGCTGGGGCTGGCCTACCTCTACCGCTCGGCCAAGCCCCTGCCTTTTGCCCTGATGGTGGCCCGCCGCCGGATGGGCGTCAAGCGCCGGGAGATGGCCATGGTGGGCGACCAGCTCTATGCGGACCGGATGGCGGCGGCCCTCTACGGCATCCCCGGCCTGATGGTCATTCCCCGGGGGCCGGACCTGGGCGCGCAGGTCGTCCTCAAGCGCAAGTGGGAGAAAAAGCACTGGCAGGCCTACTATGACCGGGGAGGGAAGACCCTGTGAGCGATTGGAAGATCCGGTTTGGCACGGCAGGCACTAGCGACAGCTTTGCCGCAAAGGGCTATAAAAACAGCCTGGACATCCCGGCTTACACGGCGGAGATGGGGCTGGACGCCTTTGAGTATCAGTGCGGGCACGGTGTCCGTCTGGGGCTGGAAAAGGCGGCCAGGATGGCCGCGGATGCCGCAGAGCGGGGCATCCTGTTCAGTGTCCACGCGCCCTATTATATCAGCATGTCCAGCCTGGAAGAGGACAAGCGGCTCAACAGTGTCAACTACCTGCTGCAAAGCGCGGCGGTCTGCAAGGCATTGGGCGGCAGGCGCGTCATCTTCCACCCGGGCAGCTGCGGCAGGCAGAGCCGGGAGGCGGCCCTGGAAAAGGCGCTGGATACCATGCGCCGGGCCCAGGCGGCACTGGATGAGGCGGGTTATGCGGAGATGACCCTCTGCCCGGAAACCATGGGGAAGATCGGCCAGCTGGGCACGCTGGAAGAGGTGCTGGCCCTGTGCAGCGTGGACAAGCGCGTTACCCCCTGCATTGATTTTGGCCACCTGAACGCCCGGACGCTGGGCGGCATCCAGTCCAAAGCCGATTATGCCGCCATCCTCGACCGGCTGGAAACTGCGCTGGGGGATGAGCGGGCACGGCGGTTCCATGTCCACTTCTCCCGCATTGAGTTCTCCAAGGGCGGGGAAAAGCGGCACTGGACCTTTGCCGAGACCCAGTTCGGCCCCGAGCCGCAGCCGCTGATGGAGCTGCTGGCGGAGCGCGGCCTTGCACCGGTTCTCATCTGCGAGAGCGCGGGCACCCAGGCAGAGGACGCGCGGGCGATGCAGGCAATGTACCGCACAGCGTGCAAAACTTAAACTTTTTTGTGTTTTTATCGTCTTTTTTGCTCAAACCCCTTGCCAAACAGCGTTGGATTGAGTAAAATAAATAAAGATATGCATTATGCATTTGAGACATTAAACTAATGGAGGAATTCCTATGATTTCTGCAGGCGAGTTTCGCAATGGCGTGACCTTTGAGCAGGACGGCCAGGTTCTTCAGGTCGTTGAGTTCCAGCACGTGAAACCCGGCAAGGGCGCAGCCTTTGTTCGCACCAAGACCAAAAACGTGATTACCGGTTCTGTGGTTGAGACCAGCTACAACCCGACCGCTAAGTTCCCTCAGGCGTTCATCGAGCGCAAGGACGTCACCTACAGCTATGAGGATGGCGATCTGTACCACTTCATGGACAACGAGACTTACGATGACATCCCCGTCAACGCAAGCGATGTGCCCGAGAACTTCAAGTTCTGCAAAGAGAACGAGCTGTGCAAGCTGCTGAGCTACAAGGGCAAGGTCTTCAGCGTTGAGATCCCCAACTTCATCGAGCTGGAAGTCACCCAGACCGAGCCGGGTGTCAAGGGCAACACTGCTACCAACACCCTGAAGCCCGCTACCGTCGAGACCGGTGCTGAGATCCGCGTCCCCCTGTTCATCAACGAGGGCGACCACATCCGCATCGATACCCGCACCGGCGAGTATATGGAGCGCGTCTGATTTTTTTGACCGATAAGACCGGGCAGCGGGCAACCGTGTGCCCGGTTTTTTGTTAGAGGTTTCTTTTACAATAGGGAGGGCATTCTGATGAAAGAAAAAGCTGCATACCTGAAAGGCCTGATCGACGGTCTTGGCATCGACGAGACCACCAAAGAGGGCAAGGTCATCAAGGCCATGAGCGAGCTGCTGGGCGAGCTGGCAGAGGCTGTGGATGCCATTGATGAGGATGTGACCCACGCCTACGATCAGATCAATGACCTGAGCGAGGAGCTGGAAGACCTGGAAGCAGACCTCTACGAGGACGATGACACCGACGACGATGACGAGGAGCCCGAAGAGGACGCCGAGGATGCTGAGGACAGCGGCGACGATGACGACAACGCCGATGTGGCAGGGGAGCCCTACTATGAGGTCGCCTGCCCGGCCTGCGGCAACACGGTTTATGTGAGCGAGGATGACCTCGACGCGGGCGAAGCCATCTGCCCCAGCTGCAACGTTGCCTTTGAGGTGGCGCTGGCCGATGAGGACGATGATGAAGCCCCCGAGGAGCCCGACGACGGCCCCGCGCGGTACGAAGTGACCTGCCCGGCCTGCGGTGCTACCTCCGTGGTGGACGAGGAAGCCCTGCTGGACGGCGAGCCTGTCTGCCCGGCCTGCGGCAAACCGCTGGACTTTGAGGTCACCGAGGAGTAAACGCCCCGCTGAAAAATCAAAAACACGGAAAGCCCCCGGCACTGCATCCCGTATTGGGAGAGTGCCGGGGGCTTTTCTGATTTATGGGAACGCGCGCGGAGCGGGCTTACATCTTCTCCGGGACGTTGATCTTGAACATGGTGAGCACGTTGAAGATGACGTTCTTGACACCGATGCAGAGGGCCAAGCGGGCCTGCTGGACAGCGGGGTCAGCGCCCTGAATGCGGCAGTTGCCGTAGAAGCGGTGGAACGCGCTGGCCAGGTCGATGACAAAGCGGTTGATGCGGCTGGGATCGTACTTCTCGGCAGCCATGACGATCTCTTGAGGGAACGCGGCCAGCATCCGGATCAGATCCATCTCGCTGGGTTCGGTCAGCAGGGTGGCGTCGATCTTGTCAGCACCGGCAAAGGCCACGCCCTCGCTCTCCATCTTCTTGAGGATGGAGCAGATGCGGGCGTGAGCGTACTGGACGTAGTAGACCGGGTTGTCGTTATCGGTCTTGACGGCCTGATCCAGGTCAAAGTCGATGCCGCTGCCGGCGTCATGCATATTGAACAGGAAGCGCGCGCTGTCGATGGGCACTTCCTCCAGCAGGTCGGTCAGGGTGATGGCATTGCCCGTGCGCTTGGACATACGAACCGGCTGACCGTCCCGCATCAGGTTGACCATCTGCATCAGGACCACGTCCAGATCATTGCCGTTCAGGCCGATGGCGTCCATAGCGCCTTTCATGCGGGCCACATGGCCGTGGTGGTCAGCGCCCCAGACGTCGATGGCCTTGGCAAAGCCGCGGGTGGCCAGCTTGTTGTAGTGGTAGGCGATATCGGCGGCAAAGTAGGTGGGGATGCCATTGGCGCGGACGAGGACCTCGTCCTTGGCCTCCTCTTCGGTGCCGTCGTCGGTCTTCTTCTTGTTGACGGTACCGTACTTGGCAGCGTACTGAGCGCTGCGGTACATGATGGCACCATCTTCCGCCTTGTAGCAGGCACCCAGCTCCAGCAGCTTGTCCACCACGGCCATGACCGCACCGGACTCGTGCAGGGTGCTCTCGTGGAACCAGACGTCGTAGTCAATGCGGTACTTGCCCAGGTCGCGTTTGAGGGCGGCAATGTTCTTGGGCAGGGCATAGGCCACCAGAGCGTCTTTCAGGGCTGCAAAGGCCTCACTCTCAAACAGAGCTTCCTCGTCCATGCCCTGGCAGGCGGCAACGTACTTGTCGCCGTTGATCTCAGCGAACTCACCGGCCAGCACCTTGATGTCGCCGCCCTGATAGCACTCAGCGGGCAGAGGATAAGCCTCCTCGCCGCAATACTTCTGCAGGTAGCGGACCGCCAGGCTCTTGCCGAACTTCTGGATCTGGTTGCCGGCGTCGTTGATGTAGAACTCACGGGTCACATCGTAGCCGGACCAGTCCAGCACGGCGGCCAGGCAGTCTCCCAGAGCGCCGCCGCGGGCGTTGCCCATGTGCATGGGGCCGGTGGGGTTGGCAGAGACGAACTCCACGTTGTACTTGGCACCCTTGCCGTGGTTGGTGCGGCCATACTCCTTGTTGGCGCAGGCACCCGTCACGACACCGGCCCAGAACGACGGAGCCAGGAACAGGTTGATGAAGCCGGGACCGGCCACTTCCACCTTAGCGAACACGCCGCCCTCCAGAGCAGGCAGGTGGGCCAGCAGGGCGTCCGCGATCATCTTGGGTGCCTTGCGCCAGGTGCGGGCACCGGCCATGGCCAGGTTGGAGGCGATATCGCCGTTCTTGACATCAGCGGGGATCTCCACGATGAATGCGGGCAGCTCTGCCTCGGGCAGGGTGCCATCGGCCATGGCGGCCTTGGCGGCAGCCGTCAGCAGGGCGCGGGCCTCGTCCAGCGCTGCCTGCCGGGGGTTGTAGTTCTGGTAGGTCTTTTCAAAATCAGTCATTTGTCAGATGTCCTTTCCGTTTGAACGCAGGGCCCACATGGTTTGGGAGCCGCAGGCGAAACAATAAAACTGGCCCGACATGCCAAGGGCTCTCCTGACAGGAGAGCTGGTGCGTCAGCGCCTGAGAGGTTAATTCACATGTTGTACGGTCATTTCCAGCGTGTTGCGGCTGACAAGGCGGGCGTCGTCGGCGTCCAGCAGGTAGCTGAACACGGCGCTGCCGCCTTTCTCGGTGAGATTGCAGTCGATGCCGTCCCCGGTGACGCCCAGCGTCAGGGAGCCGACCTCGGTCTCGTAGTGGCAGAGGTTGCGCCGCTCCCGCTCAATGAGCAGCTGGCTGTTGGTACGGCCAAACCGGAGCAGAGCCACCCGGCTGCCGTCCTCGGCGATCTTGATGGTGGTGGTGCAGCCCTCAAAGCCAATGGTCTGGGTCTCTTTGTAGGTGATATAAAAGCTCTCGCCCTTTTTGACCAGGCTGCCCCGGGTCATCAGCTCGATATGGTCCCGGTCTTCCTCTTTGGTGTTGCCCTCGCTGTCAAACTGGTCGATATAGCTTTTGATGCGGATGATATAGTTTTCGTTTGTCGCTTTGCTCACAGTTTTTGCTGTCCTTTATCAATACTTGTCAATGGCAATCTGGTCAATGGGGCCGCCTTTGTACTCGCCCAGGAAGAGGTCTGCCGTCTGGGCAAAGCTGTCCGGCACATCGCTGACGAAGAAATGCGCCTGCCCGGTGGGGTGGTCGCCCCGCAGGCCCCGCTCGGCCAGCATCTGCTCCAGACGGTGGGCAGCGGTCTTGGCCGGGTCGATCAGCACCACGTCCCTGCCCATGAACTCGCCGATCATGGTCTTGAGCAGGGGGTAGTGGGTGCAGCCCAGGATCAGGGTGTCCACGCCGGCATCCCGGATCTCGGTCAGGTACTGGGCAATGACCAGTTTGGTGATCTGCTGTTTGTCCGGGGCGCTGTGGTCCACATAACCGGCCTCCACCAGCGGCACGAACAGCGGGCAGGGCCGGGCTGTGATCTCGGCCCCGGGAACCAGCTGGCGCAGCAGCTTTTCATAGCTGCGGGAGCGGATGGTGGCGGCGGTGCCGATGATACCGATGCGGCGGTTGCGGGTGGCAAAGGCGGCCTCCCGGGCGGCGGCATCCACCACGCCCAGATAAGGCACGGGCAGCTGGGCGGCCTCGGCGGCGGGGTAAGTGCTGGACACCGTGCCGCAGGCCGCCATGATGCACTTGACATCTTTGGAGAGCAGGAACGCAATGTCCTGCCGGGTATACTGGAGGATGATCTCCGGGCTACGGCTGCCGTAGGGGACACGACCGGTATCACCAAAATAGATGATGTCCTCATGGGGGAGGTGCTTGCGCAGCTCCCGCACGCCGGTCAGGCCGCCCAGGCCGCTGTCGAACACGCCGATGGGGCGATTATCCATGCTGCTTTTCCGTCCTTTCCAGCGCCAGCGCGATGAGATGATCGATGAGGGCGGGGATGGGGGTGCCCTCGTGTTCCATCAGCTTGGGATACATGCTGATGGGGGTGAAGCCGGGCAGGGTGTTGATCTCGTTGATGAGGACGCGGCCCGTGCCGTGCTCCACAAAGAAATCGCAGCGGGCCAGGCCCTCGCAGCCCAGGGCCGTGTAGGCCATGGCGGCGTAGGTCTTTACCTCGTCCAGTTTCTCTTCGGGGAGGTTGGCCGGGATGACCACCTGACTGACGCCGTTCTTGTACTTGTCATCGTAGGTGTAGAACTCAGCACCGGCCAGGATCTCGCCCGGGCGGGTGGCCACGGCGGGGTCGGAGCCGATGACGGCACACTCCACCTCATGGCCGTCCACAAAGGCCTCGAACACGACCTTGCGGTCATTGGCGAGGGCCAGCTGGATGGCTTCTTTCAGCTGCTCGCGGTTGGTGGCTTTGGTAATGCCCACGCTGGAACCCGCGTTGGCGGGCTTGACGAAGACGGGCCAGCCCAGCTTTGCAATGACGCCGTCGCAGACGCCCTCGGGGTCAGACTCGATCTCCCAGCGGGTGGCGGAGAGCCACTTGGTGTGGGGGATGCTGTTGGCGTCGAACAGGGCGTTGGCCACTGCCTTATCCATGCAGACCGCACTGGCCAGCACGCCGCAGCCCACATAGGGGATGCCGGCCAGCTCCAGCAGGCCCTGCACGGTGCCGTCCTCGCCCCACAGGCCGTGGAGCACCGGGATGACGACATCGACGTGGATCTTTTCCACCTGGCCTGCCGGGGTGAACAGGATCATCCCGTGGTCGGCGCGGTCCGGGCTGAGCACACAGGGCATGTTGGAGCCAAGCTCCTCCCAGCTGCCGTCGGCCATCTGGGCCGAGCTGGCCTCGGTGTAGAGCCAGTGGCCCTCTTTGGTGATGCCGATGGTCATGAGCTCATAACGGGTGCGGTCGATGTGATCCACGAACGTACCGGCGGAGACGCGGCTGACCTCGTGCTCACTGGACATACCGCCAAACAGGACGACAACGCACAGTTTATCTTCAGATTGCATAATGAATCTCTCCTAAATCAGGCAGGCAGAAGCTGCACTGCCTCAGTTTCGTGCTATATTAGAGGTATAGACGTGTTTATTATACAATATATACGCGCGGGATGCAAGCGGAAGACCCGCGCCGGGCAGTGCGGAAAACAGCACGGAGCCAAAAACCAAAAAACTTGAAAAAACGCAAAAATTCTTCTTGACGAATGGAAAATTGCGTGATACAATGATATCACCTCTTTTGCGGGGTTATTAAGTGCGCCTGTTTTGCAGACGCTCCCGCAAGCCGAGGGAGGTTCAGAACAACCGTTATAATGGAGGTGTCAACAAATGACCGTTAAAATCACTCTGGCCTGCACCGAGTGCAAGCAGCGCAACTACAACACCACGAAGAACAAGAAGAACAACCCCGATCGTCTCGAGATGAAGAAGTACTGCCGCTTCTGCAAGAAGCACACCGTTCATCGCGAAACCAAGTAAGAAAGGCGGACAACATCATGGCAGACAAAACCGAGAAAAAGCCGGGCTTTGTGGCCAGAATGAAGGCCGCCGTGAAGAATTTCTGCAACGGTGTTGTGAAATTCTTCCGCGACACGAAGAGCGAGCTGAAAAAGGTCGTGTGGCCGTCTAAGGCGGACGTCAAGACCAACACCATTGTGGTGCTCGTGACTGTGGCGATCGCCGCCGTAGTGATGATCGCGCTGGATGCCATCTTTGGCGGCGTCCTGGGCCTGATCATCGGCGCCTGAATCATCTTGAAACGGAGGGTCAACCAAAATGGAAGAACAGTCCAATGAGGCTCTTTGGTATGTTGTGCATACCTATTCCGGCTATGAGAACAAGGTAGCCACGGACTTACAGACCATGGTGGAAAACCGCCGCCTGCAGGATCTGATCTGCGACATCAAGGTTCCGACCGAGATGGTCCCGGAGATCAAGGACGGCAAGGAGCGTATGGTGGAGCACAAGCTGTTCCCCGGCTACGTTCTGGTCAAGATGGTCATGAACGACGATACCTGGTATGTGGTGCGCAACACGCGCGGCTGCACCGGCTTCGTCGGCCCTGCATCCAAGCCTGTTCCCCTGACCGCTGAGGAAGTGGAGAAGATGGGCGTGGAGAAGGCAGCACCGCTCACCGTCGATTTCAAAGTTGGCGACACGGTGCAGATCACCGCTGGCCCCCTGGAAGGCTTTATGGGCCTTGTGGAGGGCATCGATACCGAGAGCTTCAAAGTCAAGCTCAAGGTCAACATGTTTGGCCGCGAGACGCCCGCGGAAGTGGACATCGCGCAGGTCGAGCTGCCGTAACCAACCGGCAGACCGTTTACCAAGGTAAGACCGCAGTGCGGTTCTTATAGAGCATACACATGGGGTGCGTGCTCGTGGGAGGCGCGGAAACACCGCGCCGCAACTCACCACAGATTTTTGGAGGTGCATTTATCATGGCACAGAAAGTTACTGGCTACATTAAGCTGCAGATCGAGGCCGGCAAGGCGACTCCGGCTCCCCCGGTTGGCCCTGCTCTGGGTCAGAAGGGCGTCAACATCATGGCGTTCACCAAGGAGTTCAACGAGCGTACCAAGAACCAGATGGGTTATGTGATCCCCGTCGTCATCACTGTCTACGCTGACCGCTCCTTCAGCTTCATCACCAAGACTCCTCCGGCAGCCGTTCTGATCAAGAAGGCCGCTGGCATCAACACCGCTTCCGGCAAGCCCAACAAGGAAAAGGTTGCTACTCTGACCGCCGCTCAGGTGGAAGAGATCGCAAAGACCAAGATGCCTGACCTGAATGCTGCTTCTCTGGAAGCTGCATGCAGCATGGTCCGTGGCACCTGCCGCAGCATGGGCGTCGTCGTCGAGGGCTGATTGACCTGAGACTCAAACAGTGGGAGGGCATAAAAACTGCCCGCATGACCACATAGGAGGATATACAATGAAACATGGCAAGCACTATGTCGATGCTGCTAAGCAGGTCGATTTTACCAAACTGTACGACATGAACGAGGCTCTGGAGCTGGCTTGCAAGACCGCTTCCGCCAAGTTCGACGAGACCGTTGAGCTGCACGTCCGCCTGGGCGTTGACGGCCGCCATGCTGACCAGCAGGTCCGTGGCGCTGTCGTTCTGCCCAACGGCACCGGCAAGACCGTCCGCGTCTGCGCCATTGCAAAGGGCGCTGCTGCCGCTGCTGCTGAGGCAGCCGGTGCTGATATCGTTGGTGATGACGAGCTGATCGCCCGCATCGCTGGCGGCTTCATGGATTTTGACGTCGTTGTCACCACCCCCGACATGATGGGCCGCGTTGGCCGTCTTGGTAAGGTCCTGGGCCCCCGCGGCCTGATGCCCAACCCCAAGGCAGGCACCGTTGCTCCTGACCTGGGCAAGGCTGTCAGCGAGGCTAAGGCTGGTAAGATCGAGTACCGCCTGGACAAGCAGAACATCATCCATGTCCCCGTGGGCAAGGCTTCTTTCGGTGCAGAGAAGCTGTACACCAACCTGGATACCGTTATGAGCGCGATTGCTAAGGCAAAGCCTGCCGCAGCAAAGGGCACTTATTTCAAGAGCGCTACCATCGCCACCACCATGGGCCCTGGCATCCGTCTCAACACCCTGAAGTACGGTGTCTAATTTGAAATCATTGCAGGTTTCTGCAAGAAATTTCAAAAAAGTACTTGACAACACCGCGCGTTTGCGGTAGAATAATCATGCTGTTTTTGAGACAGCAGGTGCTGGAGCGCCAGCGTAAGGCTATGCCGCCTGCCGAGAAACGCGCGTAACGTTGTTTTATGCCTCTTTCTCGGACCAGTGTGCGGGAAAGAGGCTTTTTTCGTTGCAAATGCTCCGGCTTTCGATACAAGTTTTTGAAACGAGGTGAAACCGAATGCCCAGTGCAAAGATTCTTTCTGAGAAGCAGGCTTATGTCGCTGATCTGAAGGCAAAGTTTGAGAGTGCGGTTTCCGGCTGCGTCGTCGCTTACGGCGGCATTAACGTCGAGAACGACACCAAGCTCCGTAAGGAGCTGCGTGAGGCAGGCGTCGATTACATGGTCGTGAAGAACACCATGCTGCGTCTGGCTGTCAAGGGTACCTCCCTGGAGGGCCTGGCTGAGCAGTTTAAGGGCGATACCGCTATCGCTTTTGCTCACGAGGAAGATCCCATGTCCGCTGCCCGCATCCTGTGCAAGTATCAGGATGGTGATAAGTCCAAGAAGTTCGTCGTTAAGGCAGGCTTCATGGATGGCAAGGTCATGGACGCTGCCGAGACCAACGCTATCGCAAAGCTGCCCAACCGCGAAGGCATGCTGTCCATGTTTGCAGGCGCCCTCACCAGCACTCTGTCTGGTCTGGCTGTTGCAATGCAGGCTTATGCCGACAAGCAGGAGGAGCCCGCTGCCTAATGTTGGCTGCGTGACCGCTGCTTAAAACAAAGAAATCAACAAACAAAACCATTTATATTGGAGGGTTATTACCATGGCTTCTGAGAAGATTACTGCCATCATCGACTCCGTCAAGGAGCTGTCCGTTCTGGAGCTGAAAGAGCTGATCGACACCTACTGCGAGGAGTTCGGTGTTTCTGCTGTTGCTGCTGCTGCTCCCGCTGCTGCTGGTGCTGCTGCTGCCGCTGAGGAAGAGAAGACCGAGTTCGACGTCATCCTGGCTGAGGCTGGCGCTACCAAGATGCAGGTCATCAAGCTGGTCAAGGAGATCACCGGCCTGGGCCTGAAGGAAGCTAAGGCTATCGTTGATGGCGCTCCCAAGGCTGTCAAGGAGAAGGCTTCCAAGGCTGAGGCTGAGGACATCAAGAAGAAGCTGGAAGAGGCTGGCGCTAAGGTTGAGATCAAGTAATTTGATCCCCCTGAACGTTTTTTCTTGAATCTCGATTCTTGAAACAAAAGGCACTCTCGCTGTAAGGCGGGGGTGCCTTTTTTGCTGCGGTTCAGGCTTGACAAACCGCACGCGGATGTGTTATCTTGAATACAGAAAAACGGTTTTTCCTGCTGACGGAACGTTGTGGAGCACCACAGTGCAGGAAATGCCGGGAACTTTATGCCGACCGTCTGGGCAGCCTTGCGCAATTGCTGCGCAAAGCTGCCCTTTTTGTTTAAGGAGGAAACGCTGATGAAGTCTGATATCGAGATCGCACAGGAAGCCAAAATGAAGCCCATTGCCGAAGTTGCCGCCTCGCTGGGGCTGGCGGACGAAGATGTCATCCCGTATGGCCGCTATAAGGCCAAGATCAACCACCGCCTCATCCATAAGGCCACCAAGCAGGGCAAGATGATCCTGGTGACGGCCATCAGCCCCACGCCGGCTGGTGAAGGCAAGACCACCACCAGCGTGGGCCTGGCCGACGCCATGAACGCCTTGGGTAAAAAGACCATGCTCTGCCTCCGTGAACCCTCGCTGGGGCCTGTGTTTGGCATCAAGGGCGGCGCGGCCGGCGGCGGTTATGCCCAGGTGGTGCCCATGGAGGACATCAACCTCCACTTTACTGGGGACCTGCACGCCATTGGGACCGCCAACAACCTGCTGGCAGCCATGATCGACAACAGCATCCAGCAGGGCAACCCCTTGAACATTGACCCCCGCCGCATCACCTGGAAGCGCTGCATGGACATGAACGACCGGCAGCTCCGCTTCATCGTGGACGGTCTGGGCGGCAAGGTCAATGGTACCCCCCGCGAGGACGGTTTTGACATCACGGTAGCCAGCGAGGTCATGGCGATCTTCTGCCTGGCTACCAGCATCACGGACCTGAAAGAGCGGCTCTCCAAGATCGTCTGCGCCTATACCTACGATGGCAAGCCTGTCACGGCCGGGGAGATCGGTGCGGCCGGTGCCATGACGGCGTTGCTGAAAGACGCGCTGGACCCGAACCTGGTCCAGACGCTGGAGAACAACCCGGCCATCATCCACGGCGGCCCCTTTGCCAATATCGCCCACGGCTGCAACAGCGTGATGGCCACCAAGCTGAGCCTCTCGCTGGCCGATTACGTCATCACCGAGGCGGGCTTCGGCGCCGATCTGGGCGCTGAGAAGTTCCTGGACATCAAGTGCCGCTATGCTGGTATCGCTCCCAGCGCCTGCGTGCTGGTGGCGACCGTCCGCGCCCTCAAGAGCCATGGCGGCGTGGCAAAGGCCGACCTCAACCAGCCTGACCTTGAAGCAGTCAAGGCCGGTGCCGCCAACCTGGTGCGCCACATTGACAACCTGAAAAACGGTTTTGGCCTGCCCGTGGTCGTTGCCATCAATGCATTCCCGACGGACACCCCGGAAGAGCAGGCCTATGTGGAACAGGTCTGTGCAGAGCAGGGCGTGCCCTGCGTCCTGAGCGAGGTCTTCGCCAAAGGCGGCGAGGGCGGCAAAGCGCTGGCAGAGGCGGTGCTGAACGTGATGGAGGACCGCCCCATCCAGTACACCTACCCGCTGGAGATGCCTCTGAAAGATAAGGTCAAGGCCATTGCCACCAAGATCTACCGGGCCGATGGGGTCAACTTCAGTGCGGCTGCCAGCAAGACGCTGGCCGAGCTGACCGAGATGGGCTACGGCAACCTGCCCGTCTGCATCGCCAAGACGCAGTACAGCTTCAGCGACAACGCCAAGCTGCTGGCGGCTCCTACGGGCTTTACCATGGAGGTGCGTGAGGTCCGCCTGGCTGCCGGCGCGGGCTTTGTGGTGGTCATCTGCGGCAATATCATGACCATGCCCGGCCTGCCCAAGAAGCCTGCTGCCGTCAACATTGATGTGGACGCGGACGGCAAGATCAGCGGCCTGTTCTAAGCGCAAAACGACAAAAACTGAAAAAACTTTTCAATCAACTCCGGCCTGTTTGCAAAAACCGACCGGAGTTGATTTTTGCTGTACAAAAATTTCGACTCGTTTTGTGCAACTTGCTCTTAAAATATGCATAAACCATGGAATAAATGAGAAAAATCCCTTGCAAGTGTTTACAAAAGCGTAACAAGCTGATATACTTTATGACAGTGATTTTTTCAAAAGCAGGGAGGATGAACGAGACGTGGAAACCGCACCGCACGGTCTGAAAAAGAGGCTGGCAGCCCTTGTGCTGTCGCTGTTGTTACTGGTGACCTGTCTGCCGGGGGCGCTGGCCGTTGACCTGAACGTTGACGCCGGGTTCTACTTCAAGCAGAGCAGGGGCGGCACCTGCACACTGGCTTCGGCCGCGATGATGCTCCGCCGCCGTGCCTATCTGGACGGCCTGACCGACTGGATCGATGTGACCGAAAACAGCGTGAAGAGCTCTGCCTGGGCAGGCGGACTCTCCCACAGCTTCAACTATAAGGCCATGCAGGTTGGCTACGCCACCCTCCCCTCCAGCAACGCCGGGAAGACACAGGTGCTCATCGAGCTGCTGGCCCAGCACCCCGAGGGAATCGTCCTCTATGATCGCCGCCAGCCCCACGCGGTCCTCCTGACCGACTACACCGACGGTGTGTTCTACTGCTCCGACCCGGCCGGCAGCGTCTCCTCCGGCCGTGTGCCCATCTCCAGCGCGAGCATTTCCATTGCAGGAGCTTCCTGCTATTGGTACATAACCTCCGACCAGAACAGCATCAATACCCAGCCGGACAGCCTCCGGCTGGAGGGCGTCCGGTATCCGGTCAATCTCCGCACGGGCAGCGGCATGAGCGTCAGCGGCACCGTGGCAAGTGCTTCGAACAGCGTGCTGACCGAGGTGGAAGTTGCCATCCTGGATGCCGCGGATCAGACCGTACAGAGCGCGGAGGCCGCTCCCAACGTCTCCAGCTGGTCGCTGAAGAATCTGGACAGCCAGATCAAATTTGGTGAGCTGCCAGAGGGTGCATACACATACATGGTGTTCCTGACCGACTCCAACGGCCAGACCATCTGCTTTATGAGCGATTTCACCGTGTCCAGCGCTGCCACCAGCACCGCTACCTATTGGACGGTGCAGGATCCCTCGGGCTCCAAACTGGGGGAGAATGTGCAGAAAGCGGTCGAGTCGGTCAGTGAGACTGCCTCGGCAGTGGAACAGTCGGCCTGGAGCTGGCTGGGTAACCTGTTTGGCGAATAAGAGAATGGACAAAGCCGCTGATGAAAACCAGCGGCTTTGTTTTTACCCACAGAGTGTAGTGCCCGGGAAATAGTGGGCCAGGATGGCGTCATAGGAGAGGCCCTGCTCCGCAAGTGCTTTGGCACCCCACTGGCTGAGGCCGACTCCGTGGCCGTAGCCGTGGGTCGTTATGTAGAATTGACCGTTTTCATAACGGATGGTAAAATCAGCGCTTCGCAGGCCCAGCGCTCTGCGGAGGAATGTCCCGGACCGTTCCACACCGCAGACAGACAGCCGCGCGACATAGCCGGAGGCCGTGCGGGTGGGGGAGCTGAACCACTGTTCCGGCGCGGCAGCATCCGGGGTGAGCCCCTGGGCTGCCAGTGCGGCCTGTACTTGCGCGGAGGAGAGGGTCAGGGTGACCTCATAATGATCCGCCTGGAAATCTGTGCTGCTGTCCACGGCGACCAGATAGGGGAGGGAGGCACCCCAGACATTCTCGCTGGCCTCGGTGCGACCGTTGGAGATGGCAAAGTAGCTCGTCCCAGCCGGGGCACCCTCATAGCAGAGCACCTGGGTCAGGACGCTGTCCACAAGGGCGGAGAGACGGACGTAGTTGGCATCGTAACGGGTGCCCCAGTAGCTGTGGAGGACGGCGTCTGTCAGGTAGCCCTGCCGCCGTGCGGGGTCGGCGGAGAGCCAGGCTCCGTTGGCGGCTGTGGCGTGGTCGCGGCAGTAGAGAACATAGCTGTGGGCCGCAACGGCCTGCGCCTTAAGGGCATCGTCCGGCCAGCTGAGAGGCATTTCCGCTGCCACCGCGCCGATGAGATAATCCCGCCGCGGCACCTGCTGGACCTCCCCGGTGCTCTGGTCCTCGATGAGGAAGATCTCGGCGTCTCCGGTGAACGCGGCGGTCTCTGGAGAGCCTGTGTCCGTGCCGGGCAGGCTCCCGCCCGGTGCGGACAGCGCAGAGGAGGCCGGGACTTCCGATGAGGCAGCAGCCTCTCCCAATACCGCCTTTGCCAGCCGGTAGCCGGCCAGCGGCAGAAGACTGCCCAGCACCAACAGCAGGGTGCAGAGCAGCAAAAACGCTTTTTTCATCCCGGAACCTCCCCCTGATACCTTTTATAAAGAGAGTGTACCTGCTCCGGGCAGCAAAAAAGCGCAGAAGCAGGCGGCGCAAGCTTGCTTTTCCGCTGCAAATGCGATATGATGAATACATTGCAAAAACTTCCGTTTCCGGGGATGAATGCCGGAAAACGGTCCGAAATCAAAGGAAGAAACCCGATGAATCTGTTGATTTTGACTTCAATAATCCTGAGCGTAATTCTTGGCGTGGGCCGCATGGTCGATCTGGCCCTGCTTACAGACGCTGAAACCGGGCTGTGTGTGGTGGGCTCCGTCTGGCTGCGGTATGCCGCGCTGGCGGTGGCCATCCTGCTGGCGGTTGCGGCGGGCCGCGCCACAAAGCCGGAGGCCAGAAAGTTGTGCAGCCCCTGTAAGCCCTCCGGTGTGATGGCCATTTTGGGGGCTGTCTGGATCGTGTTGGCAGGCGTTGCAAAGATTTTTTTAGGCAGCGCACCGCTGGCAAAAGGCATCTGGGGTGCGCTGGCGATCTGCTGCGGTGGGTGGCTGTGCACACTGGGGCGCGGCTGGCTGCAGAAAAACTGGAAGCGGCCTGCTGACAGCTTAACAGAGGTCGTTTTGGGCAGTGCCCTCTTTTACTGGTGTGTGCTGGCACGCTTTATGGAAAACAGCTCCAGCTGGCACCGGGTGGCCCCCACGGTGGTGGTCTGGCAGATGCTGGCCGCGCTGGTCTTCCTCTCGGTGCTGGGGCGGGCGCTTTCCCTGCCGGACACGGCGGACAGCCGGACGCTTTGCGCCAGCGGCCTGACGGTCTGGGCGCTCTGCCTGTGCTGGGAGTTTCCCCAGCTGCTGGATACTTTGCTGCGGGGCGGTGTACTGGCCCGGCTGCCGGACTTTTTCTTTGGACTGGGGCTGTGCTGCATCGGTGTGCTGGGGGGGATCTGCGCGGTGCGCGCTACCCGGACCGAGTCCGGACGGAAGAGTGCTCGGCACTCCGTTGGGTGAAGTGCTGAAAAGATGCCCACACAAACTAGAAAAATCGTACAAAAGTAAAAAAGTGAAAAATCAAGTTGTTAATTTTTTGGCAGGCACTTGAAAGTTGGGCCGTTTTGGTCTAAAATAAAGATACCGTGAATTATCCGATCAAAGGGTAAGAACAATTAGGAGGTACGATTAACATGGCTAATGTTAGAGTTGCTATCAATGGTTTTGGTCGTATTGGCCGTCTGGCTTTCCGTCAGATGTTCGATGCTGAGGGCTATGAGGTTGTTGCAATCAACGATCTGACCAGCCCCAAGATGCTGGCTCACCTGCTGAAGTACGATACTGCTCAGGGTTCTTTCTGCGGCAAGATCGGCGAGGGCAAGCACACCGTCGAGGCTACCGAGGACTCCATCATCGTTGACGGCAAGGAGATCAAGATCTACGCCGTTAAGGACGCAAAGGATGCTCCCTGGGGCGAGCTGGACGTCGATGTCGTTCTGGAGTGCACCGGCTTCTACACCAGCAAGGAGAAGAGCATGGCTCACATCCAGGCTGGCGCTAAGAAGGTCGTTATCTCTGCTCCCGCAGGCAACGATCTGAAGACCATCGTCTACTCCGTCAACGAGAAGACCCTGACCAAGGACGACCAGGTCATTTCCGCTGCTTCCTGCACCACCAACTGCCTGGCTCCCATGGCTGACACCCTGAACAAGACCTATCCCATCGTTTCCGGTATCATGACCACTGTTCATGCTTACACCGGCGACCAGATGATCCTGGATGGTCCTCAGCGCAAGGGCGATCTGCGCCGTGCTCGTGCTGGCGCACAGAACATCGTCCCCAACAGCACCGGTGCTGCTAAGGCGATCGGCCTGGTCATCCCCGAGCTGAACGGCAAGCTGATCGGCTCTGCTCAGCGTGTGCCTGTCCCCACCGGTTCTACCACCATCCTGGTTGCCGTTGTCAAGGGCAAGGACGTCACCAAGGAGTCCATCAACGCTGCCATGAAGGCTGCTACCTCTGAGTCCTTTGGCTACAACGAGGATCAGATCGTTTCTTCCGACGTCATCGGTATGCGTTACGGCTCTCTGTTCGACGCTACCCAGACCATGGTCGCTAAGATCGACGACGACACCTATCAGGTTCAGGTCGTGTCTTGGTACGACAACGAGAACTCCTACACCTCTCAGATGGTCCGTACCATTAAGTACTTCGCTGAGAACTGCTAATCGCGTTCTTGCGCTCAAAAGTGCTTGAACTGTAACGCTGATAAAAGCGTTGCAGGGAGATCAGTGAACATTGGCACCCCGTCTTCTGCATTTTATGCGGGAGACGGGGTGCTTTTTATCGTTCTCCCTGTCAAAATCACCACATTTCAAAGAATGTACCAGAAAAGTTTGTTAATAAATTATCCATCTCCTGTCCTTGCAATGCACATGGTTTTTGTTTATAATAGTAGCGTAGGGTCAATGACCCTGAGAGCGAGCAAAAGAAAATTCGATTCCGAAATGAAAAGAATTTGAGAGGAGTTTGTTACCATGGGTTTAGGTAAGAAGACGATCGACGATGAGAATTACTGCGGCAAGAAAGTGCTTGTCCGCTGCGATTTCAACGTTCCGATGAAAGATGGTGTCATCACCAACGAGAACCGCATCAACGCGGCTCTGCCCACCATCCAGAAGCTGATCAACGATGGCGCAAAGGTCATCCTGTGCAGCCACCTGGGCAAACCCAAGAATGGCCCCGAGGCAAAGTTCAGCCTGGCACCCGTTGCTGTGGCTCTGAGCGCAAAGCTGGGCAAGAACGTTGTGTTTGCTGACGACGACACCGTCGTGGGCGAGAACGCAAAGGCTGCTGTGGCTGCCATGAACAACGGCGATGTTGTCCTGCTGCAGAACACCCGTTTCCGCAAGGAAGAGACCAAGAACATGCCCGAGTTCAGCCAGGATCTGGCTTCTCTGGCCGATGCGTATGTGGACGACGCGTTCGGCAGCTGCCACCGTGCACACTGCTCCACCGCAGGTGTCACGGAGTATGTCAAGGATACCGCTGTCGGCTACCTGATGGAGAAAGAGATCAAGTATCTGGGCAACGCGGTCAACGATCCCGAGCGCCCCTTTACCGCGATTCTGGGCGGCGCAAAGGTTGCTGATAAGCTGAACGTCATCTCCAACCTGCTGGAGAAAGTGGACACCCTGATCATCGGCGGCGGCATGGCCTATACCTTTATCAAGGCACAGGGCTATGAGGTCGGCAAGAGCCTGTGCGATGACTCCAAGCTGGACTACTGCAAGGAGATGATGGCAAAGGCAAAGGCCAAGGGCGTCAAGCTGCTGCTGCCCGTGGATGCAGCCTGCATCAAGGACTTCCCCGATCCCATCGACGCACCCGTCGAGGTCACCATTGTTCCTGTCACCGCCATCCCGGCTGACATGGAGGGCTGCGACGTCGGCCCCGAGACCATGAAGATCTTCGCAGAGGCTGTCAAGGCTTCCAAGACCGTCGTCTGGAACGGCCCCATGGGCGTGTTCGAGAACCCGACTCTGGCTGCCGGCACTCTGGCCGTTGCCAAGGCGATGGCTGAGAGCGACGCTACCACCGTCATTGGCGGCGGCGACAGCGCGGCAGCTGTCCAGCAGATGGGCCTGGGCGACAAGATGACCCACATCTCCACCGGCGGCGGCGCTTCTCTGGAGTACCTGGAGGGCAAGGAGCTGCCCGGCATCGCTGTGATCCAGAACGCCTGATCGCAGAGAACGTAACAGCATCATGAGAGGTGCGGCGGCCGTGCGCCGCCGCGCCTTTTTATTTGGGTAAAGAAGAAAAAGTAAATATAAGGAGATAGAACCATGGATAAGGCAAAGCGTAAGGCAATCATTGCAGGCAACTGGAAGATGAACAAGACCGCCACCGAGGCTGCCAAGCTGGTGGATGAGCTGATCCCCGCCGTCAAGGACGCTAGCTGCGAGGTCGTCATCTGCACTCCGTACACCGATCTGGTCACGGCTGTGGAGAAGACCAAGGGCACCAACATCCATGTGGGCGCGGAGAACGTTCACTTTGAGAAGTCCGGCGCGTTCACCGGCGAGATCAGCGCGGACATGCTGCTGGATCTGGGCGTGGAGTACGTCATCGTGGGCCACTCTGAGCGCCGCCAGTACTTTGCAGAGACGGACCAGACCGTCAACAAGCGCGCGCTGGCTGCTCTGAACGCCGGCCTCAAGGTCATCCTCTGCGTGGGCGAGAGCCTGGAGCAGCGGGAAGAGGGCGTTACCGAGGAGCTGGTTCGGATGCAGACCAAGATCGCTCTGCTGGGTGTCACCGCCGAGCAGATGGCAAATGTCGTCATCGCTTACGAGCCTGTCTGGGCTATCGGCACCGGCAAGACCGCTACCGCGGACCAGGCGGAGGAAGTCTGCGCTCAGATCCGCAAGGTGGTGGGCGAGCTGTATGGCGAGGCGGTCGCCGAGGCTACTACCGTCCAGTACGGCGGCAGCATGAACGCCAAGAACTGCGAGGAGCTGCTGAGCAAGAAAGATGTTGACGGCGGCCTGATTGGCGGCGCGTCCCTCAAGGCTCCGGACTTTGCCGTGATCGTCAACGCAGCCACCAAGGGCTAAGTGCTGACTTTCGCAACCAAAGTTTTTCCAGCGCCCGGCCGCGCCGCGTTTCCAGCGCTGTGCCGGGCGCTTTTTCAGTAAACACAACAAGGAGATAAAACATATGTCCAAGAAACCTGTCCTGCTTTGCATTATGGATGGCTTTGGCTGGACCCCCAACGAGACCTATGGCAACGCCGTGGTCGCAGCCAAAAAGCCCTACCTCGATGCACTGATGGCAAAGTACCCCATGACCACCATTGAAGCTTCCGGCATGGCTGTTGGCCTGCCCGATGGTCAGATGGGCAACTCGGAAGTCGGCCACACCAACATGGGTGCAGGCCGCATCGTGTACCAGCAGCTCACCCTCATCACCAAATCCATCCGGGAGGGCGAGATGCTCAAGAACCCGGTCCTGGTCAAGAACATGAAAGCTGCCATTGACGCAGGCAAGGCCATCCACCTGATGGGCCTGGTGGGCACCGGTGGCGTCCACAGCCACGCAGACCACTGGTTCGGCGTGCTGGAAATGGCCAAGCACATGGGTGCCAAGGAGGTCTACCTCCACTGCATCACCGATGGCCGTGACACGGACCCCCACTCTGGCAAGGGCTTCCTGGCCGACCTGCAGGCTAAGCTGGATGAGCTGGGCATCGGCAAGATCGCCAGCGTTTCCGGCCGTTACTACGCCATGGATCGTGACAACAACTGGGACCGCGAAGAAAAGGCTTATGCCGCGTTCGTTTATGGCGAGGGCAACCACGCTGCCAACGCACAGGAGGCCATTGAGGCATCCTATGCCGCGGACAAGACGGATGAGTTCGTTCTGCCCTGCGTCACCTGCGAGGGCGGCCGTGTGCAGGATGGCGACACTGTCATTTTCATGAACTTCCGTCCCGACCGTGCCCGCCAGATGACCCGCATCTTCTGCGACGACGCGTTCACGGGCTTTGAGCGCCGCGGCGGCCGCAAGCAGGTCCACTATGTCTGCATGGCCGAGTATGACGCCACCATGCCCAACTGCGAAGTGGCATATCCTCCCGTGGAGCTCAAGAACGTTCTGGGCGAGTACCTCTCTGCTCATGGCAAGACCCAGCTCCGCATCGCTGAGACGGAGAAGTACGCCCACGTCACCTTCTTCTTCAACGGCGGCGTCGAGGCTCCCTACGAGGGCGAGGACCGCTGTGTCATCCCCAGCCCGAAAGTGGCTACCTACGACCTGAAGCCCGAGATGAGCGCTCCGGAAGTGGCTGCTGAGTGCAAGAAGCGGATCGAGAGCGGCAAGTACGATGTCATCATCCTCAACTTCGCCAACTGCGATATGGTCGGTCACACCGGCGTGTTTGACGCGGCAGTCAAGGCTGTGGAAGCCGTCGATGCTGCTGTCAAGGAAGTTGTTGAAGCTGTCCTGGCTGCCGGCGGCTGCGCGTTCCTGACCGCGGACCATGGCAATGCCGAGAAGATGATGAACCCGGACGGCACTCCGTTCACCGCCCACACCACCAATGTCGTGCCCTTTGTGGCCATCGGCTGCGGCGATGTGAAGCTGCGTGAGGGCGGCTGCCTGGCCGACATCGCACCCACCATGCTGCCCTATATCGGCCTGCCGGTCCCTGCTGAGATGACGGGCAAGAGCATCATCGTGGAGTAAGCTTCCTCTGCAAAACCATAAAAACGCAAACGCCCCGCAGGGCGGTGAGAAGTTTCACCAGCCCTGCGGGGCGTTTTGTTGTAGGAAACTGTGTTTTACTTTTCGGCCCAGATGCAGAGCCGCGCGGGAGTGGTGATCTCCCCCAGGAGCTTGACATCCATGTCCAGATTGCAGGTTACGGCCAGCGCTTTTCCGGCGTCACTTCCGGTCAGGACGGAAGCGGGCAGGTTTTTGATGGTGAGCAGTGCAGTGTCATCGTCAAAGCTGCCGCTCAGGGTGCCGTCATAGGTCACATCGCCGATGGTCAGCCCGGACAGCCGTCCGGTGATGTTGATGCGGGAAAGCTTTTTCAGAGGGAGCTCCAGCGTATAGGTGCCATTGGCCTGCCGGGTAAGAGTGGCGGCACGGTCCGTGTCGATGCCATCGTTGGCCAGCGAGGTCTGTTCGCCTTTGCTGTCTTTCCAGAACGCCACGCCGACCTCCACAGGGCCCACGGCACTGGCGCTCAGGGCCAGCAGGCAGAGCAGCAGCCACGAGACCAGCACCGCCCCGGTGCGTTTCCAAGCTGTTTTCATGTTATCAACCTTTCTTCCTGCCGCAGCGCGGCACGGGCTGTCACACACGCGGGAAATGGTGCAGAAATGGGTCAGACAGCCCTTTTATACCGCAAAAATAGCATAATCAAGCAAAAAAGTCAATCTGCTTTGGCAGTGTTTCACAAAACTGTTGCACTTTCGACATAGAAAATAAGAAATGTGGAAAACGTGGCAGCAAAAAAAGCCGCCTCCCGGCAAACGGGAGGCGGCAGAAAGGCAGGTGCTTAGACCTCGAAGTTGGGATCGTCTTTCAGCATGTGGATGTTGCTCATGAACGGGCTCTCCTCGGGGTCCGCAAACGGAGCTTCCTTGACATATTTGTTCAGCAGGATGGCAGTCTTGGCAGGGTCCGCAATGGTGCCGGCACCGCCGATGCAGCCGCCGGGGCAGCCCATGCCTTCCAGAAGATAGCCGTTGTACTTGCCGGCCTTGGCCAGCATCAGCAGCTTCTTGCACTCGGCCAGGCCCTGAGCCGACGCGATCTTGACTTCCATGTCGGGGTGCCATTCCTTGATCTTGTCGGCAACGGCCTTGGCAACGCCGCCGGACTGAGCAAAGCCGCGGCCGGCACCGGAAGCGTGGACCAGATCGATCTCGCTGGGATCAACTTCCAGTGCAGCCGGGTCGATATCCTTGGCCTCAATGATGCCGGCCAGCTCCTCAAAGGTCAGCACGAAGTCCACGTCGGAGCGGATGGTGCGGCGGGAAGCTTCCAGCTTCTTGGCGGCGCAGGGTCCGATGAAGCACATACGGGCTTCGGGGTCGGCCTGCTTCATCATGCGGGCGGTGAAGACCATGGGGGTCATGGTCATGGAGATGTTTTTGGCCAGGTCGGGGAATGCGGTCTTTGCCATCATGCTCCAGGCCGGGCAGCAGGAGGTTGCCATAAAGTTCAGCTTGCCGGGCACTTCTTCCAGGAAGTCGTGGGCCTCGTCCACCGTGCACAGGTCAGCACCAATGGCGACCTCGACCACGTCGTGGAAGCCGACGGCTTTCAGGGCAGCTTTCAGCTTGCCGGTGGAAGCCAGGCCGGGGAACTGGTTGACGAACGCGGGGGCAACCAGCGCATAGATGCGGTCACCGCGGTTGAAGCCCTGGATCAGCTGGTAGATCTGGCCCTTATCGGCAATGGCGCCAAACGGGCAGTTGACCAGGCACTGGCCGCAGGAAACACACTTGCTGTAATCAATTTCCGCGCGGCCCAGCTCGTCGGAGTGGATGGCACCCATGCCGCAGGCAGCGGCACAGGGGCGCTCGGTCTTGACGATGGCGTTGTAGGGGCAGACGCCAACGCAGCGGCCGCACTTGATGCACTTCTCCTGATCAATGATAGAACGGCCGCTCTCCCAGGTGATGGCTTTCTTGGGGCAGACCTCCATGCAAGGGTGAGCCAGGCAGCCCTGGCACAGGTCGGAGACCTTGACCAGCTTCTCGGGGCAGCGGTTGCAGGCAAACTTGATCACGTTTACCAGCGGGGGATCATAATACTTATCGGCAATGGAAGCGTCCTCCAGACCGGAAACGACGCTGTTGTGCTCGTCCATGCGGCGGGTGGGCAGGCCCATGGCCAGGCGGACGCGCTCCTCAACGATGGCGCGCTCCAGGAAGATGTCCTTGCGCAGCTTGCCTTCCTCACCGGGGATGATGGTGTAAGGGATCTTACGCATCAGGTGGTTGGCGGCTTCGCCCTTGACGTTGGCGTAGGCCATCCGTGCAACCTCGGTAAACACCTGGCGGCGAATCTGGATGACCGTCGTGTTGATTCCTCTAAAACTCATTCCAATCTCTCCTTGTTTTACATACAGCAGATCACAGACCCTTTTCGCGGATGGAGAAGTGACGCGCCGCGGCTCTCTGGTACAGAGGCTGGGCACAAAAACGACCGCCATTCTGGTACGGAAAAAACAGCCTGTCTCCGGGTGCATTGGCACGCCCGCCGCTGCAATCGGCAGGCTGCCCCGGAATATCCACTTTTATTGTAGCATAAACGAATTTGGATGAAAAGACCAAAACTCAAAATTCGTTATGATTTTCACGACTGGTAAGGTTTGCACAAAGAACCGGTAAAATTTCTTTGCAATCTGCCAAACTTCAGCCGGAGCGGAAACCGCCGCTTAGACCAGCGCGGCCCGCACCCGTTCTCCGTCGTAAGCGCCCAGTCTGACCCGGACGATCTCGCCGCTGGCATGGCCCGGAGCGGAGACTACCACCGGCACATACAGCCGGGTATAGCCGGTAAAGAGCGTTTCGGAGAGAGGGGTCTCCAGCAGCACGTCATCCTCCATGCCCTCATAGCCCGCCAGCACCTCTTTGCGGATGGCCTCGGCGGCGGCGTTCATGGTGCGGCTGCGCTCCTGTTTGTCCCGCTCATGGATCTGGCCCGGGAAATCGTAGGCCGGGGTGCCGCTGCGGCGGGAGTAGGGGAAGACATGTACTTTCAAAAATCCGATCTTTTTCAGGAACGCGCGGCTCTCCTCAAAGTCGGCCTCGGTCTCCCCGGGGAAGCCGCAGATGCAGTCGGTGGTAAAGCTGACGGGACGGTCGCCGTAGGCAGAGCGGATATTTTCCACCACTTCCGCGTACTGCTCCGCGGTGTACACCCGGCGCATCCGGCGCAGGGTGGCGGTGCAGCCGCTCTGGAGGCTCAGGTGGAACTGCGGGCAGAGCTTGTCCACCGCGGCCAGCCGGGCGATGTACTCCGACGTGAGCATGTCGGGGTCCAGGCTGCCCAGACGGATGCGCTCGATGCCCTCCACCTGGGCGCAGTGCTCCACCAGCTCCACCAGGTTCGTCCCGGTGTCCAGGCCGTAGCTGGGCAGGGAGATGGCACTGAGCACCACCTCGCGGTATCCGGCTGCGGCCAGCTGGTGCAGCTCGTTCAGGATGCTCTCCTCGGCACGGCTGCGCACCGGGCCACGGGCACGGGGAATGACGCAGTAGGCGCACTGGCGGTTGCAGCCGTCCTCCACCTTGATAAAGGCGCGGGTGTGGGTCTCAAACCGCTCCACGGGCAGCTCCTCGAACCGCTCGCCCCGGGCGTGGGGCGCAATGGCCACGATCCGCTCATGGCCATCCAGCAGCTTCATGACATTTTCAAGGATGGCTTTCCGGTCGCCGTTGCCGCAGACCAGATCGGCCTCCAGAAACCGGGCGGCCTCCTCGGGGAACGCCTGGGGGTAGCAGCCGGTCAGCACGGTGACGGCACCGGGGTTCTCCCGCTTGGCCCGGCGGAGCCACTTGCGGCTCTTCTGGTCGCCAAAGTTGGTCACGGTGCAGCTGTTGACCACAAACACATCGGCCTCTTCCCCCTCCGGGACGATGGTGAACCCGGCGGAGCGGAACATCTGTTCCAGCGCCCCGGTCTCGTTCAGATTGACTTTGCAGCCAAGGGTATAAAAACAAACTCTCATGCGAGGTATCCTTTCAACAGAAAAACAAAATAAACCATCCTATTATAGCAGATTTTTCCCGGCGGGGAAAGAGCATTTGCTGCTCTTTTTTTGCATAGAATGCAATCAGAGCAATGGAAACAGACCGCGGGGGAGGTACGAGAATGGAACGGAGAAATTTTGCGGCGCTGTGCGCGGCGGTGCTCTGCTTCTGGCTGTTTGCGCTGGCCTTTGGCACGGCACAGGGGATGGGGCTGCATCTTGTGGCCCGGCGGGAGGCAAAAACGGCCTCCGCGCAGGCCGTGTGGGTGGAACCTGCCCTCCCGGCGGCAGCGGCTCCGGCACTCTCCCTCAACTGCCGCGCCGCCATCCTGATCGAGCAGGACAGCGGCCGGGTGCTGTACGAGAAAAATGCCGAGGAGAAAATGCCCATCGCGTCGATTACAAAGGTAATGACCCTGCTGCTGACCTTTGAGGCCATCCATGACGGCAGGCTGACGCTGGATACCCTTGTGCCGGTGAGCGAACACGCCTACCACATGGGCGGCAGCCAGATCTGGCTGGAGCCGGGGGAGCAGTTTACGCTGGATGAGATGCTCCGGGCCATCTGCGTTTCCTCCGCCAATGACGCCGCCGTGGCGGTGGCCGAGCTGGTGGGCGGCAGCGAGCCCGCTTTTGTGGAGCAGATGAACGCCCGGGCGGCCCAGCTGGGGATGGAGCAGACCACGTTCCGCAACGCCTGCGGGCTGGATACGGAGGGCCACCTCTCCACCGCCCGGGATGTGGCCATCATGAGCCGGGAGATTTTGACCCACTGCCCGGAGGTGCTGCATTACTCCGGCATCTGGACGGACAGCCTCCGCAACGGGCAGACCCAGCTCGTCAACACCAACAAGCTGCTCAAGCGGTACAGCGGCATCACCGGGCTCAAGACCGGCACCACCAGCGGGGCAGGGGTCTGCATCTCGGCCAGCGCCACCCGGGATGGGCTCAAGCTCATCGCCGTTATTTTGGGGGCACCCAGCAGCGCCGACCGCTTCAACGCCGCCACGACGCTTCTGGACTACGGTTTTGGGGCCTATGAGGCCGCGCCGCTGCCCGCACTGCCCAGCCAGCCGCTGCAGCTGGCGGTCAAAGGCAGCGCCGAGGGGAGCGTCCCGCTGGATTACAGCGCCCTGCCCGAGACGATCTTATTGGAAAAAGGGGCCGGGGCCGCCCTCCGCGAGGAGCTGACCCTGCCCGAGACCCTGGAAGCCCCGGTGGAACGGGGGCAGGCCGTGGGCAAAGTAAGCGTTTATCAGGGCGAAAACCTGTTGAGTGAGTATGAAGTCCGCGCCGCCGTCGATGCCGCAAAACTGACCCTGCCGGACGCGCTGCACCTGCTGTGGGAGAGCCTGACCGGCGTGTCCTGACCAAAACGGACACAGGACCGCCCAAAAGCGGTTTGTTCACGCAACAAAAGCCTTGTCCGCCTGAACAAAAGATGTAAGAGCATACAAAACAACACTATTAAAATTGTATGAAATCCAAGGATTTTGGCCTTGACTTTGCCCGATGGGAACGGTACACTTATACCAAGAAAAACCCTCGCAGGGCAAGTGCCCCAAAAATGTCTGGAGGTTTTGATAAAATATGAGTCTCGCACTGAACACGAAACACCTTTCCTCCTTTATTAAGGAAGAAGAGTATCAGGCCATCTACCCGCAGGTGGAAGCCGCCCACAAGATGCTGGAAGCCAAGAACGGCCCCGGCAACGATTTCCTGGGCTGGATGTATCTGCCCCGTGAGTACGATAAGGACGAGTTCGTCCGCATCAAGGAAGCAGCTGCCAAGATCCGTGAGGATTCCGACGTGCTGGTCGTCGCCGGCATCGGCGGCAGCTATCTGGGTGCCCGCGCTGTGGTCGAAGCCGTCAAGGGCCAGTTCCACAATGAGCTGGACAGCGGCCTCAAGATCTACTTCTGCGGCAACAGCATCAGCCCCACGTATCTGAATGATATCATCGCGCTGTGCAAGGGCAAGCGTTTCTCCATCAATGTCATTTCCAAGTCCGGCACCACCACCGAGACCAGCCTGGCATTCCGCGTGCTGCGCAAGCTGCTGGAAGATGAGATGGGCGTGGAAGAGGCCAACAAGCGCATTTATGCGACCACTGACCGTGCCAAGGGCACCCTCAAGCAGCTGGCCGACGCGCAGGGCTGGCCCACGTTCGTGGTCCCCGATGATGTCGGCGGCCGCTACTCCGTCCTCTCCGCGGTCGGCCTGCTGCCCATCGCGGCTGCCGGGATCAGCATCGACGACCTGATGAAAGGCGCTGCCGATGCCATGGAGCGCTTCTCCGTCCTGAGCCCGGACAACGACGCTTACAAGTATGCTGCCATCCGCAACATCCTGTACCGCAAGGGCAAGAGCGTGGAGATCCTCGAGTGCTACGAGCCCAACTTCGCCCTGATGAACGAGTGGTATAAGCAGCTGTTCGGCGAGAGCGAGGGCAAGGACAACAAGGGCCTGTTCCCTGCAAGCTGCATCTTCTCCACCGACCTGCACTCCATGGGCCAGTTCATCCAGGAAGGCTCCCGCACCATGTTTGAGACCATCGTGGATGTCAAAAAGCCTGCACAGGATCTGTTCATCGACGAGCTGAAGGGCAACTTCGACGGCCTGAACTTCCTGGCCAACCAGAACATGAGCGTGGTCAACCGCAAGGCCATGGAGGGCACCATCCTGGCTCACACCGACGGCGGCGTGCCCGAGGTCGTAATCGAGGTGGATGACCTCAGCGCCTACAATGTCGGCTATATGATCTACTTCTTCTGGCGTGCATGTGCCTGCAGCGGCTACCTGCTCAGCGTCAACCCGTTCAACCAGCCGGGCGTTGAGAGCTACAAGAAGAACATGTTTGCACTGCTGGGCAAACCCGGTTACGAGAACCTGACCGCTGAGCTGGAAGCAAAGCTCAAGTAAAGGCAAAGGATTAAAAAATGATCTCCCGCCGCAAGGCGTGGAAAATACAGGAGGACAGAACTATGATTAAACTGATTGTTGGCGCTAAGGGCTCCGGTAAGACCAAGGCTATGATCGACCAGATCAATGATTCGGTCAAGACCTCCAAGGGCAACGTCGTCGTCGTGGAAAAAGGCATGAAGCTGACCTACGACATCGCTCCCGCTGCTCGTCTGATCGACCTGGACGAGTACAAGGTCTCCGGCGGCGAGATGCTGTACGGCTTTGTGGCCGGCCTGCTGGCAAGCAACTATGACATCACCGACCTGTACATCGACGGCATCCTCAAGGTGCTCAACCACGATATCAACCGTCTGGGCGTTGTGCTGGACGAGATGGCAGCCATTGCCGGCAATACCGTCAAGGTCACTGTCACCGTCAGCGCGGACGAGGCAGCTCTGCCGCACGACGTCAAGAAGTACCTGTAAGGCTTCTGGCATTCTGATTCTGAACTGATCCAATCGGGCAGGAAACCGGAGAAATAAAATTTTTTCGGTTTTCTGCCTGTTTTGGTGTTGACAAAGGTTTACTTTGGCGCTATACTAACAAAGCAGCCTTTTATGAGGTGTACTATGCAATTTGACCTGAGAAAGTTTATCGCAACCGGCGCAAGACCCTACCATGCGGAGTTTCCCTGTGATTTGTCTGCAAAGGATTTTGCCGGTGCAAGGATCAGCCAACCGGTCACGGCGTGTTTTGACGCTGAGACGGATGGAGAAGAGGTCCGGATGACACTGCGGGCAAAAGCATTGGTGCACGGCGAGTGCGCCCGCTGTCTGGACCCTGTTGAGAGGGAAGAGACAGTTGAAGCGGAGTGGACGGTAAAGGAGCGGGATCTGGACGACCCGGATTTCGATCTGCCGCTCAATGAAAAAGGTCATCTGGATGTGGATGAGTGGCTTTGCCAGGAGTTCCTGTTCCAGATCCCAACGGTGCTGCTCTGCAGCCCCGACTGCCCGGGATTGTGTCCCCGGTGCGGGAAAAAGATGGCGGAATGTACCTGCCCCCCGGCAGAAGATGAAGCCGCTCCCGCAGACGCAAGGCTAGCGATCCTCAAATCACTGCTGAACTGAGAAACCCATCAAGGAGGTGCAAAAATATGGCAGTACCTAAGAGACATCTTTCCAAGGCCCGCCGCGACAAGCGTCGCAGCAATGTTTGGAAGCTGGAGGCCCCTGCACTGGTCAAGTGCAGCAACTGTGGCTCTCTGAAGCTCCCCCACCAGGCATGTGGCAACTGCGGTTACTACAAGGGCGAGGAAGTCATCAAGAAGGGCTAATTTGCGCAGAATTGGTGGCACATTGGTGTTATGTACAGAAGGGGAGGGCGCAACGCCTTCCCCTTCTTGCTGTTTCTGGGAGGTGAGAGCATGGCAATCAAGATCGAGCGTGTGGAAGCGGGCAGCGAAGCCGAAGCACTGGGCCTTTTGCCCGGCGACGAGCTGCTGGCCGTGGATCAGAACGAGCTGAACGACACGCTGGACTATGATTTTTATACCGACAGCAAAAGCTTTCACCTGAAAGCAAGGGTGGCGGACGGCATCCGGGAGTGGGACGTCCAGCGCGCCGAGCGCGGCCCTTTTGGCTGCGATTTTTCCACCTATCTGGGCGACCAGAAGCATTCCTGCTCCAACCACTGCATGTTCTGCTTCATCGACCAGCTCCCTCCGGGAATGCGGGAGAGCCTTTATTTTAAGGATGATGATGAGCGCCTTTCGTTCCTGTTTGGCAACTACATCACCATGACCAACATGCAGGACCATGAGATCGACCGCATCATCAAGATGCACATTTCGCCCATCAACATCTCGGTCCACACCACCAACCCCCAGCTCCGGGTGCGGATGCTGGCCAATAAGCGGGGCGGAGAGGTGCTCAAGTACCTGCCCCGGCTGGTGGAGGGCGGCATCGCGGTCAACTGCCAGCTGGTGCTCTGCCGTGGCATCAACGATGGCGACGAGCTGCGCCGCACCCTGGCCGACCTGCTGGAGCTGACCCCCATGGTGCAGAGCATTGCGGCGGTGCCCTGCGGCATTACCGATTACCGCCAGAACCTCTTCAAGCAGACCCCCTACGATGCGGCCAGCAGCGCCGAGGTCATCGATATCATGGAAGAGTTTGGCGATGAGTGCAAGCGCCGCCACGGCAAGCGGATCATCTACCCCAGCGACGAGTGGTACCTGAAAGCGGGCCGCCGCATCCCGCCCACCGAGTTCTATGAGGACTTTGACCAGCTGGAAAACGGTGTGGGCATGATGCGCCTGTTTGAAGATGAATTTATGGCCGAGCTGGACAAGCCCCACCGCGTTTACGGTACCAAACAGCTGGATGTGGTCACGGGCACCATGGCGGCCCCCCTCATCCAGCGGATGATGGCCGAGCTGCACCGCCAGTACCCCATGATCGAGGTCACGGTGCACCCGATCCAGAACAAATTCTTCGGCGGCAACGTGGGTGTGGCAGGTCTTGTCACGGCCACGGATATCATCAACCAGTGTGAGGGCAAGCTGACCAGCGGGACGCTGGGCGTGCCCGCCGTGATGCTGCGGGAAGAAAAAGATACGTTCCTCGACGATGTGACCGTTGCGCAGCTCGCTCAGCGGATGGGCGTCAAGGTAGAAGTGCTGCCCACGTCCGGCGGCGAGGAGGCCAAAGCTCTGCTGCGCAGCGGCCTGCATATTTCGAGAAGAAGAAAAGGAGGAACCACATGAGCAAACCGATCGTAGCGGTGGTGGGCCGCCCCAACGTGGGCAAGTCTACCTTGTTCAACAAACTCTGCGGCCAGCGCCTGGCCATCGTGGAGGATACCCCGGGCATTACCCGCGACCGCATTTTTGCCAACTGCGAGTGGAACGGCCACGAGTTCATGCTGGTGGACACGGGCGGTATTGAGCCCAAGGCCACCGAGGGCATCCTGGCCCACATGCGGGAGCAGGCCCAGATCGCCATTGACACCGCCGACTGCATCATCATGGTGGTGGATGTCCGCAACGGCCTGACCGCGGCGGACGAGGATGTGGCCCACATGCTGCGCCGCAGCCATAAGCCGGTCATTCTGGCGGTCAACAAGTGCGACAACGTGGGCGAGGCCCCCATGGAGCTGTACGAGTTCTATAACCTGGGCTTTGACGAGGTCATGCCCATTTCGTCGGTGCACGGTCACGGCACGGGCGACCTGCTGGACGCCGTCTGCGCCCACCTGGATTTCAGTGAGACGGTCATTGAAGAGGACCGCATCCCGGTGGCCATCATCGGCCGCCCCAACGTGGGCAAATCCAGCCTGACCAACCGCATCCTGGGTGAGAACCGGATGATCGTGGCCAACGAGGCCGGCACCACCCGCGACGCCATTGATACCCCGGTGGACAACGCCTACGGCAAGTTCATCTTCACCGATACCGCAGGCCTGCGCAAGCGCAGCAATATCACCGATGGTCTGGAGCGGTACATGGTCGTCCGCGCTCTGGCCGCTGTGGAGCGGAGCCGTGTGGCCCTGATCCTGGTGGATGCCACCGTCGGCTTCACCGAGCAGGACAGCAAGGTGGCAGGCTATGCCCACGATCAGGGCAAGGCCTGCATCATCGTTGTCAACAAGTGGGACGCCGTGGAGGGCAAGGAGACCAACACCATGGAGCTCCAGCGCAAGGGTTACGCCGAGTGCTTCAGCTTTATGGGCTATGCTCCCATCATCTTTATCTCGGCACAGACGGGTTATAACGTCAATAAGCTGATGCAGCTCATCCGGGATGTGGACGCCCAGAACGGCGCCCGCGTGCCCACCGGTGTGCTGAACGAGATGCTGGCCCGGGCTACCGCCCGGATGCAGCCCCCCAGCGACAAGGGCCGCCGCCTGAAGATCTTCTACCTGACCCAGGCCTCCACCCGTCCCCCGACGTTTGTGGCTTTCGTCAACGCAAAGTACCTCTTCCACTTCAGCTATCAGCGGTACCTCATCAACCAGATCCGTGAAAGCTTTGGCCTGGACCACACGCCCATCCGGCTGGTGATCCGGGAACGCGGTGCGGGCGAAGTCCGCGCCAAGGATGTATAAACAGGGAGGGACTGTCTGATGATGACGCTTCTGATCGTTCTGGCAACGGCCGCCGAGGCCTACCTGCTGGGCAGCATTGACACGGGCATTCTGGTCAGCAAATACCTCTATCATGACGATGTCCGCAACTACGGCAGCGGTGCCGCCGGCATGACCAACATGCTGCGCACCTTTGGCAAAAAGGCAGCGGCCCTCACCGCCTTTGGCGATGTGCTCAAGGGTGCGCTGGCCGTCTGCATCGGCCGCTGGCTGTTCGGGTATCTCCCGGCAGGCGGGGCGGTCTCGCCCTACCTGGGCGTTTACCTGGCGGCCATCCTGGCTACCATTGGCCATCTGAAGCCGCTGTATTTCGGCTTCAAGGGCGGCAAGGGCGTGCTGGTGGCAGGTGGTGCCATTCTGGCCATCCAACCCATCCTCATCCCGTTCCTGTTCCTGATCTTCCTGGCCTGCCTGCTCCCCACGGGGATGGTCTCGCTGGGCAGCATCACCATGGCAGCGCTCTACCCGGTGCTGACCCTCATTTACAGCTGCTACCGGGGCCTGGCTGCGGGGGATATGGCGGTCTGCTTTGTGGGTGCCCTCATCATGAGTATTCTGGTCATCTACATGCACCGCTCCAACATCAAGCGTATCCGGGAAGGCAAAGAATACCGCTTTGGCAAAAAGCATCAGAAATAAATCTCAGTATAAAATGAAACACCCCCGCAGGCAGCGTTTGCAATGCCTGCGGGGGTGTTTTTGGGTCTTGATTCAGGGTTCAGGTGGATTCCGGCAGGAGCTCGTCCTCTTCAGCGGCATCGACAAAATCGTCCTCTTCGGTCTCGGGGACAACATCCTCGGCGTGGAGGCGCTTGCGCAGCCGCTCTTTGAACTCTGAAGCCGGGATGCCGCTCTGGTTGGGGGAAAGGTCGGGGGCCGGGTGGCCGTCGGGCAGGTGGGCACCAAAGGCCGGTACAAAGAAGAACTTGCGCACGACGAAGATCAGGGCGATGGCAGCCACGCTCAGCAGGTTTTCAAAGGCGGATTCGTGGCCGATGACCATATGGCGGGCGATGGCGTACAGCAGCACCTCCAGGCTGGAGCCGGGGCTGTGCTTAGCCAGCATCTTGATGAACTCGATGCCGATGACGATGTCGAGTGCACGCTCCAGAAAGGTGCGGATCTCTACATCGTTGCCGTCGATGAACAGGCCGGGCATCCACTGGATGAGGGGCACGATGCTGATGAGCAGGCCGATGAGCACCAGGCCGGAGAGGGAGATTTCGAGCAGGGTGGAGGACTGGATGATGAAATTGCGCAGCTCCGCGCGGCTTCGGCTTTCGACATGGGTGGTGTTGTGGAAATCGTTGGACATGGCAGGGACCTCTCTTTCGGATTTGGATTCAAGTGCAGTGGACAAAATCGGGGAAAAATGTCAACTTTATTTTCTATATTTTAGCAAAGAATGTGAACTGCGTCAATTCGTTGAGGAAAATTCCAGCGATGAAAATGTGCTATGGAACACAAAAAGCTCCCCCCGCGGGGGAGCTTGAAAGGGAGTGGAGGGAAAATTTCAATCCTGCACGGCCACATAGCCCGATTTCTCGATGCAGGCACGGCCCGCGTCGGTGGAGAGCCAGTCGTAGACTTTGCGTTCCGGCGTGTCCGCACCGGAATCCTGCCGGACCGCGGCATAGAACTCATTGCAGAGCGGGTAGCTCTGGTCGGCGATGGTCTCGTTGGAGGGGGTCACGCCGTCCACAGCCAGCAGCCGCAGGCCGGGTTTGGAGTACATCTGGTCGATGTAATAATATACCGAGAAGCCAATGGCGTTGGCGGTGTTGTTGTATTCGGCAATGCTGTCCACCAGCCCGCCCATCTCCGTGGGGGCCAGCTCGGTGGGGGCGTCCATCAGCTCCCCGCCCTGGATGAGCAGCTTCTGGAACAGGGTCTGGCTGCCGGAATCTTCCCGCCGCTGGAATGCCACGATGGGCAGGTCCGCGCCGCCGACGTCTTTCCAGTTGGTGATCTTCCCGGCATAGATGTCCCGGAGCTGCTGCTGGGAGAGGCTCTGGACGGGATTTTCTTCGTTGACGATGAACACCAGTGCATCCCGGCCAATGGCTTTCTGGTCCAGCGGGCCGCCCTCCGCGGCCATTTCCTCCTTGACGGATTCCGGGGCCTCGTAGGCGATGATGAGCTTGGTGGAATCGCCCTCATTGCCGCCGTAAAGGCTCAGGTTCCGCCAGGCCCAGGCCGTGGTGTTGGTGCTCACGCAGCTCTGGGCCGTTTCCAGATCCATGCCCGTGGTGTCCGCCATGATCTGCGCAATGAGGGGGATGCAGGCCGTGCTGCCGTCGGTCATGGGAAACTCGTCGGCTGTCAGGATGGGCTCACGGGTCACTTCACTGGAAGCATCCGGGCTGGCAGCGGGCTCCCTCTCGGGCTGAGAGGGAGTGGGCCCGGAGTTGACGGGGGCATTCGTGTTGCAGGCCGAGAGCAGGGCGGCTGAGGAAACCGCGCCCAGCCCCAGCAGAAAAGCGCGGCGGGAAAGAGCAGTTTGTTTCATGGTCAAAACCTCCTGTGTTCAGATCAGATCGCCATAGCCGTGTTCGTCCGTGCTGGAAGCAAAGATGCTGCGGCAGTAGAGCCACTGGCCGTCTGGGGTCATCCAGCCGTAATAGAAGCCCTTTCGGGCCATGAAAGCGCCTGCGGGCAGGTCATTGAGGCCGTTGCCGCCATAATAGCTGTAGCAGAGGGCCAGCCCTTTGAGGACGGCGTTCCCGTTCTCGTCCAGTACGTCATAGAGGGTTTTGCCGTTGGGGCCTGCATAGCCGTAGCGGAAATAGGCGTGGCCGTCTGTGGTGGTGAGGGGCGCAAAATAGTAATAGCCATCCGGCGTGGAGGCGGAAATAGTAAGCTGCCGTACAAGGCCCTGTGCGTCATAGAGCCGGATGGTGGGCTTGCTATGGTCTCCTGCCGGATAGAGCATCACCAGCGCGTAGTCCTCCCCCACAGCCCACACCCGGGCCGAATCCTGATTCTCGACCGAGTCCACGTTCACATCGGTGAGGATGGCGCCGGTGGTGCGGTCGTAGACCCGGAGCGTCCCGTCGGTGGCGTAGACGGCCAGGGTCTTGTCGTCGGCGTCCACGTTATAAACGGGTTTCATCTCCCCGGTGGTCAGGTCGTGGAACTGGTAGCGGTAGTCGTTGCCAGCATTCCAGCAGACCACTGCCCCGGGAGCATGGTAGAGGACGGAGCGGTCAAAGGTGGCAAGGACTTCGCTCTGTTCGGTGCTGGCCAGGTCGATGAGCTGGTACTGGCCGTCTTCCGTCCGGAAGCTGGCGGTGCCGTTGCCGCACACCCGGTCAAAGCCGTCCAGCTCTTCCCCCGTTACCGTGTTGGAAAGGGTGGAGGACTGGGAGAGGTAACCATCCATGTAGAAATCCAGTAAGATCCAGTCGCTGGGGATGCCGCTGGTATTGTTCTGGTTGGAAAGGCTGGTGGCCGTGCAGCGGTCTTCCTCCCGCAGGGGATTGCCCTCCCGGTCCTGCAGCACCATCCGCACATGCTGGTACATGTCCTCGTCGTACTCGCCGTCGGCCAGCGTCTCGGGCCGTTCATAGCAGGTAAAGGCGAACAGATCGTTGGAGACGACGCACTGGTAGGCGGTGTCCGGAGACGGGATCTCCTGCCGGGTGGTCAGGTCGATGACCCGGCAGTCCCCTGGCTGGACAGCATGATCGCAGGAAAATTCCAGTGCGTCGGTCTGGTTGAGCACCAGATAATTCCCGGAGAGGGTGACGCTGTGATCCTGTTCAAAGGTGAGCACTTCGGCTCCGGTCTTATCGTAGAGGGCGCTGCGGCGGCCGGAGGGGGAGCTGTTGTCGGACCAGGCCACCCAGTAATAGGGGATATCGCTCTCCGCAGGGTCGTACACCAGTGCGACGGTCTCATCGCCCCGGCCCTCATGGAGGACTTTGCTGCCGCAGAGGACGGTGGAGCCGTTGGAATCATACAGGATCCGCAGCTTGCCGTCGTCGAGAGCGGCGGAAGCGTCGCTGGGCTGTTCTACGGGAATCGGGTCTTTCCGGGGGGATGCCGCCGGCAGCAGGGAACAGCCGGTGAGCAGGGCAACCGCCAGCGTCAGGCAGGCGGCGGTGCGGCCAAAGCGAAACAGCGTGGTCTTCATGGGCGATTCCTCCTAAAATTTGACTTTCCCATTTGATTATAATACGAAAGACCCGGCCGTTCAATTGCATTGGAACGTCCGGGTCTGGTTACAGTTTGGTGACAACGGGGAGCTCAGGCTTCTTCCATCCGGTTCAGCTTGTGGAGGAACGGCAGCAGGAACGGCACCGAGATGAAAAAGGTGAGCATGTCGGCAATGGGCTGGCACATCTCAATGCCCGGCAGGCCCAGCAGGTGGGGCAGGGTGAGGATGAGCGGGATGAAACAGACACCCTGCCGGCAGCAGGCCAGGAACGTGGCCCGGCCGGATTTGCCGATGCTCTGGAACAGCATGTTGGCCACCACGATGACGGGCTGTAAAAACATGGCCAGACACTGGTAACGGAACGCGGGCAGGGCCACGGCCAGCACCTCCGGGTCATCGCGGAAGAGGTGGATCAGGGTCTCGCTGTTACACCAGCAGACCACATTGAGCACGCAGACAAAGCAGAACGCCGCAAAGATCGTGAAAATGGCGGCCTGCCGTACCCGGCGGTACTTTTTGGCACCATAGTTGAACGCGGCCACGGGCTGCAGGCCCTGGCCCACGCCGATGGCGACGGACAGGATGAACAGGAAGATGCGGGAGATGATGCTCATGCCCGCCACGGCGGCGTCGCCGTACTCGCGGGCGGCAATGTTCAGCAGCATACCGCCAATGCTGTTCAGGCCCTGACGGCCAAAGCTGGGGGCACCGTTGGTAAAGATGAGCAGGTAGTCGCGAGGCGTGCGGGTGATCTCCGTGACGCGGAACTGGCTGACCGTTTTGCCCCGCAGGAACATGGAGAGCAGGATGCAGAAGCTGATGCACTGGCTCAGTGCCGTGGCGAGGCCCGCGCCGCCGGTGCCCATCTTGAACACAAAGATGAAGAGCGGGTCCAGCACGATGTTGAGCACGCCGCCCGTCACAAGGCCGATCATGGCAAAGCTGGCCTTGCCCTCATACCGCAGGATGTTGTTCATCACAAGGCTGGACATCATCAGCGGGGCCGCAAACAGGATGGGCCGGGCGTAGGCACTGGCGTGGGGCAGGATGGTGTCCGTGCTGCCCAGCAGCATCATAAAGCGGGGCAGGGTGGCAAGGCCGCCCACGGCCAGCACGGCACCCACCGCCATGGCCGTGAAAAAGCTGGTGGAGGCAAATTTGGTGGCCGCGTGGGTATCCTGGTTGCCCAGGCTGCGGCTGATGATGCCGCCGGCCCCGTGGCCGAACATGAAGCCCAGCGCCTGGATAATGGCCATCAGGCTGGAAACGATGCCCACCGCGCCCGAAGCGCTGGTGGAAAGCTGGCCGACAAAAAACGTATCGGCCAGGTTGTAGATGCTGGTGATGAGCATACTCAGGATGGTGGGGGCGGCAAGGCTCAGGATCAGTCCGGGGATGGGCGTCTCGGTCATTTTATGGTACTGCTGCTGACTGAGATCGTTGGCGGGCATGGGCAAAACTCCTTTCGGTGCAAACTGCCATTCCGGCATGGAAAAGCCGCTCTTGCAATGCCAAAGAGCGGCAGAAATCGAATCTACTCCTAGTATAGCGCGGAAAAGAAAAATTGTCGAGGGCGAAAACCATAGCGGACTGGAATGGTGGGGGGAGAGAAAATTTTGAGGAAAAACGGACGGAAAGTTCTCTATTGGGATGTCAAAATTCGCAAAAAACGGACACATTTTGTTAAAACTGCTAAACAAATGGCGAATTGCTTGTGAAAAATCACGGCTGGTGGTATAATTTAACAAAGAAGAACCAAGGAATTTGGACAAAATGAATACCTTACGGAGGGAATTACAATGAAATCTGTTGCACAGACCGTCATTGAGGCGGATCGTTTTTATACCATTGCTGCCAAGACTGGCAGCGTGATTCAGGCTGTGGAGAACGCAAAGGACGGCGGTGACATCCGCCTGGGCAAGTATGACCACAAGCCCGAGCAGGAGTGGGCATTCATCCGGGTGGGGGACGGCGTTTACCGTATCCGCAACCGTGCCAACGGCAAGCTCATGGACCTGATGATGACCGGCACCGCCAACGGCACCTGGCTGCACCTGTGGGAAGATGTGGGCGGCACCTCCCAGATGTGGACCATGGAGCACACCCCGCAGGGCACCGTCCGTCTCCGCTCCTCCTGGGCCGGCGGCAAGTGCATTGATACTGTGGGCATGGGCACTGCCGATGGCGCTGTCCTGCAGATCTGGCAGGAGACCGCGGGCGAGGACCAGCTGTGGACCATTGAAGAGGTCAAGGACCGTGCAAAGCGCGCCGTGAAGAAAGCAGAGCCCGCCGTGGAGGCTGCTCCCGCTGCCGAGCCGGTGAAGACCGAGACTGCTCCTGTGGGAGAGGAAAAGGCTGCTGAGCCCGTGGCCGCTCCCGCTGCGGAGGAGAAGCCCGAGGTCAAGGAGGAGGCCAAGACCGAGGAGAAGCCCGCTGAGGCTGAGGGGAAAGCAGAGCCCGCCGCGGAGGCTCCCAAGGCAGAGGAAAAGCCTGCTGCTCCTGCGGCCAAGGCACCCGCCAAGAAGCCCGCGGCCAAGAAGACCAGCCGCGCTGCCCGCAAGGCTGCTTCCGCCAAAAAGGCTTCCGCAAAGAAGAAGTAATTTGAATCTTCCATAAAACAAAGCCCGCTGTGTGAAATTTCACAGCGGGCTTTGTCTATTCTGTGGAAAGTTTCCCGGTCTGCCAAGGGCTCCCCTGATAGGGGAGCTGTCGCCGCAGGCGACTGAGAGGTTTTACATGTGCATCATGCTGCGCTGCTCCGCAGAGCGGTACTTGAGGGCTGCGGCAATGAATGCCTTGAACAGGGGATGCGCGCGGTTGGGACGGCTCTTGAACTCGGGGTGGAACTGAGCACCCAGATGGAAGTTACGGCCGGGCAGCTCCACGGTCTCCACCAGGCGGCCGTCCGGGCTGGTGCCGGAAATGACCAGACCCTTGGCCTGCATCTCCTCCCGGAAGTCGTTGTTGAACTCATAGCGGTGACGGTGGCGCTCCCAGATCTCGCTCTCGCCGTAGCACTCAGCCATCTTGGTGCCGGGCAGGACCTTGCAGGGGTACTTGCCCAGACGCATGGTGCCGCCCTTGGGAATGTTGCCTTTCTGATCGGCCATCAGGGCAATGACATTGTGGGCACCATCGGGGGTGAACTCGCTGGAATTGGCGTCGGCATAGCCCAGCACATGGCGGGCAAACTCCATCACCATGATCTGCATACCCAGGCAAATGCCAAAGTAGGGCACGTTGTTCTCCCGGGCATACTGGGCGGCCTGGATCATGCCCTCGATGCCGCGGTCGCCAAAGCCGCCGGGCACGATGATGCCGTCCACGTCGGCAAAGGCTTCCTTGCAGGCAGCCTGGTCGGTCAGGTCCTCACTCTCCACCCAGCGGATCTCCACCTGGCTGTCGTTCTCAAAGCCGGCGTGGTAGAGGCTTTCCATCACGGAGAGGTAAGCGTCGTGCAGTTTGACGTACTTGCCCACCAGTGCGATGGTACAGGTCTTGCTGCGGGTGGCAATGCGGGAGACCACCTGCTTCCACTCGGTCAGGTCGGCAGGGGGAACATCCAGCTTGAGCTTGTCCACCACCACGTCGTCCAGGCCGTTGGTGTGGAGCATCAGCGGGCACTGGTACAGGCTGGGCATCGTCAGGTTCTCGATGACGCACTCAGGCTTGACGTTGCAGAACGTGCTGATCTTGCGGCGGATCTCGCCGCCCACGTTGCCATCGGCCCGCAGGATGATGATGTCCGGGTTGACGCCCATGCCCTGCAGCTCCTTGACGGAGTGCTGGGCCGGCTTGGATTTGTACTCATCGGAGCCGGAGATATAGGGCACCAGCACCACATGGATGTAGCAGCAGTTGTCCCGGCCCTGCTCCAGGCCTACCTGGCGGATGGCCTCCAGGAACGGCTGGCTCTCGATATCGCCGGTGGTACCGCCGATCTCGGTAATGACCACATCGGCCTCGGTGGAAGAAGCCAGATTGTAGATGTAGCTCTTGATCTCGTTGGTGATGTGGGGGATGATCTGGACAGTCTGGCCCAGGTAGGCACCCTGGCGCTCCTTGTTCAGCACGTTCCAGTACACCTTGCCGGTGGTCAGGTTGGAGTATTTGTTCAGGTTCTCGTCAATGAAGCGCTCGTAGTGGCCCAGATCCAGGTCGGTCTCGGTGCCGTCATCGGTGACGAAGACTTCGCCGTGCTGCAGGGGGCTCATGGTGCCCGGGTCCACGTTGACATAGGGGTCCAGCTTCTGGCTGGCCACTTTCAGGCCGCGGCACTTGAGCAGGCGGCCCAGCGAAGCGGCCGTAATGCCCTTGCCAAGGCCGGAGACGACGCCGCCGGTGACAAAAATAAACTTGGTCTGTTTTTCTGCCATAAAATATCCTCCTCTAATGGACGTTTGATATGGTTTACTTTCCCGGTGGAGGGGTGCGCGTTGCGTAAAGCCCGCACCCACTCAAAAACATACAACACAGAATTATACACCCGATGGGTCATAGGAATCAAGGATTTCCTGCGCGATCTCGGCCCGGTCCCGCCGGGTATCCATGGCATTCTTTTCAATGTAGCGGTGTGCCTCGGCCTCGCTCATTCCACGCTCCGCGATGAGGCAGCACTTGGCCCGGCTGACCAGACGCACCTGCTGCAGCTTTTCCTGCATCCGGGCATTCTCCTGCCGCAGCACCTGCAGCCGGTGGTTGCTGGCCGCGGCCATGTGGATGGCCTGCAGAAACAGGGTGTTGGAAAACGGTTTGCACACCAGCAGCACGCCCTGCTCGCTCATGGGGGTCAGCAGCTGCTCGGCAGCCGCCGCTTTGACGAGGAATACCACGCCTGCGTCGGTCTTTTCCACCGCGGTGGCGCACAGGTCGTGGCCAAACTCATCGGGCAGGGGCGCGTTGACGACGATCAGCTCAAAGTCCGATTCCAGCATCCGCCGTCGAGCTTCCGCCCCGCTGGGCACGATGAGGGGCCGGGTATATCCCAACTCCGTCAGGCGGGCGCACAGATACTCGTTGGAGCTTGCGCCGGCGCTGACGATCAGAGCACGTCCCATCCTGCTTGCTCCTTTCTTACACGCTTGTGCATGGTATTATATCGCGTTGAAGTAGTGGATGCGTTCGTATTCCGCCGGGTCGGCCGCGTTTTTCAGGGCAGCGCAGCGCTTGAGCGACTCTGCATAATACCGCTTGGCCAGCTCTTCCGGCAGGAACTTGTGCAGGAACTCGCTGTTCTTTGCCACTTCCACGGCCTCTTCCAGAGAGGTGGGCAGGGTCTCCAGCCCAAGGCCCACGGCCTCGGAGGGGATGAACAGGTTTTTATTGACAGGGGGGCGCAGCTCCATCCGGTTCTCAATGCCATCCAGGCCGGCGGCCAGGATCAGGCCGATGGAAAGGTAGGGGTTGCAGGCGGGGTCCGGGCTGCGCAGCTCCATGCGGCAGTTGTCGCCCCGCACCTGGGGGATGCGCACCAGCTGACTGCGGTTCTGGCGGCTCCAGCTCACATAGCGGGGAGCCTCGTCGCAGCCAAAGCGGAGGTAGCTGTTGGGCAGGGGGTTGGTAAAGGCGGTCAGCTCCCGGCTGTGGGCCAGCACGCCCGCCATAAAGCTGCCCGGGATACTGTCCGGGGCAATGTCGCCCTCAAACAGGTTGTGGCCGTCCATGGAGAGGGAAAGGTTGATGTGCAGGCCGCTGCCCGCCTGGTCCGGCAGGGGCTTGGGCAGGAAACTGGCGTGCAGGCCGTTGCTGGCGGCCACCGCCCGGACGATCTGCTTGAACATCATCACGTTATCGGCGGTCTTGAGGGGGCCTGCGTAGTGGCAGTCGATCTCGTTCTGGCCGTTGCCGTTCTCGTGGTGGCTGTGCTGGGGGGCCATGCCCATCTGCTCCATGGTCAGGCAGATGTCCCGGCGCAGGTTTTCACCGGCGTCCAGCGGGGCTACATCAAAGTAGCCGCCAAAATCAATGGGCACCCGGGTGGGGCGGCCATGGTCGTCGTTTTCAAACAGGTAAAACTCACATTCGGCACCCACGTTGCAGGTCAGGCCCAGCCGTTTGAAGCGGCGGTTTATGTCCCGCAGAAAGCCGCGGCAGTTGCCGCCAAAGGGGGCGCTGTCCGGCTTTTCCACATCGCAGAAAAACTGCATCACCCGGCCCTCGGTAGAACGCCAGGGCAGGATGCACATGGTGGACAGGTCCGGGCGGAGGACAAGGTCGCTCTCCTCCACATGCATAAAACCGGCAATGGCACTGCCGTCAAAGCAGACGCCGTCCTCCAGGGCCTTGGTCAGGTCGCTGGCCAGCACGGCAATGTTTTTCTGGTTGCCAAAGATATCACAGAACGCAAAGCGGACGAATTTGACGTTGTTGTCCTCCACAAAATCAAGCACGTCCTGCTGAGTCGTATAGCTCATAACACACCTCCGCGCTGCAGAGAACCACGCCCCGCAGCGGATCATCATGGTATTTGCTGACGAAATTGGAAAAGGCTGAAACTTCCCACAAAAACGCCTAAAGGCCTGCTTCGATCAGGAAGCAGGTCTTTAGGCTGGTGTAAGAAATAGGAAAAGGAGAATGGCAGATTATTTACAGCCTCACCGATGCAGGATTACCGAAACAATCAGACGTAATAGAGCATCTTGCTGTAGCTGGGCAGGGGCCAGTAGTCCTCGCCGCAGATGGTCTCGGCATCGTCTGCCGCGGCACGCAGGGCGTCCATGGCGGGGATGACGTCAGAGTGGAAAGCAACGGCTTTCTCGGTCTCAGTGGGCAGAGCCTTGGCTGCATCCACGGCAGCCTGCAGGGTGTCGATGGCGTCACTCATGGCGTCGGCGTCGGCGGAGAGCTTCTGCAGGGTCTTGGTCTCGCTGCGGACGCTGATGGCCTCGCTGACGGCCAGCTTGGAGGCAGCCGTGTTGGCAACCTCGCTCGTGTAGGAGTTGACAGCGGGCAGCAGCTGCTTGCGGGCCATCTCCAGCATGGTCAGGGCTTCGATGTTGATGATCTTGGAGTAGTGCTCCATCTCAACTTCGTAACGGCTTTCCATCTCCACCTTGGTCAGGACGCCAAAGTCTTCCATGAGCTGGATGTTCTTCGGCTCGATGAGGGCGGGCAGGGCAGCCGGGGTGTTCTTCTTGTTGGGCAGACCGCGCTTTTCCGCCTCGGCTTCCCACTCGGCGGTGTAACCGTTGCCGTTGAAGATGACGCGGCGGTGGTCGCGGATGGTGCGCTTGATCAGAGCGATGGCAGCGCTGGTAAAGTCCTCGGCCCCCTCCAGCTCGTCGGCGTAGCCTTTCAGCTCCTTGGCGACAGCGGTGTTCAGGATGGTGTTGCAGTCGCTCAGGTTCTCGGCAGAGCCGGGCATACGGAACTCAAACTTGTTGCCGGTGAAAGCGAACGGAGAAGTACGGTTGCGGTCCGTGGTATCCTTGCTGAACTTGGGCAGGACGTCCACGCCCAGGTCCATCTTCATCTTGACAGGGCCGGCGTAGGGAGAATCGGAAGCGATGGCGTCGATGACAGCTTCCAGTTCCTCGCCCACGAAGATGGAAATGATGGCCGGAGGTGCCTCGTTGGCACCCAGACGGTGATCGTTGCCCGGGGTAGCCACGGAGGTGCGGAGCAGGTCGGCATACTCGTCCACGGCCTTGATGACAGCAGCCAGGAAGACCAGGAACTGCAGGTTCTCCATGGGGGTGTCACCGGGATCCAGCAGGTTCTCGGCGGGGGTGCTCATGGACCAGTTGTTGTGCTTGCCGGAGCCGTTGACCCCCTCAAAGGGCTTCTCGTGCTGCAGGCAGACCAGACCATACTTGGGAGCGATCTTCTTCATCATCTCCATGGTCAGCAGGTTGTGGTCGATGGCAACATTGGTGGTGTCAAAGATGGGGGCCAGCTCATGCTGGCAGGGAGCAACCTCGTTGTGCTTGGTCTTGGCGGGAACGCCCAGCTTCCACAGCTCTTCGTCCAGCTCTTTCATGAACGCGGAGACCTCGGGGCGGATGACGCCGAAGTAATGCTCTTCCAGCTCTTGGCCTTTGGCGGAGGGAGCACCAAACAGGGTACGGCCGGTCAGGATCAGGTCCTGGCGTGCCTCGTAGTCCTCTTTTTTAATAAGGAAGTATTCCTGCTCGGGGCCGACAGTGGTGGAAACGTAATCCACGTCCTTGCCAAAGAGCTTCAGGATGCGGATGGCCTGATTGGACAGCGCGTTCATGGAGCGGAGCAGAGGGGTCTTCTTATCCAGAGCCTCGCCGGTGTAGCTGACGAACGCGGTGGGGATGCAGAGCACATCGTCCTTGACGAACGCGTAGCTGGTGGGGTCCCATGCGGTGTAGCCGCGGGCCTCACAGGTGGCACGCAGGCCGCCGGAAGGGAACGAAGAAGCATCGGGCTCGCCGCGCACCAGCTCCTTGCCGGAGAACTCCATGATGGCGGTGCCGTCGCCCACGGGGCTGACGAAACCATCGTGCTTCTCACTGGTGATGCCGGTCAGCGGCTGGAACCAGTGGGTGTAGTGGGTGGCGCCCAGCTCCATGGCCCAGCGCTTCATCACGCTGGCCACAACGTTGGCCACCTCAATGTCCAGCGGGGCACCCTTGTGCAGAGTCTTTTCCAGACTCTTATAGGTGGCGCTGGGCAGGCGTTCTTTCATAACGTGCTCGTTAAAGACCTTGCTGCCGTAGATTTCCATAACATTTGCTGCCATAAATCCTACTCCTTACTTGATCTTAATTTCCATTCAAATACCGCAAAAACTTTCTCAGGAACGAGAAAATGAGAGCAGTGTTCTGCTGAAACGAAACGGCGCTGCGAGTCAGGAGGTGACTCACAGCGCCGTTGCTGTCTATGCGATGATTATAGCCCACCGGGGGCTAAAACGCAATTGACAAAACTGACGATTTTGCCCAAACCCAAAATTGGTTTTTTGGAGCAAACGCTTTGATTTTGCGAAGTGAGACGCGATTCTATTTAATAAGTATTACTTAAATAACCTGGAACAGGAAGAATTTTAAGTAGTTGGTCTCGGGTACGCCCCAGAGGATGGGGTGGTCGGGTGCCTGCTGCCGGACTTCGATCTGGCGCAGCTGACGGTGCGCGTCTTTCGCGGCGGCGCGCAGCATCTTGATAAACAGCTCCTCGGTGGCAAAGTGGGAGCAGCTGGCCGTGGCCAGGTAGCCGCCGCGGGGCAGCAGCTTCATGGCACGGTAATTGATCTCCTTATAGCCCCGCATGGCGTTTTCCACCGTGCGGCGGGCTTTGGTGAACGCGGGCGGGTCCAGGATGATAAAATCGTAGGGGTGGCCCTCTTTTTCCAGCCGGGGCAGCAGCTCAAAGGTATCCTCACAGAGAAAATCCATGTTGGTCAGGCCATTGCGCTGGGCGTTCCGCTGGGCCATGGCAATGGCCTCCGCGCTGATGTCGGCGGCAGTGACCCGGGCCGCCCCGCCCATGGCGGCGTTCAGCGCAAAGCTGCCGGTGTGGGTAAAGCAGTCCAGCACGGTGTGCCCGGCGGCAATGCGGGCCACGGCCCGGCGGTTATATTTCTGGTCCAGGAAGAAGCCGGTCTTCTGGCCGTTTTCAAAATCGACGTGGTAATACACGCCGTTCTCGCGGATCTCTGTCTGGGTGGAGTCGGGGTGGGTCTCACCGGACAGCTCGAACCAGCCCTTGTTCTGCTCCAGCCCCTCCTTGGCGCGGAGGGCTTCGTCATTCCGCTCATAGATGCCGTCAATGGTCTGGCCGTCGGCCCGCAGGACTTCCGCCAGGATGGGGAAGAGAACGGGCTTGAGCTTTTCCATCCCCGCGCTCAGGGTCTGGGTGACGAGGATCTTGTTGAAGCGGTCTACCGTCAGGCCCGGAAACTGGTCGGCCTCACCAAAGATGACCCGGCAGGCGGAAAGATCGGCGGGCTCCAGCACGGTCTTGCGGTAGGCCCAGGCGTACTCCACCCGGCGGCGCCAGAAGCTGGCGTCAAAGGTATCGTTGGCGTTGCGGGAGATGAGCCGCACCCGGATCTTGCTGTGGTGGGAGACAAAGCCCGTGCCGAGGTAAGCACCCTTGGGGCTGACCACATCGGCCAGGGTACCGTTTTCCGGGAGCGTCTCCGGCGCGGCGGTAATATCGTTTTCGTACACCCAGGGGTGGCCGCCCACCAGCAGGCCCTCGGCGTGTTTGTTGACTTGGTAGACGGGATAAGCGCGTTCTTTCATTCGATCGACCTCTTCATAATCCTGAAAAATTGTGCTAGAATAAGCAAAAACGAAATGGGGGAAACCACAATGGAAATTGAACGGAAATGGATGGTAAACGGCTGGCCGGAGCAGCCGCTGCCCTTAAAAGAAGAATTTGCCATGCGGCAGGGCTATATCAGCGTCCGGCCCACGGTCCGCATCCGGGAGGAAGCCCTGACCGGCGGCGAGACGAAGTATATCCTCTGCTTCAAGTCCGGCAGCGGGCTGGCCCGGGAGGAGATCGAGCGGGAGATCGACAAAGAGCTCTTCACCCGGCTCGAAGAGAAGATCATCGGCAAACCGCTCATCCCCAAGCTCCGCCGCAGCTATCAGCTGCCGGACGGCATGGTGCTGGAAGTGAACCATGTGGATGAGGGCCAGCCTACCGAGTTCTGGTATGCCGAGGTGGAATACCCCACCGTGGAGGCCGCCCGTTCCTGGCGGCCGGAGGCGGTGGGCCTGGCCGCTTACCTCAACGATGACGTGACGGACCAGCCCGGCCAGAGCATGGGGGCCTACTGGGAGCAGACCCGAACATAAAAATCAGAAGCTGGGCGGCGTTACCGCAAAGATGACCCGGACCATCTCGTCGCCAGGATTGAACCAGCGGTGGAGCGTCCCGGCGGGGATCCGGACGGCATCGCCAGCATGGAGGCGGAATTTCTCACCGTTGAGCCAGATGTCCACATCACCATATTCGACATAAGAAGTCTCTTCCCCCGTGTGGTGGTGTTCTTTGTCCGCCGTAAAGGTCTGGGGCGGGATCTCCATCAGCACAAATTCGATGCTGCCCCGGGTGTCCGCTGTAAGCAGGTTGTAGGCGACCTCGCTGTTTCGGTTGCCGATGGAGCGGTATTCGCCCTTGCGGACGATGAGCTCCTGTTCCGGGTCGTTTTCTTCCTGAAACAGGACGTAGAGCGGGAAGTCCAGCGTCTCGGCCAGGGTCTTCAGGGTGTTGATGGACGGGTTGACGGAATTGTTCTCGATCTGGCTGATCATGGAAGCGGTGATGCCCGTTTTCTCGGCCAGGCCGCGGAGGCTCAGGCCCCGCTGGTTCCGATATCTCTGGATCTTTTGTCCGATATTTAAATTGACCATAACATGTTCCTTATCTTAAAATTCGAGGCGGCAGCCCGAATCAAAATAGAATGTGGGCACACTCCTCAATAATATCATTATAGCATGTTTGGCGGGCAAGACCAAGGGCAAACCCATGATAAATTAGAATCAAACAGAAAAAACCGGCAGACAGGGAGAGGTATAGCCCTGTCTGCCGGTTTTGTTTAGAAGAAAGCTCTCATTACAGAGTGCTTAGTGCAGGAAGATCAGGCTCAGGACGAAGACGACGACCAGAGCGGTGAGAGATTGCAGCACGCTGATGATGGGGATGGTCTTGTAAGCAACGGAGGTATCCATCTTGGAGGTGGTGGTAGTGACCCAGAAGAAGTCATCGTTGCCATGGAAGACCATCATGCCGCCGGCAGCGCAGGCCAGCATGGCGATGACGCGGCCCATGGGGCTGGAGAAGCCCAGCACGTCGATGAGCGGGGTGATCATGGTAGCTGCCGTGACCATGGCGATGGTAGCGGAACCAACGCAGGTACGGAAGATGAAGCCGATGAGGAACGGAGCCAGGATGCCGATGGTCAGGCCGGAGAATGCATTGGTCAGGACGGACTGCATGGCGGAAGCTTTCAGCACGCCGCCGAACGCGCCGCCCGCGCCAACGATCAGGACGATCTGGCCAGCGGTCCTCAGAGAGTCGGCCACCAGGCCGTCAAAGCTCCAGGCCAGCTTGTCTTCGGGGTGGATGTTGTGGTAGGTGTAAGCAGCGAGCAGCATACCGATCAGCAGAGCGACGGCAGGGGTGCCGATGACGTTCAGGATGGAGAGCAGGATGTTCTCGGAAGCGACCATGTCGCCCACGGTCTTGAGGAGCATGAGCAGGATGGGGACCAGGATGGGCATAAACGAAGCCAGCGCGCTGGGCAGCTTGGCGTTCTCGTCCTCTTCCTCGGTCACGTCGCTGTCATCCTCGGGGATGTAGTAGTATCTTTTGCCTGCGGTCAGGGAAGCAAAGTAGCCCACCAGCATGACAGGGATGGAGACCAATGCACCAAACAGGATGACCATGCCCAAGTCCGCGTTCAGGATGCCGGCCACAGCCAGAGGGCCCGGCGTGGGAGGCACGAACATGTGGGTGGCGTGCAGGCCCATTGCCAGCGAGATGGCCATGGTGGTCATGGAGATCTTGGTGTCCTTGGACAGGCGGCGGGCGATGGGGCTCAGCAGAACGAATGCGGAATCACAGAAGACGGGGATCGAGACGAAGTAGCCGGTGATGGCCAGGCCAAGAGCAGCGTGCTTTTTGCCCGTGATCTTGAGGATGGTCTTGGCCATGGTCTCGGCAGCGCCGGATTTCTCCAGCAGGGTACCGGTAACGGTGCCCAGTGCGATGACCAGGCCGATATCAGCGATGGTGCCGCCCATGCCGCCGGTAAAGGCGCTGAGCATGTCCTGCATGTTCATGCCGGCCACGATGGCAAAGGTGGCGGAGGTGGCGATCAGTGCGAAGAACGGGTGGATCTTCAGTTTAACGGTGAAGAGGACCAACACCAGAACGGCCAATACCAGGCCGAGGATCACAGATACAGTAGAGCCCATAAACAAACCTCCTCTTACTTGACGACCTTGACGAGGTACTCTTTCCAGACCTCATCGGGAACCAGACGGCCGCCGGTTGCCCAGCAGATCTGGGTGGCGTTCTTCATCACGTCGGCGGTCAGGCCCTGCTTTGCCAGGTAGCCCTTGCCAGCCTCGGTGCTCTCCAGATGGACAGGGCCGATGAACGCGGCGCAGCTGGAGGGCTCAATGAGGACGTCCTCGGTCTTGTGGAGCAGACGCATAAAGTCGTACAGCTTTGCATCCTCGATGGTGAAATCACCGGAGATGAGGTTGGAGTCAATGCGGGTGACAAAGCCGGAGGGGCTTGCGCAGGCCAGGCCGTCGGCCTCGGTCAGGCCGTCGATGCCAAAGTCATGCACATTGACGTTCTCGTACCGGTTGGTGGCAAAGCCCAGCAGGACAGAGGGGCAGAGGGTGGGCTCCGCAAAGAAGCAATGGACAGCGTTCTTGTACACCCGCTTCAGGCCATAAGCCACGCCGCCGGGAGCACCGCCCACACCGGTGGGAATGTAAACGATCAGCGGGTGCTGCTCGTCCACCACAACGCCCTGCTCCTCCAGCTGCTTCTTCAGGCGGGAAGCGGCCACGGCATAGCCCAGGAACAGGTTGACGGATTTCTCGTCGTCCACAAAGTAGCTCATGGGGTCAGCGTCAGAGAGCTTGCGGCCCTCGGCCACGGCCTTGGAGTAGTCGTCGGCATACTCAATGACTTCAACGCCCTTGCTGCGCAGCAGGTCTTTCTTCCACTGGCGGGCGTCGGCGGACATGTGCACCTTGACCTTGAAGCCGATGGCGGCGCTGCTGATGCCGATGGACAGGCCCAGGTTGCCGGTGGAGCCCACCTGCACGGTGTACTGGTTGAAGAATGCGCGCATCTCGTCGCTGCACAGCTTCTCGTAGTTGTCCGTCACTTTCAGCTTGCCGGCTGCAATGGCCAGATCCTCGGCGTGTTTCAGCACCTCATAGATGCCGCCGCGGGCCTTGACGGAGCCTGCCACCGCCAGATGGCTGTCCATCTTGAGGAACAGATTGCCGGAGATGGGGCTGCCCGTTGCTTCGATCAGGCCTTTCTGCATCTCGGGGATGGGCTTCAGCGGGGACTCGATGATGCCATTGGTGCACTCGGTCTCCGGGAAGCACTTGCGGATGAACGGGGCAAACCGCTCCAGACGCGCCTCTGCATCTGCAATGTCTGCGTCCGAGACGACCAGCTGGCACACAGCGTCGGTCATTTCAAAGGGCAGGAACTTGGGGTTGACCCACAGAGTCTCTTTCTGCTCCGCGATCTCCTTTAAAGTAGCGTCCTGCTCGATCAGCTTTGCTGCATACTCTTTGATTGCCATGGAAAAACTTCTCCTTTCACATTTGCACGGCGCAGCACCGGGCCGGGGCACTGTTTGAAGCCGTGCATCATACCTACCGTTAAGCGACGCTTATTCTGTGTTTAATTATACTGCATATTCGTTCAATTACAATGCACGTTGTAAACAAATGATGAACAGATATGTTGTGCAAAGTGCTAAAACAATGTGGTGTAAGTGAAAATTTTCAGGCCGAATATAACAGATGCTTCCCGAAAATACAATTCTTATCCCAGAAAAAGACAAAAATGGATGTTTAATTTTACTGAACATGGAGCGTGGCTGTACAGCAGAGCGGAACGCCCGGCAGAGAAACCCGTGGAAAACCTACCCGGAGTGTGCTACAATAAATCTGTTAAGACCAAATTGAAGGGCCTGCGGCAGCGCTGTGGGCTGCGAAAGGATGAAACGCTTACGAAAAAGCCAAAATTTACGCTGCAGCTGCAATACAACTCCCCGGTCATCCTCACGTTTTTTCTGCTCTCGCTGGGGGTGCTGTTCCTGGGGCAGTGGACCGGCGGCTGGACAACGACCCATCTGTTCTGTGTCTACCGCTCTTCTTTGAAAGATCCGCTGTTCTATGTCCGGCTGTTCGGCCATGTGCTGGGCCACGGCAGCTGGGACCATTTTTTGAACAACATGCTCCTGCTGCTGGTCATCGGCCCGCCCATGGAGGAAAAATACGGCAGCATCCCGCTGCTGAGGGGCATCCTGCTCACGGCCCTCATCTCGGGCATTCTGCAGTGCGCGCTCTTCCCCCACTCGGCCCTGCTGGGGGCGTCGGGCATCGTGTTCATGCTCATCATGCTGGCGTCCCTGTCCGGTTTCTCGGGTGGCATTCCGGTTACCATGCTGCTGGTGGCGGTGCTCTACCTGGGCCAGCAGGTGTATGATGTCATCTTTGTGCGGGACAACGTCGCCAACTTTATGCACATCGTGGGCGGCGTGTGCGGTACGGTGTTCGGCTACACCTATGCCGCGTTCCCCCGGCGGAAAAAGCCCCGCCGCAAATAAGCGCAAGCAAAAAAAGCGTCTGCTCCTGCCATCGGACCGTGATGGGTACCCGGTTTTCGGAACCGGAGAAATCTGTTATCCTGGCAGTCAGAACAAAATCGTCAAAACAGTGGGGAGGAAGCAGTATGAAACTCGAAAAAGTGGCCGTTCTGGGCGCGGGAGCCGTGGGGGCCTATGTCCTCTGGGGGATGTCTGAGAAACCGGGCATCCGTCTGGGCGTGGTGGCCGAGGGCGAGCGTGCCCGGCGGCTGCAAAACGGCATCGGCATCAACGGCAAGGTGTATCACCCGGAGGTCTGGACCCCGGAAGAGGCCCACGGGGCCGATCTGCTCATTGTGGCCCTGAAATACGGTGCCCTGCCCGGGGCGCTGGACAGCATCCGGCAGGTGGTGGGGGAACACACCATCGTCATGAGCCTGATGAACGGCGTGGACAGCGAGGAGATCATTGCGGCCGAGGTAGGAGCGGATCACCTGCTCTACTCGCTCATCAAGGTGGCCTCCCACAAGGAAGCGGACGGCTTCCGCTTTGACCCGGACACCACACTGGGCATCATTTACGGCGAGCTGGCCGCACCCTTTGAAAGTGAGCGGGTACAGGCCGTCGCGGCCCTGTTTGAGGGCACGGGCGTTCGTTTCCGCGCCACCGAGCACATCCGGGAGGAGATGTGGAGCAAATTCCGGCTCAACGTCTGCAACAACCTGCCCCAGGCCATTCTGGGAGCCGGTGTGGGCTGCTACCGCGACAGCGTCCACATGAAAGCCATCAGTGACGGTCTCCGCAAAGAGCTGATGGCCATTGCCGCCGCCAAGGGCATCGACCTCTCCATTGTGGACAAAAACTCCGGCCGGGGCAGTGCGGTGCCGCCGGACGCCCGGTACTCCACCCTGCAGGACATTGACGCGGGCCGCCATACGGAGATCGACATGTTCTCCGGGGCACTGATGCGGATGGGCAAAGAGCTGGGCATCCCTACCCCCTACAACGAGTACACCTACCACATGATCAAGGCGCTGGAGGAGAAAAACGACGGCCTGTTTGATTACTCCGGCAAAGATCAGGAACCCACCTGGGCAAAATAACCCAAAAGCTGCACATCCGCCGCTTTTCCCGCATACATCAGCGGGAAGAGGAGGAATGCGGTGTGGAAAAAATCATCTTTACAGCGGGCATTCTGCTGCTGCCTGCCGTGTGCACCACGGTAGGGGCGGCAGGTGCCTTTTTGTTTCGGCGCGCGCAGGAGCCCCGCACCCAGCGGATGACCTCCGGCATGGCGGCAGGCATCATGCTGGCGGCCAGTGTGTGGAGCCTGCTGCTGCCCGCCATTGAGCGGGCGGAGCGGGGCGTCTGGCCCGGGTGGTTCCCGCCCACGGCGGGGCTTGTTGTGGGGGCCGTGGGGCTGCTGCGGCTGGAAGCGCTGGCCGGGCGCTGGTTTGCGGCCGGGCCGGGGCACTGCGGGCACATGGTGCTGGCTGTCACCCTGCACAACCTGCCGGAGGGGATGGTAGTGGGCCTTGCCGCCGCGCTGGCGCTGGAGGGCAGCCCGGAAGCCGTAAGCGGGGCACTGGCCCTTGCCCTTGGCATCGGGTTACAGAACATCCCGGAGGGCGCGGCGGTGAGCCTGCCGCTGCTGAGATCTGGTCAGAGCCGGGGCAGGGCCTTTCTGGCCGGGGCAGCCTCCGGGCTGGTGGAGCCGCTGGGCGGGCTGCTGGCCCTTGCGGTGGCAGGCTGGGTGAGCGCGGCTCTGCCCTGGCTGATGAGCGCGGCCGCCGGGTGCATGGTCTGCGTAACGGCGCAGGAGATGATCCCGCAGGCCGTTGAACCGGATGAATCGGCGGGGGTCATCAGCATTGTGTTAGGGTTTGCTTTGATGATGGCGCTGGATGTGGCGTTGTAAACAAAAAAGCTCCTCCGCACGGAGGAGCAAAGAATTATTTGGAGAGATAGACGGTGGTGGAGGGAAATGCGAAGTCCACATTGTTTTTCTGCATCACGTCCATGACATTCAGGTTCAGGTCGTTCTGCATCTGGAGGAACGTTCCGGCCTGATTGGTGAGCAGGTAGGCGGAGACGAGGAGATTGATGCTGGAATCGCCAAAGCTGGTGAGCCGGACAAGGGCAGAGCCCTTTTCCACAGAAGGGCTGGCTTCCAGCATGGCGGTCAGGTCGGCCATCAGCTGCTCAAGCTTGGCACGGGAGGTATTGTAAGTGACGCCCAGCGTGAACTTATAAGGCCGGGTGGAGCGCATGGCGCAGTTGACGATGGTGGAGCTGCACACCTTGCTGTTGGTGATGACGCTCACGGTCTTATCCAGGGAGCGGATCTTGATGGAGCGGAAGTTGATGTCGATGACCTCGCCCTCCACATCGCCCACAAGGATCCAGTCGCCCACGGCAAAGGGTTTGTCAATGAGGATGATGATGCCGCTGAAGATGTTGCTGGCCGTCTCCTGGGCAGCCAGGGAGATGGTCAGGCCGATGAGGCCGGCACCGGCAACGATGCTGCCGATGGGGAAGCCGCTCTCCTGCGCGATGGTCGCCACGCCCAGAATGACCACCAGCACCTTATAGGTGGTGTCCAGCAGGGAGAGCAGCGTCTTGTTGGAGCGGATCTCCTCGCCGCAGGATTTCAGCAGCAGGGTGGCGACATCCGAGGCGTGGTACAGGCCTTTGCAGATGCAGAGGGTCATGGCCATCTGGTAGACGACGAGCAGGAATTTGGGCACGGGGGCAATGGCCCAGGGCAGGCTGGCCAGGGCAAAGTAAATGCCCGTGAGCCAGACCATCCGCTCGGCGGGCAGCGCAAAGCTGCGGAGCAGGATGCCGGTGGCCTCAAAGTGCCAGCTGTGGGCCAGCAGCTTCGGGAAGATCTTTTTGCGGAGCAGGGCACGGGCCACAGCGCCCAGTGCCAGCAGCACCAGAGCGCAGACGCACCGGGCCGCAAAGGCCAGCCAGCCCTCCAGCAAAAAGCCGCCAATGGCAAAGCCCAGGTTTTGGATGGTGAAGATCATACAGAAATGGTTCCTTTCGGGTGAATTGTGTCCAACACATTGGTCTCAGTATAGCATACTCCGGCAGAGAGTTCAAATTTTCTTTGCCGCAGTGCAGGGGCAGTCGTCCAGAAGCAAACGTCACACTTGTGAAAAAGAAAACAAACTTTTGCGGATAAGGGTTGACAACAGCAGGCTGCCGCGCTATACTGTGTGCCAGAAAGTTCGTTTCAGGGCGGGGTGCAATTCCCCACCGGCGGTATAGCCCGCGACCACCCCTAGGGGGTGCTGACTCGGTGAGACTCCGAGGCCGACGGTATAGTCCGGATGCAAGAAACGGCAGACAAATTGCTTGTCTACGCGCCCTGTTGCAGTGTTTTTGCAGCAGGGCGCTTTTGGTTTGTCTTCCCGGTTCCCATCGGTGCGAAAAGGGCTTTCCACAGTTTATTTTGAGTGGGGCCAGCCGCCCCGGGAGGAAAAATCATGAAAAAAGACACGACCCACAACCTGACCGTTGCCGCTATGCTCAGCGCGGTGGCATTCATCCTCATGTTCATCGAGTTTCCCATCCCGATGCTGATTCCGGCATTTATCAAGATGGACTTCTCGGACCTGCCCGCCCTGCTGGGCGCGTTTGCCCTGGGCCCGGTGTATGGTGTGATCATCAGCTTTATGAAGAACCTGCTCCACATCGTCATCAAGGGCACCTCCACGGCCTGTGTGGGTGAGCTCTCCAACTTTATCCTGGGTGCCATCTTCTCTGCCGTGGCCGGCTATCTTTACAAGCACCACAAGAGCCGCAAGACGGCCATCATCGGTGCCGTGGCAGGCGCCGTGGCCATGGGTGTGTTGAGCGTGCCCTCCAACTACTTCGTCGTTTACCCGGCCTATGTGCAGTTCTACCACATGCCGCTGGAAGCCATCCTGGGCATGTATCAGGCGATCCTGCCCTCGGCAGACAGCCTCATCAAGTGCCTCATCCTCTTCAACCTGCCGTTCACGCTGGTCAAGGGCCTGCTGGACGCTGTGCTCTGTATGTTGATCTATAAGCCGCTGTCGCCCATCCTGCATGGCCGCCGCTGATTCCACTCGATCAGAAAGAAAAATACTCCTGTGCATCCGCACAGGAGTATTTTTTATATCGCTTATGCCAGCGCGCCTCTCTCCAGCCACTTGCCCCGGGCAAGGCGGAGCAGAAACAGCACACCCCGGGTGCACAGCTCCACGCACATGGCCGTCCAGACACCGGCCAGCCCGAAGCGGGGAGCCAGCAGGAATGCCAGCGTCAGCCGGACGCCCCACATGCTGAACAGGTTGAGTACAAAGCAGGCGGTGCTGTCGCCAGCCCCCTGCATGGCACCGCTGGCCACGATGGAGGCCCCGAACATGGGCTCGGCAAACGCCTCAATGCGGAGCATTTGGGCCCCGAGTGCAATGACAGCCGCGTCGGCCGTAAAAATGCTCATCAGTGCCGGGGCAAACAGCCACATCAAGACGCCGGAAAGAGCCATGATGCCCATGCCCATCCCGGTGCAGAGCCAGGCAAACCGCTTGGACATGTCCCGGCGGTGGGCACCCACGGCCTGCCCTACCAGTGCGATGGAAGCATCCTGGATGCCGTAGCCCGCCATGTAGCACAGGCCCTCGGCGCTTACGGCCAGGCTGTTGGCCGCAATGGCCACAGTGCCCAGCTGGGACACGATGCGGACGAGAAGCACCTGAGCCGAGGAGAGGGCGGCGCGCTCTGCCGCCAGCGGCACACCCACCCGCCACAGGTTGATCAGGCAGGAGCGGGTGATCTTCCAGCTGCCGGGGTAGCGGATGGCCAGTGGGCTCTCCCGCAGCAGGAGCACCGCCAGTGCGGCCAGCCCGCCGATCATGGTGGCAAGGGCCGTGCCCAGCGCCGCGCCCGGCACACCCCAGCCAAAACCGAACATCGTGACGGTCTGGCCAAACAGCTCCATCTCCCGGGTGGGATTGATGAGGAAAAAGTTGAAGAAGATGTCCAGCACGCAGACCAGCACGCTGATGAGGCTGGGCGTCAGGGCGTCACCCGTGGCCCGCAGCATGGCGGAATACATCCCCATGGCCATGCTGAACGGCAGGGCTGCGGACCAGATGCCAAAGTAGGCCGAAGCATTGCCCTGCAAAGACGGGTCCGCACCCAGCCACCCGGGCAGGAACCGGCAGATGCCGATGCCCAGCGCCGCCATGCCGCAGCCGAGGAGGATGTTGAAGATCATGGACTGCCGCAGCACGCCCCGGGCATCCTCCTGGCGGTCGGCCCCGAGATACTGCGCGATCTGGATGGCAAAAGACGTGAACAGCCCCACCAGAATGCCGTGGAGCAGCCAGGTGCTGGAGCTGACGATGCCGATGGCCGCCGTGGCCTCGGCCCCGATGTGGCCCACCATGGCCGCGTCAATGTACTCCATCGCCGTGACCACCAGCTGCTGCAGGATGGCGGGCACACTCAGGGCAACGGCAACGCGGGCCGTGTCGCCCAGCGGGATGCTCTCGCCCTGCCGCATCCGGGCCGCGAGAATATCAAGTGAAAGTGTCATGATGTCTCCTCTGCAAATACAAAATGGAAAAGCCGATACCTATTATAATAAGAGGGAAGAGGATTGTCAATCAAGGGCGATTTTGCGGCAGGGCAATTGATTTTTACTGTTCCGCGTGATACACTCTCACCATGGGAAGAATACTATGAAAGAGGAATTGAATCTTATGATCGAAATGCTTTCTGATACCATCGGCACCCGTGCCGTGGACGCGCTGGGCTTTCTGCTGGCGTTTGCATTGACCGCCCTGATGGACTCCATGTTCCGGGAGCGGCTGCCCCATGACCATGGCCGCGCGTTCGCTGTCAACGGCGAGCTGTCCAAGGGCAAGGCCCGTGGTTCCGGCCTCATCTTTGTGCTCTGCATCGCGCTGGTGACGCTGGCTGTCATCCCGTTCCGGGTGGAGTACCTGATCTATACCGTCCTCCTCATCGCCTCCATGCTCTCGGGCTATTTTGACGATGCGGCGGATACGGCCTGGAACGAATACAAAAAGGGCCTCATTGATTTTGTCATCGCGGTGGTGGCAGGTGTCACCTACCTCAACTTCAACGGCACCGGCGTGCAGCTGCTGAACTGGGCGTTCAGCATCCCGTACCCGGTCTACCTGCTGCTCATCGTCGTGCTCATCTGGGCCAGCATCAATGTGGTCAACTGTACCGACGGTGTGGACGGCCTCTCGGCCAGCCTGGCAGTGGTGTCCATCGGCACGTTCCTGCTGGCCTATTGGGAGGAGCTGGGCGAGTATGCCACGGCAGGCGTCATCTTCATCGGTGCTCTGCTGGCCTACCTGTGGTCCAATGCCAAACCCTCCACCCTGTTGATGGGGGACGCCGGCAGCCGCGCCATGGGCTTCTTCCTGGCCATCCTGGCCCTCAAGAGCAATCACCCGTTCGCATTCCTGCTGGCGGCACTGGTCTTTATCGTGGACGGCAGTCTGGGCATCCTCAAAATCAGCTTCAAGCGGTTTTTGCACATCAGCATCCTGAAAAAAACGCTGACCCCGCTGCACGACCATGTGCGCAAGCGGATGGGCTGGAGCGATGAGCAGGTGGTGGCCCGCTGGCTGATCCTGCAGGCGGTGGCATCGGCACTTTTGCTGCTGCTGGCCCGCTGAATGAATGATTTTAAGTATGATGTTTGTCTAACTTTCCAAAATGCATAAAAGTGCACGTGGTAAATTGTTGCACTTTACTTATTGAAAGTTTGACGAAAAACAGGTATACTTCTATTAACGAAAGCAAAGGCGCTTGAGTGAAGCTTATTCACTCTGCGCCTTTTTTCTTTTCATGTTAAAAGACATCCCCCGGGCGCACTGGTCTGTGGTGCATGTGCACAGGCAAAAAGAGAATAGGGAAAGGCGGAATACTTCATGATCAAACTGGAACATGTGGATAAATACTTCGGGGACCTGCACGTTCTGAAAGACGTGAACCTGGAAGTGGCTGAGGGCGAGAAGCTGGTCATCATCGGACCCTCGGGCAGCGGCAAATCGACCACCGTCCGCTGCATGAATTTTTTGGAGGAGCCTACCAGCGGCCATGTTTATATCAACGGGGAGGAGCTTACCAACAAAAACAAGACCCGTGTCGTGCGGGAGAACATCAGCATGGTGTTCCAGCAGTTCAACCTCTACCCGCACATGACCGTGCTCAAGAACCTGACGCTGGCCCCTATGAAGCTCCACCACAAAACAAAGGCCGAGGCGGAGGAGCTTGCATATCATTATCTTGAGGTAGTCGGCCTGCGGGATAAGGCGGATGTTTATCCGCCCCAGCTCTCCGGCGGCCAGCAGCAGCGCATCGCCATTGCGCGGGCCCTCTGTGCACAGACCAAGATCATCCTGTTCGATGAGCCCACCAGTGCACTGGACCCCGAGACCATTCAGGAAGTGCTGGACGTCATGGTCCGGCTGGCACACGAGAAAAACATCACGATGGTGGTCGTCACCCACGAGATGGGCTTTGCCCGCTCGGTGGCAGACCGGGTCGTCTTTATGGCGGACGGACAGATCCTTGAAGAGGGCACGCCGGAGCACTTCTTCACCAACCCCAAGAGCGAGCGTGTCCGCCAGTTCCTGAGCAAGATCGTCCGGTAACATCTTATTTTGGTTGACACGGCCGAGTGCACAAGTTGTGGTGCGCCGCCGTTGTTGATAAAACGCAGCCGGTTTCGGGGCGGGCAGGGAAAGCCGCCCAGGCTGCAAAAAACATAGAGGAGTGTATGATTATGAAAAAGATCTCTCGTCGCAGCTTCGTCAAGGCCGCTGGCTCGGCCGCTGTCCTTTCCATGCTGGCCGCCTGCGGCGGCTCTTCCAGCAGCACCGCTGCTTCCACCGCTTCCACTGCCGCCAGCACCGCCGGTGCTTCCAGCGCGGCAGCCGCCAGCTTTGGCCCGGATACCCAGGCCATCGTGGATCGCGGCGTCCTCAAGGTCGGCGTCAAGAACGCCGTGCAGGGCTTCAGCTTCCAGGACACCCTGACGGGTGAGTACAAAGGCCTGGAGGACAGCCTGGCTGAGATGATCGCCGAGCATCTGGGTGTGGATGTTGAGTTCACCACCGTCACCGCTGCTACCCGCGGCGAGCTGCTGGACTCCGGCGACATCGACGCCGTTCTGGCAACGTTCACCATCACCGAGGAGCGCAAGAAGAGCTGGGATTTCACCACTCCCTACTACACCGATTATGTTTCCGTTCTGGTCGAGGACTCCAACGGCATCAAGGATCTGGCAGGCCTGAAAGACAAGGTCGTGGGCGTGTCCTCCGGTTCTACTTCTGCCCGTGCTCTGGTCAAGGCCATGATCGACGCGGGCGTGCTGGATGGTGCAAACTTTGACGCCGACACGTTTAACGCTGATACCTGGAAAGAGGGCATCTCGTTCCGTCAGTACGACGATTATCCCGCCATCAGCACCGCGTTGAGCGCAAACGAGATCCAGGGCTTCTGCGTGGATAAGTCCATTCTGGCCATCTACAAGACCGATGGCCGCAGCTACGTGGATGCGGAGTTCAGCCCGCAGGAGTACGGCATCGCCACCAAGAAAGACAGCGATTTCTCCACCCTGTGCGATGAGCTGGTGCAGGGCTGGCTGGCCGATGGTACGGTCGAGAGCCTGATCAAGGAGAACGGCCTGAGCTAAAAGACCACTTTTGCAATTGAGGGATAGAAAGGGAAAGGAGCGTTTGCCATGTCTGGTTTATTTTCGATGGACGCTTGGAGTACGGTTTGGAACCATAAAGAGAGCTTTCTGCTGGGTCTGGGCAATACCTTACAGACCGCTGTCTGCGCGCTGGCGCTGGCCTTTGCCATTGGCGCTCTGCTGGGCCTGATGGCCACCAGCGGCAATCAGATCTTGAAGTTTGTGGCCCGCGTGTATGTGGAGTTCATCCAGAACACCCCGCTGCTGCTCCAGCTCTGCTTTTTGTACTACGCGCTGGCCTTTGCGGGCCTGAGCCTCGGCGTCATCCGCACCGGCATCATTGCACTGGGCGTTTACACCGGTGCCTACATGGGCGAGGTGGTCCGCGCGGCCATTGAGTCGGTGCCCAAGGGCCAGTTTGAGGCCGCACAGGCACAGGGCTTCAACTATCTGCAGCGGATGGGTTACATCATCCTGCCCCAGAGCATCCCCGTGATGCTGCCTCCCATGGTCAACCAGGTGGTCAACCTCTTTAAAAACACCTCCTGCCTCTACATCGTGGGTGGTGCGGACCTCATCAGTGTGACCTACAGCTTTGTCACCGGTGCTTCCACCGGCGGCGCTTACGCTCCCGCTTACATCGTCTGCGGCCTCATCTTCTTTGTGGTCTGCTTCCCGCTGTCCACGCTGGCGACCCGTTGGGAGGCTTCCCTCAAGGCACGCAAGGGCCGCGTGAACACCGCTCTCAAGACCGCCGCCAAGGTGGAACTCAAGGAGGCTGCTTAACATGAAAACACTTGCTGCAAGCCTTTCCATCCTCACCCAGCAGGGTGTGATGCTCTACCTGCTGCGCGGCGTGGCCTTTACCTGCATCATCTCGGTGCTGGGCGTTATTCTGGGCCTCATCGTCGGCAGCCTGCTGGCACTGGCCCGCACCTACTGCAAGCATGGCCCGGCCCGCGTCCTGGGCTGGCTGAGCGCCGCTTACATCGAGCTGTTCCGCAACACGCCCTACCTGCTGTGGATCTTCGTTTGCGTGGTCTTCTGCCCCTGCCCGGCGTTCTTTGCCCGGAAAATGTTCGGCCTGACCAGCGTGGAGATGAAGCTCCTGTTCAAGGCAGCGCTGGCTCTGATCCTGTTCAACTCCTCCGTCATTGCGGAGATCGTCCGCGGCGGCCTGAACGGTGTGGCCAAGGGCCAGTTTGAGGCCGGTTACGCACAGGGCTTCAACACCGCCGAGGTGCTGCTCTACATCGTGCTGCCCCAGGCATACCGCAACATCGTGCCCACCCTGCTGAGCCAGGTCATCACCACCATCAAGGATTCGTCTTATCTGGCAAATGTGGCCACCATCGAGCTGATGGCCCGCATCCGCCAGCTGCTGAGTGCCGCGGGCACCTACAACGGTCTGGGCACCGTGAATGTTTCCGACGTCATGGTCCTGTTCGGTGCCGCCTGCGTTATCTACTTCATCATCAACTTCACGCTCAGCTGCATCGTCCGTTCGATGCAGAACAAGCGGAAAAAAGCGCTGGTCTTTGCCCCGGCAAAGAACGCCGCGTAACATCTGACATTATCTTTTTCCTATTTTCCTATTTTCTTTTCTACCTCCCGGCACAACCCTAGAGCGCAAAACGCGCCCGGCGGTTCCTCACCGCCCGGGCGCGTTTTGCGTTTTGTGCTTCGTTTTGTGCTTTATGATTGAAAATTAAAGAGATGAAACTTTTATAAAAGCGTCTTCTCCGCTGCTTCCACCACATGGCCCACCAGCACGGAGGTGGTCACGGTGCCCACACCGCCCGGCACGGGGGTGATGGCTTCCACCACGGGCTCGGCCTCGGCAAAGCGGACGTCCCCGCAGAGCTTGCCGTCATCGCCCACATGGATGCCCACATCCACAACGGTCTGGCCCTCCCGCAGGCAGTCGGCTCCGATGAAGCCGCGCTTGCCCATGGCCACCACGACCACATCAGCCTCTTTGCAGAGGGCGGGCAGGTTCTGGGTGCGGGAGTTGCAGATCGTGACCGTAGCGTTTTCGCGGTCCAGCATCATGGCGGCAGGCTTGCCCACCACAAGGCTTCGGCCCACCACCACGGCCCGCTTGCCGGAGAGGGGGATATCGTAATACTTCAGAATTTCCAGGCAGGCCTGGGCGGTGCAGGGCGGGTAGCCCAGCGCCGTGTTGGTAAACACGCCGGCCAGCGAGCCGTCCGTGATGCCGTCAATGTCCTTTTCCGGGGCCAGTGCCGCGCGGATGGTGCGGTCATCGAACTGCCTGGGCAGCGGGCGGAAGAGCAGACAGCCGTGAATGGACTTGTCCGCGTTGATTTTTTCAATGACTTCCAGCAGGGCGTCCTGAGTGGCATCGGCGGGCAGCAAAAACTGCCGGACGGCTACGCCCACCTTGCCGCAGCGGGTCATGACGCCCCGCTCATAGGAGAGGTCGTCCTCCCGCTCGCCCACCCGGACCACGGCCAGGGTAGGGGTGATGCCTTTGGCGACCAATGCCGCACAGCGGGCGGCGTTTGCCTCGTTCATGGCCGCCACCACGGGCGCGCCTTTTAAGATCGTTGCCATTTAAACTTCCCCTCTCAATTGTGTTGCCATTTTTTCGTAGAGCGTATCGGCCAGCGGGACGTACTGTGCCAGCAGTGCGTCTGCCCTGGCGTTCAGGGCCTCGGCGTGGGCGCGGTCCGCCATCAGTTTGGTATTGATGGAGACATTCAGGCCCGAAGCCTGTAAGGCAGCTTTGCAGAACAGCGCCGCACACCCGGCGTCGGAGACGGCCAGCGCGCTGCCCTTGGCGGCGTACTCCTGCGCCAGCGCAATGCCCTCACAGCAGGCTTCCATGATCTCCAGAGGCACGGCACAGGCCCCGTCCAGTGCCTGCTCCAGCACCGCGGCCTTATGGGCCTGCTGTTCCGGCGTCTCTTTGGGCAGGCCGTAGGCGGCAGCCAGCGGCAGAAACGCCTCCGCGTCGGCCTGTACCAGCGCTTCCAGCCGCCTGCGCAGGGCTTCCGCCCGGGCATTCAGGGTTCGGAGATCCGCCTCCACCGCCGCGTACTTCTTTTTGCCCACGGTCAGGCTGCCCACCATATTGCCCAGGGCCACGCCGGCCGCGCCCACAAGGGCCGCTGCACCGCCGCCGCCCGGGGCCGGGGCTTTGCTGGCAAGGCTCTCCAAAAAGCCCTCACAGCTCGATTTTGTCAGTTCCACGATAGATTCCTCCCTCAGTGATGAACGCGTCCAGCCGCTGGTCGTGTTCGTCCAGAGCGGCGTGGGGGACGCGCTGTGCTTCAAACGCAATGCCCAGCTTCACCGCACGGGTGCAGCGGGGCAGGTAGCGGTCGTAGTAGCCTTTGCCCATCCCCACCCGGCCGCAGGCGGCGTCAAAGGCGGTGCAGGGCACTAAAATCAGATCCAGTGCCTCCGGCGGCAGGATCTCTGCCCGGCTCAGGATGGGGGTGCGGATGCCGTAGGCCCCTGCCTCCCAGCCATCCTCGCCGGGCACAGCCGCGGTCAGGCTGAAATTTTCCCCGCAGACGGGATAGGCCAGCGTTTTGCCCAGGCCCCGGGCCGTCTCGGCCAGGGTGGCCAGATCGGCCTCGCCGCCAAAGGCTGCGTAAAGCAGGATGGTCCGGGCCTGCCGGAAGCAGGGGAGCGCCGCCAGCCGGGCGCAGAGAGCTGCATTGGCAGCGGCACGGGTTTCCGGTGCCAGTGCCCGGCGGGCCGCAATGCCCGCTTTGCGCTGAACCTGTTTCTCTTCCGCAAGGGTCATGCGGCTTCCTCCGTTCTTCCGGGCGGTGCCCATGCAGACGATCTGCACAAAAACCACCAAGCATTTTTATAGGAATATAATAAGCAATGCGGGCTCAAAAAGCAAGCGTTTTTGTCGAAATTGAGGTTGAGGAAAGGCTGGCGGATTTTTATGCCGTGTTTTTTGTGCGTTCTTCACGAACTTTTGTGGGCGGCTTTGTGCAGAACCCAATAAAACAGGCGCAAATCTGTGATTTGTGTCCATTTGGACACTTGCGCGGACACGGGCATTTCTGGTAAAATATTTCTGATGAAAAAGAACCGGCTGTGAGCTTTTCCTCCATGCTGTTTCCTGCACGGCAGAGAGGGGCACAAAAACGGGAAACCGGCGGGAAATGGCCGCGGAAACGCGACATCTGTCCGGGAACGCGGAAAATGACGGAAAATGCCATAAAAATTCCCACCTCGATTTTGCGATCCGGGCTTGACAAGGCACCAGTTCCGATTCATAATTGTTCCAAGGGAGAGCGCTGGAAAACCGCCCGGCGGCTGGGTGGAACGTGCCGCTCCCGGAACACCGGAAAGCGCCCGGGGAAATACGCTTGGAAAGAGAGGACGCGGTCTATGAAGCAGCTTTGGAAAAAGCTCGTGCTCTGCGTACTGACGCTGGCACTGTGCTGCAACCTGGTGCCCATGGCGTTTGCGGCGGACGCAAGCTATTACAACGTCTACTTGGAAGCACAGGGCGGTACATGTGATGTCATGCAGCTGTATGCCTACAAGTACGGCTCCAATTACCGGCTGACCAGTACGCCCACCCCCACCATGGAGGGCTATAAGTTTGATGGCTGGTACGACGATGTGGTGGGCGGCACCAAGATCACCACGCGGTACAACTTCAAGGACGATACCACCATCTACGCGCACTGGACGCCGACGGCCAAAAAGAACACAGCCACAGCCACTGCAGCCAAGACAACGACGACAGCACCGGCAGCCGCAGACACAGAGAAGAGCTGGAAGCTGAAAGACAACCTCGGCACGGTGTTGGTGGTCACAACGGTGGTCGCTGTCGTGGTTACCGTGGTCGCCGCACAGGGTTCCTGATGAATTTGCTTTTCTATTGAGTTTACTGAAGAAAGGAAAATTACTATGACGAACTATGAACTCAAAATGCCCGCCAATTACGCAGCCATTGATGCAGAGGAGATGACCTATCTGGTTGGCGGTGAAACCACCGGCTGGCAGATGTTCAAGGATATCGGCACCCTGTTCAATTACATTGCCCGTGTCTTCTCCGCCGGCAGCTCCATCATCAATAACGTGGTCACCATCGTGGACACCGTCAAGAAGATCAATAGCTTCGTCCCCGATATGGGAAGCACCAAGAAGTAAATAAAACGCGCGGTTCAACACTGTGTAATCAAAGAGCACTCCGGGTTTCCTGCCCTGGGGTGCTCTTTTGTTGTAAAAATACAAAAAGATGTTTTGCAAAAGGAATAAATCATGAAAAGCAGGAACCGTGGCAAAGAATCTTAGGAAAATTGATTGAAAACAGGAAATATTGGTGCTATACTGTTATTGATAACACTTATCTTTATAACGTTTTTTTCGTGGAAAAAGAACGAAAATGTTTTCGTGGATTGTGCCGCGCTTTGCAGAGGACGGCGATTGAGATAAATTGGGAATGGAATGAAAGACAAAGCCTTACAGAAGACTTTGCGGAGGAATTATGTCAGAGCGGAAATTGCGGCGGATGAGCCGCACGGAGCTGATCGACGTCATCGACACGCTCCGGCAGGATGAAACGCCGCAGGAAACCGAGGCTTTGCGGCGGGTGGATGCGGAACGGGAGCGCCTGACCGAGCGGCGGCGTTTATGGCGGGTGCTGCGCGGTACGGTGAGCACCCTGATCGTGGTGGCGGCCATTGCGGTGCTGCTGGCCACGCTGCTGCTGCCTGTGCTGCAGGTGTCGGGCGACAGCATGAACCCCACCTTGCAGGACCGGGACGTGATCCTGCTGGTAAAAACGGACGATTGGAAGACGGGCGACTTGTGCGGCTTTTACTGGCAGAACAAGCTGCTGCTCAAGCGCATCATCGGCGGGCCGGGCGATGTCATCTCCATCGACACCAAAGGTGTCGTGAGCGTCAATGGAGAGGTGCTCGACGAGCCCTATGTGGATGAGCTGGCGCTGGGCGAGTGCGACATCGAGTTTCCCTATCAGGTGCCGGAGAGCCGCTATTTTGTGATGGGCGACCACCGCGTTACCTCCATCGACAGCCGGAGTACGGTGATCGGCTGTGTCGAAAAAAGTCAAATCGTGGGCAAGGTCTTTTTACGCGTCTGGCCCTTGTCCGGTTTTTCGTTGATTCACTGAGGAAAGGAATCCATTATGGGAATGAAGAATCGCTTCCAGGAAGCCATTCAGAACGTCCAGCGGCAGCGTCATCTGGCCCGGCGTTCGGTGGCAATGGTTCTGGTGCTGGCGATGCTGACCGCCATGAGCGTCAGCTGGCGGCTGCATCAGGATGGCATCGCGCTTGCCGCCGATGACACGCGCTATTACTGCGGGAAAGAAGAACACAAGCATACCGACGATTGCTACATCGAGGGCACCGAGCCTATCTGCGGCTATGAAGAGGGCGAAATCGTCGAAGAAACGATGGATTTGGCTGATGACGCGGGGGACGGTGACTCCAGCGCTGCGGACTGGGACGAAACCGGGAGCGGGCCGGAAAGTGAGCCCGCCACGCAGGAAGAGCCGGAGCCGGAAGTGGTGCTGCACCACCACACCTCGGATTGCTACGAGGAAGAAGAGGTGCTGACCTGCGGCATCGAGAGCGACCACGTCCATCAGGATTATTGCTACGACCAGGAGACCGGCGAACTGCTCTGCACCGAGCATGAGCACACCGACGACTGCTATACCCTCGAAGAGGTTCTGGTCTGCGGCCAGGAAGAGGGCGAGCCGGAGAAAACGGATGACGGCGCCGCTCTGTATGACATGGACGAAAACAGCGCGGAGGAGAGCGATTCTGCCGAGGAACCGGAGGCAGTCGCCGACCCGGAACCCGAAAAAGAAGCCACCAAGCCCGAAACGGACGCCGAGATCGACACGGGCTATACCGTCCACCACCACACCGACGAGTGCTATGGCAAGGTGCTGATCTGCGGCAAGGAAGAGCACGAGCATACGGCCGACTGCCTCGTCAACCCCAACGCCAAGATCGACGCGGAGTACGACGCCAAGACCCCAGACCGCACCAGCGTGGATTGGGCCCAGGACATGGTGCTCGTGGCCCGGAGCCAGCTCGGCTATACCGAGAGCAAGGCCGACGTGGACGAGGACGGCAACGGCTACACCATGTATGCCGACCAGTATTATAAGGACAAGCCCATGGTGTATGCCGACTGGGACAGCACCTTTGTGGCCTACTGCCTGTACCACGCGGGCGTGCCGCAGGATATCATCCCCCAGTACGCCAGCATCAGCGCCCTGCGTGGCGAGCTTGCCCGCATGAACTCTGAATATTATACCGATGACCCGCAGGAGTTTGCCTCCATCCTGCCGGGTGATATCGTCATGTACAAAAATGCCGAGGGCCGCGAGACCATTGGCGTGGTGTCCGACGCGGCGGTGGACGAGGAGACCGATCTGACCACGGCCCTCACCGTCATTTCCGGCGATGTCGCCACCGGCTGCGAGTCCGACGGCGAGACCACCATCGACCAGGTGGCCGAGGTGAGTGTTGCCCTGAACGATGTCACCAGCTTTGTGTCCGTCAATGCCGCGGAGGGGTATGGTATCAGCGATTTGATGGAGGAGGACGATGCTGCGCTGGTAGCGGAGGCAAAAAATCTGACGAATTGCATTACAAACGTAACCGCAACGGAAACATCTTATAAATCAGACGGAAAAGAGGGCTATAAGAGCAACCTCAAAATGGATTTTAAAATCCCCAAAGAGGGACTTGTTGCAGATGAGTATCAATATCTGTTTGAGCTGCCGGATGGTGTGGCTCTTGACTCCAGTGTGGCGGATAAGCTTTTGGGACAAGAGCTTGAGATCGCGGGAGAGGGCAGTGTAAAAGAGGGATATTTTAAATTTGTTAAAAAGGAAGATGGAACTTATGCGATCCTCCTGAAATTTAACAAAGAATATCTCGATCATACGACGACTGTCAGCGGCTATATCAATTTCTGGAGCGAATTTGGCGTTGGATATGAAACCAAAACGGGTACGGTAGAAATTCCGTTTAATGAGGAAACGAAGCTCGAAATTCCATCAAAGGAAATTAAGCATCCGGATAATGAAACGAATATCTACGATATTGGTGTAACCAAAAAAGGCTCTTATACAGAAGATGGCAAGCTGACCTATACGGTGAATATCGTCTCGAAGAAAGGCACGCCGGGCAAAGTCAACTATGAGGATGCCATCACAAATCTGGACGGCTTGACCCTTGGAGAACCGACCATTGTAGTGAAAGAGCGTACGGTTACAGAGACCCGCGCCAGTAAAGAAGACGAGTGGGGCAATAGTGTTCCATCAGTCTGGGCGGCTACAACCGGCGATAAGCTGGATGGCACTGCAGACGGCAAGATCAGCGGTACACTCCCGAAGATGGAAACAGTGGTTTCAGACGATGGTTTGGTGCGTACCTATACAGAGTATCAAGTTACTTATACCTATGATGTAAAGAATCTGGGCGATAAGGATTATACTCTGAAAAATAAAGTATCGACGTCTTCTAGGAATGATAACGGCGTTGAAATCAAGAAAGATGCAGATAAAACTGTAGAAATCAACAATCAGTATACCCTCAAGAAGACGGCAAGCTACGAAGATGGTAAGATCAAGTGGACCATCACGTTCAATGAAAATAACCGTGACATCGCCGGTGCAGTCCTGAGCGACAGCATGACGGTAAACGGTACGAAGATTTCTGACGTGTTTGCTACGGCTGAGGACATTAAGATTGAGCCCAAAACAGGTTGGGAATATATCAAAGATGCAGGTGGCCAAATCACCGGTATCAAGTTTACTGCAGAAGACGGAAAAACAAACACCGAAAAATATAAGATCACCTATACCACGAAGCATGATCAGGCTGGTTCGGATTACAAAGTAAACAATACGGCTCATGCAGAGTTGCCCGATAAAGGAAGCGTTGATGCGAACAAGGACGTAACAGTCCCTAAGTACAACGTTGGAAAGTTTGCGGATGAGTCGAGTGTTACGGAAGAAAACAATAGCCTGACCATTCCGTGGAAAATGTCAATCGACTTTACCAATACGGCATCCATTGCCCGAGGAACTGCTTTCTGCGATAACGCTAAGATACGGAATACTCATTGGCTGACCAAAGCGCAGGCAGAGAAATTGGTAGAAAGCCTGCGATGGTCCGATACAGCATACACAAGTGGAAACCTGAGCGAGAGTGCCTCAGATACGAATGTGGATAAGGATGCTTTCCGGGTGGAGTTCTATACCAATGCCAGTTCGGTCAGTAGTGACTTAAGCGGTAAAAAGTCTGGTGAAAAACTATCTGAGCTTGCGGACGATGCCAAAATTTACGGATTCCGGATCATCGCGGCCAAGGATGTCACGCCGCCGGATGGCAAAAAGGTGCTGAAGATCAACTACAGTACAACGGCTGATATTTCGGATGTGAAAGATAAAGCTGATTACCGAAATATCTTTGAAAATATCCCGTACAGCTACAATTATAGCAAATCGACCATCACCAAAACGGACGGTGAGGGCAAAACGGGGACGACAACGGTTGTCAGCGAGGATAATTCGATCACCTGGAAGATCAAAGTCAAGACCAACTCGGTCGGCCTCCATGAAAAACTCACGGTCAAGGATGTGCTGCCCGTAGGTGTTAAGCTCAAATCCATCCAGGTCAGCTTGCCCTATAACGGAAGTATTGGCCCGCTGGAATTTAGTGCAGATAAAACGACGGTCACGAAAAATCATAATAGAGATAAACTAACAGGTACTTATGATCCGGAAACGAATGTCTTGACCATGGTGCTGGAAAACCCTGATGGAAAGCTGAAGCAAGGCTTTACCTATGAGTTTACCGTCCGGTGCGAAGTCGTCTCCGACAAAGAGGGCGGCACAATTGTTCCAGGCGAGGCGTACGAGTTTGAAAACAAAGCTTCCGGCTGGTTTGATGCCCAGAATGATGCCCCGATTGGGGAAGTTTCTCAGACGCAGAACTGGTCTCAAAAAGAAAACAAGACAGAAGTGGAGCCCCTGAGCAAGAGCGCACAATCGGCGGGTGACCAGTACGGCGGCCGAAAAATGAATTATACCGTGGCAATCAACCCGGATGGAGTGAACCTCCTGCAGGGAGAGAACAGCTCTACGCTTACCGTAACGGATATACTCTCCGTGCAAGTGCACCCGGATTATATCTGGTTGAGAGATGGAAAAACGACAACGGGTGAAAAAGTAACTGTAAATGCGTCACTGGATGAAAAGAACATCAAGCTGTGCTATGCGAGCAAAGATGCAAATGGAAATCTGGTAGCGGGAAGTGCTGTCCAGGGCTATGGGCTGGAGATCAAAACCTACACAGACCCGCAAAATAGCAGCAGAATGCTGTATAAGATCACGCTGAGTGATTTGCCAGACGGCTATGCCATGCTCCTCAGCTATACCTATGAGCTCGAAAGCAATATTGACACGGTATATCCAAACTGGTGGAGCTATGGATATTTGAACGGTGTTGTAACCAATACGGCAAGCTTGGAAGGTACTTCTTATAAGAGTGCGGAGTATCGAGACAAGCATGAGTATAGTAACGCCGGTGCCGGTGGTGGTGTGTACAGAGACCATGCCCTGACCATCAAAAAAGTGGAAAGCGGCAAATACTACAATGTATTGCCGGGTGCAGAGTTTAAGCTGCAACAATACGATGGTACGCAGTTCGTGGACGTAGAGGGTAAAACCTATACGACAAACGAGAAAGGCCAGTTTACTATAGAAAAGTCCGGAGCGGGTTACCTTACGAATACGCTATACCGTCTGGTAGAAATTACTCCGCCGAACGGTTATGCGTTGCCGGAAAATCCGGAAGAGGAAGCCGTTTACTTCTACTTTGAAGATGATTCGGATACAACGCATATTCTGCCAGAGAATATCCCGGCGTCTGCAGTGGATTTGAACAGCGAGTCCAAGCTGGTCTATGTGGAAAACGAGCCAAACCTGACCTCTGTAACCGTGGAAAAGAAGTGGAATAATTCCGATGGTACGCCGCTTGCTTCTCCGCCGGATTCAATTGATTTTCAGTTGGTAATGTATTCCAGTAAGGAGAAGCCTGTCAGCGGAAAGTCTGCTACTGTAATAGGCCAAATTGTCAACACGGCGAACAACAAGGTAAGGATGACTTTTGCGGGAGATACGCTGTATACAGAAGATACGGTCATGACGCTTAAGGTTACTTATCCACAGAGAGGTGAGATTCAGTATAATGGAGGTATCGTCCCGGTCATATACTGGAACAACCAGACGATCAGCCCTGTTAAAACAGAAGAACCTGAAAATGAATCGGGCATTACCTGGGTTTATGAATGTAAACTGAAAGCGGGCGAAAACCAGATTTATGGTAAGCTTGTGCATAATGGCGATAGCCACAACATTGAGGCAACTTATCAATCGCCGACGCAGCCAACTAATACAGAGGTAAAACGTATACCCTATACGCTCTCTTCCAGTGACAAGTGGCGTATGACGATTCCTAATCTGCCGCGTTCTGACAAAGATGAGGCAGGGAGTACGGTCTACTACAGCTACAAAGTGGAAGAAATCAACACCAGCGCGGATTATCAGGTCAGCTACAGCACCACCAACGGTGTGACCAGCGGCCTGATCACGATGGTCAACACCAAAACCCCGGAGCAGGAAGAGCCCGTCTACGAGCTCCCCTCCACCGGCTCCCCGGGCGGCACGGTTCCTTACACGGCAGGCGGCGCGGCCATTGCGCTGGCCGCGGTGCTGTGTGGATATAACTCCAGGCGCAAGCGGAAAAGGGGGGAAGAGTGACTCCTGCAGCTCTGACCCCGGCAACAAACCGAACGTAGGAAAATAAATCCCCTCTCTGGCGTCTCAGAGAGGGAACGTAAGAAAGGTAGTAAAGAAATATGAAAAGAGTAAAACGCGTGTTGGCGCTGCTTGCAGCGTTTGCGTTGGTGCTGGCCATGGCCGTCCCGGCGTTTGCGGATGGAGCAAATCAGTATACAATTTCTGTCCCGGCGGGAAGTAGTCATACATACAAGGTTTACCAGATTTTTACGGGTGATTATAGCAAGGAGGGTACAACCAACAAGCTGTCCAATGTGAAATGGGGCCAGAACAGTAAGAACCGTGACGAGGGTGTCGATGCCGGCGGTAAAGTTAGCGAGAACGTGTTAAATCGACTGGCTGCTGTTGTGAGTGGTTCGGATGCAGAAAAACTTGCGGTGATTGAAGAATACGCTGACCTAAACAGCAAGGAGGTTGCGACTGTCACTCACAGTAATTCTGCCAAGGTTGCTCCTGGTTATTATCTATTTAAAGATACAACTGCAACCGCAGAGAATGAAGTTTACATTACGGAAGTGGTTGGTGATGTTATAATCAAAGCCAAAAATTCCAATGTCCCGGGTTTTGAGAAAAAACTGAAAGATAAGAACGACACCACGGATAATGATTTCGGCGATTGGCAGGATGTTGCAGACCATGATATTGGCGATGCAATCCCGTTCAAGCTGGAGGGTACGGTTCCGGCTGACTATACAGAGTATACCAGTTACTACTTTGCATTCCACGATGAGGAAGAAGCTGGCCTGACATTCAACAGCAATTCTGTCAAGGTTTATGTTGATGATACGGAAATCAAGACTGGATTTGAGGTTAAAACTTCTAATTTTGCGCAGGGTGAAGATTGCACCTTTGAAGTCATTTTTAATGACCTGAAGCAGATTTCTGAGGTCCATGCAGGCAGTGTGATCCGTGTGGAGTATACTTCTACTCTGAATCCTAACGCTGTGATTGGTGGCAACGGCAACCTCAATAAGGCACAACTCGAGTATTCTAACAACCCCAGAGATACGAGTTCTAAAGATAAGACGGTTTGGGATAACGTTGTTGTCTTTACCTATCAGGTCGTTGTCAACAAGTATGCAAACTCTGTTGGAGAGAACAATAAGCTGAAAGGTGCAGAATTTACTCTGACCAAAAAGTTGAAAGATGGCACAACGAAGGACATTACTGTTGCGAAGTCTCAGGATGGCGTACGGTTTACTTTTAAAGGTCTGGATGACGGTGAATATACGCTGACTGAGATTGTGACCCCGGAGGGCTACAATACCATTGACCCGATTACCTTTACGGTTACCGCTACGCATGGAACTGAATGGGATGGTAAGGGCGTCCGCGGCGATCTTATCACTGCTTTCACTGGCAACGCTGCATCCGGAGAGATTACATTCACTCCGGATAAGGGTACTGGCGCACTGACGACGAATGTTATCAATAAGTCCGGCACCACCCTGCCCTCCACCGGCGGCATGGGCACCACGGTCTTCTACGTCGTTGGCGGCGGCCTGATGGCTGTGGCCGTGGTCCTGCTGGTGACCAAGAAGCGGATGGAGAACAAGCGCTAAACCAAACCCCAAAGCAAAAAATATCCTGATAACATTAGGGAGTAGCCCATGAAAAAGAACCGCAGTACCATAATTTTAATCCTGATCTTTCTCGTGGGTCTATCCGTGATGTTATATCCCACCGTCAGCGATTATGTCAACCAGCGCCACCAGTCCCGCGCGCTGGCCAGCTATGACGAGACGGTCAACGAGATGTCGGATGCGGACTATACCGCCTATTTTGAGGCGGCGGACGCCTACAACCAACGGCTGGCGGCCACGCCCAATTCGTTTTTCACGCCGGAGCAGGTCTCCGGCTATGACGAGACGCTGGACGTCTCCGGCACGGGCATTATGGGGTATATCACCATCCCCAGGATCGGCGTGGAGCTGCCCGTCTACCACGGCACCAGCGATGGTGTTTTGCAGGTGGCGGCAGGCCATCTGGAGGGCAGCAGCCTCCCCGTGGGCGGGGCGGGCACCCATGCGGTCATCTCGGCCCACCGCGGCCTGCCCAGCGCCAAGCTGTTCACCAATCTGGACGAGCTGGAAGCGGGCGACACGTTCACCATCACGGTGCTGGACCGGGTGCTGACCTATGAGGTGGACCGGATCTCCATTGTCCTCCCCACCGAGACGGATCTATTACAGCCCGTAGAGGGGCAGGACTACGTTACCCTGATGACCTGCACGCCCTACGGCATCAATACCCACCGCCTGCTGGTGCGCGGCCACCGTGTCAACACGCGGGAGGGCCAGAAACATGTCCGTGTCACGGCGGACGCGACACGGATCGACCCCATCATCACGGCGCCTGTCATTGCCCTGCCCATGCTGGCAGTGCTGCTGATCTGGCTGCTGGTGACCACACGGAAGCGTCCGAAAGCAGGCAAACATGAGAAAACGACGAGAGGTGACCCCCATGAAACAAATTCGTAAACAGCTGGCGGCGCTGTTGCTGGCTGTCGCACTGGTGGCAGCGTGCGCGGCCCCGGCTTTTGCCGCCGCCACGGCCGCCAGCATTGAGCTCACCCGGAAAGGCAGCATCACCGTGACCCTCCGGGATTCCGAGAGCGGGAGCGCTGTCTCGGGCGGCAGGCTGACTCTGTATCAGGTGGCCTCCATCAGCCGCAAAAATGGAAATTTAAGCTACGATTATACAAATGGTTTTGAAAATTGCGGCGTTTCCCTCGGCGATCTCTCGGAGAGCGACCTGGCCCGGACCCTGGACGACAAGCGCCCGGCCGACAGCAAAGGGGAGACGCTCACCGTGGACACCGATGGCAAGGCCGTCTTCTCACGGCTGCCGCTGGGCCTGTATCTCGTCGTCCAGAGCACCGCTTCCACCGGGTATGAGAAGATCAACCCGTTCCTGGTGTCGGTGCCGCTGGTGGAGGAGGACACGTACCTCTACGATGTGGACGCCCTGCCCAAGGTGGGCACGCTGACGCCCACCACCCCGCCGGACGTGCCGGAAGAACCCGACAAGCCGGAGGAACCGGACAAACCCACGGAACCCGAGAAGCCCACCGAGCCGGAAAAGCCGACCACGCCGGAAAACCCGGACAAACCGGAGACTCCGGATCTCCCCGAGGAACCGGGCAAGAACACCCCTCCGGGTGCCGACAACCCCGATGACTGGGTGCTGAACGGCCGCCCGGATAAGAACAAGGCTCCCAATCCGGGCAACCCGGACGATTGGGTGCTGAATGGCCGCCCGACCCTGCCCCAGACCGGCCAGCTGAACTGGCCCATCCCGGTGCTGACGGCGGCAGGCACCTGCCTCATTGCAGCGGGCATCCTGCTCCGCAAAAAACACTGAGCTATGCAGAAAAGACGACTTGGAACCATCCTCATCCTGCTGGGAGCGCTGCTGCTGGCCGGGGCGCTGGGCCTGCTGGGCTACAACCAGTGGGACAATGGCCGCGCCCAGAAAGCGGCGGCACAGGTGCTGGATCAGCTGGAAACGACGCTGGACGAGCAGGAGAACCATTTGCAGCTTCTGGTGCCCACCCAGGTGGACGACACCGCCCGGGAGATGACCGTTACCGCCATTGATGGTTGGGATTACATCGGGTATCTCTCCATCCCGTCCATCGGGCTGGCCCTGCCCGTGATGAGCGAGTGGAGCTATCCGGGCCTCAAAATTGCCCCGGGGCGGTACGCGGGCTCGGTCTTCACGGACGATCTGGTCATCTGCGGCCACAACTATGCCCGGCATTTCAGTCCTGTCAAGCGGCTGGCGATAGGCACCACGGTGCAGTTTGTGGATATGGACGGCCGGGAGTGGGACTACACCGTCTCCAAAGTGGAGACCCTGCAGCCCACCCAGATCGAAGAGATGGTGGGCAAGGCGGACGGCGATGACTGGGATCTGACCCTCTTCACCTGTACCACCGGCGGCAGTGCCCGCTGCGCGGTGCGCTGTACCCGGGTGGAGACGGCTTCCTGAAGATTCCAAATCGGAATAATTTATACAGATATTACAAAAAGGCACGCTCTCTTTGGGAGAACGTGCCTTTTCCGCATCTTATGTTAGGTTCCGGGGAGATCAGTAGTGCAGCTGGTCAGCGGTCAGAGCTTCCAACACGGGCAGCATGGCGGCTGCTTCCGCCTTGGCCTTGGGCAGGTCCATATCGCGGTAGTTGCCGCACTCCACCTCACTGGCACCGGGGACGGCACCCTCAAAAGCGGCCATGAAGCGGAACGAGTCCACGGTCAGGGCCAGCGCCTCGGCGGGGGTCAGGCCCCGGGTGAGCAGGTAAAAGCCGGTGCGGCAGCCCATGGGGCCGACGTAGATGACGCCGTCCTTGTAGGCGCTGTTCCGCGCGTAGGTGGCAAACAGGTGCTCCAGCGTGTGGGCCGCGCCGGTGGTCAGGTAATCGCCCTGATTGGGCTTTTTCATCCGGATGTCCCAGGTCAGCACATCGCCGTCCTGGCGGCTCAGGTACATGCCGCGGCCCAGTTTGGTGTGGTCCACGCAAAAGCTTGCGATCCGTTCCATTGCTACTTCCTCCCAATCTTTCGGGTAAAATCAGGCCTGCAGGCGCTGCACGCTGCCGTGCGCGCAGTCCACGGCCACCATCAGGCCATCACGGATGTGGCTGGTAGCACCGGCGGCACCCACGATGGTGGGCTTGAGCAGAGCCTTGCCGGCAATGGCAGCGTGGCTGTTCAGGCCCGGCTCCTCGACCACGAGGGCGGCGGCGTCACGGACGTAGCTCAGCATCTCGTTGGAGGTGGAGGGCACCACCAGGACCATGCCGGGCTTGAACTTGGCCCGCAGCTCGTCCAGGTTGTGGCAGACACAGGCCTTGCCGGTGGCGTTGGCCAGGGCAGAGCCCTCAGGGCCAATGCCCACGCCGGTAGCCAGGCAGTTGCCGATCATGTGGATCTTGATCATGTTGGTGGTGCCGGACACGCCCACGGGGACGCCGGCGGTGACAACAGCCAGCTCGCCGTCGTGCAGGTAGCCGTTCTCCTTGGCCAGGCTGGTGGACATCTCGATCAGCTCATCGGTGCTGTGGGCCAGAGCCATCATCAGCGGGGTGATGCCCCAGGAGATGGCCAGCTGACGCTGCACCTGCTCGTTCATGACGCAGGCAATGATGGGCTGTGCGGGGCGGTACTTGCTCAGCAGGCGGGCGGTGTTGCCGGACTCGGACACCGTGACGATGGCGGAAGCGTTGACGTCCTTGGCGGTCAGGCAGGCAGCGTGCGCGGTTGCATCGCTGACGCTGATCTGGCCGTTGCCGGCATCCACCAGACGGTTGTCGCGGTAGTGCACCTCGTTCTCGGTGCGCTCGGCAATGGCGGACATGGTCTTGAGGGCCTCCACGGGGTAAGCGCCTGCAGCGGTCTCACCGGAAAGCATGATGGCAGAGGTGCCGTCGTAGATGGCGTTTGCCACGTCAGAGATCTCGGCACGGGTGGGCCGGGGGTTGACCATCATGCTGTCCAGCATCTGGGTAGCCGTGACAATGGGCTTGCCAAAGGAGAACGAGCGGTCGATGACGCTCTTCTGGATGCCGGGCAGCTCGGTGAAGTCGATCTCAACGCCCAGGTCGCCACGGGCAACCATGACGGCGTCGGCGGCGGCCAGGATGCTGTCGATGTTGTTCACGCCCTCGCGGTTCTCGATCTTGGCGATGATGCGGATGTTGGAGTCGTACTCGTTCAGCAGGTTGCGGATGTCGTACACGTCCTGTGCGGTGCGCACAAAGGAAGCGGCGATGAAATCAAAGCCCTGCTGCACGCCGAAGATGATGTCGTCGCGGTCGCGCTGGCTCAGGTACGGCATGGAGAGGTGGACGCCGGGCACGTTGACGCCCTTTTTGTTTTTGATCTTGCCGCTGTTCAGCACCTCGCAGGTGATGTCGGTGTCGGTCACGTTGGTGATGCGCAGCTTGATGAGGCCGTCGTCCAGCATGATGGTGCCGCCCTCGTGCACATCCTGGGGCAGGTCCTTGTAGGTGATGGAGCAGATCTCCTTGGTGCCCTCCACCTCACGGGTGGTCAGGGTAAAGGTCTGGCCTGCTTCCAGCATCTCCACGCCGTTCTTGAACTCTTTCAGGCGGATCTCGGGGCCCTTGGTGTCCAGCAGAGCAGCCACGGGTTTGCCCAGCTCGGCACGGATGGCTTTCAGGTTGTCCAGGCGGCCCTTGTGCTCCTCATAGGAGCCGTGGGAAAAGTTGAAACGGGCCACGTTCATGCCGTTGGCGACCAGCTCGCGCAGCACGCCGTCCTTATCGGTGGACGGGCCCAGGGTGCAAATGATCTTTGTTTTTCTCATATAAAGTACCTCCAACTACGTCTCTTCAAATTTCACTCTATCACACAGCGGAAACTACATCCTCCCGCTGCTTCTGGCAGAGCCAAACTGCCAGGGAAAACGCTTGATGGTTTGTTTGTTCAAAACTCCACCGTCTTATATTATAAACACTTGGATACAATAGAGCAAGAAAAATATTTGCTAAGAAACCCTTAAGATTTTATACCAACCGCCAAAATTGGTTGAGCAGTCGGTTTTGGCCCCTTAAATTTGCTGAAACCATGTCCGAGGGCACGATACTGCAACAAAAGGCTTGCACAAACAGCCAACTGCGCCTATAATAGAGCTAAGAAAAAGTCTCACTTTTTGGGGTGCATGGTGCCCCGGGAGCAGGGACCCGAATTTTGAAAAAACGGAGGAACCACTGCAAATGGAAAAGCGTGTTTTTCTGATCGTTCTCGACAGCTTTGGCATTGGCGCGGAGCCGGACGCCCCCGCCTTTGGCGACGCGGGCACCAACACCCTGGGCGCGATTGCCAAGCACCCCAACTTCCACTGCCCCAACCTGCAAAAGCTGGGCCTGTTCAACATTGACGGCGTGACGGCAGGGGAGAAGAGCTCCGCCCCCGAGGGTGCCTTTGCCCGCCTGCAGGAGCAGAGCATGGGCAAGGACACCACCATCGGCCACTGGGAGATCGCCGGTGTGGTCAGCCCCAAGCCGCTGCCCACGTTCCCGGAGGGCTTCCCCGATGCCCTCATCCAGGAGTTTGAGGAGAAGACCGGCCACAAAGTGCTCTGCAACAAGCCCTATTCCGGCACCCAGGTGCTGAAAGATTACGGCGAACAGGCCATGAAAGAGAATGCCCTCATCGTGTACACCAGTGCCGACAGTGTGTTCCAGGTGGCCGCCAACGAGGAGCTGGTGCCGGTGCACGAGCTCTACCGTTACTGCGAGATCGCCCGTGAGATGCTGAAAGGGGAATACGGCGTGGGCCGTGTCATCGCCCGGCCGTTCCTGGGCCACACGGCCGATACGTTCTACCGCACCACCAACCGCCACGACCTGAGCCTCAAGCCGCCCCGCAAGACCATGCTCGACCTGCTGAAAGACGCCGGCAAGGACGTCATCGCGGTGGGCAAGATCTTTGATATCTTTGATGGCGAGGGCGTCACCGAGAAGATCAAGACCACGGGCAACACCAACGGCATTGCCTTTACCAAGGCCCTGCAGACCCGTGATTTCGAGGGCCTGGCGTTCGTCAACCTGGTGGACTTTGATATGCTCTACGGCCACCGCCGCGACGTGGCGGGTTACGCTGCCGCCGCCACCGAGTTTGACCACTTCCTGGCCGACTTCATCCCCGGGATGCGGGAGGGCGACCTCCTGATGGTCACCGCCGACCACGGCTGCGACCCCTCTTACACCAAGACCACCGACCACACCCGCGAGTATGTGCCCTACCTCATCTGCGGCAAGGGCGTCAAGCCCGGCGTGGATCTGGGCACCAAGCTCTGCTTTGGCACCATCGCCCACACCATCTGCGATTACCTCGGTGTGGACGCTTCCAGCCTGGACGGCCAGAGCGTGCTGCCGGAGATTTTGAAGTAAGCGGATTCGAGAAAAGCAAGACCCCCGTTCCGATGGAACGGGGGTCTTGTGATATCCGGGTTTATGCAGCGTCGCTGGCAGCGTTGGGATCCGTGGCCTCCGAAGAGCTGGAGGAGCCAAACAGAGCATCCAGCACCGTGGAAGCGGCCTGATGCAGGGAGGAGGCCGCCTGCTCCAGCTGTTCCTGACTGGGCATGGAGATGGCGGGGCTTTCGCCGCCCGTCTCGCCGCCCTGCGCAGGCTGGGCCTCGGATTCTGCCGGTGCTTCCGTGGAAGCGCTCTGCTCCCCATCGGCGGGGGTCTCCGGGGTGGTTTCCCCATCGGCGGGGGTCTCTTCCGGGACACTCTCGGCGGGTTCTTCGACGATCACGCTGTCCGGGGCCTCCTCCGGCACGGAGACCGCCGCGTTGGGGTCTGCCGTCGGGGTGTGGACGTCGGTCTTCTCCGGGGTCTGGCTGGTGCTGGTCAGCTTGTCTTCCCCGCCCAGCACAGCTGCGACAAGGGCTTTTGCCTCGTTGACGGAGTTTTCATCCGGTTTCATGACATAGAGGCTCTGGCCCTTGGCGGAGTAGCACTTGGTGCTCTTGGCACCGGTACCGGTCACGCTGTAGCTCTGGATATCCCAGCTGGACAGGTCGCTCAGCTGCATCCGGACCAGGGCCGAGATCTGCTCCTGGGACAGGCTGGTCACAAAGCAGTCCGCCATTGCATCCATCAGCTTGGAAAAGCTCATGAGCAGGGCCGGGGACTTGAGTTTTTCCACCATGGCGTCAATGACTTTCATCTGGTTGATGCCGCGCTGGATATCGCCGGTCTTAAAGGCGTGGCGCTCCCGGGCAAAGGCCAGGGCGGATTTGCCGTCCAGATGGTTCCAGCCCTCGGCAAAGGTGGTGGGGTCGTAGTAGCCGGGGCTGCCCACCGAGGTGAACGCCTGGTCGGAGTAGACATCCACGCCGCCGATCGCGTCGATGATGCTGATGAAGCCTGCAAAGTTGATGCGGATGTAGTGTTCCACATTTACACCGTAGAGGTTGCCCAGCGTCGCCATGCTGGTCTCCACGCCGTACAGGCCGGCATGGGTCAGCTTATCCTTGCTGTCGGTGCCCGCCAGGTCTACATAGTAGTCACGCGGGGTGTTGATGAGGGCCACCTGCTTGGTCTCCGGGTTGACCACCGCCAGAATGTTCACGTCGCTGCGGGCCTTTTCGGTCAGCTCACCGCGGTTGTCCACGCCGCTGAGGTAGACCACGAACGGCTCTTTGGTGATCTTATTGGCTTCCGCGCCGGTGATGAGGCCGGAGGTGACGTTATCCAGTGCGGCAAGGCCCTGCTGTGCCCAGACACAGCCCACGGCCAGCCCGGCGCAGAGGAAGAGGGAGAACACCCGGGACACAGCGCCCGGGGTCTTGTACTCCTGGCAGCGCTTGACCAGCAGCCAGAGCAGCACCAGCAGTGCCGTGATGAGGATGAGATACAGCGCGGGCAGCATCTGGGTGCGCCACAGCTGCACCAGAGCGCCGACACTTAAAATTGCCTGTAATACCAGCAAAATAACGCCTCGTTTCGGGGTCGATTCGCCCGGAATGGTCATCTTGTGCTCCCGGGGAGGCTCCGGTGCCTTGTGGGAGGGGGGATTGTTCCGGGGCGGTTTGGGCGGCGGAGACTGGGGCTGGGGCACCTCCGGCGCAAAGAACGCCGAGCTGTCCACCTCAATGGTCTTGTCGTCCTCGTGCCGCGCGCCCCGGCGGATGTGCCGGGAAGTATCGTCCGGGTGGGAGGAACGGTCATTTTCATCGAACATGAGAATACTCTCCTTTGACAGTGTGCCTGGCCATGGGTCAGGACACGGGAACAATGGTCAGCACGGCGCGGGCCGGCAGACAGGTCGCGGTCTGGTCTTCTTCCCGCAGCCAGCCGTAATGCTCACAGATGTGGTCCGGGCAGGGGGAGTCCACAAAGCGGGCGGCTCCGTCCTGCACCTGAATGTGCACGGTCAGGTAGCCGGTGTCCACATCGTAGGTGGCATCCTTGGTCAGCGGGAGATCCAGCACCGTGTTGGCGTCGCCGTAGGTCAGGGCAGCGGCTAAGGCCGCTGCACCCGTGCGGTGGGCGGCCCGCCAGGCAAACCACCCGCCTGCGATTCCAAGAACCACGACGGCAAAGATCAGATTGATGAGAAGCTGTTTGTGTTTCATGAACTGTTATCCAATGTTGTCGTTGAGCGGGATCTGCTCCAGTTCGGCCAGCCAGAGGGCAGCTGCCGCGTCGCTGGGCATCCGCCAGTCGCCGCGAGGCGAGAGGGTCACGCTGCCCACCTTGGGGCCGTCCGGCAGGCAGCTGCGCTTGAACTGCTGGACAAAGAACCGCCAGTAGAAGTTGCGCAGCCACTTGTACAGCACGCTGTCCGGGTACTCGGCACGGCCTGCAAAGGCGGCCTTTGCCAGCCGGAAAATCTTGGCCGGGCCAAAGCCGAAGCGGAGCACATGGTAGAGGTAGAAATCATGGAGCTCATAGGGGCCAACCAGATCTTCCGTCTTCTGCGCGATCTCGCCGTTGTCCTTGGCGGGGAGCAGCTCCGGGGAGACCGGCGTGTCCAGAATGTCCAGCAGCACGGTCTTGAGCGCTTCGGAGGCGGCAATGTCAGCCTCGTACTGCACCAGATGGCGCACCAGCGTTTTGGGCACGCCCGCGTTGACGCCGTACATGCTCATGTGGTCGCCGTTGTAGGTGGCCCAGCCCAGGGCCAGCTCTGAGAGGTCGCCGGTGCCCACCACGAGGCCGCCGGTACGGTTGGCAAGGTCCATCAGCTCCAGAGTGCGAACGCGGGCCTGACCGTTTTCAAAGGTCACGTCCAGCACGCTCTCATCCTGCCCGATGTCGGCAAAATGGCTGTGGACGGTATTGGCAATGTCGATCTCCTGGAACGAGACGTTCAGCTCGTCGCACAGAATCTCGGCATTGCTGCGGGTGCGGTGAGTGGTGCCGAAGCAGGGCATGGTTACGGCCCGCACGTCGGTGGTGGGGCGGCCCAGCTGCTTCATGGCACGCACGGCCACCAGCAGGGCCAGGCAGCTGTCCAACCCGCCCGAAATGCCGATGACGGCGGTCTTGGCGTGGGCATGATCCAGCCGCTTGGCAAGGCCGTCAGCCTGCATTTTCAAAATCAGCTCACAGCGCTCGGCCCGCAGCTGCTGGTTGTGGGGCACGAACGGGGTGGGGTCCACCCAGCGGGTCAGCACCGTCTCAGTGAGGGGCAGGCTGAACTCCACCGTGGTGTAGCCGTCTGCAGCGGGCTCAAAGCTGGTGTTGCGGGCCCGCTCACTCTCCATCCGCTGGCAGTCCAGCTCGGTCTCGGCGTAACCGCCCGCAAAAGGCTTCGTTTCAGAGAGGAGAGTGCCGTTCTCGGCAATGAGGTCATGGCCGGCAAACACCATGTCCTGGGTGCTCTCACCGTGGCCGGCAGAGGCGTAGAGGTAGCCGCAGAGCAGGCGGGCGGACTGGTTGGACACCAGTGCCCGGCGGTACTCGGCTTTGCCCACCGTCTCATCGCTGGCCGAAAGGTTGGCGATGACGGTGGCCCCGGCCAGCGCGTGGAACGTGGAGGGCGGCAGAGCGCTCCACAGATCCTCACAGATCTCCACGCCCAGCACAAAGCTGGGCATCTCGCGGCAGCGGAAGAGCAGGGAGGTGCCAAAGGGCACCTGCTGGCCGCAGACGGCAATCATTTCCACCTCGGTGCTGCCCGGGGTGAACTGGCGCTTTTCGTAAAATTCGCCGTAGTTGGGCAGGTAGGTCTTGGGCACCAGGCCCAGCAGCTGGCCCTTGCAGAGGACAGCGGCGCAGTTGTACAGTTTGCCCCGTACCAGCAGCGGCAGGCCCACCAGAGCCACCATGTCCAGCTCTTTGCTGGCGTCCAGAACGCTCTGCAGTCCGGTCAGCGCTCCCTGCTGGAGGGTGCGCTGCAAAAACAGGTCGCCGCAGGTGTAGCCCGTGAGGCAGAACTCAGGGAAGACCGCCAGCTTGACGCCCCGGCCCGCGGCCTCGCGCAGCTGGGCGATGATCTGCTGGGTGTTATACACGCAGTCCGCCACCCGCAGGGCGGGGGAAAGGGCTGCGGCTTTCAAAAAACCATCTTTCATCGGAGGATTTCACATCCTGTCTGTTTTGATCAAAAAACCAGGAGCAGGGCCCCGGGTTCGTGCTCATAGTATACCACAATCTGCCCCAAACGAAAAGTGACAGTTGGGAAACAGGCGGAAAAACTTGCAAAAACAAAAAGAGCCGCCGCGTTGCCGCGGCAGCCCCCAAAGCCATAAAAGTGGAAAACGAGATAGACCGTAAGCCGGGTTCTGTATTAAACGACGATCTGTCTAGACCTGCCATTGCTGACAGGTTCGTGCCGCCTTCGGGACACGCGAGCAGCGCTATCCGTCCCATATAGGCGTTGCTTCCGGTAGGGTTTACAAAGCCGCATGGTCACCCATGCGCTGGTGAGCTCTTACCTCGCCGTTTCATCCTTACCGCATTGCTGCGGCGGTTTGTTTTCTGTTGCACTTTCCCTAAGGTCACCCTCGGCTGCCGTTAGCAGTTACCGTGCTCTGTGAGGCCCGGACTTTCCTCAGAGCGGTCAAAGCCGCCCCGCCGCCGTATGTTCCACTCGTTTTCCGCTCCCTATAGTACCATAAAAAAACAAGATTTGCAAGCGATGCGGAATTTTGGTATACTATCTTTATCTTTGAGCTTGGAAAGGGGCGGGCAGGATGAAACTGTATTTCCCGGTGCCGCCGCAGGCGGATGGCGTGCTGCTGCGCAATTTTCTGCGCCGCTGTGCCGTTTCCACCGAGCTGGCCCGGGCCGTGAAATTCCACGGCAGCGGCTTTTTTGCCGATGGCCAGCCCATCCTGGCAAACCGCCGCCTCGCCGCCGGGCAGATGCTCTCGTTTGAACTGCCTGCCGACGGTGAGGGTGTGGCCCCGCAGCCGGAGATCCCGGTACAGGTCGTCCACGAGGACGCTTTTGCCCTCCTGCTGGAAAAGCCGCCCCGCCTGGCCGTGCATCCCACCCTGAACTACCCGCTGGACACGCTGGCCAACGGCTATGCGGCCTGGGCGGCGGCACAGGGGAGGAGCACGGTCTTCCGGCCCGTCAACCGCATTGATAAGGACACCAGCGGCCTGGTGCTGGCGGCGCGGAACAGCTACGCCGCCCCGCTGCTGGCCCAGGGCGTGGAAAAGCTCTACTATGCCATTGTGGAGGGGGAACTGCCTCTCGGCCCCGGCGTTATCGACGCCCCCATCGGGCGGCAGGGCGACAGCATCATCGGGCGGTGCGTGACCCCCGAGGGCAAGCCCAGCCGCACGGAGTATACCATATTAAAAGCAAAGAATGGCCTCAGCCTGGCGGCCTGTGTCCCGGTAACGGGGCGGACCCATCAGATCCGGGTCCACTTTGCCTCTCTTGGCCACCCGCTGGCCGGGGATGACCTCTACGGCGGCCACCGAGAGCGCGTCGGGCGGCAGGCGCTCCACTGTGCAAAACAGACATACACGATCCCGGCCTATACACCGATGCCGGACGGGATCGTGATCGACTGGGAAGCACCCCGACAGCGGATCACGGTGGAAAGCCCGCTCCCGGCGGATCTACAGGCCCTTTTGACGGATTGAGACGCGAGAATTTGTATATTTCGTGAAAAGTCCGTGAAAGCTCCCGCCAAATTCTGTGATAATGCTTGTTTCGGTGCGGGCGGAGTGTATAATAAAAGAAAGATAAACTGATGTACTGTGCCGTTTTGAAACTTTGCGGCGCGGTTTTACTGACTGGAAAGAAACTGGAATCCGGAAGGAGCATCCTTTTTTGCTGGACGAAAAAACAACAGAACCGCAGCAGGAGATGCCGTCGGCCCCCAAACCGACGGCCCCGCGCGGGGAGAAGCTGCGCTCGCTCTGGGCGCGGCTGCAGTGTGTGCATCTGCTGCGGAGACATCGGTTCCGCCGAAAAACGCAGCACCATATGAACAATGTTTCCCAGAAAATGCGGGCCACCCCCATGGTGCAGACCGTGGGCGAGGGCCTGTACGCTCTGGGCTTTTCGACGGAATATGCCGTCGTCCGCGCCGGGCGGCGGGTCCGCGCGGCAGCCCTGTGGGTGGCGGCCTGGTTTGCAGCGCTGGCCCATGACCTGATGGTCACGGCGTTCCCCGGTGCAGCACAGGTGCTCAAGGACCTGTTTGGCCCCATCGTCCTCTTTGTGCGGGGCTGCGGGGCGCTGCTGGTTCATGCCCACCGGATTCATCAGGAAAAAGGCCTTGGCGCGGCCCTGCAGGCCAGTGTACATTTCTTCACAAACGGCATCCGGCGCAATGTGAAGCTGCTGCCCCGCATGGCCATGTACATCCTGCCGCTCTGCGCGCTGGCTGTCTGGGTGGCCGTGTTCAACCACATGGTGTATCAGCCTTATGCGCTGGCGGTGCAGGTCAACGGCCAGACCGTGGGCTATGTGGCCAACGAGACGGTCTTTAACCTGGCCCGCGAGGACGTGCAGCAGCGGATCAATTACTCCGGTACGGAGAAAAAAGAGTGGACCATTGAGCCGACCTACACCATCTCGGTGGGACACACGGTGATGGATGAAAACGAGATGGCCAACGCCATCCTCAGCAGCGCCAGCGATGAGATCAGCACAGGCACGGCCCTGTATCTGGACGGCGAGCTGACCGCCGTCTGCGCCGACGGCAGCAGCCTGCGCGGCTACATCAGCAGCCTGCTGGAGCCCTACGAGGATCAGGAAAACTCCAACGTGACCGTCGGGTTCAACAAGTCCGTCGATCTGGAAGAGGGCATCTACTTCAACGAGAGCTTCATGGATTTTCAGGACGTCGTGAACAAGCTGTCCGGTGTCCAGCAGGCGGAGAAAATCTACAAAGTCCAGGCAGGCGATACTCTGTGGGCCATTGCCCAGAAGAACGACCTGACCTTTAAAGAGCTCTGCGCCCTGAACACGAATTTCAAGGGCGCGCCCCTGACGGAGACCTCCAATATCCAAGAGGGAGACGAGCTCATCGTCACCAAAGAGGAGGCGACTCTCGAAGTCCGGATCACCAAGGTCGAGACCCGGCAGGAGGAGATCCCCTACAGCACCGAGACCACCGAGTCCAAAGACCTGAACAAGGGCGTGACCCGGACGACCCAGGAGGGTGAGAACGGCCTGCGGAACGTGACGATGCGGAATGTCTACGACACCAACGGCGCCCTGCTGGAACAGACGATCCTTTCCACCGAGACCATCAAGGAGCCGGTGAACAAGAAAGTGGTGGTGGGCACCAAGAAAGCTTCCACCGGCGGTGCCAAGTACATTACGGGCAGCGGCAGGTTCCTCTGGCCTGTCCCCAACTATAAATACTGTTCCCGCTGGTACAGCAGCGGCCACAAGGGCGTGGATATCTGCGCGGCAGCAGGCACGCCCATCTATGCCACGGCTTCCGGCACGGTCACCAAGGCGGGTTATGAGCGCGCCGGCGCGGGCAGGGGCTACGGCTACTCGGTCATCATTAGCCACGGCAGCGGGTACACCTCGGTGTATGCACACTGCCTGTCCCTGACCGTCCACGCGGGCCAGAGCGTCAAGCAGGGCCAGCTCATCGGCTATGTGGGCAGCACGGGCCGCTCCAGCGGCAACCACTGCCACTTTGAGATCCGGCTCAATGGTTCGTATATTCCTCCCCAGAGTATCTTCCCGGGGAAAAAATAACCTCTCAGTCAATGCTTCGCATTGCCAGCCACTCCCCTTTCGGCACTTTCGTGCCACCTCCCCCGGCCGGGGGAGTCTTTCCTAATAGGGGAGCCCTTGGCATATCGGTCAATTTACAGCTGGTCGCCTGCGGCTCCAAAGCGGCCGGGCCCTGCTGCGAAACGATAACATTATAAAAAGGAGAATGCACTATGTCTACCCCGCACATCAATGCCGAGAAAGGCGATTTTGCAAAAACCGTCCTGATGCCCGGCGATCCCCTGCGCGCCAAGTTCATTGCCGACACGTTCCTGAAAGATGTCCGGCAGGTGACCGGGGTCCGTGGGATGCTGGGCTTTACGGGCACCTATGAGGGCCGCCCCATCAGCGTGATGGGCAGCGGCATGGGAATGCCCTCCATCGGCATCTATTCCTATGAGCTGTTCAAGTTCTACGATGTGGAAAACATCATCCGCATCGGCTCCGCAGGCAGCTATACCGAGAAAGCCAAGCTGTTTGATACCGTGCTGGCCACCGGTGCCGTGAGCGAGTCCAACTACGCCCGGGTCCAGAGCGGCTTTGAGGGCGACATCACCCAGCCCAGCCAGAGCCTGAACGACAAGCTCCGCGCTTCGGCTGCCAAGCAGGGCATCCCCCTCATCGAGGGCAACATCCACTCCTCGGATGTGTTCTACCGCCAGCCCTCCGACGCAAAGCCCACCTACTGGGAAAAGCTGCGGGATGAGCGCGGCTGCCTCTGCGTGGAGATGGAAAGCTTTGCCCTGTTTGCCAACGCGCAGGTGTTGGGCAAAAACGCCGCCTGCCTGCTGACCATCTCGGACAGCTTCGTCTCGCCGGAGATCACCACCGCCGAGCAGCGCCAGAAGAGTTTTACCGATATGATGAAAGTGGCTCTGGGCGCGGAGTATTGATTTCACCATAATGCATAATACAAAAAGACTGCTGTCGGCCGACAGCAGTCTTTTTGCTTCTCAGGTATCCGTGTAATGACCGTAACAGGACGCAATGATGATGTTTCCATCCTGCTCCCGGTAGACGATGCGGTGAGTGTCGTCGATACGCCGACTCCACCATCCGCTCAAATCTCCCTTCAAAGGCTCGGGCTTGCCGATGCCCTCATAGGTGTTCCGCTGAATGTCTTTTATGAGGGAGTTGATTCGCTTCAGCAGCTTTTTGTCCCGCGTCTGCCAAAGACAATAATCTTCCCACGCTTCCTCTTCCCACAGCAGCCTCATCAGTCCACCTCGATCAGTTCATGTTCGGTGAGTTTGGCTTTGCCGGTGTCAATATCATGGACGATTTGACGGAGATGGTTGATGTTGCTTTCGGAATAGAAAGGGTCGGCGGAGACTTCAAAGGGAATCCGATGCTCGCGCGACACTTTCTTTGCAAAAATCGTGAAAGCTGTCGTCATCGAAAGCCCCATCTCGGCGCAGACCTCCTCCATGCTCCGCTTGAGGTCGGGGTCCATCCGAAAATTCACGTTGACTGCATTTGCCATTCTGATGCGCCTCCTTTGTAATTCTATTATATTCATTTGTAATGACAAATGCAAGAGCTGTCATTGCATAATGCTGCGTAATGATCGCCGCTTGCACTTCTTAAAAGAATGATTTATACTTAAATACACGACACAGAAAGGAATGAGGCCGATGAACAGAGAAACGGTGAACATGGTGCGCAGTCCGATTTCTGTGGAGGGGAACATCCGGCTTGTTCCGTATTATCCGGCCTACGATACAGCACTTGCGTGGTATCAGGATGCACAGCTCTGCAAACAGGTAGATAACAGGGACTTCGTTTATGATTTGCCACTGCTGAAGCGGATGTATCATTATCTGGACACACACGGGGAACTGTTTTATATCGAGTATCGGGGTGTGCTTTGTGGTGACGTCAGCCTGCGGACGACCGGCGAGCTGGCCATCGTCATCTGCAAGGAGTACCAGAATAAACACATCGGGCGGAGGGTCATCGAAAAAATGCTGGAGCTGGCTCGGGAAAGGGGCTTGGCGGAGTGCTTCGCGCACATCTATTCCTTTAATACCCAGTCGCAGAAAATGTTTGAATCCATTGGCTTTGTCCCACAGGACGAAGAACGCTATATCTACAAATTGCAAAAAGGAGAACCGACTATGACGAAACTGACTCTCGAAGAAAAGCAGGAGCTCATCCGGATGGCCCTCAAGGCCCGGGAGAGGGCTTACGTGCCTTACAGCGACTTTATGGTGGGCGCTGCCCTGCGGGCCGAGGATGGCCGTGTCTTTACCGGCTGCAATGTGGAGAATGCCGCCTTTACCCCCACCAGCTGCGCCGAGCGCACCGCGCTGTTCAAAGCCGTGAGCGAGGGCGTGACCAAATTTACGGACATCGCCGTGGTAGGCTCCCGCCGGGGCGAGATCAACAAGCAGATCACCTCGCCCTGCGGCGTCTGCCGTCAGGCACTGTTTGAGTTTGGCGGCCCGGAGCTGAACGTCATCATGGCCAAAACGCCGGATGATTTCATGGAGCGCAGCATGGACGAGCTGCTGCCCTTTGGGTTCGGTCCCTCCAATGTGGCGGGCAATCAGGCCGTAGAGGACGAAAAAGAAGACTGAAATGCCGCGAAAGGAAAAGAAAAGTGGTACTGTTGCATGAATTTTGCAAAAATATTGTAAAGGTTTTGTAATCGGAAATCGCTTGCATCTGTCATCACTTCCCGCTATACTTGAGCCGGTAAATGTGCAAGTGTGCGCATTTCGCAAACAAAACGCAGAATTGAATTCAAAATAAAAGGAGAGTTTTCATTATGATGATTTCTCGTCGTAACTTCCTGGCAGTGGCTGGCGCAGCCGCAGCCGCAGCTGCTTTGACCGCTTGTGGTGGTTCTTCCTCCACCAGCACCGCTTCCTCCACCGCTGCCGCTTCTTCCACCGCGGCTTCTTCCGCTGCTGAGGGCGGCGACAACAAGATCGTCAAGGTCGCTCTGACCTGCGATACCGGCACGATCGATGACGAGAGCTTCAACCAGGCTTGCTGGACTGCTGTTTCCAGCTACATGGGCGATGACTGCCAGTACTACATCCCCGAGGCTGACGCTTCCGATGAGGTCCGTGAGACCAAGATCCGTCAGGCTGTCAACGACGGCGCTGATGTGATCGTCTGCGTCGGCTACCTGTACGGCGCTTCTCTGGCATGGGCTGCTGACCAGTATCCCGATGTCAAGTTCATCGCCATCGATGTGACTCAGGGCGATATCGGCACCGACGCCATCCCCGCCAACTGCTACTGCATCACCTTCAAGGAGGAGCAGGCAGGCTATCTGGCAGGCTACGCCATTGCAAAGGACGGCAAGACCAAGCTGGGCTTCCTGGGCGGCATGGCTGTTCCCGCTGTTATCCGTTACGGCTACGGCTTCGTGCAGGGCGCTGACGCTGCTGCTCAGGAGCTGGGCACCAACATCGACATCAACTACTTCTACGGCGGCCAGTTCTACGGCGATGCAAACATCACCTCCCGTATGGAGGGCTGGTACTCCAACGGCACTCAGGTCGTCTTTGCCTGCGGCGGCGGCATCTACACCTCTGCTGTGGAGGCTGCTCTGAAGAACAACGGCTACGTCATCGGCGTTGACGTTGACCAGAACTACATCGGTGCAAAGGGCGTTGCAGATGGCACCTACGCTTATAACCCGTTCATCACCTCCGCTATGAAGGGTCTGACCGAGGCTGTCAACACTGCTCTGGCTGATATCGATGCTGGCGAGTGGGGCGACATCGCAGGTTCCAATGGCAACTTCGGTCTGGAGGACGGCGATTACATCGGTCTGCCCACCGATGAGGACAGCTGGAACTTCGAGACCTTTACCACCGATGAGTACGAGGCAGTCAAGGAGAAGATCAAGAGCGGCGAGATCGTGGTCGATAACAACTCCGACGACGCTACCAAGCCCACCGTCAGCGAGTTCACCACGGTCAACTACATCCAGTAATTGCAAAACGCGGCATAGGCTGCATTTTAAGAGCAGGACGCTTCCCAAAGAGCGCCCTGCTCTTTTTGTGTATAATGTACAAAAGTAACACTTATATTGCAACATTCCGATAAAAATTCAAAAAGAAGTGTGCAAAATGAGAGAAATAAGGTATAATGGATGCTAGAATAGTATCGGTGTCGCTATGGCACGAAAGGAGAGTGAGCAGATTGGCAGAGGACTTTGTGATCGAGATGCTCCATATTACCAAGGAATTCCCTGGCATTAAGGCAAACGATGATATCACCCTGCAGCTGCGTAAAGGTGAGGTACACGCCCTGCTTGGCGAGAACGGTGCAGGCAAGAGCACGCTGATGAGCGTGTTGTTCGGCCTGTATCAGCCGGAACAGGGCAAGATCCTCAAAAATGGCAAGGAGGTCGCCATCCGGAACCCCAACGACGCGAACGCGCTGGGCATCGGCATGGTGCACCAGCACTTCAAGCTGGTGGAGTGCTTCAGCGTGCTGGACAACATCATCCTGGGCGTGGAGCCCAACAAGATGGGCTTTTTGCAGAAAGCCGAGGCCCGCAAAAAGGTCATGGCCCTGAGCGAGAAGTACGGCCTGCGGGTGGACCCGGACGCCCTCATCAGCGACATTTCCGTTGGCATGCAGCAGCGCGTGGAGATCTTGAAAATGCTCTACCGCGACAATGAGATCCTGATCTTCGACGAGCCCACGGCTGTTCTGACGCCGCAGGAGATCGACGAGCTCATGGAGATCATGCGCGGGTTCAAGAAAGAGGGCAAATCCATCCTCTTCATCACCCACAAGCTCAACGAGATCATGGCGGTGGCAGACCGCTGCACTGTCCTGCGCAAGGGCAAGTATATGGGCACGGTGGAGATCAAGGACACCACCAAGGAAGAGCTTTCCCGCATGATGGTGGGCCGTGATGTCCAGCTTCAGGTCGAGAAAAAGCCTGCCAACCCCGGCAAGGCGGTGCTGGACGTGAAGAACGTGACCATGCACAACAGCCAGAGCAAGAAAGACTCCGTTAAGAACGTTTCGTTCCAGGTGCACGGCGGCGAGATCGTCTGCCTGGCGGGCATTGAGGGCAATGGCCAGACCGAGTTCATCTACGGCCTGACCGGCCTGGAAAAACTGTCCAGCGGCACCATTACGCTGGACGGAAAGGACATCACCCGTGAATCCATCCGCCAGCGCTCCAAGGACGGCATGAGCCATATCCCCGAAGACCGCCACAAGCACGGTCTGGTGCTGGATTACAGCCTGGAGAACAATATGGTGCTCCAGCGTTACTGGCAGCCGGAGTTCCAGAAAGGCGGCTTCATCCAAAAAGAGAAAGTGCGGGAGTACTCCGATAAACTGATCGCGCAGTACGATGTCCGCAGCGGCCAGGGCAGCTCCACCATCGTGCGCAGCATGTCCGGCGGCAACCAGCAGAAAGCCATCATCGCCCGCGAGATCGACAAAGACCCCAAGCTGCTGGTGGCAGTGCAGCCCACCCGCGGCCTGGACGTCGGCGCCATTGAATACATCCACCGGCAGATCGTGGCCGAGCGCGATAAGGGCAAGGCCGTGCTGCTGGTCAGCCTGGAGCTGGACGAAGTGATGAACCTCTCCGACCGCATCCTTGTCATGTACGAGGGTGAGATCGTAGGCGAATTTGATCCCAAGACCACCACTGTCCAGGAGCTGGGCCTGTATATGGCTGGTGCCCGCAAGCAGGGGAAAGGGGAGTAAACAGGAATGAACAAGAAAAAACTTTCCCACAGCGGGCTGCAGAGCTCTGTCACGAGCGTCATGGCGGCTCTGCTGTGCATCGTCATTGGTATGGCAGTCGGCTTCCTCGTGCTGCTGGCCATCAACCCGGCCCACGCGTGGGGCGACGGCTTTGTCCGCATCATCAAGGGCGGCTTCCATGATGCCCCTTATGGCGTCGGCAAGGAGCTGGCCAACGCGGCGCCTCTGGTCATGACCGGCCTTTCCGTCGGCTTCGCCTTTAAGACGGGCCTGTTCAACATCGGTGCTTCCGGCCAGTACACGCTGGGTGCCTTTGGTGCCCTGTACTGCGCCATCATGCTCAAGCTGCCCTGGTTTGTCTGCCTGCTGGTGGCTACCATCCTGGGCGGCATCTGGGGTGCGATCCCGGGCTTCTTCAAGGCCTACTTCAACATCAACGAGGTCATCACCTCCATCATGTTCAACTGGATCGGCCTTTACCTCGTCAATGAGCTCATCTACCAGAACGGCACCGGCCCCATGTACGATGTGCGCAACACCCGTACCCTGAACCTGGGCAAGAGCGCGGAGCTGTCCAAGGCATTGATCCCGGACTTTGGCCTGAACAAGATGTTCCAGACCAACAGCACCACCATTGCCATCTTCCTGGCGGCAGCCGTGGCGGTCCTGATCTGGGTCATCCTGAACAAGACCACCTTTGGCTATGAGCTCAAGGCGGTCGGCCTGAACAAGAGCGCGGCCCGCTACGCCGGTATCAACGAGAAGAAGAACATCATCCTCTCCATGGCCATTGCAGGTGCGCTGGCCGGTTTCGGCGCAGGCCTGTATTACCTCTCCAACGTGTCCCAGTGGAACCCGCTGAACTCCACCAGCCTCCCGGCCATGGGCTTCAACGGCATTTCCGTTGCCCTGCTGGCAAGTTCCAACCCCATCGGTACCATTTTCTCTGCCCTGTTCATCTCCCACATCTCGGTCGGCGGCTCGTTCCTTTCCACCAAGTATTACCCCACCGAGATCTCGGATCTCATCAGCGGCATCATCATCTATCTGTGCGCATTCTCCATGCTGTTCCGCGGCAAGATCCACGCCCTGCTGTTCAAGAACGCGGATAAGACCAACGTGAACGCAGAGCCTGCCCCTGCAGAAAACAAAAAGGAGGGCAAGTGATATGCTGCTTCTGATCAAATATACCCTGCTGTATGGCATCGTGCTGATGCTGGTCGCTCTGGGCGGCATGTTCAGTGAGCACTCCGGCATCATCAACATCGCGCTGGAAGGCATCATGGTCATCGGCGGTGTGGCGGGTGTCCTCACCCTGACCATGCTCCCGGCGAGCCTGCCCTCCTGGCTCATCGTGGTCATCGCCGTGGTGGTGGCCGCGCTGGCAGGCGTGATCTACAGCCTGCTGCTGGCCTTTGCTTCCATCAACCTGAAAGCGGACCAGACCATCGGCGGCACGGCCCTGAACCTGCTGGCTACCGCCGTGGCCGTCGTCATTGCCAAAAACTTCAGCGACAGCGGCAGCGCCAAGCTGAACTACTCCAACAAGCCGTTCCTGTTCAGCATCGGCAAGCTGGAACTGAGCATCTTTGTGCCGCTGGGCATCATCCTGCTCATCATCAGCTATATCGTGCTGTACAAGACCCGCTTCGGCCTGCGTTTGCGTGCCTGCGGCGAGCATCCTCAGGCTGCGGATTCCGTGGGCATCAACGTGTATAAGATGCGCTATGCAGGTGTCATGATCTCCGGTGCACTGGGTGCCATCGGCGGCCTGGCCTATATCGTGCCCCCGGTGCAGACCTGGAACTTTGAGGTCGGTGTGGCGGGTGCAGGCTTCCTGGCCATGGCCGTTATGATCTTCGGCCAGTGGAAGCCGTTCAACATCTGTGGGGCTGCCATGTTCTTTGCCGTGTTCAAGAGTCTGGCAAACATTGCGGACTCCACGTTCCTGGCACAGTTCCACTGGTCCAGCAACATCTACAACATGATGCCGTTCATCGCCTCGATGATCATTCTGGCATTTACCTCCAAGAACAGCATGGCCCCCAAGGCCGAGGGTATCCCTTACGACAAGGGTTCCCGCTGAGAGGAGCGTGACCTACGATGCGTATTTATGATCTGATCGCAAAGAAGCGGGATGGCGGCACCCACACCCGGGAAGAGCTGGAAGCCATCGTCAACGGCTTTGTCAGCGGCGAGGTAGCCGATTACCAGATGGCGGCCTGGATGATGGCCGTCTACCTGCGCGGCATGACCGATGAAGAAACGGCAGAGCTGACCGATGTGATGGCCCACAGCGGCGTCATGGTCGATCTTTCGCCCATCCCCGGCATCAAGGTGGACAAGCACTCCACCGGCGGCGTGGGCGATAAGACCACCTTGGTCATTGCGCCCATCGTGGCGGCCTGCGGCGTCAAGATCGCCAAAATGAGCGGCCGTGGTCTGGGCCATACCGGCGGCACCATTGATAAGATGGAGAGCGTGCCCGGCACCCGGACAGCCCTGACCCAGGAGGAATTCTTTGCGCAGGTGAACAAGATCGGCCTCTCGGTCATCGGCCAGAGCGAGGGCATCGCCGTGGCGGATAAAAAGATGTACGCCCTGCGGGACGTGACCGCCACCGTCAGCTGCATTCCCCTCATCGCCTCCAGCATCATGTCCAAAAAGCTGGCCTCCGGCTCGGATGCCATCCTGCTGGATGTCACCACCGGCACAGGCGCGTTCATGAAGACCGTGGACCAGAGCATCGAGCTGGCCAAGCTGATGGTCTCCATTGGCACCCACCATGGCCGCCATGTGGCCGCCATGATCACCGATATGGACACCCCGCTGGGCCATAACATCGGCAACAGCCTGGAAGTGATGGAGAGCATGGACGTGCTCAAGGGCAAGGGCCCGGCCGACCTGACCGAGGTCTGCCTCCAGCTGGCCACCAATATGCTGGTGCTGGCTGATAGGGGCACCCCGGCGGAATGCCGCGCCATGGCTGAGGCTGTCATCGCGGACGGCTCCGCCTTTGAAAAGTGCAAGCAGATGTTCGCAGCCCAGGGCGGCGACACCCGCGTGCTGGACGATTACAGCCTGTTTGCAAAGCCCGCCGCCAGCTATGAGCTGCTGGCCGAGCAGGACGGCTACATCATCCAGAATGACGCCGAGAAGATCGGTTCTGCCAGCGTGCTGCTGGGCGCGGGTCGCCAGAAGAAAGGCGACCCGCTGGACTTTGCCGCCGGCATCGTCCTGCACAAAAAGCGCGGCGCTACCGTCCACAAGGGCGAGAGCCTGGCCACGTTCTATGGCGCGCCGGACAAGTTTGCCGCCGCCGCGGAAGAATACCGCAGCGGCCTGGTCTACGGCGACACCCAACCCGAGGAAGCCCCGCTGGTCTACGCCCTCGTCACCAAGGACGGCGTGGAGCGGTACGACCAGTAAGCGGTTTCGTTCAAGATGCGAGCAGGAGCCTGAGATGTTTCGGGCTCCTGCTTTTTGCGTGTTGGGTGCGGAAATTTTAAATCTGCCTAAGATTCCTCTCCAAAACCCCTGCATTCGTTGGAGAACGCCCGCATTTGGTGGAACTTTCTGCCCGGATGTGCTATACTAAGATTTGATATTCCCGGGCAAGGGCAGAGCACCCGCCTGTGAGGAAAGAAAGGATTTTGGTATGAAGATCGTTTTGGTAGGCGGCGGCAAGGTCGGTGCGGCATTGGCACGCCAGCTGAGTGAGGAAGGCCATAACGTGACGGTGGTGGACACCAATAAGGCCCGTGTGGAGCACATTGGCGAGAGCTACGACGTCATGAGCATCCTGGGCAATGGTTCTTCCATCACCACCCTGTCGGAAGCGGGCGTGGAGGACGCGGACGTCTTTATTGCGGTCACGGGCTCGGACGAGCTGAACCTGCTGTGCTGTATGTTCGCCAAAAAGGCGGGCCATTGCCACGCCATTGCCCGTGTGCGCAACCCGTCTTACAGCCATGAGCTGGACTTTATCAAAAAGCAGATCGGCATTTCGGCCATCATCAACCCGGAAATGGCAGCGGCCAAGGAAATTTCCCACCTGCTCCGCTTCCCGGGGGCCAGCAAAATCGATACCTTTGCGGGCGGCCGTGTCCGCCTCATTAAATTTGCGCTGACCGAACAGCAGGGGCTGGACGGCGTAGCCATCCATGAGATCCCCACCCGGCTCAAGAGCGACATTCTGGTCTGCGCCGTGGAGCGGGACGGCGGGGTCATCATCCCCAACGGCAACTTTGTGCTCCAGAACGGCGATCAGGTCACGTTCCTTGCCACGCAGGAAAAGGCCCACGAGTTCTTCCAGCGCATCCACCTGCCGGTGCGCCCGGTGCGCAACGCCCTCATCGTGGGCGGCGGCGCCATCGCGTACTACCTGAGCCAGGAGCTGCTGGAAAATCATGTCCGTGTCCGGATCGTGGAGCGGGACCCGGCCCGCTGCAATGAGCTGGCAGAGTCCCTGCCCGGGGCTCAGATCCTGAACGAGGATGGTTCCAATCGCGAGTTCCTCCTCTCCGAGGGGCTGGAATCCACCGAGGCGTTCGTGGCGCTGACCAACATCGACGAGGAAAACGTTTTGCTGACTCTGTTTGCCAAAAAGCATTCCCAGGGCAAGCTGGTCACCAAGATCAACCGGCTGGAGTTTGACGACATTCTGGCCGGGCTGGATCTGGGCAGCATCGTCTACCCCAAGTACATGACCTGCGATTACATCGTGCAGTATGTCCGTGCCCTGCAGAACGAGGCGGGCAACAACATCAAGACCCTCTACCGCATTCTGGACGACCGCGTGGAAGCACTGGAATTTACCGTCCATGAGGAGAGCAAGGCCACGGGCGTGCCCCTGAGCCAGCTCCACCTCAAGAAAAACCTGCTGCTCTGCTGCATTACCCGCGGCAATGAGATCCGCATCCCCCGCGGCGGCGACCAGATCCGGGTGGGCGACAATGTCATCGTTGTCACGCTGGAGCACGGCCTGCACGACCTGCGGGACATTGTGGAAGACTGACGGAGGACATGACGTATGAATTATGCGATCGTGTTCCGGCTGCTGAGCTATATTCTGTTTTGTGAGGCGGCGCTGCTGCTGCTGCCCGCCATCGCCAGCCTGTGCTATGGGGAGTGGAGCGTGCTGGGCGTCTTTGTGCTTACGGCGGCACTCTGCCTGGTGCTGGGGTTGCTGCTGCGGCGGATCAAGCCTTCCAGCAAGGTGTTCTACATGCGGGAAGGTTTTGCCACCACGGCCCTGAGCTGGGTCGTCATCAGTATCATGGGGGCCATCCCCTTTGTGCTCACGGGCTGCATCCCCAACCCGGTGGATGCCATGTTTGAGACGGTGTCTGGCTTTACCACCACGGGTGCCAGCATCCTGCCCGCCGTGGAGGGGCTGCCCAAGGGAGTTCTGTTCTGGCGCAGCTTCACCCACTGGATCGGCGGCATGGGTGTTCTGGTCTTCCTGCTCTCGCTGCTGCCCCTGACTGGCGGCTCCCATGTCAACCTGATGAAAGCCGAGAGCCCCGGCCCCCAGGTGGATAAGCTGGTGCCAAAAGTACAGTCCACGGCCAAAATTCTGTACGGAATCTATTTTGCACTGACCGTGCTGGAATTTCTCTTCCTGCTGGTGGGGCGGATGCCGGTGTTTGACGCCATGCTGACGGCGTTCGGCACGGCGGGTACCGGCGGCTTCGGATTCAAGAACGACAGTTTCGGCAGTCTTTCGCCCTATATTCAGTGGGTCGTGACCATCTTCATGATCCTGTTTGGTGTCAACTTCAACACCTATTTCCTGCTGCTGCTGCGCCGGTTCCGGCGGGCAGCCGCCAGCGAAGAAGTGCGCGGCTACTTCCTCATCATTCTGGTGGCAATCGGCATCATCACCCTGAATATCCATGGGATGTACGACAGCCTGGGTGTGGCGCTCCGCCATGCGGCGTTCCAGGTGGGCTCCATCATCACCACCACCGGCTTTTCCAGCTGTGATTTTGACCTCTGGCCCACCCTCTCCAAGGAAGTGCTGGTCATGCTGATGTTCGTGGGTGCCTGCGCGGGCAGCACGGGCGGCGGCATCAAGGTGAGCCGCATCCTCATCCTGGGCAAGACGCTGGGCAAGGAGCTCAAGCAGGCCCTTCATCCCCAGGTGGTGGCCCCGGCCCGGATGGACGGCAAGCTCATCAACCATGAGACCATCCGCGCCACCAATGTTTTCCTTGCGGCCTACATCTTTATTTTTGCCGCGTCGCTGTTCTTGATCAGTCTGGATGGCTTTGATATGGTGACCAACTTTACCGCCATTGCCGCCACCCTGAACAACATCGGCCCCGGCCTCAATCAGGTAGGCCCCATGATGAACTTTGGCGGCTTCTCCAACCCTGCCAAGCTCGTCATGATCTTTGACATGCTGGCCGGCCGCCTGGAAATCTTCCCCATGCTGGTACTCTTCCTGCCGGACACCTGGCGGAAATTCTGAAAATCTTACCGCAAACAAAAAAGGCTTCCCGTTTTATCAGCGGGGAGCCTTTTCTGATGTTGGAAATCGGTTATAGCTCTACTTTTTCCTGCGCGCGATATTGCAGCGCTTCCAGCAGGGAATCTTCGTCTAACAATTGCTTTCCTGCCAGGTCGGCCACGGTGCGGGCTACCCGGAGGATGCGGTCATGGGCGCGGGCGGAGAGGCCCAGCGTCTCATACGAGGCGCGGAGGAGCCGCTCGGCAGCGGGGGTCATCCGGCAGACGCGGCGTACTTGCCCGGCGGTGAGCCGGGCGTTGCAGTGCACGCCCTCAAAGCCGGGGGCAGCGTACCGCTTTGCCTGAACCTGTCGGGCAAACAGTACCTGCCTGCGCAGGTCGGCGCTGCTCTCAGCGGAGGCGGTGCCGTGCAGCTCGTCAAAGGCAACGGGGTCCATCTCCACGCAGAGGTCGATGCGATCCAGCAGCGGACCGGACACCCGGCTGCGGTATTGCCGCACCGCGCTCAGGGAGCAGGTGCATGGCCGGGTTGGGTGGCCGTAGTAACCGCACTTGCAGGGGTTCATAGCGGCGACCAGCTGAAAATGGCTGGGGTATGTGGCACTGCCCGCGGCCCGGCTGACGGTGATCTGACCGTCTTCCAGCGGCTGACGGAGCACTTCGAGGCTTTCGCGGGAGAACTCCGGCAGTTCATCCAGGAACAGCACGCCGCAGTTGGCCAGACTGCACTCGCCGGGGCGGAACTGTGCTCCGCCGCCGGCCAGCGAGACAGCGCTGGCCGAGTGGTGCGGGCTGCGGAACGGCCTGGCCGTGACAAGGCCCCGGCCCTTGGGCATCTGCCCGGCGATGGAATAGATTTTGGTCGTCTCCACGGCTTCCTCCCGGGTGAGCGGAGGAAGGATCCCGGGCAGGCGCTTGGCCAGCATGGATTTGCCGGTGCCCGGAGCCCCGATGAGGAGCACATTGTGTCCGCCGGCAGCCGCCAGCACCATGGCCCGGCGGGCCAGCGGCTGACCCATTACGTCCGCAAAATCCGGGGCGGCGTTCCAGGCGTCGGTGGGGTCAAAGGGAGCGCAGCGGATGGGGGAGATGGGCCGGATGCCCCGCAGGGCGTCCACCACTTCCAGCGCCGTGTGGGCAGGGTAGACCAGCATGGTGTCTCCGCAGGCCTCGGCTGCTTCGGCCGCGTTCTCCGCAGGGACATACAGGGCCTGCACCCCGCTGGCGGCAGCCGTCAGGGCCATGGGCAGCACGCCGGACACCGGGCGGAGGCTGCCATCCAGCGCCAGCTCCCCCAGAAAGGCGGCTTCTTCCGGCGGGGGCTCGATCTGCCCGGCCGAGGAGAGGACGGCCAGCAGCAGGGGCAAGTCGTACACGGGGCCGGTCTTGCGGACATCGGCCGGGGCCAGGTTGACCGTGATGCGGCGGTCCGGCCACTTGAACCCCAGGTTGCGGGCGGCGGCGTGGACACGGTCGCCGCTTTCCCGCACGGCGGAATCGGGCAGGCCGACAATGGAGAGGGCGGGCATCCCGCCCGAGACGTCGGCTTCCACTGCGACAGCAAAGCCGTTGAGACCATTGAGACCAAAGCTTCTGATAACGGAATACATGGCGCTCCTTTTGCCCGGAGGGCGGTCAAGAGAGAGAACGGTTAAGAAATGGTAAAGAATGGTATTGAACGTCAAACTTCGACAGCAAAGATTCCTAAAATAAATTATAGTAAAGGGCGTGAACGTTGTCAATGCGTCAAAAAAAAGAGGAGGTTTTTTATGAATACGCGAGAGTATTGCTGCTACACCCGCCCTTATTCGGAAATCGAAGGCTTACAGCTGGCACACACATTGCTTTACAGTGCCAGTGCACAGCCGGAGGGCATTGTACTGGAGCTGCGTGTCCAGCAGGGCGGCGGGAACTACACCAGCCGGGTGGTCTGCCCGGACGGCAGTTTTGCCCGCGTGATGCGGCTGATGCGGTACTTATGCGAGAACGGGATCGGCCCCGGGCAGTGGCTGGATGTATTGGATGACCTGCACCAGCCCTACCGCCCGCTGGCCACGGTGGAGGACGAGCCCGGGGAAGAGGATTCCCGGGAATTTGTACCATTTGCCGGTTTTAATACGGAAAACTTGTTGCATAATACAGAATTGACACAAAGCGTGTAAAAGCTTATATTATAATTAGGCTGATTAAACTACCATTTTCCCGGCAAAAAACAATAAAGGTAAGGTGTGCAACATGTATCAGGAAGAGTATAAGCGCTGGCTGGCAGCGGATCTTGAGGACGCTGACCTGAAGCCCGAGCTGGCAAAGATTGAGGGAAACGACGATGAGATCAAAGACCGCTTTGCGGTTGCACTGAAATTTGGCACCGCCGGTCTGCGCGGCGTTCTGGGCGCCGGCACCAACCGGATGAACATTTATGTGGTCCGTCAGGCCACGCAGGGCCTGGCAAACTGGGTCAAGACCCAGGGCGGCACCCAGACGGTGGCCATCAGCTATGACAGCCGCCTTAAGAGCGATATCTTTGCCAAGACCGCTGCCGGTGTTCTGGCAGCCAACGGCATCAAGGTGCGCATTTATGATGCTCTGATGCCGGTTCCGGCCCTGAGCTTTGCCACCCGTTACTACAACTGCAACGCGGGCATCATGGTCACGGCTTCCCACAACCCGGCCAAGTACAACGGCTACAAGGCCTACGGCCCGGATGGCTGCCAGATGACCGATGACGCCGCTGCCATCGTGTACGATGAGATCCAGAAGACCGATGTGCTGACCGGTGCCAAGTACATCTCGTTTGCACAGGGCGTGGAGGATGGCCTCATCCGCTTTGTGGGCGATGACTGCAAGGATGCCCTGTACGCTGCCATCGAGGCACGCCAGGTCCGCCCGGGCCTGTGCAAGACCGCCGGCCTCAAGCTGGTCTACAGCCCGCTGAACGGCTCTGGCCTCGTCCCGGTCACCCACGTGCTGAACGACATGGGCATCACCGACATCACCATCGTGCCCGAGCAGGAGTACCCCAACGGCTACTTCACCACCTGCTCCTACCCCAATCCCGAGATCTTCGAGGCCCTGAAGCTGGGCCTGAACCTGGCCACCGAGACCGGCGCCGACCTGATGCTGGCTACCGATCCCGATGCAGACCGCGTGGGCATCGCCATGAAGTGCCCGGATGGCAGCTATGAGCTGGTGTCCGGCAACGAGATGGGTGCCCTGCTGCTGGATTACATCTGCGCCGGCCGCATTGAGAAAGGCACCATGCCCAAGAACCCCGTGGCCGTCAAGTCCATCGTTTCCACCCCGCTGGCCGATGCCATCGCCGCCCACTACGGTGTCGAGATGCGCAACGTGCTGACCGGCTTCAAGTGGATCGGCGACCAGATCGCCAATCTGGAGGCTGCCGGGGAAGTCGATCGCTTCATCTTCGGCTTTGAGGAGAGCTACGGCTACCTGGCTGGCCCCTATGTCCGCGATAAGGACGCCGTCATCGGCTCCATGCTCATCTGCGAGATGGCCGCTTACTACCGCAGCATCGGTTCTTCCATCAAGCAGCGCCTGGAGGAGATCTACAAGGAGTATGGCCGCTACCTGAACAAGGTGGACAGCTTTGAGTTCCCCGGCCTGACCGGCATGGAGAAGATGGCTTCCATCATGCAGAAGCTGCGCGACAACCCGCCCACCGAGCTGGCTGGCCACAAGGTGGTCAAGGTGACCGACTACAAGAAGCCGGAGGAGACGGGCCTGCCCGCCGCCAATGTCCTGATCTACAGCCTGGAGAACGGTGCTACCGTTGTGGTGCGCCCCTCCGGTACCGAGCCCAAGATCAAGACCTACTTCACCACCCTGGGCAAGGATCTGGCCGATGCACAGGCCCAGAAAGACGCTCTGGCCGCTGCCATTGAGCCCATCCTGAAGTAAAAAATAATTTCCGGAACATTTCGCCCCCATGCAGCGTGCAAAAGCCCTGCATGGGGGCCTTTTTGATGGGTGCGGGCGGGTTGCAGTTTGTAAGGGATTACGCTATAATATTCAATGTATCGTTATCCCCCTGTGCCACGGTGCACAGGCAGTGCAAAAACAGGGCAGGTGTAAAAAATTTGGAAAAGCATGTATCGGCTGTTCTGGTGGCGGCAGGCTCCTCCACCCGGATGGGATTTGACAAGCTCAGTTTTGATCTGGGCGGGGAGACCGTGCTGGGCCGGAGCATCCGCGCGTTTGAGGAGAGCCCTCTGGTGAGCGAGATCGTTCTGGTGGCGGGCAAGAACCGCGAATACGTTGAGGCGCAGGCCGCTGCCTGCACAAAGCCCGTGCAGGTGGTGCAGGGCGGTGCCACCCGGGCCGAGAGCGCCAAAAACGGTGTGCTGGCCGCCCATGGAGAGCTGGTGGCTGTCCACGATGCAGCGCGCCCCTTTGTGAGCGAGGCGGTCATTGAGGCCGTGGTGGAAGCCGCTGCAAAATGCGGGGCCGCTGCCCCGGCGGTGCCCGTGAAAGACACCATCAAGCAGGCCACCCGGGGCGATGGCAAAAAGGTCCCGGCGAAATGTGTGGTGGAAACGACCCCGGACCGCAGTACCCTGTATGCGGTGCAGACGCCCCAGTGCTTTGACCGTGCCGCCTACCTGGCCGCGCTGGAAGAACTGGACGAGGAAAAAGCCCGCCTTGTTACGGACGATTGCAGCCTGTTTGAGCTGACGGACCGTACCGTGCAGCTGACACAGGGAGATTACGCCAATTTGAAGATCACGACGCGGGAGGATCTGCCCCGCGCGAAACAGAAAGAAGGAACTGCAATGCGTATTGGTCATGGTTATGATGTTCACCGTCTGGTGGAAGGCCGCAAACTGATCCTGGGCGGTGTGGAAGTGCCCTATGAGAAAGGCCTGCTGGGCCACTCCGATGCCGATGTGCTGGCACACGCCGTCATGGACGCCGTGCTGGGCGCTGCCGCTCTGGGCGATATCGGCCAGCATTTCCCGGACACCGCCAAGGAGTACGAGGGGGCCGACAGCCTGGCGCTGGCCCGCCGTGTGGCCGAGATCCTCAAGGAGCATGGCTACCGGATCGAGAACATTGATTCCACCATCCTCTGTCAGCGGCCCAAGCTGGCCTCCTACATCCCCGCCATGCGCCAGAAGCTGGCCGATGCCTTTGGGATGCCGGTGGATGCCGTGAGCGTTAAGGCCACCACCGAGGAGCATCTGGGCTTTACGGGCGAGGGGCTGGGCATTGCGGCCCACGCCGTTGCCCTCATTGAAAAGCTGTAAGAAAGCAGGAACAAAAACGGGAGTGTTACGTCGATGACTCTGAACTCGATCATAGCCAATTTCCAGACCTTTAAGCTGGTGGATCTGCTGGATATCCTGGTGATCGCATTCCTCATCTACCAGCTGCTGGGCATCGTCAACCGTACCCGCGCGGGTCAGCTGGCCAAGGGCGCGCTGCTGGTGCTGGTGGTTTATCTGGTGGCCAATATCCTGAATATGCGCACGGTGACCTGGCTGCTCAACTCGCTGCTGCAGGTCGGCCTGCTGACGCTGGTGGTGCTGTTCCAGCCGGAGATCCGGCGCGCTTTGGAGCGGATGGGCCAGACCGACCAGTGGGCGGGCAAACTTTTCAATATGAAAGGCCGCTACAACGACCCAAGCCTCAAAGGAGCCTGGCGCAGCGCCATCATTGCCATCTGCGATGCGGCAGAGCGTTTTTCAGAGACCAAGACAGGTGCCCTCATCGTGCTGGAGCGGCACACCAACCTCTCGGAGATCGTCCGCACCGGTACGCCGGTGAACAGTGCCGTCAACCTGGAGGTGCTGGGCACCATCTTCTACGAGGGTACCCCCCTGCATGACGGCGCGGCCATCATTGAAAACGGCCGTATCAAGGCGGCGGGCTGCGTGCTGCCCCTTTCCAACAACCTGGACCTCGGCAAGGACATGGGCACCCGCCACCGCGCCTGCCTGGGCATTGCCGAGAACTCGGATGCCATTGCCATCGTCGTCAGCGAGGAGACGGGCATCATCTCCATGGCCAAAAACGGCGTGCTGATCCGCCATTTTGACCGCCAGACCCTCTACACCCGCCTCATCGACGAGATGATCCCCAAGGAGACCACCAGCGAAAAGACCGACACCAGCAGCTGGAAATACCGCGCCAAGCAGCTGTTGAACTGGGTCAACCAGAAGGAGGATGAGCAGCAATGAGCACCGCGCCCAAAAAGCCCGACGGCACCAAGCCCGCCATCAAGCCCGCAGGCGGTATGCTCAATGACCGCCGCATCCGCCTGCTGCTGGCCATCATCGGTGCCATCATTGCCTGGATGGCGGTTACCATCGTCGTCCAGCCCGGCACCACCAAGACCATCTCCAATGTCCCGGTGGATTTCACCTATGATTCCTCTGCCTATACTTCCCGCGGCCTGAGTATCGTCAGCGCCCCGGAAAAGTTCGTCAACCTGAAGCTCTCCGGCGACGGCTACACCATCGGCAGCCTGCAGGCCTCCGATTTTGTGGTCTATCCGGACTGGTCCAGCGTGCGGGACAGCGGCGAGAAGAACCTGCGTTTGCAGGTGCGGAGCCAGAGCACCCTGCTCACCGGCGTGTCCGTCTCCATTGAGGGCGGCGACAACACCGTGGATGTGGTGTTCGACGTGGTGGAGGAAAAGACCCTGCCCATCACCGTGACCACCAATTACCTGACCATCGCGGATGGGTATATCCTGTACGGCACGGACGTCTCAAAAGAGACCGTTACCCTCTCCGGCCCCAGCACCGAGCTGAGCCAGGTGGAGACCTGCACCGCCGAAGTCGCCCACAAAGGCGACCTGACCGAGCCGGTCACCCTGACCACCGCCCTGCGTTTCTACACCCGCAGTGGCAGCGAGGTCAAGTTTGAGTACACCACCCTTGAAGAAGAGAGCGTGGACGTGACCTTGCAGGTGTACAAGGTGGCTACCCTCCCGGTGGAGGTCAGCTTCATCAACGCCCCGCGGGACTTTGATTCTTCGGTGCTGGCCTATACCCTGAGCAAGAAGACGCTTAACGTGGCCGGTCCGGAGTCCCAGATCGACCGCCTCTCGGCGCTGTCCGTGGGCACCATCGACCTCTCCACCTTTGCGCTGGACAAGGTCTACGAGATGCCCATTGAGCTGCCCACCGGCATCCACCTGCTGGATAACCTCTCCAGCATCACGGTCAGCTTTGACAGCTCCAAGCTGGAGACCAAGACCCTGAACCTGCCCTCCAGCTGCGTGCAGGTCGTCAATCTGCCCTCCAGCTACCAGCTGACGGTGGAGACCGAGCGGCTGATGAACGTGACCCTCTGCGGCCCGGCTGGTTCGCTGGAAACGCTGACGCCGGAACAGGTGGTCATTGAGATCGACGCCGATGATTTCTCGGTGGCCATTGGCCAGCAGAACATTGCCTGCCGCCTGTATGTGCCCGCCAACGGCAAAATTTTTGCGCTGGGCAGCTATATGGTGCAGTGCAAGATCGAAAGTAATTGAGGCGGCTAGCCCTCTCAGGCCGCCTATTGGCGTCCAGCTGTTCCCCTTTTTGGCTTTGCCATTTTCCCCCGACCGGGGGAAATCTTTCCCAAAGGGGGAGCCCTTGGCAAAACCGGAAACATTGCGGGGACTGCCAAGGCCTCTCACTTTGGGAGAGGTGGCATTGCGGAGCAATGACGGAGAGGGCAAGGATGCTGAAAATAAAGCGAGAAACTTGGAGTAAGAATTTACAAAACATGATATTAGTGCGAGACATCCGCCTGCCCCTCTCCGCCGGGGAGCCGCAGGCCTTTGAAAAAGCGCTGCATCTGGCACGCGTCCCCCGCGCAAAAGTGGGGCACCTGGGGGTGGCAAAACTCTCTGTGGACGCGCGCCACGGGCAGCCCAAACTGGTGTACACGGTAGCGGTCACGCTCAAGGACGAGGGTGAGGAATCTGCTTATGCAGGGGCCTCGCCCTGCGTCGCTTTGCACCAAAAGGTGGATTTTTCCGTCCAGAACGGCACCCGGCCGCTTGCCCACCGCCCGGTGGTCTGCGGCCTGGGGCCTGCGGGCCTGTTTGCAGCCCTGCTGCTGGCCCGGCAGGGCTACCGCCCCATTGTGCTGGAGCGGGGCCCGGCGCTGGACGAGCGCGTCAAGGCCGTGGAGCATTTCTCGGCCACCGGCGAGCTGGACGAAAACGCCAACATCCAGTTTGGCGAGGGCGGCGCGGGCACGTTTTCGGACGGCAAGCTGACCACCCGCATCGGGGATGAGCTCTGCGGCTTTGTCACCGAGGTGTTTTTGCAGCACGGTGCCCCGGCGGAGATCGCCTGGAAGCAGAAGCCCCATGTGGGCACCGACCTGCTGCGGGGCGTCATCACCTCCATCCGGAAAGAGATCGAGTCTCTGGGCGGCGAGGTGCATTTCAACACGGCCCTCACCGGTTTTGAGCGGAAGAATGGCGCGCTGACGGGTATTTTGACCACGGCAGGTTCGTTCCCCTGCGAGGCGCTGGTGTTTGCGGTGGGCCACTCGGCCCGGGACACGTTCGGGATGCTGCTGGACAGCGGCCTGGTGCTGGAGTGCAAGCCGTTCAGCGTCGGTTTCCGGGCGGAGCATCTCCAGAGCGAAATTGAAAAGAGCCTTTACCACGAGGCAGCCGGCCACCCGGCCCTGCCCCGGGGCGAGTATCAGCTCTCCCAGCATGTGGGGGAGCGGTGCGTCTATACGTTCTGCATGTGCCCGGGCGGCCAGGTGGTGGCCTCGGCCAGCGAGAAAGGCCGTGTGGTCACCAATGGCATGAGCTACCATGCCCGCAGCGGCAAAAACGCCAACGCGGCTGTGGTGGTCAGCGTGGGCGGAGCCGATTTTGCAAACGATCCCCGCCAGGCCATCGCGTTCCAGCGGGAGCTGGAAGCCAGAGCATACGCCGCTGGACGCCCGGCAGGGGAGTACGCGGCCCCGGCGGAGAACATCCAGAGCTTTCTCGAGGGCAGGGGTCAGCTGAAGATCAGCCGGGTCCAGCCCACCTATGACCGTGGCGTCTGCCCGGCAGACCTGGGGGCCCTGCTGCCCGGGGAGCTGGCCGATACCCTGCGGGCAGGCCTGCGCGCTTACGAGCGCAAAATCGCGGGCTACACCGCGCCCGAGGCCATCCTCACCGGCCTCGAGACCCGCACCAGCAGCCCGGTGCGGCTGAAACGGGAAGAGAATTTTGAGTGCGCCCAGCTGGCAGGTTTGTACCCCTGCGGCGAGGGTGCCGGATATGCGGGCGGCATTATGAGCGCCGCCGTGGATGGCCTGCGGGTAGCCCGGGCCATCATCAGCCGGTACAGCCCGGCAGAGGGATGAGTAAAAACATGAACGAAAACCAACGTGATACAGAACACCGCCCCGACGAGGGAAAACAGGTGCAGCAGGAGCTGGAGCGCCAGCTGCGGGAGTTTGGCGATACCATGTCCGACGCGTTCCGCCACGGCTTTGAGGGCCGGGGCATGGACATCGGCGACCGGGCCTTTGATGTAGGCAAGGCCGCTGTTCATGCGGCCAATTACGGCATCAACGCGGCGGGCCGCGCCGTGCGGGAGGGCCAGCAGGCCTGCCAGCGGCAGGCCGAAAAAGCCGCGCGGGCGGCAGGCGGCAGCGGCTCGGCCTGGGCCCGGCAGTTCTTTGCCCGGAAACCGGAGCCGACCCCTGTGGAGAACATCCGCGCCAGCGCCAAAAAGCGCCACAATGCGGGTGTGGCCCTGCTGGCGGTGGGCATTACGTTTGCGGTCATCTTTGGCATTTCGGCCATCAGCTGTTTTGGTGCTGCCGCCATGTTTGCCCCCAGCACCCTGCTGGGGGACGCCGTTGCCACCGAGGGGGATGCGATCACCCAGGTGTTCGTAGCCGGGGGCGAGGCGATTGGCAGCTTTGCCATGGGCGCGATCCGGGTCAGCGGCTGGGCATTCACAGCCATCACCGCATTGTTCGGCTGGATGACGGCAGCCGGTGCTTCCCGGATGCGTGCTGGCAAAAAGCTGAACCTTTACGCCGACATGGCCGAAGAGTTTGATTATCAAAAGGGCCTCTCACTGGAGATGCTGGCCGACCTGACCCACCAGAAAAAGCAGAAAGCCCTCAAGGCCCTGCGCGGATACATCCACAGGGGCTGGCTCTCGGCCTGGCTGGATGAAAAAGACGAGAAGCTCTACCTGACAGCGGAGGACTACCGTGCCGCCCAGGAGGCCCGCAAGGCCGCCGAACAGGCCCCGCGGCCGGAGCCCCAGCCGGAGGAGGCGGAAAACACCGTGCCTCTCAACCTGGAAGTGGCCCGGAGCTTTGCCCAGGTGCTGAAAAAAGAAAAAGCCCTCATGCAGGACGAGCGTGCCGTGGAGGAGCTGGATCACATGCAGAAGACCACCCAGGCCATCTGCGACTGGCTGGAAGCCCACCCGGAGAGCCTGCCCAAGGCCCGCCGTTTTGCAGAGTATTATATCCCCACCACCCTCAAGCTCCTGCACACTTATAACGATGTGCAGGGCCAGCAGGGGGAGAACGCCGAGGCCATCCGCCGGGATATCGCCGGCATCCTGCATACGCTCAACCAGGCCTATGATAACCTCTACGATAAGCTTTTGAGCGATGTGGCGCTGGATGTTTCCAGCGAAATTGCCGCCCTGCAGGGGATGCTGGCGAATGACGGACTGACCGGGGAGGGGATGCTATGACCTACCGGGCCTGGAACCTGAAGACGCTGGATCGCGCGGCGGTGCGGGAGCTGACCCACGCCATCGCGGAACAGAATACCGAAGAACTGGAATATCACAGCCAGAGCGAGGAGCCCTGGACGGAAGCGCAATACAATGCCACCCTGGCCGCCCAGCAGAAAGAAACCGCCCTGCTGGCGGGCATTCTGGCGGCCCGTGGCATCACCGATCCGACGGAGGCGCTGACCCTGCTGGCGGGCGAGGAAGAGCTGACCGACCCCATGCTCCTGACCGACATGGACAAAGCCTGTGCCCGCATTTTGCAGGCCATTGACAACGAAGAGACCATCGTGGTCTTTGGCGACTACGATGTGGACGGCGTGACTGCCACGGCCCTGCTCTACCAGCACCTGAAAGGGATGGGAGCCAACGTCAAATGTATGCTGCCCAGCCGGGAGGGCGATGGCTACGGCCTCTCCAAAAACGCCATCCAGTCCATCCACGACAAGGGCTGCCAGCTCATCGTCACGGTGGACAACGGCATTGCCGCCATTGAGGAAGCCGAGTTTGCAGCCTCCCTGGGGGTAGACCTCATCGTCACCGACCACCATCTGCCCCACGAGGTGCTGCCCAAGGCTGTGGCCGTGGTGGATCCCCGCCGGGCCGACGACACCAGCCCCTTTAAGGGCCTGTGCGGCGCGGGCGTGGCATTCAAGCTCTGCGCGGCGCTGGACGGCTGCCCGCCGGAGGAGATGCTGGATTACTGCGGCGACCTGGCCGCCGTGGGCACGGTGGCTGACGTGATGCCCCTGACGGGGGAGAACCGAACCCTGGTCAAAGCGGGCCTGCGACAGCTGCAGCAGACCGACCGCCCTGGCTTGATGGCTCTGCTGGAAGAAGTAGGCCTTGCGGGCAAGCCCGTCACGGCAGAGAACGTCAGCTACGCCATTGCCCCCCGCATCAATGCGGCGGGCCGGATGGACAGTGCCGTCACCGCCCTGCAGCTTGTCCTCTGTGAGGACGAGGACCGGGCCGCGGAGCTGGCCCACCGGCTGACGGAGATCAATGTTTCCCGGCAGGAGACGGAACAGGAGATCGTCAAGGCAGCGCAGGAGCTGCTGGATCGGGAGCCTGGCCTTTTGGAAGACCGGGTCATCCTGCTCTGGGGGCAGAACTGGCACCCCGGCGTCATCGGCATCGTGGCCTCCCGTCTGGTGGAAAAGACCGGGCGGCCCGTCATTGTCGTCTCCATTGATGAGAACGGTGAGGGCAAGGGCAGCGGCCGCAGTGTGCAGGGCTTCAACCTGCACGAGTGCATCGCTTCCTGCGCCGACCTGCTTCTCCGTTTTGGCGGCCATGCCATGGCGGCGGGCCTCTCGGTGCGGGCGGAGAATCTGCCTGCCCTCCGCCGCCGGATGAACGATTGGGCGGCCCGGGAGTGTCCGGTGCTGTATACCCCGCCGCTGGAGTGCGACCTCTCCATCCGGCTGGACCGGGTCACGGTGGAAAGCGTAGCCCGGCTGGATCAGCTGGCCCCCTATGGAGCCGAGAACCCCACCCCGGTGTTCCTGCTGGAAAAAGCCGTGGTGGAGGGCATCTACCCGGTCTCGGAGGGAAAGCACTGCCGCCTGCGCCTGCGGCAGGGGAATGCCAGCATTTACGCGGTCTGGTTCGGGATGCACCCGGAGCAGCTGCCCTACGCCATGGGCGATGTCGTGGATGCCGCCCTCAACCTCTCGGTGTATGAATCGGCCCGGGGCCCGCAGCTCTCCGGCCGCGTCATCGAGCTGCACCCGGCGGGGCTGGGCCATGCCGTGGCCGAGCAGACCGCGCTGGTGCAGGCCCTGCGCCGGGGCACCCCGCTGCAGGACGAACAGAAAAAGCTTATCGCTCCCGTGCGCGGTGAGATCATCACGGTGTACCGGGAGCTTCAGACCCGCCGCTGGCACGCGGAAGACCTGCAGCCTCTGTTTGCCAAGCTTGGCGAGCAGCAGACGGGAAAAACTCTGGTAGCGCTCACGGCGCTGGAACAGGTGGGCCTGATTGCCGCGGTAGAACACGGCGGGGCAAAGTTCTGGGAGCTTGTGCCCACGGCTGGGAAGAAAAACCTGGCCGATGCGCCCATCCTGAAATGTTTGGAGGGAGAGTAAAATGCCTGACGAAAAAGTAAAAACGGGGTCGGCCGGGGAGGATTCCTACTCGGCCAAGACCCACCTGCACCAGCCTGTGGTGGCACCGGAGACGGCCACCGTGGCCGCCACGGCCCTGCCGGCCAATGCGCCGGAGGGCGCTCTGCCCTCGGAAGTGCGGCCGGAGATCGTGACCTATGAAAAGCTTGTGGAGGCCATCAAGGCCAGCGGCAAGGCTTACAACATGGAGATGATCGATAAGGCCTACAACATGGCCAACGACGCCCACAAGGGCGTCTGCCGCCGCAGCGGCGAGCCCTATATCTGCCACCCGCTGGCTGTGGCCCGGCTGGTGCTGGACCTGGGCATGGACACCGAAAGTATTGCCGCTGCCCTGCTGCACGACGTGGTGGAGGATACCCCCACCACCATCGAGCAGATCAAATCCTCGTTCGGCGAGGAAGTGGCCCTGCTGGTGGACGGCGTCACCAAGCTGACGAAAATTCAGTTCTCCAACATCGAGGAGCTGCAGGCCGAGAACCTGCGCAAGATGCTGCTGGCCATGAGCCGGGATGTCCGGGTCATGATCATCAAGCTCTGCGACCGGCTGCATAATATGCGCACCGGCGACGCCTGGCCCGAGCAGAAGCGCCGGGATAAAGCCCGGGAGACCATGGAGGTGTATGCCCCCATCGCCAACCGTCTGGGCATCCTGAATGTGAAAGAGGAGCTGGAAGACCGCAGCCTCCATTACCTCGACCCTGTGGGCTATGAGGAGATCAACAAGATGCTCAGCGAGCGGGCTGGCGAGGAATTCCTGGCGGGCGTGTCCAGCGTCATCGAAAAGCGGCTGGAAGAGAGCGGCATCGAGGGTGCCACCATCAAGCGCCGGGTCAAGAGCATTTACGGCATCTACCGCAAGACCATCATGCAGAACAAGTCTTTTGACGAGATCTATGATATCTATGCGGTCCGCATCATTCTGGATACCCTGGCCGAGTGCTACAGCACCCTGGGCCTCATCCACGATATGTACCACCCGCTGCCCAACCGCTTCAAAGATTATATTTCTACCCCCAAGCCCAACGGCTACCAGAGCCTGCACACCACGGTCATCGGCCACGAGGGCGTCCCCTTTGAGGTGCAGATCCGCACCCGCAAGATGGACGAGATGGCCGAGTACGGCGTTGCAGCCCACTGGAAGTATAAAGAGGGCCTGGATGGCCACGATAAGCTGGACGAGCGTCTGGCATGGGTGAGTCAGCTGTTGGAAAACCAGCGCGTCAGCGAGGACTCCGGGAACCTGCTCCATGATTTGAAGAGCGACCTGCTCCCCGAGGAGGTCTTTGCCTTTACCCCCAAGGGCGATGTCATCAACCTGCCCACGGGCGCCACCTGCATCGACTTTGCGTACGCCATCCACTCCGCCGTCGGCAACCGGATGGTGGGCTGCAAGGTCAACAACCGGATGGTCCCCATTGACCACATCGTCTCCACCGGCGAGATCATCGAGGTCATCCTCGGCCCGGCGGACAAGGGCCCCAGCCGCGACTGGCTCAAGATCGTGCGCACCAGCGAGGCCAAGAGCAAGATCCGCAACTGGTTCAAGAAGATGCGCCGGGAGGAGAACATCCAGGAGGGCCGTGACACGCTGGCCCGGGAGCTGCGCCGGGAGATGATCTTCATCCCGGACGACGAGCTGGATGAGTTCATCGGCAGCTGCTGCCGCCGCCTGCGCCAGAACAACGCCGAAGAACTGTACGCCGCCATCGGCTACGGCGGCATCACCATCGCCAACTGCCTGCCCAAGCTGAAAGAAGAGTGGCAGAAGCGGAAGAGCGAGGAAGATAAGAACGAGCAGCTGGCCAAGGTGGACCTGAGCAAGGTCCATGCCACCGATGGCGTGGTGGTGGAAGGCTTTGATAACACCCCCATCAAGTTTGCCAAGTGCTGTTCGCCCCTGCCCGGGGACCCCATCGTGGGCTTTATCACCCGCGGCTTTGGCGTCTCCATCCACAAGCAGAGCTGTGTCAACGCCATTGCCAGCATGAAAGACCCCACCAACGCTCCCCGCTGGGTCAAGGCCTACTGGGCCGACAGCGTCAAGGACAGCTACAAAGCCGGCCTTGAAATCATTGCGCTGGACCGCAACGAGCTGCTGCGGGACGTGCTGGCGGCTCTGGCGGATATCCGGGTGCCCATCTACACCATGAACGCCCGCCAGGTGGAAAACAACTGCGCCGTGGTCAGCCTGACCATCGGCATCAACAATACCGAGCACCTCAACCGGGTGGTGGCCCGCCTTTCCAAGATCAAGGATGTGCTCAAGGTGACAAGGAGTTAACAACATGCGTGCTGTCATTCAGGCCGTCTCCTCCGCCAGTGTGCGGGTCAACGGCGGGGAGCCCCGGCCCATCGGCCCCGGCCTCGTCATCCTGCTGGGCGTCAAAGATACCGATACGCTGGACATCGTGCCCAAGCTGGCGGAAAAATGCGCGGGACTGCGCATTTTCAAGGACGAAAACGACAAGCTCAACCTCAGCGCAAAGGATCTCGGGTACTCGGCGCTGGTGGTGAGCCAGTTTACCCTCTACGGCGACACCCGCAAGGGGTTCCGTCCCAGCTTCATCAAGGCGGCAAAGCCCCCGCTGGCCGTGGATGCCTATGAGCTGTTCCTTGCCGAGATGAATCGGCAGGGCCTCAAGGAGGTCCAGCACGGCGAGTTCGGAGCCGACATGCAGGTCTCCCTCGTCAACGAGGGACCCTGCACCATCGTCATTGATACCGACGAGTGGAAGCATAAAGAGTAAGAGCGCCCTCTCAGGCGCTTTGCGCCAGCTCGGCCTCCCTTTGTCGCTTACGCGACATCTCCCTCCGGCCGGAGGGAGTCTTTCAGAGGGCGAGCCAAGATATTTGTGAAGGAGAACACGATGCAGGCATTTCATCTTCTCGGCCCCGCGCCGTTTTACACCAATAGCTTCCTGCTCATCTCGGACGCGGGCCATGCGGTCATCATTGACCCGGCCGCCGAGGTGCAGGAGTACGATAAAATTCTAAAAGAGCACAACGCGCAGCTCACCACCATCCTCTGCACCCACGGCCACTATGACCATGTGGGCAGTGCAGGCACCCTCCGCCGGGAGCATAAGGCCAAGCTCTACTGTGAGCCGGTTGACTGCCGCGGCACCCAGCTGCTTCCCCTGAAAGCAGCCGATGTGGACAGCGGCTATGAGGAGGGGGAGACCATCGCCGTGGATGAGCTCAAGTTCACGGTCTGGCACACCCCCGGCCACACGGAGGGCGGCGTGGTGCTGCTCTGCGGCGAGTACCTCTTTGCCGGGGACACGGTCTTTCAGGGCAGCATGGGCCGCACCGACCTGGAGGGCGGCGATGACCGCAAGATGGAGCAGAGCCTGCGCAAGTTTGCAAAGCTGCCCATCCCCCGCGGGACGCAGCTGCTGCCCGGCCACGGGGATTTTTCCACCATGGGGCAGGAGCTGGACAATAACTTCTATATCCGGCAGGCGCTCCGGAACGCAAAGGCGGAATAAAGCATGAAAATATATATCACAGGCCTGCCCTCCGGCTACGAGGTGGAGCATCTGGTCCGGCTGTTTTACCCCATGGCACCCCTGACCCTTACCGCCCCGGAGGACGGCGAAGACTGCGTCTGGGCCGAAAAAAAGCCGGACGGCCTCTGGGCCATGGTGCGGGAGCAGGGAAAGAGCAAAACGGCGCAGGCCCTCCTGCCCGATATCGAGACGCCGGAGTTTGCGCTTGCCAGCCTGACGTATGACCTGCTGCGGGCATGGACGGGCATCCGCCCGCCCTGGGGCAAGATGACGGGCGTCCGCCCGGTGCGCCTCATCCACGATAAGCGGGCCGCTGGCTGGAGCGAGGAGGACATCGACCAGTTTTTCCTGGGCCGGTTCGACTGCTCCCGGCAGAAATACCAGATGGCCAAGGCCATTGCCGATCTGCAGGAGCCTATTTTAAAGGCGGGCAGCGTGCCCAAGACCTACAGCCTCTATATCGGCATCCCGTTCTGCCCCTCCCGGTGCAGCTATTGCAGCTTTGTCAGCTGCAACCTGGACCGGGACCGCAAGATGGTGCAGCCCTATGTGGACTGCCTCTGTCGGGAAGTTGAGGAGATCAAAGCACAGGCTGACAAAGCGGGCCTGACCCTCTGCAGCATCTACATTGGCGGCGGCACCCCCACCAGCCTCTCGGCGGATCAGCTGCGCCAGCTGATGGGCACCGTGCGGGAGAATTTTAACCTCTCTCAGGTGATGGAGTACACCGTGGAGGCGGGCCGCCCGGACTGCACCGACGCCGAAAAGCTGGCGGTCATCAAGGAGTACGGGGCCACCCGCATCTCCATCAACCCCCAGACATTCTCGGACGAGGTGCTGGCCGGCATTGGCCGCAAGCACTCGGCACAGGACATTCTGGACTGCTACGCCGACGCCCGGAAAGCAGGCCACGAGGACATCAACATGGACCTCATCGCGGGCCTGCCGGGGGACACGGTGGAGGGCTTTGAGCATAGTCTGCGGCAGGCCATCGCGCTGGACCCGGAGAATATCACCGTCCACACCCTGACCCTCAAGCGGGCCTCCCGCATCGTGATGGAGGACCAGAAAGAGAACGACTACGCCGATGTAGCCGCCATGCTGGAAAAATGCCATCTGCTGGCCGAGGCGGGCTACCGCCCGTATTACCTCTACCGCCAGAAGAATACCTTGCAAAATCTGGAAAATGTGGGCTGGTGCAAGCCGGGCCACGAGGGATATTATAATATCTATATCATGGAGGAAGTCCAGACCATCCTCTCCGCCGGCGCGGGCGGCAGCACCAAGCTGGTGGCCGACGGCGGAAAACGGATGCAGCGCATCTTCAATTTCAAGTATCCGAATGAGTATATCCAGCGCTTTGCGGAGGTACTGGAACGGAAAAAAGGAGTGGCTGATTTTTATGATCACGATTTGGGTCCCGAAACGGTTGGTTGAAGTCGGGCTGTACAACGTTGCAGCCCGCAGCCCGGCGGAGCTTGCCTCCCTGAGCGAGCAGAGCTACCGGGAGCGGGTGCGCTATGCCGCCGAGAAAGTGCGCTTTTCCGGCACGAAGATCGTCATGCTGACCGGCCCCTCGGCCAGCGGCAAGACCACCTCGGCTCATAAGCTGGCCGAGGAGCTGGAGCGCCAGGGCACCCCGGCCAGGGTGGTCAGCCTGGACAACTTCTTCCGGGGGGCCCAGTATTACCCCCGCCTGCCGGACGGCACGCTGGACTATGAGAACCCCGACACGCTGGATCTGCCCCTCATCCGCCAGTGCCTCAAGGAGCTGAACGAGACGGGCAAGACCATGCTGCCCGTCTACGATTTTTCCAAGGAGGCACGCTCCAGTGAGACGGAAGAGATCGACCTGAAAGGCGGCGTCTGCATTGTGGAGGGCATCCACGCCCTCAACCCGGAGCTGACGAGCCTTGTTCCTGGCGACCAGATCTACCGCGTCTATGCGGGCCTGCGGGAGGAATACTGCATCGACGGCCGTCGCACCATCAACACCCAGGATATCCGCCTGTGCCGCCGCACCCTGCGCGACGCCGCCACCCGCGGCCGCAGCCCGGCCAAAACGCTGGCCATGTGGGACCGTGTGCTGGACGGCGAGACCCGGTATATCAAGGGGTTCAAGACCACGGCGGATTTCCTGCTGGATACCTCGTTCACCTATGAGCTGGGCCTGATCGCAAAGCTGCTGCAAAAGGTGCGCCAGCAGTTCACGCTGGAGGGCCATAACGCGGAGCTCTGGGACGAGACCGCCCGCCGCTTTGAGCATGTGGCCCCGGTGGCGCTGGACCTGCTGCCCGCCGACAGTATGCTGCGGGAATTCTATGCCGGCGAGATCGGCGGCAAAACCGCGCAGTGACGCGCTCTTTTGTGCAAATGCGAAAAAATTGTTGCCAAACCTGCACCAAACTGTAAAAGTTGCGGTGGATTCGTTGCAATCCCCTTTTGAGTGCGCTATAATGAAACCACCATCTGGAAGCACGGGCAGGACGCCTGTGCCGTTGGCAGAAACCCGGAAAAACTGCCGGGTACAAACAAGAGAGGTGCCTTTTATGGATTTCAATAAGCTCAAGGAAATGGGTCTGGAATACGCCGAGAAAGGCAAGAATGCCGCTATGGATCTGGCCGAGAGAGGCAAGACCCAGGCAAAAATCGTGAGCGAGCAGGCAAAGCTGGCCAAGGCACAGCGTCAGCTGGGCGCGCTGGTCTACAGCCTGGCCAAGGGCAATGAGGAAAACCAGCCCCTCGTGGACAAATACATCGAGATGATCGATTCCATTGAGCAGGAGCTGGCGTCCCTCAAGGAGGCGCTTGGCCCCGCCGCGGTGGAGATCACCCGTGATCTGGAGGAAGAGCCTGTTGCAGCGGATGCCGCTCCCACGGAAGAACCGGCAGCAGAAACGCCCGCCGCCGCGGAGGATGCCCCCAAGGCCTGCCCCCAGTGCGGTGCTCCGGTCTCGGACGATGCACTGTTCTGCAACAAGTGCGGCGCGCAGCTGTAAGTACAGCCAAAATTCCGCTGGGGCGGTGTCCTGCTGGGGTACCGCCCCTTTGTATGTGAAAAATGTGCGAGAAATTGGCCGCAAAAGCCGGAAAATGCGCTTGAACCCTTGCAAAAGGGCGAAAGCTGCGGTACAATTAAAATCCAGTTTTTGAGCACAGGAGGGATGCGCCATGCAGGACTGGCCGGATCGTGAGCACTATACGGCCGAGGATCTTGTCCAGATCATCCGCATCCTGCGGGACCCGGAAACGGGCTGTCCGTGGGACAAGGTGCAGACCCACGCCTCCATCCGGAAAAACTTCCTGGAGGAGACCTGTGAGGCGCTGGAGGCCATTGACGCCGACGATGCCGACATGCTCCGGGAGGAGCTGGGCGATGTGCTGATGCAGGTGGCGTTCCATGTGGTGCTGGAGGAAGAGCGCGGGCGGCTCAACTTTGAGCAGATCTGCCGGGAGGTGTGCGAGAAGCTGGTCTTCCGCCACCCGAACATCTTTGCTTCCTCCGCGGCCCGGAATGCTGGTATAAACAGCTGGGACGCGCTCAAAAATAAGGAAAAGGGCCGCCGGACCCTGGCCGATGAGCTGGATACCGTGCCGGCCACCCTGCCTGCGCTGATGCGTGCCCAGAAGCTGCAGAAGCGGGCGGCAGGCCATGGCGTGGGCAGCCAGACGCCCCGGCAGGCAGAGAATGTCCTGCACGCGGCGGAGGCGGCCTGGGATGCCAGAACACCGGAAAACGCCCCGCAGGCGGCTGGTGAGCTGCTGTTTGCCGCCGTGGACGCCCTGCGGCAGGAGGGCATTGACGCCGAGGAGGCGCTGACCTTTGCCGCCAAACGCTTTGCGCGGGAAGCAAAGCACCAATCAAACGGGTAACAGGCAGAGAGACTGCCTGCTCGAATAACAAAACGAAGAAGAGAAACATTTGTGGAGGTTTTCGATTATGACCAAGACGGATCTGATCGCACAGGTTGCGGCAAATACCGAGATGAGCAAGAAGAGCGCGGAGATGGCAGTCAACGCTGCTTTTGAGGCACTGGGCAAGGCAATGGCTGAGGGTGAGAAGATCTCCATCTCCGGCTTTGGCACCTTTGAGGTGCGTGAGCGCGCCGAGCGTCAGGGCATCAACCCCCGCACCCGCGAGCCCATCACCATCGCTGCTTCCAAGAGCATCGTCTTCAAGCCCGGCAAGGCTCTGAAAGACACCCTGTAAAAACTGCTTTTTGCCGCCGGAACCTCCCACCGAGGCCCGGCGGTTTTTGTTGTGGAAACCTCTCAGTCATCGCTTCGCGATGCCAGCCACTCCCCTTTCGGCACTTTCGTGCCACCTCCCCCGACCGGGGGAGTCTTTCCTGAGCAGGGGAGCCCTTGGCAGGCCGGGCAGGTCTGAGCAGGACGCATGGGCTTTCCCTGTTGTCAAAGGGCGGGCCCTGCTGTCTAGATTGGAGTCTTTATGAGATTGGACAAATATCTGAAAGTTTCGCGGCTCATCAAGCGCCGCACCGTAGCCAATGAGGTGGCTGATGCAGGCCGGATCCTCATCAACGGCAAGATCGCCAAGGCCAGCCAGGCCGTCAAGGCCGGGGACATCATTGAGGTGACGTTCGGCAACCGGCCCATCAAGGTCAAGGTGCTCTCCGATGTGGAGCCCCGCACCAAGGACGTGGCCCGGGAGATGTACGAGATCATCAGCGAATAACCCCGCCGGCCTCCTCATACTCTGTAAAAAGGGGAGGGGAGACGGATGACAAAGGCGGAAGCACAAAATAATAACGCCCTGCCCCATGACCTGATCCTGGAGGGGCGGGGGAAGCTGACCGTGACCGGCGTGCGGCGGATGCTGCGGTGTGACCCCGACAGCGCCGCCATGGAGACCACCAAGGGCACCCTCACGCTGGCCGGGGCCCAGCTCAGCGTCACCAGCCTCGATCTCGACAAAGGCGAGGTGAAGCTCACCGGGCGGGTGGATGTGCTGGAGTATACGGCTCAGCGGACGGCGGGCGGGTTTCTGCACCGCCTGTTCCGCTGATGGGCCCGGCGCTTTCCCCCGGGCAGGTGGGGCAGGAGGCTGCCGCCTGCGCCGTGCTGGGGGCCTGCCTCGGGGCAGGCCGGGCATTTTTCCCGGTGCGGGGGCGGGGGGCGCTTCTGCCGGACGTGCTGCTGATGGGCGGCCTTTTGCTGGGCACCCAGAGCTACGCGGCCTCCCTCAGCGCCGGGGGTGTGCCGCGCTGGTACATGCTGGCGGCAGCCATTGCAGGCATTGCGCTGGCAGAGCACCTGTTGGGGGTTCCGCTGCGGGCCGTGGGCCGGGTGCTGCGCAGGCCGCTGGATGGGCTGGCAAAATACGCCGCGGCCCATGCCCAGGCCCGTGCCGCCCGCAAAAAGGCGGCCAAAGAACGCCGGAACGAAAAAAGACTTGCAAAAAAACCGAAAAAGAACTTGCCAAGTGAGCGGCGCGTGTTGTATAATTCAAACGTATCAAAGTAAGAGTACAGGCGCAAAAAGCCTGCTGTATGTACGGGGGCTTACACTATGACGAATCCGGGCCGCAAGCGGCGGAAACGCAAAACCGTGCTGGGAGTGTTTTTCCGGCTGTTTTTTGTATTGCTGCTGCTCAGTATGCTGGCAGCGTATATCTCCAACCAGGTAGCCATCAGCTCCAAACGCGCGGAGCTGCAGACTCTGCAGGAGCAGATCAGCCAGCAGCAGACAAAAAATGAAGAGATGCAGCGCATCCTCAGTGGTGATTCGGACGAGGTGACCGAGTGGGTCGCGCGGGACTCTTATAATTACGCAGCTGCCAATGAGCGCATCTTTGTGGATGTGACGGGCAACTGAAGCCGCACCCCCGGTCCCCCTGCGGCAGACCGGATACTATCAGGAGAAGAACAGGAGTATTGAGCTTTGGCAATTGAGGTAGGAAACATTTTCGAGGGTCGTGTCACAGGCGTGAAGCCGTTTGGCGCGTTTGTCGCGCTGCCGGAGGGCCGCGTGGGCATGGTCCATATTTCCGAGGTGTCCAATGAGTTTGTGCAGGACATTGCAGCCGTCCTGCACGATGGCGATACGGTCAAAGTCCAGGTCATCAACGTGGCCCCGGACGGAAAGATCGCGCTTTCCATCAAGCGGCTGCTGCCCCAGGAACCCCGTGCTCCCCGCGCGCCGCGGGAGGATCGCGGGCCACGGCCTTATGGCAATGGCCCCCGGGAGGGTGGTCATGGCGGCAATCGCGGCGGCCGGTTTGGCGGCGGTCAGGGCGGTGGACGCCCGCCCCGTGAGGGGGGCCGTCCGGCCCGGGAGGCTGCTCCCCGTGTGTGGCAGCCCAAGGCACCCGCCCGCAGCGACAACCTGAGCTTTGAGGACATGATGAGCCGCTTCAAGAGCCAGAGCGAAGAGAAAATGGCGGATCTCGACCACGAGACCAACAACCGCCGCGGCGGTGGCTACGCCCCCCGTGGCCGTGGCGGACGCCGCTGATACAAGTACCACCAACGGGCCTGCCCCCAGCGGGGCGGGCCTGTTTTGCCCATGCACGGCGGCAGCCGGAACAAGCGGCCCCGTACAGAACCAGGAAAGGAAACCAAAATGCCCGCAAAATTTGAACTCATCGCTCCCTGCTTTTTCGGGTGCGAGTCCACGGCCAACTTTGAGCTGCGCCGCATCGGTGCCGAGGACATCCGTGTCAGCGACGGCCGCCTGACCTTTAAGGGCGGGGCCGATATGATCGCAGCCGCCAACCTCAACCTGCGCACGGTGGAGCGTGTGATGCTCCTGCTCAACACTTACCCCGCCACCACGTTTGACGAGCTGTTCGATGGCGTGTATTCCATCCCCTGGGAGGAGCTGCTCCCCGCCGATGCCGCATTCCCGGTGTCGGGCTCGTCCCTCAACAGCCAGCTCTCCAGCGTGCCTGCCTGCCAGAGCATCATCAAAAAGGCTGTGGTCAAGCGGCTGATGCAGTTCCATCACACCTCCGTGCTGCCCGAGACGGGCGCGGAGTACAAGATCCGCTTCATGCTCCGCAAGAACGTCTGTGAGATCATGCTGGACACCACGGGCGAGGGCCTGCACAAGCGCGGCTACCGCCGCAACGCCATGGAGGCCCCCATCCGCGAGACGCTGGCCGCTACCATCGCCGACCTGGGCCGTGTCCGCCGTGACAGCCTGGTGGAAGACCCGTTCTGCGGCAGCGGCACCCTGCTCATCGAGGCCGCCCAGAAAGCCATGAACATTGCGCCGGGCCTCAAGCGCCGCTTTGCCGCTGAGCGGTATAGCTTTGTGCCTGCCGCCGTCTGGGCAGAGCAGCGCCAGAAAGCCCTGGTCGATTCCAAGCTGGATGTCGGCTTTGAGGCCTTTGGCTATGATATCGACCCCGCCGCGGTGGCCCTGGCCAACGCCAACGCCAAGCTGGCCGGTGTGGAAAAGCGCTGCCACTTTGAAGTGGCCGATGTGGCTGACTTTGCGGCAAAGAGCGAGGCGATCGTCCTGACCAACCCGCCGTATGGTGAGCGGATGAGCACCATTGAGGGCGCTGCCAAGCTGGCAAAGACTCTGGGCCAGCAGATGGAGGCCCACCCCTGCGCGGGCGTCTACGCCATCACCGCCGATATGGATTTTGAGCACCACTATGGCAAGCGGGCAAACAAGCGCCGCAAGATGTACAACGGCATGATCCCCTGCCAGCTGTACATGTACTACAGCGCCCCCAAGTTTGAGAACCGGCCCGCCAAGCCCATGCCCAAGAGCGGTTTTGACGGCAAGCGCGTCACGGCTCCCAAGCATTTCGAGAAAAAGTGATACTTTTTTTAAACGCACCGGATGCACAACGTCCGGTGCGTTTTTTGATGAAAGATTTCACAAAGCATCCATTGAATGAAAGGTCGAAAAGGATTATACTTACACTATTGGACAAAGCACCTGTCGAAACGGAGGGCAAGCAAAAGACATGAGCCAGATGAACGGGCGGATGCGGCCTTATCTCCCGGAACTGACCATCCGGGATTATAATACCTATCAGTGGTACCTGCGGGGCGTGCGCCGCCAGCTGTATACCACTTATGGGCTTTTTTCGTGCTGCTGCCTGCGGTACAATGGCGTGCTGTTTGCCATTTTGGACGACAGCCTGGCGGGCCGCCCGGCTACCTGCAAAAAAATGCGGGTGCCCGGCACGCTGGTCTGGAAAGAGATGATGTGCCAGACCCAGGGCATCCGGCTGGCGGCTCAGGTAGAGGTGCTGCTGGGCTGGCACCGTTTGCAGGACGCCCAGTGGGGAGACCTGCCTCTCTATAAAAAAGCGCGCCGCGTCAGGGACTGGCTCTTCCTCCGCCGGGCCTATGAGAAAGCCGCCGCCGAAAACCCGGCTCTGGAGCGCATTTTTGCGCAGGAACGGGACCAGGCCAATGTGCAGATGACCCTGAACTCCGAGAACTATACCCTGGCCTCAGAGCCCAAGAGCAACCTGTATGGAGCCCTTTATTCCGTACTGGCCACGGATGATCCCAGCCAGCGCAAGAGCATGCACTATATCGGCTGCTGCATTGGCCGCGCGGCCTACCTGATGGACAAAGCCGAGAGTTTTTTGCGGGACAAGCTGCGCAAGCGGTATAACGTGTTCCTGGCCAATGGGATCACCAATCGGGAAGCCGCCGTGGAGAGTGCCCGGCGGCAGGCGCTGGCCGCCGCCAACGATCTGGTGCGGGCGTATAACCTGCTGGATATCAAGCTCAACCGCACCCTGCTGGACAACATCATGATCCTGGGCCTCCGCCACGCGGTGGATCCGTTCCAGGAAAACCAGCCTGTGAGCTGGGAACTGCCGTGAAAGGCCGCAAGAGCTGGGCCATGGCCTACTGCGGCATGGCAGCGGCCCTGAGCATCGCGTTCATGCTGCTGGGGGCGGTCATCCCGATCTTTATGTATATCGCGCCCGCCATTGCCAGCTTTCTGGTGGCGACGGTCTGCGTGGAGTGCGGCAAGACCCTGGCCTGGACAGCCTATGGGGCCGTCAGCCTGCTGAGCCTGCTGTTTGTGCCGGACAAAGAGGTGGCGCTGACATTCGTTTTTTTGCTGGGGTATTACCCGCTGGTCAAGCCGAAATTCGAGCACATCCGGCCTGCTCTGCTGCGGGGACTGTGCAAACTGCTGCTCTGCAACGGCGGCATCCTGCTCATGTACGGGCTGGTGCTGCTGCTCATCCCCGGCGGCAGCATCTCGCAGGAGATGCGCACCACGGCGCTGGCTGTCTCGCTGACCACCCTTGCCATGGGCAATGTGGCGTTTCTGCTCTATGACCGTGCCCTGCACAACATGCTGCAGGCGTACCGCATCCTGTGGCAGCCCCGGCTGCACAAGATGCTGGGAAGATAATTGGAACGCATTGAAAGAAGGAATGTGCACACACAGTTGACGCAAAGCGCCGGGCCACGCGGGTGACAGCCGCGAGGGTGACGAGGAGAGAAATCATCGAAAAATTCGGCGGATGTTTCTCCGGCTGAAGCAGGCCAGGCGGCCTGCGGGGCTATACCAGCCGCAGAGAGGGGCAAAAAACGGCAGCAATACCGTAACAGATCCCCTCAAAGGAAGCCATACAAAAACATAAACTGATACAGGAAGCTGACAGTTGTGCTGTGCGCTGGTTGCGCCGGGCTGTCGGTATGGAGGTGTTTTGTATGTGCGGCATCGTAGGTTATGTTGGAAAGCGCAGCGCACAGGATGTGCTGCTGGATGGTTTGGAGAAACTGGAGTACCGCGGGTATGATTCGGCGGGTGTGGCACTGGCCCAGGAGGGCGGCATCCGCGTTGTCAAGAGCAAGGGTAGGCTGGATGTCCTGCGCCAGAAACTGGCCGTACAGGCCCTCGCGGAGAGCTCCTGCGGCATCGGGCACACCCGGTGGGCGACCCACGGGGAACCCAGCGATGTGAACAGCCACCCGCACTCTACCCCGCGGGTGAGCATCGTCCACAATGGCATCATTGAAAATTACGGTGCTCTCAAGGAGCGGCTGGCCGCCCGGGGGTACACGTTTGAGAGTGAGACGGACACCGAGGTACTGGTCAAACTCATTGACAGCTGCTACCATGGCGAGCCGCTGCAGGCCCTGCACGAGGCGCTGGGCATGGTGCGGGGCAGCTATGCGCTGGCCGTGCTGTTCAAGGATTTCCCGGATACCATCTTCGCCGTGAAAAAAGAGAGCCCCCTCATCGTGGGCTGGGGCGAGGGCGAAAACTTTGTGGCTTCGGATATCCCGGCCCTGCTCAAGTACACCCGGGATTACAGCGTGCTGGAAGAAGGCGACCTGGCTGTCGTGACGGCCCAGGGCATCCGGTTCTACAACGCCTTTGGGGAGCCCGTGGAGCGCCAGCGCCTGACCGCGGACTGGGACCAGGAAGCGGCCGAAAAGGGCGGCTATCCCCACTTCATGCTCAAGGAGATCAATGAGCAGCCCGCGGCCATCACGGCGACGGTCAGCCCTCGCGTGGAGGATGGCATGCCCGACCTGCGCATCCCGGAGCTGACGGATGAGCGGCTCCGCAGCATTAGGACGGTGCATCTGGTGGCCTGCGGCACGGCCATGCACGCGGGCATGGTGGGCAAAGCCGCCATTGAAACGCTGGCCCGAGTCCCCGCCGAGGTGGACATTGCCAGCGAGTTCCGTTACCGGGACCCCATCCTGAACAAGGACGACCTCGTTATTATTATCAGCCAGTCGGGCGAGACCAGCGACACGCTGGCGGCCCTCAAGCTGGCCAAGAGCCGGGGCGTGCCGGTGCTGGCCATCGTCAACGTGGTGGGCAGCTCCATTGCCCGGGCGGCGGATTACATCCTCTACACCTACGCGGGGCCGGAGATCGCCGTGGCGTCCACCAAGGCCTATGTGGTCCAGATGTGTGTGCTCTACCTGTTTGCGCTCCGGCTGGCCTATGCCCGGGGCGAACTGGAAAAAGCTGAAACTAAGCGATTGACCGCCGAACTGCTCCGGGCAGGGGAGGTCATCAAGCCCCGGCTGGATGACTGCGAGCAGATCAAGTACCTCGCCAGCCGCTTTGTCAACACCCAGAGCTGCTTCTTTATCGGGCGCGGGTTTGATTATGCCCTCTCACTGGAGGGCAGCCTCAAGCTGAAAGAGATCAGCTATGTCCACTCGGATGCCTATGCGGCCGGCGAGCTCAAGCACGGCACCATCAGCCTCATCACCGATGGGGTGCCCGTCATTGCACTGGCCACTCAGAAGAAGGTGTATGAGAAGACCATCTCCAACGCCAAGGAGACCAAGAGCCGCGGGGCCCGGGTCATTCTGTTCACCACGAAAGACGCTGTAGTGCCTGAGGGCGTGGCGGATTATATCGTCCGGCTGGACGAGTACGAAGACCTGCTGATGCCGCTGCAGCTCATCGTGCCCTTGCAGCTGTTCGCCTACTATATGGCTGTCCTGCGCGGCTGTGACGTCGATAAGCCCCGTAATCTGGCCAAGAGCGTGACCGTCGAGTAAACTTCCATCAAAACAAGCACCCCGTTTCCTGGGCCTCGGAGCCGCTGGAAACGGGGTGCTTTTGTGTATCACAGGATCAGAACAGGCAAAGCAAAAGCTCCTGCACAGCCTCAGAGCCACGCAGGAGCCATTTTACGAATCAGAACAGGGGAGAATGCTTACCAGAACCAGTAGCGCTTCTTGACGACGATATAGGCCACAACAATGCCGACCATCACAAAGCCGCCCGCAATGAAGAATGTCCAGTCCATCTCAGCAAAGCGGAGGTTCTCCGTGGTGAGCAGATACTCGCCCGCCGTGTCCGCGCCCAGGGTGTTATCTTTGAACGCGTTCAGGAACTGCCACTTGGAGGCGACGGTGTTATAGAGGTAAATGCGGCTGTAGGCAGCATAATCACCGGTAAAGGTGATCTCCACCGTGCCGGGCAGTGCCTCGCCGTTGTTCAGGACGAAGTTAACGCCGTGCTCCGAGGGGGTAAAGGTGAGGGCCGTGTCCACCGGGGCAGAGGTGTTTTTGATGCTGCTGCCCACAAAGCGGAGGCTGTAGCCGTCGCCGTTGACCACCAGCGTCTTGTTGTTGGCGCGCAGGGCGTTCAGGGCATCCGAAGAGACCACAGGAGCTTCCTGCTGGGAGAGGGCCACCGTATCGGAAGCCGCATTCTCAATGGCGGCGACGACAGGATCCGTGGGAGTCTCGTCGGCCGGGGTGCCGTCACCGGAGTTGTCACTGTCGCTGGAAGCGGAGGCCGTGCGGTTGACGATGACCGTCACCGAGGAGGAGACCGTGCCATTGGAGACAATGACCGAGGTGGCACCCGTGCTTACGCCGGTGATGACGCCGCTGCCGTTGACGGTAGCGATCTTGGAGTCGTTGGATTTGAAGGTCAGGCTCTGGGAGGCCGTGGAGGGGGCTACGCTGCCCGTGATGGTCTTGCTGGAACCCGGCTTGAGCACTACATAGTTGGTGTTCAGAGAGAGAGACTGGGGAACGACCGAGCCGCTGGCGACGACCTTGATGGTAGCCGAGGCGCTCACGCTGCCGCTGGTGGCGGTAATGGTGGCGGTACCGGGGGCAATGCCGGTGATCTTGCCAAAGCTGTTCACGGTAGCCACGCCCTCGTTGGAGGAGCTGAGGCTTACGTCCGCATAGTTGGCGGCGCTGGTGGGCAGCACGGCCAGCGAGAGGGAAGTGGTGTCACCCACCGCGATGGTGTTGGACGCCAGCGTGATGTCCATTTCCGTCACCACCATGGAGGCGTCCGGCTCGGTGGTAATGGTGTACAGGCAGCTCTGGTCGCTGACCGTGGCGGCAACGTGAGCGGTGCCAAGGCCAACGGCCTGGGCCACGCCGTCCGACGTGACCGACACGATGTTGGGGTTATCGGAAACAAAGCTGACATTGGCACGCTTGGCGGCCTTTTCCGGCAGGATGTCCGGCGAAAGCTGCTGGGCGGTGCCCACCGTCATGGTGGCGGCATAGTCACCGGGGGCAATGCTCTCCACGGCCACCGTGGTCCAGGGCATGGTAATGGCCGCTGCAGCACTCAGGGGACTGGCAGCCGTGGCGGGCAGGGCCGCGCCAGCGGCCAGCAGGCCCAGCAGCACGGCACTTGCGGCCAGCTGTTTGGGGAAAGATCTCATGTTTTGTACCTCTTTGGGCGTTCAGTTTGGATGGGGAGGGGCTTAGCGGAACAGGACGCCCAAAGCTTCCATCGCGTATTCAAAGTAAGTCAGCTGGTCGTACTCGACGCGGGCGGTGACACTCATACCGTTGGAGAGGTCCACCTTATCGCCGCTGTTGCTGACAACGTAGGTGCTGTCCGGGGTAATGGTCATTTTGTAGTAGGAGCCGGAGGAGCTGGCGGTCACGTCGCTGTCAATGGAGGTGACGGTGCCCGTCAGGCTGCCGTAGGAATACTCCGAAAGGCCGGTAATGGCGATCTTGCAGGGGTCGCCCACATGGATGAGCGGACGGTCGCTGACGGTAGCGTAGGCCACCACTTCCAGGTCGCTGTTCTCGCTGGCGACGGTAGCCAGGGGCGAGCCGGCGCTCAGCACCATGCCCACCTTATAGGGGGTGTCCATGTGGATGACGCCGGAGGTGGGGGCATAGATGTAATAATCGTTCGCGCCCGTGTTCAGGGCATCCAGCTGGGACTGGATGGAGTCAATATTGCTCTGGATGGAGGTCAGGTTGGCAGAAATGCTCTGCAGGGTGGAGTAGTACAGGTTCTCAACGGTGCTCTGGTTCTGCTCCATCAGGGTCTTGATCTGCTCGTCCGAGTAACCGGCCGCCTGGTAGGGGGCCGCGTCGAACGCGTTCTGTGCCACCTGGCTCTTGTAGGTCTCGTACTGGTAGTAGTAGGGCTGGTCGTCAATGTCCGTCTCGCTGAAGTAGTTCTTGTCGTCCTGGATGGACTTGACCAGCTTCTCGTACTGGCTCTTCTGCTTTTTGTAGAGGGCCAGCTGGTTCTCGTAGCTCTCGGTCTGAATGTCCAGGTCGGTGCTCTTGATGTGGGCAATGAGGTCGCCCTCGTTGACATAGCTGCCCTCGGAGACGTTCAGCTCGGTGATGGCGCCGGAGTAGCTGGACATGATGTAGGTCTTGTTGGCAGCCTGCACCGTGCCGGTGGACTGGCTGACATAAGTGCGGTAGTTCTTGGTGCTCCACAGCAGCAGGTACACCATGAGGAAGCCCGTCAGGATGATGAGCGCGTAGCCGTAGGGCGGCAGCTTCTTGTCCATCATGATGCGGCGGTCCTGCAGCTCGTCGAGATTATAGATGTGGGTGGTGTTCGTCATATTACTTGGTCTCCATAAAAACGTCAACAACCGCGTCATCGTCGTCCTGGTTGACAAAGATGGTGTAGACATTGCCGTTGAGCTCCAGCTCGTTTTCAAAGGCAAAGATGTTCAGCTTCTGGCTGGCGAGGCCACTCTGGCTCATGGGGCCGGTGTAGTGGGCGTACAGGCAGCCGCGCACGCGGAGAACAGCGTCCTGGGTGTAGCCCGGCTCCATGCGGGGGATGAGCTGGGTGGTCTGCTGCATCATGTAGACTTCCGGCTGGGGGTTGGGGCCGCCGGGGATCTTGACGCACTGGATCATGGGGCCAATGGGCTGGGCGTTGTTGCTCTTCATAAAGTTCTGCATCTGGGTCAGAACGATCTGGAGGTTGGCAAACTCTTCCGCCTCGATCTTGCGGGCCAGCACATTGGTCAGCTTGAGGGTCTTGTTTTGTGCAATTTGAATCTCTCTCATGATATTGTCCACCTGTTCTGTTAGATTTTGCCCTCCGGCAGGGGAGGGGTGTAATAGGCAATCGTAATAAGAAAACCTCTGTTAGTCATCATCATCAGCCGGCAGCGCACAGCGTTCCTGAATGATGTTGTGAATCTGCGCACAGACACTGTCAAAGCTGCGGTCAACATCCCGGTTGGAAAAACGCAGGACTTTTAAACCATAAGCCCGTAAAATCTGGCTGCGTTCCTCATCGTAACACTTGCCTTGCTCAGTATAATGCTGTGAGCCGTCAATTTCAATTACAAGCCGTGCATCGGCACAATAAAAATCGACAATAAAGGATTCAATAATGCGCTGCTTGTAGATTTTGACCGGGTAACTGCGCAAAAACCGATACCAGAGCTTCGTTTCCTGTGGGGTCATTTCACGCCGCAATTTCCGCGCGGTTTCCAGCATTCTGAAATTTTTAACGACAGTCGTCTTTTTCATAGTGTTGATGAACGCATAGCGTTTTGCAGAAACCTTGCGGCCTGCCAAGGCCTCTCCCTTTGGGAGAGGTGTCACCGCAGGTGACGGAGAGGGCAAGGACGCAAACGGAAGAACCGGAAGCATAACGATATGCAGGCTTTTGGTGAAAGTTATCGTATCGCAGGCAAGGTGATATTTGTCCACGGGCTTGCCCTCTCAGGCGCTTATGCGCCAGCTCTCCCAAAGGGAGAGCCCTTGGCAAAGAGGGGAGGTACAGAGGTTTTCCCTTTACGATCACCTATTACTTGTTGCAGTAATAAGTGATGTTCTCTATCTGTCCACATTCTGCTCGCAGAATGTACACAAATAGAAAGTGTGCCAGAAGGCTCACGCCTCCTGGCACACCATAGCGAGGCATTATCATCTACCTCGCCCTAACGAGTAGGGCGGTGCAAATGCAATACACTTCCTATTTAGTTTATGAGACTAATTAGAAGCTGCCGTTGCCGAAGACATCATAACGGCCCTCAGCGACGTTGCTCTTGGTGGTGCTGGTGCCCAGAGTGTAGACAGCAGCCAGAGCGCCGATACCCTGCATGAACTTGTTGAAGCCATTGGTCTCCTTATCGCCGTTGGGATCCAGGGCATTCCACAGAGCCTTGTTCTTGCCGAAGATGGTGATCTTCTTATCCTTATCGTAGCCCCATGCCTCTGCAACATCATCGTCCTTGGTGCCCCAAGCGCCGCTGAACATAACGCCCAGAGTAGCGCCCAGAACCTTGGAGACATAAGAGTTGCCGATGATGGTGATCAGGTTGGTGTTGAAAGTCTTGACGTTAGCAGCACCCCAGACAGGAGCGGTAACAGAGCCGATAGCCTCCAGCAGGCCGCCACCGACAACATAGGTCATTTCGTTCTCTGCGATAGCAGAATAGTTTGCAGGCATCATCATAATGAATTACTCCCTTCAAATGATTGAATCAAATTTACACGGCCTTTTTCCGGATGCGCATCCTTTCAAAAGCCAATTTATGTAACTGAGTGCGCACTCAGTTGCAACTTAATAAGTCATGGCGTCCTCGCCATCGTCGTCTTCTTCCACAACGGCGGCAGGAGCCGGGGCGGGTGCTTCTTTCTTGCGGCGGAAGATCCCCTGCTGCAGGTTCCAGAGCTCGTAATACTTGCCCTGCTTTGCCAGCAGCTCGTCGTGGGTGCCGCGCTCCACGATCTCGCCATGATCCATGACCAGGATCAGGTCACAATCACGGACGGTGGAAAGGCGGTGGGCCACGATCAACATGGAACGATCAGCCAGCTGATTGTAGATCATATCGAAGATGGTGTTTTCAGTACCAAAATCGAGGCTGCTGGTCGCTTCATCAAAGATATAGAGGTTGGAATCTTTCAGGAACGCACGAGCCATCGCAATGCGCTGCTTCTCACCACCGGAGAGGCCGTTGCCGGCTTCTTCCAGATAAGTGTTGTACTGCAGCGGCAGCTTGCGGATAAACTCGTGGGCGTCTGCCTTTTTGGCAGCAGCCTTGACCTCGTCGATGGTCGCGTCCGGCTTGGAGATCCGAATGTTATCATAGAGGGTCTTGCTGAAAAGCTCCACGTTCTGGGGCACGTAGGCGATCGCGCGGCGGACGGACTGATTGCTGTACTCGTCCAGATTGACGCCATTGACGTCGATCTCACCGCTTTCCGGCTCATAATACTTGAGCAGGAGTTTGGTGATCGTGGATTTGCCGCTGCCGCTCTGGCCAACCAGCGCCACTTTCTTTCCTTTCGGGATCGTAAAGGACACATGATTCAGGGCAGGGGAACGGCTGCCGTACCGGAACGTGACATCTTTGAACTCGATGTCACCATCTATCTGCTCCATCTCGGTGTATTCCCGATCGTCTTTCTGCTCGGATTCATAGTCCATGATCTCCGTCAGACGCTTCATGGAAATCTGTGCTTCCTGAATCGACATCTGCATGCTGATCAGGTCGCTCACCGGAGAGGTGAAGTAGCTGGAAAGGGTGCTGAACGCCATATAGCTGCCCAGCGTCATGTTGCCATTCAACACCTGCATGATACCCACGTAAGAGGTGACCATGCCGAGAATGGTGGAGATCAAAGCAGAGAACAGAGACTGTCCGGTGCTGATCTTACTGGAACGAATGCTGATCTTCATACTCTTGATGTATTCACGCTCAAGAGTTTCCAGCTCGCGGTCCTCATTGGCATTGCACTTGACGGTCTCGATGCCGCGGAGGCTCTCGATCATCTGGCTGTTGAGGACGGCCGACTGCTGCATCGTCTCTTCATTGATCCGCTTGTAGGGCTGCTTATAAATAATGACAAGCAGCAAACTCAGCAGAAGAGTGAAGACCGAGATGGAGAAGAGGGTCGCGTTCATCCGGAACAGGACGATGCCGGTGGCTACCGCCATCACGATATCCATGACCACACTCAGCGCAATGCTGGTGAAGACGGACTTGATGGTGGACGCGTCCGAATAACGGGTGGTGATCTCACCGGTCTTTCGGGTGGCGAAGAACTTCATGGGCAGTTTGTACACATGCCCGAAGTACCCCAGCATCAGTGGGATGTCGATCTTGATGGACAGGTGGATCAGAATCCACTGGCGCACTGTACTGATCAGTGTGCTCGTGATGCTCACAATGCTGAACACCAGGATCATCGAAACAAGTAAGCTCTTTAACCCATACGGCAGGATCTCATCCATCAATATTTTATTAAACATCGAGGATGCGATGCCCAGCACCGTGAGGATGACCGAGCTGACGATGGCATAGATAAAAAGTTTTTTCTGGGGCAGCAGCAGGTTGATGTACCGCTTGAACATGCTGCCCTGTTTTTCCTTGCCGCCCTTGAACTCCGAGGTGGGGTTCATCAGGAGCAAAACACCCGTAAAGTTTTTGTAGAACTCATCCAGCGAGATCTTTTTCAGCTCGTTGGCAGGGTCGCCGATGACGACGTAATCCTTGCACTTGTACTTTTTGCTCTCGTCGGCTTTCCGCTCTTCTTCTTTGCGGACATGCTTGCGGCGGGCATCATCGTCCTTGATGGTCGTCTTTTTAAAGATGACCACAAAGTGGGCCAGGCCCTGGTCGGTGATGACCTGCGCAATGGCAGGAAGAGTAAAATCGCTTAAGAAGTTTTCGCGGTCTACGCGTACCGCCGCTGTGTCAAACCCCAGCTCGTTGGCGGCTTTCTGCAGACCCGTGAGGTTTGTGCCTTTCAGGTCAGTGCCCATCATGTCGCGCAAGCGGGTGATGGTGATCTCTTTTTTGTAGTGGAGGCACACCATGGCGAGACTGGCAGCTGCACAGTCCGTCGTGTCGTGCTGCCGGACGTAGGTATAACGCATAGATGCTTCCTATTCTTTGGAATCTATTTCAAAACAACAGTCCTATTCTACCATGATATTCCTGCTTTCGCAAGTAGGAATTTTCAATGGTGCAATAAACTGACCCTCCCTGCCAAGGCCTCTCACTTTGGGAGAGGTGTCACCGTAGGTGACGGAGAGGGCAAGGATGCTGACAAGATAACACTTGCACTGCGATACGACATCCCTTTGGAAAAGGCATCTTATCGCAATGTGCAATATCTATTCTGACGGGCTTGCCCTCTCAGGCGCTTGCGCGCCAGCTCTCCCAAAGGGAGAGCTCTTGACAATGAGATACAGTTTATTGTTTACAAGGAACCGCTGGTTTTGACACACGAACAAAGGCTTCTTTCGCTTCCCTATAAAGCAGCGCATAGCCCCCTGCTTTGCTCTGCCCTGATGCGGAAACAGAGCAAAGCAGAGGCCAAGCTGCTTATCAAAAGAAGGGAGCGCCTACCCTTTGATCAAGTCATTGCTCTAGGGATTTTTGCTCAAATCTCCTAAAGCTTGGGTGTAGTATAACACAATATGGCGCTTTCTTCAAGAGGACATTTTTTAAGAAACCATTAATTTTTGAAAAAAATGTGAAAAAGGTTCCAAAATCGTAACAGAAAATGCAAACAAAAAGGCGACAAGCCTTTCGACTTGCCGCCTTTTTGTTTAAAGCACAATCAGATCTTGCCGGTAGTGCCGAGGAACTTGACTTCCTTGACATACTTCTTGGTCTCGTTGGTGCCCAGCTGATAAACAGCAGCGCCCAGACCAACAACCTGCATAAACTTATTGAAGCCGTTCAGCTCCTTGGAGCCGCCAGCGATGCCATACTTCACGATGCCGGACAGGCTGCCGTTATCGCCGAAGAAAGAAGACATCGGGCCGTCGCCGCCCCAGTTGCCACCGAACATGACACCCAGAGTTGCGCCAACCAGCTTGGAGACATAAGAGTTACCAATGATGGTCACCAGGTTGGTGTTGAAAGTCTTGACATTAGCAGCGGTCCAGATCGGAGCGGTAACAGAACCGATAGCCTCGATCACGCCGCCGCCGACGACATAAGTCATCTCGTTCTCTGCAACAACAGAGAAGTTTGCAGGCATCATCATAATGAATTACTCCCTTCAAATGAATGAATCGTATTAAAACGGCCCCTCCGTGGATGCGCATCTCACAGCGGACCTATGTAACCGAGTGCGCACTCGGCTCCATCAAACTTAAAAATTATATCAGGCACTGCAAATGGGCAGAACCCACCATTGACCGGATATAACAGCTTTATAGTACCACACAATTCCAGCTTCCACAAGGGGAAAACGGAAAAACATGACAAAAAACCTTTAAAGCTTGGTAGTAGTGTAACACAATATGGCAGTTTCTTCAAGAGGACATTTTTTAAGAAACCATTAATTTTTGAAAAAACTGTGAAAAAAGCAACAAAACTGTTACACACGCAACGCAAAAAACAAGCGGTGAACCGTAAAGCTCACCGCTGCGATGGCGCCTCTTGCCTGACTCGAACAGGCGACACCCTGATTAACAGTCAGGTGCTCTAACCGACTGAGCTAAAGAGGCAAATTTTCAATTTGGTGCCGTCCACTGACTGCAAGTGGTATTATATCGCATGTCGGGCAGGAATGCAAGCGTTTTTTGCAGAAAACTTTACGGTCTGCCAAAGCCTCTCCCTTTGGGAGAGGTGTCACCGTAGGTGACGGAGAGGGCAAGGATGTTACCAAGAACAAACAAACGCAGCGATACGAAGACTTCTGGTTAGAGTCATCGTATCGCAGGCAAAGAGGTATTTGTCCACGGACTTGCCCTCTCAGGCGCTTACGCGCCAGCTCTCCCAAGGGGAGAGCCCTTGGCAAAACGGAAAACATCCACTCCGACACCTTTCCCGCTCTTACCGTGGTACGATATCTCAAAAGGGGGCGGGTGTATCAAAACAGTCATCTATCTGGATGTGCTCCTGCTGACCAATTTTGTGCTGGGAACGCTGTTTCTGCTGGCGGCGGGACTGGTCAGCGGCCAGCGGTGCAGCGGCGGGCGGGCTCTCTGCGGGGCGGCGGTGGCTGCGGCTTCCTCGCTGGCGCTGCTGGCCCCCACAGCGCCGTGGAGCGTCGGGCTGCTCTACAAGGGCGGCACCGGGGCGCTGGCCGTGGCCGCGGCCTATGGCTGGCCGGGGTGGCGGGCTTTTGTGCGGCTGCTGGCGTGGTTCTGGCTGCTCAACCTGATGCTCACCGGGGCGGTGCTGCTGCCCGGGGCCCGGATGGAGGTGAACAACCTCAGCGTCTATCTGCCGCTTTCGCCGGAGGTGCTGCTGGTGAGCGCCGGCTGTGTGTACGGCGGGCTGACGTTGGCCCTCCACCTGCTGGGGGACGGGAAAAAAGCCTGTTTTCCGGCAGAGCTGGAGATAGCGGGCGTGGTGCTCCCTGTCCGGGCGTTCCACGATACCGGGTTTGGGGTGCGGGAGCCGCTCTCCGGCTGCGGGGTGGTGCTGGTACGCTTTGCGGCCGTGGAAGCCCGGCTGCCGCCTGCCTTACGTACTTATTTAAAAGAAACGTTTTCCGGGAGCGGCATCCTGCCCCCGCCGGAGCTGGGGGTGCGGCTCGTCCCCTGCGATACAGTGGCGGGGCACTGCCTGCTGCCTGCCGTCCCGGCGCAGGCGCTGCGTTGGACGGCCCGGGGACGGCAGCAGACACGGCATGGCCTGTATGCCGCCTTTTGCGATACGCCGCCCCCGCCCCCGGGCTGGACGCTGCTGGTGGGGTCGGATGTGATGGAGGGATCATGATGCTTCAAAGATTGAAACTGCTGTTTGATCGGCTGTGGGCTGCCCTGGCCTGCCCGGGCGGGGTACACTATGTCTCCGGGGCGCAGAGTCTTCCGCCGCCCCTGACGCCGGAGGAGGAAAAGCAGCTCCTTGCCCGGATGATGGCAGGCGACGCTGCCGCCCGGGATGAGCTCATCACCCACAACCTGCGGCTGGTGGTCTACCTGGCCAAAAAGTACGAGAGCAGCGGGGTGCCGCAGGAGGATGTGATCTCCATTGGCACCATCGGGCTCATCAAGGCCGTGAATACGTTCACGCCCGAGCGGAACATCAAGCTGGCAACGTATGCTAGCCGCTGCATCGGGAACGAAATTTTGATGTACCTGCGCAAAAGCTCCAACCGGCGGCAGGAGGCCAGCATTGACGAGCCCCTCAACATTGACGGCGACGGCAACGAGCTGCTGCTTTCGGATGTGCTGGGCAGCGACGAGAACCAGGTGGGCCTCCGGCTGGAGCAGGACGCCGAGCGGGCCACCCTGCGGCGCTCCGTGGAGCGGCTGAACCCCCGGGAGCGGCAGATCATGGAGCTGCGCTTTGGACTCGTGGACGGTGTGGAGCGCACCCAGAAAGAGGCCGCCGACGCCATCGGCATCAGCCAGAGCTACATTTCCCGGCTGGAAAAGCGCATCATCCGAGACTTGCGCAAACAGTTAGAAGAAACCTGAAAATATTCCCATGAATGGGATACACCCTCCCCGCCCATACTTCCGGTGAAGTCCAAACGAAACCGGAGGGCGGGGGATGTACAACAAAGTCGAACTGTGCGGCGTCAATACCGCGGAACTGCCGGTGCTGTCAGAGCAGGAAAAGCGCCAGCTGCTGACCCGGGCGCGGGCAGGGGACCAGAGCGCCCGCCAGAGCATGATCGAGGGCAACCTGCGGCTGGTGCTCAGTGTGGTGCAGCGGTTTGCCCAGCGGGGCGAGAACCTGGACGACCTGTTTCAAGTGGGCTGCATCGGGCTCATCAAGGCCATCGACAACTTTGACCCGGCGCAGGAGGTGCGGTTCTCCACCTACGGGGTGCCCATGATCATCGGCGAGATCCGGCGCTTTCTGCGGGACAACAACGCCCTGCGGGTGAGCCGCAGCCTGCGGGATACGGCCTACCGGGCCATGCAGAGCCGGGAGCAGCTGGAAAAGAAACTGGGCCGGGAGCCGACCGTGGAGGAGATCGCCCGGCAGGCCGGGATGTCCCGCCGGGAAGTGGCGGCGGCTCTGGAATCGGTGGTGGAGCCCATCAGCCTCGAGGAGCCGGTCTATACCGATGGCGGGGACGCCATGTATGTTATTGACCAGGTGCGGGACCCGGACGGTGAGGACAGCTGGATCAGCGGGCTGCAGTTCCGGCAGACGGTGGCCGGGTTGACCCCGCGGGAGAAGAAGATCATGGAGCTGCGCTACCTCAAGGGCAAGACCCAGATGGAGGTGGCAAAGGAGATCGGCATCAGTCAGGCACAGGTCAGCCGGCTGGAAAAGGCCGCGCTGGGGCAGTTCCGAACCGGGGAAAAATAACAAAACCGGCGTGCAGAGCCCGGAAAGGGCGGACCGCGCGCCGGTTTACTGTGATATTTTCAGGGAGAGTGTTGATATTTACGGCGGGTAGCCGCTCCGCCCCGCAGATGGCGTTCTGCTTTGTTGCGGGCCAGCACAGCCTGCACCTGAGCGAACAACCCTGGACTGACCGCCCGCAGGCGGGTGGAGACGTCTTTGTGGACGGTGGATTTGCTGCATCCAAAGGCCTGCGCGGCGCCCCGCACCGTGGCGTGGTGCGCGACGATGTATTCGCCCAGCTGGACTGCCCGCTGTTCCGGATCTCCTTTCATGGCCAACGCCTCCCACCCTGAATTGCTTACTAGAAAATATGCGGCCCGGGGCGGCAATATGTCTGCCGGGGCTTGACATTTGCCCTGCAGCGGATATACTGGAACTGGACATAAAAACAGGGGCGCCGAAAGGCTGAGATCTGCACGTGGCAGAGTACCCTCGAACCTGATCCGGGTAATGCCGGCGTAGGTAGTTTGCGGAAAGTCCGGATTTTTCACAAACAGCCCATGCGCCTGCGGAATGCGGGCGCGTTTTTGTTTTTGTGTACTACTTATAAGAGAAGAGGAATCTCTATGTCGAAAACCTACTCCAAGACCCGTATCCTGGTGGAGTGCGCTCTGATGATCGCCATTGGTACGGTGCTGTCCAACATCAAGATCTTTACCATGCCCAACGGTGGCTCTGTTACCCTGCTGAGTATGCTGCCGTTCGTGCTGGTGTCGTTCCGTCACGGCGTCAAGTGGGGCCTGTTTACAGGCCTGGTCAATGGTTGCCTGCAGATGCTGCTGGGCTTCTGGGCACCTCCGACCCCGACGTTCATCTATTTCCTGGGCGAAGTGCTGCTGGACTATCTGGTGGCCTTTATGGCACTGGGCATGGCAGAGCTGTTTGCCCGTCCGTTCAAGAACCGGATGGTCGGTGTGGCCGTGGGTACCGCTGTGGCAGGCTTCCTGCGGTTTATGTGCAGCTTCCTGTCCGGTGTCCTTGTCTGGGGCAACCTGAGCGACGGCCTGAGTGCCTGGACTTACAGCCTGGTGTATAACGCCAGCTACATGCTGCCCGAAACGCTCATCACCGTGGTGGGCGCTGTGCTGCTGATCCGTGTTGCACCACAGATCTTTGACCGCCAGTACGCCAAGGCCTGATGGCATAGGAAACGGAATGAACCATAAAAATCTCCGCCGGAGCTGTAGATGTGCCCTGGCGGAGATTTTTTGTACAGAAAGTTTGTAAAAACCGTTGACAAGTCTGACTTTGCCTGCTATAATTACTAGCGTCGTCACGGACGACAACAAACATCTGGGGGTTTAGCTCAGCTGGGAGAGCGCTTGCATGGCATGCAAGAGGTCACCGGTTCGATCCCGGTAATCTCCACCAAAAAAAGCACTGTACTTCGTAGGAAGTATGGTGCTTTTCTTTTTTCTGATGCCGCTGCAGCCGTTGATTTTTTGATACCAAAAAAGACACCCTCGCTTTTGATAGGAATCTCATGCAGGAATGTCCATATCTCAACGCGAAGGTGTCTTATCGCAATTTTCAAAAATAGTGCCTATCGAAACGGCATATTTGCGATATGCAGTTTGCGGATGTTGCTTGTGCATTAAAAACGCAAACTGCTATAATAACGAGGGTCATCTCATCACGGCTACGATCTCTTTTATGATGTTTAGCAGCCGATGAAATTGTTCTGGGAAAAGATCACGGGTAATCTGAGAGAAATACTGCAATGCAGCAGTATTCATATCAACCATTGCGCTTTTTTGCGGGCAATCATCAGATGCCACGGAACGTAAAGGTGAACTCCACAGGCTTGGTCACATCAGGAATATACTCCGGGTGGACATTGGCACCCCAGCTGTCATCGCCGCCAACGCCCATCTGCTCGCCCATAGCACGGATGACCGTGTAATGGACCGGGGGCAGCTCGTAGGGATGCTTGGCACTCTCCATTTCATGGGGAGTGTAGGGCAGCGCAGAGAAGAACATGGGCTTTGCGGCATCTGCGGTAAACAGCAGCCCGCGACCCTTGCGGTCCACCACCTTTGCCCAGCGCACAGCGGTCTTTGCACCGCACTCCTGCGGCACAAGGTACTGCGCCATGTTGTCTGCAACCTTGTTCTGGTAAATGCCCAGCTTGGCACCATGCTGACGATCCCAGTAGGTCTCCGCAGGGCCGTTTCCGTACCACTCCACCGTGTCGTAGTCAGCGTCGATCTTGAACAGTACGCCGAACTCCGGCATTGCTGCAAGTCCTTCCACCGGGTCATAGTGCAGGGTGGTCTGGATGCGGCCATCACCGAACACACGGTACTGCAGGCTGCACTCTGCTGCGGGGCTGGTCTGGAGGTTATAGAGATAGGTCACGACCACGCTGTCGGCTTCCACCTCGCAGGTGGGGTTCTGGAGGATGGTGCCGCCATGAACAGACGGAATCTCCTTGCCGATGCCCTTGGCGGTAGCGTACAGGCTTGCCAGCTTCCACTGACCGCGAACGCCACCCATGTTGTTGCCGCAGTCGTTGTCGGTGGGAGCGCGCCAGAAGTTGGGACGGGGGATCTCCTGAATCATCTCCTTGCCAGCATAGCGGTAGGAAGTCAGACCGCCGTTCAGATCGGAGAACAAAACATCGAAATTCTCACCCCGGACACCGATGTTGTGTGTACCGTGCGTAACGGTAAACGGCGTGACCTTCTTGCTGGGAATGGAACGGACCACAGCGATCACACCCTGTCCAAAGGCGACTTCATGGCCCTTCTTTGCCCAGCTGGTGTCCTCTTTCAAACGGAAGCTGATGGTCACTGCATATTCACCGGGGAGCGCAGAAACCATAAACGGCAGCGGGAAGCTGGAACGCTCTTCGGGAGCAACATCAATATTGGCTAGTTTCTGCTGCTGATACAGCTTTCCATCACGGTGCAGCAGTGCAACGCAGTCGAAAGCACCCGTAGAGGTGAACAGGTTCTTATTCCAGACTTCAAAGCCAGAGTTGTCGATGGAAATGGCGATGTTCTGATAGCAGAACTTGACCTCCTGCATCTTGGGAGAAGGAGCACGGTCACCACCGTAGGCAATGCCGTTTCCGCTGAAATTATAGTCGGTAGGACGCTCACCGAAGTCGCCGCCGTAGGCTTGGAACCACTTGCCGTAGCGGTCTTTTTTCCAGATGGACTGGTCGATGTAATCCCAGATGAAGCCGCCCTGATAGCCGCAGTCCTTCTGGTCGGCAAGTTCCGTGTACTTGTATAAAGCACCGTTGGAGTTGCCCATAGCATGAGAATATTCGCACTCGATATAAGGCCGCTGATCGCCCTGTGCCAGATACTCTTTAATGTCCTTGACCGTGCTGTACATGTGGCTCTCGATATCGGTGGTTTCGAGGAAGCGGGGATCATTGACCACACCTTCGTAATGCACCAGACGGGTGTCATCAAAGCGGCGGACCATCTCTGCCATCTGGAGCAGGGTCTCACCACCAAACGATTCGTTGCCCAGAGACCAAATCAGAACAGCAGGATGGTTTTTGTCACGCTGGTAAGTGGAATTCATGCGGTCAAACAAGACAGCTTTCCACTCCGGCTTATCATTGGGCAAAACGCCCTCGATGCCGCGAATGCCCGCCTGATGAATGTCCCATGTGCCATGGGATTCCAGATTGTTCTCTGCGATCAGATACAGACCATACTCGTCGCACAGGTCGTACAGTGCATCCTGATTCTGGTAATGGCTGGTGCGGATGGCATTGATGTTGTTCTGCTTCATGGTGATGATATCCCGAAGCAGTTCCTCATGGGTGTGTACGCCCACAGCACGACCCGTAATGGAGCTGAACTCATGACGGTTGGCACCCTTGAACACGATGCGCTTGCCGTTGAGCAGCATCCGATTGTTCTTCAACTCGAACTTGCGGAAACCGACTTTCTGCCCGGTCACCTCTACCAGATGGCCTGCATCGTCCAGCAGCTCGATTTCCAATTCATACAGAGCCGGGTCCTCTGCACTCCACAGGTGGGGGCTCTCCACCGCATGGCTGAACAACGCAGAGCCGCCGTTCAGTGCGATTTTTTCGGAGAACACTTCCAGCTCACTGCGGCGCAGGGTCAGACGGGCTGCGCCCTTGCCCTCCACCTGCAATGCAACTTCCAGCGTGGAATGAGCGAAATCATCCCCGGCAAACAGCGTTTTGACGGATACATCTTCCAGATGCACGGCGGGGATGGCGTACAGCCACACGCTGCGGAAGATGCCGGAGAAGCGGAAGAAGTCCTGATCTTCGCACCAGCTGGAGGAAGTCCACTTGAACACCTGCACAGCAAGTTTGTTCACGCCCGGCTGGAGATAGGGAGTCAGATCGAATGCGTGTGCGGAGAAGCTGTCCTCGGTGTAACCCACATAAGACCCGTTCAGCCAAAGAGCCATGCCGCTTTCCACACCCTCGAACTCGATGTGGACGGGCTTGCCCTGCATGGATTCCGGCAGCTCGAAGTATTTTACATAGCTTGCCACCGGATTGAACCGCTGCGGGATCTCGCCCGGCTGTACTTCTTCACGGCCATCCCACGGATACTGAACATTCGCGTACTGGGGAATGTCGTAGCCCTCCATCTGGATGTGTGCCGGAACATGAATGTCATCCCAGCCGCTGCAATCGTAATCCGTCTTTTCAAAGCCGGGGATGGCACTGGTGTAGTTCTTTGCATAGGCGAATTTCCAGATACCGTCCAGCTTCAGCGCCAAAGAAGAGGAGCCTGTCCGATATTCTTCGCGGGAAGCGTAAGTACGGAAATTTGCATGAGCATTCAGCACGTTTTCCTTGAAAAAGGTGGGGTCTTTTACTTTTGCAAAATCAAATGCAGCCATAGTATTTCCTCATTTACCTTTTATAATTTTATAATATTTCTCCAGCCTCCCCGGAGGAATCGCTGGATTCCTCCGGGGAACAGCAGATGAAGGAGAAATGATAATGGCTTCTTATCAGGCTGCTGCACGCAGCTTTTCATTTGCTTCTTCGACTTTCAGACGAGACAGAATGAAGGTGATGATGGCATCCAGAGCGAAGGGAATCACAAGATACATGATCTTCAGCATCGAGATGCAGGATTCGGGCTGGACAGCCAGCGCACGATCGAAATGGCTTGCAGCCAGCAGCCAGCCGGTGAAGGCGGTACCCAGACCGCCGCCAAGTTTTACGCCCAGAGAAGTGCAGGAGTACATCGTGCCATCCACGCGCTTATGCTTCGTCAGCCAAGTATATTCCGAGCAAGCAGCAATCGCAGCGTTCATATCGCCCTGCCAAGGACCCTGACCAAGAGCAGCGATTGCGGTAAAGAGCAGCATCAGGGGAACATTACCGCTGCCCATATAACCTGCCACAGCGACCAGTGCACGGGCAATGGTTGCCAGAGTATAGCTCATGACGTTCAGCTTGTACATTCCGCTCCATTTGGCAACCAGCGTCGGGGTGAATACCAGAGCGATGATCAGAGGAATATTGACTGCCCAAGAGAACACGCCAAACAGATTCTGGTTGCCAAGGATGTAGGTTGCATAGTAGGTGCCCATGCTGATCATGGCACCGTAGATCTGCTGCAAAATGTAGGTGACGCAAATCATCATATAATATTTGTTCCCAGCAAGCAGCTTTGCAGCCTGAACCAGATTGTACTTTTCGTCCTGTTCGATTTCCTTTTTGTCGGTGGTATCCTCCAATTCGCCTTCCGGCAGTTCCTTCACGGAGAAAACGGAGAGGGTGTTGACAAGCAGACCGATGATGGCGTAGATGATTGCAACCGTGCGCCAACCGGCAGCACCACCGCCCAATGCCGTAACAGCACCCAGCGTGATGGACTGGATGAGCAGGCTGGTGGCAAAGGCGAACATGAAACGCCAAGAACCCATCTCGACCTGTTCGGCACTGTTCTTCGTAACGAGAGCAGTCAGTGCAGAGTAAGCAATGTTGTTGGCAGTGTAGAATACAGCGTTCAGCAGAGTATATGCGATCAGGAACCATGCGTACTGTGCAAACTGTCCCAGATTGGTCGGGATGGCGAAAATTGCCACCAGCGTAATGGCACAGCCAATGTAGCCGTACAGCATCCAAGGACGGGCTTTGCCCATCTTAGAATGCGTTTTGTCAATCAGAGAGCCAAAGAAAATGTCCGTCACACCGTCCAGCAGTTTGGAAACTGCAATCAGAGTGCCGACAATACCGGGGTTCAGGCCAACGGTGTTGGTCAGATAGATCATGACGAAGGAGGACAGGAATGCATACACCACGTTGCCCGCAATATCGCCTGAACCATAGCCGACTTTATTATACCACTTTAGATAACGCTTCTCAGTCATTGTGCTTTCTCCCATCTTGCTTGTTTTGTGTGGGCGCGACCAATCTGCTGCGCACTTCAGACTGGAATTCTCATTACGCAGGTTGCCCAAATCTCTTGCGTTTCGTCTGAAAATATTATAAAATCTAATGGAGCGAAAAGATATAGACAAGATGGAACAAAATATGCACAAAATCAAAGAGTTTGTAATTCTTGATAGAACATTTCCCAGATCACTGTAAAATCTCTGAAGATGAGGAGGATGCAGGGATGTATTTCAACTCAGGATATTTGAACAACTCCCGTTTGGATTTCAAAGACTACTCAAAGCCGCTGGTCGTAGGCAGCTGCGGCACTTATCGCTTGAAAAAACGCCCTAAGCTCCCTACTTTTTGGGCAAAGGGTCGCAGAGACTATCAAATTCTCTATGTGGCATCTGGGAAAGCACACTTCTGGTTCGATGGTGTTGAGGAAGTGGTGACTTCTGGACACATGGTGCTTTATCAGCCGAAAGAAATCCAGAAGTATGTCTACTATGTAGAAGATCATCCAGAGGTGTTCTGGATTCACTTTACAGGATATGATGTCAAAAACGTCCTGAACTATCACGGAATCCCCTTGGACAAGCACGTTTTTTACAGCGGCACACTGCCGGATTACAAAATGCTGTTCCGAAAGATCATCCGGGAACTGCAACAATGTGAATATGGCTATGAAGACTATATTGCTTCTCTCTTCAACATCATTCTGCTTTTAGTAAGCAGGCAACAGCAGGAAAGCGAGAAAACAACTACAAGCATCCCCGAAGAAATCGAAACCGCCGTTGCCTACTTTAACGAGAATTATAATACAAAGGTCAGTGTGGACGATTACGCAGAATCGCTGCATATCAGTACGAACTGGTTTATCCGTAATTTTAAGCAGTACATGAAAATAAGCCCTGCACAATACATCCTGTCCCTTCGGATGGTAAACGCACAAAGCTTATTGGAGAACACCGAATACAATATTGGAGAAATTGCAGAGATCGTAGGGTATGATAACCCACTCTATTTTAGCCGGGTATTCAAGAAAGAGTATGGTGTCAGTCCGGCACAGTACCGAAAGAATCTGGAAGAATCTACTGAAAAATGAGAAGAATTCCTTATAAATAAGGAGAGTAGAACCATGCCGATAAAAAATGCGATCCACAGCCAACAAGTCTACGACCCAACGGATGAATCCATCATGGCAGAAACGTAGTGGCGGTAGGAAACCCGTGCCGTGTACTGTGCTCCATCAGCGAACACGACAAAGAGTATTTTGATCGGGATCGAAAAATCAACTGGGAAACATGATAACATCAGAGAGCCAACGGCTCCAAAGGAGAAGCTATGAGTTACGCAATCGTATACAGCAGCAAAACAGGCAACACAAAATTATTGGCAGACACGCTGCACAACTGCCTGCCGCAGGAGGACTGCTGCTATTTCGGCATCCCGAACCCTGCCGCCATGGAAGCGGACACCCTTTATGTGGGCTTCTGGACGGACAAGGGAAAAGCGGATGAAAGCTCTTCGGACTTTTTGAAGCAGCTGCGGGGAAAGCAGGTGTTTTTGTTTGGCACCGCTGGTTTTGGCGGCAGCGAAGAATATTTTAACAAGATCCTGAAAGCCGTGCAGAAAGATCTGCACAGCAGCAACACGGTGATCGGCAGCTTCATGTGTCAGGGAAAGATGCCGATGTCGGTACGCCAGCGATATGAGAACATGAAAAAACAGCCGCTTCATCTGCCCAATCTGGACGCCATGATCGAGAATTTCGACAAGGCTCTTTCTCACCCGGATGCGGATGATCTGGAGCGGCTGAAACAGGCTGTGAAGTGATTTTGATTTTATGGATGCGTTCATCGGTTTGAACTTTGATACACTCCGTATCCCTATAAGAGACATCTCTAAAATAACGGTACATCGAAAATCGAATACGGCACGATAGACGGCAGCGTTCTCATTTTCGCTTTTGCAAAATCAGAACGCCGCTTTTTTGTTCCATCATTTGTGTTATCACCAGAAAAGCGGAAAGTTCCTGTTCCGCAGCATTTTCTGGCTGTGGCACACCATATGTCTATGCCAACTTCGGGTTGACCTGCGTGGATGATCCCCATATCCACATCGGGGAGCACACCATGATTGGCCCAAACTGTGTCTTTGCAACCGCAAACCACCCGGTCCTGCCAGAACTGCGGGAGAAAGCATCAACACGCTGTCATAAGCCCGAAGTTCCCCTGCGAACCAAACATTCCGATATAAAAAAGGACGCTGCCGCCTCTGGGTAAGAGGTTGCAGCGTCTTTTTGGTATCAGAGGGCGAATGATCTGTCAGACTAAACGGCTCCCAACGAATGCGATGCTTTTAGCTTGCGTCTTTCTGTTCGTCAAGAATGCGCCAGCCGTCCATCAGGTCTGAATTTTCCATAATAAAGGTGTGGGCAGTATCCTGTCCCCACGAGTTGTCGTATTTCAGCATCAGATAATCGCTCAACTCGGTTCGATTTTTGAACTTCAACAAGCGATACGGCTCCTGAAAAGCAACCTTTTCGACAAAATATACCGCATCCGATGTGGGAAGCATAACGCCGACATGACCAATCATAAGAGAATTGTCCGTTTCAGAGAATTGGTCGTGCAGGACTACGGAGACAAGACGAATCTTATCATCTTCCGCGAAAGAGAGGCCGCGTTTCTTCCATTCCTGCTGAATCGTTTTCAAATGGGTAGAAATATTGGTCGTATTGGTGGTTTTAACCGGAGCGAACAGTGCATCAAACTTTTGTCTTTCATCGCCGCAAAGGGATTCTGGGTCAGAATCCAGTGTTTCATAGTCCATAAACAGGGTGTCCTCGGCTGAGTCAAGGTCTGCCTTGCCCGTGACAGTGATAAAATCACCGAACAGCCCACAAGCAGTGATCCGACAGTTCCAGCCGGGGAAGGTATCGTATTTTTCTGTCCATGCGTCCTGCATGGAGTAGGGATCGTATTTCAGATCCAAAGGCTTGGCATTTTCAAACCCTGTGGTGAGCCATGCCGGGTCCACAGCATTGTTGAACTTTTGCACATGATCAAAGAAAGTCTGTATCCGCAGGTCGGATACGCCGGCATCCTGCAAAAGTTTGGAAAGAAGATCCTGTGTATCCGAATCTGCCAAATTGGAGTATTCGATCTGCTGAAGGACAGGCAGAGAAGTTTTTGGAGTGCAGCCCCCTGCCAGAAACACACCGCAAAAAAGTGCAGCGGTGCAGACAAGAAAAGTTCGACGTTTCAAAAATGGTCACCTCGTTGCGTTTTTCGGAAAATTTCTTTGAGTGCCGGAGTCTCCACCATAGGCGAAGATAGCAATGGTGGAGGTCTCGTAACGAATGGTATCACAGATAAACAAAAAAAATCAATGACTTCTGTCGTATTTGACCATATATAATGTTGCAGTATCCATATCCCATACGGCTAACGCCCATTGGGGGGAAAGACAATGCAGCAGTTTTCTGAACGATTTTCTTCATGTCGGACACAACAGGAGTATACCCAAGTTGGAATAAGAATTTTCCGTTTTTTTCCGAATGGAAGGTTCAAATCGCTTTCCAGATAGACGGAGGATACCAACTTACGAAGCGCGGAACGGCAATCCCATAGATTTCCCCATGCTGCAGTGGGAGTTTGAAGAAAAGCCTCGTCCACATTATAATAGGCCGTAATCGTGATGTGCGTGATGCTTTCCTTTGTATAAGATTTTTAGAGCCAGGAAGATCCATATGGCATCTTTTCCAGACCGATTTCACAGAGATAATGCTGCTCCTCAGAGATGGGTTTCTTCTTTTTCGTACATTTCCTCGCTTGTATAACGGCAGGCAGATGTTCTTCGGCGGGGCTTCTTCCAAGAAAAATCACTCGTGAAGATTGAAACGGGAGTTTTACGGTACGCAGTGCCAGCAAACAATGCAGACGTATATACATCTGCTTATTTTGCGTTGCAAAATACTTGTTGGGAACACCCAAACCCTTGAACTACATCCCGTGGATGCAGGCTGTTTTAAGCAAATAAAAAGGGAAAACTGTTTTACTTCTTGCGGAATTCTCCATATAGCCACTCTGCCAATGCCGACATAATAGCCTTATACTTGCTGGTGTCCTCAAACAGGGAAGAGAAGGTGTCCTGCGCTTCAAGATAGCTGTCCTGTGCGGCAGTGTCAAAGGCTTTGGGGAAGATGCTCTCGGTAAAGATCTGCGGGTCGGAGCTGCGCGCCAGCTTTGCCAGCTTCGGGTCGGCCAGCAGACGGTCATGCAGGGCGGTAAGTAGCACCCGGTCGGCATTGGTGAACTCACCCTTGAACTTCTCGTTGATCTTCAAAATGATCTCGTCCAGCGGCTCCTTGGGGTCGTGGCCGAGAGCGCCTTTCTGGGTGACCGGCTCGTAGACGCCTTTGGCGTGTTCCAGCTCGATGGCACCGGCAAAGGTCTTTTGCAGCTTGTAATACTCCAGCTGCAATTTGCCCTCCAGATCCAGCGGAGAGACCTCGTCCGGCGGCAGCAGCTTGAGCAGGTAAGCGCAGAATACGTTCTCCTTGTGCAGCTCTTCATCGAACATCCGCGCCACCTGTGAAACGTAGCCGTACCACTTGACAAGGCTGCGCAGCAGGCGGCGGAACTGGTACCGCTCGGCCTGCGTTTTCTGGTTGTAGCGGTCTGCCACCGGCTTCAAGACGCTGCTCATGCGGCCCACGGCGTTTTTATCCTGCTTGGTGCTGCGGAAATACTCCTTGGCAAAGGCTTCCACGTCTGCATCGGAATAGACCGCAAAGCTCCGCAGCTCCTTCTGGGTCTTGTAAATGAGGTCAGTGTTGGCCTCCTGCTCCAGAAAGGTCTCCTGATAAAACGGCTGGAAGGCCTCCCGGATGTCCTCTGCCTTGTTCACAAAATCCAGCACAAAGGTGTCGGTTTTGCCGGGACAGGTACGGTTCAGGCGGGAGAGGGTCTGCACCGCCTTGACGCCCTTTAACTTTTTGTCCACGATCATGGTGTGGAGCAGCGGTTCGTCAAAACCGGTCTGGTATTTTTCTGCTACGATGAGCACATTGAAGTTGTTGTGGAACTCCTTTTTGGTCTGGCTCTCCGCAATGTGGCTGCCGTCGGCGCGGACATTCAGGGACTGCTCCGTGTACTCCACGCCGCCGTCCGGTACGGCACCGGAAAATGCCGCTAAGATCTGCACATCGTTATAGCCCTGCTCCGCAATGTAGCGCTTGACCTCGTGGAAGTACCGCACCGCCGCCAGCCGGGAGGAGGTGACCACCATCATCTTGCCCCGTCCGCCGATCTTGTGGCTGGTGGTCTCCCGGAAGGTCTCTACAATGATCTTTGCCTTCTGGCTGATGTTGTAGGGGTGCAGCTCTTCATACTTGCGGATGAGCTTCGCCGCTCGGCTGGCGGGCAGGTCGGGGTTGTCCGGGATGGTCTTGGCGATCTTGAAGCAGGTGGAATAGGTCATGTAGTTTTGCAGCACATCCAGAATGAACCCTTCTTCAATGGCCTGCCGCATACTGTAAATGTGGAAAGGGTGGTGGCTGCCGTCCGGGTACTCGGTGCCGAACAGTTCCAGCGTGGCGGCTTTTGGGGTGGCGGTAAAGGCAAAGAAGGACAGGTTCTTGTGCCGTCCGTGGGAGGTCAACTCCTTCACCAGTGCATCCTCCGGGTCGATCTCGTCCTCCGCTTTGCCTTCCAGCTCGGCATATTCCCGCAGTGCGTCCTCGGTATCGGCAAGGGCGGCTTTCAGCTTCAAAGCAGAGGTGCCGGTCTGAGAGGAGTGCGCTTCGTCGATGATGACGGCATAGTTCTTCCCGGCGGTCTTGTTCACCTCGGTGTAGATGACCGGGAACTTTTGCAGCGTGGTGATGATGATGCGTGCGCCGTTGTTGATGGCATCCCGCAGGTCGCCGGAATTTTTGTCCTCGCCGATGGCCTCCACCGCACCCAGCGTATGGTCAAAGCCGGAGATGGTCTCCTGCAGCTGTGCGTCCAGCACGGTGCGGTCAGTCACCACGATGACACTGGCAAACACCGGCTTGTTCTCGGTGTTGAACAGGGAAGCCAGCCGGTACGCCGTCCATGCAATGGAGTTGGACTTGCCCGACCCGGCGCTGTGCTGGATGAGATAGTGCTGCCCGGCACCTTTCTGCCGCACATCTGCCACCAGCTTGCGCACCACGTCCAGCTGGTGATACCGGGGAAAGATCAGGGTCTTGCCGTCCTGCAGGCTCATAAACTTTTGCAGGATGTCCATCATGCTGTCTTTCTGGAACACTTCTTCCCAGAGGTAGGCGGTAAGGTAGCCGTTGGGGTTGGGCGGGTTGCCAGCGCCGCCGTCCCGCCCGGCACCGTTGGAACCCTGATTGAAGGGCAGAAAGCGGGTGTCCTTGCCTGCCAGCCGGGTGGCCATCCACACCTCGGTCAGGTCTACGCAAAAGTAGCCCAGAATGCGCTTATTGAACTGGAAACACACCTCCCGCGGGTCCCGGTCGTGCATCCACTGCTGCTTGGCGTTCTCCACGGTCTGCCCGGTGAACTGGTTCTTCAGCTCAAAAGCGAACACCGGGATGCCGTTTACTGCCAGCACCATGTCCACCGAGTTGTGGGTGGTGTCGGAGTAGAACCACTGCCGGTTGCAGGTAATCTCGTTTTGGGCGTAGCGCTGGGCGTCCTTCTGGTTCAGCGCGGACTCCGGCTGAAAATAGCACACCCGGAACCGCCGTCCCCGGTGCTTGAACCCATACCGCAGCACCGAGAGCAGTCCGTCCGCATCGCAGGCATTGTTAAAGGCCGTGCAGAACTTCCGCACCGGGTTTACCGGGTTCTGCTTTTCAAAAAATGCCCACTCGTTGGGCTGGGTCTTTTGCACAAAGCGGATCAGGGTATCCACAAACAGCCCCAGCTTGGGGTCGTAGCAATCCCCGTTGCGGGTGTAGCCCCCGGCAGGGGAGAGCAGCGCCGCTGCAATGTCCGATTCAAACTGCTTTTCGGTGGTGTTGAGGGGCATGGTTAGACCTCCTTTTGAATTATGAAAACATATCAGAAATTCTTTTGACGTCAGCTATGGCGGTGTTTTGTATCTGTTTGGATAAGTCAGAATCTAGGATGGAATTGGAGTAATCTTGATATATGAAATCAAGACACGGGGAAGAATGAATCTTTTGATAATATGTTTTAAAATCCACTTTATTGGCGATGGTTTCGCTGTCGTATAAATGATAAAAAAGCGATGCATATAGAGATTTTACAAATAAATTTTTGAAAAAAGGTGACTGTTCAAAATAAGGAGAGAAAAATGTTACATAATTTCGCACAACGCGACTACGAATATAAGGAACAAGGTTATATGTGACTGCAATCAGAGAAATATGTAGGGCCTGTAAAGTGTCTTGAAGAAGAGCGAAAACAGCTTTTTGGGCTAAGGGCGTATTGCTTCCGTCTAACGGACTGCCGTAATGATTGAAGTAATTAGTGACTTTTGTTTCGAATGAGTCAGATGGATTGTCGTTATCAGAAAACACGATGAAACGTTTCGCTTCATCGTGTATCATGGCATCAAGCTCAGAAAAATTTTTGACAGAAAAAAGTTGGTCAGCTGTAATACTGTCTTTGAAAAAGGATAAGAGGGCCTTTTCACCTGATTCTTTTGGAATAGGCTGTTCTAGACCAAAACATGTAATAGGAAGTAAAATGAACTCCGAGGAAAAATTCTCTAGAATGTTTAAATCATCATAGTAAGAAGAAAGAATTTCTTTTTTCAATAGATTGTAAACTGAATCTGAAATAGAATTCTTTATTGTTTCAGAGAATTTGGCTAGAGGATCATCAACAATATGAATACTTCCTAAAGTTGAAAAGGGATAGTGCTCGTTATAATCTATATCTAAATATGTGCCTCCGGCTAAGAAGTAAGCATTAGAGCCGGTAGGAATATATTGAAGAAATAATTTTACATAGTTTCGTTTTCTGTACCAGAAAAGACCTATTTCATCCATTACATACTGAAAATCATTGGAATGAACAATATCTTTTAATCCTTGCAAAAGTTCTTTGTATTCTAATTGAACTTCATGCATTTTGTCAGATAGATATTCGTTACTCAAACTTTTTCACCTCACTTAGTAACTGAGTGGGAATAGAAAGCTCATTATTAAGTAACATCAGTATTTTATTCATGGTACGAACGCAGTCCTTCCAAACAGAGGGAAGTTTTTGCTCATTATCGCTATCTAGAACGAGATGAAACTGATGTGCTGGATTATCACACTTTAGCAATGAACTTTCCCGGATAGCACCCCATAGTCCATGTTCAAAGGAAGAATCATAGTCATAGAATAGACCGTATAGTTCCTCTTCTCCAACGTCTTTAGCTTTTAGACGGATGTTTTGTTTGTCAAAGTAAGATGTATCCATATCAATGAATTCTTCATCACAGTATTCATTGACAAGGCACTGCAATAACACATAATTGACGTGACCATCTTTAAAGGAGCAAGGATTAGAGCGTTCACGCTCCATGACAAGTTTATACAGCCCAATGCCGTAATATTGGTATTCGTCCCAAATAGTTGGCTTTTCTTTTTCATGCTTTAGAAGATACTTCATTATAATGTAATCTTCGATGATGTTTCTAATAATACTCCGGCCAGAGATTTCGTTATATAATTGATGCTCAATGAGTTCAGAGATGCGTTTATATGCATAAGTGGCAATTCCACACAAGACTATATTTCGAGTGTTTAAAGGCTCTAAGGTGGATGTGATTTGGTCTAGGTATTCAAAAATTTCATGAAGATAATTTAAATATACTTCTGGGTTTTTTGCTAAGGGGCTAGAGATATAATAGGGTCAACCAAGAAAAATCACGATAACTAAAGGGTTTTAACGGCTCGACTCGTTCAACAAAAGTATTTATTTGCTGACAGGCTGCGGAGATGCTAAAATCCAGAAGTTATAGGTGGGAGGTTTTGGCGCAGCTCTGTTTTGACCCACAAAATGAGCAGCAAGTAAAAAATCAAGGAGAACGAATCGAGCCTACGGTGGATTGCCATTGAGTGATCCGCCGTGGGCTTGTTTGCTGTTAAAAGAAAATTGAAAAAAACATTCTAAAGTTAGATGAGTAGATAAAGGGGTACTGGGAGGAAGCAAACCTATGGCGGAGAAAAAGAAAATACTGTACATAGTCGAAGCTATGGGCGGAGGCGTATTTACTTACATTGTAGATTTAGCAAATGAACTGGTAAATAAATATGATATGTACATTGCGTATGCAGTAAGAAAGCAGACACCGAAAAATTATAAGGACTATTTTGACAAAAGAATTCATCTGATTGAAGTAAAGAATTTTGGAAGAGCAATCAATCCAACAAAGGATATTGCTGCGTTCTTTGAGGTAAAGAAAATTGCGGCAGAGGTAAAACCAGATGTGATTCATCTACACAGCAGCAAAGCAGGGGCGATTGGTCGAGTTGCATTTGATGGAAAAATTCCGATGTTCTATACGCCGCATGGATATAGCTTTTTAATGGAGAATTGTAATCCTACAAAACGCAGAGTTTTTAAGTTGATTGAGTCAGTTTGTGCCAAAAGAAACTGTACTACAATTAGCTGCAGTGTAGGTGAGCATCAGGAAACCTTAAAGCTTACCAAGAATGCTGCTTATGTGAATAATGGCATCAATATGAAAGAACTTCAAGAGATTGTTAACCAGACAGAAAAAGTAGCGCATCCGTTTACCGTTTTTACCCTCGGAAGAATTTGCTACCAGAAAAATCCAACATTATTCAACACGATTGCAGAATTGTTGCCGGATGTCAGATTTGTCTGGATTGGAGATGGTGAGCTGCGGGAGGAACTGAAAAATAAAAATATCGAAATTTCAGGATGGGTGGATAGGACAACTGCGATTAAGTATGCAGTCAATGCAGATGTATTTCTTCTCCCAAGCAGATGGGAGGGACTTCCAATTTCGTTGTTGGAGTCTATGTATATGAGAAAAGTCTGTGTTGTCAGCAACGTAATTGGCAACAGAGATGTGATTCATAATGGCGAAAATGGTTTTGTATGCTCGAAAATCGAAGATTATATAAGTGCAATTAAGGGCGCACAGAATGAGCAGGGGTATTTGAAAGAGCGAGCATATCAAGATATTGTTGGAGTGTATAATACGAAAGTTATGGCAAAGCAGTATAGTAGTATCTATCAAAATGCAATGCTTAATAAATAATGGGGGAAAACGTGTGAATAGATATTTGATTGTGCCTGGATGCTCCGATTTGAATCGAGGAGATCAAGCATTGGTATGGGAAACAAAGAGGATTGCAGAGGAATGTGGTTTTACAGGGAAATTTTATCTTACATCTGAACAGAATGAACCTGTAATTCAAAGCGAGACCAAAGGACTTGAAATAGTATATCCTATACTGGAGCATCCATCTAGAAAATTCAAAAGCAAAGAGAATATTAAGTATACAAGAACATTGAAGATTAAATGGGGGCTTGTTGCACTTTTTGATTTGCTGAATAGTTTTCTGATTCTAGCCAATCCAACAAGAAAAATAGTAAAAAAGTTTTCAAGTGAAGAAAAAACAAGGGCAATTGAAATCATGGAACAGACGGATGCTGTTTTTATGAAAGGTGGTGGACTGTTACAAACATACGGAGGATTGGCATCGACATATAGTATGTATTTTTGGGTGTATCCATTGCTGCTTGCTCACAAACTCGGAAAACCTGTCTATATTATGCCAAATTCTTTTGGACCATTTGAAGGGCCGTTTGTAAAGGAAATAGCAAAATTAGCATTAAGAAAGTGCAAGGTAGTTACAACGAGAGAAACCTTCTCGCAAAAAATGCTTGAAGATCAATTGGGAATATCGGTAGAAAATCATGCTGATTTGGCATTTGAACTACCTAAATCAAATATTGATAGAAATGCGCTCTACAGGAAATTTGATTTGCCAGATGATAGAAAAATTGTCGCATTAACAATGCGTCCATATCGTTTTCCACATTCGCCCAACCCGGAAAAGGCTTACTTGAATTTTAAACACGAAATGGCAGAATTCATAGATTGGATATATGAAAATGGCTACATGCCTGTTATTGTGGAACATACACTTGCAGTAAATGCACATGAAAATGATGGTGCATGTATTCGAGATGTTGTGGCGATGCTCGACAAAAATAGGTATCGAATTATTTCGGATTCAACATATAACTGCGAAGATCTAAAATGTATCTATAGCTTTTTTCAGTATATTGTAGGAACGCGATTTCACTCAATGATTTTTTCGTTTGGTTCTAATGTTCCAGGCATTGCAATTTCGTATACGGGAAATAAATCAACGGGAATTATGCATGATATGGAACTGGATGATTATGTCATGGATATTAACGATGTAACGGCAGAAAGCCTGAAAAGAAAGTTTACAATGCTAGTAAAAAATGAAAAAGATGTAAGGCAAAAAATACTCAATTATAGAAAATTTGCAGTAGAGTCACGTGTTGAGCTAAAAGAAAAAATGAAGAGTGAGAAAGGAATTTTATGAAATTGGTGTTTGCACACGACCACAAATTGCGGTTGATTGATGGAAAGTATTATACGGTGGGGGGACTTAGAGATTCTATAACAGATCGTTATATGGAATACTTTGATTCTTTGACGATTTTTTGTAGAGCAATTGAAAAGCAACCATATGATACGCAACTTTTTGAATTGAAAAATCCCAAAATTAAAGTGAAACCAGTATCAAACGGCTCTTTAATATTGTCTCAAAGTGCTTTGAGAATGATGGAAGAGGAAATAAAAAATGCAGATGCTTTGATAGTGAAATTACATAGTAAAATTGCAGAATATGCAATAAAGTATGCTAGAAAATATAAAATTCCATATCTTGTAGAAGTTGTAGGCTGTCCGTGGGATGCATATTGGAATCATAGCATAAAGGGAAAAATCGTTGCACCAATGATGACTCTTTCTACAAAAAAAGAAGTGAAAAGGGCACCATATGCTGTTTATGTAACGAAAGAATTTTTGGAAAAAAGGTATCCTTGTGATGGAAAATGGATAGATTGTTCGGATGTTGAACTGCAAAGCGTGGATGAGACAGTTCTTTCAAGAAGATTGGAAAAAATTCAAAGAATGGGGGAACAATTGACCCTTGGAACATTGGCACAAGTTGATGTTAGATATAAGGGGCAAGAATATGTAATACATGCAATTGCAGAACTGAAAAAAAGGGGGAAAATTGTTAAATATAAATTGGCTGGAAGCGGCAGTAATCAATACCTTCATGATATAGCGAAGAAATATGGAGTAGATAACCAAGTGGAATTTTGCGGCGTTTTGTCGCACGATCAAGTTTTTGGCTGGCTAGATGACATAGACTTTTATATACAGCCTAGCAAACAGGAAGGACTTCCGCGCTCGATGGTAGAGGCAATAAGTAGGGCTTGTCCCTCAGCTGGTTCAACGGCTGGTGGAATGCGCGAACTGGTTAGCAGTGATTACATTTTCCATAAAGCAAATGTCAATGAGATAGTGAATCTTATTGATGGCCTGACAAAAGAGAAATTAACTCAAGAAGCGTGTAGAAATTTTAAGACAGCTCAAAATTATAAAAAAGAAGTATTAGATGCTAAACGTAGAACTTTCTATAAAAATTTTGCGGAAAGATGTTGGCAGCATAAGCAGGGAGAGGTTTAAGGATGGCTACGGTTACAGTACTAATGTCAACATATAATGGTGAAAAGTATTTAGAAGAACAGATTGATAGCATAGTAAAGCAAGAAGGAGTAAATGTTAAGATACTCGTTCGAGATGATGGGTCAACAGATGGAACACAAAAAATGCTTGACCAATTTCAAGAAAAAGGAATTCTTCATTGGTATACAGGACATAATTTAAGAAGTGCAAAAAGTTTTTTAGACTTAGTATCATGCGCACCGATGTCAGACTATTACGCGTTTTGTGATCAAGATGATGTGTGGAACTCAGACAAACTTTATCGTGCAATAAGTAAACTTGAATGTCTAAAGGATGACTCCAAACCTAGATTATATTGCAGTAACTACCAGTTGGTCGATGCTAAGCTGGAAAACCTGCCAGATAATGGTCATATAAGCACCGTAACATTTAATGCAGCACTTGTTTCAAGCTGTTGTACAGGATGTACAGTAGTGTTTGATAGAAAACTGCTGGAGATTTTAAAAATTGGTTCACCTAAAGTGGTGGTAATGCATGATGACTGGGTTCATAAAGTATGTTTGGCTGTTGGTGGAACAGTGATATATGATGATTATAAAAGTCTTAAATATCGGCAACATGGAGCTAATGTGGATGGTGGAGTGCATAACGTAAGAAGCAAATTCCAAAATATTTTTAACAGGATTCGTAGTAAAGATAGAGTACGAAGTCGGCAAATTGGGGAAATTCTAAGGATATATAGAAGTGTGATGCCACATAATTATGTGATTCTTGCGGATAAAATTGCGACATATGCTGACAAAAATATATTTTGCCGTATTCAGTTAGCATATGACCATGAAATTCGAACACCTTACAAAAGGCTGAATAAAGGGTACAGAGCTGCAATAATTTTAAGATATTATTAAGCCTTGTATGACATAGGAGAATATATAAGTGAAAATTAAAGTAAGAAAAAAAGAGATGGAAGTTATTCCTCTTTTGTTCTTTGCGATATTTTACACACTAACAAGAGCTTGGTGCGCAACCAAATTGGGAGCAATATCTTATATAGCATTTATAGGGATAATATGCACTTTTATAGTTGGATATATAATTACATATAAAAAGCAGAGCGTTAAAATATGTAAAAATTCCTTTTGGATATGTTATGTATTATATTTGGCCTATATTCTGCTCAATATGTTAGCGGAAGCCGATGCAAGTTCATATGCGATATTTGAATATGTGTTTTATATGATGTTTTTATTTGCGATGTGCTATGTTATGGATAATATTGCATTTGAAACAGTCTTGTCAGTGTATGAAATTATTGGTGTAATTATTGCAATAGAAGCAATTTGGGAGTTTTTTTCAGGAAATATTTTATTTCGGTTAAATTCGGAAATCCAAGTGATTCGAAGAGCCTATGGTTTGATCGGATCGCCACTTACGCTTGGTATGACGCTTGCCTGTATTGCGTTGATTTCGATGTACAGAGGAATGATTTCCGATAAGAAGCATTACTTAATTGGATTACTTTCAATTATAGGGTTATTCTGTACACAGTCACGGGGACCATTAGTAGGATTTACTGTTGGTTTTGCAATCATGGTTTTCATACATAATTATTCTATGAATAGAAATGCAAGATTGCCATTTTTGGAGGGAGGCTTAAAAGCTGTTGCTGCTTTATGCGCTTTGTACATTTTAATCAAATGGTTGAGTAGCTACAATGGAATTGCTAATACGATTTATCAACGTATTCAAACAATACTGGTTTGGAATTCCACTGAGAGTGCGAACTACCAACGAATGTCAAAATGGCAGGAAGCATTTGATTTATTTAAGATGAATCCAATATTTGGAATTGGTGTTAGTTCAACAGGATCAAGAGCCACGACTGGTATTGTTCTAGAAAGTGGAGTGCTAAAAAAACTTGTCGAGACAGGTATAATGGGGTTTGCGTTATATTACTATATGATGATTGGTGAGTCCTTAAAAAATATAAGACGGGCTGCGAAACATCATACTAAATATTGCGCATTAGCTGCAGGCGTGATGAGTTCAATTTTTGTTGAAAATTTTATCATGCAGATTGTAGAATCGGCGGGAGTATTTATGATTTTTATGTGGTTCTTTACATATTTGATTGTTGTTAATCGGGGGGGGGATGGAATAGAATAATACAGAAAATTATTAGTACTATAGATAAAAAACTCGCCTTCATTGGATGCAGTGGTTTGTATTCCATATCAAGATCAATGGAGGTGAGTCACTTATGTCGTTGCTAGTATTTTTTGTTTTGACAATTGTTTTATTGTATATTACCTTTGAAGTAAGCAATAAAGATATATTATCACCAGGGGTATTGTTACTACTAGGATATTTGGTCGCTACGATATTTGGAATATATAACATTGAAAGATGGAAAACGAATATTTCTGATTTTATGCTAATTGTAGTTTCATTGGGCATTGTGTTCTTTGTTATCGGAGATGCGCTTGGTAGAAAAATTAGAATTCGTCCATCAAGAACAAAGAATAATATTTCTTCGATGCAGTTGAAGAATCTTGAAGGAAAACAGGGCCTAATAAAATTAGCATTTGTCAGTTTGTTTTGCCTGCTATTTACATACTTAGTATGGAAAGAGATGGTTCGAATAGCATATGCCGATTTTAAGTCGTGGGGAAATATAGTTTATAACTATAAAATAAATAAGGCAAACTATGCTATGTCTGGACTGGGAAAATGGGCCGGAAAATTGACAAAAGCAAGTGCTTATGTTTATTTGCTTGTCTTTGCAAATAATATAACTCAAAGCGAAAAGCTTAAGCTAAAAAGCATGAAAAAGAATATAATATATTTGATTCCGGGAGTTTTTTATTGTGTACAGCAATGGATTTTGGGTGCAAGAATTGGTGTTATTGGATTCATGGTTTCTATAGCATTTTCGATAGGAATCTGCCGATGGATAAAATATAGAAAAGTTTATAAAATCAATATAAACACATTGATTAAGGGCTTTGTTGGCGCAATGGTGATTTGCGTGTGTTTCTTTAAAATCAAGGAACTTGTGGGACGACAGCAAGAAAGTCTAGGAGTGTTAGATTATGTGGCAACCTATCTGGGGGGATCGTTTGATTTGTTTAGCCAATATATGAGAGAGACTAGAGGAGCATTTAAAGGATATGAAAGTTTTTCGGGCGTTGTGGACAATTTGCAGTCGTATTTTGGGGTATTGAAAAATGTGACAATAGTTACATCGCATGAATTTAGAAATGCGGCTACAGGAGTTACAATTGGAAACACTTATACGGGCTTTAGAAATTATTACAATGACTATGGAATTTTTGGAGTTTGTATTTTGTCGAATATGCTAGCAGTGATTTTTTCGAGTACATATACTAGGATAAAGAGATTAAATAGAGTGAAACAAGGAGATTTGGTTCTCATTGTTTTTTATTCGACACAGATTTTCTGTATGCCATTTCACTTCTTTACAGATTACTTTTTTCCTAGAATATCGTTGAATATGGTAATTGACTTCATGCTCATTGTAATTCTTACATGTTTTGTGTTTAACAAAAAAGATTTAATATTAAAGGCAGAGGAAATAGAAAAAATATGAAAATACTTGTATTACATGCACACACAGCAAATCGTGGAGATGAGGCTGCAGTAAAAGCAATGGTGGATGAAATTCTTGAAGCAAAACCGAATGCCAATATAACGATTTGTATCAATGGAAATACTTTTTATCCCAATATGCCTGAGCAAGTCAAACAGATAGGACGTATGCCTAAGTTGCATTCAAAAATGGCATTGCTGGAGTTCTATTTGTTTTATCTGACGGGTACAAAATTTGCTATATCGAAAGAATGCAAAGAATTTAGGACGGAATTACTTGAAGCTGATTTGGTATTGCATGCACCGGGAGGCCCTTCAATTGGCGATATTTATTCGAAGGTTGAAAAGCTATACTTATATCGGCTCAATCTTGCGAGACAGCTGAAAATTCCTTATATGTTCTATGCGCCTTCTATGGGGCCGTTTAATAGTGGAAAAAACGATGATCTTAGAAAAAAAGTAATCTCAGGCGCGGATAAAGTTGTTGTACGAGATCCGATTTCAAAGCAGTATCTTAACCAATACCTTCCAAACGTTCAAGTGGAGCAACATTTGGATTCTGCGCTGCAGCATGATGTTGAAATTCAGAAGTATGATGATATTTATAACAGTTATGCAGCACTAAAGGAATTTATTCGGATTCATCCTAAGTGCCTTGGAATTACTGTTACGGATTTGGCATGGCATCCTACACATGGAAAAACAAAGTTACAGACTCTGATTCCTGAGGTTTTTCAGAAATTTGTAGATGAAAAGATAGCAGAGGGTTATGGAATTGTCTACATTCCGCAACTGTATGGCGCAAATGATGATACAACATTGATGAATCAATTTATGCGGCAGAAACACACGTTTATGGTAGAAGCAAATAAGCCTGAATACGATGCATACTTTCAACAATATGTTATTGGAAAGTTGTACGCAGTTGTTGGAATGCGCTATCACAGTAATATTTTTTCTGCAAAAATGGGAACGCCCTTTGTGTCTGTCTCCTATGAGCAAAAAATGAAAGGATTTATGGAAAAGATTGGGCTGGACGAATACTGCATTCCAATTGACGAATTGACGTTAGAATGTTTGGAAGATACTTTCAATAAGATGTGCAATAATTATCCGGCATATAAAGAAAAACTAAAAGAAAAACATCTTCAGATGAAAAAGGATTCTCATAGAACAACAGAAGATGCACTTGCTATACTGGAGAAAAAACATGTTAAGAAAAATAAAAAACAATCTAAAAATTGCATTGAACCGAGCAGGAATGTTCCTTGAATTTTATCAGGACTATAAAAACTATAAAAGGTGGAATTATAATAATCCTGCAGTAAAGACGCGCGCAGCACAAGAATCAAAGATGCTTCGACAGACCCACATGATTGAAAAGGGAATGTCACTATCTGCTCCGCGAAAGGGGTTCGGCCAGCAGAAAATTAAAGAACTCTTTGAAATGATGGATCAGTATTTGAAATTGGGTTATCCTTCTGATGGTATGCCTTTTCAAGATGCAATCATAGTACTGAATGCTTATGTTCAGATGCAAAGAAAGCTTGGCTATGAAAATGCTGATATGATAGAAAAGCTGAAAAGCTATGATAAATATCGAATTGACGGTCTTACAGCAGGTATAAAACATGATACGAGAGAAAATTTGTTAAGTAATGCTGACAAGCCGTTCCCGGAGTTCTTTTACAGTCGGCATTCAATGCGTCAATTTGATGGTAGAACTATCAATGTTGAGGATATAAAAAAGGCTATTAAAATTGCCCAGAAAGCACCGACAGCGTGTAATCGTCAGGCCAGTAAGGTTTATATGTATACAGACAAGGAGACAAATGTAGCTTTGGGGGAACTGATTGCCGGAAACACAGGGTTCCAGCAAGAAGTTCAAAATTATTTGGTTGTTACTGCGGATGTTTCGGCATTTTATGATACCTTTGAACGAAATCAAGTGTATGTGGAAGCGGGCCTGTTTTCGATGGCACTTGTTGAAGCATTGCATTATTATGGGATTGGAAGTTGTATTCTTCAAAATGGAGAATATCATAAAAAGAATAGAAAATTTAAGGATATTTGTAAAAATATCCCCGAAAATGAGCGAATTATCTTGTTTGTTGCAATCGGATATTATAAGGACGAGTTCTCCTATGCAGTATCTTTGCGGAAGAATGTTGAAGATGTATTCGTTGTAAAATAATAAAGGAATATTTATCGAGATGGTAGATAGAAATAAAGAACTAGCTGTAAATACAGTTATACTTGGAATTGGCCAATTGATTCCTAAATTTTTAGCGATACTTTTACTTCCACTATTGACATCATATCTTACAACAGATGAATACGGAAATTACGATCTGATTTTAAGTATTGCAAGTTTACTGATTCCTATTGTGACAATGCAAATACAGCAGGCCGTATTTAGATATTTACTTGCATCAAAAAGTGTAGAAGATAAAACTTTCTATGTGACGAGTTCACTTGTATATATCGGTGCTTCATCTATTGTATGCTATCCAGTTGTTTATTTAATCTTGAGATTATTAAAGATTGATTCGTTTTCAGCATTACTAATCTGCATCCTGTTTTTAAGTGAGGCCCTTTATTCGTTATTGGGACAAATTGTACGTGGGTTAGGGTATAATGCTAGATATTCTGTAAGTGTTGTTGTTTATTCTGCGGTGAATCTTGTGGCAACAGCGGTGATGTTAATGGGATTTCACTTGGGGTTGCAGGGTGTCATTATCTCTCTAACAATAGGCTATTTAGGCGCAGATACATATATGGTGATTGCGTCGGGAATGATTAGCTACTTTGAGTTAGACAAATTTTCATCGGTGTCTTTGAAGGAACTATTGAATTTTTCAATGCCGATTATTCCGAGTTCAATTGCATTGTGGGTGGTAAATTTATCGGATCGACTAATTATTATCCACTTCATGGGTGCAGCAGCAAATGGAATATATGCAGTTGCAAATAAGATACCCTCGTTGTACAGTACGGCATATGGTATTTTTAATTTAGCATGGACAGAAACGGCAGCTAAGGTTTCTGATGATGGAGACCCGGCAGAATATTATACAAAGCTCTTTTCTGGATTATTTAAATTTTTGATTGGAGTTATGCTAGCCTTGATAGCAGTAACACCGATTATCTTTAGAGTGCTTGTCAAGGGAGACTATGGCACAGCTTTTTTTCAAGTTCCGATATTGTATTTTGGAATATTCTTTAATAGCATTGTTAATTTCTATAGTGGTATTTATATTGCGCTTAAGAGAACAAAACAAGTGGGATACTCATCGGTTGCAGGAGCGATAATTAACGCAGCAATCAATGTGCTATTGATTGGGGAAATTGGACTCTATGCAGCATCAATTTCAACTGCAGTATCTTTTTTGGTGATTGCTATTTATAGAGCTGTTGACCTTAATAAAGTGATAGAGATAAAATATAATATGAAAGAAATCGCAATTGGGATGGGGATGTTTTTGGTATCCACAATTTGCTTGAACAGCAATCAAATGTGGATGATAATTTTGTGCTGGTGCTTTGCAGGAATCTATAATATTACTCAAAATATGCAAATTGCAAAAAGAATTATGGGAAAATTCTTAAAAAAGTGATTGTCATGTAAGGGAGGTTACATTATATGATTGGGAAACATGCGTATCTGATAATGGCGCATAATCAGCCAGAACATTTAAGGAAACTCTTGGACGTGCTTGACAACGAAAGAAATGATATTTTTATTCATCTAGATAAAAAATCCAGTATTGATCCCCAATCGCTCTCGGATATTTGCCAGAAAAGTAAAATGTACTTCACGAATCGACTAAATGTTTATTGGGGGGGGTACACAGATTGAGGCTGAATTGATTTTACTGGAAGCAGCTGTTTCCAAAGGACAATATCAGTATTATCATTTGTTGACAGGAGTAGATTTTCCATTAAAAAAGCAATCAGAAATTTTACGTTTTTTCGATGAGCATTATGGGGAAAATTTTATCAGCATCAATGAGGTAAAAAACACTAAATATTTAGCGAGAGTGAAGTATTACTATCCTTTGCAAGACCATAAGCAAAATCTGTTGATTAAAATTTGCAGAAAAGTGCTGATAATATGTCAACGCATGTTTAGTGTGGATAGAACAAAGAGGTATTCGCAAATAAAAAAGTGGGCAATTGGGTCAGCATACTTTGACATAACCGATGATGTTGCTAGATATTTGGTTGGAAAAAAGAACGAGATAAAAAGTGTGTTTGGAAGCACATTTTGTGCAGATGAAATGTTTTTGCAAACATTAGTTTTAAATTCGGAAATGTATAGAAATTTAAAGCTTTATAAATCTAGTAAGAATAATCCATATATTCAAAATACTTATATGGATGTCCTTCGCGCGATAGATTGGACAAGAGGAAAACCGTATGTGTGGAAAAAAGGGGATTATGGTATTTTAATTGGTTCTAATTGTCTCTTTGCAAGAAAATTTGATTTTACAAATAACCCGGAAATTGTAGAGATGCTATATGAGAAAATCAAGGAATGATACATAATTGGAACTTTTCTTTGCAGATATTAGGTGTGAAGAAATAGAGTATTGCTTTAAGATTTCTACAGTGATATACTTAATATATATAAAGAGGAAAAGAGGTCTGTATATTATGCCCCGTCTTAAAGGTAGCAAGAATAAGCTCAAAACTGTGACCGCCGATTTTGCAACACAGATTGCAGAAAAGCAGTCCGCAAAGGAAGCACTCACAGCGGAAATCGCGTCCATCACCGCCAACATTGACACTTTAAAGGCTGACCTGAAAGAGAAGAAGACTGCTCTGAAGAAGGCCGAAAAAGAAGTAGCAACGCTGGAAGCAAAAAAGGCAAAGGCAGACGCCAAAGCTGCGGAAGAAACAAAAAAAGCAGAAGCAGAGTCCGTTCTGAAAAAACTGCTTGCCGAAGGCATGAGTGCCGATGAAATTCTCGCAAAACTGAAATAACACGAAAAACCCGTGATGGACAGGCATAACGCACTGTTCATCACGGGTTTTAGGGTTATAAGAGTATACAGTTACCCAACGGCAACATCAAACTGAAAATGTGCCGGAAGGTTGAACTGCTTGATAAACGCATGGTGCTGGGCGTGATAGTGCCGTAGATCATATCCTAGATGATGCAGTTCCAGCAGCTTCACCAGCACCAGATTGAGGTGGATTCCCTTGGCGGCAGCAATCTGGGCAGCATCCAGTCCGTGCCGCGTCATTTGATAGACTTCATTACTGTCCAGCATCAGATGGGATGTGAAAGCGTTATGCTCATAAAGAAGGATGTGCTTGTCCTTAATGGTCAAAAACTTGTTCAGAGTATGCAAGTCCATAAGCAGCTGATGCTCCAGATAATGTCCGAGTGCATAGCCGCACACCATCTGCTTCGTCTGTTTGTCCAGCTGGCGATTGATAAGGATCAATGGCTTATCAAAATAGAGCGAAAGTAAACCCAGCATATCTTTAATGCGAGATGTTTCACTGATGTCCAGGCTGCAACTGCGCGCAATCTGTTTGATGTTGCGAGTTCCGACATTTTGGACAAGTTCATTAGCAGCTTGGTGAATAAATGCAGAATCCATAATGTAATCTCCTTTCGGGGATGGCATAGTGAATAGAACAGTGATTTACAGGTTCATGATTCGTTCCTTTTCTCGTTTTTGTTCTCGATACTTAAAATAGGCTTTGTGCATTTCATACATAATGCCGTCCATATCCTGCGGGGTCAACTCTCCGCTGGCAAATAGTTCAGTAAGCTCAAATGCGAGATGCTGGGCTTCTATTTTGCCCTTTTTTCCGTAGGCTTCGGCGGCACGTTCGATAAATAAAGACTGATCCGGCTGTAAATAGGTCAAAGGTACATGGAATATATCAGCCATCTTTTCGAGCATTTCAACACTGCGAGGATAGCGGCCATCACGCTCCCATCCGATGATCGTTCGTTTGTTGATACCCAGGCATTGCGCCAATTCGTCTTGTGTTAAAGAATGTTTCTTTCGTAGATCGCGAACTTTCTCCCCAAATTTCATGTTTGCAACCTTTCTATGGAGTAGTTATCGTGCTGTAACAATGTGCAATGGAATTTGTAAATATTCAATCAGTAAGATGCAATAAATTTTCACATTTTCCTCTTGACACGGCGATATGACTTGCTTATAATATATGCTATATTCTATCATCTTTTGGATTATTATACCGTAAAAATCGTAAATATGCAAGATGAAAAAGGTGAAAAAAGAGCGGAAGTTCAAAAGGTGAAGTTGAATAGAAGATAAGAAGAAACTTAAACCAACACAAAGGAGGCCGTGAGAAGATGAGCAACGGAGAACATGAAATCCGCACCCCAAAGGGGCTGCGGATCGGGAATCGCAGTGTCGTTGATGGAAAGAATATGCTTCAGATCAAGCGTGGTGGCTGTGAAGATTATATTTCTGCTGAATCTCTGGTGGAGTGTATTCACGGCCTTCCCGTGAAGAGTATCGAATTTTTTACAGTAGAGAACCATCGGAAAGAAGCCTGAAGCAGAGTGCTTCATCGGACACTGAAAGCGCAGAGGTGGAATCTTAGGCGGCACTTGGTTAGCCGACCAGCTCCATCAGACGTTCTTTTGGGTCTACAATATAATATCTGTTTGTTTAGAGCGATACCGTAGCAATATGTGATATAGGCCGGAACAGAATGAGCGAATGCAGCGCAGTAGTGCGCCTGTGAGTAACTCATCCTGTTCCGGTTTTTTTAATTTTTTTTTCAAAAACACCTTGCGAAATGCCCTTCCAGCAATTCTATATATGAGAGACTAAACATCACACCTTAAAAGTGAATCATGAAATAGCGATGCAGTAGGAGAAGTCTTAGACTTCCCGTTCAAAAAAAACGGGTAAGTCTGGGACAACTTTTGCTGCATTTTTTGTTTCAGACCGCCCGCAGCCAAAAGGCAGAAAGGTGGACATTATGATGACATTCAAGGATCTGAAAAAGCTTGTTGAACTCCCTTCGTACAAGGAACAGCGTGTTCCAACCGTGAAGGCACTTGAGGTATCTGGTGTGCCAGTGGTTACCGAAAAGGTCTTGGAAAATCATGGCAGCATCAATGTCTACCAGAACGGTTATGTGATCTACCGGGCGCACAAGAGGGTGACAGTTTTTTCTCTCCGCGACTGTGTACATTATAAATATGATGCAGCAGAAGGGGCGGGACATCACATTGAGGAAGCAGAGTTTGACGACTACGAGTGGCACATCCGGCTTGTTCTGGAAGGCGAGGATCGGATTTTTATGAACTATGAGATCATCCAAGGAAAGTGGATGCCATCCCGTGAGGACAGGGAGTATAAAGAAGAAATCCTGGAGGGAGTCGATGAAGCAGTCAGCACACTGGAAAGAATGATAAGTGAAGAAAGAGTGGAAGAATTGCTCTCTACTTTGACTGATTTGCAGAGAAAGGTCGTTCACATCCACCTGTTCCATGGTCTGTCTTTCACAGAGGCGGCAAAACACCTTGGCATGACTCGCCAGAATCTTACCGGAATTTATAACGCAGCAATTTACAAGATACAGAAAAAGCATTTCCGGGCATTGTGCAGCTGCTAACAGATACATAATTAAAAGATGAGCCGTCCAATCAGAAAACACGCTGAATTGGGCGGCTCAAAAATTTTTTGAACTTTTTTCAAAACACCTTGCGAAATAGCCCTTTTCCGATTCTAGGAGTGAGAGGACACAAAAATTCTCCACCCCAATCGGAAGGTTCACAAAATGTTCAAAAAGTTTTTTGAAAACACCTTGCGAAATGACCTTTCTCCGATTCTAAGGATGAGAGGACAATACAAAACCTCTCACCGGAACCTTGAAAATTGAATAAGCCATCCCAGAGAGATACTTCTGATACTGAATGTGCATCCTGCGTGTCTTGTCAGAGAAAACGCCGCTGAAATATGGGGCAGGAACGGGCTGGGGCAGAATGGCAAAGCTCAAATAACAGCAGATACAATGCGGCGGAGTGTCGCAAGATGCTCCGTCGTAGGAATGTACTGTTATTTATAATAGTGCAAATCCAGCAGGAGGGGAGGTGATGAATCTACATGAAGTACCCGTATTTCAGAGGTCTGGAAGCAGACCGATACAGTTTCTACCGTGTGCCGAAAGCACTCATCAAGGTAGACCTGTTTGAAAAGATGTCTGGCGATGCAAAGCTGCTTTATGCAGTCTTGCTGGATCGGATGAATCTCTCGCTTAAAAATGGCTGGCAGGACGAGAATGGAAATGCCTACATCATCTGTACGATAGATGAAATCATGGATTCGATTCGATGTGCCAGACAAAAAGCGGTCAAACTGCTGGACGAGCTGGAACACGAATATCAGCTTATTGAGCGGCGCAGGCAGGGCTTGGGAAAGCCGAACCTGCTCTATGTGAAAGACCTTTATGCGGGGCTTTCGCAATCGAACTACTGGAAGTATGAAAATCATACTTCCGGTGGTATGAAAAACGAACTTCCGGGAGTTCCAAAATCAAACGGAAGTAATACTGAGAAGATAAATAAGACAGATAATAGTGAAACTGATCTTATCTATCCGGCTGAATTACAGGAAGAAGAACAGTATCGCCGCTATTTCAAGGAAGCTCTGGAACTGGAAATTCTGGAACAGGGCTATCCGGCAGATAAAGCGGTTCTGTATGAAATTCTGGAACTGCTGGTGGAAACCGTCACCAGCAGAAAGAAATTCCTGCGCATCTGTGGCGAGGATAAGCCGAAGGAGGTGGTGAAAAGCCGCCTCATGAAGCTGGATTCTTCCCATATCCAGTACATATTGGAGTGCTTAAAAGAAAACAGCACTCAGATTCGGAACATCAAGCAATACCTGCTGGCAACGCTCTATAATGCGCCTGTGACCGTGGATAGCTATTATTCCGCACAGGTTCGGCATGAATTTGGGTGGGGCGGCAGGGTAGATAAAAATTAAGGAGGACAACCCCATGAACATCGTATTCATGAGTATGGACACGCTGCCCTCTACGCTGTGGGCGCGTGATCTGTACGACCAGATGCACATTCGCAGTGATTTCCGCAAGTGGTTTCCGCGTATGTGCCAGTATGGTTTCATCGAGGGTCGCGACTACGAGTATATGCCTCGTGTCCGGCTGCAGGATGAGGGCGGGCGCACGGTCCAGCGGTATGTAAAAGACTACCGTATCACGCGGGACATGGCAAAGAAGCTCTGCAAGCTGCACCACACGGCGGTCGGTGCGGCGTACCATCCGCAACCGTTTGACTGGGATGCGCTGCTTGGCCTGCTGCATAAGAAGCCGCCGCGCCGGAGCGGCTACGAAGCGCAGTTGAGCGATTCAGATTCGCTGGTTACGACTACGCAGATCGCCAAAGAGTACGGCTGTGGAGCCAAGGTATTCAATCGGCTGCTGCATCTGCACGGCATCCAGTACCGGGCCAACGGCCAGTGGGTGCTGTATTCGGAACACCACGGCAAGGGTTATACGTCCAGCCTGGCGTTTCGGCTCCAGCGCAGCGATGGCTCCGAAGTGGAAAAGCTGCACACTGCATGGACGCAGAAAGGCCGGAAGTTCCTTTATCACACTTTGAAGCGGCGTGGAGTGCTGCCGCTGGCTGAACAGGGAGGTTAAGCCTATGAATTTTACCGACAATCCGTTTGAACGCATGATGCGCCAGCGTCCGGGAACGGACAGCGGCCATCCCTGCAAGCACTGCCGGCACAAATGGGAGTGCGGCTATCTGCTGCACCAGTGCCGTAAGAAGTTCCGCTCGGTGCTGGGCGATACCGCGCCGCCTGCGGCCGGGGCAGTCCGCCCCTGATGCAGCGGTGATAGATGGGAGGTGAGCAACCATGCAGGAAGAAGTCAACGAGAAAACCATTTCGCTGTGCATCAAAGGAGGAAAAATCACCGCACAGATTTTGAAAGCGGCTTTGATAAAGCTGCTGGCAGAGATGGACAAGAAAAAGCAGCGGGGGAAAGGAGAAAAAAGCCAATGTAAGAAAACGGGTCGGCAGAGCATCAAGAGCCTGCAGAAGAGCGGCGCGCAGATCACGAACATCGTTGTCACAGACAATAATATCAAGTCCTTCGACCGGGTAGCCCGGAAATATGGCATTGATTATAGTCTGAAAAAGGTGGAACAGGAGGGAAAAAGCGAATATCTGGTCTTTTTCAAGGCCAAGGACGTGGATGTTATGACCGCCGCCTTTAAGGAGTACACCAGCGAAACGCTGAAAAAACAGAAGCGTGAATCGGTACGCAAGAAGCTGGAAAAGGTGAAAGAGGAACTTTCCAATCACCGTCAGCTCAAGAAAGAAAAGAAGAGGGAGCAGGAACCGATACGATGAAAAATCAGAAAACACCTGCCCGCCTGCCGCGCAAAGCACCGTCCAACCAGACGGGTGGGACGGCATGGGGCAAAAAAATGGCTGCGGAAATCAGCCGGATGGCGCAGGCAGCAGATATGAAAAGGCTGATCCTGTTGAATTTTCCGTACATCATCGCCTTTTACATGGTGGAGAAAGCCGCATGGCTCTACCGCCATTGCAATGGCGATTCCGTGGTGGACAGGCTGATGGTTCTTTTTATGAACTTTGGCCTGGCCTACAAAAGTGTCTTGCCCAGCTTTCACCCATTCGACCTGATGGTGGGGCTGGTCGGCGCAGCTGCACTGAAAGCAGTGATCTACTTCAAAGGGAAGAACGCGAAGAAGTATCGGCAAGGCGAGGAATATGGCTCTGCCCGGTGGGGCAACCAGAAGGACATCGAACCTTTTATTGACCCGGTATTCGAGAACAACGTCATCCTCACACAGACCGAACGGCTGATGATGAGTGGTAGACCAAAGCATCCGAAGTACGCCCGCAATAAGAACGTCATTGTGATCGGCGGCAGTGGAAGCGGTAAGACCCGATTCTACGTCAAGCCGAATTTGATGCAGATGCCCCAAAAGGTAAGCTATGTCATAACTGACCCCAAGGGTACGATCATTATCGAGTGTGGAAAGATGCTCTCGGATGCCGGGTATAAAATCAAAGTCCTGAACACCATCAACTTCAAAAAATCCATGCGGTACAATCCGTTCCATTACATCCGCAGTGAGAAGGATATTCTGAAACTGGTCAATACCATCATCGCCAATACAAAGGGCGATGGAGAAAAATCCGGCGAAGATTTCTGGATCAAAGCCGAACGCCTGCTCTACTGCGCACTGATCGGCTACATCTGGTATGAAGCCCCGGAGGAGGAGCAGAACTTTTCCACGCTGCTGGAGTTCATCAACGCCAGCGAAGCCCGCGAGGATGACGAAGAGTTTAAGAATCCTGTGGATGAACTGTTTGAGGAATTGGAACAGAAGAAACCGGAGCACTTTGCAGTCCGTCAGTATAAGAAGTATAAGCTGGCGGCCGGTGTTGTATGCTCTAAAAGACTTCTTAATCAAGCGGTTGGGAAGTCTCTTAGAACACACAACCTAAAACCGAAGAAAGGAGCGCAAGTTATGAGAAAAAATGAGAAAATCACAGCTCTGTACGAACGACTGAGCCGTGATGACTTTGGCAAAGATGATGACCAACAGCGTGAGAGCAATTCCATATCCAATCAAAAGGCAATGTTGGAGGAGTTCGCCGCACGGCAGGGCTTTACAAACATTGTCCATTTCACGGACGATGGCATTAGTGGTACTTGCTTTGACCGTCCCGGATTTTTAGCAATGATGAAAGAAGTGGAAGCCGGGAATGTGGAGTATTTGTGCATCAAGGACATGAGCCGCATGGGTCGTGACTATCTGAAAGTCGGTCAGATTATGGAAATCCTGCGTCAGCGTGGCGTTCGCCTTATCGCCATCAATGACGGCGTGGACAGTGCCAGAGGGGACGATGATTTTACCCCTTTCCGCAACATTATGAACGAATACTACGCCAGAGACACCAGCCGTAAAATCCGTTCCACTTTCCAGTCCAAAGGCAAGTCCGGCAAGCACCTCACAGGCACGGTCATTTACGGCTATCTTTGGAACGAAGCCAGAGACCAATGGTTGGTTGACCCCGAAGCCGCCGAGGTGGTCAAGCGCATCTTTGCCATGACGATTGACGGCTACGGTCCGTATCAGATCGCCAGCAAGCTGAAAGAAGAAAAAGTCCTCATTCCGTCCGCTTACCTTGCCCGGCACGGCGAGGGCGTGAACAAAAATAAGACCTTCAAAGATGTGTACGGCTGGGGTTCTTCCACCATCTGCAACATTCTTGAAAAGCGTGAATATCTGGGACACACCATCAACTTCAAGACCCGAAAGCACTTCAAGGACAAGAAAAGTCATTATGTCCCGGAGGACGAATGGACAATTTTCGAGAATACCCATGAAGCTATCATTGACCAGCAGACCTTTGACCTTGTGCAGAAAATCCGTGGGAATGTCAGACGCTACCCGGACGGCTGGGGCGAAGCAGCTCCCCTCACAGGCTTGCTTTATTGTGCCGATTGCGGCGGCAAGATGTATGTCCACCGTACCAACAACGGCAAGCGTATTTCTCAATATACCTGTTCCCAATACAGCAAAGTCCCAGTTGGAAAGCTCTGCACGACACAGCACCGTATCAATGAAGATGTGGTACTGTCCCTTGTTTCCGAAATGCTCAAAGCTATTGCCGAGTATGCGAAGCATGACAGAGCCGAGTTTGTCCGAGTGGTGCAGGAAGCGCAGTCCAGCCAGCAGACGGCAGAGGTCAAGAAACAGCGGACACGCCTTGCCACCGCAAAGCAGAGAGTTTCCGAGCTGGAAGTCCTGCTCTGCAAAATCTATGAGGACAACATTTTAGGAAAGCTGTCTGACAGCAGATATGCCACTCTGGACGCTCAATATGAAAAGGAGCAGACCGAGCTTACCGCTGAAATCTCTGTTCTGGAAAAGGCTATCAAGAGCTACGAGAAGCACGAAAAGGACGCTGACCGTTTTATCGCTCTGATTGACAAGTATGAGAACTTCGACAAGCTGACGATTGCCATGCTCAATGAGTTTATTGAGAAAATCCTTGTGCATGAGCGTGACCGCAAGGGCAGTATTCAGACCACACAGGAGGTCGAGATTTACTTCAATTTCGTGGGTCGTTTCGTTCCCCCTGCGTTTGGCGAAGTGGAGCTTACCCCGGAGGAATTAGAGGAAATCCGCAAGCGTGAGGAACGCAAGGACAGGCTCCACCAGAACTACTTGAAGCGGAAAGCCAATGGTAAACAGAAAGAGTATGAGGAGCGCACGAAAGCCAAGAAAAAAGCGGAGATTGAAGCCAGAAAACAGGCAATCCGCACCGAGGATATTGCCAGAGGGGTATTTATCCCGGTGAGCAGTTTGCCGCAGCTGGGACCGAGAAAGGGAGCGTGATTTTATGAAAGAGTTGAAACCGAGAATCCATGAGAACGGTATGGACTATGTGTTGGTGGGCGACTACTATGTGCCGGACTTGAAGCTGCCGGAGGAACGCCGACCTATTGGGCATTGGGGACGCTTGCACCAGTCCTATCTGAAATTGCACCGTCCCATGCTTTACAACGAGCTAATTTTGTCCGGCAGGCTCCACACCGTCGTTGCCGATCTGAACGAGCAGGCGGCAGACAGGCTGGACTTGATTATCCGGCAGATGATGAAAGCCGAGGGCGTGACCGAAGCCATGAAAGCGGAAAATCAGATGTTATGGGTGCAGTCAATGAACTCCATCCGCTGCCGGGCAGAGGAAATCATCAAGACGGAACTAATCTACTGTTGAGAGAGGTAAAGCTATGATTTTGGAAGCCATGTATAATGGGGAGTTTTATCCCTGCGAGACAGTTGTACCTACATCACCGGAATACCGAAAGGCAGTCATAGCCTGTGAAAAGCTCATGGAGCAGTTGTCCCAGCGGCTCAGCAAAGAGGACTATGAGCTGGTGCAGGAACTCCGGGCGCAGACAGCAATCGCCCAATGTGAAGAAAGTGAAAGTCACTTCAAGTATGGCTTTTCCGCTGGGCTGATGTTCAGCAGGAAGCCCATGAACAAGTGCAGCAGAAGAAAGAAAAATAGATGAAGAAAGCCGCCTGAGCAGAAAGAAACTGTTCGGGCGGTTTCAGCATTCGCCAGTAGATTTATTCACACTCTTGTGATAAAATTTACTACAATAAAGAGCGTGATAGCACTAATTTTATGGGGGGATGCTTAATGAATAGAATTTTGAAAAAATTTTTACAGCGGGGTGTCGATTTAAGTCCTGTGGGAGTTGAACTCCGTGAGGATAATACAAATTATTTTTGTACCCCAAAAGGGGCATCGGTTTTTGGATGGGCAGGGATAGATGGTATCCACTTCTGTTTCATTCGTGGATTTGGAGAGATGGTTTTCTCTGTCAGCCCCATGAATACTTCTCCTGATTATGTTCATCCAGTAGCTGAAAATTTTACCGACTTTCTGCGGCTTATACTGGCTTGTGGTGATGTGGCGGCAGTGGAACAAGCGTGGATGTGGAACGAAGCACAGTTTGAAGCCTTTCTCAATGAAAACCCTACAACCCAGGAACAACAGCAAACTTTATCGGAAATTTCAGAGAAGATGAATTTGTTGCCTATGGAACAACCGTGGACATATATCAAAAACCTGCAATCTTCCTTTGATTACAGTCAGATTAAATACACAGAAGATTATTACGATAATGATATGACTTCAGAGGCAGAATTGGTTGCCCCTGAATGGAAGGTCTACTTTGATGGAGATTTCTGGGGACATCGAGGTAAAGACCGTGCCGGAAAAGAGATCAAGCTGGATAAACAATTCGATTGGGCTGGATATCATTGGGTAATTCCGGCAGCTTATTCATGTAGCAAAGGACTTGTCGTTGATTTTTGTATGCGAGTTGATTCAGAAAGCATCCGTGACTTCATGAAAAAATGGAATCTGGACTGGGAAAATGACTCATGTGAAAATTTTACCCGTGAGCAACAGATGCAGATGGAATGGGAAAACCCACTTTGTTTTAACTTCAAACCTTGCTTGAAGTTAAACGAGAAAATATTACAGACAACCCATGGCTGCGCTGTGAGCTTTAATCCTTGTCTGCCAGATGGCGTTATCAATGAGTTGGAAGCAAAATGGGCAATCGACCATTATGGGCTGGATAGTACTTATGGCTGGGTCATATGCAGAGACGTATTTCCTTGGGGAACCAAGCATCACCCTGAAATCAATAAACTTTTTCTTACAATGGAGCAGCAACCAGGACAAGTTCCAGGCTCACATTTCAAAGTTCACGCACCCGGAGATTCATTTATGTTTTCCCATCCTGTTAGCGGAATAACCCATACACTGACCGTGCAGGAAATAGAACAGCAGACAGTTCCTCAAAATAGTTTTGGTTCTGATCGCTGGATTTATCCGACACATTATATTGCCATGAGTTATACACTTACCCCTGAACCGATGGAGAACATTTCGGTTTTTGACTGTGATGAAGGCGATAGACCGATAGAAGTTACACCAGACGATCATTCGTTCCGTCCAGTTGGCAGTAGTTCCTGTTTTGTTGTTGGTGTTATTGGTGGTGCAGATGGTCCGACAGCAGTTATATATGGAACAAATTCACAAGAAAAACTTCATGCTGCTTGTTCTGCTCTGCACTTTGAACCGGTTGGTGATGATGTCGAGTGGCGTATCGTGTTCAATGTTACGCAGTTTGACAAAGAAACATTCCCAATTATCTAAAAATACCCTTAGAACTCTAAGGGCGCACTTCTATACTCTCTATCGAGAGTAGTGCGTCCTGCGGAGCTTCATTCCCGGTCAGCAGAAGAAAACTGCTTGACCGAGAATGTTGCGTCACTTCGTTCCGTCAAGGTGGCTACACCCCCTTGCGCCGCTAAAGCGGCTATCCCTTGTGGACTTGCCGTCCGCAAACAGCATAAAATGCTGTTCGCCGCCAGCAAGTTTGAAAAACTGAATACCGAAAAACTGACCGTTGACTGGTCGCACTATGCGAAAAGTTGACGGTCTTTTTTTATCCCCAAAATCAAAAAAGGAGGTCAATCCCAATGACAAAACCGAAAACCCTCGACCAGCTCCGAGCTGAAAAGGAACGAGCTGAGACGCAGCTTGCGCAGGAACAGCACAAGCTGGAGCGTCTGGAGAACCGAAAGAAGTATCTGGAGAAAGGCGAACGCACCAAGCGCACCCACCGCCTTTGCAATCTGGGCGGCACGGTTGAGAGCCTTGCCCCGGAGGTCAAAGATCTCACACGCACCGAAATGACAGGGCTGATGGAACAAATCTTTTCTTTGTCCGAAGTCCAGCGAGCCGTCCGTCACATGACGATTACCCACATCAGCCAAGCAAACAGAGAAAAGGAGTTGAAAGCCGATGGCACTATTTCATCTGAGCGTCACGCAGACTAAGCGAAGCGCAGGACAGTCCGCTATCGCTTCTGCTGCCTACCGAGCCGGGGAGCGATTGTATAGCGAGTATTACGGCGAATACAGCGACTACACCCGCAAGGGCGGCGTGATCTGCTCTGACATTCTCTTGCCGTCCCATGCACCGCCAGAATACGCAGACCGCCAAACCCTATGGAACGCCGTGGAAAAAGCCGAGCGTGGAAAGAACGCCCAGCTTGCATACAGCTTTGACATTGCCTTGCAGAATGAATTTTCCCTTGAGGAAAACATCGCTCTTGCAAGGCAATTTTTATTGGAGAACTTTGTGAGCCGGGGCATGGTGGTTGACTTCGCCGTACACCAGCCAGACCGGGAGGACGGCGGCATACCCAATCCACATTTTCATGTGCTTTGCCCTATCCGCCCCATCGAGCAGAACGGCAAATGGGGGCTAAAGCAACGCCGGGTGTATGAGCTGGACGAGGACGGCAACCGTATCCGGGACCAGAACGGCGAGTTTGTTTTCAACGCCGTTCCCACTACCGACTGGGGCAGTCCCGAAACGCTGGAATACTGGCGGCAGACATGGGCGGAGCTATGTAACGCCAAGTTTGCGGAAAAGGGGCTTGACGTTCGTATCGACCACCGAAGCTATGAGCGTCAGGGCGTGGAGCTTCTTCCCACCGTCCACGAGGGCGCAACCGTCCGGGCAATGGAGAAGAAAGGCATACGCACCGAGAAGGGCGAGTTCAACCGCTGGATCAAGGCAACCAATGCCGTTATCCGGGACATCAAGAAGAAAATCGCTCTCCTGTTCGATTGGATTGCCGAAGCAAAAGCAGAGCTTGCCAAGCCGCAGGCACCCGACCTTGTTTCTCTGCTGAACGCCTATTACACCCAGCGCAGAGCCGGGGCGTATTCGCAGAAAGGCAAGGTCAGCAATCTAAAGGAGATGAACGAGACTTTCAATTATCTCCGGGCAAACGGCATTTATTCCCTTGAAGATTTGGAACACCGTGTCAGCGAACACAGTGCTACCACAGAGAGCTTGAAGAAAACGCTGGACGAACAGACCGCCCGAATGAAAGCAATTAAGCAGCTCTATGACAGCTCCGCTGCTTTCCAGAGCTTGAAGCCTGTCTATGACGGCTTGCAGAAAATCAAGTTTGAGAAGCCCAGAGCCAAGTACAAGGCAGAGCATGAAACGGAACTGAAACAGTTCTACGCCGCCAGACGCAAGCTGACCGGAGAGTTCCCGGACGGCAAGGTGGATATGAAAAAGCTGACCGAAGAGTATGACGAGCTGGAACAGGCGCACAACACCACCTATGGCGAGTTTAAGACCGTCAGAGACGATTTACACCGTCTTTGGAAGGTCAAGTCATGCGTAGATACTGCCGCCCGATTTAACGAGCGTACAGAGGAACAAAAGCTCCAAAATCGACCCAAAACACGACACAAAAAGGAGGATATGACACGATGAAAAAATACGACTGGAAGAACGAGTACAACCCCATCCGCAGAACGGCAAAACGCCTTTTGAGCGGAGAAGCTTTGACCGATGGCAGACCGCTTTCCGACCTGATCGAGCTGGACGAACACACCCGGAAATGCCTTGCCTTTGAAGCCACCCTCACCGACCGCCAGATTGATATGTTGCAGGAGCTGGGCTATCTGCCTGTTATCATGAGACAGTACGGCGAGGAATGTGCGAACTGCCCCTACACGCTGGACGAGCGTGAGCATGGCATTTGCAGACGATGCGCTGTTTTCAAGAAGTAAGGAGGACGCCCATGCAGTACACCCAAGCACAGATCGACAGGGCAAACGCCGTCAGTCTGGAAGATTTTCTCCGCACACAGGGAGAGACGCTTATCAAAAGCGGACGGGAATACCGCTGGAAAGAACATGACAGCCTGACCGTCCGGGGAAACAAGTGGTTTCGCCACAGCCAGAGCAAGGGCGGCTATCCCATTGATTTTGTCATGGAGTTTTACGGCAAGTCCTTTCCCGAAGCTGTCCAGCTCTTAACCGGCGAAAGCGGTGAGGGACAGAGCAAAGCCAGCACAGCACCGCCCACAGCGTTTCACTTGCCCTTGCACAACAGGACAGCCGACAGAGCAATCCAATATCTCACAGAAAGCCGAGGTCTCAACAAAACGCTTGTTGAGGCTTTTCTTCTTTCCGGGGATATTTACGAGGACGTAAAACGGCACAATGTTGTGTTTGTCGGCAGAGACCGAAGCGGTACGCCGAGATACGCCCATGTGCGAGGAACGGCAGACCCATTCAGGCAGGACATTGCCGGGTCTGACAAGTCCTATCCATTCCGCTATGAGGGGAACGGCAATCAGCTCTTTGTCTTTGAAGCGCCGATTGACCTGTTATCGTTCATCTGCCTTTATCCGCAAGACTGGCAGACAAGGAGCTATATTGCCCTGGGCGGCGTTTCAGGCAAAGCCCTTGACCGTTTTCTTTCTGAACGCAAGGACACCCAAAAAGTATTCCTCTGCCTTGACAGTGACACCGCAGGAAGTGAAGCCTGCTCCCGACTGGCACAGTCCATTCCCGGCGAGATCGCCGTCATTCGCCTTGTTCCGGCAAGGAAAGATTGGAACGATGTTCTCCGTCAGCAAGGGGACATTCCCAGCCGCAAATTCATAGCCGAGACAATCACGCTGCGAGAGCTGCCCACTGCCCAGCCTGTTCCCATGCTCCGCATGGCAGATGTGGAGCTTACGAGCGTGGAATGGCTATGGTTTCCGTATATCCCCTTTGGAAAGCTGACGATCATACAGGGCAACCCCGGCGAGGGCAAGACCTACTTTGCCATGCGTCTTGCGGCGGCTTGCACCAACCGAAAGCCCTTACCCGGTATGGAGACACTTGAGCCTTTCAATATCATCTATCAGACCGCTGAGGACGGTCTGGGCGATACCGTTAAGCCCCGGCTGATGGAAGCTGACGCAGACCTTGAACGAGTGCTTGTTATTGACGATAGAGACACGCCGCTGACCCTTGCTGATGAGCGCATCGCAAGAGCAATCCGAGAGAACAACGCAAGGCTGGTTATCATTGACCCGATGCAGGCGTTTCTGGGCGCAGATGTGGACATGAACCGGGCAAATGAAGTCCGTCCCATCTTCCGTAGTCTGGGAGACATTGCACAGGCTACCGGATGCGCTATCGTGCTGATCGGACATCTGAACAAAGCCGCAGGAACGCAAAGCACCTATCGGGGATTAGGGTCTATCGACATTACGGCGGCAGTCCGCAGTCTGCTCTTTATCGGCAAGCTGAAGGACAGCCCCACAACGAGGGTGCTTATCCATGAGAAAAGCTCCCTTGCGCCGCCCGGACAGTCCCTTGCCTTTTCTCTGGGAGACGAGAAAGGCTTTGAATGGATAGGAGCTTATGACATTACCGCTGACGAGCTTCTTGCCGGGACAGACACCGCCAAGACCGAGAGCAAGACCGCACAAGCGCAAATGCACATTCTGGAACTGCTGGCAGATGGAAAGCGTATGCCAAGTGCAGAGCTGGAAAAGACGGTCAATGAGCGTGGGATTTCCTCACGCACCATGAGAACGGCAAAGAGCCGTATCGGGGACAGGCTTGTGACCGAGAAAGACGGCACAGCATGGGTCTGCTATCTCCGAGACTGACAACAGGAACACGGCAAGCGTGGCAAAGACGGCAAGGTTTTTATAGATACCTTAATGTTGCCGCCTTGCCTTGTTCCCTCATACCGACATCGCCCGATGATGAACAGTCACCGGGCATTTTTCATTTACAGGAGGATTTTGAATGAACAATACCGCAACCAACACCGCCCCTTGCCCGACTGTCAGAAAGCAGATCGGAAAGACAACCTATATCGTCCGTGTGCATTTCAGCCAGACCGCAAAAGAGACGATGGAGGACAAAATCAAGCGTCTGCTCCGTGAGGAAGTCCGCAAAATGTGACTTCTTTGTGAATTTGATGAAAAAGTCCTTGACTTTTCGTCTCTGGCAAAACGGCAAAATCCATCCTCATTTCCTGCGGTGCCAGACTAGCCCCATTTGATATTGCGGAGCTGCGTGACCTTATGGCCTATGATGAAATGGAACTGGATTTTCTGGGGGATCGCCGCACGGCCTTGTTCGTTATCATTTCCGACACGGACGATACCTTCAATTTCGTGGTGTCCATCATGTACACCCAGCTTTTCAATCTGCTTTGTGACCGTGCAGATGATCAATGCGGAGGTCAGCTAAAGTATCATGTGCGGCTGCTACTTGATGAGTTTGCGAACATCGGTCTGATCCCGAAGTTTGATAAGCTGATCGCCATCATCCGCAGCCGCGAGATTTCGGCATCCATCATCCTGCAGTCTCAGAGCCAACTTAAAACCATCTACAAGGATGCCGCAGAAACCATCATCGGCAACTGCGATACCATGCTGTTCCTCGGCGGCAAGGAAAGTTCGACGCTCAAAGAAATTTCCGAAACGCTGGGAAAAGAAACAATCGACCTATATAACACATCCGACACACGCGGTCAAAGCCCATCCTTTGGTACAACCTACCAAAAGACCGGAAAGGAGCTTATGAGCCGGGACGAACTTTCTGTCATGGATGGCAGCAAGTGTATCCTGCAGCTGCGCGGTGTCCGGCCATTCCTCAGCGACAAATTCGACATTACCAAGCATAAGCGGTACAAAGAACTGTCGGACTTTGATAAGAAGAACGCTTTCGATGTGGAACGCTACCTGAAGCACGAACTAAGGCTGCGGATGGATGAAGAATTTGATTGCTACGAGGTGGATGTGTCCGAAGAAAGCACAGCATAGGAAGGAGGTCATTATCCGAAGTAAATTCGCCCGTCCGCCTGTCCGGGCAGGCCCCGTGGCAGGAAATTCACCCGACTGATCTCTACATTTTGCGATTCCAAAAGGCTGATTTTTGTGAAAATGAAAGGAGAAGCCAGAATTGCAGGAAGCAGGCAGCACCGAAGATGTGCCAGCCTGTTTTTCTTTTGGAATCGTACTTTTTATCAATGCTGCAATCTGGCGAAAAACGACTATGGAATTCTTCAATCAGGCTATTACCGTTCTGCAGACTCTCGTTGTTGCCATCGGCGCGGGCCTTGGTGTTTGGGGCGTTGTGAACCTCATGGAAGGGTACGGAAACGACAACCGTGCGATGCGTTCCTGACTGAAAAGGTCAGGCACAAGTTGAAGGACTAAAGAAGTCCAGAATCTTGGAGAACTGATATTTCGATGGATGAAATGAGGGAGTAACGCCCCGAAGCGTCCACACTGATACTCCGACTGGCATAGGCGCGCAACCGCCGATTGTCAGAAGCTCGGTGAAGTCGGCAGAAAGATGTCGTAGTTCTGGCCGCAAGGTCAGAGCCGAAAGCTGTCCAGAGGTGGACGGTGCATCGGATATGCCGGGTGTCAGCCGCCCATGGTTAGTATGTATGGAAATACTGACGAACTTCTGAATGTACAAGTCTAAACGTTGATACCATCGAAATGGTGGTACTCCTTATATGGAGGTATTCGTGGATGAGTAAGAATGGTTGTTATGAAAGTCCATGTGCCGTTACAGGCGGCACGATTCGGAAAGAATTGAATACAGGCTTAGAGGAAGAACCTAAAGGTGGCCCATGATAGAAATATCGGAACGCAGGAAGCTGAAAACATTTAGCCTGTTGCAAGGCTGTGAGATGGTGGATGGGAATACCTTCGTGAGAGGGCAATAACCATTCTTTGTTTCAGTGAAAGTAGTGGCGTAGTACCTGTGAAACCGTGAAAAAGTAAGCGGTGGAGGGAAGGCCACAAGTCGAATTCAGTGAAAGTAACATCAAGATACAACAAACACAGCTTCGAGTAAGACTAAGAAAATCCAACCCGAAAGGAGAGGATGCCTGTGTTGACTTCGGAGCGGCGAGAAAAGAAGCAAGGAAAAATCCGAAACTCGGAATACTACGGCATGGAATTCATCTTTGATACGTTGTATGCAGAAAGCAGGAATGGCAAAACATTCAATCACCTCATGGAAATCATTGAGAGTGAAGAAAACATTAAACTGGCATACCGAACTATCAAAAGGAACCATGGAAGTAAAACGCCGGGTGTAGATAAAAAGACAATACGAAATCTCGCAAAACTAAGCGAGGATGAGTATGTCCGCCTTGTAAAGAAGAAATTCAGTAATTACCATCCTCGCCCAGTAAGGCGTGAGGAAATACCAAAGGGTAATGGAAAAACCAGACCACTGGGGATTCCGGCGATCTCAGACCGTATCGTGCAGCAATGTATATTACAAGTCATGGAGCCAATCTGCGAAGCGAAGTTCAGTGAAAATTCTAACGGATTCCGCCCAAATCGTTCCGCAGAAACAGCCATTGCACAGTGTTGCAGGTTGATACAGGTACAACACCTGTACCATGTAGTAGACCTTGATATTAAAGGCTTCTTCGACAATATCAATCACACAAAGCTGATACGGCAAATATGGTCACTTGGTATTCGGGATAAGAAACTGCTGTGCATTATAAAACAGATGCTAAAAGCCCCTGTTATCCTGCCGAATGGTGAAAAGATTTACCCCACCAAAGGTACGCCGCAGGGCGGAATCCTTTCACCACTACTTGCTAATATCGTGCTGAACGAACTGGACTGGTGGATTGCATCCCAGTGGGAAAATATGCCGACCAGAACGGAATTCACGATACGGCATAATCGTGCAGGTGCAGAAATAAAAAGCCACGTCTATCGGGCATTGCGGCGCAGTAATCTGAAAGAAATGCACTCGGTTCGGTATGCGGACGATTTCAAGATTTTTTGCTCATCCCATGCGGATGCAGTAAAGGCATATCATGCAACAGCCAAATGGTTGAAAGACCGGTTGGGGCTGGATGTTAGCCCGGAAAAGTCGAGAATTGTCAATCTGAAACGGCAGTATTCAGAATTCCTTGGTTTTAAGCTGAAAGTGCAAAAGCGCAGCAATAAGTACGTTGTAAAATCGCATTTGTGCGACAAAGCGTACAAGAAGGTTCAAAAGAAGCTCACGGAAGAAGTGAAAAAGCTGGAACACTCGGCAGATGATAAGGCTCAGTTCATGCAACTGATGACCTATAATGCTGTGGTGGCAGGAATACACCAGTATTACTGCATTGCAACGGCTGTTTCTGAGGACTTTGGAAAGCTGGCTTATGGGGTCAAAAAGCAGATGCACAATCGTCTGCGGAATGACCTGACACGCAAAGGTGAACTGAAAAAGGGCTATATCAAAGAAAAGTACGGAAAAAGCAGTCAACTGCGATTTCTGCATGGACGGCCAGTAGTTCCTATTGGATATGTTCAGAGCAGAAATGCCCAGCACAAAAGGAAATCGGTCAACAAGTATACGCCAGAAGGTCGGGAACTGATTCACAAGAATCTGAACATCGACACTAAGACGATGCTTTGGCTGATGCGAAACCCTGTGCAGGGTAGGTCGATAGAATACGCAGATAATCGCATATCTCTGTATGCAGCGCAGCATGGAAAATGTGCAGTGACAGGTTCAATCATGGAAGCCCATGAAATCCACTGTCACCACAGGAAACCTATTGCGAAAGGCGGCACAGATGAATACGGAAACCTCGTTCTTATATCGGCTCCAGTCCACAAACTTATCCATGCTTCTGACATGGCTACCATAAAGTTTTACCTGAATCTTCTCAATCTCGATAGTACGCAAATTTTAAAGCTGAATAAGTTTCGTGAGATGGCAGAAATGCCTTTGATTGATTAAAAATCTTTTCTTGTTCAAGCTACGAAGTGTGTAAGTTGTATTGCAAGCCCTGTGCAACTGAATTCGATGGAACGCCGTGTGCGGTGAAAGCTGCACGCACGGTGTGGAGCCGGGGAAAAGTTGGAGATTATATCAAAGACTTACCTATGGCTATCTGGCGCAAAGTCGCAGGGCATGAAGCAGCTCATGTCCGGCGGCGGTGTCATCCTCATCGGCACCCAGCTGATCCCGCTGCTCTCCGGTCTGTTCGGCTGATCAACAAGCGATAGGAGGAAAACCCGCCATTGTTCGATAATATTTTCGCAGCAATCGAAAAATGGATGAGGGAACTTCTTTCCGGCATGGTGGAGTCCAACCTGAGTACGATGTTCACGGCGGTCAACCAACAGACCAGTGAGATCGCTGCTCAGGTCGGGCAGACACCGCAAGGGTGGAACAGCAGTATTTTCAGCATGATCCGTAACATTTCGGATTCGGTGGTGATTCCCATTGCAGGAATCATCATTACGCTGATCCTCTGCTACGAACTGATATCGATGCTGACGGAACGAAACAATTTGCACGATGTGGACACATGGATGTTCTTCAAGTATTTCGTGAAGATGTGGATCGCGGTCTATCTCGTCAGTCATACGTTCGATATTGCAATGGCGGTATTTGACATTGGACAGTCGGTGGTAAATTCTTCCTCCGGCATTATCCGTGGCAATACCGCCATTGATATTAGTTCCCTTTCCATGCAGATGCAGGCGGCAATGGCAACGATGGCGATTGGCGAACTGGTGACGCTGGCATTGGAAACCCTTGTTGTAAGCTGGTGTCTGAAAATTCTGTCGGTGGTTATCACGGTAATTATGTACGGCAGAATGATAGAAATATACCTCTACACTTCGCTTGCTCCGATTCCATTTGCAACTATGAGTAACCGTGAATGGGGTCATGTGGGTACGAACTACTTCCGAGGTCTGTTCGCGCTGGCATTCCAGGCGTTCCTGATGATGGTCTGCGTGGCAATCTATGCAGCCCTCATCGGCAGCATCCGGGTATCTTCGGATATTCACTCGGCTTTGTTCGGCACGATGGCCTACACGGTGATTCTTTGCTTCTCGCTGCTCAAAACGGGAAGTCTGTCCAAACAGATCTTTGGCAGTCACTAAATCCGGGAAAATCCAATGAAAGGAAAAGACAGCAGACAACGCCGTTTCCCGGCGGCGGTCTGGCTGTTCTGGTGATAAATGGCCTATGTGACGATTCCCAAAGACCTTTCCAAAGTGAAGAACAAGGTCTTTCTGAACCTGACAAAGCGCCAGCTTGTGTGCATGGGTTTCGCAGCAGGCATCGGCGTTCCGTTTTATTTTCTCATGCGCGATACGCTGGGGACCAGCAATGCAGCGGCAGGCATGGTGCTTCTGATGCTGCCGGAATTTTTCTTTGCACTGTACGAGAAAAACGGGATGCACCTTGAAACCATCCTGACGAACTTCATCAGCGTCCGATTCAAACGCCCTGCGGTACGCCGTTATGAGGTCGAAAACCTGTATGAGCGGGAACTGGAAACCGCAGCACCGATCCAGAAGAAAGGAGGCATCTTTGGTAAAAAGTGAACCGAAGAAGAAACCGCAGCCGGGCGGCTTCTTCCAGAAGTTCTTTCATAAACCCGAAAAGAACCAGAAGGAACAGCGGCTCACCGTGCAGCGTTCCATTCCATATCTGGAAATGGGGCGCGACGGTATCTGCAGGGTGGAGGAACATCTGTATTCCAAAACCGTCCGATTCTACGACATCAACTACCAGTTGGCGCAGAATGAGGACAAAAACACCATCTTTGAAAGCTGGTGCGACTTCCTCAACTATTTCGATGCCAGTATCCGCTTCCAGTTGTCGTTCATAAACCATAAAAGTGACATGAGCGAGTACAACAAGGTCATTCAAATCGAGCCGCAGCACGACGCGTTTGACGATGTGCGTATGGAATATGCACAGATGCTGAAACAGCAGCTTGCCAAGGGCAATAACGGTCTGGTTCGGACGAAGTACATCACGTTCAGCATCGAAGCAAAGAGCGTCCGGGAAGCAAAGCCCCGGCTGGAGCGTATCGAAACCGATATTCTCAATAATTTCAAGGTGCTGGGCGTGAAAGCCTATCCGCTGAACGGTGTGGAACGGCTTCAGATTATGTACGAAACCTTTCATCAGGAGGAACAGCAGAAGTTCGATTTCAGTTATGACCGCATCCTGCAGAGCGGCATGACGACCAAGGACTTCATTGCTCCGACCAACTTCCTGTTCAAGAGTGGCAAGGACTTTATGATGGGCGACACCTACGGTGCAGCATCCTATCTGAACATCCTTGCCCCGGAACTGACGGATAAGGTGCTGGCCGAGTTTCTGGACATGGACAAAAATCTGGTGGTCAGTATCCATGTGCAGTCGGTAGACCAGTTGAAAGCCATCAAACTGATCAAGGGTAAAATCACCGACCTTGATCGTATGAAGATTGAGGAGCAGAAGAAAGCTGTGAGGTCTGGTTATGATATGGAAATTATTCCGAGCGACCTTGCAACTTATGGCGGCGAGGCCAAGAAGATTCTGGATGATCTGCAAAGCCGCAATGAGCGTATGTTCCTTGTTACGGTGCTGTTCCTCAATACGGCTAAGACCAAGCAGGATCTGGATAGTGCTGTGTTTCAGACTGCTGGTATCGCTCAGAAGTTCAACTGCACACTGAATCGTCTGGATTATTTGCAGGAGCAGGGCCTTATGAGCAGCCTGCCGCTGGCAAATAATCTCGTTCCCATCAAGCGCGCACTGACGACCACTTCCACTGCGATTTTTGTTCCGTTTACGACGCAGGAGCTTTTCATGGAGGGCGATTCTCTCTATTACGGTCTGAATGCGGTATCCAACAACATGATTATGGCAGACCGTAAGCAGCTTAAAAATCCCAATGGTTTGATCCTCGGTACACCGGGCAGCGGTAAGTCGTTTAGTGCAAAGCGTGAAATCACGAACGTGTTCTTCACCACAACGGACGATATTATCGTTGCAGACCCGGAGGGAGAGTATTATCCGCTGGTAGAAGCGTTGGGTGGTCAGGTTATCCATATCTCGTCCACCAGTAAGGATTATATCAATCCGATGGACATTAACCTGAACTACGCGGACGATGATAACCCGCTGGGCATGAAATCGGACTTTATTCTTTCCCTGTGCGAACTTATCATGGGCGCACGGGATGGCATGGAGCCGGAAGAAAAGTCGGTCATTGACCGCTGCCTGCCGCTGGTCTACCAGAAATATCTGAATGACCCGAAGTCCGAAAATATGCCCACGCTCGGTGATTTGTACGACTGTCTGCGGGAGCAGAAAGAACGGCAGGCGCAGCGTATTGCAACGGCACTGGAAATCTACGTCAATGGTTCGCTGCGAGTGTTCAACCACCAGACGAATGTGGAACTGGATAACCGCATTATCTGTTTCGACATCAAAGAATTGGGCAAACAGCTCAAAAAGCTGGGTATGCTTATCGTTCAGGATCAGGTCTGGAACCGTGTCACCATCAACCGCAACGCAAAGAAAAATACGCGATACTATGTCGATGAATTCCATTTGCTCTTAAAGGAAGAGCAGACCGCAGCATACAGCGTCGAAATCTGGAAGCGGTTCCGAAAATGGGGCGGTGTACCGACAGGAATTACACAGAACATCAAGGATTTGTTGGCTAGCCGGGAAATCGAGAATATCTTCGAGAACAGTGATTTTATCTATATGCTGAACCAGGCATCCGGCGACCGACAAATCCTTGCGAAGCAGCTGAATATTTCACCGTTCCAGCTGTCGTATGTAACGAACAGCAACGAGGGCGAGGGGTTGCTGTTCTACGGCAACACGATTATCCCGTTCAAGGATAAGTTCGATACTTCGCTGAAACTGTACAGCCTGATGACCACGAAGCCCAATGAGATGGGAAAATACAAGGAGAAGAAAGAAGCATGAACACACCGAACATTTTTGACCGACTGAGCCGCAAGATTCATCATCACTCTGACATGGAGCCGCACGAAAGCGATTCCGGCCCGCCTTTTGATGAGGTGGAGCCGCTCAACTTCCACGATGAAGAATCGGTGGTACATACGGTGCTGGAAGATTTCTATGCGGTTGGCACACTGGCCGATGAACTGACTGACAGCTTTCACATGGAAGCCTACGGTTATCTTGACCGTGAGGAAGTGAACGCCCGCCTGATCGCCTTTGCCCGGAAGCTGGAACAGGTGCTTGACAAGTGGGAAACTCACGCAGCCCTGATCGCATGACGGTTCCAGCCGGAAGGAGGTGATTTTCATAGCAGACAAAAAGTTTCGGGGCAGAGATAAAATCGTCCAGAAAATGACCAAGGATGGTCTGGTGGATGAAAACCTCCGCACCGGGGAACAGAAGTCCGCGACCGCAGCAGAAAAGCCGGAGCAGGAAGATTCGGCAAAAGAAACTGCGGAAAAGGAAACAGATGAAGAACCTATCGTGGAAGAAGAACGGTGCATGGATGCCGGGGACGGGGAGGAGGATGCACCCCGGCATCACAGCACCGCCAAGCAGAGCGCGGACTATTACAAAGCCCATCAGGAGGAGGGCAAGCCGAAGGATGCGCCTGCGGAATCGGATGCAGAACCGCAGACCAAGAAAGGACGACTTTCCTTTGAGGATGAAAAAGGCGGCATTGTCCGTGGCGTAGGAATGGGCGTTAAGAAGGTGGCCAAGAAAGGAGTGGATACCGCCACCGGGTTTGCCCATCAGAAAGTACATCAGGTGGAAAAGGACAATTCCGGTGTGGAAGCTGCCCATAAGTCGGAAGAAGCCGCCGAACGCCTGCACCATTTTGTCAAAGGCAGGAAAAAGCCCAAAGATAAATCTGCCAGAGCGGAGAAAAGAGGTGGGGAGGATCAGAAATCCAGCCGCCTGAAATTTTCCGAGAGCGAGGGCGGCACTGCAGAAAATGCAGCAGAACCGTCGCTGAAAAAGAAACAGCCCCAGTCACCACCGACTGCCGCAGGAGGTGAAACAAAAACAGTCGGCGCGAAGTTTTACCAGAAAAAGCAGTATAAGGATGCCTATGCAGCCGCCAAGCGCGGTCAGAAAGCCGGAACTGCCGCCAGCAAGCAGGCGGCAGCGGCAACCAATACCATTACGGAGAAAGCAAAAGCGGCGGTGCAGGAGATCGTCGCGCAGAATAAAACCCTGTGGGTCAGTATTGGTGTGGGCATCCTGTTGGTGATGGTCATGCTGGGAGCCTTTTCAAGCTGCGGTGCGGCGATTCAGGGGACCGGCAGTACCTTTGTAGGAACGACCTACCCCAGCAAGGATGCCGATATGAAAGGTGCAGAAGAAGATTATCTGAAACTGGAAAAGGAACTGGATAAGCAGATTCGGCAGATGGAATCCACACATCCGGGCTATGATGAATACCGCTATCAGCTGGATGAGATCGGGCATGACCCGTATCAGCTGATTTCTCACCTGACGGCGGTTTATGAGCAGTTCACCAGAGGACAGGTCAAGCCTGTTATCAAGGAACTGTTCAAGCAGCAGTATCTCCTGGAAGTGTGGGAAACCATTGAGATTCGCACTCGTATGGAAACCAGAGTAGGGGTTCGGCCAACGATTGATGCTTTTGGGAATGTCAGCATGGAAACCTATACCTATCAGGAAGAAGTGGAATATGAGTACAAAATCCTCAATGTCCTGCTGAAAAATAAGGGCTTCGATACCATCGCGCGGAAGAACATGAACCAGAAGCAGACCGGGCGGTACGATGCCTATAACCTGACCTACGGAAACCGCCCCGAACTGTTCGGCGCAGGATCACCGACTTACAGCGGCGGCACAACGGGCAGTATTGGCACAGGCGGTGGTACTGGTGGTTCTGGCGGTGGTTTCAAATATGATATTCCATCGGAAGCTCTGTCGGATGAAAAGTTTGCAAGGATGATTGAGGAAGCTGAAAAATATCTCGGTATGCCGTATGTGTGGGGCGGAAGTTCCCCAAGCACCAGTTTTGACTGCTCTGGCTTCGTCTGCTGGGTCATCAATAACTGCGGCAATGGGTGGAGCGTTGGGCGTACAACGGCCAACGGTCTGCGCGGGAAGTGCAGCTATGTTTCTCCTGCGGATGCACAGCCCGGCGACCTGATCTTCTTTGAGAAAACCTATAACACCGTTGGCGCGTCGCACGTTGGAATCTATGTCGGCAATGGCATGATGATCCACTGCGGCGACCCCATTTCCTATACCAGTATCAATTCGACCTACTGGCAAAGCCACTTTTTAGGCTTTGGCCGCATCAACTGAAAGGAGAGCCGATGGGCAAAAAATTACAGAAATATCTGGATGAAGCCGAAAAGACGGAACAGCAGATCGCGGAACTGGAAGAACGGCTGAGAACCATCCGGGCAGCACAGAAAAAGGAAGAGGACAGCGAGATCATTCGTGCCATCCGCAGCACCAAGATGGGCGGGCGCGAACTGCTGGCTCTGCTGGACAACATTCAGGCGGGCAATGTGACGTTCCTGACCGCTGTAAACAAGGCTTCGGAAGAAGCAGAAACGGAGGAAGCGATTGAAAAAGATGCTTAAACGGCTGGGTGTTGTTATTCCCAGCACAATTCTGACCCTGATGATGGCGGTGGGCTTTTCGACCCCGGCCTTTGCCTATGTGGATACCACTGAGGTGGCAGAGGAACCTGTGCAGGTAATCGAGGAAGCAGAGCCGACCGAGGAAGAAAAGATCCCATTCACCATCGCGGGCAACGGTGAGGTGGAGGACAACATGGTGGATGACCCCAGTAAGGAGTTCTTCACGGTCAAGACCAAGGGCGGCAACACATTCTTTCTGGTGATCGACCGGGCGCGAAACAGTGAGAACGTCTATATGCTCTCGATGATCGACGAGTACGATTTGCAGGAGTTTCTGGACGATGAAGATCGGAACGGCAAACAGGAAGAAGAAACACCTGCGGTAGTCCTGCCCGAAACCAAACCCGAAACCACCCCGGACGTAGAAATCGAAGAACCGAAAGAGGAATCAAGCGGCGGCATGAATAAGATTCTGCTGCTGGTATTCGTGGCTGCGCTGGGCGGTGCAGGTGTTTTCTTCTATTTCTACATTTATAAGCCGAAGCCGAAAGAAGAAACGCCGCAGAGTGAAAATCTGGAAACCGACCAGAGCCTTGCGACTGTGAACGAGGATAATCAGTCCAGCAACGAAAATGGCACATAAGAAAACCGTAACATAAGGATGCAGGGGTAGTCGAAAGGCTATCCCTGCTTTTTTCAAAAAGGAGAAAGCGTTGAAATATCTGGTGATTGCAGAAAAGCCGAATGTATCCAGAGCCATAGCCAAGGTGATCGGTGCATATCGGCAGGAGGACGGGTATCTGGAGGGTGGGGATTGCGTGGTAAGCTGGTGTCTGGGGCATCTGGCAGAGTATGCAGCCCCGGAACATTACGATGAACGCTATGAGAACTGGCGTTTTGAGGATTTGCCGATTCTCCCTGTTGAGTGGAAACTGCTGGTACACAATACCAAGAAGCCGCAGTTCAATGTTCTGCGCAAACTGCTCCGCAGCAAGAAATTTGATTATGTGGTGAACGCCTGCGACGCAGGGCGCGAGGGTGAAGCAATTTTCCGTCGTGTGTATGCCCTTGCCGGAAGTAAACTCCCCATCAAGCGGCTGTGGATCAGCAGCATGGAGGATGCCGCCATCCAGCAGGGCTTTGAAAACCTGAAAGATGGTGCGGCCTATGATAACCTGTTTGCAGCGTCCGAGTGCAGAGCAAAAGCAGACTGGCTGATCGGCATGAACGGAACCCGCGCTTTTACGAAAAAGTACGGCAGAAAGCAGACCATTGGTCGTGTGCAGACCCCGACGCTGGCGATGCTGACCGAACGGCAGGCCAAAATCCAGAACTTTGTAAAAGAACCCTATTATAAAGTGGAACTGTCCGGCGCGGGTGTTGTGGCGGCATCGGAACAGATGGCGCAGGAGCAGGATGCCGATACCATGCAGGCTGCTTGCGATGGACAGTGCGCCGTGGTTGGCAGCATCGAGCGCAAGAGGGCAGAAAAGAAGCCCCCGAAGCTGTATGACCTGACAACTTTGCAGAGAGAAGCAAACCGCTATTACGGCCTGACCGCCAGCCAGACCTTGCAGGCGGCGCAAGAATTGTACGAAGAAAAGCTGGTGACATACCCCAGAACGGACAGCCAGTTTGTGACCGAGGATATGCGCAAGACGGTGGAATCTCTGGTGCTGGCCTTAGATGGCGCGGCGGCAGACGTAAGCTGCGTTATCAACAACAGCAAGGTCACAGACCATCATGCGCTCCTGCCGACAATGCAGGGCGCAAAGTGTAATAAGGCAAAGCTGTCCGAAACCAAACAGAAGATTCTTTCGCTTATTATCTGGAAGCTGGTGCAGGCTGTGCAGCCGCCGTTCATCTACGAAGATGTTCTGGTGACGGTATGCTGCCAGGGCAGGAACTTCACGGCAAAATATAAGGACATTTTGCAGCCCGGATACACGGCAAAGCCCGTTCCGTTTGTGGAGCCGGAAAAGGACAAGGATGTACCACTTCCCAAAAAGATGGAGCAGGGAATGGTTCTTCCTGTGGTACGGGCAGAGAAAAAGCAGGGCTTTACTTCGCCGCCGAAAATCTACACCGAAGATACTCTGCTGTCGGCCATGGAAACGGCAGGCAACAAAGAATTCGATAAGGACACCGAGAAGAAAGGTCTGGGAACACCGGCAACCCGTGCTGCGATTCTGGAAAAGCTGGTATCCTCCGGCTATGTACAGCGTAAAGGCAAACAGATGATTCCCACGGAGGACGGTGTAGCCGCAATTCGCAATATCCCGGACTACCTGAAATCCGCCAGCATGACAGCTGAATGGGAAAATGACCTGCTGCGGATGGAACGCGGCGAGATCAAGCCCCATGATTTTATGCAGGGCATCCACGGACTGCTCGATAAGATGCTGGCTGACCTGCGGCAGATTCCTACCGTCGCGGCAACTCCCAATTATAATAAGGTAAGCGTGGGAAACTGTCCGGTCTGCGGAAACCCTGTGCATGAAAGCAAACTCAGCTTTTGTTGTGCAGACCGTAGCTGCAAATTTGCACTCTGGAAAGAAAGCAGATACTTGTCCAACATGAGAAAGACGCTGGACAGGAGGATGGCAGTAGACCTTTTGAAGAAAGGTCGCACCCATGTAAAAGACTTTTATTCCGTGAAAAAAGATAAGACATTCGCTGCTGACCTTGTGATGCGCGTCGAAGATGGCCGCGCACAGTACAGTTTGGAATTTCCCAAAACACCGATGAAAAAGAAAACGTAAAGGAGGTTTGACCCTTGCCACAGATTAACGATATTCGAGAATTGGCGCAGCAGAACGCCCGGTATGTCAGTAACTCGCCACAGGACTGGATGAGTTATCTGGATGTGGCGGCGCGGCTGTACCGCTATTCGTTCACCGATGCGCTCCTGATCCACGCACAGCGGCCCGATGCGACCGCCTGTGCAGAACTGGAACTCTGGAATCAGAAAATGAGCCGATGGGTCAACCGTGGTGCAAAAGGCATCGCGCTTCTGGATGATACCGGACCGCGTACCAGACTGCGGTATGTGTTCGATATTGCTGACACCCATCTGGTGCGCGGCGGAAAAACACCGCTCTTATGGAATCTGGACAGCCACGAGCATGAGCAGGCTATCTTAGACCATCTGGCAGATACCTACGGTTTATCCCAGACGGACAGCATGAACGCTGCTCTGCTGGAACTGGCACAGCAGCTGACCGCCGACAATCTGGATGAAGCGATGGACGGTCTGGCCTATGAGGTGAAAGACACTTTTCTGGAAGAACTGGACGAAGATAACATCCGTGTCCGCTTCCGGGAACTGATGACCAACAGTATCTTCTATACGCTTTCCCGGCGTTGCGGGCAGGAGCCTATGGATGTGCTGGACGATGATGACTTTATCCGCATCGTGGATTTCAACAAGCTGCAGGTGCTGTCGTTCCTTGGCAACGCGGTTTCCGAACAGTGCGAAGCGGTTCTTTTTGACATTGGCCGTGAGATGCGGAAAATTTACAAAAAAGAAATCACGCAGCAGCTTGAAAAAACTGTTGACAGCTTGTATAATACCAATACAGACTTTAGTGTATTAAAGCGTGAAACTGAAGAAGCCACGACCAAAGGAGGACAAGAAAATGGAGTTGACGTATTACCGCAAGGGAGATTATCTGTTCCCGAATCTGGCCGTGCAGGACGAGCCGCAGACCATCGGGAAGTACGGGATGCTGCGCAGGACGTATCTGAAAGAGAACCGCAAGAACTGGTATCAGAGTATGCTGATGAGCGGCAGGCTGAACCAGCATCTGGCGCAGATCGAGGAAGAAGCGGAAAGCAGGGTGGAAACGCTGCTGGACAGCCTGAACGAGAAGTTCCCGGCACCGAGCAAGGAGCAGGACCCGCTGGCATGGGCGGCGCACCAGAACAACCTGACAGCGATGGCCGAGGAGATCGTCTTGAAGGAATTGGTGTACAATTAACTGAATCGACAACGGAACAGGATTTGAGCGAAGCAGAGGAAGAAATTGCCTCTGCTTTTTCTTTTCCTGATCTGCCGACCGTGGAACAGCAGATCCGCGCCATTGAAGCACCGATCCAGGCGCGGTATGCGGATGAAATTGCACTTGATTCCGAGGTGGTTGATGAAGTTCTGCGCACGGGCAGCAACCGCAGTAAAGGTCAGCTTCGTCTGATCTACAATTTCATGGTTGAGAAAACCCCGGAAGAGTACACGGAGTTCGTGAAAAACGAATATGGTACGGGCGGCAAAGGCTTTGAAATTGACGGTTCAAAGTATGCAGTCTGGTTCGATGATCTGGGGCTTCGCATTGCAGCAGGTGACACGGCCAAGGGCGGCACGCTTGTCAATGCGTTTTTGTCGTGGGAGGATGTGAGCAACCGTATCTATGAACTGCTCCGGCAGGGTGAGTATGCGCCGCAGGCGGTTCTGGATGCTGCACGGCAGAATGCTTTGCAGGAACACGCGCAGACATTGGCTTATATGGAGCGCGACTTGGCCGATGGCGTTGCCGAAGCAGTGTTTCAGGATACAGAAATCTTCAGGGGCGGTTTCCCGGAACTGACGGACAGACTGGCGGGCCTGCTGGACGATGCAGCTTTTCTGACCGATCTCAATGAAAGATTGTCCGCGCTGGGAGAAGCCTATGCCGAAGATAAAGACCTGATGCGGATGCACTTTTATAAGCCGGATAAGGTTGCGGCGCTGTTCCAGCAGTTTGCAAAGCCTTATCAGAACTACTCGGCGCGGGATGGCTTTCACTGGAATGAGTACAAACGATTCATCACGGAAGATGAAATCAATGGATATTTTACACGGGGCAGCAATTACTCGGACAGTCGGCTGGCAATCTATTCATTCTTTCTGAACCACGAGGACAAAAAAGAGCGGGCAGACTTCCTGAAAGACCATTACGGAATCGGCGGCAGCAGCCATGCGCTCTGCGGGGCAGACGATTCCCACGAAGATCACGATGGCAGGGGCATTGCTTTGGAGCGTGGCCCATACGGGAACCCGTATGCCAGCGTTCATTTGAACTGGAATCAGGCTGCAGGCCGAATAGAGCGGCTCATCCACGACAGTGAATATCTGAAACCTGCGGACTACTCCCGGATGCCTGTCTATGAGCGCGAGCGGATGGCAATGCGGGTGATGGGATTCTATCACCATCTGCCGAACGAGGTAGAACGTCCTTATCCGCAAGACCTTTACCATGAAGAAGGCCGAAAAGCTCTTGTTGAAAAGCTGACAGACTCCGAACAGTCGGCAAAACTTCTGGAGCAGATGGACAATGCACTGCTGTCTGTGCCGCTGGATTCGGAAGAATATGAGCGCAAGGCAGAATTCCTCTCTATCCTGCACCAGTATGTCGAGGGAACGTACACGATTTTCCCGGAAAAGAAAAGGGCTGTTGAGATTGCGGTTCCTGAACAGGGGCAGATGTCTATGTTCGACTTTATGGAGCAGGAGCCGCAATCGAAAGAGCAGTCAACCGCCGCAGCGGTTGAGGAACCTCGAAAGGCAAAAGTCGTTGCACGGTATCAGTCAACGGTGATGATGCAGGCGGGATATATCGAGGATATTGCAATTCTGCAATATTCCGATGGCAAATTCTATAACCATTACAACTATGACGAAGAAACGGGAACAGGTACAGCAGAAACAGGGCCGTTTAACAGTCTGAATGATGCAAAGGCGGTTATTTGTCAAACGAGAGAAGATGCAAAAGCAGTAGAATCGTTTGAAAATCAGCCTAAGCAAATGTACAGCAGAGAAAACGGCAGTTTTCTGTATTTGGACAATAACCATCTGTACCGCATTGAGCGTTCCAATGCGCATGACGTTTATCTGAAAGATATGGAAAATTCGGCGGTGGCTGGCCGGGTCATTCCGTTACCGTCATATAGCGAAACGCTGGCGAAGAATCCGCTGAACGATTTCCTGAAACTGGATGCAGACCATACCCAGAAAGACAGCCGCAGCATCTATAAAGAATGTCTGTACACGCTGCTGGAAAAGGTAGAGCGCAGCGAAATCTATCCGCTGCTGCGTGATCGCGATACCACCGAGGAAGAAGCGGAAAATCTGATCCGTGAGAAAATCGAGGATTTGTTTGCTTCCGGCGAGGTGGAAAATGCTGCTTACTCCGAGGCTATCGACACATGGGCGCACTTCGGAGAGTGGATTCAGGAAGATATTTTCCAGCGCACCTATCAGGACGTTATTACGGACAGGCGGGATGCCGTTGCACTGTATCAGGATAGCAAGGACGCACCGCAATGGGTGCGCGGCATGATGGTTCCGTATGCAGCGGAAGAGAAGGCCGTTGAGCCGACCTTGCAGCCCCTGCCGCTGGATGCCGCCAACGAGTATAACGCGCTGAAAGAACGTCACCCGGATGCTCTGGTCGGCTACGAGCAGTACGGAAACTTTGAGTTCTACGGCGGAGATGCAAAGCGCGTTTCCGAACTGCTTGGAACAAAAATTCTGGAAAAGGAAACCGCGTTCGACAAAGTTGAGGTATCTGGTTTTCCGCGTGAACAGTGGGCTTCACAGGCAATGAGGCTCTGGAAGCAAGGGGAGAACGTCTATCTGTCCGGCCAGCAGGAAGATGGAACCCATGCCCAAACGAAATACTTCCGCAGAGAGGAATATCTGCCTGTTAATACCATCATCGAACTGGACGATAGAGAGTTCCGCGTGGATTCTGTCAACTTTGAGCAGGGAACGGTCAGCTTGCAGGACATGACCCTTGCGAAAGAAGCTCGGTATCCGATCTTCCGAACGGAACCGCTGGATTACATTCGGCACCTGTATGAGCAGGCAGATGTGCCGATGGAAGAAGCAGTGGAAATCACGGTCTTTACGGCTCTGCACAACGCTGGCGTTGCATACGAGGATTTTTCCCCGGAGCAGATGGATGTGATCTATTCGGTGGCAGAATCAGGCGGCGAACTGGAAGAACTGCTCAACCCTGACTTTCCGCCGGAACAGATGCAGCTGATCGCAGATGTGCAGAACCGAACGGATGCCATCAGCCGTGCAGCGGCAGAGGAAGCCCTTGAACCACTGACCCAGCAGCCTATGACCACGGCAGAGGTCAACCATGCAAGGCGGCAGCACAATCTTCCGCTGGACAGTGGAGCAGAAACGGAACTGCCTGCGCAGTCCAAACAGGAGTCTATGAACTTCCGTATTACGGACGATGATCTCGGTGCAGGAGGGCCGAAAGCAAAGTATAAAGCCAATGTGGAGGCCATTCGGGTGCTGCAAACGCTGGATGCAGAGCAACGGCAGGCTACCGCAGAAGAGCAGGAGATGCTTTCCCGGTATGTGGGCTGGGGCGGCATTCCGCAGGCGTTCGACGAAAACAATGCGGACTGGACAAAGGAACACGCTGAATTGGAATCGCTGCTCACGGCAGATGAGTATAAGGAAGCCCGTGCCAGTACGCTGAATGCGTTTTACACTTCTCCTACGGTCATCAAGGCGATGTACGAAGCCCTGGGCAATATGGGATTGTCCAAAGGCAACGTGCTGGAACCGTCCTGTGGTGTCGGCAATTTCATGGGTCTGGTGCCGGAGAGCATGGAGAAGATTCGGATGTACGGCGTGGAGCTGGACGGCATTTCGGGCCGCATTGCACAGCAGTTGTACCAGAAAAACAAGATTGCGGTGCAGGGCTTTGAAACCATGCAGTTCCCGGACAGCTTTTTCGACTGTGTTGTGGGCAATGTGCCGTTTGGCAATTATAAGGTGCCGGATAAGCGGTATGATCGCCACAATTTCCTCATCCACGATTATTTTATCGCCAAGAGCCTTGACCTTGTGCGTCCGGGCGGTGTGGTGGCGGTGGTAACGTCCAGCGGTACGATGGATAAGAAGGATTCTTCTGTCCGTGAGTACCTTGCCAACCGCGCCGATCTGGTCGGCGCAATTCGTCTGCCGAACAACGCGTTCCAGCGTAATGCCAACACGAGCGTAGTTGCGGACATTCTGTTCCTGCAGAAGCGTGACCGTGCGGCAGTGGAGAGGGCTGACTGGGTGGATCTCTCTGAAACACCGGAAGGCTACTCCATCAACCAATATTTCGCGCAGCATCCTGAGATGGTGCTGGGGGAGATCACCACCGAAAGCACTCAGTATGGCAAGCAGGAAACTACGGTCAAACCCATCGAAGGCGCAGACCTTGCCAAGCAGTTAAAAGAGGCGGTCGGCAACATCCATGCCACCATCACGGAGCCGGAAATCTCCGACGATGAACTAGATGTGCAGGAAGAACCCATTCCGGCAGACCTAAGTGTGAAGAATTTCAGCTTCACGAATGTGGACGGACAGATTTACTACCGTGAAAACTCCTTTATGAACAAGGTGGAACTGCCTGCCGTAACTGCAGAGCGAGTGCTGGGCATGATCGCTCTGCGGGAAACCACCCGGAAGCTGTTGGACTGCCAGCTGCATGATGGTTCGGATGCGGAAGTACAGCTTTTGCAGAATGAACTGAAACAGCAGTACACCGCATTTAAGGCGCAGTATGGTCTTATCAACAGCACTGCCAACAAGCGAGCGTTCCGACAGGACAGCAGCTATTGTCTGCTGGCATCGCTGGAAATCCTAGATGAAGAGAAGAATCTCAAACGGCTTGCCGATATTTTTACAAAGCGCACCATCCGTAAGCCGGAGCCTGTTACCTCAGTGGATACGCCAAGCGAAGCCCTGGCACTTTCCATTGGAGAAAAAGCAAAGGTGGATGTGCCGTTTATGGTGCAGCTCTGCGGTAAACCGGAACAGGAGATCACGGATGAACTGGCAGGTGCGATTTTCCGAAACCCTGTGACACAGCAGTGGGAAACCTCGGATGAATACCTGTCAGGCAATGTTCGTGAAAAACTGGCCACAGCAGAAACCTTTGCGGCAAACCATGCAGAATATCAGATCAATGTGGACTACCTGAAACGGGTACAGCCCAAGGATTTGGATGCTTCAGAAATTGAAGTACGGCTGGGTGCGAACTGGGTGAAGCCGGAGTACATCACGCAGTTTATGAAGGAAGTGTTCAAAACACCGAACTACTATGCTGGTATTGACATTAAAGCAACCTATTCCGAAATTTCAGGTGCATGGAACATTTCGGGCAAGTCGCTGGATCGCGGCAATCCGCTTGTTACCAATACCTACGGAACCCTGCGCGTCAATGCTTATAAGCTGTTGGAAGATGCCCTGAACCTCCGGGATACCAAGATCTACGATACGATTCACGATGCGGATGGCGACCACCGTGTACTGAATAAGCAGGAAACCATGCTTGCACAGCAGGCACAGGAATCCATTCGGGAAGCGTTCAAGCAGTGGATTTTCAAGGATTTAGACCGCCGCGAGGATTTGTGTGCGACCTATAACCGGATTTTCAATGCGATTCGTCCTCGTGAGTACGATGGCAGTCATATTCGTTTTGAGGGCATGACCCCGGAAATCTCCCTGATGCCGCACCAGAAAAATGCCGTAGCGCATATTCTCTACGGCAACAATACGCTGTTAGCGCATTGCGTGGGCGCAGGAAAGACCTTCCAGATGATCGCTGCCGGCATGGAAAGCCGCAGGCTGGGCCTATCGCAGAAAAACCTCTATGTGGTGCCGAACCACCTCACAGAGCAGTGGGGCGCAGACTTCCTGCGGCTCTATCCCAATGCCAATGTGCTGGTGGCAACGAAAAAGGACTTTGAACCCAGCAATCGAAAGCAGTTCTGCTCCCGTATCGCAACCGGCGATTACGATGCCATCGTGATCGGTCATTCGCAGTTTGAGCGAGTGCCGCTTTCCCCGGAACGACAGAAAGCCATTGTGGAGCGTCAGATCGACGATATTACACTGGCTTTGGCAGATGCCCGGAGTGAGGATAGCCGCAGTTTTACGGTCAAGCAGATGGAAAAAACAAAGAAAACACTGGAAGCAAAGCTGCAAAAGCTGAACGACCAGACAAGAAAGGATGATGTGGTTACATTTGAGGAACTGGGTGTTGACCGTCTGTTTGTGGACGAGTCACATTTCTATAAAAATATGTTCCTCTACACAAAAATGCGAAATATCGCAGGTATTGCCCAGACCGATGCGCAGAAGTCCAGTGATATGTTTGCAAAGTGTCAGTATCTGGACGAACTGACAGGCGGCAAGGGAGTGACCTTTGCAACGGGAACCCCGGTCAGCAACTCGATGGTGGAGCTGTACACCATTATGCGTTATCTCCAGTATGACACCCTGCAGAAGATGGGACTGAGCCACTTCGATGATTGGGCGGCATCCTTTGGCGAAACTGTCACGGCAATCGAGCTTTCCCCGGAAGGAACCGGCTACCGTGCGAAAACACGTTTTGCCCGGTTCTTCAATCTGCCGGAGCTGATTTCTCTGTTCAAGGAATCGGCAGATGTACAGACGGCGGATATGCTGAACCTGCCCGTGCCGAAAGCGGAGTACATTAACGAAGTGCTGAAACCCAGCGAGATACAGGAAGAAATGGTAAGTTCCTTTGCAGACCGTGCCGAAGCTGTACGCAACGGTAATGTGAATCCCAGATTCGATAATATGCTCAAGATCACCAACGATGGCAGAAAACTGGCACTCGACCAGCGGCTTATGAATGATATGCTGCCGGATGAGCCGGAGAGTAAGGTGAATCGCTGTGTGGACAATGCGTTCAAGGTCTGGGAAGAATCTGCGCCGGACAAGGGAACACAGTTGATTTTCTGCGATTTATCGACACCAAAGGCAGATGGTACATTCAATGTTTATGATGATGTGCGGGAAAAGCTGGTGGCGAAAGGTGTTCCTCGTGAAGAAGTGGCGTTCATTCACGAGTATAACACGGAAACCAAAAAGGCTGACCTGTTTGCAAAGGTGCGCGCTGGTCAGGTGCGTATTCTGATGGGGTCTACGCCGAAACTTGGCGCAGGAACCAATATTCAGGATCGGCTGATTGCCCTGCATCATCTGGATTGTCCGTGGAAGCCCTCTGACCTGGAACAGCAGGAGGGGCGTATTCTCCGGCAGGGAAATCGGAATAAGCAGGTAAAAATCTATCGTTACATCACTGAAAATACGTTTGATTCGTATATGTGGCAGATTCTGGAAAATAAGCAGAAGTTCATCTCGCAGATCATGACTTCCAAATCGCCTGTCCGTGCCTGCGATGATGTGGACGATACCGCGCTGTCCTATGCCGAAATCAAGGCACTGGCAACGGGCAATCCCTACATCAAGGAAAAGATGGATCTGGATATTCAGGTCAGTAAGCTGAAGCTGCTGAAAGCCAACCACACCAGCCAGATTTATAGTTTGGAATCGGATATTGCGCGCCGCTATCCGCGAGAAATCGCTGCGGCAAAGGGTCAGATCGAAGCCCTGAAAAACGATATGGAAGCGGCAAAACCGCTTCTGGCGCAGGATAAAGACCACTTCGCTATGGAGATCAGCGGTAAGGTGTACAGCGAACGCAAGGAAGCGGGTGCGGTCATCATTGAGGCTTGCAAGGCTCTGAAAGCAGCAGGCACCGAGGGCAGAATCGGCAGCTACGGTGCGTTTGAACTGCATTCCCGGTTTGACAACTTCGATAAGGTGTTCCGCCTGTCCATCAAGGGCGCATGGAACTATTCGATGGAAGTCGGCAAAGACCCGCTGGGTAATATCCTGCGCGTTACCAATGCACTGGCAGGTATCGAAAGAGCATTGCCGCAGGTGGAACGCAGACTGGAGACCTTGGAACAGCAGTTGGCGCAGGCAAAGGAAGAAGCCAAACGTCCTTTCGCGCAGGAAGCAGAATTGGCCGAAAAATCTGCGCGCCTTGCGGAGCTGAACTCTCTGCTCAACATGGACGAAAAGGGCGGTGAGGATGCGCTGGGAGTGGATGAGGATGCAGCCGAAACCGAGGTTGCAGATAAGCCACGTCAGCCTGTGAACTATGCGGGCCGCGTTGCAGAGCGCACTGCGGACAATGTGCGGAAACCCTCTGTGCTGGCACAGCTTCATGCAAAGCAGGCAGGGCGCAGCGCAGAACCGCAGAAATCCCAGAAGCGAAAAAGTCACGAAATGGAACTATAAATAGGATAACCCCGTTAGATCTCTGCAAGGAATCTAACGGGATATTTTTGAAAAAGGAGGGCATTTGCTGACATTAACACCGATCAATCTGAAAACGGCAAACGCGTTTGTGCAGCAGTATCACCGCCACCATAAACCGACGCGAGGACATAAGTTCTCCATTGGCGTATCGGACAATGGCGCATTGGTGGGGGTTGCTATCTGCGGCAGACCCGTGGCACGGCGGCTGGACGATGGCTATACGCTGGAAGTCAACCGTCTATGTACGAATGGAACGCCGAATGCTTGCAGTATTTTGTATGCGGCGGCATACCGTGCAGCACGGGCCATGGGCTACAACAAAGTTGTTACCTACATTCTGGACACGGAGAATGGCAGCTCCCTGAAAGCTGCCGGCTACACCTGTGAGGGCAGAGCCGGAGGCTTGGAATGGAACGGCGCGAAGGCACCGAAACAGGCTGACCAATATCCGCGCCAGATGAAAACACGATGGGTCAAGAAAAAGGAGGGCTTGCATGGCAGTTGACCGCAAACAGCAGATGAAAGAAATCACGGAACGGCTGGAGCAGGGCGTAAAGGACATTTTTACATCGGAAATGTACACGACGTACCTGCGCACGATGGCAAAATTCCATAATTACAGCTTCAACAATACGCTGCTGATCGCTATGCAGCGGCCTGATGCCACACTGGTGGCAGGGTTTAACGCATGGAAGAATAAGTTCAACCGCTACGTCAAAAAAGGCGAAAAGGGCATCCAGATCATTGCTCCGGCTCCCATCAAGGAAGTGGAAGAACGTGAGAAAATCGACAAGGATACGGGTCTGGCTGTGCTAAACGAAAACGGTGAACCAGAAATGGAACGTGTGGAGTATGTGGTTCCGCGTTTCCGCGTGACGACAGTCTTCGATGTTTCACAGACGGATGGGGAACCGATTCCGTCGCTGGAAGTGAACGAACTGACGGCCAGTGTCAAAGACTATGCGCTGCTTACGGCGGCAATCGAGCAGGTATCACCGGTGCCGATGCGGTTCGATGAAATCGAAGGGGAAGCTAAAGGATATTACAGTGATGCTGACAAAGAAATCTGCATTCAGGTCGGCATGGGCAAGAGCCAGACCATAAAGACGATGATCCACGAGGTTGCTCATGCGATGCTGCATAACAGCGATTTCATGAAGCAGAACGGCGAGGAAAAAGATCGGCTCACAAAAGAAACCGAAGCCGAAAGCATTGCATTTACGGTTTGCTCGGCTCTGGGCATTGATACATCCGACTATTCTTTCCCGTATGTGGCAAGCTGGGCCAGCGGCAAGGAGATGAAAGAATTGAAAGATTCGATGGATACGATTCGATTGACCGCTGCCGACTTTCTGGAAAAGCTGGAAACGGCGATGGCAGAAAGGAGTGCAGAGCGCATGACCGCGATGCAGTATGCGGAAAAGCTGATTGCCAATAGGGAGCAGGAAAAAACGATTTTCGATGATGAACAGCGAAACCTTATCGTGAATTTTGCTTTCAAGCTGGATGACCGGGCAGCAACGGAAGAACTGGTAAACGGTCTGGCGGCTGCACTGGCCGAGGATGACAAAGAAGAAGTCAACCGTCTGATGTACGATGCGCAGGAGAAAATCGAAAATCTCCCGGATGGGATGATTGGCCTTTCGGAAATGCACGACTACGGTTATCTGAACGATGATGTGCTGCCGCTGACGAAAGAGGGCGCACGGGAGTGGCATCGGCTGGGTGAGAGGATTTATCCGCTGTTCCGGGATGGGACGGCAGGTGATTATGTAAGCCAAGAGGGAATCGAGCAGCACGATGGCATTTTCGGCATTAAGGCAGACGCATGGGATGCGATCCTGCTGGAGCAGCGGGAAGATTATGCAGAGGACGAGTATGCACGCCCGGATTTTCCGCTGACAGTGATAAACCGTGAACAGGCTTTACGACTGTATGACGAGGGGAAGCAGATTTATCTTGTCCGCATCAGTCCGTGGCCGATTCTTGTCACGGCACGAGAGGAAATCGAGCGCGGAAGTGATACCTTCCAGATTGCAATAGCAGATTTGGAGCAGGAGCGGAACATGACAGAACAGGAAAATGTGCTGCTGTATGGCAGCGAAAAGCAGTTCGGTATTTATCAGATTACAGAGCGTGACCCGGAACATAACTATCGTTTCATGGGGCTGGACTATGTGCAGAAGAAAGGCATGACGGTTTCCCGTGCAGATTATGACCTGATCTATGCCGCACCGCTTACGGACAAGGATACGCTGGATGGCATTTATGAACGGTTCAATATCCAGCGGCCGGCAGACTTTACAGGGCATTCGCTGTCGGTCAGTGATGTGGTGGTACTCAATGATGGCAGTACGGTCAAAGCCTACTATGTGGACAGTATCGGTTTTGCGGAACTGCCGGATTTTTTCAAGGAAAGGAATATGGATTTGCAGAAAGAGAACCTTTTGAACGAAAAATTGCAGGAAATCGAAATCTTTGATAAGCCTGGTCTTTTTAGCAATGGCCGACTGCGGGATGAAGATGTGCCGGAGGGCTTATATCGCTATGATCTGCGCGGCTCGGACTACGACCCAGGCCAGCCCATTACAGTGGAGAAAACTGTGGTGGTGAACCATGCGGCATCTGTTCTGATGGTCGAAGAACTTGACCTTGGCGCAGAGGGGCGGTTGGAACTGGGCGAGGAAGGACTGAACTTCACAGGCGCAGAGTTGACTGTGCGAGAGTTCATGGAGGAACAGCAGCAGAAAAGAAATGGACTGATCCACGGTGATTCCGACCACATCGCAGTCGAAGGGCATATCGGCACATGGTACGCCATTGATGAAACAGAAGTCGGCGGCGAAAAGTTCTTCCTGCTGGAGCATGAGGAACACGGCGATATGGCGGCCTGTGTTGCAGTCAATGAGCAGGGCAAGCTGGTGGCAGAGGATTTGTGGAACGGCTTCGATGAGGATTTTCAGGAGGCCGTGCAGAAATACTTCTCTGAAAAATGGAATATGCCGAAAAAAGAAGATGTGGTATCGGAGATCATTGAAAAGGCTGCGCCTGTGCCGGACAACAGCGCACAGGACTATTCGGATGTGCCTGTCTACTATGAGCCGTTCAGCTATGCCAAAGAAAATGACGAGGTGGATTTATACCGTACATCCTATCGGCTGAACAGCGAGTGCAAGCAGGCAATCCATGAAGCGATTGCGGACAATTATGATGGAATGTACCTTGGCGATGGTGTAGTCGATCAGGTGGTGCGGCAGTACGGCATGGAACGTGTGGGCTACATCCTGGCAAACACCTTGCACCACAAAAGTTATGATGGCCGCTTTTCTCACAGCAACAAGGAATGGGCAGAGCAGGTCAGCACCCCGGAGCATAACGTAGAGCGTATGACGTTCCGCACGGATTGGGTGGTTGACAGTCATCCGGCTGTTTTGGATGGCTTTGTGACGATGTACCGGGATGAACTGGAAGCGCAGAAAAAGCTGGAACAGGAACAGCCTTTCATAAAGCAGTTCTATGTGGTCGAAAATTTGCAGGCCGCGCCTTTGAAAATTGAGCGGTTCGGCAATCTGGACGATGCAATGTCGCAGTATCAGGCGCTTCCGAACCATTGCATGAAAGCCTTGGGTGTGGAGAAAAATCCTGATCCGCTGCCGGGGTCGCTGGATATTTTGCAATGCAAGAACGGCATTGACACCATCGTAGAGGACTACAAAACGGTTCCGGGCTGGGATAACCCGTATATCCAGAATCATGTTTTCCAGCCGTTACAGGGGGCCTTAGCCGTGCAGGATGTGGAACTGGCCTACGAATTGCCGGATGCCTATTTCCATATCCAGACTTGTGAGGATGGTTTCGACTATACCTTATATAATAAGGACTTCACGGAACGGGATGGCGGCATTCTCGAAACGGATGGAGATAAGCCTGTGCGGGAGGCTATGACGGAACTGCTTGCAGAGTTTGGCTGCGATGCGGCAGAGGGTAAAGTCATGGACGCGGCAGAACTGCGGGAACAGGCCAATACGGTGGCTGAACAGCAGGCAGAAGTTTTGAAAGAAAAACTCGCCGCAGAAAGACCTGCGCCTGAAGAAACGCTCAGCTTTTATGTTGCGGAGTGTTTGGAGTTTACGTTTGCGGGAGAGTTCCACGACCATCTGACGATGGAAGAAGCTTTGGAAGCCTATGACAAGATTCCGTCCGAACGGATGAACGCCGACAAGTGCATTGGATTCTGCATCGAGGAAGATGGCGGCTTTGTTGGAATGTATGAGTTGGTCGTGAACGATAAAGTACAGCGCGAGAACATCAATTCCATCAACTATTTCAGGGATGATAAGCTGGTGCAGCAGGCGATCTCCGATATGGAAAAACTGATGGCGGCACGGCAGCAGAGTAAAGAACAGGAACACAGCAACACGAAAAAGTCTGTTCTGGATGCCCTGCGCAGTCTGAAAGCTAAAAAGCAGGAGCAGCCTGCACAGGAACAGGATAAGCCGAAGAAAGCGAAAAAGAAAGGGATGGAGTTATGAGTAATGTGCGTTTTGATGAACTGGAATTGATGCTGATGGCGATATTTGAACAGCCGACACTCAAAGATACGATTCAGGTGTTGACGGAGGTCCAGCCGCTTGTGGCAGAGGAGGCGGAGATGGCTGCGCTGGTTCAGCAGACCATCCCGAAGATGCAGCAGTTGAATGAGCAGCAGTTCAAGGGGCTGGAACTGGAATGGCATAGGCCGGAGGAGCCGGAAAAGGAGAAAACGTAAAATGATAAACCAGTATAGAGTTTTCCAAATCAAAGAGGTGCATCATCAGCATTGGGCAAAATCCTATGCACAGCAGGTAGAGGACGGCTTTTTGATTCATCATCAGAATTACCAGAGTGCATATAAAGGAAAGCCTGCCCCCAGCGATACGCCGATGACAGCCCGGAAGCGGCTGGAAGAAAAGCGACCAAACACATTTGTTGGACGGTCGTTTGGTGTTGGCGATGTGATCGTATGGGATGAAGAAAAGGGTCGGAAGTTTTTCTACGTCGATAAAGAAGAACTGGTAGAGTTCGGTGGCTTTATGGATGCTGATGCAGCCGGAAACACTGTCGTCTACATGGTTCCCAATTATCAGATTGATGGAAAGACTGGAACGTGGCTTCCGTATGACAGCGAAGTTGTAGAGGGTGTTTGCTTTTTTATGATGCGCAATGAGCAGCGCAAAGATGCTGTTTCTCCAGTCGTGGTAGACAGTAAAGGCGTATTTGTGACGGATGCTCCGAACGGCTTTGAAAATGTTCGCTCCATACTTACAGAGTATGTTCATCGTGCTGAAAAGAAGCAGCAGGATATGACCGAGCATGAAAAATGCTTGACGAACGGAACGTATGAACGTGCGCGGGAATCCGGCACAGAGCAGAATTACGACATGATAGATGGTTGCGTGAATAATGTGCCGAAAAAGCCACGGCGCATTGGTGGCAGATGGTCGGTGCTGGATCGGCTGCATATCAAGCAGGCACAGCGGAAACAGAAAGACCAGACCCAGCAACAACAGCAGCAGGAGAGAAGCCGTAAAAACTAAAAATCCGTTATGACGCAGAGTGGTGGTTCCTATAACAAGGAGCCGCCACTCTTTTTTGTGTGGAAAACAAAGATGTCTTGATATTTTTGAAAATCACGAGTATAATAATAACAGAACAGAAAATAAAAAACACGAAACTGTGAATGGAGGGCAGTATGGAAACATTATATGAGTATCTTCTGAAAAATTACAAACCGAATGAGCCAATTTTCCTTGCTGATCTTCAAATCGAAGGCATGAGCCGCGCCAACCTTCGACAGCAGATAAAAAAACTTACCGATGCTGGAAAGGTAAAGCGGTTTGATAGTGGGGTTTACTTCTTGCCGAAAAAAACGATTTTCAAATCAGGGTCACAGCTTCCACCAGAAAAAGTGTTGGAATGTAAATATCTGAGAGATAAGGATAAGCGATGCGGCTATGTGAGTGGTTTGATGTTCTTTAACCAGATGGGGCTAACGACACAGGTTCCTATGCTGTATGAAGTTGTATCGAATAAAGCAACGAACGAATACAGGGAAACATCTCTGGCAAAGTCGCGGGTGATTGTTCGTAAGCCGAAAGTGCCAGTGACAGAATCCAATTATAAGGTGCTGCAATTCCTTGATTTGCTGAAAGATGTAGATGTGTATTCGGAAGTTACGGGAAAGCCTTTGCAGGAGCGATTATATCAATATATGAGCGATGCAAGTTTGAGCCTTTCAGAAATGGAACCGTATTTTTCTTATTACCCGGATAAGCTGTACAAAAATCTGGTAGAAACAAGGGTGATTTATAATGGCATACTTGCACAGTGATAGAGAACAATTCCGGGATGCGATTGACTTGGCCTATGAGCAGACTGGTGTTATGGTACAGGCAATCGAAAAAGATTATTATGTTACGATGTTACTGCGGCTTTTGGCTCAGAAGATGCCGTATATCGTTTTTAAGGGTGGCACATCATTGAGCAAGTGCCATAAAGTGATTCGCCGCTTTTCTGAAGATATTGATATTACGATTGATACGCTGCTATCACAAGGACAGAAGAAAAAGATAAAGCAGGCAATCGTGGATTCGGCACAAGAACTTGGAATGACGATTGAAAATCTGGACGAAACCAGAAGCCGCCGTGACTATAATCGCTATGTGATCGCATACGATTCAGTCATTCCGATGGCAAGCGATGCGCTGAAAGCGGCGGTTTTGTTGGAGACATCTTATACGGCAGTATCCTTTCCAACTGTTTTACTGCCTGTCCATAGCTACATTGGCGACATGATGGAGCAGGAAGCCCCAGATGCGATTGAAGAATATAATCTAAATCCGTTTGAAATGAAAGTGCAGGGAATTGACCGAACACTGGCGGACAAGGTTTTTGCAATTTGCGATTATTACTTGCAAGGAAAAGTTGCAAAACATTCTCGCCACCTCTATGATATTTATAAGCTGCTGCCGCTTGTGCCGCAGGATGAGAATTTTAGAGAACTTGTAAAAGAGGTACGAGCAGTTCGCGCACAATCGGTCATTTGCCCCTCTGCATTGCCGGAAGCCGATGTTCCAGAATTACTTGAAAAAATCATAAGAGAAAAAGCATATAAACAGGACTATGATAGCCTGACAACGCAGCTATTGGAAGAAAACGTGCCGTATGATACGGTGATAGCCGCATTGAAGAAGGTTGCAGAAAGCAGCCTTTTTGAAAACAACTGAAAAATTGAGATGCCAGCCACAGGACTTTCAGAGTGAAGTCTTGTGGCTGGCTTTTTCATGCCATCGCTTAGAGTGATGGTTCGTGACTGCGCTTGGGCTGGGTACGGCTGTGCTGCTGCGTGTGTTCCGTTTCAAGAATCATATCAACATTCCTGCAAGCGGTTTGCAGTTCGTGGTAGTAATCTTTGAAATAGGTATAGCTTTCATATTGTGCGGTTCGAGCAGAAAGCAACTTTTCCTTTTCTGCTCGTAAATCTTTCATCGTGGGAATTGTGCCATCCGTGGAATTGCGTTTCAAGAATTGAACGGCTTCTTCGTATCTGGCAATTTCATCCTGATGTGCAGAACGGTACATCTTCTTGTTGCCCGCCTGCAAAAATTCTTTGTATGTAGCCTTTGTGGAAAGATACTGCCCCAGATAGTGAATCTTCTCGTTCAGCCGCTTTAAGTCGGCATCGGTAGATTTGGCGGTGTTGCGGGCATCGGACATTTTGACGGACAGCTCATCGCGCGCTTTTTTCAAATCTTCATAGCTATCATAACCATGCTGCTGTACATAGACGATGGTATTTGCCATCTGCTGCAAATTGGAAATTTTGACTTTTTGAGCATAGGCGCGACTTTGCTGGGCTTTTACGCAGTCCTGCAAATTCACTACCAGACGAAGATTGGACTTGATATAGAGAACGGCAATGGGGTCAGCAACACCCCATTGTTGTTTTTCTTTTGCAGCGGTGATCGCGTTACTTTCAAAAAGCGTCAGAAGATGTTCACGGTCAAAACTGGTTCCCAGCGTTCTGGCAGAGATGTATTTTTCTCTGTCCGGGAGAAGGTAACTAAATCGACCACGGTGGTCTTTTACCAAAATGCTGGATTCGGTTTGGAGCAGGCGGCAGAATTCTTCAAAAGATTTTGCTTTCTTCGCCGCAGCAGTAATGGCATCGCGCAGCTTATCTTTTTCTGTTTGAAATTTGGTCTTCATGGGAGTGAGACCCTCTGCAACAAGTTCAGCGTTCAACTTGTCCAGATTGATCTGCCCGCGCTGTTTAGCATAATACTCCTGCTGCGTGATTTTGTTGACGGACGGGGAAAGCAAATCCACCTGATTGAGATTTTCCCTCATGCAGATATTCATAAGAGATTGCTGTAAATGCTTTAGGTAATCTTTCGTCAGATGGTGTTTGTAGCCCGCCTTACAGTCGATGGGACGTTCCATAAAGGGCTGCTGCGGAACATCCAGCTTTCGCAGACTGTTGATTACGATATGCACATGGATATTGCCGCTGCCGTTGTGACCGTCCATGTGGGTGCAGACCAACGCCTGATGCCCCGGAAAGTTGGCTTTTACATATTCCATGCCGATGGCCTGCGCCTGTTCACCTGTCAGTCCACACTCGTCTTTGTCGGCAGGATCGAAGCTGATGAGGTAGTGGTGCGTCTTGATTTCGTCGTAATTCTGATTCTTGTGGTACTGCGCATTAAGCATTTCGCACTCCACATCAAAAAGTTCTGGCTCACAGTTTATGCCCTCCAGAAGAATATCTCGGCGGAGTACCCAGTTCCCGTTTGCATCCAGCAGGGGTTTCTTCAGAACTTCGTCATGCTCATATTTCAAATAGTCGAGTGCCGCGCCATAGTCTGCACTTTTACCCGCGACGTGTTTTAAGATTGCCACGATAATCACCTGCCAGTCCTGCAATTTCTTTCCGCATAGCGCGGAGGTCGGTCATGCAACGATTGATTTCTTCCAACATGGCACGAGATTGGATGCCGCCGCTGTTGAAAAAAGCTGCAATTTGGTTCAGGTTATTTCCGATATGGGAAAGTTGTCTTGCAAAATCTCGCAGTTCTGCAATGTCGGCAACGATGTTGTAATGAACGTGAAGTTTTTCGGTTATGGCCTGTTTCCTCACATAAACGGCAACGGGATAGCCAGCCTGTTCAGCAGAACACGAAACCAGTGCGTACTCCACATCGGTAAAACGAACCATTACATTATTAGTCCGTCTGATACTTTCGTCCTTTTTGGGTCGAGCCATAGTGTGATCCTCCTGCATTTTATAGTTGCGAAGCAATTCCCGATAAGCCGCAGGCGTTCGGCTGCGAACACATTCATGTGGAGCCAGATAGCCAAAATCTGAGATTTTGTGCGTACCGTGGGAATGGGGAACGGAATCCCCATCAAGATTGCCGGGAATGAAAAATCACGAAAGTGAGTTTTGAGTTACCATAGGCGAATCTTGCTCTACTTACGGTGAAGCCGTTGCCTTACGCATTTTTCGGGTTCTTCTATCTTTAGAATCGGGCAGAGCGTGTTTCGCAAGGTGTTTTTGAAAAAAGACAAAAAATTTTTTGAAATACCTTGCGAAATGGCCTTTCTCCAATTCTATAAGTGAAAGAGGCTGACAGACCACCCCAAAAACAGAAAGGAATGAGTGAATGACCGAAACAACTGCACGAACCTATCACACCATGGAAAGCCTGCGCCAGATGGCACAGACCGATCTCCGTAATGTGAACCGCAAGGAACTGGTGGACATCAACGATGTGGAAATCAAGAAAGACCTGTCGCAGCGAGAACGGATGGTTGATTTTGTTTCACAAATCAAGAACCCCTACTGCTATCTTGACCGGGGAATGGTCGTAAAGATCAGTTTTGCCGGAGAGAACCGATTGGAGGACACGCTGAAAAAATGCGCAAGGACACATCGGAAATAAAAAAAGAAGAAAGTAGAAGAAAATTTGCACTTTAGCGCATTAAAGCGTTGACATGAACCACGAAATATGAGATAATGGCTTTGGGTCAAAACAGAATATGCTGATAAAGCCGATAATTTCTTGGTTTATTGTCTGAACGACAAATAGATTAGGAGGTTATCGGCTTTTTATGTTTTTTCAGGGAAATGAAAAATACAACTGTGCCACATATCTTCGATTGTCGCGTTCGGATGGCGACCAGCAGGAGAGCAACAGCATAAAAAATCAAAGAGCGTTGCTGAACGATTACATGGGTAAGCACCCGGAATTGCACAAGTTCGACGAGTATGTGGACGATGGTTACAGCGGCACAAATTTTGAACGCCCGGATTTTAAGCGGATGATGCAGGACATTGAGAAAAGGAACGTCAACTGCATCATCGTCAAGGATTTATCTCGCTTCGGCAGAAACTACATTGAAACGGGCCGTTATCTGGAAAGAATCTTTCCGTTCATGGGTGTGCGCTTTATCGCCATCAACGATCATTATGACAGTGCAGAGGAAAACGATGATAAGGGCCGTATTCTGATTCCGTTCAACAATCTTATCAATGACACCTACTGCCGGGATATTTCGCTGCGCGTCCGCAGTCACCTGGATGTGAAACGAAAAGAAGGCCAGTTCATTGGCAGTTTCGCAGGGTATGGGTATCGCAAAGACCCCAAAGACAAAAATCATCTGATTATAGATGAATACGCTGCAGGCATCGTGCAGGAAATATTCAAACAGAAATTGAACGGAATGAGTTCACAGCGCATTGCCAGCCACTTGAACGAACTGGGTGTCCTGCCGCCGAACGAGTATAAGAGGGCCAATGGATTCAACTATACCTGTGGTTTTCAAGCTGGGCTGAATCAGAAGTGGACAGTGGTTTCCGTTAATCGTATTCTGAAAAATGAATCCTATACGGGAACATTGATTCAGGGTAAACGCAGGAAAATCAATTACAAAGTAAAAAAGAGCCATGATGTTGGAAGTGAAAACTGGATTCGGGTGGAAGATGCGCATGATGCCATTATCAGTAAAGGCGAGTTCCAGCAAGTACAACAGTTGTTGGAACTGGACACTCGTACCGCACCATCGCAGACAACAGTTTATCCATTATCAGGTTTTCTGCGCTGTGCAGACTGCGGGCAGAATATGATTCGCCGCACGGTGACGAAAAACGGAAAGAAGTATCAATACTATCACTGCTCTACCTATAAGAATGGCGGCGGCTGTACACCGCACATGATAAACAGTGAGAAGCTGACGGAAAGTGTTCTGGCTGCGATTCGGCATCAGGTGACACTACTTGTAGAAGCGGAAAAGGTACTCTCCCATGCAGAGTTGGCAAGCGGAGAACAGATTGGAATAAAGATTCTGGACAGTCAGATCACTGCGCTGGAAGCTGAATTGGAACGGTACAGTAATTTGAAAATCCGTTTGTATCAGGACTTATGCGATGATGTTGTCAGCCGGGAAGAGTACGGAGAAATGAACACTCGTTTTGCGCAGAAGATAAAAGAGGCGCAGGATAAGATTCAGGAAATCCGCGAAAAGAAGCAGGAAGCGTTAAAGCACGATACGCTGCTTCCCACTTGGCTGGAAGAATTTAAGCAGTACGAACATATCAAAACGCTCGAACGCAGGGTCGTGGTGGAACTGATCGACCACATAGATGTTCATAGTAAAACAGAGATTGAAATTCATTTTTGCTTCGAGGATGAACTGCACAGTACCACAGAAAAATTTATGGAATATCAAGCACATCATGGAAATGAGGTGGCAGAGAAATGAAATGGGTCAGCTATACAAGGTCGATTTCCAGCAGGATCGGAGAAGAAAATCCGTCCAATACGATTGCGGAACAGAATGAGCGAATTGCACAGTATCTAAAAAAGCGTGGGTGCAGCGTATCCGAAAAGTATAGTGACCGCAAGAGAACAGCAGAAGCCGCAGAAGGATTTGACAGATTGGTGCAGGATGGGATGGCCCGGAAATTTGATGCGGTTGCTGTGGATTCTATCTTCCGCTGTGGAAGAACCCTTCCGTTTGCCATTGAAGCATTGCAGAGGACATTCTATCCGCTTGGTATCCAATTTGCAGTTGTGGAAGATGACTTTTGCAGTGCAGACAAAACTGCCGAAGAAGTTGCAGAGTATTTCAATGGAAAGGCCATTGATAAGATTCGTTCGGAATTTATTACCAATCGCCAGAATCACTTTGAAGAAGGTACACTGACCCATCGGCAGATTAAATATGGATATGCACTGTCTGAGGATTCCAGAGGTTTTGTTCTGGATTCGGAAAGTTCGTATGTTGTAAAGCTGATTTTTCAGATGTATCTGGAAGATATGAAAATCCAGGAAATCGCAAGAGCATTGGATGCACAGGGCGTTCCATCACCGCAAGTCCAGATGGCACAGAAGAAAAGGCTGGGTGTAAAAACCGAATGGCCAGTTTCGACAATTCGCGCTATTTTGCAGAATCCTCTTTATATAGGAAAATGCACTTTGAAGCTGGCAAAGGCCAAGCGGGAAATAGAAGTTCCTCCGATTGTTTCAGAAAGTGAGTTTCAAGAAGTTCAGGAAAAAATAAAGTGCACCAAAATTCCTTCACGGAAAAAGCCCCGTAAAAAACCAAACCTGCTTTTCAAAAAAATCTATGATAAGAAAAGCGGGAAAAGGCTGTTGTGCAGAACATCGGAGGATGAAAGCCAGCAAGTCTATTCGTTTGACAAGGGGTATAGATGCTTCTCTGGAAAAGCCCCTTTCATCGAAAGCGAGAAAATCTTTAGAGAGATTCTTTCAGCTTTGGAAAAAGAAAAAATGCGAGCTGCGCATATTGACAGGGTACTGGACTTGAATCCTGAGAAAGTCAAGCAGTGCATGGATGCTGGACTGTTGCAGTACAGAAAAAAAGCAAATGAGATCGTTGCGCACTTAATGGCCAAGGACGATGAACGAGCAGCGGTTTATCGGGAATACGAGCAGGGATCAATTTCGCTAGAACAGGTAGAGGAGTATGAACATCAGTATCAGGTGGCAGTCCAGAAGCAGGAAGCGGCCTTTAAAAAGGTAATGCTGGCTGTTAATGATATAGAAAAAGCATTTGGCCATGGGAATCCCTGGTTGATGAAATTCCGTGCTATTTCAATTCCAAATAAGCTGGAACGTGTACATATTAAAAAGTGGGTTGACAGCGTGTGGGTCAAAGAATTTGAACAGGTTGAAGTGATTCTCAAAGAAAGCCAGTGGAAGCGATTTTTCCCGGAAGAATGGCTGAACAGCAGAGAGGAAGATTGTAATGGCAAGAAAGAGTAGAAAAAATATGATGCCGCAGGCCGCTGTGCAGGAGGCCGTACAGCAAAACGAAAAAGAACTTCTGCGCACGGCGGCGTATGCGCGGCTGTCGGTTGAGAACGGCGGGCATGAAACAGAAGATTCCCTGCGCACACAGATTTTGCAAATTCATAATTATATCAGGGAAAACCCGGAACTGACGCTGACCGATACCTATGCAGACAACGGTTTTACAGGAACACGTTTTGACCGACCAGAATTTGAGCGTATGATGCAGGATGTGCGGACAGGCAAAATTCAGTGCATCGTAGTGAAGGACTTATCTCGATTTGGTCGTGACTATATCGAAACGGGAAGCTATCTGGAAACTATTTTCCCGATGCTCCATGTTCGCTTTATCGCCATCAACGATGATTTTGACAACATCCGGCAGTCGGATGTGGATAGTCTTGCGGTTCCCATCAAGAACATGGTAAACAGCTTGTACGCTAAGGACATTTCAAAGAAAATCAGCCTTAGTTACCAGATGCGCCGCGAAAAAGGAATCCCTACATCGTGGTGTACACCGTATGGCTATCAGTTGAACCAGCAAGGAAATAAGTTTGAAGCGACTGAGGATGCAAAGTGGGTCAAACTAATCTATCAATGGTATCTTGCAGGGGTGAGCACAAACGAAATTGCCCGCAGGTTGGAATTTTTAGAAGTTGCAAGGCCGAATGAACGGCTGAATCGCAAATTACATGAGGGAGATGACCCTACCTATAATAAATGGCACCCCAGTACGGTTCTTCGTATTTTAAACAGCAGTGCCTATATTGGAGAATTGGTATCTGGGAAAACGCAAACTGCATCATACAAAGGGATTGGCCTCCATCCAGTGGAAAAGAAGGAATGGCATATTGTTGAAAACGCTCATGAAGCAATCATTCTGAAATCGGATTTTGAAAAAGTGCAGGCACGGCGAGAGCAGAATAAGGAAAAACGGGAAAGGGCGATGGCTCGTTCCAAGGAAACCAGAGAAAAGTGTTATAACCATCTCTCAGGAATGGTTTACTGTGGCTGCTGCAGACGCAACATGACGTTTGAACGGCGAGTGCATGGCACGGTGAAAGAAACGCACTATGGAGTGTTTATTTGCAAAAGAAAGAAGAACACGACTCCCTGTGCCTATCATGCGGTGCCGGAGAAAATGCTGATGATGGTGGCGATGGATCAGATTCATCATCTGGTGTCTACCATGTGTGAAGAAGAAAAGATGGTAAAAGACATGATGCGCGGCAGCAATCTGGATTCTGCCCGTTCCATCAAGATGAAAGAAAATTCAATCCTGTTTCGGATTCAGGAAGCCGAAGAACGGCGGTTGCGCTTATATGAGGACTATAAGGCTGAAATTCTGGACGAAGATGAATACAGTCAGCTAAAGGAACATTACATAGCAGAAAAGCAGCGGTTGGAACATGAACTGCAAAAGCAGCGTCAGCGCGCATTGGAACTGGAAAAGAGAATCAAAATCTGCGATGCGCAGATGGAGCGGATGCGCGGGATTCTGAATCAAAATGAATTTGATGAAGAGCTGGTGCATGAACTTATCAAGAAAATCTATGTAGGAATGGACAATTCTGTGGAGGTCGAATTTAAGTGCAGTGACCCCTATCAGGAAGTGCTTGCAATCATGTCGGAGGTTCAGAATGAATGATAAAATTGCAATCTATCTCCGCTTATCATTGGCAGACGGAGATTTGAAAAAGGGCAGCAAGGATGAAAGTAACAGCATTGAGAACCAACGGATGCTGCTCCACGATTACATTGGGAAGCAGGAAGATTTATTTGGCGAGATTGTAGAATATGTAGATGATGGCTACACGGGAACAAATTTTAATCGTCCGGCTTTTCAGAAAATGGTTGTGGATTTGAAGCAGGGCGATATAAAAGTCATCATGGTAAAGGATTTATCCCGCCTTGGTCGTGACTATATCGGTGTTGGCGATTACATTGAGCAGATTTTTCCATTGATGGGAGTTCGGTTTATTGCTGTGAATAATTCCTTTGACAGCATGAAACTGAACAACGGAACGCCGGGAATCGAAGTGGCAGTCAGCAATCTGGTGAATAATATGTATAGCCGGGATATTGCGAAAAAGATTCGGGCTGCTCTGGAAACGAACTGGAAGAATGGGAAAGCCACCTGCACGAATGTCCCTTTTGGATATGTGTGGAACAAGAAAGGTGGGCAGCGGTGGGAGATTGACCCTGAGGCCGCACCCTGCGTGAAAAAAGTATTTGAATTAGCATTGTCCGGTCGCAATACAACGCAGATCGCCTATGGCATGAACGAATTAAATCTTCCTACGCCGGGATTGTATGCGAAACGAAAGAATCTGCTGATGGGCAGCAATCCTATTATTGCCCCGGATAGTGAAATGTTATGGAACGCAGCAATCGTGTGGAGAATCCTTAGACGGTATGAATACACTGGTGCGCTGGTTATGGGGAGAAGAAAGAAAATTGATGTGAATACTACCTCTGTTCGGACGCTCCCAGAGGATAAGTGGATCATCGCAGAAAACGCTCATGCGGCCATCGTGACAAAAGATGAATACTACCAGGCACAGAAAGCAATCCGTAACGTGACTCCAATTCAGTATAAGGTGGGTGATGATTTTGCGTTAAAAGGAAAAATCTGCTGCGGAAACTGTAATCGACAGCTTCGCCACGAAAGGCAATATGGGGAAATGGTTTTCTATTGCGGCTATAAACGGTCAGCCGGAAAGTTCTCTAAATGCTACGGCGGCTATTACAGAGAATATTCGGTGAACGCAAAAGTGGCTCGTGCGATAAAAACTGTGTTCTATGCGTTGGATGTGGTAAATCAGGGGATGCAGGAAAAGCAGTCTATCACAGTGCGCTGTATGGACATTGAGGACTTGGAAAAGCAAGCGGAAGCCATTCGGGTAGAGCAAATCAAACTATATGAATCGTATGCGGACGGTGTGCTGCGGCGAGATGCTTACATAGAAAAGAAAAAGGCTCTTTCGGAAAAACTGGCTGCATTGCAGGATAGCATACGGACAGAAAAGGAAGAACAGGAGTGTGCCGATGAACTGGATAAAGAAATCCGTGCTCTGACAAAACAGGCCAGCGAGAAAACGTACATCGGTGGGCTGACAAAAGAATGTGTGGAAGCCTTTGTGAGCATGGTCTATCTGTATGACGACCAAACGATGAAAATAGAGTTCAACTGTGAGGATGTGATTCGGAGAGCGTTGGAAAAGTATGGCGCATAATTGGATAGAAGAAGTGGCATAAGAAAAAGAATACCCGTCTGGGTGAGAGGATTCGGAAAATCTTCTCGACCAGGCGGGTATTTCATTCCGCAGGAATGGGAAAAATCAGGGAATGATGTAGGAATTAAATGTTGCCGTAACTTCGATACCTTCGGGATGATACCCTTCTGCGACAGCGGCAATATCGGATAGATTTCCAATTTCAATAGGATTGCTTAAAAGGTCTAAGATTGTGGGGTCATCGGTGTCGATAACGATTCGTAATTCGTTCTGATATTCAAAATCCTGTTTAGATTTGACAAAAAGTTCTTTGGGAGGAGTACAGTTTAAGTCTACCCAGCTATCATCCGTACTATAAGGCGTAAAGTCAAAATATTGAACAGGGCTGACAAGGATACATTCATCGGGAACACCTATCGAATTTAATTTTGCCTTTAATCTGCGAACAAACTCGGCCCAATCCTTTATTACAGCGATTGCGGGCTGCTTCTTGGGAGGCAATGCTGCTATTTCAGCAGGGGAAGCATTATCCGCAAAATCTCGAAAATATTTAGCATCAATATAGGTTGAAATTCTGTTTCTTCCTTCATTTTGAGGTGGGGGAAAGGCATCCGTTTTTAGCCCATAAAAACAGATGCAGGGAAGTTGCATATCTCTTCTGTTTTTAATTAAAATTCGATTTGGTAATTCATAAGTACAGGTGTTGGAATATTTTGCAATAAGCTTTTCATATTGAGAAGGATAGAACTTGCTAGAGTAAGCAAGAGTTCCTTCATAAATATCGCCACGTCCCTGCTTTCCATACTGCTCCCATGATTTAGGAGTACTGAACTTGATTTGTCCAAGGTTGACTAGGTCTTTAGCAAATTCAAGTGTTGTACATCTTAGAACAAGAATAAGATCATTAGGATTTTTCCAAGAGGAATTACACATATAAACACATCCTTAATTCAGTAATTTAAGCTTTCTACCCATGCGGACAAATCTGTTTTGCTGGAGTAGGAATTGAAAACCTTACCGTGCAGGAGCTTGGCACCGGGGCAGCTTGGCGCAAGTTTTTCATTGGTTTTACCCATACTGCTGCCGCCGGAGGTGGCAAAGGGAATGATTGTTTTACCTTTTAGATTATAACTTTCCAGAAATGTATTGATGATCGTCGGAGCAATATACCACCAGATAGGGAATCCGACAAAGATGGTGTCGTATTCGTCCATGTTATTGCGCTTGACGGCGATGGCAGGGCGAGAGGTAGGATCGCTCATTTCGATGGTGCTGCGGGATTTCTTGTCCATCCAGTTCAGATCGGCTTTTGTGTAAGGGACTTCGGGACGGATTTCAAAAATGTCTGCACCGATGGCATTTGCTAAATCTTCGGCAACTTTTGCGGTAATGCCGCTGGCAGAAAAATAGGCAACAAGCTTTTTGCTCATAACAATGCACTCCCTCAATATTTGATTTGATAATAGTATAGCACGGTAAGGGAGGGGTATCAAGAAGTGAAATGAAAGCAAAATTGTTTGGAAAATATTGGTGTTTCAATAGCTGGATTTGGATAATCATAACTTTTATATTGTATCTTAACTTAAAATGAGTTATAATACAGAAAAAGAGTTGTGAATGGAGGCGATAGAGTGGAATACCTTAAGCGAGTTTTAGGAATTGAAGTGCTATATGAAAATAAAGCTTTAGAGCATTTGCCAAACTTCATCAGTACAAGGTATGATTCACAGAAAGTATCTCTGAGTGGTCAAAAAGCTGTTTTTTTGTATCCTAAAACCGAATTGGAGCAGGTGGAAACATTAAAAAAGCATCTGGAACGTGTGAAAAAGGTTGCGGATTGTCCGGTGATTTTAGTATTGGAACAGATCACTGCACGGCAGAAAGAGTATTTGCTTCGAGAGAAAATAGCATTTATTGTGGATGGAAAGCAAATTTATCTGCCCTTTATGGCAGCATATTTGCAGGAACGCTGTGATGCAGAAAAGAGTGACAGAGAAGAAATCTTGCCATCGGCGCAGATGCTGTTGCTTTACTATATTTATGAGGGAGCAAAGGAGCTGTCTACAAGTCAAGCTGCAAAAGATTTGGATTTGACACCAACGTCTATTTCCAGAGCTTCTAAACAACTTGAAGGAATGGGATTTCTGCGATCAAGAAAAAATGGAGTGCAGAAGATACTGCTTTCGGAAAACTCTGCCAAAGAGTTATTTTACAAAGCAGAGAAAGTTCTGCTCAATCCTGTGAAAAGGACGGTCTATGTTCCATGCGAGGAAGTAAAGAGTGAATTGTTGGAGAGCGGATATTTCGCATTGGCGGAGTATTCGATGCTCAATGCGCCTAGTGTTCGGTGCTATGCTTCAGAAAAAATATCTCAGTGGAATGACTGTATGACCAAGGATTTACAGGACTCAAATTCACAGGTGGCTGTTGAAATGTGGAGATATGACCCACGAAAATTATCGAAGGGAAAAATGGTCGATGGACTTTCTCTGGCATTATCGCTCAGGGAAGATGCAGATGAACGGGTAGAAGAAGCAGTAGAAGAAATGTTAAATAATCTGTGGAGGAAGATAGATGGTAACAGGGATTGAAAGCTTTAAGGAATGGTTCAAGGGTAACGAAAGCCAGTATGCAATTATCGGTGGAACTGCGTGTGATATCTTGATGACAGAAGAAGGCTTAGACTTCCGTGCAACAAAAGACATTGACCTTGTTCTAATTATTGAAGCTGTGGATGCGGCTTTTGGAAGAAAATTCTGGGACTATGTAAAACAGGCTGGATACGAACATCGTAATAAAAGCTCTGGTGTGCCGCAGTTTTATCGGTTCAGTCACCCGACTTCAAACCGTTATCCAGCAATGATCGAACTGTTCACTAGAAAACTGGATGCAATTCAACTTCCAGATGATGCAGTATTGACACCGCTACCAATGGATGAGGATATATCGAGCTTGTCTGCAATCCTTTTGGATGATGATTACTATGAGTTCTTGAAGCAGGGGAAAGTGACTGTTGATGGAGTAACGGTTTTGGACGCTGCATATTTGATTCCGTTCAAGGCGAAAGCATGGATGGATTTGACGGATCGCAAAGCAGCCGGAGAACACGTTGATAGTAAAAACATTAAGAAACATAAAAATGATGTTTTTCGTTTGACTGAACTGCTTGATCCTACGGTTGAGATTGTCACTCCTAGTGGCGTGTATGAGGATATGCAGAAGTTTGTTGATCGAATGGAAAATGAAACGGTTGATGTTAAACAGTTGGGGCTTGTGGGACGAACGAAAGAACAGATTCTTCAGGAATTAGTAGAATTATATGCGCTACAATAATTGATGGGTTATGGAATGAACCACTAGCTTGTAAGGAAGTGATATAACATGGAAAAGAAATACCAGATTTTTATTTCGTCAACGTATAAAGATTTGATAGAAGCCCGTAGCAAAGTAAGGGATGCCATCCTATCGATGATGCATTTCCCAGTTGGTATGGAGATGTTTAACGCTGCTGACGAAGAACAGTGGGAAATCATACAAGAGACGATTGATAGTTCGGATTATTATGTTTTGATTTTGGGACAGCGATATGGCTCTGTAATAGAATCTGGATCGGATGCTGGAATTAGCTATACGGAAAAGGAATTTCGCTATGCGAGAGAGAAGAAAATTCCTGTTCTGGTATTCATAATTGATGATGATGTGGCAATTAAGCCGGAATTTATAGAAAAAGATCCAGAAAGTATAAAAAAGCTGGCTGATTTCAAGACAGAAGCTAAAAAAGGACGAACGGTACAGTGGTGGACTAATATTGACGAACTTGCTAGAGAGGTTTCAGAATCTTTACATCAGCAAATGGATCGAAAAAAGCGTCCAGGGTGGATAAGAGGAGATGCCTTTGATATTGAAGCAAGTCATGCAGAAATTCTCAGTTTGAATAAAAAGATAAGAGAACTTGAGCAGGAAAATGCTGAGTTGAAATCACAGATTGTAAAGCGGGTTCCTGAGTTGATGGCCGCAGTTGTGCTGGATCAACAGGATGATGAAGAAGTGGACGGAAAAGGTCTTAAAACACATGGAAAATTGCTTATTGATAGCTCAGATAATGCAATCAAGATCCAGTTATATCATAATGATGGAGAATGCTACAAAAACAAGTATGAACCGCTTGATTTAGGTTGCGTTGAATCACATTTAAAAAAGTATGTAAAAGAAAAGGACTTGCAGGCTTACAATGCAGCACTACCGTCTGAAGAAGAAATAAATGATTATGCACACAAGATGAGCGTATATAAGACAATAACAAACGGTGGTGTTGCGCTCAAGCTAAGAGTGCTTAATAAGGGAACAGCGAAAGCAACCGACATTAGAATCTCAATCGTATTTCCAAAAGATATTTTTGTATATGACATTGATGATATCGAAAAAATGAAGGAGCCGAAAGCACCAAAACTTCCAACGAATCCTATTGAAAAGGCAGAGGAACGTTTTATGAGCGACTTAAATCCAGTATATGGCTTGTTGAAAAATAGTATGGACGGAATGCAGCCATTCTACTCAGCTCGAAGCTTGCCGATTATAGACCCGGCAATTTTTAACAACTCCAATTCTTCTGTGTTTGAATCAATATCTATACGAGATAACTCAATATTTGCTGAATGCAATCAGTTGCCACATAAAGATGATACCGAGTTTGATGGGATATATATTGTTCCGGCTAGAAAAGGAAAATTCAAAGTAAGCGTTTCAATGATGTGTTCGGAATATATTGAACCGAAAGTTCATGATATTGAATTTGAAATTGTCTAATAATTAAAATAAGTACGAATAAGCCGCATAGGGCTTCCCAATGGTTTTAACCCAATGGGAAACTTTATACGGCTTATTTTTTTTTGCTTTTTTTGAAAAAATTGTTGTCCCTATCTTGACATCAGGGGGCCTCATAGTTTATAGTATACAGCTCACAATCGCTCATTTCACTCACCATCTTCCAAAAAAGAGTTAAATTACTTTTGTCGGTTTCACTATCTGATATATTCCCTCTAGCAATTTCCATGCTACGAATTAAAGGGCGAATAGAACGCATTTGTTCATCACTATGTTCAAGAGAGGGATATTTGCAGATTTCGTCAAGAATGTCTTTAGGAGCGTGAGTTCTTCCCTGCATTAACTCAAAGTAAAGAACAACAAAACGGATATCTGTTGCGAACTCTGTTTGGTGATAATATGCATCTTTTAATACGGATTCGATTGAAGCAATCTGCTCCTTATAAGCTAAGCTGGTTTGAAAGATCTTGTTAAAGATAGGATAATTTCGATATGTGTAAATAAGGGTAAGTGGTGACAATGATTCTTGTCCTGAAACATGCTCAACAAATTCCCAAAAGAGTTGCTGGTTAACATCTTCTAATGTGAAAATATTCGAAATCGTGGGGAAATTGATATTTGGAAGTGCGTCGTGAAGTTTTTTTAAAATCCAATAGCATTTTTGGAGTCCCTTTGAGCGACCGTGTTTCTTTAGAATTAAGCCGATCCAAAGGTACTCTGGAAGTCTTTCGCTGCCCCACGAACTAAGCTGGAGTTTGTCACCGAAAGCGTCGTTAAACGGTGTTGTGAATTTTCCTCTTTTGAATTTGTGCTGCTCAAGCGTACTATGTGCGAACATCATGTTTTACACCTCCCTCTTTCCCGTTACAACCTCATAAATCAAACTTTTCTTATAGCTTTCCAGCTCTTTTATCAGCTGCTCTTTCTTTGCAATCAGCTTGTCAATCTCGGCACACTTGGAACGGATATAGGTTGCAATCTCTTGTTGCTCTTCAAGATCGGGGAGTGGAACCCAAATGTTTTGTAGTTTTTCTTGACTGAGTTTAGGCTGTGCGGAGCCGGTAATATAAGGGTTGATATCTAACTCTTCAAGAGCATAGAACAAATAATAGAAATCCACTTGTTCGGTTGGTTTGAGAATGTGTGCATGATTGTTGATCCATGCTTTACCATTGACTTCGTACATTAACGGCAAATTACGCATTCGTAGATTTGCACCATCTTCACCGATCAACATGACATGATCGTCAATCGTGTAATCATCAATTTTATCGATGGCACCGGATGCTCCATAATAATCATAGAGAACGGAACCAGATTGACTGCGCTTATCAGCAGAAATAGGCTTTCGGTATTGGTCTAGGATAGAACAGATGTATTTTAGTTTAATGAGGGAAAATCTATGATTGATTTCCCCAATCCACTCAACTCCGCTATCCTTCATCTCCCGCTCACCACGCACACCTTTGGTAACACAGCCCTCCTTATGGAACAGCTCTGCCAGCCCGGCGGAGATATCCTGTTCCAGTGCGGTGATGCGTGCCACGATATCTTCCACGGCTTCCGGTGCCTGATACTCGTAGAAATAGCGGGTCATGGGGATCTCGTAGCCCACCTTGGTCTTGCTGTGGTCGATCCATGCGTCGGGGGCGTAGGGCAGAACTTCCCGGGCAAAGTAGGCGTCAATATCCTGCACCAGCGGTACGTTTTCGGTGTCCCGCAGACTGGTGTCCGGCACAGGCTTGCCACGCTTCAGGATAACGTTGCCCGCCTCGTCCCGCTGGGGGCGCTCCACCACGATCTTGTTGTAGCCGAACTCCACGCTCTCGAACACCTTACTCTCGCAGTAGATGCCGTTTTTGTCGCCGTACACCTTGCCGTTGGCAAACTCGCCGTAGGCGGTGACGATCAGCTCCCGGCAGGCATCGGTGATGTCGTTGCGCTTGGTGCCGATGCTCTTGCGGCGTGGCTCGAAGCAGTGGCTGGCGTCAATAAGCTGCACCTTGCCCGCACGGTGGGCGGGCTTATCCTTGCTGAGCACCCAGATGTAGGTGGAGATGCCGGTGTTCATGAACATATCGGTGGAAAGCTGGATGATGCAGTCCAGCCAGTCGTTTTCCAGAATATACTGCCGGATGTTGCTGGGTCCGCTGCCGGCATCGCCGCTGAACAGGGGAGAGCCGTTCTGGATAATGGCCATTTTGCCTTTGTTTGCCAGCTTGGCAAGACCGTTCAGCACAAAAAGCTGCTGCCCATCGCTGATCTTGGGCAGACCGGGGGCAAAACGCCCCATCTCGCCCCGGGCGGCTTCGGCTTCCACCGCCTTCTGCTCCCGCTTCCAGTCAATGCCGAAGGGAGGGTTGGAGATGATGTACTGGAAGGTGAATCCGGGGAACTGATCCTCCGACAAAGTATCACCGAACCGCATATTGTTGGGGTCTCCGCCGCGGATCATCATGTCCGCCTTGGCGATGGCAAAGGTGGAGGGGTTGAACTCCTGCCCAAAGCAGGTCACCTCAATGTCGCTGTTCAGCTCGTGGATGCGCTCTTCCATGCAGCTGAGCATCTGGCTGGTGCCCATGGCCATATCGTAAACGGTCATGCTGCTGGTATCGAGGTCGGCTTCAGACAGCAGCAGGTCGGTCATCAGGTAGATGATATCCCGACTGGTGAAGTGAGCTCCGGCTTCCTCGCCAAAGCTCTCGGAGAACCGTCGCACCAAGTCCTCGAAGATGTAGCCGCAATCCACGGCGCTGATCTTGTCCGGGCCAAGATAGCCCTTCTCGGAGCCGAACTCCTTGATAACGAGGTAGAGGGTGTTGCTCTCCACCATCCGCTTGATGATGTTGTCAAAGTCGAACTTTGCCAGCACATCCTGTGCGTTGGCAGAAAAGCCGGACAGGTAATCCCGGAAGTTGGACTCAATGTTGTCCGGGTCTGCCAGTAGGGTCTCGAAGGTGAAGCGGCTGATGTTATAGAACTGGTAGCCGGAGGCTTTCTGCAAAAAGCCGTCGATGACCTGCAGCTTTTTCACCTTTTCGTAGGTATCCAGCACTGCCTGATGGGTGGGCAGCAGGCAGTCGTGGAACCGCTTCACCACGGTCATGGGCAGAATGACCAGACCATACTCGTGGGGCTTGAACGGCCCCCGCAGCATATCGGCTACGTTCCAGATCATGGCGGCTTTTTCGGCAATATTGGCACCTACGGCGGTGATCTTATCGTTTGGCATACGTTGCTCCTTGTTTTTGTGATAGGTGGACATCCTGATTTTATAACAATGGGTGTCCTATAAATCGGATGGCAGGACGTTTTTCCTGAAAAATGATTCTTGCATCTATTGTACCACGGATTTTGAGGAATGACTATATTTTGCCAAAAAGAAATGCCCGCCTGAAAACCAGACGGGCATACTGTAAATCAAACCATTTGAAAATGCTTCAATGCTTCCACAATTGCATCTTCTTTCTCCTTCGGACACTGAGGCTGCTTTGTATTTTCGGACTTTGCCTTGTGGTGGTTCTCCCGTACCTCCAGACCGCATTTCTGCTTGACCTGCGAGATATACAGGGAAGAAACCTTCAGCCCAGTCTGTTCCAACACACGGGCCTTGATTTCAGGATAGGTCGCACCCTTTTGCAATCCTGAAGTGTCCATGCCCTCCAAGGAAAACTCTACACGGACTTTTTTGAAGTCGATCTCACCCTTGGAAAGTGCGATGACACATTCGCAATGCTTCGTCCTCGGGAACAAATCCACAGGCTGCACCTTTTCCGTGCGGTACCCCTGTGTCTCCAGCCACTTGGCGTCCCGGGCGGCGGTGGCCGGGTTGCAGCTGACATAGACCACCCGCTGGGGATTCATCTTGACAACAGCAGAAAGGGTGGCTTCATCGCAGCCTTTGCGGGGCGGGTCGAGGACGATGACGTCCGGGCGCAGGCCCTCAGCCGCGAGGCGGGTGGCGGCAGCGCCGGCGTCGGCGCAGAAAAAGCGGCTCTTGGTGGCGATGGCGTCGCCCATCCGAGCGGCATTTGCCTTAGCGCTTTCAATCGCTTCTGGTACGATCTCCACACCCACCAGCTCCCGGCAGTGGTCTACCATCGAAAGGCCGATGGTGCCCATGCCGCAGTAGAGGTCCAGCAGCAGGTCGTCCGGGGTGAGCTGGGCATATTGGGCCGCGATGCCGTAGAGTTGCTCAGCGGCCAGTGTGTTGACCTGATAGAACGACAGGGGGCCCAGCCGGACGGGGACGCCGCAGAGGGTGTCTTCGAGGTAGCCAGGGCCATACAGGGGGTGGGTCTCGCTGCCCAGAATGACATTGGTATTTTTTGCGTTGACATTCAGTAAGATGGTGGCAATGGCCGAAAACTGCTCCCGCAGATGGGCCACCAGCTCCTCACTGTGGGGGAGCTTTGCCCGGGTGCAGACGAGGCAGACCATGATTTGGCCGCTGTGTGCCCCCCGCCGCAGGAAGATGTGGCGGACAAGGCCCTTGCTGCTTTCCTCGTCGTAGGGCTGGATGCCATGGGCGGCGAAGAATGCGCAGAGCGCGTTGCCGATCTCATTGAGCACGCCGGGCTGCAGCTTACAGTCCGGGCAGGGGACGATGCGATGGGTGCGGCCAGCATAAAAACCAATGCAGGGCTGGCCGTTTTTGTCCCGCCCGACCGGGAATTGCACTTTATTGCGGTAGCGGTCCACCTCGGGGGAGGGGACTGTGGGCAGCACAGGGACATCCAGCCCGCCAATGCGGCGGAACGCGTCTGTTACGTTCTCGTGTTTGGCCTGCAGCTCTGCCTTATAGCTGAGATGACGCAGGCTGCAGCCGCCGCAGGGACCGGCGGCCGGGCAGTCTACCTCCACGCGGTCGGGCGAGGGGGTGAGCAGTTGGTCCAGAATGCCAAACGCGTAGCGGCCGCAGTCTTTGACGATCTTGATCCGCGCTTCATCGCCGGGGGCAGTGTTGGGTACAAAAACGGCCTCGCCGTCTGCGGAGTGGGCCACGCCGCTGCCGTCGCTGGAAAGGCGCTCAATGCGGAGGGTCAGGAGTTGATTTTTCTGTAAAGGCATGTTGGAACGGTCTCCTTATGGTTTTTCCTGCGGCGCGGCGGCAGGATCGGTCTGGGTGGCCATGTATTTGCTGGGCGGCACGCCCTTGGCGCGCTTGAACACCCGCGAAAAATAGAACTGATCAAAGAAGCCTACCGAGATGGCCACCTCTGCAATGGACAGGTTGCCTGCCCGCAGCAGCTTGCAGGCCTCGTTGATGCGGTATTCGGTCAGGTAATCAATGGGGCTCTGGCCCACGTTGAGCATGAACACCCGGTACAGATGGCTGCGGGAAACTCCCACGCTCTTGGCCACATCGTCGATGGAAATGTCGTGGGAGTAGTTGAACTGGATGTACTTGATGGCGTTGAGCACATACTGGCTGGAGGAAGAAGTGCTGTGGGGCTTGGACTCGCTGGTCTCCCGCATGAGGGCGGAGATGAACAGGTAGAGATAGCCCACCATGGCAGCCTCGTCCTGAGGCTGCAGCCCGCGGGAGGAGTAGATGTTGGTCAGGGCTGCCCGCATCCCCTCCGGGTCCTGCGTGTGGTGGACAGGTGCTTCATCGGTAAAGGGGAGCTGAGCGGCCAGCTTATGGGCGCAGGCACCGTTGAAGCCGACCCAGCTGTACTCCCAGGGCTGTTGCTCATCCGCCGTATACCGGATGAGCTGGCTGGGCTTGGCAAAGAACAGATCGCCCGGCGCGACCGCAAAGGTCTTGCCGCCCACCTCAAATACGCCCCGGCCGGAGACGACCAGGTGGATGAGGTAATGGTCGCGGATGCCGGGCCCCCAGGTCTGGCCGGGGGCGCAGCGCTCCAAACCACAGTTGAAGATGGAAAGTTCAATATTATTGGTGTCGCTCTGCTTGAACGACTGTTTATAAACGTCTGCCATTGTGGCTCCCTCCCGCCTGTCAGATTTCTGGTGCCAGTATACCACAATTGCCCTTGCAAATTCAACAAAAGTACATCTTATTCTTTGGGCTGGACACCAAAAAAATGCTTTTTTCGGCAATCGAATTGAAAATCGGGCGTCGATGCATTAAAATAGTTGTATCAAACCAGCATGGAGGAATTTTGCGGGGAGGTTCTGCGATGGCAACGAGTGCACAGGTCCGGGACGAAATTCTGGCGGGTAAATGGGACGAGACACTGGGGGCGCTGTACGGCGGCGGCGCGGCAGAGCTGAGGCGGCAGCGGGCACGCTATGCGGCGGCACTGGAACAGTTTGAGCTCTACTTTGGGCCGGGGCGGCAGGTGCGGCTGTACTCGGCCCCGGGCCGGACCGAGCTGGGCGGCAACCACACCGACCACCAGCACGGTTATGGGCTGGCGGCGGCGGTGACACTGGATCTGATCGCGGTGGCGTCCCCCAGCGATGACGGGTTCATCCGGGTCAAATCCCGGGGGTTCAACAAGCTGGACGTCATTGACCTGAGCGAGCCGGAGCCCCAACAGGGGGAGAGCACCCATTCCGCCAGCCTGATCCGGGGCATTGCGGAGGGATTCCGGGCGCTGGGGAAAGAGACCGGCGGCTTTGATGCCTACACCGCCAGCGATGTTCTGCGGGGGTCCGGCCTTTCCAGCTCGGCGGCGTTTGAGATGGGAATGGCTGTCGTCCTCAACGGGGAGTATGGCTGCGGCCTCTCGGGGCCGGAGATGGCAAAGATCTGTCAGTATGCGGAGAATACTTATTTCGGCAAGCCCTGCGGCCTGCTGGACCAGCTGACCAGTGCCGTGGGCGGCGTCATCTTTGCAAATTTTGCTGACCCCTGTGCCCCTGAAATTGAAAAAATCCACGCAGCGGGCTTGCTGCCGGAGGGGGTTACTCTTTGCGTGACCGATACTCAGGCCAGTCACAGCGAGCTGACCGGGGAATTCGCGGCCATTCGCCGGGAAATGGAGGCTGTGGCGGCCTGTCTGGGCCAGAATGTGCTGGGGCAGGTGCTGGAAACGGCATTCTGGCAGGCGCTGCCCCGGCTGCGCACTCAATGCGGGGATCGAGCTGTCCTGCGGGCCATTCATTATTATCAGGAAAACGCCCGGGCACTGGCCCAGAAGAATGCCCTGCAACGAGGAGACTTTGCGGAGTTTCTGCATCTCATCCGGGCAAATGGCCATTCCTCGTTTGAGTACTGTCAGAACGTCTACTGCGCCTCCGACCCGCGGCATCAGGGGCTGAGCATCGCGCTGGCGCTGAGCCAGAGCATCCTTGAAGCGGGCGGCGGAGCCTGGCGGATGCAGGGCGGCGGTTTTGCGGGGACGATCCAGGCCTTTGTGCCCGCCCCGCTGCTGGAAGCTTACTGCGCGGCCATCGAGGGCGTGTTTGGCCCGGGCAGCTGTTACCGCCTGAAACTGCGGGAGCAGGGAGCCGTTCAAATAGGGAGCGAGATGTAAATGCGATTTCAGGATGGAGTGGGAGAGACTACCTGCCTGAGCCAGAAAGAAGAATGCAACGGGATGTACACCCTGCATTGCGATTCTCCGCTGGGCGGCATCCTGCTGGCGGCGGATGAAGCGGGCCTGACCGGCCTCTGGTTTGAGGGAGAAAAATATTTCGCCAATATCCTTGGCCCGGAACAGCAGGAGCGGGAGACGCCTGCCTTACAAAGGACAAAGCGCTGGCTGGATGTTTATTTCAGCGGCCGGGAGCCGGATTTTACCCCGCCGCTCCACCCCGTTGGGTCGCCGTTCCGGCGGGCCGTGTGGGAGCTGCTGCTCCAGATCCCTTACGGGCAGACCACGACCTACGGCGCGCTGGCACAGCAGCTGGCTGCAAAACAGGGCAAGACCCGGATGTCGGCACAGGCAGTCGGCGGGGCGGTAGGCCACAATGAAATTTCCATCATCATCCCCTGCCACCGGGTGGTGGGCACCAGCGGCAGCCTGACAGGATATGCCGGGGGCATTGAGAAAAAAGTGCGCCTGCTGCAGCTGGAGCATGTGGACATGAGCCGCTTTTTTGTGCCGACAAAAGGCACGGCAATCTAAAAGTTGTATGAGGAAATCCATCGATCATGAGAAGGTTTTTGCAATGCAATACACCAAACTGGGAAACTCCGACCTCAATGTCTCTAAGGTCTGCATCGGCTGCAAGATGAGCCAGATCGCGCTGGATGTGACTCTGACGCCGGAAGAGGTGGAGTATCTGGAAGAGCTCTATGTGCCGCACCCGCTCACCAGTGTGGTTCGCCCGTCGGTAGAGGCAAAGAAATAAAATAAGCGATAAAACAGCATAAAATGAAGGAAACGCCGGGGCCTCTGCGTGAACAGAAGCTCCGGCGTTTATAGTTATTTGGGTTGATTCAGAAATCAGAGATAAGCTTCAAAGAAATGCTGAGCCGCCTGCACCCGCTCCTTCTCGCCGCCCTCATGGGCAAAGCCGGGAAGGATGGTCAACTCGGTGTGCACCCCGTGGTCTTGCAGGTTCTTTTGCAGGCTCTTCATGCGGGCCACGCGGTTGTCGCCGTAAGGCGAATCGCCGATGAACTTGGTGTCGTTTTCGCCGACGATGACCAGAACGGGGACTTTCTGGACCGCTGCAAGGTCAACGTCATGCCCGAAGTAGTTCTTGAAATCCCGGGTGCCCCAGAAATAATCCTCGTCCGGGTTCAGGAAGGTGGGACGGCCCGGTGCACCGATGGCGCAGGCACGCAGTTTTTCGGGATGTGCGAAGAGAAAGCGGTTGACGAACTGGCCGCCGCCCGAGTGGCCGAACAGGAAGAACTTGTCTGTCTCCACACCGGGATAACGCTTGGCCATGTCGTCGATCATGTCCAGCAGGATCTGGTCATAGCGGACGCCGTCGCAGGAAAGAAGCTTATAGCTGTTGAAATCATCCCGCTGGATGAGGCCGCCGGGAAAGAGGGGAGCCAGAACCGCCACATGGTCTCGATCGGCCAGCTCTTTGGCGTGGCGGACGTAATCTTCCACCGCGCAGCCGGTGCCGTGGATGATGACCAGCAGCTTATAGTGCGGGTCTTTTTCATCATAATAACAGTCCGGCAGATGGACCCAGTAGGGAAAGCGCTGGTCGGTGGGACAGTGCCAGAGCATATTCAGGTAGGCGTTGCCAAACAGATTTTTCTGCTGTTCCAACGTCAGGTTGGAAGCAAGGGGATTTTCTTTTGCCATAATAGTTGTACCTCACAATTCGATTTACAGGAATTTGCCGAAGAAGAAGCTTGCCACCACCAGCATGATGGCGCCGCCGATACGGGAAGAGATCTGTGCATAGGACATCAGCTCCATGCGGTGTGCGGCGCCAAGGCACTGGACGTCGCCGGAACCGCCGCCATTGGCCATGCACAGGCCGGCGGTCAGCATACCCTCGACGGGATAGAAGCCAAACAGCTTGCCCATCAGGAAAGTGCCGATCATGGCGCCGATGACAGTGGCTGCAATGATGAGAATGTAGGCAGGGTTGGTGAAGACCTTGGCGTAGTCCGACAGGTTGGTGCCGATGCCGACGGTGATCATCAGGGGGAAGGACATATACTTAACGAAGAACTGCTGCATCCCCTTGGCACCAGCCTTGACATTCTCCGGCAGGATGTTGGAGATGTTGAGGATAGCAATCAGGATGACCATGAAGGCGAAGGTGTGGATGGAGAAGCCAAGGTCCAGATGGTTGTTGATGATGGAAATATGCTTGGAATAGAGGTTGGCAACGTTATAGCAGACAACGCCGAGGGCCAGACCCGTGGCGTAATCGGCCACAGTGGGCTTGTATTCTTCGGCAGTGGAAGCCTTTGCATTTTCCATGCCCTTCATGAGCTGCCCGTTGCCGGTGAGAGAGGGATGAGCATTGCCCAGCTTATTGAGCAGTGCACTCATGATGACGGCCACGAGGTTTCCGATGCTGATGATGGCGAAGGCAGACGCATACCAGGTGGAAGCATCGCCGCCGGTGGCAGCCGCCCACATCTTGCTCATGGGCTGGATGCCTGCGCCGTTGCCGCCGCCCATGACGGGGATGGCATAGCCGGTGATGGCCTCGATGGCGCCCACGCCGGTCACAGCGCCCACAACACCGGCCAACGCCAGCGCGCCGACGATACCGGCAAGGATGGTGGGAATATAACCCACAAAGGATTTGAGAAGCATTTTACGGTCCACCGAGAGCACAGAGCCGGTAATCAGGATCAGAATGTACAGGTCCAGAAAACCAGTAGTGCCGTTGAAGGTGTTCAGGGCTTCCTTGGAGCCCTCACCGATGAGATTGAAGGTATTGAAGGCACCGGCCACAAGGCAGGCGAAGAGCATGCCGCCGCCGAACCAGGTCTTCCAGACGGGGATGTGATCGCCCACCCAGCCCAGCAGGGTGCCGACGACCATAGCGAAGGCCAGTGCACCGACCATGTTGGTCAGCATCCAGTCGTTGGCCGCCATCACCATCATCAGAGCCGCCAGAATCAGGAACATCCAAAGGGGAAAACCAAGGATCTTGGTTTCTTTTAACGTTTTCACTTTGCGTCCTCCATTTCATTTCTTTCAGGTTGTCCGATTTATTTGCTAGCAAATCTAACAATTGCATTATACGACGTGGAGAATGAATTATGCAATACTTCCTCGATTCCGCGTTTTCGCCGGGCCGATAACCATTTGGAATCGCGCGAAAAAGCGAGAACGCTTTCAAACGAAACGAACCGGGCCGGAAAGACGTCGGCTCGGTTCGGGCAATGCGGGATGGTTATGGAGTGGATTCCAAATGGTGATTGGCTTCCAGCCGCTGGTTCACCATAAAACGCCAGACGGCTTCTGCATCGGGGGAGAGGGTGCGGCCCTTTTTCCGGGCAATGATGATGTAGCGGTATAAAGCGTCACCTTTCGGGATGCCATAAAGCGGCGGTTGGCTGTTGCCATGAGAGTGCTGGATGACCGTGGTGTGCGGGAACAATGCGATGCCGCAACCGCTCTGCACGACCGAGTAGCGGGTATCGACGTATTCCACCCGGAGAGGGTCCAGTGGAGTGACACGATATTTTTTGAAGAAAGCATTCTCCGCGTAATACAGCCCCTGCCCGGGGGTGGCAAGAATGTACCGCAGCGAGGGGTCGCGGAAGCGCCGGGACTCGATCTCCACGGGGTGCTCCAAAGAATTGCCGGAGAGGTCCAGCCCAGCCAGAAGGGGAGAGCTTTGCGGGATAACGAAGACCAGAGGGTCCTCTTCCAAAGGCATATATTCAAGTTTGCTGGAGAGGATGGGGTCGGTGTAAATGGCAAGGTCTACCTGCTCTTCTTCCAGCAGTTCCTCGCATTTACGGGCGCTCGTGTCCAGATATTCCAGGCAGATGTTGGGGTAAGCGGCCATAAAGGCGGCGGTGTGGATGCCGGCGTATCCGCCGCCCCGGTGGGTGGTGGCAATGCGGACCGGGACCGCCGGGGTATGGCGGCTGAGAGCGATGTCGTTTTGAAAGTCCTGCTCCAGCTCCTGATACCGCCGGGCAAAATCCAGAAAAAGCTCCCCCTGCGGCGTGGTGGTGATGGGCGTGTGGGCGCGGTCAAACAGCTGGAAGCCCAGCTCTTTTTCCAGCTTGCTCAACTGCTTGGTGAGGGCAGGCTGGGAGATGAACAGGTGCTTTGCCGCCAACGTGATGTTTTTGCATTTGTCTACTTCCAGCACATATCGGAAAACGTTGGTGTCCACAACAAAGCCTCCTCCGAAAGAAATTGCGTTACTTTTTCAGCGTGGTCTCAGTCAGGTCCAGCACCGGGCCAAAGGGGTCAAACACCAGTCCCTGGATGCCGTCCGCGATGAGCAGCCGCTTCTGCTGGCTGAACAGCGGTACCACGGCACAGTCACTCAGCAGCTGGCGCTCACAGTCGGCCAGCAGGGAACACCGGGCGCTGCCCGTGGCGGTGCTGCTGGCGGCAAGCTGGGTGGCGTAAAGGGAGTTGGCGTAGCCCGTCAGCCCGCCGCCCTGGGCGGTGAACTGGGCCAGCACGTTGTATACGCTGCCGCTCTCGGCGCTGATGGGGGCCAGCGCAATGGTGTAATTGCCCTCGGCAAGCCGCTTTTCAAATTCCTCCGGCTCCACTTCTTCCAGCGAGAAGAAGAGGGAAAACTGTTTCTGCCACTCGCCGTTGATCTCCTCGGCTGCCTGAGTCAGGCCGCTGCCGGCGGGCAGCAGGAGGGTGACATTGTTGAAATCAGAGTTGGACATTCCCTGCCGGGCCTCGCGGTAGAGGCGGACGGCATCGACCGGGGCAGGGGTGGGGTCGCCTGCGGCGTCGCGGTAATCGATGCCGTCCACGGTCAGCCCGTCCGGGATGAGCCCCGTGGCCGGTGCGAACAGCCCGGAGTCCGGGGTACTGGCGGCGGTGCGGGCCACCTCGGCCAGCGCCTGCCGCAACGGGGTAGAGCCAAACACGGAATTGCAGTTGAAGAGCAGGCTCCAGGTAGTATCCGAGTAGGAGAGGCTCTGCAGGCTGGTGGCCTCGCCGGTTTCGTCCAGAGCCGCGGAGCATTTTTCATTGGCAATGAGCTGGGCTGCCGACTGGCCGGAGGCACCGGTATTCTGTACCAGCCGCAGGCTGTCGATGCGGTTCCCGCTGGGTTCCCGGCGGAGGAACAGGCCGCTGGCGGTCCAGTTATAAAGGTAAAAGCTGCCGCTGGAAAGGGTGGAGGCGGCGCTCAGGCCATAAGTACCCCGGGTGCTGTTGAAAAAGTCCTCGTCGCAGGGCATGGCGCCGGGCAGGGTGAGCTTGGAGAGAAAATTCTCGTCCGGCTCGCTCAGGCAGAACACAAGGGTGGCATCACCACGCGCCTGAACGCCGAGGGCTGTCTCGGGCAGCTGGCCTGCCAGCACGGCGGCGCTGTTCTCAATGGCGGAAAATTCCACCGCATAGGGAGAAGCAGTATCGGCCCGGAACATCCGCCGGAACGCGAACACGAAATCCTCGGCTGTGATGGCGTAATCGGTGGCTGCGCCCTTGGTGGCGGTATAGGTCAGGCCGCTCTTTAACGTAAAGGTGTAGGTGCGGCGGTCCGAGGAGACTTCCCAGTGTTCCGCAAGGGCGGGGACGAGCTTGCCGCTGGCGTCCTTACGGACAAGGCCGCTGTAAAGGTTCTCGCAGGCGATGACGTCCGAAGCCGTGGAGGCTACCTGCGGGTCGAGGTTTGACGGGATGGTATCCACGAACCAGGTAAAACTGGCCGAGCCCGAGCCGCACCCGGCCAGACTGAGCACAAGCACGGCAGCGAGGAGGGCACAGAGCACCCGGCGCGGGCCGTGGGAAAGATTTTGTTTGGTAGATCGTTTCAAAGGGAAAGTTCCTTTCAGGGCTCTAGGCCCCCGTTTTGCGTGTGCCGGGCGCTGCAGGGCACGGGCCGGAATAACCCGTTGATGCAGCGTCGAAAAAAGGCGCACTGTAAGTGTAGCAGAAAGCAGGGGAAAAGACAATTGCCTTTTTGTGAATTTCTCAGGGGATTTTGTTGCTCCGTTTGGCGGTTTTCCGTTGCCAAGCAGACCGAAAAGGTGTAAAATGATTAACGGCCTAGCCCTCTCAGGCCGCCTTTTCGGCGTCCAGCTCCCCCAAAGGGGGAGCCCTTGGCAAAGAGGTGCTCTTTGCATGGACTGCCAAGGCCTCTCACTTTGGGAGAGGTGGCATCGCGTAAGCGATGACGGAGAGGGCGAGCCGCGTAAAAAATCACGCAGTAGTTTACGATATCTATATAATTTGGGAGGAACCTGATTTATGCAGAAAGAACAGCAGCAGCTTGCCGCACTGATCAAGGGCAAAAAGGTTGCATTCATTGGTGCCGGCGTCAGCCATAAGGCACTCATCAAGGAGTTTGTGGAGCTGGGCGCTCATGTGACCCTCTGCGACCAGAAGAAGTCCGTGGACGATTTTGGCGATTACGCTGCCACCATCCGGGAGCTGGGCATTGACCTGAGCCTGGGCGAAAACTACCTCGAAGGCTTCAAAGGCCAGGACATCATCATGCGTACCCCCGGCTTTGTGGGCTATTTTGAAAAGCCTCTGCAGGACGCTATGGCGGCGGGTACCATGGTCACCAGCGAGGTGGAGCTTTTCTTTGATTTCTGCCCCTGTGAGATCGTGGGCGTGACCGGCTCCGACGGCAAGACCACCACCACCACCCTTATCTCCAAGTTCTATGAAGCCGCTGGCCGCAAGGTGCACCTGGGTGGCAACATCGGTGCCGCTCTGCTGCCCATGCTGCCCGAGGTGGCTCCGGAGGATGTGGCGGTTGTGGAGCTGTCCAGCTTCCAGCTGATCAGTATGCACAAGAGCCCGAAGATCGCGGTGGTCACCAACGTTACCCCCAACCATCTGGACCACCACAAGGATATGCAGGAGTACATCGACGCCAAGCGGAACATCCTCATCCATCAGGTGCCGCCCTGCCGCGAGGTGCTGGGCTATGAGAACGAGATCACCCGTGGGATGCAGGCCGACTGCAAGGGCAAGCAGGTCTGGTTCACCCGCCTGCACGAGACCGACAATGGCGCTTTCCTGCGGGATGACGGAATGCTCTGCATGGCCGAGGACGGCGTTGTGACACCGTTCCTGGCCCAGAAAGACGTCAAGCTGCGGGGCCTGCACAACATCGAGAATCTGCTGGCAGCTGCCGCTGCCGTCTGGGGCGAGGTGCCGGTAGAAGCCATCCAGAAAGTGGGCAGCACCTTTACGGGTGTGGAGCACCGCATTGAGCCGGTCCGTGTGCTGGACGGCGTTACTTATTATAATGACTCCATCGGCACCAGCCCCACCCGTACCATCGCGGGCCTGCGCAGCTTCAACCAGAAGCTCATCCTCATCGCGGGCGGCTATGACAAGCACATCCCCTATGAGCCTCTGGCACCGGAGGTCATCCGGCACGTCAAGACTCTGATCCTCATGGGCGCTACCGGCCCCCGCATTGAAAAAGTGGTGCGGGAGCATCCGGATTTTGCCGCCAGCGGCCTCGTCATCGAGCACGCGGATAACATGCAGCATGCTGTGGAGCTGGCCCGAGCCGCCGCTCACCCTGGCGATGAGATCATTCTCTCGCCCGCCAGCGCCTCCTTTGACCTCTACCCCAACTTTGAGGTGCGCGGCCGCGAGTTCAAGAAGATCGTCAACGAGCTCAAGTGATCGCACAGGTAAACACGCCCCGCCAGCGTCAGCGCTTTTTGAACGCCTGCCGGGGGAAGCTCTGCTGCGGGGCCACCCTGCCGCTGGCGCTGCAGCTGCTGGGCAAAGCCCAGCCGGGCCGTTTTTTTGCCGGGCCGACGCTGGCGCTGGACATCGGTGGCCGCACGGCTTGGGCGGCAGGCCACGCCAACCCCGAGGAGCTGGCCAGTTTTCTGAATTTCTGCGGCTGCAGGGCCGTCATTCTGGATGAGGCCGAGTGCCCGCCCCCTGTGGGCTGGCAAAAGACGTGTGACCACACCATCTTCGGCCTTGCGGCGGGGGAACAGCTGCCCCTGCCAGCCCAGACCGAGGCGCAGAAAGCCCTCTGGGACAGCCTGACCTTTGTGGAAGATCCGGCTTCCGGCCCGGTGGCGGAAAATCTGTTCCCGGACCGGCCTGCCCGGCGGGATGATTTTTACTCGGAGCTCTGCACCAAGCGCAGCCGGGGCAAGGCACTGGTCTGGACCTTGGAGCAGGGCGGGAACATCGTCTGCACGGTGGGAGCCTACGCCCTTTGCAACGGGCAGGCCTACATGGCCTGCGGCCAGACCGCCGAAGCTCTCCGGGGCCAGCGGGTCGGCGGGCGGCTCATCGTCCAGATGGCCAACGCCCTCTCCGCGCAGGGGGATCAGCCCGTTTTCCTCTGCAGCCCCGAGCGGGTGCATTTTTACACACAACTCGGCTTCCACCCGCTTGGCACCCTTGCGCGTTACGAAAGCCCGATTGGAAAGGATTAAAATTTTTAAACATGTCAATGCTGAACCATTTCTTTGATTATAAACCCGAGGTGCTCGCCCTGGACGAAAAGGCCATGGAGCTCTGCCAGCCCTATTTCCACCACATGGAGGAGATCCGGGATTTCAACCAGCTCAAGATGCTCAAGGCTTTTGGGGATACCCAGATGTCTTCTACCGATATGCTTGGCACCACGGGCTATGGCCTGTGGGATTCCGGCCGCGCCAAACTCGAGCAGATTTTTGCCCAGGTGATGGGCGCGGAAGACGCCCTTGTGCGCAGCCAGTTCCAGAGCGGCACCCATACTCTGGCCGTGGCCCTGTTTGGTCTGCTGCGGGCAGGGGATACCCTGCTGGCCGCCACCGGCCGTCCCTACGATACGCTGGAGGGCGTCATTGGTCTGGATGGCAAGGGCAAGGGCACCGGCACCCTGATGGACTACGGCGTAAAGTACGACGAAGCTCCCCTCAAGCCCGATTTTACCCCGGATTATGAGCTGATTGCCCAGAAAGCCCCGGGGGCTAAGGTCTGCCACATCCAGCGCAGCCGTGGCTACCTGCAACGCAACGCTTTTGACCTCGAGACCATCCGCAAGATCGCCGAGACGGCCCGCAGGGCAAACCCGGACATCATCATCTTTGTGGACAACTGCTACGGCGAGTTCACCCAGACGCAGGAGCCCTGCCAGGTGGGCGCGGACCTCGTGGTGGGCAGTCTCATCAAGAACCCCGGCGGCGGCATTGCCCCCACGGGCGGCTACATCGCAGGCCGGAAAGATCTGGTGGAGCTGTGCGCCTACCGTCTGAACGCCCCCGGCCTGGGCAAGGATCTGGGCTGCACGCTGGAAACGCCCCGTGATATGTACCTGGGCTTCTACTATGCCCCCGGCGTGGTCTGCGAGGCCATCAAGACCGCCATCTATGCGCAGTGCCTGCTGGAGCTGCTGGGCAAGAACCCCATCCCGCGCTACTGCGACGACCACAACGACATCGTGACCTGCTTTGATGCCGGCACGGCGGATGCCCTTGTGGGCTTCTGCCGCGGTGTGCAGGCCGCCAGCCCGGTGGACAGCTACGCGGCCCCGGAACCCTGCCCGGAACCGGGTTACACCGATGAGGTGATCATGGCCAGCGGCAGCTTTACTCAGGGCAGCACCATTGAGCTCTCCTGCGACGGTCCCCTCCGCGCTCCCTACACCTGCTACCTGCAGGGCGGCCTGAACTTTGCCGCCAGCCGTGCCGGTGTGCTGCTGGCCGTGCAGAACGCTTACTTTAAAAACTAAAAAAACTAAGACAACCTCTCCGCCACAGCTGACGCGGACGCGCCGGAGAGGGCAAGGACGTTATTCCAAAATTGGCAGCTTCAGCGTAAAGCGGCTGCCCTTGCCCACCTCGCTTTGCAGGGTGATCTCCCCGTGGTGGAGATGAGCCAGCTCCTGCGCGATGGTCAGCCCAAGGCCGGTGGAATCGTGCTTGGTGTTGGCCGTGGTGTGAAAATAGCGGTCGAACACGGCTGTCTGATCTTCCGGCGCAATGCCGCACCCGGTGTCCTGCACCGTCACCCGGGCGGTTCCGCCCTCCCGCGCGCAGGTCACTGTGACCACACCGCCCGCAGGAGTATAGTGGATGGCGTTGGTAACGAGGTTCTGCACCACCTGCTGTAAGCGCACGTTATCGCCCCAGACGGGCAGGAAGCAGTCCGTCTCCGCCCGGAGGGTGACCCCTTTCTGGGCGGCTTCGCTCTGGCAGGCGGCGCAGACGGCGGCGGTGGCTTCGTTCAGGGCCACCCGGTCCTCATTGAGCAGCACCTGCTTCTGCTCGAGCTTGGCCGCCAGAAAGAGGTCTTCCGTCAGACTGCGGACAAAAGCCACCCGCTGCAGCAGGGCCGGCAGCAGGGCCGGCAGGGCGTCGGGAGCCTCGGCCAGGGTATCCAGCCCGTTGCTCACGGCAAACAGCGGGCTGCGCAGGTCGTGAAAGATGTTCAGCATCATGCTCTTGCGGGCTTCGGTCTCCTCGGTCAGGGCCCGGGTCCGCTCGATGACCCTGGTATCCAGCTCCTGGGCCAGCTGCTCGGTACGGTCAAACTGCAAAGCAAAGCGGCGGCAGACGTAAGTCATGCAGCCCAGCGCAAACGGGATATCGAACACCCGGGCGCACCGCAGCAGATAGAACGGGTAGCACTCTACATAAAAGGGGAGAATGGGCAGCAGGACCCACACCCGGAACCCTGTTGTGATGGCGCAGGGAAAGAGCAGCAGCCCGGCGGCTTCGTACCCGCGCAGGTAGGCTGAAAGCAGCAGGTAGAGGCAGAGGCACATGCCGGCCGTCAGCGTGCCGAACCGCAGGATGGGCAAGCGGACTTGCCCCAGCAGCAGAAAGACTGCCGAGGCGGGCACCACCCATTTGGCGGGCAGAGGCAGGGCCAGCAGCGCTGCGGAGAGCAGGGCCGACGCCAGGATCGTGATGGCAAAAAACAGCCGCATGAACCGCTGGAGCAGCCCCTGAAACCCGGCAGGAAAAAAGGCTACCAGGGTGCCCCAGAAAAAGAGAACTGCCAGATAGAGGAGAAAATAGCGCAGCTCCGGCTGCTTTTTGTAGTGGTAAAGGGCCAGGATGGCAGCGGCCAGCGTGGCAAAGACGATGAGCGCCACCAGCTGCAGATGGCTGCGGACCAGGTCGCCCAGGGGGCTTTGCATCTCTGTCCGTGAGATGCCCCCGGAAAGAACGAGAAAATGCTGATTGAGCAGGACGCCCGCCAGTGCGATGCCCAGTGCCAGCAGCACCGCCGCCGCGGCACAGAGCTGTTTTTTCCATTTCATGTTGGATTCCTCCCCCAGAAACCAGTTGAGAATTTGAACCGGATACGGTATACTGTTAATAGTATAACAAAGAATAGCCAAAAAGGGGAGAGCAAATAGGGATGATCCGCGTTTTAATGGTGGAAGATGACCCGGTGATCCGTGACACCACCCGGTATTTTCTGCAGAGCCAGCAGAATTTTGAGGTGGTGTGCGCTGAGACGGGCGGCGATGCACTGAGCCACGCCCGGGAAAAATTTGATGTCATCCTCATGGACATCCTGCTGCCGGATACCAACGGCGTGGACCTGTGCCAGCGGCTGCGCAGCTGGCACCACTGCCCCATCATCTTTACCTCCTGCCTGGACGATACCGACACGGTGGTGCGGGCGCTGGAGATGGGCGGTGACGATTTCCTCACAAAGCCCTATCATAATAAAGTGCTGCTGGCCCGCATCATGGCCAACATCCGCCGGGTGCAGATGGACGCGGCCGAGCCCAATGTCAATGGCTATCACTGCGCGGCTTTTACGCTGGACGCCAACCGCCACAGTGTGGAGCACGACGGCCAGAGCATCCACCTGGCCGATATGGAGTACCGCATCCTCTCGCTGTTTGTCCGGTACCCCAACACGTTCTTTACCGCCAACGAGCTCTACCAGAAGATCTGGGGCAAGGATAGCCTGGGGGATGTGCGCACCGTGCAGGTGCACATCCACAACCTGCGCGGCAAGATCGAGCCGGACCCCGCCAAGCCCGTTTACCTGAAAAATGTCTGGGGCAAAGGCTATATCTTCCAGCCGGAGGGCCGTGGTGCGGACTGAAAATTTAAGATTGCTTAGGGAATGAGCGCCCGCTTCTTAAGGAAACTTAAGCAGCGGGCGCTTTGTTTTGAAAAAGATAAGCAAAAAAATAACAAAACAGCCCTGCCCGTGTAAAATCGACGGGAAATCGGGCTGGGAAGCGGCAAAGAAGCTTAAAAATTCTTAAAGGACAGGGCTGGGGATTTGTGTTAAATTATTGTCGAACGAAGTCGCCCTTTCCCGTCAAAGGGCAGATAAGATGGTAAAATCACGAAGCAAGGAAAGGATCAAACCTCCATGAACAAGATTTCCCGCAAAGGCTTTCTGAAAATCGCAGCCGCTGCTGCCATGTCTGGCGTGACCGCCGGTGCCCTGGCTGCCTGCAACGCTGCCAAGGATTCCGCTGCCGCTTCCAGCGCGGTTTCTGCCCCTGCCGGCAGCTACATCCCCGGTACCTATGAGGGCACCGCGGAGGGCATCTCTTCCACCGTCAAGGTCACCATGACGTTCTCGGACAGTGCGGTCACCGATGTGGTGGTGGATACCTCCGGTGAGACCGCTTCCTACGGCGCTGCCGCTGCCGACCAGCTCAAGGAGCAGCTGCTCTCTTCCGCCAACGGCGAGATCGACGGTGTTTCCGGCTCCACCATCACCTCCGACGCCGTGATGAAAGCGGCCAAGAGCTGCTTTGCACAGGCCAAGGGCGAAGCGACCATCAGCTCTGTCCAGCTGCCCACCGGCGATGAGACCGACTGGCTGGGCAAGGAGCCTGACATCGACGAGGCTGCCATCACCGAGACCATCGACACCGACATCGTCATTGTCGGTGCTGGCAACGGCGGCATGTTTGCCGCTGCTTATGCGGCTGCCAACGGCCTGAACTTCCGCGTCATTGAGCAGAACAGCGCCGTGCAGGACACCCGCCACTGGTATGGTGCCATTGATTCTGCCGCTGCCAAAGAGGCGGGTGTCCCCGCTACCGATAAGGCAAAGCTGCTGAGCGAGATCTCCCGCTACGCATCCGGCAAGTGCGACCAGCGCGTCGTCAAGACCTGGATCAACGAGTCTGCCGCCATGCACGACTTCATGCGCGGCATTCTGGAGGATCAGTTCGGCTGGACCTGCGAGTTCACTTCCGGTGCGGAGGCAGCCTGGCCCGCGGAGAACGCGGAGCACAACACCGATTACCTGTATCCCGTGCAGGAGCACAACTACCGCCAGAGCGAGAGTGAGTCCGGCCTGCAGCGCAACGAAGCGCTCCAGCAGTACATTGAAGAGCTGGGCTACAGCATCGACTTCAAGACCAGCCTGGCCAAGCTGGAGAAAGACGCCGATGGCCGCGTCACCGGCATCATCGCCCAGAGCACCGAGGATGACCACTTCATCCGCTACAACGCCAACGACGGCGTTCTGCTGGCCTGCGGCGGCTTCCCCGGCAACCCCTACATGATGGAGCAGCTGGACCCGCTGGGCACCTCTGTCACCACGGCCTGCTCTTACTCTCCCTCTGATAAGGGCTATGGCATCCGTGCCGCTGTCTGGGCTGGTGCAAACCTGGATAAGGAAGCTGCTCCCATGCTGTTTGACCGCGGCATTGTGGCTCCTGGTGTGGACGCTGGCTATGTGGAGAGCGAGAACTCTTTTGGCGGCAAGGCTTTCCCCGGCGAGATCAAGCAGTATAACCCCGGCACCCAGCCGTTCCTGAAAGTGAACCGCAACGGGGAACGCTTTGCCAACGAGAGCAGCCCCTACAATGATATCGTCTATGCTGCCGCTCACCAGCCGGGCCGTGTTTACGCTCAGATCTGCGACGCCAATATTCTGGAAGACGTAAAGCGCTTCCACACCATCGGCTGCTCCGCGCAGACCCGTAATGCAGGCGCGGAGTATCTTCAGAAACAGATGGACAATGCAGAGGAGAAAGGCTGCTTCTTCAAGGCCGATACCATTGAGGAACTGGCGGATAAGCTTGGCTTCACCGGTGAGGCCAAGGACACGTTCCTGGCAACCGTGGACCGCTACAACGAGCTGTATGACCAGCAGAACGATGAGGACTTCGGCAAGCCCGCTTACCGCCTGAGCGCGATCCGCAAGGCCCCGTTCTATGGCTGCTGGCTGGGTGCCTCTCTGCTGTGCACCGAGCAGGGCATTGCCATCAACGAAAAAGGCCAGGCTCTGGATAACGACAACAAGCCCATGCCCGGCCTGTATGTCACCGGCGATATGTCCGGCAGTTTCTTTGCCAACAACTATCCCTGCCTGATGGCCGGTGTGGCCATGGGCCGCACCCTGACCTTTGCCATGAAAGCCATCAAACAGATGGCTGGCCTGGAAAAGTAAGGGCTGAACCAGACAAAATCCAAAGCGCGGGGCAGGCCGTTCCCACCGTGAGCTCCGTAATAGAAAAAACAGCGCCGCAGAGTTTTGGTACGCTCTGCGGCGCTGTTTTTATACCCTCTATACACAAACAGATCAAACGGCCAAAGCCGGAGCTTTTCAGCACACGGCACAGTGGACGGAAATGGGCTCCAGAATTTCCGGGTGCATCCCGTCGCGGTAGTCCAGGTCGCCCTGGTCCAGGCCGCGCAGCAGCACCTCGGCAGTAGCAATGTTGGTGGCAATGGGCACACTGTGCATATCGCACAGGCGGAGCAGGTTCTGCTCGCTGGAATTGCCGGTGTCCGCCTTGAGCGGGTCGCGGAAGAAGAGCACCAGATCCACTTCATCGCAGGCGACCCGGGAAGAAATCTGCTGGATGCCGCCCAGCTTGCCGGAGAGATAACAGTGCACGGGCAGGCCGGTGGCCTGGGCCAGCATCCGCCCGGTGGTACCGGTGGCGATGACTGTGTTGCGGGAAAGGATCCCGCTGTATGCGGTACAGAATTGAAGTGCAAGTTCCTTGCGGGAATCGTGTGCAAGAATGGCAATCGTCATAGCGCTCTCTCCTTCATTCTCAGTATAGTGTTGTGGGTGGCGAATGATGCAGGGTGGCTTTTTTACAAATACACTTTTTTTCCATTCGGCATAAACCTACTAGAATCATTCTCAAACTTTCCACTATTGTTTTACCGCAGAAAACAGGGCTTTGTCAAGCGCTTTGTTGTGATTTTAGCAAGAAAACAAGCAAAAGTATGACTTAATAATTGTTAAGAATGGGGAACATTTGGATACAAGTGAAAAATCCTTTCAAAACTCTTGACAAGCACTTTGCAAAATGTGTTTGCGCTGAAAAAACAGTCCATATGGATAAAACAAAAATACAGGCCTGTGCGGCTTGGACACGGGCCTGTACGAAATAGCGTGAAATGGAACAAATGAAACAGGATGAATTTCACCGGGAATTACCGGGAACGTGAAAATTTTTTACTTCCGCCTGAATGTAAAACTTGTGCAAAATCAGCGGATCTGGCCGTTGCCGTGGATGATGTACTTGTAGCTGCACAGCTCGGCCAGCCCCATGGGGCCCCGGGCGTGGAGCTTCTGGGTGGAAATGCCCATCTCACAGCCAAGGCCAAACTCGCCGCCATCCGTAAAGCGGGTAGAGCAGTTGACATAGACCGCGGCGCTGTCCACCGCGGCGGTAAACTGAGCGGCATGGGCATTGTCCTGGGTCAGAATGGCCTCGCTGTGGCCGGTGGAGTGGGCGGCGATATGTGCAATGGCTTCCTCTACGCTGTCCACGATTTTAACGGCCAGAATGTAATCAAGGAACTCGGTGTCAAAATCCTGCGGCCCGGCGGGCACACCGATGCCGGGCAGGAGGGCGGCGGCACGCTCGTCCAGCCGGAGCTCCACGGGGTGGAGCCCTCTGGCCGCGCGGTCCGGGCCCAGCCGCTGGGCAAGTTTGGGCAGGAACTCTGCCGCAATGCCGCTGTGCACCAGGCAGACTTCCTCCGCGTTGCAGACGCTGGGGCGGCTGGCTTTGGCGTTCTCAATGATCTCCAGTGCCTTGGGCTGGTCGGCACTGTCATCCACAAAGATGTGGCAGATGCCGGTGCCGGTCTGGATGCAGGGGACCTTGGCGTTTTCCACGCAGGCCCGGATGAGCCCGGCCCCGCCCCGGGGAATGAGCAGGTCTACATAGCCCACGGCTGTCATCAGGGCGTTGGCGGAGGCGTGGGTGGTGTCCTCAATGAGAGAGACGGCGGCTTCGGGCAGGCCGTTCTCCCGCAGGCCCCGGCGCAGTGCAGTGACGATGGCGCTGGCGCTCCGCCAGGCCTCCTTGCCGCAGCGCAGGATGCAGGCGTTGCCGCTCTTGATGGCAAGGGCGGCGGCGTCACTGGTCACGTTGGGGCGGCTCTCGTAGATGATGGCAATGACGCCCATGGGCACGGCGGTCTTTTCGATCACCAGCCCGTTGGGGCGCTCCACCCGGTTCAGGACCGCGCCCACCGGGTCGGGCAGGGCGGCCACCTCTAAAATGCCCTTTGCCATGGCACCGATCCGCTCCGGCGTCAAAGCCAGGCGGTCCAGCATCACATCGCTGATGTGCCCTTTGGCGGCAGCCATGTCCTCCGCGTTGGCGGCCAGAATGGCTTCCACGCTGTCCGGGGCGCAGAGGGCGTCTGCCATCCGCTCCAGGACGCTTTGCCGGGTGCGGCAGCTGGCCAGCGCCACGGCCTGCTTGGCCGCGCGGGCAGCTTCGAGAATTTCCTGTGTCGTCATGGGTCAGCCCTCCTGTCTGTGTGCGGCAAAGCGGGTGCCTGCCGGTTTGCCCTCGGCAATGTCATAGAGCAGCTCCGGGTGCGCACCGTTGGCAATGACCATGTCGGCCCCGCTGGCGGTCACCATCCGGGCGGCGCGGAGCTTGGTGGACATGCCGCCGGTGCCCAGTGCCGAGCCGGCCCCGTCGGCCAGCGCCATCACGTCCGGGGTAATCTCTTCCACCAGCGGGATGAGCGCTGCTTCCGGGTGGGTGTGGGGGTTGGCGGTGTACAGGCCGTCGATGTCGCTCAGCAGCACCAGCAAATCGGCCTTGGCGCAGCAGCAGACGATGGCGGCCAGCGTATCGTTATCCCCAATGGAGGTGATCTCATCGGTGGCCACGGTGTCGTTCTCATTGATGATGGGCAGGGCATCCAGTTCCAGCAGGCGGGAGAGGGTGTTCTGGAAATTCTGCCGCCGCTCGGTGTGCTCAATGTCCACGCCCGTGAGCAGGATCTGGGCCACGGTGTGGCTGTAGGCCGTAAACAGGCGGTCGTAGGTGTACATCAGCTCACACTGGCCCACGGCCGCACAGGCCTGCTTGGTGGACATATCGGTGGGGCGTGCCGGGAGCGAGAGCTTGCCCACGCCCATCCCGATGGCACCGGAGGAGACGAGGATGACCTCGTGCCCGGCGTTTTTCAAGTCGCTCAGCACCTTGACCAGCTCTTCCACATGGCGGATGTTCAGCCGCCCGGTGGAGTGAGCCAGGGTGGAGGTGCCTACTTTGATCACGATGCGCATAACGCGTTAACCCTTTCCCATCTCTTTGGTCTTATCGTAAGCGGCCAGCACGGCGTCGATGACAGCGCCCCGCAGGCCCTTTTCTTCCAGTACCCGGACGCCCTGGATGGTGCTGCCGCCGGGGCTGCACACGGCGTCCTTGAGGGCACCGGGGTGCTGGCCGCTTTCCAGCACCATCTTGGCACTGCCCAACACCATCTGGGCGGCGTACTCCTGCGCCTTGGCCCGAGGCAGGCCGCAGGCCACGCCGCCGTCGGCCAGTGCCTCAAGAAACTGGTACACCCAGGCCGGGCCGCAGCCGGACACGCAGCTGGCCGCGTCGATGAGGGATTCCGGCACGGCATCCAGCCGGCCGGCCGGGGCCATCAGCTTCAAAAACTCGGCCTCTTCCTCAGCGGTCACGTTGGAGGAGCAGTACTGGATCATGCCGGCACCCACCATGGCGGGGGTGTTGGGCATGATGCGGATGACGGGGTAATCTTCGCCTGCCATCTCCTGGATGCGGGTAATGGAAAGGCCTGCCGCCATGCTGCAGAGGATGAAGCGGCCGGGCCGCTCGTTCAGGCTGAACTTGAGCGGGGCCAGCAGGGATTCCATCATCTGAGGCTTGACACCCAGGAAGATCAGGTCGCACCGGGCCGCCACCTCCGCGTTGGTGGTGGTATTGCAGCCCAGCTCCCCGGCCAGTTTTTCGGCTTTGGAGGCCGTCCGGTTGGCCAGATAGACGTTCTGCGGGTCGGCGGCCTTGCACACCGCCCGGGCGATGGCACCGCCCATGTTGCCGCAGCCTAAAAATCCAATGGTTTTGATCATCGCAAAAACCTCTTTCCCAATACAAAGCGCGCTTCGCTTTCTCCGTGGCGAACCTGTTTCGCCATGTGATTCCATTGTAAGCGGGGAGGGGGGAGAAATCAAGAGGAGGGCGGAATTTTTTGCCGGGTGTTATGGAAGAAAGAAAAAATGTGCCATTTACGCTTGTCAAGAGGAAAACCGACGAAAGTCTGGAAAAGATTCTTTGCAGCTTGCTGAAAACACAGAATATTCATGGAAAAGACGGAAAATCTACTTGCAAACCGTTCCTGCTTTGCGGTATGCTTATCCTATGGAAGCGGTTGCTTCCCAGTGAAACAGGCCGTGCCCGCGCGGAGCACAGCCGGGAAAGGATGGGTCTTGTGGCACAGACGACAAAACGGGCGCTGGAAGCTTCGCTCAAAAAGCTGCTGGTTCAAAAGCCGCTCAATAAAATCACGATCAACGATATCACCGAGGACTGCGGTGTCAACCGGATGACGTTTTACTACCATTTTAAGGATATCTATGATCTGGTGGACTGGATCATGGTGGAGGATGCCCGGCAGGCGATGGAGGGCCGGAAAGACATCGACGACTGGGATAAAGCGTTCCTGGACGTTCTGCTCAAAATTCAGGAGAATAAGCTGCTGGTTCTCAATGTTTACCGTTCCATCAGCCAGGAGCAGGTGGAACAGTACCTCTATAAAATAGTGGACCCGCTGCTCCACGAATTTGTGGATAAGGAAACGCAGGACATCTCCATTCAGGATGAGGACAAACAGTTCGTCATTGATTTCTTCAAGTATGCGCTGGTGGGCATGGTGCTGGAATGGATCCGCAAGGATATGAAGACCGACCCCGTACTGTTGACCCAGCGGCTCAACAAGCTGCTGCACGGCGGCATCCGCCGCACGCTGCTCAAGTTTCAGGCCGGCGGCGGTACGGGTGCCCTGCCAAAAGATTAACAAAGTTCCATCAAAACAGGCGCCGTGATGGGTTTTCCATCACGGCGCTTTGTCTGTTTATGGCCTGCCAACGCGGAGAATGCTACACTTTGGGCAAAGAGAAATTCCCAGGCGCCCCACACCGCCCGGGAGAGAACACGTAGGAGGAAACAGGTTATGAGCAACACGACATTTGATTCCCTGACCCATAAGATGGAGCGCGCCGCAGCGGGAAAGCTGATCGATGTAGCGCTTTCCCATGTCAATCAAGACCGCCAGAAAGCCATGGTTCAGATGGTCGATTTTGCAAAGCAGTTCTATGGCGACAGCTTCAGCGAGGAGACCTATGACCATGCCCGCCTGGTGCTGGGCAACCCGGACAGCAAGTGGTCCAAGCTCATCAACTGCGTGCTGGACCAGACCAACCCCAACGTGGCCCGCACCACGACTCTCAACCTGGGGTACGAGGCGTTTTTCCGGGGCACCAAGACCATCCGGGAGAACCGCGTCAAGTACCAGTGCAACATCCCCTGGCTGATCCTGTTTGACCCCACCTCGGCCTGCAACATGCACTGCGTGGGCTGCTGGGCCGGGGAGTACGGCCACAAGAACAACCTCAGCTTTGCAGATATGGATAAGATCATCACCCAGGGCAAGGAGCTGGGCGTCTACCTCTATATGCTGACGGGCGGCGAGCCGCTGGTCCGCAAGGCGGATATCCTCAAGCTGGCCGAGAAGCACAACGATGTGCAGTTTGCCATCTACACCAACTCCACCCTCATTGATGAGCCGTTCTGCAAAGAGGTGGTCCGTCTGGGCAACATTGCGTTCATGCTGTCCATTGAGGGCACTCCCTCCACCAACGACGCCCGCCGCGGCGAAGGCCACTATGACGCTGTCATGCACGCCATGGACCTGCTCAAGGAGTACGGCATTCTGTTTGGCACTTCCATCTGCTACACCAGTGCCAACCTCGAGGCCGTGACCAGTGACCACTTTATGCGGATGCTCTGCGAGAAAGGCGCCCACTTCGGGTTCTATTTCCACTATATGCCGGTGGGCAACGATGCCGCCCCGGAGCTGATGCCCAGCCCTGCCCAGCGCAAATATATGATCGACCGCATCCGCTACCTGCGCTCTGAGAAGAGCGATATCCCGTTCTACCCCATGGACTTCCAGAACGACGGCGAGTTTGTGGGCGGCTGCATCGCCGGCGGACGCAACTACTTCCATATCAACTCGGCGGGCGACGCGGAGCCCTGTGTCTTTATCCACTACTCCAACGCCAACATCCACGACAGCAGCATTCTGGAGATCTTGCACAGCCCGCTGTTTATGGCGTACCACAACGGCCAGCCGTTCAACAAGAACCACCTGCGCCCCTGCCCGATGCTGGAAAACCCCGAGCTGCTGCGCCAGATGGTGCACGAGACGGGGGCCCACAACACGGATATGCAGTCGCCGGAGACGGTGGACCACCTGTGTGATAAGTGCAAGGCTTACGCGGAGAGCTGGCAGCCCATGGCGGATGAGATCTGGTCCCACACCGAAATCAAAGAGAGCCGCTACGAGAACTATAAGGATTGGAAACCCGTTGTCTGACCCGCTCAGTCAGACCCTGTCAGGTTTGCCAGCTCCCCCAAAGGGGAAAGACTTGCCTCTCCCTTTGGGAGACGGAGAGGGTTTTACTCCTTGAATGAATGATGCCAAAGGCCCTGCCTCTTTGATGGAGGCGGGGCCTTTGTGCATACCGGGGGAAATTCGATTTTGGAATGGCTCTGCCGGTGGAAACACGGCCTGCACTATGCTATACTAAAAGCCAAGGCCCGGCGGTTCTGGCCGGGAACAAGAGAATTTTTGAGGAGAAACAGACGATGAAACTGACCATGTTGGGCACAGGCAATGCACTGGTAACGGAGTGCTACAATACCTGTTTTGTTCTGAGCGATGGCAATGACCACTTTATGGTGGATGGCGGCGGCGGAATGACCGTGCTGCATCAGCTCAAGTACGCCGGGCTGGACTGGCGGCAGATGCGCACCATCTTTGTCACCCACAAGCACATCGACCACTTGCTGGGCATCATCTGGATGATGCGGATGATCTGCCAGCACATGCGGGAAGGTACCTACGAGGGCGAGGCGACCATCTACGCCCACGATGAGGTCATTGCCCTGCTGCGGGACCTGGCGGGCAAGCTGCTGCAGAAAAAGGAGCTGCCGTTCCTGGACAGCCGCCTGCACCTCATTGCGGTGGCCGACGGGGAAGAGAAGACCATCCTGGGCCGGAAGACCACGTTTTTTGATATCGGCTCCACCAAGGCCAAGCAGTATGGTTTCTGCATGGAGCTGGGCGGCGGCGAAAAGCTGACCTGCTGCGGTGACGAGCCCTACAACGAGTGCGAGAAGCAGTACGCCGAGCACAGCACCTGGCTGCTGCATGAGGCGTTCTGCCTCCACGGGCAGGCGGATCTCTTCCACCCCTATGAGAAACACCACTCCACCGTGAAAGACGCGGCAGAGCTGGCCGAGAGCCTGGGCGTGAAGAACCTGCTGCTCTACCACACGGAGGATAAGAACATCGCCCGCCGCAAGGAGCTGTACACCGCCGAGGGCAGGCAGTATTTCCACGGCAATCTGTTTGTGCCGGAAGACCTGGAGGTCATCGAGCTGTAATAAAACGCAAAAAGGAGCTGCCGCGTGAGGGATAAAACCCTTGCGCGGCAGCTCTTTTGTACGGTCCGGGAAATTATTCTTCGTTCTGGGCGGGGGCCTCCGGCGCGGCGGGGATGTCCTCCTCCGGGTCGCCAAAGGCCTCGTGGTAGGTGCCCAGCATCTCCAGCTCATCGTTGCGGCACAGGCCGTGGATGACCAGCTTTTTGACCACGTCGTAGATGACGGCAAAGAGCGGCACACCAATGATCATGCCCACAAAGCCCCACAGGCCGCCGAACAGCAGAATGGCGAACAGCACCCAGAAGCTGGACAGACCCGTGGAGTTGCCCAGGATCTTGGGTCCGATGATGTTGCCGTCGAGCTGCTGCAAGATCAGGATGAAGAGCACGAACCAGAGGGCCTTGATGGGGTTCTGGATCAGGATGAGCAGGGTGGCGGGCACAGCACCGATGAACGGCCCGAAGAACGGGATGACGTTGGTGACACCGATGATGACCGACACCAGCAGCGCGCTGGGGAACTTGACGATGGCACAGACGATGTAGCACAGCACGCCGATGATGGCGGAGTCCATGATCTTGCCATTGATAAAGCCGCCGAACATCTTATCGGCATAGAGCACCTCGCTGAGCACCGCGTCGGCCCAGCGGGGCTTCAGGATGCTGTAGAGGATGAGCTTGGCCTGCTGGGCAAACTTTTTGCGGCTGGCCAGCAGGTAGATGGCCACGATGATGCCGATGATGAGGTTCTTGAAGACGGTGACCACATTCAGCACGCCGATGCCCACGCCGCTGACGATGTTCTGCATGGAGGGCATCAGGGTGTTTTTGATCCAGCTGTCCAGATCCACCGAGATGGCGTTGTAGGCCTTATTGACGTAGTCCATAATGACCTCGTTGTCGGCCACGAACTCCAGATTGTTGACCCAGCGGATGAAGTTGCTCAGGTTGGCGCGGGCCGTGTAGTACAAGGTGGTAACGCTGGTGACCAGCTGGGGAATGATCATCATAAACAGGGCATAGATCACCAGCAGACCGAACAGAAGGGTGGCCGCGACGGACAGCGCACTGACCAGCCCTTTCATCTTTTCCGGGAAGAGGCGGTGGAGGAAGTTTTCCACCGTGTTGCACACCGGCTTGAGCAGGTAGGCGATGACCGCACCGTAGATGAACGGCATCAGGATGCTGGTCAGTTTGGAGACAGCGTCGCCAAAACCCTCAAAGCGGTAGATGAAAAAGAAGAAAATGATGCTCAGGCTGATGGCCCCGAACCCTGCGAGCATCCCGTAGAGGTAGGGCTTGATGTGTGGTTTTTTGTCCATCATGGCAGACTCCATTCCCGCCGCAGACAGCAGGAATCCCTGCGGCGATGCTTAGCGCTTGTTGCTCCTGCGCCAGATATGCATTTTATCGGCCTCGGCGATCAGCTGCTCACGGAAATCCGGGTGCGCCACGCTGATGAGGGCTTCGGCTTTCTCCCAGCTGGTCAGGCCCTTGAGGTTGACACAGCCGTACTCGGTGCACAGATAGTGGAGGTTGGCACGGGTATCCGTGATGATGCTGCCGTTCTCCAGCGTGGGGCGGATGCGGCTCTCCAGCTTGCCGGTCTTCTTATTCATAAAGGTAGAGGACAGGCAGATGAAGCTCTTGCCGCCCTTGGAAAGGTAAGCACCCAGCACGAAGTCCAGCTGGCCGCCGGCACCCGAGATGTGTTTGATACCGGCGCTCTCCGCATTCACCTGGCCAAACAGGTCGATATCCACCGCGTTGTTGATGGAGATGAAGTTGTCCAGAGCCGAGATGCTGCGGATATCGTTGGTGTAATCCACGGGAGCGGACATGCACTCGGGGTTGTTATCGAGGTAGTCGTACATCTTTTTGGTGCCGGCACCGAACGCGTAGACCTGACGGCCCTTGTCCAGCTGCTTGTGGGCACCCGTGATCTTGCCGGCCTTGGCGATATCGACGAACGCGTCAACATACATCTCGGTGTGGACGCCCAGGTCTTTCAGGTCGCTCTGTGCGATCAGGCTGCCAATGGCGTTGGGCATACCGCCGATGCCCAGCTGCAGGCAGGCACCGTTGGGGATGAGGGGTACCACCAGGTTTGCCACCTTGAGGTCCACCTCGGAGGCGGGGCCGGCGGCAGCCATCTGGCCGATGGGCGGGTTGCTGCCCTCCACGATGCCGCTTACCTTGGAAATATGCACGCAGTTCTCCATGCCGCCCAGGCACCGGGGCATGTTGGTGTTGACTTCCACGATGATCTTCTTGGCTTTCTCACACACGGCACCCAGATGGCTTGCACTGGGGCCAAAGTTGAAATAGCCGTGCTCGTCCATAGGAGTCACCTGGAAAATGGCAACATCCAGCGGGTCCGGGCTCTCGCGGTAGTAGCGGGGCAGCTCCGAGTAGCGGATGGGGGAGTAGAACGAGAAGCCCTGTGCAATGGCCTTGCGCTCAATGCCGCCCATGTGCCAGCTGTTCCAGGTCATGTGGGCAGCCGGGTCATCGATCTGGAAGATCTCGGGCACCCACATCAGGATACCGCCGCGGAAGTTGACGTTCTCCAACTCGGGCAGGCGCTTGGCCAGCGCCGCGTCCACAGCCACAGGCGTGTTGACCGCCCAGCCGTAATCGACCCAGTCACCGCTCTTGACCTGAGCGGCAGCCTGCTCGGCAGTCATCTTTTTCTGCGCGTACAGTTCCATAAAATCCATTATAAACCATCCTCTCCGATAATAACATAAAGAAATTGTAAATTCTTACAATTCCCTGCGGAACGATATAACCTTACAGTTCCCTGCGGAACGATATAAAATGTACAGAGTATTTACCAAATGGATGCAATCTGTACACATGACTTTCACAGGTGAGTGATATCCTGATGCCATGCAACTTAGTTATAACATTAACAAATTGCAGAATCAATACCCTGTTGCGAAAAAATCGGAGCTGATGGCAAATTAACTAAAAATCTTAGCATTTTGTGACGATAGTTTGGTACGGCAAAAACAAATTTTTCGGAAAATGGTCTTGATAAAATTTTGACAATATGGTTTACTAGTATCGTAGCAAGTGTGCGCGCGGATGTGCACCGTTAATTGTTTAAAAATTAACGATATGACGAGGCGCTGCTTGCCCCGGAGACTGGAAAGTGCTATCATGGCAGAACCAAAACGCGCTTTTCACCCAAGCGCACAAGGAGGACACCATGGTAACGGCAATTTATCCCGGCTCATTCGACCCTGTCACCCGGGGTCATCTCGATATCATCAAGCGCGCGGCAAAGATCAACGACAAACTGATCGTGGCTGTGCTCATCAACAGCGCGAAAGACCCTCTGTTCACCATTGAGGAGCGGGTAGAGCTGCTGAAAGAGTGCTGCAAGGACATCCCGAATGTCACCGTGGAGAGCTTCGACGGCCTGACTGTGGATTTTGCCAAAAAGAAGCACGCTTCGGTGATGGTGCGGGGCCTGCGGGCCGTGACGGATTTTGAAAACGAGATCCAGCTGGCCCAGACGAACCACGCGCTGATGCCTGGCATTGAAACAATGTTCCTTGCCACCAGCATCAAATGGAGCTACCTCTCCTCGACCATCGTCAAGGAGGCCGCCCACTACGGCAGCAACATCTCCAAGTTCGTTACTCCCAACGTGGAGGCGGCGGTCGAACGGAAGATGAACGCCCTGCGGGAAGCCGGAAAGCTCTGAATCCCATGCAAAAGCGCCCACGGGCGTTTTGAATAACAAAGGCTCTAAAATCACCCAACATAAATTCAGGAGGCTTTTAACATGAAGAAAATTGTTATTGCATCTGCATGCCGTACCGCCATTGGCAAGTTCGGCGGCACCCTGGCAAACGTCCCCGCTGCGGAGCTGGGCTCCATCGTTATCAAGGAGGCTCTGAACCGCGCTAACGTGGCTCCCGAGCAGGTCGATCATGTTTACATGGGCTGCGTCATCCAGGCTGGCCTGGGCCAGAATGTTGCCCGTCAGGCTGCCCTGAAAGCCGGTCTGCCCATCGAGACCCCCGCCGTCACCGTCAACGTGGTCTGCGGCTCTGGCCTGAACTGCGTCAACATGGCTGCTCAGATGATCGAGGCTGGCGATGCTGACATCGTGGTCGCCGGTGGTATGGAGAACATGGACATGGCTCCGTTCGCAATGATGAAGGGCCGCTACGGCTACCGCATGGGCGCTCCCATGGGCAAGAGCGAGCTGGTGGACACCATGGTCAATGATGCTCTGTGGGATGCATGTGGCTTCAACAAGCACATGGGCATGACCGCTGAGAATGTCTGCACCAACGAGACCTACCAGAAGAAGTACGGCTACAGCCCCATCACCCGTCAGCAGCTGGATGAGTTCTCCTACAACAGCCAGGTCAAGGCTGACAAGGCCATTAAGGACGGCGCGTTCAAGGATGAGATCGTTCCTGTTGTCATCAAGGGCAAGAAGGGCGACACCGTGTTCGATACCGATGAAGGCCCCCGTCTGACCCCTGTTGAGAAGCTGGGCACCCTGAAGCCTGCTTTCACTAAGGACGGCATCGTGACCGCCGGCAACTCTTCCGCTATCAACGACGGTGCTGCTGCTCTGGTCGTGATGAGCGAGGAGAAGGCCAAGGAGCTGGGCGTGAAGCCTCTGGCTACCTGGGTCGCAGGCGCTCTGGCTGGCGTTGAGCCCGAAGTCATGGGTCTGGGCCCCATCGCTGCTACCAAGAAAGTCATGGCAAAGACCGGCCTGACCGTTGCTGATATGGATCTGATCGAGGCTAACGAGGCATTCGCAGCACAGTCCATCGCTGTCGGTGAGGCTCTGGGCTTTGATCAGGAGAAGCTGAACGTCAACGGCGGCGCAATTGCTCTGGGCCACCCGGTCGGCGCTTCCGGCGCTCGTATCCTGGTCACCCTGCTGTACGCGATGAAGCATCGCGGCGCTAAGAAGGGCCTGGCTACCCTGTGCATCGGCGGCGGCATGGGCTGCGCTACCATCGTTGAGATGGACTAAGTTCTCCACGGGAAACAAAGAAGTTAGAATAACAGTCCCGGGCAGGGGAGTGGCCCCTGCCCGGGGACTGCTTTGAAAAATGAATGGAGGTTTTCACAATGGCATTTGTAAAAACCGAGGTGCAGGGCGCGGTTGAGATCATCACCATCGATCGTCCCAAGGCACTGAACGCACTGAACCCCGAAGTTCTGGCTGACCTGAAAGCAGCTTTTGAGGCTGTGGATCAGAACACCATCCGCTGCATCGTCCTGACGGGCGAGGGCGACAAGAGCTTTGTGGCCGGCGCGGATATCGGCTCCATGAGCACCATGACCAAGGCAGAGGGCGAGGCTTTTGGTAAGCTGGGCAACGATGTCTTCCTCATGATCGAGAGCTTCCCCGTCCCCGTCATTGCAGCGGTCAACGGCTTTGCACTGGGCGGCGGCAACGAGCTGGCAATGAGCTGTGACATCCGCATCTGCTCCGACAACGCTGTCTTCGGCCAGCCGGAAGTCGGTCTGGGCATCACCCCGGGCTTCGGCGGCACCCAGCGGCTGGCTCGTCTGGTCGGCATGGGCATGGCAAAGCAGCTGGTCTACTCGGCCCTGAACATCAAGGCTGACGAGGCTCTGCGCATTGGCCTGGTCAACGCCGTGTATCCGCAGGCTGAGCTGATGGAGAATGTCCTGAAGCTGGCTGGCAAGATCGCCAAGAACGCTCCCATTGCAGTGCGCAACTGCAAGAAAGCCATCAATGACGGCATCAGCCTCCCCATTGAAAAGGCTGTGGAAGTGGAAGAAAAGCTGTTTGGCGACTGCTTCGAGACCCACGATCAGGTCGAGGGTATGGCATGCTTCCTCTCTCGTGAGAAGCCGAAGCCCAAGGCAGTGTTCACCAACAACTAAAACATTCCGGTTTCAAGCTTTCCCCGGGAGAGGGGAGAGCATAAGAAAAGATTACTTAACATCAAATATTTAAAGGAGAGATATCCTATGAAGATCGGTGTTATTGGCGCTGGCACTATGGGCCAGGGCATCGCAAAGGCATTTGCACAGGTTGAGGGCAACACCGTTGCTCTGTGTGACATCAAGCAGGAGTGGGCCGAGAATGGTCTGGCAAAGATCAAAAAGGGCTACGAGAAGCTGATCGCTAAGGGCAAGATGACCCAGGAGAAAGTGGACGCCATCGTTGGCGCTATCACCCCGGGCCTGAAAGAGGACCTGTGCGCGGACTGCGACCTGATCGTTGAGGCTGCCTTTGAGGACATGAAAGTCAAGCAGACCACCTTTGGCGAGCTGGATAAGATCTGCAAGCCCGAGTGCATCTTTGCTTCCAACACTTCCTCCCTGTCCATCACTGAGATCGGCAAGGGCCTGAGCCGCCCCATGATCGGTATGCACTTCTTCAACCCCGCAGACCGCATGAAGCTGATCGAGGTCATCGCAGGCTGCAACACTCCCGCTGAGACCGTTGAGAAGATCAAGGAGATCTCCGTTGCCATTGGCAAGAACCCCGTGCAGGTCAACGAGGCTGCCGGCTTCGTCGTCAACCGCATCCTGATCCCCATGATCAATGAGGCTGCATTCATCAAGATGGAGGGCGTCTCCAACATTGCTGGCATCGACACCGCTATGAAGCTGGGTGCAAACCACCCCATGGGACCCCTGGAGCTGGGCGACTTCATCGGCCTGGACATCTGCCTGGCCATCATGGACGTTCTGTACAAGGAGACCGGCGACAGCAAGTATCGTGCTTGCCCGCTGATCCGTAAGATGGTCCGCGGCGGCAACCTGGGCTGCAAGACCGGCAAGGGCTTCTACGTTTACAACGCAGACCGCACCAAGACCCCTGTTGATGAGCTGTAATTTCTGAAAAACGTTTCTCCCGGCCGCGGGAAAGCGGTCGGGAGGAATTTGTTTGCACTGAGCGGACAAGCACTGCTCAGGAACTGAAAAAATACCCGTTAGGAGGATATAGCGATGGATTTTACTCTGTCCAAGCAGCAGCAGATGGTACAGAAGATGTACCGCGAGTTTGCTGAAAACGAAGTCAAGCCCCTGGCTAAGAAAGTTGACGCCGAAGAGTACTTCCCCAAAGAGACCGTCGAGAAGATGGGCAAGCTGGGTATGATGGGCATTTATTTCCCCACTTCCGTGGGTGGCGCAGGCGGCGATGTCCTGTCCTACGTCATGGCAGTTGAGGAGCTGAGCAAGGTCTGCGGCACCACCGGTGTCATCGTCTCTGCTCATACCAGCCTGTGCGCTGCTCCTATTTATGAGAATGGCACCCCTGAGCAGAAAGCAAAGTACCTGCCCAAGCTGTGCAGTGGCGAGTGGCTGGGCGCTTTCGGCCTGACCGAGCCGGGCGCTGGCACCGATGCACAGGGCCAGCAGACCATTGCTAAGGAAGATGGCGATTACTGGGTGCTGAACGGCTCCAAGATCTTCATCACCAACGCTGGCTTTGCTGATGTGTTCATCGTCATCGCCGTTACCGATAACGTGCTGGATAAGCGCGGTCGTCCCACGAAGCTCTGCTCTGCCTTCATCGTGGAGCGTACCGACCCGGGCTTCTCCGTCGGCAAGGCTGAGGACAAGATGGGCATTCGCGGTTCTTCTACCTGCGAGCTGATCTTTGAGGACTGCCGCATCCCGAAAGACCGTATGCTGGGCGTGCGCGGCAAGGGCTTCCAGCTGGCTATGGCTACCCTGGACGGCGGCCGTATCGGCATCGCTTCCCAGGCTCTGGGCATTGCCGAGGGCGCTCTGGAAGAGACCGTTGCATACGTCAAAGAGCGTAAGCAGTTCGGCCGCAGCATTTCCGCTTTCCAGAACACCCAGTTCGAGCTGGCTGAGATGAAAGCCCGCGTGGAAGCTGCCAAGTACCTGGTCTATGCAGCTGCTCTGAAGAAGCAGCAGGCTATGGACGGTGCAAAGGTCCGCTATAGTGTTGAGGCCGCTCAGGCCAAGCTGATCGCAGCCCGCACCGCCAGCGACGTGACCCGCCGCTGCCTGCAGCTGTTCGGCGGCTACGGCTACACTCGTGACTATCCCATCGAGCGCATGATGCGCGATGCCAAGATCACTGAGATCTATGAGGGCACCAGCGAAGTGCAGATGATGGTCATTTCCGGCGCTCTGCTGAAGTAAGGGAGGCAAGATTTACAATGAAAGCAATTGTTTGTGTAAAGCAGGTTCCTGATACCTCCGGTAAGGTGGCCGTCAAGGCGGACGGTACGCTGGACCGTGCCTCCATGGCAACCATCACCAACCCCGATGACCTGAACGCTCTGGAGGCTGCCCTGAAGCTCAAGGACGCCACCGGCTGCGAGGTCGTTGTTGTCACCATGGGTCCCCCGCCGGCAGAGGGTATGCTGCGTGAGCTGCTGGCCCGCGGCGCTGACAAGGCGGTTCTGGTTTCCGGCCGTGAGTTCGGCGGTTCTGATACCTTTGCAACCAGCCAGATCCTGGCTGCTGCTGTCAATAAGATCGGCGTTGGCCCCGAGGACGTTGTCTTCTGCGGCCGTCAGGCAATCGATGGCGATACCGCTCAGGTTGGCCCGCAGATCGCAGAGAAGCTGCACCTGCCTCAGGTGACCTACGTTGCCGACATCCAGAAAGACGGCAACACCCTGACCGTGAAGCGTATGCTGGAAGACGGCTACATGATGGTCAAGGTTCAGACTCCCTGCCTGCTGACCTGCATCAAGGAGCTGAACGAGCCCCGCTACATGAGCGTCAATGGCATCTTCACCTGCTACGACAAGCCGATGGAAGTGTTCGATTACAACGCTCTGAAGGACGATCCGCTGATCGAGGTCGATACCATCGGTCTGAAGGGTTCTCCGACGAACGTCTTTAAGTCCTTCACTCCTCCGCAGAAGGGCGCAGGTACCATGCTGAAGGGCGACGATGTCGCTGCTCAGCTGGCTGGTATCCTGGCCAAGAAGCACCTGATCTGATGAAAGGAGCATAGGATTACAATGGCTGATTTTAACGAGTACAAGGGCGTATGGGTCTTCTGTGAGCAGCGCCAGGGCAAACTGATGCCCACCGATTTCGAGCTGGTCAGCGAGGCCCGTAAGCTGGCTGACGAGCTGAACTGCGAGGTCACCGGCCTGCTGCTGGGCGACAACGTGGAAGGCATTGCCAAGGAGCTGGGCGGCTATGGTGCCGATAAGGTCATGGTCTGCGAGAGCCCGCTGCTGAAAGACTACACCACCGACGCTTACACCAAGGTCCTCTGCGACATGGTCAACGAGTACAAGCCCGAGGCCCTGCTGATCGGCGCGACCAATATTGGCCGCGATCTGGGCCCCCGCTGCGCAGCCCGTCTGCACACCGGCCTGACCGCTGATGCCACCCACCTGGATGTGGATACCGCAAAGTATGTCGAGTTTCTGAAAGAGAGCTCTACCATCGACCTCTCCAAGCAGAAGTTCGATTATGAGGATCGCAACCTGAAGATGACCCGTCCCGCATTCGGCGGCCATCTGATGGCTACCATCATCTGCCCCCGCTTCCGTCCCCAGATGTCCACTGTCCGTCCCGGCGTTATGAAGAAGGCTCCGTTCGATCAGGCTAAGGCTGATGCCTGCCAGATTGTGAAGCCCGCATTCAGCCTGACCGCTGACGACATCAAGACCGAAGTGCTGAGCGTTGAGAAGGCCGCTGAGAAGCTGGTCGATCTGATCGGCGCGGACGTGATCGTCTCTGTGGGCCGCGGCATCAGCAAGGATGTCAACAAGGGCATCGAGCTGGCTGAGCAGCTGGCGGCAGCCCTGGGCGGCGGCGTGGTCGGCGCTTCCCGTGCCGTGACCGATGCAGGCTGGATGACTGCTGACCATCAGGTCGGTCAGACCGGCAAGACCGTGCACCCCAAGATCTATGTGGCTCTGGGTATTTCCGGTGCCATCCAGCACACCGCAGGTATGCAGGATTCTGAGTGCATCATCGCTGTCAACAAGAATGAGGGCGCACCCATCTTTGGTGTGGCCGATTACGGCATCGTGGGCGATCTGTTCAAGGTCGTGCCCGAGCTGGTCAAGCAGATCGAGGCAGCCAAGGCTGCTCAGTGATCTGAGAAGTTTTGAACATTGAGAGAGGGCGGTACCGGAGAGCCGCCCTCTCTTTTTTGTTTGCAAAAGGCAGGGGGAGACGGATCACGACAGGATGTGAAAAAAATTTGCAATTTCTGACGGTTTACGGTTGACAGGGGTGACAGGCCGTGCTATACTACAGCTGTGGAAAGCAGAGTGCTGAAAAGCAGAATACTTTCCCCTGAGGATAAGTTTCCGGAAGGCTCCTGAAAAGGAGACTGCGAATTGAATATTTAGCAAAATGACCGAAAGGTTATGACGCAAAGCTATAGGGCCTGTAAAATGGCAGCCAGTTGCACATTACTTGTATGAGTGTTGTTTTGCTATCTGTTGCAATTCAATGCTCTTTTTCTTTTGCCTGAAAAGAAACGCAGTCTTCGGAGTTCGTTGAAGAGATTGTAAATTTTCATAAACCGGCAAAGCAGTCGAAAGGCTGTGACGCAAAGCTATAGGGCCTGTAAAATGGCAGCCAGTTGCACCTTGAAAGAGTATTGTATCCGCTCTTGGTGCGTTTACAATGCTCTTTTTTTGCAACATCGTCAACGAGGAGTCTTGAATATGCGTAAGAACAATGTTCTGAAAATGATGCTCTGCATTGTTATGCTGTGCGTCGTATCCGCTTTTGCAGCATCTGCTTCCGCTGCTTCCAGCAGCGAGAGCGAGCAGTTCCTGCAGCTGATCAACATGGAGCGTGCAAAGGCTGGCGTTTCTGCCGTGACCATCGGCAGCCAGAACCTGAACGACGCCGCTCAGGCTCGTGCACAGGAGCTCACCTCCCGTTATTCTTATGTCCGTCCCAATGGCCAGCGCGAGTTCACCATCCTCAGCGAGTATGGCGTGACCGATGCTTCCGTGGGCGAAGCTTACTGGGCAGGCACCGAGACTCCGGAAGAGACCGTTGCAGCCTGGATGAGCAATGATTACTTCCGCGCCTGCCTGCTGGATGGCAATGTCAAGAACATTGGCGTCGGCCACTATCATGGCGGTGAGTACGGCGATTACTGGGTGGTCATCTGCACCTACCCCGTGAACGCTGACGAGTTCTCTCAGCAGGTTATGACACTGGTCAACAAAGAGCGCACCAGCCGCGGCCTGAACGCCCTGGTTCTGGGCGGTGCAAACCTGAACGCCGCTACCGAGCTCCGCGCTCGTGAGCTGGCAGAGGTCAACTCCCACACCCGTCCCGATGGTACCAGCTGCTTCACCGTGCTGAACACCTTTAACGTGAAAGATCAGGCCGTTGGCGAAGTTGCTGCCTGGGGCAGCCGCAGCCCGGAAGAGGTCGTCAATTCCTGGATGAATTCCGATGGCCACCGTGCCATCCTCCTCGATCCAGAAGCCCGCAAGATGTGCGTTTCTTGCTACTATGACACCAACAGCGATTACGGTACCAACTGGGCAATGCTGGTCACCGAGTGATCCACAATCAAATACATAAGCCATTACCGTGGCCCGACAGATGCGCAGGAACATTTGTCGGGCTTTTTTTGTATTCTTTTTTATGTTATACTTATTTTGATAAGAAACCTCTCAAACCGCGCTTTGGCGCGGTCAGCCGTCCTCCCTCTGTCGCTGACGCGGCATCTCCCTCCGGCCGGAGGGAGTCTGTCCTGCCAGGGGAGCCGGAGAGAGGATAGGGAGGAAGACTGTGGAGGATTATCGCACCATACGGGGCACGGCCATTGGCGAGTACGAAGAAAAAAAGAGCCGCTTTATTGCGCAGCTCTCCTTTGCGGACAGCGAGGAGGCCGCTGTGGCATTTCTGGAAAAAGTGCGGGCGGAAAACCGCACCGCCCGCCACAACGTCTATGCCTACCGCCTGAGGGAGGGTAACCGGGAGCGCTACTCCGACGACGGCGAACCGGCGAAGACGGCGGGCACCCCGGCACTGGAAGTGCTGCAGCACAGCGGCCTGACCGACCTCATCGTGGTGGTGACCCGGTACTTTGGCGGGGTGCTGCTGGGCACGGGCGGCCTGGTACGGGCTTACACCACGGCTACGGCCCGGGCACTGGAAAATGCGGAGGTCGTCACGGTGCGCAGCGTCATTGAATTGAGCGTGACTGTGGATTACTCCCTCTATGAGCGGGCAAGCCTCCTGATCCAGGGGGCAGGGGCCAAGCTGGCCGAACCGGAATTCACGGATCGGGTGGCTCTGCGCTGGCAGATGCCGGAGGGCACCGAGGGCCCGCTGCTGGAGCAGCTGCGGGAACTGACCCGGGGCGGGGCAAATGTGAGCGTTTCCAAGCCGTTTTACGCCCCGTTCTGAACGGCTTGGATGGCAGAAAGAGAAAATTTGGATGACAGGCAGAGGGCCTGCCATCCAAAATAAACTTTTATTTTTAGAATAGACAGGCATCTTCCCCCTTCGACAGCACAAATGCGGTACAATACTGTCAAGGCGCGGCGTTTGGGATCCGCTGCGTGCTGAGAAAGGGGAGAGCAGGACAACAGAACAGAAAGCGAGGGACTGTGGATGAATGTGCGGGAACGTACCGAAGAGATCGAGCGGCTGACCCTTGCCCCCTGGGCGACGTTCAGCGATGCGAGCCGGGGAAAGCAGCGGCAGGAAGAGCCGGACGACATCCGGCCCGTGTTCCAGCGGGACAGGGACCGCGTCATCCACTGCAAGGCGTTCCGCCGCCTCAAACAGAAGACACAGGTCTTCCTCTCGCCGGAGGGCGACCTTTACCGCACTCGCCTGACCCATACGCTGGAAGTGACCCAGGTGGCCCGGACCATTGCCCGGGCGCTGCGGCTCAACGAGGACCTGACCGAGGCCATCGGCCTGGCACACGACCTGGGCCACACGCCGTTTGGCCACGCGGGCGAAGCTGCCCTGAACAAGCTCTGCCCCGATGGCTTCAAGCACTATATGCAGAGCCTGCGGGTGGTGGACAAGCTGGAAAAAGAGGGCCTGGGCTTGAACCTGACCTGGGAGGTGCGGAACGGCATTGTGACCCACACCAAGGGTACCTGGGCGGCCACGCCGGAGGGGCGCATCGTCCGGATGGCGGATCAGATCGCGTTCGTCAACCACGATATCGAGGACGCCGTCCGGGCCGGTGTGCTGGACCCGGACATCCTGCCCAAGGAGTGCACGGCGGTGCTGGGCAATACCAAATCCGAACGCATCACCACCATGATCCGCAGCATCCTTGCCCACAGCGACGGAGACGTTGGCGTGGGAGCCGAGGAGCACGAAGCGTTTCTGGCCCTGAAAGATTTCATGTACGCCAACGTGTATGTGGACCGCACCGCCAAGCGGGAAGAGCAGAAAGTGGAAAAAGTGCTCACGGAGCTTTACGAATATTACCTGACCCACATTGATCAGATGTCCAACTTCTATTTGCAGCTGGCCTATCAGGAGGGGCGGGAGCGTGCGGTGACGGACTACATCAGCGGCATGAGCGATGAGTTTGCCATCCGGACGTTCGAAGATGTTTTTGTGCCCCGCAAATGGCACGTTCTTTAAAAAGGAGCAGCAAAAGAGACCATGATCCCACACGAATACATTGAAGAGCTGACCCGCCGGACGGACATCACCGAGCTCATTGGCAGCTATGTCCAGCTCAAGCGCAAGGGGCGGCTGTACGGCGGGCTCTGCCCGTTCCACAGCGAAAAATCTCCCTCGTTCTATGTTTACCCGGACACCCAGAGTTTTTATTGCTTTGGCTGCGGCGCGGGCGGCGATGCCATTACTTTTACCAAGAAGATCAACAGCATTGATTACCCGGAGGCGGTCAAGCTGCTGGCGGCCCGGGCCGGAATGCCGGAGCCCGAAGAGGACGATAAGACCGGGCGGATGCGCAGCCGGATCCTCTCCATGAACAAGGAGGCCGCGCGGTTCTTCCATGCCTGCCTCAATTCTACCGTGGAGGAGGCCCGGCAGGCCCGGGCTTACTGGCGGCGGCGCGGGCTGGACGATAAGACCATTGTCCGGTTCGGGCTGGGGTATGCCCCCAACGACGGGCAGGCTCTCTACCAGTTTTTGCGGGATAAGGGCTACAACCAGCAGGAGCTGGACGCCAGCGGTCTGTTCAAGCGCAGCCAGTCCGGCCGCATTTACTGCCTGTTCTGGAAGCGGGTGATGACCCCTATTTTTGACCTGCGGGGCAACATCATCGCCTTCGGCGGGCGCGTGCTGGACGACTCCAAGCCCAAGTATGTCAACAGCCCGGAAACGCTGGTGTATCACAAGTCGGATACGGTGTTCGCACTGCAGATCGCCAAGAAGAGTGCCTCCCGCCGCTTTGTCCTCTGCGAGGGCTATATGGATGTCATCAGTATGCAGCAGGCGGGCATTGACACGGCGGTCTGCGCCTGCGGCACGGCCCTGACGCCGGATCAGGTCAAGCTCATCAGCCAGTATGCAGAGGAAGTCATCCTCAGCTACGACTCGGACGAGGCGGGCCAGAAAGCCACCCTCCGCTCGCTGGAGCTGTTCCGGAACAGTCCGGTCAAGGTGGGCGTTTTGCAGATCCCCGGGGCAAAGGACCCGGACGAGTACATCAAGAAATATGGGGCAGAGCGGTTCAAGGCTCTGCTGGACGGCGTGGGCAACGCGCTGGATTTCCGCCTCAAGCGGCTGCGGGACAAATACGACCTGAGCCAGGACGGCCAGCGGCTGGAATACATCAAAGAAGCCGTGGACATGCTGGCCGAGCGCTCCAACCCCACGGAACAGGAAGTTTACGTCGGGCGGCTGGCCGAGGAGACCAATGTTTCCAAGACGGCCATTCTGACCCAGCTGGAAACGGCGGTCAAACGGGCAGGCTACAAGCGCCGGCAGGAGCGGAGCCGTGCCCGGCTCAAAGAGGGCGAGATGAACCAGATCAACGTGCCCTACAGCATGGGCGGGGCCGAGGCGCTGGGTGTGGCCAGTGCGCAGCAGCGGCTGCTGGCCGCCATCCTGCGGGAGCCCGGCTATCTGGACATGGTGCGCAGACAGCTCCCGGCGGAAAAGTTCCTGCTGCCCCAGCAGCGGGAGCTGTATCAGGCCATGATCCAGTGCCGGGAACAGGGGATCGAGCTGAGTCTGGCCACCCTGCGTGCCTACGTCAGCGAAGAAGCGCTGAATGAATTGAGCGCCCTTGCGGCAAAATACAGCGATGTGAATTGTACGCCGGACGATATCCGGCTCTACCTGGACCGCATTGCCCGGGGCACCCCGGTAGCAAAAAAGGCGGCCGAAATGTCCAACGATCAATTAGAGCAGTATCTCCAGTCGATGCGGGAGAAAAAACAGGGGAATCTTCCCCCGGAAGAATAACAGGGCATGGCCCTCCTCCACCCGGCTGGAGCCGGAAGGAGAAGGAATCATGCAGAAAATGTCACAAACAGAGGAACTGGCCCGGCTGCTGGCGGCCCGTGCCCGGCGGCATACTCTGACGCCGGAGGAGATCGGCCGGGCGATGGACGAACAGGAGTACGATGCGGCTGGGCTGGATGCGCTCCATGCGGCGCTGGAAGCCCGGGGCGTGACCGTGAAAGAGGAAGACCCCGACCTGCCCCCGCTGGATGAGGCACAGATCGGGCGGCTGGAACACGAGCTCTCGGCGGAGGGCGTGGCGCTGGATGATCCGGTAAAGACCTATTTAAAGGAGATCGGGCGGGTGCCGCTCCTTTCCGCCGACGAAGAAGCAGAGCTGGCCCGGGCGGCGCAGGCCGGGGACGAGGAAGCCCGCCGACGCCTGAGTGAGGCAAATCTGCGGCTGGTGGTCTCGGTGGCCAAGCGGTACGCCGGGCGGGGCCTGCCGTTCCTGGATCTGATCCAGGAGGGAAACCTGGGCCTGATGAAAGCGGCGGAAAAGTTTGAACCGGATCGGGGCTTCAAGTTTTCCACTTACGCGACGTGGTGGATCCGACAGTCCATCACCCGGGCCATTGCCGATCAGGGACGGACCATCCGGATCCCGGTGCATCTGGTGGAGAGCATCAACCGGGTGAAGAAGACCGCAGGGGAGCTGCTCCGCAAAAACGGGCGGGAGCCTACGGCGGAGGAGATCGCGGCCCAGCTGGAGATGGAGCCCGCCCGGGTGCGGGAATTATTACAGCTGGCCCAGGAACCCGTGAGCCTGGAAACGCCGGTGGGCGAGGAAGAGGACGCCCATCTGGAGGATTTTATCCAGGACGAGGAGGCGGGCGTCCCGGTGGACGAGGCCGGGCGGCAGCTGCTGCGGCGGGAGCTGATGAATGTGCTCAAGAGCCTGACGCCCCGGGAAGAGCGGGTCATTGCCCTGCGGTTCGGGTTGGAAGATGGCCGGGCCCGGACACTGGAAGAGCTGGGCAAGGAGTTCCATGTCACCCGGGAACGAGTGCGCCAGATCGAGGCCAAGGCCCTGCGCAAGCTCCGCCACCCCAGCCGGGCCAAACGGCTGCGGGATTATCTGGAGGAGTGAGCCCTGTGCAAGAGCCAACCTGTACAAAATGCACAACCCTGTTTTTGGCAGGAACATGAAAAACGAAAAAATCAAGGCCTAAATCAACCAAAAGCTACACGCCCCCGGGTGTCCTGCAAAACAGGGCTCCCGGGAAATTTTTTGCACCAAAATGCGAAAAATGGCTTGACAGCAAGGCTTTTAGGGAGTATACTAAACCAGTATCACATAATGGCCTAGTGCGCCAAAAAGGGAGTTTGCGTGGAGCGAGCTTGGAGGACCGAACCGAAAAGTTTGTGAAAAACGCCGAACTTCTCCGCGGGGCGTGGGTCGGATTATGTGTGTCTGCTCAAAATTCGACCTGCGTTATTGCAAATCCGTAGAGTATAAAAGTAAGGAGTGGTTGATTTTATGATGAAAGTCAAGCCCGTAAAGCTCGGCAAAACCGAGCGCATGAGCTTCTCCCACATCGACGAAGTCATCAGTATGCCGAACCTGATCGAGGTCCAGAAGAACTCTTATCAGTGGTTCCTGGACGAGGGCCTGAAAGAGGTCTTCCACGATATCGGCACCATTGAGGACTACACTGGTAACCTGGCGCTGAGCTTCGTGGACTTCCGTCTGGATAAGGAGCCCAAGTACAGCATCAAGGAGTGCAAGGAGCGCGATGTGACCTACGCTGCCCCCCTGCGCGTTACCGCCCGTCTGCTGAACAAGGAGACCGGCGAAGTCAAGGACCAGGAAATTTTCATGGGTGATTTCCCGCTGATGACCGATGCGGGCACCTTTGTGATCAACGGCGCTGAGCGTGCCATCGTCAGCCAGCTGGTTCGTTCTCCCGGCGTATTCTACGGAGATGCCAAGGATAAAGTTGGTAACGACCTGTACAGCGCTACCATGAACCCCAACCGCGGTGCCTGGCTGGAGTACGAGACCGACGCTTCCAACGTGTTCTATGTCCGTATTGATAAGAACCGCAAGCTGCCTGTCACCGTGCTGTGCCGTGCACTGGGCCTGTCCACCAATGAGGACATCCTGAACTTCTTCGGTGACGACGAGCGCATTCTGGCTACCCTGGAAAAGGACACCACCAAGAACCAGGAAGAGGGCCTGCTGGAAGTTTACCGCAAGCTGCGCCCCGGCGAGCCTCCCACGGTGGAGTCTGCTACCAGCCAGATCAACATGCTGTTCTTCGACCCGCGCCGTTACGATCTGTCCCGTTTCGGCCGTTATAAGATGAACAAGAAGCTCTCTCTGGCACGCCGCATCATGGGTTATGTTGCCGCTGAGAACATCGTGGCTCCCCTGACCGGTGAGCTGATCGTGGAGGCTGGCACCAAGATCAGCCGCGAGCTGGCTGAGAAAGCCGATGCCGCCGGTGTGAATGTTGTCATCCTGTCCATGGACGATTCCCTCAAGGAGGGCAAGAAGAACGTCAAGGTCATCACCAACGGCTGTGTGGACGCACAGGGCTTCTTCTCCTTTGACGTCAAGGAGTGCGGCATCAACGAGCGCTGCTCCTTTGACGAGATCAAGAAGATCCTGGACACCACTTCCGATGTGGAAGAGCAGAAAGAGATGCTGCGCCGCAACCACGACCAGCTGATCGGCCGTACGGTCACCGTGACCGACATTCTGGCTTCCATCAACTACCTGAACGGCCTGGGCCACGGCATCGGCACCACCGATGATATCGACCACCTGGGCAACCGCCGCATCCGCAGCGTCGGTGAGCTGCTGCAGAACCAGTTCCGCATCGGCTTCTCCCGCATGGAGCGCGTCATCCGTGAGCGCATGACCCTGCAGAGCCAGGATCAGAGCGTCATCACCCCGCAGGCCCTCATCAACATCCGCCCTGTGGTGGCAGCCATCAAGGAGTTCTTCGGTTCTTCTCCGCTGTCTCAGTTCATGGACCAGAACAACCCTCTGGCTGAGCTGACCCACAAGCGCCGTCTGTCCGCTCTGGGCCCCGGCGGTCTGAGCCGTGACCGCGCTGGTTTCGAGGTCCGCGACGTCCACTACAGCCACTATGGCCGTATGTGCCCCATTGAGACCCCTGAAGGCCCCAACATCGGTCTGATCTCCTATCTGGCATCCTACGCCAAGATCAACGAGTACGGCTTCGTGGAGGCTCCTTACCGCAAGGTGAAGAAGACCTACGACGAGAACGGCAAGCTGATCGATCAGGTCGTCACCGACGAGGTCGAGTATATGACCGCTGATGTCGAGGACGAGTACGTTGTGGCACAGGCCAACGAGCCGCTGGACGAGGGCAAGCACTTCATCCGTCCCCGCGTTTCTGCCCGCCGCCGCGACGACATTCTGGAAATCGACGCCGCACAGGTCGATTATATGGACGTTTCGCCCCGTATGATGGTCTCTGTTGCGACCGCCTGCATCCCGTTCCTGGAGAACGATGACTGTAACCGTGCACTGATGGGCTCCAACATGCAGCGTCAGGCAGTGCCTCTGATGGTCACCCAGCAGCCCATTGTGGCAACGGGTATGGAGTATAAGGCAGCTACCGACTCCGGCACCGCTGTTCTGGCAAAGAACGACGGCGTTGTGGAGAAGATGGATGCCGACCATGTGGTGGTCCGCAACGAGCAGGGCACCCTGGACAACTACCCGCTGGTCAAGTTCGCACGCTCCAACGCGGGCACCTGCATCAACCAGCGCCCCATCGTGGAAGTGGGCGAGACCGTCAAGGCTGGCCAGGTGCTGGCCGATGGCCCGGCGATGCGCAACGGTGAGATCTCTCTGGGCAAGAACGCTCTGATCGGCTTCATGACCTGGGAGGGCTACAACTACGAGGACGCCGTCCTGCTGAACGAGAAGATCGTCCGCGAGGATGTGTATACCTCCATTCATATTGAAGAGTACGAGACGGAGTCTCGTGACACCAAGCTCGGACCTGAGGAGATCACCCGTGATATCCCCAACGTTTCCGAGGACGCTCTGAAAGACCTGGACGAGCGCGGCATCATCCGCATCGGCGCTGAGGTCAAGAGCGGTGATATTCTGGTTGGTAAGGTCACCCCCAAGGGCGAGACCGAGCTGACCGCTGAGGAGCGCCTGCTCCGCGCCATCTTTGGCGAAAAGGCCCGCGAGGTGCGTGACACCTCCCTGCGTGTGCCTCACGGCGAGTACGGCATCATCGTGGATGTCAAGGTCTTCACTCCGGAGAACAGCGATGAGCTGCAGCCCGGCGTCCGCGAGGTCGTCCGCTGCTACATCGCTCAGAAGCGCAAGATCAGCGTCGGCGATAAGATGGCAGGCCGTCACGGCAACAAGGGTGTCGTTTCCCGCATCCTGCCGCAGGAGGATATGCCTTATCTGCCCGACGGCACCCCGCTGGACATCGTGCTGAACCCCCTGGGCGTTCCTTCCCGTATGAACATCGGTCAGGTGCTGGAAGTCAACCTGGGCTACGCGGCAAAGGCCTGTGGCATCAAGGTCATGACCCCCGTCTTCGACTCCGCCCGCGAGGCTGATATCGGCGATACCTTTGATACCGCCCGCGAGCTGTGGCACGGCGAGAATGCTCCTGCATATCCCACCAAGCTCCCCAAGATCATGGGCGAGAAGGGCCACATCATCGACTTCTCCAAGATCGAGCTGGACCGCGATGGCAAGACCACTGTTTACGACGGCCGCACCGGCGAGAAGTTCGACAACCGCGTTACCGTCGGTTATATGTACTACCTCAAGCTGCATCACCTGGTCGATGATAAGATCCATGCACGTTCCACCGGCCCCTACTCTCTGGTCACCCAGCAGCCTCTGGGCGGCAAGGCCCAGTTCGGCGGCCAGCGCTTCGGCGAGATGGAGGTCTGGGCACTGGAAGCTTACGGTGCCGCTTACACCCTGCAGGAGATCCTGACCGTGAAGTCGGACGATGTTGAGGGCCGTGTGAAGACCTATGAGGCCATCGTCAAGGGCGAGCCCATCCCGCAGCCGGGCATCCCCGAGTCGTTCCGTGTTATGCTCAAGGAGCTGCAGTCCCTGGGTCTGGACGTTGTGGTCCAGGACAAGGACGGCAACGAGATCGACATGCGCCAGAACTTCGACGACGAAGAGACTGGCTTTGATATGCGCGATGTTGCCGGCAGCGAGACCGTTACCAACGAGAACGAGCTGCTGAATGACTACACCATCAAGGACGCCGACGCGGGTTTCGATGATCCCTCTGTGCTGGACGACAACAACTCCGGCGACGCGGCTCCCGCTTCCGACGAAGTGGACTTTGAGTAAATCCTGAACAAAGCTGTTTTTTGCCTGGCGCGGCGCGCGTGCTGCGTGCCGCGCGGGCAGGGAACAGAGGATTGCAAAGCCGCCTGTTATCATCGAGACAACTAGAGATTAAGAAAGGGTTCGTTTCATGGAAAACAACGTTTTCGATTCCATTAAAATCGGCCTTGCCTCTCCTGAGCAGATCCGCAAGTGGAGCTACGGTGAGGTGAAGAAGCCGGAGACCATCAACTACCGCACCCTGAAGCCGGAGCGCGACGGCCTGTACTGCGAGCGCATCTTTGGACCTACCAAGGACTGGGAGTGCCACTGCGGCAAGTATAAGCGCATCCGCTACAAGGGCAAGATCTGCGACCGCTGCGGCGTCGAGGTCACCAAAGCAAAGGTCCGCCGTGAGCGTATGGGCCACATTGAGCTGGCCGCTCCTGTCAGCCACATCTGGTACTTCAAGGGCATCCCCAGCCGCATCGGCCTGATGCTGGACATCAGCCCCCGCCTGCTGGAGAAAGTGCTGTACTTTGCAAGCTATATCGTTACCAACCCCGGTCTGACCCCGCTGGAAAAGAAGCAGCTGCTGACCGAGAAAGAATACCGTGAGATGCGTGAGCGCTATGGCGACGAGTTTGAGGCCGCCATGGGTGCTGAGGCGATCCAGGATCTGCTGAAAGAGATCGACCTGGATCAGCTGAGCGCTGAGCTGACCGCTGAGGTGGAGAAGTCCTCCGGCCAGAAGCGTGTCCGCATCCTGAAACGTCTGGAGGTCGTGGAGGCTTTCCGCATTTCCGGCAACCGCCCCGAGTGGATGGTCATGGATGTGCTGCCTGTTCTGCCCCCTGACCTGCGCCCCATGGTCCAGCTGGACGGCGGCCGTTTTGCCACCTCCGACCTGAACGACCTGTACCGCCGCGTCATCAACCGCAACAACCGTCTGCGCCGCCTGCTGGAGCTGGGTGCTCCCGACATCATCGTGCGCAACGAGAAGCGGATGCTGCAGGAGGCTGTGGACAGCCTGATCGACAACGGCCGCCGTGGCCGTCCGGTCACCGGCCCCAACAACCGTGCCCTGAAGAGCCTGTCTGATCTGCTCAAGGGCAAGCAGGGCCGTTTCCGCCAGAACCTGCTGGGCAAGCGTGTTGACTACTCCGGCCGTTCTGTTATCGTCGTCGGCCCTGAGCTGAAGATGGATCAGTGCGGTCTGCCCAAGGAGATGGCTCTGGAGCTGTTCAAGCCCTTTGTCATGAAAGACCTGGTGGAAAAGGGTGTTGCCAACAACATCAAGTCCGCCCGTAAGATGGTCGAGCGTGCAAAGCCTGAGGTCTGGGACAGCCTGGAGACCGTCATCAAGGGTCATCCCGTTCTGCTGAACCGTGCACCTACGCTGCACCGTCTGGGCATTCAGGCCTTTAACCCGGTGCTGGTGGAGGGCCGTGCAATCAAGCTGCACCCCCTGGCATGTACCGCGTTCAACGCCGACTTCGACGGCGACCAGATGGCAGTTCACCTGCCCCTGGGCGAGGATGCTTGCCGCGAGGCCAAGATGCTGATGCTGGCTTCCGGCAACCTGCTGAAGCCCTCTGACGGCGCTCCTGTTACCGTTCCTACGCAGGATATGATCCTGGGCAGCTACTACCTGACCACCGTTCGTGAGAACGATGAGGGCGCGGGCAAGATCTTCCGCGACGAGAACGAGGCTCTGATGGCTTACGCCGAGCACGTTGTCACCCTGCACGCACCCATCAAGGTGCGCCGCACCATGACCATTGACGGCGTGGAGCGCACCGGTCTGGTGGATGCCACCGTCGGCCGCATCATCTTCAACAACCCTGTGCCCCAGAACCTCGGTTATATCGACCGTACCGATCCGGAGCACTGGCTGGAGTATGAGGTCAGCTTCCGCGTGACCAAGAAGACCCTGCCCGACATCATTTCCCGCTGCATGACCCGGAACGGCACCCACAAGTGCGCTAAGATGCTGGACGCCATCAAGGCTCAGGGCTACAAGTACTCCACCCTGTCCGCCATCTCCGTTGCTGTCTGCGACGCTGTCATCCCGCCCCAGAAAGACGAGCTGATCGCCGAGGCTGACAAGCAGGTCTCTCAGGTGAGCAAGCTGTTCAACCGCGGCCTGATCTCCGAGAACGAGCGCTACACCCAGACCATCAACATCTGGCAGGCAACCACCGATAAGGTCTCCAAGGCTCTGGCGGCAAACCTGCCCAAGGACAACGAGATCTTCATGATGGCGGACTCTGGTGCTCGTGGTTCTATGAACCAGATCAAGCAGCTGGCCGGCATGCGCGGCCTGCTGGCAAACACCGCCGGTAAGACCATTGAGATGCCCATTCGTGCCAACTACCGTGAGGGTCTGAATATTCTGGAATATTTCGTCTCTGCCCGTGGTGCTCGTAAGGGCCTGGCGGATACCGCTCTGCGTACCGCTGACTCCGGCTACCTGACCCGCCGCATGGTCGATGTCTCTCAGGAAGTGATCGTCCGCGAGATCGACTGCGGCACCACCGATGGCCTGTGGGTCTCTGAGATCCACGAGGGCAAGGAGAAAATCGAGAGCTTCCGTGAGCGTATCATCGGCCGTTACGCCGTGGGCGATGTCATCAACCCCGTTACCGGTGAGGTCATCGTGCCCGAGGGCAAGATGATCGACCTGTACGACGCCAATGACATCGAGGCAGCCGGCATCACCAAGCTGAAGATCCGCAGCCTGCTGACCTGCCGCGCCAAGATCGGCGTCTGCGCACACTGCTACGGCAGCGATATGGCAAACGGTGAGCCCGTCCAGCTGGGCGAGTCCATCGGCGTCATCGCCGCAGAGTCCATCGGCGAGCCCGGTACTCAGCTGACCATGCGTACGTTCCATACCGGTGGTATTGCATCGGCTGAAGATATTACCCAGGGTCTTCCCCGTGTTGAGGAGCTGTTCGAGAGCCGCCGTCCCAAGAGCATGGCCATCATGAGCGAGATCTCCGGTGTGGTCTCTCAGGACGACACCAAGAAGAACGTGGTCATCAAGGTCACTGGCAAGGATGAGAACGGCGCGGAGGTCGTGAAGAGCTACTCCATCCCGTTCACCCAGCACGCACGCGTGATGCCGGGCGACCGTGTGGAAAAGGGCGACATCATCACCCGCGAGGGCGTCCTCTATCCGCAGGACATTCTGGCCATCAAGGGCCTGAGCGATGTCCAGAACTACCTCATCAGCGAGGTCCAGAAAGTTTACCGTCTGCAGGGCGTTGAGATCAACGATAAGCATATCGAGGTCATCGTCCGTCAGATGTGCCGCAAGGTCCGCGTGACCGACTCCGGCTCTTCTGATCTGATCGGCGGCGCTCTGGCAAACCGCCTGGAGGTCGAGAACATCAACGCCGAGCTGCAGAAGCGGATCGACGCTGGCGAAGAGGGTGTCAAGCTGGTGGAGTACCAGCAGGTGCTGCTGGGCATCACCAAGGCTGCCCTGGCCAACGAGTCGTTCCTGTCTGCCGCGTCGTTCCAGGAGACCACCCGCGTGCTGACCGAAGCTGCCATCAAGGGCAAGATCGATCCGCTGGCTGGCCTGAAAGAGAACGTCATCATCGGCAAACTGATCCCCGCGGGTACCGGTCTCCCGGAGGTGCGTGAGGATCTGAAGCGCCGCGAGGAAGAGCGCGACGCCGCTATGGCCGAGGAGCTGGCTGCTGCAAACCAGCAGTAAGCGCTGCGTTCCCCTGAAACCGAATCCATAAACGCGAAGCCGCTTCCACTGAGAAATTCGTGGAGGCGGCTTTTTTGATCGGAAACAAACCGCTCAGGCCGCGCTTTGGCGCGGTCAGCTCCCCTGTTAGGGGAGCCGAATGGATGAAAAGAAAATTCGGCGAATAAAACAAAAAAATCTTGGAAAAACTGTTGACATTCCGAATCAAAGCGAGTATTATATAACTGTTGCGCGTCCCTACGGGGATAGTGTGACAAAAAAGTCGGGACAAGCCCGATGTGCATTATTAAGAAAGGAGAAACAAAATGCCTACTTTTAACCAGCTTGTACGCAAAGGCCGTCAGGTCCTGGAGACCAAGAGCACTGCTCCTGCACTGCTGAAGAGCTACAATTCTCAGAAGAAACAGTATTCTGATCTGAATAGCCCCCAGAAGCGTGGTGTCTGCACCGCTGTCCGTACCATGACCCCGAAGAAGCCTAACTCTGCTCTGCGTAAGGTTGCCCGTGTTCGCCTCACGAATGGTATTGAGGTCACCTCTTACATTCCCGGTATCGGCCATAACCTGCAGGAGCACTCCGTCGTGCTGATCCGTGGCGGCCGTGTTAAGGACCTGCCCGGTGTGCGTTACCACATCATCCGTGGTACCCTGGATACCCAGGGTGTGGCAGGCCGTAACCAGGCCCGCTCCAAGTACGGCGCGAAGCGTCCTAAGGCCGGTGCTGCGAAGAAGTAATTAAGGAACGAACCGCCATAAACGGCTTTCCATTATATAAATAACAAGTCTGCAATGCAGATGGGCAACAGTTTATGTAAGGTCAGCTCTTTGTGACACAACGGGAGTTTTATTACTTTCGAGTACCGATGATATCATTCTGTGAAGGAGGGAAGAAAGATGCCTAGAAGAGGTAACATTGCTAAGCGCGATGTCTTAGCTGATCCTATTTACAATTCCAAGATGGTCACTCGTCTGGTCAACAGCGTGATGCTGGATGGCAAGAAGGGCGTCGCTCAGAAGATCGTTTATGAAGCTTTCTCCATGATTCAGGAGAAGACCGGCAACGATCCTCTGGAGACTTTCGAGAAGGCGATGGAGAACATCATGCCCAGCCTCGAGTGCAAGACCCGCCGCGTTGGTGGCGCGAACTACCAGGTTCCTCTGGAAGTGAGCCCCGCCCGCCGCGAGACCCTGGGCCTGCGCTGGCTGACTGCTTACAGCCGCAGCCGTGGTGAGAAGACCATGGCACAGCGTCTGGCTGCTGAGATCATGGATGCTGCCAACAACACTGGTAACGCCGTGAAGAAGCGCGAGGATACCCACAAGATGGCCGAGGCCAACAAGGCTTTCGCTCATTTCCGTTATTGATCTGTTCTGTAGGAGGTTAATTTCATGGCTACTCCCAGAGAAGTTTCTCTTCAGATGACGAGAAATATCGGCATTATGGCCCATATTGATGCTGGTAAGACGACGACTACCGAGCGTATTCTGTACTACACCGGCATCAACCACAAGATCGGCGAAGTTCACGACGGCGGCGCTACCATGGACTGGATGGTCCAGGAGCAGGAGCGTGGTATTACCATCACCTCCGCAGCCACCACTTGCTACTGGAGCCATTCTGAGACCCAGAAGGACCCCGTTGCATTTAAGAAGAACCGTCACCGCATCAACATCATCGACACCCCGGGCCACGTGGACTTCACTGTTGAGGTCCAGCGCTCCCTGCGCGTTCTGGACGGTTCTGTGACCGTTCTGGCCGCTAAGGGTGGTGTCGAGCCGCAGTCTGAGACCGTTTGGCGTCAGGCTGACGAATACAAGGTTCCCCGTATGGTGTACGTCAACAAGATGGATACCATGGGTGCCGACTTCTTCCGCTGCATCAAGATGCTGCATGATCGTCTGCACGCCAACGGCGTTGCAATTCAGCTGCCTATCGGCCAGGAGGATACTTTCCGTGGTATCGTTGACCTGGTTGACATGAACGCTGAGGTCTACTACGACGACATGGGCAACGACATGCGCTGTGAGCCCATTCCCGAGGATATGGTCGAGCAGGCTGAGGAGTATCGCAACATCCTGATCGAGGCTGTTGCTGAGAACGACGAAGAGCTGATGGAGAAGTATCTCGAGGGCGAGGAGATCACCAAGGCTGAGCTGAAGGCCGCTATCCGCAAGGAGACCATCGCCAACACTCTGGTCCCCGTTACCTGCGGTTCTTCCTACAAGAACCGTGGTGTCCAGAAGCTGCTGGACGCCATCGTGGATTATATGCCCGCACCTACTGATGTCGAGGACATCAAGGGTGTGAATCCTGAGACCGAAGAGCAGGAGACCCGTCCGTCTTCCGACGACGCTCCGTTTGCCGCTCTGGCCTTTAAGATCGCTACCGACCCGTTCGTTGGTAAGCTGGCATACTTCCGTGTTTACTCCGGCAAGGTTGAGGCAGGTACTACTGTCTACAACTCCGTGAAGGACACCAAGGAGCGTATGGGCCGCATCCTGCAGATGCACTCCAACCACCGCAAGGATATCGACTGCTGCTACGCAGGTGATATCGCTGCCGTTGTCGGTCTGAAGAACACCACCACTGGTGATACTCTGTGTGATGAGAATCATCCCATCATTCTGGAGTCCATGAAGTTCCCCGAGCCCGTTATCCGCGTTGCCATTGAGCCTAAGACCAAGGCCGGCAACGAGAAAATGGGCATTGCGCTGGCAAAGCTGGCCGAAGAGGACCCCACCTTTAAGACCTACACCGATGAAGAGACCGGCCAGACCATCATTGCTGGTATGGGCGAGCTGCACCTGGAGATCATTGTTGACCGTCTGCTGCGTGAGTTCAAGGTTGAAGCAAACGTGGGTGCACCCCAGGTTGCTTACCGTGAGACCATCCGCAAAGAGGCCAACCAGGAGACCAAGTACGCACGTCAGTCCGGTGGTAAGGGCCAGTACGGTCACGTCAAGATCAAGATCGAGCCCAACGAGCCCGGTAAGGGTTACGAGTTCGTCAATGCCATCGTTGGCGGCGCGATCCCGAAGGAATACATCCCGGCTATCGACAACGGTATCCAGGGTGCTATGAAGTCCGGCGTTCTGGCAGGCTATCCTGTCGTTGACGTCAAGGTCACCCTGTGGGATGGTTCTTATCATGAGGTCGACTCCTCTGAGATGGCGTTCTCCATTGCGGGTTCTATGGCATTCAAGGATGCTATGCGCAAGGCGGATCCCATCATCACCGAGCCTATCATGAAAGTTGCTGTCATCGTTCCCGACGAGTATCTGGGCGATGTGATCGGCGACCTGAATGCTCGCCGTGGTCAGATCCAGGGCATGGAGGCAATGGCTGGCACCCAGCGTGTCAACGCGTTCGTTCCTCTGGCTCAGATGTTCGGCTATGCCACCGACCTGCGTTCCAAGACTCAGGGCCGTGGCCAGTATGTCATGGAGCCGTCTCACTACGAGCCGGTGCCCAAGAACATTGCCGACCAGATCATTGCTGGCCGCACCAAGGGCTGATCGTTGAAAAACGGATAATGATTTTGCCGGGGTAGTGTAACTCCGGCAAAATTTCCTGTAAAAGCACTTGATTTTACAGGGCAAATTTAGTAGAATAGTTTTGCAATGCAATTCTGTATGTGCAGGACTGTTGTAACCAATATCAAAACCTAATTAAGGGAGGATATTCCAATGGCTGAAAAGGCAAAGTTCGACCGTTCTAAGCCGCATGTTAACATCGGCACCATCGGTCACGTTGACCACGGCAAGACCACTCTGACCGCCGCTATCACCAAGTATCTGGCACTGAAGGGCGACGCAGACTTCATGGATTATGCCAACATCGATAAGGCTCCCGAGGAGCGCGCTCGTGGTATCACGATCAACTCCGCTCACGTTGAGTATCAGACCGACGCTCGTCACTACGCTCACGTTGACTGCCCGGGCCATGCTGACTACGTTAAGAACATGATCACCGGTGCTGCTCAGATGGACGGCGCTATCCTGGTCGTTGCTGCTACCGATGGTCCCATGCCCCAGACCCGTGAGCACATCCTGCTGGCTCGTCAGGTCGGCGTGCCTTATATCGTCGTGTTCATGAACAAGTGCGATATGGTCGACGACGAGGAGCTGCTGGATCTGGTCGAGATGGAGATCCGTGAGCTGCTGAGCGAGTATGACTTCCCCGGCGACGATACCCCGATCATCCGTGGTTCCGCTCTGAAGGCTCTGGAGTCCACCTCCAAGGATCCTGATGCACCCGAGTATGCTTGCATCAAAGAGCTGATGGACGCTGTTGACTCCTACATCCCCAACCCGGATCGTGAGGAGGACAAGCCCTTCCTGATGCCCATCGAGGATGTCATGACCATTTCTGGCCGTGGTACCGTTGCTACCGGTCGTGTTGAGCGTGGTGTTGCCAAGGTTGGCGATGCTATGGAGATCGTCGGCATCAAGCCCGATCGTCTGACCACCACCATCACCGGCCTGGAGATGTTCCGTAAGTCTCTGGACTTCGCTGAGGCTGGCGATAACATCGGCGCTCTGCTGCGTGGTGTTGATCGTACCCAGATCGAGCGTGGCCAGGTTCTGGCTAAGCCCGGCACTGTGCACCCCCACAAGGTCTTTGAGGCTCAGGTCTACGTCCTGACCAAGGACGAGGGCGGCCGTCACACCCCGTTCTTCTCCAACTATCGTCCTCAGTTCTACTTCCGTACCACCGACGTGACCGGCATCATCACCCTGCCGGAAGGCACCGAGATGTGCATGCCTGGCGATAACGTCATGATGCACGTTGAGCTGCTGACCCCCGTTGCTATGGAAGAGGGCCTGCGTTTCGCTATCCGTGAGGGTGGCCGTACCGTTGGTTCTGGCGTCGTCGGAAAGATCATTGAGTGATTTTGACCCTGTGCGCCTGTTCTAAGGCAAAAGGTTAAACTTACAAAGAGTCTTCCCATTCCGGAGAGTGGGAAGGCTCTTTTTGCGTCCCCGGGGGATTTACTGCAAAAATAAAGAGTGCTGCACGGCTTTCAAACGAGCTGTCAGCACTCTTTTTTACTTTATGGGAGATGGATTCAGTCCACAACAGGAATATCCAGCCCGAATTCCAGAGGGCGGAAGCGGGGACAGACATTGTCCGAGGTGCAGATGACCGAGGCAGCCAGACGGCTGCCGATCTCACAGGACTGGGCCGGATTTTTGCCGTAGGTCAGGCCAATGACCGTGCCGGCAAAGAACGAATCGCCTGCGCCGGTGGTGTCAATGACGTCTACCTTTTTGGCGGGGATAATACCACTCTCACCGTTGTGGCTGGCGTAGACAGCGCCCTGACCACCCATGGTGACCACCATGCAGGGGATATTGGCACTGTGGACATTGGCGGCCAGAACTTCCCGCATCTGAGTGGGGCTCAGGTGGTCGTAATCGTCCGAGAAGAGGAGCCCGGCTTCCTGCTGGTTGCAGACGAAGCAGTCGATCTGCTGCAGGAAATCCCGGCGCTCCATGGCAATGCTCATGTTGGAGACTGCCGCAAAAACTTTTTTATTGTACTTTTTGGCAAAGCGGAGCACCTGCTTGACGGTATCTTTTTCGAGATCCAGCTCCAGCGCAATGCTGTCACAGTCCTTGAAGATCTCATCGCCCTTTTCTTCCAGCAGGCGGGTGAGGGGGCTGGTGTCCGGCCGCTTGGAGATGGCGGCGCAGACGTCGCCGTCGTTGTCAAAGACAGCCAGCCAGGTGCCCATACCATCCGGTACCGTCCGGATGTACTTCGTGTTGACCTTGTGGGCCTTCAGCTTGTTGATGACATCCTGGCCGATGCCGGTGTCGTCTACCAGACTGACGAACGTGGGCCGCAGCTCCACATTGGCAATGTCTTCCGCCACGTTGCGGCTCACACCGCCGTGCACTTGCTCTACCCGGCCGGCATTTCGTCCGCCCGGGATATAGGTGGAGAGGGGATAGCCCTTGATGTCCACAAACACCGCGCCAATTACAACGATTCCCATAGTGTTTTCCTTTCCTGTTCCGATTCAGATTATCTTTATTGTATCGGGTTTGCAGGGCGGGGTCAAGAGCAAAGGGCAGCAAAAAGCACGCGGAGCCCAAAGGCCCCGCGTGCGGTGGGAATCAGAATTTAGCTGTCCATATGCTGCTCCACAAAGTTATCTACCATTTTATCCAGCTGGCAGATCGCGTGCTCGGCACCTTTGGCCAGTTTGCGGGCGGTGCGCTTGACCTGCCGCTGGTTCTGGGTGGCGGCCATGGTGCCCACGGCGCCCAGTGCGGCTCCGGCAGCCATGCCCACCAGCAGGGAGCCGGTGGGGCTGGAATGAGATGTGTTTTTCATGGGGACTCTCCTCTCTGTTCACAAATTTTTCAGGCGATGTTCCTAGTATTTCCGCCAAAGAATCCACTATGCGCTTTTTTTGCGCAGGAAAATGTGGTATACTGTATCATACGCTGATAAAATCGGCTTGGTGTGTGCACCGTGCCGGGCAGCGCATTCTGCGAAGGAGGCTTCTTTTTTGCTGAAATTGACGGAACCGAAGAAAGTTCTCTGCATCCACGACCTTTCGGGGGTGGGGCGGTGCAGCCTGGCAGTCATCCTGCCGGTGCTGTCGGTCATGGGCGTGCAGCCTGTGGCGCTGCCCACCGTGGTGCTCTCGACCCATACGGGCGGGTTTGGCACCCCGGCCCGGCTGGACGGCTGTGATTACGGCATGGCCGCGCTGGAGCATTACCGGGAGCTGGGACTGGAATTTGACTGTATTTATACCGGATACCTCGGCGGCGAGGCGCAGACGGCGATTGCGGAAAAAGCCTTTGACCTGTGGCCTGCGGCCAAGAAAGTGGTGGACCCGGTGATGGGGGATAACGGCAAGGCCTACTCCACCGTGACCCCGGAATTCATCGACCGGATGCGGACCCTCTGCCAGCGGGCAGACCTGATTCTGCCCAACGTGACAGAAGCCGGGCTGCTGCTCCGGAAAGAAACGCTCCCGGAGAATTTCGACGAGGCTGGGGCCCAGGCTTTGGCCGACGAGCTGACCACGCTGGCCCCGGATGCCATCGTTACCGGGGTGGCCATGGGAAAGTACATCGGCTGCGCGGGTGCGGGCCGGGACCGTTTTGTCATCAAAAAGCTGCACATTGAGCGGAGCTTCCCCGGCACGGGAGATCTGTACGGGGCAGTGCTCATCGGCTCGCTCATTCAGGGCAATGTCATGAGCGCGGCGGCGGACAACGCGGCGGAGTTCGTCTCCCTGGCCATCCAGAAGACGCCCGCCGACCAGGATACCCGCTTCGGCGTCTGGTTTGAGCCGTTGCTGCCCCGCCTGTGCCCGCTGCGGGAGTTTTAAGGAGGCAAGCCAATGGAACATAAACCGACGCTGAATATCGTTCTGGTAGAGCCCCGCATCCCCCAGAACACCGGCAATGTGGCCCGCACCTGTGCCTGCACGGCCTGCCGGCTGCATCTGGTGGGGCCTATGGGCTTTGCCATTGATGACAAAAAGCTCAAGCACGCCGGGCTGGATTACTGGCACTACCTCGACATCCATTACTATGATGGATTGGAGGATTTTTTTGCCAAGAACGAGGGCCCGTTTTACTACTTTACCACCAAAGCGCCTCAGCGCTACACCGATGTGGCCTACCCGGACGGGGCGTATCTCGTCTTCGGGCGGGAGGACGCGGGCCTGCCGGAGGCTTTGCTGGCGGCCAATCAGGAGCACTGCGTCCGGATGCCCATGCGGGACACCTGCCGCAGCCTGAACCTTTCCAACAGTGTGGCGGTGGGCGTGTATGAAGCCCTGCGTCAGTGGGATTTCCCGGAGCTGCTGGACCATGGCCACCTGCGCGACTATGAATGGAAATGAGGAAACTATGAGCAAAATTGCAATTTTGACCGATTCCTCCTGCGATATCCCGCAGGAGCTGGCCGAGAAGTACGGCATTGACATTATGGGCTTCCACATTCTGCTGGACGATGTGGACTATGTGGAGCGGGAGAGCTGTACCAACATTGAATTTTATGACAAGATGCGCGCTGCCAAGGGCATCCCCTCCACGGCGGCCATCACCCCCATCCAGTTCTGTGAGCAGTATTGCAAGTATGTGGACGAGGGCTACACGGATGTCATCCATGTGCCCATCAACAAGTCTGGCTCCTCCACCTACAACAACGCTGTGATGGCACAGGGAATGCTGCGGGAAGAGCGCCCGGAGCACCACCTGAAGATCCACCTCATCGACCCCCACACCTACTCCATGGTGTTTGGCTGGTATCTGTGTGAGATGGCCCGCAAGCTGCGCAACGGCGCGGAGATCCCCATGGTCATCCACGAGTTTGAGGACAGGATGAACCGGATGGAGATCATCCTGGGACCCTACAGCCTCAAGCAGATGAAGAAGAGCGGACGCATTTCCGCCGCCGCCGCTGTCATGGGCGAGCTTATGGGCATCCGGCCCATCATCACCCTCATCGACGGCAAGACCAAGGTGGAAGGAAAAGTGCGCGGCGACGACAAAGTGGTGCCTGCGATGATCGAGCTGTGCAAGAAGCGTGCTGGGGATGTGGAAGACTTTGATTATATGATCGGTCACACCAACATCCCGCAGGCGGCAGAGCTGGAAAAGGCCTGCAAGAAAGCCTTTGGCAAAGACCCGCTTATCACCTTTACGCTGGGCGGCGTCGTTTCTGCCAACACCGGCCCCGATACCCTGGCGCTGGTGTATGTGGGCCACGCAAGAGACTAAAAATACGCCCTCTCCGTCTCGCAAATGCTCGACAGCTCCCCCAAAGAGGGAGCCAGGTCTTGCCTCTCCCTTTGGGAGAGGTGCGGAGCAAAGCGAAGCGGAGAGGGCTTTTTGTTGCATTCTCATCATTTTTATGCTATAATTCTCTCTGCTGTGCCTGGGGCACAGCTCCAAAGAGCAACTTAGGATTTTAGGCTCCCCGGTGTGTCTCGAACCACGCCGGGCCAAACCCGCAGGAACTGGCGGTCCCTGCGCGGTCAAAATTCATTCCGCCGGAGTAGTATATGAAAAATAATGTTTCCGTCCGCAAACTGGCCCGCTGCGCGGTGGTGGCAGCCCTGTACGTTGTGCTCTGCATGGCGCTGCAGCCGCTCTCTTACGGTGCCGTGCAGGTGCGTGTGGCCGAGGCTCTCTGCCTGCTGCCCGTGTTTGGCGCGGAGTATATTGCAGGTGTGGTGCTGGGCTGCTTCCTGGCAAACCTGCTGGGCTCCACCATCGTGGATGTCATCCTTGGCACGCTGGCAACGCTGCTGGCCTGCGTGGTGACCTACAAGCTGCGCAATGTCCGCATCGGCGGGCTGGCAATCCCGGCCTCGCTGCCTCCGGTGGCGTTCAATGCCGTCATCATCGGCATTGAGATCGCGGTGCTCTTCCCGGAGCCGGGCTCCTCGGCTCCGCTCTGGCTGGCCTGCGTGTCCAACGGCATCTCGGTGGGCATCGGCGAGCTCATCAGCTGTACCGTGCTGGGTGTGCTGCTGGTGAAGATCATTGAATCCAACACCGCCCTGAAAAAGATTTTTGAGTAAGCCCTCACAAAAGGAGGAAGCCATGCAGCCAAACGGAATCATCTTCTGGGACTGGAACGGGACCCTGCTGGACGATGTGGATTTCACCCACGGGTGCCTGAACTGGATGCTGGAAACGCACGGCTACCCCCAGCGGTATGACCTTGCCGAATACCGGGAGATCTTTGGTTTCCCCATTGAGGAATATTACCTCCGCGCCGGGTTTGATTTTGCCCGGCACCCCTACCCGGAGCTGGCTGCCCGGTTTATGGAGCACTATAACGCCGGAGTCGAGCGGCATTGCCCTGCCATGGCAAACGCCGCCGCCACGCTGGCAGAGCTCCAGCGCCGGGGCTGGCAGCAGGCTGTGCTTTCCGCCTCCCGCCGCGATTACCTGATCGAGCAGGTACGCGCGCGGGGTCTTGAGGACTATTTTACCGAGTTGCTCGGTCTTCAGGACATTTACGGCGTGAGTAAGGTGCAGGTGGGCAAAGACTGGCTCCGGAACAGCGGGGTGGACCCTGCCGCCTGCGTGATGGTGGGGGATACCACCCACGATGCCGAGGTGGCGGCTGCCATGGGGACAAAATGCGTCCTCTGCACCAGCGGGCATCAGTCCCGCGCCCGGCTGGAGGCCGTGTGCGCCCATGTCATCGACGACATAAGCCAGCTGCCCGGGGTGCTGGAAACCCTTTAAAAAACAGAAGACAAAAACCGACAGCGTCCGCGCTTTGCAAAGAGTACGGGCGCTGTTTTGTTTTGGAAAAGATGCGGCAAAGAGACGCCGATGGGAATGATTTTACAGAAAGTTCATTCAAAACACCGGAAAAACAGGGGAGTTGGATTTGACGGCTCTGCGGGTTTGGTGTATCATATATCTGTATGTTAGTTTTCCGCGCGGGCAGGCTTCTGCCCGGATTTTTGATAGACGAGGTGTGATCAATGTCCCTTGCTGAAAAACTCTTTGGCAGCTTCTCGGACCGAGAGCTGAAAAAGATCAACCCCCTGACCAAGCAGGTGCTGGCACTGGAGCCCAAGTATCAGGCCATGTCCGATCCTGAGCTGCAGGCCCAGACCCCGGCCTTGAAAGAAAAACTGGCTGCTGGCTCCACGCTGGATGAGATCCTGCCGGATGCTTTTGCCGTCTGCCGTGAGGCTGCTTGGCGTGTGCTGGGCATGAAGCATTTCCCCGTGCAGGTCACGGGAGGCATCGCCCTGCACCGGGGCGACATCGCTGAGATGCAGACCGGTGAAGGCAAAACGCTGGTGGCAACCCTGCCCGCCTACCTGAACGCTCTGACCGGCGAGGGTGTGCATATCGTTACCGTCAACGATTACCTGGCCAAGCGCGACAGCGAGTGGATGGGCAAGCTCTACCGCTGGCTGGGCCTGACCGTGGGCCTCATCGTGCAGGGGCTGGACGGCGATGCCCGCCGCCGTGCTTACAATGCCGATATCACCTACGGCACCAACAACGAGTTTGGTTTTGACTACCTGCGCGACAACATGGTGACCTACAAGGACAACATGGTGCAGCGCGGCCATGTGTATGCCATCGTCGATGAGGTGGACTCCATCCTCATTGATGAGGCCCGCACGCCGCTGATCATTTCCGGCCGGGGCGAGGACTCCTCCAGCCTGTACACCCAGGTGGACCGCTTTGTCCGCACCCTGCGCAAGAGCGTGGTGGTGGAGCTGGAAGACAAGGTGGAGACCGATGAGCAGGCCGATGGCGATTACGTCGTGGACGAAAAGCACAAGACCTGCACCCTGACGGCCAAGGGCATCAAAAAGGCCGAGGAGTATTTCAAGATCGAGAACCTGGCCGCCGCCGAGAACATGACCCTGGCCCACCACATCGACCAGGCCATCAAGGCTTACGGCGTCATGCAGCGGGATATCGACTATGTGGTCAAGGACGGCGAGGTCATCATCGTCGATGAGTTCACGGGCCGTCTGATGATCGGCCGCCGGTACAACGAGGGCCTGCACCAGGCCATTGAGGCCAAGGAGGGCGTCAAGATCGCCGCCGAGAGCAAGACGCTGGCCACCATCACGTTCCAGAATTACTTCCGCATGTACAAGAAGCTGGCCGGTATGACCGGTACGGCCAAGACCGAGGCCACCGAGTTCACCGAGATTTACGGCCTGAACATCGTCACCGTGCCCACCAACCGCCCCAACATCCGCAAGGATTACCCGGACGCCGTGTACAAGACCGTCAACGGCAAGTACAAGGCGGTCATTGAGCAGGTGATGGAGTGCCATAAGAATGGCCAGCCGGTGCTGGTGGGTACCGTCAGCGTGGAGAAGAGCGAGACGCTGGCCAAGATGCTCCAGCGCTACACCCGGGATTTCAACGTCCTGAACGCCAAGAACCACGAGCGTGAAGCGGAGATCGTGGCGCAGGCCGGCAAAAAGGGTGCCATCACCATCGCCACCAACATGGCAGGCCGTGGTACCGATATCATGCTGGGCGGCAACGCCGAGTTCATGGCCAAGGCCCAGATGCGCAAGGAGCACTTCTGTGAGAATCTGCTCAACCCCGAAAAGCCTGAGGACGCCGACCCCAGCGCCGTGGAGCTGCTGCTGACCGAATCCGACGGCCACGGGGAAACCACCGACGAGAATATTCTGGCAGCCCGCAAGCGGTTTGAGGAGCTGTACGCGCAGTACAAGCCCGCCATTGAGGCCGAGGCCGACGAGGTGCGCAAGGCAGGCGGCCTGTTCATCATCGGCACCGAGCGGCACGAGAGCCGCCGCATCGATAACCAGCTGCGCGGCCGTGCCGGCCGTCAGGGCGACCCCGGTGCTTCCCGGTTCTACCTGAGCCTGGAAGATGACCTGATGCGCCTGTTTGGCGGCGACCGTGTGGCGGGCTTGATGGATACCCTCAAGATCGACGAGGACACCCCCATCGAGAACCGAATGATCACCAACACCCTCGAAAGTGCCCAGAAGAAGCTGGAGGGCCGCAACTTTGAGATCCGAAAGAACGTGCTGAAGTACGACGACGTCATGAATCAGCAACGCGAGATCATCTACGGCCAGCGCCACAAAGTGCTGGACGGCGAAGACATCTCCGCCGAGATGCACAAGATGCTGCGGGAGAACATCGACTCTTCCTGCGCCCAGTTCCTGGCGGGCGATGTCAAGGATGAGTGGGACTTTGGTGCTCTCCGCCGTCACTATCAGGGCTGGCTGACCACCGATGCCGACTTCCATTACACGGTGGAGGATTATGACAGCCTGAGCCGCGAGGGCATCGCCGATCTGCTGTATGACCGCGGCATGGATGTCCTCAACGATAAAGAGCAGCGCTACGGTGCCCCCCTCATGCGGGAGCTGGAGCGTATCTGCCTGCTCAAGTGTGTAGACCGCCAGTGGATGGACCATATTGATAATATGGATCAGCTGCGGCAGGGCATTGCGCTGCGCGGCTACGGCCAGAAAGACCCCGTGGTCGAGTACCGCATCGAGGGCTTTGATATGTTTGACCAGATGGTGGATTCCATCCGGGAGTCCAGCATCAAGATGCTGCTGACCATCGAGGTGCGGAAAGCCGGTGCCGCTCCCAAGCGGGAGCAGGTGGCCAAGCCTACCGGAGAGGGCTTTGTGCCCGGCAACGGTGCTCCCGGTGCCAAGGGTGCCCCCAAGGGCCAGCCGGTGCGGGTCATCAAGATCGGCCGGAACGACCCCTGCCCCTGCGGCAGCGGCCTCAAATGGAAAAAGTGCACCTGCGCACAGTACCATCCGGACGGAGCGGGTAACACGCAGGAGTAACATAAGATCATCCGCCCTCTCAGCTGCCTGAGAGGGCGTTTTGCAAAGGAGCGATGTTTGGATGATGAAGCCGAATGAATTGCTGGAGGAAGCCAAGACCCTGCAGCCTCAGCTGCAGAAATGGCGGCGGACGATCCACCGCAACCCGGAGGTGGGCTTTGACCTGCCCAAGACCAAGGCGCTGGTCAAGCAGGCCCTGACCGAGATGGGTTATGCGCCGCAGGACTGCGGCAGGGCGGGTGTCCTCGCGCTGGCCGGGGGAAAGCGCCCGGGCAAGACCATCCTGCTCCGGGGCGATATGGACGCCCTGCCCATCTTTGAGGAGTCCGGAGAGGTGTTTGCCTCCGAGGTGCCGGGCAAGATGCACGGCTGCGGCCACGATATGCACACGGCCATGATGCTGGGTGCGGCAAAGCTGCTGAAAGAGCACGAGGAGGAGATCGAAGGCACCGTCAAGCTGGAATTCCAGCCGGCCGAAGAGATTTTCCAGGGCTCCCCGGATATGATCTCCAACGGCCTGCTGGAAAACCCGAAAGTGGACGCGGCGGTCATGTTCCATGTGCTGGCCGGGATGCCTCTGCCTCTGGGCGAGGTGCTGGTGCCGGGCGGCGGCATCACCATGGCAAGCTGTGAGCAATACCACATTGTGGTGCACGGCAAAGGCGGCCATGGTTCCATGCCGGAAAACTGCATCGACCCCATTACGGCCGCGGCCCATATCCACATTGCATTGCAGGAGATCAACGCCCGGGAACTCTCCCAGAATGATTTTGGCGTGCTGACCACCGGGCGGTTTGCGGCGGGAGCTGCTTCCAATGTCATCCCGGACACCGCCGAGATGTGGGGCACCATCCGCACCACCGACCCCGACAACAAGACCGGGGCGTTCATCCGGCAGCGGATGACGGAGATTTCCGAGGGCGTGGCAAAGACGTTCCGCTGCACAGCGGAGGTGGAGTTCTCGGACTACTGCCCCTGCATGATGGTGGACAAGGCCCTGGCACAGGATGCCATGACCTATATGACCGACCTGCTGGGGAAGGGTGCCATGGATATGGCCCCGCTCACGGGTGGAAAACCTGGCGGCGGCAGTGAGGACTTTGCATTCGTGAGCCATGAGGTGCCCACGGTGAGCATGTTTTTGGCCTGCGGCAGCCCGGAGCGGGGCTACCGCTACGGCCAGCACCACCCCAAAGTCCGGTTTGATGACAGCGTCCTCTGGGAGGGCAGCGCGGCGTACAGCTACTTTGCGCTGCGCTGGCTGGAGGGACACCGGTAAGCCGAAAAACAGGAAGTGTGAAAAGGAGGAGCAGCCGTGCTGAAGATCGCGGTGGTGGAAGACCAGACCGAGGTGCGGGAGAGCCTGTGCCAGTTCATCCGGCAGTACGCCGGGGAGCAGGGCCTGCAGGCGGAAGTGGAACCCTTTGCGGACGGGGCCATCATTGCTGAGGGGTACCAGCCCGGGTATGACATCATTTTTCTGGATGTGGAAATGCCCCGGCTGGGCGGCTTCGGGGCGGCGGAGCGCATCCGTGCGGTGGACCCGGATGTGGTGCTGGTGTTCGTGACCAACATGGCCCAGTACGCCATCAAGGGGTACGAGGTGGACGCGCTGGATTATGTGCTCAAGCCGGTCAGCTATGGGGCGTTCTGCACCAAGCTCTCCCGGGCCATCCAGCGGGTGCAGCGCCGCAAGGGTGGGCAGGTGGCCCTGCAGCTTTCGGGCGGCGGGATGCAGTTGCTGGACACCGGCGATATCCTGTATCTGGAGACCCGCAACCGGATGCTCTACTACCACACCGCCACCCAGGAGTACGCGGTGCGGGGGAGCCTGGCCGGGGCTGAAAAGCAGTTGGCTGCCTACCACTTTGCCCGGTGCAACCAGTGCTATCTGGTCAACTTGCAGTACGTCCGGGGCGTGGAAAATGATTTTGTGCAGGTGGGGGACGCCCGCCTGGAGATCAGCCGTCGCCAGAAAGCCGCCTTTATGACGGCGGTGGCCTCCTATCTGGGAGGTGTGCTGTGATCGTTGTCGGCAGGCATGTGTTTTTTCGGGCGGTGCTGCGGTGGGGCGCGGCGCTGGCGTTCTGCTACCCGCTCAAGCACCGGGAACGGTTCTGGCTCCGGGCCGTGGAGCTGCTGCTGTCCCTGATGGCCCTGACCTGGCTGCTGGACCCCATGGCCCAGAGCAACTCGCTGGTGCAGCTGCAGGTCTCCCTGCTGGGAATGTACATCGGCTTTTTTATCCTGCTGGGTGCCATGATCTATGCCTGTGTGGAGATCGACAAAAAGAGTGCCCTCTACTGCGCGGTGTGGAGCCTGCTGACGGCCCAGACGGCTTACGAGGGCTGGAACCTCTTTGAGCTGCTCTGCGCGGTGAAAAGCCATCCGCTGAATATAAACAGTGTCCCGGTCAAGCTGCTGCAGGTGCTGACGGGTGTGGTGTTCTATGGAGTCATCTGCGGGACACTGGCCCGGAAGATCCCGGACAAAGGCGTGTACCACATCGGGCCCCGGCAGCTGGCCAGCGCGTTTTTTATGGGGATTATGTTCATGCTGCAGGCGGCGCTTTTAAGCAGTGCCCAGGCGCTGGACTGGCCCATGAGTGTTGTGGGCACCACCCTCATCGGGCAGCTTTACTTTTTGACGCTGCTCTATCTGCAGACGGAACTGTTCAAAAAATCCGACCTCCAAAAGGAGATGGAAACACTGAATCTGCTCTACGAGCGGCAGCGCCAGCAGTATCAGGTGGCGCGGCAGAACGTGAACATCATCAACAAGCGCTGCCACGAGCTGCGGGTGCAGATCGCGGCCCTGCGCAAGCTGGCCCCGGACGCGGTGCCGCGGGAGACGCTGGAGGAGGCGGAGAACGCCGCCCGCCTCTACGACGCCGGGGCGAACTCCGGCAACGAGGTGCTGGACGTGGTGCTCACCGAGAAGACCCTGCTCTGCCAGTCCCGGCGGGTGCAGCTCAATGCAGTGGCCAACGGCAGCTGCCTGCAGGGCTTTGAGCCCGGCGACCTGTACGCCCTGTTTGCCAACGCGCTGGACTACGCCATAGAGGGAGCCGTGCGGACGCCCGACCCGGCCCGGCGGAACATCGACCTGCTGGTCTGCGTGCGGCAGAGCTTTATCGTCATCAACGTCATCAGCCCGGCTCGGGAGCCGGAGGCTGCCGCGACCCGTACCGAGGCCTACGAGCTGAAAGTGCTCCGCCGCATCGTGCAGAAATACAGCGGCACCCTGACCACGGAAACGCAGAACGGCTTTTTTGCCATCAAGATCATTTTCCCGCTGAAGCAGGGAGAGTAAAACAAAATAATGAAAACACAGCGATATGCGGACTCTGACAAAGAGAATGCGTATCGCTGTATTTTTATTGTTTGGAAGCGTCCTTGCCCTCTCAGGCGCTTGCGCGCCAGCTCTCCCAAAGGGAGAGCCTCTGGCGATTCGCAACGTTTGTTGGATACAACTGATTGTGAAAGTTGCACAATGATTTTGCTTTGGATTTGGAAGCGAAAAACCGAATATCCTCTCAAAACGACCACTTTTCGCAACCATCTTGCAAAAAATATTTGCTTTGATAAAATACTGACGAACGAAAACGAACGGAATGAATCCCGTGAAAATACGACCAAGTTTAAGGAGACGGCTTATGCGCAAAATTGTCCGACTGATGAAAAACTGGCAGTTCATCGGCCCGGAGGGGAACACCACTGCCGTGGACCTGCCCCACACCTGGAACGCCATCGACGGCCAGGACGGCGGCAACGATTACTGGCGGGGCACCTGCGTCTACCGCACCCGTTTTGCGGCTCCGGCCTTTGAGGAGGTCAGCCAGCAGGTGTGGCTCCAGTTCGAGGGCGTGAACGCCAGCGCAAAAGTCGTCTTGAACGACACCGAGGTCTGTGTGCACGACGGCGGCTATTCCACGTTCCGCGCCAACATCACCACCCTGCTGCGAGAGGAGAACATCCTGACCGTGGAGGTGGACAACAGTGTCAACGACCACGTTTACCCCCAGAAAGCCGACTTCACGTTCTACGGCGGCATCTACCGTGACGTGAGCCTGCTGGTGGTCCATAAAGATCACATTGCACTGGGCCATTACGGCGACACCGGCGTGAAAGTGACGCCCACTCTGTGCAAGGATCACACCGCCGACATCCGGGTGGAGACCCGCCTCGAGGGCGAGGGCACCGTCCGCGTCACCCTGAATGACGCCGAGGGCAACACCGTGGCCGCCGCCGAGGGCAAAGACGTCACCATGACGCTGGCACACCCCCACCTGTGGGACGGCGTGAAAGACCCCTACCTCTACACCTGCGTGGTGGAGCTCGAGCAGGGCGGGGAAGTGGTGGACACCGTTTCCACCCGCATGGGCGTCCGGAGCTTCCGGGTAGACCCCAAGAAAGGCTTCTTCCTCAATGGCCGCTCTTACCCGCTCCACGGCGTCTCCCGCCATCAGGACCGCAAGGGTCTGGGCAATGCCATCAGCCGGGAGATGCACGATGAGGATATGACTCTCATCCGGGAGCTGGGTGCCAACACCATCCGGCTGGCCCATTACCAGCACGACCAGTACTTCTACGACCTGTGCGATGAGTACGGCATGGTGGTCTGGGCTGAGATCCCCTATATCTCCGAGCACCTGCCCAATGGCCGCCAGAACACCATCGACCAGATGGAAGAGCTGATCTACCAGAACTACAACCATCCCTGCATCGTCTGTTGGGGCGTCTCCAATGAGATCACCATTTCCACCAAGGATAAGGCCGACATGCTGGACAACCACCACATGCTCAACGACCTGTGCCACAAGATGGACCCCACCCGCCTGACCACGCTGGCCTGCTACGCCATGTGCGGCCCGTTCAACCCGGTGGCCCACATCACCGATCTGGTGAGCTGGAACCTCTACCTGGGCTGGTATGTGCCGGGGCTGTTCCTCAACGACCTATGGCTCAACTTCTTCCATCTGGTGTATCCCAACCGGGCGCTGGGCTTCTCGGAGTACGGCGCGGAGGGAATGCCCAACCTCCACAGTGAGCACCCCCGCCGGGGCGACCACACCGAGGAGTATCAGGCAAAATACCACGAGTACATGCTCCGCTGCTTCGACCGTCACCCCTGGATGTGGTCCACCCACGTCTGGAACATGTTCGATTTTGCAGCCGACGCCCGTGACCAGGGCGGCGAGCCGGGCATGAACCATAAAGGTCTGGTCACGTTTGACCGGAAGACCAAGAAAGACAGCTTCTACCTCTATAAGGCATGGTGGAGCGATGAGGCGTTCGTCCACATCTGCTCCAAGCGGTTTACGGACCGCACCGCCAGCGAGATCGAAGTCAAGGTCTACTCCAACCAGAAGACCGTTGCCCTGTTTGCGGACGGCCAGAAGATCGCGGAGCAGACCGGCGAGCATGTTTTCACGTTCAAAGTGCCGCTGAACGGCGAGGTCAAGCTGCAGGCTGTGGCAGGGGAGTGCATCGACACGGCATCGTTCCGTAAGGTGGATACCCCCAACCCCGGCTACAAGCTGATCAAGACCAAGTCCAAGAGCGCCAACTGGGTGTAAGCCCGGGCGGATTCCCCAAGGCAAGCGCCGCCTTTCCCACAAAGCCGGCTATTGTATAAATAAAAAGGAGGAGAACCCATGAAGAACAAGAAATCCAAGGTGGGTTTATGGTCTGCTCTGACTGCCATCACCGCGGTCCTGACGATCGCGGCCATCGTTGGCAATATCATTGCAAACCAGTACGCCACCACCATCAACGTTGCTCTGAATGCATCGACCTATCAGATCATTCACGACAGCAGCAACACCGAGGATACCGAGTATTTCAAAAAAGGCTTTGCTTCCGATGAGGAGCGTGAGGCTTATGAGGCTGAGCTGTGCGCTCAGGTCGAGGCCGAGGGCGCAGCCCTGCTGAAGAACCAGAACGCTGCCCTGCCTCTGGCACAGGGCGCCAAGGTCAGCCTGTTCGGCCACGGTTCCGTGGACCTGATGTACGGCGGTACCGGTTCCGGCTCTGTCGATACCAGCAAGGCTCCCAACTTCAAGCAGGCTCTGGAGTCCCAGGGCATCTCCGTCAACGAGACCCTGTGGAACCTGTACAGCTCTGACTCCATGATGAGCAAGTACAGCCGCATGACCCCTGCTTCCATCTCCGATACCCTGGAGGCGAACACCCAGTATGCGGTCAACGAGGCTCCCTGGAGCGCTCTGTCCAGCGCTGAGAGCAGCTTTGCCGAGTACGGCGATGCCGCCATCGTGGTCCTCTCCCGTTCCGGCGGCGAGGGTGCTGACCTGCCCAGCGGTGAGAATGGCACCAACGACAGCTGGATCTCCGGCCAGGAGGGCGACGGCAACTATCTGGCTCTCTCCGCGGAGGAGCTGGAGCTGCTGCAGAACCTCAAGGCTCTGAAAGACAACGGCACCTTTAAGTCCATCATCGTCCTGCTCAACAGTTCCAACGCCATCGAGCTGGACTTCCTCAACCCCGAGATCTGCGGTGAGGATTACGGCATCGACGCTGCCATGTGGATCGGCGACGTGGGCCAGACCGGCATCAACGGTGTGGCACAGCTGCTGTCCGGCGCGGTGACCCCCTCCGGCTCTCTGGTTGATACCTACCTGTACGACAACATGGCAAACCCCGCCATGTACAACTTCTACACCCAGGCTTACCCCAACGCGGCAGAGTACAACCTGCTGACCGAAGGTGCCGACGTGCAGGGCATGTACAGCGTCTACCAGGAGGGCATCTACCTGGGCTACCGTTACTTTGAGACCCGTTACGAGGATGTGGTCATGGGCACTGCGAACGCGGGCGACTATGACTGGGCCAAGACGGTTGCTTATCCGTTCGGCTACGGCGACAGCTACACCGATTTCACCTACAGCAACTTCAATGTCACCGAGTCTGACGATGCCTTTGACATCAGCCTGACCGTGACCAACTCCGGCAAGACCTATTCCGGCAAGGAGACCGTGCAGGTCTACTTCCAGTCTCCCTACACCGATTACGACAAGGCCAACGGCATTGAAAAGGCTGCAGTCGAGCTGGCTGGCTTCGCAAAGACCGATGTTCTGGCTCCCGGCGCTTCTGAGACCGTGAACATCACCGTCAAGAAGAGCGAGCTGCGCACCTACGATGCCAACAAGGCCAAGACCTACATCGTGGACGCTGGCGACTACTACTTCACCGTGGGCACCGACTCCCACAACGCCCTGAACAACATCCTGGCTGCCAAGGGCTACACCGTGGAAAACACCAACGGCCGCATGACCGCCGATGGCGATGCTTCTCTGGTTTACACCTGGAACAACCCTGCTCTGGATACCACCACTTACGCTGTCAGCGCCAACGGCACTGCCATCACCAACCTGTTTGATGAGTCCGACCCCAACAAGAGCAGCGACGCTCCCGGCTCCGTGACCTGGATGAGCCGCTCTGACTGGACCGGCACCATCCCCACCGCTCCCGCACAGCTCACTGCCAACGAGACTCTGGCTGCGGACCTGGCATTCACCCAGTACGACGGCAGCCTGGCCGACAGCGTCGAGATGCCCACTCTGGGTGCCAAGAACGGTCTGACCCTGGCTTCCATGATCGGCAAGGACTTTGATGATCCCGAGTGGAATACCCTGCTGGATCAGCTGACCTATGACGAGATGGTCAACACCATCACCCTGGGCTTCCACAACACGGCCGCTGCCGCCTCCATCGGCAAGACGGCTACCAAGGACGAGAACGGTCCCCAGGGCCTGACTGCTGCCCTGACCGGCGGTGCGTCCGCTATGTGCTACACCTCTGAGGATGTCATGGCTGCTACTTTCAATGTAGACCTCATCAACGATGTGGGCCGCTGCATTGGCGAGGACTGCCTGGCCATGGGTTACTCCGGCCTGTACGGCCCCGGCATCAACATGCACCGCACCGCTTACTCCGGCCGTAACTTCGAGTATTACGCGGAGGATCCGTTCATTGCTGGCACCATCTGCGCTGCCGAGGTGCAGGGCATCCAGTCCAAGGGCGTGTACGTCTACCTGAAGCACGTTGCCCTGAACGACTCCGAGACCAGCCGCCGCGGCGTGAACACCTGGCTGAACGAGCAGACCGCCCGTGAGATCTATCTGGAAGTGGCCGATAAGGCCATTACCGATGGCGGCGCGTGGGATGTCATGACCGGCTTCAACCGCTGGGGCGCTACCTGGTGCGGCGCAAACCAGAACCTGCTGACCGGCTTCCTGCGTGAGGAGCTGGGGATGCGCGGCATGTGCATCACCGACTTCTCTGGTTCCAGCCAGTACATGGATCTGGTGGACGGCCTGATCGCCGGTTCCGATATCTGGGACAGCCCCATGCCCAAGATCCACACCACCAAGGCTGCGAACTATGAGAACGACGCTTACATCGTGACCCAGATGCGCAACGCAATGCATCACATCCTGTACACCGTCGTCAACTCCAACGCCATGAACGGCTGGGCATCCACCGATACCCTGAAGACCGTTACCCCCTGGTGGCAGACAGCGATCTATGCACTGATCGCTGTGCTGGCTGTGCTGACCGTGCTCTGCGCATGGCAGCTCAGCAAGGCCCTCAAAGCCAAGAAGAGCGCTGTGAACACCGCTCCCGCGGCGGACCAGCAGTAAGCTCCAAGTAGATTCTTTTCATCTTCTTTTCATTTCCCCAAGGATCCCCCGCAAGAAACCCAAGGCAGCCTGTCCCCCCAACAAAAGGCGGGCAGGCTGCCGCTTTTTTAGAAAAAAGGAGACACCGCAAATGGGTGAACAAACCGCAAAGGCGCCGGGCCTGAACCGCGCCAAAACCTACCAGCTGGTGCTGTTTCCGCTGAACAACGGCGCGACCAACGTGTACTATGTGCTGGTGCTTTCCTACATCGCTACTTTCGGCAGCAAGGTGCTGGCCCTCTCCATGCTCTTTGCCTCGGTCATGGTCACGGGGATGCGCCTGTTCGACGCCATCACCGACCCCATCATCGGCGCGCTGATGGACCGCACCAACGGCAAATTCGGCAAGTTCCGGCCGTTCATGGTCATTGGCAACCTCATCATGGCGGCCAGCATCCTGGCGCTGTACTGCCTGACCCCCCTCATCCCGGCCAGCGCCATGGCTCTGCGCTACGTGGCGTTTGTGGCTCTGTACGCGGTCTGGGTCATCGGCTATACGTTCCAGACCAGCTGCACCCGCTCTGGCCAGACCGTGTTGACCAACGACCCCAAGCAGCGCCCCCTGTTTACCATCTTCAACACGGTGGGCAGCCTGCTGGGCATGGGTGCCATGCAGTTCTTTGCCCCCATCCTGGCCAAGAACTATGAGGGCGGCTACGCTTCCGCCGGGTTCTTCCGTACCCTGGCTCCTGTGGGCATCGTCATCTCCATTCTGCTCACCCTGCTGGCCGTTATCGGCATCTGGGAGAAAGATCAGCCCAAGTACTTCGGCATCGGCGGCGAGAAGACCGAGAAAGTCAAAGTCTCCGAGTATATCCAGATCATCAAGAACAATAACCCCATGCAGCGGCTGATGGTGGCCGGTGCTGGCTGCAAGCTGGCACTTTCCATCGCCACCAACACCACCGTGCTCTGTATGCTGTACGGCTGCATGATGGGCAATTACGACGGCCTCTACCTGCCCATGATGGTGCTGGGCTATGTGTTCAGCGTGCCCTTCTTCCTGCTCACCGTCCGCACCAGCCAGAAGCAGGGCCAGAAAGCCAGCCTGATGAAGTATGTCTCCGTGGCGTTCCTCTGCTACATCGGCGTGCTGGTGTTGCTGCTGCTCTGGGGCAAGAGCGATGCGTTCACCCTGTCCATCATGGGCGAGAACGGCCTGTCCATCAATCTGTACACCATCCTGTTCATCGCGTTCTTCGGCATCGGCTATGGCGCTTACTACGCAACGGCTGATATGCCCATCCCCATGGTGGCCGACTGCTCCGACTACGAGACCTACCGCTCCGGCAACTACATCCCGGGCATCATGGGCACCCTGTTCAGCCTGGTGGACAAGCTGGTCTCCAGCCTGTCCGCTACCGTTGTGGGTGTTGCAGTCAGCTTCATCGGCCTCGAAAGCCTGCCCACCCAGTACGACCCCTACACCCCCGGCATGAACCGGGTGGTCATCGTGCTGTTCTGCATCATCCCCATGGTGGCATGGGCTGCCACCCTCATTGCCATGAAAGGCTACAGCCTGACCGGCGAGAAGATGAAAGAGATCCAGGCTGTCAACGCCTGCCGCCGCGACGCCGTGGCCAACGGTATGAAGCTGGAGGACGCCATGACCAAGTGGCAGACCCTCGACCAGCTGCCAGCCGAGTACCGCGGCTGAGGGCTGACCCCTTGATCCCATAAAACCAGAAAGGCACCGCGCTCTGTTTCCCGGAAACGGGGAGGGGCGCGGTGCTTTTTGGTTCAGCTTGCACTTTGCCCGCAAAAACACTATACTAAAGAAAATGCGAAACGGACAAAACAGCGGGGAGGGGAGAAGATGGCAGAGCAACGGGTGCGGGGACTTTCGCTGCGGCGGAAAGTGACCGGCTGGCTGGGGGCGATTCTGGCCGTGACGCTGGTGTCCATCGGGATGGCTACCGCTGTGGGGCGGTGGACCAGCACCGCCTTTGACGCGATGCTGGCCGATAACAGCGCCTGTTACACCGTGCAGGATGCGCTGGCGGCGGAGACCAAGGCGTTCTCCCGGATGGTGCGGGAGCCCTCGCAGGAGAACACGGAGGAGTATCAGACGGCCTGCGAGATCACCGAAGCCAGCCTGGCGGAGCTGCCCTTTGATTATGAAAAGATCGGCGAGGAGCGCTACGCCCGCACATGGAACCTGCTGCAGGGCTATGCGGGCTACCAGAAGTACCGGGACGCCTTTTTGCAGATGGCCCCGGCGACGGAGACCTATGTGGACCAGATGTACCGGGTGATGGAATTGCAGGATTACCTCTCCGAGTACGCCCTCCGGCTGACGCAGGCCACATTGGAGCAGGAGAACGCCGCTTACAGTGCACAGGCCGACCAGCTGGAGCAGCTGCCCTGGGTGTATCTGGGGCTGTTCCTTATGGCGCTGGCATTGATGCTGGTGCTGCTGGATCTGCTGTCCCGGGCCGTGGTGCGGCCCCTGCTGGCGCTGGCGCGGGCTTCCCGCAGCATCGCGGACAACGATTTTTCCGGGCAGGATCTGCCGGTCCACAGCCAGGATGAGGTGGGGCGGCTGACCGGGACGTTCAACCAGATGAAGCACGCCATGCAGGAGCATCTGGCTACCCTGAACGCCCTCCACCGGGAGGAAGTGCGGAATCTGGCCCTGGAAAAAGACCTGGATCACACCCGAATGGAGATGCTCAAGAGCCAGGTGAACCCGCATTTCCTCTTCAATACCCTGAACATGATCTCCTGCATGGCCCGGCTGGAAGACGCCGAGACCACCGACAAGATGATCGTCAGCCTGGGCAACCTGTTCCGGCACAACCTGCGCACCAAGCAGCAGGAGGTGACGCTGGAAGAGGAGCTGGACGGGCTGGAAGATTACATCTACCTCCAGCAGATGCGGTTTGATGGACGCATTACCGTGGAAAAGCAGATCTTGGTAGACCCGGCGCGGGTGCGGCTGCCGTCGTTTACATTGCAGCCCGTCATTGAGAACGCGTTCTCCCACGGGCTGAAAGCCTGCGAGGAGGGCGGGCGCATCCTGCTGCGGGTCTGGCGGCAGGGGAGAATGCTGTACGTTACCGTGGCCGACAACGGCAAAGGAATGACGGAAGAGGAACTTGCCGCTCTGAGCGAAAAAATGCGGCAGAGCGAACAGACCGGAAAGAGCATCGGACTGGGAAATATCTTCCGGCGGGTGTCCATGCTCTACCCGGATACCGGAAAAATGCAGGTGTTCAGCCGGGCGGGACATGGCACCGTCATCCGGTTTGAGATCCCTCAGGGAGAAGAGGAGGAACGGGCATGAAGTGCAAGCTGCTGGTGGCGGAGGATGAGCTGATCGAGCGGAAAGTCCTTTGCAAGACGCTGCAAAAGTATCTGGGCGACCTGATTGTCCTGTACGAGGCCCGCAACGGGCGGGAGGCGCTGGAGCTGTTTGCCCGGGAGGCCCCGCAGGTGGTCATCCTGGACATTGAGATGCCCGGCTACACCGGGCTGGAAGTGGCCCGCAAGATCCGGGAGACGGACAAGAACTGCGGCATCCTCTTCCTGACCGGATATGATAAATTTGCCTACGCCAAGCAGGCCATTGCGGTGCGGGCGCTGGACTACCTGCTCAAGCCCTATAAGGAGCAGGAGCTGGTGTTTGCGGTAGAGGACGCCATCCGGCAGGTGTCGGCCCGGAGCACGCCGCTGCCGCCACGGGCACAGCCTACGGCCCCGGCTGCCCCGCTCCACACCGAGGAAGAGGACGAGGATGTCCGCACCTCCATCATCCGGGCGGAGATGCTCTCGTTTATTGAAGCCCACTACCGGGAGGATATCTCGATGCAGGACGCGGCAACAGCCCTGCGCTACTCGGATGCCTATTTCTGCAAGAGGTTCAAGCAGTGCTTCAAGGTCAACTTTTCGGCCTACCTCAACGAGTACCGGGTGGGGAAAGCACGGCAGCTGGTGCTGGACCCCCGCCTCAGCCTGAAAGACGTGAGCACCGCCTGCGGCTATGCCGATGCCAACTATTTTACCCGGGTGTTCAAGCGGATCACCGGCAAGACCCCCTCGGAATACCGGCTAGAAAATTTAAACAACTAAAGTGTGGCAAAGAACCGGAAGTACGTCTGATTTGGACGTGCTTCCGGTTCTTTTTTGCCAGTTTCTTTCTCCTCGAAGACGAAAAAATTGTACTTGGATACAAGAATGACAAAATAGTCCTGCGGTTCACAAAAAATTCCCGTTTCGCGGCAAAGAACCCTTTGTTACAATAAATTTACAAACCGTGAATCGAAAAAGGGAGGACACAACGCATGAAGAGAAGAAGATTCCTGTCGCTGATGGGCACGGCCGCATTGGCAAGCGGCCTGCTGCTGACCGGATGCGGCGGGGGAGAGGCTGCGGATGACCGCCGGATCATCCGCATTGGCCATGTGCAGTCGGCCAACCACCCCGACCACCTGGGCCTGACCGCGTTTGCGGATTTTATCAATGAGAAACTGGGGGACAAGTACCGCGTGGAGGTTTACCCCAGCGAGCTGCTGGGCAGCCAGACCGAAATGGTACAGCTGACCCAGACGGGCGCCATCGACTTTGTGGTGGCCTCCAACGCCATCATGGAGACGTTCAGCTCCCAGTACCAGATCTTCAACCTGCCGTATCTGTTCTCCAGCGAGGAGGCTTACCACGCCGCCATGGAGGACAATGAGGTCACCGACCCGATCTTCCTGACCACCCAGAAAGCTGGTCTGGAGACCGTTACCTGGCTGGACGCGGGCACCCGCAACTTCTACACCGTCAAGACCCCCGTCAACCAGCCCTCTGACCTGAAAGGCCTCAAAATTCGCGTCCAGCAGTCTCCCACCAATGTGGAGATGATGCGTTTGCTGGGCGGTACCGCCACCCCCATGGGCTTTGGTGATGTGTACACCGCCCTGCAGGCCGGCATTCTGGACGGCGCGGAGAACAACGAGCTGGCCCTGACCGACAACGGCCACGGCGATATCTGCAAGTATTACTCCTACGACATGCACCAGATGGTCCCCGACCTGCTGGTGGCGAACTACGAGTTCCTCTCCAACCTCTCGCCCGACGAGCGGGCCATCTTTGAGGAGGGCTTCCAGCTCATCAATCAGGTGGAGCGGGATGCCTGGGCCGCTGCCGTGGAAGAGGCGAAGAACAAGGCTGAGAACGAGCAGCACGTCAACTTCCTCTACCCGGATACGGCTCCGTTCCAGGAGGCCATGGCACCCCTGCACACCTCGGTGCTGGCTGCCAACCCCGAGCTGCAGTCGATCTATGACCGCATTCAGGAATACAACGCCGAATACGCGTCCGCAAACTAAGGAGAGGCCAATATGGAAAAATTTCGTACCGCGCTGAACAAGGCGCTTGAGCTTCTGGCTGGCCTGAGCATGGCGGTCATGGTCATCCTGACCACCTATCAGGTCATTGCCCGTTATATCTTCAACTCTCCCTCCACCTGGTCGGAGGAGCTGGTCGGCTATCTGTTTGGCTGGAGCACCCTGTTTGGTGCCACCATCGTTTCCGGTGAGCGCGGCCACATGAATATCCCCATTCTGGTGGACCGGATGAACCCCGGGATGCGCAAGGCGTTCCACATCCTGTGGGAGGTCGTGGCGTTCCTCTTCTCCGCCACCATCCTCGTCTTCGGCGGCTTCCAGGTCTCCAAACTGGCCATGGGCCAGCAGACCTCCTCGCTGGGCGTGGCAGTCGGCGTATTCTACTGGGTCATGCCCATCTGCGGCGTGGTTATCCTGCTGTATTCCATCCTGAACATCATCGGCATTGCCAACGGCACCATCTCGCTGGAGGTCGCCGATGAGGCTTCCGAGGCCATCGCCAAGGTCGAGGCCGAGAAAGCCGCTGCAAACGAAAAGAAGGAGGGCTAAACCGTGGCAATTCAAGCATTGTTGGTCATTCTGGCAGTCCTGCTGGTGCTGCTGTTCCTGGGCGTGCCCATCTCGTACGCCATCGCCGTTTCTTCTCTGACGGCCATCCTCTCGTCCATTGACCTGAACGTTGCCGTGCTGACGGCTGCCCAGCGCACGTTCGTGGGCATGAGCAAGTTCAGCCTGACCGCTATTCCGTTCTTCATCCTGGCGGGCAACATCATGAACCAGGGCGGCATCGCAAAGCGCCTGGTGGATTTCGTCATGTCCATCCTGGGCAAGCTGCCCGGCGCGCTGCTCATCACCAACATCGGCACCAACGCCCTGTTCGGTGCCATCTCCGGTTCCGCTTCCGCCGCCGCTGCTGCCGTTGGCTCCATGATCCGCGACGGTGCCGAGGAGCAGGGCTATGACCCGGCTGTCACCGCTGCTACCAATGCGGCCTCCTCCTGCTCCGGCCTGCTGATCCCTCCCTCTAACGCCCTGATCACTTACTCGCTGGCTTCCGGCGGTACCTCCGTGGCTGCCCTGTTCATGGCCGGTTATGTCCCCGGCATCATCTGGGCTCTGGCCTGCGCCGTGGTCGGTGTCATCCTGGCCAAGAAGCTGGGCTATAAGGGGACCCCCGGCAAGTTCGATTGGAAGAACCTCGGCGTCTGCACCCTGCGCGCTCTGCCCTCCCTCTCCCTGATCATCGTGGTCATCGGCGGCATCGTGGGCGGCGTCTTCTCCGCCACCGAGGGCTCTGCCATCGCCGTGGTCTATGCTCTCATCCTGGCATTCTGCTACCGCTCCATCAACCTCAAGAGCCTGTGGAAGATCATTGTGGACTCTGCCAAGATGTCCGGCATGGTTGTCTTCCTGGTTGGCGTGTCCAACATTCTGGGCTGGGTCATGGCGTTCCTGCAGATCCCCGATGCCGTGGCGGCTCTGCTGCTGGGCCTGACCAACAACAAGTACATCATCCTCCTGATCATGAACGTCATCCTGCTGGTGTCCGGCACTTTCATGGATGTTACCCCGGCGATCCTGATCTTCACCCCGCTGTTCCTGCCCATCTGCCAGAGCTTTGGCATGAGCACCATCCACTTTGGTATGATCCTCGTGTACAACCTCTGCATCGGCAACATCACGCCCCCTGTCGGCAACGCGCTGTTCGTCGGCATCAAGGTGGGCCGTACCAGCCTGGAAAAGATCCTGCCTTACATGCTCATGTACTATGTCGCCATCATTGGCGGCCTGCTGCTGGTCACTTACATCCCGGCAGTGTCCATGGCCCTGCCCCAGCTGACGGGCCTGGTGTAATGAGCGCATAACGGAACCATCTACTTTCTTCTCCTGAAAAGGCGGCACTTCTGCAATCGAGTGCTGCCTTTTCCTTTTGTGTGCCGGAAAAAATTTTTGCCTGCCGGCCCGGGAAGCTGCAATTTTTCAGTATGATGAACCGTATTTAAGAAAAAGAAACCAATTTTCAGTTGAAAGAAATGCGGTCCATTGCGAATAAGGAGGCTGCCGATATGAAACTAGCTGCTGATTACCGTGCTCTTGCCCGGGATGCCCTGCGTGGAAGATGGAAAACAGCGGTGCTGGCCGGGTTGCTCGCCAGTGCGCTGGGTGCCAATATTGTAAACGCAACCGAGAACATTACATCCAACGCGAACCGTGCCAACCAGAATTCCAACATCACGCCCGGCGGTTCCCTTGAGTTGTTTTCACAGGCCAACGGCGGCAGGCTGCTGGCAGTGCTGGTGGTCTGCATCGTGGTCTGGACCCTCTTCACCCTCGTGGTGGGCGGTGCCGTGCGGCTGGGATATGCCCGGTTCAACTTGAATCTGGCGGACGGAAAAGCGGCCGCTGTTTCGGACCTGTTTTCCCAGAAAGGCCGCCTGTGGGATGGCTTCTGCCTGAAATTTTTGCAGGGGCTGTATGTGGCACTGTGGTCATTGCTGCTGGTGATCCCCGGCATTGTAAAATCCTACAGCTATGCAATGGCTCCGTACATCATGGCGGAACACCCTGCCCTGACGGCCAACGAGGCCATTACGGAATCGCGGCGGATCATGGACGGCAACAAATGGCGTCTGTTCTGCCTGGATTTCAGCTTCATCGGCTGGGAACTGCTCTGTGTCCTCCCGATGCTGGCCGGGTTTTCGTGGGTCGTGGCAGCTTTCTCCGATGCAGCGGCCATGGGGGTCGCCCTGGTGACGCTGCTGGCAGTTCCGCTGAGCGCGGGCTTTTTTGTAGTGCGCCCCTATGAGGAAGCCGCATGGGCGGTTTTCTACCGGGATATCACAGCGGCCGAGGCAGAAACCGAATGACCCGAACCGGAAAGCAAAAGGAGTACGAAAGACGGAATGAGAAACACTGCGATCTATCATCTCCCGGGGCTGTTTGAGTTTTACGAGCTGTACCGCCGGTTCCTGCCGCTGTTCCGGACACACCGGGAGTATTTCTACGATTGGTGCGAGATCGGTTCCCTCTACGGTGCCCCGGAAAACTGCCTCTGGGGTGGGGGACGCTTTTCCTGTGGGGAGTGTGATCCCCAGGCGATGATGGCCCTGCTGCGGGAATACGGCATCTCGGCCCGGCTGACATTCAGCAACTCGCTGCTGCGGGAGGAGCATCTGGCGGACGAGCGCTGCAACGCGCTTTGCAGGCTGCTGGCAGAAAGCGGCGGCCCGCGGAACGGCGTCATCGTCCATTCCGACCTGCTGGCGGGCTACCTGAAAGAGCACTACCCGCAGCTTTATCTCGTCTCTTCCACCACCAAAGTCCTCACGGAGTTTGAAGCGTTCCGGCAGGAGACGGCCCGGGAGGATTTTGCCTATGTGGTGCCGGATTTCCGGCTCAATAAGGCCTTTGCCCAGCTGGAAACGCTTGCCCGGGCGGAAAAAGACAAGGTGGAATTCCTCTGCAACGAATGCTGCTGGACGGGCTGCAGGGACCGCAGGCGCTGTTATGAGGTGGTCAGCCGCCAGAACCTTGGGGAAGACTGCCCGGATCACCGCTGTGCCGCGCCCGACGCGGCGCAGGGGTACCGCTTTTCCAAAGCCATGCGGAGCCCGGCGTTCATCGGGGTGGAGGAGATCAAGGAAACCTATCTGCCCATGGGCTTTTCCAATTTCAAGATCGAGGGGCGGGGCCTGGGCAGCGCGCTGGTGCTGGAATTTTTGCTCTACTATCTGGTCAAGCCGGAGCACCAGCTGGAAGTCCGGGAAGAAATTTATCTCGACAACATGCTGGACTTGTTTTGACCGCCTGCGTGCAGGGTTGAAGACTGGAGCCGGTTTGCGTATAATGGATAGGAAACCGGGGACAGCTGTCCCCCAGATGAGAACATCAGGAGGGAAATCAAGATGGAATTTACACAGGTCGTGGAAAACCGCTATTCCTGCAAAAACTTCAGTGGCCGTAAGGTGGAGGCGGAAAAGCTGCAGGTCATTCTGGAAGCAGGCCGGGTGGCCCCCACTGCGAAAAATTTACAGGAGCAGCGGGTCTATGTCGTCCAGTCCGAAGAGGGGCTGAAAAAGATCGACGCTGTAACGCCCTGCCGTTATGGCGCTCCCACCTGCCTGGTGGTGGCCTTTGATAAAAACCATGTGTTTACTTACCCCGGCGAGAAGCGGGATTCCGGCGTGGAGGATGCTTCTATTGTAGCCACGCACATGATGCTGGCCGCCGCCAACGCAGGAGTGGACAGCTGCTGGCTGAACTTCTTTGACCCGGACAAGGCAGCCAAAGAGCTGGGCCTGCCGGAAAATGAGGAAGTGCTGATGATCCTGGACCTGGGCTATGCAGCCGAGGGCGTTGGCCCACTGCCCAACCACGCCTCCCGCAAGCCTCTGGAGGAAACGGTGGTCTACTGCTGAGGAAGACTGCCCGGAACAAACCGACCGGTCTGATTTGAAATTCAGCATTTTGTATCTGGAATCACGGCCTTTATCGTGCTATGATAGAGGCCGTGATTTTTATTTTAAGATGAGGTGGAAAGAACCCATGAACTCAAAATCTCTGCCGCTGTTCCGCGGCGAACTGGCACTGTGCATTGCCGTGCTGATGAACAGCTTTGGCGTGGTGCTGATGCTCTATTCCGGGGCGGGCATTTCGGCTATTTCCAGTGTGCCCTTTGCCTTTTCCGAGGTGTGGCCCGTGCTCACGCTGGGCACCTGGACCTACCTGTTCCAGGGGTGCCTGGTGCTCAGCCTGATGCTGCTGCGCAAAAAGTTTGTGCCCAGCTACCTGTTCAGCTTTGTGGTGGGCTTTGTATTCGGCAAGCTGCTGGATGTGCATGAGGCATGGATCAACGTCCTGCCCTACAACATTCCCATGCGGGTGGTGTATTTTGTGGTGAGCTACTGCCTGATCAGCCTGGGCATTGCGCTCTCCAACCGCTGCAAGCTGCCTATCGTCCCCACGGACCTGTTTCCCCGGGAGCTGGCCGATATTACGGGCATTCCGTACCCCAAAATCAAAATTGGCTTCGATGTCATCTGTCTGGCAGTGACGGCAGGCCTGACGCTGGGTTTCCTCCACCATCTGGAGGGCCTTGGCATCGGCACCATTGCGGCGGCGTTTACCATGGGCAAGGCCATTGGCTTTGCGGGGGATGTGCTGGATAAGCACTTCCGCTTTGGAACGTACAAGACGCTGAAAAAAGAAAGCTGCTGATCCAGCCCAACGCCAGCCTGACGAAGATCGGTCTGGCGGCCCCCGTCTCCACGGCGGTGGGCGTGGTGCTGAACATCGGCTTCTTCCTCTATCTCAACAAGAAGCTCCAGAATAAACCGGAACAGTAAAATAAAAAGCAAAAAGTCAGGCTCTCCATTTTACCGGAGAGCCTGACTTTTTCTGTTACACAGGGGAATGCGGGATATCTTGAGGAGAAAAGAATCTTCTGGATAAAATCAGGTCTTGGAAGTATCGATAGCCACCGAGATGGCGATGTAAGTCTGGCCGTCAACCGTCCGGACTACCACACCGACATCGCTCCATTTGTCCATATAGTGGCTGTTGATGCTGGTGTCGGTTTTGATAAGTTTTGCGAGGTCCGTATTTTTGTAATCACACTTGGCAATGAATGTGTAACCGAATTTGCCATTTTTTAAATCAGTATGGGATTTGAATGTAAAAGAAGAACTGAGCTGGCCCCATTTTCCACTGATGGCAGCACCCAGGTCCTGATTGGCTATTTTGCGGAGCTCGCTGCTGTTTTGCAATTTGGCGGAATTGACGGGACGGTTCTGATTGATGGCGGCCATCACGGCAGTTTCCGCCTGTGCATCTGCGGAGGTAGAGCCACCGCCGCCGCAGGCTGTCAGCAGGGACAAGGCGAGAACGCCCACTAGAAGAAGAGCGGCCAGTTTTTTCAGGTGTTTCATTGTAAATGCCTCCTGTTGTTTTCAGAATTTTTGTTGTCATTTTTGGGGTGCAGGAATGATCATCGGCACGTCCAGATCAGGTGCCGTTCTGGCTTTATTGTATCGGACCGCATGGGATTCTGTCAATTGCGAAATTGTATGAAAATCAAAAAGAAATTTCGTTAAAATCAATGAAGATACGATCATTCTATGAACAATTTGTGAAGAATAGACCGGGCTTCGCAAAGGATCTTTGCTTGGAATAAACGAGACCTCCGGCAATCTCGCCGGAGGTCTTTTCATCGCATCATAAAAATTTACAGCGCGGTCTGTGCGGTCTTGACAAGGTATTCCATGGCCTGCACGGGGTACTGCCCGGCGGCGGTCTCGCCCGTCAGCATCAGGCTTGCGGCCCCGTCCAGTACGGCATTGTAGATGTCGCTGACCTCGGCGCGGGTGGGGACCGCCCGGGTCTGCATACTGTCCAGCATCTGGGTCACGACCATGAAAGGCACGCCCGCGGCCCGGCAGAGGGAGGCCAGCTGCTTCTGGCAGCGGGGCAGCTCCCACAGGGGCATGGCGTTGCCCAGATCGCCCCGGGCGATAACGACCTGATCCACCAGCGGCAGAAACTCCGGCAAAGTACGGACACCGGCAAGGTTCTCAATTTTGGCAAAGATCTGGATCTGCCCGGCGTGGGCATCTTCCAGCGCGGCCCGCAGGGTGCGGATGTCTTCAGCGCTTCGCACAAAGGGGAGCATGACACCTGTGACACCGCAGTCGGCGGCGACGCGCAGGTTCTGCAGGTCTTCATCGGTCAGGGTAGGGGAGGAGACCTCCACGCCCGGCACCGCGATGCTCTTCCGGCTCTGGAGCAGACCGCCCCGCAGTACGGTGCAGTGGAGAGCAGTGTCCACAGCGTTCACCCGCAAAAGCAGCTTGCCGTCGTCCAGCAGCAGCTTCTGCCCCGGGGTTATGGCGTCCAAAAGGCAGGCCGGGCAGGGAATGCCGCCCGTACCCAGAAACACCTGCTGCCCCTCGGAGAGCGTCAGCGGGGACGCCAGCCGCCCGATGCGCAGCTCCGGGCCCTGTAAGTCGATCAGGAGGGTGCGGATGCCTGCTTTCTGGATGAGCTCCAGCCAGTCGGCGTGCTCGGCCAGTGAGCCGTGAGAAAGGTTCATCCGGAGGCCGGTCATTCCGGCGCGGACCATCTGCTGTAACGTGGAAAGCTCCGCACAGGCCGGGCCGATGGTTCCATAAAAATCCATAATAATGCTCTTCTTTCTGTGTTATTTTGCGGGGTTGTGCCCCGTGAGCAGGGCATTCAGCTTGCGGCTGAGATCGGCCAGGCACCAGGCAATGGCCATGCCGCCTGCAATGCCGAATGCGGCTAAAAAGGTCTGCTCGCCATAGTGCTCCGCGGCCAGCAGATTGCTGGAGACCACTGCGTTCATGCAGTAATACAGGGTGCTTCCGGGGATGAGGGGGACTGCCGCCGTGATGAAAAACGGGGTAGAGGGGGCGTTGTACCACCGGGCCATAAACTCGGCGTAGAGGGCCGCGCAGACACCGCCCACAAGGTTGGCCAGGAACGTGCCGTGTACCGCGGGCGCGGCCAGCAGATAGGCCAGCCAGGCCAGCAGCCCGCCCACGCCTGCCGCAGGCAGATAGCGGCGGTTGAGGTGGAACAGCAGCCCGAACCCGATGGAGCCCAATGCCCCGCTGAGGAGCTGGATGATCGTCTGCATCATGCGGCACCTCCCATCAGCCAGATGGCTGCCATCATGCCAAGTGCCAGCATGGCCGCCAGCAGAACGGCCTCCACCAGCCGGAGCGAGCCTGAGATGATATCACCCAGCAGGATATCCCGGATGGCGTTGGTAAACGGAATGCCGGGCACCAGCAGCATGATGACGCCGATGAGTACCATGTCCGCATGGAGCAGCGGGCAGACCCGGCAGCACAGCAGAGAAGCCATGCCGCTGAGGAACGACGCAATGAACTGGAACGCTACACCGTTCAGGCAGAACGGGGCAAGCCACCGCTCCATCCAGCAGATGAACACTGCAACCCCGCCCGCCAGCACGCCGTCCCACAGGCTCCCGCCAAAAAAGACCGCAAAGCTGGCCGCCGCCAGCACGCTTCCCGCCAGATGGAGCCGGGGCTCCCCGGGCTGTGCCAGAATGGTACTGAGCTGCTGCTGGAACTCCTCCACCGGAGGCTTTTCGGCGCAGATGCGGCGGCTCAGGGCATTGAGCTGTTCCAGCTCCAGCAAGTCGTTGCCGGTGCTTTTGCGCAGGCGGCGGGTCTGGGTCTGGGGCGGCAGGCCCGGCATGGTCAGCGTGACCACGATGCTGGATGTGATGACAAAGATATTGACCTCCTCAGCCCCGTATGCCGCCGCAATGCGGTTGAGGGTGTCCTCCACCCGAAACACCTCGGCCCCGCTGTTCTGCAGCGCTTCCCCCATTTTGATGAGGACGCAGAGAAACTGACTGACCTCTGCTTCGCTCATAAGAACCACCCCTCTCTGTGGGCAGGGGAGCGCCCCGCCCGGTACCTCTCTATCATAGCACAGAATGGCCCAAAAGGGAAATCCTGCGGCAAAAAGTGCACAGCAGAACAAACCTTGCAAAAAACTTTGCAAAAACAGTTGACAATCCCATCCTCACCTGATATAATTACTAGCGTCGTCACGGACGACAACAAACATCTGGGGGTTTAGCTCAGCTGGGAGAGCGCTTGCATGGCATGCAAGAGGTCACCGGTTCGATCCCGGTAATCTCCATACCGAGGCACTTCACGAGAAATCGCGAAGTGCTTTTTATTTTGTCAGCAAGCAAGTGTATCACGATTCTCCAAATACTGTGCAAGATCAAAGTGGAAGTTCGCAGGAATGTTCAGGATGCAGCACTTATAATAGGAACATTCGCCGGAAAGTATCTGGAGCCAATCAAACACAATATGCACAAAATCACTGAGATTCATCAAAATCAGTTTCCCGAAACCTAATTGCAAGCATTATAATTTCAGAGAGCCAATGGCTCCAAAGGAGAAGCTATGAGTTACGCAATCGTATACAGCAGCAAAACAGGCAACACAAAATTACTGGCAGACGCTCTGCACAGTTACCTGCCGCAGGCAGATTGCTGTTATTTTGGCAGCCCGAACCCTGCCGCCATGGAGGCGGACACCCTTTATGTGGGTTTCTGGACGGATAAGGGAAAAGCGGATGAAAGCTCTTCGGACTTTTTGAAGCAGCTGCGGGGAAAGCAGGTGTTTTTGTTTGGTACTGCTGGTTTTGGCGGCAGCGAAGAATATTTTAACAAAATCCTGAAAGCCGTGCAAAAAGAGCTGCACAGCAGCAATACGGTAATCGGCAGCTTCATGTGTCAGGGAAAGATGCCGATGTCAGTACGCCAGCGATATGAGAACATGAAAAAACAGCCGCTTCATCTGCCCAATCTGGACGCCATGATCGAGAATTTCGACAAGGCTCTTTCTCACCCGGATGCGGATGATCTGGAGCGGCTGAAACAGGCTGTAAAATAAGCCCCAACAGTCCTCTCTTGATGCACCCATATAGAATCAATCAAAAAATGCATTGACGGAAGACGAGAGATGCGATATACTCTCCTTGCAGTTATACATAACTAACCAGCTGACAAGGAGTTGATTCAATGACAGATGCATTTTATGGGATTCTGATCCCGTTTCTGGGCACTTCGCTGGGGGCGGCCAGCGTGTTCTTCCTCAAAAAATCGCTGGGAGACTACATCCAGCGGGCGCTTACCGGATTTGCAGCGGGCGTGATGGTGGCGGCATCCATCTGGAGCCTGCTGATCCCTGCGATGGACCAGTCAGAAGCCCTCGGCAAGCTGGCGTTTTTCCCGGCGGTGGTGGGTTTCTGGATGGGGATCCTGTTTTTGCTGCTGCTGGATCATATCATCCCACACCTGCACCGGAACAGCCAACAGGCTGAGGGCCCCCACAGCCAGCTGCAGCGCACCACCATGATGGTGCTGGCCGTTACGCTGCACAACATCCCGGAGGGCATGGCAGTGGGGGTGGTTTACGCAGGGTACTTATCCGGGACAGCACAGATCACGGCGGCCGGTGCGCTGGCTCTTTCGCTGGGCATTGCCATCCAGAACTTCCCGGAGGGAGCCATCATCTCGATGCCCCTGCGGGCAGAGGGCATGAGCAAAGGCCGGGCGTTCTGGGGCGGTGTGCTGTCCGGCGTCGTGGAGCCCATCGGTGCAGTGCTGACCATTCTGGCGGCGAGCGTCATCGTGCCGGCTCTGCCGTATCTGCTCAGTTTTGCCGCAGGTGCCATGCTGTATGTGGTGGTGGAAGAGCTCATCCCGGAAATGTCGCAGGGCGAGCACTCTGATATCGGCACTGTGCTCTTTGCGGTCGGGTTCAGCCTGATGATGGTTCTGGATGTGGCGCTGGGCTGAAAGGCAATGAACCCGATCGTTAAGAGTGCCACGCTTTGCGCAGCTGCTCCAGTGCATGGGTCTCAAGCCTGGAAACGTAACTTCTGCTGATCTGCAGCAGCTGTGCAGTTTCCAGCTGGGTGAGCGGCGGCTGGCCGGCCATGCCGTAGCGCAGCAAAATCAGCTTCCGCTCCCGGGCAGGCAGCCCCTCAATGAGCTGGCGCAGGCGGGCAGCTTCTTCCTGACGCTCACAATTTTCTTCCATGCAGAAACTGTCCTGCAAAACGTCGGAAAAGGTGAGGGCGGTGTCCTCTTTTCCGGCTTCCAGCGTTTCCTGCAAAGAAACCGTCGTTCCGCCCCGCCGCAGCCGCCGGAAATGCATCCGGAGTTCATTCGCTATCCTCTCCCAACGGATACATAGGTTGCTCAACAGGGGGCAAATCCGCTTCTCCATCCTCCGCAAAGAGGTAAACATAGGCGTTTTTGCCGTCCCAGACCACCTTTTTGACGATGGTGCGCAGCAGGCGGCGTTTTTCCTCCAGCGTGGCAGAATCCACTGCGCTGGCAAACGATTCGATCATTTCCTGATGGAAGGCAAACTCCTGATGCAGCATCCGGCTCTGTTCGGTGAGGGCTTTCAGCTCGGCAAGGCGCAGCTGCTGTGTCTCGCTCTCCTGATGGAGTGCGTCAATCTGCTCCATGACGTACTTCGCGGACGTGTCGCTGGCGACAGACAGGGACTCCACTAGACGCTTGATGCGCTCTTCCGTCTCGGTGTGTTTTTCCCGGAGCAGTGCCAGCTCTGCGTCGTAGCCCTCCTTGCTGCCGCTGATGACCCTCTTGGTCTGCGCCAGCAGCCGGGTAAGGGTCTCCTTGTCGGCGGAGAGCTTGCGGATCTCCTCGATGATCTTGGCGTCCAGCGTGTTGCCGTTGCAGTTTTTCATAGAGCAGACGGTGCCGTGGCTGCGCTCCTTGGTGGAGCACATGTAGGTGTAGATTAGTTCGCCGTCCGCATTCTTGCGGTTAGTCAGCTTCGGGCGCATATAATCGCCGCATTCGCCGCAGCGCAGAAGCCCGGACAGCAGCGCCACGTTGCTGCGCGGCCTGCGGTAGCTCTTGGATTTGTTAACATCCAGCATGGCCTGCACCCGCACCCAATCGCTGCCCGCGATGATGCCGGGGTGCTTGCCCACCGCCACGATCCATTCCTCCATGGGGCGGATCTGGTTCGCCTTGCCGGGGCGCTGGAGGGTGCGGTTGTATGCCATGACACCGTGCTCGCCGTCGAATTCTGCACGCTCGGCAAACAGGTCAACATTATTTTCTTTCAGATACTGATACGCTGTCTCGTCGGCGATCATATAGACCGGGTTCGTGAGAATGCCCCGGATGGCAAAGCGGGTGAACTGCTTGCCGCGCTTCGTGACGCAGCGGTGCTCCAACAGGTACTGGTCGGTCTTGCTGAGAGAGCCGGTTTCCATGAACACGGAGAAGATCGTCTTGACCAGCTGGATTTCCTCCGGGATGGGTTTGAGCTTGCAGGCTTTTTTCACCTTGCCGTCCACCGTCACGCTGGACAGGCTTTCTGAGGCATAGCCCGTGGGCGTTGTGCCGCCCAGCCAGCGTCCGGTCTTGGACAGCTCGTGCATGTTGTCCCGGATGCGCTCGGCGATGGTCTCCCGCTCCAGCTGGGAGAACACGGACGCAATGTACATCATGGCGCGGCCCATGGGCGAGGATGTGTCGAACTGCTCACGGATGGAGATGAAGTCGATGTGCCGGTCGCCCAAATCCTCGATGAGCTTCGCAAAGTCACCGATGTTGCGGCTGATGCGGTCAAGGCGGTAGACCACGATGGCGGCAAATTCAATCTTCTGCGAGTCCTTCATCATTTTCTTGAACTGCGGGCGCTCCAGATTGCCGCCGGAAAAGCCCTCGTCCTCGTAGACCAGCACGTTTTCCGACGCATCCTCGCCAAAGTGCATGGCGATGTACTGGCGGCACAGCTCGATCTGGTTCTCGATGCTCTCGCCCTTGCCGGTGAATTTGGACTTGCGGGAGTAGATAACGTATTGCTTCGGCGTATCTTTCGTTTTCATGGCGGCACCTCGCGTGATGTTGTATCGTTAGGTTGACAGGTATATTATATCGGATTGGAATCCATTTGAAAAGGTACCCAAGGGAAGAATCCGAAAATTTCTGCGGATAGGCAGAGGTTTTCGCGTGCTGATTGTGCCAGTTCGGAGGGCATCACTCATGTGCATCGAGAAAATGATTGATGGAATGAGCGATGGGTGCTATACTATGGATAACAACCAACACTGCGAGGTGCGTATGAAAAAGAAACAACCTCCGTTTCAAATCACAAATAAAATCATTGATGATGTTGCAGAAATTTCAGAGCTGACCGGAAGGCTTTCCGCCCACGATCATCTTTCAAGCAACCCCAATCTGCGCCGCACCAATCGGATCCGAACCATTCACGGCTCCCTTGCCATCGAGCAAAACACCCTGAGTCTGGAACATGCTTGCCGTTCTGAACGGCAAGCATGTTCTGGCTCCGCCCAAGGACATTGCCGAGGTCAAAAACGCCTATGAGATTTACGAGCGGCTGGACGAGCTTGACCCCTACTCCGTAGACGGCCTGCTGACTGCTCACGGTATCATGACTCGCGGACTTGTGGAGGAATCCGGCATGTTCCGCACAAGGCCCGTTGGTGTCGTAGATCATGAGGGACATGTCCTGCATTTCGGCAAGCTGCCCCAGTATGTGTCTGATTTGGTCATGGAGCTGTTGGATTGGGCAAAGCACAGCGACTTGCATATGTTGATCCGAAGCTGCATGTTCCATTATGAACTGGAACTGATCCATCCCTTTGCAGACGGCAATGGCCGTGTTGGACGGCTCTGGCACACGTTGCTGCTCTCCAAATGGAATCCTGTGTTTGCATGGCTGCCGGTCGAGTCCATCATCCACGACCATCAGCAGGAATACTACGATGCCATCAATGCCAGCAACGATGCAGGCGAGTCCACCGCGTTCATCGAGTTCATGCTCTCTGCCATCAAAGCATCGCTCATCGACGCCATCCATACGAGTGATACAATGAGCGATGGAAAGATGGACAAGAAAACTCTGCGCTGGCAGAAGATTGAGCAGTTCTTGCAGACGCATGAGTATATCATGAACGCCGATGTGCGGGAGCTGTGTGGGGTGTCGGCAGCGACGGCCAATAGAATTTTGGCGGGGTCGGTGAAAGACGGTAAACTGTCAAAACGCCAAGAGGAAAATCATTGGGCTTACAAAATAAATTTGTGACTTTGCCACTAAAGTATAAAGATGAGGAAACAACAAAGACACGCATTAGCGTAATTTCAAACGAAAGAAATATTGTGAAAAACCAAGTCAAAGCCACGAATGTCAATGGCGTTCATACTCAGAAGTGTTCTGCAGAAACGCGCAGACGCACATTTTTGTGCGATCAAGGAGTTTTAGAGGCACTGCCCCTAACAAGAGGAGCCAGATTTTCGTGAAGGACTCCGTAGCGTAGGCAAAACGGAGTTATTAGCACTGGTAACAGAATCATTCACCAACATATTTCTTCAAGCGCTTATATAATTGCTGCACAGGAACAAGTTCTTCTGATGGGCCAATATTGGCTAGTTTATCAAGCACACCACTGTGCTGAAATTTTGTTATCAATGCGAAATATGGACATCTATGAATCTCCATCAGCAAGGAAATCAACTCTGCATCTAGATACTTTCCAAACAGACTGATAAGCAACTCAATTTCATCCCGCGCGTCCTCAACGTGCTTATTAACGATCCAATACGTAGGCACTGAAATCAGTTTTGAGTTAGCGTCGATAAACTTATAACCCAAATCTCCCTTCGGGTCAATTCCATCAAGCAGTTTTTTCAATTCATCTTCCGAAATTTCATCAAATCCCAATTCTCTCCCTGTTTTCTGCCGATACATTCTTTCGTAGGGGTCACCAATCAATGTCAGGATTTTACTGACGGAAAATGATACGGTCGGTTTCACACGTTCATGTTCTCGACACTCAGGTAGATAGATTTGAAAATAACAGAAGATGCAGTTTGCTATGATAGCTAAGCCAAGTGTATCGAGCAGGGTAAATAACGCTCCTGCAAAAGGAAACCATTCTGGTAGGTCAGCAGTAAAAACATAAACGAGAGCGATTATTACAGATAGAACCGTCAATATGAATAATGCTTTGTATCGACGAATAAATCCCTCTATTATCTTAAAGCGAAGCATTAATATTCTCCTCTCATGGACGCAATCAGTAAAATAGAATATTTTCCAAAGCGCGATTTGACAAAAGATCAAATCGCGCTATTCCTATGACCCGGATTATAAATCCCAAACGGTGAGAGAAAACGGAAAATATGATGGTGGTTATCGTATACTGTTTCGTTTAGGGCCATAATGGGGGTATAACTCATATTTACTGCCAATTTCGTTTCAGAACCTCACTTTTCAGATACATCGTACTCTTTTCCGATGTTTTGATCGGGTGGAGCTTTCCGCGTTTTGTCAGGTCGATGATATTCTGCCGGGAGCAGCCCAAGATCTCCGCCGCTTCCGCTGCGTTGATGACTCTGTGTGCAGCATAGTTCCGGAAGTCTTCCATTGTCAGCGGAACACTTTTGCCAATTCGATAGAGCATCGTATCCGAAACGGTCATGTTCACATCCCACGTAACGCCGTATCCGCCCGTCTGCATCTGCACATGCTGAAAATAGTCCGGCTTCTTGAGAAGGATCTGAAACGCCTTCGTCTTTTCAAAGTGCTTCTGCAAATCGCACTTCTTCACCGCGCCATCCCGGAAAAACACCAGCAGGCAATGATCCTCCAGCGGCAGCACATCTTCAATTCTCTTGGAGAAGCGCTTCGTAATTTCTTCCGGAAGCTCCTTCTCATCAATGGGAACGAGGTAGTAATCGTCCTGGGCGCATCGCCCCATCGCCAACATCAGAAGCGCATACTCGTCATATTCTTGCAGATGATTGTCACGCAAAATCTCGCCAATGTTCTGGCGGTCGGTTGGAACGATCCGCTGCTGAACCCAGATTTTGCTCCAATAGGAATTGACTGTGGTTTCTCCGCGCTTCACAAAGGAGTCCAGCAGCAGCGGTGTCTCCCATGCGGCTGCGTTCTCCGGCAGCTCAATGTAGAACCGCTTTTCCTGCTCGTAGTACAGGAGGTACGCCAGATCCTTCTGCTCCTGTGCTGATTCATCTCGAATGGCAAAAATCTTCATACGCGCACCACCTTTTCCAAATCATTTCCCATATCTTGTCCTGAAGCGTCTGCGAGAGCACGCCGTCCAGCCCTTCCATCAGTATCCGCCTGTCGCTATCGTGCAGCGGCGTCAGCTTTGGCATTTTATCCTTCGGAATGATACGCAGGTTATCCCATGTGGACTTTGAGCCGATAAAGTTGTTGCAGGGCTTGTCGGCCATCACATCGAACGCAGCCGCCGCAGCATCATCCGGGCAGCTGCAAAGCAGAGAGAGGCCGTGGTCAAACAGGGGAGCCAGACGAATCGTCTTCTTTCGGCTGTTGCGCAGCACCTCAATATTGGCACCGTGGCGATCCCGGTTCAGGATCAGATAGTCTACGATCAGCATCTGATAAACATAGTCTTCCCATCCCATACGGATGCAGAAATCCAAAGCGGACTCATCCGGCAACGCTTCCAACTCTTTGTAGGCATCCAAAGCGGTCTTGGACTCACTCTTTGCCTTGAAATCCTCCGAAGCGCAGAGATAAACTTCGTGGGTTCTGCCATCCACCGAAACATCTGCATGGATCAGCTGATAGGACAGATGAGGAATCCCCAACATCGTCAGCAGCCGGTCAACGATCAGCTCGTTCACGCACTCATGCCCGATGACTCCACGCGCCTTATCGAAGTTCGAGAGCTTGTAATAGGTCTTCTTTCCGCCGAGTTCGGAGTATGCTTTCAGAAAAGAACCGGCAGTTCCGGAAGAATTGCGATAGACTGACCACGACAAATACGTCAGGTCCTGCTTTTCTTTCATCAGCTGCATGTATACCTCACCTCAAGATTATTATATCTTTTCGCTTGTCATACGTCAAGTTTATTTTGGTGTATAACTTGTCGTATGACAAGTTTATCCGATTTTATGCCACATAAAACCGCCGCCCCGATTTGAAGTCAGGGCGGCGGTTTTGTCAAGCAAGGTTTCGCAGATATTCTTCCACATTCTGATACTGAATGCCGTCTATCTCTTGGCTTTCCCCGCGATAGAGGACGAACTTTCCGGTGATCGGGCCATAGCGGTGCTCGGTCTGGGCGCATTTTTGCTCGTCGATCAGATGGCGGCACTGCTGTGGGACAGCTTCCTCGCTGTGCTTGATCTCGAAAATCCGGCAGGAGCCTGCCTCCGGGTCAAATACCACCATGTCAAATTCGCCCACGGGGAATTGCAGGACAAACACCTGCTTCTTGGGGTTTGCCAGCTTGGTTTCCAGCAGGACGATGTCCTCCAGCATCCGCCCCTTGATCTCGGTCAGGATGCGCTGCTGCACAGCGGTGCGCTCTGTCAGAGACAGCGCGCTGAACGTTTCATCCAGCAGCAAACTGCGGATCAGCGCATCCGCCTGCGCATAGCGGAGTCCCGGCTGTGCGATCACCGTGCGGCTGGACTTCGTGCTGACATCCGGCAGGTGCAACACGTCGACCTCCCGCGTTAAGTCCAGCAAGTCCAGATACTCCTTGATCTCCGCCGCGTGAACATCGTCCAGTTTTACGGTTTGTTCCGCCTTGTTGCGGATCTCCAGCAGCTTCCGCAGACTGTCGGTCACGGCAGCCAAATCCACGCGGTCGAGAATATCTGTAGGATTTGTGCGGTCACGGCGCAGGTTGCTGGCGGAAATGCCAAGGTCATGGGACTTCCAATCCTGCGCCAGCACCTCCAGCGTGAAGCGGTGGTTGATGTCCTCCACCACCCGGTTGATGGCGCTGGTCAACTCGCCCTTCTCGTATAAATCCCGCAGATGGCGGAAGTGCCCCTCGTACTGATAGCAGCGCAAGGAGTGCTGGATATTGCGGGCAATGGCGGTGTCCACATATTCGTCGGTGCTTTCCTTGCTGGCAAACGTGGAGGTCTCGTTGTAGTGAACGCCGCCGAGACTCATGGTGCCGCCGTAGCGGATATACTCGTCGATGCCATGGATGCCGAGGACAGATTCAAACTCGCGGTAAGGGATGAAGGTGGTATGCAGCAGGATGCAACGGTCATAGAGCTGTTCATCCTCGGTAAAGAGAAAGCCCAGCGAGTCCGTGCCGGAGAGCACGATCTTCATACCGCAGGCCGCAAACACATCAGAAAACAGCGCCGCGCCCTCGATGAAATCCTCCATCAGCGTCACCTCGTCGAGGAACACATAGCGAAAGCCCTGCGCTTCCAGCGCCTTGAGGTCACGGTTCACGTCTGCCAGCGTGTCTTTTGCGGTGATCTGAATGAACGCTGCCTTAGCAAGCTGCGTGTCGCTCATCTCCGCGAAAATCTGGCGGATCATGGTGGTTTTCCCCGTCCGGCGCAGGCCGTAGAGAATGAACACCTTGTCCTGCGGCTCACCGTATACAATGTCGTGCAGCTGCCGGAAGCACTCGCGCCTGCGATAGTCGCGAACAGATGCCGCAAAGGAACGCAGCGCCTCGCCGGTGCGGACATTGGTGGTAAACGCAGAAAGGTTCGCAGGTTTTGCCTTGGGCAGCTGCTTTTTCAGCACCTTCAGCTCCTGCTCCAGCGCCTTCCGCCGCTCGATCTGGGTGCGGAAATTCTCCAGTTCGTCCGCAGGAATAAACTTCTCCCGCCGCTTTTTGTTCTCCGTCCAACGGTGGTAGAAATAGTCCTTGCCTCTGACGGTTTTCTTCGTAACAGAGCCAGCGGGCAAAGCAGAAATCTGCTGTTCCAGCTCCGCCGCCCGCGCTTGCATTTCGGATAACTCCATAGCGCACCTCCTGTGAGATACTATTCTATGCAGAATTATACCCAACTATACCCTCAAAGTCAATGGTATAGTGGGGTATAATTATTTTCTCCGAGCTGCTTAGCTACTAATATTCAAAGCACTTTCCTCAGCGTCTTCCTTGGTATTATACTTTCCCAAGTGAAATACGAATGGTGCCTTTGGCATAACCATCATCAAGCCTATATCAGTGAAAACGAACGACAACATGCATGCTCAACCGTGTGCCCCTCAAAGGGAAGAAGGGCAAGCATACCCACGTCTTTATTGACGAGTTCCATGTGGTATTTGTGAATGAGTTCGCGGCGCAGTTCGTCAACTCTGCACGACGGCAGTTCCGTAAGCGCAGCGCACAACTCTGACGATAGCTTCCGCGTGAATCAGCACCCAGTTGGCATTATGAAATTCTCGGCTACGGTGTGCTGAATCCGTAAGCCGGGTTCAGAGATACGAGTTCGGTCCCCCCTAATTTTTGGTCGCGTTTAAATGTCAACTAAAACCGACAACTTCTGAAAAATATCGCGGAAATACCCCGATATCCTTGAATTATTCGAGACCTTGTGATAAAATATTCATTGATACCTGTAAAAATGGGTGTATTGCGCCCTGATTGGGATAAATGAGAAAGGACGATCGGCTATGCGCGTGAGCTATGACAGACTTTGGAAACTGATGAAGAACAATAAAATGACAAAACGCGATCTTGCTCAAGCTGCCAGATTCAGTCAATACATGATGGGGCAATTTACCAAAAACGAGTATGTTTCCCTAAAAGAGATTGCGACTCTTTGTGGTATCTTCCATTGTGATATTGGGGATGTTGTTGAGATAATCGAGGACTAGCTGTATGAATAGTCAGCCTAAATGGGATATATACGAATCCGTAGTACTTTTAAACGGTTACCTCTTAGCTTGTAAAAAGAGTGAACCAAGAGCCTATATTATCAGGCGTGTTTCGGCGGACTTACGAGCCATGGCCATACATCGAGGGCGGAAGATTGATGAGATTTTTCGAAATGAAAACGGTATATCTTATCAAATGCAAAGCATGGATTCTGCCTATAAAGGCCGAAAAATTTATGTTCCTGCAACTAAGCTGTTTCAAGAAACGGTAAGCTTGTATAGAAATCAAAACAGCAGATTTCAGGAATTGCTCAAGGAAGCAAGATATATGATTGAACATGACATTGCACACCCCGCCCTGAATGATACAGATGTATTTGTCGTAGATTTTAACGACTGCCCGGACATGTCGTTTGCGCGTGTAAACAGTCTCACATATAGAGGGCAGGCAATACTGATCCGTCCTAAATGGCGTGACCTTTATATAGCGCTTCTGAAAAAACTCTATGCTGATTATTCAAATGAAATTGATAGTGTAGTTGGAAAAGTGTATGGAAGAGCGTCAGCTCCGTTTGTTGGAAACTGTCATTCTATTTCTTTAATGCGTTCTCCGGGTGAATTCGCTCCTGACAGATATGTAGAACTAAACATATCCGCAACTACAGTCATTGTAAATATAAAAACTATGCTAGATATCTGCGGTACAAGTTACGAGGATGTCAACATCACTTACACCAAGAGCAATAAGGACCAAATGGAAGCACTTTTAAATGTTCAAAATATTCGGACAGTTTTTTCAGCCGAGTTGCTTTCAATTGCGGGGACGATTATTTCTGATATCTTTCCGAATGGCCTTCGCAAGTCATCGCAAATTGCGAGAAAGAAATTTGCAGCTGCTTATAAAAATACTACAGGCAGAGACTTCCAAGACAATATAGATCTTGATGCACTTGCTCTTCAGGTTGGATTGGAGTATGAAGACAAGATATATGTTCCTTCTAAGGAAACGAAGGAATTTCTCAAGAAGTTAATCGATAATATTCGGGAACAAGAATATCGTTTAGTGTATTACGAAGAACTGTACAACGCTTTTTCAGAACAGCTTTCTGCGGATAAGATTTTCTCGGCAGAGATGTTAAAAACGGTACTTGAGGCTGTTGCGCCTGAAATGGTTTTCTATAAGGCATATGCGTGCTTTTCAAAGAACGACTCTTTGGTTGATGACATAATACGTGCTTACGGGAATGATATATATATCGACTACCAGGAGATAAAAAGTCGCCTGCCGTATGTTGACCTTTATCAGATTCGTTTGACCTGTTCCAGAAGCCCTGAGTTCGTCTCTATGGGCGACGAAGTATATGCTCTTTCTGGGAAAATATATTTGTCGAAAAACGATGTTGAAGCCGCAAGGAGAAGTATAGAAGAAGATATAACCGAAAATAACTTTTCCAAGCTTGGAAGCATTGATGTTTATGAAAGTGAATGCATGAATCCCGGCATCAATGCTTCTGCATTGCAGACGCTCCTGTTTGATAGGTATCTATCGGAAGATTACGACAGGAAGCGCTCAATCATCACAAGAAAAGGCGCAGAAGTCCGAGTGTACGATGTGATGAAGAAGTTTTGCCTTGAACACGAGCAGATATCCGTTAATGAGATAGAAGCATATGAACGGGATATCAGTGGTCGCTTCACATACGGATTAAGCGCCGCTTTTGACGGCATGATCAGAGTTGACAAAGAAACATTTGTGCATAACGATATGGTGTCTTTTGATGTCGAAGCAATCGACTACGCAATCTCGATGTATGTTCAAAATAGCGTGGTTCCTTTGGCTGACATTAAAAGTTTTACTTCCTTTCCCTATGTTGAGGACTTCCCATGGAACTCTTTTCTACTAGACAGTTTTTGCAGTCATTACAGCAAAGAATTTCGTTCAATGGGCGGTCCTGCAAAGCAGGATATTATCGGCGCAATATACCCGATTCATATGACTTTTGACAACTACACATCTCTTCTGGCAAAAGCCGCCGCAGGTAGCGGATTGGAGCTGACGGAGAAAACGATTGGAGACTTCTTTTCTGCCCATAAATACTGGTTGAGAAGGAGTAAGCTCAATGAGGTTTTAGCGACAGCTCAGGAAATGAGACTCAAGGAGGAACAATCCCTTGTACGAATATAAATACGATGCCGAAACTGGCGGCATAATACTTACAGATACTACTTCACTTGTATCAAAAGAGCCGAGACCAGTCTATGCTCAGGAGCTTGATTATCTGGGCGTTGATGATTATCTGATATACGAGAAGCAGCAGGATGTCCCTTATATGTGGGCTGAGGCCGCGCGGTATATCTACAAGGGAGAAGTCATTTTCAATACAAAGGGCGGCTCGCTTTACGAAAAGCCTACGCTGGAATTCGCAATGAAAGAAGAAAACGGTGAGAAGGTTCGTGTAATTCCAAACGGTACAGTTCTTGAGAAAATCGACATCTCCGCTATGGTAGAAGCGAACAGAGACTCGCTTGCAATTATAGAACAGATAACAGTCAAAAAAATCTATGATGTGTATAAGCGTCGGCAGAAATCACTTGATTGTTTCCATGTTGCCTTTTCCGGCGGCAAAGACAGCATAGTACTTCTTGAGCTTGTGAAAAAAGCATTGCCGAGAAGCAGCTATATGGTTGTATTCGGTGATACAAAGATGGAATTTCCGGATACATATGAACTGGTTGATATTGTCGAGAAGCAATGCAAAGAGGAGGGTATAAACTTCTACCGTGCGGCATCGCATTTCGAACCGGAAGAAAGTTGGCGTCTGTTCGGACCTCCCTCCAGGGTTCTTCGCTGGTGCTGTACTGTTCACAAGGCCGCACCTCAGACGCTGAAAATCCGTGAGGTTTTGGGAAAGAACGACTATGTGGGAATGGACTTTGTCGGAGTAAGAGCGCATGAAAGTGCCACTCGTGCCACTTATGACGAGGAAAATTTCGGGAAGAAGCAAAAAGGACAGTATTCCCATAACCCGATATTGGAATGGACATCTGCGGAAATTTGGCTGTACATCTTTTCGCATAACCTTCCGATTAATAACACCTACAAAAAAGGAAACTCCAGAGCAGGCTGCCTGTTTTGCCCGATGGGTGGCGGTAAATCAGATAGCTTTAGATATCTTTGCTATAAGAATGAAATAGATAAATATACTGATATTATTAGAGATACCATTGCTGATAAAAATATAAACACATATATAACAAATGGAGGCTGGATCGAACGTAAAAACGGAAGAGATATTATTGGCAATGAAACGAAGTACACTGAAGAGATAATTGGAGACAATCTTGTTATCACAATTAAGAATCCATCAACTGATTGGCATGAATGGATAAAGACGCTTGGCGAAGTTAGCTTTGAATATGATGTCGAGCAGATAAGTAACGGATTTAGAATTACCGTCCCAAAGCAATACGATAAAAGTAGCGAATGCAAGCTCTTCAAACAGGTGTTTCACAAAGCAGCATACTGTGTAAAGTGTGGGGTTTGCGAAGCAAATTGTAGAAACGGGTGTATTTCCTTTAAAGATGGATTGGTGATTACCAATTGCTTGCACTGTAAGCAATGTCATAATATAGATGATGGCTGTTTAGCTTATCACTCTATGCAGTTACCAAAAAACGGAGGGAGAGTAATGAAGAGTATAAACACGTTTGCAGACCATGCCCCCAAAATTGAGTGGATCCAAAATTTCTTTGAAAAAGGAAATGAGTTTTTTACAGATAATACACTTGGTCCTATGCAAATTAGCATGTTTAAACGGTTTTTATCAGATGCAAAACTGGCTGAGAAAAACAAAACAACCCAGTTTTACGATGTTGTAACGCGATTAGGGTGGGAGTCGGAGGAAGCGTGGGGATTGATACTTGTCCAACTGGCTTATCAAAATCCGCAAATAAAGTGGTATATTGATAATATGCCGATTAACGAGACATTTCCGCGTCAGTACCTTGAGGATAAACTTGTTGAAGCTGAAATCAGTCCGAAGGATGCAAAATCTATTCTCAAGGCATTTAAGAGACTGACTGAAATTCCATTAGGATATGTCATCAACTTTGGAATAACGGAGAATTCTGGGCGTCAAATATCCTCTTTGCGACGCTGCAAGAGCACCTTATCGAGTAAGCTCGTTCTTCTCTATGCTCTGTATAGATATGCTGAGGCTTGCGAGGGATACTATCAGTTTAACCTGAGCACGCTGATGGATGTAGCCATAGATTCCGTCGGTATCAGCCCGGTTAAGATATTCGGCTTTGAGCGAGATGAGCTGGAAGCAATGCTCAGAGGCCTTTCCGCAAAATACAATGACTTCATTGATGCAGACTTTACACACGATTTGGAGAAGATAGCACTGAGAGACTATCACACATCCGCAGATGTGCTCGATCTGTTTTAAGAGGTGAAGGAGAATGAAATATAGCGAATATTTTGAAATAGACAAAAACTACTATCCGGAAATTAACCCGGACTCCGTGAAAAATCCGGGCAATGAGTGGCAATATACCTATCCTCATGAAACCTTTGTCGAGCTGCTTTCTTCTGTCGAGCTTATGCTCAGCAGGGAAAACACTGAGCTCAGAAAAGGTATTTGGATTGAGGGCTCATACGGCACCGGTAAGTCCAGAGTTGTGTGGGCACTGAAGAATTTATTGGAATGCTCCGAAAAGGAGTTTCGTGACTACTTTGAAAAAAATCACGATGAATTCAAAAAAGCCCCGGACTTAGAGGACAAACTTTTCGCACAAAGGTCGGGGAAAATTGTCACTGTGTTCCGCTACAACAGCGGTGAAATTACCACAATTAAGAAGTTTATCACTGCCGTATTTGACAGCGTTTCCGATGCGCTTGATAAGGCAGGCATTGCATATAACGGCAACAAGACACTGCGTGGTAAAGTTGTCCAGTGGCTTTCAGATGATGCTAACAAAGCATATTTCAACGCTATTATTTCGATGCCGCAGTATCGCTCTCTGGGCAGCTTAAGCGGCAAAAACGCTGATGACATTATAGCACAGTTAAACAATCCTTCTGCCAGTTCGGATGCGCTCCTCACTGATATTCTGCGTATAGGTGAAGAGAAAGGTATTAAACCGTTCAATATTGAAATGCGGGATTTGAAGGACTGGCTCACAGACATTATTGAGAGCAACCAGTTAAAAGCAATCGTTTTTCTGTGGGACGAGTTTTCTTCCTTTTTCAAGAATAACCCGACTGCTTTGGATGTATTCCAGTCTTTAGCAGAGCTTGCAAACGACAAGCCATTTTATATGGTTATTGTAACGCATATGGCGGGCTCTTTCTTCTCGGATTCGGACAAGAGGACAAAAGATGCTTTCAACATTGTCTATGACCGTTTTGTACATAAAACAATTGAAATGCCTGATAACATTGCGTTCAGGCTTATTAAACACGCAATGAAAATAAAAGATGTCGCAAAAGATGAATACGAAGATTTCGCCGACGAGCTAACAAGCTACATGCCTTTCTCCAGAAAGGCGGTATGCGAAGCTGTAAAGGTAGACGACGATGTGATGAAGGGCATCTTCCCCATTCATCCCATGGCCGCTCTTTTGCTGAAGCATTTTGCAAAGAACTTTGCTTCTAACCAGAGAAGCATGTTTAACTTTATTAAGAATAGCCAGTCTAATGATTTGCACGCATTTCAGTGGTTCATTGAGAACCATTCGCCTGAGGATAACGAAATTCTTACAATTGATTACCTTTGGGATTTCTTCTACGAAAAAGGCGGAGATGAAAACTCCGATACGCAGGGCAAGAGCAACCTAGATATTGCTATTGCAACAATCCTTGATACATACCCCAGCAACGCCGCCAAGCTGAACCGTGAAGAACAGCGTGTTCTTAAAACTGTCCTTATGATGCAGGCAATCAGCAAAAAGATGAATAACGGCGTGGAACTGTTGCGTCCGACAGTGCAGAACCTTGGACTTGCTTTTGAAGGCGACGATTCCATGGAGAACAACCGTGCTATCAATATTGCGAGAAATCAGCTCGTTCAGAAGAAAATTCTTTATATCGACACTAATGGCTCTGTTGAAGAATTTGCCGCTTCTGCCATTGCCGGAGATCAGGTGCAGATTGATGCAATTAAGGATCGTTTGCGTAAAGAAACCAAAACTGCAAAGCTCATCGATGACGGCGATTTGATGTCAGCGTTTACCTTTAATTCCGCTTTGCGTGCAAGATACAATTTCCAATATGCAACGGTAGATAATTTCAAAGTTACAGTCAACAGGATAAATAATATGCCGAAATCCTACAAGTTCAATGCGGTAATTTGCATCGCCAGAACCGAGGAAGAGCAAACAACCCTTCGTCTAAAGATAGCCGAAGCGGTACGGGATTCTGCTTATGCGGATATCATTTTCATTGATGCCACATCCAATATTATGGGTGCAGATCGTTTTGAACAGTGGATTAGTGTTGCCGCTCAAACGGAGTACTGGAGGCCGAAAGACCCCCGTCTTGCCGACAATAAACAAACAGATGTTAAACGTACTCTTGCAGACTGGAAGAATGATATTACGGGAGGAAAATTCACAGTTTACTTTGGGACTGACTTTAAAGAAAATGCTTCCAGTATGACTCTTCTCAAAGAAAAACTTGCAGCAGTCGTACTAAAAGTTTACCCTCTATCTTTTGACAATTGCAATGTTTCTGATCAGTTCTTTACAGATGCAAAGTATGCTGATGCTGCCAAAAAAGGCATTGCTATGGCAAAGACCGTCGACTTCACAAGACCCGGCATTTTCCAAGAGAAGTATGTAAAGGCTATGCTCGGAGATGCGCTTGGATTGAGCATTTTGAGGAAGTCAAGCCGCATCTGAGCATTTCCAAGCTCAAACTGAAGGTAAAAACCCTTATAGATGGAGTTTTTGAGAAGGATGTTCGTATTGCTATCAGTGACATCTTTGATTATTTGATGAAGGAAGGCTTTATGCCTTGCTCAATGTATGCATACCTTGCGGGGTTCCTTCTGAGTGATTATTCCGATGAGCCCTACAGATATGGTGTCGGTTCTGCGGGTGATGACGGTGGCAAAATGACTGCCGGAGAACTCGGGAATGACATCGGAGAGTATGTTAAGAATAAGGTTTCTCCGATTAAAAACTACAAAGAGAAGTATATTGAAATAATGACGCCCGACCAGAAGGCCTTTGTTGATTTTGCAGCCAAGGCGTTCGGCATTGCGGAAAATCTTTCCGTAGAACAGGCCGCGTCAAAAGTCAGAATCAAGCTGAGAGATATCGGCTATCCCATCTGGTGCTTCAAGGCTATTGACACAAACAGCTTGGAAGAATTTATTGACAAACTTGCGGAAATATCGAATTCGCAAAACGGCGGGAATGTCCCTACTCTTGCCGGTCAAATGGGTAAAATGCTTCTTGCAGTACCTTCTTCCATTGACAATTTAGCTCAGCTCTTAACATCCGAAAATGGATATAAAGCAATGGGAGAATTTCTTCATGATTTTGAAGAAGGCCAGCTATTAACCTGTGCAGAGGCCATAGGGATCCCCGATGTTATGGCTGATGTTAAAAAGCAAATAGGTTCTGGCGAAGCAACATGGCTTTGGAATATGGATACCGGATTAGAGGAATTGCGGAAGTTACTCGTCGACTACAAGATTATTCTCCAAAGCACTCAGTTGGGAATAAAGTCGGCATCCTTCTTTTCTTGCATGCAGGCATGGAAGGAATATACGCGTTATATTAAGTCTCCGGCGAGTGTGATCACCGCCAAATGTCCTGAGCTCATGTATTTCATTGGCTGTCTGAAAGACATTGCCGAAAATGGAGAGATTTCTCATGAAAAACACGAGAAATTCCTTGCAGAACTCACTGAAAAAGCTTCTATCATTTCCGCATTGAAGGAAGAAAAAATTGCAATTTTTAAAGAGACTTATTCTCTGTACTTAGTCGGCTTCAACGATGCAGAAGTTAGAAAAGTATACAATACGTTGCCTGCCTCTTCGTTTACCGACGACAAGTCTACATTTGAAAAGAATGTTTCCGCAATTTCAGATGAAATTCGAAGCGAACAGGAACGATTCAGATTGCTTGAGCTTTGGGAAGAAAAAACAGGCACCAAGAACGCCTATGAATGGAGTGAAAAGAACCGTACACCTATAAAGGCCATGGTTTCGGTAGATGAGCAAGTAAATGCATTTAAACTGTTTGATGCCATAAATTACCCCAACACAGAAGCTTCTAAGGTGTCCGACGCATTGAGTTATCTGAAGAGTAATCCAGGATTCATAGCTTCACTTACGGATAAATCCAAAATCGATACAGCATTTATTCGCGTAATCGTAAAGAAGTACTATGCAATACTGACTGATTTGGACGCAGTAAGAGACCATTTGGAAAAGGTTATACCGAAGGCACCTTATTCATGGTATGGTGATCCCGCTGTATCTACCGAAATCGAAAAGCTTGCTAATTCCAAATACAGAACCGGTGGTAACTCTGTTGTCATGCAACGGATTGATAAAATGGATGCTGAAGAGGCAAAAAAATACTTGCGTAAACTTGTCCAGGAGGATGTTGAAGTAGGTATATCAATTATCAGCAAGGAAGGTATTTGATATGAAATCAATTGCCGTTAATGAGGCCATAGAGAATATCAGCGAATACTTAGGCAGTGATAACATATATCCGTATTTTGTCTCTGTAAGCGGGAGCAATGAGTATCGGCTTCTTCTGCATCGTTTCGCATCATTAAAGAAGGTCAAGGTCAGTGAATTTTGCAGTGCAGACGCATATCCGGATCTCGACGGTTTTCTTGACGCGGTTAAGGAAGAACATAATGAAAAGCTGATTCTCGGTGTCGGAGAATATATTACCTGCGGAGGCAATATTGACATTCTATACAGTTTGAAAAATCTCCCCTCACCTAAGACCGTTGTATTATGCAGAGGAATAAAACAGGAACTTTCAAAACTCAACAATGCAGATCGTAAATTCAACGCGAGACGTTTCTGCTGCGTGGATTCCGAGCTTGACTTTTCTGTAATTTCAGTCGAATTTCCTATCGGACTACAATTGTGCGAAGGGTATAAGAATCTTATTTCTGTGCTCGAGGACGGTGCTAACGGCAATGTATATGTAAAAACCAGCTTAAATGTTGATCCGACAAGGAAGATTTCCTCTGCTTACGATGCAATACGTGAACAAGATCTTCATTTTGAACTTCCGGAAAATTGCTTGGATGACGAGCATTGGAGTGAGTTTTTGGAGAATCCAGACATTTCCGGTTCTTATGAGCTCACAAGTTGGAGGGAATATCTCAAGCTCAAATTGAACCCATCAGAAGCTAATGATTACCTGCGGGCAGTTGTGGCAACTTCTGTGAATTATTCAGCATACAAGAAGAATCTGTTCGATTTGATTCTCTCATATTCTCCGAAGAGCAAGGAATACGGCGTATTTTATCCTCAGAGAAAAGAACTGCTAAAGGCTGCACAAGACATGGGAATCAATTCGTATCTTGCAAAGTCAAAGCAACGCGAGTCGCAGAGAATATATTACCTTACAGATAACACAGAAGAGGAACAGTACGAGATAATAAAGGAAATCGTTTCGCTGGGCGCTGTTCCCAAAGAAATAGTCACTATTTTCCCTGAGTTGAATGATTACTTATGTAAGTATGCCTTCGGTTGCAAAAATGGCGAACTTTTGACTGAATATTTTCAGGAATACAAGACCAACAAACTGTTAAATAGGATTCCGAATACGTTTCTTGAAACGGTAAAGGAATATTCCTTAGACGGCAACAGAAAGTACAACGTGTTGCCAACACGTGGCTCACTTGTTGAACAGTACAATGACGGTAAAAACGGCATGATTTGGATTGATGCTTTGGGTGTTGAATTTCTAGGCTACATTCAGCGCATCTGCGCTAAAATCGGATTGAAGATGGATGTTCAGATTGGCCGTGCCGTTCTCCCCACTTTGACAAGTAAAAACAAGTCTTTCTATGATGAATGGAAAGGGCCAAAGCAGCAGACAAAGCGTTTGGATGACATCAAACACAAAGGTGAAGATCGTTTTAATTACGAAAGCGACGGTGATGGTAAGCTACCGCTTCACATAGTGGCTGAGTTAAAAGTCATAAAAGACGTACTTTATAGAGCCAAGAGCTTGCTACTGCAAGAAGAAGTCAGAAAAGTTATCATTGCTTCAGATCATGGTGCAAGCCGCTTAGCTGTAATTAACGAACACCAAAGTAAACATACGATGTCGGATACAACCGGACAACATTCTGGCAGATGTTGTCCACTAAGCGAAACAGATGAAAGACCGGATTCTGCAACTTCAGAAAACGGATTCTGGGTACTGGCAAATTATGATCGCTTTGGTGGAGGCAGAAAGGCAAGTGTTGAAGTTCATGGTGGGGCTACACTTGAAGAAGTCATTGTGCCTGTCATAGAGCTTACATTGCTTGATTCTTCGATTACGATGGAAAACTTGACCCCAACAGTCTGGTCTAGCTATAACGAAAAACCTGTTCTAGAGTTATTCTGTGCAGCAAATGTTAACAAGATGAGACTGCGTGTTGGGGATGTGACTTATGAAGCGGAAAAGGTCAGCAACGTTAAATATCGTTTCGTTCTTGATAAGCATAAGATATCCGGACCATATACGGCCGAAGTGTTAGATTCCGATTCCATAATCGGAAAGATAAGCTTTGATATCCAGAAACGTAGTGGCGAAAAGAATAGCAAAGTTGAAGATGATTTCTTTATTTAAAGGGGAATAGCTATGGACGAAACCACAAGGAAATTAAGAAATTACTTCGATGAGATGGTTGTCTATAAAGACCTTAAAAACAGCAATTTTTTCTCTGCTCTCAGTCTGCCATCCTTCACAAGAGACTGGCTTCTCAGAAAATTTGCTGATGAAGAGGGGCATTTTGACAATGAACAACTCGCGGAGTTTGTAAAAAAATATATACCCAAGAAGAGTGATTGGACAGCAATCAAAAGTCGTATCGTAAAGGACAATGAACATGTAAGAATGCTGGCCAAGATTTCAGTTGAGGTTGATGTTCGTACCGGTCAGGTCTCTTTTACGCTTCCAGACTTTGGACTTTCTACAAAAGAAACCATAATTGAGGATGATGTATGGTTTGATTATAAAGAAGAGCTGATAAGTGGGCACGAAGTTTGGGGCATGATTGAACTGGGATATCGGCTACCTGATGATTCTGTAATACCGCATATTCCCGGAAAAATCAGACTTATTAGCTTTAGAAATTTTTGCCCATATGAAATCAATACCGAGTACTACAAAACTGTCCGTTCTAAATTTGATATTAAAGAGTGGATTGATATTTTGCTCGGTGCAGTCGATTACAATGCGGCAGGATATAACAGCTCCGAAGAAAAGCTTACAATGCTGACACGCCTTCTTCCTTTTGTTGAGAAGAGACTTAACTTGATTGAACTTGCACCTAAAGGTACTGGAAAATCGTATCTTTTTGGCAGGGTAAGTCGTTATGGTTGGCTTTCAAGTGGCGGTGTAATGTCTCGCGCCAAGATGTTCTATGACATTTCTAAACGCACTGAGGGCCTTGTTTCTGGAAATGACTTCATAACGCTCGATGAAGTTCAAACGATTTCGTTTACCGACGTGGATGAAATGCGTGCAGCTCTTAAGGGGTACTTGGAATCCGGTGTATTCACAGTTGGTAATTATGAGGGCACAGCATCATCCGGCGTCATTCTATGTGGCAACATTTCAAAGGAAACCATGGATAATGACGGAACTACGGATATGTTCTGCGAACTCCCGGCAGTATTCCATGAATCAGCACTTATAGAAAGATTTCACGGATTCATCAAAGGCTGGAATATTCCGAGGATGAACGATGATTTGAAGATATCCGGGTGGGCGCTTAACTCCGAATATTTCTGCTCGATTCTTCACGAATTAAGGGATGATACAACCTACAGATCTATCGTCGACGCCTTAGTTGTTGTCCCCGCCGGAGCAGATACAAGAGATACGGAAGCTGTAAAGAGAATTGCTACGGCATATTTGAAGCTTCTATTCCCTAATGTCAAAAAGCCGGAAGACATTGATAGCCGCGATTTCAACAGGTATTGCCTTCGCAGAGCTTGTAATATGCGAGCAACGATAAAAATGCAGCTTGGAATAATGGACAGCGAATATCGCGGAAAAGATATTCCTGCCTTCAAAGTAGCGGAGATAAACTAATGGCAAAATCACACTCTTGTAAAATATGTTTCAAAGAAAATCTGACCAAGGATGAAATCGGAGCCACGAGAAAACTAATCGATAAAGATGCAAAAGAGTTCTTTTGTATTGACTGCCTCGCAGACTACTTAGGCTGCACAGTGGACGAACTATTGGAAAAAATTGAAGAGTTTAAAGAAGAAGGCTGCACCCTCTTCAAGTGAGGAAATACCTATGAAGCAATTTATCTATGCCGATAATGCGGCCACAACAAGACTGAACAAAGAAGCTTTCAACGCGATGATCCCGTGGCTGACCGATGAGTATGGTAATGCTTCACAGCCATATGCATTTGCGCGAAAACCAAAAAAAGCACTTGCTGAATCACGAAAAATGATTGCCAAGTGCATCAACGCTCTCCCGGAGGAGATTTACTTCACCTCTGGGGGAACGGAAAGTGACAATTGGGCTATAAAAGGATCTGCATCTTCGGACCCAGATAAACTTGCAACTATTACTTCGGCAATAGAACATCATGCTCTCTTAAATGCTTGCGCATCAATAGAACGGCAGGGTTATCCTGTAACTTACTTATCCCCTGATTCGGAAGGAATGATGGATCCGGAACAGCTAAGCGCCGCAATTACCGATAGAACAAGGCTTGTTTCTATCATGTTCTCAAACAATGAGATAGGAACGATCGAGCCGATTGCAGAATTGGCTCGGATCGCCCATTCCCATGGTGCAATTTTTCATACTGATGCGGTTCAAGCAATTGCGCATACTCCCATAGATGTGAAGGCAATGGGTATTGATATGCTCTCAGCATCAGCACACAAATTTAATGGTCCTAAAGGTATTGGATTTCTTTATGTCCGAAAAGGCGTTGAATTGAGGCCTCTTAACGATGGCGGTGCTCAAGAATTCGGAATGCGTGCCGGTACTGAAAATGTTGCTTCTATCGTGGGTATGGCAAAAGCACTTGAAATCAGCTGCTCCGCTTTGAATGAAAATGCTGAGCATATACTAAAACTTGAAAATGCCCTGCTTGAACGCTTAAAGGAATCAGGGCTCGATTTTGTGAGAAACGGTGCCCGGAATCACATTCCTGGGAATATCAGCGTGTCATTCAAAGATGCAGACGGAGAAGCAATTCTTCATCGTTTGGACCTGATGGGAATATGTGTATCGACTGGTTCTGCATGCGATAGTGTTAGTACGCAAATTTCCCATGTCTTAAAGGCAATCAAACTGAAAGATAATTATGCTAGGGGAACGATTCGGATTTCATTTGGCAAAGAAAACACTTTTGAAGAAGCGAATATAATTGCAGAATCTTTGATTAGAATTCTGAAAAAATGAAAGGAAAAATATGGATATAGACGCAAAGCTCAGACCTTTATTTCTTCTTCAAATTCTAAAAGAGCGTACAGATGAAGACAACTATCTGACCACCACTCAGCTTTGTGATATCTTAAAGCGGGAGTATGGTCTTGATACCCATCGCACAACGCTAAAAAGTGACATCGAAGTTCTGCAGCGGGCTGGTTACTCTATCGATGAACGCCGGTCTACACAGAACCAGTATCGCTTTATTGAGAGGGAGTTTGAAGTCGCAGAGCTGAAAACGATAATTGATGCTGTTGCATCATCGAAGTTTATTGCAGAAGGAAAAAGCAATGAACTTATCAAAAAACTCACATCCCTTGCTGGCAGCCACAAAGCGAGAGAGCTGAAGAGAAATGTGATCGTAGATGGGCGAGGCAAGATTGAGAACAAGCAAATACTATACATTATTGACGCAATAAATGATGCAATTAACCAGCGAAAAAAGATTTCCTTCCAAAAGATTGAGTATAACATTAAGAAAGAACGAGTCCTACACCATGGTGGAGAGCGATATACATTTAGTCCATACTCACTTGTATGGGATGGAGATAACTATTATGTTGTAGGCTATTCTGACAAGTACCAGACTATTGGCAGTCATAGAGTAGATCGAATTGCAGCATGCCCATGCATCTTGGACGAATCAGCAGTTCCGCAACCGGTTGGCTTTGATGTGAGTAAATATATTAAAACGACATTCAGAATGTACAATGCTCCTCGTGCTGAAGTTGAGTTGCTTTGCGATAACAGCGTAATGGATGCAATTATAGACCGATTCGGTCCAGATGTTCAAACCTATGCCGGGGATCTTCAAAACTTCCGCGTGATCGAGGAAATTGCTGTGGGAAAAGTCTTTTTCAACTGGATATTTGGTTTTGAAGGGAAAGTACGAATCAAGGGTCCTGAAAGCGTTAAAAAGCAATACAGGGAAATGGTGATGTCGGCAATGAACTTGGTATGATGAATGGTTAAAAGTATAAATAGGTAAGGAGTTTTCTGCACGGTTTGACATATCTTTCCGGTCAGGAATAGGGCTTGGGATTATCCCAAAACCGCCGCGTGTCCGGACAGCGGCTGTGCTTGCTATTCTCTCAAATCTCAGTTTTCTTCGTTCTCACACCGCTCTTTCTCTCCGCCGAAATCTGTGCTATACTGTGAGAAAATCGGTGGAAGGAGGGCTTTCTTATGGCACTCAAACGGGTATTTGCCGGGTTTTATACGCGGTACGACGGAAAGCCTATTTTCGTTGTCCGGGTGCTGAAGGACATCGACACAGGCGAGTCCATCGTGGTCTGCAAGGACGCCAGCTTTGCCAAAGAAGACAACGAGCATTACTACCTCATCCGGTACACCTCCTTCTGCGAGCAGGTCGAAGTCGATAGTGTGCTGCGGGATAAATACGTCCGTCAAACCCGGCACGAGATCGACGAAGGCACCGTCCGCGAAGTGTATGAAGACGGCTTTCCGGAGCCCAAAAGCAAGCCCTTCACTTATGTTGATGACGAGTACGCGGAGCGCGCCATCCGTTGCAGCAGAACCTACTATGAATACGCTAAGGACATCTGCGAAAACTACCGGATGGATCTGCGGCGATACAAACTCATCCGGGAACGGAAGCAGTACATCGGCGTATCCAACCGCGAGGCATATCAGGCCATGTGCGAGGATCTTGCGTTTGCCCAGTAGTTGCTCAAAACGGTGCTCAATGACTACGCCGATCTCTTCCGGAAACGTTTCTCCGAGGGGCTGTCCATCCGCAAAGCAGCAGATGCCATGCAGCAGAATCGCGGCGTGATCGAGCGGCGGCAGGCCGCACTCTATCGGGCGTTTGCACAGCTTTTGCAGCAGCGGGACGAGGCAGACGGTGTCTGTCGGCTGATGCAAAAAACTGAATACGATCAAAGAGATATAGAGGATTTGCTCGAATAATTGATGCAAATTCAAGCGCTTGTCGTAGTGGCAGGCGCTTCTTTTTTTGCCCTTGTTATGACAGAACCGTGACATGCCGCATCATTTTGTCCGTTGGAAAGTAGAAAGGGCAATTTGAAGCAATGCACAGAGATTGTTTCGCCGTCTCCGAAACTTCTTCGAGAAATCTGGGACAAAACCGGTCTCTGATTCTCTTAGCTAAGTAGAGGGGGAATCAGGAGCAAGAAAAGTTTTTTGAAAGGGGGTGCCAAGTTTTTGAGGAAAAATGTCCGTTAAAAGGTAGAGAGGAAAACGTCCGTGAGACAAAATCGTGACACTCTGATTTATTTTGTCCGTTGGTTATATAGAAGGGGAAAATAATTTTCTCTCGACCCCTGTTTTTCTCTTGAAAATTGTCCGTTGTAAAGTGAAAGGCAAACAGCTTCGCTTCCAAGCCGCCCTTCAAACAAAGTTTTTCAAAATTGAAAGGAGAAACATTATGATCACTTACCACAACCGTACCCACATGACCGCTGTCCCCACAGAACTGCTGCAAGACACGCACCTTTCTGTTGAGGCAAAAGGCTTCGCCGCAATCCTCTACGCCATTGGCGATGAAGGCGTTGAGTTGTCGGAGCTGGCCTGTCAGCTGAACATGCCGGAGGAAAGGATTTCCGTTGTTTTAACAGAACTTTCCGACACGGATTACCTGCAAATCCGGAAGGAAGGCGATGATGAGTTCTGTCTGGAACTGAGGGGGAAGTAATACATGCCGGATCGCACGCGACCCATCCGCAAGGAAATCTGCCTCAACGAGCAGGAGCTGAATCTCATCCAGCACAAAATGCGCCAGTTGGGGACGCACAACTTCGGGGCGTATGCCCGGAAGATGCTGATCGATGGCTACATCATCAAGGTCGATTACACCGAGCAGAAAAAGTTAGCTGCCGCCGTCAGCCGTGCCGCCTCAAATATCAACCAGATCTGCCGTCGCATCAACAGCACCGGGCGCTGCTATGAAGACGATGTTGCCGAGCTGAAAGCACGGCAGGCCGAAATCTGGGAGCTGTTGAAGATACGGCAAAAGGACGAGCTTTGACCACAACGGGATTTTCCATGTGTGGGTTTTCCGTCACCGGTTTTCCGGACGGTGGACAAGCTGACGCTCCGGAGCGTACCGCAACCGGATTTCAGGACGACGGTTTTCGTGCCCTCCATCGGGGCTGAAATTCATCTTCTAACTAATAAGAAATAAATCAAGATACAAGAGAATCAATCTATCAATCAATCAACACAAAAATGGATGGATTGATGGATGGGATAGGAGGTCAGATGAAAACTTTTTGCAAGCTCACGACGCAGAGCCCGGCGGCGTCCTATGTGCCGCTTCCAAGGTTCCTTCTCCAAGATGAAGCCCTGCGGGGCATCAGCAACGACGCGAAGGTACTCTATGCGCTGCTGCTGGACAGAGCCAGCATCTCCCGACAGAACGGCTACGTCGAGCCGGACGGCACGATTCGGCTGTACTTCACCTTGGAACAGGCGCAGACGAAGCTCCACCGCAGCCGCCAGAGCGCCACGCGGATCTTCCGGGAACTGGAGTACAGCGACTTGATTATCTGAAAAAAGCAGGGGCTGGGCAAACCCGCCCTCATCACGCTGAACTACCCAGCGGACGCAAAACTCATCGCAAAAGAGGGTGAAGATGTACAAGCTTGACCCCATCGAGCGGCTGCCGGATGGCACGCTCTTTCGTCTGACGCCGGGGCAGATCCGCAGCGTGCGCGGTCTTACAAAACGCTGCTGCAACTTCTTGGATGGCGACTGCCTGCTGTTGGACGGCGTCTGTCCGCAACACATCTCTCGAAGCCTACTTTGCCGGTGGTTTCGCCGCGCCGTGCTGCCCCAGCAGCCGAAGCTGGAACAGGCCATCCTCAGCCCCAAGAAGCTCCGCCGCTGCGAAGTCTGCGGCACGGGTATCCTCGCCCGCTCCGGCAGGGCAAAATACTGCCCCGCCTGCGCCAAGGAGGTTCACCGCCGGCAGAAGGCGAAATCCGCCCGCAAACGCCGCTCGGGCGTAGACAATTCAGGGTCGAAAAGCCCTTGAATTGCAAGCATTCCCGCACCACCAAAGCCTCGCGGCAATACGATTTTCCTCGCAGCCGCGAAATCGAGTTCTATTTGTCTACATAGCAGCCGGAACACACGCATAGATTGAAGCAGAAAACGCTCTGGAAAGGAGGGCAGCCATGGAAGTATTTCTGATCTTCCCGAAATCAAAGCAGGCGCAGCAGGAGCTTGGGCAGGAGCTGGCGAAGTTCCAGTCCGAGCAGGCGCTGAAATCCATCCAAAAGCTGCCCTGTTCCACGGAGCAGAAGCTGGAACTGGTGGACGCCGCCGTGAAACACCTGAAAGCGGAGCAATAATACATAGCAAACGAGCAGACCGGCCTCAATAGCCGGTCTGCTCGTTTACTGCTATGGTTATGTCTGTTTGAAATACTTCTCCTATGTGGATTTGAAAATCTGCACGCTTCCCTGTTCCCATCGCTTGAACTTTTGCAGCGGGACGCCAAGCTGCGCTGCATATGCCTTCTGCGTCAAGCCGAGCCGCTGGCGTATGGCCTTGATCTGCGCTCCCTGACCCCGCAGCAGAAACAGGTTATAGTCATCCAGCAAATCCTCCAGCGGCACTTCAAACAACTCCGCCAGCTTCTCCATATGCTCCTTCGGATAAAAGTCCCGCCCTGCCTCTTCGTAATGGATGTAGGTACTGCGGTCAATACCCGCATAGTCTGCCGCGTCACGCTGACGAAGTCCTTTTTGATAGCGATACCACCGCAGCTTGTCCGCAATTTCCGTGATCTCGGATGCGTCCGAAAACCGCAGATTGAACTTCTCGGCATCCAAAACCTTATGTGGAAGGACGACCGGGAACTTGAGAATTTGAAGCGGCGCAACTTTTAACGTACCTGCAACATTCGCAGCCAATACATAGCTGCGGACTTTCAAGCGGCAGAACATAGACCATTTTGCCCCAAAAGGTTCATGGTTTTCCACCTCAATCGCCGATTGTTCTGCTGCGATAGTATAGCATTTTCAATGCAGCGGCTGGCGTAAGTAGAAAACCTTGCCCGGCGGGTGGAGTCAAAGGTGTCCACGGCTTTCATCAGGCCAATGGTACCGATGGAGATGAGATCCTCCTGATCGCAAGGCTGGGCGTAATATTTTTTGGTGATGTGAGCCACCAGGCGCAGATTGTGCCGGATGAGTTTTTCCCGGGCGGTAGAGTCACCTGCCCGCAGGGCGGCAAATGTTTCGATTTCTTCTTTAGCGGTCAATGGCCGTGGGAAGCTTCCGGCCTCCAGGTGAAGGGCCAGAAGCAGAAATTTTGAGGCAAAAAATTGCAGCAGCGGGAAAATCATAGCAACACCCCCTTGTTGCTACTGTATGAGGTGGACAGGTGGATTTGAACAGGAAAAACATGTTTTCCACTGAAAAATAATTGCCGGAATGACATGACGGCGTTCAACCGCAACTTCGGCGGCTCGTCCGGCGGCGGTGGTGGCGGCGAAAACCACAACAACAATGGCGGTGGCGGCGGGGACGGCAGCGGGTGCGGCTGCCTGATCGCTATTGCAGTGGTCGTGGTGCTGATCCTGATCGTCTTGGGTGGCTGAATCAATCCCTGCAGGTGAAACACAGGTTTTCCCTGTGGGGATTTTTTGAATCCGCTTGTAGAAAGAAACGGTCTATGGTAGAATGAAACCAAAGAAAAACAGGAGGGCTTACACATGGTTTTACTGGTTGTGGATACACAGAAAGGTATCGTGGATGAACGCCTGTATGCGTTTGAAAAGTTTGTCAGCAACATCAGGGAATTGATCCGGACTGCCCGCGAACAGGGAATCGAGGTCGTCTATGTCCAGCATGACGATGGGCCCGGCACCGGTTTCTCCATCGGGGACGATGAATTTGAGGTCTATTCCGAATTTGCACCGCTGCTGACTGAAAAACGGTTCGTCAAGACCGTATGCAATGCGTTCAAAAAAGAAAGCGGTCTGCTGGAATATCTGACGGAAAAGGGCGAAAAAGATGTGATGGTCTGCGGCATCATGACGGACTTCTGCATCAATGCAACGGTGGAGGCAGGCTTTGAGCATGGCCTGCACATGATCGTTCCTGCCTATGCAAATTCCACGCAGGACAACGAGTACATGACGGGGGAGCAGAGCTACCACTATTACAATGAATTCCTCTGGCCGGACCGCTATGCCGATTGTGTGCCCATGGACAAGGCGCTGGAGCTGCTCAAAAAGTGAGGAGTTTACAATGATTTCCGAAAAAGTCGAAAATCAGATTCAAGTGGTGCAGGGTGACATTACTAAACTGGACTGTGACGGCATCGTGAATGCGGCCAATCGGAGTCTGCTGGGTGGCGGCGGTGTGGATGGTGCCATCCACCGGGCAGCAGGGCCGGAACTGCTGGCGGAGTGCCGCACGCTGCACGGCTGCCGCACCGGAGAAGCAAAAATCACTAAGGGCTACCGGTTGAGAGCAAAGTATATCATTCATACAGTGGGGCCGATTTATTCCGGCACAGCAGAGGATGCCGCGCAGCTGGCGGACTGCTACCGCAATTCGCTGGACCTTGCCAAAGAGTATGAACTCCATAGCATTGCGTTCCCGGCAATTTCGACCGGCGTGTATGGCTACCCGCTGGAAGATGCCACGGAGATTGCAGTCAAAACAGTGGCACAGTGGCTGGAAGATCACGCGGATTACGCCATGCAGGTGATTTTCTGCTGCTTCGATGCCCGGACGGAGCGGGTGTATCAGGCAAGGCTGTAACCGGAAGAGGTGTGAGAGATGGGCTTTTTCAAAAAGCTGTTTACAGGGATCGGTTTTGCGGCAGGATTTCTGTTCTTCGGATGCTTGTCAGTGATTGTGTATGCGTCCCGTGGACGGCATAAACCCTGCCATCGGCGCAGCAGCTTTTGGAACACACTGGAGCGCTACCTGATTTTTTCGTGGATCTGTGATGGTGTGCGCAGCAGCCGGAAACGAGCGGAAAAGTCCTATTATCAGCGCACCGGCAGCGATTTCTGGCAGACGCAGACACGGGTTCGACCGGAAAGTGTTAAAAATGCTGTTCCTGCGGTGAAAACACCAAGGCCGGAGGCAAAAAGCACGAGCACAGGTGTAACGCGGTCGGTAAAACCAAAGAGAACGGAGCGTCCTTCTGCGGCACAGAAAGCATCGGCAGCACAAAACAGTGCCCCAAACGCGTCGGTGCCGACTGTACTAGGGCAAAACGTTTCGGAGGCTGACGCAGAAAAGCACAGCGAATGGTCAAAGCCTAAGCCAGAGCCCAAGCAGGAGCATGCTGCGCAACAGTCAGAAGCCAAAGAAGTACATCAAAAGTCCGCACAGCAATTGGAAGCAGAACGGCAGCAGAAACTGGAAACTCTGCGCACTGCGATGCAGAAACAAATTTGCACCATCCATGCAGATGTAGAACTCCCGGCCAACGGTCAGAATGACAGTGAAGCGGTGGAGCAGAAACTGCATATCCTGCTGTATAAATCCACACTGCCTGAGAATGACCTGAATCAAGCGCTGGATGAGCTTCGGACGGAGCGCAGACGGCAAAAGGCAGAGTATCAGGGGGCACCGTTTGCGGATGTGTTTCTGGTGAACCTGATTTTATCCGATGAGGACAGTGAACGGGCCTGCATCGTGGATGTGGGGGATACGGGCATGAGCTATGTCATTCCATGGAGCAGCATCCCGAAAGACCTGCAGGAATCGCTGCACCGCTACGTATCGGAAGCGGAAGGAAAACTCTGCGGCTACTGCAAGGAAGAACTCTGCAACAGTGAAAGCGGCAGGATGGTCGTGGAACTGTATCTTGGTAAACAGGATGGGCATGGCTCCCGAATTCTGTACTGAAAATGGAGTAAAGATTGAAATACAGAGAAATCGCAGACGGCATTTTTGTTGACCGTCCCAACCGCTTTATTGCCCATGTGGAAGTGAATGGAGCAGTGGAAACCGTCCATGTCAAGAACACCGGGCGGTGCAGGGAACTGTTGCTGCCCGGCACGGCGGTTCGGCTGGAAGTGTCGGATAACCCGAAACGCAAAACAAAATACGACCTTGTGGCGGTACACAAGCAGGGCCTCGGCTGGGTCAATATGGACAGTCAGGCACCCAATAAGGTGGTAGGGGAGTGGCTTGCAAAACAGGGCTACGACGATATCAGGCCGGAATTCACCTATGGGAAGTCCCGCATTGACTTTTACATGGAAAAGGGTGAGCAAAAGTATCTGTTGGAGGTCAAGGGATGCACGCTGGAAGTGGATGGCATTGGCTACTTCCCGGATGCACCTACCGAGCGCGGCGTGAAGCACCTGCACGAGCTGGCACAGGCACAACAGAAGCGATATCAATGCGCAGTGGCTTTCGTGATTCAGATGGAAGGCATCACCGAGGTGCGGCCAAATGTCAGCACACAGCCGGAGTTTGGTACGGCACTGGCCGAAGCAAAGGCCGTAGGTGTGCAAGTGCTGTTTTTGCTCTGCCATGTAGGGAGGGATAGTCTGGAAATCGTGGAGCAGAGGGAAGGGTGAAGACGGCAGAAAAACGCTTTGCGTGATTCAGTCACAGAAATCATAAATAGGAAATGTTATCATATAGACACAAGAAACACACCGATAACATTCCAATGGAGGATTTCGATATGAAGGCAAAGTTTTACATCTGCAATCACTGTGGCAACCTCGTCACTACCATCCATAACGCAGGCGTTCCGCTGGTCTGCTGCGGGGAGAAGATGAAAGAGCTGGTTCCCAATACGGTGGAAGCCAGCGGCGAGAAGCATCTGCCGGTGGCAGAGCTTTCCGGCAGTCGTCTCACGGTCACAGTGGGCGCGGTGGAGCACCCCATGGCGGATGTTCACTATATTCAGTGGATTTTTGTGGAGACTGAGAACGGCGGGCAGATCCGCTATCTGAATCCGGGGCAGGCTCCCAACGTGGGGTTTGAACTGGGAAGTGAAAAGCCGGTGGCTGTTTACGCATACTGCAACCTGCATGGGCTCTGGATGACGAAACTCTGATACAATCAATGCAAACGGGGAGTGATTTGATGTCACTCCCTGTTTTTTGATGAGAACTTTATGCGGTTCTTTTGGTTCGGAACTGTGTATAAATGGGATGGATAAAATGAGCAGGCACACTCTATGCGTTTGTTAAACGCTGACAGCGTTTAATTTTTTGTGTGGAATCGTGAAAATGAGACCTGTGAAAAACGTAGAAAATTTGATATGGTTGCGCTGCAAACTAAGACATATTGATGTTTTTGAAACGAGTTTATAGTGAAATATGTGTAATTCGAGTGCAGATATTCATTCTTGTGAGTTTGTTGTGTGAATTTGTCACGTTCCGCCGCAAAAAAGGACTTGACGGAAAAAATACTCTGTGGTAATTTATGAGCAAATTCGCTTTTGTGCAATAAAGTCTAATTTGAATCCGCATGCATTATCCTGGTATAACAACCATCTGAGGGAAAGACTGACGTTTCTTGCACAGGAATTAGAAAAGATTACGGCGGACCTCCCGGTATGGGGATAGGAAAAAGCAAAATCCTCTTTTTCAATGCCCAAAAGCGTGGTAGAATAGGGAAAGGATTCAGTATCTGAAAGACGGAGCGCGCAACAATGAAGATTCTGGTCAGCGCCTGCCTGCTGGGCGAAAACTGCAAATACAGCGGCGGAAACAATTACAATCAGGCGGTCTGTGATTTTGCGCGGGGGCATCAGGTGGTTCCGGTCTGCCCGGAGGTGCTGGGCGGCCTGCCCACACCGCGGTGCCCGGCGGAAATCGTGCAGGGCGTTGTCACGAACAAAGAGGGCATCAATGTGGACCGGGAGTTCCGGGCAGGTGCAGCCAAAGCCCTTGCCATCGCAAAAGAAAATGGGGTGGAGCTTGCCATCCTGCAATCCCGCAGTCCCAGCTGCGGCGTGAAGGAAATCTACGACGGAACGTTTTCCGGGACAAAGATTCCCGGACAGGGCGTTTTTGCCAAGATGCTGATGGACGAAGGTGTCCGTGTTCTGGATGCCGGGGAATTGCCTAAAATTATCTTGAAAAATGAGGACGGAAAATGTCAATCAAACTGATTTGCAGCGATATTGACGGTACACTGCTGCAATACGGAAAAAAGGAACTGGAAAGCGAGATCTTTGAGCAGATACGGGAGCTGCATCGGCGCGGCATTCTGTTTTGCCCGGCATCCGGTCGGCAGTATACCAGCCTGCGCAAGCTCTTTGCACCGGTGGCAGACTGTTGTGTGTTTCTCTGCGAAAACGGCGGTGTGATTTATAAGGACGAACAGTGCATCGCCAAGAATCCGATGCCGCGTGCATTGGCCGAAGAAATCGCCAACGACCTGTGGACCCGCAGCGACGGGCAGGGCGAAGTGATGCTCTCCGGTCAGAATACCGCCTACCTGATGGAGCGGGGTCTGGGAATGCGCAAGCGTATTCAGTTCATCGGGAACAATTATCAAATCATTCATGACCCTTCCGAGGTGCCGGAGGAGATCACAAAAGTATCGGTGTATCTGCACGAAGGCGTAGAATCTTACACGGAACGGTTTGTCCCACGATGGAAAGAGGCGAACTGCGCTGTGGCAGGGCCGTACTGGATCGACACCACCTTTGCCAACAAGGGCATCGGTGTGCGCAGCATCTGCAAGACTCTGGACATCGCCCTTGCCGATGTGATGGCTTTTGGCGACAATTATAACGATGTGTCGATGCTGGACATTGTGGGTGTGCCCTACATTATGGATGGTGCCGCCGCACCGCTGCGGGAAAAGTACCCGAACCATACACCCCGCCCAGAGGATGTGCTGCGGGAGTTCTTGAAGCAGAACTGAATTTTGCACGCATGTGTGCAAAATTCAAAATGATACGATATAAGGAAATATTTTGGTATGACAAAAGTGCTTTTTATCTGCCACGGCAATATCTTTGAAAATGCAAAATAATAACGATGGTGAATTGAAATTTTGTGTTTTGCGTGGCTTACTACACCACGATTACACCATTTTGTAAGAGCCTTGAATGACAATAAAACCGTTGATAGTCTTGCAGATTGCAGGCTGTCAGCGGTTTTTATTTATTGTAGTTCCTGATCTAAGTCATCAAAAAGCGTGCAGGAGAAAAATTGGCCAAGTGTGATCTCAAGACCGTCACATAACTTCTTAATAGTAGCAATGGAAATCCGCTGGCGAGCAGGGTCAAGCATACTGTAGACTGTGGACGGCGTGACCCCGGAAAGATTGGCCAGTTCGTTGGGCCGAATTCCTCGTTGATCGCAAAGCTGTTCGAAACGTTTAACAACAGCATCCTTTACCGTCATGCAGCATCACCTCTAATAAAATTGTATAGAGATGTGCGCACCCACGTATACGCACTTGCGTATAAAGCTGAAATGTTCTATCCTTTTGACAGTACGCAATCGCGTAATGAATCTGGAAGTGAGCGTTTCAAAAATAAAAAAGGTATCTTCCATAGTAATAATGGAAGAATACTGCCAAGATACAGTGATATCCCGCTGATTTTTGATTGGCCTGACTGCGGATGGACGCTCTATCTTCTGGAAAAGATGCGTTGAATCTCCCGCCGTTTTCGTGATAAATCAGAATGCACATACCGCTGCAGGGTGATATTGGCATTTGCGTGACCTAATAGCTCACTGAGAGTCTTGATGTCACATCCCGACTGCAGACAGGTAGTGGCAAAAGTATGACGGAGAACATGAGGGCGTACCTGATGTACTGCCGCCTGTTTCAGATAGGTTTTGATACTCTTCCGATAACAGCGCGGCTCTACAGGTTTAATCGTGTTGCCTGATAAGAACCACGCATCCGATGGGTAACTTTTTTGAAGAATCTTGAGTGCCTGGACCATGTGCTTTGAGAGTGGAATCTCCCGTCGGGATGTACGAGTTTTGGGTGTCTGGATCACAATTTTGGTATGTCCGTCACCACAGGGAATTCGGCTTACCGCCCGTTTGATTTGCACTGTTCCGGTTTTCAGATCAAAATCGTCCCACTTCAGTCCACAGACCTCTCCAATTCGCAAACCGGATTCTATGCCAAGTAGCAAGCCGAGCTTTCGGGGCGTCGGATTGGATAAAACATAGGTGCGAAGCCGATTTTGCTCTACTACAGAGAGCGGTGTCATTGAATGGCTCTTCTCTTGCGGCAGACGGACAGATAACTCCATCGGTCGAATCAGCCTTAGATGCACAGCGTACTTACAAATACGACGTACCATAGATAGGCATTCTCTGGCAGAGGAGAAGCCAAGTTCCTTGTGCTGTCCATCAGGTGGCGCGATTATTTTCTGCAGGGCCTGTTCCAAAATATTTTCTTCCAGTCTTGAGATTGGCACTGTGCCCAAGATGGGGAGAACGTATTTGTACAGTGTGTACTGATAATGGGCACAAGTGGATTCTTTCAGCCCACATTTGACAGACTGCAGCCAAGCCTCGGCAAGCTCTGTGAAAGTCAAGTGGGCATCTATGAGTTGAAATCCCCCATACTCTGACTTCTTATGAATGAGCCGCTGTTTGACCTCCGCGTATGTTGTGCCATAGATATAGCCCCAGCAAATTCTTCTGTCTGGCGTGCGTGCCTTGATGTACCGTCCTTCCCACCGACCATCCTTCCGTTTGTGGATGTTTTCGCCACGCCTTGCCATTGCAAACCCTCCTGTACTCGACTCCCAACTGACCACTTATTCGATAAGATATTTCTTTCACAAATGATTTTGGGATAAAATAGCCAATTTTAAGAGAAAGTATTAGTTTAAACGATGTTTTTTTGTCAGACTTACAGCTTTACTTTGCCTGTATCTATTGCAACTTCTATACTCTCATGATAAAATATAAGGCGATTTAATACAATTACGTCGAAATGCAGGTATCCTCCATTATTACTATGGAAGATACCCCGGAGTTGCGGCTGGGGGTGAGATGCGTGCTGTTGCAGCTGTTTGAACATAATGAGAATGCCTACCGTTCAGCAGTGCAGATGATGGAGGAGTGCGGCAAAGCGGCCATTGTGCATCCTACTGGAACAGGCAAGAGCTATATTGCGTTCAAGCTCATCGAGGAGCATCCTGCTGATACCATTTTCTGGCTGTCACCCAGCGAGTATATCTTTAAGACTCAGATTGAAAATCTGAAGCGGCAAGCCCCGGACATTTCGCTGGCAAATGTGCACTTCTACACCTATGCCAAGCTGATGTGCTGCGCAACCGAAGAACTAGAAGCTATTGCAGGGCTGAATCCGACCTATATCATCCTGGATGAATTTCACCGTGTGGGTGCCGAGTGCTGGGGTGCAAGCACACTGGAACTGCTGAAGCTCTGCCCTGACGCGAAAATACTGGGTCTGAGTGCTACCAATATCCGCTACCTTGATAACAACCGTGATATGGCAGAGGAACTGTTTGACGGCCACATTGCATCGGAAATGACCCTGGGCGAAGCTATTGTCCGGGGGATTTTGCCTGCCCCGAAATATGTAACGACCGTTTATCAGTATCAGAAAGAGCTGACAAGATATCAGAACAGAATTGATAATCTGCGCTCTGCCGGAATTCAGGATGTGAACCAAAAGTACCTGGATGCACTTCGCCGAGCATTGGAAAAAGCAGATGGACTTGACAAAGTTTTTGCTCATCATATCACAAACAGGAGCGGAAAGTACATCGTGTTCTGCGCCAATAAGGAGCACATGGATGAGATGGTGTCCCATGTGCCGGAGTGGTTCACCGGGGTCAATCCGGATGTGGCAGTGTACGAAGCTTATTCAGACGATCCCGGCACAGATCAGGCGTTCGCAGATTTCAAGGTAGACCCAAGCAAACGTTTAAAGCTGCTGTTCTGCATTGATATGCTCAACGAGGGCGTCCATGTGGAGGGCATTTCGGGCGTGATCCTGTTCCGACCTACGATTTCGCCCATCATCTATAAGCAGCAGATCGGCCGAGCATTAACAGCGGGAGACAGCAAGACACCACTGATTCTGGATGTGGTGAACAATTTTGAGGGTCTGAGCAGCATCTCGGGAATTCAGTCAGAACTCAACGAAGCGGTTCATCGACTGTTTGCCAATGGCGAGGGCAGCAAGATTGTGACCGAACATTTTGAGGTCATCGAGCAGGTGCAGGACTGCCGGGTGCTGTTTGAGCGGCTGCAGGCCAGCTTGTCATCCACTTGGGATCACTATTTTTCCGAGGCCAGCATTTACTACGCTGAGCATGGAAATCTGCGGGTACCTGTGGAGTACAGTACTCTGGCGGGTTTGAACCTTGGCTCCTGGGTGCAGCTGCAGCGGCTGATCCGGAATGGAAAACGTAGTGGCAATCTGACCGAAGCGCAAATCCAGCGATTGGACAGCCTCGGAATGATTTGGGATGACCGTGCAGAATTTGCGTGGAAACGTGGATTAGAACACGCTAAGGCGTATTTTGAAGAGCACGGGAATTTGTTGGTACCCGCAAAGTACAAAGCGAAAGATGATTTTGCGCTGGGGCATTGGATCATGACAAAGCGGAAAGATTGTTCCAATGGCCGGATGACCGAAGAAGAAATTCGCCAGCTGGATGCTCTTGGAATGGCGTGGAATGCAGTCAGTGCCAAGTGGGAGCGCGGTTATGCAGAAGCAGCGGTCTACTATGAGCAATATGCTGATCTGGAAGTTCCGACGAAATATATTACCGAGAGTGGCTTGAAGCTGGGCGCGTGGATCTCCTATCAGAAAGATGCTTACCAGAAAGGGTTGCTGAGTACAGAACAGATCCGCCGGTTGGAGCAGATCGGCATGAACTGGGGCGAACGGAATTACCGCCGTTGGATGGAGCAATATCATGCGGCAGAACGCTATTACCATGAGCACGGCAATTTGGATGTTCCGACTGGCTATGTAACAGAGGAGGGTCTCCAACTAGGTAGATGGATGGCGACTCTGCGCCATGTCCGGCGGGAAAATAGCGATGTCCGCACAAAACTGACTCCGGAACGCATTGCAATGCTGGATACCATCGGGATGCAGTGGGTAAAGCCGATTGCAAAAGCGAAAACGGTTCGATTGTCCCGGGAAGAGCAGTGGGAGGCTCGCTTGGAATGCGTGAAAGCATATCAAAAAAAGTATGGCGATTTGAACATTCCAGCGAAGTATAAAACGAATGAGGGCTTCTGGCTGGGCAGATGGTGGTATCTGCAGAAAAAACTGCTGCGGGAGGAACCGGGAAAGCTGAAGCCGGAACAGGTTGAGAAATTGAAAGAAGTGCTGGAAGGGGAGCGGAAGAAAGCTTTGCCGGAGAGTGCATGAGAGAAAAAAGAGGAATAACGCGGCTGTCATAGTAGGGACAAGGGTACGGCAGAGAATGAAAGGCTCCGCAACCCGAAGTTCATATTTTCTTACCCGAAGAATGAACGACTGATCTTTCTGAGCGGCAGAAATGCCGCACAGGAAGAAATCTCGACCATGAGGGCGGGGTGACAGTCAGCGGACAGGTGTATGAGCCTATCCGCTCTTTGTGTTGGCTGGAATAAAAATTAGCAAGTTGGAACATCAGGTTGATGTGTGAATAGATGAAAATTTCCTTTTCAATGAGTGTCTTTGAAAAGGACAGGAGGAGTAAAAACGATGAGAAATTATAAAATCGCTGTTGCGGGTACAGGCTACGTTGGTTTGTCAATTGCTACATTGCTTTCGCAGCACCATCAGGTGACGGCTGTGGATATTATCCCGGAGAAGGTGGACTTGATCAATGACCGCAAGTCTCCGATTCAGGATGACTATATCGAAAAATATCTGGCTGAGAAAGACCTGAACCTGACCGCAACACTGGATGCAAAGGCTGCATACTCCGATGCGGACTTTGTTGTAATCGCCGCACCTACCAACTACGATAGCCACACTCAACATTTTGACACATCTGCGGTTGAGGCTGTGATTAAGCTGGTCATGGAGTATAACCCTGAAGCGATTATGGTCATCAAGTCCACTATCCCTGTGGGCTACACCGCAAGTGTAAGAGAAAAGTTCAACAGCAAGAACATCATCTTCAGCCCGGAGTTCCTGCGCGAGTCTAAGGCTCTGTATGACAATCTGTATCCGAGCCGTATCATTGTTGGCACTGATCTGAACGATGAGCGTCTGGTCGAGGCAGCTCACGAGTTTGCTGGTCTGCTTCAGGAAGGTGCAATTAAAGAAAACATCGACACTCTGTTCATGGGCTTCACCGAGGCAGAAGCAGTTAAACTGTTCGCCAATACATATCTGGCTCTGCGTGTTGCTTACTTCAATGAATTGGACACTTATGCAGAGAGCAAGGGGTTGAACACCCAGCAGATTATCAACGGTGTCTGCCTTGATCCTCGTATTGGCAGCCACTACAACAACCCGTCCTTCGGTTACGGAGGCTACTGCCTGCCCAAGGACACGAAACAGCTGCTGGCTAACTATGCAGATGTGCCAGAGAACCTGATCGAGGCTATTGTCGAGAGTAACAGAACTCGTAAAGACTTCATCGCTGACCGTGTCCTAAAGCTGGCTGGTTATTATGGTTATGACGAGGATAACGAGTACGACAAGGAACAGGAAAAATCTGTGACCATCGGTGTGTACCGCCTGACCATGAAGAGCAACAGCGATAACTTCCGCCAGAGTTCTATTCAGGGCGTTATGAAGCGCATCAAGGCCAAGGGCGCAACGGTAATCATTTACGAGCCGACTTTGAAAGACGGAGAGACTTTCTTTGGATCAGTAGTGGTTAATGATCTGGCTAAGTTCAAGGAAATGAGCCACGCCATCATCGCAAACCGCTATGACAAGTGTCTGGATGATGTGAAAGAAAAAGTTTATACGAGAGATATTTTCCAGCGTGACTAAAAAGATGCACAGAAGATGAGGAGATTATTATGGATATTAAAAAAAAATACGAGCGATGGCTGGTGAATGCAACTGCGGATGCTGATGTCGCCGCTGAACTGAAAACGCTGGATGATACAAAAATTGAGGATGCTTTTTATCGTGATCTTGCCTTTGGAACTGGCGGACTGCGCGGTGTGCTCGGCGCAGGCACGAACCGTATGAACATCTATACTGTGGCAAAGGCTTCTCAGGGTCTGGCCGATTATCTGAAAAAGAACTTTGCAGAGCCGTCTGTGACCATCGGTTATGACAGCCGCATCAAGAGCGATGTATTTGCAAAAGTCGCCGCAGGCGTGTTTGCAGCGAATGGCGTTAAGGTCAATATTTGGCCTGTCCTGATGCCGGTTCCGACCGTGTCCTTTGCGACCCGTTATCTGCACACCTCTGCCGGTGTCATGGTGACGGCTTCTCACAACCCCAGCAAGTATAACGGCTACAAGGTCTATGGTGCTGACGGCTGCCAGATTACCACTGAGGCCGCTGCAGAAATCCTTGCCGAGATCGAGAAGCTGGACATTTTTGCCGACGTCAAGAACAGCGACTTTGAAACAGGAATGGCAAGCGGCAACATCCAGTACATTCCGGACGAGGTCTATACGGCTTTCGTGGAGCAGGTCAAGAGCCAGTCTGTTCTCTTTGGCGAAGAAGTCAACAAGAACGTGGCCATCGTGTATAGTCCGCTGAACGGCACCGGCTTGAAACCTGTGACCCGTACCTTAAAAGAAATGGGTTACACCAATATCACTGTTGTCAAGGAGCAGGAGCAGCCGGATGGCAACTTCCCGACCTGCCCATATCCCAACCCGGAAATCAAGGAAGCTATGGCACTGGGCATGGAGTATGCCCAAAAGTGTAATGCTGACTTGCTGCTGGCGACTGATCCCGACTGTGACCGTGTGGGCATCGCCGTCAAGAACAAGGCAGGGGAGTACGAGCTGCTGACCGGTAATCAGACTGGCATGCTACTGCTGGACTACATTTGCAGTCAGCGTGTGAAGCACGGCAAGATGCCCGCAGACCCAGTCATGGTCAAGACCATTGTCACGATGGATATGGGTGAACAGATTGCGACTCATTATGGTCTGCGCACCATCAACGTGCTGACCGGCTTCAAGTTCATCGGTGAGCAGATCGGCAAACTGGAACAGTACGGCAAGGCGGACAGCTATGTGTTCGGTTTTGAAGAAAGCTATGGCTATCTGACCGGCTCCTACGTCCGCGATAAGGACGGTGTAGACGGTGCCTACATGATCTGTGAGATGTTCAGCTACTATGCTACTCAGGGCATCAGCCTGTTAGATAAGCTGGACGAACTGTACAAGACCTACGGCTACTGCTTGAACACGCTGCACAGCTATGAATTCGATGGTAGTGCCGGTTTTGCCAAGATGCAGAACATCATGCAGGCATTCCGCGGCGATATCAAGGAGTTTGGCGGAAAGAAGGTCGTCAAGCTGCTGGATTATGCACCAGGGCTGGACGGTCTGCCCAAGTCCGATGTGCTCAAATTTTTGCTGGAAGATAACTGTTCCATCGTGGTGCGTCCCTCCGGTACGGAGCCGAAACTCAAAACTTATATTTCAGTCAGTGCAGAAAACAAGGAAGCTGCTGAAGCTGTGGAAATAGAAATTCGTAAGAGTGCCGAAGAGTACTTGCATTAATGAATAGAGGAGAAAAAATTATGAATATTATTTTACTTTCCGGTGGTTCTGGTAAGCGTCTTTGGCCCCTTTCCAACGATGTACGTAGCAAGCAGTTTATCAAACTGTTCAAGAATAATGACGAGTATGAATCTATGGTTCAGCGTGTTTACCGTCAGATTACTACGGTAGATGCTGATGCAAAGATCACCATTGCGACTAGCAAATCACAGGCAAGTGCCATTAAAAACCAGTTGGGTGAAAAGGCTTCTATTTGTGTAGAGCCTTGCCGCCGTGATACGTTCCCTGCCATCGCACTGGCCGCGGCCTATCTCCACGATGAGCTGGGCGTTGATGAGAATGAAGCTGTTGTTGTCTGCCCGGTTGACCCTTATGTAGATAATACCTATTACGAAGCCGTTAAGACCCTACAAGAACTGGCGGAGCAGGGCGGTGCAAATTTGACTCTGATGGGTATTGAGCCGACCTATCCTAGTGAGAAGTACGGTTACATTATTCCTGAAAGCGGCGAAAACGTTAGCAAGGTTAAGGAATTCAAGGAAAAGCCGGATGTGGAAAACGCTAAGAAATATCTGGCTCAGAGTGCGCTGTGGAATGCAGGTATCTTTGCGTTCAAGCTGGGCTATTTGTTGGACAAAGCACACAGCATGATCGACTTTGAAGATTATCGTGATCTGTTCAATAAATATGATACCCTGACTAAGATTAGCTTTGACTATGCTGTGGTCGAGAAAGAGTCCAGCATTCAGGTTCTCCGTTACAGCGGTGACTGGAAGGATGTCGGTACTTGGAACATGATGGCAGAGGTCATGGCGGATAAGACCAAGGGTAAGGCCATTCTGGATGAAACTTGTGAGAATACTAATGTGGTGAATGAGCTGAATATCCCGATTCTCTGCATGGGTTGCAAGGATATGATTGTTGCCGCCAGTGGTGATGGTATCTTAATCGCTGATAAAGAACGCAGCGGTTATATGAAGCCTTATGTGGAAAAAATCGAAACAGAGGCAATGTATGCTGAGAAGTCTTGGGGTACTTATACAGTTATCGATGTTCAGCCTGGTTCTATGACAGTCAAGGTTTCCATGAGAGCTGGCGAGCATATGACTTACCATATGCATAACTACCGCGAGGAAGTATGGACTGTAGTTTCTGGTAAAGGTAAGGCAATCGTTGACGGCATGGAGCAGGTGCTCCGCACTGGCGATGTGATCACCATTGCGGCAGGTTGCAAGCATACAGTGGAGGCTATTACGGCACTGGATATGATTGAAGTACAGCTTGGAGAGGAAATCAGCGTCGCAGATAAGATTAAATTTCCGATGGAATAAAAAACAGTGGGAGACAGAGTAATGGAAATCATGAAATTGATTCCGACGGGTAAAGATTATTTGTGGGGTGGTACTCGACTTCGGGAAGAATATGGTAAAAAAATTGATTTAACACCATTAGCAGAAACTTGGGAGTGTTCGGTTCATCCGGACGGCCCAAGTTATGTGATAAATGGTACATATAAAGGAAAAACACTGGCTGAAGTGCTGAAAGAACATCCGGAATACATCGGTACAAAAGTTGAAAATGGTGAATTGCCTGTTCTTGTGAAATTCATCGATGCCAAGAAAGATCTCTCAGTACAAGTTCATCCTAACGATGAATATGCGAGAGAACATGAAGGCGACAACGGCAAGACCGAGATGTGGTATGTCATTGATGCTGACGAAGGAGCCAGCCTGATTTACGGCTTTCGGCATGAGGTGACAGAAAAGATCCTTCGGAAAGCAGTTGAGACCGGAACACTGGACAAGCACCTGCAAAAAGTTCTGGTTCATAAGGGAGATACCTACTTTGTTCCAGCAGGGACGGTACATGGTATCGGAAAGGGTATCTTGGTTGCTGAAATTCAGGAAAGCTCGAACGTGACCTACCGTGTTTATGACTATGACCGTGTGGATAAGAACGGCAAAAAACGTGAGTTGCATTTTGATAAAGCTGTGCAGGTCATGAACATGAAGGTTGCACCGGATGTGAGCCAGAAACCAAGAATGGTGAAGTACTATTCTGGCTGTTCTCGTGAATTGCTCTGCCGCTGTAAATATTTTGAAACAGAAAGAATACAAGTAACGAAAGGTTTTGCATTTTCTGTTATGGATGCATCTTTTCAGGTGTTAATGTGCCTGGATGGATATGGTGAAGTGCAGACGATGGATGCGGAACAGAAGCCGATGCGATTCAGCAAGGGTGAAACACTGTTTTTACCAGCTGGGTTGGGCAGGTGTCTTGTTGTTGGCGATGCAGAGCTGATTAAGGTCCGGTGCTAACAGGCTTGTAGTGAGGATGGATAAATGTCAAGAATGAAGTTTATGAATACAGAGGTTGATAACTTGACAATGCAGGAAACGCTGCAGGCTATTGATCGGCTGATTCAAGAGGATAGAAGTGCATATGTGGTAACACCGAATGTGGATCACATTGTACAGCTTGAAACAAGTAAAGAATTACAGGCGGTTTATGAGAATGCGTCATTGATTCTGACGGATGGTAAACCACTGTTGTGGATCGCTAAATGGTATGGAACACCGATTAAAGAGAAAATTTCAGGCTCGGATTTGTTCCCACTTTTGTGTGATATGGCTGCAAAAAAAGGATATAAAATGTTCTTTTTAGGTGCGGCAGAGGGCGTAGCAGCAAAAGCGGCGGAAAATCTTATGAATAGATTTAAGGGTCTACAGGTCGTTGGTACATACTCTCCTCCATTCGGTTTTGAAAAAAATCAGGATGAGATGAATAAAATTAAATCCATGATAAAAGAGGCTAGTCCGCACATTTTGATCGTAGGATTAGGTTGCCCGAAACAGGAAAAGTTTATGTACCATCATTGTAAAGAACTTGGAGTGCCGATTTCCTTTGGCCTTGGTGCCAGCTTCGATTTTGAGGCAGGAAATATTAAAAGAGCTCCTCGATGGATGTCCAATCATGGCTTGGAGTGGCTATTTAGGATTACGCAAGATCCCAAGCGGATGGCAAAACGTTACTTGGTGGATGATCGAAAAATTCTCGGACTAGCGATTAAGTATAGAAAATAGGTGGATAAATGAATTTAGTAACGATAATTACCCCCATTTATAATGGCGAAAAGTACTTGATCCGCTATTTTGAGCAGGTAAATGCGATTAGGTACAAAAATTTACAGATAATCGTTGTTAACGACGGAAGTAAAGATAAAACATCAGAAATAGTACAAAAATATGCAGAGGAAGATAGCCGAATAGAATTCATTGATAAAAAGGTGAATGAGGGTGTCAGCAGCGCAAGAAATGATGCCTTAAAAAGAGCAAAAGGGACGTTTTGTTTCTTTTTTGATTGTGATGATACTTTTGATGCACAAATCGTTGAAAAATGTGTAGCAAAAGTAAAATCTGATACAGACACCGTTTGCTATAATTATGCATCAGTGCGTAGAAATGGAAGCATAGCTGAACATGAGTTTTCCTATTTAAAGCATCAATATAATAAAAAAGAGATTCTGGAACAGATACTGCCAAGATCCTTTGGAACATCGATAACAGACTTAAAGGGATATCTTTCAGGAAAGCGTGGAATGCGCCAAGGAAAGGAACTAAACGGTCCATGGCGCATGATGTATTCGCTCGAGATAATCCGAAAAGAAAATATCTACTTCCGAAAAGATCTGCGTGTTGGTGAAGATACGATTTTCACTAACAAATATCTGGCAGTAGCGGATGTGATTTACACTATAGATGAGCCATTGTATTATCTTCACAACAATGACGGATCAGCGATAGAAACATATAATCTTGATGTCAATCGAATGATTTCGGGCAAATTGCAGCTTATTAAGGCGAAAGATGAGTTAAGTGATGAACTGCAACAGAAGGGTATGGATACATATGAGCTGTGGGGGGGAGAATATATACTTTCCTCCGTTCAAATTGGCTATGCTTTAGCGAAGGATAAAAAATTATCATTCGCTGAAAAATGTGAGGCCTTAAAAAGTTACCATTTGGATTCCTTGGTAAAAAATCAGTGGAATCGCCTTAGAGTAAAAGATATTATGGAAACAAAAAGCATTAAGGCAATTCCGGTTTTGCTATTAAAAATAAACTGGATAACCCTTACAGAGTTAATGCTTATCTTGTTTTGCAAAATGGGATTTAAAATCCGTTAAGAAAGGGCAGAGATGAAAGTATTAATAGATTTGACTTCTCTTGCAGATAACTTTTCTGGAATTGAGCGATTCGCGCTTAGTATTACGAAAGAACTGATTACAGATCAAAGCAGAAGTGATATTGAATTTATACTCGTTTTCAAAAATGAGGTGCATAAAGAATTTGCTGCGGAGCAGCATAATGTAAAAAAAATTATTGTGAGGGGAAAGAACAAACTGGTTTTTAATCAGTTGCAGTTACCATTAAAACTTGCAGCTATAAAAGCCAATTATTACTTTTTCCCGGCGTTTCCGGCACCATTTTTCTTCTTTAACCGGAATGCAATAAGTGCAATTCATGATGTGGGATGCTGGGATTGTCCAAGCAAGAATAGAAAATACATGACGCTCTATTTTAAGATCATGTATAGAAAAGCTGCGTTTGGGCATAAGAATGTCGTTACGGTGTCACAGTTCTCTAAAAATCGGATTTCAAAGATTTTGAAAAAAGAGCCTGACGAGATTGCAGTTATTTATGACGGTTTGTCGGACTGTTTTGCTGATTTCTGCTACGATAAAGAACAAGACATGAAAGCAAAAGGAGCTTATGGACTTCCTGAAAAGTATATTCTTTGCCTTTCAACATTAGAGCCGAGAAAGAATATGAGACTTTTGGTAGAGGCATTTAGTGAGTTGACTAAAGAAAAGAAAATTGATACCAATCTAGTTCTAGCCGGAAGAAAAGGTTGGCTAATGGATGATTTGCTTTCCAACTTGGATAAAGAAATTGTTGACCGGATTCATTTCACGGGCTTTGTGGATGATAACTTATTGCCATATGTGTATAGGAATGCACAGGTCTTCGTATTCCCATCGGTATATGAGGGATTCGGAGTGCCTCCAATTGAAGCAATGTCTATGGGGATTCCGGTGATCTCCTCAGATGCAGCTTCATTACCAGAGGTTTTGGGTAATGCGGCTTATTATTTTGAAAATCGTAATCTAAAAGATTTGAAGAAACAGATTGTAACCGTCATGAATCTTCCAAAGGAAAAGATGGAGCTGACGAAAAAGGCTGGGGTAGAACAAGCACAACTATTTAATTGGAAAAATGAAGCATTGAAGTTAAGAGACACGTTGTTTAGGTGATGTGGGAGTGATTAAATGCGAATTGGCATAGATGCAAGACCTTTGATTTCAGAGTCCCCTTCTGGAATTGGTATCTATCTGCTGGAGATACTACGAAATCTTGAAAGAAATGAAAATACTACATATATTCTCTATACGAACGAGCCAATCAGAAATCAAGATCCTGTGCTGACTGGATTCGAAAAACGTGTAGTTCATGGAAAAATTGGAACGTTCACCATATGCTTTGGTTTAGATAAAGCATTAAAAGCGGACAAAATAGATGAATTTTGGGGGACAGAGCATATGCTGCCCCTTTTTGCACATGGTGTAAAAAAGGTCTTAACCGTGCATGATTTGGCACTGTTGATTAATCCCAAATGGGGGAGCAGGAAAAATGCCATTATGCAAAATATTTTCTGCCGTCTTTCTTGTAAGCGGGCAGACAAGATAATTGCAGTTTCAGAAGCTACGAAAAAAGATGTTGTTTCATTATTATCAATTGACGCAAATAAAATTACGGCAATTCTAAATGGGGGGGTACAGCGAGTATATAACTCCCTCTGATGCGGAATGTGAAAAAATTAAGAAGAGATTTGAAATAGGAGCCGAACCATTCTTTGCGTATACAGGTAATATTGAGCCAAGAAAAAACATTGTTACGATTCTAAAGGCATTTGAAATAGCTTGTGATAAGTTGAATCGAAAAGTATCAATTGTTTTAGCTGGGAAATTGGGTTGGAGAACACAGCCTATTATAGAGGCGATAGAACAAAATAAATACAAAGATCGAATTTACCTACCAGGCTATATTTCAGAAAATGAAAAGAAATATCTAATGCACAATGCGTGTGCTTTTGTATTCCCATCTAACTATGAGGGATTTGGGATTCCGATAGTAGAAGCAATGTCTTGTGGCGGTGTAGTTATAACTGCAGATAATTCTTCGCTAAAAGAAGTTGGCGGAAGCACTGCCTTTTATGTGCAAAAAACAGATGAGGTGGTTCAATTGGCGGATAGAATGGTACAGTGCTTTAATCTGTCGGACGCCGAAAGAAAGAAGTTGGCGGCGGATGGGCAAAGCTGGGTAGCACAATTTAGTTGGGAGAAGTGTGCCCAAGAGACACAGGCGGTGTTAGAGCAAGGTTAAAAACAAATCTCTCCTTAATTACATGTTTAAGGAGAAATTATCGATGAAGAGAATTGTTTTTAACGGATGCTGGGTAGGAACAAATGTTGTTGGAGTTAGTAGATATGCTTATAACATAATAAAAGAGTTGGATAAATTGCTTGAGGGCGCTAAGGATAAGTATTATGTGGAGTTACTCGTTCCAGCTGATGCTGTTGAGTGTGATTTAGGCTTTAACAATATCACGATAGTGAAGAAAGGCCAATGTACTGGAAAAGTAAATAAAATCTTTTGGGAACAAGTGGTTTTTCCGCATTATGTAAAAGAAACTAAAGGGGTTGGCGTTGATTTAACGCTGAGCATTCCGGTGCATGGGATAAAATATATTGCTATCCATGATTGCATATATGAAAGTTTTCCGGAAAACTATAAAGGGCACGAACTTCATCGAGCACTATATATGTGGAAAGTAAAGAAGGTTACACGGCAAGAGAAGGTTCAAATAATAACGGTCAGTAATGAGTCTAAGAAGGAAATTGTTAAATATTATAATGTTGCACCTAACAGAATAACTGTAATTGGTAACGGTTGGGAGCACATGAAGGATATTACCTCAGATGAGCGAGTGTTTGAAAAATGTAAAATTGATGATAAGAAACCGTATTTCTTTGCACTGGGTTCAAAATATAAACATAAAAACCTGACATGGATTTTGAATGCTGCGAAAAAGAATCCTGAATACAATTTTGTTTTGACGGGGAATGATTCTTTTTCAAATGAGTCTGAGGAATTGAATCGGAAAAAAGTAGATAATGTTATATTTACCGGCTTTGTGTCTGACGGAGAAATGAAAGCATTAATGCTTAATTGTGAGGCCCTGATACAGCCGTCGTTTTATGAAGGGTTTGGAATTCCGCCGATAGAAGCTTTAAGCATGGGTAAAAAAGTAATTGTAGCAAAGGCAAGCTGTTTGCCAGAGATATATGAGGATTCAGCGATTTATATTGACCCTAATAATAGCGATGTAGATTTGAACCTGCTTATGAAAGAGCCGGTCGGAGATGCCAAGTACATTTTGGAAAAGCATTCATGGAAGAAATCAGCAAAGGAAATGCTCAAATTGATTGGCAGTTGAGTAAGGGAGGAATTCGCTTTGAGAGTATTGATTATAAATTCTTTCTATGCACCAGATATTCGTGGTGGAGCAGAATACAGTGTGAAAAAACTTGCAGAAGGGCTGCAGAGCAAAGGACATACAGTTCGTGTTCTATGCCTTGGAGATTTTAACACCGAAGAAATAATTGACGGCATCGAGGTTGTTCGTTTCAAGCCATCTTGTGCACATAAGGAAAAGAATATTCATGATGTGCCGCGGTGGCGAAGACTTTTAGGACATCTTTTGGAAATATGGAATACTGGAAACTCGAAGCGTTTGTCCCAAGAAATTGATCGGTTTGCGCCAGATGTAATTAATACGAACAATTTATATGGCATTACGCCCGTTGTGTGGAAAATTGCTAAACAGAAAAAAATTCGCTTGGTTCATACGATCCGTGATTACTACCTAATGTGCCCTCTTGTTGCGATGTCGTGCAAAAAGACAAATGGTGAAAAATGTGTACATCCGGGATATGGGTGCCAGCTGCATAGAAATTTGAACCGAGTGCATTCGAAATACGTTGATTGTGTAACGGCTCCCTCAGCATTGACGCTAAATGTATTGGTAAACGACGGCTTTTTCAAAAATAGTAAAAAAAAGGTTATCGCAAACGCAACAGATTTTGATATTGATGCGGTAAAAAAAATCTTATCGGTTCGGGTGGCCGAGGTTGACAAACGGCAAAGTGTTTCATTTGTATATCTTGGAACATTAAGCGAACAAAAAGGCATCCGCTGGATGATAGATTCGTTTGAGTCTATAGAAAATAAAACGTGTAAGCTGTATATCGCAGGAAAAGGTGATTTGCAGGACTATGTTATAGAAGAGACCCAAAAAGACAATCGAATTGAATTTGTTGGTTTCTTGAATGAACAGCAGGTTTCACAGCTTCTTCAAAGTGCGGATGTTTTGCTTTGCCCTTCATTGTGGGAAGAACCTTTTGGGCGCGTTGTGCTTGATGCCTATAAAAATGCAATGCCTGTGATTTGTAGCAATATGGGAGCATTACCAGAATTAGTCGAGGATGGAAAAACGGGTTTTGTTGTTGAAGCAAGGAATCTTGAACAATTCAAGGATCGAATGACGTATTACATCAATGATAAGAAGAGAATTGTCCAGCAGGCGGAGAATGGTGTTAATCAGTTTGAAAAATATACGATAGAACATCAGATAATTGAATTTGAAACGGTGTATAAGGACTAAAGAGAGGAGGATTAGATGTCATTTACAATAAAGAAGCCAACTATGAAGTTGCCAATATATTGGATTTTTATCCTTTTCTTATTACCGCCATTTCTTCTAAATAGATCGGATTTGTTCATTATATGTGATTTATGGCACCTAGCGCAGCTAGTAATGGTATGTATAATGGCATTTTACTATTTTGTGAATTATAGAGCCAGAAACACTATAGTAAATGCAGTTTTATGCTATTATATCGTGGCAATAATATCAAGTTATTTAAATGGGTATTCTATTAACACAATAAAATGGGATATTGCGAGTGATCTTGGTATTGTGTTGGTAATATATTTGCTATTCAATAAAAACAAAGAAAAAGCGCTGTATTATTTATCAAAAATTTTATGGTTGTATTTGCTTATTAATACATTGGTTATGCTCATATGGCCGAACGGTATTGCATCTGGACGTATCGGCCAGATAGTTTGGTTTTTAGGCGGAAAGAATAATATATTGCCATGGATTTTGATTGGCGGAGGATGCATAATACTCGATTCATATGAACGAAACAAGAAAGTAACCTTTATTACATATTTGAAATTAGCAATATGTAGTGTACAGGCTTTTTTATGTGATTCTTCCACAGCAGTGGTGGTTATGATTATTCTTTGGGGAATTTATGTGATTAATATTATAGTGCATAATCAAAAACTATTAAATTTCTTTATTGGTGGAAAACGCCTGTTTTTACTTGTTGCCCTTGGATTTGTTTTTGTTGTTTTTTTTACAACTAGGTCAAATGTTTTGCAAAAGTTCTCAGAATGGTTTGGAAAAGATGTAACCTTTAATGGCAGAACTGGCATATGGATAGTAGCATTAAATTATATAAAAGATAATCCTTTGTTTGGCGCTGGTCCGGTTCTTGTTTTTGACATGGGATGGAGTGTGTATATGACACATGCCCATTGTTTGTATCTTAATATATGTGCTCATAATGGAATCATTGGATTGAGTTGCTTAATATATATATTATGGAATGTATTAAAGAATGCAAAAAAAATACCACTTGTTGTTATATTTAGTCTGTTTTTATATTTAATAGGTTCCATTGTTGAGGTGTATTCATTGAGTACGTTGCTTTTGTTCTGCATGGTTCTTAATTGTCTTGAACAGAAAAATAGTAGAACGTAGAAATAATACAAAATTGAACATCGTTAAGGATTCCGGTGTAACTTTGATATAAAATATATTTTACATAAGAATTTTGAAAGGAAAAATAATGATACCTAAAACGATACATTACATTTGGTTGGGTGAAAATGAGCCAAATGAGCACGTAAAAAAATGTATGCAATCATGGTGCATTCTTCAAGATAGTGGTTGGAATATTAAGAAATGGGATGACCACAGTCTCCAACAGTTAAACATGCCTAAAGTTGTACTTGCTGCACTTGAGAAGAAAAAATATGCATTTGCGGCCGATTGGTTGAGGTTGTACGCCTTATACTTAGAGGGTGGAGTGTATCTTGACACGGATGTCGAAGTGCTTAAAAATTTGATGACCTGTTGACAGATGATACAGCCATGTTTTTAGGTTATATTTTTGACGCATCTTTGGGGACCGCGGTTATTGGCGCTGAACCAGGGAATCAGGTGATTGGTGCATTACTAAAGCAGTATGAAACGGCAGAATATCAATATAATCCTGAGACAAGAGATTTTAAAATAAAGTTTGAATTTATGCCGGAAATGTATATGGTCAACAATAACGATATGTTTACGGCATATTTTCTGAAAAATGTTAAAGGATTTGCATTGACTGGGAAAAAATGCCGATGCGGTGACGATGAAAAAATTCATATTTATCCTAAAGAGTATTTTGAAGGCTATTCAATGTGCCTTAAGAATAATTACTCAATACATCATTGCTTTGGAAGTTGGCGTTATTTTGAAAACGAGAATGAAAAACATGAGGAAAGTACACTTCGAAACTATTTAAAAAATATCTATTTTCTAAGGTGGGTGAAAGATAAATACATAAGGATGAAAAAGAAAAATCTTCCATTCCAAAATTATTTAACTAGAAGATAGTGGAATAAACATCAAAAAAGGAGCGCTTAATTATTATGAAAGCGATGCTAGATATTCTATCAAAAAAGATAGAAAACCGACTTCGTAGATATAGAGATTATTGCATAGAAGGAGAAAAATCATTACAAATAGAACAAGAGTTGATAAAAAAAGAGCCACAGTATAGGTTAAATACTGCACAGCGAGATCAAAAGATCATAGTATCATTAACTAGTTTTCCTGCGAGATTTGAAAAACTTCATCTCGTTATCAGAAGCCTGCTTGTTCAAACAATGCCGCCGGATGCAATTATATTATATCTGGATGATGATGTTGTTGTTGAGGAACTACCGGATTCCTTAAGAAAATTAGAAAAATACGGTCTACAAATAGAATGGCGTCCGGGGCGGATAAAGCCACATAAAAAGTATTATTACGCTATAAAAGAACATCCCGATGATATTGTTGTAACGGTGGATGATGATGTGATGTATCCAGCAGAGTTGATCGAAAGTTTATATAAAGCACATCAGAGATTCCCGGGTTGCGTCGTAGCGACACGAGCGCATAGAATATTATTTAGTAACCATAAGACGATTAGAAGCTATAATAATTGGCATTGGGCGGATGAACATCGTAATAAGCCATCGCTAGCACTTATGGCTACCGGAGTTGGTGGTGTTTTGTATCCACCATATTGCATGAGCGAAGAACTTTTGAATCAAGAATTGTTTTTGAAGTTGTCTCCCAATGCAGATGATTTGTGGCTGAAAGTTATGCAAATAAAAAAAGGAACAAAGGTTGTTTTGTGTGATAGTAAAGTGTCGCATATGAGAGCAGATATTCAAGGCACACAAGAACAATCTTTGAATTCAAGTAACGTGCATAAATGCGTTAATGATGAATATATGGAAAGAATGATTCAGTATTTTCATTTGACAGCAAATGATTTCGGTTGCTAAGACAAAAGGATAATCAACGGGGAAAAGGTTTAATGGATAATTCAAGAACAAAAAAATCAATAAGGAACACAATAGTGGCACTTGTTGAGCAGGGAATATATACTGTAATGTCTTTCTTGTGCAGAACAGTATTTATATACTCGCTAGGGAAAACTTATTTAGGATTTAGCGGCCTTTTCAGTGATATCTTAACGCTTCTATCGCTGGCAGAACTTGGTGTTGGTACGGCGATTCTGTATTCCATGTACAAACCAACAGCTAAAGGAGATCATAAACAAGTAGCGGCTTTGCTTAATCTCTACAAGAAAGTTTATAACACAATTGGCGTTATTATCACGATTGTTGGCTTTGCACTGACGCCGTTCTTGAAATATCTAATCTCGGATATTCCTGACATGCCGGAAATACCGGTGATTTATATTCTTTACTTATTAAATACAACGGCGAGCTACTTCTTTATTTATAAAAAGAGTATTCTGATTACAGATCAAAAAAGCTATGTTGCTTCGTTGACTTATATTTGTACGACTACATTACAGAATCTGCTTCAAATTGTGTTTTTGCTGACAACCCACAATTTTATCATTTATCTTTTGATTCAAATTGCGTGTACGCTCGCGAATAATATTATTATTTCCGTTTACGTTGATCGACACTATTCGTACTTAAAGCAGTATAAAGATGAACAGCTGTGTAAAAAGGACAAGCAAGTAATCTACAATAATGTTAAAGCGATGTTTGTCAGCAAGCTTAGTTCTGCAGTTGTTACGTCAACGGATAATCTTCTGATTTCAAAGTTTGTTAGTACGATTGTCCTGGGTTTGTATTCAAACTATACTCTGTTTACGACAATGTTTCGAACAATTCTTTCAAAGATTTTTGAGGCATTGACCGGAAGCGTTGGAAATCTTGTGGCACTTGAATCCAGCGATAGGGTATACAAGACTTTCAGAAAAATATGGTTTGTTAATTTCTGGCTGGTGTCTTTTTCCTGTGCGGCACTCTTTGCTCTTGTGAATCCATTTATAACTCTCTGGGTTGGAGAATCGTACTTGCTGGAAGAGAGAGTTGTGTTCATAGTTTGCTTGAACCTGTACATGCGACTCATCAGAAATACATTTTTGACATTTAATGATACATACGGAATGTTTAAACAGCTGAAACCGAAGTGCATTGCGGAAGCTATTATTAATCTGACGGTATCGCTACTTTTTGTTGGACCGATGAAGATGGGCATATATGGAGTCTTGCTTGGTACATTTGTAAGTAATATTACAACGAATTTTTGGTACGAGCCATATTTGCTCTTTAAGAAGTTTGGGGTTAGTCTGAGAAAGTATTTCCTGCTGTTCGGAGAATATATTCTATTGACAGCAATAAGTGCAGGCACGATGTTTTGGGTATGTAACTATGTGATTACTTTGAGTGGTTGGATTGGTTTTATTCTTAAAGTCGCAGTTACATGCATCTGCATTAACTTGTTCTATATTGTAGTGTTTGCAAGGACGGATGAGTTTAAGTATTTTTTGAAAATTGTCAAGGCCAAAATTAAAAGGTAAAGACAAATGGAAAAAGGTAACAGATCGCAATCAGTTGATATCGCAAAAGGAATTTTAATTATATTAGTGGTGATTGCGCATGCACAAGTTGACATGGTTCATGATATTATCTTTATGTTCCATATGCCACTTTTCTTTGTGATTTCTGGCTTTCTTATGAAACGAGAAACGCTGGTAAAGGTTGGGTATGTACGCGGAAAGATTAAGCATCTGATGATTCCATATATGACATATTTAGTGCTTGATATGCTGCTTGTACGAAAGACACTCTCTGTACACGATTGGATGTATGCTATTTGGGGTGGTCGAGCAGTAACAGGTGTTTACTGGTACATAACCTGTTTTATCTTCACTATTTTTATGCTCACTATTCTTTTGAGAAAATTTTCCAACAGAATAGTGAAAGGTTTAATTTTAGTGGGGGGGGGTATAGCGATTCTCGAATCGCACCTTCTGGATAGGGTTCATTTTCTGAAGTTTCCTGGTATTCCGTGGAATCTGGATGTTGCTTTGATGGCACTTGTCTATGTTGGAATTGGGTTCTTTTATAAGGATAAAATTAAAGAACTACTGGAATGTGATTCAAGGAGATTCGATTTATTGTCGGGGTTGATAGCGGTAGCTTTATCTCTATTCTGCTGGTTCATTTATAGAAACGAAAATCAACTTTATTATTTTGATATGAAACCAGTGTACTACAAAGAATTTATATCGGCATTATTGATTCCGTGTGCATTTGGAATGGTGCTCGCAAGGTTGGTTTATTGGATGCAAAAAAATAAATGGCTAGATAGCTTGAATCGTTTTTTTGTACTTTGTGGGCAAGCAACTATTCCAATCATGTTTATGCACATCCCACTGAATCACTGGGAAACTGAATTGGCCTATGGTCGTTGGATTTTTGTATTGATTGGAGCAGGTTTACCAATAGTATCAACCATTTTGTTTCACAGTAATAGAGTTATGAGGAAACTCTTTGGATTACCGAATTTGTGAAAAATTTCCTTGTGAACTAAAATGTTGCTGAACGATGCGGAAAAAGGTTGAGAGGAATAAAATAATGAAAGTAGCTTTTTTTATTGATGATATTACAAAAGATGGAGGGACTGAGAGATGCACAGCAGTTTTATCTAATTTGCTTGCTGGCAGGGGATTTGACGTTTCTATTCTATCAATAAATGCAAGTAAAAATAGAAGCAAATATGAGATAGATTCTAATGTGAATGTCAAAACGTTTAATTTGCAAAAAATTGAAAATGCTGTAAGTAGACGTATGAAAACATTCAAATACTTGGGACATGAAATTATAGGGGGGGGTACGACGTAATTGTTGTAGTAGATACCTATAAGTCTTTATGCTTTGTTCCGTTTGTGCCTTTGTTGAAGATGACAAAAACAAAACTGATTTCGTGGGAGCATTTCAACTATAATTTTGGCGATAAACATTCCCCACGATGGTGGGGAAGAAAAGTTGCGGCAAAAATAAGCGACGCTGTTGTAGTTCTATCGAAAGCTGATTATGATGTATGGAAAGCTGCTGTAAAACACAAAGAACGTCTGAAACAGATTTATAATTTTCCTTGTTTTGACTTGGAAAAGCCTCGATTTGATGTTGAGTGCAAAACTGTTTTAGCAGTTGGTAGACTTGAAGAACAAAAGGGATTCGATTATTTGCTTGATATATGGAAGCTTATAGAAAATGATAAAGATTTTAATGAATGGAAGCTTCAGGTAGTGGGAAGCGGCTCTCTTAAACAGCAATTACGCGATAAAGAAAATAATTTGGGACTGAAAAGAGTAAAATGGTTGCCTTTCACAGAGCATATTGAGGAGTGTTACAAAAACGCATCTATCTATGTGATGAGTAGTCGATTTGAAGGATTTGCGCTCGTTTTGCTCGAAGCAAAAGCCTTTGGTCTTCCTATAGTTAGTTTTGATATTAAAAATGGACCAAATGAAATTGTGCAGAATGGCGTGAATGGTTATATAGTACCACCTTTTGATATAAGTATGTTTGCTGAAAGTCTGAAAGTACTTATGAAAAACGATAAGCTGAGAGCACATTTTACAGAAGATTCTCAGAGAAATATGTACCAGTTTTCAAAAGATAAAATTGTTGCAAATTGGATTCAGTTGTTAGAAGAACTTACAGAGTAGGAAGAGACATACAAAAATGAACACAACATTACTTATCATGGCGGCCGGAATCGGCAGCCGATTTGGAACAGGAATCAAGCAGTTGGAGCCGGTGGATGAGGCTGGACATATCATCATGGATTATTCAATCCACGATGCAATCGAAGCGGGATTCAATCATGTAGTATTTATCATCCGTAAGGATATCGAGAAGGAGTTTAAAGAGGTTATTGGTGATCGCATTGCCTCCATTTGCTCTTCTCATGACGTAACTGTAGACTATGTTTTTCAGGACATCAACGATATTCCGGGAGAACTTCCAGAAGGCCGTACAAAGCCGTGGGGAACCGGTCAGGCCGTGCTTGCAGCGAAGGACGTAATTAAAACTCCGTTCATCGTCATTAACGCAGACGATTACTATGGCAAGGAAGGATTTAAGGCAGTCCATGAGTATCTGGTGAACGGAGGAAAGTCTTGCATGGCTGGCTTCGTGCTGAAGAACACCCTGTCTGATAATGGCGGTGTGACCCGTGGCATCTGCAAGATGGACGAGGATAACAACTTGACTGAGGTTGTGGAGACCAAGAACATCGTGAAGACTGCAGATGATGGAGCAGAGGCCGACGGTGTGGCTGTTGATGTGAATTCTCTTGTCTCCATGAACATGTGGGGCTTGACTCCTGATTTTCTGGATGTGCTGGAAGATGGTTTCAAGGAGTTTTTCGAGAAAGAAGTACAGAGAAATCCTCAGAAAGCTGAGTATCTGATTCCAATCTTCATCGGTGAGCTGCTGGAGCAGGGAAAGATGTCTGTAAAGGTCCTGAAGACCAACGACACCTGGTATGGTATGACCTACCATGAGGATGTCGCAGCAGTAAAGGGCAGTTTCAAGGAGATGCTGGAAAACGGCGTGTATAAGGCTGATTTATTTGCAGATTTGTGATATACTGGGAGCGGAAGCTCCCTGTGCTGCTCTGATAATCACACACCTCTTCGTGGTGAGCAGCAGGCAACGATCTACGAATCAGGGATTCGATGATCGGCGAAGATGTGAAAAGATTGGATATGTGTAAATAATGAATATACGGAGAAAGTTCTGGAATATAAAAATGAAAATATTTTCACTACTAAATAAAGATGCAAAAATTCTTTATGATACGATGAAGGAACTTCAAATTCCAGAGGATCAGTTGTATTTGCATGACGATGAAAGTTGCCCGTGCGGATCAGGAAAAGCATACAAGGATTGCTGTAAAGGGAAAAGTGATGAGGGCCCGGTAAATTCAAAGAAACCTGTTGAAGTTCTATTGATGGAAGAAATGAGAAATGGATTTAAACGGGATAAGGTATGCTTACATCCGGATCAGTCGCATTGTAAGGGTGAAATTAAAGAAGCACATGCATTACAAAATCATAAAATTATTTCATTGCTTGCAAGCGCGGATAATCATGTGATAATGCAAGATTCTACTAAGCAACCTATAGTGATGAAAGAGGATCCTGCAAATCCAATACTGATTGTTCCGTTTACAAGAGTAAGTGGTAATAAAGCAACTACGCAAAGTTGCTTTTGCGATGTGCATGATACAGAAGCATTTAAGGTAATTGAAGCTGGCTCACCAGACTTTGACGCAACTAATGATGAAATGAAGTTTGTGTATGCATATAAGGCTTTTGTTTTTGAATATGCAAAACAGAGACACTTGATGTGGCTGTATAGAAGAATGTTTTCAAAACGGCCGTGTGTATTCTCTTTGTCAGAGCAAGTAAAAGAATACCGAATTCAATGCTTACGAATGGAAGAATTTGAAGCTGTTAAGAAAAAGTTTGATGCAGAAATTTTGGCAGGAACACATAACGGTGTAAGTACGGTTGTGGTTACAATTCCGTATAAGTTGGGATTTGCAAATTATGCATATATAGCACCAGATTATGATATAGATGGTAATAGAATAAAAAGTATTGATAATAAAGGGAAAATGTATAGATTGGCAATAACGGTATTGCCAGAAGCAAATCAGTCATATATTTTAATGAGTTGCTTAGATAGCGAAGAAGAATTTTATCATTCGTTTTTCCAATCAATAAAAACAGCTAACTTGGAAAAAATACTTTTCTATTTTAATTTGATGCTTCCGCTTTTTTCTGAGAATGTTATATTAAGTGAAACTCTGTGGAATGCGTTAGATGAGAAAGGCCAATTTGGATTAACACATATGGCAAATTTGACTGGTGATGATCAGCTTAAACTTAGTCAGGCGCTAGGAATGGCACTTAGGAACGCAGCCCATAAAAAGAATTTTGATTATTCTAAACGAATGGGATTTGACCTTTTTCAGCAGGTGTAAATGAAGAATATTCCCCTCACCCCAACACCATGCTATACTTAAACCACTAAAAAAGGAAAGAGGTTATCACCTATGCCCAGAACAAAAGGCAGCAAAAACCGTCCCAAAACTGCCCATACCGACTACGCATCTCAGATCGCGGAGAAGCAGGAATCTATCACTTCCCTGACTGCTGAGATTTCATCCATCACCGCAAATATTGACACTTTGAAGGCTGATCTGAAAGAAAAGAAGTCTGCTTTGAAGAAGACCGAAAAAGAAGTGGCATCCCTGGAAGCGAAGAAGGCAAAGGCAGATGCTAAGGCTGCTGAAGAAGCTAAGAAGACCGAGGCAGAGGCTGTGCTGAAGAAGTTGCTGGCAAGTGGCATGAGTGCGGACGAGATTCTGGAAAAGCTGAAATAACAAGAAAACCAATAACAAAAATAAATGCCGTGTGGACAAACTGAACTCCAGGAGTTCACACGGTATTTTTTGAAGGTTGATATATAGTTTATAACGGAAATAAAAGAAGGACAAAATTAAAAGAAATGGAGTGTGAGAAAAATGAATTTATCTAAAATACACCACATCGCAATCATCGTATCTGACTACGAAGCTGCAAAGGATTTCTATGTGAACAAGCTGGGATTCTCTGTTATCAGAGAGAACTACCGTCCAGAGCGTAAGGACTGGAAGCTAGATCTTCGTGTCAATGGGCACACAGAGCTGGAGATTTTTGCAGAAGAAAACCCGCCAAAGCGTGTGAACCGACCGGAGGCCTGTGGGCTGCGACATCTTGCTTTCTGTGTAGAGAGTGTGGAGCAGACGGTGAGAGAACTGGCAGAAGTTGGGATTAAATGTGAGCCGATTCGTGTTGACGATTATACCGGAAAGAAGATGACCTTCTTCCACGACCCGGATGGACTGCCGCTGGAACTGCACGAATAATTATGGGAGAGAAAAGAGCATATAAAGCCAGAAAGCCCGGCGGCGGCCGGAAAAAGTTAAAGCCGGAATACGATGCCGGGAAGAATCTGAAAGATCAGATGGATGCTGCTGTGGCACTTTATAATTCTGAGATGTCCTTGCAGGCCATCGCCGATGCTCTGAACCTAAATCCCATCAAGGTACGGAAGCTGCTCATCACGGCAGGTGTGTATGAATCAGAAGTGGCGGAAAAAGTAAAAAACACTTTTGAAGAATACCGAGAAACACAGGACTACAAAACCTCCATACTCTCAACTGCAAACACCCTGAAACTTTCCAAAGCCTCCGTCACCTCGTATCTGCCTTATGAAAAAGGCGTGTACTTCCAAAGTACAGAAAAGGAGAAAATCAGTGTTGGAGCAGAACGGCAGCGGAGATTTAGAGCAATGAGGCGATGGAGGGTTGATCCGACAGAAGAAAACTTCTGGGGTGTGGTTCTGGCCTATACTGGAGTAAAATTTAAGACCTACTCCGGGTTGCCATTCTCTTACGAAATTAAAAAGGGCAGGAACGGCGAGTACACAAAAGAACTGTGGATCGATCGCAGAGAGAATAGTAAAAGCCTGGCGTGGAGTTCCGTGCGGCTAGCTCTGGGCCATATTAAAAAGGTAGGAGAAGTAGTTGAACGACCGAAAGCACTGGGCGATATCCGGGGTGTGACCTATATATACGGAATGTTCTATCGGTTTGGACTGATCGACGTGCCGGATGAAGCAAAAGAAAAGATGAAGAAAGCGTTCAGCAAATCGTCCTGACACGGATGCCGCAGAGGGTGCGGAAAAGAAGAATCACCCAATGATTGAGTCACTGCGTGAACTCCTGGAGATTATACAAAAAACACCTGCGGAATGAACCACAGGCGGCTGAAATCACATTATAGCTTATTCAAAAAGTCTTCCAGAACACGGTTCCACTTTTCGGGGTACTCATAGAACATCAGGTGACCACCCATGACGTAGGTGCCGTAACCGGGAAGCTGTGCTTCGACAAAGGGCTTTGCAATGTCCTGCCAGTGTTCTGCAATGAACATCAGGCTGGGCAGAGTTGCACCGACATCTTTTGCGATTTCAAGATAGTTGGAGAACACGGCGTCGCAGAACAGCTGACGGCAGATCCAGTATGGTGTGCGGCCGGAAATATCCAGCAGATACTCCAGCTCATCAGGCTCCATCTTATGCTGGATCATGACGCCAGTCGCGTACTCGCTAAAGAACTCACGGCATCCCTGAGAAGAGGTCAGCACCTGTGTGGCAACCTGAGACAACTCTTCAATCGTGCCCTCAGTCCACCACTTCGGGTCAGGGGAGAGCGGGAGCGGAGACATATCGATAGTCACAACGCCGCGCAGCTTGTCTTTGCCGAACTGCTGCACGTAGCTCCATGTGTCAAGGTTGCCCGTGCTCCAGCCAATCAGGACAATATCTTTGAGACCCAATGCATCAATCAGACCTGCTACATCGCGGCCGTGAGTCAGGTAGTCGTTGCCATCCACGGTTTTGGCAGAATAGCCTTGGCCGCGAGGATCGATAGCAATGACACGATATTCAGAGGAGAAATACTCCAGTTGGTTCTTGAAAATCTCACCAGAGAAGGTCAGGCCGGGAATGAAGACCAACGGTTTACCTTCGCCTTTTTCCAAGATATGTAACTCTACACCGGGGGCTACAGTGACATACTTGCTTTCAATACGATCTTTTGCCATGAGAAAACCTCCCAACAAAACCTATAAATCGAATTGGCTTGTCCGAATTATACATCTGGAAGAAGAGAAAAGCAATAGGCTGATAGAAACTGCACTGCTGTAATCTACAAAAATTTTCAGTGCATGAACATCAGTAACAGTTACACAATGTTAAAATAGCAATATGTCCACGATGAGCAGGCGCAACACCTGTCTGCCGCAGTATTTTTACTTTATAAGACATCTCTATGGATGACGGTAAGGTTCGATTTTGAACTTTGCCGTTTTTCTTTTTGTCCAAATTTGTAAAATTTTCAAAACTGTATTCCAAAACGGCTCTACGGATTCCTATTAGTGTAGGGGGCTTCAAAATCTTTTGTAGAACAGCTTTCCGCTAGTTCTATAAGTGGAAAATAAACAAAATCCATGTTCTAAAATTAGGTAGTTCAACAAAATTTGAAAAATTGGTTGCCAAAAATCCATTTTAGATTGTTATAGGTAGAGGGGAACGTTGGAAAAATGAATTTTCTTTGAACTTTCAAAAGACCCGGTTTAAAAACACCCCTTAAAGTTTGTATAGGGTGTAAGGGCTATATTCCAAAACAGACCTATTTGCTGTTGGATTCACTTCTGAAAATCCCTGATTCCTTACAAAGCTACATCGCACCTTGAAAATCGCATGAGCCACCCCAGTAGGATACCTCTGATACTGAATGTGCATTCTGCGCGTCTTATCGGAAAATACGCCGGAGAGAATCGGGCAGGAACGGGCTGGGACAGAGTGGACGGTAGTTAAGAGCAAGATTTGCCTTTGTATACGAAATCGCTCCTACGGGAGATTTCTCCACGCGGCATCTTGATGGGGATTGTGCTCCCCATACCCTCACATCGTGCAAAATCACATGATTTTGCCTGTTGGTGACCTGCAGAAGCAGGCCACAGCCGGAGTGCAGATGCACTGCCGGGAAAATCAAACTCTTGATTTTGGAAAGGAGACCCCATGCCACAAACGAAGAAAAAAGTGAAATCTATCGTAAAGACAAAAGTAATCTCCGCACGAGTAACAGAAACAGTACATGAACTTTTACACCAGCAGGCAGAAGATGCCGGAATGACCCTCTCTGAATTTGCAGCACAGATGCTGATGAAAGGCCGCGTGAATATCTCGTATGTGTTCTATGTCCACCCGGACGAGATCGAAGCCATCACACGGGAGTTTGCCGCCATCGGGAACAACCTGAACCAGATCGCGGCGTTCTTCAACAGTGGGGGTCTTCCATCACATGTCATGTGTGAAAACATCAACCATGCAATTTCCTGCATTTTTGAAATGCGGGAGCAGGTCGCAGAAATGGCAGGAAAGAACTATTGCAATCTTAAAGCATATCGCAAGTAAGAGTTCCAACTATGGTGCTGCACTGGAGTATCTCATTTTCAAGCATGATGAACTTCGGAAAACTCCGATCCTTGACCAGAACGGAAATCGCATCATGCGAGATGAGTTTTATCTGGACGGCCTGAACTGTGAACCCTATTCCTTTGATGCGGCCTGCCAGCAACTGAACCGCGAATATCAGAAGAACAAAAACAAGGGTGAAATTAAATCGCACCATTACATCATCAGCTTTGATCCACGGGACAGCACAGAAAATTGCTTGACGGGGAAACGGGCGCAGGCCATCGGCCTGAAATATGCAAAAGCAAATTTTCCGGGGCATCAGGCATTGGTCTGTACGCACATGGACAGTCACAATGGCAGCGGCAACATTCATGTGCATATCGTAATCAACAGTCTGCGAAAACTGGATGTGCCTCAGCAACCCTTTATGGAACGGCCCATTGATAGCAAGGCTGGCTACAAGCACCATGTGACGAACGAGTACCTGAAGCATCTGCAGAAATTCCTTATGGATTTATGCCAACGTGAATTTCTGCATCAGGTCGATTTGCTGTCACCATCCAGAACGGGTGTGACCGAAGCGGAGTATTGGGCACAGCGGCGGCTGGATGAGAAAAAACAGAAAATCGAAACGGAAGGATTTACGCCCAATCCGACAAAGTTTCAAACACAGAAGCAGCTTATCCGGGATGCCGTTGCCGCTGCTCGTGAGAAAGCAATCTCGTATGAAGATTTTCAAGACATCCTGCAGGATGAATATGACATTTTCGTCAAAACACAACGTGGGCGTTACAGCTATCTGCCACCGGAACGGAACAAGTTTATATCGGAGCGTTCTTTGGGGGATAGCTGCAAAAGAGAATGTCTGGAAGGATTCTTTGTTCAGAACGCCGAGAAGAATCTGCGGTACAGGGAAGAACCCATACTGATCTTTACGACCAGAACCAGGCTACGGCTTGTTGTGGACCTGCAGGAGAATGTTAGGGCACAGGAAAATCTGGCCTATGCGCTAAAGGTCAAAATTAGCAATTTGCAGAAAATGGCTGAAACGCTGGTATGGGTACAGGAGAATAACATCAACGACCTGACAGAATTGAACGATCTGTGTAAGACAGCACAGGCCAATGCGCAGGCAGCGTATGAAATCCGACCTTGCATGGAAACGCGAGTGGGAGGCCAAAGTCCGCGAAAAGGCAAGGCAGGAGCAGGCTCGACAGGAACAGCGAGAGCGTCAACCGAAACGCAAGAAGCGCAGCTATGATATGAGCCTGTAATCAGCAGGGTCTTCCACCCCGCACCCCGGAACCCTGCCGGATGCGTAAGCCCGTGCAGGACTTTCCCATTCGGCAGGAACTTTTGAAAACGATTAGGAGGAAGTTTGAGTAAAGAGTACATCAAGGCACAAACCCCACTGCCCGCTTATTTCCCTTATCCGAAATTTCTGCTGCAGATGAGCCTTTCCCATACGGCACGATTGACGTATGTTTTGCTGCTGGACCGCATGACCCTTTCGCAGAAGAACGGCTGGGTGGATGTGCAGGGCCGGGCATATGTGCTCTATCCGTTGGCAGGGCTGGCGGAAGATCTTCAGAGCAGCATTTCCAGTGTCACCCGTGCTCTGCGGGAACTGGAAGCCGCACGGCTGATCGAACGACGGTCAAATGGCTTTTCCAAGCCAAACCAGGTGTTCCTAAGCTTCCCATCTACTGCGCAGAAATGCACAGTAGAGATGGTCAAAAATGAGCGGTCTGATTGCCCAAAAGTGAGCAATCATCGACAGCCGCTACCACAGCCGGAAACCGCTGATCGTTACCACGAACCTGACCCTGATGGAGTTGAAGAACCCACAGGATACCGCACACGCCCGCATCTATGACCGCCTGCTGGAACTGTGTACGCCGATTGCCTGCACAGGCCCCAGTATGAGAACGTGCGCTGGACAGGAAAAACTGCAGCTGTTGAAAACAATGCAGGTTTGAAGCGGTTTGGTAAAAGAAATAATATGCTACTTATAAAAAATAAGGAGAACTGCCTATGAAAGAAGTCCCGATTTGAGAGAAAAGCAATTTAACACTGGAAGAAGCTGCAGCTTACTCCGGGGTGGGAATCAATAAGCTGCGCTCATTGTCAGACCATGAACGCTGTCAATTTGTTTTATGGATCGGTTCAAAACGGCTCATCAAACGCCGCAGGTTGGACGAATATCTCGATAAAGCCTACTCCATCTAAAATCAGACGTGCCAAGTGAGCCTTGATGTGGTATACTGGAACTTGCCGGGGCGAAGCCCCGTCATCTTGCATTTGCAAGACCGTTCGGTCGCTTAAAGTCCCCACTGGGGACTTCATTGCGGCGCTGCGCTTGCAAACGCGAAGTGTCAATCAAGGCTCTTTCCATTCAGGAAAGGAGTTTGACGATGTCAAGAAGAAAAGACAATAAAGGGCGTGTTCTTCGAACAGGAGAGAGCCAGCGAAAAGACCTGATCTATCAATATCGCTACACGGATGCTTTGGGAAACCGAAAGTGCATCTATGCGTCGGATCTCAAAACCTTGCGTGAAAAAGAGGATGAACTGCAGAGAAGCCTTGAAGACGGCCTTGACTATGCAGGCGGCGAAATTACGGTATACGAACTTCTGCAGCGCTATCTTTCGCTGAAGTGCGGTGTCCGCTATAACACGAAGGTCGGGTACGGCTTTGTGATGAACATCGTACAAAAAGAACCATTCGGGGCAAGAAAGATCCGGGATATCAAGGTGTCGGATGCTCAGCGTTGGATGATCAAGCTGCAAAAGGAAGGAAAGGGGTACAGCACCCTGACCAGTATCCGGGGTGTTGTAAAGCCGGCTTTCCAGATGGCCTATAACGAGGAAGTTGTACGGCGCAACCCGTTTGATTTCAAGCTGACGGATGTGGTGGTCAACGATTCACAGAAGCGCATCTCACTGACCGAGAAACAGCAGAAGGTTTGGATGAACTTCATCCGAGAGGACAAGAGCTACGCCAAGTACTACGATGAATTTGTAGTGCTGCTGGGAACCGGAATGCGTGTCAGCGAATTCTGCGGTCTGACCCTGCAGGATCTGGATTTTCAAAACCGCAAGATCCGTGTGGACCATCAACTGATCCGGGAGAGCGGCGGCAAATACTACGTTGAGAAAACCAAGACAGAGTGTGGCCGCCGGTTTATCCCGATGACGGAGGACGTGTTCCAGAGCTTGCAGAACCTGCTTGCAAATCGCAAACGGCTGAAGAATGAGGTCATCATTGATGGCTACAGTGGGTTTCTACTGCTGGATAAAAACGATCACCCGAAGGTGGCATTGCACATCGAGAACGAGATGCGGTGGGCGATGAAAAAGTATCGCAAGCTGTACCCGGATGCTCCGCTGCCGCACATCACGCCTCATGTGTTCCGACATACCTTCTGCACCAACATGGCAAATGCGGGGATGGATATCAAGGCACTGCAGTATGTGATGGGGCACTCCGATGCAAGCATCACGCTGAATGTCTACACCCATGCAAGCTATGACCACGCTGCGGAACAGATGACGAAACTGGTCGATTTTCCGGGGTCGTCTGACCGGCAGGAGCGAAAGATGTCAGGTTGATATAGCACGGTTTGGTACACCATTACTACACCATTTTGCTGAAAAGTTATGGAGAACAGTGTAGAGACGCGTGAAAAGCACACAGAGCCGATGCCGAGAAATCATGCGATGTATCGCGTTATAAAGACTTGTGGAGGGATGTGTAAGGAATGACAAAGATAATTTTTTTGTGCCACGGCAACATTTGCCGCAGCCCAATGGCCGAATTTGTAATGAAAGACCTTGTGGCCAAAGCTGGGCTTTCTGACCAGTTTGAAATCGCATCCGCCGCCACAAGCACCGAGGAGATCGGCAACCCGGTCTATCCGCCCGCCCGGCGGAAGCTGGCCGAGCACGGCATCTCCTGCGAGGGTAAATTCGCCCGACAGATGACCCGGAGGGATTACGAAACCTACAATTACCTGATCGCCATGGATCATAACAACCTGCGCAATATGACACGCTTTGTGGGCGGCGACCCGGAGCATAAAGTGTCTCTGCTGATGGATCATACCAGCCGCCCCGGCGATGTGGCCGACCCATGGTATACCGGGGACTTTGAAGCTACCTGGCAGGATGTGCTGGAGGGCTGCACCGCTCTACTGGAAGAACTGCGCTGACAGGAGAATTTTATGACAGAGCGTTATTGTGAGGGCGAACGGTTTGCTGACCTGTCGTTCACCGAGGAGACTTTTGAGGACTGCGACTTTACCGACTGCGTGTTTGTGGATTGCTCCTTTACCAAATGCGAACTGGATCATACCACGCTGAATGAGTGCAAATTCATGCGGTGTGAGATCGCAGGTCTGCGCAGCACCCATTCTTCGGTGCAGTCGCTGGATTTTGAGGACTGCCGCCTGAATGAAATTGAGTGGGCACCGCTGATGTCCAACGGTGCCTTCCCGGACCCTATCCACACGCTGAAAGAGTGCAGTCTGAAATATAACACCTTCACCGAAATGAACTTTAACCGCTTCGACTTTTCGGATGGCAACGAAATTGTCGGCTCCATGTTTGCCAAATGCGAGATGCAGCTGGCGAATTTCAAGGGCGTGGAACTTCACGAAACGGAATTCTACCAGTGTGACCTGCGCAAGGCGGATTTCCGGGATGCTACAGGCTATAAGGTGGACATTCTGGGCAGCCGCCTGAAGGATGCGAAATTTTCCCTGCCGGAAGCGGTGAATCTGCTGGCAGATTTGAAGATCAAGCTGTCGTAAGAAGGAGAAAAAATGCGTCAACTCATCATTGCACGAAAAGATCTGCAGATGTCGCCTGGCAAGCTGGCGGCGCAGTGCTGCCACGCTTCGCTGGCGTTCCTCACCGACCCCATCGGTATGGGACAGGGCGTGGAACCCATCGAGAAAGACGGAGAAATTACCGGCTATCGGGCAGAAATCATGTTGGAGAAAACAACCTATGAAGAATGGTTCGATGGCTCTTTTACCAAAACTATCTGCGGGGCAAAGAACCGCAATCAACTGCTGAAAGCAAAGACCATTGCCGAGGAATTGGGCCTTGTGGAAAACAAAGACTTCTTCCTTATCCGGGATGCCTGCCACACCGAGCTGGAACCGGAAGAATTTGATGAAAACGGAGAAGGCATGACGCTGACCTGCATTGGGTTCCGTCCGCTGCCGGATGAAATTGCACACCAGATCAGCCATAAGTTCCATTTGTATTGAGTGCTGGTTCGCGGAATAATAAAAATAGTCCCGGCCATTCTCCTGTGACATACAGGAAAATGGTCGGGATATTTTGCTTTTTATTGAAGATTCATCCACGCCGCCAGTGCATCCGCTGTCTGCTGTTGCTGTTCCTCGGCGGAGATAACAGGCGCGCCGTCGCCCTTCTGGGCACCGTAGCTGCCGAATCCGGCATGACAGCCGCCGTCAATGACCGTTTCGGTAGTGTCCTGCGGAAGATTTATGCGGTCGGTTTCGTACTTTTCGCGGTTCAGTACGCCGTCCTCGCTGCCGTAAGTGGAATAAACTCGCAGGCCGCTGTCGGTCAGGTCGGCGGTGGAGTAGGCCGCCAGCAGCACCAGACCGTCCAGTTCATCGGTGTGCTTGGCCGCATAGCTTGCCGCCATGGCCCCGCCCAGCGAGTGTCCGCCGATGTACCAGTCTGTGACTTCGGAAAAGCGTTCCGGGATGCTGTCCGCCGCGTTCCTATCCAGTACAGCCAGATTGCAGGGCATCTTTACCAGTATGCACAGGATTCCGTTCTCCGCAAGGTCGTGCAGGAGGGGAGCATAGGCGGTGTTTTCCACCTTGCCGCCCGGATAGAAGATCAGCCCGGCAGTGGGGGATTCCGGCACAAAGACCCAGTTGCCATCCTGTTCGGTGACGGTCACAAAGCGGTCCGACACCAGCGCGTCCTCGGCGGCGGGGTCGGCGTGGTAGTAATCGTTGACGTAAACGCCGAATGCAATGCAGACGGCCAGCAAAATGGCCAGCAGCCAGAGAAAACTCTGCGGGGAAACGATTTTTTCTTCTGGTTCTTCATAGAACTCCTTTATTTTATAAGCATTTTCCGCAATCGCTGCAGCCGTTGCAGATCAACTTGCTGCCGCAGGTCTCGCAGTTTGCGCGGAAATGGGGCACATAGAGATCTTCCTGCGGGATGGGGTAGCCCCAGTCGTCCACGAGGTCAAAATGAATGGGCCTGCCCTGAAAATTCATGCCGGATTTATAAGCCATCCGGCTTTGCAGCTGCTTGCTGGGTAGGTGGTAGCGTTTACCGTCTTTGATGAACACAGTGCCAGTCTCGATAAAGCAGAAGGTCACGTTGGCATCCACGCATTCCTGCCGGAGCGATTTGACCCAATCAAAATTGCAGGGGCGGGCACCATCGTAGTTTTCGCCGCCGCAGATGACCTGCTCGATCTGCCCGGCGGAAAGGTACTGCCGGATGCTTACCGGCCCGATGAAGGGCGCGCACATGATGCCCTTGTGCTTGAAGGGCAGGTCAAACAGAATGGGAATGCGCTCATCGGCGCGGCGCTGATTCTCACAGGTGACATTGAAAAAGATGTTATCCCAACCGCTGCCCCAGTCCGGCGGCAGGCACTTCCGTACCCGCTGCGGCCGTTTGGTGAGCAGAAAAAACACCACATCGCTGCGCTGGCGCATGATGTCCCACGCCTCAGCCCGCCACGGGTCGGCTTCTTCCAAGAAGAAATCCGAGGTCATGCAGACCCGGATCTGCTCACCACTCTGGATTTTGTAGTGTCCGGTGCGGTCTTTCTGGAGCGGGTAGGAAAAGCCGCTTTTCGTTTTGTAGATCTCGGCTCCGTTCTGGTCCCGCATCCGGTCGAGAAAATACATGTAGCAGTTCTGGCAGCCCTCGCTGCACTTGACGCAGCCGTGCCATGGATTCCAGATGTCGTGCAAGAAGCTCACCTTCTTTCGGTTCCTATTATTATAATAGCTGCGCGGACAGGAAACAAGAGCACCCCTTGCGCCGCTCCGCCGGATGTGATAGGATGAAGAAAACCATGTGAGGGAGGAACCACCATGCCGTTTCTGATGATCCGCAATGACATCACCAAAGTGGCGGCGGATGCCATTGTCAACCCGGCCAACCGGAACCTTTTGCAGGGCAGCGGCACCCTTGCCTGCATCACCGGCGGCATTGCCGAAGCTTTTTACGGGATGCCGCAGGAACTGCAGGACGAGACTTTGAAACGTCTGCCGGAGGATATCCGGGAAGGATATGAGCTGTTTCGGTGGAACATCGGCCAGAGATAAGACATTCGGAGAACCAAGGAGCAGATACAACACACTCGTGATGTGAAGTATCTGCTCCTTGGTTTTTAATAAGACTCGATGAAGGGCGTCTTGCATCGGCCTGAAAAATCCGATATACTGAACCCAGAGAGTATATCGAATTTTTTGGGAAAAGGAGAGAACGGTATGGAACATCTTTATGAAAAGGCACGGGAAAGTGCGGAATATATCAAGACGCACACGAAAAAGCGCCCGAAGATCGCGGTGGTGCTGGGCTCCGGCCTTGGCAAGCTGACCGCGGACTTTACGGACACGGAAGAACTGTCCTACAAGGATATCCCCAACTTCCCGGTATCCACGGTGGCAGGACACAAAGGCGCATTGTTGGCTGGCAAGCTGGGGGACACGGAAGTCTACGCCATGGAAGGCCGCTTCCATTTCTATGAGGGCTACTCCATGAAGGAAGTCTGCTACCCGTTCTATGTGTTCAAGCTGTTGGACGTGGAAAAGGTGGTGTTGACCAACGCCTGCGGCGGCATCAACCGGGAGTTTGCGCCGGGCACCCTGATGCTCATTACCGACTTCATCAACATGATGGGCACGAACCCCCTCATTGGCCCCAACGATGAGCGCTTCGGCCCCCGCTTCCCGGACATGACCGAACCTTACAGTCTGGAACTGCGGAACCTTGCCAAGCAGACTGCCGATGAACTGGGCATTGCCTACAAGGAGGGCGTTTACATGGGCTTTATGGGCCCTTGCTATGAAACGGCGGCTGAAATTCGCGCCTTTGCGGGGATGGGAGCCGATGCCGTGGGCATGAGCACCGTGCCGGAAACCATGGTCTGCAACTACATGGGCATGAAGGTACTGGCCGTCAGCTGCATCACCAACATGGCCACCGGCATCCAGACGGTCAAGCATAGCCACGCCCGCGTGTTGGAGATCGCAAATCAGGCAGGCGATACCCTGTGCCGATGGCTGGGTGCGGTGATTCAGAGAATGGAGTAAAAAAGATCAATGTCCGCACCGAGGAGGTCTACGAAACGGCCCATGAGGTGCTGCGGGCGGAAGGACTGTTTCTGGGCACATCGGCAGCAGCGGCTTTGCACGCAGCGGTGCAGGTGGGCCGCAGACCGGAGAATCAGGGAAAGAACATCGTGGTCATCGTCCCGGACAACGGCATGAAATATCTGTCTACGCCGATGTACCGACAGAAATGATAAAAACACGATGATACGACAGAATTTTGAAAAGATTGCATAGAATTTTATGAAAGTATTATTCTTTCATGAATTTTAGCACTCTAGTATTGACATTGCTAATAAACGGTGCTATAACAGGGCCGTGCTCAGGAGGAAGGGCAAAAGGAGAGCCGCTAGGCTCCCCGGAAAGCCCTTCTGAATGGACGCTTCAGATTTTTTGCCCCGACCCGAACGCCGGGATTGGAGGAATGATTTATGCTTATGCCGACTGTTTTCCATGAAAACCTGTTCGATGATTTCTTCGATCCGTTCTGGAATGACGCTGCACTGGAACGTATGATGAACCGTAAGGCTCGTGATACCTTTGGTAAGCGCGGTGCAAACATGATGAAGACCGATGTCAAACAGACGGACAACGGCTACGAAGTAGCGGTTGACCTGCCGGGCTGCAAGAAGGAAGACGTTCAGATGGATCTGAACGACGGCTACCTGACCATTCAGGCAGTGCGCAGCCACAGCAACGACGAAAAGGATCAGAAGGGCCGCTATCTGCGGCGCGAATCTTTCTCCGGCACCTGCGCGCGCAGTTTCTACGTGGGCGATGTGAAGAAGGAAGACATCCACGCAAAGTTCGAGGATGGCGTCCTGCACGTCGAACTGCCTGCTCCTCAGCAGACGAAGGCTTTGCCTGAGAACCCGAACCTGATCGAGATCGAGTAAAACGCCGGTCGTGTGCGCCAAAGCACAACGCACATAAGATGCCCCCGGAGAGCCGCAACAAGCCCTCCGGGGGCATTTTTGTTTCGCTATCTTTTCCGTAAGGGAAAAACATGGTATACTGAGAACAGCAACTCAGAATTTATGGAGGTACTTCACTATGGAATACAAACGCTTTGGCGGTAAGCTCCTTGTCCGCATCGACAAAGATGAGGAGATCGGTGAAACAAATTTGATTTTAGGGAGACAAAGATGAGTGATGTAAAAGGAAAGACCGGCGCAGTCCTGAGGGAGACGGCAGTCCTGACCGGGGCGGTGGCGATCATTGCGGCGGCCGTTTTCTTTTTTCTGGTGCCGAGCCATACATCCGTCAGCAGCATTTCCGGCCTTGGCATCGTGCTGTCCAATTTTGTGCCGCTGCCCTTGTCGGTCATTACGATGATCCTGAACGTCGTGCTTCTCATCATCGGGTTCTTTACCTGCGGCAGAGAATTTGGCGCAAAGACCGTATACACCAGTGTGCTGCTGCCGGTGTTTCTGGGGCTGTTTGAAAAGCTGTTCCCGGAGTTCGGCTCGATGACCGGCAGTCAGGAGCTGGACGTGCTGTGCTATATTCTGGTGGTCAGCGTCGGGCTGAGTATTTTGTTCAACCGCAATGCATCCTCCGGCGGGCTGGATATCGTGGCAAAGATCATGAACAAGTACCTGCACATGGAATTGGGAAAAGCCATGTCTCTGTCGGGAATGTGTGTGGCGCTTTCCGCGGCCCTGGTTTACGATAAAAAGACCGTGGTGCTGAGTATCCTCGGTACTTACTTCAACGGCATCGTGCTGGACCATTTCATCTTTGATAACAGCATCAAACGCCGCGTCTGCATCATCACCGAAAAAGAGGAGGCGCTGCGTCAGTTCATCCTCCATGACCTGCACAGCGGTGCGACCATGTACGAGGCCATCGGTGCATACAATCTGGAAAAGCACAACGAGATCATTACCATCGTGGACAAGAACGAATATCAGAAGCTGATGAACTTTATCAACCGGGAAGACCCCACGGCTTTTGTTACCATTTACAATGTGTCCAGCATGCAGTATCAGCCCAAGATCTGATCGGCGGAGAGCTGCCGCAAAGGGCGGGCCTTTTGCGGCTTGCTCTTTGCCATAGCTGCGTGGTATACTCAAGTCCGGAAAGATCAAAGCGCATGGAGGGAATAAGCATGCTGACCTATACCTATGTTTCAAAGGGGACGTTTGCCCTGATGGAAAAACCAAAGCCGGTGCTGCAGCACGAGCGGGACGCCATTGTAGAGGTGACCCTTGCCAGTATCTGCTCCAGCGATCTGCACATCAAGCACGGCAGCGTGCCCCGGGCGGTGCCCGGCATCACGGTCGGCCACGAGATGGTGGGCATCGTAGAAGAAGTGGGCAGTGGGGTGACCAATGTGAAACCCGGCGACCGGGTGACGGTGAACGTGGAGACTTTCTGCGGAGAGTGCTTTTTCTGCAAAAAAGGCTTTGTGAACAACTGCACCGATCAAAACGGCGGCCGGGCGCTGGGCTGCCGCATCGACGGTGGGCAGGCCGAGTATGTCCGGGTGCCCTTTGCGGATCAGGGACTGAACAAGATCCCGGACGGCGTCACCGATCGGCAGGCGCTGCTGGTGGGCGATGTGCTGGCCACCGGCTTCTGGGCGGCACGCATTTCGGAGATCACCCCCGAGGATACCGTGCTAATCCTCGGTGCAGGGCCGACCGGCATCTGCACGTTGCTGTGCGTCATGCTGCACAGTCCCAAGCGCATCATCGTCTGTGAAAAGGACGCAAGCCGCCTGCAGTTCATCCGTCGGCACTACCCGCAGGTGCTCACGGTGCAGCCGGAGGACTGCGCCGCCTTTGTGCGCGCCCACAGCGACCACGGCGGGGCAGATGTGGTGCTGGAAGTGGCAGGGGCGGACACTACCTTCCGGCTGGCGTGGGAGTGCGCAAGACCCAACGCCATTGTGACGGTGGTGGCGCTGTACGATAAGGCACAGACCCTGCCGCTGCCGGAAATGTACGGCAAAAACCTCACCTTTAAGACCGGCGGCGTGGACGGCTGCGATTGTGAAGAAACGCTGCGTCTCATCGCAGAAGGCAAGATCGATACCGAACCGCTCATCACCCACACCTACCCCCTGCGCCGGATCGCAGAGGGCTACGAGCTGTTTGAAAAGAAACGGGACGGCGTGATCAAGGTGGCAGTGGAGTGCTGACGGTCTGCGCCAAGGCACAACGCACATAAGGTGGCCCCGGAGAGCTGTAACAAGCCCTCCGGGGCCATTTTTGTTCCTGGCATCTTTTCCGCAGCGGCAAGGCGTGGTAGAATAAGGGCAGAACCAATCCACAGGTGAGAAAATCGAACTTCAGAGAGAGGAGATGTTTCTATGCAGTCTGATGAGCTGAAACGCCGGATCTCGGCAGGCAGAGGAGATGCTTTGGCCGATCTGGTTTTGAAAAATGCCAGAATCGTCAATGTGTTTACCGATGAGATCGACACCGCTGATATTGCCATCAGCGGAAATTTGATCGTGGGCGTGGGTATGTATCATGGCCGGAAAGAAGTTGATCTGCACGGCAAATATGTCTGCCCGGGCCTGATCGATGGGCATATCCACATCGAAAGCTCCATGCTCTGTGGTCCGGCTTTCGAGCAGGCAGTGCTGCCCCACGGTACCACTGCGGTGGTCACAGACCCACACGAGATCTCGAACGTTGCGGGGCTGGAAGGCTTGGATTTTATGCTGGAAACAACAAAAAATCTGACCCTTTCGGTTTATTTCATGCTGCCCTCCTGTGTTCCGGCCACGGATCTGGATGAATCCGGTGCGGTGCTAAACGCAGAACAGCTCCGGCCTTACTACGGCGATCCCCGTGTGCTGGGGCTTGCAGAGCTGATGAATGCCTACGGGACGGTGCGCTGTGACCCGAAGATCCTGCAGAAGATCCGCGACTGTACCGAAGCGGGAAAGATCGTGGATGGCCATGCGCCGCTTTTGAGCGCTAAGGACCTGAATGCTTATATTGCGGCAGGCGTTCAGTCTGATCACGAGTGCTCCAACATCGAGGAAGCCATGGAAAAATTCCGGCTCGGACAATACATCATGATCCGGGAAGGAACGGCTGCCAAAAATATGGAGGCCCTGATGCCGCTGTTCCGGGAGCCCTATTGCAGCCGCTGTATGCTGGTGACGGATGATAAGCACCCCGGTGACCTGCTGGACAGCGGCCACATCGATTCCAACATCCGTAAAGCGATCCGGCTGGGCGCAGACCCAGCAGTGGCCGTCAAAATGGCAACGCTGGTCCCGGCACAGTATTTTGGGTTCAAGCAGCGCGGTGCCGTAGCACCGGGGTACCGGGCAGATCTGGTTGTGGTTCCGGATCTGGAATCCTTTACGGTCGAACAGGTTTACAAGAATGGCACGCTGGTGGCCGAGCACGGAAAAACGCTGAAACCCGCACCGCTTGAAATCGACCACGCGCGCTTTGCACGCGTCATGAACTCCTTTGATCTGGATGAGATCACACTGCAGGACCTGGAACTTCGGGAAAGCGGGGAGCAGGAGCGTGTCATCTGCCTGAACCGGGGCGAGCTGCTTACGGAGGAAAAAATCATCCCGTTCCAACGGCATCCGGGCAAAGCTCCCGGTGTGGACCCGGAACACAACATCGTAAAACTGGCCGTTTTTGAGCGGCATCATCACTCCGGCCATGTGGGCATTGGCTTTTTAGGAAACTTCAGCCTGAAATGCGGAGCCGTTGCATCGAGCATCGCACATGATTCCCATAACCTGATTGTGGCAGGGGACAATGATACCGATATGATGTTGGCCGGCAACACTGTGCGGAAAAACAAAGGCGGACTTGCGTTTGTGGCAGATGGACAGGTCGTGGCAGAACTTGCGCTTCCGGTGGCCGGATTGATGAGCACTGAAAGCGCAGAGAGCGTTGCGGCGAAAATGCAGGCGCTGAACGATGCCCTCAAGGCACATGGTGTAGTGGAAGATATCGGCATCTTTATGACCCTCGCCTTCGTCAGCCTTCCGGTCATTCCAAAACTCAGACTGAATACATACGGCATCATCGATGTAGCGCAGCAGAAAGTCGTTCCGGCTGTTTTTAATAGGCGATAACAAAAATACTGCCGGAGATCGACCTGAATGGTCCGTCTCCGGCAACAGAACAGTTCGTTCCTACTCTTAGAAGCGAGCCGCATCAAGAGAAAAATTGACGGAAATTCTTATTTGATAAATCGGAATTTGCACAATTCTTGAACTCAACACAAACTGCCATCAGTGTTGTTCCGTTGCCCGTTTTTTGCTGGTAGAATAAAACCATCAAATGAAGGAGGCAACAAGCCATGAATACAGATAAAATGGATAAAAGCTATGATAGGCTGTTCCGTCATGTGTTTACGCCGATTCTCGACCGCTACGGTGTATTACCGCAGGATCGACCTTATATCATGGCCTTTCACGCAGTTTTACTTGCACCCCCCCGGAGAGTGGTATAATTTTCTTACAAGCACAAGCCCATGTTTTACCGGATTTGAAACTTTGTAAGGAGGTACCACTTATGATCTCTTATCGCAAACTCGCCATGCGTGTTCTGGGGCACAGCCCGGTTTCTGCGGTCAAAACAGCCCGCCGCTCCACCGCAAAGCGCGCCGCCGCCCTCACCCTCACCGCCGCCCTTGTGGTCGGGATGACGCTCCCCGCCTTTGCCCAAGACTGGTTCATTGAAAATGGTGACATCACGATTTCGGCTGGTGAAAACGGCAACAATGTCACACAGGGAAGTACGACAAAAGAGAATGATACGGACACAGTTATTAAAAGCAAAGGCTCTTCTACCGCGTCTTCGAATACAGTAACGATCGATGCAGGTGAAGGCAAAACGGTGAATGTCACGCTGGATAACGTCAATATCGATACCAGCGAAACAGGCGAAGCCGCTGTAAGCGTTACCGGCAGCGGCAATACGAACATTGAGCTGAACGGTAATAATACTCTGACGAGCGGCGGCTGGCACGCAGGTCTGGAACATAATAAGGAGACCGATTCTGAGGGCAACGAAACCAGCGGCACACTGACCATCACTGACACGGATAAGAATGGTTCGCTGGCTGCCACCGGTGGTAATTACGGAGGTGCTGGAATCGGCGGCGGAAATATCGAAGATGCCGGTAAGCTCGAAATCACCGGCGGTACCATTACTGCTACAGGCGGACTCGATGGTGCTGGTATCGGCGGTGGCGGTTCCGGCGGCGATGCCGATATTACGATTTCCGGCGGAACTATTACTGCCATTGGCGGTACTGACCCGTGGCAGCGGCCGTATGCGATTGGCGGTGCTGGTATCGGCAGTGGTGGTGCAAATGGCAATTCCACTGTTACTATTACTGGCGACGCAGTTATCAAAGAAGCAATTGGCGGCAACGGATGCTCTGGTATAGGCGGCGGTTATGCTGGTGAATGCGACGTAACCATTTCCGGTGATGCTGTCATTAAGCATGCCGAAGGTGGTGTTCAATCCGCAGGTATTGGTGGTGGTGGTTGGGATACTATCGGCACTGTAACCATCAAAGATAATGCACAAATCAATAATTCTACCGGCAGTGCTGGTGCTGCCGGTATCGGCAGCGGTGTTCACGGCGATGTGACCGTCACAATCGAAGGTAATTCGACCATCGACAACGCCACCGGTGGCTCAGATGGCGCTGGCATTGGCGGCGGCTATGCCTCCCTCGGTGATGTTACCATTGAGGGTAATGTCACTATTAAGAACGCTCAGGGTGGCGCTGGTGCTGCCGGTATCGGTGGCGGTTCGGACGCCGAAACTAAAGACGATGGCACCGGAAACCGTATCGTCATCCGCAGCAACGAGGATGGTTCTCCCACCATCAATGCAACCGGTGGCGTTCCCGAAGTTGATGACGACGGTAACGTAATCAGTGCTGGTGGTGCCGCTATCGGCAGTGGTGCTTCGCTCCCGGACAAAAACGGCGATGTTGCTCCTGAAGCAGACGCTGATATTACCATTGAAGGCAAGGTGACAATCAACGCCACTGGCGGCGGCGATGTGGCCATTGGCGATTCGATCAACGGCGAAACGCAGTTCTCCGGTTTGCAGGTGGGCACGACCATCACCCGCCGCAATGCGAAGGGCGACGATGTTTCCCAGCCCGGTGATGTTGTACGCGAGCAAGCGCCCACCGAAACGGAAGCGGCAGAAGCACCTTCCACCGGCTCGGTGGAAGTGGAACGCCCGGTCACGGTGGAGGGGCTGTATGTCACCAACGTTCTGGGCAAGCAGATCACCCACACCTGCACCCAGAACGGCACGACCCTGACCATCCGCGCCAACGGCATCGTGGCCTCGGCCCACCTGACGCTGGGCATGGTCCGCACCCTGAAGGCTCAGGGCGTGAAGACCCTTGTGTTCACCACCCTGCTCTCCCGCTCCACCACGGTCTCGGTGGACGCCCTGCTGGCGGCTGAACCCGACGCCCCCGATGAAACGGCCGTCGTCTGGACCCACACTGGCCCCCGCGCGGCATTGACCATTGGCGGCGCAGACCACAGCGCCCTGCTCAAGTAACCGAACGGAGCACACAACTTATAAAAACGCAGCCGGGAGGCTTCCGCTTTTGGAACGCCTCCCGGCTGTTTCGTTATGCCGTTTTGGTTTTGAGGTAGTACCCGATGCCGATGGCGTCCGCCAGCGCCCAGCCGATCGGGACGCTGAGCCAGATGCCCGTGACCCCCAGCGGCGTAGCCGAGAGCAGATAGGCCAGCGCCACGCGGGTGCCCAGCGAAGCAATGGTCAGGATGACCGACATCATGGGCTTGTTGACCGCCCGGTAGTAGCCGTAGAGCAGGAACAGGATGCCGATGCCGATATAGCACGCGCCTTCGATGCGCAGGTAGTGGACGCCCGCCGCGATGATCTCGCTCTGGCCGGGGTCAACGAAGATGCCCACGCCCGACACATATTGGGAAAAGACCGTGGCTCCCGCCGCCCCGGCGACGCCCCACCCCAGCACGATGACGCACGGACTCGCCGCCGCCATCTGCAATGCGCTGGTCTACTCCGCCGCCGAAATGCTGGACCCCACAGCACGGGGCTGGAAGTAAAAAATTTAGCAGTTTTTAGGTAATTTTGCCAATTTTCCGTTTTTTACGCAGAAAACACCCCCTTTTATATTCGGGGATTGATGGCAATTATCTCAGAATGGCTCAAGAACGACTGCGCCGATTCCATTACATATATTACAGGTGTGATTCAGCAGTGTGTAAAAATGCCACAAAGCGAAACATCGAACGCTGTTTGACAACTTCGCGTTTGTGGAGCGAAGCAGAACAATGAAAGTCCCAGTGGGGCTTTTAAGCGACAGAACGGTCTTGCGTAGCAAGATGGAGGAGCTTTTCCCTGGCAAGTTCGCGTTTATCAAGGTGAACATTTAAGTATTAAAAACGGGAGTGGAACAAATGATGACCATTGCACAGATCATGGAAAAGATGATCGCCTTTTCCGAAGGGAATATCCATGACATCACGCACCTGAGCTGCGTGTGGACCTATGCCAAAACCATTGGTGAGCTGGAGGGGCTGGACGCAGACACGCAGTTTATTCTGGAGGTGGCGGCCATCACCCACGATATCGCCTGCCCGCTCTGCCGCAAAAAGTACGGCAACACCAATGGTAAATATCAGGAGCAGGAGAGTGCCCCGCTGGTGCGGGAGTTCTTGGCGGATACCGGCATGACAGCGGCACAGATCGACCGTGTGGCCTATCTGGTAGGGCACCACCATAGCCCGGCGCAGATCGACGGCATTGACTATCAAATTCTGATTGAGGCAGATTATATCGTCAATGCGTCCGAAAGTGGGTACGACCGGCAGGCAATCCGAACCTTTATGGAACATACGATGAAGACGGTAGCAGGTATCCGGCTGACGAAAACAGTGTTTGGAGTGTAAAAATGATTCAGAAGCATTGCTTTGAATGCGGCACGGCATTGATCGAAAAAGAACTGGAAGAAGAGGGCATTGTGCCTTACTGCCCGAAATGCCAGCAATACCGGTTCCCGATGTACAATGTGGCAGTCAGCATGATTGTTGTGGATGAGGAAACCGGGTGTTCTATCATGTCGGTGGGACTTCTGATGGTCGGCCATTATAATGAATCCAAAAGGAGAACGTTATGAAAACGATTCGTGTTGTGGCCGCTGTGATCTGCGACTCCATGCAGGAAAAGCGCAAAATCTACGCCACTGCCCGTGGTTATGGCGACTATAAAGGCCAGTGGGAGTTTCCGGGCGGCAAAATCGAGCCGGGCGAAACCCCGCAGCAGGCTCTGAAGCGGGAAATCGAAGAAGAACTGGACACGGAAATTGCTGTGGGGGATTTAATTGGGACAATCGAGTACGATTATCCGGCGTTTCATCTTTCCATGGACTGCTTCTGGTGTGAAGTGGTTTCCGGCGATCTTGTTCTGAAAGAAGCGGAAGCTGCACGATGGCTGACAAAAGATGACATTGATTCCGTTCCGTGGCTTCCGGCGGATCAGACCATTTTGGATGTGATCAGAAGTTCAATGCAGCCAGTGAAACCACTCCATACCAGCGAATATGACAACGAACCTCTGCAGAGATGCTGAGGATTCCCAGAATGAAAGATGAACTGCGCCGTCCCATGACGCTGCTGGTGAAAGCCGCAATTCCGAAAAAATCGTAAAACAGAGGCCTCCGAATCTTTTCCTAATAAGAAAGAGATTCGGAGGCCTTTATTGGTTGATTTAGCTAACAGTCGTGTCGAAAGACATCCCGTCTGAGGGCAAAGCGAAAGTTTTGCTTTTCAGGCGGGATTTTTTTGCTTTTTGAGACTGTTGTATACAATATATGGACTAAGAGGGTGGGTGACTTGGACTACGAGTCCATAAACTTTTGCTCGAAAGTACGATACACTATTGTCACGGCAGCGGCCCACATCCGAAAGGGAGCGGGAGCCGCAGCCGGGCGGACCTTGAAAATTGAATATGCAGCTTCAGGTACTTCCAGATGATGATACTTCCGTAATTCGCGGCCCGGTCATAAAGAAGACGGGGTGGCCGAGAGGCCAATGGAGTGGTGCAAATCCAACGCCTGATTGTTTCCCTTTCTCAGGGGTGCCGGGGGCAAATTAAGAGAAACCATTCACGAGGCATTGATGCTGCAGAAGAAGCGGTGCCCGGTGCACAGGAAGAGATCCTGACCGGGCATATCAAGGCGACGGATGAACAAATCGTAGCGCTTGCTTCAATTCCAAAGGAAGAACGCCCGGCAATTCTTGAGGAACTCAAGAAGAAAAAGAGTGACCGTGATGATACGGTCCTCGAACGTCTGAAGCCGAGCAAGCCACCACCGAAGCCAAAGTCTGTACCGCAGAAGAAAAAGCCAACGGCAACGGAAAACAACACGGCGTTGCAGGCAGAACAGCCGGAAACGTCGGTACAGGAACCGATCACCGAGTCCCAGCCAGAAGCAGAAATTTTGAGGCAAAAAATTGCAGCAACGGGAAAATCATAGCAACACCCCCTTGTTGCTACTGTATGAGGTGGACAGGTGGATTTGAACAGGAAAAACATGTTTTCCACTGAAAAATAATTGCCGGAATGACATGACGGCGTTCAACCGCAACTTCGGCGGCTCGTCCGGCGG
>NZ_PRLE01000003.1 GCF_003287495.1 Faecalibacterium prausnitzii
TTTGCCTCAGCGCTTGGCGCTCAAGTATAATACCACACACCGGGCCTCTTGTCAACACTTTTCTGCTGCTTTTTTCATATTTCTTTTCAACTCTTCTTTTTATGAAAAGAGAACCAGCCCTCTGCCCGTGCAACACAGGCCGGAGGACTGGTTTTCCGCTCTATATTCCCTTATATTATATGATTGCTTCATGTTTCTTGGTGTAGACCTCTTTCAGGTGTTCCGACAACTTCATATTCTCACTGTAGTCCACAGGCACCACAATGACACTGGGCACATCCTGCCGGAACGCTTCTTCCAGCGTCGGAATCAGGTCTTCTGCTTTCTCCACGCGGTAGCCCTTGCAGTGCATGGCCTCTGCCAGCATCTTGAAATCGGGGTTCGTGAAGTCCACATAGCAGTGCTCGCCGCCAAACTGTTCCTGTTCTTTCCATTTGATGAGACCATAGCTGGAGTCCTCCCAGATGAGGGTCACAAACGGCACTTTCTCCCGGACGGCCGTTTCCAGCTCCTGACTGTTCATCATAAAGCCGCCGTCACCGCAGACCGCCAGCACCTTTTTATCTGGGTAGAGGAGCTTTGCGGCAAAGGCACCCGGGATGGAGAAGCCCATGCTGGCAAAGCCGTTGGAGAGCAGACAGGTGTTGGGCTCATAGCAGTCGTAGTGGCGGGCGATCCACATTTTGTGGGCACCCACATCACTAACAAGAATATCGCTGCGGCCCATGACCTTGCGCACATCGGCAAGGATGCGGGCAGGCTTCATGGGACAGCTGTCGTCGTTGGTCATGGCCTCGTGCTCCGCTTCCATGGTACGGCGCAGCTCCAGTGCGAACTCCGGCTCGGTGCCGCGGCGAGCACAGCGGAGGATCTCGTACACGCTCTCAGAGATATCGCCCACCACTTCCACAGCAGGCTGATATCGCTTGTTGACATCCGCCGGGGCGTTGTCGATGTGGACAATCGTCATATCCGGGCGGGCACCCCACTTGGCCGGAGCGCACTCCACAATATCATAGCCGATGGCAATGACCACATCCGCCCGGTCGAACACCTGGTTGACATAGTCTTTCTGGGGGATGCCTATGGTCCACAGGCTGTACCGATCGTCCTTGGGAACAACGCCCTTGGCCATCATGGTGTTGACCACCGGGATGTGCAGGCGGTCGGCCATTTCAGTGATGGCGGCCGCCGCATGGGCGCGCACCGCGCCGGTGCCCACCAGAATGACCGGGTTCTCTGCCTCGCTAATGATCTTGCCTGCCGCCGCAATATGAGTTGGGTCCGCATAGAGGTCATGCACCTGCTGGCGCTTGAGGGGCACTGCGTCGGCGGGCATCTTGGCGATGTTCTGGGGCAGGTCGATGTGGGTGGCACCCGGCTTTCCTTTTTCGGCGTGCTTGAACGCCAGCCGGACGATCTCGCCTACCGTGTCCGGGCGGATGATCTGTTTGGAACGCTTGGTGATGGGCTCAAACATAGCGGTCAAATCCAGATACTGGTGGCTTGTCAGCTGCATCCGGTCGGTGCCCACCTGCCCCGTGATGGCCACCAGCGGCGCACCATCCAAATAAGCATCTGCCACGCCCGTGACCAGGTTGGTGGCACCGGGGCCCAGCGTGGACAGGCAGACACCGGCCCTCCCGGTCAGACGGCCATAGACATCCGCCATAAAGGCCGCGCCCTGCTCATGACGCACCGGAATAAAACGAATTTTGCTGTCCCGGATGGCGAACATCAGGTCCAGTGTCTCCTCGCCCGGGATGCCGAAGATCACATCGACTCCCTCGGCTTCCAGGCAGTCCACCAGCACCTGGGCTGTCGTTCTCATCTTAGTTTCCTCTTTCATTCATACTTCCCCCGATTCGATTCGATACAAACGCAAAAGGCAGTGCAGCCCCCATCGGGCCACACTGCCTTTTTCTGCGTCCATTGTACTGAATTTTTCCGATTTCCACAAGAGCTATTTTGACCAAAAAGAATCCGCATTTCCGCTTTTTGCCTCGTCAGGCTTGACAAGGGCCGCATATTCCATTTATCATGAGCATGGAGGTAGATCAAAATGCCGAATCTTACATTGCGCGGCTGCTGCATCGGCACTGGCCGCCCCAAAGTCATCATCCCCATCGTCGAGCGCACCGAATCGGCGATTTTGAAAAAGGCCGCCGCGTTTTCCACATTGAAAGCGGATTGTGTGGAATGGCGGGCCGACTGGTTCGACGCCGTTTCCGATGTGAATGCTCTGGTGCATTGCCTGCATGGGCTCCGGGCTGCCCTGGGCGAAAAGCTGTTGCTGGTCACATTCCGCACCCAGGCTGAGGGCGGCAAAAAGCCGTTGGCCCAAGAAGAATACGCGGCATTCTGCACGACGGTCTGCGCCTCTGGCTGTGCCGACCTGCTGGACATTGAGTTTTTCCCCAACCGAAAGGCACTGCCCGCCCTCATTGCGCAGGCCCACGCCGCCGGGATAGCCGTCGTCTGCTCCAGCCACGATTTCGAGAAGACGCCGCCCAAAGAGGAGCTTGTCCGCCGGATGACCGCCATGCAGCAGGCTGGAGCTGACCTGCCCAAGCTGGCTGTTATGCCCCGCAGCCGCGCCGATGTGTTGGAACTGCTGGCCGCCACCGCTGAGATGACCGACCTGCACCCGGAAACGCCCGTCATCACCATGAGCATGGGGGCGCTGGGCGGGGTGAGCCGCCTGTGCGGCGAGGCCTTTGGCTCCGCCATGACCTTTGCCAATCCCGGCACGGCCAGCGCCCCTGGCCAGGTGCCGCTGGACGTGGTCAACGCCGTGCTGGACAGCTTGGCACTCTAATCTGATAGAAAAGAATCAGCAAAAACGCCCTGCGTGCTTCACAGTGTTGTGAACAGCCCGCAGGGCGTTGTATGTTATAAAGTCAGAGATCAGCCGCCGCAGCTCTCGCAGTGGTCACAATCCTCTTCGATCTTGCCCACGATGGGTTCCGGATCGATGCCCTGACGACGATAGTAGTCGGACAGAGCGGCCTTGACCGCCTGCTCAGCCAGAACAGAGCAGTGGACCTTGATGGGAGGCAGGCCTTCCAGAGCCTCGACAACGGCCTTGTTGGTCAGCTTCAGGGCCTCATCCACGGTCTTGCCCTTGATCAGGTCGGTCGCCATGCTGCTGGTTGCGATGGCAGCGCCGCAGCCGAACGTCAGGAACTTGACGTCCACGATGACATTATTCTCAATTTTCAGGTACATGCGCATGATGTCGCCGCACTTGGGGTTGCCGACTTCGCCCACGCCGTTGGCGTCAGGCAGCTCGCCGACATTGTGCGGGTTTGCGAAATGCTCCATGACCTTTGCACTATACATACTTGCCATTTTTACTGTTCTCCCTTCAGGCTGAACTGACGGGCCGTGTTCTGGCCCTGTAACCACATGCAGCTCATCGCGCGGCGGCGGGGGATGACCTCCTCCAGCACGTCGCACAGATATTTTGCTTCTTCCATCGTGTTCTGCGGGCCAAACGTAAACCGCATGGAGCCGTGGCCGATCTCTTCCGGCACACCGATGCTCAGCAGGACGTGGCTCGGGTCGAGGCTGTCCGAGTTGCAGGCGGAGCCAGTGGAAGCGCAGATGTTGTGCATATCCAGATCCAGCAGGATGGTCTCACCCTCCAGGCCCGGGAAGCTGATGTTGACATTGCCGGGCAGGCGGGGGGCGCGGCCGCCGTTCAGGCGGGCCTCGGGGATGTTCTTGAGCACACGGTCGATGACGTAATCACGCAGCTCCTGCTCGTGGGCCATACGGGCCTCGATATTGGTGGTAGCCATTTCAAGAGCCTTGCCCATGCCAGCGATGCCGGCCACGTTCTCCGTACCTGCACGGTGGCGGGCTTCCTGGCTGCCGCCGTCGATCAGATTCTGGGGCCAGATGCCTTTGCGGCAGTACAGAGCGCCCATGCCCTTGGGGCCGTTGAACTTGTGAGCGCTCATGGACAGCATATCCACGCCCAGCTCCTTGACGTCCACCGGGATGGCACCCACAGCCTGCACGGCATCGGTGTGCATCCAGACGCCATGCTTGTGAGCGACCTCAGCGATCTCCTTGATGGGCTGGATGGTGCCGATCTCGTTGTTGGCCATCATGATGCTGACGAGGGCGGTATCGGGGCGGATGGCAGCCTCCACGTCCTCCGGGCGGATATAGCCCTCCGAGGTGGGCTTGATATAGGTGACTTCAAAGCCCAGGCGCTCCAGAGAAGCCATGCTGTGCATGATGGCGTGGTGCTCAAACGCACTGGTGATGAGGTGCTTCTTGTTCTGGCGTGCCTTGGTAAAGGCAGTGCCCTTGACCGCCCAGTTGTCAGCCTCAGAGCCGCAGCCGGTGAAGAAGATCTCCGCCGGGGAAGCATGGATGGCCTTGGCCACCTGCGCGCGGCCGGTGTCCACGAACTCCTTGGCCTCGTAGCCAACGCTGTAGTGGCTGCTGGGGTTACCGCAGGCACCGCTCAGGGCCTCGACCATGACAGCCAGCACCTCGGGTGCGCAGGCAGTCGTGGCGGCATTGTCGAGATAGACGACCTTTTCAGACGGCTGCACGCCGCCGGAGGTTTTATTTTCCATTTGAAACCCGTCCTTTCGTCGGATAAAATCCGGGCCAAACGCCCGGGATACTCTCTTTTGACACTCTCCTGCCGCGGCTGCCAGCCACATGCACACAGAGCGACACTATATTTATACCCTAGTATTCCCACCGTGTCAATATGAATTGCAAAAATTGCGGCATTTCCGGCCCAATTTTGCCGGTCTGTGCAAAAAGTGTGGGCTGCGGCGTGCCGTTTTATTCGGCTTTGCCTTTGCCCAGCAGCTTGCCCAGCACCACTTTCCAGCGGGGGTAGCCCCAGCGCGGATCCTCGGCAAAATCGTCCGCCAGCTTCCACGGGAACGGCGAGCCGTCAAAATAGAGGTTGCCTGCCTCATCCACCCGGTCCAGCTTTTGGGGCAGATAGTCCTCATCGTAGTAGCTCTTGCGGCGGTCGGGCAGGTTCCAGTGGAGGGTGCCGTCCGGGTCCATTCCGGACGCCCACACGCCAAAGACGAATGTTGCGGCCTCACCGTAGCAGTGCTGCTCCATCCGGATGGCACCATCATAGTAGAACTTGATGACCTCCAGCGTGCCGGACTCTTTTTTGCCGTCCCGGCCCAGAGTGGGGCGGTAGTCCTGCTGGTAGCGGCAGCCGCAGTGGCTGCCCGCGAACGCTTTTGCCTTGAATGCCATGTTGCCCGACCTCGTTTCTTTTTATTTTTCTGATTTAAAAGTGTCCTTCAAAGTCTCCCTCGATCTCATAGGGCCAGCTCAGGATGCCGCCCAGATCATACAGGTTGCTGTAGCCCAGCGCGTCCAGCTTCTGCACCGCCTCCGCGCTGCGGCGGCCCGTGCGGCAGTAGACCAGCCAGGTTGCTTCTTTCTCCGGCAGCACCTCAGCCGCCCGGCTGTTGACCTCGCCCAGCGGGAGCAGCTTTGCTCCCGGGATGTGTCCCACCGCGTACTCGTCCGGCTCCCGGACGTCCACCGCCACCGCCTTGCCCGCATCCAGCAGGCGGATGGCCGCGCCGGCATCGATCTTCTCGATCATTGTTTCATCTCCTCAATGTCATACTTTCTCTATTATATGATAACAGACATTTTTTGTTTATACAAGAGAAAACGTGCTTTTCGCTTTTCAAATCCAAACCCTCGTGTTATACTAGGATAAGACAACCAAGGAGAGAACACTTATGAAATTTTCCACCAAAAGTCGTTATGCCCTGCGTCTGATGGCCGAGCTGGCACGCTACGCCCCCGGCACCACCGTTTCCCTGAAAGAGATCAGCGAGCGTCAGAACCTGAGCTTGAAATATCTGGAGCAGATCGTCACTCCGCTGGCCCGGATGGGCCTTGTCAAGAGCGAGCGTGGCAGCCAGGGCGGCTATCGCCTGACCAAAACTCCTGCCGATTACACCGCCGGGGAGATCCTGCGCGCCATCGAGGGCAGTGTCGCCCCCATCCCCTGCCTGGGCAGCGAGACCAACGAGTGCCCCATGTCCGAACAGTGCTTCACCCTGCCTTTCTGGTCCGGCCTGGACGATGTCATCAACCAGTACATCGACAGCGTCACCCTGGAGCAGCTGGCCCAGAGCCTGCCCTCCGCCAACGAGGGCTGCGGCGGCTGCGGCACCAAGGGCTGAGGCCGCACAAAAAATCCCTCACCGGGATTGACGAACCCCGCAAAAAAAGGTATACTATTGTGGTATTCCCGCCGGGGTGTTGCGCAGTTGGTAGCGCGCCTGCTTTGGGAGCAGGAGGCCGCGAGTTCGAGTCTCGCCACTCCGATAAAGAAACGTGAGAACCAGAGGACGGAACAGGCAGCCGTCGCCCATTGTCAGGAGATGTGGGGAGTGTCATCCCACCTGATTCTCAGCCAGAAAGAGGCCGCTGTGGTAACGCAGCGGCCTCTTTTCACGATCATGTCCAAATGATGGAGGACTATTTATGATTCGCAACATCTGCAAAGACGAGCTTTTTCTCGCCCGGAAGTCGGAACTCGCCACGCCCGAAGACCTGCCCGTTGCGCACGACCTTTTGGAGACGCTGATCGCGCACCAGGACGGCTGTGTCGGCATGGCCGCCAATATGATTGGTGTCAGCAAACGCATCATCGCAGTTGAGAACCAGGACACATACCTCGTCCTATTCAACCCGGTCATCCTCAAAAAGACCGATCCTTATGATACCGAAGAGGGCTGCCTTTCCCTCATCGGCACCCGGCCCGCAAAGCGCTGGCAGACCATCAAAGTGCAGTGGCAGAACGAAAAATTCCAGACCCGCGTCAAAACGTTCACCGGCTGGACGGCACAGATCATCCAGCACGAGATCGACCACTGCGACGGCATTATTATTTGATAACACCGGAATAGAGAGCAAAAGCCCCGCGGAATCCCGCAGGGCTTTTGCTCTCTGTTTTGTTATTTTGATATTTTTACTTGGGCTGCTTGCCGATGTAAGCCAGGATGCCGCCGTCGGCGTAGAGGATCTGGCCATTGACGAAGTCCGAAGCATGGGAGGCCAGGAAGACGCAGGGGCCCACCATGTCCTCCGGGTCGCCCCAGCGGCCTGCGGGGGTCTTGGCGCAGATGAACGTGTCGAACGGGTGGCGGCTGCCATCGGGCTGGATCTCGCGCAGGGGAGCAGTCTGGGCGGTGGCAATGTAGCCGGGGCCCATGCCGTTGCACTGGATGTTGTACTCGCCGTACTCGGAAGCAATGTTGCGGGTCAGCATCTTCAGGGCGCCCTTGGCGGCAGCGTAGGCGGAAACCGTCTCACGGCCCAGCTCGCTCATCATGGAGCAGATGTTGATGATCTTGCCCTCGCGCTTTGCGATCATATCGGGCAGAACAGCCTTGGAGCAGTTGAACGCGCCGCCGACGTGGACATCGATGACCCGCAGGAAATCGGTGTGGCTCATCTCGATCATGGGCACGCGCTTCATCAGGCCGGCATTGTTGACCAGGATGTCCACAGGGCCGACCTCTTCCTTGATCTTGGCCACCATGGCGTTCACAGCGGCCTCATCGGTCACGTCGGCCACATAGCCGTGGGCGTCCACGCCAGCCTCTTTGTAAGCGGCCAGGCCTTTTTCCAGGCTGCCCTCGTTGGAGCAGTTGAAGCAGACAGTCGCGCCGCAGGAGGCCATGCCCACCGCGATGGAGAAGCCGATGCCGTGGGCACCGCCGGTGATGAGGGCAACTTTGCCTTTCAGATCAAATGCAGAAAGATCCATGTTCAAGTTCTCCTTTCGTGTTCACAGGTCGTTTTTGAAAAAAGCCCCGTACCGAGTTTTCCTTGGTACAGGGCCTTAAAAGGTGCTTTTAGCGCAGGTCGGTGGTAGCGATGTTGTCCATGTCGTCAAACTCCATGTTCTCGCCGCCCATTGCCCAGATGAACGTGTAGTTGGAGGTGCCCACACCGCTGTGGATGCTCCAGGAGGGGCTGATAACAGCATCTTCGTTGTGCATCACGATGTGGCGGGTCTGGGTAGGCTCACCGCACATGTGGAACACGACCTGTCCCTCGGGCAGCTCAAAGTAGGTGTAGATCTCCATCCGGCGCTCATGGGTGTGGCTGGGCATCGTGTTCCAGTTGGAACCCGGCTCCAGCTCGGTCATCCCCATGCTCAGCTGGCAGGTCTTCAGCACATCCGGGTGGATGAACTGATTGATGGTGCGCTTATTGCAGGTCTCGACACTGCCCAGAGGACGATGGTTCGCATCGGCCATCTTGATGAGGCGGGTCTCGTAAGAGCAATGTGCCGGAGCGGACACCATGTAGAACTTGGCGGGGTGCTCGGGGTCCGCGGAAGCAAAGGTGACTTCCTTGGTGCCCTTGGTGATGTAGAGGCAGTCCTTGTAGCCCAGCTCATACTTCACACCGTCGGCCACCACGATGCCCGTGGAGTCCTTGCCAATGTTGAACATGCCGATCTCGCGGCGTTCGAGGAAATAATGGGTGCCAAAGTTGGCCCAGACGTCAATGCCCTTGTCGATGGACACGGTCTCGTGCACCGGCATACAGCCCAGCGTGACCATCCGGTCCACATGGCTGTAAACGGCCACGACCTCATCGGCCTTGTACAGGCCGGTGATGAGCATTTCGTCGCGCGTTTCCTCGGTGGTGTAGCGCTTGAAGTCTTTCTGGTTGCAGGAGTAGCGGATATCCATGAGGAGGCCCTCCCTTTCCCAGTTTCTTAGCGCTGGATACGGCCGGAACCGTCGCCGCCGGCCAGCTTCTCGACCTCAGAAACGGTCATCATGTTGTAGTCGCCCTCGATGGAGTGCTTCAGAGCGGAAGCAGCAACAGCGAACTCAACAGCATCCTGAGTGCTCTTGCCGGTCAGCAGAGCGTAGATCAGGCCGCCGCCGAAAGAGTCACCGCCGCCAACACGGTCGATGATCTTCAGCTCATACTTCTTGGAGAAGCAGTACTCGTTGGAAGCAACATCGTACAGCATTGCGCTCCAGCCGTTCTCGGAAGCGTTGTGGCTCTCACGCAGGGTGATCGCGACCTTCTCGAAGTGGAACTTGTCAGCCAGCTGCTTTGCAACGCTCTTGTAGCCCTCAGCGTTCAGCTTGCCGCCGTAGATGTCGGTAGCCTCAGCCTCGATGCCGAAGACGTCCTTTGCGTCCTCCTCGTTGGAGATGCAGACGTCAACGTACTCGCACAGCTTGGTCATGGCCTCGCGAGCCTGGTCGCGGGTCCACAGCTTGCCACGGTAGTTCAGGTCGCAGCTGATCTTCACGCCGCGAGCCTTAGCAGCCTTGCAAGCCTCCAGGCAGATCTCAACGACATTTGCGCCCAGAGCCGGGGTAATGCCGGTGAAGTGGAACCAATCCACACCCTCAAAGATCTTGTCCCAGTTGAAGTCAGCGGGCTGAGCCAGCTGGATCGCGCTGTTGGCACGGTCATAGATGCAGACGGAACCGCGCTGAGAAGCGCCCTTCTCGTTGTAGTAGATGCCAACGCGGTCGCCGCCACGGACGATCATGCTGGTGTCAACGCCATAGCGGCGCAGGCTGTTGATGGCTGCCTGGCCGATCGCGTGTGCGGGGAGCTTCGTGACGAAAGCTGCATCCAGGCCGTAGTTAGCCAGAGAAACAGCAACGTTGGCCTCGCCGCCGCCAAAGGTGAACTCCAGGCTGTTAGCCTGAACGAAACGCTCGTAGTTGAACGGCTGCAGACGGACCATCAGCTCGCCAAAAGTAACAACTTTCATTGTAGTATCTCCTTTTAATTTGAGGGTGTTTTATATGACCCGCCGCAGGGCGCTCCCGGGGCGGCAGGACGTGACAAATTTAAACTCAGGCCTGAACGAGGTGGAATGCGAAGCCGCCGATCTCGTCTGCAAAGTAGCAGGCAGTGGTCTTGCCATTCTTGACGACCTTGCTGTCCAGATCGAACTTGGCGCCGCGCTGGGTCAGGTGATAGATCGCGCGATCGACGTTGTTGCAGCCGATGGCGATGTGGCCATTGGTGCCGCGGCCCGGCTTCTTCATGATCTCGAACTCCTTGTTGCCCACGAAGATGCTGGAGTTGCCCGGGGCGACCTTCATGTTCAGCAGGCTGCCGATGAGGTTGGCGACCTTCATGGCCTCTTCCTCGTTGCCGGTGTTGACGCCGACATGGTGCAGCTTCAGGCCCAGCATGGTGTCAACGGCTTCCTTGCTCTGCGCGGTGATCTTAGCCCAGTCGCCAGCCTTGATGACATCGCTCTTGCACATCCAGGTGCCGCCCACAGCGAAGATCTGGTCATAGCCCAGGTAATCGTTGACGTTCTTGGCATTGACACCGCCGGTGCACATCCAGCGCGCGCCCTTGAGGGCAGCGCCGATGTTCTTCAGCATGCCGACACCGCCGTTTGCCTCGGCGGGGAAGAACTTCAGAGCCTCGCAGCCCAGGTTCATCGCCTGCTGCATCTCGCCTGCGGAGCAGGTGCCGGGCATCATGATGCCGCCCTTGTCGATCACGTGCTTGCAGACCTCGGGGTCAAAGCCGGGAGCAACGATGAAAGAAGCGCCAGCAGCCATAGCGCGGTCAGCCTGCTCACAGGTCAGGACAGTGCCGGCGCCCAGCAGCATCTCGGGCATCTCGTCGTGGATCTTGCGGATGCACTCCTCAGCACACGCGGTGCGGAAAGTGACCTCGGCTGCGGGCAGACCGCCCTCGGCCAGAGCCTTGCACAGGGGCAGGGCCTCGTCCACGCTGTTAAAGGCGATAACAGGGATAATGCCGATCTGATAGACCTTTTCTACGATGGGATTCATAACGCATTTCTCCTTTTATTTTAACTCTCTGGGAATGGGGTGCAGGCCTCACAGGCACACTTCGCCCCACCATACGTTCGTATTATTAGTATAAACGACGGCGGGGCGTTTGGTAATGCTCAACAAGCACAATGTTTTGCATAAGACCTTGTATACATTGCACAAAAATGCCGAAGAGCACCTGTCCTGGCGCTCTCCGGCGGGGAACTTGCTGTTATTTTTGCGTTTTCGGACGCTGTTCAGACCGAAAGCCGGGCAAAGATCTCGGCCACGCCGTCCTGGTCACAGTCGTTTTCGCTCACGATGTCGGCCAGCTGTTTCACACGCTCCATCCCATTGGCCATCACAGCGGCCACGCCTGCCTTTTCCAGCATGGCGCGGTCATTGTCGCTGTCGCCCACGGCCAATGTGCATTCATGGGGGATGCCCAGCCGGTCGGCCAGGGCCAGCAGGGCGCTGCCCTTGTCCACGCCTTTGGCCGTGACCTCAATGTTGTCCGGGGAGCCCTGCACCACTTCCACGCCTTCCAGCGCATAGAACCGTGGCAGGGCCGCCTCGGCCGCTTCCGCGTTCTCAAAGAACATGCAGAATTTCTCGATCTCATGGGCGTGGCGGCTCATCCACTCCGCCGTGTCCCGCACGATGTGGAACCGGCCGTCGTTGGGCTGCTTTGCCTCGGTGGAGAGGCTGAGCAGGCGGCGCAGGTGATGCCCCATCCGCTCCTGCGCCAAATGGTCCCGGATGACCCGGCCATCGCTGAACACGCTCAAGGAACCCTCGAATTCCTGATACAGCCCGAACACCTCCCGGGCCTTTTCCACCGGGAAGAGCCGCCGGACAAGGCAGGCGGGCTCGCTGGTCTGGCGCGTTTCCGCGTCGGAATAGCGGCTGTAGACCGCGCCCAGCGGGTCGGTACCCAGGTCCCAGACGGCAGCCCCGTTGGAGGTGATGGCATAGCGGACCCCGGGCAGTTGGGCCACCAGCGGCGGCAGGTTGGCCAGGGCACGTCCTGTGGCGGGCAGCACCACAACGCCCCGGGCCACCGCGTCGGCAATGGCCTGCCGGGTGGCGGGGGTAACGGTATTCTTACGGCTCAGCAGCGTGCCGTCCAGATCCAGGGCAGCAATACGAATCTCAGGCATAGAATCTCCTTTTAAGTGAATGCTCTTCTCTTTCCCCCCTATTCTATAACAGGAAATGGATTTGCGCAAGACGACGCTTTGTGGTAAAATAAAGCGTTCATTCATAAAAATTATAGGAGAAAACACATGCATTCCAATCCTTTGCGCAAAAATCTGAAACCGCACCTCTGGTTCCAGCTCTACTGGGTGGTCTACCTCATCTGGTTTTTCTGGCTGGATCTGACCGTTAAAAACCCCAAGTACATCATCCACGCCCCGCTGGACGATCTCATCCCGTTCTGCGAGTGGTTCGTCTTCCCCTATTGCAGCTGGTTCTTCCTGCTGGCGGGCGTCACGGCCCTGCTTTGGTGGTACGACACCGCCAGCTATGACAAGCTCTGCCTGATGATGTTCTCGGGCATGACGTTCTGCCTCATTTTATATATGGTACTGCCCAACGGACTGGACATCCGCCCCACGGCGGAGGCCATTGGCCGGGACAACATCGCCATGCGGATCATGCAGATGCTCTGGAACGCGGACGCTTCCGTCAACGTCTGCCCCTCCATCCACTGCCAGAGCTCCGGCTGCATGGCGCTGGCGTTCTCCCGCAGCAAGCTGGCCCAAGACCGCCCCGGCCTGAAAGTGCTGGCCTGGGGCTGGGCGCTGCTCATCTGCGCTTCCACGGTCTTCACAAAACAGCATTCCATCGTGGATGTGGTCTGCGGTCTGGCGCTGGTGGCCGTGTGGGTACCGGTACTGTACCGGAAGCCCAAAAAAGGAATATAAAGACTGTGCAACTTTTCCCTGCATTCCTCTTGACGAAGCGTTTCCGCCCGGGTACAATTGAAAAAACGAACTGATATATTACCGAGGGGAGAGAAACGCCATGGCAGTACGGAGTGCACGCGAAGTGGCTTACGAGACCATCCGGAGCCGGATCATTACAATGGAGCTCAAACCCGGCGACGAGCTGAACGACCGGGAGCTGGCCCAGGAGCTGGGCATCAGCCGCACCCCCATGCGGGAAGCGCTCATCATGCTCAACATCGCGCACATGGTCACGATCAAACCCCAGAGCGGCACCCATGTGGCCCCCATCGACCTCAAGCTGATGGAGATGGAGCAGTTTTCCCGCTTCACGCTGGAAAAAGAGATGCTCAACCGCATCCGCGGCACCCTGACCCCGGAACAGGAGGAGGCCTACCGCTTTAATATCGAGAGCTACCGCCAGCTGGAGCGGGAGCCCGGGGCCGAGCGCCGGGAGATCCGGATGCTGGATCTGGACAACGCGTTCCACCGGATGGCTTTTACGCTGTGCGGCATGGAGGAACATTTTGACCACATGCTCTCCACGTTCCAGCACATTGAGCGGCTGCGCAAGTTCAGCCTCCAGACCGACGAGAACAAATCCGTCTGCGCCGCCCACACCCGCATCCTGGAAGCCGTGCTCCACGGCTCGGAGGAGGATGTGAGCCGGGCTCTGTCCGACCACCTCAACCGCTACAGGCTCAGTGTGGAGCAGGCCCGTCAGCGCCACCCGGATTACTTCACGGAAGAGTAAAATAACGTTAAAATTTACACAAAGACGACTGAAAATGGATGCAAAATCCATTTCAGCCGTCTTTTTGTCTAAAGTATACAAGAAAAAACTCTAAAAAAAGTCAAAATGTCAATTGTCAAGTCTCAACTGATATATTAGAATATGGATGAGAATGCACCATGGCGTTCCGCCAAGGGTGTGAGAAAGCAAAGCAACACCGCATAGCCACACAAGGAGGATTCCACTATGCCTATGAAAATGGGTTGGCGCTGGTATGGTGAGGGCAACGATCCCATCACCCTCAGCGACATCAAGCAGATCCCTGGCGTGACCAGCATCGTCTGGGCGCTGCACAACAAGATGCCCGGCGAGATCTGGGAGATCGACGAGATCCAGAAAGTCGCCGATCAGATCCACGCTTACGGCTTCGATATGGACGTTGTTGAGTCTGTCAACGTCCACGACGACATCAAGATCGGCCTGCCCACCCGCGACAAGTACATCGAGAACTACAAGCAGTGCATCCGCAACCTGTCCAAGTTCGGTGTCAAGGTCATCTGCTACAACTTCATGCCCATCTTTGACTGGACCCGTACCGACCTGTTCCACCCCGTCGGTGATGGTTCCACGGCTCTGTTCTACCAGAAAGACATGATCCAGGATGACTACAAGGCCATGGCCGATTACATCATGTCCTTTACCGAGAAGTACCACATGACGTTCCCCGGCTGGGAGCCTGAGCGCATGGCAAAGCTGGACGAGCTGTTCAAGGCTTACGCTCCTGTCACCAAGGAGAAGCTGTGGGAGAACCTGAAGTACTTCCTGGAAGCACTGATGCCCACCTGCCGCGAGTGCGACATCAAAATGGCCATCCACATGGACGATCCCCCTTGGGATATCTTCGGCCTGCCCCGCCTGCTGGTGGATGCTGAGAGCATCGACCGCTTCCTGAGCATGGTGGACGACGAGTACAACTGCCTGACCCTGTGCTCCGGCAGCCTGAACGCCAACCCCAACAACAACGTGGCTGAGATCGTGCGCAAGCACTGCGACCGCATCGCGTTTGCTCACATCCGCAACATCCACCACTTCCCCAACGGCGATTTCTCCGAGGCTGCTCACCGCGACTGCTGCGGCGAGACCGGCATCATCGAGATCCTGCGCGCCTACCATGACTGCGGCTTTGAGGGCTACATCCGCCCCGACCACGGCCGTCAGCTGTGGGAAGAGGGCCCCGGCAACTGCCGCCCCGGCTACGGCAAGTATGACCGTGCCCTGGGCATCCAGTACATGCTGGGCGTCTGGGATCTGCTGGACCGTCTGGATGAAGAGAAAAAGAAAGGCTGATTACAATGAAGCTATCTGATATTAAGAACGGCAATCTGTCCGCTGAGTGGGCGGAAAAAGGCTATGAGCTGCCCAAGTTTGATGTCGAGGCTGTCAAGGCCAAGACCCATGCAGAACCCACCTGGGTGCACTTTGGTGCCGGCAACATCTTCCGCGCTTTCCCGGCTGCCATCCTCAACGAGGCTCTGAACAGCGGCAAGTATGACCGCGGCGTCATCGTGGCCGAGAGCTTTGACTACGAGATCATCGACAAGGCTTACCAGCCCTATGATAACCTCAGCCTGCTGGTCTGCCTGAAGTCTACCGGCGACATCGAGAAAAAAGTCATCGCTTCCGTCACCGAGAGCCTGAAAGCCGATTACTCGTTCGGCGCTGACTGGGCACGTCTGGTCGAGATCTTCCAGAACCCCAGCCTGCAGATGATCTCTTTCACCATCACGGAGAAAGGCTACGGCGTTGCTCCCGCTGACCTGGAGCGCGGCCTGACCCCCGTGCTGGCCATGGGCAAGGTCACCGCTCTGCTGTACGAGCGCTTCAAGGCAGGCAAACTGCCCCTGACCGTGCAGAGCATGGACAACTGCTCTCACAACGGCGATAAGGTCAAGAGTGCGGTTCTGGCTTACGCTTCCAAGTGGGCAGAGCAGGGCCTGGTCCCCGCTGAGTTCCTGGCTTATGTGCAGGACGAGACCAAGATCACGTTCCCCTGGAGCATGATCGACAAGATCACCCCGCGCCCGGACGCCAAGGTGCAGCAGATGCTGGCTGACGACGGCTTTGAGGACAACTACACCATCGTCACCGAGAAGCACACCTTTACCGCTCCGTTTGTCAACGCCGAGGAGACCCAGTACCTCTGCATCGAGGATCACTACACCAATGGTCGTCCCCCGCTGGAGCTGGGCGGCGTGCTGTACTGCGACCGCGAGACTGTGGACAAGATCGAGAAGATGAAAGTCTGCACCTGCCTCAACCCGCTGCACACTGCCATGTCCATCTATGGCTGCATGCTGGATTACACCCTCATCTCTGCTGAGATGGCAGACGAGGACCTGCGCAGCTTCATCCAGAAGATCGGCTATATCGAGGCAATGCCCGTCGTCGTCGATCCGGGTGTCCTGAACCCCTATGAGTTCATCGGCGCTGTCATCAACCGCCGTCTGCCCAACCCGTTCATGCCGGACGCTCCCCAGCGTATCGCAACCGATACCTCTCAGAAGCTGGCCATCCGCTTTGGCGAGACCATCAAGGCTTACGAGGCCCGCGGCCTGGACAAGAGCAATCTGGTGCTGATCCCGCTGGTGCTGGCCGGTTACGCCCGCTACCTCAAGGGTGTGGACGACAACGGCAAGCCGTTTGAGATCTCTCCCGATCCGCTGCTGGCTGAGCTGCAGGCCATCGTCGCTCCTCTGGAAGTCAAAGAGGGCGAGCAGGACTTCAGCTGCCTGAAGAAGCTGTACAGCCGTGCCGATGTCTTCGGTGTTGATCTGTACGCTGTCGGCCTGGGCGAGAAGATCGAGGGCATGGTCAAGGAGCTGTACGCTGGCAACGGCGCAGTCCGCAAGACCCTGCACAAGTACACTGTGGCCCGCTAAAATTTAAAACGCTATCCACGTTCCCGCGCTGCGCTTTGCTTTGCCGCAGTGCGGGTTTTTTGTTTATTGACGTTTCGTTTGTTTTCTGTCATAATGAAAGCAATACAGACAGGAGGCAGCGGGTATGAAAGTTATGGTCTTTGACGTAGGCGGCACTGAGATCAAATACTCGGTGATGGACGAGCAGCTGAACCGGGCGGATGCGGGCAGCGTCCCCACCCCGGGCGACACGCAGGAGCACTTTCTCGCCACGCTGGAGGCGCTCTATCGCCCCCACGCAGCGGAGGTGGACGGCATTGCCATGAGCCTGCCCGGCTTCATTGATGCCGAGCATGGCGTCGTGCGGGGCGGCGGGGCACCCTCCCTTCTCTACAATATCGGCACCCCCGTCGGGCCGCTGCTGAGCGCACGGTGCGGCTGCCGGGTCTTTTTGGAGAACGACGGCAAGGCTGCCGCCATCGCAGAACTGCAGCAGGGAGCCCTGAAAGGCTGCACCAACGGCGCTGTCTTTGTCATCGGCACCGGAGTGGGCGGCGGTCTGGTCATTAACGGACAGCTGGTACGGGGCATCCACTGCACGGCTGGGGAATACAGCTACCTCCACACCAATGCAGATGACTGGCGCAACGGCGATAAAACGGTGGCGCTGCAGTGCAGTGTCACCAACCTGCTGCGCTGGTACCGCGCCCGCAAAAATTTGCCGGAGGACGCCCCGCTCAACGGCCGGATCTTTTTTGAAGCCGCCAACGCCAGGGAGCCGGAAGCGCTGGAAGTGCTCCACCGCCTCTGCAAAGCCGTGGACGTCCAGATCTACAACCTGACCGTCCTGCTGGACTTAGAGGTGGTCGCCATCGGCGGCGGCATCAGCCGCCAGCCCCTGCTGCTCCGGATGCTGAACGACATCTACGAGCAGGAAATTATCATCGGCCACCCCTACAGCGAGGAGCAGGCCCGCAGCCTGCCCCGCCCGGCCATCGTCCCCTGCCGCTTCCACAACGAAGCCAATCAGGTGGGAGCGCTGCTGGGTTATCGAAAGAGTTGCTAAACAACAACCCCCTTTCGAGGCTGACTCGAAAGGGGGTTGTTGTTTTATTTCTTTTTTCAGCCGGGGTACCTGCTTACTTCCAGCAGTTCCTCTGCCCGCTTGACCTGTTCCGCCGTGGGCGGGACCGCATCGGGCAGGGGGTACGGGATGCCGAGCTTTTCCCATTTGAAAAGCCCCAGTGTGTGGTAGGGCAGCACCTCCACCCGCTGCACAGTCTTGAGGGACGCGATGAAGTCCGCGGTCCTGCGCAGACCCTCTTCGTCGTCGGTCAGGCCGGGCACCAGCACGTGGCGGATCCAGAGCGGGACGCCCAAGTCCGAGACACGCCTTGCCATGGCAAGGATGTTGGCATTGTCTTTGCCCGTGAGCTGGCGGTGCTTTTCGGGGTCGATCTCTTTCAGGTCTAAGATCACCAGACTGGTGGAGGCCATCAGGGTGTCGAACGCGGCGAGGTACTCCGGGTCCTCGGGGCGGAACGGCTGCCCGGCGGTGTCCAGCGCGGTGTGGACGCCCTTTTTGCGGGCCAGCTGAAAGAACGCGGTCAGAAACTCCATCTGGCGCAGCGGCTCGCCGCCGCTGACGGTCACGCCGCCTTTTTTGCCCCAATAGTTCCGGTAGCGGTATACTTTCTGGAATAATGCTTCCGGAGTATACTCTTCGCCTCCCTCACAGGCCCAGGTCTCGGGGTTGTGGCAGTATTTGCAGCGGAGCGCGCAGCCCTGCAAAAACACCACGAACCGCACACCAGGCCCGTCCACCGAGCCGAAAGACTCCAGCGAGTGGACGTGGCCGATGAGGTTACAGAGCGGCATGGCAGGTACGGGAGATGACGTCCATCTGCTGCTCACGGGTCAGGTCAATGAACTTGACCGCATAGCCGGAGACGCGGATGGTGAAGTTTGCATACTCCTCTTTCTCGGGGTGCTCCATGGCGTCCAGCAGCTTCTCCTTGCCAAAGACGTTGACGTTGAGGTGGTGCGCGCCCTGATCGAAGTAGCCGTCCATGACCTGCACCAGGTTCTCCACACGCTCGCCCTCGCTGTGGCCCAGGGCATCGGGGTTGATGGTCTGGGTGTTGGAGATGCCGTCCAGTGCCCAGTGGTAGGGCAGCTTGGCCACGGAGTTCAGAGAGGCCAGCAGGCCGTTCTGCTCCGCGCCGTAGCTGGGGTTGGCGCCGGGTGCAAACGGGGTGAACGCGGCACGGCCATCGGGCAGAGCGCCGGTGTACTTGCCGTAGACCACGTTGGAAGTGATGGTCAGGATGGAGGTGGTCGCCTCGGAGTTGCGGTAGGTGTGGCGCTTCTTGATCATTTCGAGGAAAGTCTTCAGCAGCCAGACACCGATCTCATCGGCACGGTCATCGTCGTTGCCGTACTTGGGGAAATCGCCTTCCACTTCAAAGCCGGTGGCCAGACCGTTCTCATCACGCACCGCCTTGACCTTGGCGTACTTGATGGCGCTCAGGGAGTCGATGACGTGGGAGAAGCCTGCAATGCCGGTGGCAAAGGTGCGGCGAACATCGGTGTCGATGAGCGCCATCTCGGCTTCCTCGTAGTAATATTTATCGTGCATATACTGGATCAGGTTCAGCACGTTGACGTACAGGCCGGCCAGCCAGTCCAGCATCTGGACATACTTGGGCAGCACCTCGTCATAGTTCAGATACTCGCCGGTGATGGGGGCGTAGTTGGGGCCGCACTGCTCGTGGCTCTTCTCATCCACACCGCCGTTGATGGCGTACAGCAGGCACTTTGCCAGGTTGGCGCGTGCACCAAAGAACTGCATCTCCTTGCCGGTCTGGGTGGCGGACACGCAGCAGCAGATGGAGTAGTCATCGCCCCAGACGGGCTTCATGACGTCGTCGTTCTCGTACTGGACAGAGCTGGTGTTGATGGACACCTTGGCGGCGTACTTCTTGAAGTTCTCCGGCAGGGCGGAGGAGTACAGCACGGTCAGGTTGGGCTCCGGAGCGGGGCCCATGTTCTCCAGCGTGTGGAGGAAGCGGTAGCAGTTCTTGGTGACCATGCTGCGGCCATCCATCCCGATGCCGCCCACTTCCAGCGTTGCCCAGACGGGGTCGCCGGAGAACAGCTGGTTGTAGCTGGGGATACGGGCAAACTTGACCATCCGGAACTTCATGACCATGTGGTCGATGAGCTCCTGTGCCTGGCTCTCGGTCAAGGTGCCGTTGTCCAGATCGCGCTGGATATAGATATCCAGGAACGTGGAGATGCGGCCCACGCTCATAGCAGCGCCGTTCTGGGTCTTAATGGCGGCCAGGTAGCCGAAGTACAGCCACTGGCAGGCCTCTTTTGCGTTCTTTGCGGGCTGGGAGATGTCGTAGCCGTAGGCCTCGGCCATCTTCTTCATGCCCTTGAGGGCGCTGATCTGGCGGGCGATCTCCTCGCGCAGGCGGATGACGTCATCGGTCATGGTGCCGTCGCCGCAGTTGGCCAGATCCTCCTGCTTGAACCGGATCAGGGCGTCGATGCCATACAGGGCCACACGGCGGTAGTCGCCCACGATACGGCCGCGGCCGTAGGTGTCGGGCAGGCCGGTGATGATGTGGGTGTGGCGTGCTTTCTTCATCTCCGGGGTGTAAGCGTCGAAAACGGCCTGGTTGTGGGTGCGGGTGTAATCGGTAAAGATCTTGTGCAGCTCCTCGCTGGGCTGGTAGCCGTAGGTGGTGCAGGCCTGCTCTGCCATCTTGATGCCGCCGTAGGGCATAAAGGCGCGCTTCAGAGGCTTGTCGGTCTGCAAGCCGACGATCTGCTCCAGGTCTTTCAGGCTCTCATCAATGTAGCCAGGGCCGTAAGCGGTCAGGCTGCTGACCACTTCCGTCTCCATATCCAGCACGCCGCCCTTGGCGCGCTCTTCTTTCTGCAGCTTCTGCAGGGTACCCCACAGCTTATTGGTAGCCTCCGTGGGACCAGCCAGGAAAGACTCGTCGCCATCGTACGGGGTGTAGTTCTTCTGGATAAAGTCGCGGACGTTGACTTCCTCTTTCCAGATACGGCCCTCAAAGCCTTCCCATTCTTCAAAATTGATCATTGGAACCTCCTTGCTCCTTCCATTGGCAGACACCGCTCAGTTAGCAGTATCTAACTATTATGCCCAGAAAAAGCCGTACATTTCCCACGGCATCCAAGGCATTTGTTTGGGGGTAAGGCGCTGGTCTCCCCCAGCGCCTTTTTGGCGGCTGCCGGTGCGCAGGTACCTCCCTGTGCCCAACAGCTCGCTCCTATAATAACAAGCATCCTCATAAAAAGCAAGAGGAAAATCGAGGATTTTCCGCCCTCAAAAATTTTCTGAAAAAATTTCAAATCAGGGGTTGACAGTCATGACAAACTATGATATCCTTTTGTCACGGCAAGGTTAGTTAAATCTAACCAAGGCTGCGGAGGCCTCCTGCAGGGCCCCCGAAAAGGAAGCAAATTCCTCCATTCCATTCTCTCTTTTTCTGGAAGCGTACAGCTTTATGGTTTGCTCTGTATGCTCCGCGCGGCGGAGAGTGCTTTTGGTACGGCGCTCTTTGCAAAAGCAAGAAAACAAAAACGGGACACATCGCTTGACCACCGGTGCGTCCCGTTTTTTGTTTTATCCAGTTTTCCCGCGAATCCTCAACAATTCTTGGCAAGTATTGCCGTTGCGCCCCCAGTGCTTTTGGGCTATACTGTTATCTCAGTACCGCCGCCGCACGGGCAGCGGGCCATGTACCAGAGGGCGGCGTCTCAGGCCGCCAAAGGGGGATTTTGTTACGAAATATCTGTTTCAATTTGCGCGGATCCTCGCGTTTTGTTTTTTGGGTGAGATCCTGCACGCCGTGCTGCCGCTGCCCATCCCGGCCAGCGTCTACGGCCTGATCTTACTGCTGCTGGCCCTGCGGCTTGGCATCGTCAAGCTGGAGCAGGTCAAGGAAGTGGGCCTGTTCCTCACGGGCATCTTCCCGCTGCTCTTCGTTCCCGCCGCGGCCGGTGTCATGGAGCTCTGGGCAGAGATGGGCAACATGCTGCTGCCTATCATCATTGCCATCGTGCCCGTCACGGTGCTGGTGCTGGCCTCTGCCGGCCGCACCACCCAGGCTCTGACCAGCCGCCGCAAAAATAAGGAGGCCGCCCATGACTGAGCTTTTAAACGGATTTCTTTCCGGCTCGGCCGCCTGGGGTGTCCTGCTCACGCTGGCCGCCTTTGCGCTGGGGACTCTTATCAATAGGGCAACGGGCAAGGCCATTTTCAACCCGCTGCTGCTGGGCAGCATCTTTGTCATCATCCTGCTCAGCGTTCTGAACATCCCTTATGCGGATTACAAGGCCAGCGCTTCCCCGGTCAACTACCTGCTGTTGCCTGCCACCATCAGCCTGGCCATTCCCCTCTATGAAAAGTGGGATCTGCTCAAGGAGAACGCCGCCGCCATCATTGCGGGCATCTCGGTGGGCACGCTGGTCAGCCTGGGCAGTGCACTGGCCCTGGCGCTGGCGCTGGGCTTGACCCGGGAGCAGTACGCCACCCTCCTGCCCAAATCCGTCACCACGGCCATCAGCATGGACGTGGCGGCCGAGCTTGGCGGCATTGCAGCCCTGACGGGTGCCATCGTGATCCTGACGGGCATTGCAGGCAACCTGCTGGCCGAGTCCGTCTGCAAGTGGTTCCATATCACCGACCCCATCGCCAAGGGCGTGGGCATCGGCACCTCAGCCCATGCCGTGGGCACCAGCAAGGCCCTCCAGATGGGCGAAGTGGAGGGTGCCATGAGCGGCCTTTCCATCGCCGTGGCCGGTGTCCTCACTGCCGTCCTCTGCCCGTTCTTTGTAGGGCTGATCCACTAAACCCGGATCGGATCACAGCACATCCCTGCGCGGGGATGTGCTGTTTGTTATATAACGCAAACGCCCTCTGTCCATCCAGACAGGGGGCGTTTGCGTTCTGGTTCAGCATCGTTTCATCCGGTGGATAATGTCCGCGGCTTCCTTGGACAGCGGCGGCGGGACTGCTGCCGGGCGGGCCAGACAGTAGCCCTGCAGCAGGTCCACGCCCAGCTCCAGCACCTTGCGCAGCTCGGCCGTGGTCTCCACACCCTCGGCCAGCACCAGAATGTTCCGGGGCCGCGCGTAGTCCACCAGGCTGGTGAGGAACTGCTGCTTGTCCGTGTTGGTATCAATGCTGCGGATAATGGAGATATCCACCTTGACATAGCGGGGGGCTATGGTCAGCAGGCTGCTGCCGTTGCTGTAGCCGCTGCCGTAATCGTCCAGCGCAAAGACGCCGGAAGCTCCGGCCACGGTGCGTTTCCGCTCCAGCTGGGCGGGGTCCAGCTCTTCTTCCTCGGTGATCTCCACCACCAGCTTCCGGGCCAGTTCCGGGAAACGGCCGCGGTAATCCCGCCAGTCGGTGTCGTTCAGGCTGACACTGGCAATGGAGTTGATAAAGAGCAGGCTGTCCTCCCGGACGAGGCCGCGCTCTTTCAGCTTTTCAAAGGCGCTGGAGGCCTTGAACAGGGTAATGTGCTCGATGTCGTACAGGCGGTTCAGCTCCCGCGCCAGCTTCATCACGGTAAGGGGCGAGCGCAGGGTGGGCATCTCCGGCCGCATCAGGGCCTCATAGGCGATGGCCCGGCCATTGCGGGCCGAGAAAATCGGCTGGAAATGGTAGCTCACCGCCTGATCCCGCAGCATCTGCTCAAACTCGCTGCGGGTCTGCAGGGCGTAGGCTTCCTGATTGTACATGCCGATGTCAAACTCTTTCATCTCGCCCTTGCGGGAATGCTTGACCTGATACATGGCAAAATCAGCGTACTTTTTCAGGGTATTGAAATCCGTGCTGTCCTCCGGGTACCAGGCCACGCCGCCCGAGATGCTGATGTGCAGCTCGCTGCCGCTGGGCAGGATGGAAGCGCTGTCCTGCAGGGCCGCGCGCAGCTTTTCCAGCTCTTCCCGCACGGCCTCCCGGCTGTCGTAACCGTAGAGCAGCAGCATGAACTCATCGCCCGAGAGGCGGGCAGCGAGGGTGCCCGGCGGGGTACTGGCCGCCAGGCAGCGGCCCGTCTGGCGGAGGTACTGGTCGCCCCAGTCGTGGCCATAGGTGTCGTTGATGGTTTTCAGGTTGTCCAGGTCGGTCATAAGCAGGGCGGCGTGGCCCAGCGTTTCCGGCTTGGCAAACAGGCTCTCGCACACCCGCTGGAATGCCTGACGGTTGTACAGGCCCGTCAGGATATCGTAATCGCGCTCGTGCTCGATACGGCGGCGCTCCAGCGCCGTCACCTCCTCGTTTTCCCGGCTCAGCTGGACGATGGCGCTTGCAAACTGGTCCAGCTCCCGGATGCCCGTGCGGGAGAACTCCGGCACGCTGACATGGTCATTCTGGGCCCGGGCCAGCTCATTGGAGAGCTGCGCCACCGGTTTTGCCAGCTGGCGTGCCACCGCAACACTGCACCCCAGGCCCACCACCGCGGTCAGGAGCGCCGCCATGACCAGCAGGTTGCGGACGGAATGGGAGAACAGATAGAGGTCATTTTGGGCCACGGTCCCGATCAGCAGCCACGCCTCGCCGGAGAACGGTGCGTTCCGGCTGTAAAGCTCCAGCTGCTGGAGCGTCGCGTACTGCTCCTCTCCATCCAGCCAGAACTTCCAGTCCATTCCATCCCGGTACAGCGTAAGGGTCTGGGGCATCTTCTTGTCGGCATCCTCCCCCGTGAGGAATGCGGTCCGGACGTTGATGACGTCATCCCGTTTTAAGTCTGCATCGGTCGTCGCCAGCAGATAGGTGCCGTGATCCGTGTTCTGCAGCTCATTGCTGGGCAGCTGGGTGGTCAGGTAGCTGGTCAGCAGCTCCACGCCTACCACACCGTACACGGTGCCGTCGTCCAGGATGAGGGGCTGCACATAGGCCAGCGCGTCCCGGTCGTCCCCTTTCAGGCGGAACGTTGCAGGAGTCCAGCGGCCATAGTCCTCCGCAGAAAGCTTGCTCTTGGAGGCATAGGCGATCTGGAACGATTCCTTGTAAAAGCTGGTTTTCCCGCCCGGCTGGTATGGCATGGCCGGAGACCAGCCCTTATCCGTGGAGATGCCCAGCGGGGCAAACGCTGTTGCGGGGCCCCGTTCTGCCAGCAGGTCGGCGTTCCGGTCGGTGGAAAGAGCACTGGGGTCCAGGTCGCGGATGTAAAGGCCGGGCAGATAGCTGTCATCGGCCCGGTGGTTCAGGTCGTGAGTGCTCAGAATGACAAAGATGCCATTGACAGGCTTTGTCCGCAGGGTGCTCACCAGCTCCGGGACAATGGCCTGGAGCAGCGGCAGGGCTTCCTCGCTGGAGGTATCCAGCGTGTTCAGATCCACGATGCCCTGGTCCACCAGTTCCCGCGTCACGCCGTCAATGGTACCGCTGATGGCATTGAGGTCCTGCGCCTGGATCAGGTTCTGGCGCAGGTAATTGGCGCGGTTCTCCACCTGCTTGTCGAGAATATCCTCGGCGTTCTCATTCAGCTGGCTGGTCACCCGGCTGGTGCTGATGGCAAAGATCAGCAGCAGCATTTCTGCCAGAAGCACCACCAGCAGGGAGCGCAGGATCTTGCAAAAGATCGAGCAGCCCCGCCTTTGATACGTTGTCTCTTTTTTCACCCCTGTTTTCCCCTCCTTTCCGCTCCATGATCGGGCATCAGCCCTCGTAAGCACTCAGTTTGGTGCAGAGCGATTGATACCAGTTCTCAAAATACTCGTCGGTCAGGTAGAGAGCCTCGGCTTCGGCCGCGCTCACCCCGGCTGCGATCTGCTCTTCCACCGCCGCGCGGTCCGCGCTGGCCAGGTCCGACATGCTGTATTCCAGCACCTTGCGGGCATCCGTGCCGCTCGCAAAGGGCTTGGGGGTGTAGAGCTCGTGGTTTTCCACCGCGTCAATGGCGTTTGCCAGGACGTCTTTCATGGAGTCGGTCAGATCCAGGCCGCTGTTCTCGATAGCGGTCACGTCGTCGGCCGCGTGGGTCACGGGCAGGTAACCGGAGCCCACGGCAAACTGGATGTTATTTTCCGGCTGGGTGAACCACTTGAGGAATGTGACACAGGCGGCTTCTTCCTCCGGGGTGCTCTTGGTCACCACCATGCCGGCGCCCTGCTGGACAGCCACCTCTTTGCTTCCGGTAAACGAGGGGTTGGGCAGCACTTTCAGGCTGATCTCGTGGCTCTCGGTGTCGCTCACCTGCACCTGCTTGGGGAAAAAGGTGGCGCTGGAGTTGGAGCCCACATAGGCCAGCACATTGCCGGTCTTGATGTCGTCACTGCGGAAACGGCCCTCGCCCGCAAACCAGCCCTTGACAAAGGGGACATAGTAGTTCTCCCACCGCTTCCGGGCCACATCCTCGGTCAGGTTCACGGTCATCTTGCCGTTTTCCACGGTAAAGAGGGTGCTGCCCAGCTCCTTGGCACCAATGAGCATGTAGTTTGCCATGGCGTCGCGGCCAAACAGCGCCTTGCCGTCGTCCGGGGCTGCCGTCCGAGCGTCGGTCCAGTCGTAGTATTTTCCGGCGGTGGCTACAAGGCCCTCCACGGTGGAAAGGTCCTCATACGTTGCCCCTGTGGCCGCCGCAAAGGCCTGCCAATCGGTATCATTGAGGAACAGCAGCTCGGTGGATTTTGCCACCGGGAAAATTTTGATGGTGCCGCTGTCGTCAAAGTCGCCCTCGGTGAGATAGCTCTCCGGGAACGCCGCTTTTTCCTCGTCGGTCAGGTAGCCGCTCAGGTCCGCCACAAGGCCCATCTGGTCCACGGCATAGCAGGTGTCGGCATAAGCGGAGAAGATATTGGGCATCTCTGCAGCCCCCACCTTGCCCTCGGCTGCGGCCAGCACATTGGTCTCCAGATCGTTGACGCTGCCCTGGCTGGAAGCTTCCACCGTGATGTTCTGCTCCTTGCCCACCGTGGCGTTGAACTCATCCACCAGCTCGCTGAATGTTTCCAGCTGGTCGCCGTTGTAGTAGGTCCATACCGTAATGCTCACCGGCTTGGCGTTCGTCGGTGCCGGGTTCTTCGGTCCGGACACCGCGCTGCCCCCGCAGGCAGCCAGGCTCAACGTCAGTGCCGCGGCGCTGGCCAGTGCCGTGATTCGTTTGAAAAGACGCTTCATTCTGATGTTCTCACAATCTCCCGCGGATTCCATGCGCGGGCTCCTCTGTATCCATAGATATTTTTTATTATACGCCTCTTTGCCGCCAAAAGTAAACAAATTTTCCCAAAATCCGCGACTTTCCATTATTTTTCCACTTTGTGGCAGGTTTGCCCAGTCTTTCCCACAAAAAGACCCGCTGGCGGGAAAACCAGCGGGTCAGAGAAAAATGGTTCTTCTTTTTCTTACAGTTTGGACAGCTGCGGGCCCTGCGCGGTATCCTTGACCGCCCAGCCCATCTCGGTCAGCCGTGCACGGATGGCGTCAGCGGTCGCCCAGTCCTTGGCTTTCTTGGCGGCAGCACGCTGTTCCACCAGCTCGGTCACCTCTGCGGGCACCTCGTCCTTTTTGCGGTTGTACATCAGGCCCAGCACACCGGTGATCTCATCAAAGGCAGCGGCAGCAGCTTCCAATGCCTTTTTGCTGGAGGCTGCGGACAGGGTGTTGATCTCCTTGACCAGATCAAACACAGCAGCCAGTGCATCGGGAGTGTTCAGGTCGTCGTCCATCGCGGTGCAGAACTTCTTGCGGGCCTCTTCCGCCTTGACGGTCAGGGTCTCGTCGGTACCGAACTCGCTCTTGCTCAGGGCAAAATCCAGATTCTCACGGCAGGTGTACAGGCGCTCCAGGCTGTTCTTGCAGCTCTCAATGAGGTCCACGGTGTAGTTCAGCGGCATCCGGTAGCCGGCCGTCAGCATGAAGTAACGGATGGGCTCGTAGCCATAGAGGTTGGCCACATCCCGCACGGTAAAGAAGTTGTGCAGGCTCTTGGACATCTTCTGGTTGTCCACATTGATGAAGCCATTGTGCATCCAGTAGCGGGCAAAGGTGCAGCCGTTGGCGCACTCGCTCTGGGCGATCTCGTTCTCGTGGTGGGGGAAAATCAGGTCCTGACCGCCGCAGTGGAGGTCAATGGTCTTGCCCAGGTGGGTGCGGCTCATGGCGCTGCACTCAATGTGCCAGCCCGGACGGCCCATGCCGTAGGGGCTCTCCCAGGCAGGCTCACCGGGCTTGGCTGCTTTCCAGACGGCAAAGTCCGCCGGGTCTTCTTTCAGGTCATCGTCCATCTGGCTGCGCAGCTCCCGGTTACCGCTCTCCAGATCGTCCAGCTTCAGGTGGCTCAGTTTGCCGTACTCGGGGTCGCTCTTGACGCGGAAATAGACATCGCCGTTCTTGGCAACGTAAGCGTGGCCGGAGTCGATCAGGTCCTTGACGATATCGAGGATCTGCTGGATGTGCTCGGTGGCGCGGGGCTGGACGGTGGGCTTTTTGCAGTTGAGGCCGGCGGCGTCCTTGAGGTACTCGGCCTCAAAGCGCTGGGCCACTTCTTTCATGGAAGTGCCCTCTTCCTGGCCCTTTTTGATGAGCTTGTCGTCGATATCCGTAATGTTGGAAACGTAGAGGACCTTGTTGCCCCGGTACTCCAGGTAGCGGCGCAGGGTGTCAAACACGATCAGCGGGCGGGCATTGCCGATGTGGATATAGTTGTAAACGGTGGGGCCGCAGACATAGATGCGGTACTCGCCCGGCACCTGCGGCACGAACTCTTCTTTCTGGCGGGTCAGGGTGTTAAAGATCTGCATAATGACATACTCCTTTTTGTGGGACAACCCAGAGCCGCAATGAAGCCTCTCCGTCAAAGCCTCCGGCTTTGCCAGCTCCCCGAACAGGGGAGCCCTTGGCAAAGAGGGCAGCTCGTGCGAATCTGCTTAAAAAGCAACCGCCTCCGTTGCTGCACCCAATGTACAGCAACGGAGGCGGTTTTTCAATCAATCGCGGTTCCACTCCGGTTTGTCGCTCAAAGCCGGTAACGGCGGCCTGCCGCGCTGTGATACTGCATTTTCCCACAGCGTGCTGCCCGGGCGCACTTTACACAGCGGTCTGCAAACAGGCTCCCAGCCAATGGCCTGTTCTCTCTGCACAGACGGATGCCGCGCTACTCTGCCCGGGTAAACGCATTTGTTCTTTTACAAGTTTTATTATAGCGGGATGCCAAGCGGAAGTCAAGGCGGCAGGGTTTTTTCGCCCATTCCCCTTTACATCGTCTGCAAGTTGTGCCATAATTTACTTTATTAAAGGGAAAGCTGCTGCCCGGGCGGCACTCGGCTGCCGGGAGCGCAAAAAGAGGGGGTTCCTTATGAGCAAAACGATCATTCCCGCAAACTACACGCCCGCGCTGAACCTGTACGACACCCAGCGCGCCATTGGCACGGTGAAGCGGCTGTTTGCCGACACCCTGTGCGCCACGCTGAATCTCTACCGCGTGTCCGCGCCGCTCTTTGTGGAGGCCTCTACCGGCCTGAACGACGACCTGAACGGCGTCGAGCGGAAAGTCACCTTCGATATGAAAGACGGCGGCATTGAAGCACAGGTGGTCCAGTCGCTGGCAAAGTGGAAGCGCAAGGCTCTCAAGGATTACGGCTTCCGGGTGGGCAAGGGCCTGTACTGTGATATGAACGCCATCCGCCGGGACGAGGACCTGGACAACCTCCACTCCGTCTATGTGGACCAGTGGGACTGGGAAAAGGTCATCCGGGAGGAGGACCGCACCGAGGCGTATCTGAAAAACGTGGTCCGCTCCATCGTGTCCGCTGTCTGCGCCACCGAGATGAACCTCCACGCCATGTTCCCCCAGCTGCAGGACCTGCCCCTGCACACCCCCAATGTCACGTTCATCACCACCCAGGAGCTGGAAGACAAGTACCCGGACCTGACCCCGAAAGAGCGGGAGAACGCATTTGTCAAGGAAAACGGCACCACGTTTCTCATGAAGATCGGTGCCCCGCTCAAGAGCGGCAAGCCCCATGATGGCCGTGCCCCCGACTATGACGACTGGGACCTGAACGGCGACCTGCTGTTCTGGAACGAGCCGCTGCAGTGCAGCTATGAGCTGAGCAGCATGGGTATCCGCGTCAGCCCCGAGAGCATGGACAAGCAGCTGACCATGGCTGGCTGCGATGACCGCCGGGCCCTGCCGTTCCACAAGGCAGTGCTGGCAGGCGAGCTGCCCTACACCATCGGCGGCGGCATCGGCCAGAGCCGCCTGTGCATGCTGCTGCTGGGCAGCGTCCATATCGGCGAAGTCCAGGCCAGCGTCTGGGACGCGGAGACCCGTTCCGCCTGCGAAAAGGCCGGTATCCCGCTCCTCTGATTTCCGGAACCAAAAAGCGAGTGCATCTTGCGATGCACCCGCTTTTTTGTTACACAGAGTAATTTTCAGCCTATAAATTCCAGTTTCGGGCCTTTTTTGCGGTGTTTTTTGCCGTTGCCGCCCAGCCACCAGAGCACAAAGGCATACAGGAGGTTGGTGCCCAGGATGATGGCGAACCACATCAGGCTCTCCTGAATGGTCTGGTCGTATACCCGCATAAAGGGGTAGGGCCCGTCGATGCGGCCCGTGATGTTGCCCCACAGGTCGTAGACGCCATAGACGATGGTAGGCACCAGCGCCAGCGGCACACTGGCCAGCGGCAGCCGGGGCTCCCGCTCAAACAGCAGGAACGACACCATGGCCACCACCGGGTTGAGGAAGTGGTGGTAGAGCATGGAGCCCGTAAACAGCATGATGTACCAGCCGTTGCCGTCCTCGTACATGGGGGCCAGAATGAACACCACCGTCAGGAACGTCATGGTCAGGCAGCTGGTGGACCAGAATTTGAGCTGTTTGACCCAGCGGGGCAGCTCCCGCCCGGTGAAAAGATCGAGCAGCTGGCACAGGGCCACCAGCGCGCAGACCGCAACGTTGAACATATTGGACAGCTCGGTGTACATGGTAAAGACCAGCTCATGGCCATAATCCCAGCTGATGGGCATGGCAATGGTTTCCATGTAGAGGATGGAAAGGTTCAGCGCCAGCGAGATGAGCTTGCGGCAGAACGCCCAGAGCTTTTCTTTCATCTTATTTTGCCGTGTTGATGAAGCTGCGGTTGTCCCACAGGTACTTGATGCCGGAAACGGCCGTGACCACTGCCACCAGCCAGCACAGCCAGTGGGCAACGAATGCACAGTCCGCTCCCAGTACATTCCCGGTCAGGGAAACGCTGAAATAATAGAAGATGATGGTCAGCATCTGGAGCACGGTCTTCACCTTGCCCCACATGTTGGCGGCGATCACCTTGCCGTCCTTGGCACCGGCCGCCACCATCCGCAGGCCGGAGACGGCAAACTCCCGGGCCAGGATGATGCAGAGCACCACAGGGCTGCACACGCCGTCCCGCATCATGTAGAGGAACGCCACGGTGGTCAGCAGCTTGTCGGCCAGCGGGTCGGCAAACTTGCCAAAGTCGGTCACCATGTGCCACTTGCGGGCCAGATGGCCGTCCAGGTAATCGGTGAAGCTGGCCACCGCAAAAATGATGCCTGCAATGAGATACCACCGCGGATTATAGCTCGGGGTCATGTACTGACTCAGCGAGACAAAGATCATGAAAACCGGGACCAGAATAATGCGGGTCAGGGTCAGTTTGTTGGGCAGATTCATAAAAAATCCTCCAATTCATTATTTTACGACAGTGCCATACAGATCGTAAAGATCACTGTCCTCTACAAGGATATCATAAAACTCGCCCGGATACAATGGTTCCTCGCTGGAGACGCAGACATTGCCGTCCACCTCGGGGGCATCGCCTGCCGTGCGGCAGAGGTAGAGGCCGTTTTCCTCGTCGATGCCATCGCAGAGGACATGGACGGTCTGGCCCACTTTCTCGGCCTGCTTCTGGGCCATGATGCCGGTCTGGATCTGCATGACCAGCTCGGCCCGGCGCTCCTTGACCTCCTGCTCGATCTGGTTCTCCATCCTGGCGGCCACGGTGTTCTCCTCTGCCGAGTAGGCAAAGCAGCCCAGACGGTCGAAGCGGACCTCTTTGACGAAGTTGCACAGATCCTCAAACTGCTCCTCGGTCTCGCCGGGGAAGCCCGCGATCAGGGTGGTGCGCAGGGTGATGCCGGGGATCTCGCGGCGCAGTTTTCCAATGACCTCCAGCAGCTCTGCCCGGTTGGAGCGGCGGTTCATGTTCTTGAGGATGACATCGTTGCAGTGCTGGATGGGCAGGTCGAGGTAGGGCAGTACTTTCTCATTCCGCTTCATGGCGGCGATGAAGTCATCGGTGATCCGCTCCGGGTAAGCGTACATAATGCGGATCCACTCAATGCCGTTGATCTTGTTCAGCTTGTCCAGCAGCTCACAGATGCTGCCCGGCTTGCCCCAGTCCTCGCCGTAGGCAGTGGGGTCCTGGGCCACGATGATGAGTTCTTTCACGCCCTCACCGGCCAGCCAGCGGGCCTCGGCCACACAGTCGGCCATGTCACGGCTGCGCAGCGGGCCGCGGATGGCGGGGATGGCGCAGTAGTGGCAGCGGTTGTTGCAGCCCTCGGCGATCTTTAAGTACGCATAGTGGGCAGGCGTGCCGATGACGCGCTTGCCGCCAAGCGGGAAATCTTTCTTCAGGCCGTAGCTTTCCAGATGATCCTCACCGTTGAAAAGCCGTGCCACGATGGAATCAATGGCCTTGTTGGAGGCACAGCCCACCACGGCGTCCACCTCAGGGATTTCCTCCTCGATCTGGCTGCGGTAGCGCTCCGCCAGGCAGCCGGTCACAATGACTTTCAGGTTGGGGTTTGCCTGCTTGTAGGAACAGGCCTCGAGGATATTCTCGATGGCTTCGGTCTTGGCGCTCTCAATGAAGCCGCAGGTGTTGACCAGGATCACATCGGCCTCGCCCAGGTCAGCCACCGTCTCGTGGCCCGCCGACAGCAGGATATGCACCATGCCGTCCAGATCGACCTGGTTTTTGGGGCAGCCAAGGGAAATACACGCAATTTTCATAGGGGATAATACTCTCTTTCCTAGTTGGGGGTTATTCTTCTTCTACTCTCTTGATGGCTTCTTTCACGACCGCATACGCAAAACCGCGCCGCTGCAGGGCCGCCACGACCAAGTCGCGCCGGCCCATGGCAAGCTTCGGGCGGTAGCGGCTCTCCACCAGCGCCACGGCAGCAGAAAGCTCCGGGTTCTCCCCCTCTTCATCCGGGGCGTAGACCGCCTCCAGCGCTGCTGCTACCTGCTGGGCGCTCAGGCCTTTCTGGCGCAGGTTCCGGGCCGCGGCCCGGCGGCTCTTGCGGGCGGCCAGCAGGCTGTGGGCCCGGGCCTCCGCGTAGCGTTCGTCGTTGACATACTCCCGCTGGACCATCTCGGCCACCACCTCGGCGGCGACCTGCTCGGTAAAGCGGCGGCAGAGCCGCTCATACAGCTGGCCGGAGGAGACTTCCTGCGCGGCCAGCGTTTCCAGTGCCCGGGCACGGGCCTTGGCTATATCGGAGGATTTTTCCTCCTCCGTCAGCGGGCGGCGCTTTTGATAGCCAAAAGACATCAGTCTTCCACCATGATATCCAGCTCACTCTCGCTGCTGCGGGTGGGAGCCTTGACCACCGGCTCCTTGGCCGGTGCGGCTTCGCCAGCCTTTTCGGCGGGAGCAGCGGCAGGGGCCGGTTTGCTCACCGGGCGGCGGGTGGCATAGAGCTTATCGGCATTGGCACGGATCTGGCCCTCGATGTCGTTGGCGATCTCAGGGTTGTCCTTGAGGAACTGCTTTGCGTTGTCGCGGCCCTGGCCCAGGCGGATGTCGCCATAGTTGAACCATGCGCCGCTCTTCTGCACGATGCCCAGCTTGACACCCACATCGATCAGCTCGCTCATCTTGGAGATTCCCTCGCCGAACATGATGTCGAACTCGGCCTCACGGAACGGAGGGGCCACCTTGTTCTTGACGATCTTGGCGCGGGTGTGGTTGCCGATGAACTGGCCGGAGGAATCTTTCAGGCCCTCCACACGGCGGATATCAATCCGGACAGAGGAATAATATTTCAGCGCGCGGCCGCCCGTGGTGACTTCGGGGTTGCCGTAGACGATGCCCACTTTTTCACGCAGCTGGTTGATGAAGACGCAAACCGTGTTGGTCTTGCCGATGACGCTGGTCAGCTTACGCATGGCCTGGCTCATCAGGCGGGCCTGCAGGCCCACATGGCTGTCGCCCATCTCGCCCTCGATCTCGGCACGGGGGACCATAGCGGCCACCGAATCCACCACAATGGCGTCGATGGCACCGGAGCGCACCAGTGCCTCACAGATCTCCATGGCCTGCTCGCCGGTATCCGGCTGGCTGACCAGCAGCTCGTTGATGTTCACGCCCAGTGCCTCGGCATAGGCCGGGTCCAGTGCGTGCTCGACGTCGATAAAGGCCACTTCGCCGCCCTTTTTCTGGGCTTCGGCCAGGATGTGGAGGGCCAGCGTGGTCTTACCACTGGATTCCGGTCCAAACACCTCGATGATACGACCGCGGGGCACACCGCCCACGCCCAGCGCCAGGTCCAGGCCCAGGCTGCCCGTGGAGATGGCATCCACCTGCATGGCGGTGTTGTCGCCCAGCTTCATGATGGCGCCCTTGCCAAACTGCTTTTCGATCTGGGCCAGGGCAGTGGCCAGCGCGTCTTTCTTTGCGCCCGGCTCGATCTTCTGGGTGGCCGAAGCGACCGCGGTGTTCTGATTTTTCGCCATAGATTTGCTCCTTTGCTCTCAAAGCCCGTCGGACACGGGCGCTTCTTCTCATTTCTCTCTTAGTATACCACAAATCCAGGATATTACAACAAGAAGTTGTTCTATTTTTGCAATTTTATGGGTACGATCTCCGGGCCAGAATGCACCGGTCGTTGCCGCCGTAGTCTTTACGGCAGGCGATGTCCACCCAGCCGTTTGCCGCCAGCAGGGCAGTTACCGCTTCCCGCTGCTGCCAGCCGATCTCCAGCGCCAGCGCTCCGCCGGGCCGCAGGGCGTTCTGGTAGTGTTCCGCAAGGGCGCGGTAAAATACCAGCCCGTCCTCCCCGGCTTCCAACGCCATGGCCGGTTCCCGGGCCACCTCGGGCTGCAATTGCTGCATCTCGGCGGCGGTCAGGTAGGGCGGGTTGGAAACGATGAGGTCCAGCTCCCCCTCCGGCAGGCCCTGCCAGTAGTGGAACAAGTCCCCCTCCACGGCCCGCACCATCCCCTGTTTCAGCGCCGAGACGGCATTCTTCTTTAAGTATCGGAACGCCTCCGGGCTCTTTTCCACGCAGGTGACGTCCGCTTCCGGGCAGAAGCGTTTGACCCCCAGCCCCAGACAGCCGGTGCCGGCACAGAGGTCCAGCACTTTGGGCGCTTGTACCCCTGCCAGCATCTGAGCGGCAGCTTCCGCCACTACCTCCGTGTCGGCCCGGGGGCAGAGCACGCCGGGGCCCACCGCCAGCTCAAAATCCAGGAACGGCCAGCTGCCGCAAAGGTATTGCAGCGGCTCCCGGGTCGCCCGCCGGGCCGTCAGGGCTTCCAGCTTTGCGGCTTGTTCCGCGGTCAGGGGCCTGTCCGCCAGCCGTGCGTCCTGCCCTGTCACCAGCCGGAACAGCTCCCCGGCGTCAAAATCCGCATCCGGGCAGCCTGCGGCGGTCAGGCGGGCTTCCACCTCCCGCAGGGCCTCCCGGGGCTGCATTCCCGCGTTTACCATTTGCCGTCCTCCGGGTTCTCGGGCAGAACGGGCGTCACGGCTGCAATGGCCACTTCGATCATGCTGTCGTCCGGCTCAAACACGGTCAGGTGCTGCACCCAGATACCCGGCTGTCGGATGATCCGGGTGGCGATGTTGTCCGAGCGGCCGCACCACTTGAGCAGCTCATAGCTGATGCCCATAACCACCGGCAGGAGCAGCAGCTTGAACACCACCCGCAGCCCGGTGCTGGACCAGGGCAGCACACTGTACAGAAACACGCTGACGATGACCACCAGGATCAAGAAACTGGTGCCGCAGCGGGGGTGGAACCGGGTGTACTTGCGCACATTCTCCACAGTGAGCGGGTCGCCCGCCTCATAGCAGGCGATGGTCTTGTGCTCAGCCCCGTGGTACTCAAACACCCGGTGGATCTCTTTCATCTTGGAGATGGCTCCCATGTACGTCAAAAAGATGCCCACCTTGAGCACCGCTTCGAGGATGACTTTGCCCCAGCGGCCCAGCGGCACCAGATGATTCAGCCCGCCTACCAGCACCGTGGGCAGCACGGTAAAGAGCAGGATGGCAAACAGGCCGCCCACCACGGCAGCCGCCGCCAGCAGAATGTCCTCGGCCTTTTTGCCCAGATGGTCGCCCACCCATTTTTCAAAGGCGGATTCCTCGGCCTCGGCGTCATAGTCGTCGCCCATGCTCACCTGTGCCGAGTACATCATGTAGCGGTAGCCCATGATGAGGCTCTCGACCATCGAGATGGCGCCCCGCACGAGAGGAATTTTTGTCCAGATGCCGTGGGTAGGGGTATCTTCCAGCTTGGTCTCAATGGTGCCGTCCGGCTTGCGCACGGCGCAGCAGATCTTCTTGGGGCCCCGCATCATGATGCCTTCCATCAGTGCCTGCCCGCCCACACTTGTTTTAAAGCGTTCCTTGTTGGGTTGATTCATGGAGTTCTCCTGTAAGATTTATTTTTGATAGAGCGGCAGCCCCAGTGTGACCACGGTGCCGCGGCCCAGGGTGCTCTTGATGTCCAGCGTGCCGTCCAGCGCCGTCATGATGGAATCCACCAGCGCCAGCCCAATGCCGCTGCCCCGTACCGAGTTGCTGCCCTTGTAAAACTTGGTCTTGACATTTTCCAGGTCTTCCGGCGGGATGCCACGGCCCTGGTCAATGATCTCAATAAACGCCTTGTACTGGCCTTTCCAGAGCTTGACGGTGATCCGTCCGCCGGGGGCCGAATACTTGATGGCGTTGTCCAATATGTTGATAAAGACCTGCCGCAGGCGGTCCGGGTCGGCATAGACCGGGATCATTTCCTCCGGTTCGGTATAGGAGAGGATCATCCCCTCCTGCCGGATGCGTGCCTCGCAGAAGAGGACGGCATCGGTCAGCTCGGCCACCAGATCCAGCGGGTGGTTGTTCATCTGGATGCGGCCGTTCTGCAGACGGCTGAAATCCAGCAGCTCCTCCACCATGTTGTACAGGCGGACCGTCTCGTTGTTGATGATCTCCAAGCCCTTGCGGTAATTCTCGTCAGCAGGGTCATTCAGGGCGCGCAGGGTCTCCACCCAGCCCCGGATCGAGGTGAGCGGCGTGCGCAGCTCATGGGAGACCGAGCTGATGAACTCGTTTTTCATCTTCTCGGTCTCTTCCAGCCCCTCGGCCATCTGGTTGATGGTACCGCGCAGCCGGTCCACCTCGTCCCGCTGGTCGCCGGTCACGGGCAGGCGGACATCCAGCTCCCCCCGGGCGATGGAGGCGGCCGTCCGTTCCACCTGGCCCAGCGGCACCACGATGCTCCGCACAAAGTACAGGCCCGACATCACCGTAAACACCAGGATCGCCAGCACGATGACCGCACTGACGGCAATGGCATTCTTGAGCTGCCGTGTCACCAGCGTCATACTGGTCACCAGCCGCATGGCCGCCACGTCCTCCGCCGCGTAGGGCACCAGATAGCAGACGGACATGACCTGTTCCCCGCTCTGGGTCTTGTAGAGGGCCACCCCCATGCCGTCCACAGCATCCTGTGCCTGCTCAAAATCGCTCTGGGTCACGATGCCGTCAGCGTCCGTGCCGCTGGAGGACGCAATGACGCCGCCGTAGCTGTCCAGCAGCATAAACTCGTATTTGTCCTTATCGGAAAACTGCTCCACCATCCGGCGGAGAGCCACACTGCGGCTGGCGGAAGCTTTCTGGGCCGTGTCGCCCGTATACATCTTGAGCTGTCCCGTGATGGAAGAAAACCGCCGCACCATAGTCTGCTGCACGCCGTTGTAGTAGCTGCGGGTGTAGCTGTAGAGGAACATTCCCTCCACCAGCACCAGCAGCAGCACCGTCAGCAGCAGGTTGCCCCGCAGCCACCGGCGGGTGATCCCGCTTCGCATTGGCATTTTCCTCCTTTCCAGTTTGCCACCCTTGATTGCAGGGCCCGGCATTTTACGTTTTAAAAAACTTTTTTGGTTTCGTATCCGTTTCCCGACCTGCCAAGGGCTCCCCTGACAGGAAAGACTCCCCCGGCCGGGGGAGGTGGCACGCAAGTGCCGAAAGGGGAGCAGCTGGCAAAGCCGTCAGGCTTTGACTGAGAGGTTTACTCCTCCCACCGGTAGCCATAGCCCCACACCGTCAGGATATGGGTGGGGTGGCTGGGCTCGTCCTCCACTTTCATCCGGAGGCGGCGGATGTTCACATCCACGATCTTCACATCGCCGAAGTAGTTTTCTCCCCAGACGCCTTTCAGGATGCGTTCCCGCACCAGCGCCACGCCGGGGTTGCGGAAGAACAGCTCCATGATCTGGAACTCCACCTGAGTCAGCTCAATGGGCTTGCCTGCCTTGAGCAGCACACGGCGGTTCTCGTCCAGCACAAAGCTGCCGCTGACGAGCGAGGACAGGGCATTCTCCCCGGCATCGTTCCCAGCCGAGCGGCCCACACGGCGGCAGAGCGCCTCCACCCGGGCCAGCAGCTCACTGACGCTGAACGGTTTAGTCATATAGTCATCAGCACCGATGGACAGGCCGCGGATCTTATCCTGCTCCTGCCCCTTGGCGCTCAGAATGATAATGCCGATCTTCTGATCGGTGCGGCGGATGGTCTCGCAGAGCGAGAAGCCATTCATCCCCGGCAGCATCACGTCCAGGATGGCCGCGTCGCAGCCGGGCCGCTGTTCCAGCAGAGGAAGTGCCGCTTCGGCGCTGTCGGCCTCTACTGCTTCCATTCCGGCCAGCCGCAGGTTCAGCGCGATCATCTCGCGGATGCTGGCTTCGTCCTCTACAACAAGTACTTTTACCATCATATCCTCCGTTTTGTTGACAAGTTTCCGTTTGATTCCGCCTTTTTCGTTCCGCGCAATGCTGCCCCTTTTGCCAAGGGCTCTCCCGGAGGGAGAGCGGGCAGAACCGATCAGGCTTTGGCCGGGAGGGCTAGTTCAAGCGATACAGCGAGCGGGACAACCGATAGGTCTCGTCCGCAATGGTCACATCGGGGCCAAATTTGGCCTGCATCTGGCGGGACGCCACCATGCCCAGCCGGGTCCAGCCCGCCGCATCGGCGCTGTTGGAAGCCAGCCGCACCGTCAACACCAGCTTGTTCTCGTCCACGGTGCGCAGCTCTACGGCTCCCTCTACCTCGGTGCTGTCGGTCAGCATCAGGTTGCCCTCCCATTCCATGGGCAGCTCGATATAGCAGTTGGTCTCCTCGTCCAGCAGACCAAAACTCTTTTTGGGGTCCGGGCTGGTGTAGTCCATCCAGACGATAAAATCCATCCGGCGGCTCTGGCTCATATTCAGCAGGCCCGCCTCATCCGGCTGGGTGGGAATCTCCACCGTGCCGTCGCCATCCAGATCCCGGCTCACCAGAGTGGACACGTTGCGCAGGGATTCGTTGTACAGCTCCTGCGTACTGATCTGGTCAGCGGGGATCATCTGCTGGCTCTCCTCATCAAAGTGGAGGAGGACCGTGGCCAGATTGTTGCCGGAAATACCGGTCCAGCCGTCCAGCACCAGATAACGCTTTCCATCCGCTCCGACGCCGGCCGCCACCGAAGCACAGCCGGAGAATTTATCCGCCGAGAGGCCCATGACCGCCACCTGCTGGAACGAACCATCCCGGTCCACGGTCAGCAGCTCGATCTGCACCCCGCCATCTTCCAGCGTGGACATCAGAATCAGGTCCTGATTGCCTCCGCCCGTGATATCTTCCACGAGGTACTGCTCATAGGATTGTTCGAGGATGGCGGAGAGTTCCCCATCCTCATAGGAGTAAACCGCCAGATAGTTGTCCCCCCGGGAGGCCACATAGCCCACCACCAGCTGGGTGGAACCTCCTGCCTGTAACCGCGCCAGCCGGACGGTATCTACCGTGTCCGCCAGGCCCTCCAGATTCTGCCGCACTTCCCAGTTGCCCTCGGCATCTTTCTGCAAAATTGCGATGCAGACATTGGTGCTCTGGGCTGTGGTGTAAAACACGGCGGCATCCTGCACCCCGTCGCCATCAAGATCCTGCAAAACGAACGGAGAGAGCAGCTCGCCCTGCAGCGGGTACTTGAGCTGTGCGCTCTCCCCCAGCCAGTCGTTCAGCGCAGACTGCAGGGCGCCGTAATCGCCCGCCAGCTGCGGCGCGCGGAGCAGGTCTTCCACCTGCCGGTTTTCCTCCAGCGGCATGTTGCAGCCCGTCAGCAGCAGGCCCAGCAGTGCACAGACCGCCAGCAGTCGGCCCAGCTTTTTCAACAGTCCTCTCCTCCCTCCGTGGAAAATTTCCCGAATCATACAGTATTCAGTATAGCACGCGGCGGGGGTAAATCCAAGAGCCATTCCGTGAACTTTCCGGGAACAGCCCCCTCCCTTTGCTGCCGTTGAGACACAAAAAACGCCCCCTCCCAACTGGGAGAGAGCGTTTTGTACACTGTTTAAACAGTCAGAGTCGATCAGACGAGCTCCAGAACTGCCATCTCAGCTGCGTCGCCGCGGCGAGCGCCGATCTTGATGATGCGGGTGTAGCCGCCGTTGCGGTCAGCGTACTTGGGGCTGATCTCATCAAACAGCTTCTTTGCAACATCTTCCTTGGTGATGTAGGCGTAGACCTGACGCTTGGTGTGCAGGTCGCTGGCCTTACCCAGGGTGATCATCTTCTCGGCCATGGAACGAACGTCCTTAGCGCGAGTGACAGTGGTCTCAATCTTGCCATTCTCTAACAGGTAGGTAACCATAGCGCGCATCATAGCGTTGCGGCTGTCGCTGGTTCTACCGAGCTTTCTGGTACCGGGCATCCCGTTTCACTCCTTAATTATTTTAGTTACTCATCATCTGTGTTCAGCTTAAAGCCCAGGGAGTCCAGCTTTGCCATGACTTCCTCGAGGCTCTTGCGGCCGAGGTTACGGACTTTCATCATCTCGTCCTCGCTCTTGCTGACCAGATCCTCCACCGTGTTGATACCGGCACGCTTCAGGCAGTTGAACGAACGGACGCTCAGATCCAGCTCTTCAATGGTCATCTCCAGAGCCTTTTCCTTGTCGTCGTTGGTCTTCTCCACCATGATTTCGGTGCCAGCGGCCTCATCGGACAGGTTGACAAACAGGTTCAGGTGCTCGGTCAGCACGCGGGCAGCCAGAGAAACGGCCTCCTGCGCGTTGATCGTGCCATCGGTCCAAACCTCAATGGTCAGCTTGTCGTAATCGATCGCCTGGCCAACACGGGTGCTCTCAACGTTGTAATTCACCTTGAGCACGGGGGTGTAAATGCTATCGACGGGAAGAGTGTTGATATCGTTCTTCTCGACGATGGCCTGTTTGTTGCGCTCAGCCGGCACATAGCCGCGGCCTTTGTCGAAAGTGAGCTCCATGACGAGCTTGCCGCCCTCGCCCAGGGTCGCAATGTGCCATTCAGGGTTCAGGATCTCAATATCGTCGCCCTGCTTGATGTTGTCGGCGGTGACCTCACAGGGGCCCACTGCCTCAACACGCACTGTCTTCGGACCATCGGTGTACAGCTTTGCAGCAATACCTTTCAGGTTCAGGACAATTTCGGTAACGTCTTCCTTGACGCCCTCAATGGTGGAGAACTCGTGAACAACGCCGTCGATCTTGACGCTGGTCACGGCGACACCGGGCAGAGAGGAAAGAAGCACACGACGCAGGCTGTTGCCCAGTGTGATGCCAAAGCCACGCTCCAGAGGTTCTGCCACGAACTTGCCATAGCGGCCGTCCGGAGACAGGCTTGCCGTTTCGATTTTGGGACGTTCAATCTCCATCATATCTATGCCCTCCTTGTCAAACCGATGTACTCATCGGCCCATTATTAAATTCTTTCAAAGAAAAGAATGCGAAAGATAGTCCTCCACAAAGGAGGCCCAGCCTTCTTAATGGATTACTTGGAGTACAGCTCGACGATGAGGTGCTCTGCAACTTCGTAGTCGATGTCGCTGCGCTCGGGGAGCTTGGTGACGACGCCCTTCAGGGAGCCGGTCTCGCGGTTCAGCCAAGAGGGCAGAGCCACAACGGGAGCCTCGGGGCCAGTCAGCTTTGCAAACTTTGCAGAGGAGCGGCTGGACTCACGCACTTCGATCACGTCACCGGCCTTGACCTGGTAAGAGGGGATATTGACCTTCTTGCCATTGACGGTGAAGTGAGCGTGGCTCACCAGCTGGCGAGCGTCGCGGCGGGTCTGAGCAAAGCCCAGGCGGAACACGACGTTGTCCAGGCGGCACTCCATGATCTGGAGCAGGTTCTCACCGGTCTTGCCGGGGCGAGCCTCAGCGCGCTGGTAAGCATTGTGGAACTGCTTCTCCAGAACGCCGTAGATGAACTTGACCTTCTGCTTCTCTTTCAGCTGAGATGCGTACTCAGACTGCTTCTTGCGCATGTTGCCATTGGAGTTGCGGGTAGTATTCTTCTTTGCATAGCCCATGACCGCAGGAGAAATGCCCAGGGCCTTGCAACGCTTTGCGATAGGCTGCGTATTCTTTGCCATAATTCAATTTCCTCCTTCGATCAGACACGACGGCGCTTCGGGGGACGGCAGCCGTTGTGGGGGATAGGAGTCACGTCCTTGATCAGGGTGACTTCCAGGCCGGTAGCCTGCAGCGCGCGGATAGCGGACTCACGGCCAGCGCCGGGGCCCTTGACGTAGACTTCAACAGTCTTCATGCCATGCTCGATAGCAACCTTAGCTGCGGTCTCAGCAGCAGACTGGGCTGCAAACGGGGTGCTCTTGCGGCTGCCACGGAAGTTCAGGGAGCCAGAGGAGCACCAGGACACTGCATTACCCTGCAGGTCGGTGATGGTAACAACAGTATTGTTGAAGGTAGACTGGATATGAGCCTGACCAGCAGCAATGTTCTTGCGCTCTTTCCGCTTCATGCGGACATTTGCGCCCTTTTTGGCGTTATTTGCACTTGCCATTTCTCAAATCCTCCTTACTTCTTCTTGTTAGCGACAGTGCGCTTCGGGCCCTTGCAGGTACGTGCATTGGTCTTGGTGCGCTGGCCGCGGCAGGGCAGATTCTTGCGATGGCGAGTGCCACGGAAAGACTGGATCTCAACCAGGCGCTTGATGTCCAGAGCAACGTTGCGGCGCAGGTCGCCCTCAACGATGATGTTAGCCTGATCGATGTAGTCACGGATCTTAGCCTCTTCTTCCAGAGTCAGGTCCTTGACGCGGGTATCGGGGTTGATGCCAGTTGCTTCCAGGATCTTGTTCGCAGTGGTCTGACCGATACCGTAAACGTAGGTGAGACCCACCTGAACGCGCTTCTCGCGGGGCAGGTCAACGCCGGCAATACGTGCCATAGTAGTTTCCTCCAAAAATCATCCCATGTCCGTGTCGGGGTCTGCGCCGGGACTCTACGCACTTGACCCCCAGGCGCCCGAATTAGCCCTGGCGCTGCTTATGCTTGGGGTTCTGGCAAATGACCATCACGCGGCCTTTGCGGCGGATGACCTTGCACTTTTCGCAGATGGGTTTCACGGAAGGCTTGACCTTCATGATGTTGAACCTCCTTTTGGTTGATACCCTGGTGCTTATTTGGAGCGCCAGGTGATGCGGCCCTTTGAAAGATCATAGGGCGACATTTCGACGGTGACCTTGTCCCCGGGCAGGATTCGGATGAAATTGGTCCGGAGCTTGCCGGAGATGTGCGCTAAGAGGACGTGCCCACTGGGTGTGAGCTTCCCGGTGTTCTTATCCTCGCTCAACATTTCCACCTTGAAGATGGCGTTGGGCATGGCTTCACGCACGATGCCTTCGATTTCGATGACGTCTTCTTTAGACAAGCTATTTGCCTCCTCATTTGGATCTGCTCAGTTTGTCGTGTAGGGACGGACAGGCGGCGATGAAAGCCACATACTTCTTCTCCTGCGGCACAAAATCCGCAAAGTGGGCAGAAAATCCCTGTCCACCGAGAAAGCATCTGGCTGTCACGGCCATTTATAGATTATACACCTTTCGCCGCCATTTTGCAAGTACTTTTTTCCGTATTTCCGATAAAAATTTCCGCCTCGTTTCGGAGGCGGAAATTCCGGTTCCGTTTTGCGCGCTTGCACCGCGTAAAACAAATTTTTTCACAAAAACTTAGCAGATTTGCACAAAGTCAGACTCGTTTGCTGCCTGCAAAGCTTATTTCAAGGAGAACTTCTCCGGGTCGAAATCCGGATCATCCCAGAAACGGGTCATGATCTCGGTGTGGTCTTTCAGGATGGCGATGGAGTGCTCAAAGTGGGCAGCCAGGCCGCCGTCCTTGGTCTTGACCGTCCAGCCATCGCTCAGCTGCTTGATCTTGCAGTCATACTGGCAGATCATGGGCTCAATGGCAATGGTCATGCCCGGCACCAGACGCGGGCCGCGGCCTGCGTGGCCATAGTTGGGCACTTCGGGGTCCTCGTGCAGCTCACGGCCGGTGCCGTGGCCCACGAACTCCCGCACCACCGAGAAACCGGCGTCCTCGCAGTAGGTCTGGACAGCCTGGCCGATGTCGCCAATGCGGTTGCCCGCGATGGCCTGCTCGATGCCCTTATAAAGAGACGCCTTGGTCACATCCATCAGGCGCTGTGCTTCGAGATCGACCTTGCCCACCGCATAGGTGCAGGCATTGTCGCCGTTGAAGCCGTCGATCTTGGCGCCGGTGTCAATGCTGACGATGTCGCCCGGGCGAATGACCTGGTCGTGAGACGGGATACCATGAATAATGGTATCGTTCAGGCTGATGCAGGCCGTGCCAGGGAAGCCGTACAAGCCCTTGAAGTTGGGCTTGCCGCCGTGCTTGATGATAAAATCATAGATGATCTTATCCAGTTCCCAGGTGGTCATACCAGCCTCGATGTGCTCTCCGCCATATTTCAGGGCAGCCGCGCTCAGGGCGTTGGCCCGGCGCATTCCGTCCAGTTCTTTCGCATTCTTGATCTGAATCACTTTTATGCCTCCAAAGCCTTCATCACTTCTGCCGTGGTGGCCTCGATGGACGGGCTGAACGGGATGACCGCCAGCTTGTTGCGCTCCTTGTAGAATGCCACCAGCGGCTCGGTCTGCTCGTGATAGGCTTTCAGACGGTCGAGCACGGTGGCGGGCTCGTCATCCTTACGGGTGACCAGCTTGCCGCCGCAACAGTCGCACACGCCCTCCACTTTGCTCTTCTTGTTGATGATGTGGTAGCTTGCGCCGCACTTCTCGCAGACGCGGCGGCCGCCCATGCGCTCCACGATGACTTCATCGGCCACGGACAGCTCCACAGCCTTGTCGATCTGGATGCCCATTTTCTCAATGGCCTCTGCCTGTGCGATGGTGCGGGGCACACCGTCCAGGATAAAACCGTTTGCGCAGTCCGGCTGAGCCAGACGCTCTTTCAGGATGCCGATGATGACTTCATCGGGCACCAGAGCACCGGCGTCCATAAAACTCTTGGCTTTCAGGCCCATCTCGGTGCCATCCTTGACAGCAGCGCGGAGGATATTGCCCGTGCTGATGGAGGGGATGTTCAGCTTTGCGCAGAGGATCTCGGCCTGCGTGCCCTTACCGGCGCCGGGAGCGCCCAACAGAATCAGATTCATAGGATTTCTCCTTTCCTTGGTTCAAGGATATGTTGTTTGAGCCAACTAACGGTTCACCAAAGCAAAAAAGCACTGAAAAGTCCGAGCGTACTCTCCTTTCCAGTGCTTTCTCACATCAGTGCTTTAATTGTTTGGGATCAGCCCAGGAAGCCCTTGTGGTTGCGCATCGTCATAAAGCTGTCGAGGCTGCGGGTGGTGTCAAGCGCCACACCAACCACGATCAGCAGGCTGGTACCGCCCAGCTGGATGCTCATACCGGTCAGGTTGCCCAGAATGATCGGCAGTACAGCCACCGCAGCCAGGAAGATCGCGCCCAGGAGGGTGATCTTGTTCAGGGTGCGGGTGATGAAATCGCTGGTCGGCTTGCCGGGACGGAAGCCGGGGATCGAGCCGTTGTTGCGGCGCAGATTGTTGGCGATCTCAACGGGGTTGTACTGGATGGCCACATAGAAGTAGTTAAAGGCCAGGATCAGCAGCAGGTAGATGACGACGTACAGCAGCGACGTGTAGTTAAAGGTATGGAAAAATGCATACCAGAACGGATGCGCTGCCTGGTCGATCTGCAAAAAGCTGCCGATCGTGCCCGGGATCGAGACCAGAGCGGAAGCGAAGATGATCGGCATGACACCGCTCATGTTCAGCTTCAGCGGCAGGTAGCTGTTCTGCCCGCCCATCTGCTTGCGGCCCACCACGCGCTTGGCGTACTGGATGGTGATACGGCGCTCAGCGTTCGTCATAATGACAATGAACACGATCACGACCAGTGCCAGAACGACCAGCAGGGGCAGCAGAATGTAGAACTGGGTCTCACCAGCGGCGGCGCGGGTCAGCAGACCGGCAACCGTCGTGTACAGGGAAGACCAGTTGGAAACGATCGAAGAGAAGATCAGGAGGGACAGGCCATTGCCAATGCCCTTGTCATCGATCTGCTCGCCGCACCAGGTGATCAGCTGAGCACCCGCGGTGAACGTTGCAATGATGACCACGGCGGTAAAGATACCGGCCGTGCCGCTCGTATACTTCAGTGCGCCCATATTGCGGATCACGAAATAGTAGCCAATGCTCATCACCAGACCGATGATGCCGCCGGCGTACCGGGTGATCTGCTGCAGCTTGGTCTGTCCGTCGGGTTCCTTTGCCAGGTTCTCCAGCGAGGGGATTGCAACGGTCAGCAGCTGCACAATGATGGAGGCGTTGATATAGGGTGTCACACCTAACGCGAAGAGCGTGCACCGGGACAGCGCACCGCCGCTCATCATATCCAGATAAGCGAGCATGTTGCCGTTGGAGAACATCTGCGTCAGTGCAGAGCTCGTGATAAACGGCACCGGAATCGCACTGCCCAGACGATACACCACGAGGATCGCCAGCGTGAACAGGAGACGATTTTTAAGCTCGGGGATCTTCCATGCGTTACGGAATGTCTGGAACACCTTACATCACCTCAGCCTTTCCGCCTGCCTTCTCGATTTTCTCTTTGGCAGAAGCGGAATAGGCTGCGGCTTTCACGGTCAGAGCCTTGGTCAGCTCGCCGTTGCCCAGGACCTTAACGCCGTCCAGGGTCTTCTTGACCAGACCCTTTGCCTTCAGAGCCTCGGTGTCAACGACAGCGCCAGCCTCGAAAGCTGCCTCCAGGTCCGCCACGTTAACAATGGCGTACTGGGTAGCAAAGATGTTGTTAAAGCCAACCTTCGGCAGGCGGCGTGCCAGAGGCATCTGGCCGCCCTCGAAACCAGCGTGCTTCACGCCGGAACGGGCCTTCTGGCCCTTGCTGCCGAAACCGGCAGTCTTGCCATTGCCGGAGCCAATGCCGCGGCCCTTACGGGTCACAGCCTTGTTTGCGCCGGGAATCGCGTGCAGTTCATGAAGTTTCATTATGCGTATACCCCCTGCTATTAGGCTTCGGTGACGCTGAGCAGGAAGCCGATCTTCTTGATCTTGCCCTGCGTAGCGGCATTGTCAGGCTGAACGGTAACGTCGCCCGGCTTCTTCAGGCCCAGGGCCTCAGCGGTAGCGATCTGCTTGTCGCCGCGGCCGATCAGGCTCTTCTTCAGCTCGATCTTGAGCATCTTATCTGCCATGGTTTGTTACCTCCTTAACCCAGAATTTCTTTCACGGTCTTGCCGCGCTTCTCAGCGACGGACTCCGCGCTGACCAGGCCGCACAGACCTGCGAAGGTAGCAGAAACAACGTTGATGGGGTTGTTGGAACGCATAGACTTCGCACGGATGTCCTTGATGCCAGCAGCCTCAATGACGGCACGCACCGGGCCGCCGGCGATCATGCCGGTACCGGGAGCAGCCGGCTTGAGCAGAACAGCGCCTGCGCCGTACTTGCCGACGATCTCGTGGGGGATGGTGGTGCCCTTCATGGCAACCTTGTGCATATTCTTCTTGGCAGCAGCCTCACCCTTGCGGATTGCCTCAGGCACTTCGCCGGACTTGCCGATGCCGTAGCCGATGTTGCCCTTGCCGTCGCCCACAACGACCAGAGCGGCAAACTTCATGATGCGGCCGCCCTTGACCGTCTTGGAAACGCGGTTGATGGAGACAACCTTGGTGATCATGCCGTCGTCTTCACGGTTTCTCATAGCCATAATGTGTTTCCTCCTCTCATTACAGCTTCAGGCCGCCCTCACGGGCGCCCTCAGCCAGGGCCTTAACACGGCCATGATAAACGTAACCGCCACGGTCGAACACGACCTCGGTGATGCCCTTTTCCAGAGCCTTTGCTGCGATCTTCTTGCCGATCTCAGCAGCGGCCTCGACGTTGCCGCCGAAACCGTTGAAGTCCTTGTCCATAGTGGAAGCCGACACCAGAGTCACGCCCTGCTCATCATCGATGATCTGAGCGTAAATGTGCTTGGCGGAGCGGAAAACATCCAGGCGAGGACGTGCTGCGGTGCCGCTGATCTTGTTACGAACGCGGCGATGACGACGAAGACGAGCTTCGTTCTTGTCGATCTGCTTAACCATTGTCTTTCACTCCTTACCTTATTTCTTGCCCTTGCCGGCCTTGCCTTCTTTGTGCTTGACAACCTCGCCCTCGTAGCGGATGCCCTTGCCCTTGTACGGCTCAGGCGGCTTCTTGGCGCGGATCTCGGCGGCGTACTGGCCAACCTTCTGCTTGTCAATACCGGTAACAGTGAAGTGGTTGGGATCCTGCCACACAATGGTGCAATCCTCGGTATCGGGGATGTTCACCTGGTGGGAGAAGCCCAGGTTCATAACCAGGTTGGAGCCCTGCTTCTGGCAGCGCAGGCCAACACCCACGATCTCCAGCTTCTTCTCGTAACCGTTCACAACACCGTTGACCATGTTCGCGATGTTGGTACGGGTCAGGCCGTGCAGGCTGCGGGCCTGGGGTTCGTCATTGGGGCGGGTAACCAAAACCTCATTGCCCTCGACCTTAACGGTCATCAGGGGATGATAGTTGGAATTCAGGCTGCCCTTGGGGCCCTTGACGGCGACGGTATGTGCTGCCTCATCGACAGTGACAGTAACGCCGGCAGGAATGACGATGGGTTTTCTTCCAATTCTCGACATTGTCTTTTACCCCTTTCTTACCACACAAAGGCCAGGACCTCGCCGCCAACGTGCGCAGCACGAGCAGCCTTATCGGTCATGATGCCCTTAGAGGTGGAAATGATTGCGGTGCCCAGGCCCTTCATGACCTTCGGCATATCCTCGCAGTTGGTGTAGATGCGCAGGCCGGGCTTGGACACGCGGCGCAGACCAGCGATAACGGGCTCGCCGTTTGCCTGGTACTTCAGGGTGACAACGATGGTGCCCTGGACGGTGTCGTTCTTCACCTGCATGCCCTTGATGTAGCCCTCGTCAACCAGAATCTGGCAGATAGCCTTCTTCATGTTGGAAGCGGGGATCTCCACAGAAGGGTGTTTGGCAGTGCTAGCGTTGCGGATGCGAGTCAGCAGGTCCGCGATAGGATCAGTAATCTGCATTTGCCACTAACCTCCTTAGATTAGCTCTCATTTGTTTTATAATGATACCGCCCCGAAACACGTTTGCCCGGGGCGGATATCCGACAGTTTATCCAGCCTCTGGTTTAATTACCAGGAAGCCTTCTTGACGCCCGGGATCTCGCCCTTGTAGGCCAGCTCACGGAAGCACACACGGCACACGCCGTACTTGCGCAGCACGGAGTGGGGGCGGCCGCAGATGCGGCAGCGGGTGTATGCGCGGGTAGAGAACTTAGCAGGACGAGACTGCTTCAGCTTCATAGACAGTTTAGCCATTGTACAAATCTCCTCCCTTAGTTGTTCTCTGCAAACGGAGCGCCCAGAGCTTTCAGCAGCTCCTTGCCCTCTTCGTCAGTCTTGGCAGTGGTGACAAAGCAGACATCCATGCCGCGGACTGCATCGACCTTATCGAAGTCGATCTCAGGGAAGATGATCTGCTCCTTGATGCCGCAGGCAAAGTTGCCACGGCCATCGAAGCCATTGCCGTTGATGCCGCGGAAGTCGCGGACACGGGGCAGAGCCACGTTGAAGAAGCGATCGACGAACTCATACATACGCTCACCGCGCAGGGTGACCTTGCAGCCGATGGGAGTGCCCTGGCGCAGCTTAAAGTTAGCAACGCTCTTCTTGGCACGGCAGACGACTGCCTTCTGGCCAGTGATCTGGCCCAGATCCTTCATGACAGCTTCCAGGATCTTCTCGTTGTCCTTGGCTTCGCCGCAGGCAACGTTGATGACGACCTTGTCCAGCTTGGGGATCTGCATAACGCTCTTGTAACCGAACTTCTTGTTCAGAGCAGGAGCAATTTCATTGACATACTGTTCTTTCAAACGAGCCATTGTTCCTTACTCCTTTCTTACAGCTCAGCGCCGCACTTCTTGCAGACGCGGACCATCTTGCCGTCTTTCTCGACGTGGCCCACGCGCACAGCCTTGCCGCACTTGGGGCAGATGGGCATGACCTTGGATGCGTACATCGCACCCTCAGCCTTGACGATGCCGCCCTGCTCGCCCTGACGGCGGGGCTTGACGTGCTTGGTAACCATGTTCTGGCCCTCAACGATGACCTTGTTCTCAGAGGGGCTGACCTGCAGGACCTTACCAGTGTGGCCCTTGTCCTTGCCGCTGATGATCATAACGTTGTCGCCGGTTTTAACATGAAGATTATTCATTTTTAAAACCTCCTTACAGCGATTCCGGAGCCAGGCTCAGGATCTTGGTGTAGCCGGCATCGCGCAGCTCGCGAGCAACGGGTCCAAAGATACGGGTACCCTTGGGGCTCTTGTCGGCCATAACGATAACGGCGGCGTTCTCATCGAAACGGATGTAGGAACCGTCGTCACGGCGGACGCCATGCTTGCTGCGCACGATGACAGCCTTGACGACGTCGCCCTTCTTAACGGAGCCGCCGGGGGCTGCTTTCTTGACAGAGCAGACCACGACGTCACCAATGTTTGCGTATCTCTTGCGGGTGCCGCCCAGCACGCGGAAGCACATCAGCTCCTTGGCACCGGTGTTGTCGGCAACTTTGAGATAAGTTTGCATCTGAACCATTTCAGATATCTCCTTTCAAACTGTTCAAAGCAGCGGGCAAAGATTACTTTGCCTTCTCAACGATACGGACCAGGCGCCAGCGCACATCCTTGCTCAGGGGGCGGCACTCCATGATCTCAACACGGTCACCGATGCCGCACTCGTTCTTCTCATCACGAGCCTTGAACTTGGCGGTACGCTTCAGGATCTTCTTGTACAGGGGGTGCTGCACGCTATCCTTAACGGCAACCACGATGGTCTTATCCATCTTGTCGGACACGACGACGCCGACGCGGGTCTTTCTCAGATTACGTTCTTCCATCGTTTAACCTCCTTACTGCTTCTCAGCCAGAACGGTCATCACGCGTGCGATGTCCTTCTTGACTGCTTCGATGCGGCCGGGGTTCTCCAGCTGGTTGATGGCATGCTGGAAACGCAGGTTAAACAGCTCGGCCTTCAGGTCTGCCAGCTTGCTGGTCAGCTCTGCGGTCTGCATTTCGCGGAGTTCATTAGCCTTCATTGGTGCCATCCTCCTTCACGGAGTCCTCACGGACTGCAAATTTGCACTTGATGGGCAGCTTGTGCATAGCCAGGCGCAGTGCCTCACGAGCAGTTGCCTCATCGACATCTGCCAGCTCGAACAGAACGCGGCCGGGCTTCACGACTGCAACCCAGTACTCGGGAGAGCCTTTACCGGAACCCATTCGGGTCTCAGCGGGCTTCTCAGTAACAGGCTTATCGGGGAAGATCTTGATCCACACCTTGCCGCCACGCTTGATGTAACGAGTCATGGCAACACGAGCAGCCTCGATCTGGGTGGAAGAGATCCATGCCGGCTCCAGGGCAACAAGGCCGTACTGGCCCTGGCACACCACGTTGCCGCGGGTAGCCTTGCCGGTCATGCGGCCGCGCTGGACGCGGCGGTACTTAACACGCTTAGGCAGTAACATTACTTGTTGCCTCCTTCCTTCTTCTGAGCGGTCTTAGCGCTCTTGAGGACCTCGCCCTTGTAGACCCACACCTTAACGCCGATGCGGCCGTAGGTGGTAGCAGCCTCTGCAAAGCCGTAGTCAATGTCAGCACGCAGGGTCTGCAGGGGGATGGTGCCCTCATGATAGCTCTCAGTACGAGCGATATCAGCGCCGCCCAGACGGCCGGAGCACATTGCCTTGATGCCCTTAGCGGGAACGGTTGCACGATCGCGGGGGCTCATAGCATTGCGCATGCACTGCTTCATAGCGCGGCGGAAAGTGACGCGGTTCTCCAGCTGACGAGCGATATCCTCAGCAACCAGCTGAGCGTTGGTAGCAGCGCTCTTGACCTCGATGACGTTGACGATCACGGTCTTGCCATACTCTTTGGTCAGCTTGTTCTGCAGAGCAACGCGCTCTTCGCCGCCCTTACCGATCACCATACCGGGCTTTGCGCAGTAGATGTTGACGGTCACGCGGGGAGCGGAAGTGGAAGGATCCACAGTGCGCTCGATCTCGATCTTGGGGACGCCAGCGTCCTTCAGCTGAGCTTTCAGCTCAGTGCGGATCTTGTGATCCTCGACGAGGTTATCGCTGAAATCCTTCTTGGAGGCAAACCAGCGGCTGTCCCAGTCTTTAATAACGCCGACACGAATGCCGTGCGGATTTACTTTCTGGCCCATTGTTTTCCCTCCTTACTCTTTCTCTTTCAGAACAACGGTCATGTGGCTGGTGCGCTTCAGGATGCGGTAGCCGCGGCCCTGTGCACGAGGCATCATGCGCTTCAGCGTCGGGCCGGGGCAGACGTAGCACTCGGCGACGTAGAGGTTGTTCTTGTCCATATTGAAGTTGTTTTCCGCATTTGCGGCTGCAGACTTCACCAGCTTCAGAAGGGGCTCACAAGCTGCCTTCGGGGTGTACTGCAGGATTGCCAGCGCTTCGTCCAGGGGCTTGTTACGGATCAGGTCCATAACGATAGACACCTTACGGGGACTAATGCGGGCATAACGAAGAATTGCCCGAGCTTCCATGTTGTGTTCCTCCCTCTATTACTTAGAATTACCGGTGTGGCCCTTAAAGGTACGGGTGGGAACGAACTCACCCAGCTTGTGGCCAACCATGTCCTCAGTCACATACACAGGCACATGCTTGCGGCCGTCGTGGACGGCAAAGGTGTGACCAACGAATTCGGGGAAGATCGTGGAGGCACGGCTCCAGGTCTTGATGACCTGCTTCTTGCCGGAAGCGTTCATCGCTTCAACGTGCTTCATAAGAGCAGCCTGGACGAAAGGTCCTTTTTTAATGCTTCTACCCATTGTCTTAAACTCCTCTCTTACTTACCTGCACGCTTCACGATCAGCTTATCGGAGCGCTTATGATGCTTGCGAGTCTTGAGACCCAGAGCGGGCTTGCCCCAGGGAGTCATAGGACCGGAGTGGCCAACAGGTGCGCGGCCCTCGCCACCGCCGTGGGGGTGGTCGCAGGGGTTCATAACGGTACCACGGCTGCCGGGACGGACGCCCATGTGGCGCTTACGGCCAGCCTTGCCCAGGTTGACGTTCTCGTGGTCGATGTTGGAAACCTGGCCGACGACTGCGGTGCAGTTCAAGGGCACGTTGCGCATCTCGCCGGAGGGCAGACGAACCAGAGCGTAACCATTCTCCTTTGCCATCAGCTGAGCCATGTTGCCAGCGGAACGAACCAGCTGAGCGCCGCGGCCGGGATACAGCTCGATGTTGTGGATGATGGTACCGACGGGGATGTTCTCAAAGGGCAGGCAGTTGCCGGGCTTGATGTCGGCAGTCTTGCTGCTCAGAACCACGTCGCCGACCTTCAGGCCATCGGGAGCAATGATGTAGCTCTTGACGCCATCGGTGTACTCGACCAGAGCGATGAACGCGCTGCGGTTCGGATCGTACTCCAGGGTCTTGACGGTAGCGGGCATATCGGTCTTCTGACGCTTGAAGTCGATGACACGATACTTGGTGCGGTTGCCGCCGCCCTGGTGGCGGACGGTGATGCGGCCGGTGTTATTGCGGCCGCTGTGCTTCTTCATAGGCTCCAGCAGGCTGCGCTCGGGAGCGACCTTGGACAGGACGCTGTAGTCCGTGACGGTCATGCCGCGGCGGCCCGGGGTAGTGGGGCCATACTTTTTGATAGCCATTGTGCTATTCTCCTTTGTTATCTTATGAATTATTATCGGGGTCATATCCCCATAGAGGAACCCTCGGCGGGTTCAGCTTAGACCATGCTGTTGAAGAACTCGATTTCCTTGGAGTCCTTGGTCAGGGTCACGATTGCCTTCTTGGAAGCGGCAGTGTAACCAGCATGCATGCCCTGGCGGCGGAAGCGGCCACGCACGGAAATGGTGTTGACCTTTGCGACCTTAGCGCCGGGGAACAGGGTCTCGACAGCCTGAGCGATCTCGACCTTGGTAGCGTCGGTAGCGACCTTGAAGGTGTACTTCTTGTCGGCGATGCCAGCCATGGAGTTCTCGGTAATGACCGGCTTCAGGATGATATCATGTGCGGTTTTCATTAGCCAAGCACCTCCTCGAGCTTCTTAGCTGCGTCAACGCTGATGATCAGCTTGTCGGCGTTCAGCACATCGTAGGTGTTCACGCTGCCAGCAAAGGTGGTCTTCACACCGGCAATGTTGCCAGCGCTCTTGACGAACTTTGCATCGACAGTCTCATTGACCAGCAGGTTCTTCTTGCCGGCGCCAACAGCGTTCAGCATTGCAACCACGGTCTTGGTCTTGTACTCGTCGCAAGCAAACTTATCAACAACCACCATGTTGCCGTTGGCAGCCTTGTCGGACAGAACGCTCAGCAGAGCCAGGCGCTTGACCTTGTTGTTGATGTGGTAGTTGTAGCTGCGGGGCTTGGGGCCCAGAGCAACGCCGCCGTGAGTCCACTGCGGTGCACGGATGGAACCCTGACGAGCGTGGCCGGTGCCCTTCTGACGCCAGGGCTTCTTGCCGCCGCCGGAAACTTCCATGCGGATCTTGGTGTTCTGGGTGCCCTGACGCTGGTTGGCCAGGAAGTTCACCACAGCAATGTGGACAGCCTTCTCGTTCGGGGTGATACCGAACACGGCGTCGGAAAGCTCGATCTCGCTAACATGCTGACCGTTCATATCGACTACATTAAACTTTGCCATTGTAGCTTTCCTCCTTACGCCTTCACGCTGTTAGCCAGGGTGACGATGGTGCCCTTGGTACCGGGGACCGCACCCTTGACAGCGATCAGATTGTTCTCGGTGTCAACCTTGACAACGGTCAGGTTCTGCACGGTGACGCGCACAAAGCCCATGTGGCCGGGCAGGCGCTTGCCGGGGAACACGCGAGACGGGGTAGAAGTGGAGCCGTTAGAACCGGCATGCCGTGCAACGGGGCCGGTGCCGTGGCTCTCGCGCAGACGGTGCTGACCGTAGCGCTTGATAACGCCCTGGTAGCCTTTGCCCTTGGAGACGCCCACAACATCAACCTTGTCGCCTGCTGCGAAGACATCAGCCTTCAGCACGTCGCCAACGTTCATTGCGGAGACATCCTCCAGACGGAACTCACGCAGGGTCTTCTTGGGGGCAACGTTTGCCTTCTTGAAGTGGCCTGCAGCTGCCTTGTTGACCTTCTTGGCGGAAACCTCGCCGAAGCCCAGCTGAACAGCCTGGTAGCCATCGCTCTCGACGGTCTTCTTCTGCACGACAGTGCAGGGACCAGCCTCGATGACGGTCACGGGAACGACCTTGCCGTTCTCGTCGAACAGCTGAGTCATACCGACTTTCTTGCCGATAATGCCTTTAACCATTTTCTTTTCCTCCTGTAAAGGTTATTGGTTGGCGGCGCACGTCACCGCCAACATGACCCCTCGGGAAACGAGGGCATCGATGGATCAGATGTTACAGTTTGATCTCGATGTCCACGCCAGCGGGGAGCTGGAGGCTCATCAGAGCCTCAACCGTCTTGTTGGACGGCTTCAGAATGTCGATCAGACGCTTATGAGTGCGGCTCTCGAACTGCTCGCGGCTATCCTTGTACTTGTGGGTAGCGCGCAGAACGGTGACGATCTCACGGTCGGTGGGCAGGGGGATGGGGCCGGACACGCGGGCACCAGTGTGCTTTGCGGTCTCCACGATCTTCTCTGCTGCGGCATCGATCAGCTGAGCATCATAGCTCTGCAGACGGATTCTGATTTTCTCTTTGACTGCCATTGCTTACGCCTCCTGAAAAAATTGATTTTGCCCTAGGCGAGCCGATAAATTGCTCTACACAGTTCCGGGTGTTCCTCGACTTGGCACTAGAAAAACCGGTGAACCGCTTGGCAGTTCTCCCGGAAACATCTATAGCAAATCAAATCCGAACATTGGTTCCGCCGTTTCGCAGGAGAGTAACTTTCCTGCCGGGGAACGTATTCCATCGCTGTCAGTAATTTTTTCGCCCGGTTCTAAGATCGGACATACTCCGCGGAAATAACCCATCACGACTATTGCCGGATGACAACCTCCCGCATCTACGCATATCGCTGGCCTGCACGACTTGTATCGCACAAGCCCTTTGCAGCCGAGAGATATTTTATCACATCTGCGTGCAATTGGCAAGTGTTTTTTCAAAAAAACACGAATTTTCTTTTTTATTTTCTCCGCACGATGTTTGGACGCATTTTCTGTGCAGAATGCACAATCTCCGTCGCTCTTTTTCAGTGGAAAACCCCGCCGCGTTTTAGGATGGCTCTGCCCGGCCTGTTTTATGCCTTTCTATATAAAAAAGCCGTCCTCCGCTGAGGGCAGCGGGGAACAGCTTTCCGTGCACTCCCCTGTAAGGGCCGTGCATTCCTATGATCTGGGAGGATCGTTCAAAGGCAGATGCCTTACAGGGTCAATTCTACGCCCGTCCGGTAAAGGGTGTCCGGGTCTTTCTCTTCTTTCACAACATCCGTTACTTTGATCTGTGCCACGTTGACCGCCACAGCCGCTGCTGCGGCTTCCTGTGCCGCGGTGCACCGCACGATGGCGCAGCAGTTCAGGCGCAGCTTCGCCACGATCTCTTCCGGCGTCAGCGTCTTGTCCAGCGTGACCACCGCGCAGTTGGCACAGGTAACACCTGCGGGGTCCAGCTCCAGCAGCTCCGGCTTGATGTTCAGCAGGGGCTTGTTCCGTACCACATGGCCGGTCAGCATCTGCAGGTCTTCATATTCTACATCCGGGATGGCGTAAAACACGTCTTCCAGCGCAGCGGGCAGGCTCACATCCCCGCTGGCGTGCAGGTATTCCACCTGCCCCAGCACCTCAGCGGCATCATCGGAGATGTTCACATCTCCCATGACGTAGATTTTGGAGCCATAGCGGCGGAACGTTTTGGGGGTCAGCTCAAAATCATCGTCCACCACAGCCGTTCCCTCCGGCAGAACGATGAGTTCCGTGTTTTCCGTAAAGAGCGGGGCCAGCGTCTCAGTAAACTGCTCCAGCAGGATGGCTTTGGGGGCCGCAAATCGGACGCCCTTGGCAGCCAGGGCGGCTACGTCCAGTTTGGGGTCTACCGCCACGAACTGCTTTTCGGTCCAGTAGAGCCGTGCCTGTGCCCGGAGCAGGAAGCTGCGGTCCAGCTTGACCGTGCCTTTCAGCACCACCGCCTCATCCGGGTAGACCGCCAGTTTTCCGTTGATGGTGCACTTCTCGGTCACAAGGCCCGCCAGTCCGGCCGGGCAGAGGACTTTCCCGTTGACGATGATCTTCCCGTAAGCCCGCAGGGTGTCCCCCGCGTCGGCCGCAATGTTCGCCTTTCCGTTGACGATCAGGACGCTTTTTCCCTCCGGCTTGTGGGAAGCGGTCAGCTCTGTCTTGCCATTGACCATATTCACCTTGGCATCGTCATCATAGCACTGGACGCTGGTCGCATCCAGCTCCACCGGATACTTTGCCAGCAGAGCTTCCGTCCTGGGGCTGGTCATGGCCAGCGCGGCATGTATTTGAATATGCTCGTAGCTTGCCAGCGTTTCCTCCGAAACATGGCGCAGGTCGATCACAACGGCTTTCACATTCAGTTTCTTCATCGTTCATTCCTCCAGCAGTTTTTGTTTGAGCAGATGGCGTACTTTCCCCAATCGGGTGCGGACGGTTCCGGGTGGGAGTTCAAATTTTCGGCCCAGCTCGCTGGCGTTGTATCCCTCTTCGTACCGCAGGGTAAACAGCATCTTGTCCAGCGGGTCGAGTGTTCCCAGCAGGGAATCCAGGTCCACGGTCCCCAGCGCGGCCTCCGCCGTCTCGTCCGGCGTTTCGGCATCGTCGGGGTCCAGCAGTGCCAGCAGGCTTTCTTCTTTCACGGCCCGGCGCACCTGGTCGCAGTAGAGGTTGCGGGCCGCGGCAAACAGCCAGGCCTTGCACTGCCCGGAGGCAAAACTCTCCATGAGTGCCTGATTCTGCAGTGCCCGCAGGAACACTTCCTGCGTTAAATCCTCCGCCCGGCCGTCGTCCCGGCAGAGTTTGTAGCAGAAATGCTCCAGCTTGTCCCAGAACTCCTCGTAAAGCAGCTCCCACATGGGCCTCTCCCCTCCTTTCTGCCTGGTAGACGAATGAGAAGCGCAAAGTGTTTGCAAAATTTGAAAAAAGCTGTGCAGACTCCAACGCTGCACAGCTTTTCCAAATCACTTTTTCTGTTTGAGCCGTTCGGCCAAGTCTTCCCGCGGGGTAACATACACGGTGGTGTACACCTCGTACAGCACCATGCCGGGCTTGGCGCCGTTGGCTTTCCAGATGTTTTTCACCTCGGTGGTGTCCACAGCCACTTTTGCGCCCGCGCCCGCCTTGAACGCGCTGGAATAAAGCACGGCCAGCTCGGCGGCTTCCTGTTTTGTGGAGTCCGGGATGTCCTCGCCCCGGCTCATGACCACCACATGACTGCCGGGCGCTTTCTGCACATGGAACCACAGGTCCTTGCCTCGGGCAGTGTGGAGGGTGAGCTTATCGTTCTGGGCGTTGTTGCGGCCCACCAGAATTTCAAAGCCGTCGCTGGAGGTAAAGCGGAGGAAGTCCGCAGGCTTCTGGCGCTTATCCCGCTGCTTGTAGTATTTCAGGTAGCCCTGGCTCTTGAGCTCGGCACGAATCTCATTCAGTGCCGCCTCACCGGAAGCTGTCTCCACCTCGTAGAGCACGGTTTCCAGATAGGCGATCTCTTTTTCGCCCTCCGCCAGCAGGTCCACCAGCATCCGGGCCGCCGTCTGCTTCTTTTTATAATTCTTGAAGAAGTTCTGGGCGTTCTGGCTGGGGCTGAACCGCAGATCCAGCGGGATGGTAACTTCCTTGCCCTCATCGTACCAGTTGGGCACGGTGATGTTCTTCATCCCCTTTTGGGCCAGATAGAGGTTGGCGGAAAGCAGCTCGCCGTAGAGGCGGAGCTTTTCACTCTTGCCGCTGGCGGCCAGCTCTTCCTGCCGGGCCGCCTGCTTGCGGACCGCGCGCTCGTACATGTTGTGCACGGCCTTGTGCAGCTCCTTGCTCTTGGTGCGGAGCCGTTCGGCACGATCTTTCTCGGCGTAGTAGCCCTCCAGCATGGCGTTGAACGAGGGCCATTCTTTGATCGCGTACCCCTCGCCGTACTGCCGGGGCCGGAAGAACGTGTACTCCACCGGCTTGCCGTCCGGGGCCGTCACGCTGCAGGGGCAGCCGCCCTGGTCGTGGAGCTCTTTCAGCTCGTCAATGGCCGCCATCAGCCGGAGCTTCTGGGGTTCCGTCAGCTCGTTGGCGGGCAGGTGCTCGCCGTCAAAGGCGCGCCAGGCCGCCTCCCGGCAGACCACCGGGCCCACACCCGCCACGGTCTTGTTCAGGGCGTCTGCTACCGGCAGATCCCGCTGGCAAGCCGCCGCCACGATGGAAGCCGAGCTCACCGAGAGGAAATCCGGGCGGGCAGGTTTCGGGGGCGTGGTATAGGGCAGGCCCGGCAGCAGCTGCCGGACATCGCTGTCCTCAAAATCCACCCGCTTGAGGGCGTCGATGATCTTTCCATTCTGCACCAGCACCAGATTGGAGTAGCGGCCCATCAGCTCGGCGCAGAGGATGTTCCGCACCAGGTCGCCCATCTCATTGGTGCACTGGAATTCAAAGTAGACGATGCGGTCGCCCGGCTCCATCCGGACGTCCAGCAGCTTGCCGCCCGTCAGGTGCTTGCGCATCAGCATACAGAACGAGGGGGGCGTCTCGGGGTTCTCGAAGCTCTCTTCGGTCAGGCAGACCCGGGCAGAGCCGCTCCGGGCCGACAGCAGCAGGCTGTAGGTGTCCGTGCGGGTGCGCAGGGTCAGGACAAGCTCATCGCGGGTCGGTTCAAATATTTTTGCGATCTTGGCCTCGGTCAGGGCAGCTTTCAGCTCCCGGGCTGTCAGGGCCAGTGTCGCGGCATCCAAAGCCATAGTGGTACCTCGCTCAACCTCTCCGTCATCTTCGCTTCGCTCGATGACACCTCTCCTGACAGGAGAGGCTTTGGCAGTCCGATCCGTTTCCCAGCGAAAACGAAATCTCTTTGCCAAGGGCTCCCCTGATCGAAAAGACTCCCCCGGCCGGGGGAGGTGGCACGCAAGTGCCGAAAGGGGAGCAGCTGGCGAGCGGTAGCGAGACTGAGAGGTTTTCTTTATTATAAATAAGTAAACGGGTCGCGGTTGGCTGTGCTGACCAGCACTTCCACAGCCGGGAACGCGGCGCGGAGCTTTTGGGCCACCGCTGCCGCCACCGGGAACTCGGTGGCATAGTGGCTGGCGGCCACGATGGACAGCCCCAGCCGCTTGGCGTCCAGCGCGTCGTGGTGGTCGGCCTCGCCGGTCAGCAGGCAGTCGGCCCCCATGGCCAGCGCCTCTTCAAACAGGCCGCCGCCAGCCCCGCTGATGACAGCCAGCCGCCGCACGGGCTTGCCCGTGTCCGCATATTTGACCGGCACTTCCGGGCCGTCCAGCGGCGTGTTGCACCGGGCACCCAGCTCCACCCGCGCTTTGCGGGCCAGCTCCGGGACAGTGATGGGTTCCACCTCGCCCACCCGGCCGCAGCCGCCGGCGAAAGGCTCCCAGTTTTTCATTCCAAAGATGCCTGCCAGCACTTCATTGACGCCGCCCTCGGCGGCATCCAGGTTGGTGTGCATACAGATGGCGGAGATCCCTTTCTGCACCAGCTGGAACGGCAGGTCGGCCGGGCTCAGTTTTTTCAGCGGGTGGAAGATGACCGGGTGGTGGGTGACGATGAGCTGGCAGCCGTTCTGTTCGGCCTCCGCCAGCGTTTCGGCCGTGACATCCAGTGCCACCAGCACCCGGGAGACCTCCCCGCCGCAGTCCACCAGCAGGCCGGGGTTGTCCCAGCTTTCGGCCAGTTCCAGCGGAGCCATCCGCTGCAGCTCTTCATAGATCTTCTGGACGGTTGCCATTCCTCAATCCTCCCGTAAAATTTGGTCGATCTCCTCCGCCAGCGGGGTGCCGTCGGGCACGCCCAGCCGGAAGCGGGGAAGCTTGGCTTTCTGCCAGGCCGCGTAACCGGCCCCCTCCGGCCACTCCCCTGTTCCGCCAAACAGGCATTCCGTAAACGTGGGGGCATGCGTCTCGCCCGTATACTCGGCGGCCATCACGGCATACCAGCGGCCTGCCGCCTGCACGGGGCGGTCAGCCACCAGGGCAAAGCCATGCTCCCACAGCCAGCGGCGCAGCTCCCTGTGGCGGGTGGCCGGTACCATGACCAGGCGCGGCCCGCCCGGCTGGGACACCCAGGGCGCTTTTTCGATGATCTCCCAGGTGGTCTGGGCCGAGACACCCGCCAGCACGATGGTGCCCACTTCCCCCGCCGACAACACAGAAAGACCGTCGCCGAGCCTCAGCTCAGCGCGGTCTTCACAACGGGCATGTTCCAGCGTCTGCTTTGCCTTTGCCAGCGGGCCGGGGCGCAGGTCGGCCCCGATCACCTTGGGGTACTTCCCCGAGGCAGCCAGCACAGCGGTCAGTTTGCCGTGGTCACAGCCAATGTCGGCCACAGGCTCTCCCTCCCGCACCAGCGCGGCAGCGGCGGTCAGACGCTCATCCAGTGTGGGCAGCAACTCAGGCCTTCTTGGAAGCCAGATGTGCATTCAGCTTCTCCAGCAGCTCGTCGCAGTCCACGCCGTGGACCTCGCAGGCCTCCTCGATGCTCTCGCCGCGGGAAGCCGGGCAGCCCAGGCAGTGCATCCCGATCTCCATAAAGTAAGGAGCGGTGGTCTGGTCCATATCCAGGATATCGCCGATGATGGTTTCACGGGTCACCTGCTTGGGGGCCGCGGTGTTCTCGTCTTTCTTGAGCATATTGAAAATATCAAACATGATTGAAATTCCTTTCTGTTTATGGGGTGCCGCGCCCGAATCCGGGCGCTCTTTTTATAATATACCCTAAAGTAATGTGATATTGCAAGAGGCAATGCAAAAAAGCCCCTCCGGCCATACGGCAGGAGGGGCTTACAAGCTTCAGATTAAAAAATCAGCGCTTAGTTCTGCTTCATGCGAGCGAAGCAGTCAGAGCAGTAGACCGGACGGTCCTCACGGGGCTGGAAAGGAACCTTGCAAGCCTTGCCGCAAGCTGCGCAGACAGCGTCGAACATCTGGCGCTCACCGCCGTTGTTGCCGCCACGGACGCCATTCTTACGGGCGTCACGGCAGGGCTTGCAGCGCTGGGGCTGGTTCTCAAAGCCGCGAGATGCGTAGAACTCCTGCTCACCAGCAGTCCAAACAAACTCCTTGCCGCAGTCTTTGCAAACTAAAGTCTTGTCTTCGAACATAGTAGTATCTCCTCTTTGTTTAGTTCTTGCCCACGGAAGGATTGTAACCATACCTTTGGTTTTTCGGGACCATCGCGCTGATCGTAAGCTTACCAGGGGCTTGAATGAGTAAAATGCCCTCTAGCTGAGGACTCTCCTATTGTACCGTTCTTTTTTTTGTTTGTCAACCAAAAAACAAACCTCCGCCCTCTTTTTTGTGCAATCGGCACAATAAGACAGACTTTGCCCCGCCAAAAACACCAAAAGGGCTGTGCCCTCCGCGAGGACACAGCCCTTTGTACCGCGAATGCGGCAAAATTACTTCTCGATGACTTCCTTGGTGTCGCGGGCGATCATCAGCTCCTCGTCGGTAGCAATGACCAGGGTGCGGACCTTGGCGCCCCAGGCGGTGATGTCGCAGACATCGCCAACGGGATGCTTGTTCTTGTCAGTATCGATGCGGATGCCCAGCCAATCCATGTGGTGGCAGACCTTTGCACGGGCAATGGCGTCATGCTCGCCGATACCACCGGTGAAGACGATGGCATCCACGCCGCCCATGGCTGCGATGTAGCCGCCGACCAGCTTCTTGATCTGGTAGTTCAGCATATCGGAAGCCAGCTGCGCGCGCTTGTTGCCGGCAGCAGCTGCCTCTTCGATATCACGCTTGTCGCTGGAAACACCGGAGACACCCAGCAGACCGGACTTCTTGTTCAGGATCTCGTCCAGCTGGTGGCCAGTGATGTTCAGGTTGTACTTCAGGTAGTTGACCACAGAGGGGTCGATATCGCCGCAGCGGGTACCCATCATCAGGCCAGCCAGCGGGGTCATGCCCATGGAGGTATCAATGACCTTGCCCTGGTCAACCGCGGCAATGGAAGAACCATTGCCCAGGTGGCAGGTGATGAGCTTCAGGCGCTCAATGGGCTCCTCCAGATACTCGGCAGCCTTATAAGCAACGTACTTGTGGCTGGTGCCGTGGAAGCCATAGCGGCGGACGCCGTACTTCTCATAGTACTCGTAGGGGATAGCGTACATATAGGCTTTCGGGGGCATGGTGCTGTGGAAAGCGGTGTCGAAGACAGCGACCATGGGGATGTCCGGGCCAAAGACCTTGCGGGCAGCCTCAATACCCAGGATGCCTGCGGGGTTGTGCAGGGGGGCCAGGGGGCTCAGCTCACGGATGGTCTTGATGACCTCGTCGGTGATCAGGCAGCTCTCCTTGAACTTCTCACCGCCGTGGACAACACGGTGGCCGATGGCGTTGATCTCGCTCACATCGTCGATGCACTTGCCCTCGCCGGTGGTCATCTTCTTCACGACCTCAGCAAAAGCCTCGGTGTGGGTGGGGAAGATGGCCGGGGTGGTAGCCTTTTTGCCGTTGGCCTCGTGGGTGATCATGCTGCTCTCCATGCCAATGCGCTCGCACAGGCCCTTGCAGAGCACTTTCTCGCCGTCCATATCGATGAGCTGATACTTCAGGGAAGAAGAACCGCAGTTAATAACCAGAACTTTCATCTTCTGTAGCCTCCAATATTTTTTCGTCTGCCCGCACAAGAGGGCAGAATTTTACAGATTCCTGAAATTATTATATAATAGGTTCAGCCGCTTTTCAATCCGCAACCGTGGCAAGCGTTCCCCCAAGTACGCAGCCTTTTTTGTACATCCTGCCCAGAATCCTGGCAGGGCAGACCAATTTCTCTGTCAGTCTGACAGATTTTTCACAATGTTTGAGGTTCTCTATGAGATTTGCCGGTATCATCGCTGAATACGACCCATTCCACAACGGCCACGCCTGGCAGCTGGCCCAGGCCAGAGCACTGGGCGCGCGGCAGGTAGCCGTGGCCATGAGCTGCAGCCTGACCCAGCGGGGCGCTGTCCCCCTCCTGCCCGAGGCCGTCCGGGTGCAGGCCGCCCTGCACTGCGGGGCTGATTTTATCTTTGCCCTGCCTGCCCCCTGCGCCTGCGCCGGGGCGGAGGCCTTTGCCCGGGCGGGCGTTCGGCTTCTGGCCGCTGCCGGGTGCGACGCCCTCGTTTTTGGGGCCGAGACTCCGGACACCGCGCTCCTGATGGACGCCGCCCGGGTGCTTGCCAGTGAGGAATACCGCGCCGCCCTCAAGGCGCAGCTGGCCGCCGGGGCCCGGAACTTTGCCGCCGCCCGGCAGGCCGCTGTGGAAACCCTCCGTCCCGGTTCCGCGCTTGCCGCTTTGCTGGACCAGCCCAACAACAATCTGGCCGTGGAATACTGCAAGGCAATTCTGGAGCTGGATGTCCCGCTCACGCCCATCCCCCTGCCCCGGCAGGGTGCCAACCACGGCGAAGCCCTCAACGGCAACGTGCAGTTTGCCAGCGCCAGTGCCCTGCGGGCGCTCTGGACTCAGCAGGGCGTGGAAGCCCTGCGGCCTTACGTCCCGGAAGCGGTCTTCCCGCTGTATCAGGAAGCTGCCGCCGCGGGCGGTTCCACGGATTTTTCCGCCGCCGGGCGGTGCGAGCTGGCCCTGCTCCGCGCCCGCTGCACTGGTGAGACGCCATTCGCCAATGTCCGGGGTGTTTCCGAGGGGTTGGAACATCGGCTGGAAAAAGCCGTCCGGGCCAGCACCACACTGGACGAGCTGCTGAACACCCTGACCACGATCCGCTACCCCCGCGCCCGGATGCGGCGGCTGGCCATGGACGCCGCCTTTGGTTACACCGAAGAAGCATTCCCCGCCCTGCCGCCCTATCTCCATCTGCTGGGGGCCCGCCGGGAGCTGCTGGGCCAGCTGAAACAGGCCGCCCTCCCCGCCTCCCACTCCCTGATGCGCTTACAGGAGGAAAATGCCGCCTGCGCCCGGATGGTACAGGCCCAGCTCACCGCCAGCGATTTTGCGGCGCTCTGCCGTGCAAAACCGCGGCCCATGGGCGGCGCACTTCGTCAAAAAATTATCTTTTTGACGATATAGCAAAATTTATTCGTAATTTTTCGGCAATTATGCTATTGTATCTTTCTTCGTATCCGGTGTATCATAAAGGAACAAGATTCTTGGATACAACAAAGTGTGTCCTGCCACCCACGGAAGAGGAGGAACTTCATGGCGCTTCATGTTCTGGACGAAGCCAACCGCTGCCTCGGCTGCAAAAAGCCGATGTGTCAGCAGGGCTGCCCCATCCACACCAATATCCCCGAGGTGATCCGGCTGCTGAAAAACAACCAGCTGGACGACGCCGGCCGGATGCTGTTTGAAAACAACCCCCTGACCACCGTCTGCAGCCTGGTCTGCAACCACGAGAACCAGTGCGAGGGCCACTGCATCCGCAACCGGATGCCCAGCCACGACCCCGTGCACTTTTCCATCATCGAGGATTATATCTCCACCACCTATGCCAACAAGATGACGGCCGGCCCCACCCCCCGGAACGGGATGAAAGCCGCCATCATCGGCGCGGGCCCGGCGGGCCTGACCATTGCGGTGCTGCTGGCACGCTGGGGCTATGACATCACCATTTTTGATGCCCGGGATAAGATCGGCGGCGTCATGCGGTACGGCATCCCCAATTACCGCCTGCCGGACAGCGTGCTGGACGATTTTGCATACCGCCACCTGGAGCTGAAAGACATCAAGGTGCGCACCAACACCGCCATCGGCCGCACCATCACCATCGACGACCTCTTCCGCGACGGCTACAAGAGCGTCTTCATCGGTGCCGGCCTGTGGAAAGCCAACGCCATGCACATCAAAGGCGAGACGCTGGGCAACGTGGCCTTTGGCATCGACTACCTGGCCAACTCCAAGGCGTTCCGCCTGGGGGACGACATTGCCGTCATCGGCGTGGGCAATTCCGCCATGGACTGCGCCCGCACCGCCATCCGCAACGGTGCCCGCCACGTTACCTGCTACGCCCGCCGGGACGAGGACTGCATCAGCGCCTCCGAGCACGAAGTGCGGTACGCCAGGCTCGAGGGCGTGGGCTTCCGCTTCTGCAAGGCTCCGGTGGAGATCCGGGAAAACGGCATCATCTGCCGCGACACCGTCAAGGGCGAGGACGGCAGGTTCACCCAGGTGGAGGGCAGCGAGATGTTCTATCCCCACACCGGCGTCATCGTCTCGGTGAGCCAGGGTGCGGAGAACGAGCTGGTGCAGAGCACCACCGGCATCCAGACCAACCAGCGCGGCCTGCTCACCGTCAATGAGGATGGCAGCACGACCCGCGAGGGCGTGTTTGCCGGCGGCGACGCCGTGATGGGTGCCCGCACCGTCGTCGAGGCCGTGGCCATCGCCAAAAAGGTGGCCGAGTCCATGGACAGCTATATGAAGTCCCTGCCCAAAGATCCCGCCCCGGACCCCTATGCGGACATCCCGGTTTTCAGCACTCCCACCTCGGACGTGCTGACCAAGCAGGGCGTCTGAACCCGATAAAATTTCACGAGTCTGCCGTGGATCTCCGTGGCAGGCTCTTTTTGTAAACTTTCTGCGTCTTTGCCATTCTTAGCCGCTTTTTTGTTGACCCGGCCACGCCGCCTTTAGTATACTATTTATAAATCCTCTTGCAAATATTCCAGTTTGTACGCAGTTTCCGGTCCTTTCGACGCCGGGGACCGCGCGGAAAGGTCGGTGGACAACATTCTCAAAGCATCACTCCCCAAACTGCGGGAAAAACTGCTGGAAGCGTTACAGGCGGTGCTGCCCATTGTGGCCATTGTGCTGGTGCTCTGCTTTACCATTGCCCCCATCTCCCCCAGCATCCTGCTCTGCTTTCTGCTGGGCGCCGCCATGATCATTGTGGGCATCATGTTTTTTACGCTGGGCGCGGAGATGAGCATGAGCCCCATGGGCGAGCGGATGGGCACCATGCTCACCAAGACCCGGAGCCTGCCCCTCATCATCGGGGTCGGCTTCCTGCTGGGCTTCCTCATCACCATCTCGGAGCCGGACTTGCAGGTGCTGGCCAATCAGGTGCCCTCCATCCCCAACATGACCCTGATCCTTTCGGTAGCGGCAGGCGTGGGCCTGTTCCTCGTCATGGCGTTTTTGCGGATGCTCTTCGGCATCCCGCTGCCGCGGCTCCTTGTACTGTTCTACAGCATCATCTTCATTCTGGCCGCGTTCGTCCCCAAAGAGTTTCTGGCGGTCGCTTTTGATTCCGGCGGCGTGACCACCGGCCCCATGACAGTTCCATTCATTATGGCGCTGGGCGTCGGCGTGGCCGCCATCCGTTCCGACCGCCACGCGGCGGACGACAGCTTCGGCCTCGTGGCCCTCTGCTCTGTCGGCCCCATCCTGGCTGTGCTCATTCTGGGCATCGCGTTCCAGGCCAGCGACAGCACCTACATCCCGCCCGTCCTCCCCGAGGTAAACGATTCCGTGGAGCTGTGGCAGCTCTTCCGGGAGGGCCTGCCCACCTACTTCAAAGAGATCGCCACCTCACTGCTCCCCATCATCCTGATGTTCGGGGTCTTCCAGCTCGTGGCCCTCAAGCTGGACAAACGCACCATTGGCCGCATTGCCGTCGGCCTTGCGTACACTTATATGGGCCTCGTGTTATTCCTCACCGGCGCAAACGTTGGTTTTATGCCAGCCGGTAATTATCTGGGGCAGGTGCTGGCAGGCCAGAGCTTCCGCTGGGTGCTCATTCCCATCGGAATGCTCATCGGTTACTTCATCGTCAAGGCCGAGCCTGCCGTCTATGTGCTGAACAAGCAGGTAGAGGAGGTCACCGATGGTGCCATCTCCGCCCAGGCCATGGGCACGGCTCTTTCGGCAGGCGTCTCCCTCTCGGTGGGGCTTGCCATGGTGCGGGTGCTCACGGGGGTTTCCATCCTGTGGTTCCTCATCCCGGGGTACACGTTCGCCATTGCCATCTCGTTGATCGTGCCCAAGCTCTTCACCGCCATTGCGTTTGACGCGGGCGGTGTGGCCTCCGGCCCCATGACGGCCACGTTCCTGCTGCCGCTGGCACAGGGCGCCTGCGTGGCTGTGGGCGGCAACATCGTCACCGATGCCTTTGGCGTGGTGGCCATGGTCGCCATGACGCCCCTCATCACCGTCCAGCTCATGGGCCTCATTGCAGAGCTCAAGACCCGCAAAGCCCGCAAGGCGCAGCCCGCCTTTGCGCTGGCCGCTGCCTATGCCGAGCTGCCGGATGACGCCATCATTGAGCTGTAAGGAGGTTTCAGCTGTGACAAATCCCCTTTACTGGCTGGTCACCATCACCGACCGCCGCTCCACGGACGCGTTCCTGGCCCTGTACGAGAGCTACGGCGTCCGTGTCAGCCTCCGCACCGTGGGTGCCGGCACGGCCGTGCAGGAAATGCTGGCCACCCTCGGCCTGGAAAAGAGCGAAAAAGCCGTTCTGTTTGCCATCATCACCGCCGACACCTGGCCCAAGATCCAAAAGGCGCTCCGCCGCCAGATGCGGATCGACGTGCCGGGCACCGGCATCGCGTTCATCATCCCGGTCAGCAGCATGGGCGGCAAGCGTGCCCTGCAGTTCCTGACCGAACACCAGACCTTTACGCGAATGGAGGAAAGCACCTTGAAAGACACCCGCTATGAGCTGCTGCTCGTCATTGCCAATCAGGGCTACACCGGCTCCATCATGGATGCCGCCCGTGCCGAGGGTGCCGGCGGCGGCACTGTGCTCCACGCCAAAGGCACCGGCATGGAGGGTGCCGCCCGTTTCCTGGGCGTGGACCTCGTTAACGAGAAGGAAATGGTCTTCATTGTGGCCCGCAGTTCCGAGAAGAATCAGATCATGAAAGCGATCATGGCCGGGGCTGACCCCAAGGCGGGCGCTATCGTCTTCTCCCTGCCGGTCACCGACACGGCAGGCCTGCGGCTGCTGGACGAGGACGAGACCGAAGTCGTGTAAGCCATTCACCTGCACCATGAGCAAAAATCCACACCGGGCGGGGCGTTCTTCCCTGCCGGGGCGTGGATTTTTTTGTCGTTTTCCGGTATCATAGAGGTGGAGGTTTTGCAGATGAATCATTCAAATCACGGGCGGCGGCTGCTCAGTGCCGCCGCTGTTGTTTTGGGCAACGCGGGGTACTCCCTGACGGTAGCCCTTTTTCTGGAGCCCGCGGGCCTTGTGGCCGGGGGTGCCACCGGCGTGGCGCTGGCCTTTGGCCGCCTGACCGGGCTTTCGGTCTCCGGCTTCCTGCTGGCATTCAACTTAGTCATGCTGGTCTGGGGCTGGGTGGTACTGGGCCGGGCCTTTGCCCTCAACACACTGGCCAGCAGCATCCTGAGCCCCATCTTTCTGGGCCTTGCCGAGACGATGCTCCATGGCCGTGTGCTCACAGACGACCTTTTCCTGAACACAGTCTTTGCCGCCATCGGTGCCGGGGCTTTTATGGGCATCGTCATCCGGGCGGGGGCCTCCACGGGCGGCATGGACATCCCGCCGCTGGTGCTGCAAAAATGGTTCCGCTGGCCCGTGTCCGCCACCATGCTCATCTTTGACATTGCCGTCATCCTCATCCAGATCCCGTTCAGCCCGGTGCCGCAGCTGCTGTACGGCATCGTGGCCATCATCATTCAGGTCATGGTCCTGGACAAAGTCCTGCTCTGGGGTGAGAGCCGTACCGAGGTCAAGCTGATCAGCACCAAGGCGGACGAGCTCTGTGCCGCCATCCTGCACCAGCTGGACCGCGGTGTCACCATCCTGAATGGTGCGGGCGGCTACACCCATGACCCCAGTGCCGTGCTGCTGAGCGTCATCTCCAGCCGGGAGCTTCCCCGCCTGGAAAAGCTGGTCCACGCCATCGACCCGGACTGCTTCCTCATCGTCAGCCAGGTCACAGAGGTGCGGGGCCGCGGCTTCTCCATGGATAAAAAATATCAGTAATGTGTACTTGACATTTTCCCGATTTTGCATATACTGAAATCAGGAAAGTTGTAATTCGCTCATTGGTTTCACCAATGCAAAAAGGCCCTCGGCATCGTCACTGCCGGGGGCCTTTTTGTTTTCAAAGCAACGGCGCAATGGCCTTGACCAGCCGCCCGGTGAGGCAGAGCAGGGTCTGCCCCTGCCAGATGCTCTGTTTGGTGGCTTCCACCGTGCGGCACTGGGTCAGTGTCCGCTGGAAGTCATCTTCAATGGCCGGGATGCAGGGGGCGTCCACCATCCAGACCGCATCCTCAAAGTGGTGGTAGAGGCTGCGGTAATCCAGATTGATGGTGCCCACCACGGCCTCACGGTCATCCACCACAAAGACCTTGGCGTGAACAAAACCCGGCACCCACTCCGAAATTTTGACGCCCGAGCGGATGAGGGCCGCATAGTGGGTCTTGGCCAGCGCATACGGAATGCGCTTGTCCGGCTTGCCCGGCAGAATGAGGTGGACATCCACGCCCCGCTCCGCCGCGAATTTGAGGGCTGTTTCCAGCTCCCCGTCCAGAATCAGGTAGGGTGTCATGATGTGGATGTACTTCCGGGCCCGGTTGAGAAGGTCGATATAAACCAGCTCGCCCACCCGTTCCCCGTCCAGCGGGCAATCGCCGTAAGGGGCCGCAAAGCCCTTGGCTCCCGCCGGGGTCGGGATAGGCTGCTTGAGGTAAGCTTCAAATTCCGGCTCCCGGGCGATATCCCACATCTGCAAAAAGATGGCTGTCAGCGAGCGGACCGCCTCGCCCTCCAGCATGACAGCGGCATCTTTCCAGCGGCCAAACTTCTCAACATGGTTGATGTACTCGTCGGCCAGATTCACGCCGCCCGTAAAGCCCACTTTGCCGTCAATGACCAGCACTTTTCGGTGGTCTCGGTAATTATAATGGGTCGAGACAAAGGGCATCAGCGGCGAGAAAACTTTGCAGGCGATGCCCAGCCGCTCCAGCCGCTTGGGATAGTCCCGGGGCAGGGTGGTGAACTCACAGGTGCCGTCGTACATCACCCGCACATGGACACCCTCAGCGGCCTTACGGGCCAGCACTTCCAGCACCCGGCCCCACATGAGCCCCTCGTCAATGATGAAATACTCCAGGAAAATATACTGTTTCGCTTTTTCCAGCTGGCACAGCAACTCCGCGAACTTGGCCTCGCCGCTGGGGAAATAGGTCATAGCCGTGTTCTCATACACCGGGAAGCCGCCGCCTTTCCCCCGCAGGTAGTACGCCAGCGAGGCCGCACCCAACTCCTGTGCTTTCAGCCGTTCCAGCGTTTGGGCATCCTGGGGCAGCTGCTCCCGGGTATCCTGTTCCAGCTGCTTGAGGCGGCGCTTGAGCATCCGGTGGCCGACTTCGCCTTTGGTCCACCAGAACAGCACCACGCCCAGGACCGGCACCAGCGCAATGACCACCAGCCAGGTGATCTTGGCACTGTTGTCCATATCGCTGTTGAGCAGGTAGATGACCATAACGGCCGTGAACACGATGCTGCCGCCCAACAGATGGGGCACCAGCGCGGTAAACCACCGAAACACGCTGAACAGCAGCAGCACTTGCACAAAAAAGAGGGCCAGCACCAGTCCGGTGCGGCCAAAAATGGCCCGGATGATGCCCCGTTTGCCCTTTTTCAGCAGCCGGATGCCGCCATCCTCAAAAACGCGGACCCGGTCTTTGACATTCTGTTTAAACTCTTCTGGCTTCATAGCGTTCCTTTCATTCCCGGTTTATTTCCGTTTCAGCGTCACCGCAAACAGCCCCTGTGCCGCATGGCAATCCTCCACCAGCGCCTTGGGCTGGGCGCAGACACCATGGTTGTGCCATGGGTCATTGAACCAGTAGTGCTCGTCGTCATAGCCCACCAGCAGCAGGCAGTGCTCGTGGCATTTCCATGCAAAATCCGTGCCGTCGGCCAGCAGCCAGTGGTCCCGCTCCTCCGGCACCGGGGTGAAATCCAGCGTGGCCCAGAAGACCACCGGCATCCCGGCGTCAATGTACTCGCAGAGCTGCGCCGCCGTCTTGCCCGTCTCATCCACTACTTCAAAGGCGTCCGCCGCCCCCTCGTGATCCAGCGCGCTCTGCAGTGCCTTGACGATGCAGGGGGCATAGCAGCCATAGCCGGTGTGGTCGTGGGGGTCGCCGGGGTAGACTTCATAGGGATCCGGGCCGTAGAGCTTTCCATCATAATCCCAGTAGGGCGCGTGGGGCAGGTCCCGCTCAATGAACGTGTCCGGGTCAATGGCAATGCCCATCGCCTGCAGCAGCATCACCGAGCTGATGCTCTCGCAGCCGTTCACCCAGCGTTCCGTCTGGTCGATATAGGGAGCCGATACGATTTTTTTCATCAAAATTCCTTTCGAGGCGCAAATGGCCTCTGTCAAAAACAGCCGAAGTGTGGTATCATAGCAACTAACAGATAGTATACCTTATTTCGGCACTTTTTTCCACCGGAATCAGAGCGCAGGAGGATATTGGAGTATGAAGAATCTGATCATCGGCATTGCCGGCGGGTCCGGCAGCGGCAAGACCACGCTGGCCCTGCGGCTGAAAGAGCGGTTTGGGGAGGATGAAGTCCGCCTCATCTCCCACGACAGCTATTACAAGCGCCACGACGAGCTGCCTTTTGAGGAGCGCTGCAAACTGAACTACGACCACCCGGACGCCTTTGATAACGCCCTGCTGATCTACCACCTGCAGGAGCTGAAAGCAGGCCGCGCCATCGACTGCCCGGTGTACGATTACGCCGACCACAACCGCAGCAACAAGGTACAGCACATCGAGCCCGCCCCCGTCCTCATCGTGGAGGGCATCCTGCCCTTTGTGGAGCCGGAGCTGTGCGAGCTGTTCGACTACAAAATTTATGTGGATACCGACGCCGATGAGCGCATCCTCCGCCGCATCCTGCGGGACGTCAAAGAGCGGGGCCGCTCGCTGGACAGCGTCATCCACCAGTACCTCACCACGGTCAAACCCATGCACGAGGCCTTTGTGGAGCCCAGCAAACGGAACGCGGACATCATCGTGCCCAACGGCGGCGAGAACAGCACCGCCGTGGAGATGCTGGCCCACCACATCCGCAGCCTGATCGAAAAGGCAAACATGATGTAAACTCCTTCCGTCATCGCTGCCGCGATGCCACCTCCCTCCTGGAGGGAGGCCAAAAGGCCCCCTCTGTGAGGGGGCTGCCGCCAAAGGCGGCTGGAGGAGTGACACAAAAGCGCCCTGCGTTTCCCACCGGAAACACAGGGCGCTTTGCTTTTTGGGGTTACGGGTGGATGGAGGTGCGCACCAGGGCACGCTTGAGGCGGGCCTGCGCCAGCTCATACTCCCGGCGGTCGAGGTTCTTCCGGACCAGAATTTCTTCCGCCCGCTTTTTGGAAGCCTCGGCACGGGCCTGGTCGATGTCCTCTGCCCACTCCCAGGTGGTTGCCACCAGACGGGCCTCGCCATCGAGTACGGTGAGCATCCCGCCCATACAGGCGGCCCGATGGCTCTGTCCCTCGGCATTGACGATATGGGCCTCACCCATGCCCAGCGCGGTGCAGTAATCGCCGTGCTTGGCCAGGATGGCCAGGTCGCCGTCAATGGCGCGGCAGACCACCCGCTCGGCCTGTCCATCAAAGACACAGCCGTCCGGTGTGACCACCGTCAGATGAAAGGTCGTCATGGTTTACCCTTTCTTCGCCTTGGCGAACACGTCGTCGATGGTGCCCGCGAAGAGGAACGCGCTCTCGGGCAGGTCATCGCACTCGCCGTTCAGGATCATGCGGAAGCCGCGCAGCGTCTCTTTCAGAGGCACATACTGGCCGGGCATACCCGTGAACTGCTCTGCCACATGGAAGCTCTGGGACAGGAAGCGCTGCACCTTGCGGGCGCGGTTGACGGTACGCTTGTCGTCCTCGCTCAACTCGTCCATACCCATGATGGCGATGATGTCCTGCAGCTCCTTATAGCGCTGCAGCACTTTCTGCACGGCACGGGCGATCTCGTAGTGCTCCTGGCCCACCACTTCGGGGCTCAGGATACGGCTGGTGGAGTCCAGCGGGTCCACAGCCGGATAGATGCCCTGGGAAGCGATGTCACGGCTCAGAACGGTCGTTGCGTCCAGATGGGTGAACGTGGTGGCAGGGGCCGGGTCCGTCAGGTCGTCGGCGGGAACGTAGACGGCCTGCACCGAGGTGATGGAGCCCTTGCGGGTGGAGGTGATGCGCTCCTGCAGAGCGCCCATCTCGGTGGCCAGCGTGGGCTGGTAGCCGACGGCGGAGGGCATACGGCCCAGCAGAGCCGACACCTCAGAGCCTGCCTGAGTGAAGCGGAAGATGTTGTCGATGAAGAGCAGCACGTCCTGGTTCTTGACATCGCGGAAATACTCCGCCATGGTCAGGCCGGACAGGGCCACGCGCATACGGGCTCCTGGGGGCTCGTTCATCTGACCATAGACCAGCGCCGTCTTGTTGATGACGCCGCTCTCGGTCATTTCGCCGTAGAGGTCGTTGCCCTCACGGGTGCGCTCGCCGACGCCGGTGAACACCGAGTAGCCGTTGTGCTCGGTAGCGATGTTATAGATGAGCTCCTGGATCAGGACGGTCTTGCCGACGCCGGCACCGCCAAACAGGCCGATCTTACCACCCTTGGCGTAGGGGCAGATCAGGTCAACGACCTTGATACCGGTCTCCAGAATTTCGGTGGTGGACTGCTGCTCCTCGTAGCTGGGAGCAGGACGGTGGATGGGCCAGTAGGCTTCCGGGGTGGGGGCGGGCTTGTTGTCCACCGGCTCACCCAGCAGGTTGAACACGCGGCCCAGGCACTGGTCGCCGACGGGGACCTTGATGGACTCGCCGGTGTCAACTGCCTCGGTGCCGCGCACCAGGCCATCGGTACTGCTCATGGCGATGCAGCGGGCGACGTTATCGCCGATCAGCTGCGCCACCTCCACCACCAGCTTTTCGCCGTGGTTGTCGATCTCAATGGCGTTGAGCAGGTCCGGCAGCTGGCCATCCTGGAACTGGATGTCCAGCACCGGGCCGATGACCTGGATCACCTTGCCGATGTGTTTTTCGGACATAGGCTACAACTCCTTACTAAAAAATCAATAAACTCAATTCTCCGCGCCTGCCACGATCTCCGTGATCTCCTGGGTGATCGCAGCCTGACGGGCACGGTTGTAATACAGATTCAGATGGTCGATCATTTCCCCGGCGTTCTTGGTGGCGGCGTCCATGGCGGTGCGGCGGGCAGCCAGCTCACTGGCCACGCTCTCGCACACGGCACCGTAGACGATGCCGGCCACATACTCGGGGATGATGGCGCGGAATACTTCCTCGCTGCTGGGCTTGTACAAAATCTGGCTGCGGCGGGCCTCGGCTTTCTGCTCTTCCGTCGGCTCAATGGACAGCGGCAGCACCTCCAGCGTGGTGGCGGTCTGGGTCATCATGGAGTCAAACCGGGTGTAGCAGATCTTTACGGCGTCGTACTCGCCTTTCAAAAAGCCCTCGGTGATGCTGCGGGAGAGCTGGAAGCACTCGCCCACCGAGATATCGGCGGCCAGCAGTACCTCCTGGGTGAACAGCTCTGCCCCATGCTGGGCAAAGTGCTCCGCCGCCCGCTTCCCGATGGGCAGCACCGTCACCGGGCCCTCGTGGGCATCCGCCTGCTTGAAGATGTTGGCGTTATAGCCGCCCGCCAGGCCGCGGTCGCCTGCAATGACGATCAGCAGGGTGCGTTTGATCTCATCCCGCCGCAGGTAGGGATTGCGGGTCCGGGGGTCTGCCGCCGCGATCTTGGTCAGCGATGCGTACAGCGTTTCAAAATAGGGGCGGCTGTGCTCCACCCGCTCCTTGGCACGGCGCATTTTGGAGGAAGCCACCAGCTCCATGGCCTTGGTGATCTGCATGGTACTCTCTACGCTTTTGATGCGCAGCTTGATGTCCTTCATGGAACCTGCCATGCGTTATGCCTCCTTCCTGTTCAGTGCGCCTTGAGGAAGCTCTCCGTGTAGGCGGACAGAACGCTCTTGAGTGCCTGCTCGGCATCGGCGTCCAGTTTGCCCGTGGTGCGGATCGTTTCCATCACCGCAGCGCCGGAAGCGTCGGTGTCCAGATATTCGTACAGGCCTTTCTCATACTCGGCCACATCGGCCACTTTCACCTTGACCAGATAGTCGTGGATGGTGGCATACAGGATGGCCACCTGTTTTTCCACGGCCACGGGGGCGGAGCGGTTCTGCTTGAGCACTTCCACGATGCGCTCGCCCTGTGCCAGACGGGCCTTGGTATCGGCGTCCAGATCGGAACCGAACTGGGCGAACGACTGCAGCTCGCGGTACTGGGAGTAGATCAGCTTCAGGGTGCCGGCCACTTTCTTCATGGCCTTGATCTGGGCGTTGCCGCCGACACGGGACACCGAGATGCCGGGGTTGACGGCCGGCATGACGCCGGAGTGGAACAGCTCGGTCTCCAGGAAGATCTGGCCATCGGTGATGGAGATGACGTTGGTCGGGATGTAGGCCGACACGTCGCCCGCCTGGGTCTCGATGATGGGCAGAGCCGTCAGGCTGCCGCCGCCCAGCTCGTCGGAGAGCTTGGCCGCGCGCTCCAGCAGACGGGAGTGCAGATAGAAGACGTCGCCGGGGTAGGCCTCACGTCCCGGGGGACGGCGGATCAGCAGCGACAGGGCACGGTAGGCCACGGCGTGCTTGGACAGGTCATCGTAGATGATCAGGACATGCTTGCCCTGATGCATGAAGTACTCGCCCATGGCACAGCCGGAGTAGGGTGCGATATACTGCAGGGGCGACAGCTCCGAAGCCGTGGCGGAAACCACGATGGTGTAACCCATGGCTCCGGCCTCGGTCAGGCTCTGCACCAGGTTTGCCACGGTAGAGCGCTTCTGGCCGATGGCAACATAGATGCAGATGACGTCCTTGCCTTTCTGGTTGATGATGGTATCGGCGGCGATGGTGGTCTTGCCGGTCTGGCGGTCGCCGATGATGAGCTCACGCTGGCCGCGGCCAATGGGGATCATGGAGTCGATGGCCTTGATGCCCGTCTGCAAAGGCTCCTTGACGGGCTGGCGCTCGATGATGCCGGGCGCTTTGCTCTCAATGGCGCGGTACTCGGTGGTCTCAATGGGGCCCGCGCCGTCGATGGGCTGGCCCAGCGCGTTGACGACACGGCCGATCAGAGCTTCGCCCACCGGGACGGAGACGACCTTGCCCGTGCGCTTGACGGTGCTGCCTTCCTTGATGCCGACGTCGGAGCCCAGCAGCACGATGGAGACGGTATTCTCCTCCAGGTTCTGAGCCATGCCGTACTCGCCGTTGTCAAACTGGAGCAGCTCGCCCGCCATGCACTTTTCCAGACCACTGGCACGGGCGATGCCGTCGCCCACCAGGATGACCGTGCCCACCTCGCTCTGCTCAATGACATTCTCGTAATGCTTGATCTGAGCACGGATGATCTTAGAGATCTCTTCAGGTTTCAGTTGCATTGTTGTGTCTTCACCACTCAATTCTTTGGTATTTTCGTGGATAATCGGTCTTACTTTCTCCGTCTGCTGCATTTCACTTGATGACACTTTCCTTTACAGGCGGAAAGCTTGTCCTCTTTGCCAAGGGCTCCCCTGGTAGGAAAGACTCCCCCGGCCGGGGGAGGTGGCACGCAAGTGCCGAAAGGGGAACGGCTGGCGAGCGAATGCGAGACTGAGAGGTTTACAACGTTGCTGCCGCGATGTTCCGCCGCAGGGTGGCCAGCCGGTTCTGGACTGTGCCGTCCAGCTCGGTGCCCTCGATGTCCAGGCGGATGCCGCCCAGCACACTGGGGTCGATCTTGGTCGCCAGGTCGATCTTCTTCCCGGTGATCGTCTCCAGCTTCTGGCGCAGCTGCTCGGTCTGCGCGGCAGTCATGGCAATGGCCGTGATGGCCGTTGCTTCCAGAATGCCGTGCGCGGCGTTGTAGCGGATGCGGTAGGCCCGCGCGCAGCCCGGCAGCTCCCGCAGGGTGCCGTTCTCGCACAGGATCTTCAAAAAGTTCAGCACATAGAGGTGGACCTGCCCGCGAAACGCCTCGTCCAGCAGGGCGCAGCGCTCTTTCTTGGGGATGCTGGGGGTGCTGAGCAGCCGCAGGTACTCCGGGTCGTCCCGGATCAGCTTGGCTGCTTCGTCCAGCTCGTCCAGAATGCGGGTCTCAAGCCCCTCCTCCGCTGCCAGGTCGTACAGACTGCCGCCGTACATCCTTGCGATCTCGGTCATGATGCTTCACCCACATTTTTGATAAATTCGTCGATCAGGTCTTTGTGGTCTGCTTCGCGGATCTCGCGCTCCACGACCTTGGAGGCGATCTCCATGGCCATGCCGCCGATCTCGTCCTTGACCTCGTTGACGGCCTTTTTGCGCTCCTGCGCAATGTCGGCCTCCGCTTTCTGCTTGAGGGCAGCCGCCTGGGCCCGGGCCTCCCCCAGCAGCTCCTCGCTGCGGGCGGTGGCGGTCTTCTGGGCCGCTGCCACGATCTGGTTGGCCTCGGTGCGGGCGTTCTGCAGGTTCTGCTCATACTCAGCCTTCATGGCTTCGGCCTCGGTGCGGAGCTTCTGGGCATCCGCGATCTGGCTGTCCGCCTTGGCCTTGCGCTCGGCAATGACTTTTTTGACCGGGTTCAGCAGCAGCTTTTTAAAGATCACCAGCTGGATCATCAGGTTGCAGATCTGGGCGACGAACGTCCAGCCATCCAGCGTGATCAGTGCCTGATAAAGTTGCATAAGCTTCTCCCCTTTCTTCCGGTATTACAAGTAAGGGGCGCTTACTGCAGGTAGTTCATGAACATACCGGGAGCCAGGAAGATGAGCAGCAGGCCGGTGACGAAACCGTAAATACCGGTGGTCTCCGACAGTGCAACGCCCAGGATCAGGGTGCTGGTAACGTCGCTCTTGCACTCGGGCTGGCGGCCAACGGCCTCGCAGGCAGCAGCGGCAGCGTTGCCTTCGCCGATACCAGGGCCGATACCTGCGATCAGCGCGCAGCCCGCGCCGATGCCGCAGCCAGCCAGAGCGATACCACGAGCCAGGAATTGAAAGTCAGTCATAATCAGTGTCCTCCTAAAAATGATATTCTTGTTTTTAAGGGGTGCCGGGGCGGGAGACTTAGTCCTCGCCAGCGGCGCGTTTAATGAAGATGGTGGTCAGAGTGCAGAAAATAAATGCCTGGATGCAGCCGCCGAACCAGTCAAAGTACAGGCCCGTAAAGGCCGGGATACCGATCTGGAACAGCTGCAGCTGGCTCAGCACGCCGGGCAGCCAGCCAAAGATGACATGGCTCAGGCTTGCCAGTGCCCAGTACAGCAGGGTGGAGATGACGGTACCGGACAAAATGTTGCCGAAGTGACGGAACGCCATGCTGACGGGCGTTGAAATTTCCGAGAGCACATTGATGGGTGCCATGAGGAAGATGGGGTCCAGCAGGCCTTTGAGGTACGCCAGGATGCCGTTCGTCTTGATCTTGTAGTACATAATGAGAACGAAGACCACGATGGCCCAGGCGGCCTCGGTGTTGAGGTCAGCCGTGGGGCTCCACAGGCCCACCACGCTGATGAGGTTGCAGCCAATGCTCAAAGCAAAGATCGCGCCCACCAGCGGGATATACTGGTCAAAGTGGAGGCCCATGTTGTCGTGCACGAACTGGTCCAGCCGTTCCACGATAAACTCCGCGGCTGCCTGCCGCTTGGAGACGTTTTCCAGCTTGAGGTCGCGCCCCAGCCAGAATGCCAGGCCCGAAAGCAGCGCCATGACGATCCAGGTGCTCACGAGGGTCTGGGTGATCTTGAAATCGCCCAGGACCGGGATGTTGGTATGGATGGTATACAGGATCTTCGCGCCGTTCAATTCCATTTGTTACGTTTCACCCCCTTTGTCCGCGGGGTCTGCTGCCGGAGCCGCGGCGGGGGCCGGGTCATCTTCCACCGAGATGTCCACATGCTCCTGCTGCGTTTTCAGCGGCTTGTACTTGCCCGTTATTTGCAGGTAATAAATGGTGATCCGAGGGAAAAACAGCGGCAGGATGCTGGCAAAGGCCTGGAAGCAGGGGGCCGCGATGGCCACCACCACCCAGACAGCCTGCAGCAGCATCCGCCCGTTGTAGGAAAGCTGTAATTTTGCTTTGCGGCGTTTTTCGTCCTGCTCGTCGATGATCTTCTGCACCACAAGACAGATGCCTGCAAAGTTGCCGATGGCCACCAGCGCGCCAACGAGGCTGCCCAGGATGACCGAAGAATCGAACCGGGCCCAGCCCACCGTGTGCAGGGCCGCGAACACCACCCACATGGCGGCGGTGCAGATGGCCGTGCCCCCGGCAATGCGCCCGAGCTCTTTTTTGGATTCCGGTTCCAGTTTCATGGAAACGCCCTCCCCGTGTTGTAGTTTACAGGTGCGAGTTGAACCCGACGCGGCGGGGTTTGTCTTTCTGGGCCTGCTTGAGATGCTCTTTGGCGAACACCCAGAAATTTTGCGCCCCGGCAGCCAGCCCCAGCAAAATAGCCGGGATATAGACCCACATCGGCCAGCCCCAGTGGTTGACTGCCCACCAGCATCCGCCCAGGCAGAGCACCAGTGGCAGCAGCAGGTTGAGCCCCAATTGCGTCAGCCAGACGAGGTCTTCCAGCGTTTTGTAAAGGCCTTTCACTGCATCGGTTCCCCTCCCCTGTTGTAGGATATGCTCCCCGCCCACGGGCGGCGGCGCATGATGAAGATTTTTTTCACAAAGAATCTTTATCATCCATTATACTCAAAATGGCTGTGAAAGGCAATCAATTTTCCACTATTTTTTAGCAAAAGTCTATAATTGCCATGAAGTTCGTTATATCTAACCAAAAGTTTTTCAGAAACCATCCTGTTTCTTTACAGGAACTTTTATCATTTCGACAAAATTGTCCGGAAAAATTTTTCATTCGACTCTTGACAGCCAAAATGTCAACCATCAATCTGTGCAAAATGCAAAAAGCCCCGGCGGGCGGCTGCGGAATTGCAGCGCCCGCCGGGGACTCCCTGAGTGCTATTTTTCAATCATCGTAGTGGCCGCGGCAGGAAACGATTTCCAACAGACCGTCTCGGATACGGTACACCAGCCGGTTGGTATCGTCAATACGGCGGCTCCACAGTCCGGCTTCCCGGTACTTTAAGCCCTCCGGTTTACCGATGCCCGCAAATGGGTCACGCTCCACATCTTTGATAAGGGCATTGATCCGTTTCAGCGTCTTCTTATCCTGCGTCTGCCAGTAGAGATAGTCTTCCCACGCCTCCTCAAACCAGATCTTCCGCATCAGTCCACCTCGATCAGCTCATGCTCCACGCCTTTGCCAGCGTCCAGAGCTTCCACACCGCGCCGGATGTGCTCCATATTCGAGGCAGAATAAAACGGGTCTGCCGTCAGCTCAAAAGGAATGCGCTTTTCCCGCGCGCAGGCTTTAAGGAATACCGTAATAGCAGCATTCATACTCAGGCCAATATCGTTGAATGTCTGCTCTGCGCCGCGCTTCACGGCGTCGTCTACTCGTACACTGATCTGTGCCATATCCAGCACCTCCTATCTTTCACTTATAGTATATGCTACATGACAGCAAAATACAATGAATATAATATGAAATTGCTTTCATTTTCTATCTTATAAATTGCAAAAAGCCCCGGCGGGCGGCTGCGGAATTGCAGCGCCCGCCGGGGCGAAGAGAAGTCTTTGGTTTTGCTCTGGGATTCCGTGCAGATGCTTACCAGAGGTTTGCGGTCTCGTTGTAGAGGCCCTCATAGCTCTTGGCGGAGACATCCCAGCTGAAATCGCACTCCATGCAGTGGTGCACGAGGTTGTTCCAGTTCTCCTTGTCGTTGTAGGCATCCTGTGCGTGGCAGCAGGCCTCGTACAGCTCGTGGGCGCTGTAGCCCGCAAACGTGAAGCCATTGCCCTCGCCCATGGTGGAGTCGTGGATGGAGTCACGGAGGCCGCCGGTCTCGCGGATGATGGGAGGCGTGCCGTAACGGCAGGCGACCATCTGGGCCAGGCCGCAGGGCTCGCTCTTGGAGGGCATGATGAACGCGTCCGCGCCTGCATAGATCTCCTGCGACAGAGCCGGCTCAAAGCCGATGTAGGTGCCTACGCGGCCCGGGTGACGGGCGCACAGGTCCGAGAAGAAGCTCTCGTACTGGTTCTCGCCGCTGCCCAGGATGACCAGCTCGATGCCGCGGTCCACCAGACCATCCGCCACGCTCTGGACGAGGTCGAAGCCCTTCATGCCCACCATGCGGCTGACCATGGCAAAGACGGGGCTGCCGTCCTGATGGAGGCCGAACTTCTCCTGCAAGGCTTTCTTGCAGGCTGCCTTGCCCTCTCCAAAGTTGTCGATGCTGTAGTTGAACGGGATATAGGGGTCGGTGGCCGGGTTGTTGGCGTCCATGTCAATGCCGTTCAGGATCCCGCAGAGCTTATACTGCTTCTCCCGCAGCAGGGCATCCAGGCCGTAGCTGAACCACGGGTCCAGAATTTCCTGTGCATAGGTGGGGCTGACCGTGGTGATCTTATCAGCGGTCTCGATGGCGCCTTTCATGAAGTTGGCGCAGCCATCGTACTCCACGATGTGCTGGTCACGGCGGCCGATGCCGCAGGTATCTTCCAGAATCTCGGTGCCGTACTTGCCCTGATACGCAATGTTGTGGATGGTGAAGATGGTCTTGATGCGGTTGAACTTATCCAGATGGCGGTAGTACAGGTTCAGGTAGACGGGGACTAGAGCGGTCTGCCAGTCGTTGCAGTTGATGATGTCGGGGGTGAAGTCGATGTAGAACAGGGTCTCCAGCACCGCGCGGGAGAAGAACGCAAAGCGCTCACCGTCATCGTAGAAGCCGTACAGGCCGCGGCGCTTGAAGTAATACTCGTTGTCCAGGAAGTAGTAGGTCACGCCGTTGCGCACGGACTTGAACAGGCCGCAGTACTGGCTGCGCCAGCCCACCGGCACCGAGTAGTTGGTGACGTACTCCAGATCCTCGCGGTATTTCAGGTCGCCGTACAGGGGCATGATGACGCGGGCGTCCACGCCGTCCTTGACAAGGGCCTTGGGCAGGGAGCCTGCCACGTCCGCCAGACCGCCGGACTTTGCATAGGGAGTCGCTTCCGAAGCAGCGTACAGGATTTTCATAGGATCGCTCCTTTCTGAATCAGAACGGATGTATCAGAACACTGCACCGCCGGGACATCCTGCACACGGCGATACAAAAAGAGCGGGCGGGGGCACACAGGGCCCCCGCCCCTCTTAAAGAGGGGCTACCGGGGAGGGAGCCGCCCCTGTGAAAAATTGCAGATCAGACGATGTGGTTCTTCTGGACGTAGACGGGGAAGCTCTCGGTACCGGACAGCTTCTTGCCTGCGGTGATCTTGACATTCTTGTCGGTCACAACGCAATCCAGCTGGGCATCCACCTCCACAACGGTATCCTGCATCAGGACACAGTTCTTGACAACAGCGCCTTTCTTGACCCGGACGCCGCGGAACAGCACGCTGTTCTCCACAGTACCCTCGATGACACAGCCGTCGGCCAGGATGGAGCTCTCCACCCGGGAGCCGGTGACGTAGCGCACGGGGTTGTCGTCGCGGATCTTGGTGTAAACGGGGCTCTGCTTGGGGAAGAGGGCGTTCAGATTCTTCTCGTCGATGAGCTTGAGGTTCTCATCGAAGTAGCTCTTCATATCGCAGATATGAGCCACATAGCCGGTGTACTCCAGAGCGCGGATGTCCAGGATGTTGACGTTGTGGGCCAGGATATCGCGCTCAAAGTAGATCAGGCCGCGGGCAGTGGCGTCCTTGACCAGCTTGATGAGGGTCTCGCGCTCCAGAACATAGATGTTCAGGTCGAGGTTCTGCTTGCCGGGGCGGTAATCGTTGAACAGCAGCTCGGTCACACGGCCATCGGCATCGACGGTCAGGGTGTAGTTGTCGTTCTTGCGGCCCTCGGGGATCTCCACTTTCTGGTAGGCGACGGTCACATCGGCACCGCTGGCCTGATGGGCAGCCAGCAGAGCGTTGAAGTCATAGTTGACGGCAATGTTGGCGTCGCTCATGACGACATATTTTTCTTTCTGGTTCTCCAGGAAGTTGAGGATGGAGCCCAGAGCTTCCACACGGCCAGAGTAGATGCGCACGCCCTTTTCTGCAAAGGGAGGCACGATGTTCAGGCCGCCATGGCGGCGGGCCATATCCCACTCACGGCCGGTGCCCAGATGATCCATCAGGGAGTGGTAGTTCTTGCGCACCACGATGGAAACATTGGAGATGCCGCAGTTTGCCATGCTGGACAGGATAAAGTCCACCATGCGGTAACGGCCTGCAAAGGGGATCGAAGCCATGGCACGCTCGGTGACAAGCTCCGGTACGGTGTTATCATAGCTGTTGGGGAAAATGATACCCAACGCGTTGTTGTTCTGGCTCAGCATACTTCCTCGCCCTCCTTGACGGAATCAAATACTTTGGCGCCCTCTTTCACGGTAGCGCCTGCGCCAATGGTAAGGCCGGTACCTACATGCGCGATGGGGCCGTCGCCGCCGATCTTGGCGCCTGCGCCCACGGTGACATCCTCAGCCAGGATGCAGCGCTTGACCACGGCACCTGCCTTGACCACGACGCCATCCATCAGGACAGCATCCTCGACCGTTGCGCCCTCTTCCACCACGACACCGGCGCTCAGGACCGAGTGCTTGACGGTGCCGTAGATCTTGCAGCCCTCGGTGACGAGGGAGTCCTGCACCACGGCGCGGGGGCCGATCTTCTGTGCGGGCAGAACGGGGTTGCGGCTGTAGATCTTCCACTTCTTGTCGAAGATATCAATGCCGGAGTTCTCGGGGTCCAGGACCTCCATGTTGGCTTCCCACAGGCTGTCGATGGTGCCGACGTCGCGCCAGTAGCCTGCAAAGTGGTAAGCGTACATCTTGCGGCCGTCCCGCAGCAGGGCAGGGATGATGTTCATGCCGAAGTCGTTCTTGGAGTTGGGGTCCGCCTCGTCCTCTTCCAGATACTTCTTCAGGACATCCCAGTTGAAGATGTAGATGCCCATGGAAGCCAGGTTGGATTTGGGTACCGGGGGCTTCTCCTGGAACTCGGTGATGCGGTCATCCTCGTCGGCCACCATCAGGCCAAAACGGGAAGCCTCCTTCCAGTCCACTTCCATAACGGCCACAGAGAACTCCGCGCCTTTCTCTTTGTGGAAGCGGAGGAAATCGGCGTAATCCTGCTTGCAGATCTGGTCGCCGGACAGGATAATGACATACTCCGGGTCATAGTTGTCGATGAAGCTGATGTTCTGGTAGATGGCGTTTGCAGTGCCCTTGTACCAGTCGGTACCCTTGGCCTGCTCGTAGGGGGGCAGGGTGTGCACGCCGCCGTACAGACGATCCAGATCCCAGGGCTGGCCGTTGCCGATGTACTCGTTCAGCTTCTGGGGCTGGTACTGCGTTGCGATGCCAACGGTATCAATGTTGGAGTTGACGCAGTTGGACAGCGGGAAGTCCACGATGCGGTATTTGCCGCCAAAGGACACCGCCGGTTTTGCCGTTTTCTGTGTCAGCGCGTACAAGCGCGAGCCACGTCCGCCGGCAAGGATCATTGCCACGATTTCTTTTGCCATAGCTATATTCTCCCCTTTAAACATTTCCTTATATTTGGGTGGAAATGGTTCAACAATGTAAAAGCTTACTCCTTGGGCGCTGCCGCTTTTTTGGTGCGGGGCTTACGGGCGGGCTTTGCAGCGGGCTCTGCCTCGGCGGCGGTTTCGGCCTTGGGTTTGCGGCCACGTTTGGCCGGGGTCTTTTGTTCCGCAGCAGCTTCTGCCTTGGCCGTCTTTTTCACGGTCTTTTTGGGCTTTTCCTCCGCGGGCTTTGCAGCCTTGGCCTTGGTGGTGCGGGTGGTTTTCTTTGCGGTCGTCTTCTCTGCCTTTTCCGTGGCCTTGTCCTCCGCTTTCTTGCGGGGGGAGCGCTTTGCAGGCACCTCAAAATAGAGGGTGCTCATGGGCGGCAGGGTGATGGTGATGCTCTGCTCAAAGCCGTGCAGCGGCTTCTTCTTGGTGCGGACCGCCTTGTTGTGGACAGCACCGGAGCCGCCGAATTCCGCATCATCACTGTTCAGGATCTCTTTATAAGTACCGGAGACCGGGGCACCCAGCTTATAGCCCTCGCGCAGGACGGGGTTGAAGTTGCAGACCACCAGCACCTGCTTGCCGGCGGCATCCTTGCGCAGGAACGCCACCACGCTCTGCTGAGAGTCGTCCGGGACGATCCACTGGAAGCCCTCCCAGCTGTAATCGATCTGCCAGAACGCAGGCGTGTTCTTGTAGAACTTGTTCAGCGTCTTGACATAGTTCTGCAGCTCGGTGTGCTTATCGTAATCCAGCAGCATCCAGTCCAGCGGCTTTGTCTCGTTCCACTCGGTAAACTGACCGAACTCCTGGCCCATGAAGAGCAGCTTCTTGCCCGGGTGGGCCAGCATATAGCCGTAGAACGTGCGGAGGTTTGCAAACTTGGCCTCGTAATCGCCCGGCATCTTGTTGATGAGGCTGCCCTTGCCGTGCACGACTTCATCGTGGCTGATGGGCAGGACGAAATTCTCGCTGAACGCGTAGAAGAAGCTGAACGTGACCTTGTTGTGGTTGCCCGCACGGAAGAGCGGGTCGGTCTTCATGTAGCTGAGCATGTCGTTCATCCAGCCCATGTTCCACTTGAAGTTGAAGCCGAGGCCGCCATCCGAGGCAGGCTTGGTGACCAGCGGCCAGGCCGTGGACTCCTCGGCGATCATGTACTTGTGGGGGTGGCGGCCCAGCACGGTGCTGTTCAGCTTGCGCAGGAACGCGACGGCTTCCAGGTTTTCCTTGCCGCCGTCCTTGTTGGGCTCCCACTCGCCCTGCTTGCGGTTGTAATCCAGGTACAGCATAGATGCCACGGCGTCCACCCGCAGGCCGTCGATGTGGTACTGCTCCAGCCAGTACAGCGCGCTGGAGATCAGGAAGCTCTGCACCTCATTGCGGCCAAAATCGAACACCATGGTGCCCCACTCTTTATGCTCGCCGCGCTTGGGGTTGGGGTCCTCGTAGCAGGGCTCGCCGTCAAAGCGGTAGAGGCCGAACTGATCCTTGGGGAAGTGGGCAGGCACCCAGTCCATGATGACGCCGATGCCAGCCTGATGGAGCTTGTCCACAAAGGCCATCAGGTCTTTGGGGGTGCCGTAGCGGCTGGTGGGGGCAAAATAGCCCGTGACCTGGTAGCCCCAGCTGCCATCGAACGGATACTCCATGACGGGCAGCAGCTCCACATGGGTGTAGCCCATCTCGGTGATGTACGGGATGAGCTGGTCTGCCAGCTCCGAGTAGTTGTAAGGGACATTGCCCTCTTTGGTCTTCCAGCTGCCCGCGTGCATCTCGTAGATGTTCATGGGGCCGTTGATCACGTCGGCTTTCTTCTGGGCGGCCTGCCAGCTCTCGTCATGCCAGGCATAGCCGTTCAGGTCGTAGACCTTGCTGCCGTTGGACGGGCGGGTCTCGGCGTGGAACGCGTAGGGGTCGGCCTTATAAACCAGATCCCCCGCGCGGGTGGTGACGCAGTATTTGTACACGTCGTATTCTTTCATGCCCGGGATGAACAGCTCCCAGACAGAATCGCCGTCCACTTTGCGCATCGGGTGGCTTCCCGGTTTCCAGCTGTTAAAATCGCCCACCACGCTGATGGCCACGGCATGCGGTGCCCAGACGCGGAATACCACGCCCGTCTCCCCGGCCCGCTGCTCAATGTGCGCGCCAAAGTAGCGGTACGCTTCACAGTTATTGCCCTGCTTGAACAAATACACAGGCAGGTCCGATGGACTGCTGTGGATCTTTTCCTCAGTCGGTTTCATAAACGCTCCTCCCCGTATCGGCTGCCGGATGGCAGTCTGATACCTTTTACTCTATTATATTAAAAAATTATTTCCGATTTTGCAAGGCTTTTTCCATAAAATGTACCATAATCTTTTCCTTAATATTTTTCTTATATATACAAACTCGCCAATTTTAAACGAGAAATATCAGCAAACCTGACAGAAACCGGACAAAAAAGAAACATCCGTCCCTTTTTGTGCGGAAATTGCACAGAAAGAAACGGATGTTTTTTCTTAAAATTTACCAGCGCTGCCAGCGGCTCAGTTCACAACGTAAACATTGACCTGGATGGCGCCATTGATGACCGACTCGGCGTAGGTCTCATAGAACAGGTCCACAAGGATGTGGCCGTTCTGCAGGGCAATGCCGGTATCGGTGGCCACCGCGTAGCCGTAAACAAAGCTGCCATCGGTGGAGGTGATATACAGCAGGGTACCGTAAGGGATGACACTCGGGTCCACGGCCACGGTGCCATAGCCCAGGCCTAAGCCGGACGAGCCCTTGCCGCTCTTGGAATAATAGCCGGTGGCCTTGCCCGTAAGCACCTGGCTGTAGGAGGACGGCGGGTTGGTGGTGCCGTCCGGGCCGGTCAGGGGCGAAACGGGAGCGCCCGCGCCGTAGGTCTTGACCACATGGTTCGTGGGCTCCGCGGTGGTGGTCACATCCACCACCATGCTGTTCTCCAGCTCGCCGTCCACATAGCGCTCACGGGTGGTAACGGTCTGCTGGCCCTCCGAGCCATGCTGGAGGGTGGTGGTGCGGCCGGTGTTGCGGAAGTACAGGCTGGTGTAGACATACTCGGTATCGTAGGGGATGGTCTGGGTCTCCACCTTGTCCTGATAATCCACACGGTGCACCACGATCTTGCTGCCCACCGTGACCAGATCGTTGAGGGCAGGCTCCGTGTAGTCGTCGGCATCCAGCGTGATGCCCGCGCGCTCCAGCGCGTCGGCCACGGTGCCGACGGCCATCTTGACGGAATACTCCTGCCCGTCCGCCTGAATGCTGACAGCGAACGCGCGCTCAATGTTCAGGGAAGCAAGGTTGCCGCTGAACGCAGTGTAGTAGACGTTGTCGCCCTCCTCGGCCTCAATGCCGGAAAGGTTCATCACGCGGGCAGGGTCACTCTCAGCCGAGGTGAGGACCACCTGCCGCGCACCGTGGGAGTCGGTGACGTAAGTCAGGCGCAGATTCGCGGCGGTCACAGCCAGCGTGAACACAAGGCACGCCGCCATGACGCAGAACGCCAGCACACGGTGAGAGACTGCATGGCTGCAGTCCGTGATTGCTTTTTTAAATTTGACGGAAGCGATACGAGACAACTCCTCTCTTTTCATCATTTTGGTTTCGGGAGCCGGATGCAGGCATCCATTGCTCCACGCGCAGGCAGTACCCGCCTGTGCTCGGGCCGTCTTCGGACGGAATTTCACTTCATCTTTGTGAATTTTTATACGCTGCAACGTCTGTTGGTTCGTTGAGCGGGCATTATTTTAGCAGACTGAGCCCGATTTGTCAAATCCGCCGTCTGGACTTTGTTAGATACTTGACATAGTTCTTTGTGCAATTTGCACAGTGTTTTCCCGGAAATATATTATTTTAGAGCATTTCTTTCTGATTTTTGCGCAAAATAGTTGTCTTATTCGTTCATAATTTTTTAACATCTAAATTTGATTTTCCGGGAGTAAAATTGCAGTTTCAAAGCCCGTTTTCGTGACTGCAAACCGACCGCAAACGGCCAATTTCCGCACAAATTCGGCACTGATTTTTTGTAAAAATCAACGCCGAATTTCTTTTGAATTTCTCGCTGAAAATGGCGTTTAGCAAAATGCCGAAACGTAAAAACACGTAATAAAAAAATATGCACTTCCGCCTTGGCCGCCGCTCTGGTACAATCGGGCCAGCAACCCGGGAAGCACCGCCCTGCGGCCGCAGGCAAACCCCATGGGGAGACACATTATATAATAGAGAGGAGGCCCCATGGCCCTAAAAGCCTATTCCCTCGCCCGGGACGGAGCACTGCACCTGACCCCGCATTTCCGGGTGCGGGAGTTCGCCTGCCGGGATGGTTCCGACCCCATTTTTGTGGAGGAAGAACTGGCCGCCCTGCTGGAAGCCATCCGTCTGCATTTCGGGTGTCCGGTGGCCATTACCAGCGGGTTCCGCACCGCCGCCCACAACGCTTCGATCCCCGGCGCTTCGCCCCACAGCCAGCATCTGTACGGGCGGGCCGCTGATTTCCGGGTGGAGGGCGTCAGCGTGGCGGAAGCCGCCGCCTACGCTGAGACCCTGCTGCCCGGCAAAGGAGGCATCGGGCGCTACCCGCCCCGCAAAGGCCGCGCCTGCGGCTGGGTACATCTGGACACCCGCAGCACCAAAGCCCGCTGGACGGGCTGAGAGCGGCCCATCCAGCGATTTGAAATTTACCACCAAAATAAGAAAGGAGAGCCCTCTATGAAAAAGCCCTGCAAGATCTCTGCCTCTACCATGGCCCGCACCGCCGCGCTGGCGCTGGCCCTGACCAACCAGCTGCTGAGCTGTACCGGCCATTCCGTGCTGCCCATCGAGTCCGAACAGCTGGAGCAGCTGGTAAGCACCGGCATCACGGTGGCAGCGGCGCTGGTGAACTGGTGGGAGAACAACAGCTTCACCCCCGAAGCCATTGAGGCCGACCAGTACCTGACCCGTCTGAAGCAGAAATAACGGCACAAAAAAGCACCCCGAGGCTGATATTGCCCCGGGGTGCTGCTGCTTGCGCAGTAAAAAGAGCTTATTTCATTTCCCAAACGACATCTTCCGCAGCCACATGGTTTGCCTGTGCGGCATCGCGTGCATCGGCAGCCTTTGCAAAGCTGCCCGTGGTAACGGACATTGCCGCCAGCACCAGCATGGCCAGGGCGCAGCCCAGCAGCCGGATGGTCATTCCATTCACATTCCCGTTCATCATTTCCAAGCTCCTTTTCCTCAGGCCGCCCGGCGGACACCATTCCGCCCGGGTCAGCACCCATTTTCCTGGCTGCGAGCCCCCTCTATTGGCCCGCAGCGATCCCAGACACGAAAAAAGCCCAGAGTGAACACACTCCAGGCTCCATTGTCTGCGTTAAGCTCATGATAGCGCTCCGGGCAGGTTTTGTCAAGAAAAATGAAGAGCTTTCACTTCACAGTATTCTTGCATTCATCTCATTTGTCTACCCCCGCCCAAAACGCCCCGAAACCGTGCGGTCCCGAGGCGTTTCTTTTATGATTATAACGTATACAAGGCAACCGAGGGCTTTTCTGCTAATACAAGCTTTATTCGATACTGCTCCTTTCGCAAAAAAATTAGCAGCCAGGCACCGAAGTACATGACTGCTATGTAAGGAACGGGATTCTGTTTTAGGTCTACAAACTGGAAGTTAGCGATTTCTTTTTCCGGTATTCTCTGTCCCACGGATTTCCTCATGATAGAAATAATCCACGATTACCGGATGTCCCTGCGGGACTCTTCCATAAGGCATTTCATTATCCACAAAGGGACAATCATACTTCTTAGCCATTTCCGCAGCTTTTACTTCAAGTGCTTCAAAGTAGCTGCGGTTATGCTTGTTATAGATCTCATCGTAAAGTAGCACAAGATCAGGCTGTTTTTCGGCGATATAATCCATAATTGTCTTTTTGAAGCCGCCCCGAAGATTAAGGTTTTCGAGCCAGAACAGATCGCACTGATCTTTTACCCGCTCAAAGATGGCTTCAAAATCCGTGATACCGGGAAATACCGGGGATACGAAACAGACTGTACGGATACCTGCTTCATATACCTGCTTCATAGCAGCGATACGCCGCTCAATGCTCGAAGCAGAGTCCATATCGTTCTTGAAATTTTCATCCAGTGTGTTGATCGACCATGAAACGGTTACACGTCCAAGCTTCTTCAGCAGATCAATATCCCGTACCACAAGATCCGACTTTGTGCAGATCAGAATATCTGCGTCACTGCCGATCAGCTGCTCCAGAAGTTTTCTGGTATTCCCGAATTGCTCCTCCTGCGGATTGTAGCCATCTGTCACAGAACCGATGACCACCCGCTGTCCGGCATATTTCTTCGGATTTTTAATTTCTGGCCAATGCTTCACATCAAGGAATGTGCCCCATTCTTCCGTGTGCCCGGTAAATCGCTTCATAAAAGAAGCATAGCAATACTTGCAGGCATGTGTACAGCCCACATAGGGATTGACCGAGTAACCGCCTACCGGCAGACTAGACTTCGTCATAATGTTCTTTGTTTCCACCTCACGAATGAGGATTCCATTTATTACTTCTTCCATGATTTCTGTACCTCTAACACTTTATTAAATCCTTCCGGCATTTCCTGAATCATATTTTCATCCCCTATGATAGGGACAAGGTCTTCCTTCATAAACACCGGAATGCCGAGCTTATGTGCCTGATCCGCCAGAGACCACGCCCATTCCGGCTCCGTATGAATCTTCCTGCTCTGAGCTCCGGTCATGGTGCCCACAACGATCCAATTGATTCCGGAAAGGTCAACTGTGCCGGGATCGTCGAATAACGGCTCAAAGGTAACATGGTAATGTTTTGCTCTGACGTTTTTCCGAAGGGCGTCGATACGCCACAGTTCTGCTTTCCTCGTCACCGTAACGCCAAACCATGCGTTTTCCAGATCGGTATCAAAATCCAGCAGATCAGGTCGCTTGGTCAGAAACAGAAACTGATGCTGTGGATTTTCACGGATCTTTGCAAATACCTCGTCTCTCCATTCCGGCTTCCATCCGGAGAGATCGCTCATGCCGGTAAGAAGAAAGTTCTGCGGACGTTTCTTTTCCATCATCTTGAGCTTACCCGGAAAGAATTCAGGGTCAGCGAAGTCATCCATCATATGCCAGCGTTTCACGTTGTTGCGGGCATAGCAATATGTACACCCCACTGTGCAGCCAATGACGATATTCATGTTCTGAATCTGCTCTTTGATACAAATACTCATGACTTCTGCCACTCCTCAAGATTCTTTCTGATGCGGTCGAGGCATTCCTCAAACCGGGCAATTTCTTCCTCTGAAAAACCTTTGTAGTAAATACTGCCCATCTCATCAGATACAGAATCGTACTCGCCCTTTAAGGAATGTGCTTTCTCAGTCAGAAACAGGAGCGTTTTCCTTTTGTCCGTTTCAGACGGAACACGGCTTATCAGCCCTTGATTTTCCATTCTTTCCAGCATCGTAGTAAGAGATGTTATCGCTAATCCGCATTTGACCGAGAGTGACCTGATTGAGATACCATCCTTCTGCCACAGCACATAAAGAATACGCCCTTGGGCTCCATTAAACGCATCAATATTTTTTTCGCTGAGAATCTTCTCGAAAATCCGGTCTCCAAGCTGTTTTATTTTGGTGACAAGAAATCCTCCATTCATTTCCATACAAAAGCTCCTATATAGTAGTTTATTAAAAACATACTATATAGGAGCTTTATTGTCAAGAGTTTATATGTCATAATAGGGAAATTCCGTTTTTTTCAATTTTCCAAACTGGAAGTTAACGAATGGATGTCATTTTATCAGTCGACCATGATCTCCTAAGAGCCACATAGGAGATTAAAAAGTTTGCAAGCCAGCCAACTGGTACCGCAAGCCAGACAAAGGCAATGCCGAAACGTGGTGCACAGATTAGGGCAACGGACAGACGAATCGCAAGATTCACTATGTTTGCAACGAGGAACGGACGCATAATTCCGAGACCGCGAAGAACTCCATCGGTTGCCATCTTGATCCCCATGAAGATGAAAAAGTAACCAAGCCACCTCATATAATCACCAGACACCTGATAGGCAAACGCCGTTCCGTCTTTTCCTAAGAACAGTGAGGAGATCTGCGTATGCAGCGCTTCAATGGTCACAAACGCAATGGCCGCAAAGCACAGATCCAGCACCAGTGCAGCATGGTAGCCTTTTTTGATGCGATCCATTTTCTTTGCACCAAGATTCTGGGAAACATACGGCGAAACCGCATTGCCGATGGATACAAAGATCAATGAAAAAACATTTTCCACCCTCATCGTTGCTGCATACCCGGCGAGTGCCTGTGTACCGAAAGGATTTACCACTGCCTGCACAATCATCATACCGATGGACACTGTGGACTGCTGTAAAACCGACGGCACCGCAATGCGAAGCATGGAATACAGCTCCTGCCGTTCAAACCTGTTAAAGGGGCTTTTATATTGCTGCATCCGTGCAAAGAAAATCAAAAACGAAAACACTGCGGAAATTCCCTGTGCAATCAGGGTTGCAATCGCCGCACCGAACACACCGAGACCTAGCCCGGCTACCATCCAAAGATCCATTAAAATATTCAGGATAGACGAAAAAATCAGCAGTCCCAGCGGAATTTTGGATTCGCCGATTGAGGTGAACATGGTAGAAAGAATGTTATACATAAACAGAAACGGAAAGCCCACAAAATAGACCCGCAGATACAGTACTGCATCATCCAGTATGTCGGCAGGGGTTTGCAGTCCACTCATCATCGAGTTGGCGAAGAAAAAGCCAAAAACACCAAGGACTATACTTAGAAGCAAAAAGCTAATCAAGGAGGTTGACACGATTGTTTTCATTTTGCCATACTCCCTGGCTCCGAAATAACGGCTCACAAGCACACCGGCTCCGACACCGGCTCCCAGTGCCACACAAATGAACACATTGGTCAATGCTGCACATGCACCGACAGCTGCAAGTGCGGAAGAACCAACAAACTGGCCGACAATAATAGAGTCGGCCATATTGTATATTTGCTGAAAAAAACTTCCAAGAATCATTGGCATTGCAAAAACCGTCAACGCTTTGAGGGGCGTATCGGTTATCAAATACTCATCTTTCGACATTATCATATTCCTCCATGGTATCTTGTATCGTGGTATTGTCCACCAGTAATTTAACCCATAAGAGGTCAAAATGGGCTTGTCCACCAGTAATTTGACCACTATAAACCCATAAATTTCCGTTCAAATTCCATCAAAGCCGAACAGCTCAGACAGAATTTTGGGGCATAGAAAAAGCCCGGAAATAGCGTATTTCCGGGCTTTTTTAGCGTTTTTAAGTTGTAGATTAGCGCTTGCTGAACTGAGGTGCACGACGTGCAGCTTTCAGACCGTACTTCTTGCGCTCCTTCATACGAGGATCACGGGTCAGGAAGCCAGCCTTCTTCAGAACAGAACGGTTCTCCTCGTTCTGCTGCAGCAGGGCGCGAGCCAGACCGTGGCGGATAGCGCCAGCCTGACCGGAAACACCGCCGCCGGAAACGCGGACGACGACGTCATACTTGCCCTCCAGGCCCAGCAGGACCAGCGGAGAACGGACGATCAGCTTCAGGGTCTCCAGACCGAAGTAGTTGTCGATATCACGATCGTTGATGGTGACTTTGCCGGTGCCAGTGTAAACGCGAACGCGGGCAACGGAATCCTTACGACGACCAGTGCCGTAGAAATAAGGTTTGGTTTCGTACATGTTCAATTGCCTCCTTCTTAGAACTCGATCTTCTCGGGCTTCTGAGCTGCGTGAGCGTGCTCGGCACCCTGGTAGCAGTGCAGGCGGGTCAGAGCCTTTGCACCGATGGTGTTAGAGGGGATCATGCCCTTGACAGCGTAGGTCATAGCCAGATCGCTGTTCTCAGCCATCAGCTTGCTGTACTGGACCTTCTTCAGGCCGCCGATGAACTTGCTGTGGGTGATGTGGAACTTCTGCTCGGCCTTCTTGCCGGTCAGGACAGCCTTGTCGCAGTTGATGACGACAACATAGTCACCGCAATCAACGTTGGGGGTGTAGTTAACTTTCTGCTTGCCGCGCAGCAGAACAGCAGCCTCAGCAGCGACGTGGCCCAGGCTCTTGCCGGCAGCGTCGAGCAGATACCACTTGCGCTCGACTTCAGCGGGCTTTACGAGAGTAGTGCTCATATCTATTTCCTCCTGATAAGTGTTTTGTACGGTTCAGGCACCCTTTTGGGGCGCGAGTGTCAGTATACAACACAAAATAGCGCCTGTCAACACTATTTTTTGATTTTTTCAGCGTAAATTTTTAAATCTTCTAAAATCTCTCGTTTTCTCTCGAAAGCTCTTGATTTCAGATTTTTGATTTTTGGTTTCTTTTTTCGTGTCCGGAGCGCATTTTCTGCACGGTGGTGCTACAAATCCGCGGCCAGTTGTGTTATACTGTAAAGGTATATTGTTTAAAGGAGAATGTTCCATGTCCAAAGACCTCCACCAGCGCGACGCCGCACAGGCCCGCGGCTCCAAGCTCCTGCTCGCCATGGGCATCATCGTCCTGCTGGGCGCATTGGCCTATTTTATCCTCACCCTCGTGGTCAACCGCCGCACCCCGGCCAACCCCGACACCACCTACACCGCGGAGAATGGCGTGACCGTTTCTTACGAAAGCGGCATCTGGCCCGTCTGTGAGATGACCGAGGACGCCACGCTGGGCCATGCACTGGAGCTGGCCTCCGCTGCCGACAGCTCTGACGCCAATTATCAGGTGGTGCTGTTCCAGCGGGGCGACAAAGACACCTACGCTGATTTCATTCAGCAGTCAGAAAGCGACCTGAAAGAGGCCTATGGCGTCATCAGCCCCCGCAAGGTGAACCTGAGCGTGGACGGTGCCACCGTCACCGCCGTGCGGTGCGACATTCAAGCTTATTACGCGGTCCTGGCCACCATCACCTACGACAGCGGCGATGTGGTCTATGTCTCCGGCCTGACCAAGCTGGCCTCCATCAGCGATATCGTCAACCTCGTGGAGAGTGTCCGCCTGTCCTGAGTTTTGAACCGAAAGAGGCGACTTTATTATGCCAAACCAAGTTTTTGAAAAACACGTCTGGGCCGAGATCGATCTGGACGCCCTGCGGCAAAATTTCCGGGCGGTCAAGCAGCGGGCCGGGGAGCTGCCCCTCTGCGCCGTTGTCAAGGCCGACAGCTACGGCCACGGGGCCGTGCAGTGTGCCCGGGTCTTTGCCGAGGAGGGGGCCGCCTGGCTGGCCTGCAGCTGCCTGGCCGAGGCATTGCAGCTGCGGCAGGCCGGGCTCACCCTGCCCATTTTGATTTTGGGCCATGTCTACGCCAGCTGCGCCGCCGACCTCATCCGGAACCACATCACGGCGGCCTGCTACTCTCTGGAACAGGCCGAGGCTCTGAGCAAAGCGGCCTGCGCGGCAGGCGGCCGGGTGCAGGTCCATCTCAAGGCGGACACCGGCATGGGCCGCATCGGCTTTGCTCTCCGCACGGATTTCGAAAAGGCCGTCCGGGAGATGGCCCACGCCTGTCAGCTGCCAGGCCTTGCAATGACCGGCCTGTTCCAGCACTTTGCCGTGGCCGATGAGACGGACGAGGCCGATGTGGCCTACACCGCCGAGCAGCACGCCCTGTTCGTTCAGGCATTTCAGGCACTGAAAACCGCCGGACACGAGCCCGCCCTTGTCCACTGTGACAACTCCGCCGGGGTCATGCTCCACCCGGAATGGCCGGAGGGGCTGGAACGCTCCCGCTGCATGGCCCGCCCGGGCATCATCCTCTACGGCTTCGACCCCAGCAGCGCCGTCCGCTTCGGGCTGTTCCGCCCGGTGATGAAGCTCAAGACCGTGGTGAGCATGGTCAAGGAGCTGCAGCCGGGGCAGTCTACCAGCTATGGCCGCCGTTTTACGGCCGAAACGCCTACGAAGATCGCTACCCTCTGCGCGGGCTACGCCGACGGCTATCCCCGCCTGCTGAGCTGCGGGCAGGGCATCGTGGAGATCCACGGCAAGCCCTGCCCCGTGGTGGGCCGGGTCTGCATGGACCAGCTCATGGTGGACGTGACCAATGTACCGGACGTCCATGAGGACGACGAGGCCATCCTCTGGGGCGGCGCCGTCAGCGACAGCGCTGAGGACATTGCCCGCAAGACCGATACCATTTCCTACGAGGTGCTCTGCGGCGTGGCCCGCCGGGTGCCCCGGGTCTACTTAGAGCACGGCGAGATCACGGCCGTGGAAGACTGGATTCTCAACAACTAAATCTCTCGTTTGGAGGAACCAATGGCAAGAGACAACATCCGCAATTTCTGCATCATTGCACACATCGACCACGGCAAATCCACCCTCTCGGACCGTATTCTGGAGCTGACCAAGAGCGTGGACGAGCGCACCATGGAAGACCAGATCCTGGACAACATGGACATCGAGCGGGAGCGCGGCATCACCATCAAGGCCCGCGCCGTGACCATGAACTACACCGCCAAGGACGGCAAGACCTACGAGTTCAACCTCATCGACACCCCGGGCCATGTGGACTTTGCCTACGAGGTGAGCCGTAGCCTGGCCGCCTGCGAGGGTGCCATCCTGGTGGTGGACGCCACCCAGGGCGTGGAGGCCCAGACACTGGCTAACACTTATATGGCGCTGGAGCATGACCTGGAGCTGGTGCCCATCCTGAACAAGATCGACCTGCCCTCTGCCCACCCGGACGAGGTGGCCCAGGAGGTGGAGGACGTCATCGGCCTGCCCTGCCTGGACGCTCCCCGCGTCTCCGCCAAGACCGGCCTCAACGTCGATCAGGTGCTGGAGCGGGTGGTCAGCGACATCCCCGCCCCCACCGGTGACCCGGACGCCCCCCTCAAGGCCCTGATTTTTGACAGCATCTACGACAGCTACAAGGGCGTCATCGTTTATATCCGCGTGTTTGAGGGCACCGTCAAGCCCGGCGACACCATCCGCCTGATGGCCACCGGGGCCCAGTTCACGCTGGTGGAGGTGGGCCACATGGGGGCCACCAGCCTGACCCCCTGCAGCCAGCTGCAGGCCGGCGAGGTCGGCTACCTGACCGCCAGCATCAAGACGGTGCAGGACACCCGCGTGGGCGATACCGTCACGCTGGCCAACAACCCCACCCCGGAGGCCCTGCCCGGCTACCGTCAGGTCAAGCCCATGGTCTTCTGCGGCATCTACCCCGCCGACGGTGCCAAGTACCCCGACCTGAAAGACGCCCTGGAAAAGCTGCAGCTCAACGACGCTTCCCTGACCTTTGAGCTGGAGACCAGCGCGGCTCTGGGCTTCGGCTTCCGCTGCGGCTTCCTGGGCCTGCTCCACATGGAGATCATCACCGAGCGTCTGGAGCGGGAGTTTGACCTGGACATCATCACCACCACCCCCAGTGTCCGCTACCGGCTGACCCTGACCGATGGCACCGTGGAGATGATCGATAACCCGTCCAGCTATCCGGACCCCTCCAACATCGTCAAGCAGGAGGAGCCCTTTGTGGACGTCCACCTCTACACCCCCAACGAGTATGTGGGTGCCCTGATGGATCTCTGCCAGCAGAAGCGCGGCGTGCTGGCTGACATGAAATACCTCGATGACGTCCGTGTGGACCTCCACTACGCCCTGCCGCTGGGCGAGATCGTCTACGACTTCTTTGACGCCATCAAGAGCCGGAGCCGCGGCTACGCCAGCTACGATTACGAGTTCAAGGAGTACCGCGAGAGCGACCTTGTCAAGCTGGACTTCCTGCTCAACGGCGACCCCGTGGACGCCCTCTCCATGATCGTCTTCCGGGACAACGCCTACGCCAAGGGCCGCCGCATCTGCGAGAAGCTGCGGGACAACATCCCCCGCACCCTGTTTGAGATCCCCGTGCAGGCGGCCATCGGCGGCAAGATCATTGCCCGCGAGACCGTCAAGGCCATGCGCAAGGACGTGCTTGCCAAGTGCTATGGCGGCGACATCTCCCGCAAAAAGAAACTGCTGGAAAAGCAGAAAGAGGGCAAAAAGAAGATGCGCCAGCTGGGCAGTGTCGAGCTCCCCAGCGAGGCTTTTACCGCCGTGCTCAAGCTGGACAGCGACGACGATTGATCTTAAAATTAAATTGCAGAAAAACAGCGCCCGTGCAGGTGGATCTGCACGGGCGCTGTTTTGTTGTGTTTTGTCAAATTTTATGTTATCATAAAGATGTCGCTTTCCGCCGTCCCCCGAGCGGGGAAGGAGGTGAGAACTATGTACACGATTTCTTCGTTCGTGTGGTCCGTCGCAGCAGGTATTGTGGCGAACTTTATCTGCAAGTGGCTTGACGTACTATTCAGAAGCGACAAGCACTAATCCATAAGCGCAAGAAGCCCCGCGGTAGTAGCAATACCGCGGGGCTTCTTGTTGCGTTCATGAGAACCATGCACACATACTTCGTTCGTACTTTTTATTATACGCACCCTTACCAAAATGTCAAGCGCCACATGCCATTTACGCCAAACGTCCGCAATTGAAAAAGTCCAAAATTTTCAGTGATAGACCACCACGCCCAGCACTGCGGAGACTAGGATCATCGCAATGGGGGAGGGAGCTTTGCCTTTCCACTTCTGCCAGCCAAAATGGAGCAACAGCAGAGCCGCCAGAATGCCGATGCCCTGCCAGGCAGGGGCGGGGGTGTCCGCCAGCGTGGAGACGCCCAGCAGGCTGCTCAGGCCCATGGTGACGGCCGTGGCCAGAATGAGGGCCACCACACAGGGCCGGATGCCGGAGAGGAACGCGTTGACCCCCGCGTACTGCAACAGATTATGGATGAGCGCCGCAATGAGCAGGATGATGAAAAACGAGGGCAGCACCACCCCCAGTGTGGCGCAGATCGCCCCCGCCGCACCGGCCTGCGAGGACCCGATGAACGTTGCCATATTGATGGCCAGCGGCCCCGGGGTGGACTCCGACACGGCAATAAAACTCAAAAACTGCGTCTCCTCCAGCCAGCCGTGGAGAAGCACTTTCTCCCGGATGAGAGAGATCATGCCGTAGCCGCCGCCAAAGGAGACGGCACCGATTTCCAGAAACGTCCAGAACAACTGCCAGAGCATCCCGCTCACCTCCCGCCTTTCTGATTTCTGCCCGTCCCCCAGACGGCCACGCCCACCATGCCGCTGAGGAGGATGAACGCGATGGAGGAGAACTTGACCGCCAGCAGAGAGAACGCGATCATGCAGGCCATGACCACCAGCAGGATGCCCACATTGAGGGGCGTGCGCTCCAGCGCCTTGAGCATCCGGACGCCCGCCAAGAAGATGAGGTAGATGACACAGACCTGAATGCCCTGAAAAGCGTGCGCCACCACCGTCAGGGACGTGAACTGGTCAAAAAACAGGGAGATGGCGTAGATGATGCCAAACGACGGCAGGGAGACGGCCACCGTGGCCACGGCCGCCCCCGGCACCCCGGCCAGTTTATAACCCAGATAGGTGGCACTGTTGATGGCCACCGGCCCCGGGGTGGACTCGGCAATGGCGGCCATATCCAGAAACTCGTCCCGGCCCAGCCAGTGCTTTTGGGTGATGAACTCATTTTCCAGCAGGGCGATCATGGCATAGCCGCCCCCAAAGGTGAACAGGCCGATCTTAAAAAACGTGCCAAAGAGCGTCCAAAGGCTTCGCTCTTCTTCCTGCAGCGTGCGGTGCGGCATGGGCTCTCCCCTCCTTTTCCGTGTGATATTGTAGCACAGTCTCTTTTCTTTGTCAAAGGCTCTCCCTTTGAAAGACTCCCCCGGCCGGGGGAGGTGGCACGAAAGTGCCAGAAGGGGGCAAGGTGGCATTGCGAAGCAATGGCGGAGAGAGCAAGGATGCTGACAAAAAGCAAAAAACACAGCGATACGATCTCTGTTTGTCAGAGACATCGTATCGCTGTGTTTTTATGTTTTATTTTACCGGACTTGCCCTCTCAGGCGCTGACGCGCCAGCTCTCCCAAAGGGAGAGCCTTTGGCATAACCTTAAACGAATGCAGAATACATCCAGCCATCCAGCACACCGGCCACGAGCAAAATAGCCGCGGCGGCGCAGAACAGCACCCCGAAGAGGCCGAAGCGGCCAAAACGGGCAGTCCAGCCGTCCTTTTCGCGGACGGAGGCCGCTTTTTCAGGCAAGAGGAGGGCTCCGGCGCTCACCAGCAGGGCCAGTGCCCCCACGATGAACAGCCCCCGCCGGGCCAGCTCCAGCCCGGCCAGCGCGGAAAAGCCATGGCTCACCGCGCCCACTGCAAGCAGAAGGATGAAAACGCCTGCCGCCACAGCCAGCCCAAGAAGAAACGCTTTCCCGGCGTCTTTCAGGAGCAGGGCAAAGCGGTTCCCAGCTTTTTTGTCTTGCATGGAGCCGCCCCGCTTATTCGCCCGTCACCCGGAAGCAGGCCACCTCGTGGCCGGTGCCCACCTCTTTCAGGGTGGGGGTCGCTTCTTTGCAGCGGGCGGTGGCGTAGGGGCAGCGGCTGGCAAAGCGGCAGCCGGGAGCCGGGTCGATGGGGCTGGTGACCTCGCCCTCCAGATGGATGCGCTTGGTCTCCCGCTCGGCCTCAATGATGGGGTCCGGGATGGGGATGGCCGAGAGCAGCGCCTGGGTATAGGGGTGGAGCGGGTGGCTGTACAGCTCCTCCGAGCGGGTGATCTCCACGATCTGGCCCAGATACATGACGGCCACACGGTCCGAGATGTGCTTGACCATGGAGAGATCATGGGCCACGAACAGGTAGGTCAGGCCCATCTCCTTTTGCAGGCGGATCAGCATGTTGATGACCTGTGCCTGAATGGAAACGTCCAGCGCCGAGATGGGCTCGTCCATCACGAGGAACTTGGGCTCCATGGCCAGGGCACGGGCAATGCCGATGCGCTGGCGCTGGCCGCCGGAGAACTCGTGGATGAAGCGGTTGGCGTGCTCCTTGTTCAGGCCCACTTTTTCCAGCAGGCCGTAAATTTTCTCGGCGCGCTCGGCCTTGTTTTGATACAGGTGGTGGACATCCATGCCCTCGGCGATGATATCGCTGACGGTCATGCGGGGGTCCAGGGAAGCGTACGGGTCCTGGAAGACCATCTGAGCCTCCCGCTTATAGGCGAAGAGCTCACTGCCTTTCAGGGCGTGAACGTCCTTGCCCCGGTAGAGCACCTGTCCATCGGTCTTGTTGTACATGCCCAGGCAGGTGCGGCCGCAGGTGGTCTTACCGCAGCCGGACTCGCCCACCAGGCCCAGCGTCTCGCCCTCACGGATGCTGAACGAAACGTCGTCCACCGCGTGCAGGGTGCGGCCATGGCCGAGGTCGAAGTATTTTTTCAGGTGGCTGACTTCCAGCACAACATTATCCTTCATAGTGGGCCTCCTGTGTAAAGGGTGCGTCGGCGGCAGGCGTTTCCAGCTGATACAGCCAGCAGCTTGCCTCGTGGCCGTCGCCAAAATTCAGCACCGGGGGCTGCTGCTCGCAGCAGATCTCCATGCAATACTTGCACCGGGTGCAGAACGGGCAGCCCTTGGGCGGCGCGATCAGGTCAGGCGGGGTGCCCTCGATGCTGGCCAGCTGCTGCTTGTTCTGCAGGTCCAGGCGGGGCACTGCTTCCAGCAGGGCGTTGGTGTAGGGGTGGCGCGGGTGGTGGAACACCTCAATGCTGGTGCCCCGCTCCACGATCTGGCCGGCGTACATGACCACGATGCGGTCCGCGATATTGGCCACAACGCCCAGGTCGTGGGTGATGAGGATGACCGAGGCGTTCTTTTCTTTCTGCAGCGCCTTGATGAGGTCGATAATCTGGGCCTGAATGGTCACATCCAGGGCCGTGGTGGGCTCATCGGCGATGAGCAGCTTGGGGTCGCAGGCAAACGCAATGGCGATCATCACGCGCTGGCGCATTCCGCCCGAGAACTCGTGCGGGTACTGGTCCACCCGGCTCTCCGGCTGGGGGATCCCCACCATCCGCAGCAGCTCCACGGCACGGGCCTTGGCCTCTTTTTTGCTCAGTTTGGTGTGGTGGCGCAGGTTCTCAATGATCTGGTTGCCCACGGTCATGGTGGGGTTCAGGGCCGCCAGCGCGTCCTGGAACACCATGGCCACCTCGCCGCCGCGGTAGGCGCAGAGGCGCTTTTCGTTGAACTGGAGCACATCCTCGCCGTCAAAGATAATTTCACTGCCCTCTTTGATCTCAGCGGGCGGCGTTTTGATCAGCCGCATGATGCTCTTGGCCGTAACAGACTTGCCGCAGCCGGACTCACCCACAACGGCCACCGTCTCGCCCTTGTTTACCGTAAAGCTGACGCCGCGCACGCTCTGTACCTCACCGGCATAGGTGTGGTAGGAGACCCGCAGATTTTTGACTTCCAACAGTTTTTCACTCATGTCGCAGCCTCCTTATTCAATGGTGCGGGGGTCCAGCGCGTCGCGCAGACCATCGCCCAGCAGGTTGAACGCCAGCACCGCAATGCAGAGCACTGCCGCCGGGAAGAACAGCTGCCAGGGGTAGAAATCCATCTTGGCCTTGCCCTGGCTGATGAGGACGCCCAGGCTGATGACATCGCTGGACAGGCCCATGCCGAGGAAGCTCAGGCTGGCCTCGGTAAAGATATAGCTGGGGATGCTGGAGCAGAGGTTCAGGATCAGGATGCTGACGGTGTTGGGCAGCAGGTGCTTGATGATGATGCGGACCGGGGAGGCACCGATCATCTGGGCCGCCTGCACATACTCGGATTCCCGCAGCTGCATGAGCTGGCCGCGCATCTGGCGGGCCGTGCCGCACCAGGAGGTGATGCACATGGCAAACAGCAGGCCGCCCACGTTCTGGCCCACCACCATCATGATGAGCAGGGTGATGAGCAGGGAGGGGAACGAGGTGATGACCTCAATAACACGCATCATCACGCTGTCCACGGTGCCGCCAAAGTAAGCCATGGCACCGCCATAGGCGCAGCCCACCACGATCTGGATGGTGGAGCAGACCAGTGCCACGATGAGGGACAGCCGGGCGCCGATCCAGACACGGCAGAAGATATCACGGCCCATGGTGTCGGTGCCAAACCAGTTGGCACTGTTCGGAGCCGTATTCTTGATGGACGCGTTGATCTTGATGTACTCCTGGCCGCTGATGGTGGGGCCCAGCAGCACGAAGAAGAGGACCACGGCCAGCATCACCATGGCGACGACAGCCAGCGGGTTCTTCTTGAGTCGGCGCCACGCGCCCTGCCAGTAGGTGATGGTGGGACGGTCGATCTTTTCCGCGTCAAAGCGGCTGTGGTCCACCCGGGCTGCCTGCTCCGGGGTGAGGAATTTTGCAGTTTCACTCATAATGCCGCGCCTCCTTACCGCTTGCCGCCGCGGATCCGGATGCGGGGATCGACGACGGTGTACAGAATATCGGTCACAAAGACCACGATGATGTAGAGCGCTGCCAGAATGACGGTCTCGCCCATGACGATGGTGACATCCTGTGCCGCCACGGCATTGACGTAGTACAGGCCCAGGCCCGGGATGGAGAAGACGCTCTCAATGAAAAACGAGCCGGTAATGCACATGGCCACGCTCATGGGGAGGTTGGTCACGATGGGGATGAACGAGTTGCGCAGGACGTGGTGCAGGATGACCTCCCGGTGGGTGAGGCCCTTGGACTCGGCAGTCAGGATGTAATCCTGATTCATGACATCCAGCATACTGGCCTTGAGCAGGCGGGCATAGGACGCGATGTAGCCAAAGCAGCCCGCCAGAGTGGGCAGCACGGTGTAGTTCCAGCCGCTGGTCCACAGATGGTTACTGGGCCAGCCGATGACCGGGAACCACCCCAGCTTGCCCGCAAACACCTGTTGCAGCAATAGCGCAAACACCAGGTTTGGCACGGAGATGAGCAAAATGGACAGGGCCACGACGAGATAATCCCAGAACGAGCCCTTTTTCACGGCTGCCAGCACGCCCAGTGCCAGACCGAGGGAAACGCCCAGCAGCATCTGCTGGATGCCCAGCCGGGCCGAGATGGGGGCTTTTTCCTTGATGATGGACTGGACGGTCTGGCCCTCATAAATGATCGACTCGCCAAAATCGCCGTGGACAAGGCCTTTCATGGTGATGACGTAGCGCTCCATCACAGGCTTGTCCAGGCCGTATTTCGCATACATGCGGGCAGCCACGCTGTCCGGCAGCTTTTCCACGCGGGCCGAGAGGGCATCGCCGGGGGTGGCTGCCAGCAGGAAGAACGTTGCTGTTGCGATGATGAACAGGGTGAACAGCATGATCACAAACCGTTTCACCGTATATTGTAGCATTTTCATAGCAGCTAAATCCTCTTTTTATCCGGGCATCGGGGGGACCCCGGAATACAAAAATAAGCGAGGAGAACGCTGTGGCTCTCCCCGCTCTCTCCAAAAGCGAGAGTTTGATCGGGATCAGTGTGCCAGGATCTTGACACGAGAGAACTCGAAGTCAGAACCAAACATGGGCATGCTCAGGCCGGAGACGTAGCTCTGGACATAGATCTGGCTGTTATCATAGTACAGAGGCACCAGACCGCCCTCGTCCAGCAGCAGCTTCTCAGCCTTGCCGAACAGCTCCATGCGCTCGGCATCGTCCTGGCTGGCACCGGCCTTCTCGATCATCTCGTCGTACTCGGGGTTGGAGTAGCCGCCCATGAACTTGGCGTAGCCGCTGCCGGTGACCCACAGCTCAAAGAACGTCATGGGGTCGTTGTAGTCGCCGTTCCAGCCCTGCAGGTAGAAATCGTACTGCTGGGCGTTGCGGGCAGTCACGTACGTGCTGGTATCGGGGTAGGTGTCGATCTGGACCTTGACGCCCAGGTTCCCCTCCAGCTGCTGCTTGAACCACTCCAGCTGACTGGTCTTCTCGGTGGTGGCACCGTAGGAGATGACGGTCAGGGTCACGTCAGAGGCAGTGCCTGCCACGCCGGCCTCGGCCATGCCCTCTTCAAACAGGGCCTTGATGGTATCGGGAGAAGTATCCTCGTCTGCATAGGGTTCCGGATTGGCCGCGCGGAACTCCTGCTCGCCCACGGTGATGCCGTAGGGGATGACGCCGTAAGCGGTGGTAACCAGGCCCTCTTTGAACATGGCGTTGAACTCCTCGCGGTCAAAGGCCAGTGCAATGGCCTTGCGGCACTTGGGGTTCAGCATCACGCCGGAGGGGCCGCCGGTCGCGCCGTCCTCGGTGTGCTGGTTCAGCACCAGATAGTTCACACTGGGCTCGTCCTTGCCGAAGTACTGGAACGTACCGTCAGCAACCTTGTTCTGCCAGCGGTCCACATACTCAAAATCGGTCAGCTTCAGCACATCGATCTGCTGGCTCTCCATCAGCTGAGCCTGGGTAGAAGTCTCATCGACGACACGGAGATTGATCTGGGTCAGGGTGACCTCGTCGGCGTTCCAATACTTCTCGTTCTTCTTCAGGGTCATGTTGTTTTCCAGCACACGGTCACTGATGTAGAACGGGCCATTATAAACGTGCAGGGTATAATCGTTGGTCCAGTTGCCGCCCGCGGCCTCAGCTGCATCGATCAGGTCCTTGCGGACGGGGTAGAAGCAGACCATGCCAACCTTTTTAATAAAGGCGGGGTCCGGGGTGGTCAGGGTAGCCTTGAACGTCAGGTCATCCACCAGCTCCACAGCCACATCTTCCAGCTTGCCGCCGTTCTCGCAGTAATCCTCCGCGCCCACGATGCCGTAAGCTAGGAACGCGTAGCTGAAAGCCAGGTCGGGGTTGACCAGACGCAGCCAGCTGTCCACATAGTTCTGGGCGGTCACGGGCTGGTCATCGCTCCAGACCATGCCCTCACGCAGGTGGAACGTATAGGTCAGGCCGTCGTCGGAGACATCATAGCTCTCGCAGCCCGCGTTCTCGACCACATCCACACCGTTCTCATCGGTAAAGGTGCGGAACAGGCCCTCCTGCACAGCGGTCAGCACTTCAAACTCGTTGGAGTTGCGGACATCGTTGACATCAATGAGGGCCAGGTCGGTGTAGATCAGGTTCAGCACCTGCTCTGCGGCCAGCTCGGTGGTAGCAGGAGCGGCAGAAGCAGCAGCGGACGCTGCAGAGGACGCGGTGCTGCTGGAGGAACCGCCACAGGCGGTCAGGACACCGGCTGCTGCCACAGCGGCAGAGCCTGCGCCGACGGCTTTCAGGAAGCTGCGGCGGCTGATGGAATGTTTAGATGCCATGGTGAAATCTCCTTTTATCATCCGCCCGGTTGAAAGGGTGCCGGGCTGTTTTGCCACAAAACCTATCAAGCTGGTATGTTATTATACTTTTAGATTCAGGCGAGTTTAATGATACCACCTTGTGAATGCCCTGTCAACCAAAGTGCGGTCTGGTTGCGTATTTTTCATGTTTTTTATTCCCATCTTCTTTACAATTCACGGAAACCGCGTTATTCTTTAATATATTACAGTGCATCCGCAGCACTGCTTTCAGGAGGGGCCCATGGATATCCGCCAGCTGCACTATTTTCTGGTCCTGTGCGAAGAGATGAATTATACCCGCGCCGCCCAGCGGCTGTTTTTGTCGCGCCAGGCACTGCGGCAGTGCATCACCGCGCTGGAAGCCGAGCTGTGCGGCCCGCTGTTTGTCAGCGCCCACCACAAGCTCTCCCTCACCGACCGGGGCGTGAGCCTGCAGCGCCATGCCGCGCCGGTGGTGGAGCAGTTCCAGCAGATGCAGGCCGCCCTCCATGCGGAGATCCAGTCTGCCCAGCCCGTCCGCATCGGCATCAGCGTGTCCCTCGTGCCGGACTACCTGCCCGGGCTGGAAACACAGCTGGACAAATTCCGCCAGCAGTACCCCCACATTGCAATGCGGTTCCGCCTTTTGGCCAACGATACCGTGGCCGATGGCGTGGAGCAGGGAGAGCTGGACGCCGGTCTCGTGATGGACCTGGGCTGCGCCGCCAAGGTGCTGGCCCGCACCACCCTCCGGGCCGACCCCGCCTGCCTGCTGGTGCCCCGGGGGCACCCGTTCTGGGAGAAAGAGAGCGTTCCCCTCGCCGAGCTGCGGGGCCAGCGCGTGCTGCTGCCCAGCCTGCGGCAGGATCTGTTTGCCCCCCTGTGGGACAGCTGCGCCCGGGCAGGCTTTGCGCCGGACGCGGAGGTGGGCCCCAGCTTCTATCAGGCCTACTATTTAGTACAGGAGCAGCTCTGCACCTGCTTGACCCGGTACGAGCCGGGGGCCCGGCGGGAGCTGGACCGGGTGCGGGACGTCCTGCTGGAAGACCTGCCCCCACTCTGTGTCTCGCTGGTGCAGCGCCGGGACCACAGTTCCGCCTACATCGACCTGCTCCGCAGCTATCTGATGGAGGTGCTGGGCGGGGCCGCCAGCCTGCCGCCCCGCCGCGGACGCCCGGCCAAGCCGTTCTACAACTTCCCGGTGCTTTCCAGCACCGCCCCGGCCGCTGCCGCACCCGTGCACCCGGCACCCGGCACCCCCCTGCCTTTTGCGGGCGGACACAACTTCCGAGAGCTGGGCGGCTATGAGGCCGACGAGGGCAAGCATGTCAAATGGGGGCAGATCTACCGCGGCATCACCACGGCCTGCCTGACCAGCGCGGCGGACCGCAAGCTGCTGGACAGCCTGGGCCTCCGCCTCATCCTTGACCTGCGCAGCGGCACCGAAGCCGCCGCGGCCCCGGACTATGTGCCGGACGGTGCCCGGCTGGTGCAGATCTGCGGCCTCTGCCTCGAAGACGGCAAAGAAGTGGATTTCTCCCCGGAAGACCGCTTCACCCTGCTGAAAGGGATGCCCGACGAGGGCAACCGGATGGCCCGGGCCATGTATGAGCGGATGCTCCACGGCAACAAGGCCTACAAAGAGCTGTTCCGGGCGCTGGAAGCCGGCGAAACGCCGGTGCTGTTCCACTGCTCCGGCGGCAAGGACCGCACGGGCGTGGCCGCCATGCTCATCCTGCTGGCCCTCGGCGCTTCCGATGAGACCATCTGCGCCGATTTCGTCCAGTCCAACACCTGCCGCAAGGAAGAGATCGAGGCCCTGTGGGCCGAGCACGCCGAGGAGATCGCCGCCCGACCGGAGCAGAAATACTTCTACCTGGGCATCTCGGGCGTCCACCCGGACGACGGGCCGTTCGTCTTACAGACCATCCGGGAGCAGTACGGCACCACCGACGCTTACCTGGAAGCCGAGTACGGCCTGACCCCCGCCCGCCTCATGCGGCTGCGCCGGATGTATCTGGAGTAAAAATTTTTTCAAAATAATTCGCCTTCAAACAAGCTTCTCCCTTGACAATGTCCGGAATCTCTCGTAATATAGATAGTAGTATGGAATCCTTGACGCTGCGTGCCGGGGCATTCCGCAACCAATATTTCAATGGGGCTTCATCTGCCCGTTTTTATAAGATAAACTTGTAAATCAAAAAGCTGCATCATTCCGCCCGCAGGGGGAGTTTTCTCCTCTGCGTATCGTTTTGTTGTCACTTTTCCGTTGAAAGCTGGATTTTTTCAAAAACCCACGCCCTGTTTCGCAGCGTCTCATTAAATTTGATTTTTTGAGGAGAGTGAACACGATGCCCACAATCGCAGTGATTGTGGTCGTAGTCGTGATCGCCGTTGTGGCAGGTGCCGCGGGTTATTTTATTGGTTATAACAACCGTAAAAAAACCGCTGAGGCTCAGATCGGCAGTGCCGAGGCCGAGGCTACCCGCCTGGTGAACGAAGCGATCAAGACCGCAGACCAGAAACGAAAAGAAGCCATCCTGGAAGCAAAAGACGAGGCATTCAAGCTGAAAGCCGAAGTGGACGCCCAGAAAGCCGAAGCCGACAAGGAGATCAAGCAGCGCCGCGCCGAGATCAGCCGCCAGGAAAACCGCGTGGACCAGAAAGAGACCGCCCTCGACCGCAAGACCGAGGCGCTGGAGCGCAAGGAAGAGGAACTGAAAAAGAAGCACGAGGAAGCCGACGCCCATCTGGCTGAGGTAGACGCCCTGCGCGCCAAGGAGATGGAGCGGCTGGAAACGCTGGCCGGCCTGAGCCAGGAAGACGCCCGCGAGGTGCTGCTGCACAAGGTGGATGAGGAGCTCACCCACGAAAAGGCTGTCCGTGTGGCCGCCTATGAGACCGACCTGAAAGAGAACTGCGAGAACATCGCCCGCAATCTGGTGGGCCAGGCCATCAGCCGCTGCGCTGCCGACCACTGCAGTGAGACCACGGTCAGCGTCGTTCCGCTGCCCAGCGATGAAATGAAAGGCCGCATCATCGGCCGCGAGGGCCGCAACATCCGCGCGCTGGAAACCGCCACGGGCGTGGACCTCATCATCGACGATACCCCGGAGGCCATCACCCTGTCCTCCTTTGACCAGACCCGCCGTGAGGTGGCCCGCATGACGCTGGAGCGCCTGATCGGTGACGGCCGCATCCACCCCGCCCGCATTGAGGAGACGGTGGAGAAGTGCCGCCACGACCTGGAGCTGCAGATGAAGCGGGAGGGCGAGAAAGCCGTGATGGAGCTTGGCATCCACGGCCTGCACCCCGACCTCATCAAACTCATCGGCCGCCTGAAGTATCGCACCAGCTTTGGCCAGAACGCTCTGACCCACAGCATGGAGGTGGCCTGGCTGGCCGGTCTGCTGGCAGGCGAGATGGGCGTCAATGTCACGCTGGCACGCCGCGCCGGCCTGCTGCATGACATCGGCAAGGCGCTGGACCACGAGATCGAGGGCAGCCATGTCCAGATCGGTGTGGACATCTGCCGCAAGTATAAAGAGAACACCCAGATCATCCACGCCATTGAGGCCCACCACGGCGACGTGGAGCCCAAGACCCCGCTGGCATTCATCATCCAGGCCTGCGACGCCATCAGCGCTGCCCGCCCGGGTGCCCGCCGTGAGAACGTGGAGAGCTATGTCAAGCGCCTGGAGAACCTGGAGGAGATCTCTTCCAGCTTTGAGGGCGTTGAGCAGGCCTTTGCCGTGCAGGCAGGCCGTGAGGTCCGCATCATGGTCAAGCCCGACGTCATCAGCGACGATCAGGTCATCCTGCTGGCCCGCTCCATTGCCAAGAAGATCGAGGACACGCTGGATTACCCCGGCCAGATCAAGGTCAACGTCATCCGCGAGAGCCGTGCCGTCGAATACGCAAAGTAAAATCTCATCGTTTCAGAGCCGCTGCATTTGCAGCGGCTCTTTTTGTTTCCGGTGTAAAAACAGATGACGATTGTTCAAGTGACGAGAAAGAAAAATGAGCCGTTTTCTTTCAAAAACAAAGTAACCCGCAAGATTCGTCCTTGCACAAAATACAAGTATTACTCATTTCATGCAAGTTGTCCTTGTATTGGATACAGTGCAAGAGCAAAACTATACAAAAATTAGCAAGTAGATTTTTTGCATCATTGGGCATTTCACAGAAATCACCCACTTTCCCGTCAAAACAGCGAAAAACCACTTTTCTTTTTGTGCAACGGGGAGTATAATGCAGCCATAGCACAAAGGTGTGTGAAGCTCCAGAGGGGGAGCAGACCGCCCTGTGCATTTTTTAGAAGATATCGCTTTATAGCTTTAAAGCGGTGAAGAGAGGGGAAAAGATATTATGAGATTCGATCGTCGTATTTCGCGCCGCAGCTTCCTGGCTGCTGCAGGTGTCTCCGCTGCTGCTCTGGCCCTGACGGCCTGCGGCGGTTCTTCCAGCTCCACGGCTGCTGCTTCTACCGCAGCTTCCGGTGCAAGTTCCGCAGCTGCTGGCACGGCTGCCGGCGGCACCCTGAACGTCATGCTGGAGACCGAGGTCCAGTCTCTGGACCCGCAGGTCGCAACCGACGGCACCTCCTTTGAGGTCATCGCCGATTACACCGACGGCCTGATGCAGATGGATACAGACGGTTCTGCCGTGCCCGCCATTGCAGAGACCTATGACATCAGCGAGGACGGCAAGACCTACACGTTCCACCTGCGCGATGCAAAGTGGTCCAACGGCGATGCCGTGACGGCTGCGGACTTCGTGTTCGGCTGGCAGCGCGCCGTCGATCCCGCCACCGCTTCCGAGTACTCTTACATGCTGTCCGACATTGGTCAGGTGGTCAACGCCGCTGAGATCATTGCCGGCGAGAAGCCCGTTACCGACCTGGGCGTGACCGCTGTGGATGACAAGACCCTGGAGGTCCAGCTGAATGTTCCTGTCAGCTACTTCCTGAGCCTGATGTACTTCCCCACGTTCTACCCCGTCAACGAGGCATTCTATAACACCTGCGCCGACACCTTTGGCACCAGCCCCGACACCGTGCTGTCCAACGGCGCATTCATCCTGACCGATTACCAGCCCGCTGCTACCGCATTTGAGCTGGCCAAGAACCCCGATTACTACGACGCTGACTCCATTTCTCTGGATGGTCTGGCTTACCAGGTCATTAAGGACAGCCAGCAGGCCCTGATGAGCTACCAGACCGGTGCTCTGGACATGACCCTGCTGAACGGCGAGCAGGTCGATCAGGTCAAGGATGACCCCGAGTTCACCAGCGTGGGTGCCGGCTACCTGTGGTACATCAGCCCCAACGTGGACGGTGTGCCGGATCTGGCCAACCTGAACCTGCGCAAGGCCATGACCTTTGCACTGGACCGCGACGCCATTACCGGCGACGTGCTGAAAGATGGTTCCACCCCTGCTTACACCGCTGTGCCTGCACAGTTTGCAACCGGCCCCGACGGCAGCGATTTCAGCGCCGATCAGACCAAGTTTGCAGATTCCTGCGCATACGATCCGGACAAGGCCAAGGAATTCTATGAGGCTGCCAAGGCCGAACTGGGCAAGGATTCGTTCACCTTTGATCTGGTCGTTGATGCCGACGATGCTCCCCAGAAAGTGGCACAGGTCGTCAAGGAGCAGCTGGAGACCACGCTGGAGGGCCTGACCGTCAACCTGACCGTGGAGCCCAAGAAGCAGCGTGTGCAGGATCTGCAGGACGGCAACTTCCAGCTGGGCCTGACCCGCTGGGGCCCCGACTACGCTGACCCGATGACCTATCTGGGCATGTGGGTCACCGGCAACTCCAACAACTACGGTCTGTGGAGCAACGCCGACTACGATGCCATCATCGCCGAGTGCACCACCGGTGACCTGTGCACCGACCCCGAGGGCCGCTGGGCTGCCATGTACGACGCAGAAGCCATCGTGCTGGATCAGGTCGTCATCTTCCCGCTGTACGGCCAGTGCAACGCCGAGATGATCTCCTCCGCCGTCAAGGGTGTGGAGCATCACCCCTGCGCTCTGAACCGCGTGTACAAGCGTACCACCAAGAGCGTCTAATTGAACATCCATTGCTGAACAAGGCCGCACAGTGGCCCGCAAAAGCCACTGTGCGCCTTTTTGGCATCGTACCTGTCCGCAGCTCGCGCACGGTTGACCGCAGCTGCAAAAGAAAAGGGGGTTCACCCGTCGTGAAAAAATATACGCTCAAGCGGCTTCTGACCTCATTGTTCACGCTGCTGGCCATCCTGCTGGTGCTGTTCATCCTCATGCAGCTGATGCCCGGCTCCCCGTTCAACGATGAAAAGCTGACCGCTGACATGCGGGCTGCGCTGTACGCCAAGTATGGTCTGGATCAGCCCATCTACATCCAGTTCTTCCGCTATGTGGGCAACATGCTCCGGGGCGACCTGGGCGTGAGCTACAACATCTCCAAGAACACGCCCATCTCCCAGCTGGTGCAGGCCCGCCTGCCCATCTCCATCCAGATCGGCGGCATGGCCGTCACGCTGGGCGCGCTGGTGGGCCTGGTGCTGGGCATCATCGCCGCCCTCAAGCGGGACACCATTTTTGATACCGTCGCCACCATCATCTCGGTCATCGGCGTTTCGGTGCCGTCCTACGTCTTTGCGCTGGCACTGAGCTATACCTTCGGCTTCAAGCTCCGCTGGTTCCCCATGCTGTTCTCCGCAAAAGACATCTTTGGTTCCAGCGTGCTGCCCAGCGTGTCGCTCTCCATGTTCACCATGGCGTCCATTGCCCGTTTTACCCGCAGTGAAATGATCGAGGTGCTGGATTCCGACTACATGCTGCTGGCCGAGAGCAAGGGCATCTCCGGCCCGGCGCTGATCTTCCGTCACGCGCTGCGCAACGCCCTCATCCCCATCATCACCGTGCTGGCTCCTCTGATCGTGGATCTGATGACCGGCTCTCTGGTGGTCGAGAAGATCTTCGCCATCCCCGGCGTGGGCAGCCTGCTGGTGACGGCCATCCAGTCCAACGATTACAACGTTGTCATTGGTCTGAGCTTTATCTACAGCGCCATGTACATTGGCATCATGCTGGTCGTTGACCTGCTGTACGGCATCATTGACCCGCGCATCCGTTTGGCAAAGGGGGACGACTGATATGGCAGAAAAAGCGATCCGGCTGGGCGGCGAATCCACCGCCGCCGCCATCACCCAGACCGTGGATGGTCTGTACCCCGAGCACAAGTTCAACGAGGCGGATTTCACCCTCAAGCACAACGACGATGAGATCGCCGTGGACTCCAACTTTGCAGCCCAGAGCTTCTGGAAAGATGCCCGCATCCGCTTCTTCCGCAAGAAGAGCGCCGTGCTGGGCCTCATCCTCATCGTGTTCATCGTGCTGCTGGCCATCTTTGGCCCGGGCATGAACAGCTACACCTACTCCGGCCAGGAGCTGAGCCAGAAAAACTTTGCCCCCCGTGTGCCGGGCATCGAGAGCTTCGGCATTCTGGACGGCAGCGAGAAGATGAGCACCACCACCGGCACCAAGATCGTCAACAATTACGTCGAAAAAGGCAAGGACGATGTGTACTACTGGTTCGGCAGCGACCTGTATGGCCGTGACATCTGGACCCGCACCTGGGAGGGTGCCCGCGTCTCCCTCATCATCGCCGTGGCTGCCGCCATCATCGACATGGTCATTGGCATGAGTTACGGCCTGATCTCAGGCTACTTTGGCGGAAAAGTGGATCTGCTGATGCAGCGCTTCCTCGAAGTGGCCAACGGCATCCCCCGTCTGGTCATCGTGACCCTGCTGCTGCTGATCTTGCAGCCCGGCATGATCACCATTATCTTTGCCCTGATGCTGACCGAGTGGGTGGGCATGAGCCGCATTGCCCGTGCCGAGATGCTCAAACTGAAAGATCAGGAGTTCGTGCTGGCGTCCCGCACGCTGGGTGCGGGCAGCTTCTTCATCATCTTTAAGGAAGTCCTGCCCAACATCATCGGACCCATCATCACCCAGGTCATGTTCAGCATCCCCACCGCTATTTTTACCGAGGCTTTCCTTTCGTTCGTGGGTCTGGGCATCCCGGTGCCCCAGTGCTCGCTGGGTTCGCTCATCAGTGAGCTGTACAACAGCTTTACCACCCACCCCTACCAGATCATCCCGCCCATCGTGGTCATGAGCCTGCTGATGCTCAGTTTCAACCTGGTGGCCGATGGTCTGCGCGAGGCACTGGACCCCAAGATGAAGAGCATGTAAGGAGGAACACACCATGCCTGAAAACAAAAAAGAACAGGTGCTGTCGGTGCGTGACCTCGACATCACCTTTAAGACCACCGCAGGCAAGGTCCACGCCATCCGCGGCGTGAACATCGACCTGTACAAGGGCGAGACGGTGGCTCTGGTCGGCGAGTCCGGCTCGGGCAAGTCCGTCACCATGAAAGCCGCCATGGGCATCCTGGCCCAGAACGCCATCGTCAACAGCGGCTCCATCCAGTTCAGCTACCACCACGCCGACGGCTCCCCCGAGACCGTGGACCTGCTGCAGAAAGACAAAAAGTGGATCCGCCGCCACATCAACGGCAAGCGGATCGCCATGGTGTTCCAGGACCCCATGACCAGCCTGGACCCCACCATGCAGATCGGCAAGCAGATCATGGAGGGAATGCTCTGGCACTTCAAAATGCCCAAGGATCAGGCCTACAAAAAGGCTGTGGAGCTGCTGGAAGAGGTGGGCATCACCGATGCGGAAAAGCGGATGAAGAACTACCCCCATCAGCTGTCCGGCGGTATGCGGCAGCGCGTGGTCATCGCCATCGCGCTGGCCTGCGACCCCGACCTGCTCATCTGCGATGAGCCCACCACCGCTCTGGACGTGACCATTCAGGCCAAAATCCTGGAGCTGATCCGCTCCATCCAGAAAGAGCGCGGCATCTCGGTCATCTACATCACCCACGACCTGGGCGTTGTGGCCAAAGTCGCCGATTATGTGGACGTCATGTACGCCGGCAAGATCGTGGAGACGGGCACTATCGACGAGATCTTCTACGAGCCCCGCCACCCCTACACCTGGGGCCTGCTGTCCGCCATGCCCGATCTGGACACCGCCGACGACCGCCTGTACACCATCCCCGGCTCGCCGCCCAACCTGCTGCATGAGAAGCCGGGCGACGCCTTTGCCCCTCGCAACCATTTTGCGCTGAACATTGATGACGAGGTAGACCCGCCCATGTTCAAGATCACCGATACCCACTATGCGGCCACCTGGCTGCTGGACCCCCGCGCTCCCAAGGTGGATATGCCGCCGGAGCTGGCCCAGCGCATTGCCCGCATGAAAGCGGAAGCAAAAAAGATCGAGGAGGCGGAGTAACATGGCAGCTCAAAGTGCTACCCCTCTGCTGAAAGTCGAGGGCTTGAAGCAATATTTCAAGGTAAACAAAAACTTTACCATCAAGGCTGTGGACGATGTCAGCTTTGAAATTTATCCCGGTGAAACGTACGGTCTGGTGGGCGAGTCCGGCTCGGGCAAGTCCACCATCGGCCGCAGCATCATCCGGCTGTACGACCCCACCGCAGGCAAGATCACCTTTGACGGGCAGGATATCAGCGGCAGGCTGAACCACAGCCAGAACAGCACCCTGCGCACCCAGATGCAGATGATCTTCCAGGACCCCATGGCCTCCCTGAACCCCCGCAAAAAGGTGGAGGACATCATCGGCGAGGGACTGGACATCCACCACATGTATCAGAATCAGGAGGAGCGCCGCGCCAAGGTCGAGGCCATTCTGGCCAAGGTCGGTCTGGCTCCGGAGCACGCCGAGCGCTACCCCCATCAGTTCTCGGGCGGCCAGCGCCAGCGTGTGGGCATCGCCCGTGCCCTCATCATGAACCCCAAGCTCATCATTGCCGATGAGTGCATCTCGGCACTGGACGTGTCCATCCAGGCCCAGGTGGTCAACCTGATGAAAGACATCCAGCAGGAGACCGGCACGGCCTACCTGTTCATTGCCCACGACCTGTCCATGGTCAAGTACATCTCGGACCGCATCGGTGTGCTCCATCTGGGCCACCTGCTGGAGACGGGCACCACGGAAGAGATTTTTGAAAATCCCATCCACCCCTACACCCGCAGCCTGCTGTCCGCCATCCCGCTGCCCAACCCCGTGGTCGAGAAGCGCCGCGTGGCAGAGACGTACGACTACGCCACTTCCGGCATCGACTACACCCAGGGCACCAACCACCACGTCAGCGGCAGCCACTACGTCAAGTGCACCGACGACGAGTTCCGCAAGTGGACGAAGTAACCGTCCCGCAAAAGTTTACCGAACCTCTCCCCGCGCAGGGTCTGACCGTGTCCCCCGCGGGGAATTTTTATATGATATGCAAAAAACAGCGCCGCGTCCGGTTGGATGCAGCGCTGTTTTTCTTTCAGGGCGTCAGCCCATGTAGCTGATGTTCACATCGATCTGGCCGTTATAGCCGGGGATACGGGCCGTGCAGGTGCCCTGCCACATCTGGCAGGGGATGGGGCTGCTGGCCACGTTATAATGGGCGTTCCAGATGGAGTACTGGCTCAGCTGGCTCAGATCCAGCCGGTTGCGGAACCACCGGGTGGAGGCGTACACGCCCGGCTGGTAGCCCAGCGCCTTGACCTCCTCACAGAACGCAATGGCGCACTTGGTGCGGTCGGTGACACCCAAACCATCGGCGCGGCCATTGGAGCCGCCAGAAGCCTCGGAATCAAAGTAGATGGGGTAATCCAGCTTGCGGCTGTTCAGGACATACCAGCAGCCCTGGGCTTCCTCCCGTGCCTCGTTCTCATTGACGGCCTGGCTGAAGAAGTAGACGCCCACTTTCAGGCCCGCGTTCCGGGCGTTGGTGAAATGCTGCTCGAACATCGGGTCCAGCACCAGCGTGCCGGAGCCATAGCCACGGTAGCCGATGCGGATGATGACGAACTCCACGCCTGCCTTTTTGGCCTTTTCAAAATCAATGTTGGACTGGTATTTGGAGACATCAATGCCGAACTTTGCACTCTGCTGCACACCATCGGCATCAAAATAATAGAGCTTGTTGTCAATGGACTGGATGCCCGTGACCGGCTTGTTGGTGTTCTGGTCATAATAATAGGTCTTGCCGTTCACGGTCCGCCAGCCGGAGTAGACCGGGGCAGGGGTGTTATCCTCTTTTTTGCCAAACAGCCACTTCCACAGCCAGCTCAACAGGCCGTTCTCGTCGGCCAGACACTGGGCGTCGATGCTGTCTTCATCCAGCGTGCCGGCATCCAGCGCGGCCCGGATCTCCTCCGGCGTCAGCAGGATGGTGCCGTTTTCATCTTTGATCTGGGCCTCGGCCAGCGCGTCTTCCACCGAGTTGACCCCGGCGGTGCTCACGGCCGTGTCCGCGGCCCCATCCATGGCGGTATTCTCCACCCGGGGGCTCAGGGGGTCTTCCGCAGCCAGTTCATCGGTCTCCTGCTGGAAAACGGGGAACGCGTTCTCCTGTTCCAGCCCGGTGCCATCGCCCGCCATGGGGTCTGCGGGAGCGGGCTCCTGCGCAGGCTCACCGGGCGCAGCCTCGGAAGATGCCGCCTCGCTCACGCTGGGCGCTGCGGATTCAGCTTTTTCTTCCACAGAAGCTGCCGTGCTCTCGGCTTTGGACTCTGCGGGCTGCTCCGTTGCAGCTTCGCTCTCCGCCTTGACCGTGGGCTTTTTCTGCTCCTGTTTTTTCTGGTTCTGATGGGTGCTGGTCTGGGTGGAGTCGTCCTCCCACTGGATGGTGGAGGGCTCCACGGTCAGGCCCACCGGCTGGGCTGCCAGCAGGGCCGTAGTGCCCACGCCGCCCACAGCAACCGCAAGCGCCATGACCATGGCTGCCACGGCCTGGCCCGCGCCGCGCCGCGCGCCTTTCTTTGCCGAGTTTGAAGTGTTCTGTTTCATGTCGCCTGCTTGCCTCCAGCCTGATCGGGCCTGCATCGCCCGTTTATTTTCACAGGGCCGCCCTGCGGCCCCCGGAGCATTCCGATAACGCTATTTTGACCTCTTTAGTATACACCCAAACCCAAGCTCCCGTCAATGTTCCGCGCCACAGAAGCAGCACTGCAAATCCGGTTTTTTGGGCCAAGAGAAAACGCTCCATCCAGAATACGAACCAGAACACGCAAAAATTGCACCTGCCGCGCAAAAAAGATGCAATTTCTTCTCTTTTTTCAATTTTCCTCTTGCTGTCTTGACATGTGTATGGTATCATGATGGACATGCAGCTTTGCTGCACTGTGAACACACCGTACGGAAAGGCGGAAGCAATATGTCAAATGTAAAAGATTTCTTAAGACGAAAAGACATCGTCATTACCCCGCAGCGCTACCTCATTGAGGCGCTGGGTGCCATGGCGCAGGGCCTGTTTGCCAGCCTGCTCATCGGCACCATCATCAAAACACTGGGCCAGCAGACCGGGCTGGACGTGCTGGTGGACCTGGGCGGCTATGCCACGGCCATGAGCGGCCCGGCCATGGCCGTGGCCATCGGCTGGGCACTCCACTGCCCGCCGCTGGTGCTGTTCAGCCTGGTCACGGTAGGCTACTCCTCCAACGCGCTGGGCGGAGCCGGCGGCCCGCTGGCCGTCCTCATCATCGCCATTGTGGCGGCAGAGCTGGGCAAGGCCGTGAGCAAGGAGACCAAGATCGACATTCTTGTCACCCCGCTGGTCACGATCTTTGCGGGCGTCGGCCTCTCCATGCTGATCGCCGCCCCCATCGGCGCGGCGGCCAGCCAGGTGGGCACCCTCATCATGTGGGCCACCGAGCAGGCTCCGTTCGTCATGGGCATCCTCGTCTCGGTCATCGTGGGCGTGGCGCTGACCCTGCCCATCTCCTCCGCTGCCATCTGCGCGGCCCTGGGCCTGACGGGTCTGGCCGGAGGTGCCGCCGTGGCGGGCTGCTGCGCCCAGATGGTGGGCTTTGCCGTGATGAGCTTTCAGGAAAACGGCGTGGGCGGCCTCATCAGCCAGGGCCTGGGCACCAGTATGCTCCAGATGGGCAACATCGTCAAGAATCCCCGCATCTGGATTGCCCCCACGCTGGCCAGCGCCATCACCGGCCCTCTGGCCACTTGCGTGTTCCACCTGGAGATGAACGGTGCCGCCGTCTCCTCCGGTATGGGCACCTGCGGTCTGGTGGGCCAGATCGGCGTTTACACCGGCTGGATCAACGACATTGCCGCCGGCACCAAGGCCGCCATCACCCCGATGGACTGGGCCGCGCTGGTCCTCGTCTGCTTCGTCCTCCCCGCTGTCCTGAGCGTGATCTTCTGTGAGATCGAGCGTAAGCTGGGCTGGATCAAAGAGAACGACCTGAAACTGAACTAAAACCCAAAAAGCCAAAAATGAGGCAGGATATCCCTTTTCCCGGGAATCCTGCCTCATTTTTTAACGATTTTTCTCAGCCGCACAGGCCGCAGGCCGCGCAGGCTGCGGGGGTGGTGGCGCAGCCGCCCTGTGCTGTTTCGCGCAGCTCGGCAGGCAGACGTTTGCCCACGGCATACATGGTATCCAGCATCTGATCAAAGGGGATCAGCTGGCGGATCCCGCTCAGGGACAGTTCCGCTGCAACGAGGGCATTGGCCACACCGGCAGCGTTGCGATTCTGGCAGGGGTACTCCACCAGGCCGCCCACGGGGTCGCACACAAGGCCCAGCATGTTCATGAGCACAGTGGAAGCCGCATCCAGGCACTGCTGCGGCGTGCCGCCCATAAGCTCCACGGCAGCGGACGCGGCCATAGCGGATGCAACGCCTACCTCTGCCTGGCAGCCGCCCACGGCTCCGGCTACGGTTGCATTGCGCATGGCCAGATAGCCCACGGCTCCGGCGTTAAACAATGCATCCACAATGCGCTGGTCAGAGATCCGGTAGCACTCCTGCAGGGCCAGCATCATACCTGGCACCACACCGGCAGAACCTGCAGTAGGCGCGGCCACGATCAGGCCCATGGAAGCGTTTACTTCCAGCACTGCCATGGCATAGGTAATGGCTTTTTCCAGCACGTCGCCGCAGATGCTCTTATTTTTTGCATCGTGTGCTTCCAGCTTCTTCGCCTCCCCGCCGATGAGCCCGCCCATGGATTTGATGGGCTTTTTCAGCGGCTGGGTGGCGGAAGAGCGCATGATCTCCCATGCCTTTCCCATGCGGTGATTTACAGAATCCCGGGGTACTTCGCCCAGCAGACACTCGCGCTGGCGCATCACCTCAGAAATCGGCAGCTGGTTTTCTTCGCACAGATTCAGCAGCTCTTCTGCAGATTTGAAATCCATGTTCATCCTGTGTTCCCTCCTTACTGCTGTACGACCATCACATCACGGATGTTCGGGTTTTCCAGCAGTAATTGATCCACGCCCTCGGGCAGGCGTTCATCCGACTCCACGATGGTGTAGGCGGTATGACCTTTTTCCACGCGGAACAGGCGCATAAATGCAATGTTCACACCGCGGTCACTGAGAATTTTCGTGATATGAGCCACCACGCCGGGCTTGTCCTGCTGTACCACAATGAGGGCGTTATACTCGCCGGTAAAGTCCACTTCCACGCCGTTGATCCGCACAATACGCACCTTGCCGCCGCCCAGCGACTCTCCCCGCACCGTCATCACCCGACCGGCGGCGTTTTCCATGCGGATATCTACCGTATTGGGGTAGATGTCTGTCTCCGCTTCATTGGGGGTGAAGCTGTAGGCCAGACCCCGCTCGGTGGCAATCGCAAAGGACTCCCGGATGCGGGTATCATCGGCCGAAAAGCCCATGATGCCGCCCAGCAGAGCGCGGTCGGTGCCATGGCCGTGGTAGGTCTTGGCAAAGGAACCGTAGAGGGTAAAGTCCACCCGCTTCAGCGGCGGGGCGATCATCTTCTGTGCCAGAAAGGCGATGATCTCCGCACCTGCGGTGTGGGAGCTGGAAGGGCCGATCATGTTCGGGCCCAGAACATCAAAAACACTGATAAATGCCATGGGGTGTCACTCCTGTCAGGTCAAGAGCCGCGCCGCGCATCAGACGCTTGCGCTGCTCTTGTTGATGAACTTCTGGTAAATGGTCTCCACGATCACGCCGATGGCGTTGTCGCCGGAGACGTTGCAGGCAGTGCCGAAAGAATCCTGGGTGATGTACAGTGCCACCATGATGGCGCAGATGGGGCCGTTGGGGTCGCCTGCCTCTGCACCGAAGATCATGTACAGGAAGGGCAGAGCCGTCATGATGGAGCCGCCGGGAGCACCGGGAGAAGCCACCATGGCAACGCCCAGAGTCATGATGAACGGTACCACGGTACCCAGGCTGATGGGCAGCTGATTCATCAGGCAGACAGCGGTAGCACACGCGGTAATGGTGATCATGGAACCTGCCATGTGGATGTTGGCACACAGAGGCACGACAAAGTTACGGATCTGTTCGCTCACGCCGTCCGCCGCGGCACACTGCAGGTTGACCGGGATGGTAGCTGCAGAGGACTGGGTGCCCAGTGCGGTGGTGTAGCCGGGGATCTGGTTCTTGATGAGCTGTAGGGGGTTCTTGTGGCCCACAGCGCCTGCGACACAGAACTGGATGAAGATGCAGATCAGGTGCATGATGATGACCACCAGGAACACCTTCCACAGGATGCCCAGAATGGCAAAGGTCTTGCCGGACTTGGTCATGTCGATGAAGGTACCGCAGACGTACAGGGGCAGCAGCGGGATGATGACGCTGTGCAGCACCTGATCGATGATGCCGGAGAAGTCCTTCATGCCGTTGTAAAGTGTATCACCGATGGTCTTGCCGCGCAAGGTGGACATGCACAGGCCCAGCACAAAGGCCAGCACCACGGCAGAGAGGGTGTCCAGAATGGGCGGGATGGAGATGGAGATGTAGCTGGCCAGAGAGTTGTCAGCCGTGGCGGCGATCTGCTCCAGCGCGCCTTCGCTCATGAAGCTGGGGAACAGGTTTGCAGACACCAGATAGGATGCCGAGCCTGCGATCAGGGTGGAGCCGTAGGCCAATGCTACCGTGATGAGCAGCAGCTTGCCTGCACCGCTCTTCAGATCCGCAATGCCCATGGTGACGTAGGCCACGATCATCAGCGGGATGACGAACTTCAGGAACGAGCTGAAGATGCTGGATGCAGTGACAATGACCCGGCAGAACCACACCGGGAAGAACTGGCCGACGATGATGCCCAGCACGATGGCAATGAGCAGCTTCGGCAGCAGCCCAAGCTTGAATTTTTTCTTTTCCATAGAAATAATTTTCCTCCTTTTGCTTTCCTGGTTCCCGTGCAGCACCTGATGGCGCTCTCTTCACCTCAGCCTGCACAGCCAGTCTTTTTCATGATACGCCAAAATTTTACTTGACGTGTTGACGTCTTTAGTTTAACATAGACATACGCATGATTCAAATTCATAAAAATAAATTTATGGATTAAAAATTTTTATAGCAAAAAGGAGTTCTGCGATGGAAGTTCGTCAGCTGAATACCCTGATCCGCGCGGCTCAGTTCCAGAGTTTTTCCAAGGCGGCAGAGTCTCTGGGCTATTCTCAGTCCGCTGTAACGGTACAGATCAAGGCACTGGAAGAAGAGCTGGGCGTGCGCCTGTTCGACCGCATGAACAAGCGGGTCCTTCTGACCGTGGACGGCCAGCGTTTTCTGGAATATGCCAACAGTATTCTGGATACCATCCAAAGCGCCCGCCAGGCACTGAACGAAAATGCCGAGCTGGGCGGCAGCCTGCACATCGGCACGCTGGAGTCTCTCTGCTTTTTCCGCCTGCCCGGGCTGATCCGCCAGTTCCGGCTGGAGCACCCCAAGGTCGGCCTGCGGGTCACCACCGGTTCCCCGGAGGAGCTGATTGAAAAAATGGAGCAGGGAGAAGTGGATCTTATCTGCATTCTGGACGAACCCCGCTACTCCAATAACTGGCACAAGTGCAACGAAGTGCCGGAAGAAGTGGTGTTTGTGGCAACGCCGAACATCGACCTCGGCCATCCCGGCCCTTACCGGGTGGCCGAACTGCTGGACAAACCGTTCTTCCTGACCGAGCGCAACGCAAACTACCGCCGCACTTTCGATAAATTTCTCGCTTCCCATCAGGTCGAACTGACCCCCAGCCTTGAGATCAGCGATACCGCATTTATCATCAAGATGCTGGAACATTCTTCCGGGATCTCCCTGCTGCCCCGCTTTGCGGTGGCCGAATCCGCCGCAAAGGGGCAGCTGCGCATTTTGGAAGTTTCGGACTTCCAGCTGACCATGTACCGCCAGATGTTTTACCACAAAGATAAGTGCTGCACCCGGGAAATGAAAGCTTTTATCCAACTGGCCGACGGGCCGGATATCCCTCTGTGACCCGAAGCAGCCCCATTGAGGCGTCAGAGCGCTTTTCCGTCCAGCACCGCCTGTTTTAACGTGTCCCCCTCATACACCAGCTTCAGGGAGAAATAGGGCCGTTCTTCTTTCAGAAGCCGAAAGAAGATCTTATCTCCCTCCCAGATGGGCAGGCTTGTCACCTTTTCTTTCGGCACCCATTCCAGCACGCCCTCCTTACAGGCGTCGCCCTTTATCATCTTGCCCTCCCAGCGGTCCGCCGTGTAGAGGTGGATGAACTCGGTCATATTGCCCCAGAGGAATGTCAGCAGCCCCCGGCAGCGCCAGCGGGTCAGGGTCAGGCCCGTTTCCTCCCGCACCTCCCGGAGCAGGCAGTCCTCCGGGCTCTCGAACCGCTCAAATTTGCCGCCGACACCCACCCATTTATCGTGGTTGTAGTCATCCTGCTTTTTCACGCGGTGGAGCATCAGGTAGGCGTCCTCCCGCTCCAGATAGCAGAGCGTGGTGCTGAAAATGGGGTATTCCGGGTCCATAAAGCTTCCGAGATTCATCGCGGTCCTCCTTTTGATTCATCACAAAGGCGTCCCACAGGAAAGCCCCTGCGGGACGCCTCTTTTGCTTTTCAAATTCTGTTTTGATCCGGCTCAGCCTTTGCGTGCCGCACGGCCCTTGCCTGCGTTGTTCAGCTTGCGGACCAGATCGTTCTGGTGCTTGCGCTGAGAGGGGGTAGGCTCCGGGTCCCGGGCTTCCTCAGGGCGAGCAAAGGTCTGCTTTGCGTCCGCGTCCACCCGGACCAGGTTCCACTCCTGATTGCCGCCGGAGACATAATTCCAGATCTGGGCCTGGGCACCGTTGGCGGTGTTCATGCCCACCAGGTCGATGTACTTGTCGGCCAGCACATTGCGGATGCGGGTGCGCCCGCCGCGGGTGGGTTCCAGCGCCCAGCACTGGCTCAGGCCGCTGGTGCGGCTCCACTGGTGCAGCCAGGTGCCCTCCACCACGCCGCCCAGGGCCAGATCGATCATCTTGCCGGTAAAGCGGTTTTCGATCCGCCAGCGTCCGTCCCCGGCGTCCACGAACTTCCACTGCTGCCAGGGGTGGCCTGCATAATCCCAAAGACGGATCGCAGCGCCGTTTTCCGTATTGAAGTTTTTGACTTCCAACACCTTTCCATTCGGGGCCTTGATGAGGTAATACTCGTTTTCCAATAATACAACTTGTGCTGCCTTTGCCATAGCTGCGATCTCCTTTCCAATTGAATATCTATATTATAGCGCATTTTCGCCGCAGCAACAAGAATGGTTTTTGATAATTTTTTTATGATTCTTTGTGCATTTTTACCCACTCTTCCGCGCGCCGTTCTCTCCCGCCCGTCTCTCCGCGAAAAACAGCCGCGCACCCGAAAAACTCATACTGTTTTTTATATAAAAACAAAACGCCTTTTTCGCCCTGATTTCGCCCGATTTTGTGAACAAACTGTTTCCGCTGCAAGGTCAGTTTTGTTCAGAGCTTTACCGTGATAAAGTAAAGCGTTTTTGTTTGCTTTATTTCAATACAGTTACCAGATTTCAGAGCAAGCTTTAATTTCTTTCACGATTTCGGCTATTGACTTTATCGCATGGCTGGAGTATGATAGGGTCACAGAGGAGCGGAAGACGCTCCAAGATCACATTGCAACATGCCTCTGCGGAACCACCGCGGGGCAGGAAAAATATAGGAGGTTTGATGATGTACTACTACATTCTGGGTTTCGGTATCGCATGTCTGGTTCTGTTCGGTATTGGCAGCATGGAGACGGTATGTGTCAAGCCGGCTGAGATGTTGGTCAAGGCCCTGTTGTGGCCTGTCACCCTGATGGAAGCAGTTGTGAACTACAGCTCCACTCATCACAACTATAAGGCTGCGCTGTAAAACACACCCCGTCAGGATGTCCTGAAAGACATGCAAGGCTGCTGCACCCGCAAAGGCGCAGCAGCCTTTTTGTTTGGAATTTTCCGCAAACCGTGGTACAATAAGGGGCAGAAAGCCCCATGGGCCCGCCGGAACCCACCGACAACAAAGGAGAACTATGAAACCCGATTACAAACTTGTGGCAAAAGCCAAATATATCCACACCACTGCCGACCTCGCCAGCGAGCTCTGGCACGAGGTGTACAAGCGCTATTACCCCGCCAGGCAGCTGGACACGCTGGTGGACACCCTGCAGAGCGCCGACGCCATTGAGGAGGACATTGACAACGATGTCAACTACTTCCTCGTGCTGCTGGGCGGCAAGGTCATCGGCTACTTTGCCTGGAAGATGGAAAATACCTCTCTCCACCTGCTCCACCTCTACCTCAAGCCGGAGTTCCGGGGCAAAGCACTGGGCCGGGACATCGTGGCCAGCTGTGAACGCCTGGCCCGGGGCGAGGGCCGTGGCCGGGTGTGGTGCACCGTCCACGCCAAGGCCCTGCCCGTGCAGCAGTTCTTCAAGGCCAAAGGCTACCGCCTGCTGGGCCCCGCCGAGGAGGACGAGACCACGCGGCTGCCCGGCCAGCTCATTTTTGAGCGGATGCTGTAAAAACTGCAAAATAGCCATTGCTTTTTTGCCGCGCTTGCACTACAATAAAGTAGTGTATTGAAGTGCCCTTTCTGCGGGCCTGACGCAAGATGCCATCAGGGGAGGAAAGCTTTATGGCAAAAGATCATCCCACCGGAAAATCCGGCCTGTATTCCGCTCTTCTGGAGCTGAAGACGCCGGAGGAGTGCTACCGCTTTTTACAGGATGTGTGCAGTTACGCCGAGCTCAGCGCCATGGAACAGCGCTATAACATCGCTGAAAAGCTGATGAACAAGCAGAGCTACACCAGCATCATGGGCAACATTGGCGCATCCAGTGCCATCATCAGCCGGGTGAGCCGCGTCCTGAGCCGGGACGACAGCGTGCTGCGCCGCCTGCTGGAAGAGGGCACCGCCCCCGCCGACAAGACCGAGGCTTAGGAGGTAGTGATTATGAGCAAAGCAGTTGTATTTTTTGCCGACGGCACCGAAGAGTGCGAGGCACTCCTTGTCATCGACCTGCTCCGCCGCGCGAAAGTCGAAGTGACCGTTGCGTCCGCCATGGGCCGCAAAGAGCTGGTGAGCAGCCATAAGATCCACCTCACCGCCGATGCACTGGCCGAGGACGTGGATTACTCGGATGTCGATCTGGTCGTACTGCCCGGCGGCATCCCGGGCACCCCCAACCTGGCCGCCAACAAGACCGTCACCGAGACCTGCAAGGCCTTTGCCGCCGCGGGCAAAAAGGTAGCCGCCATCTGCGCCGCCCCCAGCGTTCTGGCCTCGCTGGGCCTGCTGGAGGGCAAAAACGCCACGGCCCACGCCGGGTTCCAGGATCAGCTGGCCGGTGCCATCGTCCACGATGAAGAGGTCGTGGTGGACGGCAACCTCACCACCAGCTACGGTCTGGGCGGTGCCATCCCCTTTGCGCTGGAGCTGGTGCGCCAGCTGGCCGGCAAAGAGGAAGCCGACCGTATCCAGAACGCCATTGCTTACCGGCATTCCGTGCTCGGATAAACACGAAAAAGAAAACCCGCCGACGGCGGGTTTTCTTTTTTGCTTAGAACGGATGCACCCGCAGCTCATGCGGATAATGGTTCAGCACCTCACAGCCGTCCTCGGTGACGAGGACCAGATCTTCGATCCGGACGCCGAACTTGCCGGGGAGGTAGATGCCCGGCTCGATGGAGAAGCACATGCCTGGGGTGACGACATTCTCGTTCACCGCCGAGACGTCACCGGCCTCGTGGTCTTCCAGACCAATGAAGTGGCCCAGGCGGTGATTGAAGTAGGGGCCATAGCCGGCTTCGGTAATAAGGTCGCGGGCCGCAGCGTCAAGATCGCAGAGACGGACGCCCGGCTTGACCAGTGCTTCGGCGGCGGCCTGTGCCTGCCGCACCAGCTCATAGACCTTACGCTCCTCCTCGCTGGGCTCCCCGGTAAAGAACGTCCGGGTCATATCGGAACAGTAATCCTGATACACGCCGCCCACATCGATCAGGACGCACTGGCCCGCCTCCAGCGGGGTGTCGTCGTTGTCGTGGTGAGGGTCTGCCGCATGAGCGCCAAAACCGCAGATGGGGGGAAAGCTGACCCCGGAACAGCCGTGGGCCGCATAGATGCCCCGGATGGCTTCGGCCATCTCTTTTTCGGTGATGCCGGGGCGGATGAGAGCCTCAAACTCCGACATGCAGTCATCGTTGACCTTGGAGGAAGCCCGCATGGCCTCCTGCTCGGCAGCGTCTTTCACCGCGCGGGCATCGTCGCAGGCGGCGGAAGCATTGCGGTAAGCGGGTGCCGCGTCCAGCTCCATCAGCCGGAGCAGGAACCGGGCGGGCCAATTCTTATCAATGCCCAGAGGCTTGTCCCGTTCCAGCCAGGGCAGGAGCTTTGCCGGGGCGTCCTCGCCGTCCGAGTAGTTTTCCACCGGGATGCCTGCCTCCGGCGTGCCGAACAGCGCGTTGACGAAGAAACGGTGGTTCCCGTCGGCCCGGAGCAGCAGAGCCAGCATCCGCTCGCCGGGCTGGATGCGCACCCCGGTCAGATAAAAGATCGTGGGCGGGTCGCTGACGATCATTTGGGTCAGGCCCTGTCTGGCAAGGTTTTCGGTCACCCGTGCAAAGCGGGCTGCATAGAGTGTTTTCATGTTTTGGTTATCCTTTCTGTAATTTTTATTGAAAAATATCTTATATGTTGACAAATTTGCAGGAAGCGTCCACTTGTTCATAAATAATTCATAATAAATTCATGTAGTGTTCATGCACTTCCGGTATATGTATGGCAACGTCGGCGCGCAGAGCGCCTTTGCCCCGCCCAGTATAGCACGGTGTGCCCAAAAAATGAACCATCCGGCCCGATTCCGGGCCCGCTGCTCTGGCAAACCGCCGCACAATCTGTTATACTGGACAAAAAGCCCTGCCGGCCCCGCTGGCACAGGAAAGGAATTGGAACGCTATGAAAATTGGTTTTTGGGAACTCGTGGTCATCGTGGTGGTCGCGTTTGTCTTCATCGGCCCGGATCAGCTGCCCGTTTATGCACAGAAACTGGGCAAAATGCTCCGTGAGCTGAAGAAATACACCGGCGCTGCCTCCGAGGAGATCCAGAAAAACGTGGTCGAGCCGCTGAATGAGATCCAGGCCCCCCTCAAGGAAGCCGTTGCTCCGCTGACCGATATCAAAAAGGATATCGACAACAGCGTCAAGGACGTGACCAAGAGCTTTACGGGCATTGGCAAGACCAGCAAGGAAGAAGCCGCCAAGGCCGAGCAGGCAGAGGAAGTGACCGAGCTGGAAGAGGTAGAGGAGCTGGAAGACACTGCCCCCGCCGCAAAGCCTGAGGAAAAGCCCGCCGAAGCCGCTCCTGCCACGGAAACCGCAGAAGAGAAATCCGCTGAGGAGCCCAAGGCAGAGGAGAAGCCGATCGAGGCCGCTCCCGAAGCCGCTCCTGCCGAAGCTGCAGAGCCTGCCGCCGCCCCGGCCGCGGAGGAAGCTGCCCCGGCTGAAGAAGCAAAGGTCTGAGCTGCCTTTGCCCCGTATCCCTCTATTTTGATGCACCCGCGCCTGCGGTTGCCGAATACATTGGAATCCGCCCGCCACACGGCGCGGCAAAAGTAAAAAGGAGATTTTTATTATGCGTATTGGTACGAACGAGCTGCTTATCATCCTGGTCGTTGCTCTGCTGATCTTTGGACCCAAAAACCTGCCGAAGCTGGGCAAGATGTTTGGCAAGACCATGAACAACTTCAAGAAGGGCATGGAAGAGGGCGAGGAGGAAGAGAACACCTCCAAGGCTGAGACCAAGACCGAGAAGAAAGACGACGAGGAGTAATTGTGGCTACAAACGTGAAGCGCAAAAAGAAAGCCGAAGTCATGGAAGACGACGGCAGCATGACGCTGACCGGGCATCTGAAAGAGCTGCGGAACAGGCTGATCATCTGCGCGGTGGTGTTTGTGGTTTCCGTGGTCATCACCCTGATGTATGCGGACCGCCTCATTGATATCCTGACGGCGATGGGCCAGGGTTATTACACCTTTGTTTCCATTGCCCCGCAGGAAAAGCTGATGCAGTATTTCCGCGTGTCTCTGCTGGCGGCATTCGTCATCACGGTGCCCGTGGCGCTGTACCAGATCTACGCCTTTGCAAAGCCCGGCCTGAAAAAGAGCGAGACGTTCTTCCTCAAGCTGGTCATCCTGCTGGGCCTGGCACTGTTCTGCGTGGGCGTGCTGTTTGCCTACAAGCTGATGATGCCGTTCATGCTCCGTTTCCTGAGCACGGGCATTGAGGGCGCTGATTACATCCAGACCACCACCAGTATTGAGAGCTATGTCAACCTCTGTTTGACCATGTTCGTGATCTTTGGCTGTGTGTTTGAGATGCCTCTGGTCACGATCATCCTGTCCAAAATGGGCATCATCTACCCGGAGCTGCTCAAGAAAGCCCGAGGCGTCGCCATCGTCTGCATCTTCTTCATTGCAGCTGTGGTCACCCCGCCCGATATCGTGTCCCAGTGCATGGTGGCGCTCCCCATGGTGCTGCTGTATTTCATCAGCATCTTCCTGAGCGGCGTCTTCTACAAGCCGAAATCGGATGACGAGGCCGAAGACGACGACACCGAGGACGACGAATAATTTCCCCAAGGCTTTCCGGCTCTCCCGCAAGGGAGGGCCTTTTTTTATCCCCTGAACTATGTTATACTATTATCAATAAAATCCGGCGGTGTGTCCGCCGCAGTAAAGGGGTAAATGAATCATGAAAGAGTACGCATTCGGCATTGACCTTGGCGGCACCACCGCCAAGATCGGTCTGTTCACCACCTCCGGCGCTCTGCTGGAAAAGTGGGAAGTTGCCACCGACACCTCCCATGCAGGCGAGCACATCCTGGAAAATCTGGCCGCTGCCGTCCTGGGCAAGATGAAAGAGCAGAGCATCCAGCCCGAGCAGGTAGAGGGCGTGGGCATTGGCGTGCCCGGCCCGGTGCTGGACTCCAGCATCGTCCCCATCGTCTGCGCCAACCTCGGCGGCTGGGGCGAGCGGAATGTTTCCGCCCAGCTCTCCGGCCTGCTGGACGGCCTGAAAGTTCTGGTGGGCAACGACGCCAACGTCGCCGCCCTGGGTGAGATCTGGATGGGCGCTGCCAAGGGTGCCAAAAATGCCGTCATGGTCACGCTGGGCACCGGCGTGGGCGGCGGTGTCGTCGTCAATGGCAAGGTCATTGACGGTGTGCACGGCGCGGGCGGCGAGATCGGCCACATCACGGTCAACCGCCACGAAACGGCCGTCTGCGGCTGCGGCAAGCGGGGCTGTCTGGAGCAGTATTCCAGCGCCACCGGCGTGGTCCGCTGCATGAAGAAACTGCTGGACGAGAACCCGGACACCCCCTGCGTGCTCCGCGGCACCGAGTTTGCCGCCAAGGACGTCTTTGACGCTGCCCGCAATGGCGACGCTCTCGCCGCCCGCGAGGTGGATGAGATGTCCGACACGCTGGGCATGGCTCTGGCCAACATTGCCTCCACAGTAGACCCCGAGGCATTCCTGGTGGGCGGCGGTGTTGCCCGCGCCGGGGACGTCCTCTTTGCCCCGCTGAACAAGCACTTCCAGGAGTATGCGTTCAAATCCTGCCGTGAGACCCCCATCAAGCAGGCCAGCCTCGGCAATGATGCCGGCATTTATGGCGCTGTCCGCCTGATCGTGGGCGCATAACGCAAAGTTTTCCACAAACAAAAGCGGAACCGTTGAAAATTCAGCGGTCCCGCTTTTTGTTTTGTCTGTTTAATCTTTGTGGAAGTAGATGCTGTCTTCCTCCGTAATGGGGCGCACCACTTTGCAGGGGTTGCCCACGGCGACGACACCGGAGGGGATGTCTTTCACCACCACGCTCCCGGCCCCGATGACCGTATTGGAACCGATGGTGACTCCGGGCAGAATGGTTACATCGCCACCCAGCCAGACGTTATCGCCCAGCGTGATGGGCTTGCACAGCTCCATCCCGCTGTTGCGCTCCTGCGGCAGGATGGGATGGATGGCCGTGTACATGCCGCAGCCGGGGCCGATGAAGCAGTGCTGTCCAATGGTGATCTTGGCGCAGTCCATCAGGTAGGCCCCGTGGTTGAGATAACTGCCTGCGCCAATGACGCAGTTGTAGCCGTAGTCCGTGTAGAAATGCGGCAGGATCACCACATCTTCCGCCATGCCGGGCAGCAGCTTGTGCAGCAGCTCGGCCCGCTTTTCTTTCTGGGAGGGGCGGGTCTGGTTGAACTCGGTGTACAGCTCTTCGGCCTTTTCGCGTTCGATGCGGAGTTCCTCATCAAAATTGGCGTCGTACCACAGGCCCGCTTCCCATTTTTCGCGTTCTGTCATCTGGTTTTCCTCCTGTTACAGCGTATCCTCGCCGGGGAGCTGGTTCCACAGGCGGTAGTAACCCCCCTGCTTTGCCAGCAGCTCCTCGTGGGTGCCGGCTTCCTCAATGCCCTCGGCACCGAGAACGAGGATGCGGTCGTAGTTCTTGATCGTGGTCAGCCGGTGGGCGATGGTCAGGGTCGTGCGGCCATGGGCCAGCTTTTCGAGGCTCTGGCCTACGAGGATCTCACTCTCGTTGTCCAGCGCGCTGGTGGCCTCGTCCAGAATGAGGATGGGCGGGTTCTTGAGGAAGACCCGGGCAATGGCAATGCGCTGCTTCTGGCCGCCCGAGAGCTTGACACCCCGCTCCCCCACATAAGTGTCAAAGCCGTCTTTCAGGGCCAGAATAAAGCGCTCCGCGCCCGCCAGACGGGCCGCTTCGACGATCTCCTCCCGGGTGGCACCGGGCTTGCCGTAAGCGATATTATCCGCCACCGAGCCGCTGAACAGGTACACGTCCTGCTGGACGATGCCGATGTCCTCCCGCAGGCTCTTGATGGTCACCTTGCTGATGTCCTGTCCGTCAATGAGGATACGGCCGCTGGTCACATCATAAAAGCGGGGGATGAGGTTGCACAGCGTCGTTTTGCCGCCGCCGGAGGGGCCTACCAGCGCCAGCCGCTCGCCAGCTTTGATGTCCAGACTGACGTGGTGCAGGACTTTATTGTGGTCGTCCGGGTACTCAAAGCTGACATCCTCAAACCGGATCGCACCGGGGCCGGGCTGGAGAGGCTTGGCGTCCGGGGCATCGTGGATGGGAACAGGGGTGTCCATGATCTCAGCAAAGCGCTCAATGCCCGTCATGCCGCGCTGGAACTGCTCCGCAAACTCCACGATGCGGCGGATGGTGGCGATCAGGGTGGACACATACAGCACATAGGCCACCAGATCGCCCGCGCTGATCTTGCCGTACACCAGCGAGAGACCGCCCGCCAGAATGACCACCAGATACATCAGGCCGTCAAACAGGCGGGTGGAGGTATTGAACGCCGCCATGGCGTAATAGCCCAGCGTTTTGATCTGCTCAAAATCCCGGTTGCCCTGCTCGAACTTGGCCCGCTCCTGCTCTTCCGCCGCAAAGGCCTTGACGACGCCCTGGCCCAGCAGGCTGTCCTCGATGGTGGCGTTCAGCTCACCGATCTGGACACGCTGCTGGCGGAACCGGGCCCGCAGGCGCTGGTTCAGGTAGACCGACACCACGCCCATCAGGGGCACGCAGGCAAACACCGCCAGCGTCAAGGGGATACTGGCCTGGCACAGGATGAGGAACGAGGCCAGGATCTTGATGCCCGCAATGAAGAACTCCTCCGGGCAGTGGTGGGCAAACTCGGTCACGTCAAACAGGTCGTTGGTGATGCGGCCCATGATGGTGCCCACCTTGGTGTTGTTGTAGTAGGTGTGGTCCAGCAGCAGCAGATGGTCAAAGGCGTCCTTGCGCATATCGGTTTCAATATGCACGCCCATAATATGGCCGATGCCGGACATAAAATACTGCGCCGCTCCGTCAATGACGCGGAGCACGAAGTAGAGCGCTGCCAGCTTGAACACGATCTGGGCTGTCAGCGTGATGCCCACACCCATGGCGGAGTTGGTAATGGTGCTCATGATCTTGGGCAGGATGATATCGCACATGGTGGTCAGGGCTGCACAGAACAGGTCGATGAACAGCACCTTTTTGTACTTGGCCAGATAGGGCAGAAAGCGCCGGATGAGAGCCCCGCTGCTGGTATGGTGCGCACCGGGGTCATGGATGGTCGTTTTAGGCATAATTCCTCTTTCTTTTTATGCTTTTTTACTATAATCTCGTTCGCCGTAGATGGCGGTGCCGATGCGGACGAGGGTAGCGCCCTCCCGGATGGCATTCTCAAAATCGCCGCTCATCCCCATGGAAAGGGTCTCCATGGCCACATTCTGGTAGCCCCGCTCCCCGGCCTGCACAAACAGCTTGTACACCTGGGCCAGGTAGCGGCGGTTCTGGGCGTCGTCGTTGTTCACCGGGGGAATGGCCATCAGGCCCTTGACCCGGATGTGCTCCTGGGCGGCGGCGGCATCCAGCAGCGGCCAGAGCTGTTCCGGGGAAACGCCGGTCTTGGACTCCTCACCGCCGATGTTCACTTCCAGCAGCACGTTCTGCACGATGCCAGCCTTGGCAGCCTCTTTTTCAATGGCGGCCAGCAGGTGCTCGCTGTCCACGCTCTGGATGAGGCTGGCACGGCCCAGCACCTTTTTGATCTTGTTCGTCTGCAAATGGCCGATGAAATGGCTGGGCTTGCCGCAGTAGGCCCCGGCGTCAAAATTGGCGCAGAGCTCCTGCACATGGTTCTCGCCAAACACATCAATGGGCAGGGCTGCACTGGCGGCAACAATGTCCGCTGTGCGGGTCTTGCAGGCGGCACAGAGCTGCACAGCTGCCGGGTCGCGGCCCGCTTCCCGGGCGGCTGCCGCCATCTTGGCGCGGATCTCTTCCACCGCTTCCCGCATTTCTTCCAGTGTCTTTTCCGCCATAGGTCAATCCTCCTCGGTATATTTTGCGCGCTCACCACCGATGAGCTTGGGGCGGGTGCGGGCACAGAGAATGTTTGCTTCGCCGATCTGATTCAGGCTCAGGCGCACCGGCACGGCCACCCGCTTGAGGTGCATCCCGATGAGAGTGCCGCCGATGTCGATGCCCGCATGGGCCTTGATCTCTTCCACGGCGATCGGGTCATGGAACTGCTTCCAGCAGGTGGTGGCCCAGCTGCCGCCCGCGTGGGGCCGGGGCACCACACAGACTTCCTCCCAGCCGTATCGTTCGGCGGCTTCCCGCTCGATGATAATCGCACGGTTGAGGTGCTCACAGCACTGGGCCGCCAGCCAGATGCCCTGCGCCGCCAGCACCGGGGCAATGCCCGCGTACACGGCCTGCGCCGCTTCCAGGCTGGAATCCTTGCCGATGTGCCCGCCCACGATCTCACTGGACGAGCAGCCCACCACAAAGACATCGCCCTTTTTCAGCTTTGCCTGCTCCAGCAGCTCCGTGACCGCCTGCCGGGCTTCCTGTTCGATTTGTTGTTTGAACGCTTCCGTCATTCTAAAACACCTCGGTTTTAAATTCTTACCCATTGGATCTTCGTTTCACCGGCCACGCCCAGATACACCCGGTTCTCCGCCGGGCAGAGGGCAAGGACACCGCCCAGTGCCTTGCCGCCGTAGGAGGCAAGCAGCGCCCCGTCCGGGCCAAAGCGCTCGGCGCAGATGCCATCGTCCGGCATCTGGAACAGCCGTTCCTGCATGGATTCACTCAGCCGGAGGGCGGCACCCCGCAGCAGGGTGCCGTCGGCGTGGTCTTCCAGCCAGGCGGAACGCGCCCAGCGGTAGCCCACCGAGACCGTGCCGTCCTCCTCCACTGCCAGCGCCCCGGGGTATCCGGGCAGGCCCGCGGCCAGCTGTGCACAGCCCTTGCCCCCAGCCATCAGCTCCCGTCCACCGGACGGGACTGCCCAGATGCAGCGGCTGCCAAGGTCGGAGACGTACAGCGTCTCGCCGTCCGCCGAGAGAGCCAGCCCGGAGGCCCCGGCCACCCCGCCCAGCACCCGCTCCACGGCCCGGGTCACCGGGTCATAGACATAGACCCAGCCCGTGGCCGTATGGGCCAGCAGCTCGGTGCGGAGGGCGCTTTCCAGCCCATACTTCACGGAGACCTCCGCCGCATTGGTGAAGTAGACTTTCCCGTCTGCCCCCACGGCCACCGCCGCCGGGCAGGAGAGGGCCTTGCCGTCGATCTGGGTCACCACAGGCTCCACGGTCACGCCCCACTGGTCGTTGCTCACCCGGCAGAGCTTGCCGCCGTCGGCCTCGATCGTCGTCATCCAAAGGGTGCCGTCCGGCGCAAAGGCAAGGTCTGTGATCTCGCCGCCTGCCACGTCCAGTACCTCGTTCATCCCACTGCCGTCTGGCTGCATCCGCATCAGAACGCCTACCTTGGGCAGCTTTGCCGCCGCATAGAGCCAGCCATCCTGCATCCGGATGGCCGTGCCGATCTCATAGGCGCTCAAATTCAGCGCGTCGGCGGGGTCCACGCTCCGCACATGCTCGGCGCGCTCCGCTCTCTCCGGGGCGGCATAGGTCTTTGGCGGCGTGTCGATGGGCCGGAACACCAGCGCGTACACCAGCGCCACGGCCGCCAGCGCCGCAAACACGTTGCTGGCCGCCCGGAACCGGTGGAGCAAGGCTTCCCGCTCAATGGCCATCTGGGCCTGCGCCTCGGCCTTGCGGCGGGCGGCCAGCGCGCTGGCACGGTTGGCGCGGCGAAGCCAGCGATCCACAAACAGGGCCACCTGGGGCCCCACCGTGATCGATGCAATGAACAATATCAAAAGAAACTCAACCAGTCCGATGCGCATAAGCTTTTTTCCTTTGCAAAGGGAATTGATTTATCAGATTAGTATAACACAAACCTTTTGCAGCCGCAATTGTTTTGCCTTTTCCTCCGTGGTATACTATAGCAAAACACGAGTTTTCCAAAGGCTTCACGCAAACTTCACAAAAATTTCCAATTGTCGTATTAAGATAAAATCGGGACTATTGGGACCATTCTATAAAACAAACAAAGCACCTTTTACATTTGAGGAGGGCGACTTTTTATGGCTAAAATTCTGATCGTTGATGATGAGCCCCGTATCCGGGAGCTCATCCGGGAGCATTTGCAGTATGCGGGCTATGTCTGCGAGGAAGCCGGTGACGGCTCCGCGGCCCTGAGCCTTTTGAGCGGCGGCGGGTATGACCTGGTCATTCTTGACCTGATGATGCCTTTTATGGACGGCATGACCTGCCTGCGGGAGATGCGCAACCGCCACATCAACACCCCCGTCATCATCTTGACGGCCCGGGGCGAGGAATACGATAAGCTGGCCGGGCTTGAGGGCGGCGCGGACGACTATGTGGTCAAGCCGTTCTCCCCCCGGGAGCTGGTAGCCCGGGTGCGGGCCGTGCTCAACCGCACCATGCCCCACACCGAAAGCTCGGACGGCACCATGACCTTTGGGGAGCTGACCATTGATACCGCCAGCCACACCGTCCGCGTCTCGGGGGAGGAAGTGAGCCTGACCCCCAAGGAGTTTGACCTGCTGGTCTTCCTGGCCTCCAACAAGGGCATCGCCCTCAGCCGGGAGAAGATTTTGCAGAAAGTGTGGAACTACGATTACTTTGGCGAGGACCGCACCGTGGACACCCATGTCAAGATGCTGCGGGGCCACCTGGGCAAGTGCCGCGGCTATATTGCAACTGTGTGGGGCATCGGCTATAAGTTCGACCCCGACGCAGCCCGGTAAGCGGAGGCGTTGCTCCTGATGCGGCATACGAGCAAACGCAAAACACGGCGCACCATTAGCATCCGCGGGCAGCTGTTGTGGTTTTTGTGCTTCATCTGCCTGCTGCTGCTGTTGCTGTTCTGGTTCCTGAGCACCCGGCTGCTGGAACCGCTTTATACCACCCATATCCAGAAACAGCTCACAGCCCAGGCAGACGCCATTGTGGAGCGGCTGGACAAGGCCATCGCCGAGGGGGAGACCCTCTCCTACTGGGGCTTTGGCAGCCAGCTCTATGTCAACACCACGTTTTTCAACGAGCTGGGGTCTGAGATCTTCGAGAACAGCGGCATGAGCAGCTTTTGCGTGGACATCTCGGATCCCACGCTGCGCCAGATCTTCAAGATCGAAAACCTTTCCTACTGCAATCTCCACCGCACCAAGCCCACGGACACCGGCGGCGAAATGCTCTCCTACAGCACGGCCCGCGCCATGCGGCAGCTCTGCCGGGAGACGGGCAGCTGTGTGCGGAAGATCAACCCGCCCACTCCCTCCGGCTCTGTCCAGCTGATGGTGGGCAAAACGACCTCCGATGGCAGCTATACGGTGCTGGTGACCACCAGCCTGATGCATGTCGCGGAGGCCGGCCGGGTGATGAGCACCGTGCTGCCGCTGGCGGCGGCACTGATCTTTGCGTTCTCCATGTCGGCGGCCTGGCTGTTCAGCGAGTGGTTCACCAAGCCCCTGCGGGAGCTTTCCGGCGCGGCCCGGCAGGTGGCCCAGGGCAATTACAACGTACAGGTGGACTCCAAGCGGAACGACGAACTGGGCGATCTGGCGCAGGACTTCAACCACATGGCGCAGGAAGTCCAACATGCCTCCCAGATGCAGCGGGACCTGCTGGCCAATGTCTCCCACGACCTGCGCACCCCGCTGACCCTCATCAAGGGCTACGCCGAGACGGTGCGGGACATCACGGGCGACGACAAGGCCCACCGCAACGAGCAGATGAATATTATCGTGGACGAAGCCGACCGGCTGACAGCCCTCGTCTCCAGCGTGATGGAACTGAGCAAGGTGACCAGCGGTGCCATCCAGTGCGAGCGGGTGCATTTTGATATGGGCCAGCTCTGCGACGAGGTCAGCGAGCGTTACGACGCCGTCTGCGCCCAGAACGGCTGGGAACTCAAGCTGGAGCTGCCCGAAGAGGAGCTTCCCGTTTACGCCGACCCCGACATGATGCAGCGGGCCCTGCACAACCTGCTGGGCAACGCCATGCACCACATCGGGGAAGACGGGCTTTTCTTCCTGCGGGCATTCAAATGCCCCGAGGGCGTCCGGGTGGAAGTGGAAGACCATGGCCCCGGCATCTCGGCGGAGGACCTGCCTTATATCTTCGACCGCTACTACCGCTCCCGCTCCGACGCGGGCAAGCAGGGCACCGGCCTGGGCCTTTCCATCACCAAGGCCATCTTCCAGCAGCACGGTTTCCGCTTTGGTGTCCAGAGCACCGTGGGCAAAGGCACCACATTCTGGTTCATCATGACGGACACGGACTCTTCCGACCATTAAAAAACCCCTCCCGGTTTCTGTGCGAACAGCAACCGGGAGGGGTTTTCTCGTTAGTTGGTGACGTGGTAGATGCCGAACGTGTTGTCCGGGGCGGGCATATCCACCCGGGAGGCCCGGTCGTTGACGGCAAAGGTCATGGCAGCCATGGCGGCCAGCACCGCCACAATGATGAGCCATTTGACGGCATTGGGGAGCTTCTTCATCATTTACTTCCTCATTCTTTTGGGCTTTTGGGTTTCAGGGGCGGCAGCGGCAGCGGGCACGGGCCAGCAGCTCCGCTGCCTGCGAAGCCGTCAGGGCATGGACCCAGCCGGGACGGGGAACTGCCCCGGGGCCGTTGCTGCCCGCCTCGGCAAAGGCTGCCAGGTTCGTATCCGCGCGGTCGTTCCAGGGGGAAAAGCCCTCCGGCGCAATGTGGGCTCCCAAACGGCAGTCCAGCACCGCCGTTTTGCCCTCAGGGCGCCACGGCCGCCCCAGATAGACGCTGCCCGCCGGGCAGTCGGAGACGAAATCGCAGTCCCAGAAGACAAATCCCAGCCCGTCGGCTTTCCCCGAGGGGGCCGTGACATAGCTGTGGGGGATGTGGTTGTCCACCGTGCGGAGGGTGCACTGCTCAAACAGGGCATCCGCCCCGCCAAAGATGAAATCAATGTCCCCCGCGATCTCGCATTTGTGGTAATACTGGGCACTGGCCCGGCGGGGTGCCAGCCCCCGGGGGCCGAGGAAGCCGTCTTTCTCCCGCTCTTTTTCCGGCAGCGGGGCGCAGAAGAGGGTATCCTGGTTGCCCAGCAGCTTCACCCGGCGAAACACCGCCCGGGCGCTGTCCACATAGGCCGCCACAGCCTGCCCCACCTGTGCCCCGGGGCCCGCATCGTTTTCAATGGTCAGGTCTTCCACCGTGAGATTTTCGCCGCTGAAAAACGCGGTGTAGCTGCGGAACGTATGGGTCGGCCTGCCGTCCGGGTGGGGCAGCTTGCCGCCGTCTCCCCACACGACGCGGGTCTGGTCGGCCCCGGCCCCCCGGAGGGTGATATTCTGTTTTTCGCAGACCAGCTTTTCCCGGTAAATGCCCGGGCCGATCTCAATTTCGGCCTCGCATTCATAGGGCACCGCCTGCACTGCCTCCGAGATGGTGGTAAAGTCCCCGGTGCCATCCCGCTGTACTGTGATCTTCAACACGCTTTCCGCCCTCCTGATGGATGATGCACTTATTATACCCTCACTCTATGAATATTTCAACCTGGTTCCAGCCGCAGCACCGCCGCCGTGATGTCATCGGGGCGGCCTGCTTTCTCCGCCCGGGCCCGGGCGGTCTCCACCAACGTTCTGGCAATTTTCTCCGGCGCGTCTCCCGCCGCCGCTGAGAGTTCCAGCTGTTGGGCCACCCAGCCGGGGCCGTCCACCAGCAGCCCGTCTGAGACCAGCACCGCATAATCCCCCGCGGCCAGATGCACCATCCGGCTCTGCCCGTTCACACCGCCCAGAATGCCCATGGGCAGGCTCACATCTCCCACGGCCCGGGCCCGGCCCCCGTGGACGAGGAACCCCGGGGCCGCCCCGGCCTTGAAGAGCCGGGCTGTGCCGGTGTAGAGGTCTACGCTGATGAGGTCCAGCGTCGCCCCGCTCTCCTCATCGCTTTTGAGGGCCAGTGCCACATTTACCAGCCGCGCGGCCAGCTCGGCGGTAAAGCCCGCTTTGAGCAGGCGGGCTGTCAGCTCGGCGGCCAGGTTGCCGTCCACGGCAGCGGGGCGTCCGGTGCCCATGCCGTCACAGAGGATCATCTGGGCCGCTGCCGGGCTGCAGAACTGCTGGACCGCATCGCCCGAGATGGTCCCCCGGGCCGCTACCCCAGCTGCCCCGAACACGGCCCGGAGGGCAGGCTTTTCCGAGAAGAGCAGGGTGGTCATCCCCTTGCAGGAGAGCACCTGCGGCGGCTCAAAGGCCCGGCGGCAAAGCCCGCTCACCTCCCGCGCCAGTGCCGCCAGCTCGGCAGGCGAAAACCGGGTGCGGGGCAGCGTCACCGCCGCCCGGGTCCGGCCCAAATCGTCCAACGTGACGGAGCATTCCAGCGGCGGGGCCCCCAGGGAAGTAAAAAACGACGCCACCCGCCCGGATTTATAGGGTTCCGGGGTTCCCGGCCTGCCCAGCTGCTCACTGAGGACGCCCAGCGCGTCGGCCACGGCGCTGTACTGCTCGGTCAGGGCCGTGCGGAGGGCCTCGGCGTGGACATGGGCCTCTTTCCGGCTGCGGTAGAGCGCAAAGGAGCGGGCAGCCGTGGCGCAGAGCGCCGCCGGGTGGATGCACCGGGACAGCTGCCCGGGCAGGTCGTTTGGTTCCAGATGGCCCTGCTGTTCCAGAACGGGGCGGAGGGCCTCCATCCCCTCCAACGTGGCGGCATACTCCTGTTTCCAGCAGGATTCGCGCCGCCCGCAGTTGGCGCATAGGGTGTCGTGGGTGTTGTCAATGACCCAGCGGAAGTTCTCGCAGCGGCGGGGGAACGCGTCGTATACCTCGTTGACCGTCTCAGCCAGCGAGGAAAGGCTCTCGGCCACGGCTTCCAGCCGGGTGGCCGCCACCGAGAGCCGGGGCCGCTCCTCCTGCGGGGTCTCGCCGGGCGGCTCCTCCGGGCCAGCCGGAGTCAGCCATTGCCGGGGCAGGAAACAGACCACCCCCAGCCCGGCCCCCGCACTGAGCAGGGCGGAAAAGGCGTTGCCGGGCGGCTGAACGCAGAGCGCCCCGGTCACGCAGCCGCCCGCGTAGGCGGCCAGCGCTTCCACCCGCCGGCCCGGGGCCAGCAGGGCTGCCGCCCCCGTGGCGCAGGAGAGCCCGGCAGCCGCCGGGGCAAGTTCCGGGTCCACAGCGCAGAGCGCCGCCCCCGTGGCCGCACAGAGGGCCAGCGCAGCCCGGCCCTTTCCCTGGCAGCAGAGGAGATATTCAGCCGCCGCGCAGGCGGCCACCCCCAGCACCAGCGGGCCGAGCGCCAGACTGCCCAGAGCCGCGGCACAGGCCATGGCGGGCAGCAGAGTGCCCGCGCCGGGCTTTTCGGGCGGGAAGCGCCGCAGCCCAAAGCCGATGGCCCCGGCCAGCAGGGCATCCGCCCCGCAGAAGAGCAGCAGTTCCACGCCGCCGCCCTCCGCCCCAAGGGAGAGGCAGAACGCACTGCACGCCAGCGCGGCCCCGCCTGCCGCTGCCGCCGGGAGAAAGCGCCCCGGCCAGAGCCAGCGGCCCGCCACGATCGCTCCCAGCCCGCAGAGCAGGCAGATGCTCTGCAAACTCAGCGCCCCAAAGCCGTGGAGCAGCAGCCCCAATGCCGCCCCGGCCGCGCTGGCCGCAAAGCAGTCCTCCCCCAGACCCAAAGCCAAGCCGGGCCCAAAGGGGAGCAGCGCCCCGTATAACACGGCCCAGCCCCCTGCCAGCCCCACGGCCAGGGCAGCCCCCTGCCGCAGGGCCGGGCGCACCGCCGCCCGCGTCCGCAGCGGCGTATGCCACAACCGCGCCGCATTGCCTGTATTCCCGCCTGAGATGACCCGCATGGATTCCTGCATAGAAAAAGTCCCCGCTTTCCGGCGGGGACCTTTTGGTTCTTTGTATTTTGGTTCTGGCTCCCACGCCTGCTGCATATACTGTAGCAGGCCCGCGGGGCGTTTTTTCGGGCAGAACAGGGAAATGCCACCGTTTTGCCAAATGAGCCAGAATATCAGCCGTTCAGCTTCTCGATGGCGGCCTTGACCCGCTCCAGGGTCTTCTCGCGGCCCATCATGCAGGCCAGGTCGGTGCCGCCGCCGGGGGTGCGCTGCTTGCCGGAGAGGGCAATGCCCAGCGGGTAGAGCAGCCAGCCGTTCTTCTTGCCCAGCTCCTCGGCCTTGGCCTTGCAGGCGTCAAACACGGCATCCCGGTTGGTAAAGTCCAGTGCCTCGTCGCTCAGGACAGGCAGCAGGGCTTCCAGCGCCTCCTTGGCGGACTCCGGCGTGGTCTTCTGCTTCTTGTTGGCGTACAGGCTCACATCGTACTCCGGCATGGCGTCGAAGAAATCCAGCTGCTCGGGGATCTCGCCCAGCACCTCGCAGCGGGGCTGGAGGTTGGCGCAGAGCAGTTTCTTATCAATGGGGGTGTGCACGGCCTGGTCGATCCAGGGCTCTGCCTTGGCGAGGAACTCCTCGGGAGACAGGCGGCGGATATACTCGGCGTTGATGGCGCGCAGCTTGAGGGGGTCAAAGATGGCGGGGGACTTGGAGATGCCCTCCGGAGACCAGACCTTGACCAGCTCGGGCAGGGAGAAGATCTCCTGCTCGGCATACTCGCCCTTGGGGCTCCAGCCCAGCAGGCAGATATAGTTGAGGATGGCCTCGGTCAGGTAGCCCTTTGCCACCAGATCCTGATAGCTGGCGTCGCCGTTGCGCTTGGACAGCTTGTTCTGGGCGTCTTTCATGACGGGCGGGCAGTGGATATAGGTGGGGATCTCCCAGCCAAAGGCCTGATACAGCAGGTTGTACTTGGGGGTGGAGGACAGATACTCGCTGCCACGGATGACATGGGTAATGCCCATCAGGTGGTCGTCCACCACGTTTGCAAAGTTGTAGGTGGGCATTCCGTCGGTCTTGATGAGGATCTGGTCGTCCATCTCGCTGTTGTTGACCTCAATGTGGCCGTAGACCACATCGTCAAAGCCGGTCACGCCCGTGCGGGGGATCTTCTGGCGGATGACATAGGGGTCGCCTGCTTCCAGATGCTTCCGGACCTCTTCCGCGGACAGGTCGCGGCAGCAGCCGTCGTAGTGGGTCATCTCGCCGTTCGCGCGCTGCTCCGCGTGCAGGGCCTCCAGCCGCTCCTCCGAGCAGAAGCAGTAGTAAGCCTTGCCCTCCGCCACCAGCTGCTCGGCATACTGCTTGAACATGCCCATCCGCTCGCTCTGCACATAGGGGCCCACCGGGCCGCCGATGTCCGGGCCCTCGTCCCACAGCAGGCCGGTTTCCCGCATGGTGTTGTAGATGACGTCCACCGCGCCCTCCACATAGCGGCCCTGGTCGGTATCCTCAATGCGGAGGATGAATGTGCCATCCTCGTGCTTGGCCATCAGGTAGGCGTACAGAGCAGTGCGCAGGTTGCCCACATGCATATAACCCGTCGGCGAGGGGGCAAAACGGGTGCGGATCTTATTCGTCGGCATAAAAACGCTCCTTTTAAAATCTCTATCGGGATGCAATCAAAATTGCAGAAAAACTCATTGTTAGTTTAACGTTTTGGGGCCGGTTTGTCAACGGAAAAGCGCCGCCGGGGTATCATTTTGCCCTGCGGCGGGCATCCTTTTAAAAGAACGAGAAATATTTTGTCGAAAGTGCACGCAAACATTGACGAACCATTCAAAATTTTGTATACTGAAAGGGAGAGATGGCACAATTTTCCTGTCAATTCCTGCATCACGCGCGTCACCCCGGGCATTGCGGCCCGGTCCGGCAGGGAAAGCCATCGTTATGAACTCTCTCATCTGTGTAAAAGGTAAAAGGAGAATAGGACTTATGAAAACAACTGGAATCGTCCGTGGTATTGACGCACTTGGCCGTATCGTCCTGCCCAAGGAGCTGCGCACCAGCATGCGCCTGGACAGCGACGCAAAACTGGAGATCTTCGTGGAGGGTGATTCGATCATCCTCAAGAAATACCGCCCCAACGGCAGCTGCGATTTCTGCGGCGAGGTGGACTCCAACGCCGTGCAGTACGAGGGCTACTGCATTTGCTCGGCCTGCCGCCGCAAGATCGGCGCCCTGTAAGCAACACCTGGAAAGGAGCCGCGTCCCATGAGCCAGATGATCGATTTTACCGTTCCCTCCACCGTCCCCGGGCGGACGCTCCACGCGTTCCGCTGTGTCCCGGACGGGCAGGTGCGGGCCATCGTCCAGCTCTCCCACGGCATGGTGGAATTCATTGACCGCTACAAGCCGCTGGCCGAATATCTGGCTACCCGGGGCATCCTGGTCACGGGGCACGATCATCTGGGCCACGGCGGCTCCATCCGCACCAAAGCCGATTACGGCTACTTTGCCCAGCCGGACGGCAACCGCGCCGTGCTGGACGACCTGCACGCCATGACCGTGCTGACGAAAACACTCTACCCGGATGTGCCCTATTTCCTGCTGGGGCACAGCATGGGCTCGTTCTACGCCCGGCAGTACCTGTGCGAGTGGGGCAGTGAGCTCTCCGGTGCCATCATCATGGGCACCGGTTTCCAGCCCAAAGCCCTGGTGCAGCTGGCAAAAACCATCTGCCGGGTGCTGGCCGTCTTCTTCGGCTGGCAGCACCGCAGCAAACTGGTGGCCAGCCTCTCGTTCACCGGGTACAACAAGGGTCTGGAGGGCCGCACCCCGCAGGACTGGCTCAACCGCGACGCCGCCGAGGTGGACAAGTACCGCGCCGATGAGCGCTGCATGTTCACGTTCACCCTGAACGCCTACTACAGCATGTTCACCGGCATCCTGCGGCTGTACGACCCAGCGGTTCTGGCCCGGATGCCAAAAGACCTGCCCCTGCTTTTCCTGGCCGGCGACGCCGACCCGGTGGGCGAACAGGGCAAAGGCGTCCAGCGCGCCATTGACAGCCTGAAAGCCGCCGGGGTACAGAACATCCAGAAGAAGCTCTACCCCGGCGCGCGCCATGAGCTGCTGATGGAGCTCAACCGGCAGGAGGTCATGGCCGACATTGCCCACTGGCTGGACGCGCAGCTGCAGCCCTGACCGCAATTTCCCCCACACACGCAGAAATCCCCCTTTGCAGTTTCACCGCTGCAAAGGGGGATTTTTTCTTCCGTATGGGTCACCGCCGCATTGCGTGCAGCAGGATCCCCGCCGCCCGGGCATAGTCTTCCAGCCCGATGGTCTCCACGCCGTCCACCCTTGCCGGGGTATCCGTGGCAAGGGCCAGCAGGGTCTCCGGGGCACAGGCGCTCTCATGGCTCACCGCGCCCCGCACCAGCTCGATCTTGGGGTAGGGCGACGCTTTCTGTCCCTCCAGCAAAACGAGGTCGCAGTCCGCAAACAGGCCGATGAGAGCTTCCAGACTGCCGGGCTGGGGGCGGACCACCATCCACTGATGGCCGCTGTAGACGGCCACGCCGTCGGCCCCAGCCTGCCGCATCCGGAAGCTGTCGGTGCCGGGCACGTCCGGGGTAAAATCATGCCCGTCGTGCTTGATGACGGCCACCCGCAGCCCCCGTGCCCGCAGAACGGGCACCAGATGCTCCAGGAACGTGGTCTTGCCGCTGTTCTTGATGCCGCTGATGGCAGCTACAAAGGGCTTTCGCGCGCTCACAGCAGGATCACCTCAACTTCGTCTCCGGCATTCAGGGCCCGGCTGCCCGCCGGGACATCCACCAGGCAGTTGCAGCCCGCCAGCGCCCCGATGCCGCCCGAGAAGTGCCCACCCTTGGGCAGAGTGACCACACCGCCCATCAGCGTGGCCCGCACAAAGCGGCGCAGGGGCGACGGCTTGCCAAAGCCATTGGCAAGGGCGGCTCTCACCCGCGCGGGGGCAGGGTCTGCCCCCTGCAATTTGGCCAGTGCGGGCCGGGCCAGCAGCTCAAACGTCGCAAAACTGGCAAAGGGGTTGCCGGAGAGGCAGAGCAGGACATGCCCGTCTTTTCCCGCCGCCAGCGCCGGGGTGCCGGGCTTTGCGTCGATGCCGTAAAACAGCAGCTTTGCACCCGCCTCTTCGGCGGCCTGGGGCAGATAGTCCCGGTCGCCGACGGACACGCCGCCCGTGGTGATGACCAGCGGGTACTCCGCCAGCAGCCGGGCCAGCTTTCCGGCCAGCGCGGCGGGGTCATCCGGGCCTGCCGCCAGCAGGGTGGGCTCGGCACCGAGGCGGAGCATCCGGGCCGCCAGCATGGGGCCGTTGGAATCGTAGATCTTGCCGGGGCGGAGCGGGGTTTCCGGGCTGCAGAGCTCGTCTCCCGTGGGCATGAGGGCCGCGCGGGGCTTGGCGTAAACGGTCACTGTCTGCACGCCCTGCCCGGCCAGCAGGCCGAGGGAGACTTCGTCCAGCCGGGTGCCCGCCGGGACCAGGCATTTCCCCGGGGCGATGTCCTCCCCCGCAAAGCAGACGTTGGCCCGGGCTTCCACAGGAGCATGGAACGTCACGGTCTGGCCATCGCTCTCGGTATCCTCCTGCCGCAGCACGCAGTCCGCTCCGGCGGGGACCGGGGCCCCCGTCATGATGCGGGCAGCCGTGCCCGGGGCCAGCGGCCCGCCGGGGTCGCTGCCGGCACAGAGATACCGGCTGACGGGCAGGGTAACGGGCGTTTCTGGATCGGCGGCGGCAATGTCCGCCGCCCGCAGGGCATAGCCGTCCAGCGCCGAGCGGTCAAAGGGGGGCTGTGCCACCTGGGCCCAGACATCCCCCGCCGCCACCCGGCCCAACGCCTGCAGCAGCGGGATCTCCTCGGTTTTCTCTGGCACATCCAGCGCGTTCAAAATCCGCGCCACGGCCTCTTCCACCGGGGTCTGGCCCCGCTTTTTCTGCGGCATGTTGACGGCTCCTCTCACAACAAATTGGAATCCTGTTGAAATTAAGTCTTATTCGTAGAACAAAAGCACCTGTTCCGGGGCCACGCCCAGCCGGGTGGGCATGGTTTCGGGGACGATCTCTTTCGAGACACGCCACCAGAGATCCGGGCTTCCGGCGGTCTGACCCTCGGCGCGCATCCGGATGATCCACTCAAAGGGCTCTTCCATCTTGCCCACGCAGTGGACGGCAAGCGGGTTCCGCACCTCTTCCGGGCGGAAGTAATGAGCGCGGACGCCCATGGCCACCAGTCCGTCCTCGACCATCCGGGCCGGGTGGAGATCGACGCCCCAGTCCGGCACAAAGATGGTGTGGTCATCCACCTTGCGGGCCGGGAAGATGTTCTTGCAGCCCGTCAGGCGGCCGCCCTGCACGGTGCGGGGGTCGGCAAACACCTGCTTGGTGGGGCCGTGGGCCAGCACCCGCCCGGCGTCCATCACGGCGATCTGCCCGCACATGTGGTAGGCTTCGTCCCGGCTGTGGGTCACGATGACCATATCGCCGGGGAAATCCGCCAGCAGGGCCAGCAGGTCCACCTGCAGCTGATCCCGCAGGTGGCTGTCGATGGCCGAGAACGGCTCGTCCAGCAGCAGGGCCTTGGGCCGGGAGACCAGCATCCGGGCCAGCGCCACGCGCTGGGCCTGCCCGCCCGAAAGCTGGGCCGGGCGGCGGTCTTCCAGCCCCTCCAGCTTGAGCAGATGGATGGCGTGCTCAAAGGCGGCCTGCTTTTTGGCGGCGTCTTTCTCCCGGCGCAGGCCCGTTAAAATGTTGGCCCGCACCGTCATGTTCGGGAAGAGCGCGTAGCTCTGGAACAGATATCCCACGCCCCGCTGCTGCGGGGTGAGGTTGATATGCTGCTCGCTGTCGTAGAGGGTCACGCCGTCCAGCACGATGCGGCCTTGATCCGGGGTCTGGACGCCCGCAATGCAGCGCAGCGTCTGGCTTTTGCCGCAGCCGGAAGCGCCCAGCAGACCGGTAATGCCGCCATTGGTCTCAAACCGGGAGCAGAGATGGAACCCGCCATAGTCCTTTTCAATATCCACCAAAAGACTCATCGCGTTTTCCCTTTCTGCTTCTGTTCCAGCATGTTCACGGCCAGCAGCACCACCGCCGAGATGGCCAGGTTGACCAGCACCCAGCGGAACGCCAGCGCCTCGTTGTCGGTGCGCCAGAGCTGGTAGACCGTGGTGGAGATGGTGGCCGTCCTGCCCGGGGTGTAACCGGCGATCATGCTGGTGGCACCGTACTCACCCAGCGCGCGGGCAAAGGTGAGCACCGTACCGGCCAGAATGCCCTGGCGGCAGACGGGCATCCGCACCCGCCAGAAAATGTAGGTGTTGGAAAGGCCCAGCGTCCGGCCAGCGTCGGCCAGGTCCTCGTCAAAGGCTTCAAACGCGCCGCGGGCCGTGCGGTACATCAGCGGGAACGACACCACCGCCGCCGCAAACACCGCCGACCACCAGGTCATGGGCACCTTGATGCCAAACCGGGCAAGGAAAATGCCAAATGGCCGTTTGACACCGAAAAGCAGCAGCAGGAAGTACCCCACGACCGTGGGCGGCAGCACCATGGGCAGGGTGAGCACCACGTCCAGCAGGCCTTTGACCAGCCGGGGCAGTTTGGCTACATAGTACGCGGCAAAAATGCCCGTAAAGAACACTGCCACGCAGGCAATGGCCGCAATGCGCAGCGAGTTATAAAGCGGATACCAGTCCATTATTTCACCATGGCAAAGCCAACACTCGTAAAGATGGCCGCGGCATCGTCGGTGGTGAGATAATCCAGGAAAGCCTGTGCCTCATCGGCGTGCTCGGTGGAAGCGGTCAGCGCAGCGGGGTAGATGACCGGGCTGCACTCCTCAGCGGTAGCCTGGTCCACCGTTTCCAGACCGGCAGAGAACGCGTCGGTAGCGTAGACGATGCCGCAGTCGGCAGCAGCTTCCTTGACCTGGGTGGTGACTTCCTTGACGTTGGAGCCATAGGTGATCTTGTTGCCGCTCTCCAGCTCGTCCAGGATGCCCAGGTTGGTCAGGATCTCAACAGAGTAGCTGCCCACGGGCACATCCTCGTTGCCCAGAGCGATCCGCTTGCACGGATCGGTGCCGATGTCCTCAAAGCTCTGGATGTCGGCGGGGTTTCCCTCGGGAACCGCCAGAACGACCTTGTTCTCCAGCAGATCAACGCGGGTGTTGGTGTTGATGAGATCCTCATCCTGCAGGGCGTTCATCTGCTTCTGAGCGGCAGAGAGAAACAGATCGCAGTCCGCGCCCTCCTCGATCTGGGTCTTCAGGGTGCCGGAGGAATCAAAGTTGAAGACCAGCTCCACGTTGGGGGCCACGGTCTTGTACTGCTCGGCGATCTCGTTCAGAGTCTCTGTCAGGGAAGCAGCGGCAAAGACGGTCAGCTGGACGCTCTCGCCGGAAGCTTCGGAAGAAGCAGCGGCAGAGGAAGCCACGGCCTCGGAAGAGGCGGAAGCGGCCTGAGAGGAAGCAGCGGAGCCGCCGCAGGCACTCAGCAGCAGGGAAGCGGACAGGGCCAGAGAGCCCAGGATCAGGGCACGACGTTTCATGTTGTTCCAAACCTCCAGAAAATGTAAAGGCATCGATCAGCGCGCGCAGTCGCGCACTTCTCCGCGCAGGAGCCCCAGCGCGTGGGGCATCTGCGGCAGAAACACATCCATGCTTTCGCATACTGCTTTCGGGCTGCCGGGCAGGTTGACGATCAGCGTCTTCCCCCGGATGACCGACACCGCGCGGGAGAGCATCGCGCGGGGGGTGATGGCCAGCGAAGCAGCCCGGATGGCCTCGGCAATGCCGGGGGCCAGGCGGGTGGCCACGGCCATGGTGGCCTCTGGGGTCACATCCCGGGGGCCAAAGCCGGTGCCGCCGGTGGTCAGGATCAAATCGAGCTGGCGCTGGTCGGCCAGGCGCGTCAGGGTGGTCTTCAGGGCTGCGGCGTCGTCCGCCAGCAGGATCTGCTCCACCACCTCATAGCCCTCGGCTTCCAGCCGCTGGACGATGGCGGGGCCGCTCTTGTCCTCCCGCTCGCCCCGGGCGCCCTTATCGCTCAGGGTGATGACCGCCGCCTGCCAGGGCAGGGGCTCGGCGCGGGGGATGAGCTTCATTTCGTCGCCCACCTTGATGTGGCCGCCGTGGAGCACCTTGGCAAACACGCCCTCCCGGGGCATGATGCAGTCGCCCACGGCCTTGTAGATGGCGCAGTGGTTGTGGCACTCCTTGCCGATCTGGGTCATCTGGAGCAGGACATCGCCCACCGCCAGCAGGGTGCCCACGGGCAGGGTGCGGAAATCGAACCCGTCCACCACCAGATTTTCGCCAAACGCGCCATAAGCCACATCGGCCCCCTTGGCGCGGAACGCTTCGATTTTTTCCAGCCCCAGCAGGCTGACCTGCCGGTGCCAGTTGCCACCGTGGGCGTCGCCCACAATGCCCCACTCCGGGGTCAGGTCGGCTTCCGGGATGGCGTGCTTCTGCACGCCCCGGACTTCGGAAATGCAAATTGCCTGGATGATTCCCATAAGTATAAAATCCTCGATGTTTTTCTATTTTCAGCCGCCAATGGCCGCCATGACGTGCTGTTCCGTGATCGGACCCGTGCCAAAACAGTGGGACCGGGGCTTTTCGTAGATGGTAGCTGCCATGGCCTGTTCCAGCGCCGCGTCGCCGGCCCCGCCGCGGAGCAGGGCCCGCAGATCGGTGCCCTCGCCGTAGCACAGGCAGGGCTTGAGCAGGCCGGTGCTGGTCACCCGCGCCCGGTTGCAGCTGGCGCAAAACGCGTGGCTCACGGCCTCGATCCAGCCGATGCGGCCCAGCAGCCGGGCGCTGGCGTCGTAGTGGGCCGGGCCGTTGCCCCGGTGCTCGTCCACCGGGTGCAGATCGGGCCACTGGGCCAACAGCAGTTTGCGGGCCTCCGCCGGGGCAAGACCGCGGCTCTCCGCCCCCGCGCCGATGGGCATGACCTCGATGAACCGCACATCCACCGGGCGGCTCTGAGCCAGCTTCGCCACCGGGAGCACCCGGCCCTCGCAGCCCGCCAGCAGCACAAAGTTGATTTTGGTGTGGAGCCCCGCCGCCAGACTGGCGTCCAGCCCGGCCAGCACGTTCCCGAGCTGGTCAAAGCCCGTGATGGCTTGGAACGTTTCCGGGTCGGCGGCGTCCAGGCTGATGTTCACGCCGTCCACGCCCGCGGCTTTCAGTGCCGGGACCAGCTCCGCCAGCCGGACACCGTTGGTGGTCAGGGTCACTTCCTCCACGCCGGGCAGCCGCTTGAGGGCCGCGATAAAATCCGTGACCCCCTTGCGCACCAGCGGCTCCCCGCCCGTGATCTTGAAGCGGGGAATGCCCAGATGCACCGCCGCCCGCGCAACGCGCAGGAATTCTTCGTAGGTCAAGATCTGCTCGTGGGGCGTGAACTCCACCCCGTGGGGCATACAATATTTGCAGCGCAGGTTGCAGCGGTCGGTGATGGACAGGCGCAGGTAATTGATGTTCCGCCCGAAATGATCTTTCAATGCTCTTGCTCCTCAAAATAAAAATCGCCGCTCTTGCCGCCGTGCTTTTCCACCAGATGGATCTCGCCCAGCGTCATCCGCTTGTCAATGGCCTTGCACATATCGTAGACCGTCAGCAGAGCCACCGAAACGCCGGTCAGGGCCTCCATCTCCACGCCGGTCTGGCCCTCGCACCGGACGGTGCACTCCGCCTCGATGCTGTGCTCCTCCGGGTGGAGGGTGAATTCCACGGCGCTCTTGGTCAGCAGCAGGGTGTGGCAGAGGGGGATCAGGTCGCTGGTGCGCTTGGTGGCCATGATGCCAGCCACCTGCGCCACGCCCAGCACATCGCCCTTTTTGGCGCGGCCCTCGGCCACGGCCGCAAAGCACTCCGGGCTCATGGTGACGCGGCCCACGGCCACTGCCGTGCGGTGGGTGACGGCTTTTTCGCCCACATCCACCATCCGGGCATTGCCCGCAGCGTCCACATGGGTAAAATGATTGTCCATTCCGTTTAAACTCCTTTTCCGAAACCGCAGTTGGGCCAGGTGCAGACCTTGCAGTTCAGGCAGAGGCCGCCCTCGCCATAAGCGGCGATCTGCTCCCTGGTCACCGGCACGCCGGCTGCCAGGTAGGGCAGCACCAAGTCAAAAATCGTCCGCTTGGCGTACATCACACAGCCGGGCAGGCCGCAGACCGGGCGGCCATCGTCCGTATAGCTGAGCAGGAACATGGCACCGGGCAGCACCGGGGCACCATAAGTGACCACGTTCACGCCTGCATTTTTGATGGCCAGCGGGGTCTTGTCGTCAGGGTCCACGCTCATGCCGCCGGTGCAGAGCACCATGTCCACACCGTCGGCCAGAAATTCTTTGATCTTCTCGGTCACAGCCGCGTGATCATCCGGCAGGAGAACGTGGTGGGTCACTTCGGCCCCATACTCGGCCAGCTTTGCCTTGATGACCGGGGTGAACTGGTCCTGAATGCGGCCATAGTACACCTCACTGCCCGTGGTGACGAGGCCCACTTTCAGGGCGCGGTAGGGGGTCAGGGTAAGCAGCGGGGTATTGCCCGCCGTCTCGCGGGCCTCGGCCATCTTCTCTTTCTCAATGACCAGCGGGATGACCCGCATTCCGGCCAGCTTGTCGCCCTTTTTCACGGGGCCGGCGTGCCGGGTGGCGATCATCATTTCGCCCAGGCTGTTCACGGCGTAGAGTCGCTGGCGGTCCAGCGTGAACAGGCCGTCCACCTGTGCCGTCAGCTCAATTTTGCCCTCGCTGGGCTCGCTGGCGTCCATGTAGTCGTTCCGGCTCATCTCGCACAGGATCCGCGCGGCCTCGTTCTCATGGAAGCGGGTGTCATCTTTTTCCCAGATGTAGACATGCTCCTTGCCCACGCTCAGCAGGACAGGCACGTCCTCCGGGGCAATGATATGGCCTTTTTGGAAGACCGGGCCTTTCTTGACCCCCGGGATGATCTGGGTGATATCGTGGCAGAGCACCTGCCCAATGGCATCCTCCGTACGCATCAGCTTCATAAAAACACGCTCCCTTTCGCGCGAACCCTCGCTTGTTATATTCTTTATAGAGTATAATGGAAATCCCCGCAAAAATCAACCATTGTGTCAAAGAAACAATAATGGTATAATATCTTTGTGAAAAGAGATGAAAATACAGGAAAAATCGAAAGGAAGTGTCTCTGTTCTGATGACGCAGGAACGCCCGGGAAGCACGGCCCGGGGCCCGCAGCATGTTATGATGAAGCTGCAAATTTATAATACAAGTCCACATTTCGGCAAGGGCATCGTCTCCATTATGATGCTGGTGCGGCAGGGCAGCTCCCTGCGGGCCGCCTGCGCCCAGATGGGGCTCTCCTACTCCAAGGCGTGGCGGCTGCTCAAGAGCGCTGAGGCCGACCTTGGCATCCCCCTGCTGGACACCCAGAAAGGCGGCACCAAACGGGCGGGCAGCACCCTGACCCCTCAGGGCGAAGAGCTGCTGGACCGCTACCTCGCCTTTGAAAAAGAAGCCCGGGAGGCCGTGTTTGCGGCGTTTGAAAAGCATTTCAAGGCCGACGACGCGTTCCAGAAATAAGCACGCAAAAAGGCAGTGCCGGGCGGCACTGCCTTTTTGATACGCTGTTCAATAAAACATGGCGAAATATTCCTGATAGCTCTCCAACACGAATTCGAGGTGCTCTTTCATGTAGAAATAGGCGTGCTCGCTCTTGTGGTCCCGTATCGCCTCATAAATTTTCTGGTGCTGTGCCTCCAGCTGCGGGGACATGCTCCGCTGCCGGGCCGGCGGGATGAGGGCCGAGAGGGTGGGGTCCGTTTCCAGCCGGTGGCTCTGCTGGACCCAGTCCGCCACCAGCGGGTTATGCACCATTTCCACCAACACATCGTGGAAATGATCCATCGGCAGGGCCGTGTGGACATTCTTGCGCAGCTGTTCCAGTTCCTCCGGGGTGGCGGTCTGGGCGGCCTGCCGGGCAATGGCGGGTTCCAGCAGCAGCCGGGCCCGGGTAGCCTGAACGAACGATTCACAGTACTTTTTCAGGTCCATGCTGGCGGGGGCCAGCTCACTGGCATCCACTGCCACAAAGCTGCCCTTGCCCTTGCGGGTCTCGATGACACCTGCCTCGCTGAGGATCTGCAGGGCCTTGCGCACCGTGATGCGGCTGACCCCCATCATCTCAATGAGCTCTTTCTCGCTGGGGAGCAGGTCCCCTTTTTTGTACACGCCCTGCGCGATCATGCTTTTGACCTGCTCCAGCACCTGCGTATACAGCTTGACGCCGGTTTTGACTCGATATTGATTGGCCATAAAATTTTCTTTTTCCTATTCTAAGCTTTTAAAAGCTATTTTCCCATTTCCAACGATCGCATTTCCGCACAGGTTCAGTTTAGCACAGAAAAAAGCGCAGTGCAACTTGTTTTGCACCGCGCTTTCAAAAACTGTGATTTTAAAGGTTACTCCGCTGCCTGACGGGCCTTGAACTCGTCTTCGGTCAGCAGCACCAGAGCGCCCGTGGGGCAGACCTTGACGCAGGCAGGCAGCATCCCGGCGCGCTGGCGCTCGATGCAGGCGTCGCACTTGCGCATCTTGCCGTCCGGGCCAAAGCTGGGCACGCCGTAAGGGCAGGCCCTGGCGCAGGCGCGGCAGCCGATGCAGTTGGTGGTATCGTACAGGGTAAAGCCGGTCTCGGCGTCCTTGGTCAGGCAGCCGCGGGGGCAGCCCGTCACGCAGGGCGCGTCGGCGCAGTGCATACAGGACACGGAGTGGAAGCTCAGGTCGCCCTGTTTGTTCTCCAGGGTAAAGGTGTGGCGGAACGGCTGCTGGCCGCTGGCCACATCCACATCGTTCTGGTCGATGCAGGCCAGGGCGCAGGCACCGCAGGCCGAGCACTTGGCCGAATCAAAAAACAGATATTTCTTCATGGGGCTCAGCCCTCCTTTTTGACCGCGCAGCGGGTAGAGCGGTAAGCCGGGAAGCCCGAGTACGGGTCCAGATGATTCTCGTCCAGCAGGCTGTTGGCATCCGCCTCAGAGTAACCGTGGTACAGGTTGACCAGGCCCTCGGGCACGGTGTGGGTGGGGTGCACGTTCACCGTGACGCTGCCACGCAGGGTGGAAATGGTGACGCGGTCGCCGTCCTTGACGCCCAGCGCCTCGCAGTCCTCGTTGTTCATATCCGCGGTGGGCACGGGGCGGAGGCTGCGGTTGGCAGGCACGCCGTGCAGGCGGGAATGGATGGCGTTGGGGATGCGGCTGCCGGAGGTGAACATGAACGGATATTTCTCGGGGTCAGCACCGTCCAGCGGATCCTTATAGGTGGGCAGAGCGTCCAGGCCCCACTCGGGGTGGTTCTCCATGATGGCGCTCTTGAGCTCAAACTTGCCGGTGGGGGTCTTCAAACCCTTGTCCAGCTCCTGATAGTCCACATGGGGCTCGGGTTTACACACCGGGATGGGCAGGTCCACTTTCTTGAGCTGCTCCACGGTAAAGCCCAGGTCATCCAGAATGTACTTCTGGACAAAGGACTCATAGCCCTCTTTCAGCTGCTCATCGGGCAGGTCCATGTAGCGGGCCAGCTCGGTGACGATGTCGGTGTCGCTCTTGGCCTGGCCCAGGGGCTGGATGGCCGGGCTGGTGTACCAGGCCGTGCCGCCGGGGTAGGGTTTGAACTCGCCGCGCTCAAAGCTGGAGCAGGCGGGCAGCACGATGTCGGCGTACTTGGCGGCATCGGTCATGAACAGGTCGGTATCCACAAAGAAGTCCAGGCTCTCCAGGGCTTTGAACATCCGGCCGGAGTTGGGGAACATGCGGGCGTTCATGCCCAGCGCAAAGACAGCGCGGAGCGGGTAGGGCGTGCCCTCCAGGATCTGGCGGGGCATGTCCATGGCCTGCATCTCGCCCTCCAAATAGTTCCACAGCGGGAAGCGGGGAGCGCCCACGGGATCCTTGACGTTCTTCGGGCGGGTCTCGTACAGGTACTGGTGCTCATGGGCTTCCCAGCCGCAGCCAACGTGCATATAGCTGTGAGGGCTGAGCAGCTGGCCGCCTTTGCGGTCAAAGTTGCCGGTAATGGCGGTCAGTGCCATGACGGCGCGGTAGTTCTGCAGGCCGTTGCGGTGATGGCACAGGGGGGCCGAGGACTCGTTGCAGCTGATCCGCTTGTTCTCGTGGATGAGCTTGGCGGCCTCCACCACCTGGCTGTAGGGCACATCGGTCAGCTGCTCAATGTTGCTCTCGTTGAACTGGCTGACATACTCCGCGTACTCGTCGAAGCCGTAGACGTATTTGTCGATGTAGGGCTTGTCGATCCAGCCGTTCTGGATCAGCACGTTGGCAATGGCGTGGGCCAGAGCGCCGTCGGTGCCGGTGCGGGGCTGGAGGAACAGGTCGGCCAGCTTCTCGCTGGCGGGGGTGCGGCGGGTGTCCACGATGAGGAACTTCAGGCCCTTTTCTTTCAGAGCCATGGCACGGCGGGCCTTCATGTAAGAGGAGTAGAACGGATTGAATGCCCAGCCCAGGAACAGGTCGCTGTTGGCCATATCCGGCCTCCCCTGCTCACCAGCTGCCACTTTCCAGGCCATAAAGGCAGCGGTGTAGCAGGCGCTGGACTCACAGCCGTAGTTGGGGCTGCCGAAAGCGTAGGCCAGGCGGCGGAGCATCTGGCGGTACCACTTGGAGTAGCCGGAGTAGAACGCCACGCTCTCCGCGCCGTACTTTGCCTTGGCGGCATTCAGCCCCTTGGCGATCTCGGCGTAAGCCTCGTCCCAGGTGATGGGTTCAAACTTGCCCTCGCCGCGCTTGCCCACCCGCTTGAGAGGGGTGAGGACGCGATCCTCCCGGTAGATGTACTGGCGGTTGGACAGGCCCTTGGTGCACAGGCGGCCGTCGTTGGAGGGGTGACCGTCGATGCCCTCGATCTTGATAACCTTGCCATCCTTGATGTAGGCATTGATGCCGCAGTGCATCCCGGGAGAGCAGATATCGCATATAGTATGGCGCACCTCGATGCCCGTGTCCGGGCCGGGGATCTTCGCCTTGATCTTGCGTTCCAGTTCCGTCATATTGTCGCCTCCAGTTGGTCAATGAAAGATTCTTCCAGGCCGTAGCGTATCAGCTGGCCCCGCTGTTCCGGCGTAAAGCGGCAGGGCTGGCCCCGGGAGTGTTGCTCAGGAGATTTTCCTCTTTTTATGGGTGTGTGGCGGACAAGCGGCTGTGTGGGGCAGCCGTTTCAAAAAGCCCGGGGAGTAGGCCCGCGGCTAGAAGAACAAAACCTTACTTGTTGATGTAATCCGCGTACATCTTGGCCATCTGATCCAGGCCTTTCTGCAGGATGCCGCGGGCGCAGCCGATGTTCAGGCGCATATAGCCCTCGGCCTGCTTGCCGTAGTGTGCACCGTTGCCAATGGCCAGGCCGTACTCCTTGGCGAAGATCTCGGTCAGCTCATCGCTGGTCTTGCCAAAGCAGGTCATATCCAGCCACATCAGGAACGTGCCCTCGTGGGTGGTGACCTTGACCTCGGGCATCTTTTCTTCCACAAACTTGCGGACGATCTCAGCGCTGCCCTTGAGGTACTCGCACTGCTCGTCCACCCACTGGTCGCCGTAGGTGTAAGCGGCTTCCATGGCGGTGAACGCCAGGTCGGAGGGGCCGAACATCCAGCGGCTGTCGTAAGCGTCCTTGATCTTCTGCTTGAGCTCTGCATTGGGGATGATCATGCAGGAGGAACCCAGACCGGCCATGTTGAACGTCTTGCTGATGGCGGTGTAGACCACCAGCTTGTCGTAGATCTGGGTAAACTTGCCCGCGGTGGTGCAGGGACGGGTGAAGCCGAAATCACAGTGGATCTCATCGCTCAGCAGGTAGACGTTGTACTTGACGCACAGCTCCACCAGCTTTTCCATCTCTTCCTCGGTCCAGACACGGCCGATGGGGTTGTGGGGGTTGCAGAAGACCACAGCCTTGACGCCGTCGGCCAGCTCTTTCTCCAGCAGCTCCCAGTTGATGGTGTAGTAGTTGTCCTTGTGGTCCAGCGGGCAGTCCACCAGAGTGTGGCCGCTGTTCTTGATGGCTGCAAAGAACGGGTCGTACACCGGGGTAAAGGTCAGGACTTTCTCGCCCTTGGGCACCACGGTGTCCAGCGTGAAGTAAATGCCGGTGACCACGCCGTAGCTCAGCAGCATCCAGTCGGTCTCGGGCTTCCAGCCGTGGCGGCGGTCCCACCAGCCCTGGATGGCGGTGTAAACGCCGGGCAGCGGTTTGGAATAGCCGATCACGGGGTGGTCGCAGCGCTTCTGGAGTGCCTGCACCACTTCCGGAGCCGTTGCAAAATCGGTATCCGCGATCCAGTAGGGCAGCAGGCCGCTCTGCTGGCCAAAGCTGTTCTGGAAATTCCACTTAATGCTGCTGGTACCGCGGCGGTCTACCACTTTGTCGAAATCATACATCGTGAACAGATCCTTTCTCTTCTGAAATCCTCCGTTGCAAAAGCGCGGGCAGACAGAGCGCGCTCCACCCTGTCCTGCCTCGCTTTTGCCTTTTCGTTTTCATATCATGTATTATAACAAGTCATCTTTCGAATATCAACACTTTATTCATATTTTTGTGTCAAAGCAGCCGGAACCAGAGAGTTGTACAAAGTAAATCCGGCTAATTTGTGCATATTTTGTGCATATAGACAATTTTTGTCCGAGCGCATCATAACAGCACGATCAAAAACAAGATAGGTTATATCCAGCCGAGGATAATGGGAAATCCAAAAAACGGGCAGCGCTTTTGAAAAGCGCTGCCCGTAATCGCAGAGATGTTATAATAAGGTGTTTTCAGATCCCAAAACGAGACAGGATGGTGACGGCAACGGGCGGAATGAGCAGAGCCGGCAGCAGGTTGAGGGTCTTGATCTTCTTGATGCCCAGGATGCCCAGGCCGGAGGCAAAGATCAGCACGCCGCCCACCAGACTGATCTCCGTCATCAGCGTATCGGTGATGAACGGAGCAATAAGGCCCGCCAGCAGGTAGATGGCACCCTGCCAGCAGAACAGGATGATGGCCGCCAGCGCAATGCCGATCCCGAATGTGGAAGAGAGCACAATGGACGTGATACCGTCCAGAATTGCATTGGTAAACAGATAGGTGTTATCCCCCTGCAGCGCGCTCTGGATGGGGCCCAGGATGGACAGGGTGCCCGCGCAGTAGAGCAGGATGGCCGTGGAAAGTCCCTGCGCCAGATTGGAGCCCTTGGAAATTTTGGACACCGCCCGGTCAAACAGGGTGTCCAGCGAGAGGGCCGTGCCGATGATGCCGCCCAGCGCCAGACTGACGATGAACAGCACATGGTATTTGGAGTCAGGCATGGCCTGCACGACGGAGTTGATGCCCAGCGCCGTGGCAGCCAGGCCCATGGAATCCATCATGATGTTCTTATATTTTTCGTCAAATCCTTTGCGCAGGGTGCTGCCGATGATGCTGCCCACCAGAATCGTGCTGGCGTTGGCAATGGTTCCGATCATGGTATCTTCTCCTTTTTACCAGTTATATTCAGTATCATAGAATGAGCGCCAGCGCGCGGCCTGCAAGAGATCAAGAAGCGGCACGCGGAAAATGGACGGAGAGGCTTGCATTTTTGCGGCGCATAACATATTATATAATATAGCATGTTGTTCCAAAAAGTAAGCACAAAAACCATCTAACGACAAAAACACGACACTGGGAGGTCATGGCATGAGCCACATCATACTGGGGGCGCTGATCCTTGCAGGCGGGCAGAACCGCCGGATGGGCGGCAGCCCCAAAGCCCTGCTGCCCAATGGCAGCGGGGCCCTCATTCTGGACGGGCTCCGCGCCGCCTTTGCGGGCTTTGACGAAAAGCTGCTCAGCACCAACACCCCGGAGCTGGCCGCGGGCACTGGCTTTGCCCCGGTGCCGGACGCGCGGCCCGGAATGGGCCCGCTGGCCGGGCTGGCAGCAGCGCTTTCCGCCTGCCAGAGCGACGGCCTTGTGGTCGCCGCCTGTGATATGCCCTGTTTTGACCGGGCCGCAGCCGAGTTTCTGGCCAGTTTTGCAGACCAGGATTGGCCCGCCTGGGCCCTGCGGGACCGCGCTGGCCGCCTCCACCCGCTCTGCGGCATCTACACCAAACAGTGCCTCCCGGCCATTCAGGCGGCCCTCGCCGCCGGGGAACACCGCGTTGGGCGGCTGTTCCAGTCCGTCGGCGGGCAGGCCATCTCTCTGGAGGGGACATCCCTGCCCGATGCCGTGGTGTGCAACGTGAACACCCCGGAGGAGCTAAAAGAATTGCTCCAGTCCTGACGCCATATAAAAAAGACACCCGAGTGGGTGTCTTTTTGTCTCTAAAACGGCTCTTTGTACCCAGAACCGTACCCAAGAATTTTTGGGTACGAAACTCGACACTTACTGTTCCTATTTTGGATTTACATGGCTCACTTTCTAATTTATATTTGCCCGCCATGCGGACATTGCCATCAATATGGGTTGGCAACAGCCCGATGAACTGCTGTTTCATTTGCGACTGCAGTTCGGACAGATCCGTTTGCTGGCTCCCATAGCCTCTCCGTTTCATATCGACTTTGTTTTCCTAATCGTGTTTGATGTATTTCGTGATCGTATCGATCAATTCCTCCATATTGATCGGCTTGGAAATATGGTCATTCATGCCTGAAGCCAGGGATTCCTGAATATCATCTACAAAAGCATTTGCAGACAAAGCGATCATTGGAATCGTAACTGCATCGGACCGCTCTATCCCCAAGGCTCGAATGGCTTTTGCTGCTTGGTGTCCATCCATGTTTGGCATCATAATATCCATCAAAATAAAATCGTATGTGCCTCGCGGATGATTTTTAAACAAATTCACAACTTCTTTTCCGTCTGATGCGCGTGTTACGGTCATACCAGCATTTTCCAGTATCATCGTAGCAAGTTCAGCATTTAGATCATTATCCTCAGCCATGAGAACATGAATCCCCGTCAAATCTCTCTGTAGATGTTGTTTTTGTTCTGATGGAATCACCTGTTCTGTCAACTCCAGTGGGATCTCCACTGTGAAGGTAGAACCTACACCTTTTTTGCTCTCAACAGCAATGGAACCGCCCATCATATCCACATATTTTTTTGTGATGGCCATACCAAGACCGGTTCCCTTATATTGGGTTCTGGCATTCGAATCATCTTCTTGTGAAAACGGAGCGAATAATTTTTTCTGGAACTCTTCGCTCATGCCAATCCCGTTATCTCGAACAACATAACGAGTTATGATATGTTTCTCATCCGCTCCTGGGTAACTGCTGATATCCAAAGTAATCTTTCCGCCGTCCTTTGTGAATTTCACAGCATTGCCAAGAAGATTCACCAAAACTTCTCGGATACGCGCAACATCCGCAAGGACATAGGGGTTCTTTGGGCTTTCTCGATGTACTTCAAACTTAAGATCTCGATTACAAAGAAGTCCATTCATAATCGCCAGGACGTTATCTACCAATTGAGTAATGTCCACTGGCTCGGGCGAAATCGTAACTTTTCCGCTTTCAATGCGACTAAAATCCAGAACGTCATTCAACAAAGAGAGAAGATGATTCGAACTTTTTTGAACTTTCTCCAAGCTATCATGAATCTCTGAAACCGTGTTCTGGTGAAGCGCAATGTTTGTAAATCCAATAATGGCATTCATCGGCGTTCTGATATCATGGCTCATACTAAGCAAAAACGCAGATTTTGCTTTGTTGGCAGCATCTGCTTCCTCAGCGGCGTTCATTAATAATTGTTTTTGTTTTTGCTCTTCCGCCTTGTTTTTCTGGTAAACATAATAGGTATATAGACAAATGAAAAGCAATACCGCTCCTGCGACTAAACCGCAGATGATGGAAATATGATTCGTCTTTTCAACCATTCCATAAGCTGATTGCATATCCATTTCAATGCAAAATGCGCCAATGATTTCTCCTGTCCCATCATGATTTGCTCTTACAGGATAGCAAGCCGTAAAAATCGGACCCCATGTTGTATCAATGATATCCTGAGAGTACACAGTCTCCCCAGAAATAGCCCTATCAATATACGGAACCATTTCTTCCTCAATATAATCTCCAGGGTGTCTTACATCATCCGCATTCGGATCCAAACCGTCTACCACATAAACGAGTTTTCCTTCTTCATTTTTTTGAGCGGTGTAAATATATCGAGTCGAATTCAGTGTTCTGATCTCATTGAAATAGGAAGAAATATCCTTATATAATTGCTTCTTTTCATCCGATTGATCTTTGATCTGATCAAAATCTTCTTTGCCGATGCTTCCATCCACAAGTTTGTGTACTGCATCTGCACTCGCTGTGTCACGTGTGATTTCTGTTTCAAGGGCAGTCTTCGTGTAAGAACTTTGCAGAATAAATGTGTACAACGCTATTACAAAAATGATCAAAAGCCCCGCAATCACAAAGATACTGTCGGTATTCTTCAGCCTAAGGCGTTTTTTCAAATGAATTCCTTCTTTTGTTTTCTTCATACTGCTCGTTCACGTCCTCTAAAACCTAATATACCAATTTTATCATAGCACAGTTTCATGCAATCTTCAATAAGGATCATAATTTTGTGCGTAGTACGGTATCATAAGCGAAAAGTTTATTGTACGAAAGTGAGGAGTGGCGGTGGATAACATTCTGAATCCCATAACCGCCCACCGTAAAGAACGCAACTGGTCGCTATCCGATTCAGCGGCTCACGCCGCCGGGGAACACCGCGTTGGGCGGCTGTTCCAGTCCGTCGGCGGGCAGGCCGTCTCCCTGGAGGGGACATCCCTGCCCGATGCCGTGGTGTGCAGCGTGAACACCCCGGAGGAGCTAAAAGAATTGCTCCAGTCCTGACGCCATAAAAAAAAGACACCCGAGTGGGTGTCTTTTTCAGATGGGCCATGAGGGATTCGAACCCCCACTCCTGCGGTTATGAGCCGCGTGCTTTAACCGTTAAGCTAATGGCCCTTACGGCTGCGGCAATGCCCGCGCACTGCCACAACGGATAGTATAACAAAAAAACGCAAAAATGAAAAGCGTTTTTCCGTTTTTTATTTGGTGCGGTGCGCTTCCAGCTTCTGCAGCAGGAACTCGTCCAGCATGGCGGGCGGGAAAAGCGGCTCTTGATAGCCAAAGGCTTCCCGGATAAAAATGAGCGTCACCACGGTCTGCCGCCCGGGATCCAGCCGGAGAGTGTACAGGGTATCCAGCGGCTGCTTTGTGGGCTGGTGGAGGGTGAGGTGGAGCAGGAAACCGCCGTCGTTCTCCCGGCGGCACTCATAGGCGAAAATGTCGTCCTCGCTGTGCTGGTCCAGCCGGTCAAAGCAGTCGTCCAGCGGCAGGTCGGTGCGGAACTCGCTGAGCCCGGCGGGGCCGTACTGGCTGCGGCGGGTGTTCTCCCGGCGGCTGAGCAGGAAAATGATGAGCCCGATGACGGCAATCAGGATGATAATGGAAAAAACAGCGTTCATGTGCGCCTCCCCAAGGTGATTTTCAGGTCAAGTTTTCCTTATTGTAACACAACCCGCCGGAAATTGTGATATAATATTTGAAAAATCTGAATTTCAAAGGCAGTCTGCGCCTTTTTGCAGGCAGGAGGAACTTTATGAAACTGAATTTCACCCGCAAGACCTGGTATTTTTTCCTGCTGGCCTCGGCGGCGGTGTCCATGCTCAACGGATTTTTTGTGCTGGCCGGGCAGACGTTCGGCCTGCTGGAACAGATCGCGTTCTGTCTGGCAGCCATTGCGGCGCTGTTCCTGGCGGCGGAAAAGGGTGCCCCCGCCAAGGACAAGCGGAATTATTTCCTTGTCTTTCTGCTGCTCCTGTTCAGCTATATGATCAGCGGCTGGCTGGGCTATCTCTGCTCGGCGCTGGCCTGGCCCGCCCTGCTGCTGGTGGAATACCAGCACGGCAAGCCCATCCAGCGGCAGCTTCAGCTGGTGGGCATCTCGGAAGCGCTCCACCTGCTGTTTCTGCTCCTGACGGTCTACGGCGGCATGTCTGCCATGAGTTTCTGGACCAACATCCTCTGGGTGCTGCTGGCCTGCGCCCGGGGCTGGGCTGCTTTGGCTCTGTATAAGGGGCAGGAGGAGACCGTATGACCCAGCGCCGACGGTCCCGACGGCCTGCCCGCCGCGCCCGGCGCCGCTTTGGCCGCCGGGCCTTTCTGGCGGGGCTGGGTGTTTCAGCCTGCGCGGCGGGGGCGTTTTTCCTCCGCCGAGGCACACAGGCGGCAGCTACTCCCCCCGAAGCACCCGGCCCCGCGCCTACAGCGCCTGATCCGGCCCTCCCGGCCGGGGAGTGGCGGGCTGTCTGGGTCAGCTATCTCGAATGGGCAGAGTTGGATTTCTCCTCGGAAGAGGCGTTCCGGGCCGGGGCGGCCCAGCTGCTGGACAACTGCCTCTCCCTTGGGTTGAACACGGTCATTGCACAGGTGCGGCCCTTTGGGGACGCGCTCTACCGCAGTCAGCTTTTCCCGTGGAGCCACCTCTGCACCGGCGTGCAGGGGCAGGACCCCGGCTTTGACCCGCTGGACGTCCTCCTCACCGAGGCCCATGGGCGGGGACTCTCGGTGGAAGCGTGGATCAACCCCTACCGGCTGAAAGGTTCGGCCTCCATGCCCGCCGCTCTTGCGGAAAACAACCTGATGAACACCCACCCGGAATGGGTGTGGCAGAACCCGGACAACGGCAGTGCCTACCTGAACCCGGCCATCCCGGAGGCGGCGGATTATGTCGTGCAGGGGGTAGCCGAGCTGGTGCAGAACCACGCCATCGACGGCGTGCACTTTGACGATTACTTTTACCCGACGACAGATCCGGCACTGGACGCTGCCCGGTTTGCGGCCAGCGGGGCAGGGGATCTGGGCAGCTGGCGGCGAGCCAACGTGACCGCCCTTGTCAAGGCGGCCCACGACGCCGTGAAAGCCGCCGACCCCACCCTGCGGTTCGGTATCAGCCCTCAGGGCAACCCGGACAACGACCTCACCGAACAGTACAGCGATGTGACCAGCTGGCTGACGGCTGAGGGGGAGGACGCCGTGGTGGATTACCTCTGTCCGCAGATCTACTGGGGCTTTGGCTATACGTTAAAATCCGGCAGCACCCGCTTTGCCTTTGAAAACATCGTGCCCGCGTGGTGTGCCATGCCCCGGAGCGGGAACGTGGCCCTCTATTTCGGGCTGGGTGCCTACCGGGTAGGCACCGGAGACGGCGGTGCCAATGAGGACAGCACCAGCCAGTGGAGCACGGGCAGCGCGCTGGCAAAGCAGGTGGAGACCCTGCGTGCCCAGGGCGCTGGCGGCTGGGCGCTCTACCGGTACGGCTCCCTGTTCGGGAGCGCCGCCCCGGAGCAGGCCGCCGCCGAGCGGGAGGCCCTGGCCCGGGCAAACGCCTGAGCCCGGGCAAAATTTTGGTGAAAACCGACCCAAAGCCACGCGGAACAGGGGCTTTCTCTTGTAACGCGGCCAAAAATGCGGTATGATAAAAAGACGGAAATTTCACAAAATGTTTTGAGGATACAAAGTTATGAAAAACGCAAAACGCGTCATCATCCCGGTGGTGATCGTGCTGGTGGTCCTGCTGGCGCTGAACAGCTGTAAGGACACGCTGGGCGCTGTGATCGACCAGGCCACAGGCAAGGCCGACACCGTGCAGGAAGAAGATACCACCCAGTGGGCAGAGCTCACCAGCGACCCCCTCAGCTTGGAGGGCATCGGCGACCCCTCGGCCAAGTATGCCGCGGCAGCCGTCAACAGCTGCCTGAACATCGTCTTCAACGGCATCTGGAGCCGCCAGACCGATTACTTCACGGCCCCCAACGGCGTCATCACCCTCACAGGCTACGGCACCGCCGAGGGCACCCAGAAGTATAAAATCGCCCTCTGGCGCAAGGTGGATGGCGGCGCCCAGTATGTGGACGGCAGCACCTATTATATCAAGACAGACGGCCAGAACTACCGCTGCTCCATCGGCGGGCTGGACCCGGCCGCCAGCTACCGGCTCACCATCTCCTACGATTCCAGCCGTTATTACCTCTACGGCGGACTGAAAGTGGAGGGCATCGCCGGATGACGACACAGACCAAAAATTCACTGCTGCTGATGCTCTGCTCCTTTATCTGGGGCTTCGCGTTCGTGGCACAGAGCTCCGGCTCCGGCATGGGAGCCTATTCGTTCCTGGCCGGACGCAGCTGGCTGGCTGTGCTGGTGCTGATCCCCACCATGTATGTGTTTGACGCGCTCCACCGCCGGGCAGGTGCCCCCTACGGCTGGCCCAAGGCCAAAAAGGACCGCAAGACCCTGCTGACCGCAGGCGTCGTCTGCGGCACGTTCCTCTTCCTTGCCTCGGCAGCCCAGCAAATGGGCATCATCCTCAACCCCTCCACGGCCAAGGCCGGTTTCCTCACTGCCATGTATGTGGTGCTGGTGCCGGTGTTCGGGCTGGCACTGGGGCGGCGGAACAGCGCGCAGCTCTGGGTGAGCATGGTCATCGCGGTGGCCGGGCTCTACCTGCTCTGCATGAAAAACGGCTTTGGCAGCATTGAGCTCAGCGACTGGCTGCTGCTGGGCTGCGCCGTGCTGTTCAGCTTCCAGATCATGGCGGTGGACCACTACTCCCCGCTGGTGGACGGTGTCCGCCTGAGCCTGCTGGAGTTCCTGGTCACGGCCATCGAGAGCACCCTGGCCGCGTTCCTGTTTGAGACGCCCACCCTGGCCGATTTTGCGGCCAACGCCTGGCCCATCGTGTTCTGCGGCGTCTTTTCCAGCGGCGTGGCCTACACGCTGCAAATTCTGGGCCAGAAAGACCTGAACCCCGCCATCGCCAGCCTCATCATGTGTCTGGAAAGCGTCTTCAGCGCCATTGGCGGCTGGCTCATCCTGCACCAGAGCCTCTCGGCGCGGGAGGGCATCGGCTGCGCGCTGATCTTTACCGCCGTGGTGCTGGCGCAGCTGCCGCTGGGCAAGCGCGCCGAGAGCGCCGCCTGACTCCATGGCAGGCAGAACAGCGGCACCGCGGCTGCGGTGCTCCGGCGGCATCTGGTATGAGTGCTCCCGCCGCAAGGTGAAAAAGCTCAACCTGCGGGTCCGGCGGGACGGCTCGGTGGCCGTCAGCATCCCCCTGCGGATGGACTGGGCCCAGGCGGACCGCTTTGTGGCCGAGCAGGCCCAGTGGATCGCCGAGGCGCAGGCCCGGCAGCTGGCCCGCGCCGAACGCCAGACGGAAACGCCTCTGCCGCCCAAAGAGGTGGCGCTGGCCTATTTTACGGCCATGAGCGACGCCGTGTACCCGGCCTTTGCCGAGGTGCTGGGCGGCCAGAAACCCACCATCAAGGTGCGGAGCATGGTCAGCCGCTGGGGTGTCTGCGCCATGGCAAAGCGGCAGATCACCTTTGCATTGCAGCTGTACAACATGCCGCCCGCGGCACAAATTTATGTGGTAGTACATGAGTACTGCCACTTTTTGCAGCCCAACCACGGCAGGGCGTTCTGGGCCGAAGTGGAAAAGCTGCTGCCGGACTGGAAAGCCCGGCGGGAATTCCTAAAATAAGAGCGAGCCCTGCGATAGAGGGCAGAAAGTATCATAACAACTATGTCAAACGAAAATCAGAAATCCAGCGATAAATACAGCAAGCTGGCAGGCAACACCCTGATCTTTGCCATCTCCAGCTTTTCGTCCAAGCTGCTGACACTGATCGTCCAGCCGTTTTTGACCTACGCCATGGCCGAGATCTCCGATCTGGGCCTGGCCAAGATCCTGAGCCAGTACGCCAACCTGCTCATCCCCTTTGTCTCCATGGGCATGTCCAACGCCATCATCCGGTTCGGTCTGGATAAGGGCAACAGCGAAAAGCAGGTGTTCACCAATGGCCTGCTCACCATTCTGGCCGGTTTCGGCCTGTTGGTGATCTTCTGGCCAGTGGTGCAGTTTTTGCCTGATATGGCCCAGTACGGCATGCTCATCTACCTTTATATCCTCATGAGCTGTCTGCGCACCCTCTGCACCCAGTTTGTGCGCAGCCGCCAGTGGAACAAGCTGGTGGCCATCGACGGCATCCTCTGCACCTTTGCCACTCTGATGTTCTACGTCCTTTATCTGGTGGGCTTCCAGCTGGGTGCCAACGGCTACCTGCTGGCCATCATCAGCGGCGACCTCGTCAGCGTCCTCTTCCTCTGCCTGACCGGCAAGCTGTGGAATTATGTGGAGCTCAAGGGCCTGAACAAGAACCTCTGGCAGCAGATGCTCCGCTTCTCCCTGCCCATGATCCCGGCCCAGATCAGCTTCTGGGTCATCAACGCATCGGACCTGTTCTTTGTCCGTGAGATGTGCGACGGCATCGACGGCCACAGCGGCGACGCCTGGAGCGGCCTGCTCTCCACCGGCTACTTCCTGCCCACCATCCTGACCACCCTGGGCCTGATCTTCTACGACGCCTGGCAGCTCTCCGCCGTGACGGAAGAGGAAGGCCGCGCCCAGTTCTTTACAAAAATCTTCCGCACCTATTCCAGCGTGCTGTTCTGCTGCGCGGCGGGCATCATCTGGCTCTGCCGCCCGGTCATGCACATCATGAAGTCCAACTACTACACTGCCTGGCACTTTGTGCCGTTCCTGGCACTGGCGTCCACCTGCAGCTGCTTCAACCAGTTCCTCAACAGCGTCTACGTCGTCAACAAAAAATCCACCCACAGCCTCTGGACCATGCTGGCAGGTGCCGTGAGCAACTGCATCATGAACTACTTTTTCATCAAGTGGTGGGGTCCTGTGGGCGCGACTTACGCGTCGTTCCTGGGCCTGGGCGTGGTGTTCACCATCCGCGCCATCGACGCCCACAACATGATCGGCATGAGCATCCACCCCGCCCGCGTCCTGCTCAACTTTGCAGTGTTGGCCGGAGAGGCTCTTGTCCTGCTGGCCGAGGTGCCTCTCTACGGCCTCTGGACCGGCCTCATCACGCTGGGCATCATCCTGTACAACTTTGCCGGTGTCTGGGCCATGGCCCGGATCCTGCTGCCCAAGCTCCTGGGCCGCCGGGGCAAAGCACTGGTGAAAACCATCGACTCCCTGCTGGCTCCGCGCGAAAAACAGGCGTGAAGCGGGCCATCACCGCGGTGAGCATGGCTGCGGCGGCGGTTGCCACCACTGAGAGATTTATAAAACAGCGCCCACTCGTCTGAGATTCTCAGGGGAGTGGGCATTTTTTGTATCATGGCATTTTGTATCTGTCACTTGCCGCTTTTAGCATGGAGGCTGCCATTTGGGAAATGAAGTTTCCACTTTTTATATGGCAAGTTTCTGCGCTTTCCGCATTGCTTTTCACATTTTCCGTACAACTCCGTGGTGCTGTCTGCGGTCTCTGGCGGCTGCTTTTCTCCACAAAGCATGACCTTGGCAGAGAAAACGCCATTCTGATGGGTAAATGTGCTTGCACCGCCGGTCTTTTCTGCAATATGCTGGACAGACTGGATGCCGATCCCGTTTTCCTTTCGCTTGGACGAGCGGAAGAGCCCGCTTTTTTCGTTGACTTCACCGTCAAATGCGTTTTCTACTTCGACCAAAAGAAGCCGCTCGGCATGGACATACGCGGTGATCCCGATCTTGCGCCGGGCGGGTGTGGTGCGCAGGCTGGCTTCGAATGCGTTTTCCAGAAGATTAGACAGCACCAGACACAGATCGATCTCGTCCACAGGAAGCACCTGTGGTAAGTCGAGTTTGGCACAAAAGGGAACACCCTCACGCTTTGCAAGGGCGCAATAATGGCCGACAACACTGTCCGCTGCACGGTTTTCGCAGAAATTCATATCCAGATCCGGGATCCGGGAGACCGTTTTTGCAAGGTAAGCCTTCAGGTTATCCAGATCTCCTGCCTCGGCCAGTGCGGAGATCTGATTCAGCTGGTGGCGCATATCGTGCCGCGCCTGCCGGGCTTCTTCAATGGCGGCTTTCAGGCTTTGATAGCGCTGCTGCTGCATGGAAAGAAACTGGTTTTCCTGCTGCAATCTTGCATTCTTGTTAAGGCTGTTTGCCATCAGCAGAAAGATCGCATTGAACATGAACATCAGAAACAAAAGCGCGATGCTCATAACGATGTAGACCTGCAAGACCCGGCCTGTCTGAAGTGTTATCTGGTAGCGCGGGGTTATAAAAAGATTCAGCAGGATGAACACCATCGGAAGCACCCAGAACACATACCACGTCTGCGCAAAATTGTCATCCTCCACCATTGCGCGCACTGAGTGGGTAGAAGGATAATAGGCTGCAGCAGCGGTCAGCCAGCAGATCACGTTATAAAAAATGCAGGCGCTAAAACAGAACCACGGCTTGTCCGGCGGCAGCTGCAGCCGGATCGTGATCGCCGTACCAACGGCCCGGGACAAGCTATTCAGGCACGCAAATACCGCGCAGACCGCCAGCGCGATGGTCCCGGATTTCCAGAGAGAGAGCCGCAGCGTTTTGAGATACAGGAAAATTGTCACAATCGTTATGAGCAGCAAGGGGAACGCGGTCGAGAGACCGAAATGATAGCAAAACAGCCCGCCGCCAAGGCAAAGCCCGAACAGCAGCGGCACCTCCCATACCGCAAGCTTTGCGGAAGACTGCTTCAGATAGGAGCGCACCGGAAAATACGCGAGCAGCAGGCCGGGAAACACAACGGTAAGCTCCAGGATCGGGCGCAGAACATCCTTCAACCCACACGCCCCCTTTGCAGCAGAAATTCCATAAACGCCTGTCGGGCGGCTTTCAAAAGCTCCTGACTGACATAGACCTGGCTGCCGTCCGTCATACAGAAAGCGGCATCCTGAAAATCGGCAGCATTCTCCATATTGATGATCGCGCCACGTCCGCAAACAAAAAAGCGCGGATCTTTTTTGAGCGGCTCGGTGAACGCTTTGAAGCTCTGGCGCATGGCAAGCGTTTTGCCGGCAGTGGTGCGGATATTGATGATGTGGGCGAAATGCTCGGCGGATATGATATCACAATAGCGCAAATGGATGTCGCTGCCATCCACCCTCACCGTCAAAACCGGCTCCGGGCGGGGGAGTTTTGCGAGCATTTCATCCAACAGACCGGACAACTCGGCCTCTGAAAAGGGCTTGACCAAATAATGAAATGCCCGTACCTGAAACCCCTCGAGTGCATGGTCTGTCGAGGTGGTGGTAAAAACCAGAAGACAGTCTGCGTCTGTTTTCCGAAGTTCCTTTGCCGCGTCCATGCCGCTTAAACCATCCATGTAAATATCCAAAAATGCGGCGGTAAAGCGCTGCGCTTCTTCTGCCGCCAGAAAAGCTTCTCCGCTGTCAAATTCTAAAAGCTCTGCTTCTGTACCGCGCTGGCGCAGCTGCCGTGCCAAGCGCTCTTTCAGCAGCGTGCGCTCCGTACCAAGGTCATCGACGATCGCAAATCTCATGCTGTACCAAGAAGCTATTGTTATAGCTTCCAACCTCCTTTATAAACTCTTTCATCCTGATTATAGCACAGTTGCCCGGTTCTGTCGCAGCAGAAAACGGGATTTCGTGACGGAAACCGGGCTTTCGTGCCAAACAGCTTGAAACAGCCGTATCCGCCCGTATACTAGAGACAGAGAACCTCAGACAGAGAACCTCAACAACGGCAGAAGAAAGGAGGGTCGCTGTGTATCGAATCGCCGTGCTGACAAACAGCAGGGCGCAGGAAGCTTTTTGGGCAGAGCAGATCTTGCAGTTCTGCGCCGAGCATTGTTTATTTCCCCAAATGGACTGTTACCACGATCAGGAAAGCTTTTTTGAAGCCGCGCGCTGCGAGCCGCTGACAAATGCCGTGATCGCCCTGCCGGGGGTGGATGGATTGAATGCAGTAGAGCATCTGCGCGCGCTTTGTCCCCAAACACGCGTTATCTGGTGCAGCGATCTGAATTTTTCGCTCCATGCCTTCCGGCTGCGTGCAGACTACTTTCTGCTGGAGCCAGTGACCGAAGCCGCTTTGCGGCAGGGTTTTTGCATCTGGCTGGATCAAAAAAATCCGGCAGAGCAGCGCCGACCTGACCGCAACGAACACAACAAGGAGAACGACTTATGAAAAAGAGAAAGATCATCCACTCTGCGTTGAGCTTGTCGCTGACCGCAGCATTGTGCCTCTCCATGGCCGCCTGCGGCGGTACACAGGCGCCCGCAGACAGTGTCGCCGCTTCTCAGCCCTCTGCACCGTCCGCCGTGGTGCAGCCCTCTGCTGCGGAGACGACCTCTGCGGCACTGCCTGTGAAGGCCTTGAACCCCAAGCAGGTGGAGGAAAACCCCTACATGGCCAAGAGCGATGCAAACATTCATCACGACGGCTACAACACAGATTCAACGGATGAGATCCTGCCGCTTGCGATCTATCCCGAAATCAATGTTTCCTATGAGACGACGAACGCGAATGCTTCTCCCGCTATCTATTTTGACAGCTACGGCCATGCCGTTGTGCCGCTGCTGGGCGGCATCGCCATCCGCGACCTGAACGCCGAAGAAACAAAAACGCTCGGCTATTTCTCGCCAAAGAAGCATGACGGCGGCGGTTACGTTATCCAGAGCTCCTATACCTTCCTGGACGCGTCCAACCGCATCGTCTGCCCCACGAGCAACAACCATGTGCTGATGCTCCGTGCAACAGATGAAAACGGCAATGTTCTGCCCGAATTTGAAAAGGTGCTGGACATTGATATCAAAGCTGCCGCCGAAGCCGCGCTTGGAAAAGAACTGACGCAGAATCTTTTGTCCGTGGTCTTTGACTATGACGGAAACCTCTGGTTTGCAACGGGCGGCTTCCGCATTTATCCGCAGCGCCAGCAGCAGGGCGTCATCGGCTATATTGCCCGCTCGGCCATTGATGCGATCCTGAACGGCGAGCAGACAGACCTTTCAAAGGCTGTTTTTGTCCACGAACTGACCCCCGGCGAGGGCGCTGAAAACGGCATCGCCGCCTCCAAGGACGGTGCGGTGGTCCTCACCAACCAGAACTGCTATCTTCTGCGCGCAGAAGAAGGCGTAGACGTTGTGTGGTGCACGCCCTATGAGAGCGCGGGTGCAAAGGTGAGCGGCGAAAGCGATAAGACCACCGGCGGCGGTCTTGCATGGGGCGGCGGCTGCTCTCCCACACTGACACCGAACCTTGTGCTGTTCACCGATAATCAGGATATCGTAAACCTTCTTGCGCTCGATATGAAGACCGGCGAGGTCGTGGCAAGCGCCCCGGTGCTGGATGACCTGCCCGAGGGCTATCAGGTAGCCGTTGAGAACTCTGCCATCGTCTATGACGACGGCAATGGCACCGTCAGCACCATCGTCTGCAACTGGTTTGGCGCGGGCAATGCAGGTCTGGCGGACCCCAACAACGACTCCTCCATCCAGAGCTACGCCAATATTTACGACCAGAACTGGCTCATGAAGGGCAACGTTATGATCGCCCCCGGCATCGAGCGCATGGACACCGTAAAGACCGCAAACGGCTACGAGATGAAGAGCATCTGGAGCCGGAACGACCTGAGCGACACCTCCATCCTGAAGCTTTCCACCGCAACGGGCTATATCTACGGCTATGTGCAGGATGTGACCACCGGGATGTGGCAGTACATCATTCTGGATTTTGAAACCGGCGAGACTGTTTTCACGATGGATGTTTCCAACAAGTACGGCTATAACAACATGGCCATTGGAATGTATGCCGGCAACAGCGGCAATGCGCTCTACTGCCCGACAGGCTATCTGGAACTGCTTCGTTTGCAGGACCGTTTCGTTTATCTGCCCGAAATGCCCTACCGCAAGGTCGATCTTGATCAGGCAGCAAGAAATGTCCTCTCGCAGGAACAGTTTGCGCAGGACGGCGGCGAAGGCACCGTTGCAAGCTGGCGCAACACTGTGACCGTCCGCAACGTACATCCCAACACCACGGTAGCTTTCCGCATGAATAACCTGTCCGGCAGCACCTCCGGTCTGACCCTCTACGCCTATGGCGTGGACGGCAAGCTGGCAAAGGTCGATCCTGCACTGTGGTCGATCACAGACGAGGACGGCAAGGCTGTAACGGAACTTACCGCCGGTACGCTCTATGAGCTGCGCGTGACCGTCGCCGATGGCGGCGCTCTTGACCTGAGCGAGACGGAAAAGGAGATCAGGCTCTCCGTTGTACTCGGAAAATAAACATAAAACGTCCGCCCACCGTGTCCAAATCTCCACGGTGAGCGGGCGTTCCGCTTCCTTTTGAAGGCAGACCGCAAAGCCTATCAAGACAAAAGCAGGTTCAAAAGCTGGGAAACCAGCGTGGCGATGGCAGCACCGGTAACGCCCATAGCGGGGGCACCCAGCTTTCCGAACCGGTGATGATCTTTTGCAGCACCTGCGGCGTGGGGATGAGGAACATGGCATCGTCCATGTACCGCGCAAAGGCGGTGTTGCCCTCATCCGGGCGGGTGGGGTCGTCTGCGATCTCCACCAGCTCGCCGTTCGCATCAAAGTCCGGCAGACGGCCATACTTCATCTTTTTGATGGCAGGGAACACCCGCTGCTGCATGGTCAGGAAAATTTCGCGGGAGTCCTTATCCTTAAAGCGGCTCCACCGCATAGACTGCCCTGCCGCGCTGGCCGGGAAGATGTGCTCCATCTTTTCGCCCGCCATGTTCTCAAAATCTTCGGTGGCAAGCTCTTTCTCGTCCAACGACCGGATGAACATGAGATAGGTCAGCTGTTCAATGACGGTCAGCGGATTAGTGATGCCGCCTGCCCAGATGTCTGTCTAGATCTTGTCTACCTTATTTTTAATGGCTCCTGTTACCATGCGTTCCTCCTGAATGTTTGCCAATCGCAAACGCTTTGCATCTTGAATTTTTGGTGATAATACCACAATTTTATTATAGCAGTGTACGATTGCATTTTCAATGTCAGCTCCGGTGGTGTACAATGATTCGGGAAAAGAAAAAACCGCGAAGACTCTAACGAATCTTCGCGGTTTTTTGGTGCGCTCGAGGGAACTCGAATCCCTGGCCCTCTGATTAAAAGAGCCCCTCAGGCTGGGTACTCTGATTTTGAAACTTTCGAGTTTACGTTATTTTTGCGCAAAGCATCGTGATTTTTCGCCCGGCAATTTCTGCACCCTTTGTCGTATTTTGCAAGTCAGAGTGCCCCTTGCATCCCTTGAAACAGTGCAAAAACAGTGCAGAAACCGTGCACTTACTCTGGGACAAATGAAAAATGATGATTTTTGATCCATGACTTGATGGCGGTTTGAGTGACCGCAAAGTCAAATTTGATACACGGAAAGAAAAATGCCCACTCGTCTGAGAAGTTCTCAGGGGAGTGGGCATTTCTGCGTAGGCGGTTAATATAATTTCGATTATGATAATTTAAATTATATTAACTAAACCATAAAAAACATAAAAGCGAACTTTTCTATTCTTTCACAAACCTGTAAACACCAAATTGTTCTTTTTTTACAAATCCGTACTCTCTCATTTGACGAACTACCACACGTGCCCTTGCCTCTTTTACTTCAAATACATTTTCAACATTATTTGTGTTGAATGTATATCGGTAGCCATATTTTTTGAACAATTTTGTAATTTTCACTTTTGTGCTATTAGCTAGTGGGAGTGTATCAACCATTTTACTGAAATCCGCAATTTCTTTATCTCGTTTAGCTTCTGCCTGCATCAAAGCCGATACTTTTTCCTTGGAAGTCGATACATCAAGTGGTGAGGTCGATACTTTTTTCTCAGAAGTCGATACTTTTTCACTATCACTTGCCACACTTTCCATACTGACCTGTGCCGGAGTCGCTACACTTCTATTCGGCAGTGTGACGATAAAGAAATCCGAATCCGAGTAGAATGTCGGCTTCTGAGCCACTTCCACATAAGAGTTCAGGATGCGGTCAATGCCGCTGCCACGGCGCTCCATAAAGCCAAGCCGTGAGAACACATCCGAGATCACCTGATTGCGCCGCATAGACGGAATATGCCGGATATCCATATCCTGCACCCTGCGGCCATTCATCATGCCGCCCGGTGAAGTGATCTCCAGCCGATCATCGAACACTTCTACATGAATCTCCGAACCAAGAATCTGATAATTCCGATGGATCAGCGCATTGACCAGCACCTCACGAACGGCCTTATACGGGTAGTCACTGCGTTCTTCACGGGTCATACCACGGATACTCCATGGGTTTTTGCTGTTGTTGCGGACAAAATCTTCCGCATTTTGCAGCAGCGTGATCAGACTTGCACCTTGAAATTCCTTATCATCCAGAGCATCTTCTTCAATGCTGCCCTTATAATTGCCTTTCCAGCGAGTGCAGAAAATACGGGATTGTTTCAGAACGCCCTGATCGCAAAGCAGCAGGCCGCCATTCGTGATTTGTCCATCATCTGTTACCAATCCTGCGGAGGGCAAGTCTTTTTCAAGGTCGAAATCCTCTTTTTTCAGATTCTTAAACGTCGCGGCCAGCAGTGTAAAACTGACATCACCCACTCGATAAGAACTGGGCAGGGCATCAAAGGTCTGGTTCATGCCTTGCAAAATCAATTCGTTCAGTTCCCGTGAAGTGGCTTCTTCGGACTGGTCGCCATGCCGCACATAGGCCGTATGGGAACCGTCAAAGGCATAATAATATGGATACGCCGGACCATCCTGTACTTCCAGATCAACGCAGGACTTGCCCTCTATTTCGACCTCCCGCACTCGATAGCGCGGTGTAGGGTCAATGCGGACCTTGATAAGTTCCGTCAATCTGCTCACCACAGCCTGCGGATTTTCTAATCCTACGACCTCGCGCGGCTCATTCTTTACGCCAAAAATCAGGTGTCCGCCCTCGGTATTGGCAAATGCCGACACGGATTTCAGCCAGCTGCGCGGCTTTTTCTCTTCAAGGCGTTCCTTGTAATCAACATGGGAGGCTTCAATGTAATGGTCGTGGTGGAAAGGCATGGTATCACCTGCTCGCTTCTTAATCTTTAGCGTTTGTAAATTCATTATACATTATTTGAAGGCCAAATTCAAAACTTTTTATCTGTTTAGTACCTGCTGAGCTTTTTCTGCCTGAGCAACGATTGATTTTCCGACCTGATTAGAGTATCATTAAAATGAGTTGTTGTATCTTGTCGTTGAAAGTTAATTTTCGCTTTAGTCAGTCGATTGCGGGGACTCTTCTATGAAAATTCTGGATAATATCAACCATACTGTTCGGGAAGATTTACAGGATACTATGCAGAAAGGGAGCCGCGTGTCCATTGCTGCGGCCTGTTTTTCCATTTATGCGTATCAGGAATTAAAGAAACAGTTGGAAGAAATCGCGGAACTTCGCTTTATTTTTACTTCACCGACCTTTGTGCAGGAAAACACGCCAAAAGAGCGGCGAGAGTTCTATATTCCGAAATTGACCCGCGAAAAGAGCCTTTACGGCACAGAATTTGAGGTTCGCTTGCGGAATGAACTCACCCAAAAAGCACTGGCGAAAGAATGTGCCGACTGGGTGCGACGGAAAGTAAAATTTCGTTCCAACGTCAGTGGAGAGCAAATGCCCGGTTTTATGACGGTTGGTGAAAGCTCCTATATGCCAATCAGTGGATTTACAACGGTTGACCTTGGTTGTGAACGCGGAAACAACGCATACTACCCTGTTCAGCGAACCGAAGCCTTTGAAAACGGCCGTTACTTTTTGTCGCTGTTTGATGAAATCTGGAATGATTCTTCCCGACTTCAGGATGTTACAGACATTGTATTGCAAAGCATCAGCACAGCTTATCGAGAAAACAGCCCGGACTTTATCTATTTCTTCACCCTCTACAATATTTTCAGTGAATTTTTGGAGGATGTGTCAGAAGATAATCTCCCAAATGAAGCTACAGGCTTCAAGCAGAGTAAAATCTGGAATATGCTCTATGATTTTCAGCGAGATGCAGCGTTGGCCATTATCCACAAGCTGGAACAGTATAACGGCTGCATTCTTGCAGACAGCGTGGGCCTTGGCAAGACGTTCACTGCACTGGCTGTAATCAAGTACTATGAAAATCGCAACAAATCCGTTTTGGTACTCTGTCCCAAAAAGTTGGCCGCAAACTGGAACATCTATAAAGGCAACTACGTCAACAATCCACTGGTAGAAGACCGTTTCCGTTACGATGTGTTGTACCATACAGATTTGAGCCGTTCCGGCGGAACCTCTAACGGTATTGACCTTGCTGCACTTAACTGGGGGAACTTTGACCTTGTTGTGATTGATGAAAGCCACAATTTCCGCAATGGCAGTAATACCTCTACTGATGAGAAAGAAAACCGCTACACAAAATTGATGAATCGCATGATTCGTTCTGGGGTGCGCACCAAGGTGCTGATGCTTTCGGCAACACCCGTAAATAATCGTTTTGTGGATTTGAAAAACCAGCTTGCGCTTGCCTATGAGGGAGATGCCGGAAAAATCAATGAAAAGCTGAATACTTCGTCTCCGATTGATGAAATTTTCCGGCAGGTGCAAAAGGCTTTCAATACATGGAGCAAGCTTCCTGTCACAGAGCGTACCACAAATGCGCTGCTTGCGGCACTGGACTTCGATTTCTTTGAGGTGCTGGACAGTGTGACGATTGCACGTTCTCGCCGACATATCGAAAAATACTATAATATTTCTGATGTTGGTACTTTCCCGGAACGGTTGAAGCCGATCTCTGTGCAGCCGTGCCTGACAAGTCTTGATAATGCAATCAACTATCAGCAGATTTATAACGTACTGGATTCGCTGACGCTGCACATTTACACACCAACCAGCTTTATTCTGTCCTCTCGGATCTCCAAATACATCGACCCCAGCCAGCATGGAAAGGGACTGACGCAGGCAGGCCGTGAAGAGGGAATCCGCCGTCTGATGAGCATTAACCTGCTCAAACGGCTGGAAAGTTCTGTTTATGCGTTCCGGCTGACGATTGACCGAATCAGTAAACTGATTGAAGATACCATGCAATCGGTACGTTCCTATCAAAATGGCAGCCGTGTGCTGGAGCTGAACGACATTTCCGATGCAACCGATTGGGATGATGATGACCAGAACAACGACATTTTTACAGTCGGCCGCAAAGTAAAGATTGATCTTGCGGATATGGATCATGTTTCGTGGCTGCATGATCTGGAAAAGGATGCTGAAAATCTGGAGCTTCTTTCCCTGATGGTGCAGGATATCACCCCTGCATACGATGCCAAGCTGCAAGAACTGCTGCGCCTGATTGACGAAAAGCAAAGGCATCCCATCAATCCCGGCAACCGGAAAATCATTATTTTTACTGCGTTTTCAGATACTGCTGACTATCTGTATCAGAATATTTCCGGCTATGTAAAGCAAGCGTTTGGGCTGAACACTGCCGAAATCACCGGCAGCGTGGATGGTAAAACAACCATTCCCAAACTCAGTGGTGATCTGAATACAGTTCTCACCTGCTTTTCGCCCATTTCCAAGCGGCGGGACAGCCTGCCGAACGCAAACCATGCGGATATTGATTTGTTGATTGCCACCGACTGCATTTCCGAAGGTCAGAACTTGCAGGACTGTGATTATCTGATCAACTATGATATTCACTGGAATCCTGTGCGCATTATCCAGCGTTTTGGCCGCATTGACCGCATTGGAAGCCAGAATCGCTGCATCCAGTTGGTCAACTTCTGGCCGGATGTGGATTTGGATGAGTACATCAACCTGAAAGGCCGCGTGGAAACCCGGATGAAGCTGACGGTCATGACTTCCACAGGGGATGATAACCTCATCAGCCCGGAAGAAAAAGGCGATTTGGAATATCGCAGCGCACAACTCAAACGGCTGAAAAATGAGGTGGTCGATCTGGAAGAAATGTCGGGCGGCATTTCCATTATGGACTTGGGATTGAACGAGTTCCGGCTGGACTATATGAAGAAACACGATGATGTGGAGCATACGCCGCTTGGGATGCACGCAATTGTTGCATCTACGCCCGATGCACCTCCGGGTGTGATCTTTGTTCTGAAAAACATCAACAATGAGATCAATGTGGATCAGCAAAACCGTCTGCATCCATTCTACATGGTTTATATTGGGCAGGATGGCTCGACTGTCTGCGATTATCTTTCTCCGAAAGAGCTGCTGGATCGTCTGCGGCTGCTCTGCAAAGGCAAAACCGAACCCGACCAGAGCCTTTGCCAACAGTTCAATCAGGCCACGGACGATGGAAAGAATATGTCTGCCTATTCTGAATTGCTGAGCGAGGCCATCCGTTCCATTCTGGATGCAAAGGAAGAGAGCGACATTGACAGTTTGTTCAAGATGGGCGGTACGACGGCCCTGCTTTCTTCGATTTCCGGGCTGGATGACTTTGAACTGATTTGCTTCCTTGTGGTACAATAAGAGGTGAGATCAATGCTGGGCTTTCCACCCTCCACGGAGTTTAACAAACGGATTCTGAAACAGAAGTTCTATGAAAACGCTGCCGTTCCAGCGGCAGTCAAGCGATTGTTTGCAGACCAGCTGCGCTGTATCTACTGGCGCAACAAGCTGGCCGTGTCCACCTTGAATCTCACTGCCGGAGAGCGGGTGACAGAGATCGAGATTTTCGAGCTGTGTCTGACCGGACCAAAACTGGATGAAGCTGTTCTGCGCCAAATCGACAGTGAAATCCCCTATCACATTCTGTTTGTTCTTTCTTATGAGAATAAGGTGCAGGCTTGGATCGGCTGTAAAGATACATCTGCGAACAGCAGTGCCAAGGTAAGCCGTTATCTGCATACAGACTGGATGCCAGAAACAGAATTGTCCCTTACGATAAGCGGCCTGAGCTTAGAGGCGGTTTACGATGGACTGGTGCGGCAGATTGCCCGATTGCAGGGTGAGAGCTGGAGTGCCGCATACAGCATTGCGGAGAACATCCAACGCTCTGCGGAACGTGAAAAGCTGCAAAAGCAGATTGCGGCGTTGGAGAATAAGATTCGGAAAGAAAAACAGTTCAATCGTCAGGTGGAGATGAATGCGGAACTGAAACAATTAAAAAAGAATCTGGAACAACTTACAAAGGAGGAGTTATAAGATGGATAACAATCTTTCATCGGTTCATACCGCCGCTGAAATAGCAGATATGCGGTCAACTATTGACGATATTCAGAAAATTTTGCAAACCATTCCGTTTAATGAAGATGCGGCGCGTCAAAAGATTTGTGAAGTAAACGCAAAGCATCCAGATAATAAAATGATTTGGAATCTGCTTCATGCAAATGTTCCTTCTGGTGTTTCAATTCAACAAGCATCAAAAGAAAACCTGTACCAAGATTTGCAGTGGAAAGCATATTATCTCGAAGCAAAAATCCTTGGAAAGTCTGTCGATGAAATGCGAAAGGATTTACAGAATCAGTGAAAGAACGTATACGAAGGCATTGGGAAAGAAACAAGTGGATTTATCTGTTGGCCGGGATAAGCATTTTGTTTGCAATTATCGTCCAATGTCTTTTTAGCAAGTCGGCTTCCAGTGAAATATTTCATGCAAAATGGGGTGCAGGCGATATTTTAACCTATGCCAGTACAGTAGCCCTTGGTTTGCTGGCTGTTTGGCAAAACCAGAAGATCAAAGAGGAAAGCGACAGAAATCAATTATATCAAAACCTGTTAGCAGCCAAGAACAGCGGTGATGCAATTGTCACACGAATTATTGATGACAAAACACAGCGCGTTCAACGAATACGTTCCGAATTTATAGAATTTGAGCATTTATGTAACATGGGAACCATTGCGTCTATTTGCACATGTACAGATTCAAAGGGAATTATGATAACTCGCTTATGTGAGCATCAGTTGAAATTGATCTCCCTGCAAGAATTGTTAATTGCTGATCTTTCTGGAAATGTAGGTGTCGACGGCAGCAAAGTGATTCCGCTTATAAAAAAGTTGACTAGGCTCGCTAACGAACAGATTACAGAATACACAGGCGGTATAGATGCCCAAGAAAATCATAGTGATATATATCAAAAAGTTTACGTTCAATATATTGATGAACGAACACATTACTTGTTATTTTGCGAAGGGCTGATTGGCTCAATTTTATATGACGGATTAAGTTTAACGGATTTAAGAGAAATTGCAAAAAAATCCATTCAAGAAATTGTGGAGGATAAAAATGTCAAACAAACTTCCCCTTCAGACCCCCAACCTGACAGCCCAGAACATTGATAAAATCGCCGCGCTCTTCCCCAACTGCATCACAGAAATGCTGGACGAGGAGAAAAGCACCCCCGACCACAAGGTTTACAAGCGCGGTATCAACTTTGAACTGCTGAAGCAGATGCTCTCGCCGGACGTTGTAGACGGAGATGAAGCATACGAGTTTACATGGGTGGGCAAAAAGGCCTCCATTGTGGAAGCTAACAAGCCAATCCGCAAGACCCTGCGCCCCTGCCCGGAAGAAAGCAAGAACTGGGATGATACCGAGAATCTCTACATTGAGGGCGACAATCTGGAAGTGCTCAAGCTGTTGCAGGAGAGTTATCTGGGCAAAGTCAAAATGATTTACATTGACCCGCCGTATAATACGGGCAATGATTTTATCTATGCAGACGATTTTATGCGTTCGCAGGATGAAGAAAACCGTCAGATGGGGATGTATGACGAGGACGAGAATCGGCTGTTCAAGAACAATGACAGCAACGGACGGTTTCACTCTGACTGGTGCAGCATGATGTATTCCCGGCTGATGCTGGCACGAAATCTATTGACAGATGATGGCGTTATTTTTATCAGTATTGATGATAATGAGCAGAAAAACCTTGAAAATATATGTGGTGAAATTTTTAGCAATGAAAACTTTCTTGCGTGCTTAATTTGGGAAAAAACCAGAAAAAATGATGCTCGATTTTTTTCTACTGGACATGAGTATATGCTTGTTTATGCAAAGTCAGTAGCCAGTCTTTTGGGAAATAATGTATATTTTAGAGAAGAAAAACCGGGAGCAGCTGAAATATACGCTGAATACCTTAGGCTTCAACAACTATATGGAACTGATTGCGCAAAGATTCAAGATGGCTTGCAAGATTTTTATTCACACCTTCCGAAAGATCATCCTGCAAAAAAGCTTTCACGCTATAATAAAGTAGATGAAAATGGTGTCTGGAGAGACGACAACATGTCTTGGCCCGGAGGAAAAGGGCCATCCTATGATGTTATTCACCCGATAACCGGAAAGCCTTGTGCTGTGCCGCCGGGAGGTTGGCGTTACTCAACGCCTGAAAAAATGCAAGAAATGATAAATAAGGGAAAAGTAGTTTTTCGAGAGGATGAGACGCTTCCTCCAATAAAGAAAACTTATCTTGTTAGAAAGCCCGGAAAATCTGCTGACCCAGAAGATGAGAATGTTGGTAAGCAGGTAATGGGTACATATTTTTACAAAAGTTATCTTCAATCGTCTATTGTGATGGAAAATCTTCTTGGAAAGGGAATTTTTGAGTACTCAAAGGATCATGAAGTTATAAAAAGAATGATTTCTTATGTAACATCTTCAAACGATACTATTCTCGATTTCTTCTCTGGTTCGGCTACAACTGCACATGCTGTTATGCAATTAAACGCAGAGGATGGTGGCCACCGTAAATTTATTATGGTGCAGTTGCCTGAGCCTTGCGATGAAAAGAGCGAAGCCTACAAAGCTGGCTATAAAACCATTTGCGATATTGGCAAAGAGCGTATTCGCAGGGCTGGCGAAAAAGTCAGAGAGGGAAGTCCGTTAACAACGCAGAATTTGGACATTGGCTTCCGTGTTTTCAAGCTGGACGATACCAATATGAAGGACGTCTATTATTCTGCCGAAGAATACTCCCAGACCAACCTCGAAGAGCTGGAAAGTAACATCAAGGAGGACCGCACCGACCTTGATTTGCTATTTGGCTGTCTGCTGGATTGGGGTCTGCCGCTGTCCATGCCGTATCGGTCTGAGAAAATCGACAACTGCACTGTCCATACCTACGCACCCGGTGATGCTGCGCTGAATGTTCCTGATGCCCTGATTGCCTGCTTTGACAGCAATGTGCCGGAAAATGTTATCAAGGAAATCGCCAAGCGCAAGCCGCGCCGTACAGTGTTCCGGGATTCTTCCTTTGCCAGCAGCCCGGAAAAGATCAACGTGTTTGAAATTTTCAAGCTGTATGCGCCAGATACCGATGTCAAGGTGATTTGAGGGAGAACAGCAGATGAAACTTCAATTCAAACACCAGAAATTTCAGGCAGATGCCGCAAAAGCCGTGGTGGACGTCTTTGCGGGCCAGCCCTACCTGACTATGAATTACCACATCGACAACGGCAGCGACATTTACCAGACTGATATGGAAACAAGCTTCACAGGCTGGCGCAATGAACAGATTGTACCAGAGCTGAACGACAGTATTATTCTGGAGCACCTGCAAAAAATCCAGCGCACCAACCAGATTGAACCATCCAAGCAGTTGGAGGGACACTATAACCTTACCATTGAGATGGAAACAGGTGTCGGCAAAACCTACACCTATATCAAGACCATGTATGAGCTGAACAAGCATTACGGCTGGAGTAAGTTTATCGTGGTCGTGCCCAGTGTTGCCATCCGTGAGGGCGTGTATAAATCGTTTGAGGTCACACAGGATCACTTTGCAGAAGAGTACGGCAAGAAGATCCGCTTCTTTATCTACAACTCCGCACAGTTGACGGAAATTGACCGCTTTGCCTCGGATAGTTCCATCAATGTCATGATCATCAATTCGCAGGCGTTCAATGCCAAAGGCAAAGACGCCCGCCGTATTTATATGAAGCTGGACGAGTTCCGTTCCCGTCGGCCCATTGACATTATTGCAAAGACAAACCCGATCCTGATTATTGATGAACCGCAGTCAGTGGAGGGCAAGCAGACCAAAGAGCGGATGAAAGAGTTCAACCCGATGATCACCCTGCGCTACTCGGCTACCCACCGCGCGGACAGCATCTACAACATGGTCTACCGGCTGGATGCAATGGAAGCCTATAATAAGCGTCTGGTCAAGAAAATCGTGGTCAAAGGCATTACGGAATCCGGCAGTACCGCTACGGATGGGTTTGTCTATCTGGAAAGCATCAATCTTTCCAAGGCAGACCCTACGGCAACGATCCAGTTCGACTGCAAGGGAAAATCCGGCCTGCGCAAAGTAACGCGCACCGTTGGGCTGAAATTCAACCTCTATGACCACTCCGGCAATCTGGACGAATATAAGGATGGCTATGTGGTGAAAGAGATTGATGGCCGGGACAACCACATTGAATTTCTGAATGGTGTCCGATTGTTTGCCGGAGATGTGGTCGGCAAGGTGGACGAGGACCAGCTGCGCCGCATTCAGATTCGGGAAACGATCCTTTCGCATCTTGAGCGGGAACGTCAGCTGTTCCACAAGGGCATTAAAGTGCTGAGCCTGTTCTTTATTGACGAGGTGGACAAGTACAAGTGCTACGATGCCGCAGGCCAGCCTTACAACGGCATTTATGCAGAGATGTTTGAGCAGGAGTACGAGGATATTGTCGGCCAGATGCAGCTTTCGCTGGGCGAGGATGATTACATCCGCTACCTGAAAGCAATTTCTGCACACGATACCCATGCGGGTTATTTTTCGGTGGATAAGAAAGGTCATTTTGTCAATCAGGTTGCAGGCGATGACAAGCGGGAGAAAACCTCCAATGACATCAGTGCCTATGACCTGATTATGAAAAACAAGGAGCTTCTTCTTGACCGTGACCCCAAGCGTTCCCCCGTGCGCTTTATCTTCTCACACTCTGCCCTCCGGGAAGGCTGGGACAATCCGAACGTGTTTCAGATCTGCACCCTGAAACAGAGCAGCAGTGAAGTCCGCAAACGGCAGGAGGTTGGCCGCGGCCTGCGTCTGTGCGTCAACCAGAATGGCGAACGCATGGATGCGAATGTTCTGGGCAACGATGTGCATAACATCAACATCCTGACTGTCATTGCCAGCGAAAGTTATGACAGCTTCGCCAAAGGCCTGCAAAGCGAACTGGCCGAAGCAGTTGCGAACCGCCCCAGAAAGGTGGATGCAGCCTTGTTTGTTGGCAGAGTTCTTACGGATACAAACGGCAACGAGCAGATCGTGGATACTGACACCGCCGCTGCCATCTACTTTGATCTGGTGCAGAATGGCTATGTGGACCGCCATGGTGCGCTGACGGACAAGTACTATGCCGACCATGCAAACCATGCGGTGCAGGTGGCAGAAGAAGTTGCAGACTGTGCAGCATCGGTCATTGATTTGTTGGATTCTGTTTACAGCGATAAGGTCATGCTGCCTGAAAATGCACGTTCCAACAATGTGGAATTAAAAATCGACCCGGACAAGCTGGCCATGCCGGAGTTCAAGGCCCTTTGGAATAAAATCAGCCCGAAATCGGTTTATGTGGTGGATTTTGACACAGATGAACTGGTGCAAAAGTCCATTCGCTCGCTCAACCGCAATCTGAATGTATCAAAGATTTACTTCAAAGTAGAATCCGGTGAAATGACGGAGATCAAATCCAAGGATTCTCTGTTAGATGGCTCTGCTTTCGCAAAAGCGGATCAGCATCAATATGACCCACAGACCAAAATTCACGCCAGCCAGAGCGTCAAGTATGACCTGATTGGCAAGCTGGTGGCTGAAACCAAGCTGACCCGCAAGGCGATTGTACAGATTCTGGTCGGCATTGAAAAAGCGGTGTTCGATCAGTTCAAGGATAACCCGGAAGAGTTCATTCTGAAAGCAGCTGCCCTCATCAATGACGAAAAGGCAACGGCCATCATCCAGCATATCACCTACAATATTCTGGATGAACATTACGATACGGACATTTTCACTGAGCCGACCTTGAAGGGAAAACTCGGTACGAACGTCATGAAAGTACAGCGGCATCTATATGACCATTTGATTTACGATTCTACTAATGAGCGTGATTTTGCCGCCGACCTCGATACGAACCGTGATGTGGCAGTCTATGTAAAGCTGCCAGATGGATTCTATATTTCCACACCTGTTGGAAAATACAATCCCGACTGGGCGATTGCGTTCTATGAGGGCACAGTCAAGCACATCTACTTTGTTGCTGAAACCAAAGGCACACTGGATTCCATGAAGCTCAATCACATCACCCCGGTAGAACAGGCGAAAATTGATTGTGCCCGTGCACATTTCAAGGCACTGAACGATGAAAACGTGGTATACGATGTGGTGAGTGACTATCAGACATTGCTGAACGCAGTTATGAAATAATAAACCAAAAGAAATAATACGGTGCTGCTGTGCAGCATTCCCAGAAACGGTAAGGTTCTATTGCGAACTTTGCCGTTTTTTCTTTACATCTGGACTCCAACATGCCTTTGTGCTATTCAGCGATTCCATCGCGCAGCCTGCGCCGGGACGGTGCAGATTTGAAAGGGCTTGGGATTTCCCAACAAGCATTTTGCAACGCAAAAATAGCAGATGTATATACGTCTGCACTGCTTGCTACAATTGTGTTGGTTCTGAGAAGCTCACAGCCAGTGAACGATACAGATACCCAAACCTACGCTAAAATTGAGATGTGCTGAGAGAACGATATGCTACTGGCCGGTTATGTATCCTTCAGTTCTCACCGCCGCAAAACGCTTCATATTTTGACTCCATATTCTCCCTCGCATCTTTCTGCGAACGCTTTCAAGTCTCCGATCTGATTCACACGATGCCATAGCATCGTAGAATTGGCTCGGATTTTTTATTTTGCATCATTGTATACAACACATGGACTAAGGGGGTGGGTAACTTGGACTACGAGTCCATAAACTTTTGCTGCGGAAACCGGTACACTGTTGTCAAAGGAGGCGAACAATATGCTGAAACTAAGCAGTCTCAAAATAGACCCCGAGTTTTCCGCTCAAATTTTGCCGCCGAGTTTTCAGGAGCTCCAGCAGCTTGAAATGAATATGATTCGAGACGGAAAGCTCACAGACCCGATCATTGTGTGGCACAAAACCATTCTGGACGGGCATAACCGCTACAACCTTCTGAAGAAGCATTCATTTATCGAGTACGAGATCAAAGAGATGGAGCTTTCCAGCCGTCAGGAGGCTCTGATCTGGATCTGCAATCATCAGCTTGGGCGGCGCAACCTGACACCGGAGCGCAGAAAGTATCTGATCGGAAAGCGATACGAAGCGGAAAAGCAGATCTCGCAAAACCGCGGCAATCAGTACACATCTACTAAGAAAGATGGCACGGATCAAAATGATCCCTGCCAAAATAAATCCGGCAGCCATATTACCCGGCAGAGGATTGCAAAAGAGACCGGCACCAGCGAGGGTTATGTGCAGCGGGCCGAAAAGTACATGAATGGAGTGGAAGCTGCAGACGAAGCAGCACCCGGTACCCGGGAGGAAATTCTAAACGGGAAAATCAAAGCTGCTGACCGTGAGATCTGCGCCATCGCCAAGGCTCCGAAGGAACAGCGGCCAGAGATTGTGGCAGAACTTCGCAAGCCGAAAAGCGAGCGAGATAAGCAGCTTGCTTCCTCTACAAAAAGCCCTTCCGTGAGGGTCGAATCTTTTGATGATGACGGAAGTCGATTTCTGATCGGCATTTCAAAAAAAGTACAAGGGCACAAAAGGGCACTGACCGAAAGTGATCAAAAAGCCCTGAAAAAATCTGTTGAAGCACCTGCGGATCATTCCATCCACATCGCTGCGATTGAAGGTGCTTATGACGCCTTTATCGAGAATTGGGAACTCACGTTTCGTGAGTACCCAGATCTTCTGACAGGGCCGGAAAACTGGAAGCAAATTGAAAAGTATTCTGACAATCTGCAGCGCTATCTGGAATTTATCCGCTCGAAGCACTTGAAAATGCTGGAATCGCAGAGACAGGGAGGGTGATTGGCTTGTTTGATGATTTGACCGTTTGTACTCCGCTACCCCGGTATCTGCCATTTCCAAAGTTTTTGCTGGACGCCCAATTAAGCCATACAGCGAAGCTGCTGTACGCACTTCTGCTCGACCGGGCAACACTTTCCCGAAAAAACAACTGGACCGATGAACAGGGCCGGATTTATGTGGTCTATCCGATTCCAAAGCTGGCACAAGCCCTTGGGTGCAGCTTCTCCAGTATAACGCGTTCTCTTACAGAACTAACGAATGCCGGCCTTATTGAGCGGACTCGCAGCGGTTTTTCAAAGCCCAGCAGAATTTTTCTCAAAATTCCGCATACAGCTCAAAAATGCGCTGCCACTCTGCGCATTTCTGGCTCATCAGACTGTGCAGAAATGACCAATATGATTGTGCAAAAATGCCCACCTAACTACCTGAATAAGAACAAACTGAGTTTTAACCACCCTACAGAACAAAGAAATGTTCCACTGTATGAATTTCGGGAAGGAGAAAGCTTATGACAAACGGCAAGACCGTTTTAGAATCGGTCATTCCCGCAGTTTCCAAATCGAATGGGGACTATTATGGCAAAGATGGCCTGCTTCATTGTGGAAAGTGTCATACCCCAAAAGAAGCGTTCTTTGCAAAGAACCTTGTCCTGATGGGAAAGAACAGGCATCCCGTAGATTGCCGGTGTCGTAAGATGGAGCGAGAGCAACAGGAAGTCGCTATTCGTCAGCAAACGCACAGCGAACTTGTCCGACGGTTGAAAGCAGGGGGCTTCTCGGATACGGCAATGCTCGACTGGAACTTTGAAAACGACGATGGTCGTGCCCCTCAAATGCGTTACGCACACCGCTATGTGGAGCGATGGCAGATCATGCGCGCAGAGAACCTAGGCCTGCTCCTCTGGGGCGGTGTGGGCACCGGCAAGAGTTTCCTTGCCGGGTGCATTTCAAACGCTCTAATGGAACAGGAAGTGCCTGTGCGTATGACGAACTTTGCCCGAATCCTGAACGAACTGAACAGCAGCTTTTCCGGGCGGAATGATATTGTGGACAAGCTCTGCTGCTATCCACTGCTCATCATTGACGATTTCGGGATGGAACGTGGTACAGAGTATGCGCTGGAACAGGTCTACAACATCGTGGACAGCAGATACCGCAGCCAAAAACCGCTGATCGTCATCACCAACCTGCCGCTGAACGAGATACGGCATCCACAGGATACTGCTCACGCCCGCATTTATGACCGCATTCTGGAAATGTGCGTTCCAATTTCCTGCATCGGGGCAAGTCTTCGCAAAGAGAACGCACAGAAAAAGTTGGAATCCATGAAATCGTTGATCGGCTGATTCACGAAACGAATATGCACCTGACAAAAGGAGGGCAGCAATGACCGAAACTGTGAAATCTTTGGATTATACGAAAAATATCTTGCAGACCATTCCGAATAACGATAAAATGGAAGTGGTCACTCAAACAAATGCCGTCAAGTCTCCGACTGACAGCCTGAAAGCCACAACACTGGTGTACACGGTGGAGGAAATTGCGCAGATGCTGGCCATCAGCCTGCGCTCTGCCTACAACCTGTGCAACAGCACCACCGAATTCCGTGTTCTGCGGGTAGGCGGAAGCATCCGCATCCCGAAAGACAGTTTCGATGCGTGGCTCCGGGCAGCTTGAAAAAGGAGATAACGTATGGCATATATTACGAAACGCGGCAGCTCCTATGGTGTCCGCTATACTTACCAAGACGAGCAGGGTAAAAACTGCAACAAATGGGAAAGTTTTTCCACGAAAGAGGAGGCAACAAATCGCAAAAAACAAATCGAACATGAACTGGCAAACGGAACGTTTCTGATTCCGTCCACCATCACCGTCAAGGAGTTTTTGATGGAGTGGCTTCCCAAGCAATGCAACAAGCACAAATGGGCCCCCTGCACCTATCAATCCAATCTGGGAACCGTCCAGAACCTCATTATTCCGTACATCGGCGATATGCAGATGCAAAAGCTCAAGCCTTACCATCTGGAAGACCTGTATTCTACCCTCAGCAAAACGCCCTGCGGCCAGTATTATGAGGGCAAAAAGCAGGTGCTTTCGGAAAAACAGCAGCAGCGGTTTCTCTCCGGCACGACCATCCACGAGGTACACCGCCTGCTGCGGACAGCGTTCCAGTATGCGGTGGAGTGGGGTATCCTCATCAAAAGCCCCGTTCCGGTGGACAGTCCTAAAAAGTCAATTCAAGAGCGTGCCATCTGGGATGCAGATGAGATGTGGGCCGCACTTGCCAGCATGGAGGACCCCATTCTGCATCTGGCAGTCCATCTTACGCTGGTGGGCGCACTGCGTGAGGGCGAAGTCGCTGGCCTGACCCCGGAAGATCTTGATTTTGAGGGAGCAGACGGCACAGGCACGTTCCGCATTAACAAGTGTATGCAGCGTGTCCAGAAGGCATCGCTGGCAAAAACGGGCAAGGGCTGCATCTTGCAGGAGTTTGAGGATAAGCGCGAGGACAGCACCACAACGCTGGTGCTCAAAAAGACCAAAACAGCATCTTCCAACCGAACCATCTTCATGACGGCAGTGTTGAAAGAAGAACTGAAACACTGGCTAAAGCGTTTGGAAATGGACGAAGCCGTTGAGCCGGAACGCTACCGCAACAGTGGGATGCTCCTGCGCTTGCCCAACGGTTTGGCGGTAGAGCCGATCCTCATCCGCAAAAAGTTCATCAAGTGGCAGGACGAGCACCCGGAGTTCACTCGCATCGTGTTTCACGGCCTGCGGCATTCCAGTGCCACCTACCAGCTGATGATCTCCGGCGGTGATGTGAAAGCGGTACAGGGCACAACGGGCCATGCCAGCGCTAATCTTCTGGTCAACACCTATGCACACATCCAGCAGGATTCCCGTAAAAAGCTGGGTAAAAAGTTCGAGGAAGGCTTTTATAAGCCGGCAGAATCCGAACCTCAGAGCGTTCCTGTCGAGGCTGAGCCGACCATCTCGGTATCTGCCTTAGTGGAACTTCTGAAAGACGCAGACCCCTCTGTAAAAGCGCAGCTCCGCCTGGCTTTGCTGACCTGAATTGCAAAAAATAGCACGAATTGCAGAGTAATTCACAGACTTACTCCATCTGACACGAAAAATGCGGACCGTGCAAAAACCGTGCAGAGACCGTGCAAATGGCGTACAAAAAGAAAATCCCATGAGGAATCTTACGATTCCTCGTGGGATTTTGGTGCGCTCGAGGGAACTCGAATCCCTGGCCCTCTGATTAAAAGTCAGATGCTCTACCGGCTGAGCTACGAGCGCATATTCATGCAATAAAACATATTGCCGAATTATATTACCACACCCGGGCAAAAAAAGCAAGAGTAAAGTGCAAAAAAGCGCATTTCTTTTTCCGCGGGCAGGACATGCCGGGCTGTGGGCCGGTGCTGGCCGGAACTTCCTCTTTACAAACCGGACAAGAACCAGTACAATCAAATCAATCAAAATTTACACCCAACCGCGCTGGGCCGGGCGGCCCAGCGCTTTTACAGGAGGTCTTCCGCAATGAAAATTTCTCGTCGGTCTGTACTTCGGTTTTCGTGGATGGCGGCAGTGCTGCTGGCCCTGACGGGCTGCTCCGGGGCGGGCAGCGCCGCGCTGGGCGGCGGCGTGTCCGGGTGGATCAAAAAGCTGGTGGACGGCAACGCACCGGCCGCCAGTGAGGCTGGCTCTGTGGCGGCTTCCAGTGAAGCGGCTGCATCGTCCGTGGCCGGGGCCGCGTCGTCCGAGGCAGCCGCCGCGCTGCCGGTTTATGACGCTGATGTGCTGACCGGACAGGCCCACCGCACCAATGGCCGCATCGTGGGCGTGATGGTCAACAACATCTCCAACTCGGAGCGGCAGAATGCCCGCCCGCAGCGGGGCATCGGCTCGGCAGACATCCTGATTGAGAGCAAGGTAGAGGGCGGTATCACCCGCCTGTGCGCGCTGTTCCATGATGCCAATGACATCCCGGAGGTGGGCCCGCTCCGCTCCGGCCGCGACCAGTTCCTGCAGCTGCTCATGCCCTGGCAGGCACTCTATTACCACGACGGCGAGAGCATCTTCTGCACCCAGTTTGTCAATGTATATCAATATTCTGGCCTGAACATCGGCGGCAAGAATTACTTCAACACGCCCGTCCACACCCATGTGGCCCACCGGGACAGCCGGGGCCGCAACGTGGCCTACGAGCACACCGAGTTCACCTCCGGCAAGGAGATCCGGCAGGCCGCTTCCAACGCGGGCATCAGCCTGCAATATCCTTACGAGAGCACGTTCTTCCGCTTTGCGGATTACCGCACCGACGAGGTCAACAAGCTGAGCGGCACTCCCTCGGCCAAGAAGATCCACATCAGCCACTCGGACAGCTACCGCTCGGAGCTGGTCTACGGCAGCCTCAGCAAGACCTACTCGCTCTCCATGTACGACCCCTCCAAAAAGGCCTATGGCGACACCATTGACGAGCTGACGGGCAAGCAGCTGACCTTTGACAATGTGGTGGTCTGTTTTGCCAACATTGCCGCCTATGCGGGTGACTCCCACGACGTGCAGGAGGTCCAGTACGTTCAGGGCGGGCAGGCTTATCTGTTTACCCACGGCGGCGTCCAGACCGGCCGCTGGGAGAAGCCGCACCCCACCCATCCACTCAAGCTCTACACCGACAGCGGCGAGGAAATGACCCTCAACCGCGGCAAGACCTACCTCGCTCTGGTGGACGATGATGAGTGGAGCAGCTTCAACTATCAGTAAGGGCAGTCATGCCTGCAACCGTAAGGAGACGCGAATGAAACGCATTGGAACCGCGCTCCGGGCCGCTGCCAGCCTCGGGCTCTGTGCCGCCCTGCTGGCAGGCTGTTCGCTCCTGCCATCCGATCCAGCCCCGGAGCAGCCTGTTCCCACCGACCCGCTCACCGGGCAGGAGCAGCTCTGGCCGGGCCAGCGCCCCGTAGCGGTGAGCATTGAGAACGCCTCGAACAGCACCACCCAGTGGGGGCTTTCCGCCGCTTCCGTGGTGCTGGAAGCCCGCACCGAGCTGCAGGGCAGCACCCGGCTCTGTCTGGTCTATCCCTCTGTGAATGCTGTGCCTCAGGTGGGCCCGGTGGCCGCCGGCGAAGACTTATACTGGCGGCTTCTGGTAGGCCAGCAGGTGATCCCCGTCCAGCGCGGCGGCGGGCAGTTCGACCAGAATTATCTTGATTATTATTCTCTGCGGCCTGTCGATGCACTGGAAGCAGGCCGCAACGCCTTTTCCTGCCCGGCAGGGTGGAGCAACGCGCCCCTCTGGTACACCAGCGGCAGCGCCCTTTCCAGCGCGCTGGAAACGCTGAACATCTCCTCCACGCTGACCGAATCCCGGGTGACGACGGCCGCTTCCGCGGCGGCGGGCAGCGCCTCCGGGGAGGACACGCCTCTGACCATCCCGGCCCTGCTGCCCCAGAGCATGGAAAATAAAGTCCCGGATGCCACGGCCCCCGATGCTGTCAATGTCCGGCTCCAGTTCGACGAACAGAACGCCACGGGCTTTGCCTACGACGCCGAGAGCGCCACCTACAAAATGCTCCACGCCGACGGCACCCCGCAGCTGGACGCCAACAGCGGCCAGCAGGCAGCCTTTGACAACCTGCTCGTCCTGTTCAGCGCTTCCGCCCTGCGGGATGACGAGCAGACGTTCGACTACGATCTTTCCATGGGCGGCGGCGTCTGGCTCAACGGCGGGCACCTGTGGTACGTCACCTGGACGCAGGGCACCGACACCACGTTCCAGTTTTACGATGCCGACGGCGAGCTGCTGACCCTGAACTCCGGGCGGAGCTACCTGGCCCTCGTTTCCAGCGTGACCGGGCAGGAGCTGACCGTGACCAACTCCGCCGGAGAAAATCTGATCCAATAATCTCAAACATGCAAAAATGCCTCCGCGCCGGTCTGACGCGGAGGCATTTGTTTTTCTTAGAATCTTTACAGGTCCACCACGCTGCCCACTTCGGCAGGGGAAGCGGGCACAGGGCCCAGCTGGACTTCATCGGCACCGCGGCGCACCACGAACGTCATGGGCTGGCTGGCCGCAAAGGCAGGCTGATAGGTCAGCTCCAGCGTCTCCCAATTTTCCGGTACCTCACAGAAGCAGTGGAGCATGGCTCCGCGGCCTGCGGAGAGGTTCAGCGTGAACGCCGAGGCGTCCGCCGCATTCTCGCCGTAGAGGGGCGCTGCAAAGCTGCCGCAGCGGACAGGCTTGCCGTCGCACCGGGCAGTGAGGCCCACGCCCAGGGTATAGAGCTCGTCGGTGGTGGCGACCTCCCGGCTGAGCAGGTAGCTGGCCCCCACGGCCAGCGTTTTTGCAGAGAGATTTTCCACCGAGAGATAGACCAGCGCACCGCCCAGACCCGGGGCCGGGGCATAGCCCAGCAGCTCAACGGCAGCTTTGCCGTCCAGCAGGGCAGGTTCGCCCTGATAGCAGGGCGCAAGCGCAGCCGCCGAAACGCCCGTGAGCAGGGCAGCAGCCAGACTGACCGCACCCGACCCGGCGCATTTCAGGAACGAACGACGCGACAAAGATTGAGACATCGGGGGATTCCTCCTTGCAAGGGAAAAGTTTCACTTTATACAATAGTAAATTCCGGGCACCCTGTCAAGGCTTTTGCCCGGAATTTCCCGTTCTTTGCCGCAAAAATGCCGTCGGGCAGCAGTTTTGTGCCCGGCGGCAAAGATTTTGCAGACTGATGATCCCACGTTATTCAAACGCTTCGTTTTCCTCGGTCTCGGCCTGGCCCCGCAGGGTATCGGCATAGCCAAAGGGCACGATGTCGATAGCCTCCACCAGGCGGTCCCGCATCCAGAGCTGAACATCGGTCTGGACCGTGTAGCCGCAGCCGGGGTCGGCCATCCACTGCTCCGGGTGGCGGGAGGGGAGGGCACGCTGGCTCAGCATACTCATGATGACGCCGCCGTGGGTCACGCAGGCAGCCTCGGTAACATCCATCCGGATCATGTACTCAAACAGCTTGAGCAGGGTCTCGGCACAGCGGGCATGGAACTGCTCGGTGGGCTCGGCACCCTCGGGCACAAAGCCGGAGCCGGGGGTGATCCACTTTTTAAAGTCCTCATCCTTGACCAACTCTTTCACCGGGCGGTTCTCAAACACGCCGAAGCCCGCCTCCCGCAGGTCGTGCACCGAGAACTGGTGGGTGGCGTTGGGGAAGAGGATGTTGGCCGTCTCCACAGAGCGCATCAGCGGGGAGGAGAAGACGGTATCCACCTGCGGGTACTCGAACCGCTCTTTCAGCTCCTGCAGTTGGGCGCGGCCCTCGTCGCACAGAGGGATATCCGTGCCGCTGCCGATGTACAGCCCCTTGAGGTTGCCCTCGGTCATGCCATGGCGGATGAGATGAAGTTTGAACGTTTTCATGTAAACTACCTCAATTTATCCTGAATTTTGGCCTCGCAGGCAAGATCCTGTTTTGCCGCGTGCCACAAAATGTATGCTTTCTGTCCTCTAGTTTAGCATAGATATGGGGGAGGGGCAAGTTTTTTGATAAAAATGACGAAAATCGACAAAAAATTCCGTCACTTTTCTTGCTTTACAAGTCGTTTTCCATTGTGTATAATCAACGTGCTGTAAACCAAAAATCAAGGATGTTCCAATTTCATCATCGAGGAGCAAAAACATCATGGAATTTAACCGTATCATCAAGCTGCTGCGCAAGGAGCGCGGCATCACCCAGAAACAGGCCGCGGAGGATCTGGGTGTCTCGCAGGCCCTGCTCTCCCACTACGAGAAAGGCATCCGCGAATGCGGCCTGGACTTTGTGGTCAAAGTGGCCGATTATTATAATGTTTCCTGTGATTATCTGCTGGGCCGTTCTGCCGAGCGCAACGGCATGATGCTCTCGGCCGAGGACCTGCCCAACCCCGATAAGATGAAAGACAACATCTACCACGGCAGCGTGCTGCCCACCATGAACAAAAAGCTGATCTCCAACAGCCTCAACGTGCTGTACGCCAAGATCGGCCAGTGCCACAGCAAGGCCCTGACCACCGAGGTGAGCAGCTACCTGATGATGGCTGTGGCCAAGATGTTCCGGCTGCTCTATTCTGCCGAGCCTCACAACGCCCAGAGCCTGTTCGGCGTGGAGGCCCGCCGCTGGCCCGGCTACTCCGACGCCGTGATGAAGATGGCGGAATCCAACGTGGAGGCCCTGCTGGCCGGGGAGGATGTCAACGGCGGTGAGGGCGTCAAGGACCCCTCCAGCCTCGCCATGACCACCGAGAGCCTGACCCGCGAGTTCCCGCTGTACACCCCCAGCCTGCTCAACCTGGTCAAGACCAGCGAGACCCATGTCAAAGGCCTGACCCCGGAGCCGTGAGGTTTTTGTTGCTCCCTGTGAAACAAGTGTAAATTCTGGGCGTAAATGCTTGCATCCTGGTACAAAAGATGTTATAAACGAAGTATCAGAAAAGTGTTTCATGATCTGCATTCAATAGAAGGAGGCATTTCCCATGTCCAATAAAATTTCCCGCCGTACGTTCCTCAAGTGCACCGGTGCTTCTGCCGCCGCTCTGGGCACGGCTGCTCTGCTGGGCGGCTGCCAGTCCAGCTCCAATGCTTCTGTCGAGGTCAAAGTCGGCGATAAGGTCAGCAACTGGAACAATCTGGGCGTCCAGCTGACCAGCGTTTTTACTCTGACTTCCGCCCCCGATGTCCCGGGCCATGAGTATGTGGCTGTGCTGGTCACCGCCGTCAACCGCTCTTCCAGCGTCACGTTCAACATCGGTGCCCCCAACATTGCAGAGATCAACGCCGCTTACCCGCTGGATACCGATGCCGCCAAGGCTTCCAACACGGCTCCTTACTTCCACGCTCTGTCCGCTTCCACCACCGATTTTGCCGTGGTCTGCGACGGTGCCGACGTGGAGAGCGGCGCTTACATCTCCCTGTACGACAGCACCACCGAGACCTTTACCGATGCCCCCAGCCTGCCCCCGCAGCGCTCCGGCTACATTGAGCTGGTCTGCATGGTGCCCACCGGCTGGCAGCAGATCACGGTCACCTATACCCCGACCTTTGTCACCAACAAGACGCTCACTTTCAGCCTGAGCGCTTCCGATGTGGCCAAAGCCTGATCTTGCGGGACGAAATTCCGTCAGTTTTGGACAGAGCAAGGCCAAAAGTTTCACAAAAACATTTGCAAAACCATTGACATTTGCTTTGTTTTCGCCTATTTTATAGGTAATGCTTTTTGAGCAAAATTGCAAAATTGTATTTGTACATACGAGGAGGAACGATTATGTCCTTAACATTTTCTCGCCGCTCTTTCCTGAAATATACCGCTGTTGCTGCTGTGGCTGTGGCTGGTTCCAGCCTGCTGACCGGCTGCAAAGATGATGATAACAAAGCTACCCGTACGGAGTATGGCAAAATCACCGTCCTGCAGGCACAGTCCACGCTTTCTGGTGCAACTTATAATGCTTCCGATAGCAAGCTTACTTTTGATTTCAGCGTTAAGTGCGGTCGCGGCAATCCGATGCGTGTCAACAATTCTTGCTTCTATGTCGGTATTACCAGTACCGACGATTCCGGGAAAGAAACCACCAAGAAATATGCTTCTGATTTCGGCAATCTGAAGATTAGTCAAGAGCTTTACAATGCCCAGTTGAAGAAAGACAAGACCGCTGAGGGTACTGTCACTATTTCTGGTGTTTCCTCTCTGGGTAAAAAAGACGTCGTTACTTTCTTCTATCAGCCTGATGCCGACCCCTACACTGAGTATGGTGCCACTTGGGAATTGACCGGTGAGTATATTCTCAGCAATATGGCTAAGTAATTCAGTTTTTGCGCTTTCCGCCGCCCGGCGTTGCCGGGCGGCTTTTTTGCGCCCTTTTCACGTCATACTGTTCAAATTTTCAGTGGGATTTTTAGTGGTTTTGTGTCTTGTGCACAGTGCCCGCTTGCTGTTACAATAGATGCATGAAAACGGAGGGGAGCACAGCGGCGGGCTCAGGAGAGCTGCTGTGCTGTTTGTGTTTTCGGCAAGGGCGTCCGCGCCGCATTTATCAGAACAGGAGTGTTGCAGTTATGATCAATATGGTAAAGCTTCCCACCAATAAGAGCAGTCTGTTCCTGCGCGTGGCCAAAGGCCATTTTGCCACCAGCCACAGCCATATCAACTATTACATCGACGTGACCACCCAGAAAGCCCGCCTGTCCGAAGCCAAAGCCGTGGCCAAAGAGCTGGTGGCCGCCTACCAGCACAACACCATCGTGGACACGGTCCTCTGCCTGGACGGCACTCAGGTCATCGGCACCTGTCTGGCCAACGAGCTGACGAAAGACGGCTTCTCCAACATGAACGCCCACCAGACCATCTACGTCATTACCCCGGAGTACACCACCGGCAGCCAGATCATCCTGCGTGACAATCTGGCCCCCATGGTCAAGGGCAAGCATGTGCTCATCCTGGCCGCCTCCATCACCACCGGCTACACGGCGCAGGCCGCGGTCGAGGCTGTCAACTACTACGGCGGCATGGTGGCCGGCCTGTCCGCCATCTTTGCCACCACCACCGCGTGCGCCGGCATCCCGGTGACTTCCATCTTTGACCCCTCCAGCCTGCCCGATTACGCCAGCTATGACTCCCGCGAGTGCCCCCTGTGCAAGGCAGGCCAGCACATTGACGCCTTGGTCAACAGTTTTGGGTATTCGGCACTGTAAAATTCAGATCCTCGTAACAAAAAAGCGCTGCCATTGGCAGCGCTTTTCTTGCGTTTGATTCTTAATTTTTCGCTTTTTTCGGGAACACAAACGGGTCGTACAGGTAGACCCACACCAGCTCGATGGTCATAAAGCACCAGATGATGGGCTCGCAGAGGATGACGGCATCGTAGGCAAAGCGGGGGATGAAGAGCAGCACGAACAGGATCTTGCCCACGAATTCAATGACGCTGGAGAAAAGGGGCAGCACTTTCTGACCCAGGCTCTGCAGGGCATAGCGGGTGGAGAGCAGCACACCCAGCACCGCGTAGAACGGCGCGTTCCAGATCAGATATTTTGCGCCGTTTTCCAGCACCACCGCCTCGCTGGAACCGGAGATCAGCTTGACCATCCACTCGGCGCCCACGTTCATCAACAGAACAGCCAGCACGGCCACCACCACAGAATAAAGGTAAATTTCCCGCATCCCCTTGCGGACACGGTCCGGGTGGTTTGCGCCGTAGTTCTGGGAGACGAACGTGGAACCCGCATTCGCCATGGCAATGAGTGGCATATCCGTAAAGGCGAACATCTTCCGGGCGGCGGTGTGTCCGGCGATGACCAGCGTACCCAGCCCGTTGATGCCATATTGCAGCACCACGGAGCCTGCCGAGACGATGCTGCTCATGAGGCCCATGGAAATGCTCTGGCTGAACAGGTCCCAGTAGAGCTTTCTGCCCACCTGGAAGTGCTTGCGCTCTGGCACCAGCACGCGGGTCTTGCGGAGGACATAAAAGATGCAGAGCACCACCGAAACGCCCTGGGAAATGACAGTGGCCACGGCCGCTCCCTTGACCCCCATGCCGACGACGGCGATGAACACGAGGTCCAGCGCCACGTTCAGGCCCGAGGAGATCAGCAGGAAGATCAGCGGCATGAAACTGTTGCCGATGGCCCGGAGCAGGCCTGCACAGAGGTTGTACGCAAACATGACCAGCACGCCCACGTCAATGATGAGGATATAGCTGTAGGCCTCTTCCAGGATCTCCGCCGGGGTGTCCAGCAGCACCAGCAGCGGGTGCAGGCCCACAAGGCCTGCCAGCGTGATGCAGAGGGAGGACAAAAATCCGATGACGAGAGAGCCCGCCACGGTCTTCTTGAGCAGGTCCTCGTCCTGAGCCCCGTAGGAACGCGCTGCAACGATGGCAAGGCCGTTGCCAATCCCAATGCCGAATCCGACCAGAAGCTCGTAAATCGAGCCGCAGGAGCCAATGGCGGCCAATGCCGTGTCGCCCAGCACATTGCCCACGATCATGGTGTCCACGGTATTATACAGCTGCTGGAACAGGTTGGAAACAAAAATGGGGAGCATGAAGATGAACAGGCTCTTGAAAATGGGGCCGTTCATCAGGTCCACATTCTGGTTGAAGAAATTTTTCTTTGCGGGGATGGTCTGGGTCATAGGGTTCCTGCCTCTCAAAATTGATCGCAAAAACAGGGCTGCCATGCAGTTGCACAGCAGCCTTGTCTCATTTTACTTGTTGTTTACAGCTCCTGGGTCTCAAAGCCGTTGACGGTGAGCACCTCCACGCTGGTAAAGCCTGCGGCTTTCACCGCCTCAGCGGCCTCATCAAAGCCAAAGGTCAGGCTGGCGGTATCGTGGGCGTCGGAGGTGATGATGACCTTGCCGCCCATCTTGTGCCACTCGGTCAGGAGCCAGGGGCCAGGGTAGAAGTCCTTGCGGTAGCCGCGGTAGACGCCGCCGGTGTTGACCTCCAGCAGGCAGCCATTCTCTTTGGCCGCGTTCAGCGCCTTGAGGGCAGCCGCCTTGTAGCGGGGAGACTCTTCCTCAAAGAACTCGCCCTCGGCGTTCAGCTTCTTGATGAGGTCGATGTGGGCCAGGATGTCCGGCTTCATGGCCGCCACCTTTTCCACCTCGGCAAAGTAGGCTTCCACAGCGGCCAGCGGGTCGCCGTCAAAATCATCGTAAATACAGTCGTGCAGGTCCTGCGGGCGGAAGTCGATCTCATAATACTTGCCCGTGTTCTTGCCGTACAGGTGGTGCGCGCTGCCGATCCAGTAATCATAGCCGGCGCGCTTGTCCTCGCTGAGGATGTCCCACTCGATGCCGCAGAGGATATCCACCTTGCCCTTATACTCGGTCTTGAGCTTGGCAATGGTGGCCTTGTACTGGGCGGTACGGCTGGGGCTCATGCAGTATTCGCGGTCACGCTGGGTATAGCTATGGCCCGTGAAGCCCAATGTGGTCAGGCCCTGCGCGCAGGCCGCGCTGGCCATCTCCTGCAAGGTGTTTTTGCCGTCGCACATCGTCGAGTGACAATGTACACTGGACTTCTTGAAATCTGCCATAGTGAACTCACTGCATCCTTTCCTGTTTGACCTTGTAGTCAATAACGTGTCGTTTTTCCAGCTCACGGGTGATATCCTCCACCGTGATGCCCGCCTGCACCATCAGTACCAGCACATGGTAAGCCAGGTCGCTGATCTCATAAATGGTCTCGGCGTTGTCTTCTTTTTCGCCCGCAATGATGACCTCGGTGCACTCCTCGCCCACCTTTTTGAGGATCTTCTCTTTGCCTTTCTCAAACAGGTAGGTGGTGTAGCTGCCCTCCTTGGGGCTGGTCTTGCGGCCCTTGATGAGGTCGTACAGGCCCTGCCAGCTGAACTGCTTGAGCTCCGGGGAGACATACACTTCGTTGAAGAAGCAGCTCTCCGCGCCGGTGTGGCAGGCGGGGCCCGCTTTTACCACTTCCACCACCAGGGCGTCCGCGTCGCAGTCGGCGGTGATGGACACCACCTGCTGCACGTTGCCGCTGGTCTCGCCTTTGCGCCAGATCTCCTGACGGCTCCGGCTCCAGAAGACCGTGCGGCCCTCCGCAATGGTCAGTGCCAGCGTCTCGGCGTTCATGTACGCGAGGGTGAGCACCTCTTTGGTGTAGTGGTCCTGCACGATGGCAGGGATCAGGCCTTTTTCATCAAATTTCAGTTCCATGGTAATGCTCCCGCCCCGAATGGGGACACCTATAGTTTATCCGATTCCGCTGGGAAACGCAAGGGGTTCACAGCCGCATTTCCACACCATTTTTATTTAAGTATTCCTTTAACTCCCGGATGGTGAGCAGCTTCTGGTGGAAAATACCCGCCGCCAGGCCCGCGTCGATGCCCTTGTGGCCGAACAGCTCCAGAAAATCCTCTTTTTTGCCCGCGCCGCCGCTGGCGATGATGGGCACGCTGACCCGGCTGGCAACGGCGCCCAGCATTTCGAGATCAAAGCCGTTCCGGACGCCGTCCGTGTCAATGCTGTTGAGGCAGACTTCGCCCGCGCCGTGGTCCACGGCCCAGGCGATCCAGTCCAGCGCGTCCCGGCCCGTATCCTCGCGCCCGCCCTTGGCAAAAACGCGGAACTGGCCGTCCACCCGCTTGACATCTGCCGAGAGGACGACGCACTGGTTGCCGTACCGCTGGGCCGCCGCCGGGATGAGGTTGGGGTTCTTGAGGGCTCCCGAGTTGACACTGACCTTATCGGCCCCGCACTTGAGCACCCGGTCAAAATCTTCCAGCGTGTGGATGCCGCCGCCCACCGTCAGGGGGATGAAGATCTCACTGGCCACCCGGGTCAGGATCTCCGTGAAGAGGGCGCGGCCCTCAAAACTGGCCGTGATGTCGTAGAACACCAGCTCATCGGCCCCGGCAGCGTTGTAGAGCCGGGCCATTTCCACCGGGTCGGCCACATCCTTGATGCCCTCAAAGTTGGTGCCCTTGACCACCCGGCCATTCCGGACATCCAGACAGGGAATGATGCGTTTTGTGATCATCTTGCGTTTCCCTTTCGTTTATTTCTGTACCAGCTGTACGCAGCGGGCAAGATCCAGCGCCCCGGTGTAGAGGCTCTTGCCCAGGATGGCGGCCGCCACCCCCATCCGCTCCAGCTCCAGCAGCTCTGCCTCCGAGGAAATGCCGCCGCTGGCCGTGAACTCCACCCCCGGCACCTCGGCCGAGAGCTGGCGGTAGAGGGCCAGATTGGTGCCCTGCATGGCGCCGTCGCAGGCAATATCCGTGTAGATGATGGCTTTGCAGCCCGCTGCTGCCAGCCGCTTGCAGAAGTTCACGCCCTTTTCGGCGCTGACCTCTTTCCAGCCGTGGATGGCAACAAAGCCATCTTTGGCGTCCACGCCCACCGCGATCTGATCGCCGTACTTTTGCAGCATCCGGGCCGTGAACGCAAAATCCGTCACGGCCACGCTGCCCAGGATGCAGCGCCCCACGCCGAGGGAGAGATATTTTTCGATCCGCTCCTCGGTGCGGATGCCGCCGCCCACCTCGATGTACAGGCCGCCCTGCTTTGCCAGTGCGGCAATGGTGTCATAGTTGGAGAGGGTACCGTCTTTTGCGCCGTCCAGATCGACAACGTGGAGATATTTTGCCCCTGCGGCCACAAACTGCCGCGCCTGGGCGCAGGGGTCGGTGCCGTAGACGGTCATTTTATCGTAATCGCCCTGGGTCAGGCGGACGACCTGACCATTCCGCAGGTCAATGGCGGGATAGAGTTTCATGATATTTCCTCACAATTCTGCAAACGCCTTTAAGATCCGCAGCCCGGTGTCGCCGCTCTTCTCCGGGTGGAACTGCGTGCCGTACACCTTGCCCGCCCGCACCACGCCCGTGACCGGGATGGAGTAATCACTGACGGCCAACGTACTGGCGGTACAGTGTCTGCCGTAATAGCTGTGGACGTAATAGACGTACTCGCCCTCCTGGATATATTGGAAAAGCGGGTCGTCCCGGAGGATGTGGAGGGCGTTCCAGCCGATCTGGGGCACTTTCAGCGCCGGGTCTTTCAGGTCCGGCTCCAGCGGGCAGACCTCGCCTTGGACGAAGCCGAGGCCTTGGTGCTCGCCGTATTCATAGCTCTTCTCAAACAGCAGCTGCATCCCCAGGCAGATGCCCAGCAGGGGCTTTTTCCGGGCCTCTTCTTTGATTACCGGCACAAGGCCCGTGGCGGTGAGTTTCTCCATGGCGTCGCCAAAGGCTCCCACGCCGGGCAGGATGATCCGGTCAGCCGCCCGGAGCCGGGCGGGGTCTGCCGTGACCACCGCTTCCAGCCCCAGATGGGCCAGGCTGGATTTGAGGCTGAACAGATTGCCCACGCCATAATCAACCATTGCAATCATACCAGCAGTCCTTTCGTGGAGGGGATCTCATCCCGGTGGGCAGCGTCGATGCGGACGGCCTCGGCCAGCGCGCGGCCCGCCCCCTTGAAGCAGGCTTCCAGAATGTGGTGGGTATTTTCGCCTGCAAATTGTACAAAGTGGACTGTGCCGGGCAGGTTGCGCACAAAGCCCAGCCAGAACTCCTGCACGCACTCCACGTCAAAATCGCCTACTTTTTCGGTCTTGCAGTGGACATCCCAGTTGAGGGTGCAGCGGCCGGAGATATCCACCGCGCAGAGGATGAGGGCTTCGTCCATGGGCAGAGTGAAGCTGCCGTAGCGGCGGATGCCCCGCATATCGCCCAGAGCCTTGGCAAAAGCCTGCCCCAGTGCAATGCCGATATCCTCGGTGGTGTGGTGGTAGTCCACCTCCACATCGCCGTGGCAGGTGAGGACGAGGTCAAAGCGGCCATGCCGGGCAAACAGCTCCAGCATGTGGTTCAGAAAGCCGCAGCCCGTGTCCACCTGATAGCGGCCCGCGCCGTCCAGATTGAGGGTCAGCTCGATCTGCGTCTCGTTGGTGTTCCGTTCGATGCTCACTTCCCGCATGGCTCATTCCTCCAAAATCTTGTCAAGAGCTGCCAGCAGCGCCTGCATTTCCTCCGGCGTGCCAATGGTGACGCGCAGCCAGTTGGCAATGCGCGGGGCATCGAAATGCCGCACCAGCACGCCCTTTTCTTTCAACTTTTTGTAAAGTTCCGCCCCGTTTTTCCGCTCCGTGCTGGCAAACAGGAAATTGGAGCGGCTGTCCAGGCAGGTGAAGCCCCGCGCTTCCAGCTGCTGTTTCGTCCAGGCACGGGTCTCGATGATGGCCGCGCGGGTCTTGTCGAAATAGGCGGTATCGTTCAGCGCGGCCTCACCGGCTTTCAGGGTCAGCCGGTTGATATTGTAGGGGTTCAGGCTGAACTTGACCCGATTCAGGTCTGCAATGAGCTTTGCATTGCCCATGGCCAGGCCCAGCCGGGCACCCGCCAGCTGGCGGGATTTGGAGAAGGTCTGGATCACCAGCAGGTTCTCGTACTGGTCGATGAGGGGCACGCAGCTCTCCCCGCCAAAGTCCACATAGGCCTCGTCCACAATGACCACGTTGTTGGGGTTGGCTTTCAGGATGCCCTCTATGGCACCGCGGGGCAGGGCCAGACCCGTGGGGGCATTGGGGTTGGCAATGACGATGGTCTCGTTTCTGCCGTAGTAATCGGCGGGGTCCAGCGTGAAATCCTCTTTCAGGGGAACGATATCGCTGGGGATGTGGAGCAGCCCGCACCAGACGCCGTAGCAGCCGTAGGTGATGTCGGCATAGGCCAGCGGGTGGCTCTCATCGCAGAACGCCCGGAGCGCGAAGAAGAGGTTCTCGTCGCTGCCGTTGCCGGGCATGATCTGATCCGGCTGCAGGCCAAAGTGCTTTGCCGCAGTCTGGAGCAGGTCGGCACAGGCGGGGTCGGAGTAGAGGCGGAGCTTTTCCACCTCGGCCCGGCTCACGGCGTCCAGAACCGCCGGGGAGGGCGGGTAGGGGCTCTCGTTGGTGTTGAGCTTAATGTATTTCTGGTCCTGCGGCTGCTCCCCCGGGGTGTAGGGGGTGACAGCGGCAAGGCGGGGTGAAAGAAAACGGCTCATTCGATGTTCCTCCGTTTCTGATAATGCGTTCTCGTCAACTGGCAACGAAACCTCTTTGCCAAGGGCTCCCCTGATAGGGGAGCTGGCGCAAAGCGCCTGAGAGGTTTATTCGTATCGAATCGTCACACTGCGGGCGTGGGCGTGCAGGCCCTCCCGCTCGGCAAAATCGGCAATGCGGGGGGCAACCTCGCCCAGCGCCTCCCGGGTGTAGTAAAGAAAGCTGGATTTCTTGACGAAATCGTCCACGCCCAGGGGGCTGGAGAAGCGGGCAGTGCCGCTGGTGGGCAGGGTGTGGTTGGGGCCTGCGAAGTAATCACCCAGCGCCTCGGGCACGTTGCGGCCCAGGAAGATGCTGCCCGCGTTCTTGATCTCGTTCAGCACGCCGAACGGGTCTTCCACACAGACTTCCAGATGCTCGGGTGCAATGATGTTGCAGGCCTCAATGGCCTTGTGCAGGTCCGCACAGACGATGATCTTGCCGTTGTCGTCCACGCTGGCCCGGGCAATGGCGGCACGGGGCAGCTGAGGGATTTGAACCTCCAGCTCGGCCTGCACGGCCTGGGCAAGCTCCGGGCTGTCGGTGACAAGGACGGGGCTGGCCAGCTTGTCGTGCTCGGCCTGGCTCAGCAGGTCGGCCGCCACCCAGGCGGGGTTGCAGCCGCCATCGGCCAGTACCAGAATCTCGCTGGGACCTGCGATCATATCAATGCCCACCTTGCCGAAAACTTTCCGCTTGGCGGTGGCAACGTAGATGTTGCCGGGGCCCACGATCTTGTCCACCGCCGGGATGGTCTGGGTGCCGTAGGCCAGCGCGGCCACGGCCTGGGCGCCGCCGGTCTTGAAAATTTTGGTCACGCCGGCGGTGGCCGCCGCGGCCAGGATGACGGGGTTCACCTTGCCGTCCTTGCCCGCCGGGGTGGTCATGACGATCTCGGACACGCCCGCCACCTTGGCCGGGATGACGTCCATGAGGACGGTGGAGGGGTAGGCCGCCGTGCCGCCCGGGACGTAGACACCCGCCTTTTCAATGGGGGTGTACTTCTGGCCCAGCACGATGCCGGGCTTGTCGTTGACCACAAAGTTCTTGTGCACCTGCTGGCGGTGGAAGCTCTCGATGTTGGCGGCGGCTTCTTTCAGGGTTTCGAGGAAGTAGGGGTCCATGTTGGCAAAGGCGTCCTCGATCTCCTCCTGCGTCACCTGTAAATTCTCGATCTCCGCGCCATCGAACTTGAGGGCGTATTCTTTCAGGGCCTCATCGCCCCGGGTGCGGACGTCCGCAAGGATGGCGTCCACCACGTCTTCCACGTTCTTCTCGGCGCGGATGTCGCGGTTTAAAATCTCTTCCGGCTTGAGCGAATCAAAATCATAGAGCTTGATCATTTTGCTGCCTCCTGTTCTGCAAGTGCTGCCCGCAGCTTTGTGAGCATACGTTCCATCTCGTTGTGTTTGAACTGGTAGCTGGCCTTATTGGCAATGAACCGGGCCGAGATGGGCATGAACTCCGTGACCACTTTCAGGCCGTTTTCCCGGAGGGTGGTGCCCGTCTCCACGATGTCCACGATGACGTCCGAGAGGCCCAGGATGGGGGCCAGCTCAATGGAACCGTTCAGCTTGATGATATCGATGTCCCGGCCCATGGACGCGTAATAGCTTTTTGCAATGTTGACGAACTTGGTCGCCACCCGCACCGGGCGGCTTGGGTCGTCCTGGTAATCCGCCGGGGCGGCCACGCACATCCGGCATTTGCCCAGGCCGGTGTCCAGCAGCTCGTAGACATCGGCAGAGGCCTCCGTCAGGATATCCTTGCCCACGATGCCCACATCCGCCGCGCCGTGCTCGACGTAAATGGCAACGTCGCTGGGCTTGACGAGGAAGTAGCGGATGCCCGCCGCCGGGTTTTCCACCACCAGCTTGCGGGTGGCGTTGTAGTCCTCCGGGCAGCCGTAGCCAATCCTGGCCAGCAGGTCGTAGACCTTATCGCCCAGGCGGCCCTTGGGCAGGGCCACATTCAGCATTCCTTGATCGGCGTTCTGCTGCTGGACGGGCGGCAGCGGGGCGCTCAGGCGGTCCAGCTCGTCCAGATAGACGGCAAACCCGATGGCGTCCGCCCCGGGGGTGAATTTCTGCATCAGCAGGTCGTACCGGCCGCCCTTGAGCAGCGGGCGGGGCAGAGGGCGGAGATAGCCCTGGAAAATAAGGCCGTTGTAATACTCCATCTCGCCCGCAAGGGTCAGGTCCAGCCGGATGCTGCCGCCCGCCTTTGCCAGCGGTTCGGCCAGCGCGTTAAGCTCGGCCACGGCGGCCTCCATCCGGGCGTTGCGGCAGAGGGCCGCGGCCTTGGGCAGGGCCACGGCATACTCCCCGCTGAGGGAGAGCAGGGCCGTCAGGGCGTTGGCATCGGCATCCGAAAGGCCCGCCGCTTTGGCAGCCGCCCGCAGCTCATGGATGTTCTTGGCCCGCAGCGTTTCCAGCAGAGCGGGGCGGGCGGCCTCCGGCACGCCCAGCGCGTCGAACAGGCCGAAGAGATAGCCCATGTGGCTGATCTCCAGCACCCACGGCTGGCCCATCTGCTCCAGTGACCGGGCCGCCAGGCAGACCGTCTGCCGCACCTCCGGCTCTTTCACCTCGCCCAGCAGTTCCAGGCCCATCTGGGAGATTTCCTTGAACGTGTGGCTCTCCGCCGAGGGGCGGTAGACGTTCTCGTGGTAATAATATTTCAGCGTTTCGCCCGGGGCGGGCTGTGCCGTCTTGGCAATGGAAAGGGTCACGTCCGGCTTGAGGGCCAGCAGGCGGCCATCCAGGTCGGTAAACGTGATGACCTGCTCCGAGGAAAGGAAGCTGCGGTTCTCCTGATACAGGCCATACTCCTCAAACCGGCCCATGTGGTATTTGCGGCAGCCCGCCGCTTCGTACAGCGCGCGCAGCGCAAAGGAGGCACGCTCCTTGGGCTGCAGCCGTGCAAGATCAAACTCCATGCTGTCTCCCCATTTCTTTCCCAGTGTTTTTCCACGCCTTTTGCACGGCACGTTCCGTGCAGGCTTTTCCTGCAGCCGATGCAGGATGTTCTGGTTTCATTTTACTTTATCTTGGTAAAGTTGTAAAGCATAAAAGTGACAGCCTTTTGATTTTCCAGCAAAAATTTTCTGGTGTGTTTGCCAGTTGTCCGTTCTCAGCGGACAAATCCACCGTATCCTGGCTCTTTTGGGCGCAAAAAAGCCCCCGGAGGGTGTTTTACCGCTCTCCGGGGGCTTTCTATGCGTGTTGTGCCTTGGCTCACACGACCAACGTTTTACTCAATTGCAATCAGATTCGGGTTCTCAGGCAACGCCTTCGTCTGCTGAGGAGCAGGCAGCTCGATGTGCAGGACGCCATCCTCGAACTTCGCGTGGATGTCTTCTTTCTTCACAACATCGCCCACGTAGAAGCTGCGGGCACAGGTGCCGGAGAAAGATTCGCGCCGCAGATAGCGGCCCTCTTTATCCTTTTCATCGTTGCTGTGGCTGCGCACCGCCTGAATGGTCAGGTAGCCGTCGTTCAGTTCCATCTGAACGTCTTCCTTCTTGCAGCCCGGCAGGTCAACAGCTACTTCGTAGCCATTGTCCGTCTGTTTGACATCGGTCTTCATCATGTTTGCACCATGCTTGCCAAACGTGCTGCGAGCCTCACGGTTCATCGCACGTTCCAGTGCAGCGTCATTCCAGAACGGATCGAAGAAATCATCGAACAGGTTTTCATGGAAAACAGCAGGCATAAACATAAATCATTCCTCCAATCCCGGCGTTCGGGTCGGGGCAAAAAATCTGAAGCGTCCATTCGGAAAGGCTTTCCGGGGAACCTCGCGGCTCTCCTTTTGCCCTTCCTCCTGAGCACGGCCCTGTTATAGCACCGTTTATTAGCAATGTCAAGCCTAGAGTGCTAAAATTCATAGAAGAATAACACTTTGATAAAATTCCATGCAATCTTTCAAAAATTCATTCGTTCTATCGTATTTTATTTGTCTTCGTTTCCGACACATTGCAGTGCGGATATGGAGCCCTGATTATAAATTATTTTTTGCGGCACGTTTTTCGGCCAGCTGGTAGACTTCCTCTGCCGGAATTGTTTCCGCAGGCGTAAAATTCTGCAAGCGGCTTTCTGCCAGCCGGAGAAGCTTTGCGTCCTCCACCTCTTCCATCAGACTCAGATATTCTTCCGGCGACATCAGAACACACTCCGGCGTGTTATTCTTCATCACGACCTTCGCACCCTGCTTTTTGACGTCTTCAAATATTTTTCCGGCCAGACCACGGTTGAACTGCGTGATCGGCACTGTATTCTTGATTGCATTTACCAGTGAGTTCATTCTGCCCACCTCCTGTACTTTCAGTATAGGGTTCCGCAGCCAAAATGTCAACCATTTTGTCGCCAAATTTATCAGTATTTCATTCAAGCACAAAAGCCCCACATCCGTCACTTTTACAGTACGGATATGGGGCTTGCTCTCATACTTTATCTCAGCCCAGCAGGCTCAGGACGCCGCTCTTCGGGCGGGCACCGACGGCGCGGTTGACCAGCTTGCCGTTCTCAAAGACCAGCAGGGTGGGGATGCTCATGACGTCGAACTGGCCGGCCAGCTCAGGCTGCTCGTCCACGTTGACTTTGCCCACCTTGATGTCGCCGCGCTCCTCGGCCACCTCGTCCACGATGGGGGAGAGCATCCGGCAGGGGCCGCACCAGGTTGCCCAGAAATCCAGCAGGACGGGCTTGTCGCTGTGCAGGACCTCGGATTCAAAGTTTGCGCTGGTAATATTGATGACTGCCATATTTTTTACCTCCGTAAGAGTGTATCGTTGTGTTCGATGGTGCTAGTATACCCCATTGGGCCCCCGTTTTCCGTGACTGTGTCACACAAGGCGGCAGAAAACGCAAAAGAGGCCGCTGCAACTTACAGCGGCCTCCGGAAAAGCAGATTTTTTACTTGCCCAGCATCTCTTTTGCAGTCTTGCAGATGGTGGCAGCGTCCAGACCATACAGCTTGAGCAGATCCCAGGCCGGGCCGGAGCAGCCGAACTTATCCTGCACGCCCACACGGCGGACGGGGGTGGGGCACTTCTCGCTCAGGACGGCACAGACAGCCTCGCCCAGACCGCCGATGACATTGTGCTCCTCGGCAGTGACGATCTTGCCGCACTCCTTGGCCGCCTTGAGGATGATGTCCTCATCCAGGGGCTTGATGGTGTGGATGTTGATGATCCGGGCGTGGATGCCCTCGGCAGCCAGCTGCTCGGCGGCAATGCGGGCCTCGTTGACCATCAGGCCGGTAGCCACGATGGCGATGTCATCGCCCTCGGTGATCTGCTCGCCCTTGCCCAGCTCAAAATGGTAGTTGGCCTCGTCGTGGAACACGGGAACCGCCAGACGGCCAAAGCGGAGGTAGACCGGGCCCTGCATCTCGTAGGCGGCACGGACAGCGGCGCGGGCTTCCACATCGTCAGCGGGGCAGATGACCGTCATACCGGGGATGCTGCGCATGAGGGCAAAGTCCTCACAGCACTGGTGGGAAGCGCCGTCCTCGCCCACCGAGATGCCGCCATGGGTGGCACCGATCTTGACGTTGAGGTGAGGGTAGCCGATGGAGTTGCGGATCTGCTCAAACGCGCGGCCCGCGGCAAACATGGCAAAGCTGGAAACAAAGGGGACATAGCCCATGGTGGACAGGCCTGCAGCCACGCCCATCATATTGCTCTCGGCAATGCCGCAGTCAAAGTGGCGGCCGGGGTAAGCCTTGCGGAACATGCCCGTCTTGGTGGCAGCAGCCAGATCCGCGTCCAGCACCACCAGCTCATCGTGGCCCTCGGCGGCCAGCTCTTTCAGGGTATTGCCGTAACTGTCACGGGTTGCGATCTTCTTCACTTCTGCCATCTTACTTGTCCTCCTCTTCCAGCGCGGCGTAGGCTGCGTTCAGCTCCTGCATGGCGATGGCGTACTCTTCATCGTTGGGGCCCTTGCCGTGCCACTCCACAGCGTTCTCCATAAAGGAAACGCCCTTGCCCTTGATGGTGTCCAGAATGATGCAGGTGGGCTTGTCGTTTTCCGCGTGGAAAGCCTTGATGGCGGACTCGATGGCGTCATAATCGTGGCCATTGATGGTCAGAACGTTGAAATTGAAAGCCTTGAGCTTTTCTTCCAGCGGGTGGCTGTCCATGACCGTCTCGGTGGTACCGTCGATCTGCAGATGGTTGCGGTCCAGGAAGACGCAGAGGTTGGAGAGCTTGTAGTGGGACGCAAACATGAACGCCTCCCAGCACTCGCCCTCTTCCACCTCGCCGTCGCCCACGATGGCGTAGACGCTGACGGGCTGCTGCTTGAGCTTGGCACCCAGTGCCATACCGCAGGCGGCAGAGATACCCTGGCCCAGGCTGCCGGTGGACATATCCACGCCCGGCACCGTGTTCATGTTGGGGTGGCCCTGCAGGTAGCTGCCGATCTTACGCAGGGTCTTCAGGTCTTCCACCGGGAAATAGCCGCGCTCGGCCAGAGCGGCGTACAGGCCGGGGGCCGCGTGGCCCTTGGAGAGCACCAGACGGTCACGGTCCGGTGCTTTCGGATTTTCAGGGTCAACGTTCATGTCCACGAAATAGAGGTAAGACAGCACCTCTGCAATGTCCAGGCTACCGCCCGGATGGCCGCACTTGGCGCTGTGGGTCCCCTCGATCACGCCCATGCGGATGTGGCAGGCGTGCTTTGCCAGGGTGAGCTTTTCTGCATTTGTCATGATGGTCCTCCCGTATGAACCTCAGAATTGCAAGAATCTGCAAGATGGATGGCGCGCAATTCCTTGGTGTTTGCCGCGGTTTTGCACTATAGTTCAAGTTTATATTATCTATTCTGTGCAAAAAGGTCAAGTTTTTTCAGCAAAATGTACATCACCGGGCAAAATCCGTCGGAAATGCTCTGCTTTTTGGGCATTTTGCAGCTTCACTTGACAAAAGCCGCGAATCTCTGCTATACTTTTCACAATTTCCGGCAGGAAGCCGGGCCTGCGGGCAGAAGCCCGCCCTTTGCAGCTCATTTTCCCAAACTTTTTGTAACAGACGCCACGAAGGGGTCTGCCTTTGGCATGGATGCCGGGGCAGGCCCTTTTTTGCGTCACCTCAGGAGGAATCACCATGAAAACCAAAACTTCTGCCACCCGCGGCATCGTGCTGGCGGCCCTGTTTCTCGCACTGGCCTTTGTGCTGCCCATGATCACCGGCCATGTGCCCCAGGTGGGCAACATGCTCTGCCCCATGCATTTCCCCATCCTGCTGTGCGGCTTTGTGCTGGGCGGCCCCTGGGGCCTTGCCGTGGGCTTTGCGGCCCCGCTGCTCCGCTCGGTGCTGTTCGGGATGCCCCCGATGTTCCCGGTTGCCATTTCCATGGCCTTTGAGCTGGCCACCTACGGCTTTGTTTCCGGCGTCGTTTACCGCCGGGTCCAGCACACCCTGCCGATGATGTTTGCCACCCTCCTCTCCGCCATGGTGGCTGGCCGTCTGGTCTGGGGCGTTGTCCGGTTCATCCTGGCCGGGCTCACCGGTTCCAGCTTCCCGTTCTCAGCATTCCTGTCCGGCGCGCTCCTTACCGCCGTGCCCGGCATCCTTGCCCAGCTCATTCTGATCCCGCTCATCGTCAACGCGCTGACCAAGGCAAAGCGGATCGACTGATTTTTTACAGCACAAAAGGGCTGACACACGAAGTGTCAGCCCTTTTCTCATGCTTTTGAAAATTATTTCTTCTGGAGGAAGTCCGGCAGGGGCTTGCCCTCCTTGCGCCACTGGTGATACTCGGCGGTGGCCGCAAACTCCACGTCGCCGGCGGAGTTCAGAGCCGTTTCCACGGAGTCCTGCACCACGCCGATGATGAAGCCGACGCCGACCATCTGCATGGCAATGTCGTTGGAGATGCCAAACAGGGAGCAGGCCATGGGAATGAGCAGCAGGGAGCCGCCCGCCACGCCGGAAGCGCCGCAGGCACCCAGGGCGCTCATGGCGCTCAGGACAACGGCGGCGGGCAGAGAGACCTGAATGCCCAGGGTGTTGGCCGCAGCCAGCGTCATGATGGTGATGGTGATGGCCGCGCCGTCCATGTTGATGGTGGCACCCAGCGGGATGGAGACGGAGTACATATCCTTATCGAGGCCCAGCTTCTCGCACAGGGCCATGTTGACGGGGATGTTTGCCGCCGAGCTGCGGGTGAAGAACGCGGTCAGGCCGGATTCTTTCAGGCAGCGGAAGACCAGCGGATAGGGGTTGCAGCCCAGATAGAGGAACATGATGAGCGGCGAAACGATGAGCGCCATAAAGAGCATGGTGCCCACCAGCAGGGCCAGCAGCTTGCCGTACTGGGTAAAGATGGACAGGCCGTTGCTGGAAACGTTGGAGTACACCAGACCCATGATGCCGAACGGAGCCAGGTTGATGATCCAGCGGACGATCTGGGAAACGGCGTCAGCCGTGTTGGAGAGGAAGACCTTGGTGCTCTCGGCACCGATCTTCTTCATGGCAAGGCCAAACAGGCAGGCCCAGAACAGGATGCCGATGTAGTTGCCGTTCATGATGGCGCTGACGGGGTTGGCCACAAAGTTGGCCAGCAGGGTGTTCAGCACCTCGCCCAGACCCTGGGGAATGACGTCCGATTCTGCCGCGTCCGCCAGGACGACAGTGACCGGGAACAGAAAGCTGGTGACGGATGCAATGGCCGCCGCCAGAAACGTGGTGAGCATGTACAGCCAGATGACCGTGCCAAAGCGTCGGTCCAGCTTGGACGAGCCCTGCGCCAGCGCGCTGGCCACGATGACAAAGACCAGCACCGGGGCAATGCCTTTCAGAGCACCGACAAACAGGGTGCCGAGCTCCGCGACCCAGCCAGCCCCCGGGACTGTCAGTGCCAGCACCGCGCCGATGACCAGACCGCACAGGATGCGGACGATCAGGCTGATGCTGTTGTACTTGGCAGCAGCCGCATTCAAAGTTTTCATATCGTTACACTCCTCCATTTGCAAGTTGTGCGCCTATTGCGCACATATTTTCCCATTCCTCTACCAGGAACATGTACGATTATAGTCGTGTATGGGCCGAAAGTCAAAGATTTTAGCCAATTATTTTGTTTTTCATCTAAGAGTGTCCTGAGATAAACTTTTTTCATCTGTATCTGTATCGAGAACAGTTTTGACACAAGCAAAAAAACTCCCGCCGTTTTTCACGCGGCGGGAGTCCTGTTTATGGTCTATTTCAATCGAGATAGTGCACTTTTCCGGCCACAAAGCCCTGAATGCCCATGCCCGGCGCGTCCGAGACGGTGATGTTCTTTTCATCGAACGTGGCACCGCCGAGGATGTGATCCTCACTGCAGAGCACGGGGCCATCCAGGTCGATCCTGGTAATGATCTTCTTGGCGCAGGCCAGCTCCACAGCGGCGTTGACCGAGATCTTGGCTTCCAGCATGCAGCCGATCATGCACTCCACGCCGTACACCTCAGCGGCGGCGGCAATGCGGAGGGCGTTGGTGATGCCGCCGCATTTCATCAGTTTGATGTTCACGAGGTCGGCAGCGCCCGTCTGCATGATCTTGAGGGCATCCGCCGGGCTGAACACGCTCTCATCGGCCAGCACCGGCACATCGGCGTGGCGGGTGACGTACTGCATCCCCTCCAGATCGGCGGCGGGGACAGGCTGCTCCACAAACTCGATGTCGAGGCCCTTGTCCTGCATCTGGTTCAGGATGCGGACGGCCTGCTTGGCGTTCCAGGCCTGGTTGGCATCAATGCGGATGCAGATGTCCTTGCCCACGGCCTCGCGGACGGCGGCCAAACGGGCCACATCCAGCTCCGGGTCAATGCCGACCTTGACTTTCAGGCAATCGTAGCCGCGCCGGACGGCGGTGCGGGCATCCCGGGCCATCTCCTCCGGGGCGTTGACGCTGATGGTGATGTCGGTGACGATGTTCTTCCGGGCACCGCCCAGCATCCGGTAGACCGGGGCGTTGTATTTCTGGCCCAGCAGGTCCCACAGGGCCATATCCACGGCGGCCTTGGCACTGGTGTTGTGGACAAGGGCTTTCTGGACCGCGGCGGTCAGGTCCTCAAACTCGTCGAGGTCACGGCCCAGAATGGCCGGAGCAATGTGATCCTGAATGGCACCGAGGATGGCCCCGGTGGTGTCGCCGGTGATGACGCCAGTGGGGGGCGCTTCGCCATAGCCCACCGCGCCGGTATCGGTGTGGAGCTCTACGATGACGTCCTCCACACTGTTGACAGTGCGCAGGGCGGTTTTGAACGGAACGCGGAGCGGGGTCGAAATGCGGCCCAGCTTGACCTGTGTGATCTTCATGTCAAAACCTCCTTAATGTTCCAGCGGCATGGTAAGGGACATCCGCTGGTAGGCAAAGCGAGGGGAGCCGTCTGCCACATGGATGACGCCGCAGCGGATAAAACCGGTTTCTTCCAGAATGTGCTGCATGGCTTTGTTGTCGGCGTGGGTGTCGGCGCGCAGGCTCTCGCAGTGCTCCAGACACCAGGTGATGACATCCGTTGCCACGCCCTTGCGCTTGCCCGCCGAGGCCAGCCGATGGATGGTGCCGTAGGGCAAGGTGTCGTTGAGCCACTGGCCGTCCTCGATCACGGCATACGTGGGGTCCGGGCCGAGGATGAATGCAAACACCGCTTCCAGCTCGCCATTGACGAGGTAGACAAACAGGCGGTTGGAATCAATATCCTCTTTCAGCAGCTCTTCCGGCGGGAAGCTGGCGCCCCACTGGGCGGGGTTGCCGGCGGCGGCCATAGCCTCCCGGGCGCGGGCATAGATTTTCAGGATCTCGGGCAGATCCGAGCGGGTCGCTCCACGAAACATACAGTTCCACCTTCTCTTTCCGTGCCGGGGCGCTCCCCCGCACACAGCATCATTTCTATCATAATAGCACAATCGGCCCGCAATTTCCAGATTTTGCGGCGCAGGGACCTCTCTGCACAAAAAAAGATGCACTGCACAAAGCGGCAGTACATCTTTCAAGAGGAGCCGGGCGTATTCATGCGCTGGCCCGGACGCGCGGGGTGCGGCTGCGGCGGTACTCCCGGGGGCTGACGCCATACCGCTCATGGAAAAGGCGGTAGAAGTAGCTGGTGTTCTCGTAGCCGACGTAAGTAATGATCTGCTGGATGTTCCAGTCGCTGCGGCGGAGCAGCCGGGCGGCGGTCTCCATCCGGTGCTTCTGCAGCAGCTCTTTGTAGGTCTTGCCCGTCTGAGCACGGACGCACTCGCTGACATAGGCCAGCGAGACGCCGTAACTGCGGGCCACGTTGGAAAGGCTTGCTTCCCGGTAATTCTGGGTGATCTCGTGCAATGCCGCCTGGACCAGCGCTTCCCGGCTGACCGTTTCGCCGCGCGCTTCCAGCGGGAATTTTTCGATGTTTGCCATAGAGTGTGTCCTCCATTGTGGTGCGGCGGGCGGGGGACAGGGGGGACGCCGGACGCCCGCCGCCACCAGTTACGCCAGCTTCCGCCCGGAAGCTGTTCTGTATGGGATACGAATGGCGCGGGACGAAAATTGCGTTTTTTGTAATTTTCACAAGTTCTTTGCAATGAAACCTCTCCGTCTGCACTGGAGTGCAGACAGCTCCCCTGACAGGGGAGATCCATTGCGGAATCCAAAAAAGCCGCCGCAGCGTCCCGCCGCGGCAGCTCTTTCCGGAAAGTGAGGAAAACACGAAAAACTCATCCGGGAGAAACACATCTTGAACGTTAAAACAGAGTCTCGTTGTGGTAGCAGCCGGTGCGGACAAACTCCACCCACTCGGCCAGGTTGACAGCGTGATCGCCGATCCGCTCCAGATACTTGATGACCATGAGCAGATCCAGCGCGGCATCCACCTTGCCGGGGTCGGCAGCGATCTCCCGGGCCAGCGTGTGCTTGATGGCGTTGAAATCGCAATTCACCTCATCGTCAGCGGCGATGACTTTACGGGCGGCCGTCTCGTCCTCTGCCGTGAGGGCGGCAAGGGCGTCCAGGATCATCTGGTGGGCTTTCTGGCCCATCCGGATGGCCTGGCTGACCGCCGGGTCGCCCTCCTTGCGGACGGTGACCAGATGGGGGATGATCTCGGCGATATCGGCGGCGTGGTCGCCGATCCGCTCCATGTCCGTGACGACTTTCATGGCCGTGGAAATGCGGCGCAGATCGCCCGCCACGGGCTGCTGGCGGAGCAGCAGGGTCATGCAGCGGTGCTCAATGTCCTGCTCCATGTTGTTGATCCGGCCATCGCCCTTGACGATGCCTGCCGCGGCGTCCGCGTCAGCGGTGCAGAGGGCTTCCAGCGCGTCCTCCACGGCGTCGGCGGAGCTGCGGCCCATTTCGGCCAGCGCGGCTTTCAGGGCCTCGAGGTCGGAATCATATTGTGTACGGATGCTCATGGGTTCCACCTCTTTCCAACCTTAACCAAAGCGGCCCGAGATATAATCCTCGGTCCGTTTGTCCTGCGGGGTGCTGAAGATCTGAGCCGTGGGGCCCGCCTCCACCAGCTCGCCCAGCAGGAAGAACGCGGTGCGGTCGCTGATGCGGGCCGCCTGCTGCATGTTGTGGGTGACGATGACCACGGTGTAGTTCTTTTTCAGCTCGCTCATCAGCTCTTCCACTTTCATGGTGGAGCCGGGGTCCAGGGCGCTGGTGGGCTCGTCCATCAGCAGCACTTCCGGCTTGACGGCCAGTGCCCGGGCAATGCACAGGCGCTGCTGCTGGCCGCCGGAAAGGCCCAGAGCGCTCTTTTTCAGGCGGTCTTTCACCTCGTCCCAGAGGGCGGCGCCCCGCAGGGAGCTTTCCACCAGCTCATCCAGCTCGGCCTTGTTCTTCACGCCGTGGAGCTTGGGGCCGTAGGTGATGTTATCGTAGATGCTCATGGGGAACGGGTTGGCTTTCTGGAACACCATACCCACCCGGCGGCGCAGGGTGGTGAGCTCCATCTCCCGGGCAAAGATGTCCTGGCCTTTGAGCCGGACATCCCCCTCGATGCGGACACCAGGAACCAGATCGTTCATCCGGTTGAGCGTTTTGAGGAACGTGGACTTGCCGCAGCCGGAGGGGCCGATGAGGGCCGTGATCTCCCGCTCGCCCACGTCCAGCGAAATATTTTTCAGGGCCTTGAAATCCCCATACCAGAGGTTGAGGTTTTTGGCCGAGATGACAGGGGTTGTATCAGGCATAGTAATCCCTCGATGATTGCTTCTGTTATTGCTTCTGTTTCAGTTTCGTTTTGGCAAGCCGGGCGGCCAGATTGATGGCCAGCACCAGCACCAGCAGCACCGCGCCGATGGCCCAGGCCGAATCAAAGTCGCCATCCTCAAAGGCCCGCAGGTAGAGCAGGACCGAGAGGGTCGCGCCGTTGGAGGTGTAGGCTTTGACGACGTTCTGGGCAATGACCTCCGCCGCGCCTGCCGTGAACAGCAGGGCGGCACTCTCGCCCACGATACGGCCCACCGCCAGGATGCAGCCTGTGACGATGCCGTCCACGCTGCAGGGGAGCACGATGGTGCGGATGATGTGCCATTTGCCCGCGCCCAGACCCAGTGCGCCCTCCCGGTAGCCCTGGGGCACCGTTTTGAGGGATTCCTGGGTGGTGCGGATGATGGTGGGCAGGTTCATGATGACCAGCGTCAGGCTGCCGGAGAGCAGGCAGGTCTTGAAGCCCAGCGTCTGGGCAAAGACCAGCATCCCCACCAGACCGTAGATGATGCTTGGGATGCCTGCCAGCGTCTCGTTGGTGAACTCGATCACCTCAATGAGGCGGCGGTTGGTGGCGTACTCGGTCAGATAGACCGCCGCGCCCACGCCCAGCGGCAATACGATGAGTAATGTCAGCAGAATGACATACAGTGTGTTGAGGATGGCGGGCAGGATGCCGTCGGTGCCTTTCAGCACGCTGGCCGTGGTGGTGAGGAACTCCACACTAATGTGGGGGATGCCCCGCGCCAGCACCATGGCGATGATGCCAGCCACCAGTATGATGACCAGTGCAGCCGCCACCCAGACGGCGGCGGTGAAGAAGCGGTTCCAGGCCCTGCGGGAGGGAGAGAATTCCGCATTATTCATTGCGGCTGCCCCCTTTCAGGACGATGTTGAGCACCACATTGATGAGCATGATAAAGAGGAACAGCACCAGCGCGATGCTGAACAGCGCCTGTTTCTGCAGGCCGCTGGCGTAGCTCATCTCCTTGGCGATGGCCGTGGTCAGGAACGTGACGCTCTTGAAGAGGCTGGTGGGCATGTTGGGGCTGTTGCCGGCCACCATCATCACGGCCATGGCCTCGCCGATGGCGCGGCCGATGCCCAGCACGATGCCGGCGGCAATGCCGCTCTTGGCGGCCGGGACGCTGATCTTGAACCAGGTCTCGGTGTCCGTCGCGCCCAGCGCCAGGCTGCCCTGCTCGTACTCCGGCGGCACGGCGTTGAGGGCCGTGACCGACACGGACACGATGCTGGGCAGGATCATGATGGACAGCACCACGATGGCCGACAGCAGGCAGGCACCGGAGGCCTTGCCAAAGGTTTGGGCCACGGCGGGCACCAGCACCTGCATTCCCAGAAGGCCAAACACCACGCTGGGGATGCCGGAGAGCAGCTCAATGGCCGTGACCACCACGGCACGCACCCGGGGCCCGGCGGCTTTGGAAAGGAACACCGCCGTCAGCAGGCCGACAGGCACACCGATGAGGGTCGCCCCCAGCGTGCCGTAGATGCTGGAGAGCAGGAACGGCAGGATGCCGAATTTGGGGTCTGCCGCGGTGGAAGCCCACTCGGTGCCAAACAGGAACTGGAACAGGCCGATCTGCCGGATGGCCGGCACGCCCGAGATGACCATGTAGACCGAGATGAGGACGACGCAGCCCACCGCCAGGATGCCGCAGAGAAAGAACAGGAAGTTCATGATGGCTTCCAGCCACTCTGCCGCGTTGCGGGGCAGCTCCAGCCGCCGCAGGGAAGAAACGGTTTGTTTCATATCGATCACTTTCTTTTGCAAAAGTGGAACTTACTCGTTGACGGGCACGGCACCGGCAGTACGGATCAGGTCCGCAGCGTCCGTGCTGGTGGCAAAGTCGAAGAATGCCTGCGCCTGCTCGGACAGGGGAGCGGAATCGTTGGTGACGAAGACGAACGGGCGCTGGATCTTGTAGGTGCCGTCCTTGACGGTATCCTCACTGCACTCCACGCCCTCCACGGTGACAGCCTTGACGGTATCGCCGACGGCAGACAGGGAAGCGTAGCCGATGGCCAGGGGGTTGGCCTCCACAGCGCTGATGACAGCGCCGGTGGCCGTCAGCTCCTGGGCATACTTGCAGGCGTCCTTGACATCCACGATGCTCTCAAAGCCATCGCGGGTGCCGGAACCAGCCTCGCGGCCCACCAGCACGATCTCGCCGTCGTCGCCGCCAACCTCAGACCAGTTGGTGATCTCGCCGGTGAACATCTGCTTGAGCTGATCGACGGTCAGGTCTTCCACCTTGCTGTCCTTGTTGACGATGATGGCGATGCCATCCAGTGCAATGGTGGTGCCGGTCACGCCGGTCTCATCGGCTTTCAGCGCGCGGGAAGACAGGCCGATATCCAGCGTCTTATCGGTTGCACCGGTGATGCCAGCGCCGGAACCGGTGGGGTCATAGCTGACGGTGACGCCGGGCTGGACTTCCGCAAAGCCCTCGGTCAGGGCAGCGATGACGTTCTTCATGGAAGTAGAACCACCGGTCGCCACATTGCCGGAGAGGTCCCCGGCTGCGGAAGCGGCCACAGAGGAAGCGGCCGTGCTGGAAGCAGCGGCAGAAGAAGCAGCGGTGGAAGAAGCGGAGCCGCCGCAGGCGGACAGGGCAGCGGCGGCAGCCACAGCACCACAAACGGTCAGGAACGAACGGCGAGTGATCTTTTTCATCATGTTTTCCTCCGATTTTCTCAGTACAAATGTTTTCCAAATTCCGGGCACTTTTTCCGCCCGGGGTCTCTCATTGTGTTTTCCTTGGGAACACCATGATTGTACTCCAACCGCCGCCCCGCCGCGACCATGACCACGCAAAATCGAAGTAAAGCTTTGCGCTATGGTTTTACGCCAATGTAACCGTTTGGTAAAACCGCTTTGAAAATCTTCGCCCTTGATTTTACATTTCCCGCCAGAATGCCGAAATCCCGCTTGTTTCTTTGTGGGTTCTGCCAACCCGCCGCGCTGCAAAACGCAAAAAGCCGCCCGGCGGCTTCTTTTGCAGAAGCGCCGGGCGGCATACGGATCGTTTTTGAATGTATAAAGTGTTTACTCTTTACTCTACTTTGGACGTGATATTCCCATTGTTATACTCTGTAAAGACAGCCTTTCTGCCATTATACGTAAATGTTGTCACGACCTTGCTGCCTTCCATGTACAGTCCTTTGCCGACTGCTACCAGTTTAAAATCCTTGACCTCATATTTTTCGCCAGCCGGAGCACTGCCGTTTTCGCCTACATAGGTCATCGGATATTCCTTGCCGTTTTTATCCGTGAGCACACCCGTAATAATGACTTCACAGTCACTGCCGCTGCCGCCGTAGGTCACAGCCTTTTTACTGTTATTCCGAATCTCGCAGGTCGGCTGGTAGGTCACATCGTTTTCTTGGCCACCGACACCATTGGTCCACACACTTGCGCTCATCATGAATTTCACATCTCCGATGGCTGCCGACACCGAATCCATATCTTTCAGATTGTCGATCACATCACAGCCCGTCAGAGAGCCGGACATCACAACAGCCAGTGCCCCCACACCGGCGAGCTTGAGAAACGAGCGGCGGGTAAGTTCTTTTTTCATAATTTCATTCCTCCTCTGGAAAATGGATGATTCCTGTCTTCATCATACCATGCGTACCGCACTTGTCAAGAAGCAAAAAGCCGCCCGGCGGCTTCTTTTGCAGAAGCGCCGGGCGGCAGGAATCTATTTTTGATTTATGCAGTTTTCAGATTGATTTTCTTGTTTTTCAAATCAACCACAAAAGTCTGAGTCTGGCCGGACAGCGTAATGCTGAACTCCAGTGTTTTCTCGCCGGAAATGGCTGCATTGTATGCGGTCTCGTCGGTAGTGGTAAATTTCGGCAGACAGTCAACCGTTTTGCCCTGAATGAGGGTTACACGCTTGTTCTCGTCCAGCTTAAATTCTACATCGCCGACTTTCAGTGCAAACATCTCTTTATAGCTCTTGTTGTTGAATCCGCTCTTCTTGCCCTTGATGTTTACTTCCGGAATCACAAAGCCATAAGGATTCTTCTTTTCGTTCATCCAGCCATAGCTCTGCAAAGACAGATAAACTGTATATTCACCAATGGTGTAACCATCGCCTTTGCCGCCGCCGCAGGCGGTCAGCAGACCGGATGCGGCCGTTGCCACGGCCAGTGCGGCAGCGCCTTTGAGGAAGCTGCGGCGAGATACTTCATATGCCATAAAAAATCCCTCCTGAATTTTTCCAAAAACTACAAGTCACGCCCTTATGTTACCACTTTGGGGCGTGGTGTCAAGCGTTCTTTTTTCGGTCCGAATTTCAGTGGTGATACAGCGTTAAAAAACGCCGCTCCGGCGGGTGCAGCGGCACTCCACACAGGGCGGCGGTTCTGTTTTGTGTTTTGCTCAGAGCAGCTGGGCGGTGGTTCCGTCCGGGCGGTAAAGCTCAATGTACTGCCGCCACTTGGGCTCCCCGATGACACGGCGGTAGCAGTCGGCCAGCGCGCGGCAGGCATCCTCCGCGCCCATGGGCTGCTGCCCCGGGGCGGCCAGTGTCAGCACCCGGAACCAGGAGGCCCCGAACAGCTTTTCTGTCCAGCCGGTATCCACGGCCCCGCAGCGGGCATAGAACCCCAGACGGCGGACCGCCATCGCCGGGTCGTCGGCTTTTTCCGGCAGCTCGGCCTCAATGAGGATGGCATCGGCCCCGGCCTCTTTGCCGGGCAGGGCGGCCAGCAGCTTTGCCCCCAGACCGGCGGCGCGGCAGGCCGGAAGCACGGCAAAATAATCCAGCTGGCTGACCGTCGCGCCCCGGGGCCGTACCATGAGCAGATAGGCCACGAGGGTCTCGCCGTCGTAGACGCCCCAGGTGTGGGAGTCGCCAACGGCTTCACTGTTCAAAACCATGCTCAGGGGTTTGAGCTCCGTCGGGGGAAAATCCCGGCGCATCTCATTGAGGTAAACGCGGGTCAGTTCCTCAGCGGTCAGCAGCCGCCAGGTCAGGGTGTTCATACGATGCGGGTTCCTTTCTGGATCACAGCTTTGAGATTGAGCTCCTGGTCGGCCAGGATGATGTTGCCATAGCGGCCCGCGGCAATGCTGCCGTAGTCATTGTCCACGCCGATGCTCTTTGCCGGGTTCTCGCTGGCGGCACGGACAGCGCTCTCCAGCGGCACGCCCATCTCCAGCACGGCCCGCTTCATGCAGTCGTACAGGCAGGTAGCGCTGCCGGCAATGGTGCCGGGCTGCTCGGTCAGGGTGGCCCGGGGGCCCTCCACCGTCACAGCCTGGCCGCCCAGACTGTACTGGCCGTCGGGCAGGCCGCAGGCCATCATGCTGTCGGCAATGAGGATGACATGGTCGTCCCCAAAAGCCTTGAACGTGAACCGCACCACCGCCGGGTGGATGTGGACGTTATCGGTGATGAGCTCCACTTCCGCCCCGCGCTCCATGGCCGCAATGATGGGGCCGGGGGCACGGTGGGTGATGCCGGGCATGGCGTTGTACAGGTGGGTCATGTGGGTGGCACCGGCGTCAAAAGCGGCAATGGCGGTGTCGTAGTCGGTGCAGGTGTGGGCCAGCGAGACGCGGACCTCCCCATGGCACTCTTTGATGAACTCCAGCGCGCCCGGCTCCTCCGGGGCAATGTCCACCAGCTTGATGAGACCGTTCGCCCGCTTCTGCAGGCGGCGGAACATCTCCACATCGGCCTTGTGGAGGTACTCCGGGTTCTGCGCGCCCACCTTGTGGGGGCTGATGAACGGGCCCTCCATGTTGATGCCAACAAGATCGGCACCCTTGCCGTTTTTGTGAGCGGCCGCGGCATCCATGACGCCGTTCAGGATCTCTTCGGAGAATGTCATGGTGGCGGGGCAGATGGCCAGCACGCCCTTGCTGGCCTCAAAATCCGCCAGCGTCTGGATGGCTTCTTCCTTGCCGTCACAGAAATCCTTGCCCATGGCACCGTGGAAGTGGATATCCACGAGGCCCGGCAGGGCATAGAGGCCCTGTGCGTCCAGAACTTCCTCGCCCTCCTCGGGGGCAGCAAAGGGCACAATGCGGCCCTCCCGGATGACGATGCTCCCCTTTTCAAACGTGTGGCGGGGAGTGTAGACCAGAGCATTTTGAATGATCATAACAGGCTCAGAGCCTCCTCATCGGCCACGAGGATGCAGTCGGGGTGCATCTGCAGGATGGAGCCCGGGCACTCGGGGGTCACGGGGCCGGAGACGACGGCCTTGACCGCCTTGGCCTTGGCCAGACCGTTGGCCACCACCAGCACCTTGCGGGCCTGCATGATGGTCTTGATGCCCATGGTGTATGCCTGCTTGGGCACCAGATCCTCGTTGCCGTCAAAGAAGCGCTTGTTGGCCTCGATGGTGGCGGGGGTCAGGTCCACGCAGTGGGTCTCCAGCTCAAAGGCCTCGCCCGGCTCGTTGAAGCCGATGTGGCCGTTGGGGCCCAGGCCCAGCAGCTGCAGGTCGATGCCTCCCACGCTGTGGATGATGTCGTTGTACTTGGCGCAGGCATCAACGGCATCGGGGTTGGTGCCGTCGGGCAGGTGAATGGCCTCGGGGCGGATGTTCACATGGTCAAACAGGTTCTTGTGCATGAAGCTCCAGTAGCTTTCCGGGTGCTCTTTGGGCAGGCCGCGGTACTCGTCCAGATTCACGGTGGTCACCTCAGAGAAATCCAGGTCGCCCTTGTTGTACCACTCCACCAGCTGGGCGTAGGCCCCCACCGGGGTGCCGCCCGTTGCCAGGCCCAGCACGCAGTTGGGTTTCATGATGACCTGCGCGGAGATGATGTTGGCTGCCTTGCGGGACATATCCTTGTAATCTTTTGCACGAATGATCTTCATACGAATAACCTCCCAGTTTTTTACGGCCCCCGCAGTGCGGCGGTCCTTCAGCTGCTCTCAGTATACCACAGAACAGCAGGATCTACAATTCCGGCAAAACGCCAGCGGACAAAACAAGAACCGCCGGGGCCGGGTACAAATACCCGGCCCCGGCGGCCTCAGGAATGCTTTCTTGCGGAATCAACCAGCTTTTTCCGCAAAGATGTCTGTTACAGGTGCTGTGCGTTACAGCATCTTCTTCAGCTCGTCGTACACGAACTGCACCTTGGTGCCGATGACCACCTGGCAGGTGCTCTTATCGGGGCGGATGACGCCGGCAGCACCGGCAGCCTTCACAGCCTTCTCGTCCACCTGGGTGTAGTCCTTGATGGTGAAACGCAGGCGGGTAGCGCAGTAGTCCACGCTGGAGACGTTCTCCTTGCCGCCGATGGCCTTCAGCACGCCGGCTGCGACCTCGGTGTAGTTGTTGTTGGCCAGCACGACCTTCTTCTCAGCCTCTTCGGCGTCCTCGTCCTCACGGCCGGGGGTCTTCAGGTCGAACTTGGTGATGGCAAAGTAGAACACTGCATAGAACACCACGAATGCCGCGATGCCCAGAGGAATGATCATCCAAGTCTTAGCGGCTGCGGGCAGGGAAGCAGAGAACACCAGGTCGGTAGCGCCTGCGGAGAAGCAGAAGCCTGCACGGAAGCCGGAGTAATAGGTGATGATGGTGAAGATGCCGTACAGAGCGGAGTACACAACGTACAGCGGGAAGCACAGGAACATGAAGCCGAACTCGAAAGGCTCGGTGACGCCGCAGACAAAAGCGCAGATGGCGGCGGACAGAACCAGACCGATGGCAGCTTTCTTGTTCTTAGCGGTCTTGACCATAGCCAGAGCCGCACCGGCGACACCGAACATCATGCAGGGGAAGAAGCCGGACATGTACATACCCAGGCTCCAGCCCACGTCAGCAGAGGTCTCGCCTGCCCAGAAGTGGGACAGGTCGCCCAGGCCGATGGTGTCGAACCAGAACACGTTGTTCAGAGCGTGGTGCAGGCCGGTGGGGATGAGCAGACGGTTCAGGAAAGCGTAGATGCCGGCGCCGATGCCGCCCATGCCAGCGATGCCGTTGCCGACGGCGACCAGAGCGCCGAAGATGACGGGCCAGACGAACAGCAGAACGACAGAGACAACGATGGAGATCAGGCCGGTGGCGATGGCGACGAAGCGCTTGCCGGAGAAGAATGCCAGCCAGTCAGGCATCTGGGTGCTCTTGAACTTGTTGTAGCAGGTTGCGCCCACCACAGCGGCCAGAATGCCGATGAAAGAGTTGCCGGCCACTTTCTGGAAAGCGATGTAGGTAGCGGTGCCCTCTTCGAGGCTGCGCACCATGCTGACCACACCGGGGTTCAGCAGCTGCTGCATCATCAGATAGCTGACCAGACCGGCCAGACCAGCGGTACCATCGTGGTCATCCGCCAGGCCGACGGCCGCGCCGATGGCGAACAGCCATGCCATGTTATCGATCAGTGCGCCGCCTGCCTTGACCAGCAGGAAGCCGACGGTGTAAGCCGCGCCGGAAGTTGCTGCACCGGGAACGCCCATAACGCCCGGAGCAAAGGCATAACCAAGACCCATCAGGATGCCGCAGATCGGCAGCACAGCGACGGGAAGCATCAGTGCCTTGCCCAATTTCTGGAGATACTTCATCATAAGACACATTCCTCCTTAAAGAATGTTTGTGTTATGGCAGCTCCTGGTTGAAAGCCGTCCATAATTTCGTAACATCATCTTAACACATTTTCAGCAAAAAAGAAAGTCGTTCCCATCAAATTTTCATGTTTTTGCCTCAAAAGTCCCTATTTGACGGTTTAGTAGTCAAAAGTTTTTGGATTTTTTGCGCAAAAACCCAATTCATCTTTCCTCACGGCTGAAAAATCTTTTCTTTTCGCGGCTTCTCCGGCAAACACCTTGCATCCCCGGGCGGAATCGGGTACAATCCTATATAAGTACAACACTTTTCAAAACAGGAGGATTTTCCGCAATGGAATGGACTGATATTCGCCTGACCGTGGCCAAAGCCGATGCCGACAACGCCGAGGCCGTGGCCACCATGATCGCCGAGGGCGGCATTTATATTGAGGACTACAGTGACATTGAGCAGCAGGTGGCTGAGATCGCCCATGTGGATCTCATTGAGCAGGAGCTGCTGGATAAGCCCCGCGACCAGGTCATCATCCACATGTATCTGGAGCCGGGCGCTTCCCCCGTGGAAACGCTGGCCCTCATCGCCGCCCGGATGGAGGCGGCAGGCATCGCCTACACCGCCGAGACCGAGGGCGTGGAGCAGGAGGACTGGCAGAACGGCTGGCGCAAATATTACCACCCCATGGACATCGGCCAGCACCTGGCCATCGTGCCCTCCTGGCAGGAATATGACACCGACCGTGTCAAGCTCATCCTGGACCCCGGCCTGGCCTTTGGCACCGGCGGCCACGAGACCACCAGCCTCTGCCTGGAAGCGCTGGACGAGCGGGTCAAGGGCGGCGAGCGGGTGCTGGATATCGGCACCGGCAGCGGCATCCTGGCCATTGCCGCCCTGAAACTGGGCGCTGCCAGCGCCGAGGGCGTGGACATCGACCCGGTCGCCGTCCGTACCGCCGGGGAGAACGCCGCCCTCAACGGCGTGGCCGACAAGCTCACCGTTCTGGTGGGCGACCTCTCCGACAAGGCCAGCGGCAAATATGACATCATCACCGCCAACATCGTGGCAAACGCCATCATGTCCCTGGCCCCCGCCGTGCCCGGCCTGATGGCCGACAACGGCGTCTTCATTGCCAGCGGCATCATTGACAGCCGCAAAGACGAGGTGCTGGCCGCCCTGAAATCTGCCGGCCTCGCCGTGCAGGAAGTAAAAGAGAAGCGCGGCTGGGAGTGCATCATTTGTAAAAAGTAAAACCTCTCAGGCGCTTCGCGCCAGCCGTTCCCCTTTCGGCACTTCCGTGCCACCTCCCCCGGCCGGGGGAGTCTTTCCCATCAGGGGAGCCCTTGGCATAACGGGTCAGCTCTGCTGACTGCGAATGGCTGCAAAACAAATCAACGGGAGTTTATAAAATGCCTCATCGTTACTTTACCACCGAGATCGCCGACGGCGCGGCTGTGCTGCGCGGCTCCGACGCCCACCACCTGGCCCGGGTGATGCGGGCAAAACAGGGCGATACTGTCATTTTATGTGACGGCAACGCTGTGGAGTACACCGCCACCATCACCGGGTTCGGGGACGAGTGCGTGGAGTTCCGCGTGGAACCGGGCTACCCCAGCGCCGCCGAACCCAGTGTGGAAGTCACCCTGCTGGCGGGCTACCCCAAGCAGGACAAACTGGAACAGATCATCAAACACGGCGTGGAGCTGGGCTGCACCCACTTTATCCCGTTCTTCAGCCGCTACTGCGTGGCCGCCCCCAAAAAAGAGGAACAGAAAAACGAGCGCTACAACCGCATCGCCTTTGAGGCCGCCAAGCAGTGCGGCCGGGGCGTGCTGCCGGATGTGGCTCTGCCCCTGCCCAATTTCGGGGCGGTCTGCCGCAGCCTTGCCGGGTACGACCTCGTGCTCTTCTGCTATGAGTGCGGCGGCGAGCCTCTCCGCCAGCTGCTGGCGGAGGCCAAGCCCGCTGACGGCAAAAAGCTGAAAATCGCCATCATCACCGGTGCCGAGGGCGGCTTTGCCGCCGAGGAAGCCGAAATGGCCGCCAAGGCCGGGGCCAAGACCGTCGGCCTGGGCCCCCGCATCCTCCGCTGCGAGACCGCCCCCCTGGCGGTGCTCTCCGCCGTGATGACCCTGACGGGGAACCTGGAGTAAGCCATCCGACGCAAAACCGCCCAGCCGAGTCATTTTGCTCGACCGGGCGGTTTCTTTTTGTTATTCCAATTCTTCCTCCTCCGGGAGGGCGTCGGCCTCCAGCAGGGCTTTTTTGGCCTCCAGCAGGTTCTGGGGGCTCATGGAAAAGCTCCGCAGGCCCAGCTGCAGGTACTGGGTGGCGTTGGCCGGGTTGCCCACGGCAAGGCCGCAGATCGTCACCGGAACATTGCCCTGTTTGGCGGTGTCCATCACCATCCGGATGAGCTTTTTCATGGCTTTGCTGGCCGGGCGGTAGTAGTGCTCCGCCGGAGCCAGCTCCCGGTCCACCGCGTGGGTATACTGGGTCAGGTCGTTGGTGCCGATGACGAAGAAGCCGCAGCCATGGGCCACAAATTCTTCCGCCGTCAGGCAGGCCGAGGGCACACTGAGCATAACACCGAACGAGGTATCCTCATTGAACGAGACACCCCGCTCCCGCAGGCGCTGGCGGCACCGCTCCACCACCTCCATGGCGGCGTCCCAGTCTTCCACGTCCGTCACCATGGGGAACATGACCCGCAGCGGGCCCCGGGCCGCCGCCCGCATGAGGGCGCAGATCTGCGTTTCAAACTGGCGGGGGTTGCGCAGGCTGTTGCGGATGCCGCGCAGGCCCAGCTTGGAGGACTGCAGACCCTGGTAGGCGTCCGCCATGGTGCGGTCGGCACCAAAATCAAAGGTGCGCACCGTCACCGGGCAGCCATTGGCTGCGGCGAGGCAGGAAGTGTAGAAGAAATACTGCTCCTGCTCGTCCAGAATGCGGCCGGGCAGCATCATGTAGCTGCTGCGCAGCAGACCTACGCCGCAGGCACCAGACTGCATGGCCGTGTCGATGTCCTCCGGGCCGAAGCAGTTGGCCAGCAGCTCAAAGGCGGCACCATCCCGGGTGCGGTTGGGCAGGGCGCGGAGCGCGCTCAGCTCCTCGTTCTCCCGCTGCAGCTCACAGATGCGGGTCACTGCCTGCTGGCGGGCGGCGGCATCCGGGTCCAGGATGCACTCCCCCTTGGTGGCGTCCAGGATCACGGCACGGCCATCACAGTCGTCCAGAAAACCCTGGCCCACCTGCACGATGCCGGGGATGTTCATGGCCCGGGCAATAATGGCGGCATGGCTCTGGCCGCTGCCCTCGGAGGTGATGAGTCCCAGGATCATGCCGGAGGGCACACTGAACAGGTCGGTGGGCATGAGAACATCTGCCGCCAGGATCACCGGGTGATCCAGCGCCATCCAGACCCGGGGACGGTTGCCCAGAATATTGACCACGCGGCTGGTGGCGTCCAGGATATCCACGCTCCGCAGCTGCATGTAGGCGTTGTCTTTCATATTGGCCAGCCGCTCGGCATAGCGGCGGCCCACCCGGTCCATCGCCTCGGCGGCTCCCACGCCCGCCTTGATCTGAAAACGGACTTCATTCATCATGCCCTCGTCTTCCAGCATCATGCTCTGAAACAGGAAGATGGCCTGCTCGGTGGGTGCCGAGCGCTCGGCCATGGAATCCAGCTCGGTCTGGGCCGTGTGGATGGCCTCGTCCAGCATCCGCTGTTCCCGCTCCGGGTTGAACGGCCCATCGCTGAACGTTTCCACATGGCGTTCCAGACGGCTCACCTGGCCCAGCACCAGCCCGGGCGAGGCAGAAGCTCCCTTGTAAACTTTCATTTCTCGATCACCTCCGGCAGCACCGGGCCCGTCAGCACACGATACACCAGTGCCTGTAAAAACGTGTTGGGCAATAACGCGGCCCGGGCGGCATCCGCCGCGCGGCCGCTGCCCTCAAACAGCGGGGCAAAGCTCTCAATGCGGTCTTTTTCGCATTTTTCCAGAAACGCCTTGCCCAGTGTCTCCGTGGTATAGAACTGTGTGGGGTCCACGCCCACATCCTCGGCGGCGGCTTCCAGCGGGGCCAGCTCCGCGTCCTTGAGGTTGGCCAGCCGCAGGGCCAGGTCTGCCGTCAGGGTAACGGGGTATTTTTCCCGCACGGACTTCTGCTGCTGGCCGAACTGCCACGCAAAGGCCGCCGCGTCCTGGCAGCTCCGCGCGTCACAGGAGACGGCGTAGGCACAGCCCCGCAGGCAGCCCATGGCCCGGCGGGTATCGTAGTAGCCCAGCTCCATGTTCCGCCGGGCCGTGTCGGGGTCAAAGTGGAGGATATCGCCCAGCTCCCAATAGCTCCTGATGAGGGTGGTGGGCAGGCCCGTGCGGTTGGGGCGGGTGATGCCCACGCCCTCCAGGTCCACGCAGACCAGCTCGTCGGCCCCCATCTTCTGGGCCAGCGCCGTGGGCATGTTGTCCCGGTAGCCGCCATCCAGGTAAGAGACGCCGTCAATGATGTGGGCACGCAGGGCGGGGAAGCAGGCGGCGGAGGCCAGCAGGTAGTCCTTGACTTTGCCGTGGGGGATGTCGTCCAGCGCCAGTTCCCGGGCCTTGAGGCCCCGCTGCTCCACCGTGACCAGACCCAGCCGGATGGGGGAAGCACGGAGGGCGTCCTCGTCCAGCACCCGCTCCACGATCTCTTCCAGCGGGGAGACATCCATGCCGCCCTGCCGCACCACGTCCCGCAAAAAGGCGTGGAGTTCTGAGAGGTCGGCGTTCTGCTCCGGCAGCTCCATCACATCCTGGCTGCGGATGGTCAGCCACATATCCCGGGCCGTCTCATAGAGGTCCAGCGCAAACATGGCCCCGTTCAGGCTGCCCACACTGGTGCCCGTGATAATCCCGGGCCGCCAGCCCAGCTCCGTCAGGGCACGCCATACGCCCACCTGATAGCTGCCGCGGGCACCGCCGCCTGCCAGCACCAGTGCCCGCACCGGGGCATGGACAGAGTTATTTACAGGTCGATTCCAGGCCATGGTCCGCACCTCCCTCTGGTCGGTTCCAGTTTTTCAAATTATAGCATACTTTCCGGGAAAATTCTCTCTGTTTTTGCAACAAAAAAGAGGGAAGTTTTTTGCTTCCCTCTCCAGTTTCTTTGTTGGCGTTACGGATTTTGTTCCATCCAGGCTTTAAACCGGGCTCGGACGGCGGCTTCCTTGCCGCGGGGGATGGGCACCCGGGCCCCGCTCCGCATCCGGAACTCGCCTGCCGCCAGCTGCTCTGCCGCCGCCAGGTTGACCACATAGGAGCGGTGGGGCTGCAAAAAGCGGTCGTCCGCCAGCAGGGGCTTTGCCACCTCCGCAAAGGGCACCCGGAGGGAGAGGGAGGGCACGTCCTCCCCGGTGGCAAGATGGAAATGCACCACATGGTGGGTACACTCCAGATACTCGATGTTCGCAAAGGGCAGCGCCCGCAGGCCCGCCGCCGTGGACACCGCGATGACCGGGCCGTACTCCGGCTCAGTGGCACGGTCCAGCAGGGCGGTGAACTGCTCCGGGCGGAACGGCAGCAGCAGGTACTGCATGGCGTCCACCCGGTAGGCATTGTAGGCGTGGGCGGGCGTGTGGGCAAAAAAGGCCAGCGGGGCCCGCGCGCCGTGCCGCCGCAGGGTATCGGCGGCTTTCAGGCCCGCCGGGGCGTTGCCCGCCGTCAGCTCCACAAGGTAGAGCTCGTACCGGGTCCCCTCGGCGTCCCGGGCCAGCAGGGCGTCCACCCCGGGCAGCTGCTCCACGATGCAGGCATCCGCCCGGCGGGCATAATATTCCAGACACTGCCGCTCCACCCGGCCGCGCAGCACCGGGTCCGGGCTGCACACTGCAATGTGAAAGATCATGGTTTCCAAAAGCCCCCTTTCCGGGCTGTGTGCCGCACCGCTTGCATTTTGCGGGCAGCGAGAGTATCATAACAGAAAAGCACCAGACTACAACAAAAAGGAGACGCCGCCATGAAACAGCCGCTTGTCAGCATCATCCTGCCCGTTTACAACGCCCAGAGCCATCTGGCCCGGTGCCTGAGCAGCATTTGCGCCCAGACTTACCAGAACCTTGAGATCATCGTCCTCAACGATGGCTCCAAAGACCAGAGCCTGCCCGTGTGCGAAGAGTTCCGCAAAAAGGATTCCCGCATCATTCTGGTGGACAAGGCCAACTCCGGCGTCTCGGACACCCGGAACCTGGGCCTGAAACTGGCCACCGGCGAATACATCCAGTTTGTGGACAGTGACGACTACATTGACCCGGATTACACCGGGCATCTGGTGGCCGCTGCCGAGGAGCACCACGCTGACCTGGTCATCGCGCCCTACAAAATGGTCATCCCGGCAGGTGCTTCCAAACCCGAACAGGTATTGGAAAAGCTGGAGGACGAGCTGGGCGTGATGACCGTGGCCCGGCCCCCGGAAGTGCGGGAATATGGCTTCCTGCCCGCGGGCGTGTATGACAAAGACCACTTCGCGCTCCGGCTGATGGACAAGCCTGCCTCCTATTTTTACAGCGTGCTCTGGAACAAACTCTACCGCCGCATCCTGCTCACCGGCAACGACATCTGTTTTACCAGCGAGGTGCGCTGGGCGGAAGACCTTGTCTTCAACATGCAGTATATCCAGTACGCGGAAGTGTTTGTCGCCATCGGCACGCCGGGGTACTACTATGTGCAGAACCCTCAGAGCATCTGCCACACCCAGATCAACCCGGCCACCATCGTGCAGAACAAATTACAGATGTTCCGCTATTACAAAGATCTTTACACCCGGCTCGGGATGTACGAGGAGGTACGGCCCCAGCTGTACAAGTTCCTCGTGGACATTGCCGAGAGCACCTACCCCTCCGGGCCGTTCAAAAAGGCCATCGACGAGGCAAAGGCGTACTGGCGCGCCCACAAACAGTAACACAAAAGGCGAGTGACCCTGCGGTCACCCGCCTTTTTTCTGCGATTGAGCGCCCCTGACCGGGGAGCTGGACCCGGGAAAGCGTAGCCTGAGGGGTCAAGCCCCGATGGCGGCGCACTTCTTGGCCAGCCAGTCGCGCTCTTCCTCGGTCAGGCGGGGAGCCAGCTTGGTGAAGACCTCGCGGTGGTAAGCGTTCAGCCAGTCCAGCTCGTCCCGGGTGAGGACGCCGGGCACGACGGGGGAGGTGGCAATGGGCACGAACATGATCGGCTCAAAGCCCAGGAACGTGCCGTACTGGTTGTCGGCCTTGTGGACGCACATCAGCTCGTTCTCAATGCGGATGCCGACCTGGCCGCCCTCGTAAACGCCCGGCTCGTCGGTGACGATCATGCCCGGCTGAAACACGACGGTGTTCCGGCCGTTCAGGGCATGGGGGCCCTCATGGACGTTGCCCACAAAGCTGACGCTGTGGCCGGTGCCGCAGCGGTAGTTGATGAGGTGACGCCAGAGCGGCTCCCGGGCGATGGTATCCAGCATGTGGCCGTCGCAGTAGTTCAGCCAGACGGCCTTTGCAATGTCGATGTGGCACTGCAGCGTCCAGGTGTAGAACAGCCGCTCGTCCTCGGTCAGCTCGCCCAACGGGTAGGTGCGGGTGATATCGGTGGTGCCGTCCAGATAGGTACCGCCGCAGTCCACCAGCAGGAAGCCTTTCCGCTCCAGCTTGGCGTGGTCTTCCTCGGTGGCGTGGTAGTGCATCATGGCAGCGTTTCCGCCGTAGGCGGCGATGGTGCCAAAGCTCTCCACAAGGAACTTGTCCTGTGCGCTGCGGTACTTGTGCAGGATCTCGTCCACGGTCAGCTCGGTCAGCTCCTCACCGGCAGCCAGACGCTCTTCCAGCTCTTTCTGGAACCGGACCATGGCCACGGCGTCCCGGATGTGGGCTTCCTTGGTGTGGGCCAGCTCCACTTCGTTCTTGATGCCTTTCATGGGCAGCAGGGGGTCGGCCTCGTCTTTCACGGTGAGCGCCTTGTTCTCTTTCAGGGTCTCATACACGGCAAAGTTGACGGAAGCCGGGTCGGCCAGCACGGTCTGGGGCTCGGTCTCGGCCGCCAGGAAATGGAGCACGTCGTCGTACTCGGCAATGGTCACGCCGTTCTCTTTGAGCTCGGCTGCCGCTTCCGGCTTGAGGCGGGCGGTGTTGAGGAAGAGGACCGCGCGGTTTTCGGTGACATAGCAGTAGGCCATGGCGTAGGGGGTGCACTGGATATCCATGGCACGGAGGTTGAGCAGCCAGGCCAGGTTGTCCAGCTTGCCCACCAGCTGGGCGGTGCAGCCCAGCTCCTTGAGCTTTGCCCGCAGCTGGCCCAGCTTCTCGGCGGGGGAGAAGCCTGCGTACTCTTTGGGCAGGATCCAAGCCGGGGTGGCGGGCAGGGCCGGGCGGCCCTCGGTCCAGAGCTCGTCCTCCAGATCCAGCGTTTTGATGCTGCCGTGCTTTGCTTCCAGAGCCTTCTCCAGCCCGCGCACCAGCCCGCAGGAGGCCGTCAGGCCACACAGGCCCAGCTTGCCGCCCTCGGGCAGGACCTTGGCGCAATATTCTTCCACGGTGGGCACGCCCGGCTCGCCCATCTTCTGGAGCTGGATCTCGGTGCCGGCGATCTCTTTCTCGGCCTGCACAAAATAGCGGCCATCGGCCCAGACCGCACTCTCGGTCATGGTGACGACAAAGTTGGAGTTCTCGCCGTGGAAACCGGAGAAATAGGTCAGGGAGGTGTAGTGCTCCGGCAGATACTCGCTGGCGTGGGGGTCGCCCACGGGGATCAGGTAAACATCCACACCGTTTGCTTTCATGGCGGCGCGCAGGGCGGCCAGACGCTCAGGAACAGAATTCATGCTCATTGGGTAAAGCCTTCTTTCCAAATCTTACACTTTTACAGTTGCCGGAAGAACGTCCGGCGGCGTTGGTTTGCCGCTTCTTATTGTAACATCCCCGCGCGGAGAATGCAATCCGCATCCCCTCTTGACAGTTTGTATTTGTTGTATTATACTCAATAATACAAACAGGAGGAATGAAAATGCTGTTCCGGTTGGATTTTCAGAGCGCGGTGCCCATCTACCGCCAGATCCGGGATCAGGTGGTGCTGGCCGTGGCGCAGGGGGAGCTGACCCCCGGCGAGCGGCTGCCCACCACCCGGGCACTGGCGGAGGACGCGGGCGTCAATGTAATGACCGTGAGCAAGGCCTACCAGCTGCTCAAGGCCGAGGGATATCTCGTCACCGACCGCCGGGCCGGGGCCGTCGTCCGCGCCCCGCGGGGCAAGGCAGCGGGCCTGTCTGCCGACCAGACCGCCCGGCTGAACCTGCTGGCGGGCGAGGCGCGGCTGGCCGGGCTGACCCTGGACGATTTTGTGGCGGCCTGCAAAGCCGCCTTTGGCGAAACGGAGGACTGAACGATGGAGACCATGAGTGGATTTATGCTGTTGACCTTCTGGCTCTGCGCGGGCGTCAATTACATCATGCTGCGCAATATGAGCAAGCGCCAGAAGGGCCTGCTCCTGGGCGTCACCCTGCCCCCGGAGGCAGACGCCCTGCCCGAGGTGCAGGCCATTGTAAAACAATATCGAACGCGGCTGGGCACCCTCTGTCTGGTCTGCGCCGCGCTCAGTGTGCCGCTGGCCTTTGTGCAGGAGACCGCCATCGCGCTGACACTCTGGATGCTCTTCTTTTTGGCCGGGCTGGCCCTGCCTTACCTGCCCCTGCTGCGGGCCAACGCAGAGCTCAAGGCACTGAAAAAAGCCCATGGCTGGCAGGGGAGCGGCTGCCGCATGGTGGATACCGGCGCGTCCGCATTCGCGCTGCCCAAGCCCATCGGGCTGTGGACCCTGCTGGTACCGCTGGTGCTCTGCCTGCTGCCCATGGCGCTGCCCGGTCTGCCCCGGGGCCTGATGCTGGTCTGCGGCATTGACGCCGCCTGCGTCCTCCTGCTCTGGGGGCTGGGGCGGTGGACGTTCCGCCGCCGGGAGGATATGGTCACCGAGGACTCCGCCCGCAACCAGACCCTGCTCCGGGTGCGGCGGCTCTACTGGGACCGCTTCTGGCGGCTGAACCTCTGGGCCATGGCCCTGCTCAACCTCTTTCTGATTCTGGGCTACCGCTCCGAGGCTGCTATCCTGGGCCTCAGCCTTGGCTTTACCGTCCTGCTGGTGGCGGCGACGCTCTGGATGGAGCTCTCCGTCCGCCGGGCGCAGGCGGCCCTGACGGAGACGGCTCCCATCGTGGCCGATGAGGATGACGCCTGGCTGGGCGGTATCTTCTACTATAACCCCACGGACAAGCGTTTTCTGGTCGCCAAGCGGCTGGGCATAGGCACCACCGTCAACCTGGGCACCTGGGCGGGCAAACTCTACTATGCCTTTGTCGGCCTTGTGCTGGTGGTCTGCCTTGCCATCGGGCCCATCTTCGGCATTGTGGACAGCATCCCTGTCCGGCTGGAGCTCTCCGGCAGCGCTCCGGTCTGCCTCGTGGCCTCCCATGGCCAGAGCGAAAAATACCGCTTGGACACCGACGCCATCACCGATGTCCAGCTCCGGGACACCCTGCCGGATGCCGCCCGCACCTGGGGCACCGGGATGGACCACTATTTGCAGGGGGATTTCTATGTGATCGGGGAGGGGAACGCCCGGTTCTGCCTCGACCCCACCCAAAAGTGTTTTCTCCGGGTGGAGGCAGGCGGGCAGGTGTATTGGTTCACCGGAGATTCCGAGGACCACACCGCCGCCATTGCGCAGGCACTGCAATCCACCGTTCACCCCTGATGCAAAGGGCCGCGGGAGCCGAATTTTGGCTCCCGCAGCCCTTTCTTTTTGTCATTTGCCCCAAAACGCAACCAATTTGCAAAAAATGTTACAATTTTTTCTTCAAAAACGGCGTTTTACCATTGACAGCCTTGTTATAATAGAGGAGTAAGATGTTTGAGCCAGCACTCTGCGGCTCTGTGTGCTAAAAAGAAAGAGGCATTTGAATCATGACCAAAATTGATATCTTCTCCGGTTTCCTGGGTGCCGGCAAAACCACCCTGATCAAAAAACTGATCAAGGAGTCCTTTGCAGGCCAGAAAGTGGTGCTGATCGAGAACGAGTTCGGCGAGATCGGCATTGACGGCGGCTTCCTCAAGGAGTCCGGCATCCAGATCAACGAACTGAACGCCGGCTGCATCTGCTGCTCTCTGGTGGGCGATTTCCGCGCCGCCCTGCAGCAGGTGGTGGAGCAGTACCACCCGGACCGCATCGTGATCGAGCCCTCCGGCGTGGGCAAGCTGAGTGACGTGACCCGCGCCGTGGAGGGCGTGGCCGAACACCTGGATGTCCAGCTCAGCAGCTTTGTCACCGTGGCCGACGTGAACAAGGTCAAGATGTATATGAAGAACTTCGGTGAGTTCTACGACGACCAGATCAGCCATGCAAGCTGCATCATCCTGAGCCGTACCCAGAACGCCACCGAGGAGAAGATCGCTGCTGCCGTGGCCATGCTGCGGGAGAAGAACCCCACCGCCACCATCGTGACCACCGCCTGGGACTCCCTGACCGGTGAGCAGATCCTCAAGGCCATGTCCACCAAGGACGATTTCAAGGCCGAGCTGATCGCCATGGCTGCCAAGGCCAACGAGGAGCACGCCCACGAGGATGAGGAAGAGGAGCACGAGCACCATCACGATCATGAGGACGGCCACGATCATTGCTGCTGCGGCCACCATCATCATGACCACGATGACGACGAGGATGACGATGACCACGACGAGCATGAGCATCATCACGATCATGAGGACGGCCACGATCATTGCTGCTGCGGCCATCACCACCACGACGAAGACGACGATGACCATGACGAGCATGAGCATCATCACGACGGCCACTGCTGCCATCATCACCACCACCATGACCACGACGCCGACGAGGTCTTTACCAGCTGGGGCGTCGAGACGGCCAAGAAGTTCTCCAAGGCTGACATTGAGCACGCCCTCACCGAGCTGGACACCGGCAATTACGGCATGATCCTCCGCTCCAAGGGCATCGTGGACGGCGGTGCCGACGGCTGGCTGGAGTTCGATTACGTTCCCGGCGAGTGGGAAGTCCGTCAGCGCGGTGCCGATGTGGGCGGCAAGCTGGTGGTCATCGGCTCCAAGCTGGATGAGCACGCCATCGCCACGCTGTTTGGCTGCTGATGCCCTCTCAGGCCAAGACGAAAGGATAAAAGGAGAATCCCATGGCAAACGAAATTCCCGTTTACCTGTTTGTTGGCTTCCTCGAAAGCGGCAAGACCAAGTTCATTCAGGAAACATTTGAAGACCCCAATTTCGACTCCGGCGACAAGACCCTGCTGCTGGTCTGCGAGGAGGGCGAGGAAGAATACAACCAGAAGAAATTCGCGTTCCCCGGCGTGACCCTCTACAATCTGGAGGACAAGGCCGAGCTCAACCCCCAGAACCTGGCCAAGCTGGCCAAGGAGGCCGATGCAGGCCGCGTGGTGATCGAGTACAACGGCATGTGGCTGCTGCAGGATCTGGCCAACAATCTGCCGGAGAACTGGATCGTGTACCAGTGCATCGCCACGGCGGACGGCACCACGGCCCTGACCTACGCCCGCGACAACTCCATGCGCAGCCTGATGCTGGACAAGATCGCCCGCAGCGAGCTCATCGTCTTCAACCGGGCCGAGGCCGTCAACAACGACGCCGCCCGGCAGGAACTGCACAAGCTGGTGCGTCAGGCTTCCCGCAAGTGCGATATCGCCTACGAGTTTGCCGACGGCAGCGTGGCTTACGATGATATCCCCGACCCGCTGCCGTTCGACCTGAACGCCCCGGTGGTGGAGATCGGCGATGAAGACTTTGGCATCTGGTATATGGACTGCCAGGACGAGCCCGAGAAGTACACGGGCAAAACGGTCCGCTTCCTGGCGCAGGTCTGCCAGACCAACCGGGCCGGCAAAAACAGCTTTGTGCCCGGCCGCTTTGCCATGACCTGCTGCGTGCAGGACATCCAGTTTGTCGGCTTCCCCTGCGTTTACGACGGCTACAAAGCCCTGGAGCAGCGTGCCTGGGTGCGCGTGACCGCCAAGGTCAACTACAAGTTCCACAATATCTACCGCGGCAAGGGCCCGGTGCTGACCGCCCTCTCCGTGGAGCCCGCTGAGAAGCCCCTGAACGACGTTGTGACGTTCTCTTAAATTCGCCCGTCTGCTTTGCGGACGCCTCTCCCAAACAGAGAGGCAAGGGCCAGTCTATAGCCAGTTGGCTTTAGGAGGTTGCTATGAAAGCTTTGTTCCGTATCTTGGGCACGGCGGCTGCCGTTGCTGTCACCGGCGCTGCCATCGTTGTGCTGGATCAGATCCTCAACGACAAGGCCCCGCTCCATGTGGAGGAAATCGAGTTTCCCGAGGACGCCGAAAATGACGCCGAGGAGGCCGCCAAGACCGCACAGGCTTACGCCGAGGGCGAAGTCAAAGTGGAGGGCGAAACCAAAGCGGAGGGCGAAGCCAAAACGGAGGGCCCCAACCCGAACCCCGTGGAGGTCGGCCCTGCGGTTGCTCCCAAAGATGAGAACGGCAAGTTCGACCCCACCAAGATCGCGGAAGCTTCCGACTTCGGCGATTGGGAAGAGCAGGGCTGCAAGGGCTGATCTGCATTTTTTGAATCCGGAACATAAAACCCCGGCGGAGTCGAACGATCCCGCCGGGGTTTTGCTGTAACTTGCTGTATTTTCTTTTACATGGCGATCCAGCCCAGTGCATTTGCCACCGAGCTGACCAGAATGATGGCTGCGAAAACGGGGCAGAGATACTGGATCATAAAGTTGAAGATGACCTTGCGGCGGAACGGTTTGCCGCTCAAAGTGACCTCTTCCTCGATCTTTTTGACACCGATGACGCGGGAGACCAGCAGGCAGGTGGTGATGGCCGCAATGGGCATCATGACGGAGTTGGTGAGGAAATCAAAGAAATCCAAAAACTGCATCCCGAACACGATCACGCCTGCCAGCGGGCCGTAGCCCAGGGCCGAGAGGCTGCCCAGCACCAGCATGATGACGCCGATGAGGACAGTGGCCTGATGGCGGTCCCAACCCAGCTCGTCCTCAAAGGTGGAGACGGCGCTTTCGGTCAGGGCAATGGAGCTGGTGACCGCCGCAAACAGCACCAGCGTGAAAAACAGGATGCCCACCACGGTGCCAAGGCCCATGCTTTCGAACACCTTGGGGATGGTAATAAACATCAGGGCCGGGCCAGCCTGCAGGGTATCGGGGTCGCCGCCGGAGAACGAGAAGACCGCCGGAATGATCATCAGGCCCGCCATGATGGCAATGGCCGTGTCAAAAATTTCGACGTTCTCGGTGGACTCCTCAATCGAGACGTCCTTTTTCATATAGGAGCCGAACGTGACCAGAATGCCCATGGCGATGGACAGGGAATAGAACATCTGCCCCATGGCCGTGACGACGGTCATCCAGGAGAAATGGGCGACATTGGGCACGAGGAAATACTTCACACCCGCCAGCGCCCCGGGCCGGGTGACGGAGTAACCCGCAATGATGACGGAAAGCACCACCAGAATGGGCATCATGACTTTGGAGACCCGTTCCACGCCGTTGCGGACGCCCGCAAAGATGATCGCCAGCGTGAAGATGGTGAAGATGACAAAGCAGATCTCCGCCGAAGCACCATTGGAGATGAACGACGAGAAATAGCCGTCCGTGGCCAGCTCCTTGCCGTGCCCGGCAACGTAATCCGCCAGGTACCGGATGACCCAGCCGCCAATGACCGAGTAATAGGGCACGATGAGGATGGGGATGATGGCGTTGATCCAGCCGCCGAACGAGAGCCCGCCCTTTTTGCCAAAGGCCGCGAAAGCGCCCACCGGGCTCTTCTTGGTCATCCGGCCCAGAGCCGTCTCCGCCACGATCATGGTATAGCCGAACGTGAACGCCAGCAGAATGTAGATGAGCAGAAAGATGCCGCCGCCATACTTGGCCGCCAGATACGGGAAACGCCAGATGTTGCCAAGGCCAACGGACGCGCCTGCGGCCGACAGCACAAAGCCGATCTTGCCGGAGAACGCGCTCCGCTTTTTGTATTGAGGTTCCATGTTTTTCTCCTTTCCCAAATTCCAAAACGAACGAATCCAGTGTAACACAGGCCATCGGCAAATTCAATGCACCGGAACAGTATGTTGCTATGCCCGACCCCGCAGGCGTTCTTGTGTTCCCCCCGCCGCCGTGTTACAATAGTCTCAGGCGTTTTTCGTGTTTTTTGTCAAAGCCGGTCGATTTTCGCCGTGCTTTGCTTTACGAATTGCACTTGATTGAAAAATTTCAACTCAAAGGAGAGAATTCATGGCGCAGACCAGACAGGATATGGGGAGCGGCAATGTCAAAAAACTGCTGCTCCAGCTCATGATCCCCGCCGTTGTGGCTCAGGTGGTCAACCTGCTGTACAACATCGTGGACCGTATTTATATCGGCCATATTGCGGGCATTGGCGCGGCGGCGCTGACGGGTGTGGGCCTGTTTGCCCCCATCCTGATGCTGCTCAACGCGTTTGCCATGCTCATCGGCGCGGGCGGCGCGCCCCGCACGGCCATCGCGCTGGGGCAGGGCAACAAAGAAGAAGCCGAAAAGATCCTCGGCAACAGCTTTACCATGCTGCTGTTTTTTGCCGTGGTGCTTACCATCGGGTTCTATGCCGGGGCTCCCATCCTGCTGCGGCTCTTTGGTGCCAGCGAGGCCACCCTGCCCTATGCGCTGGCCTACAGCCGCATCTATATCCTGGGCTCGGTCTGTGTCCTCCTCGTCATGGGCATGAACCCCTTTATCACCACCCAGGGCTTTGCTAAGATCAGTATGCTGACCACCGTCATCGGCGCGGTGATCAACATCATCCTGGACCCCATCCTCATCTTTGTGCTGGACATGGGCGTGCGGGGTGCCGCCATTGCCACGGTGCTCAGCCAGGCCGTGGGTGCCTGCTGGATCCTGCGCTTCCTCACCGGGAGCAAGACCATCCTCCGGCTCCGCAAAGAGCACCTGCGGCCCGAGGGCCGGGTCATCCTGCCCGTGATGGGGCTGGGCATCTCCACCTTTGTAATGCTTTCCACCGAGAGCCTGCTCTCCATCAGCTTCAGCTCCAGCCTGGCCCGGTACGGCGGCGATGTGGCCGTGGGTGCCATGACCGTCATCACCAGCGTGTCCCAGCTCTGTACCCTGCCCATTCAGGGCATCTGCCAGGGCGGCCAGCCGGTCATGAGCTTCAACTTTGGCGCGGGCAATCAGGCCCGTGTGAAAGAGGCGTTCCGTTTCCAGTTCACCCTCTGCTTCGGGTACACCACCCTGTTCTGGCTGGGGATGATGCTGGTGCCCGGGCTGGTGGCCGGCATCTTCACCTCCGACGTCCCCCTCATCCAGTACACCACCTGGGCTATGCGCATCTACATGGCCGGTATCTTTGCCATGGGCGTTCAGATCGCCTGCCAGCAGAGCTTTATGGCGCTGGGGCAGGCCAAGGTCAGCCTCCTGCTGGCCTGCCTGCGTAAGCTCATCCTCCTCATCCCGCTCATCTTCCTCCTGCCGCACCTCCTGCCGGACCCGGTGTTCGCGGTCTTCCTCGCGGAGCCCGTCAGCGACATCACGGCGGCCAGCATCACGGTGTTCACGTTCCTGTCCCGGTTCGATAAAATTCTCGATCGGGGCGCGGCGAACGTCTGAGCGTATTTCTGGAACAAAAAAATCCATCGCTGTTTTTGACAGCGATGGATTTTTTCTTTGCGGCTTTTATGCGTTGGTCTTCTCATCCTCCGCGACATGCTCCGGGGCCTCGGCCTGAACACGAGTCAGCATATCCATCTCGGGCATCAGCTCATGGCTGACCACCGAGAGCATTTCCTCAAGCTTTTTGCAGTCCTCCGGGGAGAACCGCTCCCTGGCACGCTCAATGACAGTGTGCAGGTAGGAATAGCTGATGTTGTAGTAGTTGATATACTTCTGAGTGGGGCGGAGATGGTACTCCCGGCGGTCCACCGTGGACTGGATCTTTTCCACATAGCCCTTGCGGACCAGGCTGCCGATCTTATAAGCGGCATTGGGGGTGGAAATGCCCATCATCCGGGAAAACTCGGCAATGGTGGGCTCTCCCATGGCCATGATGCCCTCCATGCAGAACGACTCCACCGTGGTCAGGGTCGCCTCCCGGGTCGCAAAGCGCTGGAACACGCTCTGGTAAAAATGCAGTTTGAACTTGGTGTAGACTTCCTGAAACACTTCTTCCAGCAAGATGAACGCCCTCCTTGTGGCAAATTAACTCAATTTCTTTTAGTATATCACGTTTTGGAGGGAAAAATCAACGCTTGTCGCAAAATTTTCAGCGAACAACTTTTTTGCCGTGGCCCGTCCGCACCCGGATGACGCTCAACACGATGAGCTCCAGGAAAATGGCGACGCCCAACAGTACCAGAGAGCTGACCAGATTGGCCCGGGCACCCAGCACGGCCTCCGACAGACCGGTGAGGACATAGCAGCCCGCCGAGACGCCGGCCACCGTCAGCGCATAGGGCAGCTGGGTGGAAACATGGTTCACATGGCTGCAATGGGCACCAGCCGAGGCCATGATGGTGGTGTCGGAGATCGGGGAGCAGTGGTCACCGCAGACGGCGCCGGACAGGCAGGCCGCAATGGAGATGACCAGCATCTCTCCCTCCGGGAATGCATGGCAGACGATGGGGATGAGGATGGAGAACGTGCCCCAGGAGGTGCCGGTGGCAAAGGCCAGGAAGACGGCTACCACAAAGATGATGACCGGCAGCAGATACTGCAGCGCCGCGGCCGAGCCGCCCAGCAGGTTGGCGACGTAATATTTTGCACCCAGCAGGCCGGTCATACCGGACAGCGTCCAGGCGAGGGTCAGGATCAGCATGGGGCTGACCATGGCCTTGAAGCCCTCGGGGATGCAGGCGGCAAAGTCCTGGAACGTCATCACTTCCCGCACGCGGTAGAACACAAAGGTAAAGAGCAGGGCAATGCTGCTGCCCATGACAAGGCCCATGGAAGCGTTGCAGTCCGCAAAGGCGGTAATGAAATCGGTGCCCTCAAAGAAGCCGCCGGTGTACACCATGCCAAAGATGCAGGCCACAATGAGGACGATGACCGGGGCCACCAGGTCGATGACATGGCCCTTGGTGTCGGTGCCGTCGTCCACATCGTCGCCGTAGGGGCGGTCCTCGGTGGTGAAGAGGTCGCCGTTCATGGCGTTGGTCTCATTCAGCTTCATGGGGCCGTAGTCCGTCCCGGTAAAGATGACGAACAGGCTCATGACCATGGTGAGGATGGCGTAATAGTTATACGGGATGGTGCGCAGGAACATGGTAAAGCCGTTGATGCCGGAGCCCTCGGGCACCGAGGAAGTAACAGCAGCAGCCCAGCTGGACACCGGCGCAATGATGCAGACGGGGGCCGCCGTGGCGTCAATCAGGTAGGCCAGCTTGGCGCGGGAGACTTTCTGACGGTCGGTGACCGGGCGCATGACCGAGCCGACGGTCAGGCAGTTGAAGTAGTCGTCCACAAAGATCATGATCCCCAGCAGCAGGGTGGCAAACTGTGCCCCGGCCCGGGTGTGGATATGGGTGGAGGCCCACCGGCCAAAGGCCGCGCTGCCGCCGGCCTTGTTCATCAGGGCCACCAGAATGCCCAGCATGACCAGGAAGACCAGGATCCCCACATTGCTGCTGTCGGACAGCTTGGACACCATGCCGCCGTCCTCATTGAAGAACAGGGTGGTCAGGGCCAGCTCCAGGTTGCCGTTGGCGTAAAGCAGGGCACCGGTGGCAATGCCCACCAGCAGGGAAGTGTAGACTTCCTTGGTGTTCAGGGCCAGCACGATGGCCACCACCGGAGGCAGCAGGGAAAGTGCCGTGCTGTACACGGCGCAGGTGTAAGTAGACGGGTCTGCGATCTTGCCCGGTGTGGCAGACGTGCACCACAACAGCAGGCCGAAGACGAGCAGAGCGCCCACCCAGGAGAGATTGTTCTTTTTCATGAAAATGATTCCTCTTGAAGATCAGGTTTGTTTTGGGGTGTGGCGGGGCAGACTATCCCCCAGAAAGGAAGAGAGGGGGTGTTTGCCGCGCCGGATTATAAAGCGTTGTATTTTGAGCTGTTCCGCGCCAGCGAGCAGGCCGCCCGCCTGTTGTGGGAGGCCCAGCAGAAAGCCGAGCAGGAGGCCCTGCGGGCCGACCCGCCGCCGCTGGAACTGGAACCTCTCCGTCATCGCTCACGCGATGCCACCTCCCCTGTCGAGGGGAGGCCTTGGCAGTCGGATGAAAGTTGATCTATTTGCCAAAGGCTCCCCTGTTAGGAAAGACTCCCCCGGCCGGGGGAGGTGGCACGAAAGTGCCGAAAGGGGAGTGGCTGGCGAGCGAAGTTCGACTGAGAGGTTTAATTCTTTTTGCTCTCGGCCTTGGCCGCAAACTTGGCGTTGTTGATGACAAAGCGCTCGTGGGTGCCGCCGCCAACGGGGCCTTTCTCGTCGTGGAGCGAGACCTTGAACACCAGCTTGCGGCCCTCCACGGCCACCAGCTCGCTCTCGCAGGTCACGGTCATGCCCACGGGAGTGGGGGCCGTGTGCTCCAGCTCCAGTTTGGTGCCCACGGTGCCGCAGCCCTCATCCAGAGCCTCGGCCACGCTCATCCAGCAGGTCTTCTCGGCCAGTGCCACCAGAGCGGGAGTCGCAAACACGTCCAGCGTGCCGCTTCCCATGGTTTTCGCGGTGTTTTCGTTGGTCACAGCCACGGACTGCTCGCCGTGGATCCCAGTTGTCAGAGTCATAAAAATTCTCCTTTTCTTTTTGTGTAAGATGTCGAAACGACATGGATTTACGAACCAACAGTAGAATACCACATTTTGCGCCGCTGTGCACCTGTTTTGGAGATTTTTCCGCCAAAACACTTCCCTTTTGGATGGAACGAGCCCATAATAAAGGCAAAAAGGCGGTGGAGCAGATGAGTGAGTTCTGGATGTCGTATGAAATGATCGCCCAGCGGTATGGCCCGGGGTATCAGGGCTATCCGCTGTTTGGAGCGGTGCACCTGGGAGAGCTGGAGGCAGTGGCGGTCTGCATCCTGCTGACAGCCCGCTGGTACCGCCGCAGCCCGGAACGCACCCGGCGGCGCATCCTGTGGGGCGTTACGGTTTTGCTGTTGGCAGATGAAGCCGTGCTGGTCATTGCCATGCTGGCCACCGGGCAGTGGAACTGGAGCTACCTGCCTCTCCACCTGTGCAGCATCCATATTTTCCTCTGCACAACCTGCACCCTGACCGGAAAGGACTGGTGCAAAGAGGAGCTCTACGCCCTCTGCACACCGGGGGCCGCCATTGCGCTGCTCTGCCCCGGTTGGCTGGGGACAAAGGCGTGGAGCCTCATCAACCTCCACTCCGTCACTCTCCACGGGCTGTTGGTGCTTTACCCGGTTCTGCTGGTAGCAGGCGGGTTCCGCCCGCAGGTGCGGCGGCTCCCGGCGGTGCTGGCATTCCTGTTTGGCTCGGCGCTGCCCATTTACTTTTTAAATAAAGTGCTGTACACAAACTTTTACTTTCTGAACGGCCCCACCAGCAGCCCGGTGACGGCGCTGTTTACCCAGTGGTTTGGGGAACAGTGGTATCTCCTGGGCTTTCTCCCCGCCGTGGCGCTGGTGCTGGCGGGGATGTATCTGCCGTGGTATATTCATCGAAAAAAATAGAAGCAACCTCATCTGGTTGCTTTTTGTCAAAAATTATGATACGCTAAAGATGCTGTCCGAAATGGCAGCAAGGCACTGCATACAACGGCAGGCGGTTCGGCTCTTCATCCCACTGAAAAGGGGGTGAAGCATATGCCTATTACTTTGACGTTCCATCTTTTTGGATTCACTTTTACGATCAGAGTAAAAAAATGAACCGCCACCCGGCACGGTGACGGTTCGAGCTTTGCTCAGCTGTTCTACTTAAAGGGCTAACCGCTTGTCGCAGTGCCTTTTCTATTTGTATTATAGCAAGGATGCGGTGGAAAGTCAAGCAGCAGCAAGCTGGATTTGAGGCCTTGAAACCGCACCCTTTTTGCAAAATAAAAATGCCACTTTTTTGCGTATTGGGGCAAAAAATATCTTTTTTGCAATTCCAGCAAAATTCTTCTCCAAACCCCTTGACAGGAGCCTTTCCCCATGCTATCATGAACACATGAACAAACGTTCATATAAAACCGACCCAAGAGGAGATGTCCAGATGCCGCAGCAGGAACCCGAAAAGAAAAGCGCCCCCGCCGCGCAGCCCATTGATATGCCCGATGACGAGGTGCTCTACGAGCTGGCCGACCTGTTCCGGGTATTTGGCGACTCCACCCGCATCAAGATCCTGTACGCGCTCCACGATAACGAGCTGTGCGTGCAGGACATCGCCAACGCGGTGCAGCTGAGCCAGTCCGCCGTGAGCCATCAGCTCCGGGTGCTCAAGGACTGCAAACTGGTGCGGTTCCGCCGGGAGGGCAAAACTGTTTACTACGCACTGGACGATGACCATGTGCGCAGCATCCTCTCCATGGGGATGGATCATATTGAAGAATGAGAAAGGCTGGTACTTACGATGAAGAAGACCTACAAGATCGAAGTGGACTGCGCCAACTGCGCCGCCAAGATGGAAGACGCTGCCAACACCGTTTCCGGCGTGGCAAAGGCAACCGTCAGCTTTATGACCCAGAAGATGAACGTGGAGTTTGCTGAGGGTGCAGACCCCAAGGCCACCATGCAGGAAGTGCTGACCGCCTGCAAGAAAGTGGAGGACGACTGCGAGATCTTCGGCATCTGATCTTCCGGAACCTCGGAGCCCCTCCCCCGGGAGGGGCCTTTTTATACAGCGGAACGCTTTTGTGGAAAAAGAAACAGGTTTTCCACAGTTTCCACCTGGTTTTCAACATTTCTTGCGGAAAAGTGCAAAAAGAGACGCCAAACAGCCTCTTTTTGTCGGGAAAAGTCTGTGGAAAAGGCGGGGGAAAACGTGGAAAAGCCCACTTACTGTGGAAAACAGGTGGAATCGGACGAAAACTCCCCCTGAAAACCCGTGCCGAGATCCGCGCAAAAGGAGAGACTGAGATGAACAAAAAACAAAAGAAAATGCTCAAGCAGATCATCGCAGCGGTGATCCTTGTAGCCATTTTGAAACTGCTGCCCAGCTTCCCCACGCCGGTGGAGCTGGTGCTGTACTACATCCCGTATCTGGTGGTCGGCTGGGACGTGCTCCGCAAGGCCATCAAGGGCATCAAGAACCGCCAGCCCTTTGACGAGTGCTTCCTGATGGCGGTTGCCACCGTGGGTGCCTTTGCCCTGGGCGATTACGTTGAGGGCTGCGCCGTTATCATCTTCTATCAGATCGGCGAGCTGTTCCAGAGCGTGGCCGTGGGCAAGAGCCGCCAGAGCATTTCCAGCCTGATGGACATCCGCCCGGACTACGCCAATATTGAGGGCGAGGACGGCAAGCTGGAACAGGTAGACCCGGATGAGGTCGAGATCGGCACCACCATCGTGGTCCAGCCCGGCGAGCGCATCCCCATTGACGGCGTCATTCTGGAGGGCGCTTCGGCCCTGAACACCGCCGCCCTCACCGGCGAGAGCCTGCCCCGGGACGTCAAGGCCGGGGATGAGGTCATCAGCGGCTGTGTCAACGTCACCGGCCTGCTGAAGATTCAGACCACCAAGGAATTTGGCGAATCCACCGTCTCCAAAATTCTGGACCTCGTGGAAAACTCCAGCATGAAGAAAGCCCGGGCCGAGAACTTCATCACCCGCTTTGCCCGGGTGTACACCCCCGCTGTCTGCTACGGCGCTCTGGCACTGGCATTCCTGCCGCCCATCGTTCTGCTGTTGATGGGCCAGCCCGCCCGCTTTGGCGACTGGATCTACCGCGCCCTGACGTTCCTCGTCATCAGCTGCCCCTGCGCGCTGGTCATCTCCATCCCTCTGAGCTTCTTCGGCGGCATTGGCGGCGCTTCCGCCTGCGGCATCCTCGTCAAGGGCTCTACCTATCTGGAAGAGCTGGCCCGTACCGGTGTGGTGGTCTTTGATAAGACCGGCACCCTGACGCAGGGCACCTTTAAAGTCACCGGCATTTATCCCACGGAGGGCACCTCGCAGGACGCTCTGGTGGAGGCCGCGGCCCTGACCGAGAGCTGGTCCAAGCATCCCATCTCCCTGAGCGTCAAGGCCGCTTATGGCAAGGAGATCGACCAGAGCCGCGTCACCGACGTGGAGGAGCTTGGCGGCTACGGCGTTACGGCCAAGGTGGACGGCAAAGCCGTGGCCTGCGGCAATGCCCGCCTGATGGCAAAGCTGCGCCTGACCGTCCCTGCCGTCACGGAGGCCGGCACCATCGTTCATGTGGCCATTGACGGCAAGTATGCAGGCTACCTGCTCATTGCCGATGTGGTCAAACCCCACAGCGCACAGGCCATCAAGGGCCTGAAACAGGCCGGTGTCCGCAAGACCGTCATGCTGACGGGCGACGCCGAGCCGGTGGCAAAAGCCGTTTCCGCCGAGCTGGGCCTGGACGAGTACCACGCTGGCCTGCTGCCGGGCGACAAGGTCGATCAGATCGAGAAGCTGCTGGCCTCCAAGCAGCCCAAAGAGAACCTCGCCTTTGTGGGCGACGGCGTCAACGACGCCCCTGTTCTGTCCCGTGCGGACATCGGCATTGCCATGGGTGCTCTGGGCTCCGACGCTGCCATTGAGGCCGCGGACGTTGTCCTGATGGACGACGACCCGGCCAAGATCGCGCTGGCCATGCGGATCGCGCGCCGCACCAACGGCATCGTGTACCAGAACATCGTCTTTGCGCTGGGCGTCAAGGGCATCTGCCTCATCCTCGGCGCGCTGGGCATCGCCAGCATGTGGACGGCCATCTTCGCCGACGTCGGCGTCATGATCATCGCCGTCCTCAACGCCACCCGCGCCCTCTACATCAAAGACCTTGCCAAAAAGAACGAAGCCTAAGATCCCCTTTCTCATCAAAATACAACACCCCCGCCGAGAGCTTTCCAAAAGCTTTCAGCGGGGGTGTTTTGCATCCGGAAACCACCTCTTGCAAAGCAGGATAAACCTGTTATAATACTAGATTGGAGGGTTGAATAAAATGCAACAGACGAATCAAACCATTTTGACCCCGTCCCGCGATTCCTCCGGGGCGGTTTTGGCGGCGCTGAAAGCCGCGTTCCCCCAAACCATTCCGGTGCTGACGGGGTATTTTGTGCTGGGGCTAGGCTACGGCATCTATGTGCAGTCGTTGGGCCTGCCCATCTGGCTGCCGCCCCTGATGGGCACCGTGGTGTACGGCGGAAGCCTGGAATTTGTGCTGGCCTCCCTGCTGCTGGACAGCTTTTCGCCCCTCTCTGCCTTTTTGATGGCGCTCATGATCCAGGCCCGGCACCTGTTCTACGGCCTGACCATGCTGGAGCGCTATAAGGGTTACGGCCCGCGCGGCTTTTACATGATCTACGCCATGAGCGACGAGACGTTTTCCATCACCTGTTCGGCCGAGCCGCCCGAGGGGGTAGACCGTGGGTGGTTCATGTTCTTCATCACCCTGCTGGACCAGATCTATTGGGTGGCCAGCGCTTTTCTGGGGGCAGCGGTGGGCTCCATCCTGCCGTTCAGCACCGAGGGCGTGGATTTTGTCATGACAGCCATGTTCGTGGTCATCTTCCTCAACCAGTGGGAGAAAGAAAAGCAGCACTACTCCGGCTTCATCGGGCTGGCGGTGCCGTTTGTCTGCCTGCTGGTGTTTGGCTCCGGCAGTTTTCTGATCCCGTCCATGATCTGCATTCTGGTGCTGCTGCTCGTGCTGCGCAAGCCCATTGAGCAGGCTGATAAAACCGAGGAGGTGGCCCCATGAGCGGAGTCCAGTTTGGCATCACCATTGCCGCCTGCACGGCAGCCACCATGCTCACCCGGTTTCTGCCGTTCCTGATCTTCTCGTCCAAGGACCAGCAGCCGCCGGAAGTCGTCCGGTATCTGGGGCGGGTGCTGCCCGCCGCCATCTTCGGAATGCTCATCATCTACTGTCTCAAAGGCGTCAGCGTCTTTACGGGCAGCCACGGCATCCCGGAGGCCATCGCCATCGGCGTGACCATCGCGCTCCACAAGTGGAAGCACGAAACACTGGTATCCATTGCAGGCGGCACGCTCTGCTATGTGCTGCTGGTGCAGCTTGTATTTTAACGTTTGTACCGCAAAAAGGACACGGCGCGCTGTCGTGTCCTTTTTTGCTGCCAACCGATCAATGATAAAATGTATCAAAATTGATCTGACGGTAGAACCGCTGCTGGAGCTGGTCGAAGCTCTCGCAGTTCTGGGCCAGCAGCCACATCACCTTGGTGATGACCGCCTCAATGGTCATGTCATGGGCTTCCAGGAAACGGAAGCGGTTCTTGACCCGTTTGCCCACCTCGTAAATGCCCACATCGCTGCCCTCGTAGGTGACCTGAGTGGTCAGGATCAGGATTTTGTGGGTCTGGTCGTAGTCGCCCAACCCCTCGGCAAAGGCGTCCATCAGCCGCTGCGGGATGCCGCCCACGCCAAAGCTTTCCACGATCACACAGTCGTAATGTTGAAAGATGGCCGGGATCAGCTCGGGGCTCAGGCCGGGAGTCAGCTTGAGCAGAAAGACTTTGGGGTTGAGCGCCCGGCCAAACTCCACCGGGCCGGTGGGCCAGGGAGAGGGGACATACCGCACCAGCCGGTCGCCCTGCACCAGCGCCAGCGCCGGGAAGTTGACCGACGCAAAGGCATCATAGCTGATGGTCTTGTTCTTTTTGGCGCGGGTGCCCGCGATGACATGCCCGCCGAACACCACCATCACGCCCCGGCTCCCGGGGTCCAGCGCACAGATCACGCTGTCCCGCAGGTTTTTCTTGGCGTCGGTGATCTCATTGGAGATGGGCTGCTGGGCGCCTGTCAGGATGATGGGCTTGTCGGCGTTCTGAATGAGGTAAGAAAGGGCCGCCGCCGAGTAGGCCAGCGTATCGGTGCCGTGGCAGATGATGAACCCATCGTAGAGGGCGTAATTCTCCTGCACAGCCCGGGCCATCATGAGCCAGTGCTCGGGGCCCAGGTCGGTGCTGTCGATGCTGCACAGAGCCAGTGTCTCAGGGCAGCAGAGCTCCTGCAGCTCCGGCAGGTGGGCCAGCAGCTCCTCGCTGGAAAGGACGGGCTTGAGCCCCTGGGCCGTGCGCACACTTGCAATGGTGCCGCCCGTGGTGATAAAAAGCAGGCGTTGCTTGGACATAAAATGGAAGCCTCCATGAAAATTCAAATCATGGAACCAGTATAACACAATCCAAAACTTTTTGGAACTCAGTCACGGAAAACGGGCAGATTTTGTGTATAATAGAAGTGTAAGCAAACATCGGACCTGAAAAGGAGAATATAAATGTCGAACATTGTCATTATCGGTTCCGGCCCGGCGGGCGTATCGGCTGCACTGTACGCCGCGCGGGCAGGCGTGGACACCACCATCCTGACCAAGGGCCCGGGCGCCCTGGACCGCGCCGAGCTCATCCAGAATTACTACGGCTTTGCCGAGCCCATCTCGGGGGCAGAGCTGGAGCGCCGGGGCATGGAGGGTGCCAGAGCTGTAGGCGTGAAATTCGTCACCGCCGAGGCCGTTGGCCTGACTTATACCGATAAGCTGACGGTCGAAACGCTGGACGGCGATTACCCGGCAGACGCCGTCATTCTGGCAACCGGATCTTCCCGGGCCGCTCCCCGCATCCCAGGGCTGACCGGGCTGGAGGGCCACGGCGTGAGCTACTGCGCCACCTGCGACGCGTTTTTCTACCGTGGCAAAGATGTGGCTGTGCTGGGCAGCGGCGAGTATGCCCTGCATGAAGCGCAGGCACTGCTCCCGGTGGCAAAAAGCGTCACTTTGCTGGCCAACGGCCAGCCTCTGACCGCGGAGTTCCCGGCAGAAGTGGCTGTCCGCCCCGAAAAAGTAGAAGCCATTCTGGGGGAACAGCGGGTCTCCGGCGTCCAGCTGGCAGGCGGCGAGACTGTGGCACTGGATGGCGTGTTCGTCGCATTGGGCGTGGCAGGCAGCACCGCTCTGGCCCGCAAGCTGGGGGCCGAAGTGGACGGGAACCGCATCGTCACCGATGCGCACATGATGACCACTCTGCCCGGCCTTTACGCGGCAGGCGACTGCACCGGCGGCCTGCTGCAGGTTGCCAAGGCCGTGTACGAGGGTGCCCTTGCGGGCAGCGAGGCCGCCAAGGCCCTGCGGAAAGGATGAATCATGCCGGAATTGGATAAAAAGTCCCCTGTCTGCCCGGACTGCCTGGCCTGCGGCTTCCCGTTCTGGGAGCAGCTGACCCCGGAGGAGCAGGAGTTTCTCTGCCGCACCACCCGGCCGGTCAAGTACAAGAAAGGGGAGCGGGTGCACAGCCCCGTGGAAAACTGCGTGGGCATCCTGCTCCTCCGCACCGGCCAGCTGCGAGCCTATCTCCTCTCCGAGGATGGCCGGGACGTGACCCTTTACCGCCTCTTCCCGGGGGAGGTCTGCATCCTCTCGGCCTCCTGTGTCATGGATTCGGTCAATTTTGATCTGTACATCGACGCCGAGGAGGACACCGAGGCCTACTGCATCGGCGCTGGAACGTTCCGCCGCCTGATGCAGCAGAATGTTCACGTCCGCTGCTTTGCCTACCAGATGACCGCGGAGCGCTTCTCGGATACCATGTGGACGATGCAGCAAATTCTGTTTATGAGCGCCGACCGCCGCCTTGCCATCTTCCTCACCGACGAGCTGGCCAAGACCGGCGGCAGCGATGTCCGCATGACCCACGACCAGATGGCCCGCTATATGGGCTCCGCCCGCGAGGTGGTCAGCCGCCTGCTGAAATATTTCGCGCAGGAGGGCTGGGTGCGCCTCTACCGTGGCGGCGTGGAGGTGCTGGACAAGCAGAAGCTGCAGGAGATCGCGAGAGGGCAATAACATCAACAAAAACGAGCCATTTACAAGTACCGCTGTAAATGGCTCGTTTTCTCACTTTGCGACTGTGATCCGGACTCTTGCCGCAGCCTGTCCGGTGGGCTGTTCCGTTTCCAGATCGTATGCTGTAAACAGTGCTGTTGCCGTATAGCTGCCGCCGGGCAGGACTGTCTCCAGCGGCACCGCCTGAATGTGATATCCCGGTTCTATGAGGCCGGAGGCATACAGCACCTCCCCGGTATCATCCCGGCTCAGAGTGACGCTCATCAGATGGTGATTGGCCGGAATATTTTCCACCCGCAGCTCCGCTTCCGCTCTGCCGCTGGTCATCCGGATATCCGGGTTGATGGAGATGTTGAACATCCCTTCCTGCACGACTTTGTCCAGCTCTGCCTGAATCTCCGCCTCCGACTTTCCCTCGTACTGACCTATCGTTGCATTGGGGTCACGGGCTCCCGGAGCAAAGGCCTGCTTTGCGCTGTTCGGCGTCTTCAGCAGGAAAACGCCTGCCGTCACGGCAGAAACCAGCACCAGCGGAAGCCCACGGGACAGGAGAAATTTCAGGCCAAGGAGGACTTGTTTGTGATACTCCCGCATCCAATGCACCCACTTTCTCAAACGATAAAAACACCGGGGCGGGCGAGCCCCCGCTCCGGTGGAAACAGTTTATCCTTTTGGATTTGGCCCATATATCTCGCCTGGCTCTATGGTATACGCAATCGTGAAGAGTTCCTGCTTATCGGCCCACTTCGCACTGATGCCATTCACTTTTCCTTTAAACTCAAATTCAATTTTTCCGCCCTGATCGACATTCCAGGTGTTATAGGTCGTGGGCTCAGTCCCAAACGATTGCTTTGTATTATCACTCCCAGACACAAAGGTAATCGTATCCGAAATAGGACTCATACTGCCCGGATTTGTTCCAGTCATCGTCAGATAAATCTGCCGATCCTGCAAATTCTCATCACTCTCTACAAAAGAATATGCTGCATCGAGCATGGTTACGCGGATATCCGAAACATGAAAAATTTCAGAGCCCGTATTGGTAATTGCATAGCCCCCTGGACAAACAAAATCACCATTGCGTTTGACTGCAAAAGTGACATTGAGAGGAACTGTTGCAGAAAGATTTGCCGGTACTGCAACGACGCTGAATGTAGTCTGGGCTTCATTGTTCTGGAACAGATTACCCTCTCCCGTAACTTCCTGCCCATAGTCTTCTTCTGCTAAGGCAGTCAGGCTGAGGCTCAACGCCAAAACAAATGCGAGGACAATGGTAACAAGCTTCTGCAAATGTTTCATAGGACAGCCCTCTCACATCAAAGCAGCAGGCGAATATTCACAAAACTATTATACATGAGCCAGAAATTATATGCAATACATTTTAACAAAATTTTTGTTCGCACTTTTAATTTTTTGAGAAGAACGTGAAACACGGACGATGAACAACTGTACCATTTTGCAGATATGGCCGATGCCCACGAACGCCTTTTGAATTGCAAAATGATTTTTCAGTTGCTATACTGGGCTTATCAAAATTTTTTCGGGAGGCTGCTGCAATGACCGCACAGACAATGCAAATCGGGAACAGACCTTGCCGCATTTACGGCGAAGCCCATGCAGAATACCTGCTGCTCCAAATGACCGGCGAACACGAGCTGCAAAGCATGGAAAGCGAGATTGCCGCTATTGCACAGAGTGCGCACCACTTTTTGTTTGCGGCCGTGCCCGTGGAAAGCTGGAACGCGATGCACTTTCTCCGTGGAAGTCTCCTGCCGTGTGGGGAAAGCAAGGGTTTGGCGGCAATGCTGCGGACACCTTGCGCTTTCTGATGGAACAGGTCATCCCCACACTGGAGCAGCAGTTTGATCTCCCGGAAAACGTCAAAATCATTCTGGGTGGCTATTCGCTGGCCGGGCTGTTTGCGCTGTGGGCATCCACCCAGACTGATCTGTTCTATGGTATCGCCGCCGCCTCGCCCTCTATTTGGTTTCCGGGCTGGATGGAGTTTGAGCAGCAGCACCCGATACAGGCACAGCGCGTTTATCTGAGCCTTGGCAACAAGGAAGAGCGCACGAAAAACACCGTCATGGCTGCAGTAGGGGATAATATCCGCACCCTGCACAGTCGGCTTGCAGAGCGTGGCGCAGACTGCACCCTTGAATGGAACAGCGGCGGGCATTTCAAAGACGCCGACCTGCGCACGGCGAAAGCCTTTCAGTGGGCGATGGAGGAACACACATGACCATTCGCGTTTGCGAAGCAATGAACGCCCCAGTGGGGCGTTTAAGCGACAGAACGGTTTGCGAAGCAAATGGAGGGGTCTTGCCCCGACAAGTTCTGATTGATGCAGACGGCTGTCCGGTCGTCGATCTGACGTTGCAGATTGCAAAGCGGGTCGGCGTTCCTGTCATCATCCTGTGCGACACAGCTCACCAAATCGAGCGGGAAGGTGCGCAGACGTTGGTGTTCGACAAAGGAGCGGACAGCGTGGATTTTGCCCTCGTCAACCGGGTAAAACCGGGGGACGTGGTCGTAACGCAGGACTACGGGCTGGCGAGTATGTGCCTTGCCAAGTGCGCCCGGGTGCTGAACCAGAACGGTCTGAAATACACCGCCGACAACATAGACGCTCTCATGCTGCGACGGTATGAAAACAAAAAGCTCCTCCGTGCCGGAAAGCACCCCAAGGGGAGCCCAAAACGGACGAAGGAGCAGGATGCCAAGTTTGCGGACACGCTTGAGAAGATTCTGAGCAAAAATTATTGATACTGTGATGAGGCAAAAGCGGTCTTTCTCTGCTTGATGCAAAATAAAAAGTCGCAGATTCGTTTGAATCTGCGACTTTTGGCGGAGATGGTGGGCATTCTCCCGCGGGCTAAGCAACAGCCCACAGGGCTGATTGCTTGCGGTCTGCGGACCGCCGCCCTGTTCTCATCCGCACCATCTTGGCCGCAAAAAAGGCACCAGCCTGAGCCGGTGCCTTTTGTTGGCGGAGATGGTGGGATTCGAACCCACGTGCCCGGTTAAGGACAAAACGATTTCGAGTCGTTCTCGTTACGACCACTTCGATACATCTCCATATTCTGTTCCGCTCGAATCTCACGGAGGACTCATCTCCCGCACCATTCAAGCCTAATTATTATAACAAAAACTCCGCTTTCCGTCAACCGTTTTTCATCTGTCCCGCTCCACGCCGGAATGCACCGTGCTTTTCTATTTTGCATTATAACAAAACCGGCGTCTGCCGCTCGGATGAGTCTGGCAGACGCCGGTTTCTGTTTTTGAAAAGAACATTATTTTCCGCCCAGCAAGATGGCCAGAACGGCTTTCTGGACATGGAGGCGGTTCTCAGCCTCGTCAAAGATCTCATCCGCATGGCCTTCAAAAACGGCCGTGGAGATCTCCTCGCCCCGGTGGGCGGGCAGGCAGTGGAGCACCATGTGGTCGGGCTTGGCCGCTGCCAGCAGGCTGCTGGTGAGCTGGTAGCCTGCGAAATCCCGCAGGCGCTGCTCGCTGTCCTGGGTGCCGGGGCGGGCCGTGTTCCAGACAGCCGTTACCACCACGTCGGCGTCCTTGACGCCCTCGGCGGGGTCGGTCGTCAGGTGGAATTTTTCGCCGTACTTGTAGGCGAACATCACCACATCGGCCGCCGGGCGGTAGTCCCGGGGGCAGACACAGGTCACGCTCATTCCGGCCAGCAGGCCGCCCACGATGAGGCTGTTGGCCATACTGCTGCCGTCGCCCACAAAGCAGAGCTTCTGACCCGCCAGCGTGCCCCGGCGCTCCCGAATGGTCATCAGGTCGGCCAGCACCTGGCAGGGGTGGGCGTAATCGGTCAGGCCGTTGATGACGGGCACGCCCGCCAGTTCAGCAAATTCTTCCAGATCGCACTGACGGTAAGTGCGCCAGACGACGCAGTCATAATAGCGGCCCAGCACTCGTGCGGTGTCCTTGAGGGGCTCGCCACGGCCGGACTGCTGCAGCTCGGTGGCCGCGTTCATGTAGTGGCCCAGACCGCCCAGCTGGTAGACGCCCACTTCAAAGCTGTTGCGGGTGCGGGTGGAGTTCTTGGAGAACATCAGCGCCACGCTTTTCCCCGCCAGCAGGGGAGGGGTGCCCCCGGCTTTCTGCTGGGCTTTGAGCTGGTCGGCCACATCCAGGATGTGGGTCACCTCGCCGGGGGTGAGGTCGCTCATTTTCAGCAGATGTTTCATGCCGTTTCCTCCACCGTCTTGGGCTGCATCCCGGTGAGCACTTCGCCCAGAATTTCCAGCGCCATGTCCACATCGTGGGCGGTGAGGGTCAGCGGGGGCAGCAGGCGGAGACGGGTCTTGGCCGTCAGCACCAGCAGGCCCTTTTCACGGCAGGCAGCCAGCACATCGGCGGCCTGGATGCCCTCCAGGAAATCAATGCCCACCATCAGGCCAATGCCCGAAAGGCTTTTGACCCGGGGCAGTTTGGCAAGGCCGGTGCGGAGCTGGACGGCCCGCTCATTGACATTGGAGAGGAACGCGGCGTCCATCCGGTCCACCACCACGTTGGCACCGGCGCAGACCACCGGGTTGCCGCCAAAGGTGGAGCCGTGGCTGCCGGGGCCCATGCCTTCGGCCACTTTTTCATTCATCAGCACCGCGCCAATGGGCAGGCCGCCGCCCAGGCCTTTGGCCAGCGTAACGAGATCCGGCTTGAGGTTGTAGTGCTCACAGCAGAGGAATGTACCCGTGCGGCCCACACCGGTCTGCACCTCGTCCACAATGAGGATGAGGTCTTTTTCATCGCAGAGCGCGCGGACGGCCTGCACATATTCCGGGTCCAGCGCCATGACACCGCCCTCGCCCTGCACCAGCTCCAGCAGGATGGCGCAGGTGTGGCGGTCCACCAGCTCGGTCAGGGAGTTGATATCCCCCGCCGGGACATACTGGAAACCGTCGTTGAACGGGCCGAAGTACTGGTGGAAGACCTCCTGACCGGTGGCGGTCAGGGTGGCGATGGTACGGCCATGGAAGCTGTTGACCAGCGTGATGATCGTATCACGGCCCTTGCCGTAGTGGTCAAAGCTGTATTTGCGGGCCGCCTTGATGGCACCCTCGTTGGCCTCGGCACCCGAGTTGCCAAAGAAGACTTTGCTCATGCCGGTGCGCTTGCAGAGCTTTTTGGCCAGCTTGCCGCAGGGGGCAGTGTAATACAGGTTGGAGGTGTGCTGCAGCTTGTGGGCCTGCTCCGACACGGCCTCGGCCCAGGTCAGGTCGCAGTAGCCCAGACTGTTGACGCCGATGCCGCTGGTAAAATCAAGGTATTTCTGGCCCTCGGGGCCCTCGGCATAGAGGCCGTGGCCTTTTTCGAGGACAACAGGGTTGCGGCCATAGGTATGCAGGACATATTCATTGTCCCGCTTGATGACTTTTTCGGAATCCATAATGTTACCTCCTGATCGTAGGGCTTCTCTTGCTCTCTATTATATCGCCCTACTGTGCTTTCCGCAATCCTTATTCCCGATGGCTGCGGCGGTAGAAACGGGTACCGGAGCCGCGGTCCGAGAACAGCTCCAGAAGGATGGAGTGGGGCACACGGCCATCAATGATGACAGCCTCGTGCACGCCCTGATAGATGGCATCGGCCATGCCGCCGATCTTGGGGATCATGCCGCCTGCAATGATCCCGGCGGATTTGTAGCCCTCGATCTCGGAGACTTCCACCTCGGGGATGAGGGTGGTCTCATCGTCCTTATCCCGCAGCAGGCCGGCAATATCGGTCATGGAGACCAGCTTCTCGGCCTTGAGGGCAATGGCGATCTGGGCCGCGGCCGTATCGGCGTTGACATTGTACGCCTGGCCCAGGTCGTCCATGCCAACCGTGGCGATGACCGGGATGAAGCCGCCGTCCAGCAGGCTGGAGATCAGGGTTGCGTCCACATGGACGATCTCGCCCACATGGCCCAGCTGGGGGTCCAGCTCGGTGCAGCGGAGCATCTGGCCGTCCATGCCGCACAGGCCCACGCCGCGGCCCCGGAGCTTGGCCACGAGGTCTTTATTCACCTTACCGGCCAGCACCTGCTGGACGATCTCCATGGTGGCGTCGTCCGTCACCCGGAGGCCGTTGGCAAAATGGCTCTCGACGCCCACTTTTTTGAGCATCTCATTGATGGCCGGACCGCCGCCGTGCACCAGCACCACCCGGACGCCCAGCAGGGTCAGGGTGACGAGGTCGTTCATGACGGCGTTCTTCAGCTCTTCGTTGATCATGGCGTTGCCGCCGTATTTTACCACCATGGTCTTGCCATGGTATTTCTGGATATAAGGGGTGGCCTCCGAAAAAAGCCGCGCCATTTCTTCGTTTTTCATATACTCTCCTTGCCGCCAGCACACTTGCTCCGGCATTTGCTTTCCACCAGACAAACTCCTTCCGTCATCGCTGCGCGATGCCACCCATTCCCCTTCTGGCACTTTCGTGCCACCTCCCCCGGCCGGGGGAGTCTTTCTCAAGGAGGGAGGCTTTCAGGCCCCCTCTGTGAGGGGGCTGTCGCCGCAGGCGACTGGGGGAGTTTCATTAAGTTCTGTAATCGCCGTTGATCTTGACGTAATCGTAGGTCAGGTCGCAGCCCCACGCCTTGGCGGAGGCGTCGCCCGTACCCATGTCCACCTTGACCAGCACGTCGTGCTCGGCCAGCACCTTGGCAGCTTCTTCCTCGCTGTAGGGGTGGTAGGCGGCGTTCTCGCAGACATAGACCTCGCCTGCTTTGCTCGAAAGCCAGACGCAGACTTTATCAATGGAGAAATCGCCGGGGGTGTAGCCGATGGCGCAGAGGATGCGGCCCCAGTTGGCGTCACGGCCAAAGACGGCTGCCTTGAACAGGTTGGAGCAGACCACGCTGCGGGAAACGGCACGGGCTGTTTTGAGGTCGGGGGCGTGGGTCACTTCGCAGGTGATGAGGTGGGTCGCGCCCTCGCCGTCGCCAGCGTGCTCGGCACACATGTGCTCCGCAATGGCGGTCAGGGCCGCCACAAAGGCGTCATAATCGGCGTTTTCCTCGGTGATCTCCGGGTTGCCCGCCAGACCGGACGCCATGATGATCAGGGTGTCGTTGGTGGAAGTATCCAGGTCCACGCTCATCTGGTTGTAGGTGCCCGGGACAACGGTCTTGAGGGCCTTTTCCAGCAGAGCGGGGGAGACGGCTGCGTCGGTGGTGTAGAACGCCAGCATGGTGGCCATGTTGGGGGCGATCATGCCGCTGCCCTTGCCGATGGCACCCACGGTGCAGGTCTTGCCGCCCAGCTCGAACTGGATGGCGTACTCCTTTTTGTGGGTGTCGGTGGTCATGATGGCCGTTGCCGCGTCGGTGCTGCCCTGCTCGGTAGCGGCCAGCTTGGCGGCTGCCGCCGGGATGCCCCTGGCAAACGGGTCAATGACCATGGGCTGGCCGATGACGCCCGTGGAGGCGGGCAGAACATCCTCGGCGGGCAGATCCAGTGCCTTGCCCACCAGCTCACAGCACTCCTCAGCCAGGGCCACGCCGTTGGCGGCGCAGGTATTGGCGTTGCCGCTGTTGACGAGGATGGCCTGTGCATAGCCGTCTTTCAGGTGGGCGCGGTCCACCTTGATGGGAGCGCCGCAGACCTTATTGGTGGTGTAAACGCCCGCTGCCGCGCAGCGCACGTCCGCCTTGATGAGAGCCAGATCGTATTTCTCGGTGTGGCCCGCCCGGATGCCGCAGCAGACGCCTGCGGCTGCAAAACCCTTGGGCGCGCAGATGCCGCCCGCTACTTCCTTGTAACCCATTTTCTTTCCCCCTATTTTCGGAACATTACTCTAATCCAGCCACTTCATCCAGACCCAGCATCAGGTTCATGCACTGGATGGCAGCGCCGGAAGAACCTTTGCCCAGGTTATCGAACAGGGAGACCAGCATCATCTGGTCGCCCGCCGCGTTGACCGTCATGTACAGCTCCATCCGGTCACTGCCCGCCATGGCGTTGGAGTAGAGGCCGTTTTCCGGCAGTGTCTCGTTCAGGGCGTGCACCTTGACGGTGGCGCCGTCCTTGTAGTAATTTGCAATGCCCTCCGCCACTGCTTCGGCGGGGGTGCCTGCCAGCTTGAGGTCCAGCGGCACCAGCACCTGCATTCCGGAGTAATAATCGCACACGACCGGCACAAAGGCGGGCGTGTGGGCCAGGCCGCTGATCTTCTGCATCTCGGGCAGGTGCTTATGGGCAAGGCCCAGGCCGTAGCTCTTGGGTGCATCCAGCTTGCTGTGAGCCGGGCGGTCCGGGCTCTCATACTCGGCGATCATTTTTTTGCCGCCGCCGGAGTAACCGGAGATCCCCGTGCAGCTGAACGGGGAATCCGCCGGGGCAAGGCCCAGCTCCACCAGGGGCCGGGCAATGCTGATGAAGCCGCTGGCATAACAGCCGGGCACAGCCACCCGGTAAGATCTCTGGATTTTTTCTTTTTGGCCGTTCAGCTCCGGGAAACCGTAATCCCAGGCCGGGTCGGTGCGGAACGCCGTGGAGGTGTCCAGCACTTTCACGTCCGGGCGGAGCAGAGGCATGACCTCTTTGGAAGCCGCGTCCGGCAGGCAGAGGAACGCCAGGTCTGCCGAGTTGATGACCTTGGCCCGCTCATGGACGTCCTTGCGCCCCTCGGCGGAGATGCTCAGCAACTCGATCTCCGGCCGGGCGGCCAGACGGTCGGCGATGCGCAGGCCCGTGGTACCCGAAGAGCCGTCAATAAATACTTTCACGCTCATGCGTTGTTCGCCTCCCATGCGGCCAGCTGGGCGTTTGCCAGCTCGATCTGGTGGTTGACGCTGCCCTCACTGGGGCCGCCGTAGCTGGTACGGCCCTCGCAGCACTTGATGAGGTCGATGGCGTCATAAATGTCGTTCTCAAACAGGGCGCTGTAACCCTTGAACTCGTCGAGGGTCAGCTCTTCCAGCGTCTGATCCTTGGCGATGCAGTCGGAGACCATGCAGCCCGTCAGCTTGTAAGCGTCACGGAACGGCATTCCCTTTTTGGTCAGGTAGTCGGCGCAGTCGGTGGCATTGATAAAGCCCTTGGCGGCAGCCCGGCGCATGTTGGCGGGCAGGGTCTTCATGGTGTCCAGCATCGGGGTCACGGTCTTGAGGCAGAGCTCCAGCGTGTCCACAGCGTCAAAGATGGCCTCTTTGTCCTCCTGCATGTCCTTGTTGTAGGCCAGCGGGATGCCTTTCATCATGACCAGCAGGGTGTTCAGGTCCCCGTAAACGCGGCCGGTCTTGCCGCGGATGAGCTCGGTGACATCGGGGTTCTTCTTCTGGGGCATAATGGACGAGCCAGTGGTGAACGCGTCGTCCAGCTCAATGAACTTGAACTCCCAGCTGCACCAGAGGATGATCTCCTCGGACAGGCGGGAGAGATGCATCATGCAGATAGAGATGGCGTTGGCCAGCTCGATGCAGAAATCACGGTCAGAAACGCCATCCAGGCTGTTGGGGCAGGGAGCCGCAAAGCCCAGCTTCTCGGCGGTGAACTGGCGGTCCAGCGGGTAGGTGGTGCCGGCCAGGGCGCCGGAACCCAGCGGGCACTGGGCGTCCATCCGGGCGGTGGCGTCCTCAAAGCGCTGCAGATCGCGCAGGAGCATCCAGGCATAGGCCATCAGGGCGTGGCCAAAGGTGATGGGCTGAGCCCGCTGCAGGTGGGTGTAGCCGGGCATGACGGCAGTGGTGTTCTCCGCCGCCTTTTTGCAGATGACCTTGACCAGCTCCACGATATAGCCCTGCAGCATGTGGCTGTAGTCCCGCAGGGTCAGGCGGATATCCAGAGCCACCTGGTCATTGCGGCTGCGGCCGGTGTGCAGCCGCTTGCCGGCATCGCCGATGCGGGCGGTGAGGGTCTGCTCCACAAAGGTGTGCACATCCTCGGCGTTGGGGTCGATCTCCAACTTGCCGGAAGCCAGATCGTCGGCGATGGAAGCCAGACCGTCGAGGATATCCTCACAGTCTTTCTCGGAGATGATGCCCTGTTTGGCCAGCATCGCGGCGTGCACGCCGCTGCCCCGCATATCCTGGGCGATCATCCGCTGATCAAAGCGGATGGAGGAGTTGAAATCGTTGACGCGAGAGTCCACCGCCTTGGAAAAGCGGCCTTTCCACAATTGTTCTGCCATAAAATAAAAACCTCTCTATCGCAGTTTGCGTTTTGAACGCACAAGCAACATCCGCAAACTGCATATCGCAAAGATGCCGTTTTGATCGGCACTATTTATGAAAATTGCGCTAAAAACGGCAAAGCCGCCGCAGGGGAAAACGCTCCTGCGGCGGTGCCGCCGGCATCGAGCCGGTTGATGGAAACCTCCGTGTGAAAGTGTGAAAACACACGGAGGGGAAGAATAGCTTAAATCAATTACTTGATTTCGGGCCAGTTCTTGGAGAGCTTTGCGCGCTCCTTGATGGACAGGCCGAACAGGTTGATGAAGCCGGTGGCATCGGACTGGTCGTAGTCCTTATCCACGCCGAACGAAGCGGTCTGCTCATCGTACAGGGTGAACGGAGAAGTAACGCCAGCGTTGATCATGTTGCCCTTGTAGAGCATCAGCTTGACATCGCCGGTCACGGTCTTCTCCAGGCTGTCGGCAAAGGCATCCAGAGCCTCGCGCAGCGGGGTGAACCACTGGCCGTTGTAAACGATATCGGCATACTTCTGGGCCAGCTGTGCCTTGAAGTGAGAGCTCTCCTTGTCCAGAGTGATGGTCTCCAGCACGTTGATGGCCTTGTACAGGATGGCACCGCCCGGGGTCTCATAGACACCACGGCTCTTCATGCCGACCAGACGGTTCTCCACGATGTCCAGCAGGCCGATGCCGTTCTCGCCGCCCAGCTTGTTCAGGTACTCCACCAGCTCCACAGCGCCCATCTCTTTGCCGTCCACGGCAGTGGGGATGCCCTTTTCAAAGTGCAGGGTCACATAGGTCGGCTTATCGGGAGCCTGCTCGGGGCTGACACCCAGCTCCAGGAAGCCGGGCTTGTTGTACTGGGGCTCGTTGGCGGGGTTCTCCAGATCCAGACCCTCATGGCTCAGGTGCCACAGGTTCTTGTCCTTGGAGTAGTTGGTCTCACGGTTGATCTTCAGGGGGATGTGGTGAGCCTCGGCGTAGTCGATCTCCTCGTCACGGCTCTCGATATCCCACTCACGCCAGGGAGCAATGATGGCCATATCAGGGCACAGAGCCTTGAGGGTCAGCTCAAAACGGACCTGATCGTTGCCCTTGCCGGTGCAGCCGTGGCAGATGGCGTCAGCACCCTCTTTGATGGCGATGTCGGCCAGAGCCTTGGCGATGCAGGGACGCGCGAAGCTGGTGCCCAGCAGGTAGTCCTCGTACTTTGCGCCAAACTTCAGGGTGGGGAAGATGTAGTTCTCAACGAAGTCTTTCTTCAGGTCCAGCACATACAGCTTGGAAGCGCCGGTCTTCTTGGCCTTTTCTTCCAGGCCGTCCAGCTCGGTGCCCTGGCCCACATCGCCGGAAACAGCGATGACTTCGCAGTTGTTGTAGTTCTCTTTCAGCCAGGGAATGATGATGGAGGTATCGAGGCCACCGGAGTAGGCCAGAACAACTTTCTTGATGTCTTCCTTTTTCATGATAATGGCTCCTTTATTTTCATGCTACACTTTTGTTTTTCCGCACCGGGCATCCCTCCCGGGCTTCTCGATCGCTCACTGTTCTTGAGTACGCTTTTATTATACGCCATGCGGCTTTTCCGTCAATTCTCAAACCCGCCAAACCTTGGCCCCTTTTCCGGTGAGATTTGCGTCAATTTGTATGTTTATTCAATATTTTATGTTTATATCCAAATTTTATGCAGTTCAGGCCTGTATATTCTTCTGTATTTTTTAAAATTATACACACAAAAGCGGCACCCGCTTCCACGGATGCCGCTGGTTTACCGCTTTGTTTCCGGGGCAAACGGGCAGCCCGCCGCGTTCCACGCCGTACAGAGCAGTTCTTTTTGTCCTTTGGGGAGTTTTTTCAGGGCGATCTCCCGGCGCAGGGCAGCGGATCTATCCGCGCAGCGCTCCAGGTACGCGAACCCCAGCGCCCCTTGTGCCCGGGTGTACTTGGCCCCCTTGCCGCTCTGGTGGGCCCGGAGCCGGGCGGCGGGGTCATTGGTCCAGCCCGTGTAGAGCTGCCCGCCCGCGCAGCGCACCATATAGACGAACGCGGGCTTTGGCCCGGATGCCGTCTCAGACGCGGCCATTGTTTTTCAGCACCTGACGGCAGGCGGCAAGGGCCGTCTCCTTATCCTTGGCCGTAATGAGGAAGCGGCTGGCGTGGCAGAAGCTGATGCCCGGGATCCCGCTCTTCTGTTCAATGACCTCCTGCGGCTGGCCGCCCCAGGACTGAGGGAACGGGAGCTTGGGTTTTTTGGTCTTGTGGTCGGTCACGCACTGAGCGCTCCAGCCGCCGCGCTGGCTGGGGTAGACCACAAACAGGGCATCGGTTTTATACAGACCGTTTTTCCAGGGCAGGTAGCAGGGCAGCACCACGATGCCGTCCCGGGAGTTCTGGTAGGCCTGCTGGACTTTCTCGTCCGCCCGGTTGACGGCGTTGGCGCTCTCGATCTGGTGCTCCAGAATCTGCTTTGCCACGGCCACCGCCTTGAAGAAGCAGGCGTCCTGGTCCTCCTTGGAGTCCCACACCGGGTTGAAGAAACCGATGGCGTCGCACAGGCTGTTCTGCTCGCCGGTGTTGTCGTTCAGGTCCAGCGGCTGGATGAAGTTCTCATCAATGAGGCGGGCCTGCCGCTCGCCCACCAGCCCCGGGCCCAGCACCCGCCACAGCAGGCCGAACGCCGCGTAAGGAACACCGTTGGCGCGGTACTCCCGCGGCTCCTGATGGTGGTCGAACATGCCAAAACCGATATCGTACACGATGCCGTCAAAATCGTCCGGCACCACAAAGCCGCGGGTGATTTTAATATCCGGGCGCAGGATCTGGAGCAGCGCCGTGGCAAACACGTCGTCCGCGTGGAACTTGCCGGCGTGCGTAAAGCCGTTTGCGGGAATTTTCATGGGTCGTTACCTCGTTCTTATTTGTTTGCAACCAGTATAACACATTCCGCGGCAGGGGACAATTAAAAACACAGCCCCGGGGCGGCAGATGCCGTTCCGGGGCTGAAGATTATTGGTTGTAAATTATATTCTTGTTTTACTCGCCCTGCATAAGCCACTTAAACTGATCTGTGACCTTATTGCCGTTCTCATCTGTAACGGTCAGGCCATTGGGGACGCCTTCCACGATAGTGATCGTATACTGCTTGCCCGCTTCATCGGCCAGCACAATCGTTGCCGTGCCGTCCGATTCAGAAGTGCTGACGTACTTATAGACCTTATAGCCGTCTTTCGGCCACTGGCACAGGCCGTTTGTGGTGTACTGGATGGTCTTATACTCGGTAACGTAATACTGCACACCGTCTGGATCCGGATGCGCATATTCAATCATCGTATACTTCGGCATACTGCCCTGATAGCAGATAGTGTACTTGGCTCCATAGGAATCCGTAAAGGTCTCAGCGTTATAGGGCTGGCCGTTCACTTTTACAACAGTCTTGTACATCTGATAGGGCAGATCCTCTGCACTAAAGCCAATATCATCCCACAGCTGGCCTTCATTATAGGCTCCCTGCTCGCCCACTGCAACCTTCGACTTTTCAAACAAGTTGTACAACCACTCTGTATTGTTCTCGACCGTTCCGAATACCACACTCGGAACCGAGGATGTGCTGTTGACAGACCTCATTTTCACATAGATGTCATTTCTATCCGCTGCAAGAATATAGTTCATTCCAGATTTATATGCTTTGTTCGCATCATATTCCACAGTGGTGTATTCCATGTACAGACCGGTGGACTGATGATTCTTCACATTCTGAACAAAAGCTGCATACTGGCTTCCGCTGAAGCTTGCGATCGGCGTACCCAAAGTGCCGGACCCGCCACCCTCACTTTCGGAACCAGTGCCAACATTTTTAAACTTGTCCGGTGCAGGCACAGCCACGGATATGCTTCCGCCATTGTTTCCGCTGCCGCCGCCATTGCCGCCGCCATTGCCGCCGGTGGAGCCGCCGCCACCACCGCCGCAGGCGGTCAGCATAGATACTGCCATGACAGCGGCCAGAGCCGTTGCCGCAATTCGATTGGACAATCTCATAATCGGATTCCTCCTATATGTTATTTCAGAAGCCGACCCAACGCGGCTCTGTAAGCCAATCTTACCCCCCCCTGTATAAAAATGTCAAGTGTTTTTCCGCAATTTGTCACATTGCAAAAAACGCCCCGCAAAAACTGGAACATCCAACAAAAAAAACAGCCGTCCTCCTTTCCAATCGGGAGAACGGCTGCATTATTTTACCGCATGGTTACTTTTTGCCTTTCCGGCTGGTCTTGGTCACAGCCTTGGTGGGCGTTTTAGTCACGGCTTTCGTGGGCTGGGTGGCGACGGCCTTGGTGGGCGTTTTGGTGACTGCTTTGGTCGGCTGGGTGGCAACGGCTTTTGTCGGGGTCTCGGTGACCGCCCTGGTGGGCACCTCTGCCACGGCTTTGGTCTTGGTTTCGGCCACGGCGGTGGTGGGCTTAATGGCAGGAGTCAGATCGGGCTTAGGGGTGACCGCTTTGGTGGAAGCCGCGTCCGGCTCGCCCAGAGCCAGCACCTCGGTCAGCTCTTTCTGCACCTTGGCGTTGATGGGGTCGGTGACGGCCAGCACATCGGAGTAGAACTGTTCCATCTCCTCGCGGGTGGAGAAGTTGGCCACATACATCTGGTTGCCCATGGCACCGGAGAGAGCGTCCGGGATCCGATCCACCATCTTCATGTTCTTCTGGTACTTCTGCATGATCTGCTCATGGCTGTACACAAAGTGCTTGCCATCGCGGCGGCCCGCAAAGGCGCAGTAATAGTGCTCGCCCACCGGCATATCGGTGCCGCCAAAAGCGATCATGTCGGCCCAGATCTTATAGACGTTGGTGGAGCGGGCAAAGTCGATCATGTCCGGGGTAAAGCCGCCGCAGGGACGCATGTTGACTTCCAGCGCCACGATCTGGCCCTTTTTGCCCATGCTGGTCTGGTCTTCGGTCATCCGGAAGAACTCAAAGTGGACAAAGCGGCTCTTGACACCAAAACTCTTGACAACGGCACGGCCAGCGGCGCGGGTGTCCTCGGGCAGGTCCTTGATGATGTAGTAGATGGAGTTGTCGTTGTCGTTCACGATGTCCATGATGGACATGGGGCTGACATTGCCGGCCTCAAAAATGGGGTTGCCGCTGCCGTCGATAATGGCGTCGTAGCTGTTGACCTCGGCGCGGACGAATTCCTCCATGATGTAGGAAACATCGGCGTGATTCTCCGCCTTGTAAGCCAGGAACTTTTTCAGCTCCTCCTCGCTGGAGAGCTTGTGGGTATCGGAGGCCCCCACGCCGTTGTCCGGCTTGACCACAACGGGATAGCCCACTTCCTCGATGAACTTTTTGCAGCCCGCAAAATCGTCTACCATGTGGTAGCGGGCGGTGGCAATGCCCGCTTTCTGGTAGTATTCTTTCATCTTGCTCTTGTACTTGATGCGGGGCATGTCCTCCGTCTGGAAGCCGGTGGTGATGTGGAAATCGGTACGCAGGGCAGCGTCCCGCTCCAGCCAGTACTCGTTGTTGGATTCCAGCCAGTCGATGCGGCCATGCTTGAACGCGAGGAACGCCACGGCACGGTAGACCTCATCATAATTTTCGAGGTTGCCGACTTTGTAGTACTCGTTCAGGCTTTCTTTCAGCTCCGGCTTCAGCTCATCATAGGGCTGGTCGCCGATGCCCAGCACGTTCATGCCGTTGTTTTTCAGCTCCCGGCAGAACTGCCAATAGTTGGTAGGGAAGTTGGGCGAAATAAAGATAAAATTCTGCATGGTGTTTACGATTCCTCTTTCCTCTATAAAGACGGCTTACGCCGTGCCAGCTCCCTGAGGGGGCTGTCGCCATAGGCGACTGGAGGAGTTACTCTCCCAGCACATACGGCATATAATACGCTGCCTGCTTGTACCACCAATCCCAGTCATGCTTGACATCCTGGCCCCACAGATCCACCCAGACGGGGATGTGCTTGGCCTCAAAAATGCGCTTGAGATACCAGGTGGTGTCCGGCTGCTCCCAGGCGCCCTGGCCGCAGCAGATGACCGCTTTCTGGTTGCGGAACAGCTCCATGTAGGGATGGTTCTCCGGGAAGTTGGCCATGTAATCCACGGGGGAGTTCATGTAGACCAGCTCGTCCATGTAATTGCCAAAGCCGTAAGCCGCCGTGTAGATGCCGCTGAGGGCCAGACAGCCGCAGAAGACGTCCGGGCGGCGGAGATACAGGTTGACGGCATGGGTGGCACCCAGACTGCAGCCAAAGGCGATGACGCCGGGGTTTCCGTCCCAGCCGTTCCGCTCCCGGGCGATCTGCTGGAGCTTGGGCACGGCCTCGTCCACGATGTAGCGGAGCCACTGCTCGTAGCGGCGGATGCGCCAGTAGGGGTTGCCGTTGGGGTCGGACCAGGTTTCTCGATCCAGCGTGTCGATGGAAAGCACCATCACCTTGCCGGAGTCGATCCACGGGGCCAGCGTGTCGGCCATGTGGAAGTCCTCAAAATCAAAGAAGCGGCCATCTTGGCAGGGGATATAGAGGATGGGGCGGCCTGCATGGCCGTATACCTTGCACTCCATCTCTCGGCCCAGGGCGGGACTGTAATCCTTAAAATACTGCATTTCCATCGCGGATACCTCCTTTTGTGCCCTCTCCGTCTGTTTCGCAGACCGTTCTCCCAGAGGGAGAGCCAAGGGCATCTGTCTTATTCAAGCCCATACATCAGGGTATGGAACACAAACGGCAGCTGCTTTTCCCAGCTGGCTTCGCTGTGGGTGCCGCCGGGCACCACCCGGGCGGTCAGGTTGATGCCACGGGCAAAAATTTTACCGCACATCTCGCCAAAGCCTTTCCGCATCCCCTCGTGGTTGCCCATCTCCTTGGAGCCGTAGTCCATGTAGAGGACGGTGCCCGACGCCAGCTTTGTGCGGGCGGTCAGGTTCATGAGGGCCGCCGGGGCCACCCAGAGGGAGGGCGAGAGTGCCGCTGCCCGGCCGAACACATCGTTGTAGGCCAGCAGGGCGTACAGGCTCATCAGGCCGCCCATGGAGCTGCCCCCGATGAACGTGTGAGCCCGGTCGGGCAGGGTGCGGTACTGGCTGTCGATGTATGGTTTGAACTCGTGGACGAACCAGTTAAGGGTGTCCTTGCCTTTGCCGTCAAAGTGGCCGTAGTTGGGGTCGTCAAAACGGTAGGGGGAATACTCCACCAGCCGCTCGTTGTTGGGGCCCGCATTGCACTCAATGGCCGCCACGATCACCGGGGTGTCGGTGTAGTCCAGATAATCGGCCATCCCCCAGCTCTTGCCATAGGTGGCGTCGCTGTCAAAAAACACGTTCTGGCCGTCGAACATATAGAGCACCGGATACCGGCGGTCCGGGTCTGCCTCATACATGGTGGGCAGATATACATAAGCGCGCCGCTCCTCCTCGCCGTTGACGGCCGGGTAGCGCACAGTCCACTTTTTGATCATCGTTCCAAAATCCCTCTCGTTCCCTCAGTTTCTTGTTCTGAGATTAGTTTAACACCGTAAATCAGGAATTGCAATAAAAAGCATCCGGATACGGCAAACGCCGCCGGGGTCCTGTCCTGGCGGCGTTTACAAAAATTCTGAACAGAAGAATTCTGGAAAGCGGCTTAGTATTTCTTCTCCACCGGAACGATCCAGCCCTTGGTATCGGGGATCTTGCCCCACTGCATCCCGGTCATGGTGTCGTACAGCTTCTGGGTGACAGGGCCGATCTTGCCGTCGCCGATGTAAGCGTGCTCGCCTTTCCAGACCAGCTCCTTGACGGGGGAGACGACAGCGGCGGTGCCGGTGCCGAAGACCTCTTCCAGCTTGCCCTCGCGGGCAGCCTGCATGATGTCAGCGATGGCCAGCTTGCCCTCGATGACCTCATAGCCCCAGTCTTTCAGCAGCTCAATGCAGCTGCGGCGGGTGACGCCGGGCAGAACGGTGCCGACGGTAGCGGCGGTGTAGACCTTGCCGTCGATCTTGAACATGATGTTCATGCTGCCGACTTCCTCGACGTACTTCTTCTCCACGCCGTCCAGCCACAGCACCTGTGCGTAGCCCTGCTCCTCAGCCAGCTCACCGGCCTTGATGGAAGCAGCGTAGTTGCCGCCGCACTTGGTAAAACCGGTCAGGCCGGGAGCGGCACGGATGTACTCGTCTTCGACGTAGATCCGGACGGGGTTGATGCCCTCAGCGTAGTAAGCGCCCGACGGTGCGCAGATGATGCAGAAGATGTAGTGCTTGGAAGCGTGCACGCCCAGGCCCACATCGTTCGCAAAGATGAACGGGCGGATGTACAGGGAAGCGCCATCGGTGTGGGGCACCCAGTCACGGTCCACGTCCACCAGAGTCTCAACCGCCTGGATATAATCCTCCACGGGGATCTTGGGGATGCACAGACGGTCAGCAGAATCCTGAAAGCGCTTGGCGTTGCACTCGGGGCGGAACAGCTGCACGGTGTCGTCCGCGGTGCGGTAGGCTTTCATGCCCTCAAAGATCTCCTGCGCATAGTGGAACACGACGGTAGCGGGGTCCAGCTCAAAGGGGCCATAGGGGACGATGCGGGCATCGTGCCAGCCCTCGCCCTCCGTATAATCCATCACGAACATATGGTCGGTGAACTTTTTGCCAAAGCCCAGCTTGCTCTCGTCCTGCGGCTTCTCCTTGGGAGAAGTGGTGCGGGTGATCTTGATATCCAACATGATAATTTTCCCTCTTTTCTGATCTCACACAGCCAACGCGGGCAGCACGCCCCGCGCCAAAAATGCCGAATGTTGTTTTCTATTATAGTATGCTGAATCATTTTTTCAAGGAATCAAAAAATCTTTCATCTTTGAGGCGTGTAAGTTGTGGTAAAGTATGATAGAATAAAGTGCGAAGCATCCAAAAGAAAGGACTCTTTTTTATGATAAACGGCGTGATTTTTGATATGGACGGCACCATGTTCGACACCGAGCGGATGTGGGCCACATTCTGGGACCCGGCCCTCAAGGCGCTGGGCCTGCCCTACAAAGAGGGCCTGGCCGAGGCCGCCCGGGGCACGGCGGGCGAGACCACCCGCAACGTGGTGCGGAGCTTTTACGGCCCGGACTGCGATGCCGATGGCATCGTGGAGAGTCTGCACCGGGTAGCGGATGAAGTCTTCCTCTCCGCCCCTGTCCCCAAAAAGCCGGGGCTGGACGCCCTGCTGGCCTGGCTGGACGAGCAGCGCCTCCCCATGGCCGTGGCTTCCTCCAGCCGGGAGGCCATGATCCGCAACAATCTGGACCAGTGGGGGATGACCCATTACTTCAAGGCTATCGTCTCGGGCCAGCATGTGGCTCACTCCAAGCCGGACCCGGAGATCTTCCTCCTGACCGCGAAAAAGCTGGGCGTGGAGCCCGCCCGCTGCCTGGTGCTGGAAGACAGCTACAACGGCGTCCGGGCCGGTGCCCGGGGCGGTTTTATCACCGTCATGGTGCCCGACCTCGTCCCCGCCGACGACGAGATGCGGAGCCTGTACACCATGGAGTGCGCCTCGCTGGACGAGGTGCTGGAGAAACTGAAAAACGATCAGCTGTAAAGCAAAAAGCGCTGTTGCAACACACAACAGCGCTTTTTGCTTTTCTTTATAGGGATAGAGAGCCTCCGCTTACAGCTCAGCGGTAGCCTCGATCTCGCACAGGACGTTCTTGGGCAGGGTCTTGACGGCCACGCAGCTGCGGGCGGGCTTGGAGGTGAAGTACTTTGCGTACACCTCGTTGAAAGCAGCAAAATCGCCCATGTCCGCCAGGAAGCAGGTGGTCTTGACGACCTTGTCAAAGCTGCTGCCGGCAGCCTCGAGGATGGCGCCAACGTTCTTGCAGCTCTGCTCAGCCTGAGCAGCGATGCCCTCGCCGACGGAGCCGTCAGCGGGGTTCACCGGGATCTGACCGGAGGTAATGACCAGGTTGCCGACCACAAAACCCTGAGAGTAGGGGCCGATTGCGCCGGGAGCTTTTTCCGTGTTGATAACTTTCATGATGCTTCTCCTTTTTTCTTCTTTCTTATCGTTCGGGAGCTGTCTGCCGCGGACAACGCCGCCGCAACTTGTTACTCCCTATAACAAGTAGTCTACACCTCCGCGCCCCGTATGTCAACGGTTTTGGGGGATTCCGCGCCGTGCTGGTGCTGCTTTTTTGATTCTCTTATTTATAATGTAAGTGGTCGGAGGTCACTCCTCTTTTTTGGCTTTGGCTGCACCGGATTTCTTCTGCATTCTCCACAATGTCGTCCGTCCAAGACCCAGCTTATCGGCAATGGTGTTGTCGTTGTACTTGAGCAGCCGCTTCATCTCCGCAACGCCCTCCACAATGGCCTCCGGGGTGCTGTCGGCGGGGTCCTGCAGGGCAGGGTATTCCTGCCGCAGCTGTTCCAGAAGCTCGTCCTCGCCAATGGCCTTGATGAGGAGCTGCCGCTTGACGCCGGGGGAGGGGTTCATGGCCTGCCGGTAGAGGTAGACATACCGCTTGACCACCGCCGAAAGGGTGATGAGGTTGGTGGGCCAGGCATAGAACCGGAGCAGCTCGTCCAGTTCTTTCCAGAGCTCTTTCTGCCCGCGCAGCGAGACCGTGCCCGCCTCCCCCCGCACCGCAAAGATCCGGAACAGCTCGATCACATCATCGCCCCGCTCCCGGAGCGGCGGAAGGGTAAGGGAAAAGACCGAGAGCATCTCCCGCAGCTCCCGGGGGAAGCGGCCCGCCTCTTCCGGCTCCAGCAGGGTGATGATGCGGGCCTGGAACACCTTGAGGGTGGTGCCGCCCACGCTGAAGAACGAGTGGTAGACCAGCACCTGTCTCAGGCAGGCGAAGAACGACTCGGACGCGCCGCCCAGCCCCTGCAGGACGATGGTGCCATTGCCCGCCAGCTCAAACAGACCCGCGTGGTCGTTGGCGCCCTCCTCGCTGCCAAAGAGGGTACGGGAGGCATCCTGTCCCACCACCGTGGCATTGATCACCACAAAGGGCTCGCTGGCGTGGGGCGAGCTCTGGTGGATGCACTGGGCAAAAAAGCTCTTGCCGGTGCCACTCTCGCCAAGGATCATGATGTGCTCCTCGGTCTGGGCCAGCTGTTTCCCCGCCGTCATGGCCTGGGTGATGGCCACCGAATCGCCCACAAGGTCTTTCCACTGGTGCCGGGCCACAAATTTCTGGGTATCCGCCGTCTTTTTCCGGCGGCTGCTGTCCGGCAGCATGGTAATGAGCATTCCCACCTGGCGGTTGCCCTGCTGGAGCTGAGTCTGCACACAGCGCACCATGGTACCGTTGAGCAGGTGGATGTGGTCGGTCTTGATCTGGCCGCTCTTATAAAACGTGTTATAAGAGAGCGGGGGAACCAGCTCGCCCAGCTCCAGGCCCCGGAGCTTGCGGCCCTGCAGGCCCACCAGAGCTTTTGCCTGCTGGTTGAACGTGGTAATGCGGTCGTTCTCATCGGTGATGATGATGCCCGCCGGCACGTCCCGGACCAGCGCGTCCGTGATGGCCTCCTTGCGGGAGGAGGCCTGCAGCTCCGCGGCCAGAAGGCGGGCCCGCTCAATGCTGGTGCGGATGGTGTACTCACCATCGTAGATGAGGATGCACGGCAGCCCCAGCCGCTCGGCCACCTCCACCGTCAGGGACGCTCCAATGACGCAATCACAACTGGTGTGCTCCAGCAGGTAGGTCAGCTCCGGCTCGCTCTCAAAATAAATGGGCTCAATGGGGATGCCGGCCAGCTCCTGTAAAGCCTCAAAATTCATCTGGCGGCTCTTGCGGTAGATGGTCACACCCACCCGCCTGGCCCCCATATCCCGGGCGCGGCAGAGGCAGTACACATAGTCCGACATATCAATGTGCAGCTCCACAAGGTGCTCGGAAAAGCGCTGCTTGAATTCTTCGGCATTGGCGGAGCCTGCCACGAACACTTGGCAGCCCTCGCTGTCCGCCTCGTTGACCACCTGCTCCAGTGTTTCGATGGCGCACTCTTTCATGACCACGGTGGTGTCCTGATAATTCAGCTTATCAATGACCTGCTGCGCCATCTCCCGTAATTTTCGATAACCAAGAAAGCAGATTTTGTAACTGTTGCCCAAAATGTTTCCTCCCTTGATGTTGCGAAAAAGCATCTTTTTTCTCTCTTTTTGTTCCACGCGTCCTAAATATACACGAAATTGGAACAGAATGGAACACTTTTCGGCCATTTTGTCAAACAATTGACCATATCACGGTTCATGAATAAAATAAAACATCGGCAGTTCACTCTACAACTGTATTTTCGGTTTTGGTTAATTCTTGCAGGAGGTGTACAGGAAATGGAAGGTTTGCTGGATGGTATCGTTGTTTTGGATCTGGGCCGCGTGCTCGCGTGCCCTTATGCAGCAACGATGATGGCCGATATGGGTGCTACGGTGATCAAGATTGAGAACCCCAAGGGCGGCGACGATACTCGTAAGATGGGCCCCTTTGTCAACGGCAACAGTGTTTACTACGCAAACTTCAACCGCGGCAAGGTCGGCGTGACCCTGAACCTGAAAGAGCCGGAAGGCAAAGAGATCTTTAAAGAGATGGTCAAAAAGGCCGATGTCGTGCTGGAGAACTACCGCCCCGGTACGATGGAGAAACTGGGCCTGGGCTATGATGTGCTGAAAGAGGTCAACCCCGGCATCATCTACGGCTCGATCTCCGGTTTCGGCCACACGGGCCCGCTGAGCAAGCGCGCCGGTTATGACATCGTTGGTCAGGCCATGGGCGGCCTGATGAGCACCACCGGCTGGCCCGATGGCCCCGCCACCCGCACCGGCACCCCGATGGGCGACGTGCTGGGCGCGCTGAACATGACCGTTGGTGTGCTGGCTGCTCTGGTCAACAAGCAGCGGACCGGCAAGGGCGAGAAAGTGGATGTGGCTCTGGTGGATTCCGTGGCAGCCGCCATGGAGAACATTACCATGATCTATCAGTCCACGGGCCGCATTCCCCAGCGCATCGGCAACCGTTACGAATCCACTTACCCGTATGACACGTTCCCCGCAAAGGACGGCGACGTGGTCATCGCAGCCGGCAACAACAAGCTCTACGCCATCCTGTGCGATGTGATGGGCAAGCCTGAGCTGAAGACCGACCCCCGCTTTGCAGAGGTCAAGGACCGCGTTGCAAACCATGTGGCCATGCGCGAGATCATCGTGCCCTGGACCAAGCAGCACACCATTGATGAAGTGGACAAGCTGCTGAACGACGCCGGCTGCCCGTCCTGCCCTGTGAACACCCTCGACCGTCTGGTCGTGGATCCGCAGATCGCGGGGGCTCGCGGTATGTTCCCCACCATCGATCAGCCGGGCATCGGCGAGCTGCAGATCACTGCCATCCCGGCACATACCACCCGCACCAGCACCGCTCCCCGCAAAGCTGCCCCGCTGCTGGGCGAGAACAATGCCGATGTGTATGGCAAGCTGCTGGGCCTGGACGAGGCCAAGCTGGCTGACCTGAAAGCTAAGGGCGTTATCTGACACGATACAGAGAAAGAAAGCTGGATGATTATGAGTAAGCAAATCGAAGTCATCGAAGTTGGTCCCCGCGATGGTTTCCAGAGCGTGAAGTGCACGCCTCCCATCCCCACGGAGATCAAGCTGGACGTCATCGACCGTCTGGTCGCCGCCGGTGTGAAGCACATCGAATATACTTCGTTCGTCAGCCCTAAGGCCATCCCGCAGCTGGCAGACGCCAAGGCTGTGACCGAGGTGGTACTGAAGAAGTACCCCGATCTGGACCTGTTTGCTCTGGTGCCCAACCTGCGCGGCGCGCAGAACGCCTATGAGCTGGGCCTGCGCAAGGTTTGCTACGTTGTCTCGCTGAGCACCAGCCACAACAAGGCCAACATCAACCGCACCCACGAGCAGTCGCTGGAAGCTTACAAGGAGATCCGCGCCGCTTACCCCGATATGAACATCGTGGTAGACCTGGCCACCACCTTTGGCTGCCCCTTTGAGGGCAAGTACAACGACCCGCAGGCCGTTGTCACGTTCCTGAAAGATTATGTGGATGCCGGTATGACCACCTGCTGCCTGTGCGACACCGTTGGTCTGGCAGACCCCGAACAGGTCAAGGCCGTGATCGGTGCCCTGAAAGCCGCTTACCCGGCCCTGACGCTGCAGGTTCACTTCCACGATACCCGCGGACTGGGCATGGTGAACACCATGGCAGCCATTGAGAGCGGCGTGGATGAAGTGCAGTCCGCTCTGGGCGGCCTGGGCGGATGCCCGTTTGCACCCGGCGCTTCCGGCAACCTGTCCACCGAGGATATGGTCTGGATGCTCAACGAGTCCGGCTATGAGACCGGCGTAAACTTCTCCAAGATCCTGGAGGCTGCCAAGTATCAGGTGGGCGTCGTGCCCGGCAACTACAGCGGCCACCACATCCACATTGAGAAAGAGACGCCTTGCAAAGCCTAAACTACGGATCCATGCGGGAGATGTGTTCTATGCATCGGCACATGTTCTGCTTTAAGCGAAGAGATGCAATCACACGGAAAGGTATGGTTATTATGAAAAAGATCAATCGTCGCAATTTCCTGAAAGTTATGGGTCTGGCTTCCGCTTCTCTGACCCTTGCTGCCTGTGGCGGCTCTTCCAGCACCGCAACGAGCACTGCCGCAAGCACTGCTACCAGCACCGCGGCAAGCGCTGCAGCCGGTGATGCCGCTGCCGCCGCTTCCGATCCCGCTGTTTCGTTCAGCGTCACCAACACCCACTCCGGTGAGGGCGTTCAGGACAAGAGCATGGACAAGCTGATCGAGCTGGCCGACAAGTACTCCGGCGGCTCCATCAAGGGCACCAAGATCGCCGGTGGTTCTCTGGGCGGCGAGCGTGAGGAGACCGAGATGCTGCAGCTGGGCACTCTGGAGTGCGCATTCGTTGCTGATATGGGCGTTGACTCTGCCATCGGTGGTCTGGGCTGGGCCTGGCTGCCGTTCATGCTGACCGACTACGATCAGGTCGATGAGTACTACATCAACGGCTGGATCAACGACGAGCTGACCAAGCAGTATGCCGACAACGGCCTGATTCGCGTGGCACCCACTGAGAACTGCTTCCGTGAGTGCGGCAACGTCAAGCGCCCCATCAACTCCATGGCTGATATGACCGGCCTGAAGATCCGCGTGCCTGAGACTCAGGCCTGCCAGGACTTCTACACTGCTCTGGGTGCAATTCCTGCTGCTATCGCAACTTCCGAGACTCTGGCTGCTCTGGAGCAGGGCACCGTGGATGGCGTCGATAACTCCATCTACAACATGAAGTCCATGGGTGTTCTGGAGAAGATCAAGTACATCACCATGCTGAACTACATGTACTCCGGCGCTTCCATCACCTGCTCTGAGGAGTTCTGGAACAGCATGACCGCAAACCAGCAGGCCGCTTTCAAGCAGGCTGCTGACGAGGCCGGCGCTTTCTTCCGTGAGAACATGCGTGCCGACGAGCAGACCATCCTGGATCAGGGCAGCTTCGAGGTTGAGGAGATCGATCCTTCTTCCGACTTCTACAAGCAGATGAAAGAGAAAGCTGTCGAGCTGTGGGCTGGCTACGCAAGCGAGTATCCTTCCGACATCATGGACCGCATCAATCAGGACTTCTCCGTCTGATCGCTGCTGAAACCGTAACATTTCCAGAAATCCATTCTTTCCAGGTTGCCCGCAGAGCAGCGAAGACATTTCCTGCCTCCGTTGTCCCTCCGGGCAACCGGATTTTATGGAAAACAATTGGCTATAAACTGATAAATTGAGGTTTGTATATGAAAAAAGAAAGGAATTCGGTCATTGCCAGCCGCAAAATCGAACATGGAGTCGTCAAAGTAGAAGACGGTCTTCTGGCTGCGTTCATGCTGGTTCTGACTTTCTCGATCATTTTCCAGGTCGTCTGCCGCTATGTTCTGAAAGTCAGTTCTCCCTGGTGTGAGGAGCTGGCGCGTTACCTGTTCATTGCCATGACCTACATCGGCTCTGGCCGCGCGTTCATCAACAATGGCCACATCGGCATCGACCTGATGGACACCATCGTGGATAAGAGATCCAAAGATCCTGAGAAGTTCATGAAGATCTTCAACCGCTTCTCCGAGATCATCACCCTGGCCTTCATCGTCCTGTTCGGCGTCTTCTACTTCCAGTATCTGATGAAGATGGCTCAGCGCCCGCAGGAGTCCGCAAGTATGCACATCAACATGCTGATCCCTATGAGCACCATTCTGATCGGCGTGGTCCTGATGGTTTATCACTCTGTCTGCCGCCTGTTCTACAGCTATGAAACACCCGCGGCGGCAGCTGAAGAATAAGGAGGAGGTACTGTTATGAATCCTATCGCGTTGTTAGGCATCTTCCTGCTGTTCTTCATTGGTCTGGCGATGTTCTGCAAAGTTCCTGTCGCTTACTCCATCGGTTCCGCTACGCTGGCTGTCGTCGTGGCCGCCGGCATGAAGTCCTCCACCATCTGCACCGTCGCGTTCTCCGGTCTGGACAGCTTCCCGCTGCTGGCCGTGCCTCTGTTCATCTTCGCCGGTGCCATCATGCAGCACAGCGGCATTGCCCATGCTCTGGTTGACCTGATCCAGTCCATCGTGGGCCGTCTGCGCGGCTCTCTGGGCGCTGTCACCATCCTGACCTCCGCTGCATTCGGCATCCTGACTGGTTCCTGCATGGCTACCATCAGCTGCATCGGCGGTATCATGATCCCCGAGATGAAGAAGAAAGGTTACTCGGACGCTTACTGCTCCGCACTGGCCGCCGCTTCCAGCTTCCTGGGCATCCTGATCCCCCCGTCTGTCCCCGGCATCATGTATGGCCTGTGCGCAGGCGTCAGCATCTCCGCTGTCTGGCTGAGCACCGTTGGCCCGGCTATCTGCTGCATCATCCTTTTCATGCTCATCAACTACTTCCGTCAGGGCCGCCGTGAGGAGAAAGAGACCACCCCGTTCGTTCTCTCCACCTACGCTGGCAATATCGGTAAGACCTTTATCCGCGCGATCCCCGCACTGATCATGCCCGTCATCATCTTCGGCGGCATCTACGGTGGTATCTTTACCGCTACCGAGGCTGGTGCGGCCGCCGTGCTGTACGGCATCATCTTCTACTTTGTCAAGCGCGTGATGAACAAGAACAACGTGGATGAGACGTTCATGAATATGACTGTCCACGCTGCTGTCAGCACCGCTACCATCTGCATCCTGATCGGCTTCTCCAACTGCTCCGGCCGTGTCATTTCCATGATCGGCATTGCTGAGGCCATCAAGGCTTTCGTCACCACCCACATCTCCAGCACGTTCGGCTTCCTGATCTTCGCCAACATCCTGTTCCTGATCTGCGGCATGCTGATCGACATCAACGCCGCAATCCTGCTGATCGTGCCCCTGCTGCTGCCCACCGCTGTTGCAATGGGCGTTGATACCATCCACTTCGGTGCCATCATCCTGGTCAACCTGAGCGTTGGTTTCATCACTCCTCCTTTCTGCAGCTCCGTGTTCATGGCTCAGAAGCTTTCCGGTGCCCGCTACGTGGATATCATCAAGGAAGTCATGCCGTTCGTTATTGCAAGTCTGATCGTCGTGATCCTGACCACTTACTGCCCGGCTCTGTCTACCTTTATCCCCAACATGGTTGCCGGCGCGGCAGCCTGATCCGCTCATAATTACCTCCTTTTTCGTTACGAGCAGCCTGTCCCGGAGGGCGCAAACTCCTGGGACAGGCTGTTCCATTTTCAAAGGGATCCAGTTCCCGCAGTTTCAGCCACTTTCACACAACTTCTGTTGTGGACCCATACCCTTTCCCATCTCCTCCTTTTTGTGCAGGCCGGTGCCCATTCTCCCGCAAAGCCCACCACTTTGCACCGCCGGCCTGAACGCCCAATCTCGGAAAAGCTCCTCGTCTGATTTTTAGCGATGGATCAGGCGGGGAGCTTTTCGTGTTTTTGCTATTTTGGGGCAGGGCAAACAGAACAGGCCCATCGGATGCCGGATCCATACGGACGTTGGCATCCGCGGCGACGGCGAAGCCGGCATGGCCTACGGCGTTGGTGGTTCCGGCGCGTTTGGCATGAAAAATGGCCCGGTGTCCGCTACCAACGAAACCACCGAGCCAAACCCCACAGGGTCAAGCCCATTATACAGGACCTGATCCCGCAAAGTAAAGCGAGGGCAGTATGAAGAAGTACAATCTCTCCAAGATCATGCACAAGGCATGCACGAATCACCTAATCGGACATGGATAATTTCTTGACTTGCGATCGAAATGAAGTCCGCTAAAAAACAACCTCCTTTCTGACACTGTGATCGTCGGAAGGGAGGTTGCCTTTTAAGGAGAATGGTATAATGAAGAAAAAAGAAGAAAGAAAATAGCAAGTAGATTTTAGTGGCAGATTATCCCATCAGTGCAGTCCATGCGCTTGAGATCAGGAAAATCAGGATAAGCGCAGGCAGCAGGTTCAGAACCTTCAGATCTTTTTTGATACCGGCCAGGCTGAGACCGGCACAAAGGGTAATGATACCGCCCGTTGCGGAAAAGTCTGCAATGATATCTGGCGTAATAAAGGATTGCACTGCACCGGATCCCAAAAACAGCGCGCCGTAGATGATGGCCTGCGGAATGCAGAGCATCGGAACGATTTTGCCAAGGATAGAGCCGAAGATGCAGGCCGTGACAAAATCCAGAATGGATTTCGTGATGAGGATGCTTCCATCACCGGTCAGACCCTCATTCAATGCACCGTACCAGCCTGTGCCGCCGCAGCAGAACAGGATCACAACTGCACTGACCTGAGCAAGAAACCGCTCATCTGCGGCTGCGCCGTTCATCAGCTTATGCACTACTCCAGTCACAAGCTTTCGGATGCGGTCATCCAGCATCACCAGCTCGCCCAGAATACTGCCGATCACCAATGTCAGAACAACAGCCGAAAGGTTCTTTACTTTCAAGATCAGAACGATGCCCATTGCAATGGCTGCGATTCCAAGGGTATTGTTCAGAGCCTTTTTCAGAGAATCCGGCAGACGAGTTCCAAGTACAACACCCAGAACTGCGCCAAGACAGGTAATCAAAACATCCGTTGTAATTCCTATGGGCATAGTTACTGTAATGTGCCTCCTTTTTTATGTATCAGAGCGGATAGATCGTCATGACCCAGAGGATATTTGCAGCGGACAGCAGAATTGCAGGCAGGATAGACTGCTTCATGTTGCTCTTCATATCATAGCCGCCGATGCCCATAACCATAGGAACGGTAGGCGTTGCCATCGGGGTCATGAAAGCGGTGCAGCAGGCAGAGGCGACCAGCAGCAGCGGGCCGGTGCAGTCTGCGCCCATGCTCTTGCAGGCCAGAATCGCGATGGGAGCAAAAATCGCCATAACGGTACGGTTCTGCATGATCTGGGTCAGGAAGAAGGGGATCAGATAGAACAGTGCGCCGATGAGGTAGGGATTGCCAAGGCTGGATGCCGTACTTGCGATAGCGTTGCCGATCAGGTCACCTGCACCGGTGTTTGCCAGCGCAGAGCCCATGCACAGACCGCCAGCGACCATCAGGGTCAGGTCGATCGGCATGGAAGCGCAAGCTTCCTTAGAAGACAGAACACCGGTGGCAACGGTTGCAACGGCACCGATAAAGGAAATTTCCCAAGCAGCCAGATTCGGACCGCCGATCGCAGCCAGCACATTGTTCAGCGGAGTATTGAAGATCAGGCAGAGAGAAACGAGGCAGAAAATTGCGATCGCAGAGATCTCCTGCGGCTGTTTCAGCGGCTCGTGATGTGCAACGCGCTTGGAAAGTTCAGAGCTGTCCTTGCTTGCAACGATGGGCTTCTCAGGGGCAAAACGGAAACCAACAAAAGTGGTGTAAAGAATCAGGACCAGCAGGCTCATGCCACGGCCTTTGAACAGATCCATTGCCTCCATGGTGTACTGCTCGTAACCATTCGCTGCAATGTAGCCGTTCAGCTCAGCCAGCATTGCCAGAGAGCCGCCGACCGGGATAATTGCACAGGCTGCGATACTGACAAGGCCGACGCTGAAGATGGTCTTGCTGATGCTGATGTTCATTTCTTCACAGGTTGCGGTAACGATCGGAGCCACAATGCAGAACGCTGCAACTGCGCTGCCGGTAAAGGTAGCCGCCATAACAGTCGCCAGTGTAAAGCCCAGCATGACCATGACCATGCTGCCCTTGGAGATTTTTTTGACGGTGCTTGCCACCAGATGGATGGCCTTCGTGCGCTTGAAACCTTCTGAGATGACAAACATACTGGTGATCATCACGAGGTTTGCGTTGCCGATATTGCCCAGAATATCTTTCGGGCCAATGCAGCCGGTCAGCAGGAAGAGAACGATGCCGATACAACCCACCGTACCGACGGAGAGCTTATTCCAGATATAACCTGCAATCACAACAGCACTGATTGCAAAGCAAATGATCATTTGAGTCGTCATTTGTGATTCCTCCACTCGAATGTCTTAAACGTCTGATTCATTGACGGGACGGCCACGGTAATACAGCGTACCGTCTTCGCTGCGATGAAACTGGCTGAGGAACTGGTCATAGCTGATCCAGCTCTCTTCCGGGTAATTTGCGTGGACCATGTTGTCCACACGTCCAATCACGACCATCGGCACGCCCTGTTTGTCCGGGAAAGCATACCATGTGATCGGCTCTGTTTTCCAAGTCTCCACATTGGCCGGGTCCAGATGATACGTTTCCAGCTTCTCCATCAGAGTTGCACGCAGCTCATCCGAGAGGCAGAAGGGCAGCACCGGGTCTTCCCCATGACCAGCGGTGAGGAAGTCCTGATCGCCGTAGATCATCATTGTAGGAACGTGCTGCTCGCAGGCAGGCCACTCACGATACATCTTGCTGGGGCAGCGCAGTGCAGACCACGGAGCAACCGCAGCGAAAATGTCGCCAGCGGTATAAGCCAGCAGGTCGCTCATCATGCCGCCGCTGGATTGACCCATTGCATAGACACGGCTCTTATCCACCGAATGACGGCTCTCTACATCTGCCACCAGTTCCCGGATAAACTTCACATCGTCCACCGGAGTATCCTGATAAATGCCGCACCACAGGAGGACATTGCGCAGACCGTTCGGCTTCTGCTGATAGACGCCAGCTTCGGGAACGACCGCAATAAAGTGACGTTCCTCTGCAACGGTGGAAACACAGCTCAGATCAAAGAACGTCTCTGCTGTGCCTCCGCGACCGTGGAACACAACGACCAGCGGCCATTTCTGATCCGGAGTGCAGCTCTTCGGCACATACTCGTACCAAGTGCGTGTCATGCCGTCCACTTCCATGGTCTTCTTTTCCGCGCCACAAGCGATCGGCTCTTTGAAATAGCGCAGCTGCTTCTTGCCGGGGCCTCTGTGGCGGCGTGCAAGGCCGATATAGCTCCATGCCGCTTCCATCTGTTCTTTCGTAAAAGGATCTTCACGAACGGCCAGACGAACCTGTGCGATCTGCTCCTCATTGACTTCGCTCAGAACGCGCACCGGAGTCGGCATCCAGATCTCATCTGCGCCTTCTCCGGACAGCGGTGCACCGACAACATGGTTCTGCTCTTTCCAGAAGTCAACAGCAGCGGTGTTGTCTGCGTTTTTTGCGGTCATGCTCATCCAGACGGGGAGCTGTGCAGCCATACCCATGACTTTCAGCTCTACTTCACCCTGATCGGACTCGCCGCGCAGAGCGGTATGTTCTGTGTTCAGATCGCCGTTCAGGTCGCCGAACGTCATCAGTCCGCTCCACTCGCTTGCCATCCGGCGTGCAGCCTGATGTGCGGCAAAGCTGCCATCACCGATGCCGCAGAGATAGATGTTATCCTGCATCGTAATATAGAAATCGCGTGCCTGAATCGCAACGTAAATGGCGTTCAGATAATCGGCATCACTGCCGTCCGCGTTCCATGCAGTCTCCGACGTTGCCAGATGCAGGAACAGCTTTTTGTCCTCTGCGAAAGCTTTCAGACCGGAAGCTTCCAGATACTCTTCCGGCTTCTCACCGGAAGGGATCGCAGCGACCAGACAGGGCTGGCAGTAATCCAGACCCTCCGGAATATAGGTCAAAAATTTGCGAGGCTGTCCGCCGACCTTTGCAGTCTCCTGAAAGAGACCGGAAATCAGCGTGCGCTTGGGATTGGAAAAGTCGATAGGAAGGTCTCCCATCTTTTCCGGGAATCGTTTGATATCCATTTGTGATCCTCCCGCAGTTGACACAATTACACGAAGCGGCAGACATGATCGACTGCAATATCCGAGAAGCCGAATGCTTCCGCCTTGGTCATCTTACCGTTGCAGATATCCTGAATGTTGTTCAGCATCTCTGCGCCCATCTCCTGATAGGTCTTTTCGCCGCGCACGATGGGGCTGAGGTCCACGTCCATGTTGTCCTCCATGTGCTGATAAGTACGAGCATTTGCCGTGACCTTCAGGACGGGGACGATGGCGTTGCCGGTGCAGGTGCCGCGGCCCGTGGTGAAGATGACTGCGTTGCAGCCTGCAGCGACCATCGAGGTGACAGAGGAAATATCATAGCCGGCGGTGTCCATAACGACTGCGCCGCGCTTCGTGGGAGGAACAGCCTGTTCCAGAACCTCGACGATGGGACGGGTGCCGCCCTTGCGGATGCAGCCAAGGCTCTTCTCGTCCAGAGTGGACAGGCCGCCTGCCTTGTTGCCGGGGGTGGGCTGACCGGCGCGGCAGTCCTGACCAGCGGATTTCAGATGGGCTTCGTAGTCCTTGCAGACCTGAATGATCTGGTTGTGGATGGCCGGGGCAGCCGCACGCTTTGCCAGCAGATGCTCGCCGCCGATCCATTCGATGGACTCGCTCATCATGGTAGTTGCGCCCAGATCGACCAGCAGATCGCTCAGTTCGCCGACTGCCGGGTTGCTGGCAATGCCGGAAGTGGCGTCCGAACCGCCGCACTCGATGCCCAGCATCAGCTCGGAGATGTCGCACAGCTCTTTCGGCTGCATGGCAGCTTCCGCTGCCATCTTGCTGGCGGCGCGAACCGCTTTCTCAATGGTCTTGAGGGTACCGCCCTCTTCCTGAATGCCAAAGGAAACGACCGGCTTGCTGGTCATGGCCTGGATCTTCTCACGCAGCTTTGCGTGGGGAACGGTCTCACAGCCCAGACCGATGATAACGACGCCGTAAACGTTCGGGTTGCAGGCAAAGCCCGTCAGGACTTTCTGCGACATTGCGGTGTTGGCAGCAACATCGGAGCAGCCGGTGTTGAACACGATGTTGACCGCACCGCGCACCTGACTTGCCACGATCCGGCAGCTCTCACTGCCGCAGGCGCAGGTGGGAAGGATCAGGACATGGTTTCGGATACCTGCACGGCCTTCTTTGCGTTTATAACCCCAGAATTGCATCTCCGATTCCTCCTTATTCCTGTACCATTTCGCTGTCGTAGTCACGTGGCACGCTGACCAGATTGTTGTGGGAGACCCAGTGGCCCTTTGCAGCGTCCTCGGTCATCACACCAAGGCTCTCGCCGTACTTGATGACCTCGTCGCCCTTCTTCAGATCGACCAATGCGACCTTGTGGCAATAAGGGATGTTCTCCTCTGCTTTCACGGTGCAGAACTCCTGCCCCTTGCGGTAGACAACATCCTGTCCGGCGGCAACTTCTGTCACGCAAGTCACAACATTGTCTTTTTCGTCCATGAGCAATGCGTTGATTTCCATGTTCATTCTCCTTTCGACATGGTTACTCTCTTTGTGACTTTACAATACCACCAATGTGCAGTATAATCAATTTTATAGATTTTATAAAGCTATAAGTATTTTTTATGATACAGTAGGGTGAACGTTATGAAGCAGGAGATGCAGTATATCTACCAAGTCTATCAATCCGGGAGCTTTTCCAAAGCAGCGCAGGCTCTCTATTTAACGCAGCCCGCTCTGAGCATCGCCATCCAGAAAGTCGAAGCGGAGATTGGGATGCCGCTGTTCATTCGGGATAAAAAGCCGTTGGAATTGACCGATGCCGGAAAAGTCTACATCGAAAAGGTCAAGCAGATCATGCACCTTGAATCGGAGCTGTCCAAAGAGCTGAGTGATCTTTCCAGCCTGAACATCGGCAGTCTCGTTTTGGGCGGAACCCATTATCTGAACTCCTATATCCTGCCGCCTGTGCTGACGACTTTTCAAAAACAATATCCGGGCGTCCATCTGGAGTTGGTGGAAGCCAGTTCCAACGAGCTTATCGAAATGCTGCGCGAAAATAAAATCGACCTGACCTTTAACTGCATCCCAAACCCGAAGGACAATTTCCGGCGAACACCCATTTTCAAGGACAATGTTCTAGTCGCCGTCCCGACCTCTTATCCCATCAACAACACTCTGAAAAATTACGCATTGACCGCAAGAGACATTATGTTCCGCCGCAATCTCATGCCGGATTGTCCGGCGATTCCCTCGCTTGCTCCCTTTGCGGATGTGCCGTTTATCCTATTGACCAAGGGCAACAACCTGTACAGCCGCTCTGTTGCGTTGTTTGAGGATGCCAAGATCGACCCCATCGTCCGGCTTCAGGTGTCACAGCTTGTGACGGCGTATCATCTGGTCTGTTCCGGCCTTGGTGCGGCGTTCATCAGCGATTGGATGGTACTCTACGACCACGACGATATGCGCTACTATAAAATAGCTCATCCGCTGGCCGTTCGTCAATTTGATGTAGTATCTTCCAGTCGGAATTATCTTTCCAAACCGCAGAAGGCGTTTATTGAATCAATCAGCAGCTATTATCATCCATATCTCTAATCAATTCCAGTGCTACCTATCAGTTGATGATCTCCGGCGGCGACATCAAGGCGGTGCAGGGGACCACAGGACACGCCAGTGCGGATATGCTGGTGAACACCTACGCCCATATCCAGCAGTCCTCCCGTGTGGAGCTGGGCAAGAAGTTTGAAAGCGGCTTCTATGCCAAGCCCGACACCCCCAGCCCGCAGGCTGTACCCGCCGCAGGCGAACCCGCCATCTCCATGACGGCTCTTTTGGAATTGCTCAAGGATGCCGACCCGGAAATGAAGGCAAAGCTTCGCCTGGCACTGCTCACCTGATGCAAAAAAGGGCACTGATTGCAATGCAATACAGCGCCCTACATCATCGGACATGGATAACACCGACCGTGCAGAAACCGTGCAGCCATGGCTTACAAAACCAAAAAGCCATGAAATCTTTCGATTTACAGCTTCCACAGTAGACATTCCTACGCGTTGGAACCCGCGGGCTAAGCAACAGCAACGGGTTGCGTTAGCTGATTTTTCCGCAGCCCCTTGGCAGGGCTTTGAAAAATCAGAACGCGGCCCCAACAACTCCTCCCTGTTTCAGCCGCAGGCTGCGGTCGTCGTTGTTGCACTGGGCTGATTGCTTGCGGTGCTATGCGCCGCCGCCCTGTTCGAGCCCCTTCCATCGCGCAAACAAAAAAGAAAAACCAGTACACAATGTGTACTGGTTTTTCTTGGTGCAGTAAAGCAATCCAAATCCGAACCATTTTCTTTTGATGCGGCTTGAGCCGCTTCCTCAAACGTGATGGTCTGTGTACCTTCTTTATAGTTAAAGGTTATCAAAACCTTATCATCGTACAGATAAATCGAATTGATGAACGTATCCACCAACGCCTGCCGCTGGTCTTTCAGGCTCATGTCCAGCTTACGGAACCTCATCAACCAGAAACGGATAAATTCCTCTTTGATCTTGGGCTTTGCCAGCTTTTCTTCTGCAATGCGGGCTTCAAGCTCACGCTTGGTTTCTTCGAGCTGCTCCAGCCGTTCCTTGGTGGAACTGGTGAGGATTCCGGCCTGAATCGCGTTGAGCATATTCTGGATACCTGATTCCGCATCCCTGAGCTGCTTCTCATAGAGGGGAAGGTTGGTGTTCTCCCGGTCTTGCAGTTCCATGACTTTGGCGATGATGGATTCCATGGCGGCATCGTCCCGGACAAGCTGCATGGTCTGGTTGACCACCAGATCTTCCAGCCACTGTTTGCGGACGGTTTTCTTCTTGCAGCCCTTCTTCTTTTTGGCAGTGGCACATTTATAGTAGCGGTGGACTTCTCCCGTCCGGCTCGTACCGCTTTCGCCAAACATCAGCGCACCGCAGCAGCCACAGTGCAGCTTGGTTGTCAGCAGGTAATCGTCCTCTGCCTTTCTCCGGGCAGGGGCTTTCTTGTTTTTGGCAATCTTTTCCTGCACATCATCGAACAGTTCCAGCGGCACGATGGGCGGAATCGCATCCGGCACGACCACATCCCGGAATTTCAGTTCTCCGATATAACGCCGGTTTTTGAGCATGTGCTCCACGCTGTTGTAAGTAAATTCGCCTCCGACCGGGTTCTTGATGCCGTTTTCATTCAACCAGTCCCGAATCTCTTTCATCGTAAGGCCATCCCGATACTTCGTGAACGATTCCAGCACGAAAGGGGAGGCAAGCGGGTCGATGTGAAATTTCCGCTCGGAATCCAGCGTATATCCAAACGTTCCACGACCACCGTTGCAGCGGCCTTTCAGGATGTTCTCTGTCTGTCCACGGACAACCTTTTCGGCAAGGTCGGCAGAGTAGTATTCTGCATAGCCCTCCAGAACCGATTCCAGAATGATACCCTCTGGCCCCTCGGAGATGATCTCCGTAGCTGACATGAGCTTGACACCGTTCTTCTTCAGCTGGGTTTTATACCGGGCACTATCGTAGCGATTCCGGGCAAAACGGTCAAGTTTCCAGACCAGTACAATATCAAACAGCTTCTTGTCGCTGTCCTTGATCATCTGCTGAAACTGCGGGCGGTTGTCCGTCTTAGCAGAGATGGCACGGTCAATGTAGTGCTTGACGATAGTGATGCCATTTTTCTCGGCATACGCCGTACATTCACGAATCTGACCCTCAATGGATTCTTCGCGCTGGTTATCACTGGAATAGCGGGCGTAAATCACGGCGGTCATGGCGGACACCTCTCATTCTACATCATTGAACGGTGGAGCGTTCTTTCAAAGCATTGTTTCGTATAATGTATATACCATTTTTTCATAGAGAAATCAAGACATTTAGAATTTTTTCCTTTCCGTCTTACAACAATTAAAAAGTTCGCCGGACATCTTAAAATATATCCGGCGAACTTCTTTAAGTGATTCTGAAGCTGTTAACAAGCAAATTCTTGAAAAAATCAGTACAGCTCTGTAGTGATCTGATTGCCAGAAATCGAGGCTCTCACGCCTCCACTTTTCGTCCAAAGCGTAACAACCGGATTGTCAAAATATGTGAATTTTGCATATCCCTCAACAACAGCAGGAAGAACAGGCGATTCCATCTGCCTAACAACGTTAATCTTGGCATCTTCATACGATGTCATAATTCCAGTTATCGCAAGCCCCCATGTCCGCTTAATTTTTGTGTAAAGGCCAGCTTTTTCCAATTCAATCCAATATTCCATTGTTGCCAACCCATTTGTTCCTGTAATCTTCCACACTCCAGATAGTGCTCGACCCGTATTGATGGGTTCGGCAGTGATCTTTGCAATCGAACCATCTGGCAATCTCACAGTTTTTTCGTGCTTGACGCGATTGTCAAGATCAAAGGACATCGAAACAGTGGGCTGTTCTGCTACTGCCTCTTGTGCGGCCGAAGCACAAACAGCCGAAAGTGAAAATACCAATACCATTACCATGCAAAGCGAAATCAACCTTTTTCTCAACGTCATTTTAAGTCATCTCCTTTTATTTTAATATAGAATTTGACAGCATAGCGGATAAGGTATTTTGCAAGTGCAAGAAAAGCGATTATCACGACTGCTGTTGTTAATATAATCATTAAGATTTCCGGTACGCTAAATTTCATAAATGCACCTCAACTAATGATCAACTTGTTTTCAAAGAAATTGTCTGCATCGGAATCGCCCCCACCTCAATTTTCATTTTTAGAAGTTTGAAATAAGCCAATTGCATTTTTTCAAAGTACAATAGCTCCAATAGTATAATACTTTTTGAAACAAATTATTTTCGATTAAGTAATTCTGGAACATCCGGCTGATATGCTGTAAAACAACAGGTGCTATTCACACTTAAGACTGCGAGTGCCATTGCAAAAGCACATGTAATTTTACTCAAGGAAAAAAGTAGTTTTTTGTGATTTCGTTTCATATTATCCTCCACATTACATAGAATACGTTACATCGACTTCATTGTTTGTTCCACGAGGAGTTCCCTTCAGCCAGCAAGTATGAGAAGCAATACCATTATAAGCGTTACTGGTAAAGGTGAGTTTTGCCGAACTGGAGTTATACGTCAAACTTGCATCACTATATGTGGAACCCAAAGTTGTAATCGAATAGTCCCATGCATTTGTGACTTTGTTATTCGTCACTGTCATATAAAAATATGCATGAATCACCACTCCCTTATACGAAACCTTCCAAGAATTCGACGATTTCGCTACACGAGAAATTGAATTGTCCACTGACTCGATAGTAATAGTTGCTGGATCACCATTACTGTCAACTACCGCAATTGCGAGCTTCTCGTTTGCCTTCAGTTGATCGAGATTGCTAAAAGTAACAACATTGTTCTTAACGGTAGCTTTCGGTGAATTCGATTCAGCGAAGGCAGACTGAACGCCAAACGACATTACAACCGCAATAAAAAGCAGACTCGCCGTAAGTTTTTTGATGAATTTTCTTGTACTCATGATCACATTTTCCTTTCCTTATTTTGATTTGATTGCTTTTACGACTAAATAAATGACCAGTATGCCGATGCAGAGAGAAATAATTGTCAATGCCTCTGCCGTTGCATTAAGGCAAGCACCAATAAAATAAACCAATACCAAAAATGCAACAAAAGCGATAAGAAGCAGCACCCATTTGTTTTTTTTCATGTTATCACCTCCCTATCTACAAAAGTTGGCATTAAATTTTTGTTGAACCAAAGGAATTGTTGAGAATACAATCAATACCCATTTGGAGAGATAGTAGCAAACTACATGACGTGTATACGGAAGCACATTAAAAATGGCAAGCAGGAAATCTATTGACGAAAGAACAGATGCGACCATCTTGTAACTTGACCGCTTCTTTTCACTTAAAGGCTTATTCTTTGCTTCGATAGGTGAGAGAAAGATAGAGATGCCCAAAAGAGCTACTGTTGTCAGGATACGGAAAAGGTGATTTGCTGCGATTGCCTTACTTAGCAAAATGCAGATAAGTGCCAGTCCGGAGAATGCCAAATAGCATCTGGTGTGCGATGTTGCATGGTATCCGCCAATGTAGATTCGCTGTGGGATAAACCCAATCAAAAATGAAAGTGCGTACCGCACATCACCACACACAACAGCGATTAAAACAACAAGCAGAACGCTCACAACAGATGATATGAGCAACTCGTACCCATAGACATACGCATCCGCCTTTGCTTCATCTATCACTTTTTGCTCGCAGAAAAGACGGACTGATTTTTGAGACAGCGTGCGTTCCCACATTGCAGTTGCGCCACCTTATCTTCTGATTTTTGCTTCACTGTATCATAAATTTCAGCAAAATCAAGAGGTTTGGCAAAACTGGTCGTTCTGGTGACAAAAGTGGTAGGTCAGGCTACTTGTAAGGAGCCTTTGCACAGTCTATAATAGTAGCAGGACATTATTTTGTGGAGGTTGTCGAAATGCTGAAGTACCACGTTGCAGTCTGCGATGATGAGAAGTCAGACCTTGATGGCATTGTTCAAAGCGTCCAGCAGTACGATGTGCAAGGCTGCTTTGACATTGAGACTTACATGGATGGGAATGAACTTCTGAGCGAATTGCAAATGCAGAAAAAATCCTTCGATTTGCTGCTGCTCGATATCGAGATGCCATCCAACGGTTTTCAGTTGGCGCAGTCTTTGATCCAAATGGAGAAGCATCCTTTGGTGGTATTTGTCACGAAGCGGCATGAGTACGCTGTGCAGGGATATGGCGTTGCATTCCGCTACCTTGTCAAACCTTTGGATCAGACACTGTTCGCTGCGGCAATGGATGCCGTCCTTCAGGAACTGAACTCCAAACATTTTACGATCGAATACGATGGTATTACCATGTCCTTGGAAACATCGGACATTTACTTTCTGGAAAGCCACGGACATAAAGTTCTGATTCACTGCAAGGAGCAAGACCTTACATTGCGAATGAGCATTCCTGAAGCCTTGGAGCAGCTTCCAAAACGGTGCTTTGTGTCACCACACAAAAGTTATCTCGTCAACATGGAACACATTGTTTACGCTACGGGAACCGCTGTTTTTCTTTCCAGCGGACATCAGCTGCCGATCAGCAGGAGGAAGCGTCAGGAGTTCAATCAGAACTTCAACGCTTATTTGGGAAGATGATGCTTTATTATTTCGTTGAGTTTGCAGGGAGCTTTGCCAACATTGCCCTGTTGCTGCTTTTTATCGGTCGGCTGTTTTCCAAAAAGGAACCCGTCTCAAGGTGGTTCTATGCGTCATATGTTGCACTCTTGATCGCTGGGCAGTGCGCTTTGAGTTTATTCCCGGATTGGGTAACGCAGCGCACGATTTATCTTTTAGTTGGCGGATTTCTCCTTGCATTGCTGTTCTATGAGGTGCGACCGTGGCAGGCGGTTTTCGCAAGCGGAGCCTTCTTTACACTGGCTGCTTTGGTGGAAGTGCTTGCAATGCTCCTGATTGGTCTGCGTATCCCGGATACCGACATTCTGATGCAGGCTGGGGCAGCACGGTTGGTCTATATTGTTTTTTCAAACCTGATTCAAATTCCACTCGTAGTTCTGATTTCACATTTTTTCAGCCGAAAGGGAAATGCTCTGCGCATCCTATGGCTGTTGCCGATCATTGCGATTCAAATCGCAAGTATCGCGGTCTGTTATGTGGCACAGTATCATGCTGCGGATGATTATTTCCCTGATTATATGGTCGGCCTTATGGCTGTACTTCTCCTTATAAACATCCTGATCGTGTTCTATGTGGAAGCTCTCCGGGAAAATGAGCTAGAAAAATTCAAAGTCAAGTTCAATGAGCAGCAGTACAACCTTCAAATGGAATACTACCAGCAGCTCAAAGAACGTCAGGAAGAAGTCCGTTCTCTACAGCATGATGTGAAGAAATACATTCTGGCGATGCAGGCAGTTGCAGAACACGGTGATACCGAAGAACTTCACAAGATCGCACAGGCCGCCACGAATGTTTTCGAGCGTTCCACAAATATTTCTGCTGTCGGAAATCCTGTTGTTGATGCTCTTTTGAATTATTACTTACGAATTGTGGAAAGGAATAACATCAAAGTCAAACTGGATGTGACGATTCCTGAAGTTCTGACGATCTCATCGTTGTCTTTGAGCATCATCATCGGAAACACATTTGACAATGCCATTGAAGCCTGCTGCGACTTGCCAGCAGAACAGCGAATCATTCATCTACAGCTGCGCAAGCAGTATCGCAGTCTCTTTTACCGGCTTGAGAATCCATACAGCGATACCGTTCGCAGCATCCGCATCGGAGAGTATCACGGTTACGGACTAAAGAACATAAATCGTATCGTTCAAGAGAACCATGGCGACTTCTACACAAAGAAGAAGGACGGTGTGTTTACCGTCCAAGTCCGCCTGAACTGCGAAAATTAAAACATTCTTCTAAAACGCAGCCTTGCTTTCGCTTGTACTTTGTGTGTTTCGTTCATCTGATGTATTCATTATCCTGAAGTGTTGACACGCATTCGTACTTATGTTATCATTCCCAACAAATCCACAGAGATTTCTGTAAAGAAACGATTCTGTGCGGTTTTATTTCCTGCGAAGATTTACCGCCCCGCAACACACCCGATCATTTTGCCGTCTGTTTCACCCGACAAAATCCTTCGCCTGTACTGCGTGGGCGGTATTTTTCTTTTCCGGGGAAGATTGCACCTTGAAAATTTCATGAGCCGACCGAACGTGATACCGGCTCTCTAGTCAACGCCGCTGCAAAACAGGGGCAGGAACTTCGTTCGGGGCAAACGGCGATTCACATATATGAGCAGTGGAACTCTCTACTTATTTTTGCGTCTTAACAATTCGGAAACAACTTTCGGAAATACGTTTTGAGCGCAGCAGTGGAGAGCAAGAACCGTCCCGTGGCCACAAATTTTCAATTCTTGAAAATGTTGTGCTCCATCGGGACTTCACTTCTTCAATGCACCTGCATTTCCGAAGTGATCTTGTTGGGGCGTGCCTGCCCCAAACCCTGCTCATGGTTCGCACCTGACGGTGCGAACAGCAACGGCGTGTCGTGCTTACATAACTTCACCGAGGAGTTATCGAACAGACAGGAGGTACAATGACCAAAACGAATGTTCAACCGATTCCTAGCAATTCCCAGCACCACGACACGCCGAACAACAAAACGCACGTCATCAAGTTCCGAGTAACGGAAACTGAAAAGATGGAACTCGAACAAACCGCAAAACTCCTTCATCTCTCCCTGTCCACCCTCATCCGCCGTGCGCTGCACAGTGCGAAGATCGAGCGCACTGTTGTCGTTGCCGGCGGCGGAGAAGAAACCCTGACCGCTGTTTCCACCCTGCTTGCCCAGTGCAGCAGGGTGGGCGGCAACCTGAACCAACTCGCACGACACTTTAACTCTGGCGGAGCAGACACCGAACAGCTCCGGGCGAAACTTCTTGACGAACTTGCAGACCTGACTGCATTCCGGCTCCACGCCGAGAAAGTTCTGGGTGAACTGTATGGCAACGCTCAAGCATATCGCCTCTAAAAATTCGGACTACACCGCCATCGAAGCGTACCTCGTTTACCAGCACGATGAATTTTCCGGCAAGAAGATTCTGGACGAACAGGGCAGACCCAAGCTGCGGGAATCGTACATTCTGGATACCCTTGAATGCGGCGAAGCCTCGTTTGCAACGGCCTGTCTGCTGGCAAATCGGAAGTACGACAAGAACAACAACCCGGATGATATCAAGAGCCACCAGTATATCATCAGCTTCGACCCACGGGATGCAGTCGAAAATGGACTGACGATGGAAAAGGCACAGGCCCTCGGCCTGAACTTCTGTAAAGAGAACTTTCCCGGCCATCCTGCTATCGTCTGCACCCACCCGGACGGACACAACCATTCGGGAAATATCCATGTCCACATCGTGATCGGTAGCGTCCGGACACAAGAAGTGGAGCGCAAGCCCTATATGCAGAAGCCCCGTGACTGGCGTGAGGGCATGAAGCATTCCAGCACAGCCCAGACCATGCGGCACTTGCGTGTCGCGGTCATGGAAATGTGTCAGGATGCCAAGCTGTACCAGATCGACCTGCTCAGCTCGAAAAAGCGTGTGAGTGAGCGCGAGTACTGGATGAAACGGCGCGGTCAGATGAAACTCGACCGTGAAAACGCAGCCCTGCTTGCCGCCGGACAGCAGCCCACACAAACGGAGTTTGAAACCGCAAAGGAGACTTTGCGGAAACAGATCTCGGATGTGCTGGACAATGCAGTGAGCTTTGAAGATTTCTCGGACAGGCTCTTGCAGCGGTACGGCATCACGGTCAAGGAAAGCCGTGGGCGGCTCAGCTACCTGCCAGCCGGAAGAAAGAAGTTTATCCGGGCACACAGCCTCGGTGACAAGTTTGAGAAAGAACTCGTGCTTGCCACCTTGAAAGAAAATGCCAAGAGCCAGCCCATTATCCTCCACAGCAATCTTGAGGAAGAACCCGACCGAATCAAGAAGCTGGTGGACATTCAGGCGAAGCTGAAGCAGGGCAAGGGCATCGGCTATGAGCGTTGGGCGAAGAAGCACAACCTCAAAGCCATGGCACAGACCTTGATTCTTTTAGAAGAAAAGGGCTTGACCGATGAGGACGCACTCAACCAGAGAATCGCAGAGCTTGACACCAAGTTCCATGAATCGCTGGCCGTAGTGAAAGACCTCGAAACCCGCATGGCAGACAATCAGAAGCTGCGCAGCCACGCTGCTGACTACAAGCAGTACCGACCGCTTGCACAGAAGCTGAAAACTGTCAAACACCCAGCAGTCTTTGAAGAACAGCATCGTGCAGAGCTGACAGCATACCGGGCGGCAGCAGCCTATCTCAAGGCAAACAACATCACCAGCCTGTCCAGTCCGAACAAGCTGGAAGCGGAATACTGCGCTCTTGCTTCTGAAAAGGCCCAGTTCTATGAGCAGTACAGGGAAGCCAAGTCTGAACTGCTCAAGCTGAAAGATGCAAAACAGAATGTTGCCCTGTTCTTCCGGGAGGAAAAGCAGACGCAACATCATGAGAGAGAAGGAGTGTGCGTATGATCAATCTGAAAATCGACCCGGAGTTCCAGAATCAGATCCCACCGCTGACGGACGATGAGTACAAGCAGCTTGAAGAAAATATCCTCAAGGAAGGCAAGCTTCTCTCTCCTTTGATCGTTTGGAACAACACCCTTGTTGACGGACACAACCGTTATGCCATCCTCCAGAAGCACCCGGAGATTTGCTTTTCCACCATGCCGCTCCGATTTGAAAGCAGAGAAGAAGTCCTCGCATGGATCTGCAAGAATCAGTTGGGGCGGCGTAACCTCACCCCGGAGCAGAAGCTGTTCCTCATCGGGAAGCAATATGAAGCGGAAAAATCCTCTCATGGCGAAGCCCGCAAAGAATCGCATGATGAAAATGGCCGATTTCACCGGAGTTCTCAAACTGATAACTCCGGTGAAGCCATGAAAACCTGCGAACGAATCGCAGAGGAAAATGGTGTAAGCAAGGCAACTGTACTTCGCGCATCGAAGTACATGAAAGGTGTTGAAATTGCTGAATCCCTGATTCCCGGTATGCGGGAGAAGATTCTGAACAAACAGGTAAAAGTCAGCAAGTCTGATATGCACCGCCTTGCACGAGCCAACTATGATGCCCGCGCACAGACCTTGCAGGAAATCCTGCACCCGGAACTGAAAGTTGAACCGAAACCGGATGCCGATGGCATCATCCGGGAACCGGGAAAGGCACCTGTAATGCCGTTTCAGAAAATCGAATCGGTCTATGACAGCGATGCTTACCCGGAAGAAGTGCGGCATGATTATGTCGCACTGGAACACGTTACAACACGTTTCCGCACAGAGTTTGACTATCTTCTGAGAACTATGCCAGACACAGCACAGCGAGAAGTCATTCTCGAAATCATCCACAAGCACAAGGAGTACCTTGCTTCTCTGGAATCTGCGCTCGCAGAGGATGAGCAGACAGCATAACAACAGGCACATTGTATGCTGTCAACAGAAGTCCAAAGGAGTGTGCGTTTGAACAAAAAGAAAAAGTCCACAAATATTTCCCCTTACCCCGATGAAGCCATCGAACGTCTGGCACGGGCATTTTACCCGGCGATCCTTGCCTGCTGGAACAGCGAGGAAGGTCAACGGGAGTTTGCCGCATGGCAGGCGGAGCAGGCTCATATTGCAACCAAAGAAAAACAGGAAGTTCCCACTGGGGAACTCCCTGCCTTACTTATCGTGTGTGGATTTTTGCAGGGTGCGTCCGGCAGGGCGCACCCTGTTTTTGCGTTCAATCCTCTAATCCGTGACTACCTGTTACATTCCTCAGATACTCGTCCGGCTCACCGTTCAAGATCAGTTCGGCATACGCCAGCGGGTCATTGTAGATGAGATAGTCCAATTCAGTCCGCTGTGCCATGGTAACATCCAGTGCATCTTCGACACCGGTGCAGTTGATGGAAATTTTGCGCCCATCCCGGAGCAGCAGCTCCACACAGCCGGTGCCCATGTTAAACTGACAGGCTCTTGCATCGTACTTCATAATCTTGCGTCCCTTCTGCCTTACGGCACTCTTACTGTTGTGACCTTCGTGATACGGTCTTTCTTCTGATAAGGTTTTGGACACACAGCCGTAAGGGAAGAGCCATTGTTCTCGTTTCCGAAGAAAACAAAAAATCCGAGCCCTTCTCCTATCGAGAAAAGGTTCGGATTTTCATGGTTTGGTGCGATGGAAGGGACTCGAACCCCCGGCCTACTGATTCGTAGGAACCGAATGGCACATTTTGTCCATTTCATCATTTGACGCTAAAACGTCATTCTAATCGAATCACCGTTATTTTGCCGTTGTTATTCTGTTGCATCCTTTGCATTGCTTGCACGCCTTTGCACCTGTTATCCATCCTTGCGATGTGCAGAAAATGTGCAAAAGTGTGCAGAGTCAAAATCAGCCCGGCAAAACAGGCTGTTTCGCACAGCCCCAAAAGCTGGATTTCAACGGTATTTATTGTGCAAAATCTTCCAGTTTTATCCAAACAACAATCTTACATGACACACCGGTTCTATGGCAGGGTTTAGGACATCCGAACAGACACCGTTTGATATAGAAATGAGGTTCGCCATGAATAAACTGCTTTCCTGCCGCTACAACATGGACACCAACCGGGTGGAAGCCCGGTTTAAGGATGGCACTACCCTTGCCATCGACTGCATCGCCGTCGAGGATGAGTACGGCAACACCCCGGCACAGCGGGCGGAGCTGGACTGGCTGCTGTATAATAAGCCATTGGAGTATGCCCAGATGGTGCTGAGAGGGGAGATGAAGCAGTATCTCTCCCTTGGCTGTGACCACGGCAGACTGGAAGATTAAGCCCTTATAAAGAACACGATGCCCACCGACCTATGGTTTTCGCCATAAGCTGGTGGGCATCTGTTGTTCCGGTTTATAATTCACTGATGGTTGCAGTAATGGGCTGCATGAGGATTCGCCTGACCGGGTTATATACTGCCAGCACCACAGCCGCCAGCACGACTACGACAATCACGGCAAGACAGCCCCACGGCACCTGCCACGCTGCACCGAAATAATGGGTGATGAGCAGGATATACAGCTTCCGATTCAGCACAAGACCCAGCGCAATGCCCACCACAAGACCGGACACCGCATAGGTGCCAGCTTCGGCAGAGATCATGCGTTTCAGCTGTGCATCATCCATCCCGATGGCACGCAGGATGCCATACTGCTTCATTCGTGCCGACACGCTCATGGAAATGCTGTTGATGATGTTCAGAATGGTGATTCCTGCAATCACGATGAGAAACGCATAGACCACCAGATGGAACGCCCAGTAGGTGCTTTGTATCATCCGATTTCCTTCGATTCGGTTGGAAAAAACAACCTGCTTGTTTAACGTGTCGCTCAGCAGGGTGTGTATTTGTGCAATGGCTGCGTCTGCTGTGGTATCTTTTAGTTGAATATCGATTACCGCATAGCGGTTTTGCCCGGTCAGCTGATGGAAGGTTTCTTCGGTGCAGATAACAATCGGGGAATCGGTACTACTGAACGGGCTGTCGTTCAATACACCCACGACTGTGAGCTTTGCATCCTCCAGCTGAATGGTATCACCCACGGTCAGGGAGTTGCTTTTGTCGAATACCGTCAGCACAGGGTATGTGCCATCCTCCGGCTCCTGCGGAAGGGTTCCGCCAATCAGGTCTTTTTTCGCCCAGCCAAACTGTATAGTATCGTATGAAATCAGGTCGATGGACCCCTGTTTTCCCTGATATTCCGCCGGGAGCGGGCAAAACATCCGCCCGAATGCGTGTTTGACTTCCGGCAGAGCTTCCAACTGCTCCACCAGCACCGGGTCAAGGACATTTTGCCCGGATGTTTCAGCCACCGATAAGTCCGGTGCGTAGGACTGCAACGGATTCAGCGCAAATCCAACCCATCGAAGCAAAACCGAAAAGCTCAAAAACAGGAGAATGCTTAACGCAAAGGAGCCTGTCATCAGAAGCAAGTTCTTTTTGGACGAGGTTGCATGGCTCACGCCCAAAGAAAGCTCTGCACGACTTCCAAACAACCGAGCATGACACGGAGAAGCCGCTGCATTTTCCACCGCATTCCCAGTTGCTGCTGTGATCGGAGAAGCTTTTGCCGCCCGCCGTGCCGGAGAAGATGCCGCGAACCAAACTGTGATAAGTCCCAGCGCGGAACCACAGATAATACCGACCGGGCTGACGCCAAGTACTGGTAAAGAGCTGAACTCCTCGCCGATAAATCCACGCAGAAAGGAACACAATCCCCATGTGGAAACGATTCCCAGCACACATCCTGCTGGAACAGCAGTTTTACACCAGAAAAGAGCTTCCAGCCGGACAAGCATCCGAACCTGATTTTTTCCTGCCCCAAGACAACGCAGCATTCCATAATAGCTGGTACGCTGCGCTACATTGCTGTTGATGCTGCCTGTGATCATAAAAATTCCGGCAAGGACGACCATGCCAGCCAACACAGCCGCTACCGCATATAAGCCTACAATATAATCGTTGTTGCTGCTTGCGTTCAACGCCATCAGGTAAGTATTTTCGGAGATTTTTTCTTCTGAAATTCCGTACTTGTTTTCGATGTTCACAATGGACTGCCGCAAATTGGTACGTGGCTTGAACTGGATGAAATACTGTGTTTCAAAGGATTCTTCTACCTGTGCGGCAATCTGAGAAAATGTACTGCGGTTCATCACCAGCACAACAGCATCATACTGGTTCGCATCGGAGGTATCCTCATTGAAACCTGCGACAGTAAGTGAAATGGTCTGTCCATCCGGGAGCGTCAGCGGAATCGCTGTACCGACCGTAACATCCAGCCAATCCCGGATGTTTGCTGTCACGAGCACTTCGCCATCCGCCGGGGCAGTGCTGCACTGCATTCCCGGAAAGATTTGAAGGATTGCATCATCTGCTCCTACCAGTGCGGCACGTTTATCTCCGGCAAAGTAGTTTTCCGTAAGGGAAGCGTTGATGTCGCTATACGCCGAAAATGCAGCAACATCCTCCTGTGCGGCAAGCTCTGCGGCTGTTTCAGGGGAGATGTCCTTTACCATGATATGCCAGTTTCCGTTTTTGTTCAGCTGGTTTGAGGTTTCCATCCGAATCGCCATATCTGCCATACTGAACACCGCCGTGACCAGAAACACCGCAAGGACGATGCACAAAATCGTCATGCGGTTCTGCCGTCTGCGTACCTTGGCAGAAAGCGGGATCAGGCTCAGATAGCTTTTCATTTCTGTGTTGCTCATTCCCGGCACCTCCCAAAATCGGTCAGGCAGCCGTCCGATACCTGCAACACCCGGTCTGCCGTCTGCGCAATGCTGCGGTTGTGGGTGATCATCAGGATGGTCTGCTCGTATTTCCGGGATGTTTCTTTTAGCAGGGCAATGACCTCGCTGGTGTTCTGGGTGTCCAGATTGCCGGTCGGCTCATCCGCCAAAATCAGTGAAGGGCGGGTCATCAGGGCACGGCCAATGGCTACCCGTTGCTGCTGCCCACCGGAAAGCTGGCTTGGCAGATGCTTTCGACGGTCTTTCAGATTCAGCACGGTCAGCAGTTCTTCCAGATATGCCCTGTCCGGCTTTTGGTAGTCCAGCAGCACCGGGAACAGGATGTTCTGTTCTACGGTCAGTTCCGGGATGAGGTTGAATGCCTGAAAGATAAAACCGATATTGCGGCGGCGGAAGATCGTCAGCTCCCGGTCTTTCATGGCAAAAACATCCTTGCCATCAATCAGCACCTTACCGGAAGTCGGCGTATCCAGTCCGCCAATCAGGTTGAGCAGGGTGCTTTTGCCGGAGCCGGATTCGCCAACGACCGCCACATATTCGCCTTTCGGCACTGAAAAGCTAACATCTTTCAGCGCATGGACAGCAGTTTCTCCGCTGCCGTAGGTCTTGCAGAGATGGTTGACTTCTAATAGTTCCATAGTGTATCCCTCACTTTGCAGATTCCTTCGATTCAGACGGATTATTTCTGTCTGTGCAGAAAAGGATAACACGTCAACCTTACTGCAAGCCTACACTCAGCCTACAATTTTGTAGGAATCGGAAAATTCAGAGTAAAGGTCGTGCCCTTTCCCAGCTCGCTGTCTACTTCAATGGTGCCGTGATGGGCTTCCACAACGGCTTTTGCCAGCGGAAGACCCAGCCCGATGCCCTGTGTATCCTGTGAAAAGCGGCTGCGATAAAACCGTTTGAAGATATGGTACAAATCTTCCGGGTGGATGCCACTGCCGTTGTCGCGCACTTTGATCTGAACCATGGACGGCAGTGCATTCCACTCTACCTGAATCGTATCTCCGCTCTTTGTGTGGTCAAGGGCATTCTTTACAAGATTGTCCACAGCTTCCTGCATCCAGTCACGGTCGCACCAAAGTGTAACCGCCTCTGAGCCAGACAGAACGAGCTTTTTCTGTTCCTGCTCTGCACGATAGTTATACTGCCGCGCGATGTCCTGCACCATTTCAGCAACATTTTCGTTTTTCTTCTCCAAGACGACCGAACCGGCATCCAGCCGGGTGATTTTGAGCAGATTCTGCACCAGCGTTTCGATGCGGTCCAACTCCTGTTCGGACAGGTCTGCAAACTCTTTGACCTCCGACGGCGAAACAACTTCGTCCTGAAGCAGACCGTTGTAGATATTCAACGCCGCCAGCGGTGTTTTGAGCTGGTGCGAAATATCTGCAATGGTATTTTTCAAAAAACGCTTCTCCCGCTGCTCGTTGTCTGCGTGTGCGCTCAGAACTGCCGCCAATGCATTAACGGAGTGAAACAGACGGTAAAGTTCTCCCTCCCGGTCGCAGTCCAGTCGTGCATCCGGGTTACCATCCAGACAGCTTTGGATTTGCTGGACTGCCTGTTCCAGAAGCGCGCTCTGCCTTTGGAAATAGCGAAAAAGCACGCCCCAGAGACAGCCGCCCAGCAGCAGAAAAACCAACAGTAACCCGAAAGAAAATACATGCGTTGTATGCCATACGATGCCCTGCGTGAGAGCCAATGCCACCGCCCAGACCGACAGCACTGTCCGGAACAAAATCCGGATTTCCCGGTTTGCGAATACTTTCATACGGCACCTTTACCCATTCCATTTATAGCCCATGCCGCGGACAGTCAGCAGCATCTGCGGTTTGCCGGGGTCGTCCTCAATCTTCATCCGCAGCCGCCGGATGTACACTGTTAAGGCACTGCTGTCAATGTAATCCCCATCGCAGTCCCACAGTGCATCCAGAATTTGTTCCTTGGATAGCACGGCATTCGGATGCTGCATAAAGAAGCAGAGCAGCTTGTACTCTGCGCCGGTCAGTTCCAGCAATACTCCGTTTTTGTATGCCTGCCCCTGCAACAGCCGGACGGTGATGCTGCCCGATTCCAGTACGGGTTCTCCTGCGCTGGACGCATTTGCACGGCGAAGCAGTGCATTGACCCGTGACAACAGGACACCCAGCTTGAACGGCTTGGTCAGGTAATCATCCCCGCCCAGTTCCAGCCCCATGATGATATTCATTTCCTCATCCGAAGCAGTCAGGAACAGAATCGGCACGTTGGATGTGCGCCGCACCTTCTGGCAGAAATCGAAGCCAGAGCCATCCGGCAGGGAAACATCCAGCACCAGCAGGTCATATTTTCTGTCTGACCACAGCACCTCGGCTTCTGCCAGCGTCCGGGCTGTATCCAGTGCAAAACCCTGTTTCTTGAATGCAAAGGTCAGCCCACTGATCAGGCTCAGATCATCTTCCAAAAGGAACAGTTTTCTCATGATTCCCTCTCTTTTCTGCATTTTGTGTGTCCTACAGGTTCAAAAGCATTATAAGTTTTTTCTGCGAACATTACAATGTGCGAAACGGAAATTGTTTCTTGCCGTGTGTTAAATATAAGTCCTACTATCACCGCTTTACTGCAATAAAATTTGCAAAACCATCTTGACGCGCTCCGCAATCCATGATACCCTTTATCGCAAATCCCACCAATTTTGTAGAAAAGTACAGAACGGCGAGGATTTATTCCCCATGAAGATTTTTACCGCCCCGCAACACACCCGATCTATTTTGCCGCCGTTTCACCCGACAAAATCATCGCTGCGCTGCGTGGGCGGTATTTTTCTTTTTCACAAATAAAATCTTATGTAGTTGTTCAATCTTCCAAAATTTATTTTTGGTTGTTGACCGCACAACCGCAAAGTGTTATTCTTGTGCTTGAAAGAAGCAGGTTGTAGTGTCCACACTGCGTCCGGCTTTCTTCATACTGTACCTTGAATCTTACATAAGCCGTCTGAACGAGATACTGCGCCATGACCTCACACTTTCTGTGGGCGAGCCGGACAACGCCGCTGCAAAACAGGGGCAGGAACTGCGTTCGGTGTGAACGGTGACCATGAGCAGAGGCTTTGCCTTTTCACACGTTTTGCTCTGCAAAATTTTCAACGTGCATTGCGGTTCGACTTCTGAAATTTTCAGTGTTGCACGGAAAGGGCGAAAGCAAGTATCGACCTGTGGCCACAAATTTTCAATGCTTGAAAAATTGCTGTCCACTCAGTCATCCTTGTTGGGGAGTGCCTTCCCCAAACCCTGCTCCAGCTTCGCACCGTTGGTGCGAATGCGGCGTGTCGCATTACATAGCCCTCTCCATCCCGGAGCGGGCATTTATCATTTTCACAGGAGGTCGAATATGGCTGAAATGAAAAGTCCGAACGCACACGCACGAGAGAACCGCAATGACACGCCGCGAAAACGAAAGACACACATCATCAAAGTCAGGGTGACCGCAGAAGAAAAACTGCGGATCGCATACGCCTGCAAAGAACTCCACCTCACCCAGTCCGAACTCGTCCGCCGTGTCCTGTACGGCGTGAACGTCAAGCACACCGTTGTGGTAGCGCAGGGCGGCGAGGATGCACTGGCGGCGCTTGCCGCCTTGTCTGCCCAGTGCAGCAAGGTGGGCAGCAACCTCAACCAGCTTGCACGGCACTTCAACTCCGGCGGCAAAGACACCGAGCAGCTCCGGGCGCAAATTCTGGAGGAACTGTCCGCACTCACGAACTTTCGGCTGAAAGCCGAAGAAACGGTTGGTGAACTGTATGGCAACCATCAAGCATTTAAGCTCGAAGAACTCTAACTATGCCGCCGCCGAAAGCTATCTCACCTTTCAGCACAACGAGTACACCGGTCTGCCCATTCTGGACGAGAAGGGCAGACCCAAGCTGCGGGATTCGTACCTGCTCGACACCCTTGAGTGCGGCGAATCTTCGTTTGCTATGGCCTGCCTGATTGCCAACCGCAAGTACGGCAAGAATGGCAGGCGGGAGGACGTGAAGACCCACCATTATATTATCAGCTTCGACCCGAAGGACGCAGTAGAGAACGGCCTGACCATGGAACGGGCGCAAGCCCTCGGCTTGCAGTTCTGCAAGGACAACTTCCCCGGTCATCCCGCCATCGTCTGCACCCACCCGGACGGTCACAACAGTGCAGGGAACATCCACGTCCACATCGTCATCGGCAGCTTGCGTGTCCGCACCGTGGAACGGCAGCCTTTCATGGACAAGCCGTGCGACTGGGAAGCGGGCAAGAAGCACCGCTGCACTTCTGCCATGCTCCGGCACCTTCGTGTCGCTGTCATGGAGATGTGCGAGCAAGCCGACCTGAACCAGATCAATCTGCTGGAAGCCCAAGGCGACCATGTTTCGGAGCGCGAGTATTGGGCGCAGCGGCGCGGACAACGCCGTCTAGACCATGCCAACGCCAAACTTGCCGCCGAAGGGCAGCAGCCCACCCAGACCGTCTACCAGACCGAGCTGGACAAGCTGCGAAAGCAGATCTACGCTGTGCTGAACAAGACCACCACCTTCGAGGAATTTTCTGCATTGCTCATGCAGGAACACGGCATCGCCGTGAAGGAGAGCCGAGGCCGGTTGAGTTACTGCCCACCCGGTCGGACAAAGTTCATCACCGCCAAGAAACTGAGCAAGAAGCTGGAAAAGGAGCAGGTGCTGACCGCCCTCTCCCAGAACATCCAGCTTGCAACCGCCATCCAGCCCAGCAGCGAGAAGAAGCCGGATAAGATCAGGAAACTGGTTGACATTCAGGCGAACGTTGCTGCGGGCAAGGGCATCGGCTATGAGCGTTGGGCGAAAAAGTTCAACCTTAAACGCTGGTCGCAGACCTTGTGTCTCCTGCAGGAGAAGAAGCTGCTCAGCGAAGATGCCCTGCACCAGCGCATTGCCGAACTGCAAACCCAGCACGACGATGCACTGGCGGTGGTCAAAGACATGGATGCCCGCATGGTCTCCCTCAAGGAGCTGCGCGGGCATCTTGTGGTCTATCGGCAGTACAAGCCTCTTGCACAGAAGCTCCAGACTGTGCGGAACCCCGCCAAGTTCAAGGAGCAGCATCGTGCAGAGTTTGCTGTGTACGAGGCCGCTTGCGCCTATTTCAAGGCCAACGGGCTTCGGACGCTGCCGGACCTTAAAAAGCTGGATGCCGAATATCAGACCCTTTCCTCGGAGAAAAACGGGTTCTATACCCGCTACAAGAAAGCGCAGATCGAACTGCGTGAACTCCGCACCGCACAACAGAACGTGGAAGCCTTCTTCCGCAAGGAAGAGCGCAACCACGCCGTACCGCAGCAGGAGGTCAAATGAACAACACTCTGACGGATCGATGTGTGAATAAACCCAACCTCACCCACGCCCCTCACCGGGCTTCGTCCTTTCGCCTGCACCCCACCCATTGGGACGGAGGGTAGCACCTCTGTCTTTTCGGACGTAAAAAACGCCATCTCGACCCGGCAGGCAGCGGAGCTGTACGGCTTCGCCGTAAACCGGAACGGCATGATGTGCTGTCCCTTCCACGGGGATAAACACCCCAGCATGAAAGTGGACAGCCGTTTCCACTGTTTCGCCTGTCAGGCAGATGGCGATGTGATCGATTTTGTCGGCAGACTTTTTCAACTTTCTCCCTATAAGGCTGTGGAAAAGTTGAAGGAGGACTTCGGCATGGCACTTGCCGACGGCAAGGTGCGGCTTGCTCCCCGCAGACCGCCCACCGTCCGGCAGCAGCTGCTGGACTATTACCGCTGTCTGCAGCGTTGGCGGGTCCGATATGCACCGCAGTCACCCACAGAAGAACTTCACCCCTGCTTTCTTGAAGCGATAAAGAACCTTGACATCGTTGAATATTATCTGGACTGTTCGGTGCTCCCAGACCCGCAGACCGAAAACGAGCTACGGAAGTATTGGGAGGGATTGCATGAGCGACTGGAAAAAGAGGAACGAAGATTGGCGTGATGAGGACGAACTGGAAGAAGAGGAAGAATGCGAATGCCCTTGGGTAGACAGTAAGGGCAAAGTGCGTGAAACCGCTTACTGCCAGTACCTTTTAGAGAAGCACCCCATGATGTGCCTGAAACAGAAGCTGTTCGACCAGAACGGCGAGGTAGACGAGGACGCACTGCTCTACGAAGTCCACAGCGACCTCCGTGACTTTGTGCCCGACAACCTTGCCAAGAAGGAAAAGCAGGTTCTGGACGCACTCCGTATCGAAACCTATACCCCTGAATGGAAACCCCAGCTTGACCGCATCCATCTCCAGAACGGAACCTACTTTCTGGACGAGCGGGGATTTGTGCCGGAAAAGGAACTCTGCCTGAACCGGCTCCCCGTGGAATACCAGCCCGATGCCCCTGCACCGACCAAGTGGCTGGAATTTCTGGACGGTCTGCTGATCCCGGAGGACATTCTGACCTTGCAGGAATACCTTGGCTATCTCCTGATCCCGTCTACCAAGGCGCAGAAGATGCTGGTCATGACCGGCAAGGGCGGCGAGGGAAAATCCCGCATCGGCTTGCTGCTGAAGAAGCTGTTCGGGGAAGCCTCTCACTCCGAATCCATCCTCCGCATCGAAACGAACCGCTTTGCCAGTGCAAATCTGGAGTACAAGCTGGTCATGGTCGATGACGACCTGAACATGGTGGCTTTGCCCGAAACACGGAATATCAAGTCCATCGTCACCGCTGAAGACCGTTTGTGCATCGAGCGGAAAAACAAGCAGGCTGTCCAAGGCCTGCTGTACGTTCGTTTCATCTGCTTCGGCAATGGCAACCTTGTGGCTGCTCACGATGACAGCGACGGCTTCTGGCGCAGACAGATCCTCATCACGGTGAAAGACCGTGACCCTGCCCGGGTGGATAACCCGTTCCTTATCGAAGAGCTGTCCGAGGAGCGTCCCGGCATCCTGCTGTGGATGCTGGAAGGGTTGCACCGTCTGCTGGCGAACCGCTATCAGTTTACCATCAGCGAGCGCTCCATCCAGAACCTCGAAGCAGCCATGGCGGACAGCGACAACCTGACCCAGTTCATGCAGGCAACGGCGTATGTCCGCTTCAAGCCCGACACCGAGGAACGCTCCACCTATCTCTACCGCGCCTACACCAAGTGGTGCGAGGATAATCTGGAATCGCCTGTTCCGCAAAAGAAGTTCAGCCAGTTCCTGCTGAAAAATGCAGGGAAGTATGGCCTGACCTTCTCCAAGCACATCGAGGGAAAGTACCGCGGCTTCCGGGGCGTATGCGTCCACCCCGCCTTTGCTGCGGCATAAAACACGCGAAAAGTGAGATTCTCGCGCCCTACGCGCCCCAAATCAGTAGTTTTTACTTGTTATCGCTGTTTTCTCCGGGCGCGTATCTACCCTTTCCGGGCGGATGTGGGGCGGCAACACGCCCTTCGGGGCGGGAGAGAAGGCAAGATGCGCCCCAAAAGGGCGCATACAATTCAGCCATGCGCCCTGTAAAATCAGCACAGGAAGGTACTTTTGTGCGGTTTGGGGCGCGTGGGGCGCGTAAATTCAAGTTCTCGCACTTTTTTGGGCTGCTGCTTCGGGTCAGGAGTGGCAGGCCCTTACATATTTACCGGCCCACAGGGTGCAGCTCAACCGGAGCTGCGCCGGGTCTGGAGAAGTGCAAAGGAGACATGCCTATGACGAATGTCCGCAAAAATTCCGCCAAACTGACCCGTGAGGACTTGAAAATCGCGCCCGAATCCCCTACAATGAAATTGTCCGAAACCCCTGCCGTAGAACCTTCTGACCAGACCAGCAAAACTGTCCGACACGCCCCGCTCGTTTACCGGGTGGAGGAGATCGCCCAACTGTTGGCGATCTCCAACCGTGCTGCGTACAATCTGTGCAACACCACGAAAGATTTCAAGGTGATTCGCCTCGGTACCAGCATCCGGGTAAGCAAGCAGAGCTTTGACGATTGGTTTGCTGCGGTCTGAGGGAGGGAATATCTATGGCATCTATTATGAAACGTGGCAACACGTATTCTGTCCGATACAACTACAAAGACCACAATGGCAAGCCCTGCAAGGGCTGGGAGACCTTCAAGACCAAGGCCGAAGCGCAGGAGCGCAAGATCACGGTCGAAAAGGAACTGCTGGATGGTACATTCCTCGTGCCGGATGCAATGACGGTGGAGGAGATGCTCTACAAGTGGATTCCCATTCAGTCCAGCAAACACAAGTGGTCTCCCAAGACCTACACCCAATCTGTGGCGATGGTGCAGAACCTCATCGTGCCGTATATCGGAAAGCGGAAGGTGCAAGACCTCCGCACCTACGACATTGAGCAGTTCTACGCCACCCTGAGCCAGACCCCCTGCGGCCAGTACGTTCACGGCGAGAAGCAGGAGCTGACGGAAAATCAGAAGAAGCGGCTGTTATCCAGCACGTCCATTCACGAAGTCCACACGCTCTTGAAAACCGCCTTTTCGTATGCCGTTGACTGGGATCTGATTCACAAATCGCCTACTCCCCGTGAAGCCCCCAAGATTAACACCGAAGAACGCACCATCTGGGATGAGCGCACCATGCTGGCGGCGTTGCAGACCATTGAGAACCCCGCCCTCCATCTGGCGGTGCATCTGAGCATGATTCTCTCCCTGCGAGAGGGTGAGATCCTCGGCTTACAGCCGGGAGACCTCGCCTTCGATGCCGCCGATGGTCGTGGAGCTATCACGGTGAACAAGGCAATGCAGCGTGCCAACAAAGAAGCCTTGTCCAAGATCGACCCCAGCCAGATCTACCACACCTTCCCGGACAGACGGGAGGGGAGCAAGTCCTCGCTGATTCTGAAAAAGACCAAAACCAAGAAGTCCAACCGTGTCCTGTATATGACGAAACCGCTGAAAGAGGAACTTCTGGCATGGCTCGACAAGATGAAGCAGGACGAACAGAACGCCCCGGAGAAGTACAGCAACTGCGGTCAGCTGTTCCGCTTACCAGACGGCTTACCCATTGCCCCGGACGTTCTGACCAAGTGGTATCGGCAGTGGCGAGCAGAGCACCCGGAGTTTGAGAAGATCGTGTTTCATGGTCTGCGACACTCCAGTGCCACCTATCAGCTGTTGCAGTCTGGCGGTGACTTCAAATCGGTGCAGGGCAACACAGGTCATGCAACTGCTACCGTCCTGATGGACACCTACGCTCACACGCAGGACAGGCCCCGGTTGGAGCTGGCAAAGAAGATCGAAGCCGACTTCTACCGGCAGGACACAGCAGGAGCAGGGCCGCAGGCGTCCCCGGAAAGCAAAATGCCGGCGGCAACAAAAATCACAGGCAAAATGATCCTTGAAGCCATCCGGCAGATGGACGCAGAAGAACGCCGCGAGCTGACGCGGGTGCTCTTCGCATAAAAATTTCTTTTTTGTGCAGCGAAATGCACGCTGTGCGAGCAATGCAAAGATAACATGGCTTTTTTGTAAAGTGTGCAGAAAGTGTGCAAGTGTGTGCGACCTCTGCCAGAAAAACAAAAAAGCCATGAAATCTTTCGATTTCACGGCATTTTCTGGTGCGATGGAAGGGACTCGAACCCCCGGCCTACTGATTCGTAGTCAGTCACTCTATCCAGCTGAGCTACCAACGCATACGTTCCGTCCGGAACAAGATGTATTTTATCACTCGTAAAGGGTTTTGTCAACAATTTTTTGAAATATTTTTGATTTTTTAGAAAAAAAGCGTCTTTTCGTCATTTCGATTTCAGGTATACCGGTACACCGCCTTGATCACGGCTCCCCGGCGAGGCGCCGGGCGATTTTCACGCCCGTAGAGCCAGCAGGAGCAGGACTACCGGCAAAATGACGTTTGCAGCACTTTTTCTTCTTTTTATTATACCGCTTTTGCCCTACTTGTGCTATAATAACTTTACTAATGTTTGAAAACGCTCCTTTTGGGGCAGCACGGAGGGTAGAACCTATGAAACTGGTAAGCGTGGAAACTCCCGAAAAGAGTGTCTGCAAAATGACGTTCAGCGCTTCTGCTGAGGAACTGGAGGCCGCATCCAACGCCGTGTACGAGCGCACCCGCGCCTCTTACACCATCAAGGGCTTTGCAAAGGGTGAGGCGGACCGCGCTCAGATCGAGGCGGACCGCGGAGAGCACACGTTCTGGTATGATGCCATCAATGACCTGATGGACAAGGATGTGCCGGCTCTGTATGACGCCGCCATGAAAGAGCACGGCTTCCGCGCCGTGGACGAGCCCACCTATGATCTGGTCAGCGTGAAGAAAGACGAGGGCTTTGTGGCCACCGCCACCACCGCCCTGCAGCCCGAGCTGAAGCTGGCCCAGACCTCCGGCTTCAAGGTCGAGTGCGTCACCCCGGCTGTCACGGACAAAGAGATCGACAATGTGCTGGAGCACCGCCGTCAGGCCTCTGCCGAGCTGGTGCCCCACAAGGGCCCGGCCGTCAAGGGCAATATCGTCCACATTGACTATGAGGGCCAGATGGACGGCCAGCCGTTCAAGGGCGGCTCCGCCAAGAACCAGACCCTGCAGCTGGGCAGCAGCCGGATGATCCCCGGATTTGAGGAGGGCATCCTGGGCCACAAGGGCGGCGAGGAGTTCGACATCTTTGTCACGTTCCCCACCCGCTACCATGTGAAAGACCTGGCCGGCAAGCCCGCCGTCTTCAAGATCAAGCTGATCGACGTCTGTGTCCGCCAGCTGCCCGCACTGAACAGTGATTTTGCCAAGAAAGCGGGCAAGGTGGACACCATGGAAGAGTTCCGTGAGCAGATCCGCCAGCAGATCCACGATGGCAAGCACGCCAGCGCCCTGAACCGCGCCAAGGATCAGGTCCTGACCCAGCTGGCCAACGCCGCGGAGGGCGAGATCCCCAGCGTCCTGGTGGAGAGCACCTACCAGCGCGAGATGGAGAACATTCAGCAGCAGCTCCAGATGCAGCGCGTCAGCCTGGACCACTACCTGTCCCAGGTGCACCAGACCCGCGAGACCTTTACCGCAAACGTCCACAAGGCTGCGGAGAACAACACCCGCGCCCGGATGGCTCTGCTGCAGGTGGCACAGCAGGAGAACCTCGTCCCCACCGATGAGGAGATGACCGCCAAGATGCAGGAGCGTGCCGACAAGCTCAAGAAGCCTCTGGAAGAGATCATGGCCAAGTCCAACGTGGAGAGCATTCGCCGCAACGAGGCTATCCGCCGCGCTGCTGACTGGGTGATCGAGCACTCCACCATCGAGGAGAAATAAGCAGTTTTCCAAGCCCGTGCCCTGCACGGGCTTTTTTGTTGTATTTCTTGACTTTTTCTTTGTTTTGCGTTATTTTTATAGTAGAATCTGTAATAAAATTTGGGCACGCCTGTCCAAGTCTCAGATTGGAGGTTTTGAACCATGAAAAAGCTATTCTGCACACTGTTGTCTGCGGCGGCAGCGGTGGCTCTGCTCTGTGGTTTTACCCCCTCTCCGCAGGAAAACAGCGCGGGAGCGGGGCTCATTACCAAAACCTATGAAACGGCAGAGGCCATCAGCAGCCTATCCGTCAGCGACAAATACGCCGATGTGACGGTAAAAGCCGATGATGTGGACCATGTGGTGGTGGAGTACAGCTACAACAGCTCCTACAACGATGCCTTTGGCACGGGCGGAGAGCTGTACAGCTTTACCATTGCGGGCCCGAGCCTGAACATTCAGGGCCTCAAGGGCGACGCTTCCATGAGCGTGAACAACAGCAAGTGCATCTGCACCATGACCGTCAAGCTGCCCCGCAGGGCGTTTGCAGGCCTCACGGTGGATACCAGCAACGGCAATATCACCATCCAGGATATGACGTCTCAGTCCAATACCCTGACCACCACCAACGGCAACGTTTCCATTACCGGCGGCAGTCTGGATAACCTGAACGCCACGGCCAACAACGGCAAAGTGGAGGTAAACAACCTGCTCACCCAGACCTTTGCCGCTTCCACCCGGAACGGCCGCATCAGCCTGGCCAACACCTCGGCTTTGAGCATTACCGCACAGGCCCAGAACGGTGACGTCAAGCTGGACCACACCGCGTCGCCCTATTTCTACTGCACCGCCACCAACGCCAGCGTGGTGGGCACTGTGACGGGCCGCGGCGCGGAGTATGGCCTGAACCTGACCGCAGGCAGTGGTCGCGTGACCCTTACCGACGCCAACGACGATAGCTTCGCCATCCGCAGCAGCGCCCCTGTCCAGCAGAATCTTGGCGCTGCCCAGAGCTTTACGGCCAATGCCAGCAACGGCAACGTGAACCTGGAATTTGTGCAGTGAGGCACCTTTAAAACGACAAACACTCCTCTGTAAAGCCAACAGGAGCCTGTGCCGGGAAGCGATTCCCACGCACAGGCTCCTGTTGGTTTTTGTGATTTTACTTTGTCAGCAGGTTGAAGCCCATGACCACGATGCCCAGCACCACCAGCACGATACCGGTCGCGCGGTTGAGGGTCTTGGCGTCCGCCTTATTGGCAAAGACCGCCGCAATACGGGCCCAGAGCAGGGTAAAGAGGACGCAGAGGGCAAACACGGGCCAGTCCGGGGCCCCGCCGATGGCAAAGTGGGAGACAGCACCCGTCAGGGCCGTGAACGTCATGATGAAGACGCTGGTGCCCACGGCGGTCTTGAGCTCATAGCCCAGCACGCTGGTGAGGATGAGGAGCATCATCATGCCGCCGCCGGCCCCCACAAAGCCGCAGATCAGGCCGATGATGACACCGCAGACGATGGACTGGATCGCACGCTTTTTCGCGGAGATCCCCTGCATAGCCTCTTTGGTGGTCATGACCGGCTTGACAATGAACTTGATTCCCAGCAGGAACGTCATAAACACCGAGAAGCCGCCCATCGTCCGAGAGGGGACAAGGCTTGCCAGCCAGCTGCCCACCACCGTGAATCCCAGCACGCTGGCCATCATGATGAGGCCGTTTTTCACGTCCAGATTCTGATTCTTGTGGTAGGTGTAAGCGGACACCGCACTGGCCAGAACGTCCGACGAAAGGGCGATGCCCACGGCCATGTAGGGGTCCATGCCCAGAAACGTGATGAGCATGGGGCTGATGACCGCCGCCGCACTCATCCCGGCAAAGCCGGTGCCAAGGCCGGCACCCATGCCGGCAAAAAATGTAACCAGAAGAACATATAAAATATGCATCTTAATCTTCCCCCTCAATGATGGCATCCAGATTTTTGCTCATGGTCTCCAGCGTGGCAAAAAACGCCGCCCGCTGGGCTTGGTCCGTGTGGTCCAGCAGCCGCTCCAGAAAACGGTTCTGCACCTCCCGGCCCCGCTCTACCACGGAGCGGGCCTTTTCCGTCCCGATGAGCAGGGTCTTGCGGCGGTCACCTGCCACGGCCTCCCGCCGGAGGTAGCCCTCCTGCACGAGGCGGTCCACATTGACCGAGACAAGGTTCGCTTTTAGCTTTCGCACCTCCACGATGTCGCTGGCCGTCTTGTATTCGGGGTTATTGACGAGGAACAGCAGGATATCCAGCGCCGTCTGCGGCAGCTTGAGCTCTTGACACAGGGGCTTGCAGGCGGCGTTGTAGCCCACCACAAACTTCTGTGAGAATTCCAGGCTGGGGTTCATGCAGCTTCACTTCTTTCAATTTTAGATTGTTCAAATTTGAAGTGATTATAGCACAGGCCGTTTTCTCTGTCAAGGATGAAAAAAGCTCTGCCGGAACCCGACAGAGCCTTTTTCCTATTTTGCCGTTAAATCGCCAGCAGGATCAGCCGCATTACCAGCGCGCAAAGCCACGCGGTGACGCACTGGTTTACCACCATGATGGCCGCCCACTTACCGCCAAGCTCACGCTTGACAGAGGCCACTGCAGCAATGCAGGGGGTATACAGCAGACAGAAGACCAGCAGCGGGGCCGCCTGGGCCGGGGTAAGGGCAGCTGCAAAGGCTGCCGAGGAGCCGAACAGGATGGTCAGGGTGGAAACAACGCTCTCCTTTGCCATAAAGCCGGTGATGAGGGCCGTGGAGACACGCCAGTCGCCAAAGCCCAGCGGTGCGAACAGCGGTGCGATCCCGCCCGCCAGCAGGGCCAGAATGCTGGTCTGCGGGTCAGATGTCAGGCGGAGCCGGAGGTCAAAGTTCTGCAGGAACCAAATGACGATGGTGGCGATAAAGATGACCGTAAACGCCCGCTCGAGGAAATCCCGGGCCTTTTCCCAGAGCAGCTGGGCCACATTTTTCAGGCCCGGCAGGCGATAGTTGGGCAGCTCCATCACAAAGGGCACGGCCTCGCCCTTGAAGATCGTTCCCTTGAGGAGAATGGCCATTCCTACGCCCACGAGGATGCCCAGGAAATACAATCCCACCATGACCAACGCGGCCTGACGCGGGAAAAATGCCGCTGCAAACAAGCTGTAAATGGGCAGCTTGGCCGAGCAGCTCATAAACGGAGTGAGCAGGATAGTCATTTTTCGGTCACGCTCCGAGGGGAGGGTGCGGCTGGCCATCACGCCGGGCACGGTACAGCCAAAGCCGATGAGCATAGGCACGATGCTGCGGCCCGAAAGACCGATGCGGCGGAGCAGTTTGTCCATGACGAACGCCACACGGGCCATGTAGCCGGTATCTTCCAGCAGGGAGAGGAAGAAGAACAGGGTCACAATGATGGGCAGAAAGCTCAGCACGCTGCCCACGCCTGTAAAGATGCCGTCGATGACCAGTGAGTGCACCGCCGGGTTGACTTCCCATGCCGTAAGGGCGTTATCCGTCAAGGTGGTCAGCCGGTCAATTCCCGCTGCCAGCAGGTCCTGCAGGCCGGAACCGATGACGCCGAACGTCAGATAGAACACCAGCGCCATGATGCCCACAAAGGCCGGGATGGCCGTATATTTGCCGGTGAGGATCCGGTCAATGCGATTGCTGCGGAGCTGCTCCTTGCTCTGATGGGGCTTGACAACGGTCTGAGCCACCAGCTGGTGGATAAAGTGGAACCGCATATCCGCAATGGCAGCGGCCCGGTCCAGCCCGCGCTCCTGCTCCATCTGGAGGATGATGTGCTCGATCATTTCTTTTTCGTTCTGATCCAGCTGCAGGGCTTCCTCAATGCGGTGGTCGCCCTCCACCAGCTTCGTGGCGGCAAAACGCACCGGGATGCCAGCTGTCTTGGCGTGGTCCTCAATGAGATGGATGATGCCATGGATGCAGCGGTGGACCGCACCGCCGTGGTCGTCCTCGCCACAGAAATCCAGCCGGCCTGGGCGTTCCTGATACTTTGCCACATGGATGGCATGGTCTACCAGCTCATCCACACCCTCGTTCTTGGCCGCGGAGATGGGCACCACCGGGATGCCCAGCATGGCCTCCATCTGGTTGATGCGGATGGTACCGCCATTTCCGCGCACCTCATCCATCATATTCAGCGCCAGCACCATGGGGGTATCCAGCTCCATGAGCTGCATCGTTAAGTACAGATTCCGTTCAATGTTGGTGGCATCCACGATGTTGATGATGCCGGTGGGTTTCTCATTGATGAGGAACTGCCGGGTGACGATTTCCTCGCTGGAATAGGGCGACATGGAGTAAATGCCGGGCAGATCGGTCACTTCGGTCTCCGGGTGGCCCTTAATCGCACCGCTCTTGCGGTCCACAGTCACGCCCGGGAAATTGCCTACATGCTGGTTGGAGCCGGTAAGCTGGTTGAACAGAGTGGTCTTTCCGCAGTTCTGGTTGCCCGCCAGTGCAAAGGTGAGGGTCGTGCCGTCCGGCAGCGGATTCTCTCCCTTTTTGGTGTGGTAGCGGCCGCCCTCGCCCAGGCCGGGGTGCTCTACCACTTTCTGTTCCGGGCAGGCAGCGGGCACCACCCGGACGGTTTTTGCCGGGGAAACGTTGATCTGGGCCGCGTCATCCAACCGGAGGGTCAGGGCGTAGCCGTGGATCTGCAGCTCCATCGGGTCCCCCATGGGTGCAAACTTGACAAGGGTGACCTTTTCCCCAGGGATCAGGCCCATATCCAGAAAATGCTGGCGGAGGGCGCCCTGTCCGCCAACCGTCTCAATGACAGCGCTTTCGCCGATGTTCAGTTCTTTCAGTGTCATGGTTGTCCGCCTTTCTTCGACCATTTGTTAGTCTGTATTAACAATGGTACTATAGGCTAACTTTTATCCTTTGTCAAGGGATGCCAACGACAAATTTCGTCGCGGACCGCATTTCATAAAATGTTCTATCGTGAAATGACCTCCGCGATGCAAAAACACCCCTGTCTGCCGCGGCAGACGGGGGTGTTTTCAACATTATGGACAATCGCAGTGGAAAATCCTTTTATTTTGCAGTGTGGTAGCCGTCGGGGTTCTTCTTCTGCCAGTTCCAGCTGTCGGCGCACATCTCCTCGATGCCGTACTCAGCCACCCAGCCCAGCTCACGCTTGGCCTTGGAGGGGTCGGCGTAGCACTCGGCGATATCGCCGGGGCGGCGGGCCTCGATGACGTAGGGGAGCTTCTTGCCGCAGGCTTTCTCAAAGGCATGGATGACATCCAGCACGCTGTAGCCCTTGCCGGTGCCCAGGTTGCAGATGAAGAGGCCGCAATTGGTCTCCAGCTTGCGGATGGCGCAGACATGGCCGCGGGCCAGATCCACCACGTGGATGTAATCGCGGACGCCGGTGCCGTCCGGGGTGGGGTAATCGTTGCCGAAGACGTGCACTTTTTCCAGCTTGCCCACAGCGACTTTTGCAATGTAGGGCATCAGATTGTTGGGGATCCCGTTGGGGTCCTCACCAATGAGGCCGGACTTGTGGGCACCGATGGGGTTGAAGTAGCGGAGCAGGGCCACGTTCAGGGTGGGGTCCGCCTTGCAGACATCGGTCAGGATGCGCTCGGTCATGGCCTTGGTGGTGCCGTAGGGGTTGGTGGTGGCACCCACGGGGAAGTCCTCGGTGATGGGCACACTGGCGGGGTCGCCGTAAACGGTGGCCGAGGAGCTGAAGACAAAGTTCTTGCAGCCGTGGCGGCGCATCACATCCAGGATGACCAGGGTGCAGTTGAGGTTGTTATAGTAGTATTCAATGGGCTTGGAGACACTCTCGCCCACAGCCTTGTAGGCTGCAAACTGGATGACCGCGGTGATGTCCGGGCACTCGGTGAAGATCTTCTCCACATCCTCATGCTTGGTCATATCGGCCTGATAGAAGCGGAAGTCCTTGCCCGTGATCTGCTTGACCCGCTCCAGCACCACCGGAGAAGCGTTATAGTAGTTATCGGCCACCACCACATCGTAGCCAGCGTTCAACAGTTCAATGCAGGTGTGGCTGCCAATGTAGCCAGCGCCGCCGGAAACCAGAATTGCCATTGCAAAAACCTCTCTCTCGTCACCATTGTTGCATTCTTTGTAAGGGCCTTGCCCCTGCTGCCTAAAGAATACCGCTTTTTGCACACGGAATCAAGTACCGCCCATTTTATGCAGCTGGATTCTTGTTGCATCTTTTTCTGCACGATGATGAAACCACAAATTTTTTTACACCCTGCCCATGGAGGGAAGACGCTTTTTGTGCAAATGAGAGAAAGATCCCCCGAAACACAAAAATGACCGCCCGACCGGGCGGCCATTTCATTCTCTCTTTTCAAAGGCGTCCGCACTGGCGTCCGGTAAAGAAACGCAGCGTGGTGTTGGCGCGGAAGACCTTGCCCGCGCGGAGGATGGTGGTGGGAAACTCCGGGTGCGAGGGACTGCAGGGGAAGTGCTGGGTCTCCAGCGCAAAGCCGCTGTATTTCTGCAGCGGCACGCCGCCCTTGCCCGGGGTGGGGCAATCCTGCAAAAAATTGCCCGTGTAAAGCTGGATGCCCGGCTGGGTGGTGTACATCTTCATGCTGATGCCGCTTTTCTCGCTGGTAGCCCAGGCGCACAGGCTCTGGCTGGAACCGCGGTCCCGGTCAATGACAAAGCAGTGGTCAAAGCCGCCGCCCACCATGGTGGTCTGGGAAAAGCCCGTGTCGATGTCCCGGCCCAGCGGTTTGCCGGAAGTAAAATCCATCGGCGTGCCCGCCACGGGCAGGATGCGCCCGGTGGGGCAGGTCTCGTTGTTGCCCTCCAGATACCGGGACGCGTAGAGCTTGAGCTTCTGGTTCAGCACATCGCCCTCACCATCCAGATTAAAATAGGTATGGTTGGTGAGGTTCAGCACGGTGTCCGCGTCGGAGGACACCCGGTAGTCCATCCGCAGGGCATTGTCCTCCGTGAGGATATACCGCACCGAAATTTTCAGATTGCCGGGGAACCCGTCTTCTCCATCCGGGCTCTCCGCCTCCAGTAACAGGGTATCGCCAAAGGATTTCACCTCGTAGATCTTGCGCGGGAATGTGCCATGCAGATGGTTTTTGCCATTGTTGGCTTCCAGATGGTAGGCCCTGCCGCCTACACTGAACACCGCGTTCTCGATCCGGTTGGCGTACCGCCCCACAAACGCGCCGCAGCAGGTGCTGCTTTGGGAGTTGAAGTCGTTTTCGTAGTCGGCCAGGGTGTCATGCCCTATGACCACGTCCACCGGGCCCTTTTTTGTGGGGACAAGGATATTTTTGATCACACAGCCATAGTTCAGCACATGCACTTCCAGTCCGCCGGGGTTGGAGATGATGTACTCGTTGACCTTTTCGCCGCTTTTTGTCACGCCAAAAGGCTTGGAACGAAACTGTGCCATTGCGCTCGCCTCCTCATCATTTGGTTCACACCCAGCAGGCGCACTCCTGAGTGTATCTTTCATAATTATGATTATATCATAGTTTCATACGCTTGTGGGCAGAACTTTTTAGAATTAACAGCCAATATTTTGGGAGATTTTTTGGTGGTTTTGCAAAAAGAAAATCCTCATGGAGCGCTCCATGAGGATTTTTTTGTTTGCAGGGGAATTTATGCTTGCGCGTTGGCCTGCGCCAGGAACTCGGCCGCGTCGTCCGGGATGTCGTCCAGGTCTTCCTCGCTGCCGATATCCACGTTGAGCGGCGGCTTCTTGAAGAGGATGTCGTACATCAGCGGGACGATGTACAGGGTCATCAGGGTGGCGTAGCTCAGGCCGCAGATGATGACGACGCACATACCGCGCATCAGCTGTCCGGCCATATCGTTGCTCAGGGCCGTCTGGAGCATGGCCAGCACCGTGGTCAGGGTGGTCATGAGGATGGGGCGCATACGGGTCTTGCCGGTGGCGATGAGGGCCGCGCGGCGCTCCATGCCGCCCAGACGGAGCTGGTTGGTGTAGTCCACAAAGACGATGCCGTTGTTGACGACGGTACCCATCAGGACGATGAAGCCCATCAGAGAGATCATGGTCAACTGCTGGCCCGTGAGCAGCATTCCCAGCAGGCCGCCGGTAAAGGCCAGCGGGATGGTAAACAGCACGATGAACGGGGACAGCAAGCTCTGGAACTGTGCCACCATGACCAGATAGACGAACGGCAGGGCCAGTGCCAGCCACTGCACCATCTCATTGGTCATCTTGTTGACGTTGCCGGACTCGCCGCCCACGTCAAAGGAGCAGCCCTCCGGCATCTCATCGGTCAGGGTGTAGGCGTCCAGCGCCTTCTTGACCTGACGGGCCTGCACGGTGGTATTGTAGCCGGGCAGAGTGTCCGCCGTGACGGTGACGAACTGGGTCTGGTTCTCGCTGGTCAGGGAGTCGGGGGCCGTGCCCACGGTCCAGGTGGCAATATCGCTGAGCTGACAGGTGCCCGTGGTGGTGGTGCCATCCGCAGACATGGTGGTGGTCTCAAAGGAAATGCCCATCATGTTTTCCTTGGTGACGGGGTCCAGGTTATCGGTGATCTGGACCGTCATGGAAGTGCCGTCCACCACAACGGGGGTCTTGGCGGTGGTGGTGGTGGTCAGGTCCGCCGCGATCTGCTGATACACCTGCGCGACGGTCAGGCCATAAGCACGGACCTTATCACGGTCGATCTGCAGCTCAATGGTGGCGTCGCCGTTGCCCAGGCCGGTGGTGGCGTTGGTAAAGCCCTCGGTGTTGTTGACCATCTCCACGACCTTGTCGGCCAGCTGGGTGATGGTGGCCGTGTCGGGGCCGTAGACCTTGACGCTGAGGCCGTTGGCCATCATGCTGGTGAGCTCCTGCATTCCGCTGATCTCCACGGTGCCGGTGCAGTTTTCCACGCTGCCCAGGGCGTCTTCCAGCGCCTGACGGGCGGTTTCGATCTGGGTGGAGGAGAGGCTCTCATCCAGTTTGACATTGATCTTATAGCTGCCGTAGCTGTTGGCCGCGTTCAGCAGGTCGGTAATGGCCTTGGGAAGGCCCAGCTGGCCAACGTCGATGCCGGCCACGCTGGTATCGGTGGTGATGCCCACCTCTTCCACATGGTCCACCGCCATCAGGGCTTCCACCACCTGCCCGGCCACATCGTAAGAATCCTCTTTGCTCATATCCGCCGTGGTCGAGATCTCCACAATGGCCTCGTTGCTGGTGATCTCCGGCAGCAGGGTGATGCCCATGGAGAAGACCCGCCAGCCGCAGAAAGCCAGCAGAACGATGGCAGCCCCCAGCGGGATGGCGCGGTGCTGGAAGCACCACTCCAGGCTCTTGCCGTACTTGTCCTGCACTTTCTCAAACCAGGCCAGCTTCTTGGGCGCGGCCTTTTTCAGCACGGTGGAGGACGCCGCCGGGACAACGGTAATGGCCACGATGAGGGAGGCCATGAGGCAGTAGCCGATGCAGAGAGACATGGGCTGCATCAGGTTGCGCACCGTCTCGGAGGTGAAGATGACGGGTACGAAGACGCAGACTGAGGTGAGGGTAGAGGCCACAATGGACATGCCCACCTGCTTTGCGCCCTGCACGGCCGCGCGGGGTGCAGGGACGCCACGGCCCCGCAGACGGTAGATGTTCTCAATGACGACGACCGAGTTATCCACCAGCATACCAATGCCGAGGGAGAGGCCCGCCAGTGTCATGACGTTGAGGTCCAGCCCGGTGAAGTACATCAGCACGATGGCGAACAGAACGGACAGCGGGATGCTGATGCCGACCACGAGGGTGGGCTTGATATCTTTCAGGAAGATGGCCAGCACGATGATGGCCAGGGCGGCACCCACGATCATGCTGGTGAGGATGCTCTTGACAATAACGGTAATGTAGTTGCCCTGGTTGGACAGAACGACCACTTTCAAGCCGTCGTACTGGGCTTTCAGCTCCTCGAACGCTTCCAGACAGTTATCCGAAACCGTGCTGGCGCTGGCCGTGGAGCTCTTGAAAATTTTGAGCACGGCGGCCCGCTCGCCATTCAGACGGGTATAGCTGGCCTCGGCGTTATCAATGACTTCCACATCCGCCACATCGGAGAGGCGGACGTCGCCAAAGCCATCCACATGGAGCAGCAGCGCGCCCTCGATATCGGCCACGCTGTCGTACTCCTCGCCAACTTTCAGCAGCCAGGATTTTCCGCTGGAGTCCTTGACGTAGCCGGCGGGCATGGAGAAGTTCTGGGCGTAGATGAGGGTGGCCAGCGTGTCGATATCCAGCTGCTTGGCCACATCGGCGCTGGCGAGGGCTTTCTCCTTGGCCGCCTCATACTGGGCGTTGGCCTCGTCGTACTGGGTCTGGTAATTGTTCAGCATCTCGCGGGCTTCGGTAAACTTCATGTACGCGGAGAGCTGCTGGCTGGAATAGCTGCCCAGCGCCTGGGAGAACGTGTTCATCAGCTCGGGCACATTGTCCATGGCCTTGATGGTATCTTCCAGCGTTTTATAGATGGTGCTCATGCTCTGCTGCACTTCCAGGTCGCCCGCCAGATCTCCGGCGGTGCTGCCGTCGGCACCCGTTTCCAGGTTCAGGCGGTTCTGCAGCTGCTGCAGGGCAACGGTGAGCTTATCGGTGATATCGCGCAGCTCGCCGATGATGGAAATGAGGGAGTCAATGTCCCGCATTCCCGTCTCGTTGAACTGGTCCACCACATGCTGCAGGCCATCGCGCACCTCGATCAAAGCCTGCTGGATCTCCGGCTCGTTGACCACGGCGATCAGCTGGTTCACACTGTCCAGCAGGGCCTGCGCCTTATCCCGGACGGTGGTCACGGCGGCACCCACCTCGGTGCCCATCTGGGCCATCACGGTATCGGAGACCATGTCACCGTAGTTTTTCAGCTGTTTTTCGTACTCCTTGCGGCCGGCTTCGATCTGGGCCTGGGCGGCTTCCAGCTGCTCATGGGCCGCCGCCAGCTGGACGTCGATGGTCTCCAGCAGCTTCTCGTTGATGACGTCGATCTTGGACTGGCTCAGCTGCACCTGCACCATCTTCTCGATGAGGCCGTTGGCCGAGATGCTGGACACGCCGCCCCTGCGCTCCACATAGGGCACCAGCGTGCCGCTGACGAAATCGGAGAGGTCGTAGACATCACTGCCCTCGCGGCTGATGGCAACCGTCATAAAGGCATTCATGTTCATGCTGTATTCAATGATGGAAGGGGTCAGGCAGCTGCTTGGCAGGCTGGAAACCGTCTGGTCCACCTTGTTGGACACCTTGACCATGGTGCTGTTCATATCGGTGCCCTCGGAGAACTTCATCAGCAGCAGGCTGTAGTTTTCCGCCGAGGTGGCGGTGATGGTGTCCACACCCGCCACGGTACCCAGGGCGTTTTCCATCACGTCGGAGACTTCACTCTCCACACGCTCCGGGCTGGCACCGGGGTAAACCGTGACCACCATCAGGTACGGCGTGCTGATGTCCGGCAGCAGGTTGGTCTGCATGTGGCTGAGGGCCACGAACCCCAGCAGCAGGACCATGACAACCCCAACCAGCACCGTAAACGGTTTTTTGACACTGAATTTTTCCATTTCTTCCTACCGTTTCTCTTAGGCCCCCCAAGCAGCGGGGCTTAAATTTCCTTTAGTATCCTTATTATACACGAGGGGGAGGGGGTTGCAATAGTCCCTTGGTGAATCTTTTATAAAACTTAAGATACTTTTCCGCAACCGGGGAATTCTCCGCTCGATTCCTCAATTTTTTGACCTGTTTCCAGAATTTTCATGTCGAAATCAGGTTGTATACGAACGAGCCGGGCCGATCATTGCACCCGCCGCCAAATTTTTGGGGACCCGAACACGGTGCCCGGACGCGGCGATTTTATTTTTTTCGTGGAAATGTGGTTTTGATTATGGTATACTAACATCAGAATGGAATATCAGGCTCATTTGGAACCCGACTCAGATACAACGAGAACAACAACCACCCCAAAGAGGAATGCTATGAAAAAAGTCATCTCTGTCCGTTTTAAGGACAACGGCAAAAGCTATTATTTTGACCCCGCCGATGCTGACATCAAGGCCGGGGATTACGTCATTGTGGAAACTGCCCGCGGCATTGAGTGCGGCGAGGTGGTGCAGGGCGTGCGGGAGATCGCCGACACGGCAGTGCCCAAGGCCCTCAAGCCCATTACCCGGATGGCCGACAGCGTGGATGTGCGCCGGATGCGCCAGAACCGTGAGGACGAGAAACGGGCCTACCGCACCTGCCAGGAGTGCATTGCACGCCACGGCCTGGAAATGAAGCTGGTGGAGGCCGAGTACACCCTCGATCGCTCCAAGATCATGTTCTACTTCACGGCGGACGGCCGTGTGGACTTCCGGGAGCTGGTCAAGGACCTGGCCGGCATCTTCCACACCCGCATTGAGCTGCGCCAGATCGGCGTGCGCGACGAGAGCAAGATGATCGGCGGCCTGGGCATCTGCGGCCAGCCGTTCTGCTGCTCCCGCTTTTTAAAGGACTTCCAGCCTGTTTCGATCAAGATGGCAAAGGAGCAGGGTCTGTCCCTGAACCCCACCAAGATCAGCGGTGCCTGCGGCCGTCTGATGTGCTGTCTGGCCTACGAGGAGAGCGCCTACGAGTACCTGAACAGCATCATGCCCATGGTGGGCAGCACCGTCCGCACCCCGGACGGCCTGGGCACCGTGCTGGAAGTCAACCCCGTTTCCGGCTACCTGCGGGTGCGCTGCGGCACCGAGGCCCTCACCCCGCGCTACTACAAGGTGGGCGTGTGCGAGTACATCAGCGGCGGCAAGCGCGCCCCCCGCCGCCCGGACCCGGACGACGATTATTCCGGCGTGCGCAACCCCGCCCCGGTGGTAGCTTCCGCCGACGCCGATGGCAGCACGGGTTGCGGAAACTGCCCCAAAAAGGGGAGATAATTCCCAGAAAAATAGTGGGAATTCACCAAGGTTAGTCTGTTAAAACTAACCATATTTCGTGATTTTCGCCAAAAAATCTCTTCAATTTCCTCCAGAAGTTAGCCTGTGCTTTTGTGCAACCCAACAAAAAAACGGGTTTTGCATTTTGCGCAGTACGGTTAGTCTTGCCTTTTTGATTTTGCTTTGCTAGAATCGTGTCAAGGATAAGATTTCCGAGGGAGCCCGCCACCCGCCGTGCAAGGGCAGGTTTCTTCATAAATGACCGCACGGGAGATAAGGAGAGTACGATTATGGCACACAAGGTTTCTGACGCATGTGTTGGCTGCGGCGCTTGCGAGGGCGCTTGCCCGGTTGGTGCAGTCACCATCGAGGGTGGTGTTGCAGTTGTGAACGCAGACGCTTGCATCGATTGCGGCGCTTGCGAGGGTGCTTGCCCCACTGGTGCTATCACTGCTGAATAATTGCAGCGATTCCTGTAAACAGACACAAAAAGCGGCGGACCTGTCCAAACGGGTCTGCCGCTTTTCTGTTTCCGCGCAATTTTCCCGGCCTGCACAATTTTGTCGGATTTTCGGCCCCGATATTTTGGCAAAGGATTTTGAGCCTGTATATGGAACATTCAACTGAGATTTTGTATAATAAAACAGAAGTCTATTGTTCGTCCGTCCACCGCTTTGGCTCGGACGCCTTATTGTTGGCCCGGTTCTGCCCGCCCAAACGCGGCCAGAAAGCAGCCGACCTGTGTTCGGGCTGCGGCATTGTCAGCCTGGAGTGGCACGACAGCGGCCACCGGGGCCCCTGCACGGCCCTGGAGCTGCAGCCGGAAGCCAGCGCCCTGCTGGCGGAAGCCGTGGCCGCGCAGGGCCCGGAGCTTGCCCACATCACCCCCGTCCGCGCGGACCTGCGCGCCTACCGGGAGGGGGAGGGCAGTTTTGACCTCTGCGCCTGCAACCCGCCCTATTTTACGGCGGGCTTCCAGAGCAGCAACGCGGCCCGGGCCACCGCCCGCCACGAGACCGACTGCACGCTGGAAGATGTCTGCGCCTGCGGGTTCCGCCTGCTGAAAGACGGCGGGCGGCTGGCGCTCTGCCACCGGCCCGAGCGGCTGGCCGAGGTACTGGCCGTGCTGCGGGCCCACCGGCTGGAGCCCAAGCGGCTGGCGTTTGTGAAAAACAGAGCCGAAAGCGCCCCCTGGCTGTTTCTGGTGGAGGCGCAGAAGAACCGGAAAACGGGCTTGAAGATCGAGCCGGACATTCTCATTGCAGCCGGTGCTGCAATGTACGGAAAACACTGAGGAGGGCTGTTATGGCCGGAACATTATACATCGTGGCAACTCCCATCGGCAACCTGGAGGACATGCCGCCCCGGGTGGCGGCAACGTTCGGCGCGGCGGATTTCATTGCCGCCGAGGACACCCGCGTGACCATGAAACTGCTCAACTTCCTGGGCCTGAAAAAACCCATGGTCAGCTACTATGAGCACGCCCTCCAGAAAGGCGAGGGCATCCTCCGCCGCATCGAGGCGGGGGAGAACTGCGCCCTCTGCTCGGACGCCGGAATGCCCTGCGTCTCCGACCCGGGCGAGGTCATCGTGCGGGACGCGCTGGCCCGGGGCATCAAAGTAGTGCCCGTGCCCGCCGCCTCGGCCTGCGTCACGGCACTGGCCGTCTCGGGGCAGGACACCTCCCGCTGGGTGTTTGAGGGCTTTCTGCCCGTGAACCGGAAGCAGAAAAAGGAGCGTCTGGCCGAGCTGCTGGGCGAGAAGCGGACCGTCATCTTTTACGAGGCACCCCACAAACTGCGCACCACGCTGGATGACCTGACCGCCGCCTTTGGCGAGGACCGGAGCATCACCCTCTGCCGGGAGCTGACCAAGCTCCATGAAGAGATCTGGAAGACCACCCTGGGCGAGGCCGTGGCCCACTACGCCGCCAACGAGCCCCGGGGCGAGTATGTGCTGGTGATGGCCGGCGCCCCCGCCGCGGAGCCCACCGAGCTGACGCTGGACGAAGCCGCCCAGCGGGCGCTGGAACTGACCCGGCAGGGCTTTGGCCCCTCGGCAGCCGCCAAAGCCGCGGCCCAGGGCACGCCCTACTCCAAGAGCGAGATCTATAAACAACTGCTGGTGTTGCAGCAGAATTAAAAACCTCTCCGTCATTGCTGACGCAATGCCGCCTCCCCTGGCAGGGGAGGCCTTGGCAGTCGATGGAAGCTTTCTCTATTTGCCATGTCAGGAAAGACTCCCCCGGCCGGGGGAGGTGGCACGAAAGTGCCGAAAGGGGAGTGGCTGTCGAGCGAATGTGAGACTGAGAGGTTTAAGATGTATTAAAATATTGAGGAGGCCCCTTTCGTGACAAAACTTTTGATCCTGAGCGACAGCCATGGCGGCAGCGACGCCATCGCGCGCATCCTGAAAGCAGAACGGGAAAACATCGACGCCCTGATCTTTCTGGGCGACGGCCTGCGCGATTTAGAACTTGCACTGACCAAATACCCCCGCCTGCGGACCTATGCCGTGGCCGGAAACTGTGATTTTGGTGCGCTGGAGCCCTACGACGGGCTGGCCGCTTTCGATCAGGTCATCGTTTTCTATACGCACGGGCACATGTACGGCGTAAAATACGATCTGGACACGCTGGCGGACGCCGCCGCCGCCCGCGGGGCACAGGTGGCGCTGTTTGGCCACACTCACATCCCGCTGGCCGAGACCCGGGGCAGGGTGTTCCTGTTCAACCCGGGCTCCTGCGGCCGCTGCTACACCGGGGCCGACACCTACGGCATCCTGACACTGGCCGACGGCAAGGTCGTGGGCCATGAGCACAAAGAGGTACCCAAAGCATGAGCATCAATGAGGTGCGCTATCTGCCCGAATGCGGCAGCACCAACGCCTATGTAAAAGAGCATTTTGAAGAGTTTGGCCCCGTGGGGGCCGTGTACACCACCAACCAGACCGCCGGGCGGGGCCGCCTGGGCCGCACCTGGGTCAACGCCGAGGGCAAGGCCCTGTACTACACCGTGGCCATCCGGGAACCGCTGGCCCAGCCTGCCACCCTGCCGCTGCTGGCCAGCCTGGCCGTGCGGCGGCAGCTGTCCCTGCGCTACGGCGTGGAGTGCCAGATCAAATGGCCCAACGACCTGCTGCTCAACGGCAAAAAGATTGTGGGCATCCTCTGCGAGGGCGTCAGCTACGGCTACCAGCAGCAGGGCCGGGGCATCCTGTGCGGCATTGGCATCAACCTGGCCCAGCCCCAGAGCTATTTTGACGCCGCCGACCTGCCCCACGGCACCTCGCTGGCGCTGCAGGGGGCAAATGTCAATCTGACCACCGACCCCGAGTGGCTGGCCGAGGCCCTGACGGATTTCGGCTTTGACCGCCCCATGTACGTCTTCGCGCGGGATGGCTTCGCACCGTTCCGGGAGGAGTACAAAAAGGCCTGTGTCAACATCGGCCGCCGGGTGACCTTTGACCTGCCCGGCGGCGGCGAGGGCAGCGGCGAGGCCGTGGATATCGACGAAGAGGGCCGCCTTGTTGTCCGCACCGACTCCGGCGAGGAGCATGTCTTCACCGGCGAAGTCTCGGTGCATGGCATTTATGGCGCGGTATAAACCTGTATAAAACCCAAAATCCCCCTCCGGCGCTTGCGGTACACCGGAGGGGGATTTTGTTTGGGGTATTGCTTTGGTGTGAGGAGGAATCATGTGCAAGGGAGCGGTTGCGGCCCCGCGCCCTTGTGAGGATAGTATACCCGATTTCCGCACAAAAGTCATTACTTTCTTGTGAAAAATGTGTTAATTACCGAACGAAAATTTTTCGCTTTGTTTTCACACAAAAGTTTCTACCACAAGAAACCCCGCAGATGGATGCTGTTCCACCTGCGGGGTTGAGAGTTATTTTCTTTTACTGAGCATTGGCCATCCGAATAATCACATCGTAGGTATCTTCCACTTTCTTAACAGCGATCCCAACATGTGTGCGCCCGCTCGGTCATTTTGACGAGAACGGACGCGGTTTTTCAGGTTCGTGCTTTTTGCGCCTCGGCGTGCGCCTTGCCCTCTTCCACGTAGCTTGCGGCGTTGGCGCGGTTGTGCTCCAGCTGCTCCGGGGTGATCTTCTTGATGACCCGGGCGGGGATGCCCACAGCCACGGAATCGTCCGGGATGACCATGCCCTCCGGCACCAGCGCCCCGGCCCCGATGATGCACCGCTTGCCCACCACGCTGTGGTTGAGCAGGGTGGCATGCATCCCGATGAGGCTGTCATCGCCCACGGTGCAGCCGTGCACCAGCGCGCAGTGGCCCACGGTGACGTTCCTGCCCAGCAGCACTTTCCCGCCCGCGTCGCAGTGGAGGACGGCATTGTCCTGGATGTTGGTGTTCTCGCCAATCGTCAGGGTACCGCTGTCGCCCCGGAGCACCGCCCCGTACCAGACCGTCGTGCCCGGCTTGAGGAGCACGTTGCCCTGCACGGTGGCGTTGTCCGCCACAAAGGCCGCCCCCTCGTCCCGGGGGCTTTTTCCACCAAAGGATAGGATCATTGTGAAAAACCACCTTTCTCTTTTTCTTCATTTATGGTATTCTTTTATCAGTTACAGTTCAAGAGGAAGCTGAAAACTTCCGGAGGAGTTTTTTCCCATGCACAAGCATTCCCTTTTTTGCCGGGCGGCGGCGCTGGTGCTCACCCTTGCCCTGACCGCGGCGCTGGCCCTGCCCGGCTTTGCCGCCGCCTACGCCATGCCCATCCAGACAGCCTATGACGCGGAGGCAGTCTATCTGTTTGACGCCAGCACGGGGGAGGCCCTTGTAGAGCAGAACCCGGATCAGGTGCGGCCCATTGCCAGCCTGACCAAGATGATGACCGCCCTGCTGGTACTGGAAAGCGGGGCCGACCTGAACGAGAGCATCCCCATCCCGGACAGCCTGACACCGGAGTTCCAAGCCATCCGGGCCAACCGGGGCCACACCATCGGCCTGCAGGCCGGGGAGAGCGTCCGCCGCCTCGACATGCTCTACGCCATGCTGGTGCCCAGCGCCAACGACGCGGCCAGCGTGCTGGCCAGCGACGCCGCCGGGGGAGACCTGGCCGCCTTTGCCGCCCGGATGAACGCCCGGGCCAGCCAGCTGGGCTGTACCAACACCCACTTTACCTGCCCCCACGGCCTGTACGACAACAACAACTACTCTACCGCCCGGGATCTGGCAAAGATCGCGCTGGCCTGCCACGCCAACGGTACTTACATGCAGGTAGCCAACACGGTGAGCTACACCCTGCCGGCCACCAATCTCCACCCGGCCCGGAACATCTCATCCACCAACCGGCTGCTCAAGCCGGGCAGTGCGTACTACCGCGGCTACGCGCAGGGGATGAAAACCGGCTTCACCACCCAGGCGGGCCGCTGCTTTGTCACCTTTGCCAGCCAGAACGGCCGGACTTACGGCCTTGTCATCTTAGGCTCCAACAGCCAGAATATCTTCCGGGAAGCCGCCGAGCTGTTCGACTGGGCATTCTCAAACCCCGACCTGCAGCCCAAGGCGGCGGCCCCCGAAACCAAAAAGCACTCGCTCTTCTCGTTCTGGCAGAACCTGCTGGGATGATCTGATTCTTTGGGAGGATATGCTCATGCAAACCACATCACTGTTCCGCCGGGCCGCCGCGCTGGCCCTGACCCTTGTGCTGGCCGTCTCGGCCTCACTGGCGGGCTTTGCCACCTACGACATGCCCATCCAGACCGTGAGCGATACCGAGTCGGTCTACCTGTTCAATCTGGACACGGGCAAGCCCATCCTGGACCAGAACGCCGGGCAGTCCCGCTACATTGCCAGCCTGACCAAAATGATGACGGCCCTGCTCTTTTTGGAGAGCGGCAAGGACCTGAACGAGGAGATCACCATTCCCACCAGCCTGACGCAGGAGTTCAAGGACATCCAGAACGCCAACGGCAGCACCATGAACCTCCGCATCGGGGAGACGGTGCGCCGCATGGACCTGCTGTACGGCCTGCTGGTGGCCAGCGCCAACGACGCGGCCAGCGTCATCGCCAGCGATGTCTCCGGCGGCAACCTGCCCGCCTTTGTCTCCATGATGAACCAGAAAGCCCAGGAGCTGGGCTGCACCGGCACCAGCTTTACCTGCGTGCACGGCCTGTATGATTACGGCAATGTCTCCACGGCGGAAGACCTGGCCAAGATCGCCTCCGCCTGCTACGCCAACGAGACTTACATGCAGGTGGCCAACACCCAGAGCTACACTCTGCCCGCCACCAACCTGCATCAGAACGAGCGGGCCATCACCTCCACCAACCTCATGCTCAACCCGGAGTACGCCTATTACCGCGATTACATCCGTGGCATGAAGACCGGCTTCACCACGCTGGCGGGCCGCTGCTTTGTCACCTTTGCGGAGAAAGACGGCCACACCTACGGCCTCGTCGTCCTGGGCTCTGACCTCGATAACATCTACCGCGAGTGCGCGGAAATCCTCGATTGGGCTTTTGCCAGCTTCTCAGACCGCCAGCTGACCGACACCCAGACGGTGCTGACCACGGTGCCCCTGACCAAGTGCCGCAGTGAGGAAGCCGTGGAGCTCTACGCCGCCGAGCCTGTCAGCGGCTACGGCCACGCGGACGATCCGATCACTTATTCGTTCGAGGTGCCGGAAAACGTCTCCGCCACCGTGAAAGACAACGCCGTCATCGGCAGTGCCACCGTCTATCTGGACGGCTACGAGATCGGCACCGTGGACCTCGTGACCCATCAGGAATATATCTCGGACTTTCGCACCGACCTCAAAACCACGCTGGAGCTTCTGGCGGCCCTCATCCTCATCTTAGCCGTCCTCAGCTTCGCCACCATGGTCATGGGTGGAGGCTCGCTGAACCTCAGCCGCCGCCGCAAGACCCGCAGAAGATAATTTCTTTGATACAGCAAAAGCTGCCGCAGAAAAACGCGGCAGCTTTTTTGATTTTTCAGAGCGTCCGGAACTTTGCGGCCAGCACCGACAGCGTGATCTTGGGGTTCACCTGCGTGGACAGATGCCAGATGGCCGTATCCGCCAATCCAAGGGCCTTACGGGCCGTTTCGCCCTGCACCGGGGAATGTTTGCTGCCCTGCACGCCGGCGGCCGCGGCGGCCCGGAAATCGGCCAGCAGGGCGGTGGCACCAGCCTTGTCTTTTTCGTATCCCGCCAGCAGCACGGCGGCGGCATAGCTGTCCCGGGCCTGTGCGGCCTTTGCCAGGGTCAGCGCCTGCTCCACCAGGGCCCGGCGGTCTTCGTCCCGGGCCGCCGCAAGCACCGTGCCAATGTGGCCGTCAAACAGCTCGCTGTAGAGGGCGGCGTCCTTTTTCTCCACGCCCCGCGCGGTGCAGTAGCGGGCACAGGCCTCCGGGGAGACCGGGGCCACCGCAAAGCTGATGCAGCGGCTCCGGATGGTGGGCAGCACGCCTGCCAGCGAATCTGCCGTCATGATAAAAAGCACGCCCTCGGGCGGCTCCTCCATCACCTTGAGCAGGGCGTTGGCCGATTCCTCATTCATCCGCTCCACATGGTAGAGCAGGACGGCACGGCCCTCCGCCGAGAGGCTGGTGTTGAAGATCTCGGTCCGCATGGCCTTGACCTGGCTGACGAGATACCGCCCGCCGGAGCCCATGCCCGTAATGGAAATGGCCTCCCGGACGATGCCTGTCTCCACCCGGCCGCTGTCACGGTCGCCGGGCTTGCCCACGGCGCGGCAGCACTCGCCCCGCAGCAGGGCCTCGGCAGGCGCTCCGCCTGCGGGGTAGAGGTAATCGGCCGCCACGCAGCGGGCCGCAAAGCCCGCGCCCAGCCCCTCTTCGCCCACCAGCAGGAGGCTGTGGGTCATCCGGCGGCTGTCCAGCATCATGCGGACGCTCTTTTTCAGCTCCGCGTTGCCCTCGATCCGGTCGATCATCATCGTCTGTTTTTCCTCTTCCACTGCTCCCGGCGGATCCATGCCCGGACACTGCGGGCAGCCTGCGGGCCAAAGAACGCCGCAAAGCCCACCATGCAGAGCAGATAATTCAGCTTGCCCAGCGGGGCAGCCGTCAGGAAGCTGAACACCCAGAGCGCCGCCGCGAACAGGCCAAAATACTTCACCCGCACCGGGATGACGAAAAAGAGCAGCACCTGCACCTCCGGGTAGAGCATGGCAAAGGCCAGCAGGAGAGAGAGGGAGAGACAGTAGGTGTCTGCCCAACCCGTGCACAGGCAGGCCAGCACCGCCCCCAGCATCCCCAGCAGGAGATAGAGGTTAAAGCGGAAATCGCCCCACTCTTTTTCCAGTGCCGTGCCGATGAACCAGGTGAAGTAGATGCCCAAAACCACGCTCAGCGGCCCGCCGCCCGAGAACGGCACAAACATAAACGTGATGACCCGCCAGATCTGGCCCGCCAGCAGAGCGCCACGGTCCAGATTGAGGTAGAACGAAATATACTGGTTGACAAACAGCTCCACTGCATAGACCAGGATCTGACCGCCGATCAGAATGGAGATCAGGTTGGGGATGCAATAGCGGCCAAATTTCCGCTCCAGCTTGGTGATCCAGTTCATAGGCAAACGCCTCCGTGTTTTAAATTTTGCGGCCCGTTTTCTGAGAGCCTTTCTGCACACCATTGTATCATGTTTGCCCACGCCATTCAAGAAAATCCCTGCGAGAGTTTGCGGCAGAGAACGGCCCTGCCGCCCGTTTCTTTCCCGCGTTTTATCCCCACTGGAATCATCTTTTAACTTTTTCCACCGGGTTTTCCACTGGATTTGTGAAAAAGAAGCGGGGTTTCCCACAGTGTTTTCCACTTTTTCCACCGAGTTTTCCACCGTTTTGGAAGCGTTCCGTTATACCTGTTGTATTCTTCCAGGCGGATGCTGGAAGCTTTTGGGGAGAAATGGAGGGATTTTTTCTTTTTTCCAAAAGAAAGTCGAGGGCAAAAATTTATTTTTCGAGGCTTTCCGCACCGGGGTGTTTTCAGCCTCTCCAATCTGGAATTTTTGAGGCGGCAGTTTTCCACAGGGAAGAAAAGCAAAAACGTCCTGTTGAAAAGAGAGGGAAAACTCCGGTTTTACCAAAAAAAAGAAGCTTCGATGAACCCCACCGAAGCTTCTTTTTGAGAATCACATCATATTCCTGAACACCAGCTGTGCGATCTGGAAATACAGGATCAAACTGCACGCATCCACGATGGTGGTGATGAACGGCGTTGCCATAATGGCCGGGTCAGCACCCAGCTTCTTGGCGGCCAGCGGCAGCATACCGCCCACCAGCTTTGCCAGGATGACGCTGAAGAACAGCGACACGCTGACCACAACGGCATAGCCAAGGACATTCTCGTACTGCCCGGCGTACAGGAACGTGTACATCAGGTAGATGCGCAGGCCGTTCACGATGCCCAGCACGGCGCCCACAATGGCGGAAACACGCATCTCCTTGCCCAGCACACGGAGAAAATCGCTGGGCTCCACTTCGCCCAGCGCCAGTCCGCGGACCATCAGGGTGCTGATCTGGTTGCCGCAGTTGCCGGCGGTGTCCATCAGCATGGGCATGAACGAGACCAACAGGGGCAGACTGACGAATGCTTCCTCATAATGGGTGGTGACCATGCCGGTAAAGGTTGCCGAAAGCATCAAAATCAGCAGCCAGGGGATACGCTGCTTGGCGTGGGTCCAGACGCTGGTACCAAAATAAGTCGTGGCATCGTCGTCCGGCAGAATAGCCGCCATCTTCTGCATATCCTCGGTGGACTCGTCGGTCAGGACATCGATTGCATCGTCGATGGTGATGATACCCACGAACATCCCCTCGTTGTCCACAACGGGCATGGCGGTAAAGTCGTAGCGCTGCATCTCACGGGCCACATACTCCTGGTCATCCGTGACTTTCACCGTGACCACGTTGTCGTCCATGATCTCGGTCACCGGGGTTTTGGGTTCTGCCAGCAGCAGGCTGCGGGCAGACACAACGCCCAGCAGACGGTTCCGCTCGACGACATAGCAGGTGTAAACGGTCTCGGCGCTCTCGCCCTGGGTGCGGATGGCTCCAAAGGCGTCGTTCACGGTCATATCCTTGCGCAGGCGGACATATTCCGGCGTCATCAGGCTGCCGGCGGAGCTCTCGGGGTAGTTCAGCAGCTTGTTCAGGCTCTCACGGGTCTGCTTGGAGGATTTCTCCAGCACCCGCTTGACCACGCCGGCCGGCATATCTTCCAGCAGGTCCGCGGCATCGTCCAGGCTCATCTCTTCAATGGCGCTGACCAGTTCCACATCCGAGAAGGCGTTGACCAGATCGTCACGGGCCTCATCGGACATATAGGCGAACGCCTCGGTCGCCACCTCTTTTTTCAGCAGGCGGAACACCACCAGACGGTTGTTCTCATCCAGCTCTTCCAGCAGTTCTGCCAGGTCGGCGGGCTGCTCTTCCTCCGTCACTTCGCGCAGCTTGACGTACTGCTTTTTCACCAGCAGCTTGAGCAGGCGGCTCTTGGTCAGCATCTCGGGGTCAGCCTTGACCTCCTCGTCGTTGGCCTCCTCTTTTTCCGCCTCCCGGATGTCCTGCTTGAGGTCTTCGGTGGCCTCTTCGTTCAGGTCTTCGGCCAGCTTCTGGCGCACCTCCGCGGGGATATCCGCGGGCAGCTCCTGCACCGGGAGGGATGCTTCCCCCTCCGGAACCGCTTTTTTCTTTTCTTCCATGTTTGCTCCTCCTCTCGTGTTCCAAGGCTGGGGAGGATGCAGCAAACCGCATCACAAAAGCGCCGCTCTGGTGCACTGCCGCGCGTAAAAACACGGATCATGCGCACAAAGCCGCGCCCTTTTGCTCCGGAAGCTTCCGCTTACACGGGGTTCCGGCCCAAAAAGGCGAACGCAGCTGTTTTTGTTCTCCGATCTGCCGCATCGTTCCATCGTCTTCGACTATGATCCGGGTCCATTGTTCTGCGTTCACCTCCTGGGGCTGCTAAAAAACTTAACTTACAGATTTATTATAGCGCCGTAAAAAAGCAGGGTCAACCCTAAAAGCGCCGAATTATAAAACGGAAATCCTGTACCAAAAAGCAAAACGCCCTTTCCAGCGCTTGCGGTACACTGGAAAAGGCGTTCTGTTTTTGGATATTGCCTTGGTGAGGAGGAATCATGTACAAGGAATCGGTTGCGGCCCCGGTTCCTTATGACAGCAGTATAGCAGGTTTCACATTTGATTTCATGAAGAAGCTATGAAAAAACTGTAAAAAGCGTCTTGCACACTATTTTTCACATTTTTATCGCATTTTCGCACAAAAATACGCCCCATTCACTGTTGCCAGTGGATGGGGCGCTAAAAACGCAATTGTTTTTACTGCGGCAAGATGCCTGTTTTCACAGGTCTTATGCAGCAGGCGGAACAAGGTATCTGCAAGCAGACCTTATGCTCCTGACACACGCGGGGTGTGCTTTCAAGGACCCTCGCGGGCGCTTTGGTATTTCAGACATCCTGCCCTGCACCCTGTTCGCGTACAGCGTGCAGGCGGATGGTTTGAAATCAGATGCTTTGCGACGAACAAAGCGTGCTCGAGTTTGTACTCAAAATCAAAAGCCGTTTATGCTCAGAGGTTCACAGTTTCGCACTGCTGCGTTGCGCAGTAACCGCCAGTACGGAGCCGCCGCCTTTCGGACTGAGGGGCCGCTGCAAAAGCTTTGAGCAGGCAGTCCGGCAGAAAGATTACTTGTACAGATCGACCAGGCGAGTCAGGTGCTCGTAACGGTCGTTTGCAACCTGCTGGTTGCGCTCGAACAGGGTCTTTGCACGATCGGGGAATGCACGAGTCAGGCGGCTGTAACGGGTCTCGTTTGCCAGCAGTGCCTGATACTTCTCGTTGTCCACAGCCTTGGAGGTCAGAGTGAACGGGTTCTTGCCCTGAGCCTTGTTGGCCGGGTTGAAGGTGAACAGGTTCCAGTAACCAGCCTCAACTGCCTTCTTCATCTCGTTCTGGCAGTTGGTCATGCCGCCCTTAACACCGTGCAGCTCGCAGGGAGCGTAGCCGATGATCAGAGAGGGGCCGGGATATGCCTCAGCCTCTGCGATAGCCTTGACAGCCTGGTTCATGTTAGCGCCCAGAGCGATCTGAGCAACATAGATGTAACCATAGGTCATTGCGATCTCAGACAGGCTCTTCTTGCTGATTTCCTTACCAGCAGCAGCGAACTGGCAGACCTCACCAATGTTGGAAGCCTTGGATGCCTGTCCACCGGTGTTGGAGTACATCTCAGTATCGAAGACCATGACGTTGACATCCTCGCCGGAAGCCAGGACGTGGTCCAGACCGCCGAAGCCGATGTCGTATGCCCAGCCGTCACCACCGAAGATCCAGACGGACTTCTTGGCGATGAACTCCTTGCTCTTCAGGATCTCAGCGGACTCGGCGCAGCCAGCGGCAGCAGCCTTCTCCAGCTCAGCGATCAGAGCCTTAGCGGGGGCATCGTTCGCCTTGGTGTTGTTCTTGGTTGCCATGAACTCGTCAAAGGCAGCCTTCAGCTCAGCAGAAGCCTTGTCAGAACCAGCGACCTCAGCGATGCGCTTGATCAGGTTCTCACGGACGGTCTTCTGGCCGAGGTACAGGCCCAGGCCGTGCTCAGCGTTATCCTCGAACAGGGAGTTGCACCATGCAGGACCATGGCCGCTGTCCTTGTTGACGGTGTACGGAGAGATGGAAGCGGTACCGCCCCAGATAGAGGAGCAGCCGGTAGCGTTGGAGATGTACATCTTCTCACCAAACAGCTGGGTGATCAGACGTGCATAAGAAGTCTCGGCACAGCCTGCGCAGGAGCCAGAGAACTCCAGCAGCGGCTGGTTGAACTGAGAACCAATGACGGTATCGTCAGCAAACTTGCTGGGCTTCTTGGAGATGTTGGCGACGCAGTAGTCGAAGACTGCCTGCTGGTCTGCCTGGCTCTCCTGAGGAACCATAGCGATAGCCTTGGTGGGGCAGACGGTGACACACTCGCCGCAGCCCATGCAGTCCAGAGGAGACACAGCCATCACAAACTTGTACTCGTTAGCGGGCTTGTTGTCGCGGCTCTTGGTCTGAGCAGGAGCCGCTGCCAGCTCGTCAGCGGTCAGCTGGAACGGACGGATGGTTGCGTGAGAGCACACGAATGCGCACTGGTTGCAGCCAACGCACTTGGAAGCATCCCACTCGGGGACATTGACAGCGGTGCCGCGCTTCTCATATGCAGAAGCACCCTGCTCCCACTCGCCGTTTGCATTTGCGACGAAAGAGGAGACAGGCAGGCTGTCGCCATCCATACGAGCGATGGGCTCCATGACGTCGCGGATCTGCTTGACCAGATCTGCACGGCCACTCAGAGCCTTGGGAGCGGGATCGGCCTCGGGGTTGGACCAGGAAGCGGGGACGTCAACCTTGTGGATTGCGTCAACACCAGCATCGATCGCCTTCCAGTTCATCTCAACGACGTCCTGGCCCTTCTTGCCGTAGCTCTTCTGAGCTGCCTGCTTCATGAAGTTGACAGCGTCCTCGATGGGCATAACGTCAGCCAGCTTGAAGAAAGCGGACTGCAGGATGGTATTGGTGCGCTTGCCCATACCGATCTCGATTGCCTTATCGATTGCGTTGATGGTGTACAGCTGAATGTTGTTGTCAGCAATGTACTTCTTGGCCTCAGCGTTCAGGTGCTGGCCCAGCTCCTCATCGTTCCACTGGCAGTTGATCATGAACACGCCGCCGGGCTTGACATCCTGGACCATCTTCATGCCCATGTGGATGTAAGCGGGGTTGTGGCAGGCCACGAAGTCAGCCTGGTTGATGTAGTAGGGGCTGCGGATGGGCTTGTCGCCGAAACGCAGGTGGCTGATGGTCACGCCGCCAGTCTTCTTGGAGTCATACTGGAAGTATGCCTGAACATACTTATCCGTGTGGTCGCCAATGATCTTGACGGAGTTCTTGTTCGCACCGACAGTACCGTCGCCGCCCAGACCCCAGAACTTGCACTCCTTGGTGCCAGCAGCTGCGGTGATGGGAGCGGGCTTGACTTCCGGCAGAGACAGGAACGTGACATCATCGGTGATGCCGAGGGTGAAGCGCTCCTTGGGAGCATCCTTCTCCAGCTCTTTGAACAGAGCGAAGATGGAGGACGGGGGAGTGTCCTTGCTGCCCAGACCGTAACGGCCGCCGGTCAGGATGACATCATTCTTGCCAGCCTCACGCAGGGTAGCTGCGACATCCAGGTACAGGGGCTCGCCCAGAGAGCCGGGCTCCTTGGTGCGGTCCAGAACTGCGACCTTCTTAGCGGTAGCAGGCAGGACCTTCAGCAGAGCGGAGGACACCCAGGGACGATACAGGCGGACCTTGATGATACCGACCTTCTCGCCCTTAGCGTTCAGGTAGTCGATGACCTCGTCTGCGACATCGCAGACGGAGCCCATGGCCACGATCACGCGGTCAGCATCGGGTGCGCCGTAGTAGTTGAACAGGTCGTAGTTGGTGCCCAGCTTCTCGTTGATCTTGCCCATGTACTTCTCGACCACTGCGGGCAGAGCGTTGTACACGGAGTTGCAAGCTTCACGATGCTGGAAGAACACGTCGCCGTTCTCGTGAGAGCCGCGCATCTTGGGGTGCTCGGGGTTCAGAGCCTTGGCACGGAACTCCTCAACAGCCTTCATGTTGCACATTTCTTTCAGATCGGCGTAGTCCCACTTCTCGATCTTCTGGTACTCATGAGAAGTACGGAAGCCATCGAAGAAGTTCAGGAACGGAACCTTGCCCTCGATTGCTGCCAGGTGGGCAACAGGGGACAGGTCCATGACTTCCTGGACGCTGCTCTCGACCAGCATTGCGAAGCCGGTCTGGCGGCATGCCATAACGTCGCTGTGATCACCGAAGATGTTCAGGGACTGGGTAGCAACGGTACGTGCAGAAACATCAAACACGCAGGGCAGCTGCTCCGCAGCGATCTTGTACATGTTGGGGATCATCAGCAGCAGGCCCTGAGATGCGGTGAAGGTGGTGGTAACAGCACCTGCACCCAGAGAGCCGTGCACAGCGCCTGCAGCGCCGGCCTCGGACTCCATCTCGACGACCTTGACCTGGTTGCCGAAAATGTTCTTCTGGCCAGCTGCGGACCACTGGTCCACGGAGTCAGCCATCGGAGAAGACGGGGTAATGGGGTAGATAGCAGCCACGTCCGTGTAGGCATATGCTACATGGGCAGCAGCGGTATTGCCATCCATGGTTTGCTTTGCTCTAGGCATTTTTCTTCCTCCATTGTTCAGAATTTGGTACCTTTTGCGCGGGGCAATTGCGCCCCGGCGGGGCCGGAGAACCCCAGAAAGGCACTATTGCTCATATATTATATTAGCAAATTCCGTCCCAGAAGTAAATGCAAACCAGCTGGCAAAACACAACAAAAATTCAAGATTTTTTTTGGTTGTTTTTGATGGATGTGTCCTTTGTGGAATCCAGCAGACTGACATGCTAACGTTTTATTAAGATAACCCCGTGGTTTCTGAACAAATTCTTAATTTTGGAATTGACAAGCCCGTGGCAGTTGCCGTAAACTGGACACAGACTACCATGGAAACGGAGAGGAAAAAGCAATGGATTCTGCGGTACATTATGAGAAAACACTTTCCAGTGAAGTGATTTTTGAGGGCCGGGTCATCACCCTGACCAACGATGTGGCCCTGCTGGAAAACGGCGAGACCGCCGGCCGGGAGGTGGTGCACCACCACGGCGGTGCCTGCATCCTGCCCTACTTTGAGGATGGCACCATCTGCATGGTGCGGCAGTTCCGCTACGCCATGCAGCAGGAGCTGTGGGAGCTGCCCGCCGGCAAGCTGGAAAAAGGGGAGGACCCGTTCCTCGCCGCCCAGCGGGAGCTGGAAGAAGAGTGCGGCCTGACCGCCGACCACTACACCTCTCTGGGCCAGTTTTACCCCACCGTGGGCTATGACACGGAGATCATTTATATGTGGGTGGCAACAGGCCTCCACAAAACGCAGATGCACCTGGACGATGACGAATTCCTGACGCCGGACCGCGTCCCGCTGCAAAAGGCTTACGAAATGGTCATGAGCGGGGAGATCAAGGACGGCAAGACCATTGCAGGCGTGCTCAAGCTCAAGGCCCTGCTGGATGAGGGCAAGCTGTGAGTTTTATCATCTATGAAGACGATGCCCTTGTAGTGCTGGACAAGCCCGCCGGGTGCTCCAGCGAAGAGGGCGTGCCTCAGCGGCTCCGGGAGCAATGGGGGAAGCCGGACGCTTACGTCGGCGTCATCCACCGTCTGGACACCGGCGTCTCGGGCCTGATGGTCTATGCAAAGACCCCGCAGGCGGCAGCGGCCCTGAGCCGTCAGGTAACGCGGAGCCAGGAGGCCTATGCCGTGCAGGATGGCCGGGCCGAGGGGACACCCGCCGCTCCCCGTTTTATCAAACAGTACCGGGCTGTGATTGCAGGCGGCCCGGACGAAGCGCTCCCCGCTGAGGGTACGTTGCGGGATCACCTGTTCAAGGACAGCCGGAAAGGCCGGGTCTTCCCGGTCAGCCGCCCCCGCAAGGGTGTGAAAGAAGCTGTACTGGAGTATCGCATTGCGGCCACGGCAGAAGATGGAGCGTTCAGTCTGGCGGACATCACCCTCCACACCGGGCGGACCCATCAGATCCGGGTGCAGTTTGCCTCCCGGAAGCATCCGCTCTGGGGCGATGGCAAGTACGGCAGCCGCGCCAAGGGGGCCATCGCCCTGCAGAGCGCCCGGCTGCAGTTCTTCCACCCGGTGAGCGGAGAGAAGATGGAATTCGCGTTGGCCATGCCAGCAGGGGAACCGTGGGATTTGTTCAGAGCGCTGTCCCGGTAACACCTCTCAGTCTGCTTCGCAGCCAGCTCCCCTTGAAAGGGGAGCCCTTGGCATATCGGGTAATTTTTTCTTATCGCCTGCGGCTCCAAAGCAGCCGGGCCCTGCTGTTTTGATTAGAGGGATCATTACTATGGAACAATACAAAACTGATGCTGAAATTTACGAGGTGCTGGAGCGGGAGATCATTGACCTGACCATCCGGCCGGGCAGCTCCCTGAGCGAGAACCCGCTCTGCGCCCGCTTTGGGGCCCCCCGCACCCTCATCCGGGTGGTGCTGCAAAAATTGCAGGAAAAGGGGCTGGTGAAGATCGTGCCGTACAAGGGCACTACCGTTACCCGGCTCAACCGGGAGATCGTGGATGAGCTCATCTATGAGCGCACCGCCGTGGAGGCCCGGGTGCTGCGGGATTTCGCGCCCCACTGCACGCCGGAACAGCGGGCTCTCATCCGCCGCCGGGCCGACGCCTACGCGGCCCTGGCCCAGGCCGAAACGCCGGACTATAACCGTCTGTACGAGGCAGACCGCCTGCTCCATGAGACCTGGTTTGCCGCCATGGGCAAAATGTACCTCTTTCGCACGCTGCAGAACGCTCACGCCGATTACAGCCGCTTCCGGATGCTGGACACCATCACCAGCGGCGGGCTGGCGGAGGTCATCGCGGACCACCAGAACCTGATCGACGCCATTGAGCGGTGCGACCTGGCCGCCTTTGAGCCGCTGGTGGAGCGCCATCTCTACGGCGGCATCCGCCGCCTGGGCTCCCGGCTCACGGAAGAATACGCCGATTATTTTGAGCCGGAAAAATAATGCAGAAATTGTTCCACGGGGAACATCATCAAAAGGAGTCCTGTGCGTTCAACCGCACAGGACTCCTTTTGTATCTGTATTTAGCCGAACACGCCCGAAATAAAAATCTCCAACCCAATGCCGATGAGGATAACACCACCCAGGATGGAGGCTTTGCCGGAGAGTTCGGTGCCAAACTTTTTGCCAAGGCTCAAACCTGCCTCACAGAGGAAGAACGTGACCGCTGCCACGATGAGGGAACAGACCAGTGCCATCAGCCAGCCGTACTCCGAGATGGTGAAGCCGACGGAAAGAGCGTCGATACTGGTGGCCACGCCCTGCATAAAGAGAGCACCGGCGCTCAGCTCGGCGGTTTCCTCGGCTTCCTCGCCCTTGATGCCCTCCAGAAGCATCTTGCCGCCGATATAGCCCAGCAGGGCCAGCGCGATCCAGGGGATAAACTTTTCAAAGGCCGAGAATAACTCCACGATGGTGTGGACGCAGAGCCAGCCCGCCATAGGCATAACAGCCTGAAAAACGCCAAAGGTCCCTGCAATGATGGCACCCCGGCGGCGGGACATGTAGGGGTCATGCAGGCCGTTGGCCAGCGAGACCGAGAATGCATCCATGGCAAGGCCTACGCCCAACAGGGCGCTGTTGAGGAAAAAGACGAAACTCCACTCCATAAAAATTGCCTCCTGAAATTGACCGGAAATCAGTGGTTTTTCTGCGGTTGCTCTCTCCGTCATTGCCGCGCAGTGACAGCTCCCCCAGAGGGGTGAGCGTTGCGAGGAACTTTGGATCGAAAACAAAAACCCGGAATTGGCGCGCAACGTCCAATTCCGGGTCATTTTTTTACAAACTGACTCCATGTGCCGGGCGTTGGTACGCGCGCCAAAACACATGAGTCTCGCAAATGAAAGCAAGCCAGACCGCGACCAAGCGGCCATTGTGTTGACTTGCTGCACTCCTGCAAAGTGCCTGCTACTCCCCCATGGGTATTTGTGATTGTTCGCTCATTTTATCACATTCCCCATGCGAAGTCTAGGCTAACTTCTGCATTCCTCTCTTGGGCTCCCCTGCCAGGACAGACTCCCTCCGGCCGGAGGGAGATGTCGCGCCAGCGACAGAGGGAGGATCGCTGGACGCGCCAGAGCGCGGCCTGAGAGGTTTTATTTTATCGCAATTTTCATAAATAGTGCCTATCAAAACGGCATATTTGCGATATGCAGTTTGCGGATGTTGCTTGTGCGTTAAAAACGCAAACTGCTATAAATCATTCTTCGGCGTTATTTTCTGCTTCCGGCACTTCGGCGGCGGAGGCCTCATCGGCGGCCTCCATGGCGGCCAGCTGCTCCGCGGTGGGCTCATCGCCCTCCTCAGCCTCGATGGTCTCGGTCTGGGCCTCGTCGTCGTGGTCGGTACGGGCCAGCACCATGACCTTGTCGTTCTCGCCCAGACGCATGACCCGGACACCGGAGCCATAGCGGCTCTGGACGGGGATCTCGTTGGCGTGCAGGCGGATGATGATGCCCTCCTGGCTGCTCAGCAGCACGTCGTCCACATCGTCCACGATCTTGACGGCGGCGACTTTGTCCTTGGAGACATCGTAGTTGCGGATGCCCTTGCCGCCGCGCGCGGTAATACGGTAGGTATCGATCTCGGAGCGGCGGCCCTTGCCGTTCTCGGTCACGGTGAGCACCGTGCCGCCTTCGCGGCAGATGCAGACGCCGATGACTTCATCGCCCTCGGCCAGCTTGATGGCCCGGACGCCATGGCCTCCGCGGCCCATGGGGCGGGCGTCCTCTTCATTGAAGCGGATGGCCTGGCCGTTGCGGGTGGCAACGATCAGCATATCGTGGCCGGAGGTCAGGCGGGTCCATGCCAGAGAGTCGCCCTCGTTCAGCGCGATGCCGATGAGGCCGCTCTTGCGGATGTTGGCGTACTGCTCCAGCGGGGTGCGCTTGATGAGGCCCTGCTTGGTGACCATGGTGACGAAACCGCCCTCCTGGTCTGCATCTGTATGCTGGCAGAGCATGTTGGTAACCTTTTCGCCCTCGGCCAGCTGCAGCAGGTTGACAATGTTGGTGCCCTTGCTGGTACGGCTGCCCTCGGCGATGGTATAGCCTTTCTGGCGGAAGAGGCGGCCCTTATCGGTGACAAAGAGGACATAATCGTGGGTGGAGCCGACAAACATCTCCTGCACGATATCTTCTTCCTTGCGGGTCATGCCGGAAATGCCGCGGCCGCCGCGCTTCTGGGCCTGATAGGTGGCCTTGAGCTGGCGCTTGATATAGCCTGCCTCGGTGAGGGTGTAGACACACTGCTCCTCGGCGATGAGGTCTTCGATGTCCACCTCGCCGCTGACGGTCTCGATCTCGGTGCGGCGCTCGTCGCCAAACCGCTTCTTCATCTCCAGCAGCTCGTTCTTGACGATCTCCAGCACCCGGGCGTCGTTGGCCAGGATATCTTCCCAATCCTCGATCTTTGCCTGCAGGGCACCCAGCTCTTCCTCGATCTTTAAAATTTCGAGGCCGGCCAGACGGCCCAGCTGCAGTTTGACGATCGCGTCTGCCTGCGGGTCATCAAAGCCGAACTGCTCCATGATGGCAGCCTTTGCCTCCGACATGCCGCCCTTGCAGGCGCGGATGGTGGCGATCAGCTCATCCACGATGTCGGTAGCCTTTTTCAGGCCCTCCAGGATATGGGCGCGCTCCTTGGCCTTTTTCAGGTCATACTGGGTACGGCGGCGGACGATCTCGTCCTGGAACTCGACGTACTTCTGGATCATCTGCTTCAGGGTCAGGACCTTGGGCACCTTGTGGTCAATGGCCAGCATGATGACACCCACGGTATCCTGCAGCTGGGTATACTGGTACAGCTGGTTCAGCACCACCTGGGGGTTGGCGTCCTTGCGGACGTCAATGACGATCCGCATTCCCTTGCGGTTGGTCTCATCGTTCAGGTCACTGATGCCCTCAATGCGCTTGTCTTTTACGAGGTCCGCAATGTTCTCAATGAGGCGCGCCTTGTTGACCATATAGGGGATCTCGGTGACGATGATCTGGGCGCGGCCGTTCTTCTTTTCCTCAATGGTGGCGCGGCCGCGCAGGGTGATCTTGCCGCGGCCGGTGGCGTAGGCGGCACGGATGCCGCTGCGGCCCATGATAATGCCGGCAGTGGGGAAGTCCGGGCCCTTGATATACTCCATCAGGCCGGGCAGGTCGATGTCCGGGTTGTCGATATAGGCCACACAGCCGTCAATGACCTCGCCCAGGTTGTGGGGCGGGATGTTGGTGGCCATACCAACCGCAATGCCCTGGCTGCCGTTGACCAGCAGGTTGGGGAAGCGGCTGGGCAGGACGCTGGGCTCTTTCTTGGTCTCATCAAAGTTGGGGTCCCAGTCGATGGTGTCCTTGTCGATATCGGTCAGCATCTCCACGGCCATCCGGCTCATGCGGGCCTCGGTGTAACGGTAAGCAGCCGGGGGGTCGCCATCGACCGAACCAAAATTACCCTGGCCATCCACCAGCGGGTAGCGCAGGGAGAAATCCTGTGCCAGACGGACCATTGCGTCGTAGACCGACGCGTCGCCGTGGGGGTGGTAGGAGCCCAGCACGGCACCAACGGTGTCGGCGGACTTGCGGTAGGGGTGGCCGGGATCATTTCCACGCTCATGCATGGTGTAAAGGATGCGGCGGTGGACCGGCTTCAGGCCGTCCCGCACGTCCGGCAGGGCACGGGCCACGATGACCGACATGGAGTAATCCAGAAAGGCTGTCTCGATCTCTTTCTTGACATCCCGAATGATCATCTTGGTACCGCTGCCCGGTATCATCACATAATCTTCTTCCATTTGTTCCTCCGTGGATTTCTACAGGTTAAACGTCCAGTTTTGCGTACTGGGCGTTGGTCTCAATGAAGCGGCGGCGGGGCTCGACCTGATCTCCCATCAGGATGGTGAATGCCTCGTCGGCCTTTTCCGCGTCCTCAATGGTGATGCGGACGATGACGCGGTTCTCGGGGTTCATGGTGGTCTCCCACAGCTGCTCGGGGTTCATCTCACCAAGGCCTTTGTAGCGGTTGATCTTGGCACCCGGCATTTCCTGGGAAAGGACAGCCATTTCGGCGTCATTGTAGGCGTACTTGATGGTGTTGCCTTTCTGCACCTTGAACAGGGGCGGCTGGGCAACATACACATGGCCCTGCTCAATGAGGGGGCGCATATAGCGGAAGAAGAACGTCAGCATCAGGGTGCAGATGTGAGAACCATCGACATCGGCATCGGCCATAATGAAGACTTTGTCATAGCGCAGCTTGGTGATATCAAATTCCTCGCCAATGCCGCAGCCCAGGGCCAGCACAACAGGCATCAGCTTATCGTTGCCGTAAATGCGGTCGGCACGGGCTTTTTCCACGTTGAGCATCTTGCCCCACAGGGGGAGGATCGCCTGGATGGCCGAGTCACGGCCCATCTTGGCGGAGCCGCCTGCGGAATCACCCTCGACGATGAAGATCTCGGTGCGGGAGGGGTCTTTCTCACGGCAGTCGGCCAGCTTGCCGGGCATCCGGCTGGTCTCCAGCGCGCTCTTGCGGCGGACCAGCTCACGGGCCTTTTTGGCAGCGGCGCGGGCACGGGCCGCCTGGGTGGCCTTTTCAAAAATAGCCTTGGCCACACCGGGGTTCTCCTCAAAGAACTCCATCAGCTTGGTATAGACCATGTTGGAGACAAGGGTGCGGATCTCGGTATTGCCCAGCTTTGCCTTGGTCTGGCCCTCAAACTCGGCCTCCTGCAGCTTGACGGAGATGACGCAGATGAGGCCCTCGCGGACATCGGAGCCGGAGAGGTTTTCATCCTTGTCTTTCAGCAGGCCGTGGCTGCGGCCGTAATCGTTGAACACGCGGGTCAGGCTGGTGCGGAAGCCCTCTTCGTGGGTGCCGCCGTCCGGGGTGTTGACGTTGTTGGCAAAGCTCAAAACCAGCTCATTGTAACTGGAGTTGTACTGCAGGGCGATCTCAGCCATGCCGCGATCGGTCTGGCCTTTGAGATAGATGACATTGGGGTGGAGCACTTCGAGGTTGCGTTTCTCGTTGAGGTAGGTAACAAAGCTCTTGATGCCGCCCTCATAGCACATGACCTCGGTGCGGTAGCAGGGCTCGCCCTCCTGGCCATCCTCCAGCACGGGGGTGTAGAGCTCCCGCTCATCGGTCAGGGTGATCTTGACACCCGCATTCAGGAAACTCTCTTCCCGCAGGCGCTTTTCCAGCGTCTCAAAGTTGTAAACGGTGGTGTCCTTGAACATCTCCGGGTCCGGCTTGAACGTGACGCGGGTGCCGGTGACACCAGGGTCCACGGTGCCAACGGTCTTGAGGGGGCCGTCCGGGTCGCCGCGGCGGAACGTCTGCTCGTACTCGTGGCCGTCGCGGCGGACATTGACGGTCAGCCACTCGGAGCAGGCGTTGACGACGGAAGCGCCGACGCCGTGCAGGCCGCCGGCCACCTTGTAGCCGGAATTCTCGCCGCCGAACTTGCCGCCGGCGTGGAGGATGGTGTAAACAACGGTGACAGCTGGCAGGCCGGTATCCGCCTGGATATCCACGGGGATGCCGCGGCCGTTATCCGTGACCTGAATGATGTTGTCCTTGAGGATCTTGACCTCAATGTGGTTGCAGTAACCGGCCAGCGCCTCGTCGATGGCGTTGTCCACGATCTCATAGACCAGATGGTGCAGGCCGCGCTCGCCGGTCGAGCCGATATACATGCCCGGGCGCTTGCGCACCGCTTCCAGGCCTTTCAGGACCTGGATCTCACTGGCGTTATACTCGTGGTCCGTGGCGGTTTCCACGTTGGTGCTGGTGATAATTTCCTCTGCCATTTCCTTTCTCCCTTTTGTTTCAGATTTTTCAAACCAAACTGAAAACGCAGGAGCATCCGCTCCGCGTGTTGATAACTATTTGTATAATCATTTTTTGGCCCGGATGGCTTCCACACCCTCGGGCAGGGGCCGTTCCGCACGCCGTTTCAGCGCGGCGGGGGACAGCTCCGAAAGATAGACCGTGTCCACCGGGGCATCGGCCAGCACATAGCTCTGGGGCAGCTCATCCGAGAGGCTGACCACCGCCCCATGCTTCTGGGCGTAATTGAGGAACTCCCGCCCCCGGGGAGAGATGGTGGTCGTCTCCAGATTGAAGATGCCGATGACGTCCCGGTCGTTCAGGACATAATCCCGCCCCAGATGAAGATACATACAAGCCTCTTTTCTGATGCGCCCTCTCAGACGCTGACGCAGGAGCCAGGTCTTATGCCTTGCTCAGGACACCGCCGTTCATCCGGTAGACCTCGCCGTCCGTTTTGAGGAACGCGGTGTCGTCGCAGCTGGTAACGAACGTCTGCTTTTCCCGCATCCGGGTCAGCAGATACTGCTTGCGGCCATCGTCCAGCTCACTGAGCACATCGTCCAGAAGCAGCACCGGGTGTTCCCCGGTAATGGACGCAGCCGCTGCCGCCTCCGCCATTTTCAGACTCAGGACGACGCTCCGCTGCTGTCCCTGGCTGGCAAACACTCTGGCGGGCTGGCCATCCAGCAGCAACTCCAGATCTTCCCGGTGGGGGCCGCAAAGGCTCTGCCCGGCCCGGAGCTCTTCGGCCTGGCGGGCTTTGAGCAGGGCCGCCAGGCCGCCCGGCTCAAACTGAGCCGCATACCGCAGGGTGAGCCGTTCGGCTCCCCGGGAAAGCTCCTCATAATTGGCGCAGGCCAGCGGAGCCAGCTTTGCAAGGTACGCCCGCCGCCGCTGCTGGATGGCCTCGCCCTGGAGGGCAAGCTCCTTGTTCAGCACTTCCAGCAGGGCTGCTTTTTCCGCATAGGGGCGCTCCGGCGCAGTCGAAGAGCGGCGCAGCAGCGCGTTTTTCTGCTGCAAGACCCGGACATAGCGGCGGTAGATGGTCAGGTAGCCGGGGTAAAGCTGGCAGAGGGCAGCGTCCAGAAATTTTCGCCGCCCCTCCGGCGCGCCCTTGACCAGGCTCAGATGCCCGGGGTCAAAGACGACAGCCGGAAAACTGCCTGCCAGGCTTGCGGCCCGCTTGGGCGGTGCCCCGTTTACCGAGGCTGTCCGGCCCGGGCGTGGGGAATCCGGTGTGCCGATGGTCAGGCGGACACGGGTCGGGTCATCCGGCTCCTGTTCGTCTTTTTGTGCACGCTGGGTGGACGCTTCCAGTACCGCGAACGGTTCGCCCCGGCGTACCAGCTCGGCATCCTTGCCGCCCCGGAAGCTCTTGCCGCCGGTGAGCAGCCAGATGGCCTCCAGCAGGTTCGTCTTGCCCTGGCCGTTGTTGCCGCAGAGGACGGTCAGCTCCCGGCCGGGGGTAAGGCTGGCGGAAGCGATGTTCCGGTAATTCTGGACTTCAAGTGAGAGCAGACGCATTTACTGCCCCTGCCCGACTTCGATACTCTGGCCATCCAGCTCCACCACATCGCCCGCGCGGCATTTTTTGCCCCGCATGGTGCAGACTTCGCCGTTGACTTTGACGGCCCCGCCCTGCACCAGCTCTTTGGCCTCGCCGCCCGTCTCGCACAGGCCGGCGTATTTCAGCAGGGCGTCCAGCTTGATAAATTCCGTATGGATGAGAATTTTCTGCATAATATTGCCTCTTAATCGTTCTTGAAGCGGACGGGCAGGACCAGGTACAGGAAGTCATTGCCCTCAGCAGGCAGGACCTTGACCGGGCTCAGGGGGCCGCTGATCTCCATTTTGACCTGCTCGGTCCGGGCGTTGCGGAGCGCGTCCAGCAGGTAACGGTTATTGAAGCCGATCTCCACCTCTTCGCCCTCGCACTCGGCGCGGAACTCATCGACGACGCGGCCCAGGTTGGTCTGGCAGCGGACGACGACTTTACCATTTGTAAAACTGATGCGGAGGGGATTTTTTAAACGCTCTGTAATAATCAGAGAGGCGCGCTCGATGGTCTCGATGAACTCTTTTGTGTCCAAAGTCACCCGTGTCCGGCTGCCGGAGGGGATGACATTGTGGTAGTTGAGGAACTCGCCCTCGATCAGGCGGCTCATGATGGTGTAACCGGCAGCCATGAAGACGACATAGCGGCGGTTGGCGCAGATGTGCACCAGCTCCTCGTCGTCGTTGGGCAGCAGGTGGGCCACTTCGGTCATGGTTTTGCTGGGCACGATGATCCGGATGTCCTTGACGGCAGTGACCGGCCGCTCGACGATGGCCAGGCGGTAGCCGTCCAAAGCCACGACGGTCAGTTTGTCGGGCTCGATCTCAAACAGCTCGCCGGTATGGGCCGGTTTTTTCTCGTCCTGGCTGACGGCATACAGGGTGCGGTCGATCATGTCCCGCAGCACGCCGGTGGGGATGGTCAGAGTCTCCTCGGCGCCGGTATTGGGAAGCTCGGGGAAGTCGGTCGCGGCCATGGACTGGATCTCAAACTGGGCAACACCACTCTGGATCGTGGTTTTTCCGTTGTCCGCTGACTGAATAGTGATCTGGCCGGCAGGCATCCGGCTGATCATGCTGCTGAGCAGCTTTGCGTTCAGCACGATCTCACCGGGCTCTTTGACGTTCGCTTCAATGGTGGTCACGATGCCCATTTCGAGGTCGTAGCCGGTCAGAGTCAGCTGGAACCCCTCGGCTTTGAGTAAAATGCCCTCCAGTACGGGAATGGTAGAGCGCAGGGTGACTGCTTTGGAAACGCCGTCAATGGCCGCGCTCAGGAGGGTCTTGTCGCAGATGATGTTCAACTTGGTTTCTCTCCTTTTTTCGGATGGTATCGGAGAAAGCTGCCCCAAAAGCGGTGGACATTTTCTCTCGATCTATATTGAACTTGTTGTAGTAACCGTAGTAGGGAGTGGGGAACTTGTGGAAAACTCCGGAATGTCTTGGCGGGATGCCGGGGTTTCGGTTTCCACGGGTTTGTGAATCGGGTGTGAAAGAAATGTTGAAATGGGGAAGCCGCGGGTTCTTTCCACTTCCCATGTGGAATCTGAGCGTTGAATGTTGAAAACTCCGTGGAAAGAGTGGAAAGATTCGGCCCAAAACCACTATATCTTGTTCTGTTTTGCACCAATTGTGCGTAAAACTCCCCATATTTTGGGTTTTATCCCCCTTAAAAGTCGGACTTTTCAGCCCGCGCGGGTGTCAGGCCTTGACGTTTTTGATGATGTCGCTGACCGTCTCCCGCAGGTGCTGGTCGTTCTTCATGTCCCGCTCCATGGTCTTGAGGGAGTAGACGATGGTGGAATGATCGCGGCCCGAGAACTCCCGGCCGATCTCCTCCATGCTCATTCCGGTGACTTCGCGCAGGATGTAGATGGCCACGCGGCGGGCGGAGGCCACGTTGGCGTTCCGCTTGGTGCCCCGGATATCGGCAGGGGAGACGTTGAACGTGCGGGAAACCTCGCCCACGATCTTCTCGATGGTGACGGGCACGGGCTGGGTCTCGTTGAGGATGTCCTTGATGGCGTTCTGTGCCACGCTGATGACGGGCTGGATGCCCTCCAGCATGTAATAGGCGTTGAGCTTTTTGACAGCGCCCTCCAGCTGGCGGATGTTGTTTTTCAGGTGGTTGGCGATGAACTCGGCCACGTCCTCGGGCAGATCCAGGTGGAGCAGCTCGGCCTTGCGCTTGACGATGGCCACGCGGGTCTCAAAATCCGGCGGCTGGACATCGGCGGTCAGGCCCCACTCAAAGCGGGTGCGCAGACGCTCTTCCAGGCTCTTGATCTCCTTGGCCGGGCGATCAGAGGCGATGACGATCTGCTTGTGGGCATCGTGCAGGGAATTGAACGTGTGGAAGAACTCTTCCTGGGTGGACTCCTTGCCGGCGATGAACTGGATATCGTCCACCAGCAGCAGGTCGGCCACGCGGTATTTCATCCGGAAGTCCTCGGTGCTGCCGGCGCGGATGGCGGCGATCAGCTCGTTGGTGAACTGCTCGCAGGTGACGTACATGATGACAAAATCGGGGTGGGTGCGCTTGATCTCGGTCTGGATGGCCGTCAGCAGATGGGTCTTGCCCAGGCCGGAGCCGCCGTAGATGAACAGCGGGTTATAGGCCCCGGAGGGGTTGGCGGCAACCGCCTGCGCCGCAGCAAACGCAAACTGGTTGGAGGGGCCTTTGATGAAGTTTTCAAACGTGAACTCATAGTTGCCCTGGGGGGAGGCGGGGTTGGCCTCGTACTGCTGGGCAAGCACCACCTCGTGGGGCGGGGTGCTGGGCACCACCAGCGTGATGTCCACATCAAAGCCCAGCACGGTCTTAAAGGCTTCCTTGAGCAGGCCAAGGTAGCGGTCCGTGACGATCTTGCAGATAAAATCGTTCCGCACCGAAAGGGTGATGTGGCTCGAGTCCTCAAAGCTGATGGGCTCGAGGCCGTCGATATAGAGATTATAAGTCGGCTCGGCCATCTGCGTTTTGCAATAGGCCTGGGCGGCTTCTAAAACGTCCTTGAAAGAATCCATAAAACATCCACTCCATTGAAGTTTTCAACAATGCTGCTGATACCAGGTTAGTATACCACAAAAATCTCCCTGCGTCTATATTACTATAAGGTAATTTATAATACATAAGAAAAGACGCATCTGCGCCTTTGTGCGGCCCTTGTGGGAGTACACGAAAAAGAGCACAAGATGTTGTGGATGAAAAGTTTTCCACGGGAAACGGGTGAAAAAGTTGAAAGATTTTTCACAGCCGTTTTTCAAAAAAGTTTGCAGGAAAGAGAAAAAAATGCTTGACAGAATGGGATAGTGTGCGATATACTGTTGAATTGCAAGCCTGTCCCCATTTGGGACTCACAGAATGACCCCAATCAGGGGACGAGTTTTTACGGAGGATACAAAACCATGAAGAGAACTTTTCAGCCCAAGAAGCGTCAGCGCAAGGAAGTTCATGGCTTTCTGACCCGCATGAGCACCAAGAACGGCCGCAAGGTCATCAATGCTCGTCGTGCAAAGGGCCGCAAGAGCCTGACTGTCTGATCTGAGCCCGCGTGGCAATGGGTCAGCGCAGAACTGAACATGCGCAAAAGACCGCTGATATTGAATTGGCGGTCTTCTTTTTTATCCAATTGTGCGTTTTAACTAAAAAGTTTCGCAAGAATTGTACCAGAAAAACGCCCGGACAGACTTTCCTTGCGGGCGTTTTTTTGCTATACTGACAAATGAGCTTTGCCTTTGTGCAGGGCTTGTTTGATTCTCGAAGAGGGAGGCGCCAACAAATGCGCTATCGTCCCATCCGCCGCAACGCGGAGTTTGGCCGCGTGTATGCCCGCGGCAAGTCTTATGTCAACCCGGCGCTGGTGCTCTACGTCCTCAAAACACGGGGCAAAAAGACCCGCGTGGGCCTGACGGCCACCAAAAAGATCGGCCACGCCGTCCAGCGCAACCGCGCCCGCCGCGTGATGAAAGCCGCCATTGACGAGCATCTGGATTACAACATCGGCGGCTATGACCTCATCTTTGTGGCCCGGGGCATGACCCCCCGCCTCAAGAGCTGGCAGCTCTCCAGCGTGGTGGCCAAACTGTTTGCCCAGGCCGGCCTGCCGGATAAGGCAAAGCAGCCGGGTGCCAAGCCCCCTGCCACGGTCCCCCCGGCCCGCAGGCCGGAAAGCGAGTGAACCCGCTCTTGGCATGGTCCCGCCGTGCCCTGTGCGTGCCCATCCGCTGGTATCAGAAGTGGATCAGCCCGGGACTGGGGCGCAACTGCCGTTTTACCCCCTCCTGCAGCCAGTATGCCATCGAGGCCATCCAGACCCACGGCTGCATCAAGGGGCTGCTGCTGGCCGCTGCCCGCATTGCCCGGTGCAACCCGCTGGGCCGCTGGGGCTACGACCCCGTGCCGGAGCCCGGCCGCTGGCGCAACCCGGCCCGGAAGCTTTCTCCGGCCAGACTGTTTTCCACAAGACACGGAAAATAAGTGGAAAACAAACCTCTCCGTCACGCCTGCGGCGTGCCACCCGTTCCCCTTTCGGCACTTACGTGCCACCTCCCCCGGCCGGGGGAGACTTTCCGAACAGGGGAGGGGGAGCCGAAAGGCGATTCAAATTTGCTTCTTGTGACGCGCTGCGCTGTGGACAGGCGTCCTTCGATAAAAATAACCGCTCCGCGCCACAGACGGGGCAGAATGGACGAAGCTATGAACCCTTTATACATCCTCGGCGTGCCACTCGGTTATGTGATGGAGTGGATCTACAAGCTGATCCCCAACTACGGCTGGGACATCATCCTCTTCACCCTGCTCATCAACATCGTGAAGACCCCCCTCCAGCTCAACCAGCAGAAAAACACCGTCCGGATGTCGGCATTCCAGCCGATGATCGCGGACATCCAGAAAAAGTACAAGGATAAGCCCGAAAAGCAGAATGAAGAGATCATGAAGCTGCAGCAGGACTTCGGCTACAACCCCATGTCCGGCTGTGCTCCCATGCTCATCAACTTCCTGGTCATGTTCGGCGTTATTGAGGTCGTGTACCGCCCGCTGCAGCGCATCTTCCACATCGGTACCGCTGCCATGAACGCGGCTGGTGATGCCTTGACGGCCCTGGGCATCGGCTTTACCACTGTTACCCGCGACACCAACATCATCGCGCAGGTCATGGCGGGCGAGTCCACCGTGACCAGCGCCTTTACCGCCGACCAGGTCAGCACCATCACCGAGTTTGGCCAGCACATGGATTTCTTTGGCATCGACCTGACCCGTGTGCCTCAGTATAACCTCTCGGCCGATAACCTGCCCCTGCTGATCCTCCCCATCCTGGCCATCGTTACCATGTTCATTTCCACCCACATCAGCATGAAAGCCTCCGGCCAGCAGATGCAGGGCAGCATGAAAGCGACCATGTATATGATGCCCCTGATGTACCTGTTCTTCTGCTTTACCGTGCCCTGCGCGTTCTCTCTGTACTACGTCATTTCCAACGTCATCATGACCGTGCAGACCCAGGTCATGCGCAAGATCTACGACCCCGAAAAGGTCAAGGAAGAGGTCATGGCTGAGATCGCCGCCCACCGCAAGGAGCAGAAGCGCGGTGTGAAGAGCACTACCCTCAAGGTCAAGGACGAAAAGACCGGTGAGATCGTGGAAAAGAATGTCTCCGCCAGTGAGATGAACAAGCGCCGCCTGGAGTATGCCCGCCAGCTGGACGAGGAAAAGTACAAGGACGAGCGCACGGTCCCGCTGAGCGAGCTGGAAAACAAAAAGGAGGACTGACCGTATTATGATCCGTACTCAGGAAGCAACCGGCAAGACGGTTGACGAAGCCCGCGCCAACGCCTGCGCCAAGCTGGGCGTGCAGGCCGACGATATCAACGTGAGCTATGAAGTGCTGGAAATGCCCCAGAAGACGGGCTTTCTGGGCCTGAAGCTGACCCCCGCCAAGGTCCGCGTGACCGTGGAGGAGGCAGACCCCGTTCCCGCGGCACCCGTGGTGGAAGAAAAGGCTGCTCCGGCTCCTGTGGCCGAGGAGCCCAAGGCAGAGGAGAAGACCCCTGTGGAGGAAGCTCCCGCCGCCCCTGCAGCAGAAGAAGCTCCCGCCGCGCAGCCTGTGGAAGAGGCGGCGGCAGAGGCTGCCCCTGCTGAGGGCGAAGAGGTGGAAGTGCCCATCAATATCGAGGAGAACAACAAGGTCAAGGCCGCTGTGGACTATCTGCGTGAGGTCATCGCGCGGATGGGCGTGGAGAACGTGACATTCAGCGCCGTGCAGAAAGGCGAGGCTACCATCATCCGTCTGGATGGCGAGAAGCTGGGTGCTCTGATCGGCCGCCGCGGCGAGACCATGGAGAGCCTGTCCTATCTGGCAAGCCTGGTGGCAAACCGCCTGGAGGGCGATTACATCAAGCTGGGCCTGGATGTGGCCGGCTACCGTGATAAGCGCGAGAGCGACCTGACCGCTCTGGCGCAGCGCATTGGTGCCAAGGTCCGCAAGACCGGCCGCAGCTTTGCCATGGAGCCCATGAACCCCTATGAGCGCCGCATTATCCACTCTGCCATCGGCAAGATGGAGGGTGTCCGCAGCGAGAGCAAGGGCGAGGGCCGTGACCGCCGTGTGGTCATCTACTCCACCGCTCCCGACGCACAGACCGAGAACACCTACGGCGAGCGCCGCGGCCGTGGCGGCCGTCCCAATGGCCGTCGTCCGGGCGGCAATCGCGGCGGCTACCGTGGTGGTGACCGCAATGAGCGCGGCGGCCGTTCCGGCGGTTATCGCGGAGGCCGCAGCGGCAACCGTGGTCCCCGCGGCTCCAGCGTGCCGGAGCGCACCTATGCACCCCGTGACGCGGAGAGTGCCGCCCCTGTGGCACCCAAGCGCACCGAGCGCGTGGATGATTTTGCTGATCTGAGCTTCGGCAAGATCGAGCTGTAATTTGGATCTTGAGAGCCCCTTTCCCGGCCGGGAAAGGGGCTCTTTTGGATGCTTGGGAAACTTGTCTAAATTTGCGGGAGATTTTTCTCCAGGTTGTCCATTGTAAAGAGTCAGACTAAAGCTTTATACTAGGAGCACGGAGCGCTTTGGAAATTTGAACCCCAAAGCAGAAAAGAGAGGATATTATGCAAGAGAATAAGATTTCCCGCCGCAATTTCCTACGCGTGGCCGGTGCATCGGCTACGGCTGCTGCCGTGAGCGGTCTGGCCCCCTCGGCTGCTGCCTGTGACATCAAAAACCTGTGGAGCATGGACCTGCAGATCCTTGCTACCAGCGATACCCACGGCAAGTTTGACCCCTGGGATTACGCCGCCAACAAGGAAGATGCTTCCGGCAGCGTGGCCCAGCAGGCCACTGCGATCCGGGAAGCCCGCACCAAGACCACGCTGGTGGTGGACGCGGGCGATACCATCCAGGCAAACTCGGCAGAACTGTTCCTCAATGACGAGATCCACCCGATGATCGCGGCCCAGAACGCCATCGGCTACGATGTCTATGTCACCGGCAACCATGAGTACAACTATGGCATGGCCACGCTGGAAAAAGTGCTCTCCCAGCAGAAAGCCAAGGTGCTGACGGGCAACGTCTACAGCCCGGAGGGCAAGCCTCTGGCCGACGGCTATACCATCATCCACAAGGGCGGCGTCAAGATCGGCGTCATCGGCATGGTCACCCCCAACATCACCCGCTGGGACGCCAAGAACCTTGAGGGCTGGACCGTCACCAACCCTGTGGACGAGAGCCGGAAGATCATCGACCAGATCAAGGGCCAGGTGGATGTCATCGTTGGCGTTATGCACATGGACGTGGAGAACGAGTATGGTGTTTATGGCTCCGGTGTTACCGACCTGGCCAATGCCTGCCCGGAGTTCGATGTTATCGTGGCAGCCCACGGCCACAAGAGCATCCCCAACAAGATGATCAACAACGTGCTGGTGGTGGAGAACAAGAACGCGGGCGCTACCGTGTCTGAGATCCACCTCTACCTGCAGCGCGGCCTGGACGGCAAGTGGAAAGTGAAGAACCGCACCTCCGAGAACCTGCTGATCAAGGATTACGCGCCGGACCCCGAGCTTACCGCTCTGCTGGCCGAGTACGACGCCCGCGCCAAGGAAGACGCCGTGACGCCCATCGGTGAGCTGCGCGGCGGCGACCTGGCCCCGGCCAATGAGATCGACTGCCTGCCGCAGGCCATGATCCAGGATACCGCTCTGCTGGACTTCATCAACGAAGTGCAGATGTACTATACCGGTGCACAGGTCTCTGCAACGGCTCTGACCTCCATGACTTCCCAGATGAAAGAGGGCACCATCCGCAAGTGCGATATGGCCAGCATCTACACCTACCAGAACACCCTGTACAAGCTGCAGATGAACGGCTTGCAGCTGCGCAAGTTCATGGAGTGGTCGGCTGCGTTCTTCAAGACCTGGGAGCCGCAGGATGTCACCATCGCCTTTGATTCCTCCGTCCGCTACTACCTGTACGATGCCTTTGCAGGCGTCAAGTATGATCTGGACATCTCCAAGGAGCCGGGCAACCGCATCCGGAACCTGACCTGGATGAACGGCAAGGCCGTGCAGGATACCGATAGCTTTGTGGTGGCCGTGAACAACTACCGCGCTACCACCCAGCTGCTGGCCTATGCGGATATCTTCGCCGAGGGCGATGAGCTGCCCAAGCTGCTGGAGATCGACGTCCGTGGCGATGTGGGCGGTGTCCGCGAGCTGCTGGGCGAGTACATCCGCACCGTCAAGGGCGGCGCCATCGAGCCCCATGTGGACAATAACTGGAAGATCGTGGGCAACAACTGGAAAGCTGCCGACCACGAAAAGGCTGTCCGCTTGCTGCGTGAGGGCAAGCTGGCACTCAATGAGAACGCCGACAGCCGCACCCTGCCCGGCAAGGCCATCACCACGGCAGACATTGCCGCGTTCTGATGCCTGGTTCCCCGGCAATTGACCCCTTAAAATAAGCGAAAGGACGTGCAGCTATGATGGCTGCACGTCTTTTTTTGTGCAAAGATGGATAAAAATCTTAGCTGATATTCGCCATAATGTGGAAATTTTGGTGGTGGTGGGGTAAACTTGCGTAAAATCATATCTTTTTGAAACGAAATATTGTATAATAAAGTTAAATATGGATAAGTCCGATGCAAAACAGCAGGCTTGGCTGGAGAGGAGACCCCGATGCTGGAAAAACTGAAAAAGCTTCTGTTGTATGCCGGGGCAGAGCCAGAAGATTTTGCACGCTGTCAGCTGGATGTGCAGATCGCCAACCGACGTCGGCTGACCGCGTTTCTGGGCACGGCTTGTGCCTTTTTTGTGGCGCTGACCCTTGGTTCCTGCATGGTGCCGCTGCTGTATGACCATATCCCGGTTTTTGCAGCGGCCCTCATTGTCAGCCTGGGACTGCTGGCCGTGGAGCAGATGTTCCCGCAAAAGCTGGGTCTGTTTTTAAACTGGGAGATCTACGCCTTTGGAGCCATGATCTATGGTCTGGGCATTTACCTGGGCACGGTGCAGACCCCGGACCAGCGCGCTGCCGCCTTTTTTGCGTTTCTGCTCTATGTGCCGATGTTGTTTATGATGCGGCCCATCCTGCACATTGCCAATGTGCTGCTGTTCGACGGCATTTTTCTGGTCTGCGTCACCCGCTTCAAGGACTGGCGGGTCATCCCCATGGATGTCTGCAACGCGTTGGTGTTCGGGGCCATCTCCTGCATTGTGTCCACCTTTGTCATGAGCATGATGTACGGCAACTTTATCACCAGCAGCAAGCTGACTACCGTGGCGGAAAGCGACCTCAACACCCGGCTGCACAACCGCAATGCCTACGAGAACCGCCTGCGGGATTACCCGCTCCGGTGCAGCAACAGCCTCACCTGTATTTACATCGACGTCAACGGCCTCCATGAGCTGAACAACACCTACGGCCACGAGGAGGGAGACAAGATGCTCCGCACCGTGGCCTGCATCCTGCGGGAGATCTTTGGGGAAGAGGACAGCTACCGCATTGGCGGAGATGAGTTTGTGGCCTTTGCGCTGGACAGCACCAGCACGGAGCTGAACGAAAACATGGAGCAGTTTGTCCGGCAGGTGGAGGAGGCAGGCTATTCCGTGGCCGTGGGCACTGCCTCCCATAGCGCGGGCGGCATTGACATTGACGCTCTCGTCAAAAAGGCGGAGCAGCGGATGTATCTGGACAAAAGCAGACATTACGAACAGCTGCGGCGCAGCACCGAAGAATGAGCACAGCGCAGGGAAAACTCCCACAGGCGCTGTGCTTTTTTGCGCCCTTATATTTCTTTTTCCGGTGGTTCGTGGTACAATATACTGTAATTGAAATTTTGGAGCGGGAGGGAACCTCATGCAGAATACGACCATTGCCGCCATTGCCACGGCACCGGGGGCGGGCGGCATCGCGGTGGTGCGGCTGTCCGGGCCGGAAAGCTATGCCGTGGCCGCGCGGGTGTTCCACCCGGCCAACCCGAACAAGAACGTGGAGGAGGCCAAAGGCTACACTGCCCTGTTTGGCTCCTTTGTGGAGGGGGACGACGCCTTTGACGAGGGCGTGGCCCTGTTTTTCCGGGAACCCCACAGCTACACCGGGGAGGACGTGGTGGAGCTTTCCTGCCACGGCGGCAGTGCGGTGGCCCGGCGGCTGGTGGAAGCCTGCATCGCGGCAGGGGCTGCCCCGGCAGCTCCCGGCGAGTATACCCGCCGCGCGTTCCTCAACGGCAAAATGAACCTGACCCAGGCGGAAGCCGTCATGGACATGATTTCGGCAGACGGCAAACAGGGAGCGGCGCTGGCCAACGCGTCCCTCTCCGGCGCGCTGGCGAAAAAGATCGACGCCGAAAAAGAGGCCCTGACCGGCCTGCAGGCCCATCTGGCTGCCTGGGTGGATTTCCCGGAAGAGGATGTCCCCGAGCTGGACGACGCCCACCTGCACACGGTGCTGGGGCAGGTACAGCAGGAGCTGGACGGCCTGATAAAAAACTATGACGCCGGGGCCGTGCTCCGGGAGGGCGTGGACTGTGCCATTGTGGGGCGGCCCAATGCGGGCAAATCCACGCTGCTCAACCTGCTGGCCGGGTTTGACCGGGCCATTGTCACCCCGGTGGCGGGCACGACCCGCGACGTGGTGGAGCAGGCCGTGCAGCTGGGGGATATCCGGCTCAACCTGTTTGACACCGCAGGCCTGCGCCAGACCGATGACGCCATTGAGGCCGAGGGCATCCGCCGCAGCTGGAAGAAGCTGGACGAGGCCGGGCTGATCCTGGCCGTCTTTGATGGCTCGGAACCTCTGACCCGGGAAGACCTGGCCCTGGCCCAGCGCTGTGCGGGCCGCCCGGCCATTGCCCTCGTCAACAAGGAGGACAAGCCGACTCAGTTTGACGCGGAAATCATCGCGGGCGATTTTGCCATGGTGATTCCGGTCTGCTGCCAGGAAGAGGGGAGCCGGAAAGTCATCGCGGCGGCAGTGGCCCGTCTGCTGGACACCAACCAGATCGACCCGCACGCCGCTAGCCTTTCCGGCCAGCGGCAGTTGGCCGCCGCCACCCGTGCCCGGGACGCCGTGGCCGGGGCGCTGGACGCCGTGGAGGGAGGTTTCGGGCTGGATGCCGTTTCCGTCTGTGTGGACGACGCGCTGGATGCCCTCTGTGAGCTGACCGGTGAAAATGCATCGGAAGCGGTCATCAACGAAGTATTTGAACGTTTTTGTGTGGGAAAGTAGAACCTCTCAGCCGTTTTCAGCGGCAGCTCCCCTGACAGGGGAGCCTTTGGCAAAGAGGGGAAGTTTATTGGTTTTAAGGGAAAGTTTCAAATGAACCATTTAGGAGATTATGACGTCATCGTCATTGGTGCGGGCCATGCCGGCATTGAGGCAGCCCACGCCGCCGCCACGCTGGGGGCAAAGACGGCAGTCTTTACCATGAGTCTGGATGCCATCGGCAATATGCCCTGCAACCCCAGCATCGGTGGAACTGCAAAAGGTACGTTGGTGCGTGAATTGGACGCTCTTGGCGGTGTGATGGGCCTGGCGGCGGATGCTACTTATCTGCAGAGCCGGATGCTGAACAAGGGCAAGGGCCCTGCCGTCCACGCCCTGCGTGTCCAGACCGACCGCAAGCGATACCACGAATATATGAAGCACGCGCTGGAGCTGACGCCCGGCCTTGCCATCCATCAGGCGGAAGTCGTTTCCATCGAGGTGGAGCAGGGGAGAGTCAAGGGCGTGGTGACCCAGCTCAACGGGGAATATGGGGCCAAGTGTGTTGTCATTGCCACGGGCACCAACCTGGGCGGCAAAATTTTTGTCGGGGATGCGTGGTATGCGTCCGGCCCGGACGGAATGCATGCGGCCAACGCGCTGACCGAGAGCCTGAAAGCGGCGGGCCTGCCCTTGCGGCGGTTCAAGACCGGCACCCCGGCCCGTGTCCACCGGCGGAGCATTGATTTCTCCCAGCTGGAGTGCCAGCCCGGCGATCCGGACAGCGAGCTGCAGCCGTTCAGTTTCCTGACAGACACGCCCATGCACAACAAAGTGGAGTGCTGGATCGCCTACACCAATCCCACCACCCACAAGATCATTCTGGATAACATCCAGCGCAGCCCCCTTTATGGCGGTATGATCGAGGGCGTCGGCCCCCGGTACTGCCCCTCCATTGAGGATAAGGTGGTGCGGTTTGCGGGCAAGGAGCGCCACCCCATCTTTGTGGAGCCCTGCGGGGAGAACACCGAGGAAATGTATTTGCAGGGCGCTTCCAGCAGCCTGCCGGAAGATGTGCAGAACGCGTTTTACCGCAGCATCAAGGGCTTTGAGCACATTGAGATCATGCGCCCGGCCTACGCCATCGAGTACGACTGTGTAGACCCCACCAGCCTGGAAGCCACACTGGAAAGCAAGCATGTCCGGGGCCTGTACGGTGCCGGGCAGTTCAACGGCACCTCCGGCTACGAGGAAGCAGCCGCGCAGGGTTTGCTGGCAGGACTGAACGCCGCCCGTAACGCCCTGGGGAAGGAACAGCTCATCCTGCCCCGGCACACCAGCTACCTCGGCACGCTGGTGGATGATCTGGTCACCAAGGGCGTCATGGACCCCTACCGGATGATGACCAGCCGGAGCGAGTACCGCCTGACCCTGCGGCAGGACAACGCCGACCAGCGCCTGACCCCCATCGGCCGGGAATACGGCCTGGTGCAGGATGACCGCTGGGCAAAGTACCAGCACACCCAGAACATTCTGGAAGCCGAGCGCCGCCGCCTGCATGAGACGCACCTCCGCACGGCAGAGCTCCGGGCCGCTATGGAGGAAGCCGGGCTTGCCCCGGCCGCCGAGGGCGGCATTGCCGAAGAGCTGCTCCGCCGCCCGGAAATTTCGTACCCGCTGGTGGCAAAGCTCATCGGCTGGGGAGAGGGGATCACCCCCATGCTGGCCGAGCGGCTGGAAACGGAGATCAAATACGCGGGTTATATCGCACGGCAGGACCGGATGATCCGGGACGTGGCGCGGCACGAGAAGACGCTCATCCCGGAGGATTTCTGCTACGAGAACCTGACGGGCCTGACGCTGGAAGCCCGCGAAAAGCTTTCCCGCATCCGCCCCAAGAATCTGGGGCAGGCGGGGCGCATCCCGGGCGTGTCGCCCTCGGATGTGGCACAACTGAGCATTGCACTGGCGGCGCGCCCTCTCAGTCGCTGACGCGCCAGTTCCACCAGAGGGGAAACCAAGACTTACTGAAAGGAGGGAGGAACCATGGAACAACTGGTACTGTATGAGGGCCGCCCCACGGACTGCACCGGACGGTTGGAAAAAGAAGTCCGCACCTATGATTTTCTGGACAAGCTGGGCATCCATTACTGGCGCACCGACCATGCATGGATGAAAGCCGATACCATGGAGGATTGCCATGTCATTGATGCCTGCCTGAACGCGGCGGTCTGCAAAAACTTATTCCTCTGCAACCGCCAGAAGACGAACTTCTATCTGCTGATGATGCCGGGAAACAAGCCGTTCAAGACGAAAGAGCTCTCTCATCAGCTGGGCATCGCGCGGCTGAGCTTTGCGTCCCCGGAGGATATGGAGCAGTATCTGGACTGCACGCCGGGCTCTTCCTCCATCATGGGCCTGATGAACGACCCGGAGAACCATGTGCAGCTGCTGCTGGACAAGGATGTGAAAGCAGGGGAGTTCATCGGGTGCCACCCCTGCATCAATACGTCCTCGCTGAAACTGTACACGAAAGATATTTTTGAAAAGTTTCTGCCTGCGGTACATCACGAGCCGATTTTTGTGGAATTGACGGGAGAATAAAGTTATGATCGACAAAGCGAGACTGGAACAGAAATGTTCCATGTGGAACATCGCCCTGACGGGCACCCAGCTGGACCAGCTGGACGCCTTTGCGCGAATCCTGGTGGACTACAACCAGAAAGTCAACCTGACTGCCATCACCGACCCGGAGGGCATTGAGGATAAGCATTTCCTTGACAGCCTGCTCTTTGCCTCCCAGCCGGAAGTGGCAGGGAAGATGGTGGATGTGGGTGCCGGTGCCGGTTTCCCCGGCATTGTGACAAAAATCTACAAGCCGGAGCTGGAGCTTACCCTGATGGAGCCCACGGGCAAGCGGGTGGAGTTTTTGAAGTATGCCTGCGCCCAGCTGGGCCTCACGGGCGTGGAGTTTGCCAAGGAGCGCGCTGAGGAAGCCGCCCGCAAGGTGTGGCGGGAGCAGTTTGATCTGGCCTCTGCCCGTGCCGTGGCAGCCCTGCCGATGCTGGCGGAGTACTGTCTGCCGCTGGTAAAAGTGGGCGGCAGCTTTTTGGCCATGAAAGGCGCTTCCGGAGAGGAAGAGCTGGCGGCCGCCCGGGGAGCCATCAAAAAGCTGGGCGGCGAGTACAAAGAGACCCGCACCCTGCACCTGCCGGGGGGCGATACCCGCACGCTCATCCTCTGCAAAAAGATTTCGCAAACTCCGACAGCCTACCCCAGAAACGGCGGAAAGATCGCAAAAAGTCCGCTGAAATAACGCAGAACTGAACAAAATATGCAACGCCCTGCCGAACGAAACTTCTGGCAGGGCGTTGCTTTTTCTGTTACACTGAGTGCAGAACGCCTGTGTTTTCCACGTTTTCCCGGGAAAGGGTGGAAAACAAACCTGCAATCACTGCGAAAGGGGAAGAATTATGTTTGAACGGAAAAAATCAGCGGGAAAAATCCACGCACTGCCCATCGACGCCATCCGGCCCTCGCCATTTCAGGCCCGCACCAGCTTTGATGAGCAGGAGCTGGCCGGGCTTGCCCAGAGCATCCGGGAAAACGGCCTGCTCCAGCCCATCTCGGTGCGGAAAACAGCCGATGGCAGCTATGAGCTGGTGGCGGGGGAGCGGCGGCTCCGTGCCTGCAAGCTGGCAAAGATGCAGACCATCCCGGCCATCCTCTGCAATTACAGCGACGAGCGGACTGCTGCCCTTGGCCTTTTGGAAAATCTGCAGCGGGAAAACCTGAACCCCTTTGAGCAGGCGCAGGGCCTGCGGGACGTGATGGTGCTGTGGGACTGCACCCAGGCCGAAGCGGCCAAGCGGCTGGGTATGGCACAGCCCACCCTCGCCAACAAGCTGCGGCTGCTGCAATTGACGGCCGACCAGCGGCAATTTGTGCTGGACAATGGCCTGACGGAACGCCACGCCCGGGCGGTGCTCCGCCTGCCCGAGAACCGCCGGAGTGAGGCGCTTATCATGATCGCCAAGCGGAAAATGAACGCCCGCGCCACCGACCTTTACATTGACCAGCTCCTCAACGAGACACCGGGGAAGCACCGTGTCTCCATGGTGAAAGACGTGAGGATCTTCGTCAACACCATCGACCACGCCATCCGTTTGATGACAGATAACGGGGTTCCGGCTACCTCTCACCGGGAAGAACGGGATGGATATATTGAGTATACGGTGCGCATTCCGACTGCGGCAGCACAGAAATAAGGAGAATTTACACGTTTTTTCTGCTTTTTTCAGCCGAAAGCGGTTCAAAAAGCGGCGCTGATGTGCTATACTAAGCTGTATAGGGGGCCTGCTGCGGGGAAAACGGCGGGTTCCGGCCTCGTAATGTTCCATGTGGAACAAATCTTTTTCCCGGGAGGAATCAAAAGCGCGTGGCAAAAATCGTTGCAGTTGCAAACCAGAAAGGCGGCGTCGGCAAGACAACGACGGCCGTCAACCTTTCGTCCTGCGTGGCAGCACTGGGAAAAAAAGTGCTGATCGTCGATCTGGACCCACAGGGCAATACCACCACGGGCTACGGCATCCCCAAACGGAGTGTCGAGCTGGGTACTTATGAAATGCTCATCGGGGAGGCGGAGCCCAAAGACGTCATCCGCAAAACCGAGTTCCGCACCGATGTCATCGGTTCCAACACCCGTCTGGCGGGCGCTGGCCTGGAAATGATCGACCTGCCCGGCCGAGAGAGCCGCCTGCGCAAGGCGCTGGCGAAAGTGCAGCAGGATTACGACTTTATCTTCATTGACTGCCCGCCCAGCCTCGACCTGCTCACGCTCAACGGCCTGTGTGCCTGCGACAGCGTGCTGATCCCCATCCAGTGCGAGTATTATGCGCTGGAGGGCCTGTCGGAGCTCATCAGCACCCTGAAAACCATCCGCAAAAAGTATAACCCGTATCTGGATATCGAGGGCGTGGTCTTCACCATGTTCTCGGAGCGGCTCAACCTGACCATGCAGGTGGTGGACCAGGTCAAAAAATACTTTGGCCACAAAGTTTACAAGACCACCATCCCGCGCACCGTCCGTATCTCGGAGGCGCCAAGCTATGGCCAGCCCATCAATTTCTATGAGCCAAAGGGCAGGGGCAGTGAGGCTTATATGGATCTCGCCATTGAGTTCGTCAAGAACAACCGCCCGCATGACGCGGCACCCAAGCGCCGCCGCAAGGCGGCCGAGGAGCAGGAGCCGCCCAAAAACGCGCTGGAAGAAGTATAAACACAGGGGGAAGAGAGATTCATGGCAAAAGGAAGAGGAGGCCTTGGCCGGGGGTTGGAAAGTCTGTTTGAGGACGCCGCCCCCAGTTTTGAGGCTGACACCCGGATCGAAACGCTGCCCCTGCGGGAGATCGAGCCCGACCCGGACCAGCCGCGCAAGACCTTTGATCATGACACACTGGGAGAGCTTGCCGCCAGCATCGCGGAGCACGGGCTGCTGCAGCCCATTGCGGTGCGTCCCCACGGGGTGGGGCGGTATCTCATCGTGGCCGGTGAGCGCCGCTGGCGGGCCAGCCGGATGGCGGGCCTGACCGAGGTGCCGGTCATCGTGAAAGACGTTACCGACGAGCAGGCAATGGAGTTGGCGCTGGTGGAAAACCTCCAGCGCGAGGACCTGGACCCGGTGGAAGAAGCGGCAGGCATCCGTGAGCTGATGACCCGCTGCAACCTGACCCAGGAGCAGGCGGCCCAGAAGCTGGGCAAGAGCCGGAGCGCTCTGGCCAACAGCCTGCGGCTGCTGAACCTGCCGGAAAATGTGCTGGAGCTGCTGAAAAGCGGTTTTATCAACATCGGCCACGCAAAAGTCATCCTGAGTCTGCCCACGCCGGAGCTGCAAGAGCAGGCCGCGCAGATCATCGCGGACAACCAGCTCAATGTCCGGCAGGCGGAAGCGCTCTGCAAAAAGCTGGCCAAACAGCCCACGCGGAAGCTGACGCCGCCCATGCCTCAAAGCACCCTCCCGGTGGAGGTGGAAGAGAGCCTGAAGCAGGCCCTCGGCAACGAGGTGCGTGTGGCCTACCACGATGGAAAAGGCAAGCTGACCGTCCATTTTTACTCGGATGAGCAGCTCAAGGCCTTTGCCAACCTGCTGGGCCAGTACCAGACGTAACATGCGATCCAAGGCGGGCACCCGCCTTTGAACGGCACAGGGGAGGGCAGAACCTCTCCGGTGCGAACCGAAATAGAGTAAGGAGAGTAAATCATGCTTGATATCAAATTTGTCCGTGACAACCCGGACGCGGTCAAGGAAAACATCAAGAAGAAATTCCAGGACGCAAAGCTGCCGCTCGTGGATGAAGTCATCGAGAAAGATGCCAAGTACCGCGAGTGCCTGAAAGAGGTCGAGTCTCTCAAGGCCGCCCGCAACAAGCTCAGCAAAGCCAACGGCCCGCTGTTTGGCCAGCTGAAGAAGTGCACCGACGAGGCCAAGAAAGCCGAGCTGCAGGCCCAGATCGACGCCAACAACGCCGCCGTCAAGGCTGATGCCGACAAGATGGCCGAGCTGGAGGCTGAGGAGGGCAAGCTTGCCGCCCGCATCCAGGAGATCATGTACACCATCCCCCAGATGATCGACCCCAGCGTGCCCATCGGTCCCGATGACAGCTATAACGTCGAGGCACAGCGCTTCGGCGAGCCTGTCGTGCCCGATTTCCCCATCCCGTATCACACCGAGATCATGGAGAGCTTTGACGGCATTGATATGGATGCTGCAGGCCGCGTGGCTGGCAATGGCTTCTATTATCTGCTGGGCAACATCGCCCGCCTGCACGAGGCTGTGCTGGCTTACGCCCGCGATTTTATGATCAACAAAGGCTTCACCTACGTCATCCCCCCGTTCATGATGCACGGCAACGTGGTGCAGGGCGTGATGTCGTTCCCCGAGATGGACGCCATGATGTACAAGATCGAGGGTGAGGATCTGTACCTGATCGGTACCAGCGAGCACACTATGATCGGCCGTTTCATCGACCAGACCCTCGACGAGAGCAAGATGCCCCTGACCCTGACTTCCTACAGCCCCTGCTTCCGCAAGGAAAAGGGTGCCCACGGCATTGAGGAGCGCGGCATCTACCGCATCCACCAGTTCGAGAAGCAGGAGATGATCGTCGTCTGCCGCCCCGAGGAGAGCGCCGACTGGTACGAGAAGCTGTGGCAGATGTCTGTGGAGCTGTTCCGCAGCATGGAGATCCCGGTGCGTCAGCTCAACTGCTGCTCCGGCGACCTGGCCGACCTGAAAGTCAAGAGCTGCGACATCGAGGCATGGAGCCCCCGCCAGCAGAAGTATTTTGAGGTCTGCTCCTGCTCCAACCTGGGGGATGCACAGGCACGCCGCCTGCACATCCGCATCAAGGGCGAGGACGGCAAGAGCTATCTGGCCCACACCCTGAACAACACCTGCGTGGCACCTCCGCGTATGCTGATCGCATTCCTGGAGAACCACCTGCAGGCCGACGGCAGCGTTACCATCCCCAAGGTCCTGCAGCCCTACATGGGCGGCCTGGAGGTCATGGTGCCGACCAATAAGAAATAATTTTCCACAGAGTTTTCTCTGATGGTTGAAAACACCCCCGCTTGTGTGCAGCGATGCATCGGCGGGGGTGTTTTCGTGTGGAACGAAAAAAGTGAATTTTTTTGAAAAAAGATGTTGACAAAATGGGTCTGGTTGGATATAATAATAAAGCACTGTTCAAGTGCACGAAATAAATATGGCGGTATAGCTCAGTTGGCTAGAGCATTCGGTTCATACCCGAAGTGTCACCGGTTCAAATCCAGTTACCGCTACCATGTTACAGAGTTTCGCTAAGATAAGGGGGACGGTTGTCCGCAGTAGTGGATGACGAAAGTCGGAGGTTTTAGCGAAGCTCTGTATTTCTAAGGCCCGTTGGTCAAGCGGTTAAGACACGGCCCTTTCACGGCTGTAACATGGGTTCGATTCCCGTACGGGTCATAAAAAAACTCCCAATCTCAGGATTGGGAGTTTTTTTTATGCAACCCGTCCGAGGAATCGAACAGCACGGCCGTCCGCAGACGGCAACAGACAGCCCGGTGGGCTGTCTGTTCGTGCGCGGGTCCGAGAGAATCAGGAATGTCTCCGGGGCGAGACTATTTTTATCTTATTGTGTTTTATTTGCCTTATGGATGTGATCCAGAATATCCTCCGGTTTTGCAGCCAGCGCGTCGGCTCCTACGGCGGTGAGCTCTGCTTCGCCCCGGAAACCCCAGAGCACGCCCATGGCGGGCAGGTGGGCGTTGTGGCCGGTGAGAATGTCCACATCGCTGTCTCCAATGAAAAGTGTCGTCTTGGGGTCTGCTCCGATGTCCTGCATCAGGGCATAGACGCCAGCCGGGTCGGGTTTGGTGGGCACGCCTTTGCGGCTGCCCCGGATGACCGTGAACTTGCCCTTGCCAAAGTAGTGCTCCACGATCTTTCCACAAAACTCGTCGGCCTTGTTGGAAAAGACGGCCGTCTGGATGCCCTCGGCCTGCAAAGCGTCCAACAGCTCTGCCATGCCGGGGTACGGGGCGGTCTTGTCCTCTTTATGGGCATCATACCGGGCGCTGAACGCTGCCAGCGTGGCCGCCAGCTGCTCCGGCGTGCGGGCGCTCTCCGGGGAGAAACGTTCTACCAGTTTGGGGATGCCATTGCCCACAAAGTGCTTGTAAGTTTCTACGGAAAAGGTCGGCCAGCCGTTCTGGGCACAGACCCAGTTGGCCGCGTCGGCCAGGTCGTCGATCGTGTTGAGCAGGGTGCCGTCCAGATCAAATAAAATCGTTTTTATCATAGGGATTCCTTCTTTTTGAAATTCTTGGTTCTTCCGTCGCAAAGACTCCCTCCGGCCGGAGGGAGAGGGATAAGCTGGCGCAAAGCGCCTGAGAGGGGATATTTCAGTGTGATTCCTGTTCCAGGAAACGCACTACGGCGTTTGCCTCCGCCAGCGGGATGCTCCGCACCTTGAGCCGCACCTGCCCGGGGAAGATCAGGGTCAAGTTGGTGCGCCGGACATTGGCCGCCCAGGGAGATTGGAACCCCATCAGGCAGAGGTCCGGGTGGAAGACGCAGATGCAGTGCAGGTAGACACCCTCCTGCCGCCGCAGGGTCACTTTGCCCTCCCGCAGCCAGATGCCCTCCCGGGTGTAGCCCATCACGGCCCCGCAGAGCAGCACAAAGAAGAAAACGGTGGGGATGAGCAGCGTCACGGTCATGGCGGGCAGGACGGTGACAGACACCAGCGAGAGCAGGGCGCAGAGCGCAAAGGGGATGCCGACCGGTGCAAAAAAGATGAAGCTGCGCTGGGTGGTGTCGGCCCGGACATCCGGTGGCATCTGGAATTCCGGCAGCAGCTCCCGGAACAGTGCCTCGCCGCCGGAGCGGTAGACGAAGAGCGGAAGCTCCGGCGTGCAGCAGCCCGCCGTGACAAATACCGGCCAGCGCTTGAGCACCCGGGCCGCCGGGGAGACCCGGACGTCGGCATAGCTGATCTGGGCCGATCGCACCCGGCACTCAAAGCGGTCGATCCAGCCGCCCCGGCTCCCGATCTGCGTTGCCGTGTGCCAGACCTCGTAGTGCACGGCCTGGGCAAAGCTGCGTGCCAAACTGGCCCCGAACAGTGCCGTTGCCAGCGTCAGCAGCCAGGCCGCGCCCGCCGGCAGCCACCGGGCTGCAAAAGCCGCCAGATGCCCAAGATGGGCAAACGCCAGCGTCTCGGCATCCAGCGGGAGCTGCCGCGTCTGCCGGATGGCCAGCGCCACCAGCGCCAGCGTGGAAATGCCGTTGGCTCCCAGCAGTACCAATGCGGCCCGCTCACTCCCGGCGGGGGTGTGGAGGGTAGGCGTTTCAATGGGGAGCAGGCGGTCCGCCAGCTCCCGGGCGTCGGCCCGGCGCAGGCAGAGGGGGATCACATGCTTCCGCGGCTGCCCGGTGGGGTAGAGGGTGATCTTTGTCGCCCCGCCCAGCCGGAACAGCGCGGGCCGCTCCAGCGTCAGGGCTGCCAGCGCTTCCCCCCGGATGGTCGTGTCCAGTTTGAACAGCAGCTTCCAGCGCAGGTGCAGGACTCCGGCCTCGTCCAACTGCCAGCTGCTGAAGCGCAGGATGACCCAGCTCACCCCGCAGAGCAGGGCAAACAGGATGGCGTCCTGCCGCAGAGCCGTCCAGAATGCGGGCCAGTTCCGCTCAAACAGCACGTTGACGAGGGGGATGAGGTAGACCGCCAGCGTTTTGCGCAGAAAGCGCAGGGCTGCAAACGGGTGGAAGTGCTTTTCTTCTGTTGGAAAGCTGGGCCGCGGGTTGGGCGTTGTCATAGCAGCTCCTCCGCCAGTGCGTGGGCCAGCGCCCCGGCCTGCGCGGCGGGGACAGCGGGCAGGAACATCCGGGAGCCGGGGGCCGAGATGATGAGCACCGAGGCCCCGGCCAGCCGCAGCAGCGGGGTGCGCAGCTGCTGGACGCCCGTGACGGCCCGGCGGGGGAACACCTGCCGCACCGGCAGCACGATGCCGGAATACACCGTCAGGGTGCGGGCCCCCAGCACCGCTGCAAAGCTGCAGGCCCGGCACCGCGCCAGAAACACCAGCACGGCCCAGAGTGCGGCAAACACAAGGCCGGGCAGAATGCCCTGCCAGAACACGAACGGCGCGGCCAGCAGGCCGGGCACCGCCGCCCAGACACAGAGCACCGCCCGGCCTTTGGGCGGGATGATGACGGCCGTGCGCCGCAGCTCCCGCTCTGTCACTTGTCGGTCAGGCCCCAGGCCTCGGTCAGGAGGTGGAGGGAGTCATCCTGCGTCAGGCAGAGGATGCGGTCCCAGGGCAGCAGCACCGTGTTGCCGTGGGGGATGATGAACTCCGTGTCGCGGGTGATGCTGACCAGAATGGTGTCGCCCGGGATGGGAATTTCCATCACCTGCTTGCCCGCAAACTGGAAATCCGCCGGCAGCAGGATCTCATTCAGGCTGGCGGTGCCGCCGCCCAGGCTCAGCAGCTGGCGGATGTTGTCCGTCTCGATCTCCCGCTCCAGAATGTGGCTCAGGTTGTCGGTGCCGCAGACCACGGTGTCCACGCCCAGAGTGTGGAGCAGGCCCCGGTTTTTGGGGTTGGAGGCCCGGGCCACGGTGCGGTTCACGCCAAACTCCTGCTTGGCGATCTGGCAGGCCACGAGGTTGTCCTCGTCGGAGCCGGTCACGGCCACAAAGGCGTCGCAGCTGGCCACGTCGGCGGTGCGCAGGGTGTCGGTGCTGATGGAGTTCCCGCAGATGACCGAGATGTCCAGCGTATCGGCCAGCATCCGGCACTGAGCCTCCACCGGCTCAATGATGACCACCTTGTGGCGGTTGGCCAGCAGATTCTGGGCCAGATACCGCCCCACCCGGCCGCCGCCTGCAATACAAACTTTCATATCAATACCTCTTATTACAGAATGTAGTAAAACCCCTCAGCCGCCTGCGGCGACAGCTCTCCTGACAGGAGAGGTGGCATCGAGCGAAGCGATGATGACGGAGAGGTTACTTGGACAGCGCCCGGAACACTGCCTGCTCGGTGAGGATGGTGGGGCAGATGGTCTCAAGGCCGTAGTATTTGTGGTACAGGATCTGCAAATGAGGGTCAGACACCCGGCAGATGACTTTCTCCCGCCGGAAGATGTTTTTGGCGATCTGTGCCGCCATCAGGTTGACGGAGTCGTCCTCGCTGACGGCTGCCACGGCGTCGCAGTTCTCAATCCCGCCCTGCTTGAGGACGTCCGGGTCGGTGGGGTCGCCCACAAGGGCCGCCCCGCCAAAGGAATAATCGTCGAAGCCGTCCAGCCGCTTGAGCTGCTCGGAGTCCCTTTCCACCAGTGAGATGTCGTGGCCAATGCGCTCCAGGTCGCGCACCAGCGCGGCGCCTACCTGGTCGCAGCCGATCACCAGAATGTTCATGGAAGTCACCTCATGTTATCAACTTTATCAACTGTTTAAAATTAAAACTCGCAAAAAAGCCGTTTATGGTTTCGATGGGATCTGAAACCAGTATACCACATTTATACCGGGAGATAAATACAGCACGACCGGGAAAAATTTCGCATTCCGCGTGCGCTGGGGCATAGAGTATGGTATACTGATAGCTGCAAAATCCAAAAAGCGACAATAAGCGCGGTGTGCGTTTCAGGAGGAAACCATGTTTTTAGAGATATTGAAAGCCATTTTAATGGGCGTCGTGGAGGGCATTACCGAGTGGCTGCCCATCTCGTCCACGGGCCATATGATCCTTGTGGAGCAGATCATCCAGTTCAACGCCAGCGAAGAGTTCCTGTCCATGTTCCGGGTGGTCATCCAGCTGGGTGCCATCATGGCCGTGGTGGTGCTGTTCTGGCATAAACTGTGGCCCTTTGGCCTCCAGCATGGCCGGGTGGTCTCCAAGCCCCAGGTCTGGCAGCTGTGGTTCAAGGTGGTGGCTGCCACCCTGCCCGTGCTGGTCATCAGTCCGCTGGACGACTGGATGGAGGCCCGCTTCTACAATTACATCACCGTGGCCGCCATGCTGATCTTGTACGGCGTGCTCTTTATTCTGGTGGAAAACCGCCGCACCACGCCCCATGTCACCCGTCTGGAGCAGATCACCTACCGGGAAGCCTTTCTCGTGGGCGTGTGGCAGATGCTGGCCATCATCCCCGGCACCTCCCGCTCCGGTGCCACCATCGTGGGCGGCCTGCTGCTGGGCCTCTCCCGTGCCTGCGTGGCCGAGTTCACGTTCTTCCTCGCCATCCCGGTCATGGCCGGTGCCTCCCTGCTCAAGGTGGTCAAATTCGTCCTCTCCGGCGCTGCCATGACCGGCACCGAAGTGGCCGTTCTCGTGGTGGGCTGTGTGGTTGCTTTTGTGGTCAGCCTGGCTGCCATCCGCTTCCTGATGGATTACGTCAAACGCCACAACTTCAAGTTCTTCGGCCTCTACCGCATCGTGCTGGGTGCCATCGTCCTGGCTGTGGCCGCCATTACGGCCATCGCATAAAACAAGATCAAAAATGCATCTCAGGGCCGCCCGTTGGGCGGCCCTTTTGTGTTGCCCGCAAGGTGTGTATTTGTCATGTTGCACCATATAAAATGAAGATTTTTGCAGAAACCGACAAAATTATTGGATTCCCTTGACAGAGTGGCCGGGGGGGGGGGTAAGATGGGCGTACAAACAATGACATTTGGGGTTTTTGTTTTGGAATTGAATCAAAAAACAGGAGGAATTCGATCATGAGATTATCGAAAAGAATTGCCGCAGTTGCTCTGGCTGCGGTCATGGCTGTTTCTATGTTGACTGCCTGCGGCGGTGGCGGCGGCGGCAGCAATGGTGGCTCCAGCTCTTCTGGCAGCAACAATGGCAGCTCTTCCAGCAGCTCTTCGAGCAGCAGCTCCAGCTCTGGCAGCAGCTCCGGTTCGTCCAGCAGCTCCAGCTCTAGCAGCAGCTCTAGCTCTTCTGGCACAACTACGGATGAGGGAACGACCACTTTAAGCAAGAGCCGTACGGGTATTATCGTTAATAACGTGCTGAAAAATCGTCAGGTTTGCATTGTTCTCGTAAATGATGAGTATGACGAAGATAATAAAACCTATCCTCAGCAGACACTGGCACTGAGAGGAAAGAGTATTTATCAGAAAACAGCAAATGAGAGCGGTGACACTGTTTTTTCGGAATTGATCAATGACGGAGAAACAAATAAGGGTTATTATGTCTCGTACCCGGAGAGCGCAGAGTATCAGGGTGTGAAAGAGTTGTACACTAAAAATGGGTGCAATACGGATAAAATGACGGTTCCGTATTATGCGGAATTTCCCTATGATCCTGATAAGGAAGGTGCTTCGCTCAACAACTTTGACCAGAACCAGAAAGTAGAACTTGGAACCTATACCTATAAGAAAAACGGGGCTGTCTATCATTCTGAAACTGTGACGGATAAATATGGTCACAAGAGTATTTACTGCTATGATAATAGTGGCAGTTTGAAACTGCTTGTCGAGCGCACCGTTGATGAAAAAACCGGAAAGGTTGATGAGAGCATTGCCATTGTAAAGTCTATTACTTATAGTGTAAATCCGTCGCTGTTTAAGCGCAACCCGAATGCTAAAAAGCTGGACGAGCTGATTGTGCCTCCTACCAACTAAAAAGAGTTCTAATGAACGCCCCGCAGGCTCACCCCTGCGGGGCATTTTCATGCAAAAAAATCACCCTGAACCCAACTTTACCTTTATTGCGCCTCTATTCCCAGTGTGTTATAATCAAAACCAAGAGAGAACCCTGCGGCGGGGAGTGCGCCGCAACTGCAAAACAGAGGAGAAAACAATGGAAGCATCGACTGTTTACTATACCGACTTCCGGTGTCCGGTGGGCACCAGTCTGACGGAAAAGCTGCGTCGGCTGTGCCTGGCGGCTGGCATCAAGAACATCGACATGGACGGCAAGTTCGTGGCCATCAAGATGCACTTTGGAGAGCTGGGCAACCTGGCGTTCCTGCGCCCCAACTACGCCAAAGTGGTGGCTGACCTGTGCAAGGAGCAGGGCGGCCTCCCGTTCCTGACCGACTGCAACACCCTCTACCCGGGCAGCCGCAAAAACGCGCTGGAGCACCTGACCTGCGCCCAGACCAACGGCTTCTGGCCCATGACCACGGGCTGCCAGATCCTGATCGGCGACGGCCTGCGCGGCACCGATGAGGTCGAAGTGCCGGTGCCCAACGGTGAGTACTGCAAGACGGCCAAGATCGGCCGCGCCATCATGGACGCCGATATCTTCATCAGCCTGACCCACTTCAAGGGCCACGAGTCCACCGGTTTTGGCGGTACCCTCAAGAACATCGGCATGGGCTGCGGCTCCCGCGCGGGCAAGATGGTGCAGCACGCTGCCGGACACCCGGAGGTGCAGGAGGGGTTGTGCCGTGGCTGCCACCGCTGCGCAAAGGAGTGCGGCTCCGACGCCATTACGTACAACGAGCAGAACAAGGCAGTCATTGACCAGGACAAGTGCAAGGGCTGCGGCCGCTGCATCGGTGCCTGCAACTATGACGCCATCTATTCCCAGTGCGACAGCGCCAATGAAATGCTGGACCGCAAGATGGCCGAGTACGCCGCCGCCGTCTGCGCGGGCCGTCCCTGCTTCCACATCAGCCTGGTGCAGGATATCAGCCCCAACTGCGACTGCCACGGTGAGAACGACGCGCCTATCCTGCCGGATATCGGCATGTTTGCCTCCTTTGACCCGGTGGCATTGGATCAGGCCTGCGTGGACGCCTGCCTGGCAGCCCAGCCCCTGCCCAACAGCCAGCTGGGCCAGAACCTGGCCAAGTCCGACTGGAAGTGCTACCACGACAACTTCAAGGATTCCAACCCGAACATCGAGTGGAAAGCCACTCTGGAGCAGGCGGAGAAGATCGGCATGGGCAGCCGGAAGTATACGCTGAAAAAAGTCTGAAACGGCAAAACGGCAAAAAAAGAGGCATCGTGCACTGCACGATGCCTCTTTTGCGTGTTGCTCAAAATTCGCCCGTTGCCTCAGGGGTCAGGCGGTCAATGACGTCCTGCAAAGCGTCCCAGTTCTTTTCGGAGCAGCCGGGCAGGTCGGCGGGGTCCAGGCCGGCATCCTCGATGCGGCCGGAAAGGCTGTCCTTATCGGTCAGCAGGGCGTTGGCGTCGTCCTTGATGAGGGGCCAGGCCTCGGCAAAGCTCTCCTGGTCCATGGAGTCCAGCGCGTCGTACCATTGGCTGAACGCGTCTTCAATGGCGTCGGTGGTGCGGCTGGTCAGGTTGGTCTGCTCGGCCCACTGGAGCAGGGAAGCCGCCGCCAGCACGGATTTCAGGGAACAGCCGGAAACGCCGGGGCCCCAGCCCAGGCAGGGCTCAAAGGCATCGGACGTGCCCGTGATGCTGAACAGCGAGTTCTCATCAAAATTCGGGCGCAGGCCGGAGGTGTTGGCCTCGTTGGTGGTGCTGGGGATGTTCTCGCTGGACGCGCTGGCCGAGCTGTTGGCCGGGGCGGAAGCGGAGCCAGTGCTGCCGCTGGCGGCGGTGTCGCAGCCAGCCAGCAGGCAGAGGGCCAGTGCCGCGCAGAGCAGCAGCGAAACGAACCGTTTTTGGATCATGGCGGATTCCTCCTTTTATCAATGCCCGGCGCGCCGCCGGGGGAGCATTTTGGGTCTTACTTCTAGTATACTGTTCTCCCCGGCGGTTGTCAATCGGCGCTCGTGGGACGAATTTCAACTGCGATTGACCTTTAAAGCAGAAGCAGTTATAATAGGCACCGAACGTGAATCCAACAAAAATCCAACGGATATAAAACCAAGGAGCATCGTATGAACCACGAATTTTCCATCGACGGCCTGTTTGACTTCCTGAACGCCGGCGTCAGCGCGTTCCACTCCACCACGGCGGCGGCAGCCATCCTCGAAGAGAACGGCTACCAGAACTGCCCTGAGAGTGCTGCCTGGCAGCTGGCTCCCGGAGGCAAATATTATACCACCCGCAACGGCTCTGCCATCATGGCATGGCGGATGCCCAAGGGCCCGCTGACCGGCTGGCACGCGGCGGCCAGCCACAGCGATTCGCCCACCTGGCGGGTCAAGAAACTGGACTGCGCCGAGGATAAAGTGTTTGCCAAGGCGGAGACCGAGGGTTACGGCGGCATGATCATGCCCTCCTGGCTGGACCGCCCCCTGAGCGTGGCCGGCCGCGTGCTGGTGGAGACGGAAAGCGGCATTGAGAGCCGTCTGGTCCACCCGGACCGCGCCGTGGCCTGCATCCCCAACCTCTGCATCCACTTCAACCGTGACCTGAACAACGGCATGAAGTATAACCCCCAGGTCGATCTGCAGCCCATCTTCGGCGCGGCAGGCGGCAGCCTGCGGGCTGTGCTGGCGCGGGAAGCCGGTGTCAAGCCCGAAGAGATCGTGGACGCCGACATCGTCCTCTGCACCCGGGAGAAGGCCGAGCGTCTGGGCCTGAACGGCGAGTATTTCATGTCTGGCCGCATCGACGACCTGGAGTGCGCCTACACCACCCTGTGGGGCTTTTTGCAGGGCCGCGGCGAGGAAGAGGGCCGCGGCGATGTCTGGGTCATGTTTGATAACGAGGAAGTCGGTTCCTCCAGCCGTCAGGGGGCCTGCGGCACCCTGTTTGCAGACGTGCTCTCCCGCGTGGAGGAGAGCCTGGGCGTGACGAAAGAGCAGAGCATCCGCGCCCGCACCAACACCCTGCTGCTGAGTGCCGATAACGGCCACGCCACCCACCCCAACCACCCCGAGAAGAGCGACCCCGCCAACCCCATCGTCATGGGCGGCGGCGTCCTGCTCAAGACCAACGCCAGCCAGAAATACACCACCAGCGGCTTTACCGGGGCCGCGTTCAGCGCCATCTGCAAAAAGGCGGGCGTCCCCGTCCAGACCTGTGCCAACCGCGCCGATGTGCCGGGCGGCTCCACGCTGGGCAACCTGCTGGGCCATCAGATCTTGATGCCCATGGTGGACATCGGCCTGGGCCAGCTGGCCATGCACTCCGCCATGGAGACCGCCAGCTGCGCCGATGCCGAGTACATGGCAAAGGCCGTGGCCGCCTACTATAACACCCCCATCTTCCAGCCGAAAGACGGGGAGTGGAAGCTGGGCCTGTGAGCGGCACGGTCGGGCGGTTTGCCCCCAGCCCCAGCGGGCGGCTCCACTTGGGCAACCTGGCCTGCAGCCTGCTGGCCTGGCTGAGTGCGAAGCATCAGGGCGGAAAGATCGTCCTCCGCATTGAGGATCTGGACGCCGAGCGCTGCCCCCGCAAATATGCCGACCAGCTGGAAGAAGACCTGAGCTGGCTGGGCCTTGTCTGGGACGAGGGCGGCAGCCACGGCGGGCCCCACGGCCCCTATTACCAGAGCGAGTGCGCCCCCGTCTATGAGGAGGCCTACGCGAAGCTGGCTGCGCAGGGGCTGGTGTACCCGTGCTTCTGCTCCCGCTCCCAGCTCCATGCCGCCAGCGCACCCCATACCTCGGACGGCAACGTCATCTATCCCGGCACCTGCCGGGACCTGACGCCGGAGGAGATCGCCGAGAAGCGGAAGCACAAAGCCCCGGCTTACCGGGTCAGGGTGCCGGACGAGAATGTCCGCTTTGTGGATGGCTGCATGGGCCCCCACACCGAGAACCTCCTGCGGGACTGCGGGGATTTCTACCTCCGCCGCGCCGACGGCGTGTTTGCTTACCAGCTGGCCGTGGTGGTGGACGACGCCCGGATGGGCGTTACCGAGGTGGTGCGGGGAGCCGACCTGCTCTCCTCCACGGCCCGGCAGCTCTATCTGTACCGTCTGCTGGGGCTCAAAGCGCCCCGCTTTGCCCACTGCCCGCTGCTGCTGGCCCCGGATGGCCGCCGCCTCTCCAAGCGGGATGGCGACCAGAGCCTGGAAAACCTCCGTGCCAAGTACACGGCGGAGGAGATCGTGGGCAGGCTGGCCTATGTGTATGGCCTGCAGCCCGAACCTGCTCCCCGCACACCGGAGAGCCTGATTACAGATTTCAGCTGGGAGAATGTGCCCAAAGAAGATATCTGCCTGCCGGAAAATTTATTCTAACAAAAAACGCCTGTTCCCTTGCGGGAGCGGGCGTTTTTGGATCGATAAGGCATTTAAGAAAAATTACAGGCGCTCCGGCACGCGGCTGGTGTCGTTGTCCCAGAGGGTCATGGCCGAGTCGAGGACAAGGGCCAGCAGAATGCCCATCATCACGTCAATGCAGCTGTGCTGCTTGAGCAGCACGGTGGCCAGCACGATGGACACGCAGAGCACGGCCGCCGCCGGGCGCATCCAGCGGCGCTGCGGGGCGTCGAAGATGCGGCTGCGGTAGTAGGCCAGCATCAGCGTCACCGAGTTGAAGACATGGATGGAGGGGCAGACGCTGGTGGGCGTATCTGTCGCGTAGAGCAGCCGCACGGCCTGCGCGAAAATATCATTGCCATACACCCGGTAGGGCCGCAGGTAGAGCCCCGTGGGCAGGACGATATAGCAGGCCAGTGCAAAGGTCATGCCCGCAAACAAAGGCAGGCAGAGCCGCCAGAAGTCTGCACGGGGCGCTTTCCAGAGCAGATAGAACAAAGTGAACGGGATCCAGACGAACCACGCCAGATACGGCACGATGGCGTATTTGCAGAACGGGATGAAATCGTCCAGCCGACAGTGGACCCAGATGTCCGGCACCGTGATGTGGACTTCCAGCCAGTGGAAGACGGTGAGATAAAAGACCATGTAAAACGCCATGAACCAGACGGGATGGCGGGAAAACCAATTACGCATCAAAACACACTTCCTTTGTGCGGGATGGTTGAAATATCTTTCAACGGCAAAAAATTATACGCCCCAATTATGAAAAATACAAGACGAAAACTGGACAACACTCCTAAAATAGTGCTCCAGATTTTGTGCAAGGCTGACGAAAAAGCCCCTCTGTCTTCTCATACGAGACAGAGGGGCAAAATCTTGCATCGAAAAATGTGAAACTTTAAATCACGTGCTGTTCCAGCCACTTGCCCCGCACAAAGCGGACCATAAAGCAGACGGAGCGGAACACCCAGTCCAGGAACATGCCCATCCAGATGCTGAGCAGCTGGCCGTGGAAGCAGAGCACCATCAGGTAGCAGAAACCCACCCGGAACACCCACATGGACACGATGCTGACCGACATGGTAAACGAGGCGTCGCCTGCCGCACGGAGAATGTTGGGCAGGGTAAAGCTGGAGGGCCAGAAGAAGATCGAGAAGATGTTGAACCACTGCATCACCTGCAGGGCCATGGCCTGTGCTTCCGGCGAGAGATGGAAGAGGGCCAGCGCCAGCTTGTCCGCAAAGAAGAACGCGGACAGGTTCATGATCCAGGCACCCGCATAAGCCAGCAGCAGCAGGCGGCGGGCGTACCAGACAGCCTGCTCTTTCTCGCCTGCGCCCAGGCACTGGCCCACCACGGTGAGCACGGCAAGGCCCACGGCGCTGGCCGGGATGTTGAGGAACGTGGAGGTGGTGTTGGCCACGGCGTTGGCGGCAATGGCGGCGGTACCCAGGGTGCTGGTCAGGCTGGCCACCGACAGCTTGCCGATCTGGAACATGCCGTTCTCAATGCCGGCCGGGATGCCCACCCGCAGGATGCGCTGGATGAGCCTGCCGTTGGGCCGGAGAGCGGCAAGACCCTCTATGCGGAGCATACAGCCGGGCTTTTGCAGCAGGAAAAGCACCGCGATGCAGGCAATGGCGCGGGAGATCAGGCTGGCGAGGGCCGCGCCCAGCACGCCCATCCCGAAGCCAAAGATGAGGATGGCGTTGCCGCCGATGTTGACAACGTTCATCACCAGGCTGGACATCATGCTCACCTTGCTGTTGCCCTGCGCCCGGAACAGCGCCGCACCGGCGTTGTACAGGCCAATGAACGGGTAGCTCAGGGCTGAGAGCAGGAAATAGGTCTCGGCGTAGCGCATGACGTCGGCGTCGATGGAGCCGAAGATGCCCCGCAGGATGGCGTGCCGCCCCACCATCACCACGGCGGCCACGGCCAGGCTGAACACCGAGAGGATGAACAGGATCTGCGCGGCGGAGGCCCGGGCGTTTTTCTCTTCCCGGTGGCCGATGTACTGGCTGGCGACCACCGCGCCGCCGGTGGCCAGCGCACTCATGATCTGGATCATCAGGGTGTTGAACGTGTCAACGAGGCTCACGCCCGAGACAGCCGCCTCGCCGACGGAGGAGACCATCAGGGTGTCGGCCAGGCCAATGGTCACACTGAGTGCCTGCTCTGCGATGAGGGGCAGCAGCAGGGCCGTCAGCTGCCGGCGGGTAAACAGCGGTTGGGAATGGAATTTTGTGGACGTCATGGTTCCTCCTATGCCGTGAATGATGCGTTGTCCTAATCATACAACGCCCTCTTTCAAAAAACAATAGATGTATACAAGTTTCTCGCAAAATTTTAAGGAAAACTCCCGCTCCATGCGGTTTACCCCCGCCCGCACTTGTGTTAAAATGGGATGCAGAGGGAGCGCCTGTCGGCTCCCCGGCAGCCGCTGTGCAGGAGCGGCCGCGCAAAGCAAGCACACACGAAGCGAAGAAGATTGAAACAACCCACAAGGGGGAAAGAACAACCATGCCAAAAGCAGCCCACAAAGTCGTGGTCATCGGGCATCGCAACCCGGACACCGACTCCATCTGCTCTGCCATTGCCTATGCGGAGCTCAAGAATAAAACCAGCTCTCTGGTCTGCGAGCCGCGCCGCGCGGGCCGCATGAACCAGGAGACGGAATTCGTGCTCAAAAAGTTCGGGGTCACACCGCCCCGGATGTGTACCGATGTCAACCCCAAGATCCGGGACGTGGATTTCCGTGAGATGCCCGGCATCAACGGCAGCACCAGCCTGCGCAAGGCCTGGGAGATCATGCGCGACAAGCAGATCGACACCCTGCCCATCACGGACGCCGACAACGAGCTGCTGGGCCTCATCACGGTCAAGGATATCGCCACCGCCAACATGGACGTGTTCGATACCGAGGTGCTGGCCAAGAGCCGCACGAGCTATAAGAATATTCTGGAGACGCTGGGCGGCACCATGGTGGTGGGCGACGAAAACGCCGTCTGCACCACGGGACATATCAAGATCGGCACCGCCACCCCGGAAATGCTGGAAAGCGCCGTGGAAAAAGGCGACATCGTGATCCTGACCAACCGCTACGAGAGCCAGCTCTGCGCCATTGAGAAAGAGGCCTCGCTCCTCATCATCTGCAACGGGGCCAAGGTGGGCCGTACCATCCAGCGCATCGCCGAGGAAACGGGCGTGGCCATCATGTCCGTTGCCTGCGACAGCTACGCCGCCGGTAAGCTGATGAGCCAGTGCGCGCCCATCTCCTATTACATGACAAGAGACGATATCGTCAAATTCACCCTCGTCACCCCGGTGTCGGACGTCACCCGCGTTATGACCAAGGTGCGCCACCGGTATTTCCCGGTGCTGGATGAGGACGGCAAATACTGCGGCATGGTCAGCCGCCGCAACATCATTGCCCTGCGCAAGCGCCGCATTATTCTGGTGGACCACAACGAGGCCACTCAGGCCGTGGAGGGTTTTGACCAGGCCGAAATTCTGGAGATCATCGACCATCACCGCATCGGCAGCCTGGAAACGGACGGCCCGGTTTACTTCCGCAACCAGCCGGTGGGCTGCACCGCCACCATCATCACCCAGATGTACGATGAAAACGGCGTGGAGATCGAACCCAAGATCGCGGGCCTGCTGCTGGCAGCCATCCTCTCGGACACGCTGGTGTTCCGCAGCCCCACCTGCACCCCCATTGATGTGGCCGCCGCCAAGCGGCTGGCCAAGATCGCGGGTGTGGACATCGACGAGTTTGCCCTTGAGATGTTTGAGGCAGGCGAGAATCTGGCCGGCAAGACCGCGGAGGAAGTCTTCCTGCAGGATTTCAAGGTGTTCATGTGCGGCGATGTCCGCTTTGGCGTGGCACAGGGCAGCTACATGACCCGCAAGAACCTCCAGGCGGCCCAGAAACTGCTCCAGCCCTACCTCGAAGAGGCCCGCAACAAGCAGAATGTGGAAGACCTCTACATGCTGCTGACCGACGTGCCCAAGGAGGAGAGCGTGGTCATCTGCGCGGGCCGCCATGCCGACGAGATGCTCCGCAGCGGCTTTGAAATCGAGCCCGCCGCCGACGACAGCTGGACCCTGCCCGGCGTGGTCAGCCGCAAAAAGCAGTTCATCCCCGCCTTGATGACGGCATATCAGGAGCTGTAAAACCTCTCCGTCCATGCTTCGCATGGCCAGCTCCCGATGAGGGGAGCCCTTGGCAGGCCGGGCAGGCTTGTGCGTATTGGAAAACTGCCGGGCCCTGCGGTGAGACGCGGCAGCAGCAGGAGGTTGACAATGTTTGAATTTTTGAAAGACAAAAAAGGGGAGCCGCCCGCTCTGCCCGAGGGCACGGTGCGGCGGCGCTATTCCATCGAGGGCCAGGTGCAGGGCGTGGGCTTCCGTTACCGGGCCCGGTATGCGGCCCAGAGCCTGGAGCTGACCGGCTGGGTGGAAAACGAGGACGACGGCTCCGTCACGCTGGAAGTCCAGGGCGACCCCGTCAAATTTCGGAAACTGTTTGCCCTCATCCAGCGCAGCGATTATATCCAGATCACCGCCATCCGCCAGAAAGACATTGCCCCCGACCCCTGGGAGCGCGGCTTCTCGGTGCGCGGCTATTAAACACAAAACTTAAAGCCCCCGGAACACCGTGTTCCGGGGGCTTTTCAGTTTAGCCTGCAAAGTTTTTGTGGAGGGAGAGCCGCCCGGAGGGGAGCGTTCCGGGAAAGCTGAGGAGCAGCCAGAGTGCCGTTGGCCGCCAGACCGGATGCCTGCGACGCAGGTCCAGCGGACAGAGAAGCGGTTCCTGGCTGGCGGGAAAACAGGGCCGGTGCACAGAGAGCTTCTTTCTTCTGGTTTCTGAACATAGCATAGCATACAATCGTGGTAGAATTGTGTAATTTGCGGAAATTCTTGGGGCGATTTTTCCCAAAAAAGAATGTCAAAATGCAGCAATTTTATTGACACTTTGCGCGGTGTGTGCTAAAATCAACTTAATTTTGAGGGGTTTGCCCGCGCGTACTCGTTTACGCACCGGCACAGGCCCCGGAAGATTGCCAGAGCCGCGGCGCGTTGCAAAGCACCGCTCTGGAAATAGGGGAGCGCCTCGCGGGCCAGCAGAGCAGCAACAGCTGTTTGGTTGGCCCGTGCTTTTTTATTTCGAAGGCCTACGCCAAGGCTTATGGTGTAAAGGCGAAAGAAGCACAGCTGGTCAAGGGTGTCGGCGTCTCCGCCAAAAAGCTGGAGGATGGCACCTACTGCTTTGTGCTTACCCTTGATATGCTCTTCTGACCCTTTTACAGAATGGAACCGCACCCCGCCCCGAGGAGCACCCCGCTCCCCGGGGCTTTTTGTCGTTATGGCAAAAGCGTGGCAAATGTGGTACAATAAAAACTGGATTTTATCGAAAGAAAGGAAGCTTCTGATGCAGCTGTTTGAACTGGTCAGCCCCAAGCTTTTCCGCCCGCTGGCGGGGCCCAACCGGGCTTATTATGCGGAGCTGCTGCTTTTGCTGTGGGAGGAGTGCCGCCACACGGCGGATTACAGCCTCTCCCGGGCGGAAGCCGTCTCCCGGGCGGAGGATTACTTTGCTGCCGTGGCAAAGCCGCTGGCGCTGGATGCCGATGGGGCGGGGGATGAGGACGAGCAGCCCACCCGGGACCCGCATCTGCTGGCGCTGGGCTTTCTGCTCCGCCTCCGCCGCACCGGCTGGCTGGAAGAGCAGCCCGGCAGCTATGAGGAAGAGCCCACCCTCGCCTTTGTGCCCGAGGTGACGCCGCTGCTGGAGGCGCTGGAAGAGATCCTGAACCCCCGCGTCGTCACCTACACGGGCAAGCTTTACAAAGCCTGGCAGCTGCTGCGGGGCATCGGGGAAGAAAAGAGCCCCTACGAGAATGTCCTGCACGAGGTGGCGTCCGACCTGGAAGCGCTGAACAGATCCCTGCGGGCCCTCAACGCGTCCATCGGGCATTACATCGACCGTCTTACCCGCAACCGCACCCCGCAGGAAGTGCTGGAGCTGTTTGACCAGTATGAGGAAAAGGTGGTGGCGGCGGCGTACCACCGCTTCAAGACCAGTGATAACCTCTTCAATTACCGCGCCTACCTCGAAGAAGGGCTGGACGAGTGCGAGAACAAGTACCTGCCCCAGCTGGCGCTGGATTATGCCCGGGTGGAGCGCTGCGCCCCCGGCGAGGCCGCGCCCCGGGTGCGGGCCCTCATCCAGAAGCAGCGGGACGCGCTGGAAGAGATGAGCGGCCTTATCCGCCAGATCGACGACAGCCACATCCGCTACCGCAAGCGGGCGGTGCAGCGGGCGCAGTTCCTGCTCCTGAGCGACCGCTCGGCCCAGGGCAGCGTCACGGCGCTGCTCCGCCGCTATGCCGAGGAGATCAAGACGCCGGACCAGCTCTTTGAGCCCGATGACGGCCCGGTGGCAAAGCGGCTCCACCTCTACCCGGTGCAGGTGTTTGGCGCAAAGCCCCTCTACCCGCCGGCGGCTCCCCGCGGCGAGGCCCCGCTGGCCCCGGTGCGGCAGGCCGCGCTGGACCCGGAACAGCTCAAAAAGGAGCAGAAGCTCCTGCTGGATTACGCTCGGATGGCCGTGACCGAAGAAAACGTGGAGCTGCTGGCCCGGCAGGCGCTGGCCGCCCGGCCGCGGGTCACGGCGTCCACGCTGGCCGCCGAGTACCCGGACGATTTTGCCCGGGTCATCGGCCTGCACACCTATTCCCAATCGCCCCGGCGGGACTATGACATCGCCCTCACGGGCGAGTGGGTGGAGCGGGGCGGCTTCCGCTTTGAAGAATTTGTATTGACACCCCGCAGGGAGGACGGAAACGATGGCCGAACCGAATAAAATGTTGGAAGAAACCGCAAACTATCTCCTCAACCACTGCTTTTTGCTGGGCGGGGTGGAAGACCAGCGGGCAAAATATCTCTATGTGCAGGATCATCTCCCGGAGGTGCGGGCCGTGTTCGCGCCGCTGGGCTATGCGGTGCTGCTTTACCCGGCCCCGCTGCAGGCGGCGGCCCTTGTCAACGAGCATGAGGGCAGCCAGGCCCGGCTGCTGAAATACGAGAGCATCCTGCTGCTGGTGCTGCGGCTGCTTTATCTGCAAAAGCGGGAGAGCCTTTCCGCCAGTGCCGATCAGGTGCTGGTGACGGTGGAAGAGGTGCAGGCGGAGCTGCAGAAAATGAATCTGCCCCGCCGCCTCGACCAGCCCACGCTGGAGCGGCTGCTGCGTACCCTGCGCCGCTACAATCTGGCCCGGCCGGTGGGCCGCCTGAGCGGGCTGGACAGCCGCGTTGAGGTGTTCCCCACGGTATTGCTGGCCCTGCCGGACGCCGACCTGGCCGATGCCGCCGCCGAGAGCAGCCGCACCCGGAGCGAGCTGGCTTTGTACGAACGCCCTGACGGGGACGGCGCTGCGGAGGTGGAAGAATGATCGAATTAAAACGCCTGAGACTCATCAACTGGCACAACTTTGAAAACGTCACCTTTGATTGTGCCCGCCTGACCTATATGATCGGCGTCAACGCCGTGGGCAAGACCACGATTTTGGACGCCATCCGCTACTGCCTGACCACCAACCGTAATTTCAATGCCCTGGGCAATAAAAAGAGCGGCCGCACCCTGCAGGGCTCCGTCCACGCCAAGCAGCGCGGTGAGAATGCTTACCGCCGCCCGGGCCGCACCGTGGCCTACATCGGCGCGGAATTCTGGGACACCGCCAAGCGGGTGCCCTTTGTCATTGCCGTCCGGGTGGAGTCGGAGGGCCCCATGCAGGAGCTGCACCCCGGCGACCAGACCTGGTACATCTCGGAAGACGGCTGCACGCTGGAGCAGCTGCCGTTTATCGACCCGCGCACCGGGGCTCCCAGCGCCAAAGAAGACTTCAAGCCCGCCACGGGGCGGCTTTCTTATACCCGCAGCCCCAGCGAGGCCCGGGACCGCATCTGCCGGGCGCTGGGCATTGGCCGCGCGTCCAGCCCGCTGGGCAAAAAGTTCAATGAAGTGTTCCAGATGGGCACCAGCATGGACGAGATCCCCAACTTCCGGGAATTCCTGTATCAGTACATCCTGCCCCAGCCGGAATTAGACCTGGATGCCCTGCAGGGCGACCGTGTGGAGCTGGAAAACCTCCACGCGGTGCTGGCCGAAGCCCAGACCCGTGCCGCCGCGCTGGAGACCATCGTGAACGATGGCCGGGAAGCCGCCGAAAAAGAGACCGCCGCCCTTGTGAACCGGGGCGCGGCTCTGCTGGCCCGTGCCGCTGCCGATGCCGGGGAAGATGCCACCTGGCAGGGCCATCTGGAGGCCGGAAACCGCCAGCTGGAAACCCTGAACGCCCAGTATGAGGCGGCCAAGAACGCCGAGGCCGAAGCCCGCCGGGCCTATCTGGCCGCCCACAGTGCGGCCTCTGCCAGCGGAGAGGGTGCCGCCCTCGACGTCATGACCGAGGAGCTGGCCCGGAAAAAGAGCGCGCTGGACGCTGCCGCCCGCCGTGCTGCCGGGGCCGAAGCCGCGGCAAACAAAGTCACAGCCCTGCTGCAGAGCCTTGGCCGCAGCGGGTTTGCAATTGGAAAAGATCTCTGGCCGGAAGCCCTCCGCGCGGAGACGCTCCCCGGCCTGACCGACGCCCTTTCCGGCGTGGAAAAACCGCTGGAAGAGCAATATTTCGCGGCCCGGCAGGCGGTTGCAGACCTGCTCCGGGAGCAGGGCGCCAAACGGGCGGAACTGGACGCGGTCTCGGGCGGCAAGTGGGTCTACCCCCACGGCGACGCTGCCACCCGTGTGCGGGACGCCGTCAACGCCGAGCTGCAGAGCCGGGGCATGACGCCGGACGCCAAAATTTTCTGCGAGCTGCTGGCCGTGGAAGACGAGAGCTGGCAGGACTGCGTGGAGGCCTGCCTCGGCGACCGCCGCTTTGATATCCTGGTGCCGCCTGCCCACTATGCCGCCGCCAAGAGCGCCTTTGTGGCCCTGAAAGAGAAAGTTGGGCCCATCAGCCTGCTGGATACCCCGGGCATCCGCAAGGCCAACCGCCGGACGGACAAGATCGCCCCGGACAGTCTGGCCGCGCAGGTCACCAGTGAAAACCCGCTGGCCGCCCAGTACGCGGAGACCATTCTGGGCCGCATCGTCTGCTGTGATACACCGGATACGCTGGAACAGTACCCGGACAGCGCTACCCGTGATCTGCTCCGCCACCATCCGTTCCGGCTGGAACGCCTCCGCGCGCCCCAGCGGTATATTGGTCTGGATGCCCGCCGCACCCGCGCCGAGGCCCTGACCGCCGAGCTGGAAGCGCTGGCCGAGCGCCTCCGCGCCGCCGAGCAGACCGAAAAGACCCTGAAAACGGCCTATGACCAGTACCAGAACGCCCTGCGGGGCAAGACGCTGGAGGAGCTTGGCGCTTTGTGGGACAGCCGCGCGGCCCTGACCGCTGCCCGGCAGGCCTACACGGCGCAGGAGCAGCAGCTGGCCGACTGCCGGGAGAACCCCATGCTCCAGCAGCTCTACAAAGAGGAAGAAGCCCGGGAGAAAGCCTGGGACGCTGCCCGCGCTGCCGTGGAGCAGGTGGGCGGGGACATCCGCGTCTGCCAGAAGCAGCTGGCCTCCTGTGAGGCTGAGCGGAAAAAGGCGGTGGAGACAGCGCAGACCAGCGCCGATGCCGCCAATGCATTCTTTGCAAAGTATCCGCTGCTGGAGCCGCTGGCCCGGGAGCGCTGGGCGGCCCTCTCCGGCCCGGACAAGGCAAAGCCCGACCGTGCCGTGGCACAGGCCGCCGAAAAGGCCCAGACCAAGCTGGACGAGGCGTTGCAGCTCTACCTGACCGGGACGCTGGAGCCTGCCCAGAAAGCCTACAACGAGCGGTACGTCTGCGATTATCCGCTGGGCCTTGCGGGGGTAGAGCAGTACCGTGCCCAGTACGAGAGCTTGGTCCGCATTGACCTGGAGCGGTACGCCGCCCGCCTCGAGCAGGCCCAGAAAGACTGCAAGGACCGCTTCCGCAAGGACATCCTCTTCCGGATGAAAGACGATATCTTCAACGCCCGGCGGCAGTTCCGGGAGCTGAACAAGGTGATGGAACAGCTGACCTACGGCGAAGAGGTCTACCGCTTTGAGCTGGAGCCCAGCCGGGATCCCCAGCTGGCGGCGTTCTATCAGGTCATTGTGGACAAAGGCAACCAGCAGATGACCGATTCCGATTCGCTGGACAACATCGCCGCCACCGCCGACCCCGTTTACGAGCGGCAGGTGGATGAGCTGATGGAAAAGATCATGGCCGACGTGGACGAGAACACCCGCGCCCGGCAGGAGGGCCGCCGCCCCGAGGGCGTCACCCTCTCGGACTATGTGGATTACCGCACCTATCTGGATTACGACATCAAAGTTACCAACACGGTGTCCGGCCAGCAGGCATATCTCTCCCGCGTCAGCCGGGATTCCTCCGGCGGCGAGAACCAGGCCCCGTTCTATGTGGCGATCTGCGCCAGCCTGCTGCAAATTTACCAGAAGAGCGAGAACAGCATCCGGCTGGTGCTGCTGGACGAGGCGTTCAGCAAGATGACCAGCGACCGCATCCGCCCCATGATGGAGCTGTTCCGCCGCCTGCAATTGCAGGTGCTGCTCATCTCCACGGTGGAGAAGAGTACGGCCATCCAGCCTTATTGCGACATTACCTATTCTATTGTGCGCCATGGCGACGCCAACGCCATCGCACCGTTTTACCGGCTGACGCCGCCCGCGCCGGAGACCGAAGAGCCCCAAAAGGAGAACGAAGATGAATGAGACGCTGGCAAAATTCTGGCTCTTTGCCACCCACTGGACAGAGCTGGATGTATTTGAGACCGAAGAGGAGCTGAACGACGAGATCGAGCTGCTCCACCGCCAGAACCTGCCCACCAAGGTCCGCGAGCGGACCAACAAGGAGGGCAAAGAGGAGCTGGTGCTCTACGTCAAACAGGCCGACCGCGATTACGCCCGCTACTGCACGGGCTGGCGGCCTGGGATGTGAAACAGAAGAAAGGAACACAGCAAAAAAGAGCACGCAAACGCGTGCTCTTTTTTGCCGTACAAACGAAAAAAATAAACTTGACAATAAAAATGAACTTTGTTATACTCTTTTCTGCTCATCGGAGGGCTGTTTCAACGTAATGAAAAGGCCGGATAAGATGCCGCAGCGAGTGTCTGCCCGGAGGCTGTGTTGGCCGTAGCCACACAGCAGAGGAGGGCAGACATCGTGCTGCTGGTCTTGTCCGGCCTTTTTGCATTTTTTTGGTTCTACCAGGAAAAGGAGATTTCATGGCAAAGCAGAAAATCCAATTATCGGATCATTTTAATTATTCGCGCCTGCTGCGCTTTGTGCTGCCCTGCATCGGTACCATGCTGTTCACGTCCATTTATGGTGTCGTGGACGGTCTGTGTGTCTCCAACTTTGTGGGCAAAACAGCCTTTGCAGCGGTCAACCTGATCATGCCGCTGCCCATGCTCATTGGCACGGTGGGCTTTATGCTGGGCACCGGCGGCAGCGCCATTGTGGGCATCACCCTGGGCGAGGGGGACGAGGACAAGGCGAACCGCTATTTCAGCCTGTTTGTCCTGACGGCGTTCCTTGCTGGCGTGGCGCTCTCAGTGCTGGGCCTGTTCATCCTCCGCCCGGTGGCGATCCTGATGGGTGCCAAGGGCGAGATGCTGGATTTCGCCGTCCGGTATGGCCGGGTGCTGATGGTCAGCGTGCCCACCTTTATTTTACAGAACATGTTCCAGAGTTTCTTTGTCACGGCGGAAAAACCGACACTGGGGTTCTGGTTCACGGTGGGTGCAGGCTGCACCAACATGGTGCTGGACGTCGTGCTGGTGGGCTGGCTCCGCTGGAGCGTGGAGGGCGCTGCCATTGCAACGTTCATCAGCCAGATCGTGGGCGGCGTGCTGCCGGTGTTCTATTTCCTGGACCATAAGACCACCAGCCGCCTGCATCTGGGCAAAACGGAGTTCCACGGCAGCGTGCTCAAAGCGGCCTGCATCAACGGCTCCTCCGAGCTGATGACCAATCTTTCCATGTCACTGGTCAACATCCTCTACAACTACCAGCTCCTCCGCTTTGCAGGCGAGAACGGTGTGGCGGCTTATGGCGTCATCATGTACGCGGCGTTCCTGTTTGTGGCGGTCTTCGTGGGCTATGCCGTGGGCAGCGCTCCCATCGTCAGCTACCACTACGGTGCCCGGAACCATGCTGAGGTGCATAATCTCTATACCAAGAGTCTGCGGCTCATCGGCGTGGTAGCGGTCATCATGACGGCGGTGTCCATGCTCATCATCCCCTATGTGGCAAAGATCTTTGTGGGCTATGATGCAGAGCTGCTGGAGCTGACCAGCCATGCCTTCCGCGTGTATGGCCTGAGTTTCCTCATCATGGGCTTCAACGTCTACGGCTCTTCGTTCTTCACGGCCCTGGGCGACGGTGTGACGAGCGCGCTGATCTCGTTCCTGCGCACCCTGTTGTTCCAGCTGGCGGCAGTCATCCTGCTGCCCATGGTACTCGGGATCGAGGGCGTCTGGCTGGCCGTTACAGCAGCGGAGCTGGCCGCTCTGGTGGTCACGGTGTGTATGTTCATCACCAAAGATAAAGTGTTCCATTACCGGAACGTCTGAGAAAAAAGCGAAAGAGGCTCCCATTGGGAAACCTCTTTCGCTTCTTTCTTGTTACGCGTCAAAATCAAACTTCCGCAGCTCACAATTCTTGATGCCGAACGCCGCGTACTCCGCGTTGGTCATGTTGTGGAAATAGGACTCCACCACCCGGGCGATCCCGTTGTGGGCCACAAGGAGATAGGTCTTGTCGTCCTGTTTGAGCTCGTCCAGCAGGTTGTAGATGCGCTGGGCCAGCTGAAGCATACTTTCGCCGTCGGTGTAGCGGTCGGCAAACTGCATTTTGGCGGCGGTGAACTCCGGGCTGTTGCGGGGCGAGGTGCCCTCAAAGCGGCCGAAACACTGTTCCCGCAGGCGGGGTTCCACCCGCGCGGGCAGGCCGGTGGCAGCCGCCACGGCCAGTGCGGTATCCGCGGCGCGGGAGAGGGGAGAGTACAAAATTTCGTCAAGGACGATGCCGCTGCTTTTGACGGCTTCGCCCAGCTGAGCGGCCTGTGCCCGGCCTTTTTCGGTCAGGGGGCTGTCGGTCATGCCGCAGATCTTATTTTCAACGTTCCAGACGGTCTCGCCGTGGCGGGCAAAATAGACACAGTGCATAAAAACTCCTTGCTGTTTTACTTCACTTTGCTGAGTTTATGGTCGGTCAGGGCGATGGTATCGCCCTCGTTGATGTCAAGGGCCGTGAGCTCTGCATCCGGGTAGGGGAGGACCCGGCGTTCCCCGGCGGCGTTTTCCAGCAGAACGTCACAGAGGACAGGCTGGCCCTCAGGCAGTTCCTCGCAGCCGTACAGCTGCTCCTCGATCCGCAGGACGCGGTAAGTTTCCATGGCGGCTCCCTCCTTTTTATACCCTATTATAAAGCGGAGCGGGAGGGGCGTCAATTGCTTTTCCTTGACAGAGCGTTGCGGCAGCTGATACAATAAAACCAAATTTGATTACCAAGGGCCAAGGAGAGGAAAGCGTGAACATTACCGAACTGCGATATCTGGTAGCCATCATGAAGTGGGGCTCTGTGAGCGCTGCTGCCAAACAGCTGTACGCGGCCCAGCCCAATGTGAGCAAGGCGCTGAAAAATCTGGAAGAAGAATATCACCTGCGCATTTTTGAGCGCTCGTCTACCGGTATGATCCCCACGGAGCAGGGGCGGCATTTCATTGAGCAGGCCGCCCGGATCCTGGAAGAGGTGGACCGCTTGGATCAGGGCGTGCAGGAGGAACAGAAGCGTTGTACCGAGCTGCGAGTTATGATCCCCCATGCCACCTATGCTTCCTATGCTGCGGTGGATCTCCTGGAACGGGCAGCCGGGGTGGAGCAGCTGCGCATCCATATCCGGGAGGGCGGCTCCATGGAGGCGCTGGATTTTGTGCTGCGCCGGGGGTATCACCTGGCGCTGCTGCGGTATGCCATTGAGGACGCGGACCATTACAATTATTACTGCACCCGCCGCGGGCTCAAGATGGAGCCCATCATGGATTTTGAGTACTACCTGCTCACCAATCAGGACGGCCCGCTGGCCAGCCGGGAGATCCACGACCTTTCGGAGTTGAACCAGTATGTGGAGATCCTCCACGATGATTTCCAGCTGCCCGGCGAGGACGGCGGCGACGGCATCCGCTGGCATGTCAATGACCGCCGCCGGGTGCATGTGTATGAGCGGTGCAGCCAGTTCTCGATCCTGCAGCGGATTCCTACGGCCTATATGTGGGCTTCGCCCATGCCCCGGCGGGCACTGGACCAGTTCCATCTGGTGCTCAAAAAGTGCCCGGCCCAGCACCAGAAGATGCGGGATGTGATGGTTTACCCGGACAAAAGTGCTCTCCGCCCGGAGGAACGGGCCTTTATTGAGCTGCTTCACAAGGAGGCGGCCCAGACTGTAAAGTGAAAAAACTCTGAAAAATTGGCGATAAAACAACGGAAATTTAAAATATTGAGCAATCTGTACAAAAATATGCTGAAATTTTTGGCAGCGAAGATCTGAGGCATTCCCGGAAAAAAGCAGTGGAAAATCATGAACAACTTTTGAACGAGAAAACGTCAAAAACGAGATGATTCCACCAAAAGACGATGAAACGCTATATATTTTTTGATATAGCGGTTATACCAGATAGATATTATCCGTATTATGAAAAATGTGTTAACATGAAGCCAGAGATTGATCCCGGCGGCGGGTGGAATGGGGCCTGCCGGACGGGAATCTAAAAGGAGGTTTCTGGTATGATTAGTTTCTTACTCTGTCTGGCGCTCCTGATCATTGGCTACTTTGTCTATGGCAAGATCGTTGACAACACGTTCGGACCGGACGACCGTGAAACTCCTGCTGTCCGCATCAACGATGGCGTTGACTACGTCGTGATGCCGCAGTGGAAGCTGTTCCTCGTCCAGCTGCTGAACATCGCTGGCCTGGGCCCGATCTTCGGTGCTCTGCAGGGCGCTCTGTGGGGCCCTGTGGTGTTCCTGTGGATCACCTTTGGCACCATCTTTGCAGGTGGCGTCCACGATTACTTCTCTGGTATGATGAGTGAGCGCAACGATGGTGGTTCCATCGCTGAGATCACTGGTAAGTACCTTGGCCCCGTGATGCAGAACATCATGCGTGTGTTCTCCGTCGTGCTGCTGATCATGGTTGGTACCGTGTTCGCAGTGGGCCCCGCAGGCCTGATCGTGACCCTGTGCAAGAACAGCGGCATGTCTGGTCTGCTGACCACCACTCTGTTCTGGCTGATCATCATTCTGGTCTACTACTTCATCGCAACCTTTATCTCCATTGATGCCATCATCGGCAAGATCTACCCCGTGTTCGGTATCTGCCTGATCATCATGGCCGTCGGCGTTATTTTTGGCATCTTCACCAACCCCGCGTACACCATCCCCGAGATCTGGGATCACTTTGGTTCCATGCATCCGTCGGGCACCCCCATCTGGAGCTTCATGTTCATCACTGTGGCATGCGGCGCTATCTCCGGTTTCCACTCCACCCAGTCGCCTCTGATGGCTCGCTGCATGAAGAGTGAGAAGCAGGGCCACTTCGTCTTCTACGGCGCAATGGTCTGCGAGGGTATCATTGCTCTGATCTGGGCCGCAGCTGGCTGCTCTCTGTATGAGATCACCGGCGGCCTGAACACCGGTCTGGCAGCTGCTCTGGCTGAGGGCCAGTCCGCCGCCATCTACGATGTCTGCTCCAAGACCATGGGCGGTGTCGGCATTGCACTGGCAATGATCGGCGTTGTCATCTGCCCCATCACCTCTGGTGATACCGCGTTCCGTTCCGCGCGTCTGACTCTGGCCGACTGGTTCAAGATCGATCAGGACAGCTACGCAAACCGCCTGAAGCTCTGTGTCCCCGTTCTGGGTGTCGGCGCTTTCCTGGGCATCGGCAATGCACTGGGCTTCATCAACTACACCGTTATCTGGCGTTACTTCAGCTGGACCAACCAGACGCTGGCTATGATCGTTCTGTGGGCTGCTTCCATGTACCTGTTCCAGGAGAAGAAGAACTACTGGATCACCGCGGTGCCTGCAACCTTTATGAGCGCTGTTTCCAGCACCTACTTCATCCTGGCTCCCGAGTGCCTGGGCGGCCTGCTGAACTCCAAGACGGCGGATGGCGCGACCATCTACAACACTGTAGTGGCTTACCCCATCGGCGTCATCTTCGCAATTGCAATGCTGGCCATCTTCCTGCACGCAACCAAGAAGCACACTGCTAAGAAGACCGCATAACCCATTCCCCAGGCGGCACTTCTTCGTTAAAGCAAAGGCCGACCGCTGACCCCAGCGGTCGGCCTTTTTGTTCAAAAAAGCTTGCAATTTATCCCCCGCAGTGGGAAAATGGGGAAAACAAAAGCAAAGAAGGGAATCGGTATGATCTTCAAACCTGCACAACTGGGTCTGGCTCGTCTGGACGCACACGAGCTGGAGGAGGATAAAAAGGCCTGCCGGAAAATCGGCCCCTGCGGCGTCGGCAAAAAGGCGCTCTACCTCAACAGCTTTTACATTGACCGCCGCTACTACCTGCCCTACGGCAGCATCACCCGCGTGTTCAAGCGGGTGGCCATGAGCGCGGGTGGTTTTACCGGCAAGGGAATGTTCGCCTCTATGGCGTACCTTGTTGTCGAGTACGACGGCGGCAAGCAGAAGCAGTGCAACTTCAAGGACGAGCGGGATGTGGACACCCTGCTGGCTCTGCTGGCCAAGGAGCAGCCGCAGATCAAGCTGCTGAGCGCGGCCGGTGAACAGGTGCTGGAGAAAAAGGAAGCCGAAAAGGCCGCCCGCAAACTGCCGGAGCTCTCCAAGGATGCCCAGCACAGCCTGACCGTGCTGAAAAAGGCCAAAGAGTACCTGGAGGCAAAGCCCGAGATCGCCGAAGAGCTCAGCGCGGCCGAGCGCCGGAAGCGTGCCCAGCTCAAGAGCAAGCCGGTGTATAAGTATGTGGCCCTCATCATCAGCCTGTTCGGCGTGGTGGCGGCGGCTTACGGCATCCACTCGCTGCTCACCCACAGCGGCAATTACGGCATTTACTTTGCCCTGTTTGGTTTTGCGGCCATCTTCCTCTTCTCCAGCTACAACATGATGCCCACTGCCCGGAACAACAACAGCGCCATCATGAAGCGGGCGGAGAAAGCGGAAGCGGCCATGGCGGATTACCTCAAGCCTTACCCGCATGGCACGTTCCCGGTGCCCAGCCAGTATGCCCACCCTGTCGTCCTCAAGCAGATGATGGACGCCGTGGAGGAGGGCCGTGCCGTCACCGTGCCCGAGGCGCTGGAAGCCGTGAAGAACCGCCTGCGGGAGGTCAACGCTGACGTGCAGGTGGAGCAGGAGGAATACGACGAGATCGTCCAGATCAAGGCGATGTTCCTCAACCACGATTATCAGTAAACAAAAAGAACGAAGCCGCTCACCGGAACTTTTCGGTGGGCGGCTTTTGCATCTTGCACCGGAAAGAACGTCGCTTTATAATAAACCCAGAGAGTATTTTGCGAAACAGGAGGTTTCCGTATATGGACATGGTCACTTTGGGCCGCACCGGCATTACGGTGAACAAAAATGGCTTTGGCGCGCTGCCCATCCAGCGCGTCTCTCAGGAGGACGCGGTAGCACTGGCCCGCAAGGCCTACAAGGCAGGCATCCGGTTTTTTGATACCGCCCGTGCCTATACCGACAGCGAGGTCAAGCTGGGCGAGGCGTTCGACGGCATCCGCAGCGAGGTGTACATTGCCACCAAGACGGCGGCACAGAATGCGGAAGACTTCTGGAAAGACCTGCACACCTCCCTGACCAACCTGCGGACGGATTATGTGGATCTGTACCAGTTCCACAACCCGGCATTCTGCCCCAAGCCCGGCGACGGCTCCGGCCTGTACGAGGCGGCGCTGGAGGCCAAGGAAAAAGGGATGATCCGCCACATCGGGATCACCAACCACCGTCTCTCCGTGGCGCGCGAGGCCATTGAGAGCGGCCTGTACGAGACCCTGCAGTTCCCGTTCAGCTATATCTCCGGCGAGCAGGAGCTGGAGCTCGTCAACGCTTGCAAGGAGCATGAGATGGGCTTTATTGCCATGAAAGGCCTCTCCGGCGGCCTCATCACCAACAGCGCGGCAGCCTATGCTTTTGAGGCACAGTACGACGGCGTGCTGCCCATCTGGGGCGTCCAGCGAGAGAAAGAACTGGATGAGTTCCTTTCCTACATCGACAACCCGCCCCGGATGAACGAGGAATTGAAAGCCGTCATCGACCACGACCGTGCCGAGCTCTGCGGCGAGTTCTGCCGTGGCTGTGGCTACTGTATGCCCTGCCCGGCGGGTATTGAGATCAACAACTGCGCCCGCATGTCCCTGCTGCTGCGGCGTTCGCCATCGGCGGCACAGCTCAGCCCCGAGGGCCAGGCCAAGATGAAGAAGATCGAGGGCTGCCTGCACTGCAACCAGTGCAAGGCAAAATGCCCCTACGGGCTGGATACGCCCGCTCTGCTGGCCCGCAACTATGAGGACTATAAGCGGGTGCTGGCCGGAGAGGTCAAAGTTTAAAAGCAGGAGAAAGCAGGATAAGAAAAAGGCAGATGCTGCACAGAATATGCGGCATCTGCCTTTTGGTGTCTTATCGGGGTCAGGCCTGCACGGTGACAGGCTCGTGGAAGAGCTTCATGGAATCGCGGTAGCAGTGGACGAAGTAGATGATCTCGGCAATGGCCGTCAGTGCCCAGGAGCAGGGGTAGAGCAGGTAGAGCGAGGGAATGGTGTGGAAGTGAGCGAAGATGGAGTACACCCAGATCACCCGGAACACGCAGGAACCCATGACGACGATAACAGTGGGTACCACGGTCTTGCCCAGGCCGCGGGAGGCGGCGATCGTGCAGTCCATAAAGGCGGAAATGCAGTAAGCCAGCCCCATTACCTGCACACGCTTCATCCCGGCGTCGATCACAGCGGCCTCCGTGGTGAAGAGGGCCAGGAACTCCCGGCCAAACAGGAACAGGCTGCCGCCAAGCACCAGACCCACGCCGAACGAGTAGGCCAGCGCGATGAAGTAGCTCTTCCGCACGCGGTCGGGTTTGCCGGCACCGTAGTTCTGGCTCATGAAGCTGGCGCAGGCCATGTAGAACGCGGCCATGGCGTCGTAAATCATGCCGTCGGCATTGGCGGCGGCAGAGTTGCCCTTGACCATGAGGGAGTCAAACGAGTTGACGCCTGCCTGAATGAAGAGGTTGGCGATGGCAAAGATGGCGTTCTGGAACCCGGCGGGCAGGCCCAGTGCCAGGATGCTCTTGGTCATGGCGGGGTCCAGCTTGACGGCTTTGAAATCCAGCGCATAGCAGTCCTCTACTTTTGTCAGCGCGTGGAGGATGAGCGCGGCGGAAACGCACTGGGAAATGGCCGAGGCCAGCGCCACACCGACCACGTTCAACTGGCAGACGATGACGAAGAACAGGTTGAGCAGGATGTTCAGCACACCGGCGGTGCTCAAATAGAGCAGAGGCTTTTTTGTTTCGCCAATGGCACTGAAAATAGCATTGCCAAAGTTGAACAGCGCCAGTGCGGGCATTCCCAGGAAATACACCCGCAGATAGAGGATGGCACCGGGAAGCAGGTCTTCCTTGGTGTTCAGCAGCCGGAGCAGAGCGGGGGAGCCCAGCAGGCCCACCAGCAGCAGGACCACGCCTGCAATGATGCTGACGATGAGTGCCGAGTGAACGGTCTTGTGGACATCGTTCGGGTGCCTGGCACCGTAGAACCGGGCCACCAGCACATTGACGCCGTTGCTCAGGCCAATGAGAAAGCCCGTGAACAGGGTGACAAAGATACTGGTGGAACCCACCGCGCCCAGTGCCGTGGAGCCCGCAAAGCGGCCTACGACCGCCACGTCGGACATGTTGAACAGCACCTGCAGCAGGTTGGAGAGGGCCAGCGGCAGGCTGACCAGGAGGATCTGTTTGGCCAGAGGGCCCTCCGTCAGCGTTTTGGTATTCGATTTCATAGCTTCTTAATTCCTATTTTCCTAAACCCAAAGCTTTGCCCGCGCACACCGGGGCAACCTCTATTATAAGGCAGGATCCGACTTTTGCAAGATGATTTTGGGATTCTTGGCAGAAACAAAAATCCCCCGGAACATTTCTGTTCCGGGGGATTTGGTGCGACCGGGAGGATTCGAACCTCTGGCCTTCCGGGTCGGAGCCGAACGCTCTATCCAGCTGAGCTACGATCGCACAATGCACTGACATCTGCCAGTGCAATATAGTATAGCACATGCCGCGGAAAAATGCAAACAAAACCGTTCGGCAAGTTTCAGCCTTTCCGGTTCCGCAGCCAGATCTGGTACAGGCCGTCGGTGATGAGAGTTTCCCGGTAATGGATGGGGGTGCGGCAGGCCTCCCGGATGGAGCGGGGCAGACTGCCGGTAGCATAGAATTTCGCCTCGGGGCCGAGCTCGGCGCGGAAGCGGTCGGCCAGGCCGTCCAACAGCCCGGCGGTGCCCAGGACAAAGCCATTCTGGAGACAGGAGGCTGTGTTTTTACCCAGAACAGAGGCGGGAGCCGGGGCCGAGAGATCGATTTGGGGCAGCTGGGCGGTCTTCTGCACCAGAGAGGCCAGAGAGAGCTGCGGCCCGGGCAGGATGGCACCGCCCACCAGCTCCTGCTTGGCGTTGACGCCCATGATGGAGATGGCGGTGTCGGCTGAGATGACGGCCAGCGGGCCGGGGCATTCCGCAAGGGCAGCGACCACGCCGCAGAGAAGCTCTGCACCCAGCTGGGCAGGGTTGTCCAGCCGCAGCTTGATGCCGCTTTTCAGCCCGGGCCCGACGGTCAGGATGCGGGCACTGCAGAGCATCCGCAACCCGGCCAGCACCTGCCCTGTCAGGGCGGGGACCACACTGCCCAGGATGCCGCCCTCGATCTGGGCGGGAGAGACGTGATAAAGGGAGAGCAGATTCACCAGCCGGATGGCGTATTCATCCGCGGTGCAGGCAATGTCGGAGTGGAGCCGCCCGCAGAATTTCAGGCAGTCCTTTTCATATCCGCCAATCGAGATATGGGTGTTGCCAATGTTGACGGTCAAAATCATGGGTGGGGGGCCTCCTTGCCTATATAATGTAATTATATAATATAACACTCCCCGGAAAACTGCAAGGCCCGTCTCCCCTTGGCAAAGGGGAGACGCTGAGGCCGTGGCCGAAGCGGAGGGGTCGAAACCTGCCCGTTTGCGATTATTTTGGAAGAAAACAGAAAAAACTTGAAAAAAGCAGCAGAAAAGTGTTGACAAAGGTGCGGGTGTGTGGTATTATACTTGAGCGCCAAGCGCTGAGGCAAAAGAATGACTTCCAAAGCCTCAGCGAGAAGCCCTTGA
>NZ_PRLE01000004.1 GCF_003287495.1 Faecalibacterium prausnitzii
CACCGTGCTCCTGAACTGGTGCGCGGTTTTCTGGAAAAGATTCTTGCTCCCAAGCAGGAGCGCACCATGAATGTGCCGCAGAAAAACCGCAAGCGTGGGCAGGATATGGAACTTTGATTTTCGGAGGATACCATTTGAACAAAAAGAAGAAGTCAAACAAATCCGGCTACCCGGATGAAGCAATCAAGACCCTTGCACGTTGCTTTTATCCCTCCATGGTTGAGTTTTTCAACAGCGAGGAAGGCCAGCGTGAATATGAGGAATGGCTGAAAGAGCAGGAAGCTCTACAAGCCTTGCCTGTTGCAGCATAAAAACAGCAGGACGCTCCCAGTAAAGGGAACGCCCTGCCTTATATAGATGTATCTCACCGAGGTGTGTCCAGTTGGGCACACCTCTTATTTTTTTGCCCTCAATCTTCTAGCCCATGGCTCCCGGCTGCATTTTTCAAATATTCCTCCGGGTCACCGTTCAGAATCAAATCCGCATAGCCCAGTGGGTCGTTGTAGATGAGGTAGTCCAGTTCAGTCTGCTGGGCCATGGTCACATCCAGCGCATCCTCGACCCCGGTACAGTCGATGGAGATTTTTCTCCCATCCCGGAGCCGCAGCTCCACACATCCAGTGTCCATGTTGAAATGGCAGGCTCTTGCATCGTACTTCATAATCGCATCCTCCAAATCTCGTTATTGGCTTACGGTCTATGACAAGGTATCGGAGTTTTACGCCGTCCACGGGAGCCTTCATTCTCAAACCCGAAGAAAACGAAAAATCCGAACCCTTCTCCAATCGGAAATAGGTTCGGATTTTTCTTGTTTGGTGGGCGCGGGTGGATTCGAACCACCGAAGCTGAAAAGCAGCAGATTTACAGTCTGTCCCCATTGGCCACTCGGGAACACGCCCATATTCTTTTCACAGTCCGTGCCGGACTGCCTGTATATCTTACCACTGCCCCGGGGATTTGTCAAGTTTTTTGCCGCAAATTATTTTACAGGAATGCGGGCAGCCTCTTCCCAAAAGAAAAACACCCGAACCCTCAACGGATTCAGGTGCCTTAAATGGAGCTGGTGACAGGAGTTGAACCTGCAACCCACTGATTACAAATCAGTTGCGCTGCCATTGCGCCACACCAGCAGACATTACATGGGATATTATATCACCAGAATGCCGGTTTGGCAAGTTCAACTTTTGCAGCTGCTTCATTTTGCTTTTTCTTATGCGTTGGCCGCTTTCAGCGCCTGCTGGATGGCGGCAAAGTCCTCCAGGGTCAGCGCCTCGGGGCGGATACGGGCGTCGAAGCCTGCGGCCTCAATGGCGTGGATGACATTCTCTTTGGGCAGCGAGAGGCCGCTGGCGATGGCGTTGGCAGCGGTCTTTCGGCGCTGGCCAAAGGCCGCGCGGATGAGGGCAAAATAGCCCTCCTCGTCCTCTACCTGCACGGCGGGGGTGGGGCGGATGTCCATGCGGACCACCGCGCTGGTCACCTTGGGAGCCGGGTAGAAGCTGCCCGGAGCGGCGGTGAACATCATCTTCGAGGTGGCGTAGTAACTCACCGCGCAGCTGATGGCGCTGGAAGCCCGGGTGCCGGGGGTCGCGGCCAGACGGTCGGCTGCCTCTTTCTGGACCATGACGGTCAAGCTCTCGATGGGCAGGCGGTCGCCCAGCAGCTTCATGACGATGGGGCTGGTGATGTAATAGGGCAGGTTGGCGCAGAGGGCCACTGGCATCCCGGGGAATTCCTCGGCAATGAGGGCCCGGAGGTCCACTTTCAGCACGTCCTGCATGACCAGTTTAAAATTGTCCACCCCGGCCATCGTCTCAGCCAGCAGGGGCGGCAGGCGCTCGTCCACCTCAATGGACACTACCTTGGCAGCCCGCTTGGCCAGCTCCCGGGTCAACACACCGATGCCAGGGCCGATCTCAATGACACCATAGCGCTTGTCCACGCCGCTGACGTCCACGATCTTCTGGGGGATGCCCGGGTTGATGATAAAGTTCTGCCCGAATCCCTTGGAAAGGGCAAAATCGTATTTTTCGCACAAAGCGCGGACGTAAGACAGGTCAGTCAGCTCCGGCATAGGTTCCATCCTTTCGTGTTATCACATTTCTGGCAAAAAGGCCTCCGGCACTGCGCCGGGGGCCTTTTGTTGATTCACTTGTTGTTTCAGCCGTTGGAGGATGCGGCGCTTTCAGCCGCCTCACTGGATGCTTCGGAAGATGCAGCCTCGCTCTCGCTGACGGCTTCGCTCTCCGCGGCAGACTCGCTTTCAACGCTCCCTTCACTGTCGGCACCGGCATCCTCTGCAGCCGCGCTGGAAGCGGCCTCGTTGACACCGCCCACAGTGGTAGTACCGCTGAGCTGTTGAGCCGTGCTGACGGCACGCTGGATCTGCGGGTCGGTATCGAGGGTAAAGTCGTAGTAGCTGGTCTGCTCATCGGCAGTCAGGCTGCGCTCCACATCCACGGTCAGGCCCGTGCCGTCAAAACAGGAGCCGTCGCCGCAGAGCAGCTTTGCCACCGTGACCACCACAGCGCTGCCATCGGACAGACGCTGGGGGCTGGACTGGATGGTGCCCTTGCCCATGGTGGTGGTGCCCACCAGCCGGGCCCCGCTTAGGGTACGCAGGCTGGATGCAAACAGCTCCGCCGCGCTGGCCGTGTTGCCGTTGACCAGGCAGACCAGCGGCAGGGCGATGGCGCTTTCGCCGGTGCTGCTGCCCAGTAGGGTGCGGTTGCCGTACTTATCCTCGGCATAGGCCAGCGTCCCCTCCGGGGTGATGAGGTCGATGCAGCTGATGGCATCTTCGAGGATGCCGCCGCCGTTATCCCGCAGGTCAAACACCAGGCTGGTGGCCCCGCTGGCGGTCAGGCTGCGCAGGGCGTAATCCAGCTCACTGGGAGTGGTGCCATCGAACTGCCAGATTTTGATGTACCCCACCGAATCCTGCAGCAGAGCAGAATCCACGGTGGTAGCGGTATAGCCGGAATGGGTCAGGTCCGCGTTGTGCTCCGAGGCCTCACTGTCCAGCCAGGTGACTTTGACACTGGTGCCGGACTCGCCCCGCAGGCGGGTCTGGACGGCGTCCACACCCGACATGCTCTTGACATCATCGCCGTCCACAGCGGTGATGTAATCGCCCACTTTGATCCCTGCTTCCTGGGCGGGAGAATCCGTATACACCTTGGTGACCTTGGCATAGCCGGACTGGTCGATGGCCAGCTCCACACCAATGCCCAGCAGGGTGCCGTTCTGGACGTTGATCAGGTCGGTATAGGCGGAGGCAGTGTAGTACCGGGCGTACTTATCGCCGGTGCCCAGCAGGTAGCCGGCGCTCAGGCGGTCGTAGAGCACCGTCTCGTCGATATCATAGTAATCGTTGCCGCGCACATAGCGGTCTACTTCGGCCAGCTTGTTGTACATGCTCTCTTTTTCTTTGACGCTGGACACGGTGCTGTCAAACAGCCGCATGGCCAGCAGCATGGTAATGGAGAACGTAACGGTCATGGCCAGGATGACGATGGTGACCGCCATCCCCAAAGAGATCTTCCGATTCATTTCCGTTCCTCCACGCTCAGACCAGCAGCATCAGCACCACGCTCCCGAGGACCGAGAGCAGGAACACCCCTGCAAGCAGCAAACAGCCAACGCGCAGAAAGCGCTTGCGTTTTTCTTCGTTCATAATCGCCAAATGGCCTCCTTTATCTCATGGGGATATAACCGCGGGGGTTGACCGCGTTCGCCTTGGAACCGCCGCGCCACACTTCCAGGTGGAGGTGGTTGCCCGTGGAATTGCCAGTGCTGCCCACATAACCGATGACCTCACCCTGCTTGACATACTTGCCCGCCGAGGTGGCCACCGAGCGCATATGGCCGTACAGCGTACTGTAAGCCACACCGTCCGACATTTTGCCGTGATAGATGATGACATAGTTGCCATAGCCGCCGCTGGACCAGCCAGCCACCTGCACATAGCCGCTGGCGGCCGCGTAGATGGGCGTCCCCCCCGGGGCGGCAAAGTCGGTGCCAGCGTGGAGCTTGTTGACGCCGGAAACCGGGTTTTTGCGCCAGCCGTACTCACTGGAGATGCGGGTATAGCTCTTGAGCGGGCAGATGAAGCCGGTAAAGCTCAACTGGGGCTGCGCCGCCGCAGCCGCGGCGATCAGCTTCTGGATCTCTTTCTTGACGGCCTCGTAGTTCATCTCATCAGACTCGATGGCCGCCTTGGCATCCTGCTGGGCTTTCTGGGCCTCAGCCGCACTCAGCTGGGCTTCCCGGACGCTGGAATTCAACTCGTTCTGCTTGGACTGCATCTGGCTGTTCTGGGCGTCCAACTCGGCCTTTTTGCTCTGGAGCTGGGTGCGTTCCTCTTCCAGCACAGCCTTATCGTTCTGGAGCGCCTCTTTGGCGTTCTTCATGTTGTTGAGGATCTCGGTGTCTTTGATGGAGATATCCTGCATCACTTCATTGAACGTCAGCAGCTCGTACAGGTCGTTCACCGAGGCCAGCATGGCCACGCTGCCGCCGTCCCGCAGCTCCTGCATGGCGGCCATGTGCTGCTTGAAGCCGTCCCACTGGTCCGCGATCTCCGCTTCCTTGGCGGCGATCTCCGCTTCCTTGGCGGTGATCTCCTGCTCCTTGACGCCGATGCTGTTCTGCACATCGGCGATCTGGCTCTTGAGCACGCCGATCTGCCCCTGGATGACCGTGACCTTTTCTTTCAGGTCGGACTCCAGCTGCTTGGCGGCGGCCTCTTTCTTCTTGGCATTCGAGAGTTCTTTCTTGTGCTGCTCAATGGACTGCGAGAGCTTGTTGAGCTTGTTCTGCAGTGAGGACATGCTGGTGGCTGCAGAGGCCGGATAGACCGTGACACTCAGGGTCAGGCAGGCCGCCGCCACAAAGAGGCTGGCTGCCCGGAGGAACGTGCCGCGGCCGCCGCGGGGCTTTTCGTGGGCCGGGCGGTGGTACAGGACAAACCCTGCGGAATGTTTTGGGTGTTTCACTGAGGGTGCTCCTTTCGCTTACACATTGAGATGTTTGCGGATGGAGAACATACTGCCGAAGCCGCCGACGATGGCACCGCCGGCCAGGCTGTAGACCAGGATGTTGCGCCAGACATATTCCAGCGGCACCAGAGCCGTGCCCATCAGCAGCTGCCACAGGCCGCCCAGCGTGCTGGACGCCTGCACGATATACGCGTACCCGCCGATGGTAACGCCCGCTGTGAGCAGACCGGAGAGCAGGCCCATGGTCAGACCCTCAATGACGAACGGCAGGGTGACAAGGGCGTTGGTGGCGCCCACATATTTCATGATCTCAATTTCCCGGCGGCGGGCAAAGACGCTGAGGCGGATGGTGCTGCCCACCGTGATGATGCTGACGATCATCAGCACCAGCACGATGCCGCGGCCCATCTGCGTGACGGCCTGCTGCACCTGCACAAACGTGTTGGTCATCTCAATGGGAGCCGCCACGCTGTACACGCCGGGGATCTGCTGGAACGTCTGGCTCATGGCGCTCATCTGGCTCAGGTCGCCCAGTGAGACGCGGTAGTTGGCCTTGAACGGATTGTCCGTCTCAAATTCATCCAGCAGGACGGCGTAATCCGCCATATACCCCCGGTACTGGTTGAGGACGTCCTCTTTGGACATATACTGCATCCGGCTCACACCCGGGGTGGCGGCGATCTTCTCCCCTACCGACTGGATGGTGGCGTCGTCCGCATTGGGGTCCACATAGACCACCATCTCGTTCTGCTGGCCCAGGTAATTGACCATGCTGTCCACATTGACTTCGACCAGGGTGGCAAAAATGTTCAACGTCATGCAGACGCTGAGGGAGGCGATGCAGGCAATGGTCATGGCCCAGTGCTTGCCCAGGTTGCGCACGCCGCGCTTGGTAAGGAACGCGAAAGTCGAGGGCTTCATACCAGCACCTCCTTTTTATCCGCGGGAACGTCCGAGATGATGCGGCCCTCTTTCAGGGTGACGACACGCTGATGGAAGCGGTGCACGAGCTCGTGCTCATGGGTAACAACGAGGACGGTAATGCCCATTTCGCTTACCCGCTCCAGCAGCTCCATCATCTCAAGGCTCAGCTCGGGGTCGATGTTGCCAGTGGGCTCGTCTGCAATGACCAGCTTGGGGGCGTGGGCCAGGGCGCGGGCCACGGCCACACGCTGCTGCTCACCGCCGGAGAGGAACTCCGGGTAGACATTGGCCTTATCCTCCAGATGCACCAGCTCCAGCATGTAGCCCACCCGCTCTTTGATCTGTTTGCGGCCGATGTTGGTCACATGCATGGCAAAGGCGATGTTCTCATACACCGTCATACTGGGGATGAGGCGGAAATCCTGGAAGATAATGCCCATCTGGCGGCGCAGGTAGGGGATCTGGCGGCGGCGCATCCGGGCCACATCCCGGCCGTCCACAAGCACCTTGCCCTCGCTGGGCACTTCCTCGCGGAGAATGAGCTTGAGCAGGGTGGATTTGCCCGCGCCGGAGTGGCCCAGCAGGAACACGAACTCGCCGTCGTCCACATGGAAGTTCACATCCTCCAGCGCCAGCTTGCCGCCCTTTTTATATTCTTTGGAAACGTGTTCAAAATCTATCATGAGATGGATACTCCTGACTTTTGAATTTGCGGGTCAAGAATTTTTCCCGAAAAAAGAACCGGCCAGCATCGGGTTTCGAGCGGCCGGTTCTGCGCCGGCGGCCCTTGCAGCCGCCTTGGCGAAACATCAATATTTGGCCGGGTTGTTGGACAGGTACTTCTTGACCATCAACGCCACCTTGAAGACGATAGCGTCATCGAACTCACGCAGGTCCAGGCCGGTCAGCTTTTTGATCTTTTCCAGACGATACACCAGCGTATTGCGGTGGACAAACAGGCCGCGGCTGGTTTCAGAAACGTTCAGGTTGTTTTCAAAGAAGCGCTGGATGGTGAACAGCGTCTCCTGATCCAGGCTCTCGATGCTGCCCTGCTTGAACACCTCGCGCAGGAACATCTCACACACGGTGGTGGGCAGCTGGTAGATCAGGCGGGCGATGCCGAGGTTATCGTAGCGGATGATCTGCTTCTCGGCATCAAACACCTTGCTCACTTCCATGGCGATCTGGGCTTCCTTGAAGCTGGTAGCCAGATCCTTGACGTTGGCAATGGGGGTGCCAATGCCGACGACAGCCTTGATGTAATGCTCGCCGGAGAGGGTATCCACAATGCTGGCGGCCAGCTTCTCCATATCGGAGCGGTCGATGCCCTTGCGGATCTCCTTGACGAGGACGGTGTCCGTCTCGCTGATATTGAAAACGAAGTCCTTCTGCTTATCAGGGAACAGGCTGCTGACCACATCGTAAGCGGAGATATCGCCGCCGGAGGTCACGCGCACGATGAACACCACACGGGAAACATCGGTGGCAAAGTGCAGCTCGCGGGCCTTGGCGTAGATATCGCCGGGCAGGATGTTGTCCAGCACGACGTTCTTGATAAAGTTGGACTTATCGAACTTTTCGTCATGATACTGTTTGATGCTCTGCAGGCTGATGGAGAGCACCGCGGCAAACTGGCCAGCCGTCTCGTCAGCGCCTTCCACAAACACGGCATAGTCGTTATGCTTTGCGCTGGAGAACTGCTGGTAGGTGTAACCGTCCCGCACAAAGCGGTCGCCCGCGGTCAGGCGTTCAGCCATAAAGCCCTCACGCACCTCGCCGATCAGGTTCAGCTCGGAGCAGGAGATCACCGCGCCGGTCTCATCCACCACGCCGACCACACGGTCGATCGCGTCTTTCATCTGGTAGATCACGCTCTGAAATACTCTATTGGCCATAAATGGATACCCCTTTTCCTCTTTTGTGCAAGCCGCTGTGGCATGGATTGTGATTTTTAACAATTTCGCCGCTTTACAATCTATATTTTACACAAAAGAATTTACTTTTGCAACATATTTCACCAAAAAAGTTTCTATTTTCTTGGTCAAATTATCTGCCGGAGTCGCTTTTCGGCCAAAAAGTGCCTTTTTGCGTGGTTCTTGGCCCTATTTTAACGGCTAAATGTGATGCTTTTTTGAAATCCGCGTGAAAAGCCGACCTCATTTCGTGGTAATTTCTGCCACTTCAGCCGCCGTCAGCTCCCGCCACTGGCCCGGAGTCAGCGTTTTGTCCAGCTCCAGCCCGCCGATGGCATCCCGGTGCAGCCCGTTGACGCCTGCGCCGTACACGCCGAACATCCGCTTGATCTGGTGGTACACCCCCTGTTTGAGCACCACCCGCACCACAAGGCCGTCCTCCGAGAGGGCGCTCACCTCTGCCGGGGAGAGGGCCGTGCCGTCCGCCAGGGTAACGCCCTCGGCAAAGCCCTGCCGCATCTCTTCGGTCAGCGGGGTGTCCAGCGTGACGGTGTAGGTCTTGGAGACATGGCGCTTGGGGGCCAGGATGTCGTGGGCAAAGCCGCCGTCGTCCGTCAGCAGCACAAAGCCGGTGCTGGTCTTGTCCAGCCGCCCGGCCGGGAACAGCTCCCGCCGGGGGTAGGCATCCCCTATCAAGTCCACCACGGTGGTGTCCCGCTTGTCGGTGGACGCGCTCACCACCCCCTCGGGCTTGTTGAGCATGAGGTAGACGAATTGCTGGTACGCCAGCGGCTGGCCGTCCACGGCCACGGTGTCGCTGTCTTTGAGCTGGGTGTCGCCTTTTTTGCAGACGGCTCCATTGACCGTCACCCGCCCCTTTTGCAGCAGGTTTTTTGCCTCGCTCCGGGTGCACTGGGCCGTTTCGGCCAGATATTTATCGAGACGCATTGTTTTGCTCCTAAAATCATTTTTGTCCCATTTTATCATGTATCGTGTTTTTCCGCAACAGAAAAGAGGCCACCGCCTTACGGCAATGGCCTCTCCATTCTGATTCTCAGACGCTCAAACTCGCGTGCTGCTCCACAGCATCGGGGTTGGCGTCAAAAATGGGCTTGAGGATGTGAGCGATGAACTCGTCCACCTGCTGGGGTGCACGGCCCACAAAATTCTCCGGCACCAGACCGGCCACGATCTCCTCTTTGGTCAGGCCAAAGGCGGGGTCCGCCGCAACGCGGTCCACCATATCGTTGGGCAGGCCCTCTTCCTTGACCTGCTTGCCGGCGGCAATGGCGTGCTGGCGCAGGCGCTCGTGCAGCTCCTGACGGTTGCCGCCCTTTTCCACGGCCTGCATCATGATGTTCTCGCTGGCCATGAACGGCAGCTCTGCCATCAGACGGCTGCGGATGACCTTGGGGTAGACCACGATGCCGTCGGTGACGTTGAGCATGATGTTCAGGATCGCGTCGGCAGCCAGGAAGCCCTCGGCCATGGCGATGCGCTTGTTGGCGCTGTCGTCCAGGGTGCGCTCAAACCACTGGGTGCCCGTGGTGATGCTGGGGTTGAGCACGTCCACCATCAGGTAGCGGGCCAGGGCGCAGATGCGCTCGCACCGCATGGGGTTGCGCTTGTAGGGCATGGCGGAAGAACCGATCTGATTCTTCTCAAAGGGCTCCTCCATCTCCTTGAAGTTGGCCAGCAGACGCAGGTCGGTGGCAAACTTCATGCAGCTCTGGGCAATCCCGGCCAGCGCGTTGAGGATGAATGCATCCACCTTGCGGCTGTAGGTCTGGCCCGAGACAGGGATGACGGCCTCGCGGTCAAAGCCCATCTCCTCGGCGATGGAGGCATCCACGGCGCGGATCTTGTCGGCGTCGCCCTTGAACAGCTCCATAAAGGAAGCCTGGGTGCCGGTGGTGCCCTTGACGCCGCGCAGCTGCAGGGTAGCCAGCCGGTGGTCGATCTCGTTGAGGTCCATCACCAGCTCGTTGGCCCACAGGGTGGCGCGCTTGCCCACGGTGGTGGGCTGGGCGGGCTGGCAGTGGGTGTAGGCCATGCAGGGCATGTCCTTGTACTCCTTGGCAAAGTGGGCCAGCTTGGCCAGCACGCCAATGAGCTTTTTGCGGATGAGCTCCAGGCCCTGCCGCATCACGATGATGTCGGTGTTGTCGCCCACATAGCAGCTGGTAGCACCCAGATGGATGATGCCGGCGGCCTTGGGGCACTGCTGGCCGTAGGCATAGACGTGGCTCATCACGTCGTGGCGGACCAGTTTCTCCCGGGCAATGGCGACGTCATAGTTGATATCGTCCACATGGGCTTCCAGCTCGGCCACCATTTCGGGGGTGATATTGGTCAGGCCCTGCTTCATCTCGGCCCGGGCCAGCGCCACCCACAGGCGGCGCCAGGTGCGGAACTTGTTGTCATCCGAGAAGATGTACTGCATCTCATCGGAGGAGTAGCGGGTGGAAAAAGGGCTGATATAACGGTCATGCTGAGACATTGGTTTTCCTCCTGAAAGTAACTCCCCCAGTCGCCTTCCGGCGACAGCCCCCTCAAAGAGGGGGCCTTTCAGCCTCCCTCTCCGAGGGAGGTGGCATCGCGCCAGCGATGACGGAAAGAGTTTTTTCTCTATTCTACCATCAAACCTTGAAATAGTCTACGCCGCCCTCAAAGATCGGCTGGTACTTGTCGCCAGTCACGTTCTTGTACAGGAACTCGCCGCTGCGCTCCGAGTGGCCCATCTTGCCAAAGACGCGGCCGTCCGGGCTGGTGATGCCCTCGATGGCCAGCACCGAGCCGTTGGGGTTGTAGCTCTGGTCCATGGTGGGCTGGCCCTCCAGATCAACGTACTGGGTGGCGACCTGGCCGTTGGCGATCAGCTTGTCCAGCACCTGCTGGGGAGCCACAAAGCGGCCCTCGCCGTGGCTGATGGCCACGGTATACTCGTCGCCCACGGCGCACTTGCTCAGCCAGGGGCTGCCCGTGGAAGCAATCCGGGTGCGCACCAGCATACTCTGGTGGCGGCCAATGGTGTTGAACGTCAGGGTCGGGTCATACTGGCTGATCTCGCGGATATCGCCGTAGGGCACCAGACCCAGCTTGATCAGGGCCTGGAAGCCGTTGCAGATGCCCAGCATCAGGCCGTCCCGCTTCTGGAGCAGGCTGCGCACGGCCTCGGTGACGGCGGGGCTGCGGAAGAACGATGCAATGAACTTGGCGCTGCCGTCCGGCTCGTCGCCGCCGGAGAAGCCGCCGGGCAGCATGACGATCTGGCTGTTGTCAATGGCCTTGACCAGAGCCTCGCAGCTGGCGGTGACGTCCGCCGGGGTCAGGTTGCGGATGACGAGGATCTCCGGGTCCGCACCGGCCCGGGCAAAGGCCTTGGCGGTGTCGTACTCGCAGTTGGTGCCCGGGAAGACCGGGATGATCACTTTCGGTTTTGCCACGCCGATCTTGGGGGCGGCGGGAGCAGCCAGCTGGCCGTCGATCTTCTCCACACTGGCGCCTGCCTTGCGGTAGGGGTACACGGGCTCCAGCTTGGACTCCCAGATCTCCTGCAGCTGGGCCATATCCAGCTTCTCGCCGCAGCACTCGAACATGTAATCTTTGGTGGTCTCGCCCAGCAGCTCACCGGCCGGAGAGTCGGAGACCATTTCCAGCACGATGGAGCCGTACATGGGCTCAAACATCTCGCCGGTGGATTTATCGGCCATCATCTTGAAACCGATGCGGTTGCCCAGGCCCATCTTGAACAGAGCCTCGGCCAGGCCGCCAAAGCCCACGGAGCAGGCAGCGGCCACCATGCCCTCTTCCATCATCTGCTCCACCATCTTGTAGTTGGCTTTCAGGGAAGAGAAGTTGGGGCAGCCCGTCTCGGGGTCGAGGATGGGGCGCACCAGCACGACGGTGCTCTCCGGCTTCTTGAACTCGGTGGAGACCACACGGCCTGCCTTGCCGATGGCGGTAGCAAACGACACCAGCGTGGGAGGCACATCCAGTTCCTCAAAGGAGCCGGACATGCTATCTTTACCGCCGATGGAGCCAATGCCCAGGCCCATCTGGGCATCCAGCGCGCCCAGCAGGGCAGCCAGCGGCTTGCCCCAGCGCTCAGGCTTATTGCCCAGACGCTCGAAGTATTCCTGGAACGTCAGATAGGCGTCCTCGAAGCGGAAGCCGGAGGCCACCAGCTTGGTAACGCTCTCCACCACGGCCATACGGGCACCAACGTACTGGTTGGCGCTCGTCAGGTAGGGGTTGTAGCCCCAGGCCATGCCGGAGCAGGTAGTCGTCTCGCCGTCCACCGGCAGCTTTGCCACCATGGCGTTCTGCGGGGTGAGCTGATAGGCACCGCCAAAGGGCATCAGGACGGTAGCGGCTCCAATGGTGGAGTCGAACCGCTCAGACAGGCCCTTTTTGCTGCACACGTTCAAATCGCCCACCATGTGCTTCATCTTCTGGCCAAAGGTGATGCCAGACCACTGGGGCTGCCAGACGGTGCCCTTTTCGATATGGACATTCTGGTGCTTCTCGGCACCATTGGAGTTGAGGAACTCGCGGCTGATGTTAACGATGGACACACCGTTCCAGACCATGTTCAGGCGTTTTTCCTCGGTGACCTTTGCCACGGGGGTCGCCTCAAGGTTTTCCTCGTTGGCCAGGGCGATGAACTTGTCCACGTCTTCCGGGGCCAGGGCCACGGCCATGCGCTCCTGGCTCTCGCTGATGGCCAGCTCGGTACCGTCCAGACCGTCGTATTTCTTGGTGACCTTGTTCAGGTCGATGTACAGGCCATCGGCCAGCTCGCCAATGGCGACAGACACGCCGCCGGCGCCAAAGTCATTGCAGCGCTTGATCATCTTGCAGGCGTCTTCCCGGCGGAACAGGCGCTGCAGCTTGCGCTCGATGGGAGCGTTGCCTTTCTGCACCTCGGCACCGCAGTGGTCCAGGCTTTCGAGGTTGTGGGCCTTGGAGGAACCGGTGGCACCGCCGATGCCGTCGCGGCCGGTGCGGCCGCCCAGCAGAACGATGACATCCCCGGGGGCGGGGCACTCGCGGCGGACATGGGAAGCGGGGGTAGCACCCACGACCGCGCCGATCTCCATCCGCTTTGCCACATAACCGGGGTGATAGATCTCATCCACCTGACCGGTCGCCAGACCGATCTGGTTGCCGTAAGAGGAATAACCGGCGGCGGCGGTGGTCACCAGCTTGCGCTGGGGCAGTTTGCCGGGCAGCGTCTGGCTGACGGGTACCAGCGGGTCGCCCGCGCCGGTGACGCGCATGGCCTGATAGACGTAGCTGCGGCCGGACAGCGGATCGCGGATGGCACCGCCGATGCAGGTGGCAGCACCGCCGAACGGCTCGATCTCCGTCGGGTGGTTGTGCGTCTCGTTCTTGAAGAGGAACAGCCAGTCCTCCTCCTTGCCGTTGACATCGCACTTGATCTTGACGGTGCAGGCGTTGATCTCGTCGGACTCGTCCAGATTCTTGAGGATGCCCTGCTTTTTCAATTCCTTGGCACCAATGGTGGCCAGGTCCATCATGCAGCGGGGTTTGTTCTCCCGGCCCAGATCCGCGCGCATGGCCATGTAGCGGTCAAAGGCTTCCTGCACCACGGCGTCGTCGATCTGCACATCGTCCAGAATGGTGCCGAACGTGGTGTGGCGGCAGTGGTCGGACCAGTAGGTGTCGATCATCTTGATCTCGGTGATGGTGGGGTCCCGCTTCTCGGAGCGGAAATATTCCTGGCAGAACTTGATGTCGCCCAGATCCATGGCGAGGCCCTGCTTGTTGATAAACTCTTTCAGGCCCTCTTCCTCCAGCTGGTTGAAGCCCTCCAGCACGGCCACGGCGGTGGGGACGGGGTACTCCATCTTGAGGGTGGCCTTTTCCTCCAGCGAAGCCTCGCGGGCCTCCACCGGGTTGATGACATATTTCTTGATCTCAGCCAGCTGCTCGTCGGTCAGAGCGCCCTGCAGCAGGTAGACCTTGGCGGAGCGGACCAGCGGGCGCTCGCCCTGGCTGATGAGCTGGATACACTCGGCGGCAGAATCGGCGCGCTGGTCGAACTGGCCGGGCAGGTACTCCACCGCAAAGGACACGCCGCCATCCTGAGGCAGGGTGTCGTAGGTGTTGTCCACCGGCGGCTCGCTGAACACGGTGGTGGCGCACTGGTGGAACAGAGCTTCATCAATGCCCTCCACGTCGTAGCGGTTGAGCAGCCGCACCCCGTTCAGGGACTGGATGCCCAGCAGCGAGACCAGCTCATTTTTCAGGCCCTCGGCTTCCACATCAAAGCCGGGCTTTTTCTCGACATAAATACGATAGACCATTGGGTAAAATCCCCCTTTATTTTTAGCGTCTTAGCCCTCTCAGGCCGCCTATCGGCGTCCAGCTCTCCCAAAGGGCGAGCCCTTGGCAAAGAGGTATCGTTTTGTAGGAACGCATGGCGTTTTTTATAAACTTTACGGCCTGCCAAAGCCTCTCACTTCGGGAGAGGTGGCATTGCGCGGCGATGACGGAGAGGTTGTACAGAGCAGCTGTTATTCTTTCTCCGCAATTGCTTTCAGGGCCCGGAAGCCGATGTCCGTCCGCTTGTGCAGCTTCTCGAACGAGATCTTCTCGGCGGCGGCGTAGGCCTGGGTGATGGCAGCGGTCAGGCGGTCAGCCGTGGCCGTCACGCCCAGCACACGGCCGCCGTTGGTCACCAGCGTGCCGTCCTCTTGGATGGCCGTGCCGGAGTGGTAGACCGTGATGTTCTCCTCCCCTGCCAGCTGGCCGTCCGTCAGGCCGGAGATCGGCTTGCCTTTCTCGTAGCTGACAGGGTAGCCGCCGGAGGCCAGAATGACACAGGCAGCGGCACCGTCCGAGAACTTGACTTCCGTGTCCGCCAGCGTGCCGTTGGTGCAGGCCAGCATGATCTGGAGCAGGTCGCTCTGGAGCAGGGGCAGCACCACCTGGGTCTCAGGGTCGCCGAAGCGGCAGTTGTACTCAATGACCTTGGGGCCGTCCGGGGTGAGCATGAGGCCGAAGTAGAGGCAACCCTGAAAGGGGCAGCCCTCGGCGTTCATGGCATGGATGGTGGGCAGGAAAATTTTCTCCATGCACTCGGCGGCGATCGCCGGGGTGTAGTAGGGGTTGGGAGCCACCGTGCCCATGCCGCCGGTGTTCAGGCCGGTGTCGTGGTCATTGGCACGCTTGTGGTCCATGCTGGACACCATGGGCTTTACCACCTTGCCGTCCGTGAAGCTCAGCACGCTGACCTCCGGGCCGGTGAGGAATTCTTCCACCACCACATGGTTGCCGGAAGCGCCGAACTTTTTGTCCAGCATGATCTCTTTCACGCCGTCGGCGGCCTGCTGCTCGTTCTCGCAGATCAGCACGCCCTTGCCCAGCGCCAGGCCGTCGGCCTTGATGACCACCGGGTATTTGCCCTCGGCCTTGATGTACTCCATGACCTTGGCCGGGTCATCGAATGTCTCATATTGGGCGGTGGGGATGCCGTATTTCTTCATCAGGTCCTTGGAGAAGACCTTGGAAGCCTCAATGCGGGCAGCAGCCTTGTCCGGGCCAAAGGCCGGGATGCCGACCTTTGCCAGCGCGTCCACCATGCCCAGCGCCAGGGGGTCATCCTGCGCCACCACGACATAATCAAATTTTTCTTCGGCCGCAAAGGCCACCATGGCCTCCACATCCGTGGCCTTGATGTTCTTGCACCGGGCGTCATAGCTGATGCCGCCGTTGCCCGGCGCGCACCATACCTCGCCGCAGTCCGGGCTCTTTTTCAGCGCCTTGATGATGGCGTGCTCACGCCCGCCGCCGCCGACTACTAAGATTTTCTTTTTCATATCTGTACCTTCTTTATGAAAGCATTGTCTGTACATCGCTTCCGTTGCTCTTTGCTCAGTGATGGAACAGCCGGATGCCGCAGAACGCCATGGCGATGCCGTACTTGTTGCAGGTGTCAATGACCTGCTGGTCGCGGATGGAGCCGCCGGGCTGGACGATGGCCGTCACGCCGGAGCGGCGGGCACGCTCGATGTTGTCGCCAAAGGGGAAGAACGCGTCAGAGCCCAGGCAGACGCCCGTTACATGGCTCAGGTACTCTTTCTTCTCTTCGGCGGTCAAAGGCGCGGGCTGCTCGGTAAAGGTCTCGGCCCAGACATCGTCGCCAATGACATCCTCCGGGGTGTCGCCGATGTAAACATCAATGGCGTTGTCCCGGTTGGGCTTTGCCACATCATCGCGGAACGGCAGGTTGAGCACCTTGTCCATGTGGCGCAGCTGCCAGTTGTCGGCTTTCTGGCCGGCCAGACGGGTGCAGTGGATGCGGCTCTGCTGGCCGGCACCCACGCCGATGGTCTGGCCGCCGTAGGTGTAGCAGACGCTGTTGGACTGGGTGTATTTCAGGGTGATGAGGGCAATGATGAGGTCCCGCTTCTGCTCCTCGGTCACGGTCTTGTTCTCGGTGACCCAGTTGGTGAGCATGGTGTCGGCGTTGATGGCCAGCTCGTTGCGGCCCTGCTCAAAGGTGATGCCGTACACCTGCTTGTGCTCCACGGGGTTGGGCTTGTAGTCCGGGTCGATGGCGACCACGTTGTAGTTGCCCTTTTTCTTGCTGGCAAGGATCTTCAGGGCTTCCGGCTCGTAGCCCGGGGCAATGATGCCGTCGGAGACTTCGTGCTGGATGAGCTTTGCGGTGGGGACATCACAGACCTCGGAGAGGGCGATCCAGTCGCCGAACGAAGACATGCGATCGGCACCGCGGGCGCGGGCATAGGCGCAGGCCAGCGGGGAGAGCTCAAAATCCGGGGCAATGTGGTACATCTTCCGCTCCACCTCGGTCAGGGGCAGGCCCAGGGCCGCGCCCGCCGGGGAAACATGCTTGAACGAGGCCGCCGCGGGCAGGCCGCAGGCGGTTTTCAGCTCCTTGACCAGCTGGATGGAGTTGAGGGCATCCAGAAAATTGATGTAGCCGGGCTTGCCGTTCAACACGGTCACGGGCAGGTCGGAGCCATCTTCCATATAAATGCGGCTGGGCTTCTGGTTGGGGTTGCAGCCGTACTTCAGTGCAAGTTCATTCATTGGTGCATCCTCCTTAAAATCTCCGGTGCGTTTATTCTTCCTCAGCGTCGAGCTTCTTGAGCAGTTCCAGCTCCTCGGGCAGCAGCTCCGGCTCCTCGGGGTCGTCCAGGTCGCTGCAGACGGCGTCGTATTTGTTGAAGATCATGTCGCCGCTCTCGCCGGTCTCCAGGTCGATCACCCGGGCAAACAGGCTCACTTTGTTGTCGGCGTTCAGGCTGCTCCACAGGCCCTGGGCAAAATCGCCGATGGTGCGGGGGCAGGCAAAGCGGAGGGGCTCGCCCTCAAAGCTGGGGATGGGGCTGCCGTTGTGCTTGTAGGTGCTGATGAAGTGGCCCTCACCGGCCACAGGCTGGGGATAATCGAAGAAATAGCGCTGGACGCTCTCGCCATTGCCGTCGGCGGATTTGAGAATGCTCATCTGATAGCTGCCGTCCTCGTACACCACGGCGGAAATGCGGGGGGTGTAGTTGGGGCCGTCCGGCTCAAAGGTGCGGGTGCGCAGACTGTCGGCAAAGCTCTTGCCGCGGCTCATGCCATCGTAGATGGTATCCGTCTGGTCGCCGTTGGTCACAATGTGGGTCTTGCCCAGGGTGAGCACGGGGTTGTAGATGATGAGGCTGGGGTCTTCCAGCTTTGCCGGGTCGGCCGCGATGGTGCAGATCCCGCCCCGCTCGGGCACGGGGTCAAACACGCGGTTGCGGCTGTTCTCGCTGCGGCCCATGATAAAATAGCCAATGAACATCTGGCGGCCATCCGGGGCCTTTGCCACTGCAATGCCGCGGCCGGGGTACTCGTTGGAAGCCAGATATTCGTTCAGGTCGATCTTTTCCATTATTTTATCTCTCCATTACAAATCATGGCCACTGCCTTGGGCAGCAGCTTCCACTCGGCCTGCTCCATCACCCGCTTCTGCAGCACCTCGGGGGTATCGCCGGGCAGGATGTCCACGGCCTTTTGCAGCAGGATGGGCCCGCCGTCGCACTCCTCGTTGACAAAGTGGACGGTGGCACCCGTCACCTTGCAGCCCCGGGCCAGCGCGGCCTCGTGGGGGCGCAGGCCGTACATGCCGGGCCCGCAGAACGACGGGATGAGGGCGGGGTGGACGTTCAGGATGCGGCGCGGATAGGCCGCGATGACGCTGGGGCCCAGCACGGACAGAAAGCCCGCCAGCACCACCAGGTCGATGTCGTGCTCCTTGAGCACGGCCAGCAGGGCGGCGTCAAAGTCTTCGCTGGCGGCATAATCCTTGCGGCGGACAACAACGCCCTCCACGCCAGCCTTGGCGGCCCGCTCCAGCGCATAGACACCGGGCTTGGAGGCCACCACCAGTTTGATCTTGCCGTTGGGGTTCTCGCCCCGGGCTTCGCTGTCCAGCAGGGCCTGCAGGTTGGTGCCGCCGCCGGAGACGAGCACTGCAATGTTCAGCACAGCTCCACACCCTCGCCTTCTGCAATGACGCCCAGGCGGTAAGCCTCCGGCTCGCCGTTCGCGTGGAGGATGTCCAGTGCCTTGTCTGCCTGCTCGGCCGGGACAGTGAGCACCATGCCCACACCCATGTTAAAGGTGTTGAACATATCGTGCTCGGAGATGCCGCCCTCTTTCTGCATCAGGTGGAAGAGGGCCGGGGTGCGGACATCCTCTTTCTTGATGCGGGCGCAGCAGCCTTTCTTCAGGCTGCGGGGGATGTTTTCATAGAAGCCGCCGCCGGTGATGTGGGAGATGCCCTTGACATCCACCTCTTCCAGCACTTTCAGCACGGGCTTGACGTAAATTTTGGTGGGGGCCAGCAGGGCCTCGCCCAGGGTCTTGCCGCCCAGCTCCGCGGGAGCGGTCTTCAGAATATCGGGGTTGCCGTCGATGTCAAAGATCTTGCGCACCAGCGAGAAGCCGTTGGAGTGGACGCCCGTGGAGGGCAGTGCCAGAATGACATCACCGGGCTTCATGGTGTCGTTGTTCAGGATCTTTTCTTTGTCCACAACGCCCACGGTGAAACCGGCCAGATCGTACTCCTCCTCCGGCATCATGCCCGGGTGCTCGGCGGTCTCGCCGCCCACCAGAGAGCAATCGGCCTGCACGCAGCCCTCGGCCACGCCCTTGACGATCTCAGCGATCTTTTCCGGGATGTTGCGGCCGCAGGCGATGTAATCCAGGAAGACCAGCGGCTTTGCACCAGCGCAGATGACATCGTTGACGCACATGGCCACGCAGTCGATGCCGATGGTGTCGTGCTTGTCCAGGATCATGGCGATCTTCAGCTTGGTGCCCACGCCGTCGGTGCCGGAGATCAGCACCGGGTGCTTGTAGCCCGTGCAGTCCAGCTCAAACAGGCCGCCAAAACCGCCCAGACCACCGATGCAGTGCTCGTTCATGGTGCGGGCAACGTACTGTTTCATCAGCTCCACCGAGCGGTAACCAGCGGTGATATCCACACCTGCTGCTGCATAGCTTTCCGAATAGCTCTTTTCCATCTTGTTACTCTCCTAACTTTTTCTCGTCCTTGGGACGGTCGTTGAGATGACGCTCGTGAATATCGGTCGAAAGCACTTCCTTCGGCTTGACGGCGTATTCCCCCGTGAAGCAGGCCGTGCAGAAACCACAGTGGGCATTGGGAGCCAGCTTGACCACATGCTCCGTGGAAAGGTAGCCCAGCGTGTCCGCCCCGATGATCTCATTGATCTGGTCCACGGTGCGGCCCGTGGCCACCAGAAGCTTCTGGTCCGGGATATCCGTGCCGAAATAGCAGGGATACTTGAACGGCGGAGCCGAGACCCGGAAATGGACCTCCCTGGCACCCGCGTCCCGCAGCAGCTTGATGATGCGGGCGGAGGTGGTGCCGCGGACGATGGAGTCATCCACCAGCACCACCCGCTTGCCCTTGACGGTGCTGGTCACCGCGTTGAGCTTGATGCGGACGCTGTTCTCGCGCTGTTTCTGGCTGCCCTGGATAAAGGTGCGGCCAATGTATTTATTTTTGATGAAGCCGATGCCGTAGGGGATGCCGCTCTCCTCGGAGTAGCCGAGGGCGGCGTCCAGGCCGGAGTCCGGCACGCCGATGACCACATCGGCCTCCACGGGGTGCTCCTGCGCCAGGAAGCGGCCCGCCTGCTTGCGTGCCTCGTGGACGGACTGGCCTTCAATGATGCTGTCCGGGCGGGAGAAGTAGATGTACTCAAACACGCACATCTGGCTGTCCGGGCGGCCCACATGATCCCGGATGCTCCGCAGCTCGCCGGTCTTGGCATCGGCCACCACGATCTCACCGGGTTCCACATCCCGCAGGAGAGTGGCTCCAGCGGCGTCCAGGGCGCAGCTCTCGCTGGCGAAGACATAGCCGCCGCCCGGCAGGGTACCGATGCACAGGGGCCGGTAGCCGCGGGGGTCACGCACCGCGATGAGCTTGGTGGCGGACATGATGACGAGGCTGTAAGCACCCTCCAGCACGTCCATCGTCTTGCTGATGGCAGTCTCAATGCTGCCCATCCGCAAGCGGTTGCGGGTAACGAGGTAGCAGATCACTTCGGTATCAGAGGAGCCATGGAAGATGGCCCCCTCATTTTCCAGCTGGCGGCGGAGCTCCAATGCATTGGTCAGGTTGCCGTTGTGGCACAGGGCCATGGTGCCCCGGCCATGCCGGACGATCATGGGCTGAGCATTGGCCCGCACCCGGCTGCCGGAAGTGGCATACCGGACATGGCCGGTAGCCATGTGGGCGGTAGGCTTTGCCAGAGAGGCCAGCACCGCCGGGGTGAACACCTCGTTGACAAGGCCGAGATCCCGGTGGCCCTCAATGACGCCATCGTCGTTGACGGCGATGCCGCAGCTCTCCTGGCCGCGGTGCTGCAGCGCGTACAGGGCGGAGTAAGCGGCAGCGGCCACGTCCTCCGTCCCGGCGCGGTCATAGATGCCAAAAACGCCGCACTCTTCGTGAAGCGGATATGCAAAATCAGACATTACAGTTCCTCGATCTCTTTCTGCAGTTTTTCCTCTTTGGCGGCGATCTGTTCCGCCATGGCCGCGCGCTCGGCAGCCAGCTTGGCGGCCAGAGCATCGTCGCTCAGGGCCAGGATCTCAGCGGCCAGCCAGGCGGCGTTCTTGGCACCGTTCAGGGCCACGGTCGCCACAGGGATGCCGCTGGGCATCTGCACGGTGGCCAGCAGGGCGTCCAGGCCGTCCATGGCACCGCCTTTCATCGGGATGCCGATGACGGGCAGGGTGGTGTTGGCGGCAAAGGCACCGGCCAGATGGGCGGCCATGCCGGCAGCGCAGAGAATGACGCCAAAACCATTCTCTTTTGCGCCCTTGGCAAAGGCAGCCGCCTCCGCCGGGGTGCGGTGTGCCGACAGGATGTGTGCCTCAAACGGGATGTCCAGCGCCTTGAGCTGGGCACAGGCCCCCTTGACCACCGGCCAATCGCTGTCCGAACCCATAATGACTGCAACTTTCCGAACCATCGAAATCCAACCTCTCTTTCTCTTTTCCGATCCACGGCAAACAAAAAAGGCTGTGGTACACCTGCACCACGGCCTTTTATTTCTGCATTTGTTCCAGAGCGGCGCACCCCAAGCGGGTGTTCTGGCATGAAGTTACACCGAGGCCCTGATGACCCTCACCGCACTGGCGGCCGATGGTTTTCAGCAGCATGTTTCGCATTCCGCTCGTCCTCCGCAACTTCATTGTCCCGCGCCCTGTCGCGGCGTGCTCCAGCTCCGGTTTTTGGGGGCTGGCGTTCGCCTTACACATACAGTTTACGGCAAAAAAACAGCTTTGCAAAGAGCGTTTCGGCAATTTCTCCCTTGTGTTCTCCTGCTGCCAAAAAACTTTCAAAAGTTTTGTGCAGTTTCGCCATTCTTTTTCTTTTTAAGTACGACTTATTGGAACGATACTTATTAGAACGATAAATATTGTTAAATCTTTAGAAAATGATGTGTGCCGTTGTGGCGCGGGCTGCCTTGATGAGGTCGGCCGGGGCGCAGCACACCTGGGTACCGATCCGCCCGCCGGAAACATAGACTTTCGGCTGGGCCAGCACGCTCTCATCAAACACGGTGGTGTACTGCTTTTTCATACCCACCGGGCTGCAGCCGCCCCGGACATAGCCGGTCACCTTGTTGATATCGGCCACATGGATCATGGCCACGCTCTTTTCACCCACGCTGCGGGCGGCGGCTTTCAGGTCCAGCTCCGCTGCCACCGGGATGACGAAGACGAAATAATTTCTGCTGGCCCCCTGGGTCACCAGTGTTTTATACACGCAGGCAGGGTCTTCCCCCATGCTGGCAGCTACCGTCACGCCGTCCACCGCCACGCCCTCCTCGTGGGCGTATTCATGGGCGGTATAGGGCACCTTGGCCCGCTCCAGAATACGCATGGCATTGGTCTTTGCTTCTTTTCCCATAGCTCTATCACTCCTATCGTGCTCCTATTCTACCACGTTTGCGGAAAAATTTCAAAAAAGCCTTGACTTCACAAAACTGAAGTGGTATGCTATGCCCATGCTCAAGATACTTCACGAAACTGAAGTTCACGATACTGATTTGCAGCAAGGGAGCCGTTCTCCCTGCCGCTTTGGGAAACTGGTAAGGAGAAAGCGCTATGATCATTGTCTTAAAACAGAATGCCCCCGACGTACAGGTGCATGAGTTCTGCCGCGAGCTGGAGGGCATGGGCCTGCAGATCAACGACTCCAAGGGCAGCGACACCCATATCCTCGGCCTCATCGGCGATACCAAGGCCATTGCAGAGAGCTGGGTACTGGCCAACCCCGTGGTGGAGGCCTGCCGCCGCGTGTCCGAGCCCTACAAAAAAGCCAACCGCAAGTTCCACCCGGACGACAGTATCATTGATGTGAACGGCGTCAAGATCGGCGGCGGAAACTTTGCCGTCATTGCAGGCCCCTGCAGCATTGAGAGCGAGGAGCAGATCACCTACTGCGCCCAGCGGGTCAAGGCCGCCGGTGCTTCCCTGCTGCGGGGCGGCGCGTTCAAGCCCCGCACCTCTCCCTACTCGTTCCAGGGAATGCGAAGCGAGGGCCTGGATCTGCTCAAGCTGGCCCGCCGGGCCACGGGTGCTCCCATCGTGACCGAGATCATGAACACCGAGCATCTGCCCCTGTTCGAGAACGTGGACCTCATCCAGGTGGGTGCCCGCAACATGCAGAATTTTGAACTGCTCAAGGCCGTGGGCCGCCAAAAAAAGCCCGTGCTGCTCAAGCGGGGCCTGGCCAACACGCTGGAAGAGTTCGTGATGAGCGCCGAGTACATCATGGCCGAGGGCAACGAGAACGTCATCCTCTGCGAGCGCGGCATCCGTACTTTTGAGACCAGTATGCGGAACACCCTGGACCTGGCCGGTGTGGTGATGCTGCACAAGATGACCCACCTGCCCGTGGTGGTGGACCCCAGCCACGCCTGCGGCCACGCCTGGATGGTGCCGGAGCTGGCAAAGGCTGCCGTAGCGGCCGGTGCCGACGGCCTGATGATCGAGGTGCACAACAACCCCGCCAAGGCCAAGTGCGATGGTGCCCAGAGCCTGACCCCCGACCAGTTTGATGAGCTGATGCAGTTCATCCGCAAGGAAGTGGAGTTCTTCGGCAAAAAGCTGAACTGATCCGAAGCAGCATCTTACCGCCTGGCTCCGCCAGCACAGCCGCGCTGCCCCAATTCGCTGTTTCCCAGCCATTCCCCGCACCTTAAAATTTTATCTTGATTTTACAGACAGAATCCGGTATAATAACTTTGTTATCTTATCGTGCCGGTGTGTCGGAATGGCAGACGAGGGGGACTCAAAATCCCTTGTGCGAATAACACGTGTGGGTTCGACCCCCACCACCGGCATAAAAAACAGCTTCAAGCTTAGGCTTGGAGCTGTTTTTTTATTTTGCCGGGGTGCGGGGCCAAACAGAGCCGGTGATTCACACCAGCTCAACAAACGCTTTCATCTGAGGGGTCAGCCATTTATCCCGGTGGTAAAACAACTGGCGGTGCATGGATATCTGGCACTCGGGGACGTTGAGGCGGGCCAGGCGGTGGGCCGCCAGCTCATTGCGGACGATGTATTCCGGCAGGAACGAGAGGCCCATCCCCCGCTCCACCATCTCGGCCAGCATGGCGGCGCTGCCCAGCTCAATGTAGGGCTTCAGAGCCAGGTGATGGGCGTCCATGCACTGATCCAGAGCGTCGCGGTAGCTCATTCCCCGCTCGGTGAGCAGAAACTCCTGCTTCGCAAGCTCCTCCAGCGTGACCACCTCCTGCCGGGCCAGCGGATGGTTTGGCGGAGCCACCATGCAGATGGGCTCCAGCTCGTTGAACGCCAGCACAAGATTGGGCTGCAAAATGGGCTGATCGAGGGTGTAAGCCAGATCGACCTCGTTGGAACTCAGCCACTGGAGCATCTCGTCGGCAGTGGCGGTGCGGAGCACCAGCTCCACCTCCGGGCAGCGGGCGTGGTAGTGGAGCAGCAGGTCGGGCAGAAAGGTGCTGCACACCGAGTCCGCCAGTGCGATGCGGAGGGTGCCCCGCACCTCCCGGGCGGGCTGCAGGGCCGCTTTGGCCTGCTGGGCCGTCGCCAGCAGGGTGCGGGCGTAATCCTGAAACGTGAGCCCCGCGTCGGTCAGGCGGACGGTCTTTCCCACCCGGTCAAACAGCGGGGTGCCCAGCTCGGCCTCCAGCTGGGCGATCTGAGAGGAGACAGCCGACTGGGAGTAGCCCAGCTCCCGCGCAGCGCGGGAAAAGCTGTGCAGCTCCGCAATGTGCAAAAAGGTGTTGATGGTTCGCAGCTCCATGAGCAGTTCCTCCGGTCAGCGGCGGGTGATATCCGTCACGGTCAGGGTCTCGCCGTCCACGGTGAAATGCACTTCCAGCCCGGCAAACTCCATGCCGTACACCCGGGCAGGGTCATGCTGGTAGGAGGGGCGGGGGTCATGGGCCAGCACGCCCCGCAGGCCCTCCTGCTCTGCCTCCGGGACCCTTGCCCAGAGGGCGGGGTCACACTCCACATTCAGGTGGTTCATCCGGGTCTGGGCCGTAAAGCCCGCCGAGGCATCCGGGTGGCAGTCGGCGTACGGGATATAGGGCTTGATGTCGTAGATGGGGGTGCCGTCCATGAGGTCGGCGCCCCGCACGATGAGGACCGGGCCCACCTCGGGCCGGATCTCGATTTTTTCCAGCTGGACGCTGGACAGGCCCAGCGGATTGGGCCGGAACGGCGAGCGGGTGGCAAACACGCCCATCCGGGTGTTGCCGCCCAGGCGGGGCGGGCGGACCGTGGGCGACCAGGTATCCCGCACGGCCCCGGAGAACTGCCACACCAGCCAGATGTGGCTGAAATCTTCCAGCCCGCGCACGGCGTCCGGGTTGCGGTACTCCGGGGTAAAAATGATCTCGCCCCGCAGGCTGTCTACCAGCCCGCTCTGGCGCGGGATGCCAAACTTGGTGGGGAACGCCGTGTGGATGTGGGCGATGACGTTCAGGGTCATCGCTTCTGTGGAAGCTTTTTCCATGATAATCTCCTCCTGCCGTAGGCCGCAGGGCACTGCTGTGCCGGAGCCCATCGGGCGAATTTTTGAAACAAAACCGACCTGCCAAGGGCTCCCCTGGCAGAGGAGCTGGCATCGCGGAGCGATGACGGAGAGGTTTATAAACCTCTGCAGAAGCCGACCGCCCTGCCCTCGATCTGGATCTCCTCCAGCTGGGAGCCTGCATAGATCATGGGCGGGCAGACGGCGGCGTTATCGGCCAGGAGCATGACCGTGCTGCCCTGGCGGTGAAAATGTTTCAGGGTGGCTTCGTCCCCGATGCGGACCGCGGCGATCTCTCCCTGCTCCACCTCCGGCTGGCGGCGGATGCAGACGATGTCACCATCGCAGATGGTGGGAGCCATGCTGCTGCCGTGGCAGGTCAGGGCAAAATCCGCGTGCCACGCGGCGGGGACCCCGATATAGCTCTCGATGTTCTGCTCCGCCGTGATGGGCGTGCCGCAGGCAATGGAGCCCACCAGCGGCACCCGCACCATTTCCGGCAGGGGCTCAAACCCCGGAGGCGGGGCGGCGGCGGTCTCAATGCCCAGCAGCCAGGCCGGAGTGGTGTCCAGCGCGGCGGCCAGCTCTTCCAGCTTGGACTGGGGCAGGTCGTTGACCCCTTTTTCCAATTTGGTGATGGAGGATTTGGAGCGGTATCCCATCCGGTCGGCCAGTTCCTCCTGTGACAGGCCGAGAGCGGCCCGGCGCTCCCGGACGCGGCGTGCCAGTTCTGACATAAAAACTCCTCGCTTTCCCTTGCGTGTGCAGAAAAACTGCTCTCTGAAGATAGAATAGCAGAACATTTCCTAAAAATCAACTGTTTTTGCTCTATTTTCCCAAAAGAGTTGACATCTAATCAACTTCTCGCTATAATACAACCAAAGATTGTGCATCGCATCCAGAATTTGAAACTAAAAGGAGGCATTTTTTATGACAGATACCATGCTGCTCCTCTCCTGCATGAAGTGCAAACGCATCACACTGGGCTATGCAGCCGAGGTGCTTGGCATCAGCAGCTCCACCCTGCGTTATAAGATCAACAACGACCGGGATTTCAAAGTCAGTGAGGTGGACAAGCTCTGCCACCTGCTGGGGCTCAACCGGGACCAGCGCGACCTGTACTTTTTCCGGCATGTCCGCTGAGAGGAGGCATTTTCATGACACAGCAGCAGCGCCGCGCCACCCGCAACGCCCTGGCCCGCTACGGCCAGCGGGGATACCGCCAGACGTTCGAGGGCCGCGGCTGGAGCCTGGCCATTGAGCAGGCACTGAGGTATTATGACCAGACCGACCCCATCCGTGCCCAGCTGCTCCGGATGCGCTACTTTGAGCATCGGAGCATCGAGGATGTCATGGAGCAGCTCAACCTGAGTTACAGCACTTACCAGAAAGCTCACAGCGACCTGTTGAGCACCATTGCGGTCTACGCCGCCCACAATGGGCAGCTGTAGCACAAAACCCCCGGACAGCCAATGGCTGCCGGGGGCTTTTTGATGCATCAGGTATTCTGGTTGGATTTCGGCTGCTCACAGCCGTCGTGGTGGTGGCAGGAGGCACAGTTGCCGCCGCAGCCCTCCCCTTTCCAGCCGCCCTGCTTGGAGATCCAGACCACGACCAGCCCAAACAGGATGGCCAGGACCAGAACGGTGATAATTCCGCGAATCGTCATAAAAAAGACCTCTCTCTGGCGTGAAGTTGCGCTCGAGGATAGTATACACCATTTTGCCGTTTTGGGCAACTGTTCTCACAGCACTCCAAAACAAACCAGCCCCAGCACCGCCGCGATGCCGATGACCTTGGGGATGGCCATTTTCTTTTTGCGGAGGAGCCAGAAGCAGAGCAGGCCAATGCCAAGGCCCGCCCAACTGATGCCCTCTGCAAAGTAGGTACTCCCGCTCAGGGTAATGAGGACTGCAAAGATCATGCCCACGCAGATGGGCTTGACCGCCCGCATGATATAAAGCATGACCTTGCTCTCCCGGAATTTCTGGAAGAAGAGGGCCGCCACAAGGGTCAGCGTCAGGGTGGGGGTCAGCACACCAATGACGGCTGCCGTACCGCCCAGCACTCCGGCGGTCTGGGTACCGGCAAAGGTGGCGCAGTTGACGCCCAGGGAACCGGGGGTCATCTCCGCAATGGCCACGATATTGGCCACATCGTCGGCTGTCATCCAGTTGTGAGAGAGCATTTCTTCCATGATCAGGGGGATCATCGAGGTGCCGCCAAAGCTGGTAAAACCAATTTTGGCAAAGGCGAGGAAGAGCTGGAACAATGTTTTAATCATGCTCCTTCACCCCCATCCAGACAAGGCCCAGCACGGCACCGCCGATCACCAGCACCAGATTACTGATGGACGTAAACAGGCAGATGCAGAGAGCAGCGAGGCAGAGCCCGATCGCAATTTTATCCTTGAGGGCCTCTTTGCTCAGGGAGATGGCCGCACTGCCGATGATGGGCACCACGGCACACTGGACCCCCTTGAGGGCCGCAAAGACCCAGTAATTGTTCTTGATGAGGTCATAAATGGCAGTAACAACGGTCATCACAACGACAGCCGGCACGCACAGCCCCACCGCTGAGAGGATGCCGCCCAGCGGCCCGGCCAGCTGGTAGCCGAACAGCAGCACGATGTTGGCCACCATGATCCCCGGCAGGCTCTTGCCCACGGCGATAAGCTCCAGCAGGTCGCTCTGCTCCACCCAGTGGCGCTTGTCCACAAACTCCTGCTCCATCTGGGCAATGATGCTCCACCCGCTGCCAAAAGTAAAGGCACCGAGTTTGATGAACTCCCAGAACAGGAGCAGGGCCATTTTGATGCCCGTCGGGCGGGAAACGGTTTCGGTCAGTGGAAAGGGTTTTGTCTGCATCTGCTGCTCCTTTTGCATCCGGGGTGGTAAAAATTCTTTACCTATTATATAACACGTTTTCAGAGCCTTGACAAATGGCTATTTTTCATAGAAACACATTCCATCGTTTCCTGAAACGACATTACGCGGCGTGCTCCATCCAGTTGGCGCGCCAGGTGTACAGGACCATCAGAACAGCACCCAGCCCCCAGGAAACCGGATAGAGGACGAACACGCCCTCAATGCTGTGGAAGAACGGCAGAATAAACTGGATCCAGGCCACCCGGAACAGGCAGAGGGAGAGCAGCAACACCACCATGGGCGGCACGCTCTTGCCCGTGCCGCGCACGGCACCTGCCAGGCTGTGCAGGATGGCCAGCAGGAAATAGAACGGGCAGAAATACTTCATGGCCGCCACGCCAAACTCCACCACGGTATCGTCCTGGGTGAACAGGTGCAGGATGGGGTAACGGAACACCAGCAGCAGGGCACCCGTAAAGAGGGTATAGCCCACGCTCATGGCCAGCGTGACCCACAGGCTCCGCTTGACACGGTCCAGCTTGCCCGCGCCAAAGTTCTGGCCCACAAAGGTAGTGGCCGCCATGCTGAAGCTCATGACCGGCAGGATGTTGAAGCCATCGATCTTCATGTACGCGGCAAAGCCTGCCATGGCAACAGCGCCGTAGCCGTTGACGCTGGACTGCACCAGAACGTTGGAGAACGAGATGACCATGTTCTGGATGCCCGTGGGCAGGCCCACCCGGATGATGCGGGCGGACATTTTGGCATCGGGGCGGATCTTGCGCAGCGTGACCCGGTAGTCATCCTCCACCCGCATCAGGAAGCGGAGGGAGAGGATGCAGGACACCAGCTGGCTGATATCGGTGGCGATGGCCGCGCCCTCCACCCCCATCCGCAGCCCGGCAATGAGAACGAGGTCGAGGATGATGTTGGTGATGGAGGCGCAGCCCAGGTAGATGAGGGAACGCTGGGAGTTGCCCGCCGCGTTGAGGATGCCGGCCGCCATGTTATAAATGACGCTGAACAGCACGCCGCCAAAGTAGATCCGCATATAGGTCACGGCGTCTTCCAGCACCTCAGCCGGGGTGTTCATCCAGACCAGCAAGCTGCGGCAGACCAGGATGCCGCCCACCGTCAGCACAACGCCCAGGATGGCTGCAATGGCCAGCGAGGTGTGCACGGCAATCTGGGCATCCTCCCGATCCTTGGCCCCCAGGTACTGGGCCACCACGACGCCGGCACCCACGGCCACGCCCTGGCTGAAGCCGATGAGCAGGAAGATGGGCGAGCCGCTGGAGCCAACGGCTGCCAGAGCGTTGCTGCCCAGGAAATTGCCCACGATGATGGAATCGGCCGTATTGTACAGCTGCTGGAGCAGGTTGCCCAAAATCAGCGGCACAGCAAACAACAGCAGGTTTTTAAAGATACCGCCCTCGGTCATCAGCCGTGTCTTTTTGCGCGGCGCAGTGGTAGTTTGTGGCATGATGTTCTCCTTACCTTAAAAGATAGACAGTATTTTTAACAATAACGCTTGCAGGAGAAATTGTCAAGAGGCAGCGGCCGCAGTACGCAAAATAAAAAAAGGGCCGGGAGCTTTCCCGGCCCAAACAAAAAACCTGCCGGATGGTGCGGTTGCAAGCCACCATCCGGCAGGATCCTTACTTCTTCGGAGTCATAAGCCTCTTATCCTCGGTTTCCTCATTTTTCGGTCTGTACCGTACGTTTCATTGGAATGATCTCCTTTGGAAACGATGAAGAACTTGGAATTTTCAGGGGACACATTACTTAGTACATTGGATTGACCCTTTTCTCAACTGTTGGAGTGCGGAACACGAATCATGGAGATGAATTTCATATTACCACATTCTTTCGAGTTAGATTTTCCAAGGGGTTCCACTACTTAGTACATTGGAGGTTCTCCTTTTCGGTTATTCAAATACAGGTCTCCGTAAAGTTTTCATAAGGATCACTCTCCGGCGGATCTATTTGAATTGCCATGGGATTTTATACTCGACAGACTGTTCTGTTGTTCGCATTATTTGATGCTCAAGACCGGCTCTCGTTTTTGTGTTTTTATACGGGGGAAACATCCCGTTTGTGGTGAGCCTCTGTTTTGCTTCTCAGCGATCCCCGACAGTCTGTCCACACTGTGCGGGTTCCATATCAACCATCGGTCTTCGCTCCTTTCTGCTTCAAGTCAGCGGGGTTAGCTCTCGTTTGAGCTTCTGCTGTACTTCTCTGGTTTCTGGCTTTATTATACCCAAAGGTCAGCAGTTTGTCTATTCGCAGAGTGCACAATAATATACACATTATTTTTCCATATTCAACAGATAAATTAGATAGATTTTACAACATATTCAAATCAATCCAGTTCATCTTTGTCCGGCAGAGCTTTTTTCAGTCGAGCTTCTCCCCCCTTACAGCTTTCCACAAAACTTATTGTCTTCAAGGGGATCGTTTTCGGCAAAATAGGAGAACCCTTTCTCCGCCTCTTACACGACGCCTGAAATTGTGCTATGATAAGCGGCAATGAATGGTAGTCGCGCAAAGACAGACGAAGGTTCCGCCCTCGTCTGTCTTTTTTTGTTTGTGCGGCGATGGTTCGCCTGAATTTTCCCCCATCAACCAAAAAGGAGTTACAAACTATGCCGAAAACCCTGCTGGAAAAAGTCGTCTTCACCATTGTCATGGCCACCATTATGGTCTATGGCATGATCGTTTACAATGTTGCCCTGAACACGGGCGGCGTGACCAACGCCACCTTTCTCATGGCGCTGCATGAAATGCCCATCATGGTCCCGGTTGCCTGCATCCTGGATTTCTTTGTCGTGGAGAAACTGGCCACCGCGCTGGCCTTTACCTTTATGCGCCCCACAGACCGGCCTCAGTTCATCACCTATGCCATCTCCCTGATGATCGTCGCCATCATGTGCCCGGTCATGAGCCTGGTGGCAACCGTCCTGTTTAAAGAGCCCAGCTTTGGCATGTGGGTGCACACCTGGGGCTGCAATATGCCCATGGCCCTGTGCTGGCAGATGCTCTACTGCGGCCCGCTCTCCCGGTTCATCTTCCGGCTGGTGTTCCGCCGCGGCAAGGCTGAGAACCCCGCCACCTGAGCTTTTCACTCTATTAGATAGGTATCGCGGCCATACAGGGTGGACATCTCTGAAGAAAAATCAAGCCGCTTGCGCGCCGGATAAGTCATATAAATTTTATATATCAGATATACCAGCGATATATACTGTATGGATTTTTTCGACAATTTGCCTGGTCATCTCCCTTAAACAGTTAAAATTTAGTTAAGATTTTGTGCACTTATCACATGTTACAAGCTACTTTCTTGTGCAAATCAGCAACAAATATTCATCCATTCTGGTACGGAATATAACAAAAAGTAGAAACTTTGCAAGAGGGCTTATCAATCCGCGCCTTTCGTGCTATGATACCAGACGAAAAAAGCAGGCAAAGAGAATACAGCAAAGGAGGGCGTGCAGCGGAGTTTCCGGCCGCCTCCTTTCTTTTTCTCGTAGAGCAGTGCTTTTCTCAATTTCAAAATGTTACGGAAAGGAGATCGAGTGAAAACGGTATCGGATTCAATCTCTCAACCTCTGACCTCGACCCGGAGGAAGGAGGCAGCACGATGAACGCATTGACGGCAGCTCTGAAAGAAGAGCTGAACGTGGAAATGATCTCCATCGGCGGCCTGCAGATCCCGGAGTCGGTGGTAGTCAGCTGGGGCATCATGGCGTTCCTCGTCATCGGCTCCATTCTCCTCACCCGGAACCTCCGGGTAGACCACATCACCAAGCGGCAGGCCATCCTGGAGACCGTCGTGACGTTCATCAACGACTTCTTCGTGGGCTTGCTGGGTGAAAAAGGCAAGCGGTATGTGCCCTACCTCATCTCGGTAGCGCTCTACATCGCCTGCTCCAACCTCATTGGCGTGTTTGGCATCAAGCCCCCCACAAAGGATCTGAATGTCACCGCCGCCCTGGCCTTAATGAGCATCTGTCTCATCGAGTATGCCGGGATCCACGCGCGCGGCGGGGTCGGCTTCCTCAAGAGCCTGACGGCTCCTACCGCCATCATGACCCCCATGAACATTCTGGAGATCGCCATTCGGCCCACCAGCCTGTGTATGCGACTGTTCGGCAACGTGCTGGGCGCGTTCGTCATCATGGAGCTCATCAAGCAGGTGGTGCCTGTCTTTGTGCCGGCTGTGTTCAGCCTGTACTTTGACCTGTTCGACGGCCTGATCCAGACCTATGTGTTCGTCTTCCTGACTTCCCTGTTTATGAAAGAGAATATCGGAGACGAAGAATGATTTCACCCGAGAGCGCAGGGCCCACGCCCTGCCGGAAAATCGGGCCCGTTTCCTCCGGCAGGAGCTGAACCGGCCTGCCAAGGGCTCCCCTGTTAGGAAAGACTCCCCCGGCCGGGGGAGGTGGCACGAAAGTGCCGAAAGGGGGCGGCTGGACGCGAAGCGGACTGAGAGGTTTTACGCATTTACAAAGGAGATATTTATTATGAACGGATTGGTAGCTCTGGGCGCTGGCATTGCAGCGCTGACTGGTATTGGCGGCGGCATTGGCATCGGCATTGCAACCGGTAAGGCAACGGAGGCCATCTCCCGCCAGCCGGAGGCCTCTAGTAAAATTCAGACCAACCTGCTGCTGGGCGCCGCTCTGGCAGAAGGTACTGCAATTTTCGGCTTCGTCGTTGCTCTGATCATCATCCTGTTCCTGGGTTGATCACGGAGGCATGACGAATGCTGACACTGAATCTGAACCTTTTGTATACAGTCGTCAACGTTCTGGTGCTGTTTTTGCTGCTCCGCAAGTTCCTGTACAAGCCTGTCATGAACATCATTGCGCAGCGCCAGAAGCAGGTAGACGACGCTCTGGCTGCCGCTGAGACCTCTAAAAAAGAGGCGGCGACAGCTCTGAACACCGCGCAGGACAAGCTGCGCAATGTGGACGCGGAGGCGGCTGCCCGCCGCACGGCCTATGAAGAGCAGGCCGAAAAAGAGAAGCAGCAGCTCCTGGCGGATGCCCAGAAGCAGGCCGACGCCATTGTGGCCGAGGGCAAGCGGAACGCCGAGGCCGAGCGCCAGCACAAGCTGCGTGAGGCCGACGCCCAGACCACGGCTCTGGCTCGTGAGATGTGCGAGAAGCTGCTGGCCCGCAACCTGACCCAGCAGGACGACGCGCGGTTGCTGGACGATCTGTTACAGAAAGCAGGTGTGGACGATGGCAACTGAGTTCAGCCGCGAGTTCTTCTCCACCAACCGGATCGTCAAGGCCGACCTGCGGGCTGCCCGCCAGCCCCGCGAGGACGACATCACCCGCATCAAAGCCGAGGTCAAAAAGCTCTATGACGCCACCGAGGTGCTGCTGAATATCACCGTGGACGAGAGCCTGCTCTCCGGCTATGTCCTGCAGATCGGCGACCGGGTGTTCGACAACTCCGGCCGCCACGCCCTCGACCAGATGATGGAGGGCAAGCCCTCGCTGGCTACCCTCAAGACTCGTGTGGAGGACTACAAGCCCGCTGCCACCAGTGCAGAGGGCGGCGTGGTCATCGCCTCCGCCGACGGCATCGTCCAGGTGGATGGCATGGACCGCGCGGTCTACGGCGAGATCGTCACCTTTGAGAACGGCGCCAAGGGCATGGTGGAGAGCGTGGACCCCGGCAAGCTGGGCGTCATGCTCTTCGATGGTGCGGAGAGCGTCGGCGTGGGCACCCTCGTCACCCGCAGCGGCAAGCGCGCGGGCATCCCGGTGGGCGACGCGTTCCTGGGCCGTGTCATCGACCCGCTGGGCGAGCCCATCGACGGCAAGGGCCCCATCGAATCCGTGGGCTACAACCCCATTGAGAAGCAGGCCCCCGGCATTCTGGAACGCCAGAGCGTGGATACCCCGCTCCACACCGGCATCCTGGCCATTGACTCCATGTTCCCCATTGGCCGCGGTCAGCGTGAGCTGATCATCGGCGACCGCCAGACCGGCAAGACTTCCATTGCCACCGATGCCATCCTGAACCAGAAAGACACCGGCGTGCTCTGCATTTACGTCGCCATCGGCCAGAAAGCTTCTTCCATTGCCCGCGTGGCAGGGGATCTGAAGAAGCACGGTGCCATGGATTACACCACCATCGTGGCGGCCACCGCTTCCGACAGCGCCCCGCTGCAGTACATTGCCCCCTATGCCGGCACGGCTCTGGCCGAGTATTTTATGGCACAGGGCAAGAGCGTCCTCATCGTTTACGATGACCTTTCCAAGCACGCGGTGGCCTACCGTGCCATCTCCCTGCTGCTGCGGCGCTCCCCCGGCCGTGAGGCTTACCCCGGCGATGTCTTCTATCTGCACTCCCGTCTGCTGGAGCGCTCCTGCCGGATGCGGGATGACCTGGGCGGCGGTTCCATCACCGCCCTGCCCATCGTCGAGACCCAGGCAGGCGATGTCTCCGCTTACATCCCCACCAACGTCATCTCCATCACCGATGGCCAGATCTTCCTCGAGAGCGCCCTGTTCAACGCAGGCAACCGCCCGGCTGTCAATGTCGGCCTGTCCGTCTCCCGTGTGGGCGGCGCGGCACAGACCAAGGCCATGAAGAAAGCCAACGCCAACCTCCGCATCGAGCTGGCCCAGTACAAGGATATGGAGTCTTTCGCCCAGTTCAGCTCTGATCTGGACGCCGAGACCCGCCGCCAGCTGGAGCACGGCAAGGCCCTGATGGAAATGCTCAAGCAGCCGCTGTACCAGCCCAAGTCCGACGCCGAGCAGGTCGTCACCCTGACGCTGGCTTCCCACGGAATGCTGGATTCTCTCCCCACCACCGAACAGCGCGCCAAGACCACCGCTTTTGTGCGGCAGTTCCGCGCCGACGTCTCGGGCACCATGGACGCTATCACCGCCACGGGCAAGATCACCCCGGAGCAGGTAGATGCCATCCTGAACGCCTGGAACGCATTCGTGGGAGGCGACAGCCATGCCGTCCACTAAGCTGCTGAAAGAGCGCATCGAGAGCATCCAGGACACCATGAAGATCACCAACGCGATGTATCTCATCTCGTCCTCCAAGCTCCGCAAGGCGCGCAAGAATTACCAGAACGTGCTGCCCTACTTCACCCGGATGCGGGACACCATCTCCCGTGTGGTTCCCCACCTGCCGGAGGAGCCGGTGCACCCGTTCTTCCATGTCCGCGATGTTCCTGCTCCCAAGCGCGCTTATGTTGTGCTGACGGCAGATAAAGGCATGGCGGGCGCATTCAATCAGAACACGCTCAAATTCCTCAAGGCGCAGGCAGGCGATGACCCCAACGCCAAGTTCTACGTCATCGGCCAGGTCGGTTATCGTGCCCTGCTGCACAAAGACCCCCGCCTTGTGGAAGAGTTCCAGTACAGTGCCACCGCCCCCTCTCTGCAGCGGGCCCGTGACATCACCGTGGATGCCATCGACGATTTCAAGGCAGGCAATCTGGATGAGATCTACCTGATCTACACCAAGATCCAGAATGCCCTGACCAGTGAGCCCGTCATGGTGCGGCTGCTGCCGCTGGATCGAGACCATCTTCAGCCCGCCCCCAAGGGTCTGGGCGACCCCAAAGGCGATGTGGAGATGTTTCCTGACGCCTGGACGGTGTTCGAGCAGACGGCCCCCATCTACATGCACGGCATGATCTTTGGTGCCATGACCGAGAGCTTCTGCGCCGAGCAGAGCGCCCGCATGACCGCCATGGATTCCGCCACCAAGAGCGCCACCGAGATGATCCACGACCTGCAATTGGAGTACAACCGCACCCGGCAGGGCTCCATCACCCAGGAGATCACCGAGATCATCGGCGGCGCGGCAGCAGTACAGAGTTCAGAATAACCTTTCCGTCATCGCTAACGCGATGCCACCTCCCCTAGCAGGGGAGCTGTCGAGCGAATGCGAGACTGAGAGGTTTCACACAATGATTACAAGAGGCAAAACGTATGATACAGGGAACTATTATCCGCGTAGCGGGCCCTGTGGTGGACGTGCAGTTCACCGCGGGCAAGCTGCCTGCCCTGCAGGAAGCGCTCACCGTGTCCGCTGAGGGCACCGAGCGCACCATGGAAGTAGCGCAGCATGTCAATGAGACTACCGTGCGCTGCATCATGCTTTCTGCCAGCGAGGGTCTGGGCAAGGGCATGACCGTGAACGCAACGGGCCACGGCCTGACCGCCCCCGTGGGCGAGGCCACGCTGGGCCGCATGTTCGACCCCCTGGGCCGCCCCATCGACGGCAAGGGCCCGGTGGACGATGTGCCGCACTGGCCCATCCACCGCAAGGCCCCCAGCTTTGCTGAGCAGAAACCTGCAACTGAGATCCTGGAAACGGGCATCAAGGTCATCGACCTGCTGGCCCCCTATGCCAAGGGCGGCAAGATCGGCCTGTTTGGCGGTGCCGGTGTCGGCAAGACCGTCCTGATCCAGGAGCTGATCCACAATGTGGCCACCGAGCACGGCGGCTACTCCATCTTTACCGGTGTCGGCGAGCGCTCCCGTGAGGGCTGTGACCTCTGGGGCGAGATGAACGCCTCCGGTGTTCTGAACAAGACCGCGCTGGTCTTTGGTCAGATGAACGAACCCCCAGGAGCCCGTATGCGCGTGGCCGAGACCGGCCTGACCATGGCGGAGTACTTCCGTGAAGAGACCCATAAAGACGTGCTGCTCTTCATTGATAACATCTTCCGTTTCGTGCAGGCAGGCTCCGAGGTCTCCGCTCTGATGGGCCGTATGCCCTCCGCCGTTGGCTACCAGCCTACGCTGGCCAATGAGCTGGGTGCCCTGCAGGAGCGCATCACCTCCACCCGCGACGGCTCCATCACCTCGGTGCAGGCCGTTTACGTCCCCGCCGACGACCTGACCGACCCGGCTCCCGCCACCACGTTCGCACATCTGGACGCCACCACCGTCCTGAGCCGTAAGATCGTGGAGCAGGGCATCTACCCCGCCGTGGATCCGCTGGCTTCCACCTCCCGTATTCTGGAAGCCGACATCGTGGGCGAGGAGCATTACCGCGTGGCCCGCAAGGTGCAGGCCACCCTGCAGCGCTATCAGGAGCTGCAGGACATCATCGCCATCCTGGGCATGGACGAGCTGGGCGAGGAAGACAAGCTCACCGTCACCCGTGCCCGCAAGCTGCAAAAGTTCCTCTCCCAGCCGTTCTCGGTGGCTGAGAACTTCACCGGCCTGCCCGGCAAGTATGTCCCGCTGGCCGAGACCGTCAAGGGCTTTGCCGCCATCGTGGACGGCGAGTGCGACGACATCCCTGAGTGGGCATTCTTCAACGTGGGCACCCTCGACGACGCCAAGAAGAAGTATGCCGACAAGCTGGCCGAGGAAAAGGGCGGTGCCGTCTGATGGACAAGTTCATCCTGAACATCACGGCTTCCAGCGGCGAGTTCTATCAGGGCGACTGCGAGAGCCTGACCCTGCCCACCAGTGATGGCGTGTACGGCGTGCAGGCCGGGCACAACCCGGTGCTGGTGGCCCTCCACATGGGGCTGATGCACTTCACCGTCAACGGCGAGGAGCATGAGGTGCTGGTGGGCGACGGCATTGCCGAAGTGACCCCCACGTTCGTGCTGCTCCTGGTGGACAGCGCCGAGCGCCCCGAGGACATCGACCGCAACCGTGCCGAGGCGGCCCGCATCCGCGCCGCCGAGCGCCTGCAGCATAAGCAGAGCATGCACGAGTATTACCAGACCAAGATCGCCCTTGACCGCGCCATGCAGCGTTTGCAGACCGCGGCCAAATATAAACGCTGACGCTCCTTTCCCGTTTTATCCGGCGGCGTTTCCACATTTTCCAGACAAGAGGGCCTGCCCTTGCCGCACCTGCGGCGGGGCGGGCTCTTTTTTTGCGTCCCTCTCTTGACAGCGGTGCGGCAAAGTGATATGATTTTGATATCACAAAGAAACGTTTCCGATCCCATAAGGAGGGAACTGTTATGGAAGAGAAAATTTTGAACGCCCGCAAAAACGGCATGGCGGCACTGCTGCTCACCCTGCTGGGCTATGTGGCATCCATTGCCCTGTTCGTTTACAGCGTCCTGCTGCTGGAGGACGACCGGCTGCTTCTTGGCATCCCGCTGCTGATTTTGTCCATTGGCTATTGGATCGCAGGCATTTTTCTGTTCTGCGGCCTGAAGGTACTCAAGCCCCAGGAGGCGCTGGTACTTACCCTCTTTGGCGATTATGTGGGCACCCTGAAAGGCCAGGGCTTTTACTGGGTAAACCCCTTCTGCGCCGCCGTCAACCCTGCCGCAGGCACCCGGCTGAGCCAGAGCGGGGACGTGACCAGCAAGGAGAGCGGCGCAGCCGCCCTGCTGAGCGTCAGCGGCCAGAACAGCCAGCTCGCCTCAAGCAGCGTAAGCAAAAAGATCTCCCTGAAGATGATGACCCTGAACAACTCCCGGCAGAAGATCAACGACTGTCTGGGCAACCCGGTGGAGATCGGCATCGCCGTGATCTGGCGGGTCACCGACACTGCCAAGGCGGTGTTCAATGTGGACAACTACAAGGAGTACCTCTCCCTCCAGTGTGACAGCGCCCTGCGGAACGTGGTGCGGGTGTACCCCTACGATGTGGCCCCCAACGTGGACACCACCGGAGACGGCGTGGCCGACGAGGGCAGCCTGCGGGGCTCCTCGGAGGTGGTGGCGGCCCGCATCCGGGACGAGATCCAGAAAAACGTGGCTGAGGCAGGCATCGAAGTGGTGGAGGCCCGGATCACCTATCTGGCCTATGCGCCGGAGATCGCCGCAGTGATGCTCCAGCGCCAGCAGGCCAGCGCCATCATCGACGCCCGCAAGATGATCGTGGACGGCGCCGTGGGCATGGTGGAGATGGCACTGGACCGGCTGAGCGAAAACAAAGTGGTGGAGTTGGATGACGAACGTAAAGCGGCCATGGTCTCCAACCTGCTGGTGGTGCTCTGCGGCAACCGGGACGCACAGCCCATCGTGAACAGCGGCAGCCTGTACTGATGGCAGAGCCCAAAAAGCAGATCCCCCTGCGCCTGAACGCAAAGCTCTACGAGGCCCTTGCCGCATGGGCTGAGGACGATTTCCGCTCGGTGAACGGGCAGATCGAGTATCTCCTCACCGAGTGTGTGCGTCAGCGCAAAAAGAACGGCCGGTACGTCTCCGATCAGATCGACCTGCCGCCGGAGCTGGATATTGAATGACCCTGCTCCCCTCCGGGGGCAGGCCTTGCAAAAGCGCCGATGGTATATCGGCAGGGAGGATAACTATGACAGTAGGTATGGTACCCGGGGCAAGCATCGCAGGCATGGTGTTTTCCCTTGTCGTCTCCTTCGCACTTCCCATAGGCCTCTTTGTTTACGCAAAGAAGAAGCTGGGTGCGAAGGCTGCACCGTTCTTTATCGGGTGCGGCGTTTTCTTCGTGATGGTGCTGATGCTGGAAGCTGCCATCCATCGCATCGTGTTCCAGCTGGCCGGAGAAGCGCTGACTGGAAGCGTGATCCTATACGCAGTCTATGGCGGCCTGATGGCAGCTCTTTTTGAAGAGACCGGTCGTTACATCGCCATGAGGTTTCTGGTGAAGCCGATGGATTTTCCGAATGCCTTTATGTATGGTGCCGGACACGGCGGCATGGAGGCAATGCTTCTGTGCGGCGTGGCATCTATCAGCAACATCGCAGGTGCCGTGATGATAAATTCCGGCACCATGTCTGCACAGCTGGCGACTCTTAACGCAGAGAAGGCGGCAGACACGGCAGCGGCTCTTTCGGCGCTGTGGACGACATCGAGCTTGACGTTTTTTGCAGGCGGCGTAGAGCGGATCATTGCGGTGGTGCTCCATCTGAGCCTGTCGATTCTGGTGTTCCAGTCCATCCGCAAAAAGGCCCCCATGGAGCTGGTGCGGGCCTACCTGTTCCACTTTGTCATCGACTCGCTGTCCGTTCTGCTCAGTGCAGTGGCATCTGTCTGGGTGGTGGAGCTTGTCGCCGCACTCGTGACCGGCGGGGCTGTCCTAATGGCAAGGTATGCCTGCATGGAAGAGTGAACGCGCGGAAATATTCTTGATATGTAATATACAAAAGTCCCCTCTTCGTCATTGGAGCAAGAACCGTGACGAAGAGGGGACTTTCGCTTTCTGTTACTTTTTCTCGTGGCTGCTCCACCCGCTGGACGTCACAAGCTGTCCATCGGTGGTGCACCAGAGGGCTTCCACGCCGTCGAGGCTTTCCACGATCTTCTGGCCCTCTTCCAGCGGCATACAGAACAGGCCGGTGGTCAGGCAGTCGGCCACGCCGGAGTCCGGGGCCAGCACGCTGACGCCGTTGAAGTAAGCGGCGGGCCAGAGGGTGGCCGGGTCGATCAGATGGTGGTAGCGCACACCGTCCACGACGTAATACCGCTGGTAGTCGCCGCTGGTCACAAGCGCCATATCGCTCATGTTCACCGCCGCCACATAGGAGGAATCGGAGGTATAAAACTCCGAGGCGTTCCACGGGTTCTCCACGCCGCCGGACCACTGGGAGCCGTCGGGCTTCGTGCCGATGGCCCGCAGGTTGCCCCCCACGCTGATGAGGGCGCTGGTCAGGCCCCGGGCCTCAGCGGCCTGGGCCACCATTTCCACGGCGTAGCCCTTGCCCACGCTGCCCACATCCAGCGACATTTCCGGGTCCGCCAGATAAACGGTTTTGGCTTCTTCATCCATGACAAGGTTGTTGATGTCGCAGTGCCGGGCGGCGGCGTCCAGCTCTTCCTGGCTGGGCAGCTTGTTGTCCGCGTCCGTCTCGGTCTGCCCGGCGGCCTCCCGGTAATCGTGCCAGATGCGGAGCACGCTGCCCATGGCAATGTTCAGCTTGCCGTCAGTGGTATTGTACATCTGCCGGGCCAGCTCCAGCATCCCCAGGATTTTATCGTCCACCTGCACCGGGGCAGTGCCCGCGTTGTCGTTGATGGTCTTGATATTGGTCACGCCGTCGTAGTCGTTGTAGATATCATAGAGCTGGTGATACTCCAGCAGGTCGGCGTGGAGGGCGTCCATCTGCCGGGTAAACTCTTCCTCGCTGTCGCAGTAGGCAATGACCTGGGTCACCGTGTCAAAGGCATCATAAAAGATGGTGGAGTAGCGCTGAGGCCCCTCCTGCGCCGCTGTGCCATCCGAAGAGCCTGCCGGGTTCTTTCCCGTGCAGCCTGCCAGAAGCCCTGCACAGAGCACCGCAGCCGTCGCTCCGGCGGCAAGGCGCTTCCATTGTTTCAGTTTCTCGCGGATGCTCATGCCTGCTCCTTTGCCGCCGCGGTAAAGGCTGCGTGCTCTTCCTGCAGGTGGGCCAACAGGTCGCCGAAGACCCAGTTTTTATTGCTGGGCGTCACGATGGCCTTGAGCGGGATATTCACCTTGGCCTGCTTCATCAGGTCCAGCAGGGTGTCCACATCTTTTTCCCTGAAGTTTGCCAGCACCAGCGCGGGCGGGTACGCACCCGGCTCCAGCACCAGCGTGCGGGCCGCTTTCGTCTCCACCTCGCCCAGCAGCTGGGCCACGGTCTTGCCCGCGTCGGCAGGCGAGACGAGCAGCAGTTTCATTCCAAAGGCCGGTGCCATTCCCTCCAGAATGCCCCGATCTGCCGCCGAGAGATTCCACCCCAGCGCCAGCGGCACCCCGGCGTTCTGGTTGCGTGCAATGTGTGCTTTCATATCCTACCTCTTTCACGGCAGGGAATTTCCCCTGCACGAATTTTTCCGATAACAGAGTATACCACATTTTTGCGCAAAAGGAAACGAGAGAGTGTCTCGTATCCCATCCAAGAAAAGGATTTCCCTTTTCTTTTGTTCTCTCTTGTTTCTGCTTCGCAAAAAAGCTACAATAGATTCAGAAACATTCATCACCGTACAGATTGGAGAACAGCGATTATGGAATTTGTATTGAAGCTGTTTGATGATATCCTGCTCTCTTTTACAGCTCATCGGACGTTAAACGGCACAGAGGTCCATATCACCTCTTTTGATCCATCCAAAAGAGCCAGGCTTCCTCTTGGCACGGAAGCCACCGATTCCTCTTTAGAGCGTTGGCTCCGGCATCGCACCATTCCTGCCAATCGGGCTTATGTTCAAAATTTTCTCTCCAAAAACGGTCTGAGCGAGAATGATTTCATCGGAATTTTGTCAGTCTGCAAAGGTCTTTCTCTGATCGACTGCTATTGGGTCACGACCCCCGATGATAAAAAAACTTTTCAGCAGGTCAACCTGTTTGACAATCGTTTCAGCCAGGTTTTATCGCAAATTGCTTTTACCGGCTATGGCAGTTCCCCGCTTTCAAAGTTTCGTTCTTCTCCTGAGTTTACAACAAACGGGATGCTTCCAAAAGCCTGGCGCAGGGTGAAAGGTGAAATTTACCTTTATAAGGGCGGTACAAGCGGTTTTGCCAATACCGGGAAAGAGCCTTTTTCCGAATTCTATTCCGCTCAGGTTGCAGCCGCCATGGGGCTCGACCATATCTATTACAGTCTTTCCATGTGGAAAGGCCAGCTTTGCTCCACCTGTAAACTCTTTACCAGCAAAGAGATTTCTTTTATCCCCGCTTCCACTTTAATGGATACTTCCCGTATTACAGAGATCATCGCCTGGTATGACCGCCATGGCTGGAAAGAAAGCCTTTCTGACATGCTGGTATTTGATGCCGTGATCCGCAATACAGACAGACATCTTGGAAATTTCGGTTTTCTGGTAGATAGTCACACGAACAAACTTCTTCAGCCTGCCCCCATCTTTGACAATGGCTTATCTTTGTATTGCTATGCATTGGATTCCGACCTTGCAAACATTCCCCAGCAGGAAAAGACATTATCTCCTGCGCTTTATGCTGATTTTGATGAAGTTGCCCGCCATGTCATGGAAGCAAAGCAACGAGAGGCTCTTCGGCATCTGCTGAATTTCCACTTTAAAAAGCATCCCCGATATAACCTGAGTTCTCAGCGCCTGCATCTTCTGGAAGCAGCGATCCAATCCAAAGCCCGCGCTTTATTGGACTGCTGAGTTTTCATCGATTCGGTCTGCATAACCCAAACGATCCATTCAAAAGGAGAAACACTATGGAACCCATTCTTTCTGCCCCTTGCACCCCGGCACAGCGTCAGCGGGATGTGCTGCTGGGGGCCCTTGTGGGGCTTGCCCGCTCCACGGTCAACGAGCCCAAGACCGAAGACACTGACCGCATCCTTGCCGCCGGGCTGCGGCAGGCGGCGAACGCCGACGCTGCCGAGGAAGCATTGGCCCGGATGACCCGGATCGTGGAGACCGAAAAGCACCGCGTGGCCCCCAACTGCGCCACCTGCACGATGCGCTGCGGCAACACCGATAATTACGATTTGGCCCGGTTGTGGACGGCCCCGGAAAACATCCGCGCCCTCAAGCTGCGGATGCTGCGTTGTGTGTTCCAGCTGGCGCAGGGCCGCCCGGATGCCGCCGCCCAGGAAGTGATCGACCAGGACCTGTTTGTGCTGGCCGAGGACTGGGACGAAGACCTGCTCCTGCCCGTGGTCCAGCGGGCGGAGGCACTCTGCGGCCGATAAACTTTCCTGTAACCGCCCCGGTGTTTTGCTGCCGCGATCCGCCGGGGCGGTACTGTTTTTTTCGCCCGTTTCAGCCCTTATTTTCAGCCGTAAGGGCGTAATTTCTGCAAAAATGAGTTTGCCGGGCCGTTTCTTTGCGAAATTGGACCGGATTTTTGAAAAAACGCTTTACAAATGACGCACAAAATTTTATTATATAAGCAAGTGTTTCCAAAAAAGATTGGAACATCGCACCTAAGTTTTCCGGAGTCATCCAAACCGTTCCCACGAACATGCATTTTTACGAAAGAAGGTAGAAGATATGTCCGAGAAAAAGACTGCTGTCCCTGCAGCACCGGCTGCTGAAGTGCCCGCCTCGGAACCGAAGACCCGCAAAGCTTCCGGCACCCCTGCGCGCCGCGGCCGTCCTCCCCTTACTCCTGAGGTCTATGTGGAGTACGGCGGAAACCAGTACAACATCACCGATGTGGTCGAGCGCGCCAAGGCCGATTACCGCACCACCCACAAAGTGGGCGTCCAGTCCTGCAAGGTTTACGTCAAACCCGAAGAGGGCGCTGCTTACTACGTCATCAACAAAGTTTCCGGCAAACTGGAGCTGTAATTTTCCCTGCGATGACTCCTCTCATACTCCCCCAGCCCCAAGAAAACAGGAAACAAAAAAGACTGCCGCAGAAAGGTCATTCCCTCTGCCGCAGTCTTTTTTGTTATTTCCGGGTGTTACAGGCCGTACAGCTCACTGAATTTCCGGGTCAGGTAGTCGGTGTAGTAGTGCGGGTCAAAGGTGCCGCAGGCGTTCTTGACCACATCCGCCGGGACATACAGCCCGCCGTACTGGTGCACTTTCTCGTGCAGCCAGGCTGTGATGGGGGCCAGCTCGCCCTTTGCGATGCTGTCCTCCACATCCACGTCCTGCTCCATGTTGTGGAGCATCTGGGCACCGTAGGCGTTGCCCAGCGCGTAGGAGGGAAAGTAGCCGAACGCGCCGCCGGACCAGTGGCTGTCCTGCAGGCAGCCGTCCCGGTCGTTGGGGACGTCGATGCCGAGATATTCTTTGTAGAGCTTCGCCCATTCCGCCGGGACATCCGTGGCTTCCAGCGTGCCGCCGATGAGCTGCTTTTCGATCTCATACCGCACCATGACGTGCAGGCAGTAGGTCAGCTCGTCGGACTCGGTGCGGACGAGGCTGGGCTGGGCCTTGTTGACCGCCCGGTAGAACTGCTCGGCGCTCACGCCGCCCAGCTGCTCCGGGAAGAATTGCTGCACCGTGGGGTAGATGGCCTCGATGAAGCCCCGGGAGCGGCCCACCAGATTTTCATAGAAGCGGGACTGGCTCTCGTGCACGCCCATGGAGACGCCGCCTGCCAGGCAGGTATACTGCAAGTCGTCCCGGATGCCCAGTTCATACAGAGCATGGCCGCCCTCGTGCAGGACAGAGTACATGGAGGACGCCACATTGCGGGTGTCGTAGTTCGTGGTAATGCGGACGTCCTTGTTGTTGAATTCCAGCGTGAACGGATGCTCCGTCTCGCCCAGGCCGCAGTGGCCCCGGTCCAGCCCCATGACCTGCATCAGATCATCCGCAAAGGCTTTCTGCTTGTCCACCGGATAATAGTTGTGCAGGAAGCTGTCGTCGATCTGGGGCTTCCGGGCAATCTTCTGCAGCAGCGGCACAATGGTCTGGCGCAGAGTGGCAAAAAATTCGTCCAGCATTTTGGTATCCACGCCCCGCTCGTACTCGTTCAGGAGGGCATCATAGGGGGCTCTGGTGCTGTCGTAATAGGCGGCAAATTTGCGGTTATACTCTACCAGCTCCTGCAGCAGGGGGCAGAACATTGCAAAGTCATCTTTTTCTTTTGCCTTGTGCCAGACATCTCCCGCTTTGTTCACCAGCTCACTGTAGGCGATATACTCTTCGGCAGGGATGCGGGTCAGCTGGTCACAGCGGCGGCGCAGCTCCTCCACCTCGCGGCGGTGGAGAAGATCCAGCTCGTCCTTTTGGCGGTCCAGCTCATCCAGCAGGGCTCGGGTCTCGGGGCAGATCATGAGCTGCTGCTCCTCGCCTGCCAGCACACCCAGCGCCACACCCCGGCCCTCTGAGGTGTTCTTCGGGGCCACGGTGTCGGCATCCAGGTTCATGGCCGAACAGGCGTAGTGGATGGCGTAGAGCTTTTTCTGCAGCTGTTCCAGCTGCTGCAACGCATGTTGTTTTTCCATGGGATTCATACCTCAATTCTCGGTCGTAAAGGCCGGATTTTTCCAAAAGAATTTTTGCCGGGCGGTCGGGTCCGGATCGGGGATCTCAAACAGGTACCGCTCTGTGGCGTTGATGACCGTCGTCCGGCCATGGGTGCAGACGCGGGGGAGTTTGGCGTCGTAGCTCAGGTGCACATGCCCGTGCACGAACCACTTGGGCTGGTAATCTTCCAGCAGGCCGTTGAACGTCTCAAACCCCATGTGGGCCTTGTCGCCGCCGTCGTTCAGGCCTTTGGCCGGGGCGTGGGTCAGCAGCAGGTCGATGCCGCCCGCCCGGTGGGCCTTGAACCAGAGTTTTCGGGCACGGCGCCGCATCTCTTTTTCGGTGTACTGGTAGGTGTCCTCCCGGTTATACCGGATGCACCCGCCCAGCCCCATGATGCGGAGCCCTTTCCAGATATAAACTTCATCGTCCACGCAGATGCAGCCGCCGGGCTCATCGCCCTTATAGCTGCCATCGTGGTTGCCGTGAACATACAAAATGGGGGCTGCGGTAAAGTTGGTCAGATACTCCAAATATTTCTTGGGCAGATCCCCGCAGGAGAGGATGATGTCCACGCCTGCCAGCTTCTCCCGGGTGCAGTAATCCCACAACGCTTTGGAGGGGACATCGGAAATTGCAAGTATTTTCACGTTTCGCACTGCTCCATTCCGTTCTTCTTTTTTTACCGCGGCATGTCCTTGTAGCGGTCCAGCCCGTTGACTTCCAGCAGGAACCGGCTCTTGACATTCAGCTCTTCGTACCGGGGCATCTCGCCCTCCACGCACTCGTCCAGCCAGTCCATCTTCATCAGCTCCTGAGGAGTGTAAATGCCGGTGGCAGCGCCCTGCTTGCGGTGGCCCTGGGCGTACTCCTCGCTGGGGAACACCTGCACATCGTCCTTTGCGATCTGCTTTTCCACCAGCCGCAGCAGCTGCATGGTGCCGCTGTTCTGCCCGGCGCTGTAGCTGATCTGCTCCGCGCCGCTCCTCATGCCCCACCAGTAGTTGATGGCGCGGCCGTTGGCGCTGTTCCAGGTGCCGTCGAACACCGAGCGGACGATCTCGATGAAGAACGTGTCCCACCGCCATTCCGGCAGGCCGATGGGCTGCAAAATGCCGTCCGGCAGACGGCGGCAGAGGCCGTAGTCCCGGTGGGTGCCCTCCGGCTCCCGGTCATCCCGGGCATAGAAGACTTCAATGTCTTTCCGGTCCGAGAAATCCAGCGGATGGGCCGGGTCCGGCAGGCAGGCCCAGCGGAGGACCACTCTGCCCTCTGGCCGGACGCTCCTGAGCCCCTGTACAAAGGCATTGATGGCCGCCGGCACGCCGTAGACCGGGTTTGCCGCCACATAGCCCACATGGTCGGAGCGGGAGGTGATGCCCGCCAGCATTCCCAGCAGATACGTTACCTCATAGGTGCGGGGGTAATAGGTGCGCACCAGCGGGTGGGGCGCGTTGAGGGAACAGTTCAAAAACCGGGTGCCGGGGTGCTGCGCCGCCACTTTCAGGCAGGCGGGGTGCATCCGGGCGCTGGTGGTAAACACGATGTCGGCATTGTCATGGGCCACATCTTCCAGCACCTGCTCCGCATCCACCTCCGGGTTGACGTTTTCCCGGCAGCTGACACGCACCCGGCCCGGGAACGCCTTGAGCAGCGCGTCCCGGCCCTTATCCTGACCCCGCACCCAGGCACTGGTCTGGGCGTTGTGCTCGTGCAGGAGCACCACCCGCAGCTCACTGGGCCGCGGGCTGAAAATATTCAGCTTGCTGAGCAGCGGTTCCGCGCCCTGCTTGGTGGCGGGCTCCAGCTGCAGCTCCACCGCCTGCGGCCGGGTCAGGATCTTGATCTCATCCCAGAGCTTGGAGAGGTTCTCCCGCACCTGGGCAGGGGTGGATTCAATGGCGTCGGAGTAGCGGTAAACCGCCAGGTACACCAGCAGCGCATCGCCGGGCGTCAGCCCAAGGGCCGAGCCGCCCAGTGCATAGAACTGCTGGCTGAACATGGTGTAAAGGGAAGCGAAATTCAGCCGGTCGTCGTCTGTCCAGCTCTCGCCCGTAGCCTTGCAGGCCAGCGTCTGCAATTTGGCATAGCCGCCCAGCCGGGAGAAATGGACATAGTTGATCTTGGAGAGCTTGTAAAAATCCAGGAACTCATAGTAGATCTTGTTTTCCAGCGTCTCGTTCCGCTCCGGCACCAGCCGGGTCACGGTGCCGGGGATCTTGACCGCCTCATAGTACTTGAGCACCGAGACCCGCTTGTTGCCCTCTTCCACATAGAATTTGTTCAGGTATTCGTAGGCCGTAACGGGATACCGGATGCCTTCTTCCAGATGGGCGTCGCAGAGGTTGGACCACTTGCGGGCAAACTCGCTGTCGGCTTCCAGGATCGGCATGAAATTGGGGGCAAAGGCCGTGTGGCGGCCCGCCGTTTTGGTGCCCACAATGCTCTCGGCCGGGATGTCCACCAGCCCCAGCGGCTCCTGTGCCACAATGTTGACACCTCTTAAAATATCGTCCAGTACCGCCAGGTAGGGCGACTGACCGCGTGCCTGCGCGGCACGGGTAGCGCGCTGACCCGCGCGCAGGGCGTTTCTGTAATCTTCCAGCATCGGCAGGACTCCTTTTCAAAAACGAGTTCCAATTATTTCTTCTGAGAAACGGGGCGCTGCAGTCTGCCCGCGCTGCCCCGGGTACAGTATACCATGAAATTCCGCTTTGTGGAACTTTTCTCCGGCAAAGGTGTTGAATTCTTGCAAAATTTCAGGTACGATAGGAGAAACGATCGAAGTAAAGAGGTACCAGTATATGAATACACAGCAGCTGCCCAGACTGGAAGCAGGCGAATATCCCGGCGGGGTCTGGTATTACGAGCCCCATACTTACCAGCCCTACCGTTTTGTGCTGGGCCGGGTGGGCCGCCACCCGCTGGTCTGCATCGGCATCAACCCCAGCACCGCCCAGCCCGGCGCGCTGGACCCCACCCTGAAAAGCGTGGAGCGGCTGGCCGCCGCCAACGGGTTCGACAGCTGGATCATGTTCAACGTTTACCCCCAGCGTGCCACCGACCCCAACGATATGGACAAGACCCCGGACCGCGCCCTCTGTGACGAAAATCTGCTCTGGCTGCGGGCGGTACTGGCCGAGACGGAACCCACCATGTGGGCCGCCTGGGGCACCCTGATCGAAAAGCGGGATTACCTGCCCGGCCTGATGCGGGAGATGGTGGCCCTGACCCGGGAGCGGGACATTCCGTGGGTCACGTTCGGCAAGCGGAGCAAAAAGGGCCACCCGCACCACCCGCTCTACCTGCGCAAGGATTCCACACCCGAGCCTTTTGATGTGGAAAACTATCTGGATACCTGTTTCTGATTTCTTTTTCGGGAGGGATGTTCCATGACCCCGGAACAATACCGTAAAATACGCGATGGGCTGGATGCCCGGCCCACCCTGCGCCAGCTGGTCCTCTTCTGCAACCATTGGCTTCCGGCCGTGCCGTTCGTCTGCTACCCGGTGCTGCTGGTCATCTTGAATGTGCAGTGGTTCGCCCTGCTGCGGGTGGGCTCTGCCGCCGCCCTTGATTTTATGCAGCAGATTGCCCGGGCCATTCTCGTGCCGGGCATCACGTTCTGGTTCGGCACGGCCCTGCGGGCCCGGCTGAACCGCCCCCGCCCCTATGAGCAGCCCGGATTTGTGCCGCTGGTGGCCAAGGAGACCAAAGGCCACTCGTTCCCCTCCCGCCACGCGCTGAGTGCCGCCGTGCTGGCCATGACCTGGCTCCGCTTTTTCCCGGCCGTGGGCGTCGCTATGGTCATCATCACCCTGCTCATCTGTGCACTGCGGGTACTGGTAGGAGTGCACTCGGTGCCGGACGTTCTCTTTGGCGCTGCCCTGGGCTTCGGGCTGGGGGCTGTGGGCATGTGGCTGTTGTAAGTTCCCGGCCCTGCGAAACGCGGAAAAAGAAAAAACGGGAATTTTCAAATTTGTTCTTGACAGGGTCCCCCGAGTATGGTATTATACTTCTCGCAGCGTGTGCCGACACACACTGCCGCCATACAGGAACCCAATGGGATAACAACGTGCGCCCGTAGCTCAGGTGGATAGAGCAACTGCCTTCTAAGCAGTGGGCCGGGGGTTCGAGTCCCTTCGGGCGCATTGATATGGTGCCCATAGCGTAGTCGGTTAACGCGCCAGATTGTGGATCTGGAGACCGTGGGTTCGAGTCCCACTGGGCACCCCACCAAAAAATCCGCTGTTGCTTTTGCAACGGCGGATTTTTTCTTTCAGTCCAGTGGGACTCGAACAGGGCGGCGGCTGCAAGCCGCAACTAACAGCCCAGTGCAACGACGACGACCACTGCCTGCGGCAGAAACAGGGAGGAGTTGTTGGGGCCGCGTTCTGATTTTTCAAAGCCTCGCCAAGAGGCTGTGGAAAAATCAGCAAACGCAACCCGTCGCTGTTGGTTAGTCCGCGGGTCCTAGACCCGTAGGAATGTCTACCGTGGCAGTACCAGGTGCCCAGTGGGACTCGAGATAAAATGCATCTAAAATCTGCGGCAGCGCCGCAAATCGAAAAATCCCCAAAATCGGAATAGCGTCTGTGCGCAGGCACACCGCCCGATTCTGGGGATTTTTCTACTTCATTGGGGTTATTAGGGGCGAGCAGCCCCTGATTCGTGCCCGCGCCTCGAAAAAGCGGTGCTTTTCTGGTACTCTTTTGGCACGCAAAAGAGTACAAACATTCAGCTGTTCAACTGCTTCATGATACTCTTCACTTCCTCACTCGAGTACCCCTCTTTCAGCAGCTCGTTCCGGATCGCACTGTCGCTCCGCCCCTGGCTGCGCAGGCGCGCCGCGCTGTAAGGCACCAGCGTCCCGCTGGAAACACCGCTCTTCCCGGCCGTCAGCCCGCTGCCGGAAAGACCGCTCTCCGCCTTGGCGCTGGCATTCGTACTAGCCTGCCGGGCACTCTGGGCCGCTTTCGACTGCTTGAGCGCCCACTCGCCCTTGGCAATGTTCAGCTTCTCCGAGGCAAGATCGTTGCGGAACTGCTGCTGGCGCATCGTATCCTGATACTCCCGTTCGGCCAGCTCGTTTTTATATTGCTGCTGGGTCAGGCTGTCCTGCCGCTGCAGCTCCTTCATCTGCTGCTCCCAGGCGGTATCGGCCCGGCTGTCCGCATAGGCCCGCTCACTGGCCGCCCGGTTATAGCGGCTGTTGGCCAGATTGCCCGCCAGCGTGCCCAGGCCCGTGGTGCCCGTGATGGCCAGCTGGACCACATCGCCCAGGAAGCCCAGCACTTTCATGGTGCGGTTGAATTTTTCCTGCTTCCGGCTGGCGGCCTGCTGCTCCTGCGCCGCATAGTAGCCATACAGGGTGTCCAGCCGATTCAGGTAATCCTGATACTGCCCGTAGTCCTGCGCATAGGCCGCGTTGTAGGCGTCGCCTTTCTGCTGCAATTGGGTGTAATAATCGGCCAGCTCATTGTTGTAGAGGTTCTGGTCGTTCTGTTCCCGGGCACCCAGCTGGTCCAGCTTGGTCACCAGCTCCTCGCCGCCGCCCGTGTAGGTATCCAGCGCCAGCCGATATAATGTTGGGATGGCCTCACTCAGGGCCCCGATCTGCTGCTGGTAGGCCTGCTGTGCCACGCTGGCCGCATAGCTGGAGCCATAGCCGCCCGTCAGGGCTGCCGCCTGCGCGGCGGCATCGGCGCTGGCGTTGGCTGCGTTCTGGGTGTACAGCTGGGCGTACTGGCGGTAGAGCGGGTCCTGTGCGTAACTGTACCGGAAACTGTCCCGCCCCAGCAGGGCATCCATCAGCTCGTCCATCTTGTCCTGATAAGCGCTCTGGTACTGCCCCGGGCGGTTCTGCTGCCACTGCTTCAGGTCATTGGCCGCGTCCGTCACGTTCTGGGAGGGCCGGTACTCCGCCCCGGCCAGGGCGTTCTGCACGTCGGAGCGGCTGTTCAGGTCTGCCGTGCTGTAACCGCTCTGCGGGGCAGCCGCCTGCCGCGCCGCCTCGGCCGTTTTTTGCGCCTGTGCAAGCTGCTCTTCTTTCTTTTTGCTCATCTGTTCTGATCCTTTCTTAGGGGAGCTTCTGCAGCCGGGTGCGCAGCTCTTCGGAGAGATTCTCCGTATCCAGGTTGCTCAGCACATACTGCAATTGCTCCTGCATCTGGTACAGGTAATTCCGCAGGGCCCGGGCGTCGTCCGGGTCCATGTTCTCGCTCAATCTGGGCAGGCCGATCTTTCCCAGCCCCGTGATGCTTGCCATCGTTCAGCCCTCCTTTCTGGCGGCAAAGATGCCGCCCTGTGCTTTTGCCATCGTCTTTGCCAGGCCGCGCAGGGTGATCTGCCCCGCTCCTTCCAGACGCAGCCGGAGCGTGCCGCACCGCCGGGGCACAAAGGGCAGGTCGATGCTCTGCTGCTTCGCCTCCACGGTCTTTTCCGCCAGCTTCTCCCAGGGGCCGCCGTCGTAGCTGACGCTCACTTCCAGTCGGCTGGGCACTTCGGCGTCCAGCCGCAGGGTCAGCCGGGAGAGATACTGCTCCTCCGGCGCGTCCATCCCGATGTCCCCGGTGGTCAGCGCAAAGGGGATGCTCTCCTCCACGCCGTCCGTGTTCTGTCCGTCCGGCTCCCGGCTTGGGTCGGCGGCCCAGAGGGCCTGCCCGTCCCACAGGTAGAGCTGCCCGCCCGTACCGGCCATCTCCTCCGCGCGGAGGTCTTCCTCCTGCCACAGCCCCCGCTCCGTGTCATACACCAGCAGCCGGGCCGTGTTTTCTTCCCCGCTGCCGCGGGAGAGACAGAGGTAATACCGCCCGTCCAGCGCTCCGCCCAGCGCCCGCTGCACGTTGGAGAGCCGGGCGGCATCCAGCGCCGTGGACACCTTGGTGGGCAGGCTGCCATCCCAGGCCATCACCCCGTCTGCCGAGAGATAATAAAGCGTCTCGTTCAGCACACAGAGGCTGCGGCCCGCATTCCGGGCCACGCCCCGGCAGCGCAGAGAGCTGAGCTGAAAATCCGAGGGCTTGGAGCCATAGAGCTTGTGGAGGGCATTTTCCTTGAAGAACAGTGCGTACCCCATGCAGGTGGCCGCCCCGGTAAAGGGGCCGTCGCTGCCCACGGTCACGGCATAGCTGTCCGCCGCAATGCCACGGTAGGAGAACCAGTTGGTCGGGTCGCCCAGCTTGCAGGCGTAGATGACGTTTTCTTTGCTGGAGCAGCCCCACACCCGGTTGTCGCACTCGGTCACAAAATCAAGGTCGGGGATTTTCCGCTCCACCTGCACCGGGCCCTCCACGGTGTACACGGCCACCTCGCTGCCATCAATGCTGGTCCATTTGGCGGTGGTGCCGTTCTGGGCAAATTTCCCGTAGAAATGCGCCCCGCCCGGCGTTGCTTTCACCCGCAGCCAGCCCTCCTGCACCTCGTAGACGATGCGGTCCCCGTCCAGTTCCTCAAACTGGCCGCCCTGCTTTGCGGCGGTGCCCTGCACCGTCACGGTATCCCAGGCCCGGAACCCTTTCCCGATGCCCCCCGCCGTGACGCGGCAGTAGTCCAGCGGGATGGCCGACCAGTTGCCAGACACCGCGCTGTAAATTTCCAGCGTGCTGTCGCTGCTCCACGGGCGGCGGATGTCCTCCACTTTCAGGAACAGTGCTCCGTCCGCCGGGTGTTCCGGCTCGGTCCGGCCATATTCCTCCGCTTCGTAGGTCCTGCCCTCGGCGTCGCAGGGGGCAAACTCCACCTGTTCCCCGCTCCACGCGGCCCCCAGCGGCTGGAGGGTCCGCTCTGCCGTGTCAAAGGCTGCTTTGTCCGGGAAGATCAGAATTTTTGTCCCGATGCCCACCAGCGTTTTTTTGCTGTCCGCCACGGCGTTTTCCAGCGTCACCGCCGCAGCACCCGCTTCGTCGGGCGTGTAGATCAGATCTTTTCCGCAGACGGTCAGCAGCCCGTTGAGGTGATACATCCCGTTCAGGTTTTCCACCTCTCGCAGCTTCCTGCGGGGCGTCCGGGTGCTCAGGGCCGGGAAATTCCGGGCCGAAAAATTGATGCCCGCGCTGTACTCCGCCTCCGAGCAGGCGTAGGTCTCGTTCAGCCCGCCAAAGGCCCGCAGGAGGGTACGGCTGTTCTGGATGCCGCTTCGGTTTGCCAATGTCACAGGTACTGTCCCTCCTTTCACCAGCGCCACCGCGCCCCGGCCCGGGGCGGGTACCGCTGCCTCAGCCAGACGGCCAGCTCTGCGGCCAGCGCGTTATATTGGGACTGCTCCCCGGCATAGCGGGCCGTCTCGCCCAGAGCGGCGTCGATCCTGGCACAGAGGTAGTGCGGGTAGAGGGCATCAAAAGGGGCCGGGGCCAGCAGTTCAGCGTCCTCCGCCAATTGATCGTTCCCTGCCCGGTCCGCGCCCACGGCATCGTAACTGCCTGCCGGGCAGTTTTTAAAAAATTTCTCCCGCAGCATCCCGTCCAGCTCCACCAGCCAGCGCTGCCGGGTGCGGGCGGTGATCCGGCACCCCGGGCGGAGCTCCTCGGCCCGGGCCAGTGCTTCTCCAACGGTCATGGCTCCCTCCTCAAGTGTCACTCATCTCCGCCGCTGCAATGCGGGCGGCGGTGCGCTCGTCCTGCTGCTGGCTGTGCTCCAGCACCTCGGCCACCTCCGGCGGCACCTCCACTTCCACGCCCCGGCGGATCTTATAGTTCACGCCGTTGACGCTCACAAACAGGTCTCCCTTGTAACGGCTGTTGTCCTTGAACAGCCGGATCCGAACATTTTCCATCTTCCATCCTTTCTGCCCTCTGTCACAGGGCCCGCACTTTTGTGCATTTTCAAAACTTTCGCGGTCTGGTGCCGTGGCCCGGCCTGCCAAGGGCCATCCTCCCTCTGTCGCTTGCAGCGCCATCTCCCTCCGGCCGGAGGGAGTCTTTCCTGCTAGGAAAGACTCCCCCGGCCGGGGGAGGTGGCACGCAAGTGCCGAAAGGGGAACGGCTGTCGAGCGATCGCGAGACTGAGAGGTCCTGCCGGGCCAGCACTCTTTAGTTCGCCGTCACCATGCCGGAGTAGCTGGACACACTCTCAATGCGCACCATGTACTGCTCCACCAGACGCTCCGCCGCGCGCATTCCTTTCCAGCCCACGGAGGCGCGCTGGTTCAGCGGGTCGTCGCCGTAGCCCAGCTGCTTGACGATGTGCTCCAGGCCGCCGCCCTCCAGCTCGGTCACGCCGTAGGCGTGGGCACCCAGCACCAGCGTGCCAAAGACAGCCAGACCCGCGGGGCAGGTCTCATCCCGCCAGATCTTGGCCTCGCTGGTCTCCACGAAGCGGATGTTGCCCAGCTTGCCGATCTCGCCGCGGTACATGGTATCCGGGTCGGCGTACTTGTGCACCTCCACAAACTCCTTGCTGGTCTTCAGGTCGTAGGCCGCATAGGGGTGGATGATGGCAATGTAGCTGTCACCGATGGGGTCCGCGTTCATGGCCCCCAGCTGTGCCGCGGCCCGGAAGAAGATCTTCGGGGTCAGGGTGCAGGTCTTGTCCAGCGCCTTGCGGCTGTTCACGGCCGTCTCGGTACCGTCCTCCGCCACCTTGGGCACATAGAGGACATTGGTGCCGCCTGCCAGCACGTCGCGGGTGATGCTGTCCATGGTGCGGCCCGCCTGGCTGGCCAGCACGCGGGTGGCCTGCACCACATTGTTGTCAATGGCCGTCATCTGGAGCACATCGGTCAGCGGGGTCCAGCCGCCATACTGGTGCAGGTCGCTGGTGATCGTGGTCACGTTCAGGGTCTGGCCATTGGGGGTCACGCCCTCCGTCAGAGGCGTGGAGGCCTTGGGCAGGCTGTCGTACTTGCGGAATTCAATGGTCTTACCGCCGTTCTGGGGCACGGGATAGTAGTCCGCAAACTGGTCATGCACAAGGCGGGGCTCTGCCTGGTCGATGAGGCGCTTCTCGTAAAAGGTCTTCATCTCCTTGGTCATGGTGGCCGTGGTGTTGTTCAGGCTGGCCGACGCATCCGCAAACCGCTGGAGATCGATCTTCATTTCGTAGTTTTTCATGCTGTTTGTCCTTTCTGTATCCGTAAAATGCTTTTTAAAAGAGGAAATTTCCTCTTACATTGATTCTTGGCTCCCCTAATCGGGGAGCTCCGCAAGGCGCTGGCGAAGCCAGACCGCAGCGGTGAGAGGTTAAAACTTGATTTGCACCCCGTGCAGCGCCTGCCGCTCCAGCGCTTCCCGCTGGGCCCGGGTCATGCTGGCCACGTCCGCTCTGGTCACCGCCGCGCTGCCGGGGCGGGTGCCGTTTTCCGCCGGGCGGGAGGCCCGCTGCCGGATCCGCTCCACCACCCCCTGCTCCACGGTCCGGGCCGTCTGGCGCAGGGCATCGCTGTAATGGGCAAGACGGTAGGCATCCCCCAGCCGCATCCCGGGCAGCTGCATCAGGCGGCGCATCTCCGGGTCCCGCAGCTCTGCTTTCAGGGAGAAGCCCGGCACGTCCCGGCGCAGCAGGGCTTCCTCCGCCGCCCACTGGGCGTGCAGCTGCTCCACAAAACCACGGCCCGGTGCGGGCAGACGGGGCGGCAGGCGTGTTTCCGGCACTTCCGGTGCTGTGGGCTCTGCCGCCGGTTCCGGCTGCTCTGTTTCCCCGGCTTCTTCTGCCACTGCTTCCCGCGGCGGCTGCGCCGGGGCCTCTGCCTCCGCTGCTTTCATCGTGCCCGACGCAATGGCCTGCTGCTGTTGGGCGCGGCTCAGCGCCGGAGCAGAAGCAGGCGGTGGGGCGGCACCGCCCTCCCCCTCCGCAAACAGCTGCAGGTCCACCATGCACTGCTCCCCGCGGCCGCTCAGGTCCGCAAAGCGCACGTTGTCCGGGTAGCGCTCTGCCAGCAGGGCAAAACCTGCCTTGGCAAATTCAAACGCTCCCTCCACCCAGGGCTTCCGCGGGGCAGCCGCTGTCACGGCCAGGCGCGGGCCCTCCGGCTCGTCCCAGGCATCGCTTTTGGCACTTTCCTCCCCGGCCAGCAGATAGACCAGCGTCTGCATCAGGGTGCTTGCCCCGGCGCACACGATGTCCTGCCCGGCCGGGGCATAGCCCGCATGGCCCGCCGCTTCCAGCCGGAGGGTCGGGCCGCTGGGGCCGTCCAGTTCGGTATAGGTCACTTTGATCATGAAACCGCTCCTTTCATCGCTCTTGCCTCTGCCGCCGTGCTCAGGTTCTCTCCCGGGCCGCTCAGGGGCCCTTGTTTCAACTGCACCAGCTGGCTCTGCAGCTGCTCCAGCCGCTGGGCCAGCGTGCCGTTCTGGCGCACCCGCTGGCGGACTTTTTCAATGCCCTCAAAATCCATCATTTCCAGCGCCGCCAATGCAGCGTCCGCGTTCCGCGGGGCAAAGAACCCCAGCTGGTAGCACTCTTTTGCCGTCTCATTCTGGGAGAGGCGGCTGAACGTTGATTTCTTCTCCGCGCTGACCACGATATCAAAAATGGGCTCCCGGCTGCCCAGCTCCACACCGCCCACACCGGGCAGGGCCTGTGCCCGGAGCGCCACGCCGGAAAAGTGCACGAACTCGCTCCTGCCCGTCTCCCCGATGATCCGGAAAACGCGCTCCTCGTCGTAGAACTGCCGCATCAGGTCCATGATGAGGTAGCATTCTTTGGCAAAGGCCCGGTAAGCGCTCTTGAGCATATCACGGGAGAGCTTGCTGCCCGCCTCCTGCAGCGCCGCAATGGCCGAAGCCGCCGTCACGCCGCCCGCGGTGCCGCCCTGGGTCATGTCCCGGTTGCCGCTGATCTCTTTCAGCTCCTCAATGCGGCTGTTGCGGTAGCTCAGGCTGTTGCCCTGCAGGCCGGTGGTCTGTAAGGGCCGGAAACTGTCGTCTCCCAGCCGCCCCACCACATGCACGATGTCCCGGGAGAAGTCCGCCAGCTCTTCCTCGTTCACCCCCGCCGCGTCGCTCAGCACATACCGCTGTTTGGAGGAGAGCAGGACGTTCTCGTCCATGGCGTGGTTCATCCGGTCAATGGCGGTCTGGCACTCTTTCATCACGTCGATGTACCCAAAACCCGCCGGGCTGTCCTCCTCCACAAACAGCGGGTCAAACACAAACGGATACTGGCCGTGGTCGTAAAAACCGCGTCCGGCGTATTCCGGGTCGTTCTCGCTGGCGTAGAGCACCACCCCGTTGCAGAACTTGCAGTAGTGGAGCACCCGGCGGCCCTCCGCGTTCCGCTTTTTGTAGTACCAGTCCACCACCACGCTCTTGCCGTTGGTGTCCAGCCCGCCGTCGTGGAGGTAGTGGGGCACCTCCAGCGCGCTGGTGCTGTGGCCCTCCAACTGAGGCCAGCGCTCGGTCAGCTGGTCCGTATCTTCCAGGCTCAGGGAGAAAAAGTTGGGTGACGCCTGGATATCGTCCACGCCCGGCTCCCAGTAGAGCATCAGCAGGTTCATGGGCCGCACCGTGATCTCGCCCACACCGCCCCGCTGTTCCGGGTCCCAGAACACCCCCTTGACGCCGGTGCCCTGCTTGAGCTTGCGCCACCAGGTGTCGCTGTACACCTGCTCATAGTCCGCCTGTTCCAGCACCACAGGCAGCACGCTGGAAAGCACCCGCGCGGTCTGCTCATCGTCCGGGGCCCGGGGCAGTACATTGGGGGCCGGGTAGTTGTCCATGGCGTCGGCATGCTTGTTGGCAATGGAGTTGAACAACCACCCGCTGGACGGCTGAGGCTTGCCCTCCATCATGGGGTTCTGGTAATTTTTCCAGTGCCCCATCCGAAACCACAGCTCGTTGTCCACCAGCCGTTGGTCCAGCGCCGCCTTGCCGACCTTGTACTTCTGCAAGATCTGCTCTGCCCGCGCCACCTCCTCCGCCCCGATGGGCGGCTTGTCGGTCCATAGCTCTGTCATTTGTACCTCCGTTTCTAAAATTGTTTTTCTTTGTTACCATCCTTGCCCTCTCCGTCATTGCTTCGCAATGCCACCTTGCCCCCTTCTGGCACTTTCGTGCCACCTCCCCCGGCCGGGGGAGTCTTTCAAAGTGAGAGGCTTTGGCAGTTCGTAAAGTTCCCTCAAAACGCTATGCGTCTATATAAAACGAAACCTCTTTGCCAAGGGCTCTCCCTTTGGGAGAGCTGGATGACGTCAGGCGGCCTGAGAGGGCTAGCCCGCTGCCCTTTATACCCTATAAACCCTCGCCCTTTTGTGCAGCTCCAGCGGGTCATCCCGGAGGGGCGGCACCGTCTTCTGCCGGGGCGGCGCGATGGGATGTTCCATCAGCACATAGCGGCACTCGTCGTAAATGTGGTCTTCCTGCCGGGTGTCGATGTCCTCCACATTGCTCTCGTCGTACACCAGGTTCGGGATGGTCCGGATGAAATGCCGACAGGTGCTGAACACCTGAAACATCGGCCTGCCCTCCCCGTCAAAGGCCAGCCGGTAGTGGAACTGCATCTTGCCCGCCAGCCGGGTGTGGTCGCCGGGCCGCCAGTGCAGGAAATTGGGCGCCCGCTCCATCATCGCCGCGATGCTCTCGCCCCGGCTCTCGTCAAAGATGGCAGGATCCGCGATGCCCTGAATGACCCGCCCCCGGAGCAGCGGGTCGTTCTGCTCCACTTCCCGGATTTGTCTTGCCTGCTCCACCGGGTCGATGCGCAGGCCCTCGTTGGGGCGTCCGGTGCAGCCGTACAGCTCCTTGACGCGGTAGAGCCGCCCCTCTTCGTCCGCCGCGTACCATCCCACCGAGAACGGCTTGGAGAAACCGAAATCGTAACCCCGGTAAATTTTCCAGTGCTTCGGGATGGCAAACGGCGCAATGACATGGGTCCAGCGCTGGTCGTCGTAGTGGGCCGGGTCGTTCCGCCACTCGGTGAACACCTGCCCCTGAAAGCTGTCCCAGCTGCCGTAGAGCAGGGCCTGCTTTTCCGCTTCCGGCAGGCTGGCCAGAGCCGCCAGATAATCCGGGTCGTTTTCCAGCAGGGCCGGGTTATCGAACACGCTGGACGGGATGAACACCCGCGCCCGTTTCAGTTTTTTCTCCGTGCCATCCGGCATCCGCACCGGGTATTCTTCCACGATGGGCGTACCGGGCGGGGCCGGTGTGATAAACCGGGCCTTGACCCAGCCGTGCCCCACCCCGCCGGGGTTGGTGGTGGCCCGGAGATACACCCGGGTGCCCGGGCCGGTAGGGCGGTTGCGGCTCATCAGGTAGCTGTACTCTTCCCATTCAAAGTGGGTAAGCTCATCAAAGCCGATAAAATCAAAGGCCTTGCCCTGATAGTTCGTCCGGTCTTTGGTGTATTGCAGGGAGCCAAAATAAATCTTCGCCCCGCTGGGGAACACCCACACATGGCTGGTGGCGTTGTACTGCGCCCCGGGGAATGCCCGGCGGTAGTACAGCTGGCTTTTGTCCACAAGGTCGGTCAATTGCGGGTAAGTCTTGCGGAGGATGAGGGCCCGGTAGTGCGGGATGTGCACCTGCCGCAGCGCCTCGATCACCAGCGCGTCGCTCTTGCCGCCGCCTGCCGCCCCGCCGTAGAGGGCTTCCGGCTCCGGCCGCCGCATAAATTCCAGCTGCCTCGGCTGGGGCCGCCAGACCACGGCGGCTCTTTTTGGTTCACTCATGCTTCCTCCACCGACGGCAGCAGCACCACGCCGCAGACCGTGCCCTCAGCCTCTACGCCCTGCTCGTTCAGCGCCCTCGCCACCGCGGCCAGGTCTTTTAAAACAGCGGTGGCTTCTTTCAGTCCCTTGAAGCTGCCGGGGTCTGCCGGGCCGTCTTTGTCCGCTGCCTTTCTGGCCGTTTTCTGCCGGGCGTTCAGCTCCCGGACTTCCTGCGCCAGCAAGGTACTCAGGGTGTCGGTGGCCCGCTGTAAGCTTTCCATGCTCTTACTGGCGGGCTGTTTTGTCTGCCCCATCCTGGATTCTTCACTTCCTTTCCTGTTTGGCTTGGCAACAGGATACCATAGCGTTCCGCCCCCCAACAGTGCACATTTTTCAGATACTTTTTGCTTATTTTTGATTCGATTATCCAAATTGTATAATAAAGGCATATAAAAATCTCCCTGCCTGTGTTCTTTTTCACAAGCAGGGAGGTTTCATGCTGTAATTCTTTTACAAAAGCCGCTTAAAAATCGCGCATTCTTTCCGAGGTGCTCTTACAGCGTCTCCACCCGGTCAAACAGGCCCTTGGCGGCTTCCACAGCGTCCTTGCTGCCAAACGCCACCCGGACGCTCTTTGCCATCTGCCGGGGCAGAGCGGCGGCCTGGGCTTTCAGGGTGTCGGCGTCCACGGCGCAGAGGGCGGCACGGTCGGCCGCTGCCATCCCGTCCGTGATGCCGCAGAAATACCGGCGGTCCAGCTCCTTGGCCTGGGCGTAAGGCTTGCGGGGCGTGTCGAGCTTTGCCACCGTGCCCACGATGAACTCGTTCATGTCCTTTTCGGTGTAGTCCCGTGCGGCCAGGTCTGCCGGGCCCTTGGCAAAGGTGTCATAGCTCTCGGTCAGGTGCGGGTCACGGTAGGTGTAGAGGTACTCCACGCCATCCTGGGTCAGCATCCCGGTGCCGTACGCGCCGCCCACCTCGCGGATCTGGTGCCACAGATACTCGTAGCTCATCACCCGGGCCAGCACCTTGCGGGCAGCGCACCGCTCCATGGGCCAGACCAGCAGGTCGTAGTTCACGCCGCCGTCAATGATGAACGCCTCGTTCACCGGGGCCGTCAGCTCCTCGGTGTAGGCACAGGCCGTGCCCCGCTCCGCCTCTGCAAAGGCGCTGCCCGGCAGCAGCTTCCGCAGGGTGTCCAGCCCGGCCTCACTGCCATGGAAGCTCACGGTCAGCTGGGCGTGGTGCAGGAGCTTCTCCCGCAGGGCCTCAAATTTGGCCCCCACAGCGGCCCAGTCGGCCTTTTCCAGCAGCTCGCACAGGAAATGATACGCCGTCACGCCGCTCACCCGCTCGGTCAGGGCGTTCTCCACGGTAAAGTGTGCCCCGGCGCGGACGGCCGCATAGCTGTTGCCCTGCTGGATGAACTGCTGTTCCATGTTCAGCTTCTGCTGGCTCAGCACCCGGGCATAAGCGGCCTCGGCGCCTGGCCCGGTCAGCCGGGTCTCGTACAGCCACTCGCCGCCCAGCTCCACGGCCTTTTCCAGGCTCCGCTCCAGCAGGCTCATGCTCAGGGTCAGCTTGGTGTGGCAGGGGCTGCCCGCCTGCCGTCCGGTCCAGATGCTCAGGGCCACGCTGCTGTTGCCCAGCCAGGTGCCGCGCAGGGTGTTCAGCTCCCGGGCCGTGTGGCGCGGGGTGTCCAGCTCGTCCAGCACGTCGGTCAGCAGATCGAGATACTGCATTTCTTCCGGTGTCAGGCTGCCCAGGTCGTAGTAGAAATTCAGGTAGGTGCTGCCCGCCGAGGGGTGGTGCAGCAGGGTAGCTCCGGCCAGCTGCTCTTCCCCGCCCGCGGCGCTCTTTTCCCCGCTGCCAAGATCGGCCACGGTCAGCGGGTGCTCCAGCACCAGCTTGCCGTCCACACGGGCGGCCTGTGCCTCTTCCTCTTTCTTGGGCAGGGTCGGCACCTGGGTCACCTGCACCGGCTCTGCCGCAAACAGGTCTTTCAGCAAAGCATCGAACCAGCCCTCGGCCAGTTTCTCCCGCAGGGAGGCAAACAGGCTGTTGGTGTGCAGCAGCATGGCCGGGTCGCCGGTGTGCAGCCAGCCCGTGGCCGCGTTGATGGCGTCCAGCACACCGTCCGGGATGCTGCCCGGCCGCTCCAGCGAAGCAAACTCCGCCGCGTTCAGAGCGGCCAGCAGCAGGTCTTCCGGGATGCCCTCAGCCAGGATGTCGTCCACGGCTTTCCGCACGCCCGCGGCAAACCGGGCCGCCGTATCCTCGGTGGCACCGCGCAGCACCAGCTCCAGCGTGGGCTGTAACGTGCTGTCGTCAAACCCGATGTCGATGTCCGCGCCCAGCTTCTCGTTCAGCAGGGCCGCTTTCAGCGGGGCCTGATTGGAGCCCAGCAGCGCGTCCAGCAGGATCTCCACGCCCAGCTGCCGCTCCCGGTCTGCAAAGGCTCCGGTATACCAGGCCAGAGCGCACTGCACCTCGTCGGCCTCCGGCTTCTCGGTGTAGTAGGGGATCTTCACCTGCACGCCCGGCTGCTCGTCCTGCATCGTCAGGCGGGGGCGGCTGGTGCCCTTGGGCATCCTGCTCAGGTAGGCCTCGTCGAGGAATGCCAGCGCCTCCCCCATGTTCAGGTTTCCGTACAGGGTGATGCAGCAGTTGTCCGCGCTGTAGTGGCGGTGGTACACCCGCTTGTACTTCTCATAGGTCAGCGCCGGGATGGAAGCCGGGTCGCCGCCCGAGACAAAGCCGTAGGCCGTATCCGGGAACATGGCCCGCTCCAGCGCGTTCTGCAGCTGGGCGTCCGGGGAAGCCAGAGCGCCCTGCATCTCGTTGTAGACCACGCCGCTCACGGTGCCGTCCTCGCCCCGGTGCCAGCCCTCCTGCTCAAACACGGCCTTGTCCACCATGGCCAGCGGGCAGAACACCGCGTTGAGGTACACGTCCATCAGGTTCTTGAAATCCGTCTCGTTGGGCGTCGCAAAGGGGTAAACGGTCTTGTCCGGGAACGTCATCGCATTGAGGAACGACGCCATGCTGCTCTTGAGCAGCTGCAAAAACGGCGATTTGACCGGGTACTTCTCACTGCCCGCCAGCACCGAGTGTTCCAGGATATGGAACACTCCCGTGTCATCGGACGGGAATGTCCCGAACCCGATGCCAAAGCCCTTGTTATGATCGTCATTTTCCACCAGCAGCACCGACGCCCCGCTGACATCATGGGTCAGCACCGTCAGGGTGCCGTGCTGCTCCGGGCAGTCTTCCTGCTTTACCAGAGTGTAACCGGGATATTGCTTCATCGCTGTTTCTCCTTTGGTTTTTATTTTTTTGCCTTTATTGTATCATTCTTCCGGGTAAAACACAACAAACCAAAAACGGCAGCCTCCCGCTCCCGGGAAGCTGCCGCTCTGTCTTTTAATTTACGCTGTCGGTAATGACCCCCGCTTTGCACGACACCCTGAACAGCACAAAGCCCACCACGAACAGCACGATGAGGGAACCGACGCCCACATTGGCGCTGCCGGTCAGCTGGCTGCCCACGCTGACGATCATGGTGCCCAGGAACGAGGCCCCCTTGCCGCAGATGTCAAACAGGCCGAAGTATTCGCCGGATTTTTCCGGCGGGATGATTTTGGCAAAGTGGGAGCGGCTGAGGGCCTGCACGCCGCCCTGGAACATGCCCACGATGACGGCCAGCACCCAGAACTGCCACTGCCGAGTCAGGAAGAACGCAAACACCGCAATGCCCGCGTAGGCCGCGATGCAGACCGGGATGAGGGCCGTGGACGGGTACTTCGAGGACAGCCGCCCGAAGATGAGCGCTGACGGGAACGCCACGATCTGGGTCAGCAGCAGGGCCAGCAGCAGACCCGTGGTATCCAGCCCCAGTGCCGTGCCATAGGCCGTGGCCATATCAATGATGGTATACACGCCGTCGATGTAGCAGAAGAACGCCAGCAGGAACCAGAACACCTGTTTATCTTCCGGCAGGTGGCGGATGGTGTGCCCGATGCGGGCAAAGCTCTGGCGGATGGCGTGCCGCTCCACCTCCACATAGTGCAGCTGTTTGTATTGGTTCAGCAGCGGCAGCGTGGTCAGCAGCCACCAGAACGCCGTGATCAGCAGCGCCAGATCCAGTGCTTTCATCTGGCTGATGCCCAGCTTGTCCGCCCCCAGCACAAGGCCCAAACAGGCCACGAACGGCACACAGCTGCCAATGTAGCCCCATGCATAGCCTTTGGAGGAGACTTCGTCCATCCGTTCCGGGCTCGTCACATCGCTCAGCATGGAATCGTAATAGACAAGGCTGCCCGAGAAGCCCACCTTGGCAATGACAAAGATGACGAGGAACGGCAGCCAGGCGGACATCTTGCCCATGGCAATGCAGCCCACGATGCCCACCCAGACGCAGAGTATAAAAATGGGCTTTTTGAAGCCTTTCGTGTCCGCCAGAGTGCCCAGGATCGGGCTGAGGATCGCCGTGATGATGGTCACCACCGAGGTGGCGTAGCCCCAGTAGGCCAGATACTCCACCGACGACAGCCCGCCCGCGGCGGCCAGCGCGTTGAAGAAAATCGGAATGAGGGTGGCCACCATCAGCACAAAGGCCGAGTTGCCCACGTCGTACAGGATCCACGCGCGCTCCAGTTTGGTCAGCCGGAACCGCTGCTTGCTCTCTTTTTCCATATTGCCCCTCTCAGTTTTCCCCAAAGGTGTGCTGGTATGCTTGATCCAGCGGTGCCCCGGTCTGCAGTGTGTCGCGGTATTCCAAAATCAGCCGCTCGGCCAGCGGCAGGGCTTTCTGGTACAGCGCATCCAGCTGCTCACAGCTCTCCGCACAGGCGGGGTTGGGCTGCGGGTTTGCCACCAGCCCGTGCAGGCCCTCGTACCTGCCCACGGCTTTCATGCCTGTCAGCACCACCCAGCGCTTGGCCGGGCTGGAGGCCAGCAGCAGCTTGTGCACGGCCACCATCCCTTTCATGGCGTCGTAAGCCTGCAAAATGGTGATGCCCTGATAGAACGGCGCGATCACTTTCGCCCGCTCCATACTGGGGTGGATGTGGCTGGCTGTCAAAAAATGCAGCGGGTCTTTGCCATCCCGGCGGAGGAGCATGTTGTCAAACTCTGTTTCAATTTCGCAGTGGCTCACGCCGCTGTCCCGGACATCCTGCTCCACGCGGGGGTGGCAGGTGGAGTCCAGCGCAAAATGGCAGAGGAAGCCCAGCGCGTAGGCCAGCGCGGCGTCTCTATTTTTCGCTGTGTTCACCACGCCCCGGGCCCGCTCGAAGAAAACCGCTCCCGGCTGCTCGTGCATGGCGTTGCCCAACGCGCTCACCGGGGTAGATTTTGCCGCGTGGTAGTAGAACAGCAGGTCCGGCCCGTGCAGACCGATGTCATACAGCTCCCGGTAAGGAGCAATTTTTTCCTGCAATTCCGCGGGCAGGCGTTCCAGAACATCCGCGCCAAAGCGTCGGTGTGCATAGGTGGATGGCATAACAAAGGCCTCCTTTATTTTACAGCTTACAGCTGCGGCAGCTCGTTTTTCAGGCCGCGGTCCATCAGGGCGCGGACGGCCTCGGCAGCGCTCATGCCGTGGTTGACGATGGCGTCCACCGTCTGCACGATGGGCATTTCCACCTGATATTTTTCGGCCAGTTCCAGCGCGGCGGGCAGGGCGTTCATGCCCTCCACCACCATGCCGACCTCTTTCACGGCCTCCGCCGGGCTCTTGCCCTTGCCAATGAGGATGCCCGCCCGGTTGTTCCGGCTGTGCATACTGGTGGCAGTAACGATGAGGTCTCCGATGCCGGCCAGGCCCGCAAAGGTGTGGACATTGCAGCCCATGGCCACGCCCAGCCGGGCGATCTCCGCAATGCCGCGGGTGATGAGGGCGGCGCGGGCGTTGTCGCCGTAGCCCAGGCCCGTGGAGATGCCCACGCCCAGCGCGATGACGTTCTTCATGGCACCGCTCAGCTCCACGCCCTTGATATCCGGGTTGGTGTAAACGCGCATACAGGTGTTGTTGAACACCTCCTGCACATACCGGGCGGCCTCCTCGTCCGGGCTGGCCGAGACGATGGTGGTGGGCAGGTCAACCGCCACTTCCTCCGCGTGGGTGGGGCCGGAAAGCGCCACCAGACGCACGCCCTTGGGGCCGCCCTCTTTGCCCAGCTCGTCGGCCAGGATCTCCGTCATGGTCATCAGGGTGTCGGGCTCCACGCCCTTGGCCACATCCACGATGATCTGCCCGTCGGCCACATAGGGCCGGGCTTTGGCCGCCGTGCCCCGCACGAAGACGGACGGCACGGCAAACATCAAAATATCCTTGTCCGTGCACACTTCCTCCATGCTCTTGGTAAATTTCAGCTCCTGCGGGATCTTCATCCCCGGCAGGTTGGGGTGGACGCGGGTGGTGGAGAGGTTGTCGATCTCCTGCCCCAGCGCCGACCACACCAGCACATCGTTTCCGCTCACGCACAGCATCCGTGCCAGAGCCATGCCCCAGGTGCCTGCACCCAGGATGCCAATTTTCCGTTTTGTCACGTTCTTGTCCTCCGTGTCCGCGCGCCGGGCAGAGCGCCCGTTCGCGCGGCAGTTTCTATGCAAAAAATAGTTCCGATATTTTAGTGTTCTACACCCAAGCCCATTTTACACGAAAGGCTGTATCCCGTCAACTCTCTGGCAGGCTGCACAAAGTCCGGTGGTGTTTTTCAGCGGTTTTGTCTATCGTATGCGATTTCATAACTACCAATTGCATCCATCGGAAATTCATGTTATAGTATTCTGGTAGGTTTTGTAGGTTTTTTCAAAAACCCCTTGACTTCAACGCAGGTTTATCCTGTATACTCTGCTTCATCGTCACATTTTCTTTCAAAGAGGATTTCAAAAAGCTTATGTTTGAGTCATTCCTTGCCAACCGCACCGTCGGCGTGCTGTGGGAGGCCCTGCCCCGTATCTTATCAGCGGGCCTCACCATGACCATCCCCCTCACGCTGATCTCGTTCTCCCTCGCCATGGTCATTGCCGTGGCGGTGGCTCTGGTACAGTATGCCCATGTGCCGGTGCTGCGTCAGATCGCCCGGTTTTACATCTGGGTGGTACGCGGTACCCCGCTGCTGGTGCAGCTGTTCATCATCTTTTACGGCCTGCCCAGCGTGGGCATCATGCTGGACGCGTTCCCGGCTGCCGTCATTGCCTTTGCGTTCAATGAGGGTGCTTACTGCGCCGAGACCATGCGCGGCGCGCTGGAAAGCGTGCCCCAGGGCCAGCTGGAGGCCGGTTCCTGCGTGGGCATGACCTGGGCCCAGATCATGCGCCGCATCGTGCTGCCGCAGGCCCTGCGCACCGCCGTGCCCGCCCTCTCCAACTCCCTCATCGGCATGATCAAGGACACCTCGCTGGCGTCCAACATCACGGTGGCGGAGCTGTTCATGGCAGGCCAGCGGGTGGCCGCCCGCACCTATATCTTCCTGCCCATCTACTGCGAGGTCGCCGTGGTCTACCTGCTGTTCTGCACCGTCATCACCAAGCTGCAGAGCCTGCTGGAGCGCCAGCTGAACGCCCGCGGCTTCCAGTGAGAAAGGAGTGGAGCGTATGGCCATGTTAGAAGTGCGGGATCTCCGCAAATCGTTTTATACTTACGCAAAACCCGGCCTGCAGGCCGGCATCTTCCACAAGCCCGGGGCCCGCAAGGTAGTCAGCCAGCTGGATGTCCTCAAGGGCGTGGACCTCACCGTCAACAAGGGCGATGTCGTCGCCATCCTGGGCCCCAGCGGCTCGGGCAAGACCACGTTCCTGCGCTGCCTCAACTTTTTGGAAACAACCGACAGCGGCACCCTGATCTTTGACGGCGAGCAGTTTGACCTGGGTAAGATCACCAAGGCCGACATTGCCCGCCTGCGCAAAAAGACGGCGTTCGTCTTCCAGAATTACAATCTTTTCCGGAACAAGACCGCCCTGCAGAACGTCACCGAGGGCCTTGTCATCGCCCGCAAGATGCCCAAAGCCCAGGCCGACGCCATCGGGATGAAGATGCTGGAAAAAGTCGGCCTGGCCGACCGAGCCGATTCCTACCCCCGCCAGCTCTCCGGCGGCCAGCAGCAGCGGGTGGCCATTGCCCGGGCTCTTGCCACCGACCCGGAAATTCTTTATTTTGATGAGCCCACCTCCGCCCTGGACCCGGAGCTGACCGGTGAGGTGCTGGCCGTTATGCGGCAGCTGGCCGAAGAGGGCATGACCATGCTGGTGGTCACCCATGAGATGGGCTTTGCCCGCGGCGTCTCCTCCAAGACGGTCTTCATGGAAAACGGCGTGGTGGTGGAGGCCTCTCCCTCGCAGGAGTTCTTCGCCCACCCCAAAGAAGAACGCACCAGAGAATTTTTACGCAAAATTGAACATACGAACTGAAAGGAATCCAACCATGAAAAGAAGAACCTTTATCTCCCTGATGAGCGTGATGGCAGCGGCAGGCGTGCTGAGCCTGAGCGGCTGCTCTTCCTCCCATAACACCGCGGCTTCCACCGCTGGCACTGCCGCCTCCAGTGCTGCCTCCGCGGGCGGCGACCTGCTCTCCACCATCCAGAACCGCGGCACCCTCATCGTGGCGCTGGAGGGCGCATGGCAGCCCTGGAGCTTCCACGACGCGGACGACACGCTGGTGGGCTACGACGTGGAAGTCTCCCGCGCCATTGCCGAGAAGCTGGGCGTGGAGCCGGAATATGTGGAGAGCGATTGGGACAGCCTGTTTGCCGGCATGGACGCTGGCCGTTATGACATGGTCTGCAACGGCGTGGAGGTCACCGAGGAACGCTCCAAGACCTACGATTTCACCACGCCTTACGGCTATATCCACACCGCGCTCGCCGTCAAGAAAGACAACGACAGCATTACCAGCTTTGAGGACCTGGACGGCAAGACCACGGCCAACAGCCTGGCCTCCACCTACATGGAGCTGGCCGAGAGCTACGGCGCTACCGTGCAGGGCATCGACACGCTGGAAGAGACCATCCAGCTGCTGACGGCAGGCCGCATCGACGCTACCCTGAACGCCGACGTCTCGTTCTACGATTACCTCAATGTCCATCCGGACGCGGACTTCAAGCTGGTGGCATTCACGGAGGAAGCTTCCCACGTTGCCATCCCTCTGCGCAAAGGCGACGAGACCGCCACCCTGCTGGAGGCCATCAACAGCGCCATTGAGGAGCTGCGTGCCGATGGCACTCTCTCCGAGCTGGGTGAGAAATACTTCGGCCAGGATATTTCTTCCGAGAACTGATTTTTTGATTTTGACAGCACAAAAGGCAGCCGCGTTCGCGGCTGCCTTTTTTCGCGCGTTAAATCGTCTCGCGGTACACTTCCAGATACACGCTCTGGCGGGACTCGTACAGTTTGCGCCGAAACTCGGTGCAGAAATCCGGGTCGTCGAACAGCTCCACCACCGCCGGGGCGTAGCGGCTGCCCTTTTGGGCCCACAGCTCCTCGATCAGCTTTTCCAGCGGCTTTGCCGCTGTGTAGCACCGCCCGATGTTGTCGGTGGCCGCGTCCAGAGAGTCGGCCACGGTCAGGGCGTCCACAATGGGCTTCATGTTCTTCGGGCAGGGCGGCTGATCTTTCGGGTAGCCTCCCTGGCCGTCATAATACGTATGATGGTAGAGTGCCGCCAGCGCCAGGTCGTCTTTGTGGCCGATCTTGCACAGCAGCTCATAGCCAAACGCCGCGTGCCACTGCACGCAGACAAATTCCTCATCCAGCAGGCGGCGGGAGTTGTTGCCCACATACATGGTCACCATGCTCTTGCCAATGTCGTGGTACACGCCACATTCATAGGCCATCACACAGAGTTCCTCCGCGTGCTGCCGCACCGCTTCCACGGTATCGTACCCCATGGTGCCCACCATGGCCTCCGGCTTCTTCCACAGCAGCCGCCGGACAAAAAAGCGGGTCAGGTTGGCCACCATCAAAGAGTGGACATAGGTCGGCTTGTGGGCCGCCAGCATGTACACCAGCATGTTTTTGCGGTAGGGCCGCTCCGCGCCTGCCTGCATCTCCACCAGTTCCCGCACCGCGTTGCTGGCCACACGGGGATACTGGTTCACAGGCAGATCGTTCAGGTAGCTCACGCTCTTGCTGAACACTTTTTCCAGCCGGTAGGCGTACTGGGGCTTTTCCTCCGGCGGAAGCGCGGCCTCATAATAAAACAGGGAGGAGAGGCTGGTCAGATTGTTGTTGATGCCCGTAGGCGAGTAGTCTTTCGGGTCCGCCTTTTCAATGGCCTCCAACAGCACGTCCACCACTTCGCGGACCGGGCAGCGCCCGGCGTGGTAACGGGCCATCGCGTAAAAATAGCCCAGCCGCCAGTTCTGCAGCCGCTCGTCGTCCGTCTGGTTCTTCGCCTGCTCCCGGTGGATATACTCCGCCGATTCCAGCACCTTTTCCGCGATCTCCGGGTCCTTAAAATCCCGCAGGTAAGCCAGCAGGGTCATCCGATCCGCGTGCATGGCATACTCAAATTTATCCCAGGGGATGGAGGGGTCCAGCTTGCGGTAATAGGGCGAGCGGATGACCCCCATGGCCTTGTCGAACACTTCCATGTAAGCTTCGCAGTCGGCATGGCTGTGGCGGGACATGGCCATCCGGCTGTTGCCCAGGCACCGGATGATATAGCTCTTGGTCTCCAGGTCAAATCCCTCGTACCGGGCCATGTAGGAGGCTCCCTCCTGGAAGTATCCCCGCACCTGTTTGCCCAGGGGATTGATGCTGGAATCATCGCTCCGGACATTCATGTAATGCATGGTCACGCCGGCCCAGTACAGCTCCCGGATGATGGCCCGGTCGTCCTGTTTCAGGCGGGCGTAGTCCAGCAGCAGGGCGTGGATCTTATAGGCAATGCCGCAGTCCTCGCTGTTGGCGTAGTTGAACAGCTTGCCCGCGAACTCGGAAAGGCCCGCGGCTTCCTCCTCCGTCAGGTTTTCCGCCCGGCGGGAAAAGATCACTTCGTCCAGGATGGCATTGCTCTGCTGCATCAGCGTGTAGGACTCCGCCGCGTTCTGCTTGATCTCTTCCAGCAGGTCGGCGTCTTTCATTCCGGCGTGGACTTCCGGGCGCACGAGGGCACGGACCCGGCGCAGGTTTTCAATGTACCGCGTATACCGTTCGTCCATTCCCGGAAGCCCCCTTTCTGTGGTGCTGAAATCGTTTGCCTGCGTTGTTTTTTAAATTTTGACAAATTTTCACAATATCGCATTTTATTATACCCGGAATCAAAAATGTTGTCAATTCCCCCCATCTAATATTATTTTCACCCGGAACAATGGCCCACAATTTTGCCAGATTTTCACTTTTCTTTTTTGTCTGGATCGCTGTTTTTCTCCCACATACAAAAAGAGAGCCACTTCCGCCCGTGCAGCGGCTGCAGCTCTCTTTGCAAAATATCCTTTTGTTGCCGTGGGTCAGTTGCGGTAGCAGCGATCCTGGGTCACAAGCCAGTCCTCGCAGCGGCTCTGGGCCTCCTCCACACTGCGGCTCACACAGTGGAAAAACGCCCCCTGCAGCGAGCGGTAGGAGTAGCTTACTTTGGGCACGCCGTTTGCATCCTTGATCTTCTCACAGCGTTCCTGTCCGGGCATCAGATAACATTGTTCCATGTTGCACTCTCCTCACAGTATTTCGCGGCCTGCCGCAAACAGACTTATTTTATCACGTTTGGGCTGCGGAGGCTATGCGCTCTTTTACCAAAAAGAACGCGGGATTTTGTGGGAGAATGCGTATTGACATTTTTTGTGCTTTGTTACGCGGTTTTCCGTTTCTTCCGATCCCACCAGAAACCGCAGTAGACTGCAAAGACCGGGATGGCCGCCAGCGTCACAGTCCGGCTCAGGGAGTAGCCATCGGCCTGGTAGACAAAATCAACGCGGTTGGTCCCTGCCGGACAGAGCACCGCCATCAGGCCCTCGTCCACTTCCACGATGTCGGCCTGCTCCCCGTTGACATAGGCCGTAAAGCCATCGTCATAGGGCACCGAGAAGAAGACAAGGTTTTCCCGGGTCAGGTCGATCTCGGCATGGAAGCCGGAATTCGTCATTGTAAACACCCGGCTGGCCGTGGCCCGGCGGGCATCACAGTCCTCCACGTAGGTGTCATAGTAGAGGTCGTTCAGCCGTTCCTCGGGCAGGGGTTGCAGGTACTCGCTGTAGGTTTCGGCATCCTCGTCTTTCAGCACCAGCGCCCGCATCAGCAGGTTGGAGCGGGTGGTCTTGATGGTGTTCTCGTACTGGCTCTCGGTCAGGTAGTAATCGTAGGTGAACCCCATGGGGACGTAATTCTCGTTCTCATACAGCAGGTAGCCGTCCCGGGTGTCGTAGTAGCTCCAGCCCTCGTCGGCCTCCGCGAGGAAATCCTCCTGATGTTTCCGCGTGGTCAGCAGATATTTCACGCTCAGCAGCCCCCGCAGGGCGTAGTTGGAGAGCTCCGGCTCGCTCCGCACGTCCCGCTTGACGCCCAGTGCCGGGTAAAAGCTCAGGATGCTGGGGGCTGCCGTGCTGCCAAAGTATTGCAGGCAGCTCTTATCCAGCCAGAGGCCCAGGTTATCGTGGGTCTTGTAGGTGTCAACGCGCCAGTCACCTGCGGGGAGGTCTTCTTTCAGCTTGAGGGCATTGGTGTACTCCTCCACCAGGTCGCTGTCGGTGTTCCACTGGCCGAACTTGCCAATGCCGATGTGCACCACGCTGAACGCGCAGGCAAAGGCCAGCGTGGCCGCCAGCAGCCGCCGGGCAAACACTTTCTGCCCCCGCCAGCGCCCGCAGAGAAAGCGGTACACCAGCAGCCCGCCCAGACCAAAGGCGAACACCGCCGCAAACTGGCCGGGGTTCTGCAGCACGCCAAGGCTCCAGCTCCCGCTCTCCGTGTCCTGCACCGGCACCACGGCAAAGGCCAGGGTGGCCACCATCAGCCAGCCAATGCCCCGGGCCGGGGCATCCAGGTCGGTGTCCGGCGCTTCCAGCGCGCAGGCCGTCATGGCGCAGAGGATGAGCACCGGCATATAATACCAGCGGGCATAGTAGCTGGAGTTGAGGGCATAGAACGCGCTGTTGAGGACGGGCACCAGCGCAAACACGGCGCAGGTGGCCACGATCCGCTTTTTGCTGTCCCCTTTCCGGGCCCGCCAGTAGGCCATGGCACCGGCCAGGCTGCACAGGGGCAGGTAGGCGGACATGCTGGTCCACTTGATGACGCCCTCGGACCAGATGGAGGTCATATAGGGCGAATCCGGCGGCAGGATCCAGCTGACCAGAATGGCCAGATACTGCTGGACCTTGGAATAGGTCAAAAAGCCCCAGCCGGAGGAGAGGTCGATGGTGCGGGGGTTCTGCAGCACTGAGAGCACCGCCGGCCAGAGCAGGATAAAGCCCAGCGCCACGCCCAGCAGGCTTTCAAACGCCAGACGCGCAAAGAGCTTCGGCGTCAGCTTCACATCCCCGGCGCTGACTTTGCAGACAAAGTAGATGACCAGGAAGAGCACCTGCCCCACAAAGAAGAAATAGTTGTTGAGCAGGTTGAGCGCCACCCAGAACGCAAAGGGCCCGTGGCGGTGCTCATACATTGCTTCGTCCAGCGCGGCCAGCATCCAGGGGAAGAGGGCCACCACGTCAATGAAGTGGTTGAAGAAGATGTTGTAGACCGAAAAGCCGGAAAACGTATACAGGCAGGCACCCAGCACCGCAAAATTCGCGTTCTGCACATAGCGGCGCAGGTAGCGGTACGCGCCGCCGCCCGCCACGGCAAACTTGAGCACCAGCAGCGGCACCATCAGGTAGGGCAGCCACTGCTGCGGGAAGAGCAGCGAGAACCAGAAAAACGGCGAGCCGTACAGGTAGAACGAATAGGCGTTCATGGCACCGCTGCCCAGGTCGGTGGCCCAGGAGAACGTATTGGACGCCGCCCCGGCCAGCGGGCTGTCCGGGTAGCCCAGCCCCTTGACAAAGCCGTTCATATACCGGTAAAAGCTGATCTGCTGGCTGTTGAAATCGCCGGCATAGTGGAAAAAGCCGCCGTCCAGAATGTAGAACGGCAGGAAGAACAGCGCCGCCGTCAGGGCGCACAGCCCCACTGTCAGCCAGAAGCGGTCACGCTGACGCCCCGGCAGGCGGAGACGGCGAGAAGTGAGAGAATCCATGGTAAGGGCCTTCTTTCTTTACGGGAACGGGATCTCCCGGTTATCATCTGCATCCGCAGCTCTCCGCTGCTGGTCAAACACGGCCTCGATGAGGGTGTCGATGTCTTCCAGATGGCTCAGCTCGCAGCAGTACCGCCGCAGGGCCGAAGCACCTTTCAGGCCTTTCATATAGTGCATGGTCTGGGCCCGGGCCTGGGGCATGGCGACAAATTCACCTTTCTGCTCCACCATCTCTTCCACCTGGCGGCGGAGGGCGTTCATCCGGGCCTGTAAATTTGGCTCTTTAGGGGCGGGCAGCCCCTCGATGGCCGCGTTCACCCGCTCAAACAGCCAGGGGTCGCCCAGCGCCGCCCGGGCGATCATCACGCCGTCGCAGCCGGTCTCCCGCATCATGGTCAGGGCGTCTTCCGCCGTGTGGATGTCGCCGTTGCCCAGCACCGGGACATGGACGGCCTCTTTCACTTTCCGGACAATGCTCCGATCGATGCCCGGGGTATACATCTGCTCCCGGGTCCGGGCATGGACAGCCACCAGCACCGCCCCCGCCTGCTCGCAGGCTTTGGCGCACTCCACGGCCGTGATGTGGTCGGCATCCCAGCCCTTGCGCATCTTGACCGTGACGGGGCGGGAGGTGTTTTGCACCACCTGCTCCACGATCCTGCCGCAGACGTCCGGGTCCAGCATCAGTTTGCTGCCCGCGCCGCCGGACACGATCTTGGGGGCCGGACAGCCCATGTTGATGTCCAGGAAATCGAATTGGTACTGCTCAATGGCCGCCGCGGCCTGCCCCATGATCTCGGGCACCTCGCCAAAGATCTGCACGCCGTAGGGGGCCCCGTTGGGCTCCGCCTTGAGCAGGCTGACCGTTTTGTGGTCACCGTACACCAGTGCCCGGCTGGACACCATCTCGCTGACGGTAAAGCCCGCGCCGTGCTCTGCCATCAGGCGGCGGCAGGGGGCATCCGTGAAGCCCGCCATGGGGCCGAACACTGCCTTGTGGGGCAGCGTGATATTGCCAAGTTTCAAAGGTTCCATTGTCTTCCTCGTATTTCAAATTGATTTGCTGCAGGTTGCGCTGCATCCTATTGTATCATATTTTTTTGCCTTATGGTATACTTGCTGCAGGAGGAACGGCGGGCCGTGCCAAAATTCCCGCCGTAAAAGAGAGCTATGGAATATCGCAGCTGGAAAAACGCCCCGGTCCGCACCTCGCTGCTGGGCTATGGGTGTATGCGCTTTCCCACCACACCGGAGGGCAGGATCGACGAGCCCCGGGCCGAAGCCCTGCTCAACGCCGCCCGGGACGCGGGCGTCAACTACTTTGACACCGCCTACCCCTACCACGGCGGTGAGAGCGAGCCCTTTGTAGGCCGGGTCATTGCCAAATGGCCCCGGGAAAGTTTTTACCTGGCCACCAAACTGCCCCTGTGGCAGTGCAAGAGCCTGGACGAGGCCAAGCGCATCTTTGCCGACCAGCAAAAACGGCTGGGCGTGTACTATTTTGATTTTTACCTGATGCACTCCCTGCACAAGGCCCGCTACGACGAGGCCAAGGCCCTGGGCATCGTGGACTGGCTCTGGGAGCAGAAAGCCGCCGGCACCATCCGCAGCCTGGGCTTCTCCTGCCACGATCATTCGGCGGGCTTTGAGCACATCCTGCGGGATCAGCCCTGGGATTTCTGCCAGCTGCAATACAACTATCTGGACACGGATGACCGCGCCGAGGAGATCTCCGGTGACCGCGGCTACCAGCTGACCGAGGAACTGGGCGTCCCCCTCATCATCATGGAGCCCATCAAGGGCGGCACCCTGGCCACCCTGCCCCCGGACGCCGAAGCTCCCCTCAAGGCCCTGCGCCCGGAGGCCAGCGCCGCTTCCTGGGCACTGCGCTGGGTGGGCAGCCACCAGAATGTCCATGTCATCCTTTCCGGCATGAGCGCGGAAGACCAGCTGGAAGATAATCTCAAAACGTTGGAGCATTTTGAGCCGCTTTCCCCCGAAGAAGCGCAGGCCGTGGAAAAGACCGCTGCCATCCTGCACAGCCGGATCAAGATCGGCTGCACCGGCTGCCGCTACTGTATGCCCTGCCCCATGGGCGTGGACATCCCGGACAACTTCAGCATCTGGAACAAGCTTTCCATGTTCGGCCAGAAAGACGCCATCAAAAAGCAGTGGGCGGCCCACTTCCCGGACGCCGAAAAAGCCAGCCACTGCGCGCGCTGCGGCAAGTGTGAGGGCGTCTGCCCCCAGAAACTGCCCATCCGCGCCTCGCTGGCCCAGCTGCAGCAAGAGCTGGACGCGCTCTGATTTTTGCCCCATACGAAAAGGACGCCTGACTTATGCCGTCAGGCGTCCTTTTTTGCTTGCTTCCAGTTACCACAGCCGGATGACCTTGATCACGCCCTCGGCTTTGTCACGGGCGATCTCCAGGTGCTTCTGCAAAGCATCGGCGGCGGTGTTCCAGTCGCCCTTGGTAGCGGCATCCAGAATTTCCAGATGCTCTTCACAGGTCTGCTCCCGGTTGATCATGCTCACCTTGCCGGTCATGATGCGGAAACGGGTGTTCAGGCCGGTGATGCGGTCGTAGGCCGAGCGCAGATACTTGTTGGGCAGGGTGCTCATCAGCAGCTCGTGGAAATCATCGTCCGCTTTGCAGAAATCATCAATGCGGTCCGGGTTATGCATCAACTCGGTAAACGCGGCCAGCTCCTCCTGCGGGATCTCGCTGCCATAAGTACGCAGGGCATAGGGCTCCACCAGCAGACGCATCTCAAACATGCTGTGCACGTCTTCTTCGGTGATCCCGGACACCATCAGGCCCTTTTTGGGCAGGATGGTGATGAGGCCCTCCTGCTCCAGCCGGCCCAGCGCGTCCCGCATGGGGGTGCGGCTGATGTTGCCCATCTCGGCGCAGAGCTTCTGCTCGTTGAGAAACTCGTTGGGACGGTACTCGCAGTTCAGGATTTTGGTTTTCAGGTACTGGTACGCCTGAAGTTTCAAGCTCAGCTTTGCCTGGGATTCCATCTCTTTCATCATCTTCTCCTATATCTCCGGGGATCTTTCAAGCAAAAATACCCCGCCCACCCACAACGTTCCAACCGGAAGCAGCGCTCTGGGTACGGCAGGTTGTATCCCTGAAACAATCCAACGAATCTGTTCTTCTTATTATCACACAAGGTATCATTTATTACAAGACTTTTCGCAAAACTTTGGTGCGTTTTCCGTTTTGACCAGATATATTGTCTCTGTTTTGAGTATTTTGACAAACGTTTTTGTGCTTGTCACCAGTTTCGCGCTCTTGTTTTGCATCCATGTGTAAATTGTGGTACACTACCCGGTAGAAAGAAGGTTTTTGCATGGCACGAAGCGACGGCTACAACACCAAAACACGCCAGCTCATCCTGGATTATCTCATCAATAACCGCCAGCACGCAGTCAGCGCGTCCAACATTCTGGCCCACCTGGAAGAGCAGGGCGCGGCCCCCAACCCCACCACGGTCTACCGCTATCTGGATAAACTGGCCGGGGAGCAGCGGGTGATGAAATACGTGGCGGACAAGGGCGAAAAAGCCGTGTTCCAGTATGTGGACGAGGGCCGCCACTGCCGGGAGCACCTGCACCTGAAGTGCGTGCGGTGCGGCCGCATCTACCACCTGGACTGCCATTTCATGGATGAGGTGCGGAGCCACCTGATGGCGGAGCACGGCTTTACCCTGCAGTGCGAGGGCAGCGTTTTGTACGGTTTGTGCCGCAGCTGCGCCGCAAAGGAAGCCGAAACCGTTCACCCTGCACAAACCGAAAAAAATTGTGAATCCCCGATTGACACGGCAGAAAAGCCGTGATACAATTCGGTCAAGAAAAAGCGTTGACCGGGAAAAGTAAGGTCCACGCGGCCCTCTTCCAGAGAGCGCGGGCAGGTGCAAGCCGCGCAGAGAGCCGGACCTGAACGAACCCCCGTGAGCTTCCCCCTGAACCCGCCTCGGGCGCGTAGTAGGGGCAGACGTGCGCCGCTCGTTATCGCGGCAGTGCTTTCAACGGGGAGAGCGCACAAAAGTGACTGGCGCCCCTGTGCGCCGGTAATTTAGGTGGCACCACGGATACGGCAGCATTCGTCCTAGCAAATGGGATGATTGCTGCCGTATTTTTTGTTTGGTTTGATTTGTTTCAGAGGGGTAAGAAGTATGTGTTGTGTTATGGGTTACACGGGGCACGACCTGAGTGCCGCCAAATTCAAAGAATACCTGCTGCGCACCGTGACGCGCGGCCCGGACGATCAGCGCGTGGTGGAAGGGCCTTTCGGCCTGATGGGCTTTGGCCGCCTTGCCATCATGGGCCTGACGCCGGAGGGAATGCAGCCGTTCTACCGCGGGGCCGACTGCGTGGTCTGCAACGGTGAGCTGTACGGCTTCCGGTTCGAGAAAGAGATCCTGAAGCGCCGGGGCTACAAATTCGCCTCCGACTGTGACTGCGAGATCCTGCTGCCGCTCTATTATGAGTATGGCCTCGACATGTTCCGCCACATGGACTCCGAGTTTGCTCTGATTCTGTACGATTCCCGCAAGGATCGTCTGATCGCGGCCCGCGACCCCATCGGCATCCGGCCGCTGTTCTACGGCTACTCCAAGTCCAGCCACCAGATCGCGTTCGCCTCCGAGATGCAGAACCTCATTGGCTGGTGCGACGACATCCGCCCGTTCCCCATTGGCAGTTACTACTGCGATGGCCGCTTTGTCCGGTATGAGGACATCGCCGACGTGCCGGCCCCCATGGAGGACGACATGCCCACCATCCTGAAAAACATCCGCGAAAAGCTCATTGCGGGCGTGGAGAAGCGGCTGGACGCCGATGCCCCGGTGGGCTTCCTGCTCTCCGGCGGCCTCGATTCCTCGCTGGTCTGCTCCATTGCGGCCAAAAAGCTGGGCAAGCCCATCCAGACGTTTGCCATCGGCATGGACACCGACGCCATCGACCTGAAATATGCCCGCCAGACCGCAGAGTATCTGGGCAGCGAGCACCATGAGATCATCATTAACCGGGACATGGTCATCAACAGCCTGGAAGAAGTCATCCGGCTGCTGGGCACCTGGGATATCACCACCATCCGCGCCAGCATGGGCATGTACCTGCTGTGCAAGGCCATCCACGAGCAGACCGACGTCCGCGTGCTGCTGACGGGTGAAATTTCCGATGAACTGTTCGGCTACAAATACACCGATTACGCCCCCACCGCCGACGCGTTCCAGCAGGAGAGCCAGAAGCGCATCCGGGAGCTGTACATGTATGACGTTCTCCGCGCCGACCGCTGCATCTCCGCCAACAGCATCGAGGCCCGTGTGCCGTTCGGCGACCTGGACTTCGTCCGCTACGTCATGGCCATTGACCCCGAAAAGAAGCTGAACAGCTACGGCAAGGGCAAATACCTGCTCCGCAAGGCCTTTGAGGGGGACTGGCTGCCCCCGGAGATCCTGTGGCGTGAAAAGGCCGCGTTCTCCGACGCCGTGGGCCACAGCATGGTGGACGATATCAAAGAGTATGCCGAGGGCCTGTACACCGATGAGGAGTTCCAGCTCCGCCGGGCCAACTATTCCGCCCACTGTATGCCGTTCACGAAAGAGAGCCTGCTCTACCGCGAGATCTTCGAGAAATACTACTACGACCAGAGCCGCACCATCGTGGGCTTCTGGATGCCCAACAAGGCATGGCCCAACTGCAACGTCAACGACCCCTCTGCCCGCGTGCTGGCAAACTACGGCGCTTCGGGCGTGTAAGGAAGGAAACAAACGGGAAGCAAAAAATCCGCCTGGCAATGCCGGACGGATTTTTTTGTTTCTTCTCAAAATCACAGCTCGATCTTCTGGGCTGCTTTGGCGATCTCGGCCAGCAGGGCCACAAGCTTGGCCTCGTCCATCCGGCCGCTGTTGTTGGTAAAGGCGTAGAAGCACCCCTGCACGCAGAACGAGAGGACGATGCCGCGGCGGGGATCCGCCGTGAACGTGGGGTCCAGCTCCGCCACCCGCTTGCGCAGGCCCTGCTCGATGCTGTTGGCAAACACGCCCTGGCGGCTGCCCGAGAAGAGGATGTTGACGGCGCGCTGGTTCTGCACAAAGGCGCGGAACAGCCCCTGGGTCAGTTCCTCGGTGTGGTCCAGCGGGCGGTTCGGCCCAAAGTCGGTCACACAGGCAAGGATGTTGCCGATGACTTTGGTCTCCAGCCCGCTGGAGAGGGCGTAGATGTCCTCATAGTGGGCATAGAATGTGGATTTGTTGATGCAGGCCAGTGCGCACAGATCCTTGATCTTGATTTTTTCCAGCGGATTTTTGGCCCGCAGCTCCATAAATGCCTTTTCAATGGCACGGTCCGTTCTGGCAATGCGGATATCCAAAATAAACCACCTCTTTCCACGTTTGGTTGATTATCCAACCCTTTTCGTCTTTCGTCGATGGACAAGGGGTTGGTCTTTTTTTAGAATAAAATTGGGGTTATTCTTTCTGGTACAGCAGCCCCTTTTCAGCCAGAGCAGCCTTGACGCGGCGGAAGCTGGCTTCGTCCGGGCAGTGGAGGGTGTGCAGGTGCACGCCGCCGGTCATCCGGCTCAGCAGGCACTCCGGCGTATCCGCCGCCTGCCGGAGGAACAGGTCCACATCGTAGCGGCTGGCAAGGTTCAGGTTGCCGCGCAGCTCGCCGTACAGCGGGTTCTCCACGGCCACATCCACCACCACGCCGCCCTGGTCCACCACGGTGTACAGCTCGGCGCGCATCTCCTCGGCCGTGCGGTGGACACAGGCCAGGATGCCCGTGTAGCCTTTGGCCGCCGGGTGGAGCTGGTAGCCCCGGGGCGTGGCGTCGATCTGAGCCCCGGCCGCCCGCAGCAGGGCCACGTCCCCCACCACGATCTGGCGGGAGACCCCCAGTTCCCCGGCCAGCAGGCTGGCGCTCATGGGCTCGCTGGCACCCGTCAGCCGTGTCAGTATCCTTTCCCTGCGCTGTGCAGCGTTCATCCCACTCTCCCCTTTCACTTCTCTCTTATCATAGCAGAAGCCGTGCCCCGGCGCAAGCTCAGTGTTTCAGCCGCAGCAGGGTCGCGTAGTTGGAGGGCACCTGGACTTTCATCCGGCCCCAGCCCACCTCGGCCAGCAGCTTCTGCCCGCCCACGGTGTCTTCCATCAGGTCCTCGTAACCGGAGGCCTCCACGGGCAGCTGGAATTCCATCTGCACCGGGGTGTCACCGTTGTTCATCACGGCCACGATGGCCTCGCCGTCTTTCACCCGGGCGTAGGCATAGCCCTGGGTGGTCAGGCTGAGCTCTTTGAACTCCCCGCTGCTCAGTTCCGGGTATTCCGCATGGAGTTTGCCCAGCTTTGCATAGACACTGGTGACGAAATTCGTCTTCTCGGCGTCCTTGTAGTCGTCCAGATTCAGGCAGGGGCGGAGCGGCCAGTCGCTTCCCCACTCTTTTTTGCCCTCAATGCCAAATTCCGAGCCATAATAGATGGACGGAATGCCCCAGAGCGTATATACTAGAATGGCAATGTGGCGGATATGCTCTTTGTTGCGCAGCTTGTTGGGCAGGCGCTCCACATCGTGGTTATCCGAGAAGAGATAGAGCTTGGTATCATGGCACAGGCCCTGCAGGCGGCGCATGGTGTGGGCGATCTCAAAATAGTTGTGGTCGTTGTGGCCGCTCCACAGTCCCTTGTGCAGCTCGTAGTTGGTCACGGAGTGGAGCATCTCGGGGTTGGCCCAGCGGCTGTAATCGCCGTGGATGACCTCGCCCATCAGCCAGAACTCGGGCTTGACCTCGTTGGCCAGGCGGCGCAGGCCTTTCATGAAGTCAAAGTCCAGCACATCGGCCGCGTCCAGCCGGATGCCGTCGATGTCAAATTCATCCACCCAGAAGCGGATGGTGTCAAAGTGGTAATTCTGCACCTCGGGGTTGCGCTGGTTCAGCTTGACCAGCAGGTTGAAGCCGCCCCAGTTGCCATAGGAAAAACCATCGTTGTACTCGTTGTTGCCCCAGAAATTCACATCACAGAACCAGTCTTTATACCGGGCGTTCTCCCGGTTGGCTTTCAGGTCCTGGAACGCGAAGAAATCCCGGCCCACATGGTTGAACACACCGTCCACGATGACTTTCTGGCCCCGGGCGTGGCAGCCGGCCACAAATTCCTTAAATTCCTCGTTGGTGCCAAGGCGGCGGTCCACCCGGCGGTAATCAATGGTATCGTAGCCATGGGAACCGCTCTCAAACAGCGGGCCGATATAAATGGCCGTGCAGCCGATCCGTGCCGCGTGTTCTGCCCAGGCGTTCAGCTTTTCAAAAGCGCCGGGGGTGGGCTGGCCGTCGTTTTCGTGGGCACAGCCGCAGAGCCCCAGAGGGTAAATGTGATAAAATACCGCGTTGTCATACCAAGCCATAGTCAATCAACCGCTCCTCTTATTCGTAAATCATGCTGCATACAGCAGCTTCAGTATAGCACAAAATGCTTCGTTTTCAAAATATCAAATGTAAGGAGTCTTTTGCATGATGTATCCCTCCCTCCCCCAGAGCTTTTTTGTTGGCGAATGCTTTGACGCTTACCGCATCCTCGGCGCGCACCCGGCCCAGGGCCCCCATGGGGAAGAGGGCTGGCGGTTCAACGTCTGGGCCCCCGGTGCCACCGCCGTGGAGATCTGCGGCGGCTTTGATGGCTGGGGCCCCGGCGTGCCCATGGAAAAAGCCGACACCGGCCTGTGGAGCGGCTTCATTGCGGGCCTTGCCGAGGGCGACCTCTACAAATACCGGGTCCACGGGGCGGACGGCAGCGTCGTGCTCCACTCCGACCCCTACGCCTTTTCCACCGAGCTGCGCCCCGGCACCGCCAGCCGCCTGACAAGGCTGGACTTCCGCTTTGACGACAGTGCCTGGATGGAGCGGCGGGACAAATGCCGCAACCTGCCCCTGAATATCTACGAGCTCCATGCGGGCAGCTGGAAACAGAAACCCAACGCCACAAAGCCCGATGGCTCTGACGGCTGGTACGATTACGAGGAGCTGGCCCGGGAGCTGATCCCCTGGCTGCTGGACCACCACTTCACCCATGTGGAGCTGCTGCCCCTGGCCGAGCATCCCTTTGACGGCAGCTGGGGCTACCAGACCACCGGGTATTTCTCCGTCACCAGCCGGTACGGCAGCCCGGCCCAGTTTGCCTCGTTCGTCAACGCCTGCCACCGGATGGGCATTGGCGTCATTATGGATTTTGTTCCCGTCCACTTTGCGGCCAACGCCGATGCTCTGGCCCGCTTCGACGGCACCTATCTCTACGAGTACGACAGCGACGTGGGCCACAGCGAGTGGGGCACCTGCAATTTCAACTATTACCGGGGCGAGATCCGCAGCTTTTTGAACAGCGCCGCCGCCCTCTGGATGGATGTCTACCACTGCGACGGCATCCGGATGGACGCCATCTCCCGGGCCATCTACTGGCAGGGTGACCCCAACCGGGGCGTGAACGAGGGAGCCCTCAACTTCCTGCGGGGGCTCAACCACGGCCTGAACGAGCGCTGGCCCACCGGCATCTACACCGCCGAGGACTCCACCAACTTCCTCAAAGTGACCGCCCCCACCCGGTACGACGGCATCGGCTTTGATTACAAGTGGGACATGGGCTGGATGCACGACACGCTGGATTACTTTGCCACCCCGTTCGGGGAGCGGCCGGACGCCTACCACAAGCTGACGTTCAGTATGCAGTATTTCTACAATGAGCTGTACCTGCTGGCCCTCAGCCACGACGAAGTCGTCCACGGCAAGAAGACCATCATTGATAAGCTCTGGGGCACCTACGAGGAAAAATGCGCCCAGCTGCGCACCCTGTATTTCTATATGTACACCCATCCGGGAAAAAAGCTCAACTTTATGGGCAACGAGATGGCACATTTCCGGGAGTGGGACGAAAAGCGCCCGCTGGACTGGGACCTGCTCAAGTACCCGTTCCACGACAGCTTCCAGAAATTCTTCGCCGCCGTCTCCCGCCTGTATGCCACCGAGCCTGCCCTCTACGACGGGGAGTACAACCCGGACTGCTTTGAGTGGGTGGCCTGTGAGAGCCGCGCCGAGGGCGTGTACGCCTGGCTGCGCAAGGGAGCCGGGCAGAACCTGCTCTGTGTGATGAACACCCAGAACACCGCCCACAAAAAGTTCCCGCTCTACCTCAAGTTTCCCTGTGGGGCCGAAGAACTGCTGAACACCGAGGCCTCCGTCTGGGGCGGCGCGGACAAGTCCCGCACGAAAACATTCCACACCACCGACGGCGGCGTCTACGGCCGGGACTACACGCTGGCCATCGACCTGCCCGCCATGGGCAGCCGCCTGTTCCGCCTGAGCCCGGAAGCCCTCCACCCGGAGGCCGCCCAGGCCAGCGCGGCATTGGCCCTGAACCAGAAGCGGAAAGCCGCCCGAGCCGCAAAAACCCCCGCAAACAAATCCAAAAAGTAATATTGCATTTAAAATATCCCGTCTGCTGAAAATGCAGCGGGATATTTTGCGTCCTGGCCCGTGGGCACTCTTGTCAGCCCCCGCCCCGGTTTGTTATACTGTAGGATGAAAAAGTTTAAATTTCATCTTTCATGGCTTCCCTGATCGGAAAGACTCCCTCCGGTCGGAGGGAACTGTCGCAGATGCGACAAAGGGAGGCTGCTCCGCGACATGCTCGCAAAGCGAGATGGAGCGGTGAGAGGTTTCAATAAGGAGAGTATTACACCATGGAAAAGAAAAAGTACAATTTCCCTGAAGTCAAGCTGGGCCAGTACAAGGGTCTGGCCATCACCCGCCATGTCCGGCCGGTGACGGAGAAGACGCTGGACATCGAGATGGTGCACCAGACCCGGATGCACGCCACCTACCGCCCCACCCAGGAGCCCGCCAAGCGCGGCTGCCGCGCCCTGCTGGATTTTGCGGGCTACATGGACGGCAAGGAGATTCCCGACAGCCGGATGGAAAAAGTGATGGTGGTGCTGGGTGACGGCAAGCTGATGCCCGCCGCCGAGCAGGCCATCTACGGCCACCGCGCCGGGGAGACGTTCCGCTTCGATTTTACTTACCCCGCTGAGTTCCGGGTGCCGGAGCTCTCCGGCAAGACCGCCCAGTTTGAGATCAACCTCCGCTCGGTGGCCGAGAAGCACACCCCGGAGCTGACGGAGGAGTTTGCCAAGTCCATCGGTTATGACTCTCTCGCCGCCATGCGGGAGTCGATCCGGGCCCAGAAGCAGAAGATCCATGAAGAGGGTGCCGACCGCGCCGCCGGCCAGCGCCTGCTGGAAATGGCCGGGGCCAACATCGAGGTCCACATTGCGCCCGAAACGCTGGACCGCACTGCTGACAACGAGATGAAGCTGCTGGGCGAGCGGCTCTCCCGCAGCGGCCTGACCGTGGAACAGCACTGCAAGAACAGCCACACCACCCCGGAGGCCCTGCGCCAGCGCTACCGTGACGAGGCCGAGAGCCGGGCCCGGGTGATGCTGGCCGCCCGCGCCATTGCCGAGGCCGAGCAGATCGTCGTCCACCCGGAGGAGGTCAACGCCGAGTACCGCCGTCTGGCCGCCCTGCAGGAGACCCCCGAGGCCGAGATCCGCAAGGTGCTGACCGAGGACGCCGTGGCCGCCGCTCTGGCCGCCAAAAAAGTACAGCGTTTTCTGCTGGACCACGCCGAAGTCACCTCTGTGACCGACAGCGCCGAAAAGGAGTGAGCCGCGCATGAGCATCTTTACCCGGTACGCCATGGATGCGCTGATGAAGACCTCTCATCCGGAGATCAACCGCCGTCAGTGCTGGAACCTGCACCCCCACCGCACGCCCTGCACCACCTGTAAGGACATCTGCCCCTACGGTGACCAGATCTTCACCCGCCCAAACCTTGTCAAAGACTGGGATCCCTGCACCGACTGCGGGCTCTGTGTTTCGGCCTGCCGCAGCGGCTGCATCGCCCCCTCGCCGGAGCAGGTGCAGCGGGACACCACCCCGGCAGACAACGATAACGATACCATCTGGATCGGGTGCGAGAAGAGCACCCGCAAAAATACCATCACCCGGCTCTGCATCTCGGCTCTCTCCTGGGAGGCGCTGGCCTACCTGGCCCTGAGCAAGAAGATCGTGCTGGATCTGACCCCCTGCGGCGAGTGCGAGAACGACCTGTGCGCCGAGCAGCTGCGCAAGGAGCTCACCCGGCTGGTGGAATTCTTTGGCCCTACCGTGTTCGAGGCCCGGTTCACCCTGGCCTATGAGCTGGAGGATGCCCCTTATCACGTCAAGGAGCTGTCCCGCCGGGAGATGATGGAACAGCTGACCGAGGGCTCCAAATCCGGCACCAAAAAGCTGCTGCAAAAGCTGCCCGGCCTGCGGGACGAGGAGGACGCCGGCATGGATTTCCGCCTGCTGCTCCACCAGCGCACCAAACAGCTCAAGGCCGCCATGGAAACACCCCTGCGCTACGGCTACTACCTGCCCAATGTGACAGACAAGTGCTTTGGCTGCGGCAAGTGCGAAAAATCCTGCCGGGCCAACGCCCTCAAGGTGGAAGACCTGCCCGACGGCCAGACCCGCATCGTGGTCACCCCCTGGAAATGCGGCGAGTGCGGCATCTGCGTGGCGTCCTGCTCCAACCACGGCATCGACGGGATGAAGCTCCGCCAGCTGACCACGCTGGGCCCCGTGAGCATTTACAAGTGCACCAAGACCCTCTGCGCCGACTGCGGCAAGCCCATTGCACCGGACTCCGTGGATGGCATCTGCTCGGTCTGCCGGATCAAGCGCCGCACCAAAAAGCGGCAGGAGGAGGCCGCCGCCCGCGCCAAGGAGCGCGCGGCAGAGCGGGAGGCCAAGCGCGCTGCCGAGGAAGCAGCCAAAACCGCCGCGGAGGAGTCCGCCAAGGCAGCGGCTCAGGAGCTGGCCGCTGAAAATGCCGCCGCTTCCGCCGAAACCGCGGTTCCTGCTGCCCCGGCAGCGGCCCCGGAGGCCGCCGCCCCCACCGCCAGTATCTGATCGCTGGCATGCAAAATGGGCCGCAATGCGGCAAAAAACAATTGACGCCGGAGCCAATCAATGCTATACTTTGGCTAACCACCTGTGTGGCCGGAGGACTGTTACAAAGGAGTAACGGATGTATTTCCGTTGCTCTTTTTTCATAGGCTGCCCGCGGGGCAGTTGACGGCACCTCCCCCGCTGCTGGGAAACAGCGGGCAAAACAACACGAACGCAAAATGCAAAACCGAAGAAAAGAGGGAATCATCATGACTCATTCGATCACCCGTCGTCAGTTCCTCAAGGCCAGCGGTCTGGCAGCCGTTGGCACCTGTGCAGCTGGTCTGCTGAGCAGCTGCGGCGGCAGTTCTTCCGCTGGCAGCTCCGCGGCTTCCGGTACGGCTTCTGCAGGCGGCAGCAGCTATACCATCCTGTACGACAGCCAGCCTTCCACTCTGAACTACCTGACCACCTCTTCCGACCTGGAGATGCAGGTGGGCGCCAACTGCGTGGACACCCTGGTGGAGTACGATAACAAGGGTGTGATGAAAGAGGGCCTGGCCACCAGCTGGGACTGGGATGTGGACACCCTGACCTGGACGTTCCACCTGCGTGACGAGAACTGGGTGGACTGCAACGGCGAAGTCGTTGCTCCCGTGACCGCGCAGGACTTTGTGGACGCCCTGAAGTACGTCCTGACCCCGGACTACGCTTCCTCCAACGTGGACCTCGTCACCTCCTACATTGCAGGCGCTGACGATTACTACAACTACTACGTCTACCTGGCCAACGCCAACGGCGGCATCGTGGACGATGACGGCACCACCTACACCGTGGATGCTTCCGGCGTGGTCACTGTGGCAGGCCCGGACGGCACCACCACCTACGCTCCCGTTGATTTTGAGGACGTGGGCGTCCACGCTGTGGATGAGCACACCCTGACCTACACCCTGGCCTACGATTTCCCTGGCTTCCTGAGCCTGCTGTGCTACCTGCCCTATGAGCCCGCTTACGGCCCCCTGCTGGAAGAGGTCGGTGACCAGTTCGCCACCAGTGCAGAGACCACCTACAGCTGCGGCGCTTACTACCTGGCCGAGTACGAGTCTCTGGAGACCTGGATCATGAAGAAGAATCCGGAGAACTACGACGCCGACAACGTCTTCATCGAGACGGTCAGCCGCATCTACAACGCCGAGGCCAGCGTCAACGGCCCCGAGATGATCAAGCGCGGCGAGATCGACGAGGCTACCATCGGCTCCGACATCCTGGACAGCTGGCTGGCCGACGATACCACCAAGGACATGGTCTCCATGGATCGCCCCAACACCAACTACACCTACTTCTACATGTTCAACTTCTGCCCGCTGCCCCACAATTTCTCCAACGCCACCGTGGACGGCCTGGATGCAGAGTACGAACCCGAGAACTGGGCCAAGGCCATCAACAGCACCAACTTCCGCAAAGCATTCCTGTACGGCATCAACAACGCCGTCACGCTGGCTGTCAAGGCTCCCGAGGGCTACGAGAACTATAAGCTGAACACCGTTACCCCGCCCAGCTTCTGCGCCAACAGCGAGGGCGTGGATTACCTGCAGTGCGGCGACCTGGCCAACATCACCGAGTTCTTTGACGAGGCCAAGGCCAAGGAGTACCGCGATGCCGCCGTGGAGGAGCTGACCGCGGCTGGTGCGACGTTCCCCATCAAGGTGCAGCTGCCCTACAACCCCTCCTCTGTGGACTGGGACAAGCAGTGCCAGGTGCTCAAGCAGCAGCTGGAGAGCGTGCTGAACGACGGCTTCAACTTCATCGACATCATCATCACCGCCGGCCCGTCCGACGGCTTCCTGTCCACCGTCCGCCGCAACGGCAAGTTCTGCTTCCTGCTGTGCAACTGGGGTGCCGACTACTCTGACCCCCAGACCGAGTCCGACCCGTTCTATCAGGCCGCGGGCGACCGCGGCAGCCGCTACGCATTCCTGCGCACCGGCGTGGAGGATGGCTACATTACCGGCGAGACTGCTGATGCCGTGCTGAACTACATGAACGCCATTGAGGAGGCCACCGCCATCACCGAGGACATCGACGCCCGCTATGACGCCTTTGCCAACGCCGAGGCTTCCCTCATCAACAACGCTCTGGTCGTTCCCATGGGCATGAGCGTGCCCGCGTATCTGGCTACCCGCCTGAACTACTGGGAGGGCCAGTACGCTTCCACCGGCTTCTCCAACAAGCGCCTCAAGGGCATCCATGTGCTGGATCACTACGTTTCCATGGCCGAGTACGAGGCCAACCGCGACGCCCGCTGAGTTTTACATGAAGCAAATTTCATTTTGAACTGACCATCTTGTAATATTTTCAAAAGCCCTGTATGGTTTTGGCCGTACAGGGTCTTTTTTATCGCCTTTTCTGATTAATTTTTCAACAAAAATGGGCAAATCACTTTCCAAAAGTAGTTTTTTGTTGTATTCTATTCCTATCCGTTATTACAAAACAAAGAGAGAGGGGTGCGCGCAGATATGCTCAAATATCTGGCGAAACGTGTCGGGCGCTCGATTTTGACACTGTTCATCATCGTCACGCTCGTGTTCTGTCTTCTGCGGCTGATGCCGGTGGAGGGCTATTTTGCGAACTATGAAAAAATGACCGAGGTACAGATCCAGGCCGGCCTGCAGTCCATGGGCCTGCTGGACCCGCTCCCGGTGCAGATCGTCCGTTTCTGGAAAGATGCCCTGCATGGCGACCTGGGCGTGAGCCATATTTATAAGGTCAACGCTTCCGTCACCGGCATCCTGGCCAAGAAGCTGCCCATCTCGGTGCAGATGGGTGTATACGCCATGCTGCTGAGCCTTGTCATCGGCATCCCCATGGGCATGTTCATGGGGCGTTTTAAATCCCGCTGGCCGGATAAGATCGGCACCGCCATCATCGTGCTCATCCAGGCAGTGCCCAGCGCCGTGTACTACCTGTACATCCAGATGTATGGCACCACGGCACTGGGCGTGGGCCTGCTGTTTGACGCCTCCAACTGGAAATACTGGGTGCTGCCGGTCTGTTCCATGAGCCTGGGCAACATTGCGTTCTACGCCATGTGGCTCCGCCGCTACATGGTGGACGAGAGTAACAAGGACTACGTCCGCCTGGCACGCGCCAAGGGCGTGAGCGAGAATAAGATCGCGCTGAAGCATATCTTCCGCAACGCCATGGTCCCGCTGGTGCAGTACATTCCCTCCGCATTCCTGAACACCGTCGTCGGCTCCATCTACATCGAGAGCCTGTACAGCATTCCCGGCATGGGCGGCCTGCTGGTCACCTGTGTGCAGCGCCATGACAACACCCTGGTGCAGGGCATCGTGCTGCTGTACGCCTGCGTGGGCATCATCGGCCTGATCCTGGGCGACCTGCTCATGGTGCTCATTGATCCCCGCATCAGCCTTGGCAAGAAAGAAGGTGGCCGATAATGCTGTTCCGCATCAAAGACGAAAAAGCAAAGAAGCTGGAAGCCCAGCTGAACAAACTGCAGAAAGACGGTCCCGCTGCCTGGGCCAAGCTGCCGGAAGACGAGCTGTTTACCCCCGCCGGGTTCCGTTCCGAGCAGGCCGAAGCCACGGGCTACTCCAACTACAGCTACTGGGGCAGCACGTTCCGCGCGTTCTTTAAGAACAAGCTGGCCGTGGTCCTGCTGGTGGCCCTCATCGCCGTGGTGGCGTTTGCTTTCTTCCAGCCCCACCTGCCCGGCCAGGTAGACCCCAACCTCTGCGAGGTGGATCCTGCCACCGGCGTGCAGTACCGCAACATTGCCCCCGGTGAGATGGGCTTTATCTGGGGCTCCAACGCCATCGGCCAGGATCTGTGGGCCCGCATCTGGGCCGGTGCCCGCACCAGTCTGATCATCGCGTTCTTCGTGGCCCTCATCGAGGCCGTGGTGGGCATCACCGCCGGTGTGCTGTGGGGCTATGTCCGCCAGCTGGATTTCTTCTTTACCGAGCTGTACAACATCTGCGATAACGTTCCCTCCACCATCATCCTGATTCTGATCTCCTATGTGGCTTCCCCCAGCATCAAAACGCTGATCCTGGGCATGTCCATCACGGGCTGGATCGAGATGGCGCGCTTTATCCGCAACCAGATCCTCATCATCCGCGACCGGGATTACAATGTGGCCTCCCGCTGCATCGGCACCCCCACCAGCCGGATCGTGCTGCGCAACCTGCTGCCCTATCTGGTCAGCGTCATCATGCTGCGGATGGCTTTGACCATCCCCGCCGCCATCGGCAGTGAGGTGTTCATCACCTACATCGGCCTGGGCCTCTCGGTGGAGACGCCCTCGCTGGGCAACCTCATCAACGATGGCCGCAAGGTGATGATGCAGGCAGGCCTGCGCTACCAGCTGCTCTACCCCACCATCATCCTCAGCTTTGTCACCATCGCGTTCTATCTGATCGGCAACGCTTTCTCGGACGCTGCCGACCCGAAGAACCATCTGCAATAAAAAGGAGGGACAGACGATGCAGAAAAATCAGCTGATCCTCTCGGTCAAAGATCTCAACATCAAATTCAACCTCCGTGGAAAAGTCCTCCATGCCATCCGCGGCATCGACCTGGACGTCTACCACGGCGAAGTCCTCGCCATCGTGGGCGAGTCCGGCTCCGGCAAGAGCGTGTTCACCAAATCGTTCATGGGCCTGCTGGACGCCAACGGCTCCATTTCCAGCGGCACCATTGATTACTACGGTGCCGACGACGGCAAGCCCATCCGCCTCTCCGAGCTGACCAAAGAAAAAGACTGGCTCAAGGTGCGCGGCCACGAGATTGCCATGATCATGCAGGACCCCATGACCAGCCTCAACCCCCTGAAGACCATCGGCGACCAGATCATGGAGGCCGTGGAGCTGCATCAGGGCCTCAAGGGCAAGGCCGCCAAAGAGAAGACGTTGGAATACCTGCGGGATGTGGGCATCACCGACGCCGAGAAGCGTTTTGACCAGTACCCGCATGAGTTCTCCGGCGGTATGCGCCAGCGCGTGGTCATTGCCATCGCGGTAGCCTGCAACCCGCAGATCCTGATCTGCGACGAGCCCACCACGGCACTGGACGTGACCATTCAGGCACAGATCCTCGAGCTGCTGAAAGAGATGCGGGTAAAGTACAACCTGACCATCATCCTCATCACCCACGACCTGGGCGTTGTGGCCAATATCGCGGACCGGGTGGCCGTCATGTATGCCGGCGACATCGTGGAGATCGGCACCTCGGACGAAATTTACTACGACCCCCGCCACCCCTACACCTGGGCCCTGCTGTCCAGTATGCCCCAGATGGGCATTAAGGGCGAAGACTTGTTCAACATTCAGGGCACGCCCCCCAACCTGTTTACCGAAATTCACGGCGACGCTTTCGCGCCCCGCAACCCGCAGGCGCTCAAGATCGACTTCGTCAAGCGTCCGCCGTATTTCAATGTCAGCCTCACCCACAAGGCCAAGACCTGGCTGCTGGACCCCCGGGCCCCCAAGATCGACCCGCCGGCGGCTGTGCAGATGCTGAAAGAGGAGGGCATGTGATATGGCAGAAGAACAAAAGCGCGAAGTTCTGGTGGAGGTCAAGAACCTTGAGGTGACTTATGGCTCCGGCCGCAAGGCTTACAAGGCCGTGAGCAACGCCAACTTCACCATTTATAAAGGCGAGACCTTTGGCCTGGTGGGCGAGTCCGGTTCCGGCAAGACGACCATTGGCCGCGCCATCATGCGCATCCTGCCCACCTCGGGCGGCGAGATCCTCTACAAGGGCCAGAAGATCAACGGCAAGATCTCCCACGCGCTGGACAAACAGATCATCAAGGAGATTCAGATGATCTTCCAGGATCCCCAGTCCTCCCTGAACGAGCGCGCAAAGGTCAGCTACATCGTGGGCGAGGGCCTGATGAACGTCCGGCCCGACCTCTCCGCTGCCGAGCGGGAAGCCAAAGTGCGTCAGGCTCTGCTGGACGTGGGCCTGCTGCCGGAGTTTGCCTCCCGTTTCCCCCATGAGTTCTCGGGCGGCCAGCGCCAGCGCATCGGCATTGCCCGCGCCCTCATCGTGGAGCCGGAGTTCATCATTGCCGATGAGCCCATCTCCGCGCTGGACATGTCCATCCGCGCTCAGGTGCTCAACCTGCTGCGCCATATCCAGAAAGAGCGGAACATCACCTACCTCTTCATCGCTCACGACCTGTCCGTGATGCGGTACATCTCGGACCGCATCGCCGTCATCCACAAGGGCGACATCGTGGAGCTGGCCGATGCTGAGGAGCTGGTGACCCACGCCATCCACCCCTACACCCGCAGCCTGCTCTCCGCCATCCCCATGCCCAGCCCCCGCCGGGAGCGGAACAAGCATCTGCTGGTGTACGACCCCTCCATGCACGATTACAGCAAGGAGGCGCCTCAGTGGCGGGAGCTGCGCCCCAACCACTTTGTGCTCTGCAGCGAAGCCGAAGCTAAGCAGTGGCTGAGTGAAATGTAAACGTCCCGCGCTTTCTTTGCTACATTTCACACGCTCTGTTTATTGACTTTTCCGGGCTGCTCAACTACAATAGTCAGGATGGATTCCAAGCCGGTTCCACCACCCCGTGTGAGGGTGAGAAAACGTAAAAGGAAATGGATTATTCAATGACTACACCGGAAAATGTTCTCTACGCGTCTACGGCGCGTCCCTGGCTGAAATATTACGCACAGAAGTACATTGACCAGACTCTGCCCACCTGCTCGGCATTTGATTACGTCTGCCAGCAGAACAAGAACCGCCTGGGCGAGGCGGCCCTGAATTATTACGGCCGCAAGTTCACCTATGCGGACTTCATCGTCAATGTGAAAAAGACGGCAGCCGCGCTCCGCGGTGTCGGCGTCAAAAAGGGCGATATCATCACAGTGGTCAGCGTGATGACCCCGGAGGTCATCTACGCGTTCTACGCTGCCGACCTCATTGGTGCCACCCTGAACCTGGTGGATCCCCGCTACAGCGTCGAGGGCATCCACGATTACATTGAGGAAGTGGACTCCCACCTGCTCATCTGCCTGAACGTGGTGTACGAGCGCTGCCGTCAGGCCGCCAAGCGCACCCATGTGGAGCGTGTGATCGTCCTCTCTCCGGCCGACTCCCTGCCGTTCCCGCTCAGCGTCGGCTACAAGATGACCAACCCCGATAAGAACAAGTACAAATCCAATGTTCTGCACTGGAAGCAGTTCCTGGAGGGCGGCGAGGGCCAGAGCACCGCCGCGGAGCCCTACGACCCCGGCCACGCCTGCGTGGTGGTCCACACCGGCGGCACCACGGGCTCGCCCAAGGGCGTCATGCTGACAGACAACAGCTTCAACGCCATTGCACAGCAGTTCTCTGCCTATGACACCCTGTTCCAGAAAGGGCAGAAGCTGATGAACATTATGCCCCCGTTCATCGCCTACGGCTATGCCTGCGGCGTGCACCTGCCGCTGGTGCTGGGCCTGACGGTGGTCATCATCCCCAACCTGGACCCTGCCAAGCTGGGCAGCCTGGTGCTCAAGTACAAGCCCGAGATCATGTTCGGTGTGCCCGCCCACTACCAGCAGCTGGCCGCCGACCCGAAAGTTCAGAAAAAAGACCTCTCGTTCATTCACAACTACGCGGCTGGCGGCGACGCCATTTCGCTGGGCGCGGAGAAGACGGTCAACGAATTCCTGGCCTCCCACAACGTGGAGTACCCCATGGCCAAGGGCTATGGCATGACGGAAGTTGCCTCGGCCGCCACCGTGGCCGCTGGTAAGAACAACAAGCCCGGCAGTGTGGGCATTCCCATGGTCAACACCCTCGTCTCGGCGTTTGAGCCAGGCACGGACAAAGAGCTGCCCATTGGTCAGCGCGGCGAGCTGTGCATCAGCGGCCCCGCCACCATGAAAGGCTACTACAACAAACCCGACGAAACGGCCATGATCCTGCACAAGCACCCGGATGGCCGCGTCTGGGTCCACACCGGCGATATCGGCTATATCGATGAGGACGGCTTCGTCTACCTGGATTCCCGCATCAAGCGGCTCATCATCCGGCACGACGGCTTCAAAGTCTTCCCCTCCATGATCGAAAATGTGGTCAGCCAGCACCCCGCCGTGCACCAGTGCTCCGTTGTGGGCTGTGCCGATCAGGACCATGTGCAGGGCCGCCTGCCATTCGTGTACATCGTGCTCACCCCCGCCGCTGCTGGTGTCAAGAAAAAACAGCTGATCCAAGAGCTGCGCCAGATGTGCGAGGAGGAGCTGCCCGAATACGTCCAGCCTGTGGCCTACAAGTTTGTGTCGGAGCTTCCCATGACCCCGGTGGGCAAGGTAGACTATCGCAAGCTGGAAGAGGAGATCACTCCCCGCGATTACTGAGATTTTTGATGGGAAAGAAGGAACCACACCATGAAAAAGAAATTTGTCAGCCTGCTGCTGGCAGCCGCTCTGGTGTTCTCGCTGGGCGTCCCCGCCTTTGCTGAGGGTACCGAGGCACTGCCCGCGGAACCCGAGGCCGCTGTGGACGAAGCAGAGCCGGAAATGGCCCCTGAGGATGAGACCAACGAAGTGGTCGTTACCCTGGGCGATACCGTGACGGCTACCACCACCGAACAGGCTCCCGCCGCCGACACCAAAACGACTGCCCCCGCGGCGGACAGCACGAAAGAAACTGCTGCCGACACGGAGAGCACGGAGCAGAAGCAGATCACCTACGTTGCCCTGGGCGACAGCATCGTGGCAGGCGTGGGCCTGGCCGATGTCCAGTACAGCGCCAACGGCACTTCCACTTACGGCGTGGACATGCGCCCCAATTTCAAGGGCTACTCCCCAGACTGCTATGTCGGTAAGGTAGCTTCCAAGCTGGGCCTGGACCGCGACCACGCCATTGATCTGGGCCTGCCTGCCCTGACGGCCCCCGACCTGGTGGACATGATCCGGGACGGCAAGATGCCCCAGATGAACATGGAGTCCGGCTGCTACTACGTCTACCCGGAATTCCAGGATTACATCCGCAAGGCAGACGTCATCTCCATCCAGATCGGCTCCAATGACGCGTTCGTGCCCTGCGTGGCCGGCCTGTGGAACGCCACCAACCACAAGAGCGACGCTCTGGCTTCCATCATCCTCTCCGGCAACCTGCGCTCCTCCGGCTCTGCCGTTTCCACCATCCTCAAGGGCATCAAGGACATGGAGCTGACCAAAGAGGAAAAGAACGCCTCCTGGAAGCTCATCACCTCCGATATGGCCAAGATCTGCGACCGCATCTATCCGCAGACCACCTCCGCCCTCATCTCCGTCGTGCAAGAGATCCGCAAGCTGAACCCGGACGTGCAGATCCTGCTGATGGGCTACACCGACCCGGTGCCGTTTATCCCCTGCTGGCACAACTACTTCCGCAAGCTCAACAAGTTTGAGAAGCAGCTGGCCGAGACCTATGACCTGACTTATGTGGCCATCCCCAAGGCAAAGACCGACCTGGATGTCCACCCCACCATTCAGGGCCACGAGTACATCGCCAACAAGATCGTCAACGCCATCGACGTGAAAGCTGAATAATTTCTGTACTGCCCATCCTGCAAAGAACGCCCGCTTCCAACTGGAAGCAGGCGTTCTTTTTTGCGTGTGATTCGTTTTTAAGCGGCCAGCGCTTTTTTCAGGTTGGCAAGGACGGTATCGCTGTCCTCACAGCAGACAAGGACCACCTCGCCGGAGGGAAGAGTCTCCACTTTCGCGTTCTTGGCGATCTGATACTGGTCCTCGAGATAATGCTCCATGGACTGCTGCTCGCTCTCCACATAGGCATTCAGGGCGTCTACCACGTCCTGCGTTCTGCCCTCGGCAGGCTTGACAATGGCAAGGCCATAGCTCTGCACCATCATTGTGGAAAGGGAGGCGGCAAAATCCTCCGCCATGCCATCCTCCAAGTTGAGCATGGGTATCATCATGTTGGCGATCTCATCATTGAGCTGGTCGGCCTCATAGTCCTTGCTGTAGCCGTACTGAGCGGTGTATTTCCCGTCCGCGCCTTTGGTGAAGATCATATAATACTCGTTGTCCTCGGCGCCGCGGGCATCGTGGAGGATCTGGGTGTAGTCTTTGGGGGTACTTGCAGCGGAGGAAGCGGGCTTGCCCGTGCTGCCGGATGTGCCGCAGCCCACCAGAGCCAGCAGGGCAGCGCCTGCCAGCAGCGCCGCAAAAATGCGTTTCAGTTTCATAGTGGATATTCCTTTCGTTCGTGAGGCGTCATTTGGAAGAGTGCAGCCATAGTATTCCACTTTTTTGTGCTGCTATCCAGAATACGAGCCACCGCGGGCGAAAATTGCGCCGCTGCCTGTAACACTTTTATGAACAGACGTTTTTCAGCTTCTTTACAGCATCAGGGCTTCCAGATCGCCGTGGTTGACGGGGGTGGAAAGGATGATCTGGGTGCTGGTGGTACCCAGCTTCTGGAACTGGAGGATCAGATGCTCCAGCTGGGGCATACTGCCGCAGCTGACCTTGATGAGGAATGTATAATCGCCCGTGACGTGGTAGCACTGCAGCACTTCCTTGCTGTTCTGGATCAGGTGCAGGAACGCCTCGTGCTTGGAGGGGGCCACCGAAAGGCTGATGAGGGCATCCACATACACGCGGTCTGCCGGGCGGTTGAGTGTGACGGTATAGCCGCCGATGATGCCATCGGTCTCCAGCTTGTGGATGCGGCTGGAAACGGCAGGGCTGGTCAGAGCTACCTGCTCCGCGATCTCCTTGACAGGCATACGGGCGTTTTTGGCCAACAGGGCCAGGATTTTACGGTCCAAATCATCCATGGGACAATGTCTCCTTTGATATTCTGTTGAAATCCACAAAAATTTTCGAAAGTAAAGTTTTATTGTTGTAAAAACTTATAAACCTAGCAAAAGTTGGATTTCATTTCGCTTGCGTTAATTATATAAAGTTTTGCCTCAAAAGTAAAGTGCAAATTTAAGCATTTCAAGAAATTTCTATTTGACAAAAAAGAAAGAGCTGGTATAATACATATCGCAGGGTACGGATGCGGGGCTTCCGCGTCCACAGGCTGTGCAAAACGCCTGAAACAGCTTCCCTGCCTGAAATTGCGATTCACCACTTTATATACTTTCCCACCCCTCTATACACAAAAACCCGCTGCCAGGCGGGTTTTTGTGTTTGTATGGAGTCGTTCTCTCAACAAAAGCGGCCCCCGCCGTGTCTGGTCTGCCAGTGCACAGCGGGGGCCTTTTGCTTATGATGAAGTTTGGAGAATGGCTTTGTACATTATGCCTCGGCGCGGGTCTTCTTGAGCAGGCTGAGGATCACAGCGCCTGCCACGCTGCCCACGGCCAGCGCCACGCAGTAGAGCAGAGTATGATCGACCACGGGGAAGACGAAGATGCCGCCGTGAGGTGCCCGCAGGGCGCAGCCAAAGGTCATGGAGAGGGCACCGGACAGGGCCGCGCCAATGACACAGCTGGGCAGCACGCGGAGCGGGTCGGCCGCCGCGTAGGGGATGGCGCCCTCGGTGACAAAGCAGAGGCCCATGACATAGTTGACGATGCCGTTGCGGCGCTCATCCGGGGTCCACTTTTTAGGGCAGAACGTGGTGGAGAGGGCGATGGCGATGGGAGGCACCATGCCGCCCACCATGACAGCGGCCATGACCTCGTAGTTGCCGGAGGCCAGCGCCGCGGTGCCAAAGACGTAAGCTGCCTTGTTGAACGGGCCGCCCATATCAATGCTCATCATACCGGCCACGATGGCACCCAGCAGGACCTTGGAAGTGCCGCCCATGGCGTTGAGCCAATCGGTCATGGCGGTGTTGATCATACCCATGATGGGGTTGATGCCGCACATGATCGCGCCCACCACGAGGATGCCGCCCAGCGGATAGATCAGCATGGGCCGGATGCCGTTGAGGCTGGCGGGGAGCTTTTCGGTGATCTTTTTGAGGAACTGGACCACATAGCCTGCCACGAAACCAGCCAGCAGAGCCGCCAGGAAGCCGCCGGAGATCCCGGTGGTCTCGCCATTGGCAAGGTCTGCAAAGTTGGTGCCGTTCATGGCCAGGACGCCGCCCGCAAAGCCGACGGCCAGACCCGGACGATCCGCAATGGACATGGCGATGAAACCGGCCAGGATGGGCAGCATGTAGCCGAATGCCGCGCTGCCCACCGTCTTGAAGAACGCCGCCACAGGGGTGTTCATCCCGAAGTTGGAGGGATCAATGGTGTAGTCGTCCAGCAGGAATGCCAGGGCGATCATGATGCCGCCGCCCACCACGAACGGCAGCATGTGGGAGACACCGTTCATCAGGTGTTTGTAGAGGCTGCGGCCCAGGCTCTCGCCTGCGGTGTCCTCCTCCGCGGCCGCCTGCGCGCCGCCCTTGGCGTGGAAGACCGGCACCTCACCGTGGGCCACTTTTTTGATGAGTTCTTCGGGTTTGTGGATGCCGTCGTCCACCCGGGTGAACAGGACGGGCTTGCCGTCAAAGCGGGCCGTTTCCACGTTCTTGTCCGCTGCCACGATGATGCCGTCGCACGCCTCGATCTCTTTCCGGGTCAGGGCGTTCTTGGTGCCGTCGGAGCCGTTAGTCTCCACTTTCACGGGCAGACCCAGCTTGTCACCGGCCTTGACGAGGGCTTCGGCGGCCATGTAAGTATGGGCGATGCCGTTGGGGCAGGCGGTGACGGCCAGCACCCGGTAGCCGTTCTGGGGGATCTGCTGCTGGGTGAAGCTCTCATCCCCGAACTGAGCCTCTTCCTGTGCGTCGATGGCGTCCAGGAACTCCGCCGGGGTCTTGGCGGCGCGGAGCTTCTCCACGAAGTCCTCGTTCATCAGCATCTGCATCATGCGGGCCAGCATATCCACATGCAGGCCGCCGTCCTCCGGGGCGGCAATGGCAAACAGCAGGTCGGTGGTACCGTCGTCCTCGGCATTGTACTGCACCGGGGCGCTCAGGCGGAGAGCCGCCAGGCTGGGGCGGGTGACGCAGGCCGTTTTGGCGTGGGGCACGGTGATGCCGTTGTCCACATAGGTGGAGCCCTCCGCCTCGCGGGCGTAGAGGGCCTTTTTGTAGGCCTCTTTGTCGGTAATGTTGCCGTGGGTGGCCTGCAGCTCCACCAGACGGTCGATGATGGCGGCCTGATCCGGCGCGGCCACATCCAGCGCGATGGACTTTGCAGTAAACAATTCCGTGATACGCATGGGGTATTCTCCTCTCCTCGTTAAATCGTCAGCAATAACTTCTCGATCTCTTCTTTCTTCGCCAGCCCCAGGCTGAACGCCGTGGCGCTGCCGCAGGCGGTGCCCAGGCGGAGGGCGGTGGTGTAATCGCCGCTCTGCAGGTAACCTGCCACAAAGCCTGCCACCATGCTGTCACCCGCGCCGACGCTGTTGACCACTTTGCCTTTCGGGCAGCCGATGCGGTGGGTCTGGCCCTGCTCATCCAGCAGAAGAGCGCCATCCCCTGCCATGCTCACCAGCACGTTGCGGGCGCCTTTTTCCTGCAGGGTCCTGGCTGCTGCCACGATTTCATCCTCCGTGTTCAGAACACGGCCCACGATCTCGCCCAGCTCATGGTTGTTGGGCTTGATGAGGAAGGGGTGGAAAGGCAGCACATTGACCAGCAGGTCCCGGGTGGCGTCCACCACGGCCCGCACGCCGCGGCCCTCCAGCCGGGCCAGCAGCCGCTCGTAGGTGGTCTGTGCCAGGCTGGCCGGGATGCTGCCCGCCAGAATCAGGATGTCTCCGTTCTGCAGGGCGTCCAGCTTGGCTTCCAGCGCCTGCATGGCGCTCTCCGGGATGTTGGGGCCCGCGCCGTTCAACTCGGTCTCCTGCCCTGCCTTGATCTTGACGTTGATGCGGGTCATCCCCTGGGCCAGGTGGATGAAATCGGTCTGGATGCCCTGGGCGGCCAGGCCGCGCTCCAGCCAGGCACCCGTCTCCCCGGCCACAAAGCCCAGGGCGATGCTCTGGCAGCCCAGCTCGGCCAGCACACCGGATACGTTGATGCCCTTGCCGCCCAGCACGCAGTCTTCGCCGCGGGCACGGTTTACCTCGCCCACTTCCAGCGGGGAGTCCAGCCGCACCACATAATCAATGGCCGGGTTGAATGTTACCGTATAGATCATTCTTCCGTCTCCTTTACCAGCGTGTATTGTTTGTATTTGGGGTTGGGGCAGCGGTTCGTCAGGATCGCCCCGCCGTGCAGCTCGGTGATGACCGCCGGGTAGACGCGGGCGAACTTGGAGTCATCCACGAGGAACCAGGCTTCCCGCGCCCGCCGGATGGCCGCAGCCTTGACAACCGCTTCCTCGGGGTCCGGCGTGGTGAAGCCTGCGTCCAGCGCCACGCCGTTGGCTCCCATAAAGGCTTTGGTGAAGTTGTACTGCTGCAGGCTCTGCAGCGCTGCCGCTCCGATGATGGCCTCTGTCTGGGGGCGGAGCAGCCCGCCGGGCAGGCACACCCGACAGCCTTTCTGGGCCAGCAGACGGGCGTGGGCCACGCCGTTGGTCACATAAGCGGCATCCAGTGCCGGGCCGCTGACGGCCCGGGCCAGCGCCAGCGTGGTGGAACCTGCGTCCAGATAGACGAAATCCTCCGCCGTGATGAGAGCCGCCGCCGCATTGGCGATGGCCCGCTTTTCGGCCACGGCCAGGCTCTCCTTGGCAGCCATGGTGGGCTCATCGGCCCGGAACTGGCTGTCCGGCAGGGTGGCCCCGCCGTGGACTTTATTGACTTTGCCCAGACGGTCCAGTTCGTTCAGATCCCTGCGGATGGTGGACTCGCTGGCATTCAGGGCCTCGCACAGCTCCTGCACGGTGGCGGTGCGTTTTTCCGCCATCAGCGCCAGGATCTGGGCAAACCGTTCTTCTGCCAACATCGGGCATTCCTCCTGTTTGATTGGTTTTGAAGCTTTTCGCGCGTTCTTGGTGTCTGCAATTTTATTATAGCAATCTTTCCGTCAAAATCAATCACTTTCGGTCAGTTTTTCTCACAAATTATTTTCTCAAAATTCAGGCATCCTGCACAAACACTGGGATACAACGAACAAAAAGCAGCCAACCGACCGGACATCCGCGCCCAGTAGTTGGCTGCTTTTGACGTTTTTTGATCGGTTTAACAGAATCAGCGCTTAAGCGTCGGAGCGGGCAAAGGAGTTCTTCATGCCGCTGCTCAGCTCAAACAGCACCTTATCCAGCGTATCGGCGGCACGGGCCTTGAGGGCCTTGGCAATGGCCTCGTTGGCCTCCACCCGGAGAGCGGCGCGCTGGCCGGCATCCGGCTCTGCAAGGAGCTTTGCGTCGTACTGGTGGATGAGGGCCCGGCTGGCCGAAAGGACACCCAGCTCATACCGCTCGGCGTGGATGAGGCTCTTGGAATAAGAGGCATCCGTCATGGCGGCGATCATCCGGCTGACCCAGTAGAAGCTGTCGGTGGACACCTCTTTGGTGGTGCAGGACAGGTACTCCGGCGTGGTGGTCACATTGGCGTAGAACGGCACCATGGTGTTGAACGCGTTGGAGGCATAAGCCACCCACTCAATGGCGCTCTGCTCCGCTGGGACGTCCGGACGGATCTGGATAAGAGCCATAAAGTCGTTGCGATTGATGCCGATAGAGCGGTACATGCCGCGCTGGCTCTTGTCGCCGTAGCTGGCGTAGGGGTCATAGGGCGTGCCCTGGTAGTGGGAGGACAGCACATATTTGACATCCTCCGGGGTCAGCTTCTTCTCGGGCACCATGCACCAGGGCAGGTCATCGGAGCGCGGGGTGTAGTCAGCGTCCGGGCCGTCCCAGACCCAGGTGTTGGGATTGAGGGTGCGGAGCATGTACCAGGCACGGGGCGTGTTGTAAACGTGGTCGGCGTCGTCGTGGCTGCCAAAAGCGTCCCGCGGGTTCAGGCTTCCGTCCAGCGACAGGTCGAGATGATTGGCCGCGAGAAACTCCCGCAGGTCCGCCGAGCACATGTAGTCTTTTTTGTCACCATAGGCATCGTTCAGGTCAAAACTGTCGATGCCCAGCTGGTTGGGCATGACCACGTAGGAATCATCCGGCACGCGGCGGGCCATCCAGTGGTGGCCGCCGATGGTCTCCAGCCACCAGATCTCGTGGACATCCTGGAACGCGATGCCGTTCATCTCATAGGTGCCGTAGGTCTCCAGCAGGCGGCCCAGCCGCTCCACGCCCTCCCGGGCCGAGTGGATATAGGGCAGTACCAGATAGACGATATCCTCCTCGCCGATGCCGCCGGGCACCTCCGGGGTATCGCCCATGGCAGGCTGGTACACCACCAGCGGGTCAGCCCCCAGCACGCGGGGGTTGGAGGTGATGGTCTCGGTAGCGGTCATGCCCACATTGGCGGCATTGACACCGGCCGCGGCCCAGATGCCCTTGCCCTCCACAGCGTTTGGCATGGCCGTCATCCGCATGGGATCGCCCGGCAGGGGGATCTCCACATGGGACAGCACGGATTTGTAAACAGCCGGGTGCTCCTCCGGCTGCACAACCACAAATTTTTTGGCCGTGAAATGCCCCGAACCGGAATCGTCGTTGCGGGCGATCATGGTGGAGCCGTCATAGGATGCGTTTTTACCAACAAGGATCGTTGTACAAGCCATAAGTTTTTCCCTCCGAAGTTTCAAATTTCGGTTTGCTGGGACTATTGTAGCCTCTTTTGCCCAAAAAGGCAAGAGCGACAAAAAGCCCGTCGGCTCTGCATACGCCGACGGGCTTTTCCGAAAGAAAAAGAATGGGGGTTTTGGATTCAGTTTTGCGGGTGGAAATGATCGTAGATGGTCCGGGCCAGCCGCGGGCCCACGCCGGGGGTATTTTCCAGCTGGTCCATTGCGGCCTCCCGCACGGCGCTTACGCTCTTGAACCGGGCCATCAGGGCCTTGGCCGTTTTCGGGCCGACGCCCGGCACCTCGGTCAGGGTGGAGGCGTAGCTTTTTTGGTGCATCTGCTGCTTGCGGTAGGCGTTGGCAAAGCGGTGCGTCTCATCCTGAATGGCCGTGATGAACGTGAACGTGCCCCGGTTCATGTTGATGGCAATTTCCCGGCCCTCGCTGTCCACGATGGCACGGGTGCGGTGGTGGTCGTCCTTGACCATGCCGTAGAGGGGGACGTCGGCCAGGGCCGTGCCTGCCAGCGCTTCCCTGGCGGCGCTCACCTGGCCCCGGCCGCCGTCCATCAGGAGCAGGTCCGGCTTCTGGCCGAAATAGTTATTGCTGGGCTCCCCGGCCTTGGCCAGAGCGGCGTATTTTTCGTACTCCGCCGCCCGCCGGGAAACGGTCTCCGCCAGCGAGGCGTAGTCGTCGGTGCCCAGCACGGTTTTCATCTTGAACTTACGGTAGCCCGCCTTATAGGGCTTGCCGTCCTTGAACGTGACCATACCGCAGACACTGGTGCCATCGCCCCAGTTGGAAATATCGTAGCTCTCAATGGCGCGGGGCGGCTTTGCAAGGCCCAGCACCTGGGCCAGCTCGTCCAGCAGCTTTTCTTCCCGGGCATAGCGGCCGCTCTCCCGGGCCAGACGCTCCACTGCATTGGTGTGGGCCATCTCGACAAGACGGGCCTTATCGCCCCGCTGGGGGACGTAGAGCTGCACCTCGCTCCCCCGCTTCTCGTTCAGAGCCTGCTGCAGGGCGTCGGCGTCCGGCGGCAGCTCGTCCACCGCGATGACCTTGGGGATCTGCTCGTCGTCCAGATAGTACCGGGGCAGAAACTCCTCCCGCGCGGCGGCGATATCCGCCGTATCGTGGAAAAGGAACTCCCGCTTATCCGTCAGCCGTCCCTCTCGGAAGCGGAGCACCGCCGCGCAGACGCTGCCGGGGGTGCCCGCCAGTGCCACCACGTCCATCTCCACATCCGGGTCCACCACCACTTTCTGGCCCGCCGTCACTTTGGTGATGGCGTTGATCTGGTCGCGGATCAGGGCCGCTGTCTCAAATTCCAGCCGGTCGGAGGCTTCCATCATCCGCTCGTTGAGGATTTTCAGGATGTCTTTTTTGCCGTACCGGATCAGGTGGACCGCGCTCCGGACCGCCTGATTGTAATTTTCACAGCTGATCTTGCCGCTGCACACGGCCATGCATTTGCCGATATGGGCGTTCAGGCAGGGGCGGCCCCTGCCGATCTCCTGCGGGAAGCGCTTGTTGCACCGGGGCAGCAGAAAGGCGTCCATGGCCGTTTCTGCCATCTGCCGGGCCGCAAAGCTGGAAGTATAGGGGCCCAGATACTCCGCGCCGTCGTCCTCTTTCTGGAGCACGAACGAGAGCCGGGGCCACTCCTCTTTGGTGATCTTGATATAGCTGTAACCCTTATCGTCCTTGAGCAGGATGTTGTATTTGGGGGTGTGGGCCTTGATCTGGCTGGCTTCCAGCACCAGCGCCTCAAACTCACTCTGGCAGACGATAACGTCGAACGCATCGGCGTGGGCGATCATCTGGCTGACTTTGTTGTCGTGGGGCACACCCTCCCGGAAATACTGGCTGACCCGGATGCGGAGCCGCTTGGCCTTGCCGATATAGATGATGGTATCGGTTTTATCCCGGATAATATAAACACCGGGTAAAAGCGGCAGCATACAGGCCTTTTTGTAAAGTTCCGCCTTGGTCATTCCGCATCGCTCTCCCGGTTTTTGCGGGCCTGGCGGATGTTGTCCAGAGAGCGGAAAATGCCAAACCAGGCGGGCACAGTGTACCACCAACCGGGTTTCTTATCTTCATCGGCTGCAAACCAGAGGGCAAACTGGACAATGAGCACAGTGACGGACATGCCCAGCGTAAAATACCACGGACGACCGGAATCACAGAACGCCACAAATTTCCGCATGGTTTCTTCACTCGTTTTTTTCATGGGGAATGTCCTCCTTTTTCAGATCTTTCATTTCCGGGTTCTCTCCCGATAGCAAAAAAGCGGCAGGAAAAGCTCCCGCCGCTTCAAAAATCAAAGGCTCGAATTACTCTGCAAAGCCAGACTCTACCAGCTTGATGAGGCCATCCACCGCGGCCTGCTCGTCAGCGCCATCGGCAATGATGCGGATGGTAGTACCGCCAACGATGCCCAGAGACAGAACGCCCAGCAGGCTCTTAGCGTTCACGCGGCGCTCCTCTTTCTCGACCCAGATGGAAGACTTGAACTCGTTTGCTTTCTGGATGAAGAAAGTAGCGGGACGTGCATGCAGACCAACCTGATTTTCAACGGTAACTTCTTTGACGTACATAGTAAAACGCTCCTATCTATTATCGTTCTCGGGGATGCAATTTTCTTTCGTGCCTGTTGCGTTGTACTCATTTTAGCGCAAGACGAAACCGTTGTACAGCCCCCCGGCGCATTTTTGGCGGTTTTCCCAATGAACTCCGGGGCATTTTTCACCTTTTATACAAAGACAACAAAATTATTCCCCCAACGTTGGCGGGGTAATACAAAAGTTTTCAACAATTTTAGCACTTGGGACCTTTTTCTGCTCCCTGTGACAAAGTTTTCAGCCCTCGTACCGCATGGTGACCATGGCGCACTTGTGCACAACGCCGGGCAGGGCAGCCGGGTCAAATTCCTCTTCCACTTCCCCGGTCAGCCGCCAGCCCATGCGGGTATACAGCGCTTTGGCGCGGGCATTGGTGTCCAGCACACTGAGCACCGGGTGCGGGTGTTCCTCCAGCTTTTTACGGGCAAAATCCAGCATCTTGACGCCAAGGCCCCTGCCGCGGGAAGCTTCCGTCACATATAAATGCTCGATCCGGCCCTCTTTATGACTGACGCTGACCATTCCGTCCGGCACATCCTTGGTGCAGTGGAGATAATGGGCATAGCCGTCTTTCTTTTCCTGCTGCAGCCGGGCGAGAAATTCTTCTTCCGTGAGGCGGGCACAAAACTCCGGCGTCCAGTTCTGGGCGCAGACGGCGCGGCGGCCCTCCAGCATCAGGCGGGCGGCGGCAGCCATCTGCTCCTCGGTTTTCACAAGGCGCATGTTCTCGCCCCGCTTCCATTTGGGCAGCTCGGTGATGGGGTGGGTGGCACACCACTCTTCATAGAGCTCCGGGCGGCGCAGGCGGGTGCGGGCGCGGCTCTGCTCCCCGCGCCAGGCGTCGATCTTCTGATGGTCACCGCCCAGCAGCACCTGGGGCACGGCGCGGCCCTCCCAGACTTCCGGGCGGGTATACTGCGGGTACTCCAGCAGGCCGTCCCAGTAGCTTTCCTCTTCATAGCCTTTCTGTTCCGCCAGCACGCCGGGTTTGAGGCGGAGGACACTGTCAGCCACCACCAGGCTGGCCAGCTCACCGCCGGTGAGGATATAATCGCCGATGGAGAGTTCCTCATCCGCAAAGGCGTCGATGACGCGCTCATCAATGCCCTCGTAATGGCCGCAGACCAGGGTGAGGTTATCATACTGGGCCAGCCGCCGGGCGTGTTCCTCGGTGTAGCGCTGGCCGCCTGCCGTCAAGAACACGATATGCGGGGCGGGGCGTCCCTGTTCCGCCACCTCTTTCTGGACGGCCCGCAGGCAGTCCGCGATGGGCTGGGCGTACAGCACCATACCACACCCGCCGCCATAGGGATAATCGTCGGTCTGCTTCTGCTTGTTGAGGGTGTAATCCCGGATCTGGTGGCAGTGGGTCTCAATATAGCCCCGCTTGGCGGCACGGCCGATGATGCTGGCATCCAGCACCTGCTGGCACATCTCCGGGAAGAGGGTCACGATATCCACACGCATCCCCATGGCTCACTCCGCCTCCTCTTCACTGCGCTCACTGTCAAAATCATCGTCCAGCAGGCCCGGGATGGGGGTGACAAGGATGTACCCCTCCGGCGGGTTGCGCTCTTTCAGGAACGCGTCCACCCCGGGGAACATATATTCCTTGCCGCTGGGGCTCTTGACGGTGTAAATATCCTGGGCGCCGGGGTGGTCCACGCTGGTGACGACGCCATACACCTTGCCGGTATCGGCGTCCCGCACCTCGCACCCGATGAGATCGGCCACATACCAGCGGCCCGCCGGGAGGGTGGCGTCATTCCGATCAAAGTAGAACACCTGGCCCCGCAGTGCCCGGGCAGCGTCCATATCGTCCACGCCCTCCAGCTGGAGCAGAGCCATCTGGCCCTGAGCGCGGATGGACTTGATCTGATAGCACTTGCCGCCGTTGAGGGAGGGGTAGAGCCTGCCCGCCTTTTTGAGGAACGCGACGCCATCGCACCAGAGTTCCAGTTTCATTTCGCCGCGCACCCCATGGGTCGTTACAACTTTTCCGGCTTCGAGATATTGCTGCATAGTTTACTCCTATTTATTCGTATCCTTGCCCTCTCCGTCATTGCTCCGCAATGCCACCTCTCCCAAAGTGAGAGGCCTTGGCAGTCCACGCAAAGTTCATCTTTTTGCCAAGGGCTCCCCCTTTGGGAAAGATTTCCCCCGGTCGGGGGAAAATGGCAAAGCCAAAAAGGGGAACAGCTGGATGCCGTCAGGCAGCCTGAGAGGGCTAGCCATCTAAAACAAAAAGGCCCCTTGCCTTGCGGCAAAGGGCCCGTAGGGTGCTCAGTCGATCTCAACAAGGACCTTTTCATCGACCCGCACAGCAGCCGCGCGCATCACCACACGAATGGCTTTTGCGATCCGGCCCTGCTTGCCGATGACACGGCCCATATCTCCCTCTGCCACGCTCAGGTGGTAGACGATGGTGCCGTCCTCGCGGGGCTCGTCCACCGTAACTTTAACGGCGTCCTTGTCCTCCACGAGACCGCGGGCAACTGCCAGCAACAGCTCCTGCATGAGTCAGCCCTCCTACTTACAGAACGTTGGACTTCTTCAGCAGGACGCGGACGGTATCGGTGGGCTGTGCGCCGTTAGCGATCCACTGCTTTGCCTTCTCAGCGTCGATCTTCACCTCAGAGGGCTCCTTGTTCGGATCATAAGTGCCGATCTCCTCGATGAAACGGCCGTCGCGGGGGAAGCGGCTGTCAGCAACAACAACGCGATAGAAAGGAGCCTTCTTGGCGCCAACGCGGCGCAGACGAATCTTAACTGCCATGGTAATATCCTCCAATAAATGTTTTTGTGTTTTAATTTATCTGTACAAACCCGGCTTGGGTCTTATACCAACAGGAAAGAAAAACCTCTCCGTCACGGCTTTCGCCGTGCCACCTCCCCTGGCAGGGGAGGCCTATGCGGAAATTTTATTTTAAGCCCTTGAACGCGTTCGGGTTGCCCATCAGGCCGCCCAGGCGGCGGGCAAAACCCTTGGGGCTCTTTTTGAACTGCTTCATCATCTTCTGCATCATCTCAAACTGCTTGAGCAGCTTGTTGACGTCCGAGACCTGGGTGCCGCTGCCCGCGGCAATGCGGCGCTTGCGCTTGGGGTTGATGATGGAAGGGTCTTCGCGCTCGGCCTTGGTCATGGAATAGATCATGGCCTCAATGCGGTCAAACGCTTTCTCGTCGATCTGGCTGGCGTCGATGCCGGACATGCCGGGCATCATGCTCAGCATGGCACCCGCGCCGCCCATCTTGCGGATCTGCGCAAACTGGGCCAGCATATCGTTCATATCGAACTTGTTTTCCAGCATCCGCTTGGCCGTCTCTTCGGCGGCCTTTTCATCGGCGGCATCCTGTGCCCGCTCAATGAGGCTGAGCACATCGCCCATGCCAAGGATGCGGCTTGCCATGCGGGAGGGGTGGAAGACCTCGATGTCATCCAGCTTCTCGCCGACGCCCTGGAACTTGATGGGCTTCCCGGTGACCGCCAGCACGGAAAGCGCCGCGCCGCCGCGGGTATCGCCATCGGTCTTGGTGAGGATGATCCCATCCACGCCGACGGTCTCATTGAACGTCTTGGCGACATTGACGGCGTCCTGACCGGCCATGGCGTCCACCACCAGCAGGGTCTCGTCCACGGGGACAGCCTCTTTGATCTGGACCAGCTCCTGCATCAGGACTTCGTCGATCTGCAGACGGCCGGCGGTATCCAGAATGAGGATGTCGTTGCCGTAGTCCTTGGCGTGAGCCAGGGCTTTCTTGGCGATCTCCGGGGGCTTGGCACCCGGCAGGGTGAAGACGGGGGCACCCGCCTGCTTGCCCACCACCTGCAGCTGATCGATCGCGGCGGGGCGGTAGATATCGCAGGCCACCAGCATGGGGCGGCGGCCCTGCTTGATGAAGTATTTTGCCAGCTTTGCAGCATGGGTGGTTTTACCGTTGCCCTGCAGGCCGCAGAGCATGAGGATGGTCTGGCCCTTATTTTTGATCATGAGCTTGGGGGCCTCCTCGCCGCCCATCAGGGCAACGAGCTCCTCGTTGACGATCTTGACCACCTGCTGGGCGGGGGTCAGGCTCTCCATGACCTCCTGGCCCATGGCGCGCTCCGAGACCTTGGCGCAGAAGTCTTTGGCAACCTTGTAGTTGACATCGGCTTCCAGCAGGGCCATCCGGACCTCGCGCATGGCTGCCTTGATATCGGCCTCGGTCAGTTTGCCGTGGCCGCGCAGCTTTTTGAACACACCGGCAAGGCGGTCCGTCAAAGATTCAAATGCCATTGTTCGGTGCTCCTCTCAAAGTTTTGTTCCCGTTCAGCTCTCGTTTACTTCGTCAATGGAGCGGATGAGGCCCAGCATCTTGTTCAGGGTCTCCACATACTCCGTGGTGGTGAGCTTTGCATAAGGGCCCGTGCACTCAAACCGTGCATCAATAACCAGCTGTTCCAGCTGTTCCAGGGTCTCCTGCACCCGGCGGTACCGGGCCGCGAAGCCGACTTTTGCTTCCAGCTCCTTGAGCGTGGTCTCGCCATGCTTGATGGCGTCCCGCGCCCCCTGCCGGGTGATGCCGAAGTTTTCTCCGATCTCGCTGAGGGAGAGGTCATCATTGTAATACTGGCGCAGCATCTCGCGCTGTTTGGGCGTGAGCACCTCGCCGTAAAAATCAAGCAGATAGCCCATTTCAAAATCCTTTGCCACCGCTCTGACCTCCGATGTTTGTAAAGGTTTTTTGCTTTACATACGGAGTATACCAGAACCAGCAAAGCCTGTCAAGGGGTTTATGGGGCAGTTCGCCAAATTTTTCGGCAAAAATTCGCCGTTTTTGCCAAAACGCGGCTTGACGCCCCACCCGCTTTGCGTTACGATTAAATTGTATGTGAACCTCTCAGTCTCGCTTACGCTCGCCAGCTCCCCTATCAGGGGAGCCCTTGGCAGACCGGGCCACTCTGAGCAGAACGCATAGCATGATTTGTCGAAACGCAGCGGGCCCTGCTGTTTACCGGAAAGGAGCTGTCATCATGCCCATCTACCAGAATCTCTACCAGACCCTGCTGCCCTGCCCCATTGTGGAACTGCGGGGCTATCTGGCCGCCTGCGGGCTGCGGGGGCGGCTGTATGCCTATCTGGACTACAACGGCCCCACCGGTACGGCACGGGACAACCTGGCCGAGGGGATGCTGGCTCTGGCGGACGAGCGCGGGGCCCTCAAGCCCGGCCAGCCTGTCATCGAGGCTTCTTCCGGAGCCTTTGCGCTGGCACTGACGCTGGCCGGGCAGACGGCGGGCCACCCTGTGGTGCTGACCATGCCGGAGGACGCCCCGGCCCTGCGGCAGGAGCAGCTGCTGCGGCTGGGAGCCAAAATCCTCCATGTCCCGGCCCGGGGCGGGCTTTCTGCCGCCCGGGCGCTGGCCAGGCAGACCGCCGCCGAAAAAGGCTGGTACGATATGAACTGGCTGGCCAACGACGACAATCCGACGTTCCACCGCCGGGTGACAGGCCCTGCCATCGTCAAATCCATTGCGCGGGAGGGTGCCAGCATCGTGGACACCGTCACCATCGGGGTGGGCAGTGCAGGCACCATCACGGGCGTGGGCGAGACCATCAAGGCCTGGACCAACGATGTGCGGATCGTGGCCGTGGAGCCTTATGAATCCCAGGCCCTCAGCGGCGGGCTGACGGGCAATCACGGCATCCCGGAGATCGGCTTTGGGCTGGTGCCCGAGAACTACAATGCCTACGTGGTGGACAATGTGGCCGCCGTGACCACGGCCGATGCCGCCCGGGCGGCCCAGCGGGTCCTCCGCACCGACGCCATCCCGGCTTCCATCAGTGCAGGGGCCGCCCTGCACGCCGCCGCCCAGCTCCTCGCCAACGGCACCAGCCGCTCGGCGCTGGCAGTGTTCAGCGGACGGCAGAGTTTATGATATGAGAAAGGAAAAAGAGGAAAACACCCCATGACAAAAGACATGACGACCGGCGCGATCACCCCGCTGCTGGTCAAATTCACCATTCCCCTCGTGCTGGGCAATTTGTTCCAGCTGACATACAACGCCGCCGACAGCATCATCGTGGGCAAATTTGTGGGCGAGGAAGCCCTGGCCGCCGTCGGCACCTCCAACCCGCTGATGACGCTGGCCATCCTCTTCATCAACGGCATGTGCCTGGGTGCGGGCATTCTGGTCAGCACCGCGTTTGGCGCGGGCGACCACAAGCTGGTGGAGCGGCAGGTCTCCACGGCCGCCATTGCGGGCACGGCGTTCTCCGTGGCATTCTCCCTGCTCTGCGTCCTGCTGGCCACACCCCTGCTCCGGCTATTGCAGGTGCCGGCAGACATCCTGCCCATGGCCGTGCGGTATCTCCGCATTGTATTTTCCGGCCTGATCTTTACATTCTTTTATAATTTCCTGGCCGCCGTCATGCGGGCACTGGGCGACAGCAAGAGCGCCCTGTATTTCCTGATGGTCAGCTCGGTGCTGAACATCGGCGGTGACCTGTTCTTTGTCAAAGTACTGTCCTGGGGCTCGGAGGGCTGCGCCCTCTCCACGGTGCTGAGCGAGGCAATGTGCTGCCTGCTCTGCGCTATTTACATCAAATACAAAGTGCCCATCCTCTGCCTGGGGCGGCGGTGGCTGGTGTTTGACGGCAAGCTGCTCAAGAAGATCGTCAGCTACGGCTGGGCCAGCGCCATGCAGCAGGCCACTGTGCAGATGGGCAAGATCGCGGTGCAGGGCATCGTGAACACCATGGGCGTCAACACCATGGCCGCCTTTGCCGCCGCCAGCCGCATTGACGACTTCGCCTACACCCCGCAGCAGAACATTGCCCACGCCATGACCACCCTCATGGCCCAGAACCGGGGTGCCGGCAAAAAGGACCGGGTGAAAGAGGGGTTCCGCTGCGGCATCCGCATTGAGCTGGTGTATGCGGCCGGGCTCACGGTGGTCTGCTTCTTCGGGGCCGAGGGCATCATGCGGATGTTTGCCGAGGAGCCGGAGGTCATTGAGCTGGGCGCGCGTTTCCTGCGGCTCATCTCTCTGATGTACTTCCTGCCCGCGCTGACCAACGGCATCCAGGGCTTCTTCCGGGGCATCGGCGATCTGAAGATCACCCTGCGCAGCAGTATGCTGAGCATGGCAGCCCGTGTGCCCTCCGCCGCGCTGCTGGTGCTGTATTTCCACATGGAGATCGAGGCCCTGCCCTGGAGCTACGCCTTTGGCTGGTTCCTCATGCTGGCCTACGAAGTGCCGCCCATGCTCCGCTTTTTGCGCAGCGGCACGATGGAAAACGAATAAAATCGCAAGGGCTTCTTCTCTGCCAGGCCGAGAAGAAGCCCTTGCTTTGTTATTTTGTGCACTTTCTTCAAAATAAGTCGTACTCTTTTGTGGGTTTCCGCAAAATTGTGTATTTTTCGTTAACAATGTCCATAGACAACCTGTTTGCGCCCGTGCTACAATAGGCTTTGTTCTTTTCCCATTGCCGCGCGGGCAATGGGGAACAAAAAACACAGGAGGAATTTTTCATGCTTGAAAACATCTTTCACCTGAAAGAGAACCACACCGATGTAAAGACCGAGCTCATGGCAGGTGTCACCACCTTTATGACGATGGCCTACATCCTTGCGGTCAACCCCAGCATCCTGTCCGCTTCCGGCATGGACGCCAACGCCGTCCTGATCGCCACCTCGCTGGCATCGTTCGTCGGTACGGCCCTGATGGCTCTGCTGGCCAACTACCCGTTCGCGCTGGCCCCCGGCATGGGCCTGAACGCCTACTTCTCCTACACCGTTGTCCTGACCATGGGCTACAGCTGGCAGCTGGCCCTGATGGCCGTCTTTGTGGAGGGCATCATCTTCATCGTTCTGAGCCTGACCAACGTGCGTGAGGCCATCTTCAACGCCATCCCCATGACGTTGAAGAGCGCTGTCAGCGTCGGCATCGGCCTGTTCGTGGCATTCGTCGGCCTGCAGAACGCCAAGCTCATCGTCAACAGCGATTCCACCCTCGTCACCTACCAGCACTTCAAGGGTGAGACGTTCCACAGCGTGGGCGTGGGCGCTATCCTGGCCCTCATCGGCATCGTCATCACGGCCATCCTGCTGGTGAAAAAGGTCAAGGGCGGCATCCTGTACGGCATTATCATCACCTGGGTGCTGGGCATCCTCTGCGAGCTGACGGGCATCTACATCCCCAACCCGGATGCAGGCATGTACTCCGTCATCCCCACCTCATTCATCAGCTTTGACTTCTCCGCCCTGGGCAAGACCTTTGGCCAGGTGTTCAAGGTCGATTTCAAGGGCGTGGGCATCCTGAACTTCTTCGCCGTCATGTTCTCGTTCCTCTTCGTGGACCTGTTCGATACCCTGGGCACCCTGATCGGCGTGGCCTCCAAGGCCGACATGCTGGATGAGGACGGCAAACTGCCCCACATCAAGGGCGCGCTGCTGGCCGACTCCATCGCCACCTGCGCCGGTGCCGTGCTGGGTACTTCCACCACCACCACCTTCGTGGAGAGCGCTTCCGGCGTCACCGAGGGCGGCCGTACCGGCCTGACCAGCATGACCACCGGCGTGCTGTTCCTGCTGGCTGTGGTGTTCAGCCCCCTGTTCCTCACCATTCCCTCTTTCGCTACCGCTCCGGCTCTGGTCATCGTCGGCTTCTATATGATGGGTTCTGCCCTCAAGATCGACTTCTCTGACCCCAGCGAGGGCATCCCCGCGTTCCTGACCATCCTGGCCATGCCCACCGCTTACAGCATCTCTGAGGGCATTGCCATCGGCGTCATCTCCTGGACCCTGCTCAACGTCATCACCGGCAAGGCCAGCGAGAAGAAGATCAGCCCCCTGATGTATGTGCTGACCGTTCTGTTCATCCTGAAATACGTCCTGCTGTAAGCTGTTTCCCACAAGCTTTCCAGCAGCATGAAAAATGCCATCGTCCTGCGACGATGGCATTTTTGTTTTGCTTATTTTTTGTGGGGAAGATGGATCTCCGGGATGGCCACGTTATCGTAGTGGATCACCTCTCCCTGCTCCTCATGCTCCGGCGAGTGCTTGACCTTGCCGGTGTGGAACTCCGGCACCGCCACCGTCTCGTTCCGGTCATAAAGATACAGGTGATGCTCCTCCGGCTCATGCTGCTTCCAGTGCTTTTCCAGCCAGCGGACACAGCGGCGACGCAGCTCGTGTTTCATTGCGTGGAACGCCTCCTCTCGGCATTGCTCAGATCAGGTTGATGAACAGGGTGATGGCCAGGCTGTTCAAAAAATCCGCAAACAGACTGCCCACCAGCGGGATGATAAGGTACGCCTTGATGGAGGGGGCGTACTTCTCGCAGACCACCTGCATGTTGGCCATGGCGTTGGGGGTGGCCCCCATACCGAAACCGCAGGTGCCGGACACCAGTACCGCGGCGTCGTAATCGCGGCCCATGACGTTGAAGACTACCAGCACCACATACAGCAGGATGAACACCGTCTGCCCGGCCAGCAGCACCACCAGCGGGCCCGCCAGGTCGGCCAGCTGCCAGAGCTTGAGGGTGATCATGGCCATGCCCAGGAAGAGCGAAAGGCTGATACCGCCGATGTCGTTGATCTCGCCCATATACACCACATAGGCTCCGCTGTACTCGCCGATATTGCGGATGCAGGCCGCCGCGATCATGGCCCCGATGTAGACAGGGAACGTCATGCCCGTGAGGGAAAGCAGCTTGGAAACGATGGTGCCGATGCCCATGGCAATGATGATCTGGAACATGGCCGAGGGGTACATACTGGCGTGGCGCTCATGCTTGATCTCATCCTCCACCAGCAGGCTGTCGTCCTCAGGCACCACGGTCTTGAGCAGGTCATGCTTTTCGATGAGGGTCTTGCCCACCGGGCCGCCCATCATGCTGCCCGCGATCAGGCCGTAGGTGGCCGCCGCGGTGCAGAGCGTGGTCGCTCCCCGCACCCCAAAGCCCTCCAGCATGGGGCCAAACGCGCCTGCGGTGCCGTGACCGCCTACCATCGGGATAGAGCCCGTGCACAGGCCCACCAGCGGCGAGATGCCCAGCACTTTGGAAAGCCCGATGGCTACAAAGTTCTGCCCCACGATGAGGCCGATGACCAGCACCAGAAACACGATCATCTCCGTGCCGCCGCTCCGCAGCACCTTGAGGTTGGCCTGAAAGCCCACCGACGTGAAGAAGAAGACCATGCAGACTTCTTTTAGAATATCATCAAAGGCGAACTCTGCAATGCCCGTTCCATAGCATACGCAGGTAAAAATGGCGAACAGCACGCCGCCGATGACCGGAGCCGGGATGCAGAACCGCTCCAGCAGCCGCACCCTGCCCCGCAGGAAACGGCCCAGTGCCAGTACCACCACCGCGGCGGCGAGGGTCTGGTACATATCCAATGTAATTTGCAGCATAATGGTTTGATACTTTTCCTTTTCCTCTGATTGCAGCGCCCGGAAGCCGTCAACGCCCCTTTTGCGCATTGTCTATGATACGCGTTCATCGCATAAAACGCAATCAGGATTCAGCCGCCGAAGAGGCCAAAAAAGCTGGTGTGGGTAAAGCCCAGCACCAGAAACAGGAGGATGAGGGCAAACAGCACCCCGATGATCCGGTCCATCTGGTGGACGGTCAGGGGGAACTTATCGTAGAGCTCTTCTTTCGGGTTGACGAAGTCAGGGTCGTTGTTGTCCAGCAGTTTCTTTTTTCTGGTTTCACCCTGGGCTTTGGCGGCCTCAAAGGCGGCCTGCTCTTTTTCCAGCTGGGCTTCCCGCTGGGCCAGCAGGGCCTCCCGCCGGGCCAGCTCTTCCTCGCGGGTGGGGGTGGTCTTTTCTTCCATAGGTCTGTTCTCCGTTCTGTTTTTTCTTATTATAGCATAGGGTTTTGAACAAAAAAAGTGGGCCGCCCACTTTACCAGCAGGCGGCCCGATAGGCGCTCTCTTTGGGGTTACTTCTTTGCCAGATACTTGCGGATATCAATGGCGACAGCCACGATGATGACAAGGCCCTGGACGATGTAGGTGTAAGAAGAGTTGACGTTCATGAACTGCAGAGCAACTTTCATCAGCTCGAAGACCAGCACGCCGACCAGGATGCCGGGGACAGTACCGACACCGCCGGTGGTGGAAACGCCGCCGATGGTGGAAGCCGCGATGGCGTCCAGCTCATAGCCCATTGCAGTGTTGACGGACGCGCCGCCGGACTTTGCAGCCAGCAGGCAGCCTGCCAGGCCGAACATGCAGGAGGCCAGGATGTAGATGCGGATCTTGGTGGCGTAAACGTTGACACCGGCCACCTCAGCAGCAGCCTCGTTGCCGCCGATGGCGTACATGTACTTGCCATGACGGGTCTTGTTGTACAGGAACCAGAAGCAGGCAGCCACGATCAGGGCGATCCAGATCAGGACAGGGACGCCGACGATGGTGTTGGAGGCCAGAGAGGTGAAGTCCTTGTTCAGGGAGCCGATGGGGGTACCGCCGGTGTAGACCAGGCAGATACCGTAGACGACCTGCTGCATACCCAGGGTTGCGATAAAGGGCTGGACTTTCAGGTAGCTGACGACCAGGCCGTTGGCCAGACCCACAATGGCGCAGATGGCGATGACCAAAATGAAGACCACCGGGGTGGGCAGGGTGGGCAGATTGGGGTAGAACTTACCGGCCGCGCCCTCGGTCTGCGCAAAGATGCAGGCCAGGCAGGCAGCAAAACCAGCCAGACGGCCTGCGGACAGGTCGTTGCCGGTGGTGATCAGGCAGCCGGAGATGCCCAGCGCGATGATGTAGCGGATGGACACGTTCTTGAACAGGTTGATCAGGTTTGCAACTGCAAAGAAGTTGGGGTGGATGATGCCGACGATGAGGGACACCGCGAGCATCAGGACGATAATGGCGTTTTCACTCAGCCATTTCTTAGCGGACTTGCCGCTTACTTTCTTGGTAGCTTCCACAATAGACAGCCTCCTTGTTTACTGATTGGCCGCTGCCGCTTCCGGTGCGGTCTCGAACTGGGTGGCCAGAGCCATGATGTTTTCCTGCGTTGCATCCTTGCCGTCGATAAAGCCGGTGATGCGTCCATCGCACATGACCATGACACGGTTGGACATGCCGATGATCTCGCTCATTTCGGAGGAGATCATGATGATGCTCTTGCCCTGCTTTGCCAGGTCTGCAATGATGCAGTAAATTTCATATTTCGCGCCAACGTCGATGCCGCGGGTGGGCTCGTCCAGGATGAGCACGTCCGGGTTGTTGGCCAGCCAGCGGGCGATCAGCACTTTCTGCTGGTTGCCGCCGGAAAGGCTCTTGATGGCGGTCTTGGGGCTGGGCACCTTAATGGCCATCTTTTCTTTGTTGGTAGCCACCAGGTCAAGGATCTTCTTGTCGTCCAGCATGATGGGGCCCTTGCGCAGAGCGTCCAGCGATGCAATGGAGATATTATCGGCCACGCTCAGCACGCCCATGATGCCCGTTGCACGGCGGTCTTCCGTCAGCAGAGCCACGCTCTTCCGGATGGCGTCGCGGGGCTGCCGGATGTTGACCTCTTCGCCCTTGATCCACACCCTGCCGGAGGTGTGGGCACGCAGGCCGAAGATGCCCTCCATCAGCTCGGTACGCTGGGCACCCACCAGACCTGCCACGCCCAGGATCTCGCCTTTCTTCAGCTCAAAGCTGCAGTGGCGGAACGAGCGCGGATGGATGGAAGTGAAATCTTCCACTTTCATCATGACCTCGTCAGAGGGGTGGTTCTCCAGCGGGGGATACAGGTTGGACAGCTCACGGCCAACCATCTTGGCGATGATCTGCTCCTTGGTCATGCTGGCCACGTCCCATTTGCCGATGTAATGGCCATCGCGCATGATGGTGACTTCGTCGGCGATGACCTTGATCTCGTCCATCTTGTGGCTGATGTAGACCAGCGCCACGCCCTGCTCTTTCAGCTCCCGCATGATGCGGAACAGCGATTCGACTTCGTTGGCCGTCAGCGAGGAGGTGGGCTCGTCCAGGATCAGCACCTTACAGTTGGCGGAGACTGCCTTTGCAATTTCCACCATCTGCATCTGTGCAATGCTCAGCGAGCCCAGCTTTGCGTGGGAGTTGATGTCCAGCTTCAGCTTTTTCAGCAGGGCATCGGTGTCCTTATACATTTTGGCATGGTCCACAATGGTGATGGGGCCTGCCTTTTTGGTGGGGTAGCGGCCCAGCCAGATATTCTCGGCCACGGTACGGGCCGGAATGGGCTGCAGCTCCTGGTGCACCATCGCGATGCCGCGGTTCAGTGCTTCCAGAGGGTTGGGGATGTTGGCTTTTTCCCCTTCGTATTCGATCTCGCCCTCGTCCATCTTGTAAATGCCGAACATGCATTTCATCAAAGTGGACTTACCGGCACCGTTCTCGCCCATCAGGGCCATCACTTTACCGGGGCGAAGCTCCAACTGCGCGTGGTCCAGCGCTTTGACGCCGGGGAAGGTCTTGACCACGCCTTTCATTACCAGACGGTATTCTGACATTCCGCAGAGCCTCCTTGTGTATGGAATGATGGTGCTTTCTGGCAAACCCTGTTCAAAACAAGGCGCGCGCGTGGAGAAGTTTTTCTCGCACGCACGCGCTTTTTAGCTTTCAATCAAGCAATCAGGTTCACTGCGCACCTTGCAACTGTGGGGGATTTCCCAGCTGTTCGATTAGAGGTACTGAGCAGCGTTCTCAGTGGTAACCTTGACGTAGTCAACCCAGTAGTACTCATCCACGTCGCTGCCATCCACGAACAGCTTGGTGGCATTTGCAGCTGCGGTAGCCTGGCCGACGTCGTCGTTCAGGACGGTACCAGTCATCTTGCCGTCAACAACGTTCTGGACAGCCTCTTTCAGAGCGTCAACGCCGACCAGATAGATGTCGGTGCCAACGGTGCGGCCAGCCTGCTCAATGGACTGCAGAGCGCCCAGAGCCATTGCGTCGTTGTTGCAGAAGACGACTTCGATCTTATCGCCGTACTGTGCCAGAGCGTTTGCCACGTCCTGCTGTGCGGTGGTCTGATCCCAGTTATCCAGGTACTCGTACAGGCACTCCACTTCCTTGCCTGCATCGGTCAGAGCCTTGATGGAGTACTCGGTACGATACTGAGCGTCGATGTTCTCGGGGTCGCCCTTGCACATGATGTAGGTGATCTTGCCGTCGCCGTTGATATCGCCCTGGGTCTCGGTCTCCAGGATCAGCTCGCCCTGGTAAGTACCGGACTGGCGAGCGTCTGCACCAACGTAGCAGCACTTGCCAGCGTAGGAGTCCAGAACAGCCTTGTCGGGCTCACGGTTGATGAAGACGATGGGGGTGCCGGACGGAGAGATGGTATCCACGATGGTCTGAGCGGAAGTGGTCTGGACGGGGTTGATGACCAGCACGTCCACGCCCTGCTGCAGGAAGGTGTTGATCTGCTCGGTCTGGGTGTTCTGGTCGTTCTTGCCATCCACGATGGTCACGGCGTAGCCCATGTCTTTCAGGTACTCTTCCAGATCGGTGCGGTACAGGGTCATGAAGTTATCAGCAAACTGATAGATGCAGACGCCGATGTTGGCAGAACCGGAAGCAGCAGCCTCAGAGGAAGCAGCAGCGGTAGAAGAAGCTGCCACGGAAGAAGCAGCGGTAGAGCTGGAGGAGCCGCCGCAGGCGGTCAGGACGCCAGCAGCGCCAACAACAGCAGAAGCCTTGATAAAGTCACGACGCGAAATCATTTTCATAATTTTGTTCTCCTTCATTCGCATATCACAGCATTGCAGGTTTTTTGCATGATTTTATGCATTTCCCGCGTTCTGTTTGTATTATAACCGTCTGAGGAACCGTTCGCAATAGAACAATTCACCAAGATTCTGAGCTATATTTTGTCAATGTTTCACAGTAGCTATTGTTGCATCCAAGAATCTTTTTGTAAAGCAGCACAATTTTTCATGAAAGTGCAACTTGTGTCCAAATTTTCTGCAATGGTGCGGAATTTCTATCAAAATTGTTACAAGCCCGCCGCGCGTTTTTTCGAGCCCGTGCAACAATTTTCCTGTTCTCCCGGTTTTTCATTTCATTCCCGGTTTGTATTCAGAGGCTCTGTTGTATCTTTGAGGAGTTTTGGCCTCTTTGGGTCACTTTTGCACTCATTTCTCCGGGATCTGATCAGGGAACACTGGCTAACTTTGTAAAATTCTGACACCTTTTTATTGTAATCACGCTTTTAACGTGATATCCTTATCTATCCTATTGTGAAAAGTCCGTATGGAAGCAGCGCTCCTTACCCCCCCCCCCCAAGAGAATTTGACCTGTCTTTGATCTGAGCCGGAAAGAAGTTTTGCGTCATGACGCTTGAGCAGGATTCCGATTCCATGGCCCCGCGCGGCGGCACGCTGAACGGTGCCGACAAGCTGTTCCCCGCCGTGGAAGCCGCGTACCGGCGCACCGTGGACGCACTGCGGGCTTATCCGGCACAGCAGAGGTAGCTTTATATCAAGGCGCTGCTTTTGTACAACCTCTCCGTCAATGCTGACGCACTGCCACCTCCCCTAGTAGGGGAGGCTTTGGCAGACCGGAAAGTTTTTGCAAATCGTCATACGCTTATAGCAAACGAACTCTCTTTGCCAAGGGCTCCCCTGCTAGGAAAGACTCCCCCGGCCGGGGGAGGTGGCACGCAAGTGCCGAAAGGGGAACGGCTGTCGAGCGAATGCGAGACTGAGAGGTTGTACGAAGAGCAACTCCACCTAGAACTCACAGCGATGCGAACTCTGTTTGTCAGAGTCCGTGTATCGCTGTGTTTTTCTTTTTCCTCTGTCGGGCTCGCCCTCTCAGGCGCTGACGCGCCAGCTGTTCCCCTTTTTGGCTTTGCCATTTTCCCCCGACCGGGGGAAATCTTTCCCAAAGGGGGAGCCCTTGGCAAAGAGGGGAAGCTGTTTTTGTATCCTCTGTACAGTTTTGCCCTTGCAATTTGTTAAAATGCGACAAATATTATGACAACGTGGTTTTTTTCATTGCAAACCGACACATTTTACAGTAAAATCAAGGTAAGATTGGATGCGGTTCCATTTTTCCTGCACACGGAACCCGCACACGGAAAGAGAGGTTTACACCATGCGAACCCCACGACTACGGCTTTTGAGCGCCCTCCTTGCGGTGGCCCTGTTCTTCACCCTGCTGCCCGTCTCCGCGCTGGCGGAGGGGAGCACTCACACAGGCACCAATCATACTTCTTCCCGCTCTTTGGATGAAAATAGCAAAGACGACCAGGGCCTGACGTACACACTCAATGCGGATCACACCGCCACGGTTGCCAACTACGACAACCACACCCCGGATGGCGTCATCGATATTCCGGACACCGTTACAAAAGATAATATCGATTATACAGTCACAGCCATTGGAAACAATGCGTTCGAGTCACTCAATGTTTCCAGTGTATTCATCCCGGCCACAGTAACCAGCATTGGCCCCTTCGCTTTCCGCTTTTGCAAATTTCTTGCAACGGTCACCTTTGCAGAGGATTCCCAATTGAAGAGCATTGGGCTCGGCGCTTTCTATGGCACAGAACAGGCGTATCCAAGATTCAAAGAGATCAAAATACCAGATTCTGTAGAGACAATCGGTAATGCGGCCTTTCGTTACTGCCAAAACCTAGAGAGAATTGCCCTTCCAAGCGCTCTTCAAACGCTCTCCAATGTTACTTTTTATGGTTGCACCGCACTTTCTGAGGTCACCTTTCCAGCATCTTTGGAGACCATTCAAGTGGGCGCTTTTGGCTACTGCCGAAACCTCTCCGAAGTCGAACTTCCGGCCTCTTTGAAAACCATTCAATCTTATGTTTTCGGCGGTTGCAGTGACCTGAAAACAGTTTCCTATGACGGCTCGCTGGAGCAATGGAACCATATTACCGCGAACAATGACGTTTTAGGATACTCTTGTCCCAGCCTTGTCACGGACGATTATACGGCACAGTTTATTCTCGTCGAGAATGATCTTCCTGACCATTTCCCAAAAACAGTTACCATTACAAAGTACACTGGCACGGAAAGCACCGTCATCCTCCCCAGCACAATCAGCAGTTGGCCTGTCACAAAAATCGGGGAAGCTGCATTTCAAGATAACACCACCATCACCAGTGTGACCATCCCGGCCAGCGTCACGGAAATCGGCAAGCTCACCGCTCCCACTGTAGAGGGTTATACATTCGATGGCTGGTATGCCGACGCTGCCCACACCACAGAGTTTGACTTCAGCACTCCCATCACGGGCGATACCACGATTTACGCCAAGTGGACAGCCAACGATTACTACGTAAGCTTTTTCACCGAGCACGGCGACCCACCCACCAGCCAGAATGTTAAGTATAACGGAACCGCCACCGACCCCGGAAAGCTGTCGGAAGAGGGTTATACATTCGGTGGCTGGTATGCCGACGAGAACCGTACCATAGAGTTTGACTTTACCCAGCCCATCAAGAGCAACACCCCGGTTTACGCCAAGTGGACAGCCAAGGATTACGAAGTAAGCTTTGTCACCGAGCACAGCGACGCACCCACCAGCCAGAATGTTCCGTATAACGGAACCGCCACTTACCCCGGAGAGCTGACGGCAGATGGTTATACATTCATCGGCTGGTATACGGATGACACTTACGACACAAAGTTTGACTTTACCAAGCCCATCACGGGCGATACCAAAGTTTACGCCAAGTGGGAAAAGAACGCGCCTGTCCTTCCGGATACCTATGCGCTGAACGTCTCCGGCGCGTTCGTGTATGTGGACGGGGTGGACGTCACTGCCCCCGCAGGCGATACCACTCTCCAGCTGGAAAAGGACGCCTCCGTCCGGCTGGTGGCCGACCCCGACCGGATGCCCTCCGGCATGGTGTTTGACCGCTGGACCATCCTGAACGGCGCGCTGAACGCCGATGACGCGGAGAAATTTGAAACCGGCCGGACACTGGAAGAGTTCGCCTTTACCATGCCCGCCGAGCCTCTGAGCATCGAGGCCACCCCCCGGATGCAGGAGGAAGAGGGTTCCGATACCGTCTCGGTCATCGCAGGCGTCACACTGGGCACTGCCGCCACCGCTCTGGTAGCCTGGCAGGCCTACGACCTGGGCATGAGCCTCTATCAGGAGCACTGGCTCCCGGCGGATTTCGTCATGCCCAAGACCCGCGCCGAGCTTGCCCTCCTGCTGTGGAACACGGCCGGCCGCCCCGCCCCTGCCGCACAGCCCGCCTTTACGGACATCACCGACCCCGACACCGCGCAGGCCGCCCAGTGGGCCGTGGAAACGGGCCTGATGACCCCCAAGAGCGCTGACCGGTTCAAGCCTGAAAAATCCGTCACCCGCTGGAAAGCCGTCCGCAGCTGGAAGCGTGTAACAAACCAGAACACCTGATTTTGAAAGGGCCCGCCTGTTTCATCATTCGATGAGAGGGCGGGCCCTTTTGTTCTGGATTGATCCGGATGCATTTTGGCAATGGAACATCATGGGGCTGTTGCGAAACAGCCCCTTTTTTGGATTTGGTTCGGAATGGATCCTGCCGAGTTCTTTCCGGAATTGCAAGCGAAATCGCACATGAAATTTTCAAACCGCTGTGCTATACTAAGCCCAAACCTACACAGGAGGCACTGATTGATGAACACTCTGGATGCCATTCTCACCCGGCGCAGCTGCCGGGAATTTACGGATCAGCCCATCGAAAATGAAAAGCTGCACCAGCTGCTGGAAGCCGCCATGAGCGGGCCCAGCTGCGTCAACGCACAGGATTGGTCTTTCGTGGTGGTGACCGACCCGGAAAAGCTGGCACAGATGGCAGACGCCAACGGCCGCCCGGCCGAGCCGCTGCGGAAAGCCGCCGCCGGTATCCTGGTCTGCGGCGACCTGGACCGGGCATTCCGCTTCGCAAAGGATTACTGGGTCATTGATGGTGCCATTGCCGCCCAGAATATCTGCCTTGCCGCACAGGAGCTGGGGCTTGGTGCCGTCTGGCTGGGCACCTGGCCGCAGATGGACCGGGTGGAGGCCCAGAAGAAGCTCTTCGCTCTGCCGGAGACCATCGTGCCCCACTCCATCATCGCCCTCGGCTACCCGGAAGCGGACATTACCGCCCCGCGTGCAAGCCGCTACGAGGCCGACCGGGTGCATTTCAATCAGTGGTAAACGCGCCGGACGCAAAAGAAGTCTTATCGCTGCAAATTACAGCATTGCAGCGTCCTGTTTTTATTATAAAAAACGCAAAAAACAAATGCAAAGGCGATTCTTCACAAAAAGCACCCTTGCATTTATTGGTAAAAATCACCATGCGGCTTTAGCGCAAAACCTCCAGCAGACGCCTGCCGGCTTCCTGCTGCGATTCCCCAAACGCCACCGCCAGCTCCTCCCGCAGGACACGTTCTACCATCTGGTAGAAGTAGGTATCCATGGCGTTGATCTTTCGGCCGCGGCTTTGCTGCTGGGTCTGCTTTTGCCCCAGCTCCTTGAACAGGGTCAGGTACTGGTAAAAATCATTGGTGTGCAGCAGTGCCTGATAGTGTTCTGCCAGCGCTGTCTGTACCCCCGCCGGGATAGGCAGCTTCTCCGCTTTGATGCGTGCAAGGTCGGCTTCCGCCTGCTGTGCCGGGGTCACCGGGCGCAGCGCCGCTTCCTTTTCCGTGGGGATATAGCTGCGGTCGTGGGAATCCGAAAAATAAGGCCGGAGGGTGTAATACTCTCTGGCGGACTCATCGCCAAACTGCCGCAGCCCGACCCCTTCCACCTCGTGCACTCCCAGATTTCCGTAAACCACCAGCGCCCCCGCTTGAAACCGTGACATGGTATTGCCTCTTTCCCTTGTATGAAAAGGCTGCAAAAACAGACTTTCCAGCGTACTTTTGCTCTCTATTATATTGTACCACGGCTGGGCGGTGAGCTTCAAAGGACATCTTCCACAAAGTTTGCCTCGTGCAATCTGCGCAGAATGCCTAGTACAAATCTTGTGCAAAACTGCCTTTGCAAATTCCCGGCGGACGGGCTATAATAATTTCGTACAACGAGTAGCACTCATGCGTAAAACCGGTTGCATGAGGGCTGCCCGTTTTTTTATCGCAATTTTTTGCAGAAATGACTTACAAAACTGCATATTTGCGATATGCAGTTTGCGGATGTTGTCCGGGCATTGAAAGCGCAAACTGCAATGTTTGCCCCAAAATGGAAAGGTAAAGGTGAATCCCATGGAAAGTTCCAATCAGTTTCTTGGCACGGAGCGCATCGGCAAGCTGATGCAAAAGTATGCGATCCCGTGCATTATTTCGCTGCTGGTGGGTGCGCTGTACAACATCGTGGACCAGATCTTTATTGCCAACGCCAGCTATCTGGGCTCCTACGGCAACGCCGCCAACACCGTCGTGTTCCCGCTTACGGTGGTGGCGCTGGCCATTGCGGTGATGATCGGTGACGGCTGCTGCGCCTTTGTCAGCATCAGCCTTGGCCAGAACGAAGTTCCCAAGGCAAAGCGGAGCGTCGGCAATGCAGTGGTCATGTGTCTGGTCAGCAGCATCGTGCTGGCCGTGCTCTATCTGATTTTTGCGGACAACATTCTTGCCATGTTCGGCGGAACGGTGAACGCCGAAACCTATCACCACTCGCAGGAATATTTCTTCTATATCACGCTGGGCGTGCCCTTTTATATGTTCGGGCAGGCCATGAACCCCATCATCCGCGCGGATGGCAGCCCCCGGTTTGCCATGATCTCCACCCTTGCGGGTGCGGTGCTGAACATCATTCTGGATCCCATCTTCATTTTCGGCTTCCGCTGGGGCATGATGGGCGCAGCGGTGGCTACCGTCATCGGTCAGCTGGTCACGGCAGCGCTGGCAGTGTGGTATCTGCTGCACATGAAGATCATTCGCCCTGAAAAGGGTGACTACCGGCTGAAAGGCTCCATCTGCGGCCGCACCCTGACCCTTGGCATCACCAGCTTTCTGTCCCAGATCAGCCTTGTGGCGGCAATGGCAGCCATCAACAACATGATCCGCAAATACGGCGCACTGGATGCCGTGTTCGGGCAGGAGCAGTATGCACAGATCCCCATGGCAGTTGTTGGCATCGTGATGAAGTTCTTCCAGATCGTCATCTCCATCGTGGTGGGCATGGCGGCTGGCTGCATCCCCGTGGTGGGCTTCAACATGGGCGCCAAAAAGCCCACCCGTGTGAAGGAGCTGTTCACGAAACTGCTGCTGGCAGAAGCGGCCGTGGGCGTTGTCGCGCTGGTGCTGGTGGAGGGCTTCCCGCGGCAGCTGATTGCCCTGTTTGGTGCCGCCAACGAGAGCGTTTACTACACCGATTTTGCCGTGAAGTCCTTCCGCATCTACCTGTGCATGATCGTTCTGGCCTGTGTCAACAAGGCCTGCTTCATCTTTTTGCAGGCCATGGGCAAGGCGGCAGAATCCACCGCCCTGTCCATGGTCCGTGAGGTGGTGTTCGGCGTGGGCTTTGCCCTGTTGCTGCCCCGGTTCTTCGGGCTGGACGGCGTGCTGTATTCCATGCCCATGTCGGATATCCTTACCTTCCTAATTGCAGGCTATCTGATCTGCAAAACCTACCGTGAACTGAACCAGAAAGGAGAACTCTAATGGAAAAGCGCATCATTACCATCAGCCGCGAGTTTGGCAGCGGCGGCAGAACCATCGGCAAACTGGTAGCAGAGCATCTGGGCATCCAGTGCTACGACGCCAAACTGATCCAGAAACTGGCTGCCGAAAGCGGCTTTGACGAAAACTACGTCAAGGAGGCCGGAGAGTACACCCCCGGCGGCTTCCTCGCCTCTGCTTTCACCAACCGCAGCTTCGGCCCCACCAACGAGGACCTGCTTTGGAAGCTGCAATACCGGATCATCCGGGAACTGGCAGAAAAAGAGCCCTGCGTCATTGTGGGACGCTGTGCCGATTTTATCCTGCAGGACCGCACCGACTGCCTGAAGGTCTTTGTCCACGCGGATATGAAGTTCCGGGCCGACCGCATCGTGCGGGTCTATGGGGAGCGGGAGAAATCTCCCGAAGCCCGGCTGAAGGAGAAGGACAAGCGCCGCGCCGCCTACTACCGCTTCTATACCGATATGAAGTGGGGCGATGCCGCCAACTATCATATCGCACTGGACAGCGGGGTCATCGGCATTGAAAAGAGTGCGGAGATCATTGAAAGTCTTTCATAAGCTGTAATTTCCGGCAGTCTCAGAGCCGATAGCGCAAAACGCCGCCCACCTGCGTTCCGTTACGCAGGTGAGCGGCAGTTTTTGTCAATGGCGGTTTTATGGAAAAATCAATCTTCTAATCCGTGGCTCCCAGTCACATTCCTCAAATATTCCTCCGGGTCTCCGTTCAGGATCAAATCCGCATAGCCCAGCGGGTCATTGTAGATGAGATAATCCAACTCCGACCTCTGCGCCATGGTCACATCCAATTCATCCTCGACCCCAGTGCAGTCGATAGAGATTTTTCTCCCATCCCGGAGCAGCAGTTCCACGCAGCCGGTGTCCATGTTGAACTTGCAGGTTCTTTCATCGTACTTCATGCTTGTGTTCTTTCTGCCTTACGGCACCTTTACAGTTGTGACTTTCGTTACACGTTTTTTCTGATAAGGTTTTGAACACACAGCCGTCAGGGAAGATCCATTGTTCTCGTTTCCAAAGAAAACAAAAAATCCGAACCATTTTCCTCGGATGCAACTTCCGTCGCTTTCGCCAAACATCAATGCCCCACAGTAGCCGCAGAACAGATTGGTGGTGAGCAGGTAGTCATCCTCTGCCTTTCTACGGGCAGGGGCTTTCTTGTTTTTCAACATCTTTTCCTGTACATCGTTGAAAAGCTCTGCGGGCACAATGGAGGGAATCGCATCGGGAATCAAAACATCACGATATTTCAGCTCCCCGATGTAGCGGCGATTGTTCAGCATATGCTGAATGGTGTTGAAGGTCATCAGCCCGCCACGCTGGTTCTTGACGCCCTTTTCGTTCAGCCAATCCCGAATTTCCCGCATGGTCTGACCATCGTTGTACCGCTGGAAAGTTTCTGCCACAAAGGAAGCAGTCAACGGGTCGATTTCAAAGCGGCGGTCTGCGTTGATGGTGTAGCCGAAAGGGATAGCACCGCCAGAAAATTTGCCTTTCAGGGCGTTTTCCGTCATGCCGCGAATGACCTTTTCAGACAGGTCAGCGGAATAATACTCGACATAACCTTCCAGCACTGACTCCAGAATGATGCCCTCCGGCCCCTCGGAGATGATCTCGGTGGCCGACATAAACTCGACACCGTTCTTCTTCAGCTGGGTCTTGTACCGGGCACTGTCGTAGCGGTTTCGGGCAAAACGATCCAACTTCCAGACCTGCACAATGTCAAACAGCTTCTTGTCGCTGTCTTTAATCATCTGCTGGAACTCGGGTCGATTGTCCGTCTTGGCAGAGATAGCACGGTCAATGTAGTGCTTGACGATGATGATGCCATTCTTTTCCGCATAGGCAGTGCATTCACGAATCTGGCCTTCGATAGATTCTTCGCGCTAGTTGTCGCTGGAATAGCGGACATAGATCACGGCGGTCATGGTAGGCACCTCCCATTTAGATATTGTTGAGCAACAGATACTAAGCAGCAATTATTTCGTATAATTTATACCATGAATTTTACGTATTTTCAAGTACTTTGAAAAATTCTCATGAAGTATATCGCCTTGAAATTTATAAAAAGGAAACACTTGTAATATTGTGTTGCATCTTATAAAATAGAGGTATCAACAGTTTGCTCTAAGATAGCAAAGGTAGGTGCATCGTTATGACTCCGGAAGCAAGAGCGCGGGAACAAATCGATAACAAATTGCGGCAAAGTGGCTGGACAATTCAGGATCTGAAACAACTAAATCTGACGGTTGCTTCCGGTGTTGCAGTGCGCGAGTTCCCTACCAATACCGGTCCGGTGGATTATGCACTTTTCATTGAGGGAGTGCCAGTTGGTGTTGTAGAGGCAAAGAAAGACGAAGAAGGTCAAGCGCTGACAGACGTGGAAACGCAGTCCAGCCGCTATGCAAATAGCCAGTTCAAATGGGTAAAGCGGGAGTACAAGGTTCGGTTCGCCTACGAAGCCACTGGCGAATTGGTGCGTTTTACCGATTACGCAGATCTTAAATACCGTTCGCGCGAGGTATTCTCGTTTCACCGCCCGGAGACGTTGAAACGCTGGCTTGCTGAACCGGATACTGTGCGCAACAATCTGAAGCGTATCCCGCAGCTGGATGAATCGGGCTTCCGCAAATGTCAAATCAGTGCAATTCATGGTCTGGACACTTCGTTTTCAGAAAATCGGCCGCGCTCTCTTGTGCAGATGGCAACCGGCGCAGGCAAGACCTTTACAGCCATTACTGCCGCCTATCGGCTGTTGAAATACGGCAGAATGAATCGCATCCTGTTTCTAGTAGATACCCGCAGCCTTGGTGAACAGGCCGAGCGCGAGTTCATGGCATACAAGCCCAATGACGATCCTCGCAGCTTTTCGGAACTGTATGGTGTACGCCGGTTAAAAAACTCTTATATTTCCGGGGATGTGCAGGTCTGCATCAGTACGATTCAGCGGATGTATTCCATTCTAAAAGGGGAAGAACTGGACGAACAGGCAGAAGAGATTCCCTTTGCGGAATATGTCACCGCCGAAAGCAAAGCACCAAAAGAGGTTGTCTACAATGCCAAAATTCCGCCGGAGTTCTTTGACTGCATCATTGTAGATGAATGCCATCGTTCTATTTACAATGTATGGAGTCAAGTGCTTTCCTATTTTGATGCGTTTATCATCGGCCTGACCGCTACGCCGGATAAGCGGACTATCGGCTACTTCAAAGAAAATTTTGTCAGTGAATATACGCGCGAGCAGGCCGTTCTGGACGGCGTTAACGTTGGCGAGGACATTTACCTGATTGAAACCGACGTGACGAAGAACGGTGCAACCATCCTGAAGCAGTTGATCGAGCGGCGCAACCGCCTGACGCGCGCTAAACGCTGGGAGCAGATGGACGAGGATGTGTTCTACACACAGTCCAAGTTGGATAAGGATGTCGTAAATCCAAGCCAGATCCGTGCTGTGATTCGCACCTTCAAAGAAGCGCTCCATACCACGCTGTTCCCCTACCGGAAAGAAGTCCCCAAAACGCTGATTTTTGCCAAGACGGACAGCCATGCAGACGATATTGTGCAGATTGTCCGGGAAGAATTCGGCGAAGGAAACGATTTTTGCAGAAAGATCACTTACAGCGCACAGAATCCGGAAGCTGTTCTCAGCTCGTTCCGGAATGACTACAACCCACGTATAGCCGTTACCGTGGATATGATTGCGACCGGTACGGATGTAAAGCCCATCGAGTGCCTGCTGTTCATGCGGGATGTGCGCAGCAGCAATTACTTCGAGCAGATGAAAGGCCGCGGCACCCGCACACTGAGCAAGGATGATTTACAAAAGGTAACACCTTCTGCTACGGAAAACAAAGATCATTTTGTGATCGTGGATGCAGTGGGTGTAACCAAATCCAAAAAGACCGAGACCCGCACGCTGGAACGCAAGCCAGCTGTTTCCATGAAGGAACTGATGATGAACATTGCACTCGGTGCGCGGGATGAGGATACCTTGACTTCTCTTGCAAACCGTGTGATTCGTCTCAGCCGCAGGATGGAACGCAGCGAACACAAGCAGTTCAAAGAAACAGTAGGGCAGACCGCAGAGCAGGTTGCGGAGAATCTGCTGAATGCCTTTGATGAAGATGTCATTCAGGCCAAAGCACAAGCAGAAAGCGGCGTGCTTACGCCCGCACCGGAACAGCTTGCACAGGCTCAGAAAGAACTCATCAAACAGGCCGTTGCACCTTTCCAGAAGCCGGAAGTGCGCGATTTTATTGAAAATGTCCGCCGCAGCCATGACCAGATCATCGACAGCGTTAATCTGGACAAAGTACTCTTTGCTGGTTATGATACCAATCAGGAGGAAACGGCAGATCGGGTGATTTCTACATTCAAGGATTTCATCGAGGAAAATAAAGATGAGATCATTGCCCTGCGCATCATCTACAATGAAACGTATAAAAAACGTCCGATGGTACTGAAAAAGCTGACGGAACTGTATCAAAAACTCAAAGCAAAGGGCATCACGATTGAGCGCCTGTGGGATTGTTATGCCATCAAGCAGCCTGACAAGGTAAAGAAAGGTACACTTGCCCAGCTGACCGATCTGATTTCTATTATCCGTTTTCAGATGGGCTATACGGATACCCTCTCGCCTTTTGCCGACCGGGTAAACTACAACTTCAAACAGTGGACTTTCCGCCGCAACACCGGTGCGGTTCACTTTACCGCTGAGCAGATGGAATGGCTGCGGCTGATCAAGGAGCATATCATCACATCGCTGAGCATTCTGCCGGAGGACTTGGAGTATACGCCGTTTGACAGCAAAGGCGGCTTGGGTGGGTTCTATCGGGTGTTCGGAGAAAAGTATCAGGAGATTTTGGATGAAATGAATGAGGAATTGGTAGCGTAAATGACATTAGTAGATATTATTTCAAATGGTGGCTTGCTTTGTGATGGAGATTGGATTGAAACGAAAGATCAAGATGTAAGGGGTAAAGTTCGTCTTATTCAGCTTGCAGATATTGGCGATGGAGAATTTAAAGATAAATCGTCAAAATATATCACTTTAGAAACAGCGGAAAGACTTCATTGTACTTTCTTGGAAAAGGGTGATATTTTAATCGCAAGACTTCCCGAACCGCTTGGGCGGGCTTGTATTTTTCCACTAGAAGGAGCTTACATCACAGCAGTTGATATTGCGATTCTGCGGATAAAAGATATTTCTATAAATCCACAATATATTATGTATTTGATAAATTCAAGTACATTTCGTTCACAAATTAAGCAATATGAAAGCGGAACCACCAGAAAACGTATTTCACGAAAAAATCTTGAAAAGATAGAATTTTCTTTGCCGAATTTAGAAATTCAAAATCGAATCGTTGCCCGCATTGAAGAACTTTTTTCAAAGCTCGACAAGGCTGTTGATACGCTCAAAACTACAAAAGAGCAGTTGGCGGTGTATCGGCAGGCAGTATTGAAAGATGCGTTTTCTGATTTTGAGAAAAAGGACTCTATTCGTAATTTGACTACGGTTGTTACAAGTGGCTCACGAGGATGGGCAAAGTATTACTCTGAAAACGGTGCTTTATTTGTAAGAATCGGAAATTTAACACATAGTGGCATTGATATTGATTTTAGCGATATTCAGCATATCACTCCACCGGACAACGCCGAGGGCATTCGGACAAGATTGCAGCCAAATGATGTGCTTGTTTCTATTACAGCCGATCTTGGAAGCATTGGCTTTGTCTCAAAGAAGGGTGAAGAAGCATATATAAATCAACATATTGCTTTAGTCCGATTTCAAAACTCAGCGCAGGGGAGATTCATGGCGTGGTATTTGCGAAGTGAATATGGGCAGAAAGATTTGCTAAAGAACAAACGCGGTGGTGGAAAACTTGGATTGGGTCTTGATGATATCCGAGATACCCCTGTTCCAATTGTCGATGACGTTACCGCAAAAGAAACAGTGGATAAAATTGAAGAGCAACTTTCTGTTTGCAATAGTATTGAGAAAACAGTTGACACTGCCCTTGCACAGACAGATGCAATGCGACAGAGTATTTTGAAACAGGCGTTTAAGGAAGGAAGTATTTAAGCATGAGAAATCCGAAAATTTTGGGGTTGAATACAAACTTTGAATTATTGCATTTCCCTAATTTTCATGAGGATAGCTTTTCTTCTGTAATTTCACTTTTAGATTATGACGCACTTATCATTGATACTTCAAATTTGATATTTCAGTACACCGACAAGGAGAAATATAAAAACAGATATCTAGTGACAGAACCAGATGCCAGTCAAATGAAAGCTGACTTCGAGCATATACAGAAACAAGCTGATGAATTTTTGAGTGCAGGGCACAATATTTATCTCCTTGTTGGACACAACGAAAATTGTTACTGTCGCTATGAGAGGTCAGCCTTCGACTTATTAGGTGACCCGACAGAGTTTGATATGTATTCTTTTTTGCCAGTATCGCTGACATTAGAACATCTCAAAGGAAAGGAAATTGCCTCTTGTGGTAATGCGCCATTCAACACTTTTTTTGAAGTTAATAAAGGGAACTTGGAATATAATGCTACGTTTGAAGTTCAAAAGGGAACAGTGCTGGCCAAAATACGAAAAACCGACAAAGTGATTTCTTTCAGCCAACAATATAAAAAAGGAACGATTATATTTCTGCCAACTCTTGACCCTGACATTATGATAGAAACGCCAAAAGGTAAAAAATTTATTGAAACTTTTTTACAAAGCATTTATGATATCGATAATCAGTTGTGTTTAGAAAAAGAAGTGAACACTTTACCCGATTGGGCTGAAGATTTCCATATTTTAGATGAAATAAAAACAATTGATGCAAAACGGCAAGCCGAACAAAGAATTGAAAAGCTAAAGAAAGCACTTGAAACAGAGCAAAAAAAGCTAGAGCATATTATAAACTACAAACGGTTACTGACAGAAACTGGAGCACCACTTGAAAATATTGTAAAACAGGTTCTTTCGGAGCTTGGCTTTGAACTTTGTCCGACTGAAGAAAAACGTAGTGATGTGATTGCCAAGTATGGTGACATTGATATCGTTGCTGAGATTAAAGGCGTTGGCAAGAGTGCCGCTGAAAAACATGCCGCACAGCTTGAAAAATGGGCTTCGCAGTTTTTAATAGACCATGGGCATCAACCTAGAGCACTGCTGATTGTAAATGGTTATAATACGTTGCCCTTGGATCAGCGCATAGAAGAAGTGTTTCCTGATCAGATGTTGAAATACAGCACAAGCCGAGAACAAGCACTCATCACAACTACGCAACTTTTATGTCTATTTATCGAAATCCAAGAGCATCCCGAATGCAAAGAAGAACGCATTCAGGAGCTTTTGTCTACGATTGGCCGGTATAACCGCTATACAGACTATTCTGAGTTTATTACACAATAAATCACACTAAAGGAGGTTTCACTATGTCGTTTATCATCACTGTTTATACCAGCGAAGGGATTGTCATGGCAAGTGACAGTAGATCAACCTATAACTTTACAAAGCAACTTGGTAATGGAAATTTTGAAACCTTGTGTGGTGCACAGATTACCGATACAACTTATAAAACGTTCCAGTGTAATAAGCATATCGGCATTTCCACTTGTGGAGATGCGAGTATCAATCAAACGCCAATTGCTGGATATATTGAAAAATTCATTCATGAAAAAGTCAATGCAGATAGCAGTGTTGGACAAGTATCAAATGATTTGCTGAATTACTTTAGCAATATCAATCCACACTTAAATACTCATTTTATTATTGCAGGATATGATTCTAATAATGCACTACCCGTTGTGAAGCAACTTTTTGTCGCTGATCAATCTATAAAAAATTTTAGTACGAATTTTTCCGGTGCTGTTTGGGATGGTGAAACCGCAACGCTATCCAAACTTTTTACACAGCTTTATGCTAAAAATCCTGATGAAACCTATTGTGCCATTCAAAATCATGGAATAAATTTCAACTTCTTCAACTTGCAAGATGCAATCAATTTTGCCCAGTATGCCGTTGATGTCACGATTAAAACGATGGCTTTTGAAAACTGTGTAAAAACCGTGGGTGGTCCAGTTGATATTCTTGTAATCAAGCCGACTGAATCTTTCTGGGTGGCCCGAAAAGAACTACATGCGTAAGGAATAAATATAATGTCAGAACAATCTTCTAACATCGTCTCCAAAGTCTGGGGACTTTGCAATCCGCTGCGGGACGATGGTGTATCCTACGGTGATTATCTCGAGCAGCTTACTTACCTAATCTTCCTGAAAATGTCCGATGAATACTCCCGCCCGCCGTATAAGCGAGAAACCGGCATCCCTAAAGGTTACACTTGGTCGGATATGAACACGCTTAAGGGCGCAGAGCTGGAAAATCAGTACCGCGCTATACTGGAGAGGCTGAGCGATGAAGGCGGCATTTTAGGGCAGATCTTCAAAGGGGCCGTCAACAAAATCAGCAATGTTTCCATCCTGTACCGCGTGGTGCAGATGATCGACAAGGAAAACTGGGTGTCCATGTCCTCCGATGTGAAGGGCGAGATCTACGAAGGTTTGCTGCAAAAGAACGCCGAGGACGTAAAAAGTGGTGCAGGGCAGTATTTTACACCCCGCCCGCTCATCAAAGCAATGGTGGCCTGTCTGCGCCCGGAACCGAAAAAGACGATTGCTGACCCCTGCTGTGGAAGCGGCGGCTTTTTCCTTGCTGCACAGGCGTTCTTGGCTGACCCAAAGAACTATGCACTCGACCGCACAGAGAAAGAATTCCTGAAAAACGAAACGTTCTATGGAACTGAACTTGTGGTTGCAACCTTCAAACTCTGTCTGATGAATCTGTATCTGCACAACATCGGTGACCTGTACGGCAAAGTCCCTGTCATGCGTGGGGATGCGCTGTTGTCTGACCCGGGTTATCGTGTGGACTATGTACTGACGAACCCGCCGTTCGGTAAAAAATCCTCCATCACCTTCACCAATGAAGAAGAGGAGCAGGAAGAAGAGGATCTGGTCTACAACCGGCAGGATTTCTGGACGACCAGCTCAAATAAGCAGCTCAACTTTATCCAGCATATCAATACGATTCTGAAGCCGACCGGAAAGGCGGCCGTTGTTGTACCGGATAACGTTCTGTTTGAGGGTGGTGCAGGCGAAATCATCCGTAAAAAGCTGTTGGACACCACGGACTTGCACACCATTCTCCGCCTGCCAACTGGCATTTTTTACAAGCCGGGTGTAAAGGCAAATGTGATTTTCTTCGATAAGCGTCCCGCCAGCCCAGAGCGTCAGACAAAGGAAGTCTGGATCTACGATTTTCGCACAAATGTTCACTTTACGCTTCGTCAGCATCCCATGACGGACGCTGACTTGCAGGATTTCATTCAATGCTATCATCCGGAAAACCGCCACGTACGCACGGAAACATGGTCACCGGAAAATCCAGAAGGCCGCTGGCGCAGATTCACGGTAGATGAAATTCTGGAACGTGATAAAACCAGTCTGGATATTTTCTGGCTGAAGGACAAATCACTTGCCGATTTGGACAATCTCCCTGCGCCGGACGAACTTGCCGCGGATATTATTGAAAATTTGCAGAGTGCTCTGGAAAGTTTTCAGGAATTGATGGGGCAACTGAAAAAGAACGATTGAACAGGATGTGAGCATAATCGAAAATTCTAAAATGAAACCGAAAAAGACTGCGGAAGAACTTGTTCAGATGCTCCATGATGAAAAAGGTATCCAATTTCATCTTATTTCAGAAGAACAGGCCGTAGAATGTTTTTCACAGAGAAACAATTATCTCCGCACAGCATCTTATCGAAAAAAGTTGTTGACAAGTTGAATTAGTTCACATATAATATCATTGATATTAAAAAGAGTAATCTTTTGTGCGAGTGCCGTCACTGACGTCGCTCGCATTTTCTTTTGTTTAAGACGCTGTGTGGAGTTCCGATACCGCCCCGCAACACACCCGATTCATTTTGCCGCTGTTTCACCCGACAAAATCATCGCTGCGCTGCATGGGCGGTATTTTTTTACAAATAGAACCTTTTGTAGTTGTGCAGTTCTCCGAAATTCGTTTTCAGTTGTTGACAGCACAACCTTAAAGTGTTATCTTATGCTTGAAAGAAGCAGAACGTAGTGTCCGCACTGCGCTCGGCTTTCTTCATACTGTACCTTGAATACCCACCACTCCGGCGAGAAAACCTGCGAGCGCATCGCAGAAGAAAACGGTGTCAGCCGTGCATCGGTTCTTCGTGCACGGCACTACACCAAGGGCATTGATATCGCTGATACTCTTTCTCCCGGCATCAAGAAAAAGGTCTTTTCCGGTGAGGTAAAATTCACCAACGATGAAATGATCAAACTCGTGCAGAGCAGTCCCGACAAGCGGCAGGATGTGTTTGCCGAGATTATGCACCCAGAGATCACGAAAGCGATGGAAGCTGCTGACGCAGAACCCAACGCTGACAATCCGGTTCCGGTGCCCACAGCCGACCCGGAACAGTTCAAGACTTATCAAGTCCCGGACGAGTTCATGCGGGTCTACAAAACCTTGAGCACAGCCACTGAAATGATGAAGAACACATTGAAGCGAGTGCTCAAGAACAATCAGAGCTACTTCTCCGACCCGGAAAAGCAGAAAGTTCTCCGTTTTGCGATGCAGCGTCCTGCCATCTATCTAAATGAGCTGGAAACCTGCATAGAACAGATTCTCGCTGAAACCCTTGAAGGCGCTGAAAAGACCGCATAACGACAGGCACTTGTAAGCCATCAATGAGCCACCAGCCGCAAGAGCAGGGCGGAAAGCATCCGCGCCCTTGCGCCTGATAAAAATTGGAACTTTGATTTTCTCGTCCGGCTTTGCCACGGTGGGACGATCGAAGGAGCGTGCGTTTGAACAAAAAGAAAAAGTCCACAAACACTTCCCCCTATCCCGATGAAGTCATCGACCGTCTGGCACGGGCATTCTACCCAGCCATCCTTGCCTGCTGGAACAGCGAGGAAGGGCAGCGGTCACTTGTCGGGGCAAAGCCCCTCCATCTTGCTGCGCAAGACCGCTCTGCCGCTTAAAAGCCCCACTGAAGCTTTCATTGCTCCGCTGCGCTGCGCAAACGCGAGCTTGCCTATGGCAGGCAGAACAGGCTCATCTTGCAGGAAGAGAAAAACAGGAAGTTCCCGTTGGGGAACTCCCTGTTGTACATATCGCTATTGTCTGTGATCTTTGGCAAGGTGCGTCCTATTCAGGAACGCACCCTGTTTTTTTTACTATGCTTCATCGTTTTCTGCGCGCAGCATCCGGTATCCGACACCAACATGGGTCTGGATCAGATGCGGCGCATCCGGGTATCGTTCCAATTTTTTGCGCAGGGATGCCATGTAAACTCGCAAGGAAGCAATGTCATTTTCCTGCGTACTGCCCCATACTTTCTGCGTGAGGGAGGTATGCGTCAGCACTTTGCCCACATTATGCGCCAGCACACACAGCAGCTTGTACTCGATGGGGGTCAAATGCAATTCATTCTCGCTCAACCAGACGCAGCCTGCCGAGAAGTCGATCTTCAAAGGACCATTGACAAATACCGGGCTGTTGATACCGTCAGAAGCCAGCAGATTCAATCGGCGCTGCGTTACACGCAGTCTTGCCAGCAGCTCGTCCACGGAAAACGGCTTTGTCAGATAATCGTCTGCGCCATTGTCCAGTGCTTCGATCTTATCAGAATCTTCGCTCCGGGCACTCAGGACGATGATGGGAAGGTTCGACCATGTGCGGACGCTGCGGATGACCTCGATGCCGTCTATGTCGGGCAGCCCAAGATCCAGCAGCATGATGTCCGGGTTGTGGCTGGTCGTCATCATGATCGCCGTTTCCCCATTGGAAGCAGTCAGATATTTATAGCCGTGGGTTTTCAGGGTCGTTGTGATCAGACACCGTACAGGAACATCATCCTCTACGACCAGAATGGACGGCTTATTCATGAATATTCACCTCACTTTGCGGCAATGCAAAGGAAAAGACACTGCCATTGGGAATGTTGTCACGCAGGGTCAATGTTCCGCCGTGAGCCGTCAGGATCGCACGGCAGAGGGGCAAGCCCAGTCCAAGGCTGCGGTGGCTGTCTGCGATGCGGCTCTGCCCGGTATAAAACATCTCGAACACCTGTGCTTTTGCGCGATCCGGAATGCCGGGACCGTTATCGGCAACGTCCACTACGACCTGATGGTCTTTCCGGTAAGCCGAAATCTGAATGACCGAGCCCACGGGGGTGTATTTGATGGCGTTATCCACCAGATTGACAACGACCTGCATGATCAGCCGTGCATCCACATTGACCAGGAGGATCTCGTCCCCATACTGTGTTGTGATGGTGTGTTCGCAGCTTTTCCGGTTGACATGATGCAGTGCTTCTTCGATCATTTCGTCCATCAGCTGCGGTGAGATCTGCAGATTCATCCGCCCATCTTCAATGCGGGTGATGGAAAGCAGATTTTCCACCAGACCGATCAGCCATTGCGCATCGTCAAAAATATCGGTGCAGATCTTGTTCCGGGTCTCTGTATCCAGCGTTTCTCCGTTGGAAAGCAGATTGCTGGCATTGCCGGAAATGGAGGTCAGCGGGGTGCGCAGGTCATGGGAGATCGTGCGCAGCAGGTTTGCCCGCAGTTCTTCATTCCTTGCCTGCAATGCAGCTTGCTCTTTTTCCAGCGCGTTTCTGCGGTTTTCGATGGCCAGCGCACCTTCGCCCAGAATGGAAAGCAGCACACTGTTTTCAAAGGCATCCAGCGGTTTTTCGGACAGGTCGATCCCAATCACTCCAAACACGCCGCCTCCGGTCCGAAGTGCAAGATAAAGCCCCTTTGCGTCCGGGTAGCTATCCGTGCCTGCGCCGGAACGCTTTTTGTTGGCAAATGTCCAGTTTGCCGCATCCCGTTCTTCCGGTGCAGAAAAGATGTTTTGCGCCGTTTTCCCGTCAACCCAAAAAACCTGTTCTGACCCAAGATTTCCGTTTTGTTCCGGGTAGACGATCAGGCTCCGGTTCAACAGCTTCATCAACTGGGACGCTGTCTGAGAGAGGATTTCTTCCTCGCTTTTTGCTCTCTGTAAAAGCTGATTTGTGTCAAACAGTATTTTTGTACGGAACGCTGCCTGCGCAGACATTTTTGCATGGTCTTTCAGCCGTGTCGTTAACGTACAGGTAATGATTGCAGAGGTCAGCATCAGGGCAAATGTAACCTGATAACCGGGGTCATACGCATGGAATGTCAGGTATGGCTCGGTCATGAAGAAATTGTACAATGCTACACTGGCAACGGACCCCAGCACACCGCAGGTGTAACCGCTGGTACACAATGCGGTGAACAGCACCCCCAGCATATAGAGCATAATAATGTTATAACGCGCAAAGTCCAGTTGCAAGAAAAAGAAGCCGATGAGCGTGATGCAGCTCAGGATGCCTGCGGTGATCAGCAGATCACGGACAGACGGCAGAAGCGGACGGGTGAACAGCTTCCGTCCTGAACCGTAGCCGTTCTCTGCAGAAGCATCCGGGATGATATAAATATCCAGATTGGGGGCCGTCAGCGTCAATTTTTCAGTCAGTGACGGTCCACTCCAGAAATGGCGGCGATGTACGCTGGAGCGCCCCAGCACGATTTTTGTAATGCCGGAGATGCGGGCAAACTCTGCGATCTGCTGCGGAATGTCATCCCCGTAGATCGTAGAAATGTCGGCACCTGCCTGCTCCGCCATGCGAATGTGCTGCTGCAAGCGCCGACAGTCTTCTTTTCCCATCTGATCCGAATCCGGAGTCCGGACATACAGAGCTGTAAAGGTCCCTCCAAACGCCTTTGCCATCGTTGCTGCCGTCCGCACGATCTTTGCATTGGAGGGAGAGGACGACAGACACGCCAGAATATGTTCAGTGGGTGGGTCGTTCTGATTCATAAAGATCACCTGCCTTGCCCACAGTATAGCACAATTTGATGGTCACGACCACCAGCCACGTCTTTTTCCTTCCTGTCGAAGGATCTCCCGTCGTATGTGATCCAGCGCATCTGCTGCCCAAAAGCCACTCAACATGACTCCAAGAACCATCAACAACAAAACGACATCCATACGATCCGTCCTATCTTTTCAGAGCCGGAAACACTTCTGGATCGATGCGTATTTTCCCAAAACCAGCATACTTTCATCCCGGCACAGCTGCGTATCCGGCGTGATGTTCATATCGAGCTTTCCGTCTTTTTTCAGCGCAAGAATATTGATGTTATACTTTTTTCGGATATTGATCTCACCGATCGTACGATCCATCCATTCCGGCGGAATGGTCACTTCCATGATGGCGTGGTCGTCCTGCAGCTCGATATAATCCAGAATGTGTTCGGAGCTGTATCGGATCGCTGCCCACTTTGCCAGCTGCTTTTCCGGGTAGACCACTTCATCCGCACCGTTGCGCAGCAGGAACTTAGCTTGTACATCCCGCTCTGCACGAGAGACCACAAGCTTTGCGCCCAGCTCCTTGAGCAGCGATGTTGTTTCCAGCGAACTCTGAAAATTGCCGCCGATGGTTACGATACACACATCAAAATTGCCGACACCAAGGGAGCGCAGAAAGTATTCGCTGGTGCTGTCACCGATCTGTGCATTCGTTACATAGGAAAGCACGGCGTTCACACGGTCTTCGTTGCTGTCGATTGCCATGACCTGATGACCCAGCTCATTCAGTTCCTGCGCAATATGGCGGCCAAAACGGCCAAGCCCAATCAAAAGAATCGATTTCATACTTGTCTCCTTTATCCGATTGCGATCTTCTCCTGCGGCAGACGAGAGTGGGCAGGGCTGCTGCCAAATGTCGCATAGATCAACGTCAATCCGCCAACACGTCCCAAAAACATCAGTGCGATCAGCACCCCCTGCGAAAGGATGCCCAACTGCGGTGTGATGCCCAATGTCAGACCTACCGTTGCCACAGCCGAAGCAGTCTCATACAGACAGACCGACATCGGCAGCTGTTCGGCCGTAGCAATGATAAAGGCTCCGAGGAAAAACAGCGTCAAATACATCCCTGCGATGGTGGCAGCATTCTTGACCGCGGAACCATCTATGCGCCGCCCGAAGAATTCGGCATCTTCTCTGCGGCGGAAAGTCGCCCACATATTGGCCAGCAGAACGGCAAATGTTGTGGTTTTCATGCCGCCTGCCGTAGAGCCGGGCGAACCGCCCAACAGCATCAGAACCACCATCAATGCCTGTGAAGCGCTGCCCATCGCAGCAAGATCAGCGGTGTTAAAACCGGCAGTACGGGGTGTAACGGATTGGAACATCGACAATAAAATGCGCTGCCGGGCAGAGCCTGCCGTGAATTCGAAACAATAAAAGTACAGCGCCGGCAGCACCAGAAGAAACGCCGTTGTGACAAGGATCACCTTGCTCTGCATCCGGTAACGGTGAAAATCAAGGCGATAGGTACAAATGTCCTCCCATGTCAGAAAGCCAAGGCCGCCAAAGACGATCAGGGCTGCGATTACTGTGGTAAGCAATGGGTCACCTGCATACCGTGTCAGCGAAACAAATTTTGCGCCCTCTGTTCCCAGCAGGTCAAACCCGGCATTGCAGAACGCCGAAATGGAATGAAACAGCGCGTACCAGATCCCTCGCAAACCATAATCGGCGCAGAACGTCGGCAGCAGCAGTGCAGCACCGGCCAATTCAAACAGGGCGGTGATCCGCAGAATAAAGCCTGTCAGCCGCACGATGCCGCCCATCTGCGGGGCAGCCGTAGCTTCCTGCATCGTGCTGCGCTGCTTGAGGGAGATCTTTCGCCCGGAAAGCAGCGCAAAGGCAGCGCCCACCGTAATGACACCCAATCCTCCGATCTGGATCAAAAGAAGAATTACGCTCTGCCCGAATGCCGACCAGTAGCTGCCGGTATCCTGAACCACAAGCCCGGTCACGCAAAGGGCAGAGGTGGAAGTAAACAGTGCCTCATGGAACGGTGTGACGCACCGCTGCTGTGCAGCAATCGGAAGCATCAGAAGCAACGCGCCCACCAGATCAACTGCCGCAAAACCTGCAATAATGACCTGAAAAGAAGAAAAACGGTGCTGCCTGTAACGAGGATATTGAATCATAAAAGCTCCTTTACCTATCCGTGTGCATAAAGATTAGCATGGAATAGATAAAGGAGCCGTAAAGAAAATTGTAGAAGTATAAAGATTCTATTAAAATTGGTCGGGAACGAGCCGGAGCTTGTCGGGGCAAGGCCCCTCCATCTTGCTGGCGCAAGACCGCTCTGCCGCTTAAAAGCCCCACCGGGGCTTTGGTTCCGGTGTTGCGCACCGTCGCCCTTTCAAGTCCTCTTATCCGCACTTCACGGCAGTCCTCTTGTTAGACATTCCTAAATCTCTAGGAACCGCGCACTAACCAACAGCCCACTGGGCTGTTGGTTGCCCCGCCTGCGGCGTGGCCGTGCTGTCCCGGGTTGCGCTTACCGATTTTTCTACAGCCCTTGAGCGGGCTTTGAAAAATCGGAGCACGGCCCCAGCCTCGCTTCCCTGTTTCCGCCACTGGCGGCGGTCAGCTCCGCTGCAAGTCCTCTTATCCGCACTTCACGGCAGTCCTCCCGGTAGGCATTCCTAGACTCTACCAACCACGGGCTAACCAAAGCCCCACTGGGGCTTTGGTTCCGGTGCTGCGCACCGTCGCCCTTTCAAGTCCTCTTATCCGCTGTAGAGTGTTTCCAAAAGGACTACTGCAAAAGAAAAGAGACAGCCTTTTTGGAAAGCTGTCTCTAAAGTGCGGATAAGAGGACTTGAACCTCCACCGAGTTGCCCCGATTAGAACCTGAATCTAACGCGTCTGCCAATTCCGCCATATCCGCTTATTTTGTTTTTGTCCGTGAGCCGTTCGGCTCGGAACATTGATAATTATACCATGGATTCCAGAAATGTCAAGCATTTTCTCCAAAAAAGTTCTACTTATTTTTATCCAGCGTATCTGCGGCAAAAATCCCCGCCGCAGGCGGAATTTCCGGCCACGGCGGGGAGCTTTCATTTCTGCTTTTCCGTTCTTTTGTGCACCATGGATCCTCAGTGCTCTTCCGCGGCAAGGTCCAGCGGTTTGCTGTCACCGTCTTCGTCGATCATCCGGTAGCCGACGCCCAGCTCATTGAGGATATAATTGTTGCTGCCCGGGCGGCTGCCCAGCTTTTTGCGGATGTTGGCCATGTTGACCTGCAATTTCTTGGTGCTTCCGCAGTCCGTATCGCCCCAGATGGCCCGGACAATGGCGGCGTAGGTCATCACACGGCCCGCGTGCTCGGAGAGGAACGCCACGATGTTGTACTCGGTCTGGGTCAGCTTGATCTCCTGTCCGGCCACAAACACCTTACGGCGCTCATAGTTGATCTCCAGGTCCTGTGCCGTAAACGTCCCGGTGGGCAGGCTGCCCGCCGTACTGTAGCGGTTGACCCGCAGGGCGGCCCGGACACGTGCCATCAGCTCGCCGGTGCCAAAGGGCTTGGTAACATAATCATTGGCCCCCAGGTCCAGCGCCTCGATCTTATCCTGCTCCGTGGTGCGGGCCGAAAGCACCACGATCGGAGTCATGTACTTCTGGCGCACGGTGCGGATCAGCTCCAGACCGTCCCGGTCGGGCAGACCCAGATCCAGGATCACGAGGTCGGGGTTGTGGGAGGCAAACAGGGTCAGGCCCATGGAGCAGGTGTGCGCCACCAGTGCCTGATAGCCGTTGGTCTCCAGCAGTGTCTCAATGAAGCTGCAGATATTGGCCTCATCTTCCACCACAAGGACCTTGAATTTATTATTGCTCATCTTCGGTCTCCTCCGTCTCGATTTCTTCTGTCTCTAACCAGAACCGAATGGTCGTGCCCTCACCGGGTTTGCTTTCGGCTTTGATCTCACCGCCGTGGGCCTTGATGATGGCAGCACAGACCGAAAGGCCAATGCCCATGCCGTGCTTGCCGCTGTCGGCCCCGCTCTCCGAGGGCAGCGTCCCGGTAAACAGGGTGCGCAGACGCTCTTTCGGGATGCCGCAGCCGTTGTCCGCTACCTCAAACACCGCCCGGTCGCCCAGCGTGAACACCCGGAGGGTGAGCTTTGTCATCCCCTCCGCGTGGAGAACAGCGTTTTCCAAAAGATTGGTCAGCACCTGCCGGATGAGCATGGAGTCCATGGGAATGACGATGAAATCATCCGGCAGCTCCACATTGATGTTCACCCCCGGGTGCGTCTTTTTGAATTTGACCAGCACGGCGTCAATGAGTTCTTCCAGCACCGTGGGGGTCTTTTTCACCGAGACCTTTTCGCTGTCGATCCGGGTGACGGACAGCAGATTCTCCACCATCCGGTTCAACCACTGGGCATCCTCGCAGACCTCGCCCAGAAGCTTCAGCTTCTGCTCCCGGCCCAGGGAGTCGTAGTTTTCGATCACCGTGGAGCAGGCCCCGTAAATGGACGTCAGCGGGGTGCGCAGGTCGTGGGAGACGGCCCGCAAGAGGTTTGCCCGCATCTTTTCCGTCTCGCTCTCCATCCGCAGCTGCTCCTGTTTTTTGACGCGGGTGGTCAGGGTGCTGGTCATGATGGACACCACCAGCATCACGGCACCCGAGAACAGGTTTTCCGGCAGAGTGAAATTAAATGCAAAATAGGGCGAGCGGAACGCAAAGTTGACCGCCAGCATTCCGATGACCGACGCCGCCACGCCCCAGAGATAACCCTCCGTATACATCGAGACGAAAAAAGCAGCCAGCACAAAGACCATGGATGCCACGCCGTCGATCCGGCCGCTGACCGCCTGAATGGCCGCCACGCCCGCAATCGCTGCCGCAAGTGCACCGCCCAACACGAGCATGTCTTTCCATGGGAATTTCCCTTTCACCCGCAGTCCCTCCTCGTCCGAGTTTCTTTCACCAGAAAAGTATACCACATTCTCATTTAAGATGCAGTAAATCTTCTTAGCTTGACACCTTTTTCATTTAGGGATACTATTAGGTTATCTTGATTTGTGGAGGGAAAGCTCTGATGCTATACTTTGAAAACGACTACTGTGAGGGTGCCCACCCGGCCATTTTGCAGAAATTGGTAGAGACCAACTTTGAAAAAGTTTCCGGTTACGGCACCGACCCCTATTGTGCCAGCGCCAAAGAGAAGATCCGCGCGGCCTGCGCCTGCCCGGAGGCGGATGTCTTCTTCATCTCCGGCGGCACTCAGGCCAACGCCGTGGTCATCGGCTCCATGCTCCACCGCTGGGAGGGTGTGCTGGCTGCCACCACCGGCCATGTAGCCGCCCATGAGGCCGGTGCCATCGAGTTCACGGGCCACAAAGTGCTCAGCCTGCCCCACACCAACGGCAAAGTGGCCGCCAAGGATGTGGAGAATTTCTGCAAAACATTCTACGCCGACGCCAACATGGACCACCTCGTCTTCCCCGGCATGGTCTACATCTCCCACCCCTCGGAGTACGGCACCCTGTACACCAAGGCAGAGCTGGAAGCGCTTTCCGCCGTCTGCCACACCTACCACATGCCCCTGTTCATGGACGGTGCCCGGCTGGGCTACGGTCTGGTCAGCGAGGGCACCGATGTCACGCTGGCTGACATTGCCCGCCTGACCGACGTGTTCTACATCGGCGGCACCAAGGTAGGTGCCCTCTGCGGCGAGGCCGTCGTCTTCCCCCATGGCGCTCCCGCCCACTTTATGACCATGGTCAAGCAGCAGGGCGCTCTGCTGGCCAAGGGCCGCCTGATGGGTCTGCAGTTCGACGTGCTCTTCACCGACGGCCTGTACACCGAGATCAGCAAAAACGCCATTGAGACGGCCGCCGTGCTGAAAAAGGGTCTGGCGGAAAAAGGCTACCAGTTCTTCATGGACTCCCCCACCAACCAGATCTTCGTGGTCTTCCCCAACGCCCAGCTGGAAGCGCTGGAGGGCAAGGCAAAGTTCGGCTTCTGGGAAAAATACGACGACACCCACACGGTGATGCGGATCGCCACCAGCTGGGCTACCCGGATGGAGGAAGTGCGGCAGCTGCTGGCCCTGCTGTAACTGCCAAAAACAGCGGCCTGTCTTTGTGCAGGTTGTTGCTTGCATTTTCCCCCCTGGTATGATATCTTGAATTTTGAAAGGAAGGTAAGATACCCATGGGCTTTTTTGACAAGATCTTTGGCAGCAAGGCTGCTGCCACCAAATTTTCCGGCCAGAAGATGACCGTTCTGGCCCCCATCGACAGCACGGTGATCCCGCTGGAACAGCTGCCCGATGAAACGTTTGCCACTGCCATCCTGGGCCCCGGCTGCGGCCTGGAGCCCACCGGCGATATGGTCTACGCCCCCTTTGACGGCACCGTGACCACCATTGCAGACACCCTGCACGCCGTTGGCCTGATGAGCGATGACGGCATTGAGGTTCTCATCCATGTAGGCATGGACACCGTGGAGATGCAGGGCAAGAGCTTTGAGGCACAGGTCAAGGTAGACCAGAAAGTCAAAGCCGGCACCCCGCTGCTCAAGATCGACCTGGACGCCATCCGTGCAGCGGGCCACCCCACGGCCACGGCTCTCATCGTGACCAACGCGGACGATCTGCCCGAAATGCAGATCGTGGGCGGCGGCATCGTGGCCGCAGGCGCTCCCCTGTTCAAATTTGAAAAGTAATTTTTTACGCAAACAGCAGCGGCCCGGAGAGGCATTTCTCCGAGCCGCTGCTTTCTTATTTTTATAAGAGATTTAATTTCCGCGCGGCGGAAAGGGCTTCCACCTTGTTGCTGGTACCCAGTTTGTGGTAGGCCTGCTCGCACTGGTATTTGACGCTCCGCTCGCTGAGCTGGAGCTGCCGGGCGATCTCAGACCGGGTCAGGCCCCGATCCTGTAGCCGCAGCACCTGCAGGGCCCGCTCACTCAGCTGCACCGCACCCGGCAGTGCCGCCGGGGCATTGGTGCTCAGGTAGAGCGGATAAGCCTCGGCCATGGCGCGGGTCTTGCCCAGCACTTCCTGCCAGTAGGCCTCGTCCACACCCTCCGGGCAGCCAAGCTCCTGTAGCAGGGGCAGCAGCGCCGCGCCCTCCCGGCAGAACAGCCGGACAAAGTGGTAGCTTTCGGCCCGGCGGAGCACCTGGGTCAGCTCCGTTTTCCACAGCGGGTTCCCGGTGCGGTAACGGATGATGGATTCCAGCAGGTCGCCCTCCATCTGGAGCCAGGGCCGCTTTTCCATATTGGCATAGCTGCGCAGCCGCATGAGGATCTGCGCGGTTTTGTCATACCGCTGCTGCGCCATGTACACCCGGACAAAGGTATTGTAGCAGTACCGTTCCAGCACATTGAAATGGATCTCGTTCTGGGGCTCGTTCTCCATCCAGCGGACTGCGTCCTCTACCCGGCCCTGCCAGAGCTTGATCCGGCTCTGCATGGCCCGCACGTTCCGCACCACGCGGCGGGCACCACGCTGCTGGGCGCGGGTCTCTATCTCTTCCAGTGTCTTGACCGAGTCGCCCGGATGGCCGGTGACCAGATACACCCGGGCCACCAGCGCCGCGCCCACAAACTCCAGCTCAAACTTGCCGCCATTCATGGTCTCCATCAGGCCCCGGTTGGCAAGCTCCAGCACCTTGTAGATATTGCCGCCCTTTTCAAACAGGCTCTCCGCCAGGCCAATGGACACCAGCCCCTTGGAGTAGGGGCCCAGTACCTCGCCCACATGCTTTTCCAGCTGGAACGCCATGGTCTGATCATCCCGCGTCCAATCGCAGAAATCCTTGCTGCCATTGATGAGGGAGGGCTGGCCGCCCGTCACCGAGAACTCCGGCATCACCAGACGCTCGGTTTGGATCTTCCGGGCAGCCTCGTCCAGTACCTCGATGAGGTTGGTGCTGCCCCGGTGGGGCAGGCTGATGTCCAGATAGACCAGCCAGCTCTCAGCCAGGCGGTGCTCCTCCGGGTCCGGGTGGTCCGCGGCATATTCCTGCAGCACGGCATACCAGCGCTCGCTCTCCGTGGCGTTCAGCGCCAACGAGTAGAGCATACTCCGCGCCGCGATCAGGTCGGGCGAGGAGCGCACTTCCTCCTCCGGCAGGGCCAGATAGGCGGGCGTCAGCTCATAGTAATAGCCACCGCCGGGGTAGCGGCGGGCGTTGTCGATGAGGAGGGCGTGGATCTCTTTCTCGCACTGGCCGTCCTGATACAGCTTCAGTGCCCGGGGGATGTTGCCCTCTTTTTCGCAGATGGTGCCTGCACGGCGGAGCAGCTCATTTTTCCGCACCCGATCGCAGACCGTCTCCATCCGCAGCTTCATGCTGTTGATGACGGCGGGCCGCAGGGTGTAACCGCCGTCTTTGATGCTGAACAGGTTGCCCATCTCGGCAGCCTGGGCCAGCAGGCGGTTCACATCGCTCCGCCCGGTCATCTCTTCCGCCTGCTGGATGGTAAAATGCTCCAGCAGCGAAAGCTGCATCATCATCTCCCGGATCTCTTCCGGCCACTCGCTGTAAATGGCCTGATTGAGGTACTCGTAAAACTTCCGGGTCAGGTCATTCATCAGCTCCTCCGTATAGCTGGAGCCCCGGCTCATCTCCACAGCCAGCAGCCGGGCCCCCAACGGGTTGCCCTCTACCAGCGGGATGATCCGCTTTTCCAGCAGGTTCCGGGGCAGCTGAACGCCCCACGAAAGGTACAGCTGGGCAATCTCCTTCTCGGAAAGCCTCAGGTCTTCCTCCGGGATGACACTGAGACGGCCATTGACATAGGGCCCTGTCAGCCAGCTGGGCAGCGGGCAGCGGCCCGCCAGAACGAGCCACAACCCCGGCTGATCCAGCATGGACACGATCTCCCGCCGGACGGCCGGGTCCAGCACCCGGGCCAGGTCGTCGATGACCATGGTGGCTTCTGCCGGCAGCGCGATCTCCTGCAGAGTCTCCACGGTCAGGCCCTCGCCGCTGAGCCAGATATGCCTGCGCCGCCGCAGATAGCGGTGGAGCAGCTCCGTCTTGCCATAGCCCGTGGCCGCGTAAAGGTAAACATTCTGCCGCCGCGCGCCTGCCATCCGCAGTTTATCCCATGCAGCTTTGGGGTGGATGTAATTGTCTTTCTGAAAATTTGGGTAATGTTCCATTTCCGCCATTCGCTATTCCCCCTTGGGAGAGTCCTCCTACGGCGTCTTCCCGCACTGCCGCAGGGCCGCCTGCACCGCATTCCCGTGACGGTGCAGATCCGATGCTCAGGTTTTCCGCGGCTGATACCGCAGCACTTTTTCCGAAAAATGCCCGTTAAAAAACTGGATGACCGGCCCCAGGCAGAACGCGCAGATCAGCGTGCCCAGCCCTACCAGGCCGCCCAGCATCCAGCAGGCCAGCGCGCAGACCGCGTCCGTGAAGACACGGCAGCCAAAGTAGGGCACGGGCGTATGGTCCCGCAGCTCCAGCGCCAGCGCGTCGTAAGGGGCGATGCCAAGGTCTGCCGTCTGGTAGAGCGAAGCCCCCAACGCGGTAACGATGACCGCTGCCGCCACCCAGAGCAGCTGCTCCGGCAAAGACGCCGCCGGGCCGAAAAACGCTGCAATGGGGTCATAGAACGCGGTGACGATGAAACCGATGCAGATGCCGTTGACGAATGTGCCAAGGCCGATGTACTGCCGCCCCACCCAGATCTCAATGGCGAACATCAGAAGATTGGCGGCAATATTCTGCACTCCCAGCGAGATGCCAAAGAGCTCTGCCAGACGCATATTCAGAGCGCTGATGGAATCGTTGCCGAGATGTGACTGCTTGAACAGGGCGATGCCCAGTCCAATGATGATGATGCCGACGACCATCCCGATCACCCGGCGGGCCGAGGGCTTTTGCAGAAGCGTACCATTCATAGGGGTCTTCCTCCCTGGTTTTGTTGGTTCCATTATACGCCAGGTACCGCAAAGAAGCAAATTCTTTCCCCACTTTCTTTGCCTGTCCGCTGCAAAAAATTCAGTTTCGCAGTTTCTGCTCGATCGCTGCCTTGTCCAGCCCCTCGCCAATCACGATGAGCACCTGCTGGCCCTGTGCCAGTGGGCTTGCCGTCAGGCCGTCGGCGGTAGCGTTCAGCTCCACCCACTGGCCGTTTTCCTCCACAAAGCCTTTCACCCGCAGCACCCGCCCGCAGGCCGGGTCGGTGAACAGGCCGGGGATGTTCCGTTCCAGCCGGGCACGGGGCAGCCCCAGCTCCAGAAAATACGCCGAGGAAAAGGCCTCGTGCTCCTCAAAATGCAGCTTTTCACAGCTGGCCTGCCGCATCCCGCAGCGGGCGATCCGGGCCATGTCCGCTTCCGTGAGGGCGGCCCAGTCTTTCGCCAAAATCTCCTCCGGCTGGAACACCCGGCTGCACTTGCAGGCCGTCAGTGCCCGTTTCAGGTGGGCCACGGCAGCTTCACACTGGCCGGGTTTGGCCAGCTGGCTGCGGCTCAGCAGCACAAGGCCCGCGTTGGCGCACTCGGAGGCCAGGACATAATCCGCCTGCGGCGAGAGCTGTTCCGGCAGCAGAGCGTCCACAATGGCGATCACATTCCCCAGCTGATACCAGCGGTCCAGCGGGTCGTCCCGCAGCACGTCAAAAAACTCGTCCACATCAAAAATGCCGCTGGGCTCCACCAGCACCCGGGTAAATCCCCGCATGGCCATGGAGATGAGCTTGGTGCGCATCCGGCGCTGGTGGGTGTCACAGTCACACCCGCCGCTGATCGTCTCGATCTCGCACCCCAGTTCCAGCAGGTCCTGTACCAGCATGGCGTCCACATTCACCGCGCCAAAATCGTTTTCCAGGATGCAGACACGTTCCCCCTGCCCGGCCAGATATGCCGCGTACCGCCGCAGGAATGTTGTCTTGCCCGCTCCCAGAAAGCCCGTGATGAGGTCTACCTGTACCATCTTGTATCTCCTCCGTTTCCGATCGATTCCATGCAGAGTTAGTATAGCCTGTCCAGCGGGCATTGTCAAAAGAAAACAGGCCATTTCCCGCAGGAAATGACCCGTTTTTGCCGCAATGATCTCAATTTTACAAGAATTCCACACTGCCGTCCTCGATGTGATACATCGCACCGACGACCCGCAGGCCGGTTTCCTCTTCCATGTGGTGGATGCACAGGCTCTTCTCGATCTCCTGCACACTGTGCCGCACGTTCCTGCAGCTGGCCTTATAGGGGTCTTTTTCATCGCCAATGGCTTTTTTGATCTCATCGGTGATGTACTTGAGATACCCCTCCGGCTCGTAGTGGATGGCGGCATCCACCGCGCCGCAGTGGGTGTGGCCCAGCACCACCACCAACCGGCAGCCCAGGTGCCCGGCCGCGTACTCGATGCTGCCCAGCTGCTGGTCGTCGATCACATTGCCCGCCAGCCGGATGACGAACAGCTCCCCGATGCCGGCTGAGAAGATGCTCTCCGGGATGACCCGGGAGTCCGAGCAGGTGACGATGATGGCGTAGGGGGACTGGCCTTTCGCCCAGGTGGCCAGTCGGACGCGGCGGGAGATATCGCCGTGTCCGCTTTCCGCATTGAGATATTTGAGGTTGCCCGCCGCCAGACGGTAGATGGCGTCGGCCGCGGTGCAGACAGGGGTTTGGTTCATTGCAGCAGCCTCCTTTGAGGGATTCAGAATGGGGATCGGGATTTTTCAAAAAAGCCGCCCGGGCTGCCCTTGCGGGAAGCGGCCGAGCGGCGGAATGGGAAACTTAGAACGTGATGACGCCGAGGATCAGGCCTGCGACCAGGCAGATGAGGGACACGCCCCACTGCCAGCCAAAGCAGTACTTGATGTGATCCTTGATCTCGACACCGGCCAGACCAATGCCCAGATAGGTAGCGGGAGCCACCGGGCTGATGAAGGTGGCGCAGTTGCGGCAGACGACCATGGCGATGGCAATGTGAGCCGGGTTGACACCGAACTGGTTGCCAACACTGATCAGGACGGGCAGCAGACCGTAGAAGTAAGAGTCGGTATCGAACAGCAGAGCCAGAGGCACGCTCAGGACGCCGATGATGACCGGCAGGAACTTGCCCATGGAAGCCGGGATGACGCTGGCCATCATGATGGCCATTTTCTCCATGATGCCGCTCTTGCTCAGGACACCGAGGAAGACGCCGGCACACATAATGGTGGAGGCCATGGTCAGGCCGGAAGCCGCATGGCTCTTGATGATGGAGTTCTGCAGCTTCTTGCCGCGGTAGTTGACCAGAATGCCCAGAGCGCAGCCAACCATGAAGACATAGTAAGAGGGGAAGATATCCATGACCAGGACGATGATGACGGCCAGGGTCAGGATCACATTGAAGAGGAAGTTCTTCGGGCGAGCCAGCTCATTGTTCTTCTCTTCGCTATCCGAATCATCGTACTTGCCGGCATCCTCTACGGCAGCATCGCCCAGCTTGGCAATGCGCTTCTTCTCCTGGAAGCCCCAGAAGATGGCAGTGCCGACGGCAAGGACCAGGCCGACGACCTGCATCGGAACGATCTGACTCCACAGGTCATTGGGCTCAACGCCCAGAACACTGGCGGCACGCATGGTCGGGCCGCCCCAGGGCAGCAGGTTCATGACACCCATCGACGTAACGCAGATCAGCAGCAGGGTCTCACGGCGCATGTGCAGGCGCTTGTAGACCGGCAGCATGGCGGGGATGGTGATGAGGAACGTGGAAGCGCCGCCGCCGTCCAGATGGCCGATGATGGCGATCAGGCAGGTCATCAGGGCAACGCCGATCACATTGTTGCCGACCTTTTTCATCAGCGCGCCGATGATCTTGTCGAACATTCCGGCGTCGGTCATAACGCCGAAGAACAGGACCGAGAAGATGAACAGGATCGCGGTACCATGGACGCCTTTCACGCCTTCCTTGATAAAGCCTGCCATCTCATCGAGGGTGAACGCACCGGTTGCCACCAGAATGGCAGCCGTGATGGTCGAGACACTGACGAAAGCCAGTGCAGGGACCGTGACATTGCGCAGCAGCAGAACGATGACCGCAATCACCGTTGCAAAGCCGAGCAGAGCGAGGATCGTATCACTCATGTTGGTTAACTTCCTTTCCTTTTTCCGTATACGGGATGGCATTCCAGTTGCTACTGGACTTCCATTCCCTCTTTCGATGGTTCCAGTATAGCCCTGTAAACTTACACGCCAAAGTGCCGTCCATTACGGTTTGTTAAGAAAGGACTTAATATCCTGTAAGAGTCCGTATGCTTACTTGTATACAATTATTTCTGCTTCTCGCTCCGCCTGCAGGCACGAATTTCTTCCAGCAGGGTGGCGGCGGAGACCGGCTTCAGGATGTAACCGTCGATCACGCCATGGCGGCGGGCATCCACGATCTCACGGGTGGGAATGCTGGTCATCACGATGCGGGTCAGAGCCGGGTACTTGCCCTGAATGGACATGCAGAGCTCCACGCCGCTGCCGCCGGTCAGGCCCTCGTCGATGATCAGGGCGTCAAAGGGCTGGGTCTCCAGCAGGGTGCGTACCTCGCCCCGACGGGAACAGGTGAGCACTTCCAAGCCAAAACGGCCGAAATCTTTCTCCAGCAGATTGAGCACTTTCTTGTTGTCGTCCGCAGCCAGGATGCGCAGCTTGTGGTCCACGCCCCACTGCACCTGTTCCCGGGCGCGCTGCTGCTCCAGCACGGGCAGGTAGATATCGAAGGTTGTCCCCTGGCCAAGGGTGCTCTCGGCCAGGATGTGGCCCCGGTGGGTGCTGATGATCTGCTCCGCCAATGCCAAGCCCAGGCCGGTGCCCTCGCCCTGCTTTTTGGTGGTGAAGAACGGCTCAAAGATGTGGGCCAGCGTATCTTTATCCATGCCGCAGCCGGTGTCCGTGACGCTGACGCGGACATAGCTCTGCCAGTCGTCCGAGATCTTTTCCTCGGGGATCCGGGCCGCCAGTTCCTCCCGGGGGACAACTTTTGCCCGCAGGGTCAGGCTGCCCTCCCCCACGCCGATGGCGTGGATGCCGTTGATGCAGATATTCAGCAGCACCTGCTGCAGCTGGGTGCTGTTGCCCAGCACGTTTTCGCCGTGCAGCTCCAGCTCCTGCCGCAGCCGCACCTGTTTGGGGCAGTTGGTCTCCACCAGCTTGCAGGTGTGCTCGATGAGGCTTTCCACGGGCACCGCGTCATAGACCGTTTCCACGTTCTTCCGGCTCATGGAAGAAATTTGCTTCACCACGTCCCGGGCCTTTTCGGCAGCTTCGCTGATCTCCCGGGCGTTGTCATAAATTTCACTCTCGGGGTCGGCGTCGGCCATAATGAGGTCGGCATAGCCCGTGATGGGGGTGAGGAAGTTGTTGAACTCGTGGGCGATGCCGCCCGTCAGGGTGCCCATGAGCTGGAGCCGCTGGTCGTGCGCCAGAGACTCCCGGCTCTTCTGCAGCTCTTCCAGCGCCTCGTTGACCTCCTGCAGGTCGTTGATCTTGGTCACGCTGCGCTGGTTCTTCCGCTGCAGACGGAACATCATCCCGGTAAACAGCACCAGAACCACCGCAACGGCGCTGAACATGAGCGCCATCTTCAAAAAGCTGTCCCGCACCGGCTGGTAGAGATCGTCGTAATCCACCACAGCGCTGACGATCCAGAAGCTGCTCCCCACATCCAGATGCCGGAACGCGCTGATCTTATGCACCCGGGGCAGTTTGGGGTCGGTCCACCAGTAGGAGTAATAATCCCGGATGCCGGAGTCCTGTGTCCGCTGGGCCTTGAGCAGCTCGCTCAGGCTGGTCAGGTCCAGGTCTTTGTATGCGTACAGTTTCTGACGCCCATCCACCACCTGGATGCCCCACTGGGCTGCTTCCGGGTGCATGACCACCATGTCCCTGTCGTTCTTGATCACCACATAGCCATTAGTGCCCACCCGGATGTCGGAGACCAGCTGGCGGTACAGCATGGTGGAGTTCACCACCAGGCAGACGCTCTGCGCTCCCACATCCTTTTTCAGCACCAGGTAATGGGTATCCCCGCTGTGGTACTGCCAATAGGAGATATCGCTCGTCCGGGTGAGCAGCACATCGCCGACTGCTGTCAGCCCGTAGCAGCGGTAGATCACATTGCCGTCGTTGTCTTCCAGCCAGAGATCACTCAGGGTATCGCTGGGGGCCAGCGTGGGCTTATAGTCCGGGTTTGCTTCCACCTTGGCAACCGCGGAGTCCAGACGGTCGAGGTACTCCTCCAGCGAAAACTCGATGCTGTCGGCCAGGCTCTGCACCACCAGCTCCATCTGGCGGGTCTGGCTTTCCATCAGGGCCGTGCTGTAATCTTTCCAGACCAGATTTGCCACAATGGCCAGTATGACCAGAAGAACGGCTCCCACAGCCATTGGCACCCAGAGGGTGTGGAGCGTTTCCAGGGTGGAGCGCTTTTCCTGCGCGTCCGGCTTGTTCGGTTTCATGGCGGTTTCTCCTTTCAGCCGGGCAGGTTCTTGCTCTTCCAGGCTAAAAATGTTATACTGTTAATTAAGTATCAATTTCAAGTGTCAATTTTCGACGGTTTTGGTCAGAGGAAGTACGGTGAAGCAACCATGTCTTACCATGTTCTTATTGTAGACGATGATCCGGCAATTTGCAAACTTTTATCCAAAGTAATGGTCAGCAACGAGATGGAGCCCCTTGTGGTGAACAGCGGCGCGGCGGCGCTGGACCTCATCGCGCGGCAGAGCAACACGCTGGATATGATCTTAATGGACATCACCCTGGGCGATATGGAGGGCTTTGATGTCATCCAGACCATCCGCCGCAACGGCGTCACCACCCCGGTCATCATCATCAGCGGCCGCAACGAGGATTACGATTTCATGTACGGCCTCTCGCTGGGTGCTGACGATTATGTCACCAAGCCGTTCCGCCCGCAGATCTTAGGGGCCAAGGTCAAAGCCCTCATCCGCCGGAGCAAGAGCTTTTCTCAGGAGAACAGCCAGCAGATCAGCTGCGGGCCGTTCCTCTGCGACACCACCACCATGCGGTTTTACAAAAACAATGTGGAGCTCAACCTCTCGGAGAAAGAGCGCTCCCTCCTGCTGCTCTTTGTCCGCCACCCGCAGCAGGTGTTTACCAAAGACATGATCTACGAGCAGATCTGGGGCAACCTGATCGCCGTGGACGACAATGCCATCATGGTGTACATCAACCGCCTGCGCAGCAAGATCGAGGACAACGCCCGTACCCCGCAGCATATCATCACCATCCGGGGCGTCGGATATCGGTTTGTGCCGTAAACACGGCATTTTTTCATCCACAACCCACAACATAGAAAGCCCCCGGCTGCGCGCGGTGCAGCCGGGGGCTTTTGGTTTTATGCCGGTATAAAACACAAAACCATTAAAAGGAGAATCGCATGAAATTGTGTGTCTGAGTTGCTCAGCGGGTTGAAGAAGAGCGAAAGGAATTTCCGTGAATCAATTCCGAAAGTTGCGGTTGGCAAGCCGCAGAAGAACCGCTGAGCGGGAACACTCAATCTTCGCGGAAAGAGAAAGGCTTGACTTCGCGCACAACGTCCATGATGGTGCCGTCGCGTGCTTCAATGATACCGACCACACGGTCACCGAACTGGACCTTGTCCGGCTCGCCGACGATGGAGTAAGCGATGTCACGCAGCTCCTCGATGGTCTTCAGGGGCACGCAGTCAGCGTCCTGCAGAGCCTTGAGCAGGTCGGGGCGGGCAGGGTTGACCGCCACGCCGTAATCGGTGACAACGATGTCCACGCTCTCGCCCGGGGTGGTGACAGTGGTCACATCGGTGCAGATGGCGGGGATACGGCCCTGCAGCAGCGGAGCGATGACGATAGTGCACTTTGCACCCTGTGCGGTATCGGGATGGCCGCCCTGTGCACCGGTGATGATGCCGTCGGAACCAACGACCACGTTGCAGTTGAAGTGGGTATCGACTTCCAGAGAAGCCAGGATGACGTAATCCAGCTTGTTGACGAACGCGCCCTTATTCATGGGGCTTGCATACTCGCCCGCAGAGATGGGGAAATGGTTGGGGTTGGAGCGGACGTTATTGACCGCGTCCAGGTCAAAGTCCTGGGTATCCACCAGCTTGCGTGCCAGGCCGCGGTCCAGCAGCTCGCACATGGGCTTGGTCAGGCCGCCGACGCCCAGACCCATGTGGATGTTCTTCTCCTCCATGATCTTGCTCAGGGAGATGGTGGAAGCGATGGATGCGCCGCCGACACCGGTCTGATAGGAGAAGCCGTCCTTGAAGTAGGGGGTGTTGGCCACGACCTGGGTGCAGTACTCTGCCATCAGGATCTTGCGCTGGTCGGTGGTGGGCTTGGCAGCGCCGGTAGCGATCTTCTCGGGGATGCCGATCTGATCCACGACGCAGACGTAATCCACCTTGGTCTGGTTGATCTCAGCGGGGTAGTTGGGGTAAGCCACCAGACAATCGGTGACAGCCACAACGTAATCGGCCATCTCAGCGTCCACATAAGCATAGCTCAGGACGCCGCAGTTGGTCTTGCCGCCCATACCGGAGCAGTTGCCGTACTCGTCGCAGCTGGGCGCGCCGATGAATGCGATATCCACGTGGGTCTCGCCGGTCTCAATGGCGCGGACACGGCCGCCGTGGCTGCGCATGGTAGCCAGACCCTTGAGCTTGCCGTGGGAGATGGCATCGCCGATCTTGCCGCGGACACCGGAGGACTCAATGTTCAGGATGGTACCGTCCTCGATCATGGGGACCAGAGCGTCATGAGCCTTGCCCAGAGAGCTTGCGCTCAGGGTGATGTTCTTGAAGCCCATCTTGTGGATCTCCTCCATCACCATGCAGACCACGAGGTCGCCCTCGCGGAAGTGGTGGTGGAACGAGACGGTCATGCCGTCGTGGGCATTGCACTTGACGAGCGCCTCGTGGATGTCTTTGACCATCTTGTCGTGGTCATTGCGCATCACGGGAGTCACTTTCGGGCTGGCTTTCTGGAAAGCCTTGCCGTCTTTATAATTGTTGCCCTGGAAGACCTCTTTGCCGGTGCGCTCCAGGATCTCTTCGGGAATTTCTCTGCCGACTGCGTTGATCATAATTACAAATCCCCCTTATACACGCCGGAAGCCTTGGCCAGATCAATGGTGCGCTTTGCGCCATCGTAGAAGGCGATGTCGATCATCTTGCCGTCCACGGTGAAGACACCGATGCCCAGAGCTTTCTTGGAATCGATCTCCTTGACGACCTTTTCCGCAAAGATGATGTCTTTCTGGGTGGGAGTAAAGATCTCGTGGACGATGGGGATCTGGCGAGGATTGATGATGGACTTGCCATCGAAGCCCATCAGGTGGATGTTCTCCACGTCCTTGCGGAAGCCATCCATATCTTTCAGGTCGGTGTAGACGGTGTCGAAGCACTGCACACCGGCCGCGCGGGCGGCAATGATCATCTGCTGGCGGGCACCCATCAGCTCGATGCCGGTGCCGGTGATGTGGGTCTGCAGGTCCTTGGTGTAGTCGCCGCCGGACAGAGCGATGCCGAACAGGCGCTCATCGCTCTCGCAGATCTCCAGGGCGTTCATCACGCCGCGGGCAGACTCCAGAGCGGCAATGATGAGGACTTCGCCCTCGGGACGGCCATAGGTCTTCTCGTCCTCGGCAATGGCCTGGGCCACGCGGTGCACATCCTCAGCGTGCTCGGTCTTGGGGATGCGGATGGAATCGCAGCCGCCAGCCACGCAGGCACGGATGTCTTCCCGCCAGTAGGGAGTGTCCAGGCCGTTGATACGGACCACGCGCTCAGCACCGCGGTAATCCACGGTCTTCAGAGCGTGATACAGGCTGAAACGGGCAACATCTTTCTGGTTCTCGGCCACAGCGTCCTCCAGATCCAGCATCAGGGAGTCGGCCTTATAGATGTAAGGGTCCTTGATGAGGCCGGGCTTCTGCGCATTGAGGAACATCATCGTGCGGCGCAGGCGCTTCTTGTTCGGATTGTTCATCGAATGGCACCTCCCCAGGGCAGATTCTCATACTGATCGACGGAGCGGAAGACCGCACCCTCAATGCGGGCTTTCAGGGTGCAGTCCAGCGCGCCCTTGTCCACAATGGTGATGCGAACGTTATCAATGTCCAGGTTCTTCAGCGTCTCCAGTGCGACCTTGCGCAGCTGGTTGCCGTACTGGTTGATGACAGAGCTCTCGAGGGAGAAATCAACTTTGCCCTCGCCCGGCTCCACCGTCACCATGCAATCGCTGGATTCCAGAGTGCCAGCAGTTGCTGCTTTCTTGATCTCCATGCTTTTTCCTCCTTGGTGGGTGTTACCTTCCAATATACCGTTCTTGCGGCCCAGTGGCCGCCCTTGATGATTCTATGATAGCCTTACAACCTTACAGAAATCATAGCCACAGCCTTAATATTCGTTAAGAAACAGCAAAAATTTCGCTTGAACACAAGAAATATTCCATTTTCTCATGTCTGGTTTCCGTCCGCGTTTCTGCCTTTTTGGCTCCAGTCTCTGCCCGGCTGTCCGCTCCCATAAAATCATCGCTTGCAAAGCGGGGAAATCCGCTTTTCCTGTTTCTATTATGCGCCCAAAACCTCGTTTTGTGAAATTGCGTCTTTCAATCTCCATCCATTTCGGAAAAGAATGGATAAAGATGGCAAACAGCGGTATCCCGCAGCAAAGAGCCGGGGCCCCGCGGCTCCAGCTCTCCGCATTGGTTCTGGTGAATGCTTTTGTGCAGGGCTCAGTGCAGCGGCACAACGCCCAGGAACACAGCGACGATCAGCATCACGACGGACACGCCCCAGTAAATGGGGATACTGAACTTCATGTGATCTTTCAACTCCACATCGGTCAGGCCGGTTGCCAGATAGGTAGCAGGGACCAGCGGGCTGACCATCAGGGCCAGATTCTTGCCAATGATCATGGCGCAAGCCGTGCTCAGGGGGTCGATGCCATAGGTGCTGCCCACCTCAATGACCAGCGGCATGATGCCGTAGAAGTAGGCATCGGTGCCAATGCACAGGCCCAGAGGCAGAGCCAGAATGCCAAAGATGATGTGCAGGTACTGGCCCATAAAGCTGGGAACAAACGAGATGATGACATTTGCCATCTCGGTCAGCATTCCGGTGCCGTCAAAGACGCCAACCATCGCGCCTGCGCTGAACAGAGTGGCAGAAATAATGAGGGCTGCTGGTGCGTGCTTCTTGATCAGCTTGTCCTGCAGCTTCAGGTCCGGGTAGTTGACGGCCAGACCGATGGACAGCGCAACCAGGAAAGCAACATAACTGGTAACCACACCTGTGGACAGGACCGCCAGCAGGGCAACCGTCAGGACCAGGTTGAAGATCAGCAGCTTCGGGCGGCGGAGCGCCTCTTCCTCCTGCTGTGCTTTTTCGTCCACCGTGATCTCCTCGCCCTTGCCCTGGCCTGCACCATGCTTGATGGCAAACATGCCCAGCAGAACAGCTACCGCAATATTGGCGATCAGGCCCAGGATCTGGACGGGGATCATGATATGCCACAGATCGTTGGCATCCATGGAGAGGACCGTTGCCGCACGGGCCACCGGGCCGCCCCAGGGCAGCAGGTTCATCACGCCCATGCAGGCACCCGTCAGGCAGAGCAGAATGCGGGTGTCAATCTTCATCTTCTTGTACACGGGGTACAGGGCGGGAATGGTGATGAGCACCGTGGTGGCGGTGGTGCCGTCCAGGTGGGCAATGGTGGCGATGAGGGCCGTTGCCACCGTGACCGCGATGACGTTGTTGCCCGCCAGCTTGACCAGCTTTTGCACAATGACATCAAACATGCCCGTGTCGCTCATGACACCAAAATAGATGACCGAGAAAATGAACAGAATGCCATTGCTTGTGGTGGTCTTGACGCCGTCCTTGATGAAATCGGCGATCTCAACGGGGCCAAAGCCCAGCAGCAGCGCTGCAATGGCGGGGATCAATGTCAGCACCACGATGGGCGACATCTTCCCTTTCAGCAGCAGAAAAACGATTGCAACGATCATTGCAAAGCCAATAAGTGCTACCATAATTTTACGTTCTCCTCTTCAAAACTCATGTACTTTCTATCAATCTGACAGCCGCTTTTCCGTTGTCCCCTCCCTTGCGCTCCATTTTTATCACTCAGGGGCATTGCATCCCCAAAAGTACATTTTATCGGTCTTGCACCGTCGTTCTCGTCGTTTGTGATGGTTTTATCATACACCATGGAAAAGCATTTGTTAAATCGTTTGTTTTGATGATTTTTGATTCAAAAAAAGAATGGTTTCATTCCGGTTTCGGCTTTCTTTCCATTCCATTTCCTTTTCAAATTTATTTTATCGTCCTAAAAAGACGCAAAAAAATCCCCCTCGGCAGCTTTGCCAAGGGGGATTTTCCAGATCAAAAAGATTGTATTCAATTCTTATTATGCATGATTGAAACCCTTGCCGAACACTTCGGTGGTACTCAGCATGGAGATGAACGCGTTGAGGTTTTCCTTATGGATAAACTCCTGCAGCTGGCCAGCCTCCCGGTTGGTGAGGGTGGTGTAGATCATATAATGGGGCTTATCGGTGTAGGCACCAAAGCAGGGAGTGTAGGTAGCGCCGCGCACCAGCTTGCGCATGACAAAATTACAGATGGGATCTTTGTCGTCACAGATGATGAGGATGGCCTTGCACATCTTGATCCGCTCCAGCACGGCGTCGATGACTAGCGATTTCACGGTCAGACCCACGAACGAATACAGTGCCGTGTACAGGTTAAAGACGAAGCAGGCCGCCACCACCATGAACAGGTCGGTGAGGAAAAGGGCTACGGCGATGCTGTGGATGTGGGTGTATTTTTCCACGATGAGGGCAATGACGTCCGTGCCGCCCGAGGAAGCACCTACATTGAAGAGCAGGGCCGAGGCAATGGCCGGCAGAGCGATGGCGAACAGCAGGTCCAGCATGGGCTGGTTGGAGAGGGAGCCGTGCATGGGGAAAAACTTTTCCAGGAACATCAGCTCCGCCGACATGACCACCGAGGCATAGCCTGTGGTCATGGCAAATTTTTTGCCCAGGAAGATGAGGCCCACCACCAGCAGGATCATGTTGGCCCAGGACGAGAACGCCGAGGCCGAGAGGGGGGTCAGCTTTGCCACCAGAGCTGCCGCACCGGTCACACCGCCAAAGACGAAGTTATTGGGGAATTTGAAGAAATACACACCAACGCTCATGATGGTGATGCTCAGGGTGATGATCGCGTACTGGCTGACGTACGCCATGATCTTTTCCCGCTTATTGTGTTCCATACCGTTTTTCCTTTCAGCGCCCCGGCGGGGCGTTCTCCTCGTTTCACCGTTTTTTGCAGGGTGTTTTGCCGCACGCCCCATTTCACCTTGGCTATTGTAGCACGCCGCCCCCCGCCGCGCAACAAAAGAAGTGATTTTTCTGCAAAACGAAACTTTTTACGCCAAAAGCACCCGCTCCGTTTTCCACAGGGCGGGTGCTTTGCGGTTGAAAGTTTGTTTTTGAAAATCAGCAGTTCTTACAGCTTCTTGCCCGTGAGCATCTCATAGGCTTCCTCATACTTGGCAATGGTCTTGTCAATGATGTCCTGCGGCAGGTTGAAATCGCTGTCGGGGTTGGCCTTGAGCCAGTTGCGGACAAACTGCTTGTCGAACGAGGGCTGTCCGTGGCCTGCCTCGTAGCCCTCCAGCGGCCAGAAGCGAGAGGAATCCGGGGTGAGCATCTCGTCGCCCAGGATCACATTGCCCTCTTCATCCAGGCCGAACTCAAACTTGGTGTCGGCAATGATGATGCCGCGGCTCAGGGCATACTCAGCGCACTTCTTGTACAGGGCAATGGTGTTGTCCCGCAGCTTGGTGGCGTACTCCTCGCCCTTGCCGGGGAAGAGCTTTTCCAGCACGGTGATGCTCTGCTCAAAGGTGATGTTCTCATCGTGGTCGCCCAGCTCTGCCTTGGTGGAGGGGGTGTAGATGGGCTCCGGCAGCTTCTGGGACTCTTTCAGGCCCTCGGGCAGCTTGATGCCGCAGGCAGTGCCGTTCTCCTGGTAGCTGGCCCAGCCGCTGCCGGTGATGTAGCCGCGCACGATGCACTCGATGGGCAGCATGGTCAGCTTGCGGCACATGGTGCACTTGCCCTCAAACTCGGGCTGCTGGAAATACTCCGGCATGTCCTTATTGTCCACGCTGATGAGGTGGTTGGGCACCACATCACGAGTGTAATCAAACCAGAACTTGCTCATCTGGGTGAGCACTTTGCCCTTATTGGTGATCTTATTTTTCAGGATGTAATCAAACGCAGAGATGCGGTCCGTGGCAACCATGATGAGGCTGTCGCCATTGTCGTAAATTTCGCGGACTTTGCCTTCCTTGATGGGCTTAAACTCTGTCATAGCAAAACACTCCTATTTCTTGTGTAAACCTCTCCGTCGCTTCGCGCCAGCTCTCCTGTCCGGAGAGCCTTTGGCAAAGAGAGAAAGCCTTGCGGTACGCCAGGGTCACCCCTGTCAGGGGAGGTGTCACCGCAGGTGACAGAGGGGTTTTGTTTTCAGCTTCCATCAATATCTTATCACAGAACCTGTCCGTTTGGAAGAAACAGAATCCAAGGAAAATGCCCTCATTTTTCGGTTTTCTTCGTGAAAATTGCTAAAAATCAGCCTCGTTTTTCGTCGTATCGACGATAAAAGTCGTACTTTCCCCCGATTTCCCCGGCCAGCAGTGCCAAAACCGCGGGCCGATTTTTGTACAAAGCGTGACTGGACACGCCGCCGGGAGATGGGGTATAGTGGTAGCAGAAGAATTTTTCACAAACAGGAGGGCATTTTTATGGGCAGATTTCCAAAGGATTTCTTATGGGGCGGTGCCACCGCCGCCAACCAGTGCGAGGGCGCATACAACGAGGGCGGGCGGGGCCTGTCCAGCGTGGATGTGGTACCGTTCGGCCCGGATCGCTTCCCCGTGGCCATGGGCACACTGAAGATGCTGGACTGTGACGCCGGGCACTTTTACCCCTCCCATGAGGCCATCGACATGTACCACCATTATAAAGAGGACATCGCCCTCTTTGCGGAGATGGGCTTCAAATGCTACCGGCTCTCCATCGCCTGGACCCGCATCCTGCCCCACGGCGACGATGCCGAGCCCAACGAGGAGGGGCTGCAATTTTACGAGAGCCTTTTTGACGAGTGTCACAAATACGGCATTGAGCCGCTGGTCACTCTCTGCCACTTCGACACCCCCATTGCACTCATCCAAAAATACGGCGGCTGGAAAGACCGCCGGATGGTGGACGCCTACACCCACTACTGCGAGGTGCTGTTCCGCCGCTTTGCGGGCAAGGTGAAATACTGGCTGACGTTCAATGAGATCAACATGCTGCTCCACATGCCCTTTATGGGGGCCGGCCTGCTGTTTGAGCCGGGCGAAAACGTGCTGCAGACCAAATATCAGGCCGCCCACCATGAGCTGGTGGCCAGCGCCAAAGCCGTCCAACTGGCCCACAAGCTGATGCCCGGGGCCATGGTGGGCTGTATGCTGGCGGCAGGCCAGTATTACCCCCGCACCTGTGCCCCCGCCGATGTGCAGGCCGCGGCCGACGCCGACCGGGACAATTATTTCTTCATTGATGTCCAGTCCCGGGGCGAATACCCGGTCTGGGCCAAAAAGAAGATGGAGCGGGCCGGCATTCAGCTCCGGATGGAGCCGGGCGACGAGGCCCTGCTGAAAGAGGGCGTGGTGGACTTCATCTCGTTCAGCTACTATTCCAGCCGCTGCATCACGGTGGACAAGACCCTGCTGGGCGATGCCGACGGCAACGCCGTGACCGGGGCTGCCCGCAACCCCTACCTCAAGGCCAGCGAGTGGGGCTGGGCCATCGACCCGGTGGGCCTGCGCGTCACCATGAACAGCCTGTACGACCGCTATCAGAAGCCGCTCTTTGTGGTGGAGAACGGCCTGGGTGCCGTGGACACCGTGGAACCGGACGGCTCCATCCACGACAGCTACCGCATCGACTACCTGCGGGCCCACATTGAGCAGATGGAAAAAGCCATCCATGAGGACGGCCTGCCCCTGATGGGCTACACCACCTGGGGCCCCATCGACCTGGTCTCCGCCTCCACCGGTGAGATGAAAAAGCGCTACGGCTTCATCTATGTGGATAAGGACAACGACGGCAGCGGCACCCTCAAGCGGAGCCGGAAAGACAGCTTTTACTGGTACAAAAAGGTCATCGCGTCGGACGGCGAGGACCTGGCCTGAGCGTGGTTTTGCAAACCAAACAAAATTCACATTTTGTTGATTGACGCCGCCCATAAAAACGTGTATGATGAGACAATGTATGGCAAGCCAACTTTTTAACGCGTTGGGAACATCGTTGGTTTGCATATCGCAACTATGTCGTTTCGTGATACGATATTTTTAGAATTGCGATCAAATCATTGTAATATAAGGAGCAGTTGTATGCGTCCCCTCATCATAGCACACCGCGGTGCCTCCAACCTGGCACCGGAAAACACACTGGCGTCGTTCCGGCTGGCCAAGGAGCTGGGTGCCGACGGCTTCGAGTGCGATGTCCAGCTCACCAAGGACCACAAGCTGGTCATTGCCCACGATTTCTTCACCGATGCGCACACCGGCGTCAAGGGTGATATCTACGATATGACCTTTGACGAGCTGCGCCAGCTGGACTTTGGCAAGTGGAAGAGCCCCGAGTACGAAGGCGAGAAGATCCCCACCATCGAGGAAGTGCTGGACATCGGCAAAGACATGAAGATGATGCACATTGAGCTCAAGCCCTATCTGGACCGGGATGCCGATTTCCCGGAGCGGGTCATCGACGCGGTGGTCAATGCGCACATGGAGGATAAAGTCATCCTCACCTCGTTCCAGTACGGCCTGCTGGGCCGCATCAAGGAGATCCGGCCCGAGATCCGCACCGCTGCCCTGTTTCTGAACACGGAGTCCTCCCTCTGCCCGCCCACAGCCCTGTGGGAAGATCTGGGCCTGACCAACGGCGACCCGCTGCTGGAAGAGCTCTCCGGCCCGCAGGGGCTGGAAAAGGCCGTCTCCATCGTGGAGAACCCGGACTCGGTGGACGAGGAGAACGGCCTGCTGGTTCGCTATCTCAATGACCGCCTGACCGCCCTCTCCTCCAACTACCCGGGCAAAAATCTGGTGGAGATCTTACAGCAGTACTATTACCAGACCGATATGCTCAAGTATGTCTCCCAGTTTGATTTCCCGCTGGACTATGTCGGCCCGGAGTACCACGTCTGCTTCCGGGACACCACCCTGCTCCAGCGCGCGGTGGAGATGGGCTACCATGTGGCCCCCTGGCCTGTGGGCGACGAGAGCCGCCGGGACCTGCGCAGTGTCCTCAAGCAGAACCCGGAGATCATCGTGACCAACAAACCCGAGATCGTCATGGCGATTTTGCAGGGCCAGAAAGCACAATAAGCTTTTCCTCTTCGCCAGGGGCTCTCCCTTTGGGAGAGCTGGCGCGCCAGCGCCTGAGAGGGCGAGCCCGGTAAAATAAAATCTGTATGCGCAGCGATACGCTGACTCTAGCAAATAGAGTGCGTATCGCTGTGTTTTTTCTTTTTGTTCACATCCTTGCCCTCTCCGTCACCTGCGGTGACACCTTGCCCCCTTCTGGCACTTTCGTGCCACCTCCCCCGGACGGGGGAGTCTTTCAAAGGGAGAGGCCTTGGCATTTCGGAAACTTTTCTCTTGACATTTCCTTTCTCACGCCTATAATTGTACTGTATCAAACAGTTTTATTTGAAACAGTTCAATTTCAAAACGATCCAAAGGGTGATTCTTATGTTGACCGATTTTAAAACAGTGCATCCCGGCTGCTGCCCTCCCCACGACAACCCGCCCTGGGAGCCGCCGCAGGTCATCCCGGCCCAGATCCGCCGGGTAAACAACCTCATCTTCCGCAAGATCAACGCGTTCTCCCGGGCAAACGGGCTGGAACAGGGCACGCCCATGCATGGGTGGATCGTGGAATATCTCTACTCCCATCAGAGTGAGCCGGTCTTCCAGCGGGACATCGAGCGGGATTTTTCCATTACCCGCTCCACCGTGACCAACATTCTGCAGCTGATGGAGCGCAAAGGCTACATTGAGCGCCAGAGCGTCCCCCAGGACGCCCGGCTCAAAATGCTGGTGCTGACAGCCAAAGGCCTGGAATTCCACGAAAAGACCATGCTCTCCCTCCATCAGACCGACGAATTTGTAGCTGGGCTGTTGACAGAGGAAGAAAACACCGAGCTGCTCCGACTGCTCAACAAACTCAAGAACGGACTGAATGATTCACAAATATGAACTTTTTCCGAAACCTTTTTGAATTGCATTGACATTCAAAAAGTTCTGTATAGAATTGTTCTGTACCAAACAAAATCAATCACAGGAGGAAACTACAGATGATCAAAAAGTTAGCGTCACATCTGGGCGAGTACAAACGCTCTGCCATCGTGACGCCGCTCCTTTCCGCGCTGGAAGCGATCATGGATATCCTGCTTCCCACCATCATGGCGTTCATCATCGATCAGGGCATCGAGAAGAGCGATATGAACGCCATCCTCAAATATGGTCTGCTCACGTTCCTGGTGGCCGCTTTCGCGCTGCTGCTGGGTGTGCTGGCGGGCCGCTTTGCCGCCGATGCTTCCACGGGCTTTGCAGGCAATCTGCGCGACGCCATGTATGAGAGCGTCCAGCATTACTCGTTCTCCAACATCGACAAATTCTCCACCGCCGGCCTTGTCACCCGTATGACCACCGACGTGACCAACGTGCAGAACGCGTTCCAGATGATCGAGCGGATGTGCGTGCGCGCCCCGGTGCATCTGGTGTTTGCCCTGTTCATGGCCTGCATGATCGGCGGCCCGCTGGCCCTGATCTTTGTGGTGGCCATGGCATTCCTGCTGGCGGTGCTGGCATCCATCATGGTGCCCACGTTCAAAATTTTTGACCGCGTGTTCAAAAACTACGATAACCTGAACGCCTCCGTGCAGGAGAACGTTTCGGCCATCCGCGTGGTCAAGAGCTTTGTCCGCGAGGGCTTTGAAAACGAGAAGTACACCAAGGCCTGCGAGAGCCTGTACAACCAGTTCGTCAACGCGGAGAGCCGCCTGAGCTTCAATAACCCCGCCATGCTCACCGCCGTTTACGGCTGCAACATCGCCCTGAGCTGGTTCGGCGCCAAGTATGTCCTGCACGGCGCCATCACCACCGGCCAGCTCAACGCCCTGTTCGGCTACATCATGAACGTTCTCATGGCTCTGATGATGCTGAGCATGGCGTTCGTCATGATCGCCATGTCCGCCTCTTCCGCCAAGCGTATCGTGGAAGTGCTGGACGAGAAGACGGACCTGCCCCCGGCCAAGAACCCCGTGCAGCAGGTGGCCGACGGCTCCATTGAGTTTGAGCATGTTTCCTTTCAGTATAAGCACGGCTCCGGCCAGCCGGTGCTGAATGATATCACATTCTCCGTCAAACCCGGCGAAACGCTGGGCATCATCGGCGGCACGGGCAGCGCGAAATCCAGCCTGGTCCAGCTCATTCCTCGCCTGTACGACGCCGAGACCGGCACCGTCAAGGTCGGCGGCGTGGACGTGAAAGATTACAACCTTGATGTCCTCCGCCATGAGGTCTCCATGGTACTGCAGAAGAACGTGCTGTTCTCCGGCACCATCCTGGATAACCTGCGCTGGGGCAACGAGAACGCCAGCGAGGAAGAGTGCATCCGGGTGGCAAAGCTGGCCTGCGCCGATGAATTCATCGAGCGCTTCCCCGATCAGTACAACACCTGGATCGAGCAGGGCGGCAGCAACGTCTCCGGCGGCCAGAAGCAGCGCCTGACCATTGCCCGCGCCCTGCTGCGCAAACCCAAGGTTCTGATCCTCGATGACTCCACCAGCGCCGTGGATACCGCCACGGACGCCAAGATCCGCAAGGCGTTCCGGGAAGAGATCCCCGGCACCACCAAGATCATCATTGCACAGCGCATCTCCTCGGTGCAGGATGCGGACCGCATCCTGGTGCTGGACAACGGCCAGATCAACGGCCTGGGCACTCATGAGGAGCTGCTGAAGACCAACGCCATTTATCAGGAAGTCTACAACAGCCAGACCCAGGGCAGCGGCGACTTCGACAAGCAGGGAGGTGAGCAGTAATGGCACAGGAAAAAGCAAAAGTGGTTCACGGCCCCGGCCCCCGCGGCGTCGGCGGCCCGCGCCCCAAAGTAGAGAACCCGGGCAAGCTGCTCAAGCGGATCATGGGTGAGGTATTCAAGCACTACCTGCCCCACTGCATCATCGTGCTGTTCTGCATCGTGGCAAGTGCCATGGCAAATGTGCAGGCCAGCCTGTTTTTGCAAACGCTGGTGGACGATTACATCGTCCCCATGACCCAGCAGGCCAACCCTGATTTTGCTCCCCTGCTGGGCGCTCTGCTCAAGGTGGGCTGCATCTATCTGGTGGGCATCATAGCCGCCTGGTGCAATTCCCGCATCATGGTCAACGTGACCCAGGGCACCCTGCGCAACCTGCGCGTCCAGCTCTTCACCCACATGGAGAGCCTGCCCATCAAGTATTTTGACCAGCACCCCCACGGCGATATCATGTCCGTTTACACCAACGATGTGGACACCCTGCGCCAGATGCTCAGCCAGAGCATCCCGCAGCTCATCTCCAGCGCCATCACCATCGTTTCCGTCTTTGTCAGCATGTGTATGCTGGACATCCGTCTCACCGTCGTCACCATGCTGATGGTAGCCCTGATGCTCTTCACCACCAAGAAGATCACCTCCCAGAGCGGCAAATACTTCATCGCCCAGCAGCGTGACCTCGGCAAGCTGAACGGCTACATCGAGGAAATGATGGAGGGCCAGAAAGTTGTCAAGGTGTTCACCCACGAGCAGAAAACTCTGGCCGGTTTCCGGGAGCTGAACGATAAGCTGAAAGACAGCGCCAAGCAGGCCAACAGCTACGCCAACATCATCATGCCCGTCACGGCCCAGCTGGGCAACGTGAGCTACGCCGTCTGCGCTCTGGTGGGCGCGGCCATGGCCGTGGGCAATGTGGGCGGCATGACGCTGGGCACTGTCATGGCGTTCCTGGCCCTGAACAAGAGCTTCAACATGCCCATCAGCCAGGTGTCCATGCAGGCCAACAGCATCATCATGGCACTGGCCGGTGCCGAGCGTATCTTCAAGATGATGGATGCGCCCAGCGAGGCCGATGAGGGTTATGTCACCCTCGTCAACGCCAAGTACGACCGGGACGACAACCTCGTGGAGACCAAGGAGCGGACGGGCATCTGGGCCTGGAAGCACCCCCACCACGACGGCACCACCACCTACCACAAGCTGGCCGGTGACATCACCTTTACGGATGTTGATTTCGGCTATGTGCCCGAGAAGACCGTCCTGCACGACATCAACCTGTACGGCCGCCCGGGCCAGAAGATTGCCTTTGTCGGCTCCACCGGTGCCGGCAAGACCACCATCACCAACCTCATCAACCGCTTCTACGACATCTCGGACGGCAAGATCCGCTACGACGGCATCAACATCCAGAAGATCCGGAAGAGCGACCTGCGCCGCTCTCTGGGCATCGTGCTGCAGGATACCCACCTGTTTACCGGCACGGTCATGGAGAACATCCGCTATGGCCGTCTGGACGCCTCGGATGAAGAGTGCATCGCGGCCGCCAAGCTGGCCAACGCCAATGGCTTCATCCAGCGCCTGCCGGATGGTTACAACACCATGCTGACCGGCGACGGTGCCAACCTGTCTCAGGGCCAGCGCCAGCTGCTGGCCATCGCCCGTGCCGCGGTCGCTGACCCGCCGGTGCTGATCCTGGACGAGGCAACCTCCTCCATTGATACCCGCACCGAGGCGCTGGTCCAGCGCGGCATGGACGGCCTGATGTACGGCCGCACCAGTTTCGTCATCGCCCACCGCCTGTCCACGGTCCGCAATGCAGACTGCATCGTGGTCCTGGAGCAGGGCCGCATCATTGAGCGCGGCAGCCATGATGAGCTGATTGCCAAGAAAGGCAAGTACTATCAGCTCTACACCGGCAACCTGGCCGAGAATTGATCAGACCTGAAAAGGGGCTGTTGCAAAAAACGCAACAGCCCCTTTTTATCATTTGCTTTTTATATTCTGTCCGAAATTATTTCCACAGGAAGTTCTCTGCTGCATTTGCAAAGGTCAGCTGCCAGCACTCCCAGTCATGGGCGGCGGGCACCTGCAGATAGGTATAGTCCAGACCCAGTTCGCTCATTCTTGCGTGTGAAAAGTCTGTCTTTTTCATGATTTTCCGAAGCAGTCCGCTTTTATCTCATCTGATCTATTGGAGTCTTTTCTGCCGGAGATCCCACAACACGGTAAGCCATCGCTCCATTGGGCTGCACCGCTTTTCAGTTGATATCGTGCTTCTTGCAGAATTGCTTGCTCACCCAGTACATTCCGCCCCAGATGGCAATGGCCAGCACCAGATACCCCGGGTTGCGCAGGCTGCTCAGCAGCGATTGTCCGAACACGGCCATCATGCCAACCATGGCACCTTTGCCCAGCAGCACGGTGCGCAGATAGTGGCCCTCGTCCATGTCCGACATGCCAAAGGCAAAGTGCATGAACGAAGTGGGCGCAAAGGGCAGCAGGGCCAGCATAAACAGGGACGCCGTATCCAGGTGGTTCACCCACTGCTGCGCCCGTTCCAGCTTGCGGGAGCGGCTGGCCAGCTTCCAGAAAAACCGCTTGACCACCCGCCGCCAGAACAGGAACATGATGGTGCCGCCTGCGGCCACCCCCATCCAGCTGTACAAAAAGCCCAGCACCCCGCCGTGAGCCGCCACATTGAGGGCCACAATGGCCACCAGCGGCAGCGGCGGGAAAAACGACTCCACCGCTGCCAGCAGGATGGGCACCAGCGGGCCCAGATTCTCAAACCCGGCCAGCAGGCCCTCCCAGAACTCCAGCTGCCCCAGCTGGTGGAACCATGTCCAGTCCATCACGCGTTCATCCTTTCCCGTTTCGCACATTCTATGCAGCTAGTATATCCAAATTCTATGACGGGGCTATGAACAGAATTTGAGCGTTTTTGCCTTTTTGCACCCGTCCTCTCCTTTTGTTACGGAAGAAAGGTGGGTTTTCCTGCAAAATTTTTCTTATTTCGCGGCGTTTTTGGCGGCTTCTTCCGCCTGCTTTTCGGCCCGGGCACGCATCCGCTCGATCTGCTGGGTGCGCTGCTTGTGCCAGCGGGCCAGGCCCGCGTCGTCCGGCACCTGCACGCAGCGGGCAAAGCTCCAGTGCAGGCCGTCCCGCCGGGCCAGCTTGTACCGCTGCAGGACGCCCTTGCCTGCCTCGTTGCCGCTGCCCTGGCAGCGGGGGCACTGGGCCAGCGTATACCAGCTGTTGCTGCCCTTTTTCAGCCAGATCTCGTCCGGGGTCAGATCTTCTCCGCACACCGGGCACTGCGCCACGCTGATGGCGGGATCCATGCGCCAGGTAGATGGCTCCACATAGCCGCGGAAGACTTTGAAATCCCGGTAATCGCCGGGGGCCGGGCAGAGGCTCTGGTGCAGGGCCTCGTCCTCGGTGGGGTAGGCCGCCAGCCCGGCCCGCAGGTCCAGCTTGCGGCAGACATCGGCGGTGTAGAGCGTGTCGGACAGGGCATCGTGGAACGGGCGATCCATCGGAATCCCCATCCGGGTGACGACACTCTCCAGCGTCATCCCCTCGCCCTCCTTGCGGGGGTGCTCCCGCAGGAAGACCTGCTGCAGATCATACCAGACGGTCGGGCGGCTCTCATCCAGATTGCACAGGAAAAGATTCTGCTTGAGCACCGGCACATCGTCCATGCCCCACTCCGCAAACTCGGCATCCGGGCCGCACCACTTCATAAAGCGGCGCAGCCCCTGCACGATGGGCTCGCCCCGGTCCAGGTCGGCCTGGGTCAGGCCCGTCACCTTGGCGATGTGGTGCTGTAATTTGCGGAAAATGCGGGGCCGGAGGTGGATGGAGAACGTATCCAGGACATTGGCGTCCTCGTCGATCTTCACCGCGCCGATCTCAATGATCTCGCCCCGGAATGTCTGCTGCACCCCGTGATAGTTGAATGGATACGGCTGGTAGCCGATGTTCCACTCCAAATCGAATAAAACCAGATTGCGCTGTGGCATTGTTGTGTCGTCCCTCTCAGTCCAAAATAAACTTCTCGATGGCTTCGGCCACGCCGTCGTGGTTGTTGTCGGCGGTGGTCACATCGCTGGCCACCGCTTTCACGGCGTCCTCAGCGTTCCGCATGGCAACGCCCGTGCCGGCAAAGGCCAGCATGGAGCGGTCATTCAGGCCGTCGCCGCAGGCCATGAGATTTTCGCGGGTCAGCCCCATCTTCTCCAGCAAAGCCCCCAGGCTGACGTCCTTGGCGACGCCCAGCGGCACGGCCTCGATGAAGAACGGGCTGGAGGGGTACAGGTCGATCTGCCCCTCAAACCGCTTTTTCCCCTCGGCGCAGACTTCGTCGCGGCGGGCGGGGTCCAGCGTGATGAGCATTTTGCAGATGGGGTAATCCACATAAGCCGCCAGATCCTCCACTTGGATCATGGGCAGGTGGCAGGTAAAGCCCTCCCGGGCCGCCCACTCGTCCTCCGGGCGCTCGGTGACAACGCCCTCTTTATTGTAAGTAAGAATGGCAATGTCCTGCTCCGCCGCAAAGGCGCAGAGCTTAGGCACCATGTCCGGGTCCAGCCGCTTCTGGTAAAGGGTCTCCCCCGTTTTGCAGTCGATGATGGCACCGCCATTGTAGGCCAGGATGCAGCCGCCCTTTTTGTCCAGTCCCAGGTCCTTTGCCAGCGGCATGATGCCTGCCGTGGGGCGACCGGAGGCCAGCACGATGGTCACGCCCTTTGCCACGGCGGCATCCAGCGCCGCGCGGGTGCGGGGAGTCACTTTCTTTTCGTCATTGGTCAGGGTGCCGTCCAAGTCCAGTGCCAGCACCCGGATATTCTTCTCGCTCATATCTTCCTCACTTCCGGGCAGTGTTGCCCGCCCTTTGGATGGTCGTTTTTCTCTCTTACGCTTTATTGTACAATGAAGCGCTGCCCCAGTGCAACCCTCCGGGCCGTATTTCGTTGATTTTTTTGTTCCCGGCGTATTACAAAGAGTGGTTTGTTCAGCCATACAAACCGCAGTTTGTTATAAAAAACACGTAGGGATAGCGTTTTCTAACTACTTTTCGTAAAAAGTTAGCACGTCTTAATTTAACTCAAAACCCTTGAAAATTTGAAAAGCCGTGCTACAATATGGCCAGAAGTGGTCCTCCACTGCCCGGATTCGGCCTGTAGACATCGGGTGAAAGCAGGCAAGGCAGCCGCGGGGGCTCAAGACAGGCATTCCAGATGCCGAAATAAAAATAAGTGAGGTTTACAACTATGGTTGACGTGAAGAAGATTGCTCTGTTTGTTGGTGGTGTCGTGTTTGGTTCTGCCGGTTTCAAAGTGCTGGCAAGCAAGGATGCCAAGAAAGTTTACACCCAGACCACTGCCGCCGTCCTGCGCATGAAAGACTCCACCATGGAGACTGTCAATAAGGTCCAGGAGCAGGCCGGTGATATCCTGGCCGATGCAAAGGCCATCAACGAGGCCCGCGCTGCCGAGGCTGCACAGGAAGTCATCGAGGACGCTGCCGAGACGGAAGCAAAGACCGAGGAATAATCCCGCAGCTTCTGAGCCGCCTTCGGGCGGCTCTTTTTCATGAATCTGCACTAAAAGAGGTTCTTACTGATGAAATGTACGATTTTACATGAAAGCCGGGGCCGGATGCGGGTGCATGTCCACGCTGTGCGGATGACCCTCCACCGTGCCGATGTGCTGGAAGCTTACCTGAACCATCAGGACAGCATCCACCACGCCACCGTGTATGAGCGGACAGGCGACGTGGTGCTGACCTACACTGGCAGCCGCAAGGAAGCCATTGCCCTGCTGGCCGGTTATAAATTTGATAACGCGGAGCTGGATGTGCTGGTCACCTCCAACGACAGCCGGAAGATCAACCGGGAATATCAGGATAAGATGTTCACCCTGGTGGCCGGCCACTACGCCCGCAAGCTGTTCCTGCCCGCTCCCATCGCGGCGGCCTACACCATCTGGCGCTCCATCGCGTTCGTTTGGAAAGGCATCCGCTGCCTGCTGCAGCGCAAGCTGGAGGTGGAAGTGCTGGATGCACTGAGCATCAGCGCCTCCATCCTGCGCAGCGATTTCAACACCGCCAGCTCGGTGATGTTCCTGCTGAACCTGGGCTCCCTTCTGGAAGAGTGGACCCGCAAGAAGAGCCTCGATGATCTGGCCCGCAGCATGGCCCTGAACGTGGATAAGGTCTGGGTGCGTGCCGGGGGCGGCGAGGTCCTGGTGCCCCTGACGAAAGTCCACCCGGGCGACGAGATCGTGGTCCGCTCCGGCAACATGATCCCGCTGGACGGCACCGTTCTGGAGGGCGAGGCCATGGTGAACCAGGCCGCCCTGACCGGCGAGTCCATGCCGGTGCGCAAGGCTTCCGGTGCCACCGTTTACGCCGGCACTGTGGTGGAAGAGGGCGAATGCGTCTTTACCGCCAAGGCCGAGGGCGGCGCCAACCGTTACGACAAGATCGTCTCCATGATCGAGGAGTCCGAGAAGCTGAAGTCCAGCACGGAGAACCGCGCCCTGCAGCTGGCCGACCGTCTGGTGCCCTGGTGCCTGGCCGGTACCGTGGCCACCTACGCGCTGACCCGCAACGTGACCCGCGCCATCTCCATCCTGATGGTGGACTTCTCCTGCGCCCTCAAGCTCTCCATGCCGTTGGCCGTCCTCTCCGCCATGCGCGAGTGCGGCAACTACCACATCACCGTCAAGGGCGGAAAATATCTGGAAGCTCTGGCCAAGGCCGACACCATCGTGTTTGATAAAACGGGCACCCTGACCCACGCCACCCCGCAGGTGGTGCAGGTGGTTCCGTTCTCCGGCTGTGAGGAGCGTGAGGTGCTCCAGCTGGCTGCCTGCCTGGAAGAGCACTTCCCCCACTCCATGGCCAACGCCGTGGTCCGTGCCGCCAGGGAGCGCGGCATCTCCCACGAGGAGATGCACTCCGAGGTGGAGTACATCGTGGCCCACGGCATCGCCAGCCGCGTGGGCGGTGAGCGGGTGGTCATCGGCAGCCACCATTTCGTCTTTGAGGATGAGCATTGCACCGTCCCCGCAGGCGAAATGGACAGGTTCAACGACCTTGACCCGCAGTATTCTCACCTCTACATGGCCGCTTCCGGCCAGCTGGTGGGCGTTATCTGCATCGCTGACCCGCTCCGCCCCGAGGCCGCCCATGTGCTGCGCCAGCTGCGCGAACTGGGCATCTCCAACACCGTGATGATGACCGGCGACAGTGACCGCACCGCCGCTGCCATCGCCAAACAGGTGGGCGTGAACCAGTACTTTGCCGAGGTGCTGCCCGAGGATAAGGCTTCCTTTGTCCAGAAAGCCAAGGCTGAGGGCCATACCGTCGTCATGATCGGCGACGGCATCAACGACTCCCCTGCCCTCTCCGCCGCCGACATCGGCATTGCCATCAACTCAGGCGCTGCCATTGCCCGCGAGATCGCGGACGTGACCATCAAGGCCGACAGTCTGGAAGAGCTGGTGGCCCTCAAGGCCATTGCCAACCAGCTGCAGCGCCGGGTGAGCGCAAACTATCACTTTGTGCTGAGCTTCAACTCCACCCTCATCGTGCTGGGTGCCATGGGCATCCTGCAGCCGGCCACCAGCGCCATGCTGCACAACCTGTCCACCATCGGCATCAGCCTCAAGAGCATGACCAACCTCCTGCAGGAGGAGAGCGTTCCCCAGCTGAACGCCTGAATCTGAATTTACAAAAAATACCGCCGTGTCACACGACACAGCGGTATTTTTTATTGCTCGCAAATTTATTCCAGGCCGATCTGCCGGGCGTACTCTTCCAGCAGTTCCCGCTCCAGGAACGGGGTCTTGACGCCCTCGCGGTCACGGTAGGTCTCGTGGCCCTTGCCGATGACGGCGATCAGGTCGCCCTCCTGGGCGTGGTCCACCGCGTAGTGCAGGGCATCCAGCCGGTCCGGGATCTCGATGTACTTGGCGTCCGGGTTGCCCTTTTCCATGCCCACACGAATGTCCGCGATGATGTCTTCCACTTTCTCAAAGCGGTTGTTGTCCTCGGTGACGATGGAGAAATCCGCCATCCTGGCGCAGATCTCGCCCATGCCGTAGCGGCGCAGCTTGGAGCGGTTGCCGCCGCAGCCAAACACCACCACCAGCCGGTGTGGGTGGTAGGCCCGCAGGGTGGTAAGGAGGCTCTCGGTGGAGACTTCGTTGTGGGCGTAGTCCAGCAGGATGGTGAACCGCTTGCTGATGGGCACCAGCTCCACGCGGCCCTTGACCACACACTTGCCCAGGCCCTCGTGGATGGCCTCATCCGGCAGGCCCAGCACCTTGCCCACGGCCAGGGCGGCCAGGGCGTTGTACACGCTGAACTCACCGGGCATGTTCACTTTCACGTCCATATCGTCCTTGCCGGAGACATGGAACTGCACGCCCAGAAAATCGTGGGTACGGAGCAGCTGATACTCGCCTGCACGGTAATCAGCGGCCTCGCCGCAGCCATAGGTCACCAGCTGGCAGGTGTGGCCCTCCAGCAGGGCCTCGGTGTTGGCGTCGTCGATGTTGACCACGCCGATATCGCACCGCTGGAACAGCTTGCCTTTCCAGCTGCGGTATTCCTCAAAGGTCTTGTGCTCACCGGGGCCGATATGGTCCGGCGAAAGGTTGGTGAAGACGCCCACATGGAAGTGGATGCCCGCCACACGGTCCATCATCAGGCCCTGGCTGGAGACTTCCATCAATGCCGTATCACAGCCCGCGTCCAGGAACTGGCGGAACGTCTTCTGCAGCTCATAGCTCTCGGGCGTGGTGTTGGCCGTCTCCTTGTGGTGGCCCAGGAAGTAGATGCCGTTGGTGCCGATCATGCCCACCTTGCGGCCCGCGGCTTCCAGCACGCTCTTGATCATGTGGGTGGTGGTGGTCTTGCCCTTGGTGCCCGTCACGCCGATCATGGTCATCTGGCGGGAGGGGTTGCCGAACAGATTGGCGCTCATTTTTGCCATGGCGTAGCGGCTGCTCTCCACCTTGATGACATTGACGTCCGGCATGGCCGAGAGGTCGATATCGTGCTGGATGACCAGCGTATTGACGCCCTTTGCCACGCAGTCGGCGGCAAGATCATGGCTGTCCCGCTGGGTGCCCACGATACAGACGAACAGCAGGCCGGGCGCGGCTTTGCGGCTGTCGTAGATGATATCCTCGATTTCGGTCTCCAGGGTGCCCTGCACGAGGGTAAAGGGCACATCCTCCATCAGTTGTTCCAGTTTCATAAGTAACACACTCCTCATCCCTGATTGGTGGTTTCCTGATTTGCGGCTTTTTCCGTCGGCGGAGTTTCCGCTCCGGCCGCAGGGTCGGCCTCCGGCGCTGCCGATGTCTCCGCGGAGAGCTCCGCATCCGCCGGGGGATCCGCCTCAGCGGCGTCCGGGTTTTCCACCGGCGTTTCCTCCGGTGTGGAAACTTCCGGCACGAGATAGCCCGAGGGCAGGGTAGGTTCGCCCTGCGCAAAGCGGAATTTCCGGGTGCTGGACGCGCTCAGGTGGCTCAGGTCCAGCAGACCGGTATCGGTGGCGGCGCAGCCCTTGCCGTCCTGGTTGAGCAGGACATACTGGGCCAGCTTGAGCTTGTAATCCAGCTCATTCAGCGTGCCCAGCAGGACGCTGATGCGGTCCTGATACAAAAAGGCCATTTCCTCGGTGTCCGCAAACTCCATGCGGGTGGCGTCGCCCAGCATCCCGTAGCTGTCCAGTGCGGACATCAGGGTGTTGAGCGATTCCAGCCGTTGGTCGGTCTCCGCCTCTGTTTCCGAAGAAGCCGCGCTGTCGGCACTCTCTGAAGCGGCCGCACTGCTGGCGGCAGGGGCCGCGGCAAAGTCCAGCTGTTCGCCGGGCGTGGTAGACACCGGCTCCCCGCCGTAAAGGGTGGCAAGGCCCGCTGGCTGGGCGGCATCCTTGGACAGGATCTTCAGGCTGGCCGAGAGGGTCAGCCAGCCGCCCTCCACCTGCATGGCGTAGGTGGGCCGGGCTTCTGTCACCTGGACCACCACGGTGCCGGGGTACTGCCGCTCCACATGGATGAACTCCAGCATGGGGAACGCTTTTTCCAGCTCCTTGGATTTCTGGCCCGGGTCAAAGCTGAAGATGTTCTCTTCGGTGTGGACGCCCAGCGCCTGCAAGATCTGCTCGCTGGCGTAGCCGCCCGCCTCGGCCACCTGCGTGCCGTCCGCCGTCTGCACCTGAATGGAGCTGATCTTGAACAGCATGGTGACCGTGAGGTAAACGCCCGCCGCAATGACGCAGAGCAGCAGGGCAAAGGCGGTCAGACGGCGGATGATCCTGCGCCGCCGGATGGCCGCGCGGGTCAGCTTCCGCTTCTTTTTGCTCTCCCGGCGGCTGGGGCTGCGGAGGTTGGCCTCCGTGGGGCGCATCCTCCCGCTGGGGCCGTTTTTCGCGCCTCTGGAGGCTCCGTTCGCCGGGCGGGTGCTGCTGTTCCCATTCCGGCCGCGGGCACGGTCCTGGGCGCTCCGGGAGCGGCCCGCGCCGTTCTGCCCGGCAGAGCCGGACATCTGCCTTCCCTGCCGGGGGAACTGGATGCTGTTATCTGCCCGGCGGGGCTGCTCATAGCGCACACTGCCGTTTGCAAAATCAATGGTCTGCTCCTGGTAGCCCTGCGGGCTGCCCCGGCGCTGAGAGGAGGCACGGCGGGCGTCCTGCGCCTGGTCATACACCCGGCGGCGGCCGGAAGCGTTGGAACGGCTGCGGCGGCGGGCTGTATTTCCCTGCGCCGGGCGGCTCTGGTTCCGGTTTGGATTCTCACGCCTGCGGTTCTGTGCCATGGGGCCTCCCCTCCTTTCCGTCTGATTTTATCACAAGTTGTCTCCCGGTGCAATTACGGGGTCTTGACCAGCTTGAGCAGGGCGTCTGCAATGCGGTCCAGGCTGTCGTCCACCGAGAGCTTCCGAGCGTTCTGGCCCATTTCAGCCAGCTTGCCGGGCCGGGCCAGCATGTCGGAAACGGTCTGCACCAGCTTTTCCCCGGTCAGGTCTTTTTCCTCAATGACCACGGCGGCCCCGGCTTTCTGCAGCTCGAGGGCGTTGTAATACTGGTGGTTCTCCGCCACATTGGGGCTGGGGATCAGGACTGCAGCGCGGCCCACGGCCTCCAGCTCGGCCAGCGTCAGGGCACCGGCGCGGCTGATGACGAGATCGGCAGCCGCCAGCAGCTCCGGCATGTTGTTGATGTATTCTTTTACCACAAGGCTCTCGCCCGGGGCAAAGCCTTTTTCTTTTTCCAGATTCTGGAACAGCTCCACGCCGTACTGACCGGTGGCATGCAGGTGGAGCACCGGCTTTGCATTCTTCTGTTCCCAGGCGCAGAGGTCGGCCACCACTTCATTGACACGACGGGCACCCAGACTGCCGCCGAACGACAGGATGATCGTCCGGTCGCCCGCGCCCAGCCCGGCACGGATGGCGTCACGGTTCCTGGCCTGCGCAAACACCTCCGGGCGGACCGGGTTGCCCACCACGATGGTCTTTTCCGGGGCACCCAGCTTCTCCACGGCGGCGGGCACGGCGGCGAACACGATGTCCACATCCGGGGCCAGCAGTTTGTTGGTCACGCCGGGGAACGCGTTCTGCTCATGCAGGGCGGTCTTGATGCCCTGCTTGGCGGCGCAGCGCACCACCGGGCCGGAGACATAGCCGCCGCAGCCGATGACGAGGTCCGGCTGGATCTCTTTCATCATCTTTTTCGCCGTGGGCCCCGAGAGGGCCAGGTTCCACAGGGTGATGATGTTCCGCCGGATGTTGTTGAGCGAGAGTTTGCGCTGGAAACCCGTGATCTCAATGTGATGGAACGGGTAGCCCGCCTGGGTGACCAGGCGGTACTCCATGCCCTCTTTCCGGCCTGCAAAATGGATCTCAGCGGTGGGGTCGGCTTTTTTCAGGGCACCCGCAATGGCCAGCGCCGGGTTGATATGGCCGGCCGTGCCGCCGGCAGCGATCAGAACTTTCATACAATTTCCCTCCTGATAGGCCCATTACCGTTCCGGCTGGGCATTGCGTGCCGTATCCAGCACGATGGTTTTGGCTTTCCGCTGCTCTTCCCGCAAATGATGCAGGTTTTCCCGCTCCAGGCGGGCGCGCTCGCCGTTGCGGCCGATGTTGACCATAACGCCCATCTCGGCCAGCAGCAGGATCAGGCTCGTACCGCCCGAAGAGAAGAACGGCAGCGAAATGCCGGTATTGGGCAGGGTGTTGGTGACGACCGCGATGTTGCAGAACACCTGCCACGCGATCTGCGCCATGATGCCGATGCCCACTAAGGTGCAGTAGCGGTTCTCGGCGTGGAACGCCAGCCAGAGTCCCTCCACCAGAAACAGCACAAACAGCAGGATGACCAGCACGGCCCCCACAAAGCCCAGCTCCTCACAGACCACGGAGAAGATGAAGTCGTTGTTGCTCTCGGGCAGCCAGAGCTGTTTTTCAATGCTGTTGCCAAGGCCGAGGCCGGTCACGCCGCCGGAACCGATGGCGTACAGGCTCTGCAGGGTCTGGTCCGTCATCTGGGAGAGGTCCTGCGTCCAGCCGTCGAGGCGGCTCTGCAGGTACGGGATGGAATCAATGTGCTGCAGCAGGGTCTCCAGCAGGAAAATGCCGGTAGCAGCCCCCGCCCAGGTGATGATGCCGCCGTTTCCGCCCAGCAGCAGGATGGTGCCCACGATGGCCGTGGTCAGCACGATGCCGGACATGTGGGGCTCCAGCACCAGCAGCGCCAGCACCAGCAGCAGGGGCAGCAGCGGAACGATGAGCTCCCGCACCAGGCGCTGGTAGAGCCAGACGCTGGGCGGCACCCGGCGGTTGGAGCCGGGGTCCAGCTTTTCCAGCCGGGGGGCCCTGGCGGCCAGATGGGCCGTGAGCAAGATCATCTCAAACTTGGCGATCTCCGATACCTGCACCGTAAAGCCGCCGAACGAGATCCAGCGGCGGCAGCCGTTGAGCGGCGTGCTGAACAGCACCAGCACCAGCAGTACCAGACAGAGCAGATACCCCGGCCAGACCAGCTTGCGCAGAAAACGGTAGTCGATATAGGAAAACAGGGCCATGGCCACAACGCCAAGCCCCAGACAGAGCACCTGGCTGCGGATAAAGTGCAGGCTGTCGCCAAAGCGGAGGTAGCCTGTGGTGTAGCTGGCGCTGAACAGCATCACCAGCCCGAAGATCACGATGATGCCCAGCGTCGCCATCCAGTTGATGAGGAGCGTTGGCCAGGGGCCGGGGTCGCGCTGTAAGATGGAAAAAGGCTCCGCCTTTTTTCTGCGGATGGTCGCCATCTGCATTCCTCCCTCTGAATCAGCTGATCTTTGCCATCTGCATCGCCAGTGCGACGCCCAGCATGGCAAAGACACAGAACGTGTAAAAAATTGAGATGGGGGCACGGCCCCGCTTTTCCAGCCAGCGGTGGAGCGGCGCGGTGCCAAAGAGCTGCTTCCGGCCTTTTGATGCCTGATAGACCAGAATCTGCAGCGCCACCATGCCGCCCTCCAGCCAATAAGGCAGGCCCAGCGGCACACTCAGGCCAGGCCAGCCGATGCTCAACGGCACGCAGCCCAGCGCCCCGGCCAGGAACAGGCTGCCCACGCTGCCGGGCAGCAGCTTGGCAGGCGGGAAATTCCAGAGCAGGAGCGCCATCAGCGCCCCGGCCAATGCGGCAGGCAGCACCCCCAGCGGGAACCAGCCCAGAATGGTCATGGCTCCCATAAGGCCCAGCATCCCGAGGAACGCGCTCCCGCAGACCACGCCGTCCGCTCCATCGGCCACCCGGGCGCTCTCGGCAAGGCCGACGAGGAGCAGTCCCCACACGATGGGGGCCAGCACGCCCAGCTCGCAGTAACCAAGGCCGGGCAGTACCAGCCCGGTGGCAAGGCAGTGGTTGGCCGCCAGCAGCACCTGCACGGCGGCAGCAGCCGCGGCCTCCAGCCCCAGCCGCACCGGGCGGCGGAGGCCCAGCGGGGCATGGCGGCGCAGGCGGGCCAGGTCATCGGCCAGGCCCACGGCCCCAAAGGCCAGCGCCCCAAACAGCGCGATGAGGAGCCGGGTGGTCCACAGGCCCTCATCCCCCAGCAGGGCAGGCTCTGCCACGCAGGCGGCCGTCCAGCCCACGCCCACCGCTGCCAGCGTGCCCACCATGAGGCAGAGGCCCCCCATGGTCGGGGTGGCCGGGGGCGGCAGGTCGTCCGGGTCGCTGTCCGGCTGCAGCTGAGAGGTCTGCGGTGCCTCGGGCTCCTGCCCGGGGCCGAACGCCCGGAGCAGCGGCACCATGAAATTCCCGAGCGCCGCCGTGAGGAAGAACCCCAGCGTTGAGGCGACGATCAAGGCAAAACGGATCATTTTTGTATTACTCCAATTGATATTTCTTTTTATTTTTGCTCATTGTAAAAGATTTCGAGCACTTTTTCCAGCGCCATGCCCCGGCTGGCCTTGACCAGCAGCGCGTCGCCGGGCTGCATCCGGGCCAGCAGCAGTTCTGCCGCCTCCCGGTAGGTATCCACATGGCGGGCCTCCACCCCGGCAGCCGCGGCAGCCTGGGCCGTGCGTTTTGCCTCCGGGCCATAGGCCACGAGGAAGTCCACGCCGTATTCCGCAGCCTGTTTGCCCACCGTCTCATGGGCTTCCGGGCTGATCTCGCCCAGCTCCAGCATATCGCCCAGCAGGGCAAAGCGGCGCTTGCAGGGGTACTCTTTGAACATGGCCAGCGCGGCTTTCATGCTGTCGGGGTTGGCGTTGTAACAGTCCTCGATGACATCCACGCCCTTGCTGTGGACCACTTTCTGGCGCATCCCGGTCTGCTGGAACTGGCTCAGCCCCGCAATGACCCGCTTGGCGTTCAGGCCCAGCCGGGTGGCGGCGGTGTAAGCCGCCAGCGCGTTGGCCACATTGTGGCGGCCCATGGCCGGGATGTGCACCTCGGTGGTGTCTTCCTCCCGGTCTTCCAGCGTAAAGGTCATACCGTCGTCCTCCTGCCGGATGTTCAGGGCGCAGACGTCCGCGTTCTCATCCCCCAGGCTGAACCAGACCGGGTGGACATGTTCCGGCAGCTTCGCGGCCCGCAGGAACGGGTCATCCCCATTGAGCACCAGCGGGGCACCGTTGGGCAGGCCCTCGCAGATCTCCAGCTTGGCCTTGCAGATATTCTCCTGGCTGCCCAGGTTGCCAATGTGCGACACACCGATGCAGGTGATGATACCCACATCCGGGCGGGCACAGCGGCTCAGCCGCTCGATCTCGCCCCGGTGGCTCATGCCCATCTCCACCACCGCGTACTCCGTCTCTTTGCCGATGCGGAACATGGTGCGGGGCAGGCCCAGCTCGTTGTTCTGGTTGCCCTCGGTCTTGATGGTATTGCCAAAGCCCGCAATGGCGGCGTAGGTCATCTGTTTGGTCGTGGTCTTGCCCACGCTGCCCGTCACGCCCACTACCTTGGGGGAAAACTGGCGGCGGTAGTTGGCACCCATCATCATCATGGCGCGGTAGCTGTCCGGGCAGAGGAAACACTTCCCCGCCGGGACATCCTTCACCGGGTGGTTGAGGACGACATATTCGGCCCCTTCTTCCAGTGCTTTGGCCGCGAAATCGTGGCCGTCAAATTTTTCACCGGGGAACGCCACAAAGATGCACCCGGGGCGCACCTCGCGGCTGTCGGTGGTCACAAGGTCGATGGCTGCCTCATCGGCAAAGCCCTCCGGGGCCAGGCCTTTTAAAAGAACGCTTGCACTGATTTTATCCATAGCTGTACTCCTCATTTATCCACAAGTAATTGTAACGATGGTACCACGCTGGACGCTGGTGCCGGGGGCCTCGCTCTGGCTCTGGACCAGACCGTTGGCATCGCCTTCCACCGTGCAGTTCAGGCCCGCTGCCGCCAGCATCTGGCGGGCAAACTCAGCGCTCTTGCCGCTGACATCCGGCACCTCGGTGTGGCTGCCCTCGTAAGTGTCCGTGTACAGGTAGATGGTGGTGCCGTAGGGCACCTCGGCCCCGGCGCGGGGATACTGATAAGTGACCACGGCGGCGGTCTGGTCGGAGCTGCTCTCCATGAGCTGATGCTTGAGGCCCTTGATGTTCAGGGAGACCTGTGCGTTGCTCCACTCCTGCCCGATGAGGTTGGGCACCTTGTAGCTGGTCTGGCCGCGGTCCACGCCGTCGGTCGCAAGGCCCAAGTAGGGGGCCACCTCACTGATGATGTTGCCCACCACAGGCGCCGCCAGAATGGAGGAGTAGTCCGTCCTGGCGTTGTTGGGGTCGTCCAGCATGACGTAGACCAGAATCTCCGGATCATTCGCAGGGAGAACCGCCGCAAAGGAGGCCACTTTCTTGTAGTCGCCGTCGGCGCGGCGGTCCATGTTCAGCTGCTCGGACGTACCGGACTTGCCGCCGATGCGGTAGCCCGCCACGTAGGCGCGACCGCCGCCGCCCTGCGTGCCGTCCGCCACTTCGTATTCCATGATCTGGCGGATGGCGTCGCTGGCGCTCTCGCTGATGATCTGACGGCGGATGTTGGAACCGATCTCCTGAATGACGTTGCCGTTCTGGTCGGTGATCTTATCCACCACATGGGGGGTGACGAGGTAGCCGCCGTTGACGGCTGCCGAAATGGCGGTGCAGACCTGCAGCGGTGTGACCGCCATGGCCTGACCGAACGCCGAGGAAGCGAGCTGGACTTCGCCCAGCTGGCTGGCGTTGTAGTACTGCATAAAGTTGGTCTCATTGGGCAGATCCACGCCCGTCCGCTCGGTGAAACCGAACGCGTCAAAGTAATCGTAGAAGAGGCTGGAACCCACCCGCTGGCCCAGCTGGATGAAGTAGATGTTGCAGCTGTTCCGCAGGGCCATGGCCAGATTCTGCACGCCATGGGCCTTTTTGCCGGCGCAGTGGTAGGTCTGCTTGGCAATGGTGTAGGCACCGGAGCAGTTCAGGGTGGTGTTGAGGGTGGCATGGCCGGAGTCCAGCCCCATGGCCGCCGTGATGACCTTGAAGACGCTTCCGGGGTAGTACAGCTCGGTGATGGTCTTGTTCTTCCACTGGATATCACGGTAATAGCCCGAGTAATCGCCTTCCGGGTCCAGAATCTTATTGCCCCGCTCATCGGTGATGTAGTTGCCATTCTCATCTTTTTGATAGATGCCGTAGAGCTCCGGCTCCGCGTGGACCAGTTCATCCAGATAAGTCAGGTTCTGGCTGTAATCCAGCGGGTTATTGGGGTCAAAATCCGGCTTGGAGGCCATGGCCAGAATGGCACCCGTCTTGACGTTCATCACGATGGCGGCGCCACGGTTCTCGACATTGTTGGCTTTGATGGCCTCGTTCAGATACCGCTCCACCACTTCCTGGATATTGACATCCAGCGAGAGAACGAGGTTGGAGCCGTCCTTGGCTTCGTAAGTGGTGGCGTTCTCGTCGGCAATGGCGTTGCCATAGGCATTGCGGAGCGTGATGGTGCGGCCATTCACACCGGCCAGCGTGGATTCATAGGATTTTTCGAGGCCATAAGTACCGTAGCCGTCGGCATCGCAGAAGCCCAGCACCGAGGCCGCAAAGGCACCATAGGGGTAATCCCGCTGGAAGCTCTTGGTGGAGGAGACAGAGACGCGGCCCTTGCGGATGCCTTTTTCGGCGTTGGCTTTTTTGTGGGCCTTGTTGTACTCCGAGACGTATTTTTCAATGGAGAGCTTGACGGCGTTGTTGACATTGGTGGCCAGCACCTGATAGGATGAATCGTTTTGGGAGAGGGCGTCGTACACCGTCTGATACTGGGTCTTGTAGGCTTCAGAAGAAGTGTCCACGCTGTCCAGCGCCGCGCCATCGCCCGAGAGGAGCCGCAGGGTGATCTGGGTGCTCACCTCATTGAGGGCAGCGGGGTCGATGGTCTTGGTCACCACCTTGGTGTCGTCGTCCGTCTGGCTGGTGAAGAGAGCGCTGCTGTAGCTGGGGTCGGCCCAGATGGTCCATACCACGCTGGTGGATGCCAGCGTGATGCCCGAGGTATCGTAGATCTCGCCGCGGGTCGCCTGAATCGTGCTGTCCAGCAGCTGCTGCTGGGCGGCGTACTGGCGGTACTGGGCACCATCCCGGATCTGGATGTCATATAGGCTGTGGATGACGATGGCCGCCGCCGCCACAACAAAAAAGACCGCCGCGCCGAAGCTGAAATGCCGCAGCGTTGCGCCAAGACGCTCGTGCGGGTCGCTGCGGCGCAGACGGTAGTAGATTTTTTTATGGTTCTTGGGGGATTCTTGCATTGCGTACTCCTGCAGAAACCGAAAAAGCGTGCACTGCCGCACGCTTTCCCGTTGTTTCGTTTTATTTTGCCTGGTTGACCGCGCCAATGATGGTCATGGCACCATCGTGCAGAAAATCCGTCCACTGGTGGACTGCCGATTCTTTCCGCACCAGCACGCTGCCCGCATCCAGCCGGATATAGGTGATCTGGCTCTGGTCGATCTTCATGAGGCCAAGGCGGCTGGCCGCTTCCTCCACACTGGTGATGTTCGTTTTGCTGTTCAGGGCACTGTTGTAGTATGTATACTGACTCTGCTCGCTCACCAGCTGCGCTTTGGCATCCTGGATCTGGTCGTTGAGCTCCACCAGCTGGGCTTCGCTCCACAGCAGGCTGACCGCAAAACCCACCATCAGCGCCACCGAAATGAGCTGGATGGCGTGCTGCATGGCAGCCTGGAACGGGGTAAGGCGCCGCTTGCCGCCTTTTTCCACCCGCAGAGGGACGTTCTTCCGCGTCTGCGGTGCTCTTCTGCGGCGCACCGCGTTCATATCATATGCTGCCTGGCCCATGGTAGGTCTCCTCCTCACTCAGATGCCGTAACGCATTCAAATTTTTTCCAGTACCCGCAGATGGGCGGAACGGCTGCGCCGGTTTTCTTCCAGCTCCCGCGTGTTCGCCTCAATGGGTTTGCGGGTGATGAGCTTCGCCTTGGCTTTGCCGCCGCAGACGCAGACCGGAAACTCCGGCGGGCAGGTGCAGGCAGTGGACCAGCGGCGGAACTTGTTCTTTACCAGCCGGTCTTCCAGCGAGTGGAATGTGATGACACACAGCCGCCCGCCCGGGGCAAGATGCTCAAAAATGGTGTCCAGCCCCTCCTCCAGAGCGTCCAGCTCATGGTTGACCGCAATGCGCAGCGCCTGGAACGTGCGCCGCGAGGGGTTTTTGTTTTTGCGCCGCTCCGCAGGCGGCATGGCACTGGCCACGATATCGGCCAGCTGAAGCGTTGTTTCAATGGGGGCCGTCTCCCGCGCCTCCACGATCTTGCCCGCGATCTGCCAGGCAAAGGGCTCCTCGCCGTAATCGCGCAGGATGCGGGCCAGCTCTTCCCGGCTCTCGGTGTTCACGAGGTCGGCGGCGGTCTCGCCCTCCTGGCTCATCCGCATGTCCAGCGGGGCGTCCGCCCGGTACGAAAAGCCCCGGGCCGCGTCGTCCAGCTGGTGGCTGGAAACGCCCAGGTCCAGCAGCGCGCCATTGATCTTCTCAATGCCCAGCTGCTCCAGAGCTTGTCCGGCATAGCGGAAGTTGATCTGTACCACCGTGGCAGGCAGGCCCGCCAGCCGCGCCCGGGCGGTCTGTACCGCGTCCGGGTCCTGGTCCAGCGAGATGAGCCGCCCGCCCTTTGTGCCGTCCAGCCGGAGGGCGATCTGCCGGGAGTGTCCCGCGCCGCCCGCCGTGCCGTCCAAGTAAGTGCCTGCCGGGTCGATGGCAAGCCCGTCCAGGCACTCGTTCAGCAGCACAGGGATATGCTCAAACGAGGCCGGGTCAAAGGCTTGCGGGTTGGTTTGTGGTTCCACAGGGCCCAGCCTCCTTTCAAATGTCTCAAAATTGGGATGCTGTCAGGCTGGAAGCGTTGGAATTTTGCACCATTCTTCCGTTCCCACTGACACAAGTTTATTTTAACAAATCAAGCCCCCGATTGCAAGGATTTTCCGCTTGCCAAATGTGACAAAAAATGCCCCTGTGAGCCGTCATTTTTGCTCACAGGGGCCGTAGAAGCGAGACGCTCTGTTTTCGGGGTCGATTTTGCCCGCCGAATTTCTCTGGTTACAGGGTGGTTTTGCGGGGTGGCTGGCGCAGGTTTGCCCGCACGCTCTTGACCTGGGCGGCATTTTCCGCCATGGTCTCCTCGGTGGTCTTGAGCATGTTGTCGCAGTAGTCCGTCACGGTCTGGCGGACGGTGCGGGCCTCGGTCTGGGCGGCAGAGACGATCTCGGAAGCGCGCTGCTGCGCCGCTTTTACGATCTCCGCCTCACTGACCAGGATGCGGGCACGCTCCTCCGCCTTTTTCACGATGGCCTGTGCCTGCGCGTTGGCCGATTCAATCAGCTGGGCGCGGTCGCTGACGATGGACTGGGCCTGCCGCAGCTCCACCGGGAGGTTCGAGCGGACCTCGTCCAGATAGTCCCGAATTTGTTCCACGTCCACAATGCGTTTGCCGCCCGAAAGGGGCATTCCGGCGCTCTCTTCCAGCGCGTCCTCAATGGTATCCAGAAGCTCGTTTACGTTCATTCTTCCACTCCTCCGGTTTCTTCCTCGGCAGCCATGGGTTTGGTGTACTTCCACAGCAGCACCTTGCCATATTTATACTGCTTTTTGAGGGTCAGGCTGCCCACCTCGGCAGGCAGCACCAGGCCCGTCTCACTTTCGCACAGGACGATGCCGCCGGGTGCCACGCATTTCTCCACGCCGGGCAGGATCTTTTCCAGCGTACCACCCCGGAACGGCGGGTCCAGCAGAACCAGGTCGAACTGCTCATGGCAGGCCGAGAGGTAGCGGGCCGCCTCGCCAATGTTGACCCGGCTGCGGTCAAACACGCCGCAGTTTTTGCAGTTTTTCATCACGATGTTCACGGCGTCGCGGTTCTCATCCAGAAAAACGCAGCGGGCCGCCCCGCGGGAAAGGGCCTCGATGCCCAGCTGGCCGCTGCCAGCGTACAGGTCCAGCACCCGGGCGCCGGGCAGATCAAATTGGACGATGCTGAACATGGCCTCCTTGACCTGATCGAGGGTGGGGCGGGTCACGTCGGTGCCGGGCAGTGCTTCCAGCCGTCTGCCCCGGGCTTCTCCTGCAATTACGCGCATGTTTGGCCTCCTTTAAAGCTCTTGTTTTCGTAACTTTATATTAAAATCAAATCCCCGTGCTTTGTCAAGTAGCTGCGTTGCACTCCGGGCTGTTTTGTGCTAAAATCAGGCCAGAACGCGCCGGAACTTCCGCGCGGCGCACAAAGGAGAGTATTTGTTATGCATGTTCTGCTCATCAACGGCAGTCCCCACGAAAAGGGCTGCACTTACACCGCCCTCAGCCTGGTGGCCGGGGAGCTCAACGCCGCCGGCATCACCACTGAGATTTTGAATGTCGGCACCAAGCCCGTGGGCGGCTGCATCGGCTGCGGCGGCTGTGCCAAGGGCAATGGCTGCGTGTTTGGCGGCGTGGTCAACGAGGCCATCGAGAAAGCCCGGACCGCCGACGCCTTTGTCTTCGGTACCCCGGTGCACTATGCTTCCGCCTCCGGCAACATGACCAGCTTCCTGGACCGTCTGGCCTACGCGGGCGGCAAGTATCTGGCCTATAAGCCCGCCGCCATCTGCGCTTCCGCCCGCCGGGCCGGCACCACCTCCGCGCTGGATCAGCTGGTCAAGTACCCGGAGTTCTTCCACATGCCGCTGGTGAGCGGCTCCTACTGGCCCATGGTGCACGGCTCCAACCCCGAACAGGTTTTGCAGGATGAAGAGGGCTGCGCCGTGATGAAAGAGCTGGGCCGGAACATGGCCTGGCTGCTCCAGTGCATCGAGGCAGGCAAGGCCGCCGGGATCTCCCACCCGGAGAACCCCCGCCGCCCCATGACCAATTTTATTCGATAATTTTCCCATGAAAGCACCGAAATTGCACTTCGGTGCTTTTTTCGTTCATAACTTTGTGGTAGCATAGGAGGAGAATGTTGATTCACCGAGGGAGAGAACGGCGATGGAACACTACGATTGGAACGACGGCTGGCTGTTTGCCCCCGTCTTTACCCCCGCACTCGTACAGCCGGACCGCGCGGAAGAGCTGACCCCCGTGCGCGTCCCGCACACGGTCAAGCCCCTGCCCTACAACTACTGCAACGAGAACGATTACCAGCGGCTTTCCGGCTACCGGAAAGAGTTTTTTGCGCCCAAGGAGTGGGAGGGCCGCACGGTCCTGCTCACGTTCGGGGCAGTGGCCCACGACGCCACCGTTTTCTGCAACGGGCGGCGGATGTTCCACCACGGCTGCGGCTACACTGCTTTTACGGTCGATCTGACCGCCGCTCTCCGGCTGGGCCAGAAAAACGTGGTGGCCGTCCGGTGCGACAGCCGCGAGGATCTGAACATCCCGCCCTTTGGCGGCCAGCTGGACGGCCTGACCTACGGCGGCATCTACCGCGCCGTCTCGCTGGACATCAAGGAGCCCGCCTACCTGCGGGATATCTTCATCGAGGCAAAGGCCGAGGGCGATTTCCGCATCTATTCCTCCACCGTGGGCGAGACGGTGGGCTGCACGTTACAGGCCGAGATCCGCAGCCCCTCGGGCAGCCGGGCCCTCTACCAGGGGGAGCTCTCCCTCCCGATCGTGGGCACCTTGAACGGCGTCCATCCCTGGAGCCTCGAACACCCCTCCCTCTACACCCTTACCGTCCGGCTCATCCGTCCGGGCACCAACGGCCTGCCGGACCGTGTCCTGGATGAGCGGAGCACCCGGTTTGGCTTCCGCACCCTCCAGTTTGTGGCCGGGGGACTGTACCTCAACGGCCAGCGGGTGGAGCTGCGGGGCCTCAACCGCCACCAGAGCTACGCCTACCAGGGCTATGCCATGCCGGACAGCATCCAGCGGCTGGACGCCCAGCTGCTGAAAAAAGAGCTGGGCTGCAACGCCGTCCGCACCAGCCACTGTCCCCCCAGCCCGGCGTTCCTCGATGCCTGCGACGAGCTGGGCATCCTCGTGTTCACGGAAATGCCCGGCTGGCAGCACCTGGGCGACGACACCTGGAAAGCCCAGGCTTTGCAGAACTGCCGGGAGATGGTCTGCCAATACCGCAACCACCCCAGTATCTTTTTGTGGGGCGTGCGGGTCAGCGGCAGTGCCGACGACGAGGCGTTTTACAAGCGCACCAACGAGACGGTGCGCCGCCTGGACCCCACCCGCCCCACGGCCGGGGCCCGGGGCTTCCACAAGAGCCAGCTGCTGGAGGACGTGTACGCCTACAACGATTACTCCTACCGGGGCCGCGGCCCGGGCTGCGAGGCCCGCGGCAACGTGACGCCCGACACCCGCAAGGGCTACCTCATCAGCGAGTTCGGGGGGCAGCAGTTCCCCGCCAAAGCCTTTGACGACGAGCCCCACCGGCTGGCACAGGCTCTGCGCTACGCGGCTGTCCTCAACGACAGCATCGCCCAGCAGGGCGTGGCCGGCAGCTTTGGCTGGTGCATGACCGATTACAACACCCACCGGGAGTTTGGCAGCGGCGACCGCATCGCCTACCACGGCGTGATGGACCTGTTCCGCAACCCGAAGCTCTCCGCCGCCGTCTATGCCAGCCAGAAAACGCCCCGCGCTCCCTCGGACATCGTGCTGGAAGTCTCTTCCGGCATGGCTCTGGGTGATCTGCCCGGCGGCATTCCGGTGGCCTGCTGGGTCTTTACCAACGCCGAGAGTGTCCGCCTGTACCGCGACAACGATTTTGTGGCCGAGTTCGCACCCGACCGCCGGGGCCGGTTTGCCGCCCTCCCGCACCCGCCCATTGAGATCCAGGATTTCGTGGGGTCCCTGCTGGAAAAATACGAGGGGCTGGACCGGGCCGCGGCCCCGCAGGTGGCCGCCATCCTCAACGAGATGCGCCGGGACGCCATGGAGCTCTCGCCCCTGTCCCGGGCCCGGATGCTTTCGCTCCGGCTCAGCGCGCAGGAGCTGCTGCGGATGTATTACAAGTACATCGGCGTGCTGGGTAGCCCCACCAGTGTCTACCGCTTTGAGGCCGTCTGGCATGGCCGGGCCGTCAAGACCGTCATCCGGGAGCCCGTGCAGAGCGTCCGGCTGGAATGCACCGTCCACAACCCCATCCTGACCGACGGCCCCACCTGGGACTGCGCCGCCGTCAGCCTGCGGGCCATCGACCAGAACGGCAATCTCCTGCCCTACTGCAGCGAGGCTGTTCAGCTCCGCGTGGAAGGCCCCGTGGAGATCCTTGGCCCCAGCGTCGTGCCGCTGCGGGGCGGCATGGCGGGCACCTATCTGGCTACCACCGGCGAGGCCGGCCGGGCCGTGCTCCACTGCAAAATGGAGGGTGCTTTGGACACCGAGGCCGTGCTGACCATCCGCTGCCGGGAGGAATCCAGAGCTTAAACCCCGTCCTTTCATGATAGATTTGCACTCTGTTCAAAGTTTTATCATGGTTGCATGGTATCCTAATGGCAAAGAAACAGTTAAGGGCAGCCCCGGCTGCCCTCCTTTTTAAGCGTATTTGCAAAGGAATGGATGACGTTTATGAGAGAAAAACTCCGCCAGTTTATGATCGGCCGCTATGGCACGGATGGCCTGAACCAGTTTTTGAGCATTGCCTCGATCGTGATGCTGCTGATCTCCCTGATCACCCGGGTCAGTCTGTTCACTTATGTGGGCATGGTGCTGCTGATCCTGTGCTACTACCGCTCTCTGAGCCGCAACATCTCCAAGCGCACCGAAGAGAACTATAAGTTCTACACCATCAAGGACCGCATCACCGGCAAGGCCAACGGCCTGAAAGACCAGTGGGCGAACCGCAAGCTTTACCACTACTACCGCTGCCCCCAGTGCCGCCAGAAGCTGCGGGTGCCCCGGGGCCGGGGCCGCATCCAGATCTCCTGCCCCCGCTGCGGCACCCAGTTCATCAAAAAGAGCTGAGTTATGTTTGGTTATGTGATCCCCAATCAGGCCGCCCTCTCCCCGGAGGCGCAGGCCCGCTACCGCACCGCTTACTGCGGGCTCTGCCGCCGCATTGGCGCGCTGCACGGCCTGCGCGGGCGGTTGACCCTGAGCTATGACCTGACGTTTCTGAACCTGCTCCTCTCCAGCCTGTACGAGGGCGAGACGGAGTGCGTGCAGGGCTGCGGGCACTGCCCCATCCACCCGGTGCGGAAGATCCACTGGCGTTCCAGCGGCCCCACCGATTACTGCGCCGATCTGAGCGTGGCGCTCCACTACTACAACGCGCAGGATAAATGGAACGATGACCACAGCCTGCTGGGCCTTGGGTTTGAAAAACTGCTGGCTGCCCCCACACAGGACGCCGCCGCCCGCTGGCCCCGCCAATGTGAGGCCATCCGCAGCTGCCTGGATCAGCTGGCCGAGTATGAGGCCGCCGGCAGCGAAGATTTAGACGCCGTTTCCGGCTGCTTTGGCCAGTTGATGGCGGAGCTGTTTGATTACAAGCAGGATCACTGGTCGCCGGAGCTGCGGAGCATCGGCTTCCACCTGGGCAAGTATCTCTATCTGCTGGACGCCTACGATGATTTAGAGCGGGATCAGCGCAAGGGTGCCTACAATCCGCTCAAGACCCTGAGCCAGCAGCCCGGATACGAAGAAGAGATGCGGGAAATTTTTGAGCTGCTGCTGGCCCGCTGCGCCAAGAGCTTTGAGCGCCTGCCCTGCGTGGAGGATGCAGACTTGCTGCGCAACATCCTGTATTCCGGCGTGTGGCTCAAATACAACTGCAAAAACGCCAAAAAAGAGAAATAACCCTCTCGGGCGCTCATGCGCCAGGTCTCGCCTCTCCCTTTGGGAGAGGTGTCATTTTGCGAAGAAAAATGACGGAGAGGGCGTGGAAACACTTGATTTATTCTCTGTGTTCCTGTAGACTGAGAAAGTATTGTGACCAATGCTAGAGACGTGAGGAAGTAGACCGATGAGAGACCCCTATGAGGTGCTGGGCATCCAGCGCGGTGCAAGCGATGAAGAGATCAAAAAGGCATACCGGGCCAAGTGCAAGCGCTGGCACCCGGACCTGAACCCCAACGACCCGACGGCTGAAGAGCACTTCAAGGAGGTGCAGGCCGCTTACGATGCCATCACCAAGGGTGAGACCCAGCAGCAGGCCGGCGGCTATAGTTACGGGCAGCAGGGCTACAGCAACCCCTACGGCAATTACCAGCAGCAGGGCAGCTACCAGCAGAACGGCTATTACAGCAGCCAGAACAACGGCTATACCGATTTTGGCGGCTTTGATTTCGACCCGTTCGGTTTCGGGTTCAACTTTGGCGGCTACCAGCAGCAGAGCGGTGCCAGCTACAACAGCACCGACAGCGCCGAGATGCAGGCCGCCCGCAACTTCATCATGAACCGCCGCTACGCCGAGGCCCGCCGGGTGCTGGACAGCATGAACGCCCGGAACGCCCGCTGGTATTACCTCTCCTCCCTGGCCAACCAGGGCCTGGGCAACAGCATCGACGCCCTGCAGGACGCCCGCCGCGCCGCCCAGCTGGACCCGAATAATACCGAGTACCAGATGCACCTGCGCAATTTGCAGAACCCCGGCCAGACTTACCGCACCCAGACCACTTACGCCCAGCCCGGCGGACTGATGCGCTGGTGCTGGAGCATGATCCTGCTCAACCTGCTGTGCAACTGCTGCTGTGGCGGCGGCTGGGGCTGGCGGTTCCGGATGTAAGCATTTTCATTTTGATCAACATAACAGCAAAGGCCCCGTGCACCGCACGGGGCCTTTGCTATTTATGCATCTTTAATTGATCACGATGGTTCGGGTGATCTTTTCGCTGGAGTAGTTGCCAGCGGCCTTGGCCGTCTGCGTGTAGGTGCCCGGCTCGGTGGGGAAGCCGCTGATGGTCGTACCGCCAAAGAAGCTGCTCTTCTTTTTATAGCTGTAGGTCACCTTGCCGTTCTCAACCACCTGCCCGTCGGACTCGACGACAGCGGCAGCGTTGAAGCTCCGGGCCTCTTCCACGGTCATGGCGGCGGGAGCCTCCTGGGCCCAGTAGACCCGGACGCCCTCCGTCTTGGGCTTGATTTTGAAGAATGCCACGCCCGCGGTGTTCAGATCACCGGATTCCAGCGCGATGGCACCGGCAATGTAGCTGCCGGCATCGCTGGGCTGTTCATCCACATAAATGCGGCTCATGCTGCCCGCCGGCAGATACTTGCGGATCATCTCCAGCGCCAGCCGGAGGCCAGTGGAAACATCCTTGATGGTGGGGATATAAAACTGCAGAGCATCCATCACCGAGGCGACCTCATCGGCCACCCGAAGCAGCACCTCCACGTCGTTGCCGTCGATGAGCTGCTTGATGTAGGAATACAGGTTGAAATCGGTGGTCTGGTCCGGCGTTGCGGACATCCGCTTGGGCAGCGGGATCATTTTGAGCAGGGTGCGGATCTTATCGGAGAAGACCAGGGTCACAAAGCCTTTTGCCTCGCCCTTGGTGCCCAGCACCACCCCCAGATACTGCGTCTCGGCCGGGCGGGTCTCCACCACCAGCTCAAACGGAGAGCCGTACACCAGCGGGCCGGAGGCCGTCAGCTTGATGGACACCGGGCCGTTGCTCTCCTCCAGCGCCGCGCTGCCGGGCAGAGCCGGCGCTGCCGAGGCGGCCACAGCCGGGGTCACGGCGACACCCAGCGTCAAAACCGCTGCTAAAAACAGTGAAAGGATGCGTTTGGCGTTCATATGCAAAACCTCCTGTTTGCAAAACTTCCGGCAGAGTTTCCGCATTCTGCACGGGCCCGGAGCACCGCCCCAAACGCGGCACTCCGGATAGTCTCATTTTACCGCAAACCGGAGGGCAAATCAACAACGGGATTCAACCAGTTTCACTTTTTGAGGTACTTTTCCCGCCGCTGCCGCAAAGAGCCGCTGCCCGGGCGGGCGGCGGCTCTTTGCGGATAAAAAGGTTCGTGGAAGATCTCCGTGTTACAGGATGCGCACCCGGATGACGGCGGGGATGGCAGCCAGCTTTTCGGCCAACGTGCCGTCCACGGCACCGGTCGCGTCCAACATGGTGTAGGCCATATTCTTTTTGCTCTTGTTCACCATGTTTTCGATGTTCAGGCCCGCCTCGGTGGTCAGGGCGGTGATCTGGCTGATCATGCCCGGCTCATTCTTGTGAATGATGCAGATACGCTTGCCGCCGGCACGGGGCTGGTGAACTTCCGGCATGTTGACCGAGTGGGCAATATTGCCGTTTTTGAGGTAATCGCTGATCTCCTGCGCTGCCATGACGGCGCAGTTGTCCTCGGCTTCCGGGGTGGAAGCGCCCAGGTGCGGGGTGCAGACGACGCCCGGCTTGCCCAGCAGGGCCTCGGTGGGGAAATCGGTCATGTAACCGGAGACCTTGCCCGTCTCCATGGCGTCCAGCAGGGCGGGGGTGTTCACCAGCTCGCCGCGGGCGTAGTTCAGGATCCTGACGCCATCCTTGCACAGGGCCAGTGTCTGGGTATTGATGGTATCTTTCGTGGTGGGCAGGTAGGGCACATGGAGGGTGATGTAATCGCAGAGAGGCAGCATGTCGTTCAGGTTGACACAGTGGCGCACCTGGCTGCTCAGGTTCCAGGCCGCGTCAATGGAGATGTAGGGATCGTAGCCGTAGACCTCCATGCCCAGCGCGATGGCACAGTTGGCCACCCGGGAACCGATGGCACCCAGACCGACGACGCCCAGCGTCTTGCCCTTGATCTCGTTGCCCACAAACTGCTTTTTGCCCTTTTCCACACTCTTGGCCATGGCGGCATCCCCGGCCAGCCCCTGGGTCCACTGGGCGGCGTCAGCCACATTGCGGCTGCCCGCGATCAGCATTCCGATGACCAGCTCGGCCACGGCATTGGCGTTGGCACCCGGCGTGTTGAACACCACGATGCCCTGCTCACTGCAGCGGTCCAGCGGGATGTTGTTGACGCCTGCACCGGCGCGGGCAATGGCCAGCAGGTTGTCCTTGAACGTGGTGTTCAGCAGGTCTGCGCTGCGGACGAGGATGCCGTCCGGCGCGTCGGCATCCACCGACACGTCAAAGAGGCTTTTGGGGAGCTTTGCCAGGCCCACCGGGCTGATGGCGTTGAGGGTTCTGATGGTAAACATACTTTCCGATCTCCTATACACAAATCAGGCATTCGCCTTGCGGAATTTCTCCATAAAATCGACCAGCTTGTCGATGCCCTCGCTGGGCATGGCGTTGTAGATGGAGGCGCGCATCCCGCCTACCAGACGGTGGCCTTTCAGGTTGACAAAGCCTGCCTCCGCGGCCTCCGCACAGAATTTCTTGTCCATGTCGGGGTTGGGGCTGGTGAACGTGACGTTCATCGTGCTGCGGTAACGGTGCTCGACGGGGTTGTTGTAGAAGTCCTGGCCGTCCAGATAATCGTAGAGGACTTTTGCCTTGGCCTCGTTGATCTTCTGCATGTTGGCCAGGCCGCCGATGTCGTTTTCCAGGTACTTGAGCACCAGCCCGGTCATGTAGATGCACCAGCAGGGAGGCGTGTTGTACATACTGTCCTTGTTGATCAGGGTGGTGTAGTTCATCATGGTGGGCACATTGTCCGCTGCTTTGCCCAGCAGATCGTCCCGGATGATGGCAATGGCCATACCGGCGGGTGCGACATTCTTCTGGACACCAAAATAGATGCATCCGTACTTGGTCACATCCACAGGCTTGGAGAGGATCATGGAGCTCATATCCGCCACCAGCGGCACGCCCTCCACCTGCGGCACCTCCACATACTGGGTGCCGAAGATGGTGTTGTTCTGGCAGATGTGGATGTAGCTTGCATCCTTATTATAAGGGATGGCGTTCACATCCGGGATGTAGGTAAAGTTTTTGTCCTTGCTGGAGGCCACGATGTTGGCCTCGCCGAACTTGGCGGCTTCTTTGGCGGCCAGGTTGGAGAAGTTGCCGGTCACGATGTAATCGGCCTTGCCCGTGGTCATAAAGTTCAGGGGCACCATGGCAAACTGCTGGGTAGCACCGCCCTGGAAAAAGCCGATCTTGTAATGATCCGGGATGTTCATGACCCGGCGCAGGGTGGCTTCCGTCTCAGTGATGATGGCATCAAACCACTTGCTGCGGTGGCTCATCTCCATCACGCTCTGGCCGCTGTCGCCGTACTCGAGCAGCTCGGCCTGTGCCTGCTTCAGAACTTTCTCGGGCAGCATGCTGGGCCCCGCGCTGAAATTATATACTCGTGCCATAATGCACCTCTCCTTTTCCCTCAGTGATTCCTGGAAACGCCGCCCGAACCTTGGCGGCGTTCGTGTTCTGGATTTGTCCGTAGTATACCGGTTTTGAGGGGAGCAAAACAAGAGCATCTTTGCACAAAGATGCAGCGTTCCTGTCCGCATTGAAATCGCAAAGCGCACAAACGTTCGTCGTATAAGAACAAATTCTAAGACATCTGTAAAATAAGTACAGAATCGCCGCATGACCACTCGATTTTCCGCTCTTGCGCTTTGGTGTGGATTCTGGTAAAATAGCAGTATCAGAGACAATTGTAAAAGTATTTTTTTGAAAGGAGGCGGTCCCATGTACGGTATCCCGGAGCACTGCCAGCCCCTTTCCCCCGCCGAGGAGCAGGTGCTGCTGGCCGTCTGGGCCTGCCGCCCGCCTGCCACCCGGCGCGACATCGGCGAAAAGCTGGCTGCCAAGGGCTGGGCCCCGGCCACAGTGCTCAACTTCTTGTATCGGCTGGAAAAAAAGGGCTGGGTGAAGAGCGGCAAGGACCAGAACCGCAACACCTACACTCCCACCGTTACCCGCCGGGCCTACGGCGTGGCCGCCATGCGGGAACGGCTGGACACCGTCTTCGGCGGCGACCTCGCCGAGGCCGTCCGGGCCCTCGTCAGCGAGAGCGGCTGCGGCCAGAGCGAGCTGGAACAGGCCATGGCCGTCCTGGCCGAAAAGCACGCTGAAGCGGAAGAATATGATTTGTATGACCCCTACGGGTAAAGCAATAGTCAATTTAGCGGATGCTGACCACATGCTTTTTGTTACAACCAGTAATTATTCTTCTGGTGCTATAGAGTATGCCGCTTCAAGTGGGGTGTCTCTTATCAATGGCTCTGAATTATTAAAACTTTTGAGCACCTACGGCTTTCTTCATAAAAATGATGTAACCATTGCCCCCTCTGAATGGCAACTAACTGTTTCCGATTTAAAGCCGTACGTTCCTACTGATATTTATTCACGATTCTTTTTGTAGCAGTGCATTAAAAACGAAAAAAGCTCCGACAAATCGGAGCTTTTTTCGTTGCTTTTCGTTTGCATTTATGATATCCTAAAAGTGCCGTATTTCGCGGTAGGCGCTGTCTGCAAATGCAGGTGGTCAGACTCCACCCCGGGCATTGACCCGGAGGAGTTTCTTTTTGTCATCCTCCGGGTGGTACGAATGTTTTTACACACGATACCCAAAGGAGGAGTCCATTATGGATTATTTGAATCTTGTTTTTAGTGCTCTCACGCTGTTAGCCACCGTTACGCTCGGCGTCATCCAGATCACCTGGATGATCGCGCGGGACGTTTTTCGGGACAAACACAAAGCCAGGCATGATTCTTGGGATAAAAAGTAACGACCGCCTCACGTTCCCCAACACGAGCGGTCGTTGCTTTTAGCAATAATGTTCTGGTAAGGAGCTGACCATTTTGCAGGCAGCGCCTTTTCTATTTGTAGTATAGTGATTTTTTGTTGTTTTGTCAAGCCCGCATGGTGGGCTGGGAGGATCTATGTCAGATTGCAAACTGCGCGCCAAAAACTGCGGCGGCTGCCCGCTTCTGGGGCTGGACTACGCCGCGCAGCTCAAACAAAAAGAAAGCGCCGTCCGCGCCCTGCTGGGCAAATACGGTCCCGTGCACCCCATCCGGGGGATGGATGTCCCCTACCGCTACCGCAACAAGGTCATTTCCACCTTTGCCCCGGCAGCGGGCGGGAAGCTCACCTCCGGCATCTATGCGGCCCGCACCCACAAAGTGCTGCCCGTGGAGAGCTGCCTGCTGGAAGACGAAGTGCTGGACAAGGTGCTGCTGGCTGTCCGGGCGGCGGCCAATCGCTGCCGCTACCAGCCCTACAACGAGGACCGCGGCACCGGCCTGCTCCGTCACTGTCTGCTCCGTCGGGCCGTTGCCACCGGGCAGGTGATGGTGGTACTGGTCACGGCCCAGCCCGTTCTGCCCGGTGCCAAGAACTTCGTCCGTTATCTCTTGGAAGAAGCCGAAACGCGCGGCGTCCCTGTGACCACCGTGGTGCAGAATTACAACCCCCGCCAGACCAGCGTTGTGCTGGGCGAGGCCGAAAAAGTGCTGTACGGCAAGGGCTTCATTCTGGACACTCTCTGCGGCAAGACCTATGCCCTGAGCCCCCGCAGCTTCTACCAGGTCAACCCGGTGCAGACGGCGGTGCTCTACGGACTGGCCGTGGATGCCGCCCGCCTGACCGGAAAAGAGACCGTGCTGGACGCCTACTGCGGCATTGGTACCATCGGCCTCACGGCCTCCGGCAAGGCCAAGCAGGTGGTAGGCGTCGAGCTCAACCGGGACGCCGTGCGGGACGCCATTGGCAACGCCAAACACAATGGCGTGAAAAACGCACGCTTCTTCGCCGCGGATGCCACCGCGTGGATCCAGGAAGCCGCCGAAGCGGGCCAGCGGGCAGACGTCATCTTCATGGACCCGCCCCGAGAGGGCTCGACCCCCCGGTTCCTTGAGAGCGTGGCCAGGATGGCCCCGAAGCGGGTGGTCTATGTCAGCTGCAACCCCGAGACCATGGCCCGCGACCTCGCTCTCCTGACCCAAAAAGGCTACCGCGCCGAAGGTTTTGTCCCAGTGGATCTATTCCCCCAGACCGCCCATTGCGAAGTGGTCGGGGCCTTGTCCAGACTGTGAATCAAACACCGTGAAAGCGAGGAAGCAGTATGAATGAGTTTTCACACTTAAAAAACAAGCTTCTGGCAGCGTGGGCTTCCTCGTGGCACTGATCATCTCTTTCTTTGCTTGACCGACGATTTGATTCTCTTTCAAGTTGTCGTTCCCTGTTCTCCTAATTCATTTACCTTCTAAAACAACAGCCGCTCCGGTTTATGCTTTGCCCGGAGCGGCTGTTGTTTTTTATTTTAAATTGAAATCACGCCCCAAAGAACTCTTTTGCGATATCCGCGCTCTGCTTGGCGTCCTTGGCGTACCAGTCCGCGCCGATCTTCTCGGCGTACTCGGGGGTCAGCACGGCACCGCCCACCATCACCTTGCAATCCAGCTTGGCGGCGTGGAGGGCCGCAATGGTCTCCTCCATGCTCTTAAGGGTTGTGGTCATCAGGGCGGAGAGGCCCACAAGGTGGACGTCCTTTTCCCGGACAGTCTCCACTACGGTCTCCACGGGAACATCGCGGCCCAGGTCGATGACCTCAAAGCCATAGTTTTCAAGGATGACCTTGACAATGTTCTTGCCGATGTCGTGGACATCGCCCTTGACGGTGGCCAGCACGATGCGGCCTTTGCTGGCCCCGGAACCGCCCCGCTGGGCAATGGCGGTCTTGATCTCGTCAAAAGCGCTCTGGGCCGCGCTGGCGGCCTGCAGCAGCTGCGGCAGGAAGAGCTTCCCTTTCTCGTACTTGACCCCCACGATGTCCAGTGCCGGGATGAGGGCCTCATCCACCAGCTCCAGCGGCTCTTTCTCGGCCAGCAGGGCCTTGGTGCAGGCAGCAGCTTCCCCTTTCAGGCCCTGCTCCACCGCTTTCATCAGGGGGGCATAGGGGCCGGACACCGCCGGGCCCGCTGCCTCCGCGGCGGCAGGGACACCGCTGGCAGCTTTGTCCTGCATGGCCTTGGCCAGCGCCGCCGAGGCGGGCACTTGATCGGCATAGCGGGCAATGTATCTGCCGCTCTGCTTGTCCCGGTTGGTGAGGACGTTGTAGGCATAGACCGCCGCCATCATCTCCTCGCTGGAGGGGTTCATGATGGCAAGATCGAGGCCTGCATACATGGCCATGGTGAGGAACGTGGTGTTCAGGTACGGGCGGCAGGGCAGGCCGAAGCTGATGTTGGACACGCCCAGAATCGTCCGTACCCCCAGCTCCGTCTTACAGGTGTGGAGAGCCTGCACCGTGGCAAGCACGTCCTCCTGCTGAGCGCTGGCGGTCAGGGTCAGGCAGTCGATGTAAATATCCTCCTGCGGGATGCCCGCTTCCAGCGCCGCTTTTTTGATGCGGCGGGCAATGGCCACACGGTCTTCCGCCTTGGGCTGGATGCCCCGCTCATCAATGGCGAGGCCTACCACGGCGGCACCGTACTTTTTGCACAGGGGCAGAACTTTTTCCAGCACCTCCGGCTCGCCGTTGACCGAGTTGACGATGGGTTTGCCGTTGTAGACCCGCAGGCCCCGCTCCAGCGCTTCGGCGTGGGAAGAATCCAGCTGCAAGGGCAGGCTGACCACGCTCTGCAGAGCCTTGACCACCTGCTCCATCCGAGCGGGCTCATCCACGCCGGGGGCACCCACGTTGACGTCCAGGATCTGTGCTCCGGCCTCGGCCTGGCTGACCGCCTGCTCGAGAATATAGTTCATGTCGCCGTCCCGCAGGGCCTGCTGGAACCGCTTTTTGCCCGTGGGGTTGATCCGCTCGCCCACCACGGTGATGCCGTCCACATTCACGCAGTCCACCGGGCTGCAGATGACCGAGAGCATCGGGTGCTCCGGGCGGCCCGGCTTGCAATCGGCAAACACGCCGTTGAGCATCTGGATGAACTCCGGCGTGGTGCCGCAGCAGCCGCCCGCCGCAAACAGGTGCAGCTCCCGGTAGGGCTTCATCTGCATTGCGTAAAGCTGCGGGGTGATGTCGTAGCCGCTGCCGTCGGCCCGGGGCAGGCCCGCGTTGGGCTTGACGAAGACCGGGAAATCTCCGGGCACGGCCTCCGCCAGCCGCTTGGCCATGGGGAAGATCTCTTTGGGTCCCAGCGAGCAGTTGATGCCCACGGCGTTGGCCCCCAGGCCCCGGGCCGTGGCCGCAAAGCTCTCCACCGTGCAGCCCGTAAAGGTGCGGCCATTGGCCTCAAAGCTCATGCTGGCCATGATGGGCAGGGTGCTGTTCTCCTTGGCGGCCAGCAGAGCCGCTTTCATTTCATACAGGTCCGTGAATGTCTCAAAATAGAGGATGTCCGCCCCGGCGGCCACACCGGCCCGGACGATACGGCCATACTCCGCCACGGCGTCCTCAAAGGCCAGCGTCCCGCTGGGTTCCAGCAGCTCGCCCAGCGGGCCCACATCCAGCGTGACCAGCGCGCCATACGGAGCCACGGCCTGCTTGCAGTTGGCAATGCCCGCCGTGATGACCTCTTCCAGCGTGTACTTGCTGTCGGCCAGCTTGTGGGGCGAAGCGCCAAAGGTATTGGCGTTGACGACGCGGCTGCCAGCGGCCGCGTATTTTGCATGGATGCTCCGGATGAGCTCCGGGTTTTCAAGGTTCAAATCTTCCGGCCGGGTCCCCAGCTTCATCCCGGCTGCCTGCAGCATGGTGCCCATACCGCCATCCAACAGGATGGTATTGGGCTGGTTGAACAGTTCACTCGCTTGCACAGGTCTTCCCTCTCTTTCGATATTCGCACCGGGTACGGAGCACACAATGCCCGCAGCCCGCTAAATGTCCCTTGACCGGGTGGTCACTGAGGCCCAGAATGGCCGTCACGCTCTTGCGGGGGGTCATCAGGTTGGTGTTCAGCACACAGATGCCCGCCCGCCGGGCGGTGTCCAGCACTGCCGCTACTTTCGGCTGCACCGTGATGGGCCAATCGCCGTAGCCCGGCGAGAAGCGGCCCGTGAGGTACTTTTCCTCCCGCGCGGCCCACTGCCGCAGCTCGGCTTCGGCGGCATCCGCCGCCTGCTCCGCCAGGGCGGAACCCAGTGCGTCCGACGCCACGGAGGCGGCAATATCCCCCACCCCGGCCCGGCGGATCTGTGCATCCACGCCGGGGCCCAGAGTAACTGCCAGCAGCAGTGCCTGCGGGCAGCCCTCCAGATGCTTCATCACATCCCCGCCCTGCAGGATCCCTGCTTCCAGCAGGCTGTCCACATCGGCTTCCAGCCAGACGGCCCGGGGCGTGGCGGCTGCCAGAATGGGCACCGCGCATTTTTCCAGCAGTGTCCGAGTGGCAGTGTCCGGCTCCCCCCGGGCTCCAAAGTAGCGCGCCGCCTGCGGGATATCGATCTTGGCCGGTTTTTCCAGCACCAGCGGCCTGCTTGGCCCGATGGACATTTCCGCCGCCCCCTTTCCGTAGAATCTGTTTCAGTATACCGCACCGGTGGGATTTTATCAATCCCGCAGACAGAAAAACACCCCTGCACACGGGGCGCAGAGGTGTTTTGCATCCGGTATCAGAATTTGATCTTCCACACATGGTCGGTGCGGAACGTGCCGTTGGCGTAGTGGATGGCACCGGACTCAAACAGCACATAGATGCCGCCGTCCTTGGCGTCGGCCAGTGCCTCGGTCATGGGCATGGCGGTCACGCTCTCTTTGAGGCGCTTGCTGTCCAGAATGTAACCCGGCACATCCCTGCCCTGCACGGTCAGCATGGTGTCCAGCGTCTCTCCCAGTGCCAGCGAGTAGTGGAGCAGGCTGGCGTTGTTCTTCCGGCCATAGGACTGGCTCAGGGTGACGGTATCGTCCTCCCCGACCACGACACCCTGAATTTTGTTGGGACCGACCAGTACCACATCCGGCTGAGCATAATCGTCGCCGTCCGCCACGGAAAGGCTCCCCTTGCTGAGGTCATAGCCCATGATGTAGCAGCCGTAGTCCTCGCCGTCGGCGCTGGCCGTGGTGTACTTCATGCCGTCCGAGAGGGGGTAATCCGCGCCCGGGTGGTAGAAGTTTCCCACCCACAAATAGCCGTGGGAACAACTCAGGAACGAGGGCGAGACCGGCACCGGGATGGTCTGCTCCAGCTTCACCTCGTGGCTGCCCTCGGCGGGCAGGTCTTTGAGGGGAATCGCGCAGATGGTGTACAGACCGTTTTGCTTCTGGCCCGAGACGTAGAGGGTGTCTTCACTGACAGCCACGCCGCCCACATGGCCGTCAAAGGGGGTGCCACCTGCATTGAGCAGGAGATACTCCGCCGTCAGCTCCCCGGTGGCGGTGTCCACGGCCAGAATGGCCGAGGATTTTCCGTCGGTGGTGTAATAGCCGGAGATGTACAGGATGCCTGTTTCATCGCACTGGTCCATGCCCTGGGGGATGAGGTTTTCCGCAAGGCCCGGAATGACCAGCCCCGGCTCCGCCTTGCTCAGGAAATCCGCAAAATCCGCTTCCTCTTTGTAGGTCTCCGTGGGCACGGTGGGGGTCTGGGTGTACTTCATGGCAGGCTCTTCCGGCTGCTCTGCCGCCTCCGAGGAAGCCACAGACGATGCAGGCACGGAAGAAGCCGAGGATGCCGGAGCACCGCCGCAGGCCGTCAGGAGCAGGGCCCCTGCCAGCAGGGCAGCAGAGAGGGATAACCCTTTTTTGAAACAGGACATTGCTTTCATCCTTTCCGTTTTGTTGTTTTGTTCGTGTTTATTCTGTTTTGTATGATCTTTTCCGGGCTATTCCGCAAGCTCTGCCCGCCGGAACGCCCGGGTATGGGCGGCTTTTCCATCGGCCGTGTAGACCGAGAAATAGACGTACTCGCCGATGGGCGGCAGGTCCAGCTCCGCGTGGGTGATGGGGCTGCCGTCCGGGTTGTAAAAGCTCTTGCCCAGCTTGGGGCTGCCGTGGACGACGATCCGCTGGGCCGGGCTGCAGCCGATCCGCACATGGCTGCCGTCAAACGTCAGCTCGGTGATCTCGGGGCCGGTGGTGGCATAAAAGCGGCCCTCTTCCAGCGCCCGAATGACCGCCGGGTAGGTCAGCTCCTCGGCCAGGATCTGGGTCCAGGAGCCGAACGAATCGCACATCAGGTCCCCGAACGGTGCCTTGTTGTGGTTGTCGTCCGCGCCATGGACATAGAGGAATTTGCCCTTGCGGAGGAACTTATCGTACAGGGCCATGTTGCACTCGTAGCCGCTGATCTTCTCCGAGCCGGTGTTGAACACCTCCAGGCTGAAGCAGCCGTCATAGCTCAGGGTGTCTTCCTCGGCCTCCATGGACCAGCAGGGGTGGTTGTAGGTGACGAGATATCCGCTGGCCCGGGCCGTATCAATAAACCGCTGGATATATTCCCGGCTGTATTTCCGGGGGCCAAGGTCGCCCTTGTGCTCCCGCTGATGCTCGGCCACTTCCAGCGGCATATACTTGCAGAAATTGGGGTCCCAGCCGATGATGGCGGTGTTGTGCGGATCCTTTGCCAGCAGGTTGAGGTGAATTTCCGGCTTGAACAGGTCAAACTCGCAGGTGGGCGAGGGGCGGATATAGGCCTCATAACCCGTCAGCATGAGGAAATCGTCCGTGGAAAGGGCCGTGTGGTCATAGGGAGCCTCGTGGTCCGTGATGGCCAGGATGGAGTAGCCTTTTTCCTGATAGGCTTGTACCATCTGTTCCGGCGTCAGGGTGCCGTCCGAAAGGTTGGTGTGGGAGTGCAGGTTGGCGCGGTACTGCTTCGCGCCCGGGGCAATGTACGAGAACATGGCATGTGCCTCCTTGATTGCTTTGTGCCAGAACGGCAAAAGGGCAGCCGCCGTGGGCTGCCCTTTTCCGGTTGTGTGGAGGAATTTACTTCATTGCGGCCTTGGAGTAGCCCGTCATCATATATTTCTGGAAAATGAGGAACAGGATGACCACGGGGATGATGGCCAGCACGGCGCCCGCCATGATCTCGTGATAGTTGGAAACTGCCTGGCCGGCAAAGGTGTTTTTGAGCTGTGCCAAGCCGACGGTCAGCACGCGGCGGACTTCGTTCTTGGCAATGATCTTGGGCCAGAAGTAAGCGTTCCAGCCGTTGGTAAAGGTGACCAGCGTCACGGTGAAGATGGTGGCCTTGCTCATGGGGACCAGCACATACCAGATGGTACCCAGACGGCTCAGGCCATCAATGCGGCCTGCATCGATGTAGCTCTGGTCAATGGACATGAACGTGTTCCGCAGCATGAAGATGTAGTAAGCGGAAACTGCTTCCGGCAAAATCAGGCCCAGGAACGTATCGCACAGGTTCCAGTTGGCACACATGATGTAGATGGGGATGAACGTGACCTGCAGGGGGATCATCAACGCGCCCAGCACCACATAGAACAGGGCGTTGCGGCCCTTGAAGCGGCCCACCGCGAAACCATACGCCGCCAGGACGCCGGTGCCCACCTGCAGCAGCAGGATGCCCGCCGTCATGACGATGGTGTTCCAGTAGTATTTCATGAAGTTGGCTTTCTGGAGCACGTTGAGATAGTTTTCGGGGTGGAACTCATGCGGGAAGAGCGTGGGGATGACCAGCTGCACTTCCTCGGCGGACTTGAACGACGTTGCGATCATCCAGTACAGCGGGAAGAGCATGATCAGGGTAACGATGACAGCCACAACGGTCTGTGCATGGTAGCCCACGGAATATTTTTTGTGCTTGTGCGCCTCGTTGACCTCTTTGATCAGAGCCGCGTTGTCCATAGCTGTATTCTGCGTAGCCATGTCTGCATTCTCCTTTCAAAGCATTACGAGTCGTAAGTGACCGAGCGGTCGGACACTTTCATGGTCAGCACGGTGATAACCAGCAGGATGAGGAAGAACATGACGGCTGCGGTGGCCGCGCGATCCATCCGGAAGTCCACCATGGCGTAGCGGTAGATGAGGTAGACGAACACTTCCGTCGAACGGGCGGGGCCGCCGGACGTCAGGATATCCACCGACTGGAAAACTTTCATGGAAGACAGGAATGTGGTGACCAGCAGGAACAGCGTGGTGGGAGACAGCAGGGGCAGCGTGATGCGGAAGAACTTCTGGACGCCGTTTGCGCCATCCAGAGAAGCCGCCTCGTAATACTCCTGCGAAATGCCCATCATGGCCGAGAGGTAGATCATCATGCCGTAGCCGATGACACGCCAGCCGGTCAGCATCAACACCGAGGGCAGCGCCGTGGACTGCTGGTTGAGCCAATCCACCGCCGGCAGCCCGATGCACTGCAGCAGGTAGTTGAGAACGCCGGAATCGGTGTTCAGGATCCACAGGAAGACCACTGCCGCGGAGGACATGGCCACATACTTGGGCACGAACACAAAGGCACGCATCAGGCCGAACGAGCGGGTCATCCGGTTGAACAGCAGTGCCAGCAGCATACCGCCCACCATGGTGACGAGGATCTCGCCCATCGAGTAGAGGAACGTGACCTTGAGGGAGTTCCACAGGTATTTGGCACCGCTGCCTGCGAACAGCCACTGCCAGTTTTTCAGGCCGACATATTTCCAGGTGTCATTCAGCAGGTTCCAATCGGTAAAACTGATCTGCACCAGCTTCACGATGGGGTAGTAAGTAAACACGCCCAACAGGATCAGAGCAGGCAGAACGAAGAGGAAATCAATAAAATGGGAAAGGGTGCGCTGGGAAAAGAACGGCTTCTTGTCGGCTTTCACGGCCTGTGTGGCAGAAGCTGCGCCCGCAGCGGCTTGTTTCATGATCTCACGTCCTTTCAGGAGGTGTCGAATACTTATTTATCAAGCGTGGTCTGCCAGGATCTCGTCGATCTCCGTGACCATATCCTCGGAGTTGGAGTTCACGTCGCCGTCCTGGTTCATGATGACTTCCATGTAGTTCTTCCAGGTAGTGGCCAGCTCGCTCCAGGCGCTGTTCTGGATACGCGGGTTGATGAGGTTCAGGTTATCAAAGATGCACTGGAATGCAGGCTTCTTCTCCAGGAACTGCTTGCCCTCATCGGTCTCCAGCACGGAGTTACGGGTGGGCAGGTAGCCGGTGCCCTCGGCCCACTCCATGTTGACTTCCTTGCCGCAGAGGAACTGCAGGAACTGCCATGCAGCGTTCTTGGTGGCCTGGTCGTTCTTGGAGGGGATGCCCAGCACGCAGCCGCCGACCTCAGAATTCTTATCGCCGGTAGAAGCGGCGGGATACCATGCCATACCGACCTCGAAGTCCGGGCACTTGCTGACGTAGTTGTTATACAGGGAAGAGGTGTGCATCACGGAGAACGTCTTCTGATCGTAGAAGTTCTGACGCATGGCAGCGGAAGCATCGGTGCCGGTTGCAAAATAGGCATCGCCCGCGTCGCACCAGTCCTTGATCATGCTGGTCACGCCCAGAGCGGTGTCGCTGCCCAGGTCGCAGGTGTTGTCATCGGTGATGATCTGCACGCCCTCATTGAGGTACATGGTCTCGAAATACCACTGGTCCCAGCCCGGAACCACGGTGCCGTACACACCGGCGGTCTTGTGGACCTCGGCCAGGAACGGGGTAAAGTCCTCGATCTTTTCGGGGATGGTCCAGCCGTTGGCGTCGGCCATGGTCTTGTTGTAGTAGATGACCTGGGTGGAGTGCAGGAACGGCAGAGCCACCTGCTTGCCCTCGAACTGGGAGCTCAGCAGCAGACCAGCGGAGAAATCATCGGTGTCATAACTGGTGCCCTCGATGTAGGGGTCCAGGTTCTCAAACAGGCCGCTGTCGCCGTAGGAAGCAACGTAGTCGGTGTTGGCGACGGCGATCGCGGGCAGGCCGGTTCCGGCCGCGTGGGCAGCCACCAGAGCCTCGTTGATGTCCTTGTAAGCGCCGATGTACTGGGCCTCGACGGTGATGAGGCTCTGGGTCTCGTTGAACTTCTTGACCACGTCGGCCACCAGATCGTCGTACTGAGACTCCAGCGCGTGCCACCAGGTAATGGTGATGGGTTCGGTGACCTCATACTTGCTGGGGTCCGCAGCCTCGGAAGCAGCCGCGCTGGATGCGGGTGCGGAAGAAGCCGCCGCGCCGGCCTTGCCGGTGGAGCCGCCGCCAGAGCACGCGGTCAATGCTGCCGAAGCCGTCAGGATACCAGTAGCGGTCAGAAAGCTGCGACGAGAGATCTTTTTCATAGTTCTTCCTTCTTTCCTTCGTGTTTTGGTTGTTCTTTTTTAAAAGCGCCCGTTCCATAGAGCGCAGGGTCCATGGTAAATTGGCATCCCATTCCCCGCTCTTCCGTTTTCAGGGATAAAAGAAAAGCGAACAATCCAAAACGGCTCGAATGGCTCTTCAAGTCTCTTTCTGGTTGTCCGCTTGGCGCTCTCATCTCTGCAAGCTAGATACAGGGTTCGTGATGCAATTCTCTGGTTTTGATGATATCATATCATCTTGGATTTTTCAACGGGAAAAACGTATTTTTTACAGTTTCTATTTCCTATCTTGACCAATTTCGTCTACTTTGCCTAAATCTAACGCAAATTATAGGCAGATTTTACAATTGACAGAGCTGCTGGCCCATCTCGCCCAGTGAGGCAAAGATGGCATCCGGCTGCACCTCGGAAGTCGGCACATCTTCCAGATGTGTCTCCCCTGTCAGCACCAGCAGGCCGACGGCTCCGTTTTTCACGCCGGTAGCCACATCTGTATACAGGCGGTCGCCCACAAAGGCCACTTCCGGGGCGGCAAAGCCGGTCTTGTCCAGCACCATCTCCACGGTTTCGGCAAAGGGCTTCCCCAGGTACTTGGGCTGCTTGCCGGTGGAAAGGCTGATGGCGGCACAAAAGCTGCCGCAGTCCGGGATAAAGCCCGTCTCGGTGGGGCAGTTGATATCCAGATGGGTGGCTAAAAACAGCGCCCCCTCCCGGATGAACGTGCAGGCGTTGGAGAGTTTCTCGTAAGTCAGGGTGGTATCAAACCCGATGACCACAATGTCCGGTTTCTCATTGACCAGAGGGATGCCCGCCTCCTGAAAGCTCTCCACCAGCGGGGGCGTGCCCACCAGATAGACGGTCTTATCCGGGTAATGGGTCTGCAAATAGCGGATGGTCACATCGCCACTGGTCATGATCTGGTCCCGGGTGATGGGGCAGCCCATCTTTTCCAGCTTTTCCATGTAGTCCCGGGGCGAGCGGGAAGAATTATTGGTAAAAAACAGGTACTGCTTGCCTGCTTTTTCCACAGCTTTCAAAAAATCAGCCGCTCCGGACAAGATCTGGTTGCCCAGATAAAAGGTACCGTCCATATCCAGCACAAACAGCTTGGTGCGCTTGAGAAGTTCCATTTTGTCGGTCATACTTTATACCACCCTTTCGGTGATGCCCGGTGCGGGTCACTCGTTGACTTCCAGCACCCACGGCAGTTTCTCCAGCTCGCCGATGATGGTCAGCTGGTCCACATTCTTACCGGGCTTGATCCGCATTTCCACACGGATGATGTCGTTTTTCTTCTGCGTTACCGTCAGGTCCACCAGTTCGCCGCCCAGTGCCTGGATCTGCTGGACGGTCTGGCTCACGGTGCCGTTCCGTCCATCGATGCGCAGGACCAGGAACATCAACCCGCCGCCGATGATGTGCTCGTTGTGGAGCAGGCTCTGGGCCGTGATGATGATCATGGTACCGGCCACGGCAATGAGATACATCCCCGCGCCCATGGCCATGCCGATGCCGGCGGTGGTCCAGATGCCGGCGGCAGTGGTCAGGCCGGTAACACTGCGGTTGCGCTCAAAGATGATGCCCGCACCGAGGAAACCGACGCCCGAGACCACGCTGGACGCCACGCGGGAGACATCCGCCTTGAAAAACTCGGTGAGGGGCGAGACATCAAAAAAGCCATATTTGGAGACCAGCATCATCAGGGCCGCGCCCATGCAGACGATGAGGTGGGTGCGGATGCCCGCGTCTTTCAGGCGGTTGGTGCGCTCAATGCCGATGCACAGGCCACAGCAGGAGGCCAGGATCAGCCGCACGGCACAAACCATCTGAAACTCAAACGAAGACATTTCCTGCACGGTGGTCATCATGGCAGAGCCCTCCTCAACCGTCTGCGGGGTTCATAGCGATCAGCAGACCTGCTGCCCCGCTCCCGCCCCCGGTACACAAAAAAAGAGCAGACCTACAGCTTGAGAGGATAAAGCTTTCCCGTTCTCAAGCCGCTGCTTCTGCTCATTGCTCTTTCAGGCGGCTGTGCCACATCTTCTTTTCTGTCCGGCGCGCGTTCTGCCGCAGGCCGAAGTCCATGCACAGAGAGTAGCACACGATGTTCATATTTGTCAATACAAAGTTCTTCGAACGTAAAATCTTTGTATGTTTTGTCGAATTCGTTCTCCAAAAACCAAGCACCTTTACCAGTGTCCTTGTTGAATTTTTCAAAAAAGATTGCTTTTCTTTGGCAAAGCCGTCATAATGTTTCTGGAGAAGAGAGAATTTTAGAAACAGGAAAGTGAGGAATCTCAATTTCATGAAACAGGAACTGATGGACGCCATTCAGGAAACGCCCGTCATCGCCGCGGTCAAGGATGATGACGGGCTGCAGAACGCGCTGCAAAACGAAAATATCCGGGTCGTGTTTATCTTGTACGGAGACATCTGCAGCATTGCCTCCATCGTGCAGCGGATTCACGCGGCGGGCAAATTCGCCATCGTCCATGTAGACCTCATTGCGGGCCTTGCCAGCAAAGAGGTGGCCGTGGACTTTATCCGCAGCCAGACCGAGGCCGACGGCATCATCTCCACCCGCCAGTCGTTCATCCGCCGGGCCAAAGAACTCGGGTTGGCTGCCATCCTCCGGGTGTTCCTGCTGGACTCCATCTCGCTGGAGAGCCTGGGCAAGATGCCCGCCAACCTCCCGGACTGTCTGGACATCCTGCCCGGCACCATGCCCAAAATTCTGCGCCGGGTGTGCGCGGACGCCAAAGTGCCGGTGCTCACGGGCGGCTTGATCGCCGACAAAGAGGATGTGATGGCCGCGCTGGATGCCGGTGCCACCGCCATTTCCACCACCAATCAGGCGGTCTGGAACATGTGAGACGCATGTTCTGCAATATGCGCAAAAAGAAAAGCGGCTTTTTGTGGCTTCCTACAAATCGAGTACAAATCCTCTAAAACGCCTTGCAATTTGGGCCGCAGGAGGGTATGATAGAGCCAACATAAGTTGTTTGTTTCAAAGAGTTATGAGCGAAACGAGCAGGGGCTATGCCTTTGTTTTGGTTCGCTCTTTTTTTGTACAAACAGCACAGCGCCCCGGCTCCCGACGGGCCAAGGCGGAACTGACAGGAGGAAAAGAGTAATGTATGATGTTGCTATCATCGGCTGTGGTGTGATCGGCGCCGCTGCAGCCTACGCATTGTCGCGCTACGAGAACAAAGTCGTCATTCTGGAGGCAGAAAACGACGTGGCCGACTGCACCACCAAGGCCAACAGCGCCATTCTGCACGCAGGCTACGACCCCGCTCCCGGCACCAAGATGGCACGGCTGAACGTGCGCGGTGTGGAGCTGGCCAAGGAGATCTGCGCAAAGCTGGATGTTCCCTACAAGCAGTGCGGCTCCCTCGTGCTGGCTCTGTCCGAGAGCGAGCTGCCCCACCTGCAGCACCTGTACGAGAACGGCACGGCCAACGGCGTGCCCGATATGAAAATTTTGACCAAGGAAGAAACGCTGGCCATGGAGCCCAACCTCTCCGAGAATGTCTGCGGTGCCCTGTGGGCCCCCAGCGCCGCCATCGTCAGCCCCTGGGAGTACGCCCTGGCCATGACCGAAGTGGCTGTGCGCAACGGCGTGGAGCTGCGCCGCAGCTGCCGCGTGGAAGACGCTGAGGCCATGGCCGACGGCGGTTACCGCCTGACCACCACCCAGGGCACTGTGGAAGCCCGCTACGTCATCAATGCCGCCGGTATCTGGACCGAGAAAGTCCACTGCATGGTGGAGCCCGCCAGCTTCCACATCACTCCCACCCGTGGCGAGTACTACCTGCTGGACAAGAGCGAGGGCACCCGTGTGAACCACGTCATCTTCCAGTGCCCCAACGAGCTGGGCAAGGGCGTGCTGGTCTCCCCCACCGTCCACGGCAACCTGATCGTGGGCCCGGATGCAGTGCCCGTCCATGGCGATGACACCTCCTGCACCAGCAAGGGGCTGGAGTTCGTCAAGGCCACGGCCCAGCGCAGCGTGCCCAGCATCAACTTTGGCGAGTCCATCCGCAACTTTGCAGGCGTCCGCGCCAACCTGGACGTGGACGACTTCATCATTGGCGAAGAGCCCGAGGCACCCGGCTGGATCGACCTGGCCGGCATGAAGTCCCCCGGCCTGTCCGCCGCCCCCGCCGTGGCCGAGGAAGCTGTGGGCATCCTGAAAGGGCACGGCGCTCTGGGTGCCGAAAAAGCCGATTACAAAGATGGCCGCCGCCACATCCGCTTCAAGGAGCTGTCCGCTGAGGAAAAGGCCAAGCTCGTGAAGGAGCAGCCCGCTTACGGCCGGGTCATCTGCCGCTGCGAGACCATCACCGAGGGCGAGATCCTGGCAGCCCTTCACAGCGAAGTGCCCGCCACCACCATCGATGGCGTCAAGCGCCGGGCCGGTGCCGGCATGGGCCGCTGCCAGGGCGGTTTCTGCGGCCCCCGTGTGCTGGAGCTCATCAGCAAGGAACTGGGCATGGACCCGCTGGACATCCTGCAGGACAAGAACGGCTCCAATGTGCTTGTTAGCGAAACGAAAGTAGGAGGAAAGAGCAATGGTTGATCTGGTCATTATCGGCGGCGGCCCCGCGGGCCTTGCTGCTGCCTGCAAGGCATGGGAAAGCGGCCTGCGTGATATTCTGATTCTTGAGCGCGACAAGGAGCTGGGTGGTATCCTGAACCAGTGCATCCACAACGGTTTTGGTCTGCACCGCTTTGGCGAGCAGCTCACCGGCCCCGAGTATGCCGGACGCTTTATTGATATGCTGAAGAACACCGGCGTCAAGGTCCAGCTGGACACCATGGTGCTGGAAGTGACCCCGGATAAGAAAGTGCACTGCGTCTCCAAGACCGAGGGCTACCAGATCATTGAGGCCAAGAGCATCGTTCTGGGCATGGGCTGCCGTGAGCGCACCCGCGGTGCCATCGGCACGCCGGGCACCCGCCCCGCCGGTGTGTACACCGCAGGCGCCGCCCAGCGCTATGTCAACATGGAAGGCTACATGGTGGGCAAGCGTGTCCTGATCCTGGGCAGCGGCGACATCGGCCTGATCATGGCCCGCCGCATGACGCTGGAGGGTGCGAAAGTCCTGGCCTGCGTGGAGGTCATGCCCTATTCCGGCGGCCTGACCCGCAACATCGTCCAGTGCCTGAACGATTTCAACATCCCGCTGTACCTGTCCCACACCATCGTGGATATCCAGGGCAAGGAGCGGGTGGAGAAAGCCATCGTGGCCGAGATCGGCCCCGACCGCAAGCCCATTCCCGGCACCGAGATGGAGTTTGATGTGGATACCATCCTGCTCAGCGTCGGCCTGATTCCCGAGAACGAGCTGACCAAGCAGGCCGGCATCGAGATGGACCCCCGTACCAAGGGTGCTGTGGTCTACGAGAACATGGAGACCAGCATCCCCGGCGTGTTTGCCTGCGGCAACGTTGTCCAGGTGCATGACCTGGTGGACTTCGTCTCCGGCGAGAGCGAGCTGGCCGGTGTGGCCGCTGCCAAGTATGTGCAGAACGGCCCCGTGCAGGAGGGCCGCGTGCTGGCCGTCAAGCCCGGCAAAGACCTGGGCTACACCCTGCCCCAGCGCATCCGCGTGGAGGGTGTGGAGAAGAGCACCAATGTCTCGTTCCGTGTCCGCCGCATCTGCGGCAAGAGCACCATCCTCGTCAAGAGCGGCGATCAGGTCATCGCCAAGTTCAAGCGGGAACGCCTGGCCCCCGGCGAGATGGAACACATCGCCCTGCCCAGAGTCCTGCTGGACAAGGCTCCGGTGGACGAGCTGACCATTGAGATCGAGGAGGCATGAGCGATATGAAAGAAGTAATTTGCACCTGCTGCCCCAAGGGCTGCCACCTGCAGGTGGATGAAGCAAACGATTATAAAGTGACCGGCAATGGCTGCCCCAACGGCATTGCCTACGGCAAAGAGGAGCTGACCCACCCCACCCGCATCATCACCAGCACGGTCCGGGCCGAGGGCGGCCTGCATCCCCGCTGCCCGGTAAAGACCTCCAAGCCTGTGCCCAAGGGCCAGATGGCCGAGGTGGTGGCCGCGCTGGACAGCATTGTCCTCCACACCCCCATCCATGTAGGCCAGGTGGTCGTGGAGAACGTCTGCGGCACCGGTGCTGATATCGTGACCTGCCGCAACATGGATTAACAAGCTTCCTGTCACCTTCGACCCCCTGATACAACAGAAAAGGACCGGCTCGCAAGAGCTGGTCCTTTTCTGTTGCTGTAGACAGAGAACGATGAGAAATCGGAAATTGCAAATCACCAGAAGCTTATAGCCCGAAACTGTACCGCAGGAACTGCACGATCTGCTCCGGGTGGGGTGCCCCCGCCGGGACAAAGAAATAATAGGTGTGCTGGACATTGGGGTCTGCATCGGCCCCGGTGCCCGCCACAAAGCGGCTCTGGGTCATATCCAGCGCAATGGCAGTCGTTTTACCGTCCGCGTCCGTGTTGAAAAAAAGCTGATCCGCGAGGGCTTCCCGCAGGTCCGCCGGGAGAAGCGCTTCGAGGTCTTCCATGGGGAACGTGTCTTTGTAATACTCCAGCACCTCGTCGCTGGTCACCACAAAATCCAGCTCGTGCATCATCATGTAGGCGGTCAGCTTGCCGTTGCTGGCGGCGGTGTACTCGCTGGCCTCGCCCCCCAGATCAATATAGAGGGCGTCGTCAAACACGACGCGCTGCTGGCGGGTGAGGGTCTGGGTGGCGGCGTAGTCTTTCTCGATGCGTTCCGCCGGGAAGAGGTTGTACTCGTCGTTGGTGAAAAAGCCCTGCAATAAAATTTCTTTGTGGCTCTGGATGACGGCGTCCCCGATGTAGAACCCCACAAGGAGGAGCAGTGCCAGCCCGATGAACCAGAAGCGGTAATAGTGCAGGATGTACCCGGCCCGCTGCTTTGCGGTCATGGGGCGGAGCTTGGCGGCCTCCGTCTCTTTCCAGCGGGCAAAATGTTGCTTGATGCTCATAAGTACCCGGCCTCCGCTCACAGCATTTTATTTTTCTGGAGCTTCCGCCGCTGGCGGCGCTCCTCCTTCTTCTGCTTCCAGGCGGCTTCTTCCTCGGCCAGCTCTCCGGTGTACTTTTTGAACACCATGTCCACAAAGTAGGAGGAGGCAAAGATGGCCAGCCCCACCCAGACGAAGAAAACACCGCTGAGGTAGAAGCACCCCACGCCCGCCAGCGCCCAAACCAGCGCCAGCGTCAGGGTAACGGGCAGGTTGCCCACGGCCATGACGAAGCTGTTGGTCAGCAGCTTCTTGAGCGGGAACTCAAACACGGCCAGCAGCGGCCAGATGTAAAACGTGCAGCCCAAGAAAAGAAACGCCAGGCAGAGCACCAGTGCTCCTACCAGAATGGCCGGGAGCCCGCCCAGAAAGAGGAACAGGTTCCACACGCCCACGAGGTCGGCCGCGAAAAACGCGAGGCCCGCCACCTCCAGCAGCCAGAGCAGGGTGGCTTTTTTGAAATTGTGCCGGAACGCCTTAAAATACCCTGAGAGGATGCCTCCCTCGGTGTCCCGTACCTGATGCATGGTATAGGAATAGAACGCCGTGGTCGCGGCCCCCATGGTGACAAGTGGCAGGCTGGTGCCCACCCACAAAAAGCTCATACAGGTGACATCCGCGATCTTTCCGATAAAATTCCAGAATTTATTTTCCGGGTCAAACAAACGGCTCATGCAGCGTTCCTTCCAAATTTCAGTAGATTTGGCTTATTCAGCCTTGTTGGTGCCCTCCAGGATGTTGGTGGTGATGTAATCCACCCCCATGGCCACCAGGGCGTCGCCGTCCACGGCTTCGTTGACGGTCCAGACATTGTACTCCTGACCCAGGGCGTGCACTTTCCGCACGTTGTCCGGGGTGGCGGACTTGTAGTAGATATCAATGCCCAGGTTGTACTTTTCCAGGGTATCCAGCAATTTGTCGTCCCACTCTTTGATGAGGTACTGGGCCGGCTGGGTGGGATAGCGGCGGCGCAGGGAGATCAGGTTCTTGAGGGCAAACGAGATGAAGATGACGTGGTCGAGATACCCTGCTTTCTCGATCATGGAGACGATCTTATACACGTCGCTGGCCTTGAACTCGTTCTTGAGTTCCAGCACACAATGCTTGCCATACTTCTTGCAGATCTCAATATACTCCATCAGGGTAGGAATCGTCAAGTCGATGCGGCCGCGCTTGCCGTCGATGTCCACCAGCTGCAGTTTCCGCAGGGTCTCAAAGGTAGACTCCTCAATGACCAGATGGTCGAGGCCGACGCGGGCGGTGTTGTCGTCGTGGAAGATGACGAACTGGCCATCGACCGTGCGGTGGACATCCGTTTCCACGGCAAAATAGGTGGCGCGGTTGCAGGCCGCCACAAAAGCGGAGCAGGTGTTCTCTTTCTCAATGCCGCTCAGGCCGCGGTGCGCCACCATTTTGACTGCCTTGTTCTCAATTTTGATCGTATCCATCGTGAACTCTTCCTTTCGTGTCCGTTCAAAATGTCTTTCTATTTCAGGCTCCGGCCCTTTGGCCGGGGTACATCAGTGTTTGGCCCAGTCCTGGCTGCGGCCCACGGCCTTGTGCCAGCCCTCCAGCAGCTCTTCGCGCTGGGCGGCATCCATTTTGGGCTCAAAGAGCTGGTTGCAGCTCCACAGGTGGGTGATCTCCTCCCGGCTCTTCCACACACCAGTGGCAAGGCCGGCCAGGTAAGCCGCGCCCAGAGCCGTGGTCTCCCGGATGGCCGGGCGCTGTACGACTTTATCCAGAATATCGGCCTGGAACTGCATCAGGAACTGGTCCCGGCTGGCGCCGCCGTCCACCTTGAGGGTCTTGATCTTGATGCCGGTGTCCTTTTCCATGGCACCCATCAGGTCCGCGCTCTGGTAGGCGATGGATTCCTCCGCCGCCCGGATGATGTGGTTCTGGGTGGTGCCGCGGGTGATGCCCAGAATGGCACCCCGGGCGTACATATCCCAGTAGGGCGCGCCCAGGCCCGTGAACGCCGGCACAATGTACACGCCGCCGTTGTCCGGCACTTTCTGGGCGTAATACTCGGAGTCGCAGCTGTCCTGGATCATGTGCATCCCGTCCCGGATCCACTGGATGACGGCACCGCCCACGAAGACAGAGCCCTCCAGCGCGTACTCCACCTCGCCGTTCAGGCTGATGGCAACGGTGGTGACAAGGCCGTTCTTGCTCTGGTAGATCTCCTTACCGGTGTTCATCAGCAGGAAGCAGCCGGTGCCGTAGGTGTTCTTGGCGTCGCCGGGGGCAAAGCAGCCCTGACCAAACAAGGCGGCCTGCTGGTCACCGGCTATGCCGGCCACCGGAACATCCACACCCTGGATGTTGGTGTAGCCGTAGATCTCGCTGGAATCCCGCACCTCGGGCAGGATGCTGCGGGGGATGTCCAGTGCCTGAAGCAGCTTTTCGTCCCAGTCCAGCGTGCGGATGTTGTAGAGCATGGTGCGGCTGGCGTTGGTGCGGTCGGTCACATGGACCTTGCCGCCCGTCAGCTTCCAGACCAGCCAGGTGTCCACGGTACCGAACAGCAGCTCCCCTGCTTCAGCCTTTTCCCGTGCCCCGGGAACGTGATCCAAAATCCACTTGATCTTGGTGGCGGAGAAGTAGGCGTCCGGCACCAGGCCGGTGTTCTCCCGGATGTATTCGTCCATCCCGGGGGTCTTGAGCAGCTCGTCCACGATGGGGGCCGTGCGGCGGCACTGCCAGACGATGGCGTTGTACACCGGGCGGCCGGTGGCACGCTCCCACAGGATGGTGGTCTCGCGCTGGTTGGTGATGCCGATGCCCGCAATGTCGCGGGGGTCCACGCCGCTCTGGGCGATCACCTCGTTCATCACGCCGTACTGGCTGGACCAGATCTCCATGGGGTTATGCTCCACCCAGCCCTGATGGGGGTAGATCTGCTCAAATTCCCGCTGCTGCACACAGAGGATGTTCTGCTCGTTGTCAAAGAGGATGGCACGGCTGCTGGTCGTGCCCTGATCCAGCGAGAGAATGTACTTGGTCTGGCTCATATCAACTCTCCTTTTTCTGGTACGATCACGGACAAAAAAAGAGCGTGACAAACCAAAGCTTCCGTTGCTCTGTCTGCCACTCTCCTACTCTGAACAAACATCTATTCGCTTGGGTTTATTGTACTCCCACGGCAGAGGAATTACAAGCGCCTCCCACATTTTTGGTTGCTGTGCACAAAGGAGCACGCTGCCTCTTGAACACTCTGCCCGAAACCGGAACGCAAAACGCCCCCGCGCCGAGCCGGAATCTTCCGGTGCTCTGCACAGGGGCGCGGTTCTTTATTGGATGCAGGTGCTGCAGGGGGTATAGCCCGCGGCCACGGCCTCGTCGTAGCTGGAGAACAGGATCTGATTTTTCTCCGCCGGGAGGTTGGGGCAGGTGGGCAGGTGGAACTTTTTGCTGTTCACATTGCCGATGTAGGCCTGCTGCGCCGTACTGGACGCTGCAGGAGCAGTGGGGTTCAGCTCGGCGTCCGTGGCGTAGTGCTCGGTGCCGACGGTGTAGTTCTGCCCGTCCGAGCCGATGGTGATGGTCCCCAGCAGGTCGGTGCGGTAGACATCCACGCCTGCATCCCGCAGGATGCTCAAAGTCTCCTCATGGGGGTGGCCATACTTGTTGTTCACCCCGCAGGAGATGATTCCCATTTCCGGCAGGACCGCGTTCAGGAAAACATAGCTGGTGGAGGTGGAAGAACCGTGGTGGCCCACCTGCAGCACATCCACCTTGAGGTTGGCCCCGCTGTTGACGAGGTCCCGTTCGGCGTCGGCTTCCATATCACCCGTGAGCAGAAAGCTGGTGGCACCGTAATCAATGCGGAGGACAAGGGAGGTATCGTTGGTGTCACTGTACTGCGCCACCGGGCCCAGCTGAGTGATGGTTGCCCCGCCCAGCTGCCAGGTAGTGCCCACAGCGGGCACCTCTACCTGTAAGCCCTGCTGCTGGGTGTACTTGACGAAATCCTGAAAACACTTGGTGCTGGCCTCCGTCACCGGGGCATAGACGTGGTTGGCCGGGAAGTAAGCCAGTGCCGCGGCCAGACCGCCCACATGGTCCTCGTGGGCGTGGGAGCAGAAGACGTATTCCAGCCCCTCCACGCCCTGATTTTGTAAGTAGGAGACCACGAGGCTGCCGTCGTCCACATTGCCGCCGTCGTAGAGCATGAACTGCCCGTCGCACTCGATCAGCACGCTGAGGGCCTGCCCCACGTCGATGAAGTGCATCTCAAACGGGGCATTGACGGAGTCCACGGTGGAGGCCGACGCCGCCGGGTTGGGGATGACGTCGGCGCTGCCGCCCGGGACAACGCCCGAGACATCACAGGCGGCCAGACCCAGAGCCAGCGCCGCCGCAACGGCCAGCGCGGCCAGACGGCGGAACAGCCCCGGCTTTTGGGCGGGGGTCACTTTTTCTTTTTGGAAGTTTTCCACGTTGCATTCTCTTTCTGTTGATTGTTTTTCGGTTTATGGGTGCCGTTGGGGGCAAAGCGGGCTCCCGGGCTGGGCTGGCGGCCGCCTGCCGCGCGGCTGACCGGTGCCGCATGGCCTCCGCGGCGATTGCCCGGCTGGATCTTTCCGCTGTGGGGCCGGACGCTGTAGGTGCCGTCCTGATGGATGGTCACATCCGCCGCCTCCGCCTGGCGTGCCGAGCGCTGGACGGCGCGGCGGCCCTCGGCGGGCACCAGCAGGGGGATCAGGTCTTCCCGGTGGGTCATCCGCAGGGCCTTGACCACTTTCTCGGCGTTGCGGGGCTCATAGTACTGGAGCAGAGCACGCTGCAAGGCCTTGCCCTCGGCAGTCTTTTCCACAAAAACAGGCTTGAGGGTGTAGGGGTCCAGCCCGGTGTAGAACATGCAGGTGCTCACGGTGCCGGGGGTGGGGTAAAAATCCTGCACCTGCTCTGGGCGCATGTGGTTCTTGTAAAGATACTCGGCCAGATAGACGGCATCTTTCAGGGTGCTGCCCGGGTGGCTGGACATGAGGTAGGGCACCAGATACTGTTTTTTGCCCGCTTTTTTGCTCAGCTCGTAGAATTTATCCTTGAACTTGTTGAACGTCTCAATGGGAGGTTTGCCCATGTAGGCCAGAGTGTTGGGAGCGCAGTGCTCCGGGGCCACTTTCAGCTGGCCGGAAACATGATACTCCACCAGCTCTTTGAAGAACGTATCGTCCGGGTCGGCCATCAGGTAGTCAAACCGGATGCCGCTGCGGATGAACACTTTCTTGACGCCGGGCAGCTCCCGGACACGGCGGAGGATCTTGAGGTAGTCGCTGTGGTCCACGATCATGTGGGAGCAGGTCTGCGGGGCCAAACAGTGCTTGCCGCCGTTGCACATGCCCCGGAGCATCTGCTCCCGACAGGAGGGGAAGCGGAAGTTGGCGGTAGGCCCGCCGATATCGTGGATATAGCCCTTGAAATCCGGCTCATGGGTCATCCGCTCCGCCTCGGCCACGATGCTGTCCGCGCTGCGGCTGGTGACACGGCGGCCCTGATGGAGCTGGATGGCGCAAAAGTTGCAGCCGCCAAAACAGCCGCGGTTCTGGATGATGGAGAACTGCACCTCCCGGATGGCAGGCACACCGCCCATGTCTTCATAAATGGGATGGTAACGGCGGGTGTAGGGCAGGGCGTAGACTTTATCCAGCTCCCAGCGGACAAGGGGCTTGGCCGGGATGTTCTGCACCAGATATTTCTCGCTCTGCTTCTGGACGATGATCTGGCCGCTGACCACATCCTGATTGTCCATCTGGATGCGGCAGGCCTTGGCGTAGGCCGTCTTGTCGCTGGCCACTTTTTTGAAGCCCGCGCACTCCACATACCGCTCGGGCAGGTGGTCAAAATCGGTCAGGTAGCAGGTGCCGTCCACATCGGTGATGCTCTCTACAGGCTCCCCTGCCGCCAGCCGCCGGGCGATCTCCACGGTCTGGTGCTCGCCCATGCCGTAGCTGATGATGTCGGCACCGGAATCTTCAGCGATGCTGGGCAGCACAGTGTCCAGCCAGTAATCGTAATGCGCAAAACGGCGCAGGGAGGCTTCCAGGCCGCCCAGGATCACGGGCAGGTCCGGGTAAGCCTCTTTGGCCAGCTTGGTGTAAACAGTGGCGCTGCGGTCCGGGCGGGCACCGCCCTTTCCGCCGGGGGAATACTCATCCTCCGCGCGGGGGATCTTTGCCACCGAGTAGTGGCTCACCATACTGTCCACATTGCCGCCGCCGATGAAGAAGCCGTACTTCGGCTTGCCGAACCGCTTGAACTCCTCGCAGTCGGTATAGCGGGGCTGTGCCAGCACGCCGATCTTATAGCCCTCTGCCTCCAGTAGGCGGCTGATGATGGCGGTGCCAAAGCTGGGGTGGTCCACATAGGCGTCACCGCCCACCACCACAAAGTCCAGCTGGTCCCACCCCCGCGCCTCCATGTCCGCGCGGCTGATGGGGAGAAATTCGGTGTAGGTCTGCTGTTCCATGTTACTCCTTTTCTCTTTATTCCTCCGGCTGGTTCATCTGCATTTCCAGCCACTGCTGGCGGCTGATGAGCACGGCGCGGGGCTTGGCACCCTCGTAGGGGCCAATGATGCCTTTCTCTTCCATTTCGTCCATGATGCGGGCCGCGCGGGCATAGCCCAGCTTGCAGCGGCGCTGCAGCAGGCTGGTAGACGCCTGCCCGGCGTCGATGACCACTTCCACGGCCTGCTTGAGCATCGGGTCGCTGCCGGAATCCTCGTCGGAGTCGGCGCTGCCGCTGCCGCCCTTTTTGCCATCCTGAATGGCGTGGCGCTCCATCGCTTCGATCATGGCCTCGTCATACTGGACGGTGGCGCTCTGCTTGATGAAATTCAGCACCCGGCTGATCTCTTCATCCCGGACAAAGGTGCCCTGAATCCGGGTGGGCTTGGGAGCGCCCACGGGCATGAAGAGCATGTCGCCCATGCCCAGCAGCTTCTCGGCACCGGCACCATCCAGGATGGTGCGGCTGTCCACCTGGCTGGACACCGCAAACGCAATGCGGCTGGGGATGTTGGCCTTGATCAGGCCGGTGATGACATCCACGCTGGGGCGCTGGGTAGCCACAATGAGGTGCATCCCGGCCGCGCGGGCTTTCTGGGCAATGCGGCAGATGGAGTCCTCCACGTCCTTGCCCACCACCATCATCAGGTCGGCCAGCTCGTCGATGATGATGGCAATGTAGGGCATCTTTTCCAGCGTGGGGTCGGTGGCCGCCAGCTTGTTGAACGATTTGATATCGCGGACGTTGTTCTCCGCGAACATGTGGTAGCGCCGCTCCATCTCCTGCACCGCAGAGCCCAGAGCGCCTGCCGCCTTTTTCGGCTCGGTGACCACGGGCATGAGCAGATGGGGGATGCCATTGTACTCCGCCAGCTCCACGACTTTGGGGTCGATGAGGAGGAGCTTGACGTCCTCGGGGCTGGAACGGAAGAGCAGGCTCATGATGATGCTGTTGACACAGACGGATTTACCACTGCCTGTGCTGCCCGCAATGAGCAGGTGGGGCATCTTGCACAGGTCGGCCACCTGGGCCACACCGGCAATGTCCTTGCCCAGGGCGATGCCCAGGGGCGAAGTCATCCGCAGGAACGCCTGGCTCTCAAACACGCTGCGGATATAAACGGGGGTCTTTTTGTGGTTGGGCACCTCGATGCCCACGGCAGGCTTGCCCGGGATGGGGGCCTCCATGCGGACATCGGCCACGGCGAGGTTCAGGGCGATATCGTCCGCCAGCGAGGTGATGCGGCTGATCTTGACGCCCGCCATCGGCTGCACCTCGTACCGGGTGACCGAGGGGCCGCGGGAGATATCCAGCACTCGGGTGCGGACGCCAAAGCTCTCCAGCGTATCCACCAGCTTCTGGGCGTTGGCCTTGAGCTCGTCCTGCGCGCCCACGTCCGTTTCCTCGGGGGCACGCTCAAACAGCTCGATGGAGGGGTACTGATACTGGTAGGTCTCCACCGGCTCGGCTTCTTCGGCAGGGGCACTGGCGGCGGCCTGCTCCGAGGCGGCAGGCTTTTCCATGGCCGCTGCCACTAAGGTATTGAGGTCTTTCTCCTCCACCGGCTCAGAGGTAATGCTGATCCAGCCGTCCTCGTCCGGGGCGGAGCGGAACGCCACAGCGTTCTCCGCGCTCACCCGGTGCGGCTCCGCAGGGCTGACCGGGATGGGCTCAAACTCCGGCTCTTCCACAGCAGGGGCATCCGCATTCAGGCCCGGCATACTGGGCGTCTGGGTGGGGGCCGGGGCGATATCCGCCGGGGCCACCGCAATGTCACCGGGTTCCGGCGCGGGCCCCGGCTCCGGCTTGCGGAAGAAGTCCTCCGCCGGGGTCTCCACCGCATCCGGCACCACCGGCTTGACGATGGCGCGGGGTGCCGCGTTGCGGAGCGGGTCCATGCCAAACGTGCCGCCCGGGCCCAGAATGACGGGCTCGATGGGCTCACTGCCGCCCTCTTTTACCTGGGTATGGTCCGGGCCCAGGTCGATGTCAAAGGGAGCGCGGGGTCCCGGGGCGCTGACCTGGATGGGTTCAAATTCCGGGGCGGGCTGAGGCGGGGGCACATCCGCCGGATCCGGAGCCGGAGGCGGCTCGTAACCCAGGTTGGGGTCCTGGGGCGGCTCGGGCTCTGCCTCACCCTCCAGCTCTTTGGTCACCTTATGGCCCCAGGAGAGCACACCGGACAGCCAGCCGGGAGCCTTGAGGCCGGTTTCTTCGTCGTCCTCAAAGTCCTCGTCCAGCTCGTCGGGATCTTCCTCCTCGTAGGATCCTTCTTCCGCCTCCGCGGCAAGGCGCTCCGCCCTGCGTTCCGCGCGGCGGGCGGCGTTCTGCTCATAGACGGCCACGCCTTTTTCGTGCACGCCGCCGCCCACGTTGCAGAGCCACTGCCAGACTTCCGCCGGGGTGATATCAAAAATGTACAGGCTGGCGCAGAGGGCCAGCGCCGCCATGACCAGATTGGCTGCCGGGCGCCCGCAGAGCAGCAGCAGATTACCGCCCAGCACGGCACCCAGCGCGCCGCCGGACAGCCAGGCGTTGACGCCGTTCTGGTAACAGGCGGCTACCATGGTCGCCGCCGGGACATCGGCGGGGATATCCGAGAACACGATGACCGTGCTGCTGGCAAACACCAGCCCCAGCAGCAGCTTTGCAATGTGGGGCAGCAGGTCCTCGCCGCGGGTGTACAGGATGGCCAGATAGCACAGCGCCGCGCCCACCACAAAGCTGCCGCAGCCAAACACACCAAACAGCGCGTCGTGCAGAGTCTTCCAGACCGCGCTGCCCGGCACAAAAGCCAGCGCCATGAGGATGAGGCCCAAAAACAAGGTCACCAGCCCCGCAGGCATCCGGTCCTGTGCCCGGCTTCTCCGGCGCTGTCTGCCGCGCCCCGCAGTGGATTTTCGTTTCCGTTTTGCCATGTTCGCTCTTCCCTGTCGTTTCTATGATAAAATCGATTTCGATACTTCTCGATTCTTTCATTGTACCACGCGGAAAGTCAAATGGCAAATCATCCTTTTTCGATTTCCTGATACAGCCACTCCAACGCATCCGAAATGCCGCCCAGCTGGTCGATGAGCTTTTCCCGCACGGCCTTGCGGCCGTCCAGCACCGTGCCAACATCCATCACCAGCTCCCCGGTGCGGAGCATCAGCTCGGTGTAGCGCTTTTCCGTCATGCCGCTGTGGGCCGCCACAAAACCGGTGATCCGCTCCTGCATCTGCTCAAACCACCGCATGGTCTGGGGCACGCCCAAAATCATGCCGGAATGGCGCACCGGGTGGATGGTCATGGTGGCCGTGGGCACAATAAAGCTCCGCCGGGCGCTCACCGCCAGCGGGATCCCAATGGAGTGCCCGCCGCCCAGCACCACGGCGGCGCTGGGCTTGGAGATGCTGGCAATGAGCTCCGCCAGCGCCAGCCCGGCCTCTACATCCCCGCCCACCGTGTTGAGCAGCACCAGCAGCCCCTCGATGCCGGGGTCCTCCTGCACCGCCACCAGCTGGGGGATGACATGCTCATATTTGGTGGTTTTCTGGCCCTGGGGCGCTTCCACATGGCCCTCCACCTGCCCCACTACCGTCAGACAGTGGATGGCGTGTTTGCCCCGGGTGCGCCAGATGCTGCCCAGGTCCTCGATCTGCTCCTGTTCCAGCCGCTGCTGCTCCACAGGGCTGCTTTTTTCGTCGTTTGTTTTCTCTGCCATCTTCCATCCTCCCGGCCGTTTTTTCTCAGGATTCCCCGGGCGGCACGGTGCTATTCCAAAAGCTAAAAATCTTAGCCCAAAAATTTTGTCCAAAGGGTTTGACATTCTCGTATCAGGCTGTATACTTTATATTAAGTAAAACATTGTCAAGTATGTATCATTATTGCAAAAATTCTGAGAATCTGTCGGCGCGTCCTGCTTGCACTGCTTCCCCGCCCGGCACCTTTTGCAGAAAGGAGATTTTCTGATATGAACACCCCCGGAAAAGCGTCGCTCCCTGTCATCAAGCGGCTGCCTAAATATTACCGCTACCTGCGCACGTTAAAAAATGATGGCATCACCAGCATCTCGTCCCGTGAGCTGGCTGCCCAGATGGGCACCACCGCCTCCCAGGTGCGGCAGGATTTCAACTGCATCGGCGATGTGAATGGTCGGCAGGGCATCGGCTACTCGGTGGAGAACCTGCTCTCCATCCTGGAGCAGCTGCTGTTTGGCAACGGCGACCTTCTGCCCACCATCCTCATCGGCTGCGGCCGCTTAGGCAAGGCCGTGAGCCGTTTTATCACCACCGACACCAATGGTTACAAGCTGATCGCTGCCTTTGATAACTCCGCCGACGAAGTGGGCAAGGAGATCAGCGGCGTGCAGATCTTGAACATCGACGAACTGGAAGCGTTCTGCGCCGAGCATCACCCCGAAGTGGCCGTTCTCTGCCTGCCCCGCAGCGGTGCCGAGGAGCTGAGCAGCCGCCTGGTCAGCCTGGGCATCCAGGGCTTCTGGAATTTCTCCCACTACGACCTGTCCATTTCTTACCCGGATGTGGTGGTGGAGAACGTCCACCTGGGCGACAGCCTGATGAGCCTGGGCTACCGCCTGCGCAATCAGGACTGATCTCTTATACCATATAAAAGCAATCTACAACCCTCTCCGACCTATTTTGACTGGGAGGGTTGCCTTTTTATGAGGAGAAAACAATGGCAAAACTTTATTTTCGTTACGGTGCCATGAACAGCGGCAAGAGCACCGCCCTGATGCAGGTGGCCCACAACTACGAGGAGCAGGGAATGCGGGTGCTCATCCTCAAGCCGCAGGTGGATACCAAGGGCGGCGGCGAGCTGGTCAGCCGCCTGGGCGTGCGCCGCAAGGCCGACCTGCTGGTCCCGCCGGAAATGGACGTGTTTGCAGCGGTGCAGCAGGCCGCTGCCGCAGCCCCGCTGGCCTGTGTCCTCTGCGACGAGAGCCAGTTCTTCACGCCCCAGCAGGCCGAGGAGCTGTTCATGGTCACGGTGGAGCTGAACATCCCGGTCATCTGCTACGGCCTGCGGTCTGATTTCTCCCTCAAGGGTTTCCCCGGCTCCACCCGCCTGCTGGAGCTGGCCCACACCATCGAGGAGATGAAGACCATCTGCACCTGCGGCCGCAAAGCCACCTGCAACTGCCGCAAGGTCAACGGCGAGTTCGTCTTCGAGGGGGAACAGGTCGCCATCGACCTGCAGAACGATGTCCAGTATGTCAGCATGTGCCCCCAGTGCTATTTCAAGGCCCGCAAGGCGTTTTATGCGAAACGTGCCAAGTAGCAGCATTCAATTTAAAGATCTTTGCGCCGCCCATCCCGCCGGGCGGCGCTTTTTTCATCCGTTTTATAAGTAATTAGTATATCAGTTGCAAGGAAATTCGCACGTTTATTGCGTTATTGATATATCAGTTTCACATGAGAATCATCTGTCTTCGATTGTTTTATTGTATACAACACTCCAGCGACAATTTTCCACACCGTATAAAATTATAACAATTTACGTTGTTCTGTCGCCTAAGACCCTCAATTTCTATGCAAAGTGTTGAAGTATACAAGTTGCACAGTTTTTTAGCCGAAGTTTATTCATTCTGGCAAGGACGACGATGCCTCCGCAAAAGTTATGACAATATTTGTGCGTTTTTAGAGTGTATCACGCCAAATTCTATCTTTCTTTTTGTGAATGCTTTTGTTATCATAATTGTATACAACGGACGCTTTGCAGAGGCTCCGTTCCACACGAGGTTTTCTACATCATTAGGAGGAGAACAAAAATGAGCAAGGCAATTTCTCGTCGTGATTTCATCAAGGTCACTGGCGCTGTGGGTGCAGCCGGTCTGCTGGCTGCCTGCGGCGGCAACAGCGGCGCGGCTTCCAGCACCGCTCCTGCTTCTTCCGCGGCAGCTGCTTCTGTTGAGGCCGTCGGCGGCCTGAGCAGCGACCCCGTTACCCTGACCATGAGCTGGTGGGGCGGCGAGTCTCGTCACAATGCATACCAGGATGCCATCAAGGCTTTCTCCGCTGAGCACAGCAACATCACCGTCAACCCCACCTTTGCCGCATGGTCCGGCTGGGAGGATACCATGTCCACCAAGTTTGCCGGCGGCGTGGCGGAGGATGTCTGCCAGATCAACTGGAACTGGCTGTACAACTATTCCAAGAACGGCCAGACGTTCGTCGACCTGAACAGCACCACCGATTATCTGGATCTGTCTCAGTGGGATGAGGCTCAGCTGGCTGCCTGCAACGTGGCAAACGCTCAGCAGTGCGTGCCTGTCTCCATGACCGGCCGTATCTTCTACTGGAACATGACCACCTTTAACAAGGCTGGCATTACTGAGGTCCCCAAGTCTCTGGACGATCTGATGGCAGCCGGCAAGACTTTCCAGGAGAAGCTGGGCGATGACTATTATCCCCTGCACCTGGGCGCTTACGACCGTATGATCCTGATGGTCTTCTACCTCGAGTCCAAGTACGGCAAGGACTGGGCAGACCCCACCACCTCTACCCTGAACTACACCGCGGACGAGATCGCGGAGGGCATCGACTTCATCAAGAGCCTGGTCGATGGCCACGTCATCATGAGCCTGCCCACCTACTACGGCTCCAACGGCGACAACGCCGCTCACCAGTCCACCGAGTGGATCACCGGCAAGCTGGCCGGCTGCTTCGAGTGGGATTCCTCCGCTACCAAGTATCAGGACGCTCTGGACGAGGAGAACAAGCCCGGCTTCACCGTCGGCGAGGAGATCAAGTTCGGCGATTACAACGGCGGCTTCTCCAAGGTCTCCATGGGCCTGGCCATCACCAAGACCTGCGAGCACCCCGCGGAGGCAGCTACCCTCATCAACTTCCTGCTGAACGAAGAGGCTGGCGCTTCCATCATGGGTTCCGAGTGCGGCATCCCCGCTTCCAAGGCTGGTCTGGCTGCCGCTCAGGCTGCAGGCGCTGTCAAGGAGCTGGTTGCCGAGGCAAACGGCAAGGTCATGGCTTTCGTTTCCAACAAGCTGGATCCCCTGTTCGAGTCCAACGACCTGAAAGCAAACGGCACCGGCGTTTACCAGGAAGTCTTCGACACCGTCGATTACGATAACAAGTCCGGCGCTGACGTTGTTGACATCCTGCTGGATGGCATGGATGCCGTCGGTTACACCGTCGAGTAATTCTTCCACACGCTGCAGGGGGGTCCGAGTTACGGTATAACCTCCCGCCCCCTCGATTCTGTTTGGTCCATTGGTGGGGCATCCGCCGCCCAAGAGGTGGATGTCCCCTTTTTTGCAAGAAAAAGATGTCTAAACTTTGACCAAGATGTGTCCAAACCATGCTGCACCCACCCCGAATTTTCAAAAAGGAGGATTCCCGGATGAAAGAAAGCAAAGCGCCCTCGCTCGGGCGTACCCCGGCCCAGAAGTTTTTTGACAAATGGCAGGGCCTGTTCTACCTGATCCCCTGGATCATCGGCTTCGTCGTCTTCAAAGCCATTCCGTTTGGTCAGTCGCTGTACTACAGCTTTACGGATATGAACTTCTTTGAGGGCATCCACGAGTACGGCCTGATGAACTACGCCACCGCGTTCACCAATGCCAAGATCACCAAGGCACTGATCACCACGTTCAAGTACGCGTTCATCACCGTGCCCCTGAAGCTGATCTTCGCGCTGTTCATCGCTTACATCCTGAACTTCAAGATCGCCTGCGTGAACCTGTTCCGTACCATTTACTACATCCCGTCCATCCTGGGCGGTTCCGTGGCCATCGCCGTGTTGTGGAAAGCCGTCTTCCGTGATGACGGTCTGGTCAACACCCTGATCCGTATGATCACCTTTGGCCACGCACAGGGCCCCTCCTGGCTGTCCGACCCGACTTACGCGCTGTGGATCATCTGCTTCCTGCGCATCTGGCAGTTCGGTTCCGCCATGGTGCTGTTCCTGGCCGCTCTGAAAGGCGTGCCCGCAGACCTGTACGAGGCTGCCACCATCGACGGTGCCGGCAAGTGGAAGCAGTTCTTCTCCATCACCGTCCCGATGATCACCCCCATCATCTTCTACAACCTGGTCACTCAGATCTGCCAGGCGTTCCAGGAGTTCAATGGCCCGTTCATCATCACCAACGGCGGCCCCCGCAACTCCACCACCCTCATCTCCATCCTCGTTTACAACTACGCTTTCAAGTCCAACGAAATGGGTATGGCTTCCGCACTGGCCTGGATCATGTTCGTCATCGTCTGCATCCTGACGATCATTGCCTTTACCAGCCAGAAGAAGTGGGTCTACTACTCGGATGAAAGGTAAGGTGTAACACTATGGGAATGAAAGCTTCTAACGCCATTGCGACGTTTTTCAAGTACTTTGTCCTGATTCTGGTGGGCCTTATCATGATCTACCCGCTGCTGTGGATGATCAGCGCCACCTTTAAGGACAACAGCGAGATCTTTGCAGGCATCGGCCTGTGGATCAGGAACCCCACCCTCGAGGGCTATCAGAACGCGCTGAACAACTTTGGCGGTTCCATCAACATCCTGCAGGCCATGCTCAACACCTACAGCTATGTTCTGCCCAAGGTCATCTGCACCGTGGTCTCCTCCTGCGTGGCCGCCTACGGTTTTGGCCGTTTTGATTTCCCGGGCCGCAAGATCCTGTTCAGCATCATGCTGGCCACCCTCTTCCTGCCCCAGGTCGTCCTGAACGTGCCGCAGTTCCTGCTGTACACCAAGTTCGGCTGGGTCAACAGCCCGTTCTATCTGGCCATCTGGGTCCACACTGCTTTTGCAACGGAGACCTACTTCGTTTACCAGCTGGTGCAGTTCATGCGCAATGTCCCGCGTGACCTGGACGAGGCTGCCGCCATCGACGGCTGCTCCTCGTTCCAGACCCTGTACAAGGTCATTGTCCCCATGCTGATGCCCGCTCTGGTGTCCTGCGCCCTGTTCCAGTTCATGTGGAGCTGCAACGACTTCATGGGCCCGCTGCTTTATGTGCAGACCCCTGCCAAGTACCCCATGTCCCTGTTCGTCAAGCTGTCCATGGATGGTGATACGGGCTTTGCCTGGAACCGCATCCTGGCCCTGTCGCTGATCTCCATTCTGCCGCAGCTGATCGTCTTCTTCTGCGCACAGGATCAGTTCGTCGAAGGTATCTCCGCGGGTGCTGTCAAGGGCTAAGCGCTCTTTCTCCCGCGGCCAAGACGGCTGAAACCACAAACACCCCCTGTGCCATTGCCCGTAAGATGGTACAGGGGGTGTTGTGTTGTTCACTGGCTAGCCCTCTCAGGCCGCCTGTCGTCAGCGATGACGGAGAGGGCAAGGCTGTTTGCCTCATCGATGGCTCTTCCGGTATTGCAGCGGCCCGGTGCCCATGGTCTCCCGGAAGACACGCCGGAAATGGGCGGCGCTGGCAAAGCCCGTCTGCTCCGCCACCGTGCCGATGCTGAGCTCCGTTGTCTCCAGCAGCTTCTGGGCGGCCTCGATGCGGCGGCCATTGATGTAATCCACAATGGACTGCCCCGTTACCCGCCGGAACAGGCGGCTGAGGTAATAGGGCGAGATGTAAAACTTTGCCGCCACCTCGCTGAGGGAAAACTTCTGCTGGTAATTGGCGGCAAGGTAGGCGCAGATCTGCTCCACTGTCTCGTTGCGGGGGCGGGCGGCGTGGCTCTCGGCCCGGTACTCCTGCTCTGCATAGTGGAGCAGGAGCCCCAGGTAGAGCACACCCGGATAATCCTGCTCGCCCCGGGCTTTCCGCATCAGCTCCAGCACCGTCCGCAGACAGCTGGACCACTGCACCGGGCCGTATAAGAGCGTGGCCTGCCCCGGCTCAAACAGGGCGCTTTCGTCCCGCTGGGCCATATTCCGGATATCGTGGAGGGCAGCCACCGGGAAGCGGCACCCCAGCAGCTCCGGCGGCACACTGCCCGCCTGCTGCAGCCGCCCGCTGCCCGGGCCCAGCAGCAGCGCGCAGCCAGGAGCCGCCAGCGTGGTCTGGCCATCCCACTGGACATTGCAGCTGCCGCCCGAGACCAGGATCAGATAACAGAGCTCTTCTTCGCTCGTGAGTTCTCTGGCCTCTGCTCCCAGTCGCAGGTTCTCCGCCACGATCTTTGCATTGAGCCGTTCCCGTTCCGCACGCATGTTCCGCATCCCCCTGCATTTTACTTGCTTTTAGTGTACCATGACCGGCCCGGCCGGGCAAGCCGCAATACACTTCTGTTTTTTCCATTTTCTCAAATCTCTTTCAGGAGGCTGTTTATGAATCTGTCTCTCATCCGCTCCATGACCCGCAGTGCGGTCTTTGAGCTTGAAAACGGGCTGTGCTTCCGCCCTGCCCACCCGTTCACTGTCACGCTGAACGGCGAAACCATCTATGATGCCTGCAGCACCAATGTGTTCTCCCTCTTCTCCCTGCTCCCCGGCACCACTTATACCGTGGGCGTGCAGGCCGAGGGCGAGAGCCTGAGCCTGGAGTTCACCACCGAGGCCGAGACGTTCTTTGTGGACGCCTCCCGCTACGGCCTGGTGGGCGACGGCGAGACGGACAACACCGTCAAGCTGCAGGCGGCTCTCTCCACCTGCCCCAAGGGCGGCACCGTGTATGTCCCCGCCGGACGCTACCGCACGGCCAGCCTGTTCCTCAAGAGCAATACCACCCTCTACCTGGAAAAAGGCGCCGTGCTCCTGGGCGATAATGACCGCACCCACTACCCCATCCTGCCCGGCGTGCTGCCCAGCGAGAACGAGGTGGACGAGTATTACCTGACGGGCTGGGAGGGCAACCCCCTGAACAGCTTTGCAGGCCTGCTGAACATCACCCAGGTGCACGATGTGGTCGTGACCGGTGAGGGCACCCTGGACTGTGACGCCCAGAACGGCGACTGGTGGGTGAACCCCAAAGTCAAGCGGATCGCGTGGCGTCCCCGCGCCGTGGCCATGGTGGACAGCGAGAATGTCTGCCTGCACGGCATCACCGTCCAGAACAGCTACTCCTGGACCATCCACCCCATCTTCGTCAAGCAGCTGGACCTGCTCCACTTCAACATCAATAACCCCTACAACGCCCCCAACACCGACGGCATCGACCCCGAGAGCTGCGAGTATACCCGGATCATCGGCGTCAACATCCATGTGGGTGACGACTGCATCGCCATGAAAGCCAGCAAAGTCTTCCTGGGCATGAAGCTCAAGAAGAGCTGCGAGCACACTGTCATCCGCAACTGCCTGCTGGACAAGGGCCACGGCGGCATCGTCATTGGCAGCGAGATGAGCGGCGGCGTCAAGGATATGGTGGTCACCCAGTGCCTCATGGACCACACCGACCGCGGCCTCCGCGTCAAGACCCGGCGCGGCCGCGGCAACACCGCCGTCATCGACGGGCTGGTCTTCCGCAACGTGGAGATGCGGGGCGTCAAGGCGCCGTTCGTCATCAACATGTTCTACTTCTGCGACCCGGACGGCCACGGCCCCTATGTCCAGTGCCGCGAGCCTCTGCCGGTGGACGAGTACACCCCCAAGCTGGGCACCCTGACCATGGAGAATATCGTGGCCACCGACGCCCAGTTTGCAGGCTGCTACTTCGACGGCCTGCCGGAGCAGCCCATTGAGCGGGTGAGCATGAAGAATGTCACCATCACCTTTGACCCCGAGGCCAAAGAGGGCCAGGCGGCCATGGCCGACAACCGCCCGTTTGTGAAAAAGCTGGCCATCTACGCCGAGAACGTCCAGGAGATCGACCTGCACAACGTGAAGATCGAGGGCTATGAGGGCGAGCGGCTCCACTTTGCAAATGTCGGCCATTTTGAGGAGGACTGAAAGCCATGACGCATTCTGAAATTCTGACCATGCTGGGCGATTACGTGGATTCCCTCATCGCCCATTCCAGCGCCGAAGCACCCATGTGGAACATTGAGAAAGTGCGCAGCGGCAAACCCAACAAGTGGAACTACATCGACGGCTGCATGATCACGGCCTGCCTGAGCCTGTACCACACCACGGGCGGCCAGAAGTATCTGGATTTCTCCAAAAACTTCATCGACTATTTTGTGCAGGAAGACGGCTCCATCCAGACCTACGACCCCAAGGAGTACAACCTGGACAACGTGAATCAGGGCAAGAACCTGTTCACCCTGTACGACATTTACGGCGAGGAGAAATACCGCAAGGCCATTGATGTGATCCGCAGCCAGCTGGAGACCCAGCCCCGCACCAAGGAGGGCAACTTCTGGCACAAGGACATCTACCCCTGGCAGGTCTGGCTGGACGGCACCTACATGGCCCAGCCGTTCTATATGGATTACGAGACCCGCTACAACAAGATGCAGGGCTGCATTGACAGCTACAAGCAGTTCATGAACATCCAGAAGCACATGCGGGACGAGAAGACCGGCCTGTACTACCACGGCTATGATGAGAGCCGCCAGATGTACTGGGCCGACCCCGTCACCGGCTGCAGTCCCAACTTCTGGCTGCGGGCCATGGGCTGGTTCATGGTGGCCATGGTGGACACGCTGGAGCGGATGGACGAGCAGCTGTACAACGAGTACCGCGGCATCATGGCCATGTTGAAGCAGACCATTGAGGACGTGCACAAGTTCCAGGATGAGGAGACCGGCATGTTCTGGCAGGTGATGGATCACCCCGGCGTGGAGGGCAACTATCTGGAGACCAGCGGCACGGCCCTGTTTGCCTACGCCGTGCTCAAGGGCGTGCGCCTGGGCTACCTGCCCAAGCGGATGGCTGCCTGGGCCGAGAAAGCATTCTACGGCACCTGCGATCAGTACCTCTCCCAAAACCCGGACGGCAGCTTACAGCTGGGCGGCATCTGCCTGGTGGCCGGCCTTGGCGGCAAGGACCACCGGGACGGCTCCCTGGCCTACTACTTCAGTGAGCCCGTCGTCTGCAACGACGCCAAGGGCGTGGGCCCGCTGGTGCTGGCTTACACCGAGATGATCGCAAAGAAATAAACCTCTCCCATAACAAGTAAAAAACCAACCGCCACGGTGACAGATGCCGTGGCGGTTGGTTTTTGCACTTTTTTCCTTGTCCGTCGTCCCTCTATAGAACGCATCTACATTGTACCGAGAGACAAGCCCTTTGTAAAAGGTCTGTTTGGTATTGCAGAAATACAAAATTTGTATGGCTGCATCCGATCAGGCTTCGGAAGCTTTGCCTCCCGCCAGTGAGGGAACGGGAGTTTTCCTGAGCGAGCAGTCACTGCTCATTCTCTTCCTCGAGCAGCGACTCCACATCGGTGGCCTTTGCCATTTCCTCGGCCGTCCAGTCCAGCTGGACGGTGCCGTTCAGCTCCAGCTCATAGTTTTCTTTTTGCGCCAGACTGCCGGAGGACAGGTCCCTGTCCGCATCCGAAAATCCCCTGCAGAAAAAGCTGATCTGTTTGGGCTGCACTTCCATCTGTTGGACCACATTGGTCAGGCGGCGGCAGTCTTTTGCAAAGGCCTCTGCACTGTCATAGGGGCCCTGCAGCCAGACGTTCAGCCCCAGCGTTTCGGTGTTGTCCGGTGTCAGCTTTTCCACATCGTTGTGATAGCCGTAAAGCTCCACCCAGCAGCCCATGTCCTTGAGGCGGATCTCCGGTACGTCCTGCTGGAACTTTTCGTACACGCTCTGCTGGTAGGCATCCCTCAGCCTCTGTTCCTGCTGCTGGACCTCTGGATTCACCTGTTCCCACACCAGCGGCAGGAGGGTCAGGCCAAAGCAGCAGGCCATCAGGACCAGACAGACGAACACCGAGACGAAATCGTATCTGCCGCGCTGAGGCCTTGTGGCGTAATACAGCACCTCGCACCCCAGCAGAACGAGACCTGCTGCCGGAACGATCTTCAGCACCAGCAGCGCGTCAAAATTCGGCAGGAAGTGATAAGCAAAGAAAAATATCCCCGCAGTAATCAGGCAAATGCCCAGCGTCACACTGCCCACCCGCCGGACAGGCTCTGCCTGTGCGGCGGCAGGAGGCGGATTTTTCGGGACCCAGCTCGTTTCCGGGGCGGTATCCGCTGTCGTTTCCTTTCCATTTTGGACAATTTTTGTTGAAATATCCGGTTCGTTATTCGTCATGGCCATTTTCCTCCTTTGCGGAAGTGTCATCCGACAAGGTCATCTCCGGCGCATCCGGCATGGCATGGTATTCCTGGAAGTCGGCATCCCCGGCAGCGTCTTCCTGTGCCTCGGCCTGTTTTTTGCCGGCCTTTTGGGGGCCGCGCACCAGCCAGACACCACAGAGGATGAGGGCCACGCAGAGCACCACATCCGGCAGCCGATCCATCACCAGATAAAATGCCCGGAACACCACGCTGTCCCGGCCCCAGCGCCACAGAACATCGTTCAAAAGATTCATAATGATGTTCTCGTAGGCGATCAGCGCGCCAAAGGCGATGAGGGCCCAGCCCACCAGCTTGTGGCTGTCCAGCAGAAGCCGGGCAAGGCGCTTGTCCTTGGGGTCCAGGTGGACCAAATAGTCATCCGCCGGGGCATTGCCCAGGGCGATCTGCGCCCGGAGGTTGAGGGTATCAAAAAAGCTGTACATAAAAACGAGCAGCAGAAAAAACGCAATGGGGGAAAACAGCATCGCCAGCACACAGACGACACAGCACATCAGCATCAGCGAAAGGCCCCGTTTCATATAGCCCTGGTACATCTGGCCTGCGCCGGGGATAAACGCAAACAGCAGGGTCAGCAAACCATTTTTCAGCATAACAAATCCTCACATTCTCAGGTTACACTTTGTTTGGGTGTGGTCGGGATCGCTCCGGCGTCGGGCGTTTTGCCCGGGAGCAGATTTTCCAGTACGCCGGAAAGTTTGTGGTAAAACTCCCGCCGGGTCTCCATGGGCTTGCCCGTCAGCTCCTGCGGCGGGGTGCTCATGGTCTGGGAGGGCAGAATGGTTTTCAGGTCGCAGCTGTGGCCCAGCATGGCCGTGATGGCCCCGGACCGCCAGAGGCTGAGCGCCAGCACGGCGGCAACGCCTGCCACGGCCACCCGGCCATAGGTGCTCTGCATCAGCCGCACCCAAATCGTCGTCATGATGGTGCCATGCACCCCGCGGGGCGGCGTTTCCAGCACGTCCGCCGTCAACAGGGCCGTGTAGCGGTCCATGCATTTGTCGCAGTAAGAGAGGTGTTCGGCCGCTTCCAGCCGCCCCAGCTCGTCCAGCTGCCCATCCCGCAGGGCCTGTAAGCCCTCATCGGTCAGGCATCCGTCCTCCCGGAACAATTCCAGTTCTTTTTCATCCATTCTGGTTCCTCCTTTCCGGTTTCTGCGGGGCTTCCGCCCCACTGGCCCGCAGCTGGGCGGCCAGCATCTTTTTGGCCCGGTACACCTGGGCCTCCACGGTTTTCTGGGGCCTGCCGCAGAGGCGGGCCGTTTCCACGGCGGTATGCTGCTCCAGCAGCATCAGGCGGCAGGGCGTTTTGTAGGGCTCCCGCAGAGCCAGAATGCGGCGGGTGAGTTCTTCCTCGCCCAACGTCTCCAGCACCTGCTGCTCGGGGTCCGACTCCGGCGGAGCGCCCTCCAGCGCCAGCACCTCGTCGCCAGGGGTGTTCACCCGCCGGACCCAGGCGCTGCGTAAGTAATCTTTCGCCTTGTTGGAGGCGATGCGGGCCAGCCACTGCTTTTCAAACCCGGGCGGACAGCGGTCGATGCTCCGCCAGGCCGCCAGAAAGGTCTCCTGCGTCAGGTCCTGGGCTTCGCCCACATCCGGCACCAGCTGGTGACAGACGGTGTAGACGAGGCCCTGATACTGCCGCACGAGCCGGTCAAATTCCAATGTGGTCAATCGTCCGCGCCGCCTCCTTTCCCGTGGTGCGGGGGTGCTGTTTTTCGCGCCCCTCTGCTTTTGAATACGAGCCGGGAAAGCTTTTTCCTGCAGCTTCCTCAAAAAAATTTTCTGTGGTATACTTACTATATCACACAAGGAGGTCCACCGCCATGGCAATTCCCACAAAACAGGCCCTGTTGCAGGCACTTTCGGGTGCGGAGGGGCGTTACATCTCCGGCGAGCAGCTAGCCCAGACGCTGGGGGTGAGCCGAGCGGCCATCCACAAGGCGGCTGCCGCCCTCACAACGCAGGGGTACACGCTGGAAGCCGCCCCCCGCCGGGGCTACCGGCTGCTGGGCGGGGACCCGTTCTGCGCCAACGCCGTGGGCGAGTACCCCGCACCGGTTTATGTCCACGAGCGGCTGGACAGCAGCAACCAGACGGCCAAGCGGCTGGCACTGGCCGGGGCCCCGCATGGCACGCTGGTGCTGGCGGGCCAGCAGAGCGCGGGCCGGGGCCGGATGGGCCGCCGATTCGAGAGCCCGGCGGGCAAGGGCATCTATCTTTCTCTGGTGCTGCGGGCACCCGTGCCCGCTTCCGAGGCGCTGGGCGTCACCGTCGGGGCTGCCGTGGCCGTGGCCCGGGCTGTGCAGAAACTCTGCGGCATCGAGCTGGGCATCAAGTGGGTCAACGACCTCTACTATCAGGGCAAAAAGGTCTGCGGCATCCTGACGGAAGCCGGCACCAGCGTGGAGAGCGGCCTGCTGGAATGGCTGGTGGTGGGCATTGGGCTCAACCTGACCACCACCCCCGCCGACTGGCCGGAAGAGCTGGCCCGTACAGCGGGCAGTCTCTTCCCGGGCGGGCCAGCCCCTGTCGGCCGGGCGGCGCTGGCCGGGGCCATTGCCCGGGAGCTGCTGGCCCTCTGCCCGGCCTTCGACTGCCTGGACGAGTACCGCTCCCGCTGCTTTGTGCCGGGGCACTGGGTCACCGTCTGCACCGCCGCCGAGACCTACGCGGCCCGGGCCATCGCCATTGATGACAATGGTGCCCTCCTCGTGGAGCGGGAGGGTGGCCGCCGGGCCGCCCTGCAGCACGGCGAGGTGAGCATAAGACCAACGAAAACCGAGTAAGCAAACACAGCGATACGAGTTCTGTTTGTCAGAAGCATCGTATCGCTGTGTTTGTATGTTGAATTTTAACGGGCTCGCCCTCTCAGGCGCTGACGCGCCAGCTTATCCTCCCTCTGTCGCGTTACGACATCTCCCTCCGGCCGGAGGGAGTCTTTCAAAGGGAGAGCTTTCCTATTGTTTACGGTATGTAGGGGGATGTATAGGGCGAGGGGCCGAGCTCGGCGGCTTCCAGCACCTTGACGCCTGCGGACTCAAACGCGTGGCGGAGGGCGGCGGCATAGCCGGGCTTCTGGGCCTTGTTCTGGATGCAGATGGTGATAACGCCGTGGAGCGTCGTGCACTCCACGCCGATGGAAGCACCATCGGCGGGCACCCAGGTCTGGAAATCGGTAAGATACTTCTCCAAGTCCGGGTCGGCAGGGACGAACGGGTCGCCCTGATAGCTGACCCAGAAATCCGAGGGGAAGCCGCTGATGTACTCGCCCATCTGGAAGACGCGCTTCTTGATCTTGAGGGAAGCGCGCTGGCGGTACACCTGGTACACCCAGCCCATCTGCTCCGCCACCCGGAAGAGCTTGGGCTCTTTGGTCAGGTTGTGGTGGATGTCGGCCTCCACGCCAGGCACCAGCGTGGCCAGCGTATCGGCCTCCGTCACCGTGACCGGCCGCTGGAACGAGGCCACGCAGTTGAAAAGGGCCTTGGGCGTGCCCATGGCATCCCGGGCATCGGCGGAATAGTTGTACCTCAGGTCATCCCGGCCAAAGTACTCCCGGCCCGCCTTGCAGAAGAGGGCCATCAGCGCGCTGAACGGTTTGACCCCCAGCGGCAGAGCGGCATCCAGCAGGCTCTGCTTGTCCAGCCGAACCCGGACGAGCTGAGGCTTTGCCTCGCTGGTCTGGGTGACCTCTTTCTGCATGTCGTTCTCCACCTGGCTCTCCGGGTACCGGGCCAGAATGTCTTCAATGTCATAGGGCGGGTCCGACACAAGGGGCTCACAGGCAAAGGCCGTGCCATACCGCAGGTTGCAGTAGAGCTTGAGCACCAGCGTCACGAGCCGGGAAACGCCCCGGCCATCGGCCAGGAAGTGGAACCAGTCGAAAAAGATCTGGTTTCCCTCACAGCTGAAAGCCAGCTGATAGTCGTCGGTGTCCTCCGGGATGTGGGGCTGTACATGCCCGATGCGGACCCGGAACGGCGCGTCGTTGGGGGCCAGGTGAGCCTCCCGCTTCTCCCAGACCACTTTCTGGAAGAAATACCCCGCCAGGGGCCGGGCCTCGTCACAAGCCTGCTGGAGCAGTTCCGCATCCACCGGGTCTTTCATCGTCAGCTCATAGCGGCAGAGGACCGTATGCTCCCGGTAATAATACACGATACCCTGAAAAACAGAGCGCTGTTCCGCATTCATGGGCGTTTACCCCGCGTGGGCGGCCAAGTAATCGGCCAGGTCGCTGATGGTGACAAAGTTGCGCAGCTCCTTTTCCGGGATGCGCAGGCCAAACGTCTCCTCCAGGTCTGCCACCACGGTGAGGATCTCCATGGAGGACAGGTCCAGGTCGTCCATCAGGACGCTGTCTTCGGTGACATCTTCGGGCGAAATTTCAGCAACATCCTCCAGGATGGCGAGGATCTGGGATACGATTTCGGATCTTTCCATAGTGATTAGCTTCCTTTCCCGTTTACAAATCCGTGCGGGGACAGTGTGCCCCGCGGCGGGCTGGTTTATCCTGTTGTTTATTTGCGCAGCAGCTTGCCGGTGCCGGTACGGGGCAGCGGCTCGGTGCTGAACTCCACGGCGCTCATCCGCTGATACAGCGGCAGGGTGCGGTTGGTGGCGGTGATGTACTCCCGCACTTCCTCCTGCTTTGCTTCCTCGCAGTAGATGACGGCACAGATCTTCTTGCCCTTTTCCTTGACGACGCACTCTTTCACCGCCGGGCACTTGGCCAGCAGGCTTTCCAGCTCTTCCGGGCTGACATTCTCGCCGCTGTCCAGGATGATGAGGTTCTTCTTGCGGCCGGTGATGTAATAATAGCCCTCCTCGTCGGCACGGGCCAGGTCGCCGGTGTGGAGCCAGCCGTCGGCATCCACCACCTCCGCGGTGGCCGCGGGGTCCTTATAGTAGCCCAGCATGACACAGCCGCCCCGGATGCAGAGCTCGCCGTCCTCGGCGATCTTATACTCGCAGTGGTCGTCGGGCTTGCCGGCCGAGCGGATGTGCTTTTCGTCCTGGGCATAATTGATGATGCCGTCGCCGCAGGTCTCGGTCATGCCATACACCTGGGTGATCATCATGCCCTCCCGGGCCAGCTCAGCCAGCATCTTGCCATCAAACATGGCGGAAGAACCGCAGGGGTTCCACAGGCCGTTGAGACGCTCCCGGCGGCCCCGCTTGACATCTTTGTAGATGGACTCCATCAGCATGGGAGCCACGGCCATGGCGTCGCTGTGCATCAGCCGGACATCGCGGTAGAAATCCCGCAGGTCGCTGGAGAGGTTGAGGGCCCAGCCCTTACAGGGCCAGACGAACAGGCAGATGAACGTGCCCAGATGGAACAGGGGCAGGATGCAGAAGTTGCTCAACACATCGTTCTTGTTCTCGGGCATGTGGGTATGTTTGTAATCCAGCATGGCATCGCCGAAGACCACCTGCTCCCCGACGGTGGTGAAGAAGTTGCGCTCCGAGAGCATGACGGCCTTGCTGCGGCCAGTGGTGCCGGAGGTGAACATCAGCACCATCAGGTCATCGTGGCCGCGGGTGTTGGGGATGTCCATGGCGGGCTCGCTGTCCTGGAAGCTGTCCATGGGGCGGAGGATGGGGCCGTAAGCGGCCACCAGCTGATCCCGGCAGCCATAGTCGATGCCGTCGTTCAGGATGAGGCTGGGCTCCACCAGGCCGATCTCATATTCCAGCTCCGGCCAGGTCTTTTTCTGGTTCAGGGTCACGACCACGCCACCCGCCAGGATGATGCCAAAGGCGTTGGCGCCGTATTCATAGCAGTTTTTGCTCAGCAGGGCCACCCGCTTGCCTTTGATATCAGGGATGGCACCGCGCAGATAAGTCACCACACGGCGGATGTCCTGCACATACTGGGCATAGGTCTTTTCCACCACGGTCTCGCCGTCGGCGGCCACATAGCGAAACGCCACATGATCCGGGTACTGCCGCTCCATGGTCTGCGTTACAAGTTCAAACGCGTTATCGATCATTCTTTTTGCTCCTTGCCTTTTTCTTTTTTGCAACAACACGCCGGCAGATGCAAGCACTGCCAATACCTTAATAATACCTGTTTTGGCAGGGAATTGCAACCGCGCGGCGCGGTCTTTTACAATTGTTTTATTTTTGCTGCATCCAGGTTCCGGCCTTACTTGCGCAGCAGCTTGCCCAGAGCGTTGCGGGGCAGCGGCTCCGCCGTGAACTCCACGGCACTGATCCGCTTGTACAGCGGCAGGGTGCGGTTGCACTCGGTGATAAAGTCTTTCACCTCGGCCTGCCGCTCCTCCGCGCAGTAAACCACAGCGCAGATCTTCTGGCTCTTTTCTTTCACGATGCACTCCTGCACCGCCGGGCAGACAGCCAGCTTGTGCTCCAGCTCCTCGGGGCTGACGTTCTCGCCGTTAGCCAAAATAATGAGGTTCTTTTTGCGGCCCGTGATGTAATAGTAGCCATCCTCGTCGATGCGGCCCAGATCGCCGGTATGGAACCAGCCGTCCTTGTCGATGACTTCAGCGGTGGCCTCGGGGTCTTTATAATAGCCCAGCATGACGCTGTTGCCCCGGATGCAGATCTCGCCGGTCTCATCCAGCTGATACTCGCAGTGGTCGTCCGGCTTGCCCACGGCGCTCATGTGGTCAGCCGTCTGGGTAAAGTTGAGGATGCCGTCGCCGAATGTCTCGGTCATGCCATAGCACTGGTTGACCACAAAGCCGTTGGCGGCCAGCTCTTCCAGCATCTTGGGGTCGAGGGCGGCAGAGGAGCAGCACAGGTCCCACAGACCGTTGAGACGCTCCACGCGGCCTCGTTTGTAATCGTTGTAAATGGTCTCCACCAGCATGGGGGCCGAAGCCATGACGTCGCTGTGCATCAGGCCAAGGTCGCGGTAGAAATCGCGGATATCGCCGCAGAGGTTCAGGGCCCAGCCTGCCGGCGGGTAGGACATGACGCAGACAAAGCAGGCCATGTGGAAGAGCGGCAGCAGGGTCATGTGGCTCAGAGGCAGCTCCTGGCCCGCGGGCAGGCGGTTGGTGATCCAGTTTTCGGCCACCTCGGAGTAAGTGACCAGCGTGGAGCACATGTTCCGCTCCGAGAGCATGACACCCTTGCTGCGGCCGGTGGTGCCGGAGGTGAACATCAGCATCATGAGGCCGTCGTGGTCCACACAGTTGGTCAGCTCCCCGGGAGTGGAATCCTTGTAGCAGTCCATGGGGCGGAGCAGCGGGCCGTAAGCGGCCTCCAGCTGGGCACGGCAGCCGTAATCAATGCCGTCGTTCAAAATCAGAGCAGGCTCCACCTGGCCCAGCTCATATTCCAGCTCGTCCCAGGTCTTCTTCTGGTTCAGCGTGACCAGCACGCCGCCGGCCAGAATGATGCCGTAGGACGCCACGCAGAATTCATAGCAGTTGCGGCTCAGCAACACCACGCTGCGGCCCTTGAGGTCCGGCACTTCGTTTTTCAGGTAGGTGACCATCTTGCGGATGTCCCGCGCATACTCGCGGTAGTGCTTTTCCACCACGGTCTTGCCGTCTTCGGCCACATAACGGATGGCCACATTGTCCGGGAACTCCTGCTCCATGCAGCGGGTGACCATATCATACACACCAGCGGGAACTTTGATCTTCTCTGCCATTCGTATTCTTCTCCTTTGTGTCAGAATGTCTGATTTTGGGATATCACGGAAAACGCTGGGAAAAAACTCCCCCGGCATCAGTATACCGCAAAGAGGCCGCAAGCGCAATATTTCATTGCACAAATATGCAAGTAAAAGTTACATTCCGATTTGTGCAATTGCATGTAAATCCTTCCTTTTGTTGCGAGGGGGCTAACCCCTGTGGTACACTTTGTTCATCGCCCTGCCGCATTCAAATTGACAGCCACAGGAAAAAGCATTATACTATTTAACAACGCTAGTCCCACAAAATAATCCAACTTTTATCATTTTGCGCCAAGTAGGCGGCTTTCTGCCATCCCGGGGCGATCCTGCGGCGCAAAGGAGGAGCCCTTTCATGGAAGGTACCAAACCTCGTACTGCAAGCTCGCTGGGCATGTTCGACCTGCTGAAAGGCGTCGGTATGCTGCTGATCGTCTTTGCCCACACCTCGGAGCTTTACCCCGTGGGTGATATTTCCACCATCACGCCCGTCACGTTTTTTCTGTTTGCCTACCGCGAATCGCTGATGGCGGCGTTCTACATCGCCAGCGGCTACGGTTTCCGCAAGCGGAGCATTGGCAAATGCATCAGCCAGCAGTTCAAGACCCTGTTCAAGCCTTACGCCTACACCGGGCTTGCCACTACCATCGCGCATTTTGTCATCCATTATCAGACATTCGGCAATTGGAACAACGCCGTTTACGAGACGTATAAAGTGCTGGGCGGTTTTGTGCTGGGTCTGCCCCACACCGCCACCTATTTCGGGCAGGAGTTTTTCTCCTGCGGCCCCATGTGGTATCTGCTGGCACTGATGATCGGATGGATCCTGCTGGACATCATCCTGAATATTTTCCCCGAGAGCTACATAAAATGGGCCGTACTGGGCACCATGCTGCTGGGCTGGGGCATCTCTCTTGTGTGGGAGGCCCCGTTCTGCATCGCGCAGGGCATGGTCACGGTGCCGTACCTGTACATCGGGTTCCTGGCCAAGAAAAAGCGCCTGTTTGAGAAAAAGTTCCGGCCTCTGGCCATCCTGGGCCTGCTGGCAGCGGCGCTGGGCGTCGCCCTGGGTGTGCTGCTGACCGGCAAAACGGACTGCGTCTCCCTGGGCGAGTGGACCATGGGCCCGGTCAGCATCCTGCTGGACGGCATTGTGGGCCTCGGTTTCATCGTCCTGTTTATGAAAGTACAGCGGCTGCTGGACAACCCAGTCACCCACCTCATTGAGGCGGTGGGCCGCCGCTCGCTGTATATCTTCTGCATCCACACCGTGGAGCTCACGGCAGTGCCCTGGTACCTGATGGTGCAGAAATACGCTGCCGCCCCCACCAAAGGCCTCTGGCTGCAGTATGCCGTCTCGCTGGGCAGCATTTTCCTCCTGTGTGAGATCCTGCTGCGCCGCCGGGACGTGATGCTCAAGTTCTTCCCTGCTCGCCGCAGACACTTTGCGGGACACAAGCGGTATGTGGCAAAACATTGAATTTTTGCGGCTCTGCCGCTGAATAATAAAAACTGAGGAGAATCCGGCTATGAACAACGAAACTCCTGAAGCGGCTCTGCGCAGCCGCATTGCGGACCTGGAACAGCAGCTCAAACTCTCGGACGAGGGGTGTTCCCGGCTGGCGGCACGCTGCCTGGACCTGGAAAAAGAGGTACAGTCTTATCTGGCGGCCCACCCCCAGCGCGAGATGCACACCGATTCCCCCACCCTTTTGCAGCCGCTGCTCTACTTTGATGCAGGCTTCGGCTTCTCCGAGCGGGACACCCTGACCGCCCCCGACTATGTCTGCGACGAGCTGACCGGTACCGTGACAGCGACCTTTGAGCTGCCCACCGCCGCGCAGGCTTTGCGGTTTGACCCGGGTGAGCTGCCCTGCTGCATCACCAACCTGAGCTTTTCGGACGACCGGCTGCTCTGCGTGCCCGCCAACGGCCTGACACTGCCGGGCGACAGCATCCTGTTTTTGGGTGATGACCCCAATTTCCGGCTGGAGGGGCTGACCCATTACCCCGCCGGGATGAAGCTGGTGGTCTCCTACTGCTATTTCCCGCTGGAGACGTTGACGGACGAACCCCTTTTTAACGCGGTGCTGGAGGGGGTGCAGCACTTCCAGAAGACCTGGAACAGTGAGGCCCGGCACATCCAGCAGCTGGAGCAGGCCAACGCGGAGCAGCAGCAGGCTGTGGACGCCCTGCACAAGAACATTGCCGAGCTGCACCAGGCCAACGCGGAGCTGACCGCCCGCTGCCAGGCCTATGAAAAATCGCTGGAGGGGGTGCTGTCCAGCAGCAGCTGGCGCATCACCTCACCGTTCCGCCGTCTGCTGGGCTGGTTCCACCGCAGCCGCTGAGCGCACTCATCACTGACAGAGGAGCGACAACATTCATGTACAGCAGTTACAGTCCCCTGCAGCGGACCCAGCTGTCCGGGCAGGTTTATACCGATACGCAGAGCCTCTATCTTCTTGTTTATGCCCCGGGCCGCCGGGTGGCGCTGGAAAACACCCTGCGCGACCAGCTCCACCAGAAATTCCGGCTGGTGGATTCGCTGGCTGACGCTCTCACCCCCGCCGTGGCCGGTGTGCTGCTGGTGCGGGAGGATGTGGAGCTGATGTCCACCGCCCTCAACTACTTTGCCGCCGCCCTGAAAGACGGGGCGGATCTCGTCCTCAGCGACGCCGTGTTCGGCTACAACGGTGCCACCGCCCTCTACCAGAGCGACGCCCACATCTCCTGCACCGGCTGCGCGCTGGTGTCCCGCGCTTTGCTGGACCGCTGCCGCGCCGCCGCAAAGGACCCGGAGAGCGTCAGCGAACTGCTGGACGCTGCCGCCCGCCTGAGCGAGCGGTGCACCCGCGTCCCGCAGGCTCTGCTCCATTTTGAGCGAGACATCTGCGCCGAGGATGCCTATTCTCTCCACGGCAAGCGGGCATTCCTCATCAGCCATGTGCTGGATATGACGGGTGCCCCCATCGTGATGGTGAGCGCCGTGCCCGTGCTCCGCAGCATGGGCTATGAAGTGACGGTGCTGGGCCCCAGTGACAACGGTTCTTTGCAGCTGTTCCGGGACGCCGGTGCCGCCGTCATCACCCGGGCAGGATGTGTTTCCTCCCCGGCTCTGTGGGGGCTGGCCCTCTGCGCCGATTTCGTCATTGTCAACACCGTGGTCAGCGGGCGGGTGCTCCGGGCCCTGAGCGATACCGGCGTGCCTGTGCTCTGGTGGCTCCACGATGCCTTTGCGGGCTACCCGCACATTGCCCACCAGATCCCCAAGACCATTGCCCCGAATGTGGAGGTCTATTCCGTGGGCAAGCACGCGGCGGCGGCCATGCATGCCGTCCGGCCCGAGTTCGAGATCAAACAGCTCATCTATGGCCTGCCCGACTACTCGAAAGAAGACTTCCCGGTCTACGACCTGGGCTACGCCAATGGCCGCCCGCTCTTCGTCACCGTGGGTTCGTTCGAGCGGCGCAAAGGTCAGGATATCTTCTGCAAAGCCATCCGGCTGCTGCCCCCCGAGGTACGGCAGAAAGCCTCGTTCCTCTTTGTGGGCAAGGCAGCCGACCGGGAGATGATGGACGCCGTGCGGAACCTGACGGCCGATTATCCCGCCAACGTCTTCTACTGCAAGCGGCTGAGCCGGGACGAGATCAAATCCCTGATGCAGCAGTGCACCTGCCTGGTCTGCGCCTCCCGCGATGACCCCATGCCAACATTCGTCACCGAGGGCCTGATCTTCGGCAAGCCCTCTATCGTGTCGGAGCACACGGGCACGGCGGGCCTTGTCACCGAGGGTGTGGACGGCTTCGTCTACCGGGACGATGACCCCGCCCAGCTGGAAAAGCTGCTCTGCTGGGCCATTGAGCACCCCGCTGAGCTGGCCGCCATGCACGACGACTGCCGCGCCCTCTACGAGCGCTATTATTCCAAAGAAGCGTTCGCCCGGACGCTGACCACGGCGGTAAAAGAGCTGACCGAAAAAGTGGAACAGTTGAACAACAAATAACCCTCGAGGGACAGGCAGACGCCTGTCCCTTTTATCATATTGCTGTATTTGCCAAGAAAAATTTGTCTCATGTTCACAAAAAGCCCGCAGGGATATGCTATACTGTCCTCAAATCCCGTTGAGAAAGGAGCGTGTCCCATGCCCCGGCAAAGCCAAAACCAGAGCCCTGCCCCCTCCCGCAAAAAAGCCCTGCTCTCCGCAGCCATCCTGCTGGCCCTGACGGGCGTGCTCATCCTGCTGTTCCAGGATCACTGGGCCGAGATCTCCGCCGCGCTGGCCCAGCTTTCCCTCGGACAGGTAGCACTGGTGCTGGCGCTGGGCATCACCTACCCGCTTTTGGAGGGTGTGGCCAGCTGGCTCATCGTGCGCAGCCGCCTGCCCGGCTTTACCCTGCGGCACGGCATCGACAACGCATGGATGGGCACGTTTGGCAACGTCATCTGTCTGGGGGCCGGAGCGGTGCCCATGCAGACCTACTACCTCCACCGCTGCGGGCTGGGGCTTGGCCCCGGCGTGGGGCTGATGACCCTGCAATACGTCTTCCATAAGGCTGCCGTTCTGGTGTATGCCACGGTACTGCTGCTTTGGAACCGGCAGTGGTTCACGGCCCACGCCACTGGCGTTTTGAGCTACCTGCCCGCCGCCTACACGGTGGTGGCCGGGGTCATCCTGGGGCTGGTGCTCCTCTGCACCGCCCCGCTGGTGCAGAGCCTTGCCCGCAGGGCTCTGGGCCTGCTGCCCAAGACGGAGAAATGGCAGGCCCGCCGGGAGAGCTGGCAGACCCAGCTGGACACCCTGAGCGAAGAGAGCCGCCACCTGCTGACAGAAAAATCCCGCTGCCTGAAAATTTTCGCGGTCCATCTCTGCAAGCTTTTTTTGATGTACACCATCCCTTCCTTCTGCCTGCGGTTCATGGGGCTTTCCAGCGCTCTGAGTTTCGGGCAGGTGCAGCTGCTCACCGCGCTGATGCTCTTCCTCTCCAACGCTCTGCCCAATGTGGCCGGCATGGGCTCCATTGAGACGGCATTCCTGCTGGTATTCGGCGCGTTCCTCACCCGGGGCGAGACGATGAGTGTCCTGATGCTCTTCCGGATCGCGACCTATTATGTCGTGGTGGCCGTGAGCGCCGTGGGCTTCTTCTTTGCCCAAAAGAATGCCAAAAAATTGGGATAAGACGCACAAAAAGCCAGCCTCTGACCGGAACGTTCCGGCCGGAGGCTGGCTTTGGTTTTGGGGGACGAAAGGACAAAAGAAAAGCGTCCCGGATCATTCCGAGACGCTTGGTGGTTGCGGGGGCCGGATTTGAACCAACGACCTTCGGGTTATGAGCCCGACGAGCTACCAGACTGCTCCACCCCGCGATATTTACTTGTCCGCGTCAGCCGCTCGCTGACTGCTCAAGTATAATACCACAACACCGGGTGGATGTCAAGCATTTTTGAAAAGAAAAATCTTACTTTTGCTTTTTGTGCTTCGGGTGGCGCGCTTTATAGAAGATCACGCCGCAGACAGCGCCCACTACGATGAACGGCCAGTGGCCCACCAGGAAGACCGCCGCGCTCTGCACCGTCTCCACAAAGCCGGACCAGCCCTCCCGCAGGGCGTTCTGGATGCGGGAGCCAAAGCCCTCCTCCACGGGGGTATAGGTCTGCACCTCTTCCAGCGAGAGGTAGACGGTGCAGCACTCCACCTGGCGGCTGTACCAGTCCAGCTGGCTCTGATAGCTTTCCAGCTGGTACTGCACATCGCTCAGGGAGGACTCGATCTGAAGCAGGTCGGAGAGGTTATCCGCGCTGGCTTTCAGCTCCTGCAGACGGGCGCGCTGTTCTTTCAGACTGTCCAGCCGGGCCTCGATGTCCATATACTGGGTGGTGACATCCTCGGCCTGCTGGCTCTTGTAGGTCACATTGCCCGTTGCGGCCACGGCAGCGAGGAAACTCTCATAATTTTCCTGCGGGACCCGGAGGGTCAGGCTGAGGCTCCGGCGGCTGCCGCTGTTGGCGTACTCGTCGCTGGACTCCATATAGCCGCCGGCTTCCGCCAGCGCGGCATCCAGCGCGGTGCGGGCTGCGTCGTAATCCTTGCTTTCCAGCGTCAGGTTGGCCGTGTAGATGATCTTGCTGCTCTCCGCGGCGTGAGCACTCTCCCCGGCGCTCTCCAGCTCCCCGCTGGTCAGCACCGCCGTGCCGGTATCCGCGCCGCCTGCGGCGGCGCTGCTTTCGTTCATGGCATCGTCGGCCACGGCCGGGGCGCTGGCCATGGCATAAGAAGAAACAGAGTTTTCCATGCTGAAACCGGTGTCCTCCCGGGAAGAAAATGTGGCCGGGCCGGACGATTTGGCCCCTCCCACCCCGATGACTCCCAGATGGAGCACGGAAGCCGCACCACCTGCCACCACGCAGAACGCCGCGCAGGCAGCCAGCCCTTTCCACACACGACTGCCGGGAAAGTGGAGCGCCTTTTTGTGGGCAGGCACTTCCGGCTGTTTCCGCGTGACGGTTTTTGCAGCAGGAACCGAGACGGCCTGCTGGCTCTGCATGGCCAGCAGCTTTGCCTTTAAATCATCCGAGGCATGGAGGTCATCGACCTCCATCTTATATTCAAACCACCTCATCCTCGATCTCCTCCTTCAGCATCGTATGTAACTGTGCCCGCGCCCGCCGCAGCCAGCTCAGCACCGTGTTGGTGGGGGCGCCCAGCATCCGCCCCACCTCCGCCGCCGTGTAGCCCTCATAATAATGGAGGTAAATGGCGTTGCGGTAATTTTCGGGCAGAGAGCGCACGGCGTCCAGCACGCTGCCATCCTCAAAGGCATCCGGGGCAGGCAGGTTCTCGTCCAGCTCGGTGTCTTTCTGGTGGGCAGCGCGGGTCAGGTCGTGGCAGCGGTTGATGGCCACCCGCAGCAGCCAGGCCTTGAGATGCTCCTCACTCTCAAAGCGGCCGCTGTAGTTCAGCAGCTTTTCAAATACATCCTGCACCACATCCTCCGCATCGGCGGTGCAGCTGCAATTGTGCATGGCGGCACGGAACACCGTGTCGCTGTATCGCTGCACGGCCAGCGCAAAAACTTCATTTTTGGATAGCTGTCCCATAATTCGCATACTCCTTTGACACCCCGGCACCCGGGGGCTCGATGGATTCTGATTCGGTACTTGGGGGACATTTCGCTCATTACACGGTTGAGCGGCCCCGATTATTGCAGGAAACGCACAAAATTTTTCCAGTGCGCCCCGGCCCGCCCGTATTCTTCGGCAGGCCCGGTACGCAAAGTATAACATGAACACGCGCAAAACAAAAGAGCCATTTGTCCGAATTCCGAACAAATGGCTCTGGTAGATTTTAGGGTACGCTCTCCTCAGCGGCGGTAGACCCGCTGGAACAAGGCCACCCGCTCCGCCAGGAATGTTTCCACTCTCGGGTGGTGCAGCCAGCGCTTGCCCTCCGTCCGTTCCACCAGCCGCCGCCCCAGCGCGGCGGGGTCCGTGTCGATGGCCTCCACGTCCTGCATGGTCAGGGTGAGCGTCAGTGCCGCCGGAGTGTCCGGCAACGGCGGGAGCGGGTCTTCCCACACAAAGGGCGGCAGCAGCTGTACCGCAAACACGGTGCGGGTGCACTCCTCCGTCAGCAGCAGCGCCGCCGGGGCCCCGTCCGGCATCACATGCAGGCTGCTGTAGAGCAGCTGCAAATGCCCCGGGGCCAGCAGCCGGGTCATGCCCTCCCCTGCCGTGGAAGAAAGGGTCAGGTACTCCGCCGCCTCATCCGCATAAACGCGCCGGGCCGGGGCCTGAAAGCCCGCGTACAGGGCAGGCAGCGCAAAGCTGCCCTCTTTGTCCAGCGCGTGCTGCAACGCAAGGTAAAACTCGGTCAGCGGGTGGTTCGGGTCCGGCTGCGGCATCCCGAAATCCGGCCGGGAGACATGTCCGCCGCCCATCAGGCCTCGTAGCCCAGCGTCGCCGCCATAACAGCCTTGATGGTGTGCATCCGGTTCTCCGCCTCGTCAAAGACGATGCTCTGGGGACCCTCAAAGACCTCGTCCGTCACTTCCATGGCGTCGCGGCCAAAACGCTCGCCCATCTCCTTGCCCACGGTGGTCTTGTGGTCGTGGTAAGCGGGCAGGCAGTGCATGAACACGGCCTTGGGGCCTGCAATCTTCATGAGCTCCTGGTTGATCTGGTAAGCGGCCAGGTCGTTGATCCGCTCGGCCCAAACTTCCACCGGCTCTCCCATGGAGACCCAGACGTCGGTATACAGCACGTCGGCCCCCTTGGCGGCCACGGCGGGGTCCTCCTCAAAGCGGAGGGTCGCACCCGTCTCTGCCGCAATGGCCTCACACTGGGCCACGAGAGCCGGGTCCGGCTGGTACTTCTTGGGGGCGCAGGCCGTAAAGTGGAGACCCATCTTGGCGCAGCCCACCATCAGGCTGTTGCCCATGTTATAGCGGGCGTCCCCGAAGTAGACAAAGTGGATGCCTTTCAGCTTGCCGAAGTGCTCCCGGATGGTGAGGAAGTCCGCGAGGATCTGGGTGGGATGGAACTCGTTGGTCAGGCCGTTCCAGACCGGGACACCTGCATATTTTGCCAGGTCTTCCACGATCTCCTGCCCATAGCCGCGGTACTCGATGCCGTCAAACATCCGGCCCAGCACCCGGGCGGTATCCGCAATGGACTCCTTTTTGCCGATCTGGCTGCCCGACGGGTCCAGATAAGTGACCTGCATTCCCAGGTCATGGGCAGCGACCTCAAAGCTGCAGCGGGTGCGGGTGGAGGTCTTCTCAAAGATCAGGGCAATGTTCTTGCCGTGGAGTTTATCATGCGGGATGCCGGCCTTTTTCTTGGCCTTGAGGTCCGCGGCCAGATCAAGCAGCTGCTCGATCTCCGCCGGGGTGTAATCCAGAAGCTTCAGAAAGCTGCGGTTTTTCAGGCTCATTGTATATTTACCTTTCTATACGCAAATTTATGAATTTTTATGCGAATCGTTATGCCTTATTATATAGCAGGTAAGATTACAGGTCAAGATTTATTTTCCGGCCGCTGGCCTGATAGGGAGTCAGACGAACGCCCGCTTTTTTGAACATGAACCGCGCTGCCACACTGGAATCCGTATCGTGGTATTTATCGCTGTAGTACACCACTTCCGAGATGCCGGACTGGATGATGGCCTTGGTGCACTCGTTGCAGGGGAAGAGGGTCACATACACCCGGGCACCTTTCAGGTTGTTGTGGGCACTGTTGAGGATGGCGTTGAGCTCCGCATGGCAGACGTACATATACTTGGTGTTCAGCGGGTCGCCCTCCCGCTCCCAGGGCATGGCGTCATCATCACAGCCGATGGGCATCCCGTTATAGCCCAGCGAGAGGATCTTGTTCTCCGGGCTGACGATGCAGGCCCCCACCTGGCTGCTTGGGTCCTTGGAGCGCATGGCGGTAAGCAGAGCGATGCCCATAAAATATTCATCCCAGTTGATGTAATCAGTGCGTTTCATAACATGTCTCCTTTGGTTCTAAATGCCCCGTCCAGGCTTGGTCCAGGCTTGACAGCATACGAGAAATCGACTATACTACAAACAGAAAAGGCGCTGTCCGCAATGGTCAGCTCCTCCTCGGCTTAGTCAAAAAGAATGACCGCTTGCTTGGAAGGCTTTGGGCGGTCTTTTTTGTTACAGAATAACATAAAAAGATTCAAAATTCAACGCAAACAGCATCCATGCGTCCACCGGCGCACGGGTGCTTTTTTCTTTTGGCGTTTTACAATCAATTTTCGCCACGTCCAGTCAATATGCACAAAACCATCTCCGGAAGTTTGGCAGGGAGAAGAAAGATTTTTTCAAGCAATCTATTTGAAAATTGCTTTGAGTGTGGTATTATCTCTGTAAAATATGCCACAAAAGCGGAGAGAATGCTCCGTGCGGCGGAAAGAGGGAAAAAACCGATATGAAATACGCAAGCAACAACATCCGCAATATCTTGATTGCAGGCCATGCCGGCAGCGGCAAAACAACGCTGACTGAGGCATTGGTCTATTTTTCGGGCGCAGCAGAGCGTATGGGCCGTGTCGAGGACGGCACCACGGTTTCGGACTTTGACCCTGAAGAAGCAAAGCGCAAAGCCAGCCTGTCGGCATCGGTCGTTCCGGTGGAATATGAGGGCATCAAGTACAACCTCATCGACGCGCCGGGCCTGTTCGATTTTGAGGCGGGCGAGTATGAGGGCATCCGCGCGGCAGAGAGCGTGCTGGTCTGCGTGTCCGGCCGCAGCGGCGTGACCGTTGGCGCGGAAAAGGCGTTCCAGCTGGCCCGCAAGAACGGCAAGGCCACCATGGTCTTCGTCTCCAAGTGCGATCTGGAAAACGCCAACTACTTCAAGATCCTCGAGGATATGAAGATCAAGTTCGGCTCCACCGTCTGCCCCTGCGTCGTCCCGGCCAAGCTGGACGACGGCACCCCCGTTTACATCAACCTGTTCAGCCAGAAAGCCTTTAAGTATGAGGGCGGCAAGCAGATCCAGGTGGACCTGCCCGACATCGGCCACCGCTTCCAGGGCCTGATCGAAGCCATGAGCGAGGCGATCGCTGAGACCGATGATGAGCTGATGGAGAAGTTCTTCGGCGGCGAACCGTTCACCACTGAGGAGATCGTTGAGGGAATGCGCAAGGGCGTCAAGGACGGCCTCATCACCCCCGTCTTCTGCGGCAGCGCCGTCAATCTGCAGGCACTGGATATGCTGCTGTACAACATGCACAAGCTGCTGCCCAGCCCGGCACATGACGCTTTCATTCTGGCTGAGAACACCAACGGCGAGCCCGTGGAGCTGCACTGCACCGAGGAGGAGCCCACCGCCGCTTATGTCTTCAAGACCGTGGCTGACCCGTTCGTGGGCAAACTGAGCTACCTGCGTGTCATCAGCGGCAAAGTGACGGCTGGTGAGCCCCTGACCAACGCCCGCACCGGCGAAGTCGAGAAGATCAGCAAGCCGCTCACCGTCATCGGCAAGAAGCAGGTGGACGCGGACGGCATCGGCGCCGGTGATATCGGCGCGGTCGCAAAGCTGGTCTCCGCCAAGACCGGCGACACCCTCTGCGACGCCTCCCGTGTGGTCAAAATGCCCGCTCCTGTCTTCCCGCTGCCCAGCCTGTTCATGGCTGTCACCGTGACCAAGAAAGGCGACGAGGGCAAGATCAGCAGCGCGCTGGCCCGCCTGATGGAAGAAGACCCCACCCTGAGCTATCTTAACAATGCCGAGACCCACCAGCAGATCATTGGTGGTCTGGGCGAGCAGCACCTGGATGTCGTCAAGGCCAAGCTGAAGAACAAGTTCGGCGTGGAGATCGGCCTGGAAGCACCCCGCATCGCTTACCGTGAATCCATCCGCAAGGCCTGCCAGAAGCAGGGCCGCCATAAGAAGCAGACCGGCGGCCACGGCCAGTTCGGTGATGTCGTGATCAACTTTGAGCCCTGCGACAGCGAGCAGGTCGTCTTTGAGGAAAAGGTCTTCGGCGGCAGCGTCCCCAAGAACTTCTTCCCGGCTGTCGAAAAGGGTGTCCGCCTTGCCGCCGAAAAGGGCGTGCTGGCCGGTTATCCCGTCGTGGGCCTGAAAGCCACCCTGCTGGACGGCAGCTACCACCCCGTGGACAGCTCCGAAATGGCCTTTATCATGGCCGCCAAGCTGGCCTATAAGGCTGCTATGCCCGAGGCAGGCCCCGTCATTCTGGAGCCCATCCACACCCTGAAAGCGCATGTCCCCAACGACAACACCGGCGACATCATGGGCGACGTGACCAAGCGCCGCGGCCGTGTGCTGGGCATGGAACCCGACGAAGACGGCTTGCAGACCATCATTGCCGAGGTGCCGCTGGCAGAACTGAGCAACTTCACCACGTTCATCCGGCAGACCACCCAGGGCCGCGGCTGGTTCACCACCGAGTTTGCCCGCTATGAGATCCTGCCCGAGAATCTGGTGCCCGCCGTGATCGAGCAGGCTAAGAAACTGGGCAATCTGGATGAGGCAGCAGACGACTGATTTTTCGATTTGCAATAAAACCTCTCAGGCCGCGCGTTGGCGCGTCCAGCTCCCCTGCCAGGGGAGCCAATGAGAGGAACCCTAAGACATCTCCAAGGCCCTGTCGGCACTTCCCTCTGTCGGCAGGGCTTTTTCTTGCGTTTTTGCGCAGGCTGGGCGGGGTTTTTGGTTGACAACGCCCGGGGTTGCTATTATAATAAGAAAGTCAAAATGGCATTCGTGTGTGGTTTTGCGCCCTGTGCGCCCGGCTGCACCCAACAAATAGACAAGGAGAGATTCCCAAATGGCACAAGAAATCAAGATGTCCGCTGCTGGCCTCAAGGCGATGCAGGATGAACTGGAATACCTCAAGACCATCCGCCGCAAAGAGCTGGCAGAAGAGATCAAGGAAGCCCGCAGCCACGGCGACCTGTCCGAGAACAGCGAGTACGACGAGGCCAAGAACACCCAGGGCCTGGTGGAAAACCGCATCACCGAGCTGGAGCAGATGGTCAAGAACGCTGTCGTCATCGACGAGAGCGAGCTGAGCGTGGATAGCGTGGCCGTTGGTACCCACGTTTCCATCAAGATGACCGGCGACGATGAAGTGGAAGAGTACGACATCGTGGGCCGCACCGAGGCAGACCCCCTGAACGGCAAGATCAGCGATGAGAGCCCCGTGGGCCACGGCCTGCTGGGCAAGGCCGTGGGTGAGAAAGCCGAAGTCCTGCTGCCCACCGGCCAGACCGTTGAGTACGAAGTGCTGGCCATTACCCACGCTGCCAACTGATAGGAGAAACCATGGAAGAGCAAAAGAAGAACCCCGCGCAGGGTCTGACCGAGAGCGAGCAGGTACAGGTGCGCCGCCAGAAGCTGGCCGACCTGCAGGCCGCCGGTCACGATCCGTTCACCCTGACCAAGTTCCCTCAGGACGCCTACTCGGCCGACCTGAAAGAGGAATTCAAGGATCTGCCCAATGAGACCGACAGCGGCAAGACCGTGGCTCTGGCAGGCCGTATGATGTCCAAGCGCGTCATGGGCAAAGCCAGCTTTGCCCACCTGCGCGACGACAAGGGCGATATCCAGCTCTATGTCCGCCGCGACGAGCTGGGCGAGGAGCCCTATGCCGCATTCAAGAAGCTGGATGTGGGCGATATCATTGGCGTCAAGGGCGAAGTGTTCCGCACCAAGACCGGCGAGCTGAGCGTCCGCGCCACCGAGCTGACCCTGCTGGCCAAGAGCCTGCGTCCCCTGCCCGAGAAGTTCCACGGCCTGACCGATACCGAGACCCGTTACCGCCAGCGCTATGTGGACCTCATTGCCAACCCCGAGGTCAAGGAAACATTCGTCAAGCGTAGCCAGATCCTGAAAGAGATCCGCGCTTATCTGGACGAGAAAGGCTTCCTGGAGGTCGATACCCCCATCCTGACCCCGTTTGAGATCGGTGCCTCCGCCCGTCCGTTCTACACCCACCACAACACCCTGAACATGGACATGGTGCTGCGCATTGAGACCGAGCTCTACCTCAAGCGTCTGATCGTGGGCGGCATGGACCGCGTGTACGAGGTCGGCCGTATCTTCCGCAACGAGGGCATGGACCCCAAGCACAACCCGGAGTTCACCACCATTGAGCTGTATCAGGCTTTCACCGATTTCCATGGCATGATGGATCTGGTGGAGGAGCTGTACAAGCGCCTCGCCCTCAAGATCTGCGGCAGCATGGTCATCCCCTATCAGGGCAAGCAGATCGACATGGGCCACTGGGAGCGCCTGACCATGATCGAGGCTGTCAAGAAATATTCCGGCGTGGACTTCAACGACTGGAAGACCGATGAGGACGCCATCGCCGCCGCCAAGGCCAACCATGTGGAGCTGCCGGAAGTGCCCACCAAGGGTGCCATCCTGGCCGAGTTCTTCGACGCCTTTGTCGAGGACAAACTCATCCAGCCCACCTTTATCTACGATTACCCTGTCGAGATCAGCCCGCTGGCCAAGCGCAAGCCGGACGATCCCGCTTTCACCGAGCGCTTCGAGTATTTCATCGACTGCACCGAATACGGCAACGCGTTCAGCGAGCTGAACGACCCCATCGACCAGAAAGGCCGCTTTGAGCGCCAGGTCGCCGAGCGCAAGGCCATTGAGCCCGACTGCAAGGCCCAGGTCGATTACGACTACGTCAACGCTCTGGAGTACGGCCTGCCCCCCACGGGCGGCCTTGGCTTCGGCGTGGACCGCCTCGTCATGCTGCTGACCGACAGCGCCTCCATCCGTGACGTGCTGTTGTTCCCCACGATGAAGCCGATTGAACAGTAAATTTCCAATTTAAGCGAAACAAAGCCTGAAACTTCTTGATGTACCGAGAAGTTTTAGGCTTTTTCTTTTGATGAATTTCCAGCGAAAACTACGCCATACGCCAATTTTACGCCAAACGATGTATGATTTTGTGCAGAGCAAAAAGAGCGTTGTTCGCATTTAGCGTAAAATTGGAGCGTGTGGTGGATGGGTGCAGACCTGCAAAGGGCTGCATCAGAAAGTGGTTTTATGTATTTGCAAACGGACAGCTGAAACTTTCCACCGCAGAAGAAGTAAATGTGAAAAACATGGAGGTTTCCTTATGAACAAACTACTTTCCTGCCACTATAACATGGACACCAACCGGGTGGAAGCCCGATTCGAGGATGGCACCACCCTTGCCATCGACTGCATCGCCATCGAAGACGAGTACGGCAACACCCCGGCACAGCGGGCAGAACTGGACTGGCTGCTGTACAATAAGCCGCTGGAGTATGCACAGATGGTGCTGGGTGGGGAGATTGAGCGTTATCTGTCACTGGGATGCGACCACGGCAGGCTGGAAGATTGACCTTTTTATTATGGCAGGCATACCGTGGATGGTGTGTCTGCCGTTTTTTCGTATTTAATATGTTTTGTTGCATTTTTACGGAAGCTGCGGTATCATATAAATAATTATTACAAATGGGCAAGAAATACTTTTAGGTATTTTGTTGCGGTTGCCTTGATAACAATGGACCGTTTCTTTAACGAATACATTTATCATACAGGTAACTCTGAGATTTTGTCCTGCTGGAGGAATTATGCCAAGAATTCTCTATGATCGCTTTGGATTCGATCGTTTCGGTTACAATAAGGATGGTTATGATCGTATGGGGTATAACCGAGAGGGATTTGACCGAGATGGCTATGATCGTAATGGATTGAATCGTCAGGGGTTCAATAAACTTACGGGTTTTGATAAAGATGGATACGATAAGGATGGCTATGACCGAGATGGCTTTGATCGTTCTGGCTTTGATAAAGACGGTTTTGACCACAAAGGTTATAATACGTTGGGATATGATCGTACGGGCTTTAATCGTGCAGGTCTTGATAAGGATGGCTATAACCGACAGGGCTATGATAAAAGCGGTTACAATCGGCAGGGCTACAATAAAGATGGGTTCAATCAGTACGGCTACGATAAAGACGGATTCAATGCTCGCGGATATGATATTGAGGGATTTGACCGGAGTGGCTTTAATGGGGCTGGCTTTGATCGTGACGGGTTTGATCGTAACGGTTATGATAAAGACGGCTATAACCGCGATGGGTTTGACCATAACGGTATGGATCGTGAAGGCTATGGCGCAGACGGTTTCGATTTGTATGGCTTCGATCGTGATGGTAATGATCAAAACGGTTTTAGCTTTACAGGCTGGAACTCGGATGGAAAAAATATTCTAGGCTTTTACCGTGACGGCTTTAATTCAGAAGGACTCAGCATTGAAGGCTATTCTCGCGAATTGTTTGATGCCGATGGATATCATATTTATACAGGGTTTAACCTTGAAGGCTTTGATCGTGACGGTTACAACGTGAATGGTTTAGATAGCGATGGTTATAATCGAGAGGGATACCATTTCATAACAGGGCTCAATCATGCTGGTTATGACTGCGATGGTTACAATTTTTATGGGTTTGACCAAAATGGTTATAACCGTAATGGATATAATCGCGATGGATATGATGAAAATGGATTTGATGTCTTCGGATATGACAAAGCAGGTTTTGACCGTGCTGGATATAATCGCGATGGCTATGACCACGATGGTTACAATTTTGAGGGCTACAATGCTGAGGGTGAACTAAAACCATCCCTGCGAAAAAATATGCAGCTTACGTCCGATGCTCAACAAGAGAAATTGGAGCGTCAATATCTGACAAAGTGCCAGATTGCAGTTCGCAGAATCTATGGCAAACAAGTCGAAAATGAGATTATGCAGGATTTCAAGCCGGAGACGAGCTACTATTATGATAGCCGTTCTGGCTTGCTACAAACCAGACGATCAGAGCCTGATATGGAACTGGCACGGAGACAAATCGACCGAAAAGTGAATAAGGTCATCCGAAAACCTTATTTCTGCCATGTTGACTATAAATATAATGCGGAGTTGTATCTAGGAAAACAACAAGTTGCAGGATGGATTACAGATTGGGCTGACGAACAGGCATCGTTATATTATCAATGGCAAATGTACATTGGTAATGAAGATAAGAAATTGGAACTTGTCCGTGACGTTCACATTTCCGATGGCGATTATCAAGGGTACACTGATTTATACAATGCCCATCAAAAAGAAACCAAAAGTACCACAGTCGCTGATCAACACCTCGCACAAATTATTGCTGCCAACCAAAAGAACAAAAAAATCCATGATATTGTTGAATCTATACAACAAAACCAGTATCGAATTATTACGTCTAATATGGATACTCCACTTTTGGTGTTGGGATGTGCTGGATCAGGCAAGACCATGATCCTCATGCACAAAATCCGATATATGAAATACAACCATAAAGATCTTCAGATGGAAGATATAATTGTTCTTTCACCTACTGACATCCTTGGCAGAGAAAGCCATGAACTTTCACGATTGCTTCAAATCGAGGCGGTCAAACAATTTACAGTGGTATCATTTTACGAGGCAGCAAGCAAGCAGCTTCTAAACAAGCTTCAATTGCCTTATGAGGAGTTTCAGGTTATTGATGATGGTATTACCCCAAAAGCCTATTACCAAAAAACATACCTTGATACTTTGCGTTTGGATTTATTCAACATTTTACATCGCGGCTCCTCAAATGGTGGATCTTTAAAATCTTATCAAGAACAACTTGACGAAACGATCCGCTCCTATATAGAGCGATCAACCTTGAAGCCTGAAGAAATTGGACAGCTCGACTCTCTTTATAATTCATCTCTTAAAGAGCTTGAAAAAGCTAGCGTTCAAGATATTGAACATCTGGATTCACTGCTTGAAAAAAGAATTTCTGAACGTCTGAAATACGAAAATGCTCAACTGCTAATTCGACTTTTGCTTCGTGGCAATCTTCTGAAAGATGTACCTCAATTGAAGAATCCGGAAAGCTCTCGTCTTGAGCAAAAATTTTTCTATACTTTAAAGGTTTCAGCTTTAATCATCAGTGACGAATTCAACCGTGGAATGGTTCATCAAGAATTCACTCCGACTAGTATGGCTCAGTGCCTGCAAGTTTTACAACTGTTCCTTACTGAAAATCTTGAACGAGATGATGCGCGTAAACTTTTGAATGAATGGGAAAAGGTTTCCCGACAGGAAGCAGTAGCCTTTGATAGATTTCTTGACCAACAGGCAATGTATTTTGATCATCTGGAATACAAAAAGATTATACTGGAGAATCTACTTTCCGAAAAAATTGTTTGTCGAAAAAAATCCATCGGAGATGCCTTTGATTATGAAACTTCTTTTGAAAAGCTGGTTCAACTCTACGAAGAATCTGAAGATGCACTTGATAAAGTAGGGTTGACCCCCTTTACTTTCTTTTCTACCTATAACAAGATGCTCCGTGAGAAAAAGAGACTTCAGCAGCAGCGAAAGTCTCCAGACAAGAATACATATCTTTTGGATAGTATCCTTCATTTATTAAATGTTACTATATCTTACGACTCTATAACGGAAATTCCGCTGTCAAAAGCATTTTTAATGACTGAGTTGCTATCCTCTTATGCGGGCGATTTGTCTTTGGATAAAAAATACATTTTTGTGGACGAATTTCAAGATCTTTCACCCAATGAGCTTCGTTTGGTACAAAAACTTTATCCTAACTCGGTTTTTAATTTGTTTGGAGATCTTAGTCAATGCATCAGTGAAAAAGGAATTGCAGAACTCACCTCGATACCTAAAGACCTCCGTATTGGCACACCGGCGACTATATCAGAAAACTATCGAAATGCACGTCAGATTACGGAATATGTCAACCGAGAGTTCAGTATGAAAATGCTTGCCGTTGGATTAAACGGCAAGCAAGAAAAAGTTAATATGATTCCAGATTTGGAAATTGCACAAGATGATAGAGTCGCAATTATTGTATCAGGTGCACCTCTTGTTCTCAATGATTTTCTCCGTGACCACGATGTCGTTTTCTTTGATGAGCAACGAGAAATTGTTCGGGGAGCTTATAATGTTATCTCTGTGGCAAATGTAAAGGGCCTTGAATTTGAAAAAGCGATTGTTGTTCTTTCGGGCATGACACCGAACGAACAGTACGTTGCCTGTACTAGAGCCATTCAAGAATTATATGTAATCCCTTCCTAATAGATCAACTTGTCAAGAGGGCTGGCACCGTCCAGCCCTCTCTCTTTTTGCCAAAGTTCCCCTCGTTTTTTCTTGCAAGCCGCCGAAAGTGTCGTATTTCAAAAAGTTTTTGTTGACACAACTCGATTTTTGTGGCAATCTATCCCAACAATTTAATATAACATATTTTACTTAGAGTTCCAGCTCGGCTCCCAAAGAAGCCGGAGCAAGTTTTTGACTTTCTTATCGCTACATAACGAACCCGAACCAAGGCCATCCCGGAAGGGATGGTCAGGTTCAGGTTGTTGTGTGGCGATTTTTTGTCGTTTGTGATTTTTTTGTTAATTTTCGGAAAGATGGCTCTATTTTGGCCTTTCTCGTCGGCTACCTATTGAGGGGACTTTTTTGAAGTGGATATTTATGACAACTTTATTACAAAGAGTCATCAATGGGTGCCAAATGGCCCTTCTCGATGCCTACCAAGTGAGAGTGTCTTTTTTCAAGAGTGATTCGACTTTGGATATGCTCGCCGTTGTAAATGGCCTACCTCAGTTGGTGGCTCGATAAACCAATGATATTTTAACTCGGCGGTTGCTTCAGCTATATTTTCCAAGAACTTTTTAACAAATTTCTTTTTCGGGTAACAAAAAGCCCTTTTTCGATGCCTACCAATTAGAGGGATAATTTTTCGGAAGCCCTAAATTCTGAAGATTTTCTATATAACTCCGTTCTTTGAAAACAGAATAGTTCAATCGTCCGGTACTTCACAAAAGGTACTTCTGTAATTCGCAGCCCGGCCATAACGAAGGCGGGGTGGCTGAAATGCCAATGGTGCGGTGCAAGCCCGCCGTCGGACGATTCCCCACTCCTAGGGTGCCGAGGGCGAATATGGGAGACCTTAACATATTAAGCAGACCAGGGTGCTGATCTGCAATTGAGAGAGCTGGCGAGTACGCTGGTTCTCGATACATATTGAAGCCGGACGAGCTGTCCTTCAGGACAGCTTGCCCGGAGCAAGAGTGCAGAGAGCGCAGCTCTTTGCGCGGGTCAAGGGCGGCAGCCTTGCCCAGTGATATGATGCTGCGCGTCATATCATACTGGGTATTGTCTGGCGCAAAACGGCGGCAGATCCAGCAGCTTCGCTGCTGCGTTTTCCCCATCAAGCTGTTGAAACGGAGGGATATTTATTTGAAGCTTACGCAATGATATAGAATTTTTCCGGAGTTGAAGAGTGACGATGCTACGAAAAAGTGGAACGATGCTTCCTACTTTCACCGAAAATTAGGAACTCTCGGTTCCTGTTCGAGTATGAGTTTCTTTGCTATACTTTTCTTGCAGAGCGAAAGCAAACTCTTTTAAGCGGAAAGCGACAAACGCCATGATCTCCCACTGAGGGAAGGAGCGGTAGGCCACTTTCTTTGCAGTATAACAAACACATAAATCCTTTTCCGAAAGGATTACCTCTCGATTCCGAGAGAAGATTTCAAGACACGGTCTTGAAATGCGAGACCCGTTGCTTAGAAGAATTGTATCACTCCTGTGATTTGATCGCACGAGTGGCCGTACACAAAAAATACAGGAAAAGAGGGATGTCTATCTGAAATTAACACGACACAACGGACGAGCCGGAGCCCACGGCACTTATAACCCCAAACACAATGACCGGAGTTTCAACCTTGCCAACAGTGAGCACATCGACCCGGAACGAGCCAAGGGCAACATCTACTGGGACTGCTTCTACGGTTTCCGTTCGGCTCTCGACCCGCAAGACCCGGATGATTTGGCTGCGACCTTCTCGGATGTGGAACGGCAGTTCTACGAAACCCACTACACGGCCTTTGTTGAAAGCCAGAACGAGCGAAACGCCAGGATCCGGCACACGGAGCGCAACCGCTCCATTCCCGACCTGCTGTCCAGCCGCAAGACCTGCCCGGAAGAAACTATCTATCAGCTGGGAACAAAGGACGACCATGCCTCGGCAGAGAACTTGCTGAATATCGTCACCGAGTTCATTGAGGAGTTCAAGGCTAAATTCGGCGACCATGTTCATGTGCTGGACTGGGCACTGCATCTGGACGAAAGCACACCCCACATCCACGAGCGTCATGTGTTCGACTGCGAAAACAAGTACGGCGAGATCGCTCCGCAGCAGGAAAAGGCACTGGAAGCGTTGGGCTTCAACTTGCCCGACCCGAATAAGCCTCTCAGCCGCAGGAATAACCGCAAGATCGCCTTTGATGCCGCCTGTCGGAAGATGCTGTTTGAAATCGCCAAACGGCATGGGCTGGAATTGGAGGAAGAAGCAGAATACAGCAACCGCAAATATCTGGAAAAGCAGGACTTCATCCTTGCCAAGCAGAAGGAGCAGCTTGCCGCCCAGCAGAGCAAGCTGGACGAATTGACCCTCAAGGTCAACGACATGGAAACGCTGATCGATGAAGTTTCGACAGCAGCCTACGACAAGGCGGTGGAGGTCATAACGGACGTGGTGCGCACCGAGACTCGGAAAGAGGATATGCGGATGATCGAGGACACGAAGAAGTGGGTGCTGTCCCCTGAACGCAAGGCTCCGCAGACCACGAGAGAGTACGCCGCCCATCGGTTGGACACCGTGCTGGACAAGTTCCTCAAGACCATGCAGACCACCGCTACACGTCTGCAAGAGAAGCTGCTGAAGTCGGAAGTTCGGCAGAAAGGCAAAGAACAGGTCAAGGAGAAAGCACGGGATTCTGTTCTGCAACTGCTGAACCGCTTGCAGGCAGAGCAAACACGGCGGAAGCCATCTGAGCCGCCTACCGCTGAAAAGTCAGAAAATCGTTTTCAATAATAGTACGAGGTGATGTTTATTGAGCAAAGAAGTCAACGAAGAACGCGCTCCCCGAACCGTTGCGGACGTAAAAGAAATGCTGACCAAGCACTCCAACGGAGAGATACAGCGGACGATCCAGAACTGCATCACGATTTTGCAGAACGACCATGTGCTGACCGATGCCATCCGGCTGAACTTGTTGAGTGAGCGCATCGACATTGTGAAGCCCGTAGGCTGGCCCCGCTCCGGCAAGCCCCTGAACGACACCGACATGAAGTATATCCTGCGGAGAATGGAGAAATACGGTATTTCCAGCGAGAAGAAGATCGAATCCGCCATCCACATCGTTGCCAACGAGAACCGCTACCACCCCATCCGGGACTATCTGAACGGCCTGAAATGGGACGGCACGGAACGGATTGCCCACGTCCTGCACCACTTCCTCGGTGCTGCGGAGGACGAATACACTTGCGAAGCTATGAAAATTTTCCTGCTGGGAGCCATTAAGCGCGTGTTCCAGCCGGGATGCAAATTTGAAACCATGCTCTGTCTGGTGGGCGGGCAAGGCACAGGAAAGTCCAGCTTTTTTCGGCTGTTGGCGGTCAAGGATGAATGGTTCTCGGACGACCTGCGGCGGCTGGACGACGACAACGTGTACCGAAAGCTGCAGGGGCACTGGATCATTGAAATGTCGGAGATGATCGCCACCGCCAATGCCAAGAGTATCGAGGAGATCAAAAGTTTTCTCAGTAAACAGAAGGAAACCTATAAAGTCCCCTACGAGACCCATCCTGCCGACCGTCTACGCCAGTGCGTCTTTGCTGGCACGACCAACCGGCAGGATTTTTTGCCCCGTGACCGCACGGGCAACCGCCGCTTTATCTCCATCCCGGTGGATGCGGAACTGGCTGAGACCCACATTTTGGACAATGAGGAGGAATCTCGCGCCTATATCGACCAGCTCTGGGCAGAAGCCATGACGATTTACAACAGCGGCGACTACAGGTTGGCGTTCAGCCCCGCCATGCAGGAAACGTTGCAAGCCCATCAACAGGACTTCATGCAGGAGGACGCGCAGGCGGGTATGATCTATGCCTTTCTGGAGGACTACACGGGTGACCGGGTGTGTTCCAAGCAGCTCTATGCGGAGGCACTGGGCAACACCAACATCCCGGCAGAGTGGGAGACCCGCGCTATCTGCGAGATCATGAACACAGGAATTTCGCGCGGCGATATCCAAGGCTGGCAGGCTCACAAGACCGCCAAGCGTTACCCGAAGTACGGCGTTCAGAAAGGCTGGGAGCGCGTAACCAGCCCCGAAACCGGGGCTGAAAATTTCTCCGAAATGTCGGATGCGGAAGCCCAGCAACTGGGATTTCCCTTCTGATGGACAGCGGTTACACGGTCAGTTACAGGTTTGGTTACGCTGCAGTTACAGCGCAAAAACCGCATGATTGCTGCGTTTTCCGCTTTCTGTAACCATGTAACCTTAAAAAGATAAGAAAAAGTATAAAGTCCACCGAATGTCCTGCGTACAGAAAAAGAGAATTTTCCTGCCCGGTTACAGGCGTTCGGTTACAAGGAATTGGAGGTCTGCCTATGAAGGAAGTTCGCGTTTGCGAAGCAATGAAGTCCCCGGTGGGGACTTTAAGCGACGGAACGGTCTTGCATCAGCAAGATGGAGGGACCAAGTCCCGACAAGTTCCGATTTGGGAAAAGAGCAATCTGACGCTGGAAGAAGCTGCGGCTTATTCCGGCATTGACATCAACAAGCTGCGTTCATTATCGGATAAGGAGCATTGCCAGTTCGTGTTGTGGGTGGGTTCCAAGCGGCTCATCAAGCGGCGCAAGCTGGATGAATATACGGAGCGAATGTACTCGCTTTGAAAATGTCCCGGATATTTTTCAAAACGTCTTGCAGAGAATGGCGTATCTGTGGTACTATGAACACAGAACAACGCTCTTTTCTGTACCGCAATGTAGAAAGGAGCAACGCTCATGGCAACAAATCAGAACACGAAACGCAAGGACAAGGCGCGTGTGGTTCTCCGCAAAGGCGAATCCCAGCGTAAAGATGGCAAGTACGATTTCCGTTGGACTTCCCCGGATGGCAAGCGACATTCTATTTATGCCGTGACCTTGGAGGAGCTTCGGGAAAAGGAAAACGACATTCAGCGAGATTCGCTGGAAGGCATCAAGGCAGAAGCACGGTACGTCACCCTGAACGATGTGTTCACCCTGTGGGCAAAGGTGAAGCGTGGTCTGAAGGACAACACCTTTCAGAATTATCTGTACCTTTATCGGCAGTTCGTGGAGCCAGATTTCGGCAAATCGAAAGTGTCTGCGCTCAAAAAGTCGGATGTGAAGCAGTTCTACAACACGCTGGCAGACGAGCGGGGCTTGCAGATCTCTACGATTGACAGCGTACACACGGTTCTGCATCAGGTGCTGGACATGGCGGTGGATGACTGCTATCTGCGGAACAACCCCTCGGACAATGTTCTGCGGGAGCTGAAAAAGGCACACCAGTTTGAAACCAACCGCCGTAAGGCACTGACCGTGGCAGAGCAGAATCTGCTGCTGTCCTACCTCTCCAAAACGCCGAAGTACCAGCACTGGTATCCGATTTTCGCGGTCATGCTGGGAACTGGTTTGCGTGTAGGAGAAGCCACTGGTTTGCGCTGGTGCGATGTGGATTTAGAGGAAGGCACGATCTCCGTCAATCACACGCTGGTCAACTACGACCACCGTGAGAACAACGGCGGCAAGAAGGGCTGCTACTTCAACTGCCACTCGCCCAAAACAAAGGCCGGTGTCCGCACTGTTCCGATGATGGACTTCGTGAAAGAAGCCTTTGAAAAGGAACGTGCCTATCAGGAAGAAGCAGAGATCCATTGCGCGGTAACGGTGGATGGCTATACGGACTTCATCTTCGTCAATCGCTTTGGAGAGTGCCAGCATCAGGGAACGCTGAACAAGGCCATCCGGCGCATCATCCGGGACTGCAACGATGAAGTGCTGGCGAAGAATCCGAACAGCACCGTACTCCTGCCGCGTTTCAGCTGCCACACCCTGCGGCATACCTTCACGACCCGGATGTGCGAAGCGGGCGTGAACATCAAGGTGATTCAGGATGCGCTGGGACATTCGGATATTTCCACGACCTTGAACATCTATGCGGATGTGACCAAGGAACTGCGTAAGTCTGAATTTGAAAATCTTGACCGTCAGTTCGCACAGTGGAAAGACCCTGAAGAATAAAATAAAGCATACGCCAAATATGCCATACGCCATTTACGCCAATTCATACGCCAAACGATACCGTTCGGATAAAGGCTTGTGTAGAGATGTAAATGGAATGGCAAAATTCAACCCTTGCGGTGTAGAGTAGTATCAAGAAATAAAGGCTTATAACTGCTCGTCGATGACATCCCCACGATGAAGCCCATCGACCAGTGAACCGCAAGAAAATCAACATAGAAACGAAAGATTTGACTTCTGATTTTCTTGCAAAAACTGTGTCATCCCCGTTTTGACATCAATTTGACAGCAAAATCCTGAAGAATCACGTCCCGTTATGAAGCGTGACGGATTTCAGATAAAAACGCACAAGGCTTGAACAAAGCTGTAAGAGCACTTCTTGGAATCATCTGAGAAGTGCTCTTTTTGTTTGCTCCTGCGGCCAACTTCTGTCAGACAGTCACAAAAAACGGAGGATAAGATTATGAAAAACGACTATAAGACCATCAAACCCATGAAAGAAATCCCTGACCAGCTTCGCAAGCTACGCCGCCAGTTCCTGCGTTACCAGCAGGCAGAGATCGTATACAGCCTTTCTCACAAGAAGCTGCTGGAACTTGCCAGCGATGCCGGGGCAATCTACCGTTTCGACAGCACGGTGCTTATCAACCGGGAGATTTTTGATGCCTATTTGGAACGCTTCCATGAACCTGCAAGAAAAATTACCGCGGAGGAGGTCGAGGACGAGTGAGCGGCAGTGTGTGGATATCAAAAATAAAACATGGAGGTTTTGCTTATGGGTTACGCCCGAAAGGACGTTGAAAGAACAAAAATGAACGCGAAAAAGTTTGTCCGCTATCAGGAAGGGGCTGAAAAATACAGTCTTGGTCTGACAAAATTTCAGGAGTTAGCGAAGGAAGCTAAAGCCGTTTATAAAATCGACAAGGTGGCGTTGGTCAACTGCGAGATTTTCGAGCGGTATCTGGAAACCTTCCGCATTGCATAAAAATAGGCCGGAGGAAAATCCACCGACCCCAGACCGCCCACAGTGTTGCGCTGCAGAGCAGCTCGTGGGAGAAGTCACCTTTATTCTATGCAAAATCAGAGCTTTTCTTTCCAGTCATCCCGGAAGCCGTAATAATCCATTCGCACAAACGGATATTTTTCCGTCAAAGCAATGACGGCTTCCTTCATCTCTGCAAAGTTCTCAGCAGGCAGAAGCCTTCTCATGATGAGGAAGAACCCGAAGAAATGCGCGTTATCCATCGTGCCATCTTCCCGGCGAATCAACAATGTCTGTTCCTTCTTGTTGAGGGAAGGCTTTTGCTCAAAGAGACGATTGTAAATGCGGCTCCCGTGTGCGCAAAGATTGCGGATGATCGTCATGCTGTGCATATACTGCCCCAGAATTTCCGGGCCGCGATTCATGGTAAGCCCGAACCGATGGGCAATTGTTTCTTTGAGCGGACGTTCGGAAATGGAATACAGGAAAGAAATGTCGGAGATCGTCAGCAAATCAACGTAGGCCCAGAGCGGAATCTCTTGGTGCAGGTCGTTGATGAAGTGCTTTAAGTAGGCTTCGTGGGCCAGCCGCTGCCGCTTCTGCTGGTTGGCTTTGTCGACGATTTCCTTATGTTTTGCTTGATTGGAGAAATTTGCGGCATCCAGATAACCCAGCGGCCCATACACTTTTGTAAATTCATAGGCATAGATGGACTTTATCTGTACCTCAATGGTTTCGATATGGTGCAGGATGATATGACGGAACTCATGGTCGAAATTGTAAATGTCTTCGATATTTTGGAACGTGGCAGACTTCGCAAAAACATCGTTCTTGCGGAGCGTCAGAGAATAGCCGCTGACACGGTAATAATTGTTCCGCAGCAGAAAATCCTTTGCTTCGGCTTCATCCTCAATGGTAAGGCCGCGTGAACGAAGAATCTCGATTTGTTCGTCTATCGTTTTGAAGTCCTTGTCTGCCATGAAAAATCTCCTTTATAAGCAAAACGCCCCCAAGTGTGCATACGCTATGCGCAGAGGCCTGGGGGAGTTGTTACCATTATAATAGCAAATCAAGGACGAAATGTCAATGAGCAGAGTGTGAACTTTCGATTTTTCGTAAAAATTTTCAAGAAGGGTTTTTTACAGCTCGACTTCCTGTCACACGGAAAGTATACTGGTACTGTGGAGGTATGAGAGCAGCTATGGCAAAGATGGGACGACCAAAATCCAAAAATGCAAAAAAGAAAATCTTGAGCATTCGGGTAGAAGATGCCCTGTATGAGCGTATCTGTGCTTATGCCGAACAACATCAACTGACTGTAACAGAAGTTGTCTTGCAGGGGCTGGACAAAGTTTTGTCCGCCCTTAAATAGTATCAAGTCCTTCTTCTTTCGGGAAGGAGAATTGATATGGCAACGACACGAAAAGACCTGCGGGGGCGTACCCTGCGAAAAGGTGAGATGCAGCGCAGCTCCGATAAGCGATATGCGTATTCTTACACGGACCCGCTGGGGCGGCGCAAATACATCTACGCAAATGACCTTGTGACCCTTCGGGAGAAGGAAGCACGGCTCACCAAAGACCAGATGGACGGTCTGGATATTTACGTTGCAGGCAAAGCAACGGTCAACTTTGTGTTTGACCGCTACATGAGCCTAAAAACGAATCTACGCCAGACCACCCGGAGCAACTATCTTTATATGTATGACCGCTTCATCCGCGATACCTTCGGCAAGAAGAAAATTGCAGAGATTCGGTATTCGGATGTGCTGCAATTCTACAATTACCTGTTGGATAAGCAGGGCTTGCAGACGAACACGCTCGAAAGCGTTCATACGCTGCTACATCCCACCTTTCAGCTGGCGGTTCGGGATGAGATCGTCCGCAAGAATCCCACAGATGGTGTGATGGCAGAAATCAAGAAAAGTTCCGAGCAGACCACTGGTGTGCGTCATGCCCTGACGATTCCGCAGCAGCGGGCGTTCATGGAACATATCGCCAATCACCCGGTCTTCTGCCACTGGTGGCCGTTGTTCACGGTACTGCTGGGAACAGGCTGCCGCATTGGTGAAGCGTTGGGCTTGCGCTGGGATGATTTGGACTATGAGCGGCGCACTATCAGTATCAATCACAGTCTGGTCTATTACCCGGTGGGCGAAAGCCGCAATTCTGTTCTGCACATCTCGAAACCTAAAACGGAAGCAGGCGTTCGGACGATCCCTATGTTTGATACTGTGAAGGATGCCTTTGAAATGCTGCATGAGGAGCAGAAAGAATCCGGCTGGAACGATGTGGAGATTGATGGTATGACAGGCTTCATCTTCTGCAATCGTTTTGGTAACGTCCCGAATCCGCAATCTGTGAACCGCGCCATCAAGCGCATTATTGCAGACTACAACGCAGGCGAGGAAGTAGAAGCAAAGAAGCAGCATCGCGAAGCGGTTCTGCTGCCGGACTTTTCGGCACATCATCTGCGGCACACGTTCTGCACAAGGCTTTGCGAAAAAGAGACCAACCTGAAGGTCATCCAATCGGTCATGGGGCATAAGGATATTCAGACCACGATGGACATTTATGCCGAAGCGACTGAGGAGAAAAAACAGGAATCATTTGAGCGTTTGGCTGCTACACTGGACATTTTTTGAAGCAACAAAGAAGGGCTCTTACTGAGCGTTTTGTCTGACAGCAAAATTCTTCCAAGGACAGCAAATTGACAGCAAAACTACGAGAATGACGGCGAATCACGAAGGATTACGAATATCGGAAACTCAAGTGAAAATACGATTGTGAAGCATTACGAAGCATTGTAAGCCGGTTCCGGAAAGTATCCCCACGATGAAGCCGATTGAGCAGTAAATTTCCAATTTAAGCGAAACAAAGCCTGAAACTTCTTGATGTACCGAGAAGTTTCAGGCTTTTTCTTTTAATGAATTTCCAGTAAAAACTACACCATACGCCAATTTTACGCCAAACGATGCAGGATTTTGTGCAGAGCAAAAAGAGCGTTGTTCGCATTTAGCGTGAAATTGGAGCGTGTGGTGGATGAGTGTAGACCTGTAAAGGGCTGCATCAAAAAGCGGATTCATGGATCTGCAAACGGACAGCTGAAACTTTCCACCGCAGAAGAAGTAAATGTGAAAAACATGGAGGCTTTCTTATGAACAAACTGCTTTCCTGCCGCTACAACATGGCCTCCAACCGGGTGGAAGCTCGGTTCGAGGGTGGCACTCCCCTTGCCATCGATTGCATCGCCATTGAGGATGAGTACGGCAACATCCCGGCACAGCGGGCAGAGCTGGACTGGCTGCTATACAACAAGCCCTTGGAGTACACCCAGCTTGTGCTGGGTGGGGAGATTGGACATTATCTCTCGCTTGGTTGCGACCACGGCAGACTGGAAGATCAATGACATAAAAAACACAGCCCCACCTTGGCGAAGGAGAAGCCAAAGTGGGGCTGTATTCAATGAAGGAGAAATGAAAGGAATATCAGGTTACAGATTCAGTTCAAACTGTTCCACCGTAACAGTTGCTTTGCCATCGGCAGCAAAGGTGATGCCGTCGGCAGACTGAGGGGTGTAGATCCACGCAGTCATGGTCTGCTCGCCATCGTTGGCGAAAACTTCGATGCTGTTTTTATCCAGCAGGATGCGGAGCTTGAGCGCACCGTTCTGGCTGCGGACCTTGCAGCTGCGGCGGTGAACGATGTCGGCACGGGAACCGGCATAGCTGCGATCCAGCGTCAGCTCGGAGGTGTAGGGGTCGTAGGTCAGGCTGGTGTGATGGTCTGCGTCAGCAGCCAGCTTCAGGGTGAAGGAGCGGTACTCGCCGGGCTGTACCGTGACGGTCAGGTCGGCCACACGGCCCTTGATGCCTTCCAGAGAAGTTTCGCTTTGCACCGTCACATTTTCGTGGAAGGTGCGCTTGCCGTGGACGGCGTCCAGCTCCCGCACGGGGGTCTGAACAATGCGTCCGTCCTTAATGTGCAGCTCTCGGGGGCAGATGGTCTGCCCGAACCACTTGCAGCCCTGGGGCTTATCCTCGGTGTCCGACCAGGTCTGCAGCCATGCGGTCATGATCCGGCGGCCATCCGGGGCAAGGGTGGTCTGGGTGGCGTAGAAGTCGATGCCGCCATCCATCAACTGCACATTTTCCTTGGTGAAAGTGTGGGTGGCTTTGTCGTAGCTGCCGATGAAGGCAATGACGTTGTGACCGTTATGGAACTCGCCCTTGGGCAGCATCTCCATGGGGCCGAGCATCAAGACCTGTTTTCCGTCCAGCGGGAAGAAGTCCGGGCACTCCCACATTTTGCCGTACTGATTGTTGCAGCGTTCCAGCACCGTGACAAAGTGCCAGTCGAAGCCGTCCTTGCTCTGGAACAGTGCCGCTGCGCCGCTGTCGTCCTCGGCCCGGCAGACGGTGACGACGGAGTAAGTGCCGTCGGCCTCACGCCAGATCTTGGGGTCCCGGAAGTCAAACTTGCTGAAGCCTTTCGGCAGGTCTTTCTGGGTCAGCACCGGGTTGCAGGCAGGCTTTTCGTAGTCGAGCCCGTCACCGATGGCAATGCTCTGGGTCTGGATGTCCCGCATCTCCCCATTGGGCTGCTTTTCTGCCACCACGCTGGTGTACATCAGCAGCTGCTTGCCGTCATCCATCTCGGTGGCAGAGCCGGAGAAGCAGCCGGGGCCGTTATCCGCCGGGGAATCCGGGGCAAGTGCACAGGGCAGATACTCCCAGTGCAGCAGGTCGGTGCTGACGGCGTGGCCCCAGTGCATGGGCGCCCACCGCACATCGTAGGGGTTATACTGATAGAACTGGTGATACTTCCCCTTATAATAAGAGAAGCCGTTGGGGTCGTTGAGCCAGCCCACATAGGGGGTCATGTGGTAGGCAGGGCGTTCCGCCGGGGAAATGGCTGCGCCGTGCTCGGCCTCGTAGGCACGGGCTTTTTGTAAAGTCAGATTGTTCATGGAATCCTCCAAAGGAAAGAATTCTTATGCGTAGTAAGCATCCAGATATTTCTGCATAATGCCCAGATAGTCGGACAGGCCGTAGGCTTCCAGCTTGCTCAGATATTCGTTCCACTCTGCATCCGTAGTGCCGTTCATGATCCAGTTGGCCTTCTGCGTATTCATGTAGGTCTGCAGATCTGCCTGCAGGTTAGAGACCTGCTCGGTGTCCTCGCTGCTCATAAAGACATTGGGATAGACATAATCGTTGTTCATATCCGGGGTGTAGATCTCCTTGATCCAGTCCAGACGGTACTGTGCATCGTCCGGGCAGGTAACGTATACGCCATAGTAATCATCCAGAACCGCCAGAGGCCCACTGACACACTGCGCTTCACGGACTTCCACGGGAGAAGCATCGCCCAGAGGAGCGTGCTTCAGCATGGGCTCGCCCTTATCGTTGGTGGACAGTTCAAAAATGTTAAAGCCTTCCGCATCGCCGTAAGTACCCCAGTTGTTCTGCGGAGACTGGAGGGGCGCGTACATCTGATCCAGCCATGCACAAACCAGTGCAGGATTCGCCGCCTTTGCGGTGACAACGCACCGGCCGCGGGCAAAGCCGCTGGTGAAAGAGCCGTTCTGCGGGGTGATATTCCGGGTATCGGCGGTCAGGGCAGGCAGCGGCTCCCAGTCGGTCAGGTTGTCAATGTTGGCAACATCCCAGCTGAAGCAGACACCATAGCGGCCAGCCTTGCCCTTGGAAACGTAGGTGGACCACTCCTGCGTGAAGCACTCCGGGTCGATGAGCTGCTCGGCATACAGCTTGTGCAGCCAGTCCAGACCATCACGGTAGCCCTGCTGGGTGGCGGCACAGATGACTTTCCGGTCGTTGGTAACGGCGATATGGCGGTCTTTGTCTGCGTCGCCGTAGCCTTCGCCAAAGCCATTGATGAGGATGCTGGGGTCCTGATCGCCGTTGTTGACGATGCAGGACATGGGGATGATGTCGCCGTCAATGCCATACTCGGCCTTGATCGAAGCGGCGTTATCACGGAATGCCATCAGCACCTGCTCAAACTCGTCCACCGTGGTGGGCATCGACAGACCGAGGAAGTTCAGCCACTTGGTATTGATGAAGCTCATGTTGCCAATGGTCTGGATGGCGGTCTTTTCGGAGCCGAGCTGCTCGATCCAGGGCAGTGCCCAGATATGGCCCTCGCTGTCGGTGCACATGGTGCGGTACTCCGGGTACTGCTCAAAGACCTTCTGGAGATTGGGCATATTGTTGTCAATGTAATCTTCCAGATTGAGGATGACTCCCTGATCTGCGTAGCGCAGCAGATTGCTGTCGGTAAAATCAGCAGTAAAAACGAAATCCGTCAGGGTGTTGGGGTTGGACATATTCAGGGTGATCTTATCGCTCCACTGGTCGGACTGGATGGCGGTCCAGTCGATGTGCACATTGGTCTGCTCTTCCAGACGCTTGAAGATGGTGCGGTTGTTCGGCTCGGGTTCGCTGCCCACAGGGAAGCTGGTCATACCGGTAAAGGTGACCTTTTCGGACAGCGGAAATGTAACGGCACCGGTCGTGTCCACAGCTGCGGCAGCGGAATTGCTGCCGCCGGTGGATTTGCCGCCGCAGGCGGACAGAGCAGCGGCAGAACCTGCCAGAGCGCAGACCTTGAGGAAGTTGCGGCGAGAGATCAGCTTTTTCATGGTATTTTCTCCTTTTTCATGTTTCTTTTTTCGTGTAACAGATGAGCGTACCTGCTCATAAAGTTCTGGAATATCCTCAGCCTTTAATGGAACCAGCCATGATGCCGGCATCAAAATACTTCTGGAAGAAAGGATACATCACCAGCAGCGGCAGACTGGAAATAATAATGGTTGCATATTTGAGCAGCTCTGCCATCTTCGCACGTTCGGCAGTGCTCTGGATATCTGCGATCATGCCGGATTCCGGCTGGCTCTGGATCAGGATGGAACGCAGCACCAGCTGCAGCGGCTGCTTCGATGCGCTGTTCAGGTAGATCATGGCGTCAAAGTAGCTGTTCCACATTGCCACGAACTGCCACAGAGCCAGAACTGCCACCACCGGCATACAGACGGGCAGCAGGATCTTGAAGAAGTAAAGCATCTCGCTGGCTCCATCCACATCCGCAGCTTCACGCAGCTCACGCGGGATGCCTTGATAATAGGTACGGGCAATGATCATGTTCCACACGCTGAATGCTCCCGGCAGAATGACCGCCCACATGGAATCCAGCAGACCCAGATTGTTGATGAGCAGGTAGGTGGGGATCAGACCGCCGCTGAAAAACATCGTGATCACAAACAAGGTGTTGAAGATCGCTTTGCCTTTGAAATCCGGCAGCGACATGGGATAAGCGGCAAGCATCGTCACAGCTACCGAGATGATGGTGAAGATGATCGAGTAAAGTACTGCGTTCTTGAAGCCGACCCAGATCTGCTTGTCCGAAACGACACGCTGGTAAGCATCCAGACTCCACTTGCTGAAATCAAAAGAGATGCCCTTGTTTTGCAGAGTGACCGGGTCCATAAAGGACGCGATGACGATGTAGATCATCGGAACGATGATCGCCAGCAGGAACAAGCCCAGAAGTGCGTAGCCGCAGTACAGGATGATCTTATCTTGTCTGGTGTAGAGGGCCATTTTTGATTTTTTCTGTTTTGCCATGGTAAACCCCTCCTTACAAGCCCTTGCCATCGTTCATTTTGGCAACGACCTTGTTCACTGCGATCAGCAGGATGACGTTGACAACGGTGTTGAACAGACCGACTGCCGTGGAAAAGCTGTAATCGCCGTCCAACAGGCCCTTTTTATAAACGTAGGTTGCAATGATCTCGGCAGTGTTCAGGTTCAGGTCAGTTTGCAGGGCATAGGCTTTTTCAAAACCGATGCTCATGATGTTGCCTGCCTGCAGGATGAACTGAATCACGACCATATCCTTAATGGCGGGCCACTCCACCGTCATGATCTGCTGGATCAGGTTTGCGCCGTCGATCATCGCAGCTTCCTTCAGATCTTTGCTGGCGTTCGAAAGGGATGCGGTGTACATGATGGATGCCCAGCCGGCACCCTGCCAGATGCCGCTGATGATGTAGATGGGGCGGAACGCTTCCGGCAGCGTCATGAAGTTGATGCTGGTGTGAAGCAGGCCGTTCACCGGACCGGTGACACTCAGCAGCACCCGGACGATGCCGCACAGCACGATGACCGAGATGAAGTTGGGCATATACAGCACCAGCTGCACTTTCTGCTTGATCTTCTTGCTCTCGATACGGTTGAGCAGGAATGCCAGCAAGATGGGGATCGGGAAGCCCCACAGCAGACCGTACACGCTCAGCTTCAGGGTGTTGATCAGATAACGCTGGAAGTCCGGCGAGGACATGAAGCGGGTAAAGTTTTTGAAGCCTACCCACTCGCTGCCCCAGATGCCCTTGAAGGGATTGTACTTCTGGAACGCGATCAGCACACCGCCCATGGGAGCGTACTTGAACACCAGCGTCAGCACCACGGCAGGCAGCAGGAACAACAGGTAAAGCTGCCAATGCCGTTTGATGTAGACCCATGTGTTGTGCAGCTTGCGTTCTGCTGTCAGCACAGCCGTTTCCGGCGAGGCCGTCTTTGCTTTCATGAATCATTCTCCTCCTTTTTGATTTGCTTGCCGTTTGATTTGTATTTTACATTTGCACCTTTGAATTTTACGTTTTTTCGTTTTGATTGTGCAAATGTAAAATCCTTTGATTTATTTATACCACGCATGCAGGCGAATGTCAACGATAATTCATGGTATACATCAAGAATTATTGTGGATTTGTACAGATGCACAAATTCGAAAGTGCGTAAATATGCAAAATGATGATTTGCATTTTTGCATTTGACTAATTTGTGCATTTGCACTATACTGGAGTCGCAAAGAATAAGATCCGTCACCAGACTTTATCTATAAAAGAAAGAGGATGACTTATGGCAACCAAAGTCACCATTCAGGATATTGCAAACGAACTGCAGCTTTCCCGCAACACAGTTTCAAAGGCCATCAACAACACTGGTGTGCTGGCAGATGCCACACGGGAGAAGATCCTGCGCAAAGCCGCCGAAATGGGCTATAAGCAGTTCGCCTATCTGCCGCTGTTTCAGGAAGACGCTGCAAAAACAGCAGAACCTTTCATTCTGCCGAGTGGCAAACGGGAGATCGCCATGCTGACGACCCGGTTTCTGAACAACTCTCACTTTTCCTCCATGATGCTGGATCGTTTCCAGTCGGAAATCGACCATCTGCACAGCGGCATGACCATTCATCGCATTTCTCCCATGGAGCTGAAAGAGAAAAAACTTCCACTTTCTCTCAACATCCAGCACACAGCCGGCATCATCTGCTTTGAAGTATTCGACTATGACTACGCACAGATGCTGTGCGATCTGGATGTTCCGCTGCTGTTTGTAGACACCCCTGTGATGGATATGCGTCCTCCTCTGAAAGCCGACCGCCTTTATATGGAAAACCGCATGGAGATCCAGAATGTAGTGGCCCACATGGTCCAGCGCGGCAAAAAACGCATCAGCTTTGCGGGGGATAAAAACCACTGTCAGTCCTTCTTTGAGCGTTATATGGCTTATAAGGATGCAGTGGAGCACTTTGGTCTGACAGAAGGCCTGAGCACCTGTGCGATGCCATCTGGGCAGCAGAACTATCCGGTATCCCTGTACGAAACCATCCGTCGGTTCAAAACGATGCCGGATGCCTTTGTCTGCGCCAATGACTTTGTTGCCATGGATCTGGTCAAGGCATTGAATGAGCTGGGGTATTCGGTTCCCGATGATATCTGGGTCTGCGGCTTCGATGACAGTCAGGAGGCTTCCTACTTTGTCCCCCGTCTGACTTCGATCCATATCCATGGACAGATCATGGGCTACACCGCTGCCAATCTGCTTATGACCCGCATCGAAGAGCCATCGCTGAACTATCGCACCGTCTATACGGAAACCAACCTGATCCTGCGCGAATCCACAGGAGATTGAGCGAAAGGAGAACCCCCATGCGTGACCTGTGCAATCCGGACAAGCCGCTGTTTGCTGTGCTGACGAAATTGACTTACAGTGCTTACCTGAACATCTTATGGCTCGTGTGCAGCCTGCCCATCGTTACCATCGGGGCTTCTACGACTGCACTGTTCTACGTCACGATCAAAATGGCGGAAGATCGGGACGATGGTCTGACCCGGATGTTTTTTAAGGCGTTCCGGGAAAATTTTAAGCCTGCCACAAAACTCTGGCTTATCCTGCTGACAGTCGGCAGTTTCCTGGCTGCGGATGGCTTTGTGCTGCGCCGAATGTGGAGCGAAAACATTTTCTGGACGCTGCTCACTGCAGTGCTTATTGGTGCGGCAGTTCTGTACGGCATCGTTCTGCTGTATGCCTTTCCACTGCTGGCACGGTTTGAAAACACCACTTTCGGCATCCTGAAAACAGCGTTTCTCGTGGGGGTCCGGTATCTGTTTTGCACCCTGCTGATGGCGGCGATCTATGGCATCATGGGGTACGTCATCGTGTTTGTGTTCACGCCTGCGTTCCTGCTGGGCATGGGTTTCTGCGCCATGCTCTGCTCCTTTCTGATGCTTCGGATCCTCTATCTGATCGGTGGAGACCCTGATGCAGTACACGAGGAATCCGACCATGACAAAAACTGACCGGGATACGCTCCGCTCCCTCCATGGGCGCAAAAAGTGGGAGCACATCTGGGCATATTACAAGCTGCCCATTGCGATCGTGCTCATCGTCGTCTATATCCTTGGCTATGCAGCCTACCGTCATGTGACGAAAAAAGAGGATGTGCTTTACCTTGGTCTGGTAAATATCACTGCCGGGTCTGATCTGACGGAACAGCTTACCACCGGCTTTGCCGAGGCGCAGGGTCTGACCAAAAAGCAACAGGTCGATCTGCTGTCCGGTTTGCTGCTCAGCAAGAGCGAACGCGCAGAGGAGCAGTATGTATATGCTTCGGAGATGAAGCTGCTGGGTGCAGTCAGTGCCCAGCGGTTAGATGTTGTTCTGATGGACGAATCTGCACGGGATCGACTGTTGGCAGATGATTATTTTCTCGATCTGCGGACACTGGATGCGTCTTTCCATGCACTGCCGGGTCTGAACGCCGGTGGGACCGTGCTGGATATTTCGGACACGCCGTTTGTCAGGCAGGCAGGTTTTTCTGGCAAGGTCTATCTTGGGGTAGTGCAGAATGCACCGCACCCGGAGCGTGCAGCCGCTTACATTCATTATCTGTTCCAGCGGTGATCGTTGGGTTTTAGCTTATAGGATAAAAATAAGGAGAAAACGCATGGACATTTTAACGATTGGTGAAGTTTTGATCGACCTGACCCAGACCGGCAAGGATGCGCGCGGCATTCCTCAGTTTGCCGCAAACCCCGGCGGTGCCCCGGCCAATCTGGCGGTGGCTGCTTCCAGACTGGGCGCACAGACCGCCTTTATCGGCAAGGTGGGTGCGGATGCCTTTGGCCGCTACCTGAAAGAGGTTCTGGCAGAGAACAAGGTGGACGTTTCCGGCATGGCGGTGGATGCAGACCATCCCACCACCATGGCAGTCGTGTCAGTGGATGCCACCGGCGAGCGGGATTTCAGCTTCTACCGCAGCGCCAACGCCGACGTGATGCTGAGCAAAGAGGACATTTCGGAGGGCGCTCTGAAAGCTGCCAAAATCGTCCACTTCGGCTCGGTCAGCCTCACCGCTGACCCCTCCCGCACCGCCACGCTGGATGCTGCCGCCCGTGCCAAAAAGCTGGGCGCTGTTATTACTTATGACCCGAATTACCGTGCCAACCTCTGGAAGAACAAAGAGGATGCCATTGCCCAGATGAAGGCTCCCCTGCCGCTGGTGGATATCTTGAAAGTGTCCGATGAGGAGCTGCCCCTGCTCACCGGCACCACCGACTGCGAAAGCGGCACAGCCCAGCTTGCCCAGAACGGCATCCGGCTGATTTTCGTCACCTTGGGTGCAAACGGCGTGTTCTACCGCTTTGGGGAGAAAACTGGCCATGTGGCTGGCGTCCCCTGCAAGGTGGGCGACACCAACGGCGCAGGCGACACTTTCTTTGGGGCTGCCCTGTCCAAGCTCTGCAAGGAGGAGCTGGACACCCTGACGGTGGACAAACTGGAAAGCATTCTTGCCTTTGCCAACAAGGCGGCAAGCATCACCACCAGCCGGCACGGCGCTATCCCCGCTATGCCCACCCTTGCAGAAGTGGAGGGCTGACCTATGGCAGTAAAACAGGAATTTGCGTCCCGGTTTGCCAAGCACAAGGACGAGCTGGAATGGCTGTTCATGGAGTTGTACCACAACCGGGAAGGGCTGGAGGTTCTGGAGCGGGAGATGGCAGAAGCCTATAACGCCCGCAGCGCCGAGCTGAAAGCACTGGACAAGGCACGCTCTGCCGACCCGGAGTGGTACAAGCGGGGCAATATGTTCGGCATGACCATGTACACCGACCTCTTTGCCGGAAACTTGAAAGAGCTGGCAAAGAAACTGCCCTACCTGAAAGAGCAGAAGCTGACCTATCTGCACCTGATGCCCCTGCTGCAAATGCCCCACCCCCACAACGACGGCGGTTATGCGGTGGAGGATTTCGACACCGTAGACCCAACTCTCGGCACCAACAAAGATCTGGAAAACCTGACCCGGGAGCTGCGGAAAGCCGGCATCAGCCTGTGTCTGGATTTTGTCATGAACCACACCGCCAGCACCCACCGCTGGGCCATGGCGGCAAAGGCGGGCGACCCGTGGTTTCAGGCGTATTACCATCTCTATGACGACCGCACCATCCCCGACCAGTACGAGCAGACCGTGCCGCAGGTGTTCCCCAACACCGCGCCCGGCAACTTTACATGGTGTGAGGAAATGCACAAGTGGGTGCTGACCACCTTCCACGACTACCAGTGGGACCTGAACTACGCAAACCCGGCGGTGTTCGTGGACATGACCAAGAGCATCCTGCATCTGGCAAATCTGGGCGTGGAAGTGTTCCGCATTGACGCGGTGCCCTACATCTGGAAGCAGCTGGGCACCACCTGCCGCAACCTGCCGCAGGTACACACCATCGTGCGGATGCTCCGCATGGTGCTGGAATGCGTCTGCCCGGCGGTCATCCTCAAGGGCGAGGTGGTCATGGCTCCCAAGGAGCTTGCCGCCTATTTCGGCACCCCGGAAAAGCCGGAATGCCACATGCTCTACAACGTGTCCACCATGGTCAACCTTTGGGGTGCCCTTGCCAGCCGGGACACCCGGCTGCTGAAGGCGCAGCTGGATGCCCTGCACGCTCTGCCGGACAACTGCTGGTTCGTGAACTATCTGCGCTGCCACGATGACATCGGCTGGGGTCTGGACGAGGCGGTGGAAAACAAGCTTGGCATCGACCCGCAGAAACACAAGGAATATCTGTATCACTTCTACGAGGGCAATTTCCCCGGCAGCTGGGCAAAGGGCGAGCTGTACAACTACGACCCCGCCACCGGCGATGCCCGCAGCTGCGGCACCACCGCCAGCCTGTGCGGTATCGAACAGGCACTGGAAAAGGATGATAAAACCGCACTGGACTATGCGGTGAAGCGTGACCTGCTGCTGCACACTGCTATGGCGTTTTTGCAGGGCTTCCCCATGCTGAACTGCGGAGATGAGATCGCTCAGCTCAATGGCTGGGACTACAAAAACGACCCCGACCGTGTGGAGGACAGCCGCAATCTGCATCGCAGCAAATTCAACTGGGAGGACGCAAAGCAGCGCACCCAAAAGGGCACGCTGCAAAACCAGCTGTGGCAGGGCATGGAGCAGCTGCGCCAAATGCGTGCAGACCCCTGCTTTGCCCCGGATGCTTGGGTGACCACATGGGACAGCCACAACCCCGGCGTGCTGGCGCTGGTGCGCAAGCGCGGCGAGGAAACGCTGGTGGGACTGTTCAACTTTACCGAGTACCCGGCAGGAGCCAGTCTGGACGCTCTGGGCGGCGAGTATCACACCCCGGAGGGCACTTCCGTCTGGCTGGCAGATGTGGAGCTGGAACCGTATCAGGCGCTGTTGGTAAAAAACAAATAAGTAAAACGAGTCATCCGGCTCTCTCTTTTCGCCAAAGTTTTCGTTGCGTTTTCTTTCAAACTGCCGAAGTGGCGTGTTCTCAAAAGTTCGCGTTTGCGAAGCGAAGCGGAGCAATGAAAGCCCCAGTGGGGCTTTTATCGCAAGGCAAGAAATTAGCGCAACATTCAACCAGCATATTTGCGATATGCAATTCAACGTTGTTGCTGTTGCATTAAAAAGTTGAATTGCTATAAGCGACAAAACGGTCTTGCGCAGCAAGATGGAGGGGCCTCGCCCCGACAAGTTCACGTTTGCGCAGCGCAGCGGAGCAATGAAAGCCCCAGTGGGGCTTTTAAGCGACAGAACGGTCTTGCGTAGCAAGATGGAGGGGCCTCGCCCCGACAAGTTCGCGTTTGCGCAGCGCAGCGCAGCAATGAAAGCCCCGGTGGGCAACGCCCTGTTCGTGGGCATCAAGGTGGGCCGCACCACACTGGCCAAGGTAATGTCCTACATGCTCATGTACTATGCAGCCATCATCCTGGGCCTGCTGCTGGTCACCTACATCCCGGCAGTGTCCATGGTCCTGCCCCAGGTCACCGGGCTGGTCTGAGTTCTTTTTTCAAGCGATATTTCCAATCTTCTTCTCCAAAAAAGGCGGCATCCTCTGCACGGGAGGATGCCGCCTTTTGGCGTTTTCTCTTACATTTTGAAACGGCTCAGATGCCGCCGTGGCGCCGCTCTTCCGCCGCCAGCTCCTGCTGGAGGGCCGCTTTGCGGTGGTCCAGCAGCAGGTCCTTGTTGTACTGGAAGTACCTCTCACAGCCGTTCTCGGTAATGAACGCATGGGCCGCGGGCGAGAGGGTCAGCTCGGTGACGAACACCACCATCTCCTGGCTCTCGGCAAAGGCCTGCTCCATGAAATCAAAGGCGGCTTCCAGCGTGGCAGAAGCTGTGTTCTGGGCATTCTCCCGCTCCTCGGCAAGGCTCTGGAACTGGGTGCGGAGCAGGTCAAACGCGGGCTGCGCGCTCACGGCCTTGGCACGGCGGAGCTCCGCCTCCCAGGCACGGAGAACGGCATACACCCGCAGGCGGGTGTTCAGCGCGTCCCGGCTCAGCAGGCCGGCGGCCTGCTGCTTCTGGGTCTCGGCGTCGTAATCGGCCACCATCTGGCTGAAATAGACCGCCGGGCCGTCCGGAATATCCTCCGGCACCGTGGCAAAGCCCTGCTTGGCCTGCCGCAGGAACGCATAGCAGGCATCGGCCACGGCGTCCTGCTGGCGGGAGGCCGTAAAGCGGGTATCAAGGCCCGCCAGGATCAGGCTGACCAGGCTCAGACGCTCATCAAAGGGCGCGTTGAGGAGCCGCGCGTAGACAGCAGGCTTGACCTGCCCGGCCAGAATGTCTTCCACACCGTAATCGTCGCGGTACTTGTAGTAGAGGTCCAGGTAGGCCGAGAAGTCCTCGGCGATCTTCTGGTGCTGGATGTACTCCCGGATGAGGTCTTCGTCTGCTTTCAGGCCCAGCGTCTCGTAGGTATCCAGCAGGTTGGAGAGGTCCTCCCAGCCGCGGGCGGTGACAAACTGGGTGCCGTCCACATCGGCGTTGATCTGGTAGAAGTTCTGCGGGTGCAGCTCCAGATAGCTCAGGATGGCGCTGTGGATGCGGGCCCCGCGGGCGTAATCTTTCCAAACCGAGAGGTCGGGCTGAATGTCCATCCGGCGGACACGGTCCAGGGTGACGATATCGAAATCCCGGACGGATTTGTTGTACTCCGGCGGGTTGCCTGCCGCCACGATGACCCAGCCTGCCGGCACCGCCTGGTTGCCAAAAGTCTTGCACTGCAAGAACTGCAGCATGGTGGGGGCCAGCGTCTCGGACACACAGTTGATCTCATCAATGAAGAGGATGCCCTCAGAAAGGCCGGTGGCCTCCATCTTGGCATACACGCTGGCGATGATCTCGCTCATGGTGTATTCCGTCACCGAGACATCCTTGTCGCCATAATGGCGCTGGCGGATAAAGGGCAGGCCCACGGCGCTCTGGCGGGTGTGGTGGGTGATGGTGTAGGCCACCAGCGCCACACCGCACTCCCGGGCCACCTGCTCCATGACCTGCGTTTTGCCAATGCCCGGAGGGCCCATCAGCAGGATGGGCCGCTGGCGGATGGCCGGGATGGCGTACTCGCCCAGAGCATCCTTTGCCAGGTAGGCCTTGACGGTATGCTCAATTTCTTCTTTGGCACGTTTGATGTTCATAGCAAACTCCTCACGCATTGTGATTCACGAATTATTGAGGTCGCGGTAGAGGTCGTCCTCCTCGCTCATGGCCTCGGCCAGCGCCGAAGCCGACCGGGCCGCCGGGCCCGCAAACTCTTCCTCGTCCAGCACCACTTTCATGGCCCAGGGCGGCACATTGGCATCGTCGAACCGCTCCCCCAGAAAGAGGAACGCGGCTTCATACGGCGGGCGGCGGGCCGGGTAGGTGCCCATTCCGTCCGTAAAGTAGAGCAGGCCCCGCAGGTTGGTGAACTGCTTTTCGGCACACAGACGATCAACATACTCGAACGCCGGGCGGAAATCCGTTCCGCCGCCGCCCCGCAGCTGGAAATGGTTCATGGCATGGATGAGCTCATCTTCATTGCGGATGAGCAGGTCCTGCTGGACGGTGTTGTCCGCCTGGATCAGGTGCAGGTTCATCCGGTGGAAGAAATTTTCCCGCCCTTTCAGCAGGGTGTAGGTCTCGGCCAGGAACGCCCGCACCAGCTCGCCGGAGGTGGAATAGCTGGTGTCAATGACGAGGGCCAGCTCCTCGATTTTCTTACTTTCCCGGGTCTCCAGCGGCTCAATGAGGGGCATGTTGCCGTAGACCGAAAGGCCGTAGGTATAAAAGTTCAGATCAAATTCATCCGGGTCAAGGTGCACTTCCTCCCGGGTGATGCAGAACCGGCGCAGGAAATCTTTGTAGCTGCGGCGGCTGCGGTTGGCGGCCTTGACCTGCTCCTTGAGCGCGTCGGCCCCCTCGCCCGCCTCTTTATCCCGCAGCTCCAGCTCGGTCTGCATCCGCTCCCCGATCTTCTGCCAGGTCTTCTGGGGCAGGGGCGTGGGCATCTGCTGGGGCTGCTCCGGGGCGTCCTTGGGCCAGAGGCGGTGGTCGTCGGTGTAGAACTCCCGCTCCAGCTGGCGGAGCACGCCAGGCGTCTGGCCCAGCAGCCAGCGGTAGGTAGGTGCTGCCGCCACCACTTTCTGCTCGGCCTTGATCTCCTCATAGGCGTGCTGACGGACATAGCTCAGCGGGCGCTGGACGCTTTTGCGGCCCAGCCCGTCGATGACATTTTCCACCGCGATGTCACAGGCCAGGTGCCACAGGCGCTTGTCCCGCCGCCCTTTGGTCCACAGGTGGCGGAAGATGCAGTGGAACACCGTGTGTAAGTACAGGCGGTTGAGGTATTTCGGGTTTTCCTTGTACAGCCGCAGCAGGGCGCTGGGCTGGTAGCAGAGGATGCGGCCATCGGTGGCCAGCACCCCGCACCGCTCGTCCGGGGTTGGGCTCAGGGCCGAGAGGGCCATATCCAGAAATCGGAAGTCCAGATACAGCCCGCTGCGCACCACGGCCAGCACCTCGCCGCCCATCCGCGCCTGCCACTCCTCATGGGTCTCGGGCCGTTTGGACTCGAACGGCTTGCGCGGGTCGAAGAATTTTTCCTTTTCAGAAATCAAAATCGTACCTCTTTTTGTTGGGCCGGGCCGCAAACTTTTTGTGCTCGGCGTCGGCCAGCAGAGCGGCAGCAGAAGCGTTGTCGGCCTTGGCCGCCAACGCCGCACCCGCGGCAAAGGCATCTTTATCAAACACATCCAGCGCCAGCAGGGCCCGCAGGCCGTCCATGTCCTGTGCTTTCAGCAGCCGGACAAGCACCCGGCCCGTGTTGGCCGCCAGAAAAGCCCGGTAATGCTCGGCAGCGGCACTGCTCAGGCTCCAGGGCCAGCGCAGACGGTCAAAGCAGAGCATGGCCATAATGTTGGCGTCATCCGCGTCGTGCCCCTGCGGGAAGATGGCGTCGTATTCGACCGGGAGGAATTTCCCATCCAAAAAGCACTGTCTGTAATGGTATCCCTGCCCCGAAAACGTGTGGAGCAGAATGTGCGCGGGAGTCTCCTCAATGTCTTCCCAGTAGGCGGGGTACCACAGACCCGCGAGGGGCCGGGCCTCTCCCTCTGGCCAGAATAGCGCCTGCACCGCCTCGGTAATGCTGCCCGCCAGCGCAAACAGGCCGGTGGCCTGCTCCGGCCGGGCCCGGATGACCAGCGTTTCCAGTGCAAAGCAATTGAGGAAGACATCGCTGCCCATGGTCAGCTCCCCCGCCCCGGCCGAAAGGCGGCGCAGGCGGCGACAGTTGTAAAAGGCACAGCTCCCGATGACCCGCAGGCTCCCGGGCAGGATCAGTTCCTCCAGAAAGCTGCCGCAAAGGGGATGGAGAGCTTCTTCCCCGCTCCGGGCGGCAGTAGAGGCTTCTCCGTCCCCGAAGTCCAGATCATACCGGGCAGGAGAAGCGCCCGTCAGATCGCGTCCAAAGGCCCGCAGGAGGCGCGCGGTGCCGTCCGGCTCCACCGCATAGCGGCAGAGCTCTTCCGGCGCAGGCAGACCGCGGGGCTTCTCGGAGAAGCAGTAATCCCCCAACTCGGTGATGGTCAGCGTGCCCCCCTCCGGGGCGGACAGAGCCTCCGGCAGGGTGATGCAGGGCTCGTCCCCATACACGCGGACGAGGCGGGCCGTATCGTTTTTAAAAGGCAGAACATCCAGAAACATAAAAAACTCTCTCACAACAAAAAACTGCCGCACAGTCTCGCCGTGCAGCAGTCCAAATCAAAGCGTTATTCCTGCACGGCCTGTGCAAGGCAGGCATCCATAGCGGACAGCACCGCGTTGCTGGTCATGGTAGCACCCGAGACCGTGTCCACACCTGCCGTGCCGCCGGCATCCAGCAGGCTGCGGGCAAGGCTTTCCGCCGCCTTGCCGCCCACTTCGGGTGTCTCGTCGCCCGCGTCGATCTGCACGTTGGTCACTTTGCCGCCCGTAATGTTGATCATCACGGTCACTTCGCTTTCGTAGCCCTGTGCGGAGGCGCTGTAGGCACCATCGGCATAGGTATCCGCGTTGTCGGCTGCGGGAACAGTGCCCGTACTGGCGATATACAGCGACAGGACGATGCCAAGGGCCACATCCAGGACCGCCATGAGGATCACGTTCCGGGTCGTATGCTTTTTCATCGTATCGAAATTGCTCCTTTGGAGAAATTTTGCGTCCGGCCGCGCTGCTTACTTGGCAGGCTTGAAGCTGTCACGCAGGGTGACAACACGGTTGTAGACGCCGGGGTTCTTGCTGTCCGGGGTGAAGAAGCCGGTGCGGACGAACTGGAACTTCTCGCCCGGCTTTGCGTCGGCCAGAGCCTCTTCCAGCTTGCAGCCCTTGCGTGCCACCACGCTCTCGGGGTTGAGGTAGTCCTTGTAATCGCTGCCCTCGGGGATGGCGTTCATGTTGGCCTCGGTGAAGAGCTTATCGTACAGGCGTACCTCGGCCTCCACGCAGTGCGCCGCGCTCACCCAGTGGATGGTGCCCTTGACCTTGCGGCCATCGGCAGGGTTTCCGTTGCCCGTCTCGAGATCGGCGGTGCAGTGGATGGCGGCAATGCTGCCGTCAGCATTCTTGTCCACGCCGGTGCACTTGACGAGATAGGCACCCATCAGGCGGACCTCACCGCCCATGGTCAGGCGCTTGAACTTCGGAGGCGGCACCTCGGCGAAGTCCTCGTTCTCGATCCACAGCTCCTTGGTAAAGGCCACCTTGCGGGTGGTGGGATCGTTGGCCTCACGGTTGGGGTTGTTGGCCACATCGAAATACTCGGTCTTGTCGGCGGGGTAGTTGTCCACGATGAGCTTGACGGGCTCCAGCACGGCAATGCGGCGCTGAGCGGTCAGGTCCAGCTCGCTGCGGATGCAGGCCTCCAGCTGGCGCATGTCGATGAGGTTATCGGACTTGGAGATACCAGCCTCCCGCACGAACGTAAAGATGGAGCTTGCGGTGTAGCCGCGGCGGCGCAGGCCGCACAGGGTGGGCATCCGGGGGTCATCCCAGCCGTCCACAATGCCCATCTCCACCAGCTCACGCAGGTAGCGCTTGCTCATAACCGTATTGGTCATATTCAGGCGGGCAAATTCACGCTGCTTGGGGAATTCGGTGCCAAAAATATTTTCGATGACCCAGTTGTACAGCGGGCGGTGGTTCTCAAACTCCAGGCTGCACATGCTGTGGGTGATGCCCTCGATGGCGTCCTGGATGGGGTGGGCGAAATCGTACATCGGGTAGATGCACCACTTGCTGCCCTGGCGGTGATGCTCGGCGTACTTGATGCGGTAGATGGCCGGGTCACGCATGTTCATGTTGGGGCTGGCCAGGTCGATCTTGGCACGCAGGGTCTTCTCGCCCTCTTTGAACTCGCCTGCACGCATCCGGCGGAACAGGTCCAGGTTTTCTTCCGGGGCACGGTCCCGCCACGGAGAGGGGCGGGAGGGCTTGCCGGCATCGGCACCGCGGTACTCACGCATTTCATCACGGCTCAGGTCGTCCACATAGGCCTTGCCCTCTTTGATGAGCTTCTCGGCGTACTCGTAGCATTGATCAAAGTAGTCGCTGCCGTAGAAGATGCCGCCGTTGGGGTCGGCACCCAGCCAGTGCAGATCCTCGATGATGCTGTTGACATACTCCTCTCCCTCACGGGCGGGGTTGGTATCGTCCAGGCGGAGGTTGAATTTACCGCCGTACTGGTTGGCGATGGACCAGTTGATGTAGATGGCCTTGGCGCTGCCGATGTGCAGGTAGCCGTTGGGCTCCGGCGGGAAACGGGTGTGGATCTCCTTGACCTTGCCCTCCGCAAGGTCCGCGTCGATGATATCCGTCAAAAAGTTTTTATCTGCCATGGTGGCTTTCCCCCTTATCAGGGCATAGCTGCCCGAATGTTACACTTTTTCTAATACCCATTATGATACACCATTTTGGGCTCTGCTTCAAGGCAAAAACAAAAAAACCACCCAAATCTCAACGGATTCAGGTGGTTTTGCTTTGGAGCTGCTATCCAGATTCGAACTGGAGACCTCATCCTTACCAAGGATGCGCTCTACCAACTGAGCTATAGCAGCAAATGGCGACCCGGATCGGGCTCGAACCGACGACCCCCAGCGTGACAGGCTGGTGCTCTAACCAACTGAGCTACCGGGCCATGATCGCTCAAGTTCGCGGCGTTTTGACCGCGGGAACGTTGACTATTATACCGGAGAAGCCGTGCGTTGTCAAGCAGTATTTTCAGAAAAAGACAAATTATTTTGCCAGAGTCGTTCTCTTCCGGCTGACACGAGCGGGAGTTTGCCAAAGCAAGTGTCCGGAGGGTGGGGCCCGACTGCCGCAGGCAGTTGGGAGGGGGATGGAATGCCCCTCACTTGCGTGGCAAAGCTCCCCGAGCGCCCTCCTGCAAAACAAAACGCCCGGAGCTCCCAAAAGAGTTCCAGGCGTTATGGCAGGGGTAGTAAGTTTCGAACTCACGGCACGCGGTTTTGGAGACCGCTGCTCTACCAGCTGAGCTATACCCCTATGTGGAGCTGCTATCCAGATTCGAACTGGAGACCTCATCCTTACCAAGGATGCGCTCTACCAACTGAGCTATAGCAGCACACTCACAGCTCGATTATTTTAACATAAGGTGCCGTGAATTGCAAGAGGTTTTGGCAAAAAATTTTGTTTTTTTTGCAAAAAAGGAGCCGCCGCAGTGCCGCGGCAGCTCCTTTGGATGGGTTTGCTCGGGATTCTTACTCAATGAGGCCGTTCAGCAGGGCCAGGCACTTGCGGCTGTGCAGCTTGCGGATGGCCTTTGCCTCGATCTGGCGGACACGCTCACGGGTGACACCAAAGTCGCGGCCAACCTCTTCCAGCGTGCGGGGACGGCCATCGTCCAGGCCGAAGCGCAGGCGGATGACTTTCTCCTCACGGGGGGTCAGGCTCTTGAGGGCCTGGTTGATCTGCTGGGCCACCATCGCACGGTCAGCTGCCTTGCCGGGAGCCTCGGCGTTCTCGTCGGCGACGAAATCGCCCAGGGAGGAATCCTCTTCCTCACCCACAGGGCTCTCCAGGCTGGCGGGCTCCTGGGCCATCCGCTGGATCTCGCGCACGCGCTCCACGCTCATGTCCATAGCCTTTGCCAGCTCTTCCGGGGTGGGCTCGTGGCCATTCTGGTAGACCAGCTGGTTGGTGGCCTGACGCATCCGGTTGATGGTCTCGACCATGTGCACCGGGATGCGGATGGTGCGGGCCTGGTCCGCAATGGCGCGGGTGATGGCCTGACGGATCCACCAGGTGGCGTAGGTGGAGAAGCGGAAACCGCGGTCGCAGTCAAACTTCTCAGCGGCCTTGATGAGGCCGATGTTGCCCTCCTGGATCAGGTCCAGGAACGCCAGGTTATGGCCGACATGCTTTTTGGCAATGGAGACCACCAGACGGAGGTTGGCCTCGCTCAGGCTGCGGCGGGCGTTCAAACCGTCGCGGCGGGTCTTGAGCAGCTCCTGACGCTTTTCCTCGGTCAGGGGGCCGTTCTCCACCGCCTCCATGGCCTCTTCTTCCGCGGCCTTTTCCTCAGCGTCCTCGCTGGATTTCTCGTTGCCCTCTTCGTCCAGGTCCTCGGTATAGCTGCGGCTGTTCTCGTCCTCCTCAAAGGAGAAGCGGGCACTGTTCTTCTTGATGTATTCCGGCGCGCCGTACTTCTGGCGGTCGGCCTGCAGGATGTGGGCAGCCTCGGCACCGGCATGGATGCGGCGGCTCAGTTCCACTTCCTGTTCCGCGCTCAGCAGCGGGATCTGGCCGATCTGCTTGAGGTAGTTCTTCACAGGGTCGTCCAGCAGCTCATCCATGGCAGCTTTGAGGTCCGCCGGGTTCTCCTCCGCACTCTCCTCCTCTTCCTCGCTGATGCCCATGTCATCGCTGTTGTTCTCGGCGTTTTCCACCTCGGCAATGATGCTGTCCACGTCCAGGCTGGTATCCGCCTCGACCTCGTTGTCCAGGATCTTGATGCCGCGCTCCTCCAGGAGGGTGTAGAGCGTTTCCACGTCCATTCTGCACTGTGCAGCCAAATCTTTGGCCTCCTGTGCCGACAGGGTGCCCTCACCTTTGGTCAACAGTTCCTTTAAAGTCATGCCCATTTCGCTCTCTCCTTTTCGCTTTGGGGAAACCCCGTCCGGGGTGTTGCTCTTAAAATCCGCGGACAAAACTGCATCAGATCACCAGCCCGCCGTTGACACCAAACACTTGTCCGGTGATGTATCCGGCGTCCTCTCCGGCAAGGTAGAGCAGCAGTTTTGCCACTTCGTCCGCGCTGCCCAGGCGGCCCACAGGGGTTTCCTCAGCCAGAGCGGCCTTATCTTCGGCGGTAAATGCCGCCATCATATCGGTGTCGATGACACCCGGGGCCACACAGTTGACGGTGATGCCGCTGGGGCCCTCTTCCTTGGCCAGTGCCTTGGTCAGGCCGATGAGGCCCGCCTTGGCGGCTGAGTAATGTACCTCGCAGCTGCCGCCCGTCTGGCCCCACATGCTGCTTACCGTCAGGATGCGGCCCGCCTTGCGGCGGATCATCCCGGGGAGCACCAGCTGGCACAGGTTGAACGCGCCGGTCAGGTTGACATCCAGCATGTGCTGCCACTCTTCCGGCGTGATGTCGGTAAAAAGCTTCTGCTGGGCAATGCCCGCGTTGCTCACCAGCACATCCACCCGGCCCAGCGCCTGCTCCACTGCATGGAACGCCAGCTCACAGCTGGCCCGGCTGGCCACATCGCACTGAACGATGGTGCAGCCCGGCAGGGCTTTTTCCAGCGCCGCAGCGGCCTCCGCATTTTTGTGGTAGAACACCGCCACCCGGTAGCCTGCCTCATAAAAGGCTTTGGCAGTGGCCGCACCGATGCCCCGGTCTCCGCCGGAGATCAGCACCGTCCGCCCGTTTGTCCGGATCGCCGGCACAGGTGCTTCCGGGGCCGCCGCGGGCTCCTCCGGCGCTTTCACTTCCGCCGGGGCCAGCTCCGGCACAGGCTCTGCCCGCACAGGTTCCCGCTCCTGTTTGGGCATCTCCCGCGGCTTCCGGGCCGGGATGACGATGGTGGGTTCGTCGTCCGGGAAATCCGGGACTTCCGGCTCTTTCGCCTTTCCAGCCGATTCCGGGGCCTCAGGGGCTTCCGGGGCAGGCTGCAGAGGCTTGCCGGGCAGTTTCACCGTCTCGGCGTTGTCCTCCGCCATGTCAAATGTCAGTTCAAATTCGTCGTCGTACAAGAGTCAGACCCTCCTGTCGCTTGTTTCTCTGTAAGGCATTTTCCAGCCTTGCAGGGGTGGTGGTCGGCCCTGCGCCCAGCGGAGCTGCACTCTGCTTTTTTCTTCCGGTCATGTCCGGTCCTGCGGTGCGCCCGCTGGCTCCTGCGCGTGGTTTCGACAAGTTACCATTGAATAATATAGCACAAATTGCCGAAAAAAGAAAGTGGGAACCCGTGCTTTTTTCACGCAGTTCCCACTTTTTTCATCATTTGGACTTGTTTTGTCCCTGTACCGGCGGTTTCCACTTCGGCCTTGCAGCCCGCTGCTCCCGCAGACGGAGGAAAAACGCCTGCAAAAGAGCCTGCGCTTCCTCGGCCCGGAGGCCCCGCTCCACCACCGGGTGGTGGTTGAACGGCAGGGCAAACAGGTCTGTCACCGAGCCGCAGCAGCCCGCCTTGGTGTCGGCCGCGCCGTACACCACCCGTTTGACCCGGCTGTTGAGGATGGCCCCGCTGCACATGGGGCAGGGCTCCAGCGTGACGAACAGCTCACACTGCCACAGCCGCCAGCCGCCCAGCTTTTTGCAGGCCGCGTCAATGGCCAGCAGCTCCGCGTGGTGGAGGGCGTTTTTCTCGGTCTCCCGGGTGTTGTGGGCGGCGGCAATGATCTCGCCGTCCTTTGCGATGACGGCTCCCACCGGCACCTCGCCCAGCGCCGCGGCCTTTTCGGCTTCGGCCAGGGCTGCACCCATCAGTTCGTAATCGGTCATCCCAGTCCCCTCTCTGCCAGACATCCGGCCAGCACGATGCAGTTGTTGAGGCAGTGGAGCCCCATGCCGGGCCAGAGCCGCCCGGTGTGCTCCACGGCCCAGCCAAACACCAGCCCCATGGCAAAAGCGTAAATTTTCGCCTCCGCGCTGCCATGGGCAGCGGCAAACAGCACCGCCTGCCCCGCCAGCGCCACGCCGGGCCCCAGCGGGCGGAGCAGCCGCTGTACCCCGCCCCGGAAAATCAATTCCTCTGCCAGCGGCAGCACGGCACAGACCCGCAGAACCGTCCAGCCCATCTTCTCCGGCTCCTCCGGCAGAGTCATGCTTCCGCCGGGCAGCAGCAGACTGCCGGCCACGGCCACCGCAGCCCAGAGGGCCGCCGCCTGCCCGAACGCTTTCCAGAACGCCGGGCCTTTTTCGATCTTGTTCATGGCGCTGCCTCCTGTCGGCGGACATTGTACCACACCCGCCCCTTGGGTGCAAGCAGTTTTGCGCCTCCACGAAGAAATCTGCTTCAAGAGATTGACTTTTCGGTTGGTGTTCTGCTATAATTTTACCGACTTTTTACTTGTTTCTGTTGTTTTACAACCGTTCCGGGCGGCTTCCGCCCATGGAGGTATTTTATGATCCGCATTCTCACCGATTCCGCGTCCGATATCCTGCCCGCAGAGGCCGCGCAGCTGGGCGTGACAGTCATCCCCCTCAACGTCACGCTGGAGGACGGCACCGTCTTCCGGGACGGCCTTGACAAGACCCCCTCTGAATATTATGCACAGCTGGCCGCCTGCAAGAAGCTGCCCACCACCAGCCAGCCCAGCCCGGAGCTGTTTGAGCGCTTCTTCGCCGAGGCAGCGGCCGCAGGCGATGAGGTCATTGGCATCTTTCTTTCCCATGAGCTTTCCGGCACTTGCCAGTGCGCTAAGCTTGCGGCAGACCTGGCCAACGTGGACAACGTGCTGTTTGTGGACAGCACCAATGTCTGCCTGGGCGAGGGCCTGCTGGTGCGGCTGGCCGTCCAGCTGCGGGACGCTGGCAAGACGGCCGTGCAGATCGCAGCCTCGCTGGAGCACGCCAAGGAGCACCTGCATCTGGTGGCCGCCATCGACGACCTGAAATATCTGCGCAAGGGCGGGCGTCTTCCCGCCGCTGCTGCCGTAGCAGGCGGGATGCTGGGCATCAAGCCCCTCATCACCATCAAAGAGGGCAAAGTGGCTCTGGCTGGCAAGGCCCGGGGCCTGCCCGGCGCCTACGTTGCCCTCTTCAAAAAGATCGAAGAGCTGGGCGGCATCCACCCCACGCTGCCCGCGCTGGTAGGCTACACCGTCGCCCCCCGTGAGGTGGCCCCCATCCAGACCTACCTGCAGGATAATCTGCACCGTCCCGAGGCCCTGACCCGCCAGATCGGCTGCGTCATTGGCACCCACGCCGGCCCCGGCGCGTTCGGCCTGGCGTTCTTTGATGAAGCACTGGACATCGAATAAAAATAGGATCCATGAAAAAAGCGAGGAGCCTGGCTCCTCGCTTTTTTGCGTCTACACTTCTTGTTTTACAGCACCGCATCCGAAATGAGCTTGCCCAGCAGGAGCACCAGCACCACCAGCATCATGGGGCGGATGAACTTTGCCCCCTTGCGGAGGGCGAAGTGGGAGCCCAGCAGGTTGCCCGCGATGCCGCTGATGGCACAGGGGATGCCGATGGAAAAGACCACCAGCCCGCTCATGAGGTAAGTAAAGAGGCTGGCATAGTTGCTGGCCAGGTTGAGCACCTTGCCGTTGCCGTTGGCGGTGCGCAGATCAAACTTCATCAGGCTGGAAAAGGCGATGATGGCAAAGGTGCCCGTGCCGGGCCCCACCAGACCATCATACAGGCCGATGCCAAGCCCGATGCCCAGCGCCAGCGCCGCTTTTTTCAGGTCCATGGTACCGTCATCCCGGTTTTCGTCCGGGAGGTTGCGCTGCCACAGGATGATGACCGCCGCAATGGGCAGGATGATGAACATGGTGGTCTTCAGCACCTCATCGCTGAGCAGCAGGACGATGTGCGCCCCCAGCGCGCTGCCCGCAAAGCTGCCGATGGCCGCCAGAATGCCCACCTTGACGTTCATGGCACCATTTTTGAAGAAGCTGGCCGTGGCAAAGGTGGTGCCGCAGGCAGCACTGAACTTATTGGTGGCATAGGTGTAGTGCGGCGGCAGCCCTGCAAACAGATAGGCCGGCAGGCTGATGAGCCCGCCGCCGCCCGCCGCGGAATCCACAAACCCTGCAAATCCGGTCATAAAGACAAGAAACACCATCATGACCGGGGAAATTGTAATACCCATTGTTATAATTCCTTTTTATTATCCAAAATTCTCCATCAGACTCCCCTGATCGAGGAGCTCCGCGACATCCCCGCTGTCAGCGGGTTGGAGCGGTGAGAGGTTTTCTTTTCAATTCCGATACAGCTTGCCCTCACAGGCCAGGATCTGGTCAAAGATCATCCGGGAGACCCTTGCACCATACACCATGGCCGGGTGGCCGTCGTACTCGATGATATCATGGAAGTCTTTGTTCATCAGCACGATGACGTATTCGCCGTAGGGGGTATGGATGATGCCGCCGTCGTTGCGGCAGGCGTTCATGCTGCCGCTCTTGCTGGCCACCCAGATCAGCTCCGGCTCGCCGGTCTCCTCGCAGTCCAGGTAGAACTGGGGGAAATCGTGGGTGAGCATGGTGTTGTAGTGCTGCTGGCGGAAGATGGCCAGCATCTCGGCGCTGGCCTCGGCGCTGACGAGGGTGCCCTTGGCCACCTGCGCAAACAGGGAGGCGTAATCCCGGGGCGTGGTGGTGCCCAGCTTCTCATAGCGGTCAAAGTGGAGGGGGTTGTGGAGCACAGTGTGGGCAAAGCCCAGCTCTTTGATGCAGGCGTTGATGGTATCCAGCCCCAGATAATCAATGACCATGTTGGTGGCGATGTTATCCGAGCAAATGATCATCATGGTGGCCGTGTCTTTCACCTTGAGCTTTGCTCCCACGCCCAGAGCCCGCAGCATTCCGGAGCCGTCCACAAAGTGCTCCGGTTGATACTCGATCTCCTCGGTCAGGCTGGCCTTGCCCCGGCTGGCCTGTAAATACAGCACCGCCAGGATATAGGCCTTGATGGTGGAGGCCGTTTCAAACTCCTCGTCGGCTCCCATCTCCACGGTGCGGCCCTGCAGGTCGTCCACAAAGACGCTCATTTTGCCCTGATAGGAGTACAGCTCGGCAGCGATTCGCTTTTCCAGCGTCATATTCTGATCCATTTTGGAATATCCTCTCTTATTTTTACAGATTGTCCTCAAAGAAGCGCTGTGCGTTCCGGTAGAAGACGCGCTCCACCTCGTCCTCGGTGAAGCCCTCGCAGCGGAGCGTCTCGGCCAGCAGGGGCAGCTTGGAGCAGTCGTCCATCTCCAGCTCGCCGCCGATGCCGTCAAAATCGCTGCCCAGACCAAGGATCTCAATGCCGCCCACTTTCTTAAAGTGCGCCGCGTGCTTTGCCATCAGGGCCACGGTGCTGCGGCAGAGAGACTCTTCCGGCTGGTTGTCCAGGAAGCCAGAGCAGTAGTTCAGGCCCACCAGGCCGCCCCGCTCTGCCATGGCCCGGATCATCTCATCGGTCAGGTTGCGGCAGTGGGGTGCCAGAGTGCGGCAGTTGGAATGGCTGGCTGCAAAGGGACGGGTGCTGTGCTCGGCGATGTCCCAGAAGCCCTTATCCGAGAGGTGGCTCACGTCTGCAATGATGTGCAGCCGCTCCATCTCGGCCAGGAACTCGAAGCCCTTTTCTTTCAGGCCGGTCTTCGTATTAGGCTGGCAGGGCCAGATGGTATCCGTGTCGGCTCCCGGCACCACATTGGGGCTGGCCAGCTCGTTTTCGTGGTTCCAGGTCAGGGTCATCATCCGGACGCCCAGCTCATGCATGAGCCGCAGTACGCCCAGGCTGCCCTTGCAGCAGCCGCCCTCTTCAATGGTCAGCATTCCGCTGATCTTGCCCGCCTCCGCATTCTTGCGGAGATCCTCCGGCTGATACACCGGCGCGATAAAATCGCTGTACTTTGCCATGATCCGCTTGAAGATGTCGATCTCCTCCAGCGCCGCCACCAGCGGGTCCTGCCCCGGGCGGGCCAGGTTGACAAAGGCTGCAAAGCACTGCAGCATGTAGTCACCTTTTTGCAGCTTTTTCAGGTCGATCTGTAAATCGTTTTCCGCAAAGCTCTTGGGCTGGCCTGCCTCCTCGGCATACCGCAGCTCACTGAGCGTGTCGCAATGTAAATCAAAGACTTTCATAATATCCGCCTTCCGTTCTCAAAAGATACTTCCCACCGCATTCAGACACTTGACCAGATCTTCCCGGTAGAGCGGGTCCGCCGGGTCCAGACTGTTGAGCACCACGCCGCCGCTGACCGCGGCTCCCGTGGAGTGGATATACCGCCCGCCGCCAAGGTAGAGCGCTACATGCCCCGGGAAGAAGAGGGCGTCGCCCGGCTTCTTTTCCTCAAAAAGCACCTCGTGCATGGGCCAGCCCTCCACGATGCTGGCATCCCGGTAAATGAGGACGCCGCACTGCATGTAGGCGCTGCTGACAAGGCCCGAGCAGTCAATGCCCCGGCCGGATTTGCCGCCCCAGCGGTACTCCGTGCCCATGTATTTCTTGGCCTGCTCACAGACGGCGGCACGGAACACCTCCTCGCTGCCGCCGTACCAACGGTTCAGGGCTTCCTGCACCAGCTCTGCGGCGGGGATGCCTTTCTGCTTTGCCAGCGCCTCGTCAAAAGGCAGACCCTCTTCCTGCGAGAACACGGCGCTCATCTCATACCGCACCGGTTCCAGCGCCACATCCCGGACATAGCCAACGCGGCCATCCACCAGCCGCACCTTGGCCCAGCCCTTGTGGGCCTCGGCCTCCTCGGGCGCTTCCGCCACCCGGCGCAGCAGGCCGCCCCGCTCCAGCTCCATCATCCGGACGCCCTGCACCTTGGGCAGGTTGAGGACATCGGTGGCCCGTCCCGCCAGGGCCATCGGCTCCGCGAGGTAGTCCCGCAGGGGAGCTTCCTCGATAAACTGCAGCTCCCGGGTAAAAACATAGCCGTGGTAGCCGTAAAAGCTGACCACCTCGGCCACATCCGGGGCCAGATGGACTCCGGCCGCCGTCACGCCGCCGGGGGCAGTGCGCACCTGACAGGCCTGCCCGTAAAGCCCCTCATCGCCAATGGTGGAGACCGGCCCCGTTTCGCCCTCCTTGATGGGCTGAGGCAGATCGTAAATGGTGCCTACCGGCACGGAAAACAATGCGTATTTCATGTTTCGCTCCCCTCCAGCAGCTGCAGCAGCTCGTCCGGCCGCATGGACAGGATGGCGCCATCCGCCGTCCCGGTCACGGTATCGGCCAGCGACTGCTTGGCCTGCTGCAATTCCACGATTTTTTCTTCAATGGTATCCTGCGCAATGAGTTTATACACCTGCACCGGGTTCTGCTGCCCGATGCGGTAAGCGCGGTCGGTGGCCTGATTCTGAGCCGCCACGTTCCACCACGGGTCGTAGTGGATAACGATGTCGGCCGCCGTCAGGTTGAGGCCGGTGCCGCCTGCCCGCAGCGAGATGAGGAAGACACTCACCTCGCCGCCGTTGAACCGGCGGACCAGCTCCGCCCGCACGGGCTTGGGCGTGGAGCCCTGTAACGTGAAGTGGCTGATGCCCTCTTCGTCCAGCCGTTTGGCCAGCAGCTCCAGCATGGAGGTAAACTGGCTGAACAGCAGGATACGGTGTCCGCCCTCCACAGCGGAGGCCACCAGCTCGATGCAGGCGTCCAGCTTGGCGCTGCCGCCCTCCCAGCCGTCCACGATGAGGCGGGGGTCACAGCAGATCTCCCGCAGCCGCATGAGGACGGCGAACACCGCCATTTTGTCCTCCGGCTTTGCCGCCTGCAGCTTGTCCCGGGCGTCCACCACCGCTGCCAGATAGAGCTTGCGCTGCTCCTCCTCCAGCTCAATGCGGTGGATGTTCTCGGTCTTGGGGGGCAGCTCTTTCAGCACGTCGGCTTTCATCCGGCGGAGGAGGAACGATCCGGTCAGCTGGTTCAGCCGGCGGGCGGCAGCCTTGTCGTCCTCCTGCACGATGGGCTTTTCAAACCGGGTGCAGAAGCTCTTATAAGGCGGCAGATAGCCCGGCATCAGGAACGAGAAGATGCTCCACAGCTCTCCCAGCCGGTTTTCCACCGGGGTGCCCGTCAGTGCAAACCGCACCCGGCTGTTGATCTGGCAGACAGCCTTGTATTTCTGGGTGGTGTGGTTCTTGATGGCCTGGGCCTCATCCAGGATGCAGGCGTAAAACGCCTGCCCGGCGTACAACTCTTCATCCCGCCGGAGCAGGTCGTAACTGGTCACCACCACATCGGCGCTGCCCCACTGTTTTGCCAGCGCGGCCCGGTGGGCGGCGTCGCCGTCCACGACCAGGCAGTGTAATTCCGGCGTGAACTTCTGGCATTCCTCGGCCCAGTTGAGCACCAGCGACGCCGGGCAGACGATGAGGCTGGGCAGAACGCCCTCGTCTTTCGGTTTGCCGGGCCGTTCCTGCCCGTTTTCTTTCATGGCCAGCAGGTAGCTCAGCACCTGCACCGTCTTGCCCAGGCCCATATCGTCTGCCAGGATGCCGCCCATGCCGTAGCCATCCAGCGTCCGCAGCCAGCGGTAGCCGTCCCGCTGGTATTTTCGCAATACTTTTTGTAAGGATGCAGGCGGAGTATACTCACTGTCTTTCACCGCATGGAAGCTCCGGCTGATCCGCCGGAACGCGTCGTCCCGGTTGAAGCGGATGCCGTTCTGGCCCGAGAGGGCCCAGTCCAGGCTGGGAGCCCGGTACAACGGCAGCTGGGTGTGGCCCTGCCCGAGCTTCGCGCCCGAGAGTTCCAGCGTCTCGTTCAGCTCGTCCAACCCCTCCAGCGAGTCGTCCAGCCGGAGCAGCCGCCCGTCTTTCAGGCGGTGATACCGCTTTTTCTGGTGGAGAGATTTGAGCAAGGCCCGCAGCTCCCCCACCGGGAACTCCCCGGTGTCCACTTCCAGGTCCAGCACGCTCCCATGCACCGACACACCCACCGCAATCTTGGGCGGGGCGGCCTGCAGATTGCGGAATGCATCGCTCAGGTAGACCTCCCCCTCTGTCAGCAGGGCAGGCACGCCCTCTTCCAGAAAGGTGTAGACCATTTCTTCTTCGTCGGTGCTGTACTGGGTGGCATTGCCGTCCTCGCCGGGCTGCAAGTAGGTTCCCAGCAGCCGCGCGGCCCGCTTTTCGGCCCGGGCATCTCGCAGCAGGCCACCCGGGGCCGGGGCAAAGGGTGTCACTTTTTCCTCCCCGTACAAAAACTCGGCGTGGGCCGAGACGGCTCCTATCCGGGGCGCGTCCAGATAAAACTGCACCACCGGTTCCAACGGAATTTGATTCAGCAGCAGCCGCTCCGGATCCTCGATGGTCACGCTCCGGCCCAACTCCGGCAGGACAAAACTGCAAAAATCCGCTGCATCCTGTGTCGTGAAAAACAGGCTGCTGCCGCATAGCGTCTTGAGGGCCGGTAAAACGCGCCCGCTCTGGACACGGTCCAGCTTCCAGAGCGTTTCGTCGCTGAACAGATAATCATGGTCCAGCCCTGCCACAAATCCCAGCGAGGGCGTTACACTGACCTGCACGCCGCCCCGGCGCTTTTCCACCTGCATGGTCAGGGCGGGCAGACCCGTTTTTAAGGCATAACCGCCCACCTGCCCCGTCGGCTCATAGAGATGGACCAGCTCGTCCAGCCCCTCGCCGCTCAGGGCCATGCCGCCTGCCACCGGGCTCCTGGCCGCTGTGGCGTAGCCGCGCAGCTTCTGGAGGTTTTGCTCCAGACTTTCCCGCACGCTCTGCTGGCGGCGCAGCACGGCCAATAGCTGCTGTGCCTCCGGGGCAAAGGCCTCTTTCCGGTGCAGAAAGGTCAGCGCTTTGCCGTAGCTCACCACCCGGCCCTGTTCCACAGCGTTCAGCAAGTCCGGGATGCTCTTGACGAGGTACTGCCGCCCGCCATCCGAAATACGGAGCCGCAACCAGGGCTTCTCCCCGGAGAGCAGGGTCAGTTCCGGTTCCAGCTCGGCAAACTCCCGGCGCTGCCCCTCTTCGGGTGCAGGGAGCGGCAGCTCAGCCAGTGTATTTTCCTGATAGGTCCGCAGCAGCTGACGGGCGGCGGCATCCGTTTCCGGCTCATCGCCCCGCCATTTCTTTCCAAAAAGCATTTCCAGGCTGGAAGCATAGCTGTCTTTCCGGGCAGCACTCTCCTGCGCAAACTCTGTTCCCCGCACCACGCCCGGGATATTGTTCAGCTGGGTTTTCTGCGCAGGCTCCACCGCGGCAGGCTGCGTTTTGCCCTCTTCATCCAGCATCAAAAGGGCACCGATGTGCTTACAGCAGGGGCCCTCGCCGTTTTCGTTATACGGGCAGGTACAGCTGGCGCTCACAAAGCTGCCGTTTTCCCGCAGCCAGGCCTGCGTATGGTAGCGGTTTCGTCCGCCGCCGCGCACAACGGCCGTCAGATGCCGCACGCCGTTTTCGCTGGTCTCACAGTCCAGGTCTTCCACCCGGTCCAGATACGCCTTGGCCCGCGCAAAAATGGTACTGCCCAGCAGATAGCGGATCTCTTCCATGTCCATGCCCGTTTCCTCCCTCTGCAATGCTCTATTGGTTAAGCATACCTCACCCACCGGCCAGATGCAAGGGATTTGAGCGAAAAAATACGCCGCCTCCATTTAAGAAGCAGCGTATCGGGTAAAGTTTTGAACCAATTTTTGTTGGAGTGTGGAAAGTTGGCGTGCTCTTCCCTCAATATTGTTCTATTGCAAAAGCAAAACCCCCGAGGAAGATCCTCGAGGGCTTTTGTTTAAGTCGGCGACTACCTATTTTCACGCGCCGTTTCCAGCGAACTATCTTGGGCACGAGTGAGCTTAACTTCTGTGTT
>NZ_PRLE01000005.1 GCF_003287495.1 Faecalibacterium prausnitzii
GCGCGTTGAAATCGTGCCAGCGGTTTCCAGTTGGGAGAACAGGTCGGTGTAGCTGGCGGTTGGCTTTTTGAAGTGGATGTTCCATGCAGTGCGCTGGGGGATAATGTCGGGGTTCCGATAGCTGTCCTTTTCGCGCTCATTGTGCTGCTGGGTGTTGCCAACGGCCTTGTCCGAAACGGCGAGATTCCGGACACTGGTGCGGTCAACGCCATCGTTTCTTGCCAAAGGGCATCCCTCCTTTCGGGGTTCAGAGGAAGGTGACGAGAACGGAGATGCACTTCCCCGGAAGTGTAATAACCCACTATGACACTTTCATCCCTATGGTCTGCAAAGTGTAGTGGGCTCTCCGAGGGGGAACGTCTCCTGCGGGAGAGTTACAATCAAGTTCGCACAATGCGAACTTGATTGCTCCGTACGCATCCGAAAAAATCGCGTACGGACTTCAAATAACCTGTACGGTCTGTACGACGTACGGAAATTTGAAATATAAACGATAACACGTCTTAATTCGCTTCAATTCGCCGTACAGGTGCGTACAAGTACAGACCGTACAGGTTGTACGAACTTCTTCCGTAAAAAAATGCACTTTTTACGGACAGGGGTGGACAAGCGGTTCGATGCCGACAAAACCCCGCACCCTGCGGCCGCCGGGCAGATAGATGTTGTTGGTGGCTTCAAGGTTATAGCGGCGGTCGTTCTGGCGCAGTTCTGCGCTGAAACGGATCGCCGATACGCTGTGGCAGGCGTTGTCCTCGCACCACTGCTTGTAAATGTCGTAGAACTCCTTGGAACTGATGGAGTAGTCCGCCTTGAAACGGAAGTAGCCCTCGGACTCCATGAAGTCGATGACATTGTTGCTGCTGCGCTTGATGGTGTCCACATTGGCGGCGGCTCGTTCGCTGACCGTGAAGCGGAAATCGTTCTGCACCAGCCGGTGCAGCCCTTCCAGACACCACAGCAGGATGCCTTCCAACTCGGCGCACCGTTGCCAAAGCAGAGGAACCGGGCGTAAATATCCCGCTGGTAGCTCTGGACACCCTTGCGCTCCAAGTCCAGCTTGGCTTCGGCGGTCACAATGGTCTTAATATAATTCGTCTTGGGCAGGGCGTTCATGTCCATGTCATCGTCGATCATCAGCAGGCGGCGTTCCAAATCGGCACGGGCAAAACGATTGTTCTCGACTTTCTGGACGCTGCCGTTGCTGGCGGCATCTCCCATGAGCCGCTTGAGCACCAGCCCGATGCGGGACTTGCCCTCGCCGCCCTTGCCAACGATGAGCATCATCTTCTGCCCCTTGGTGCTGGGGATGAGGCAGTAGCCCAGATATTCCTGCAAGGTGGGGATGTCAGCATCGTCCAGCAGCTCGTGCAGAAAGGTCAGCCAGCGGTCAGGGCTGGCGGCTTTGGGGTCGTACTTTACAGACAGACGGTTCTGACAGAACAGACGACTCTCCTGAAAAGAGCCGTCCGGCAGATGGTACACGCCGTTCTGGAGGTGGATGCAGTCCTGTTCGATGGGAAACGGGTCGGAAAAGGCCAGCAGCTTGATGGTCTCCAGAATGTTGGTGACCTTTTTGGACAGGCCGGAGGTGACATATTCCTCGATGTTCTCCAAGATGCGCTGCTTGATCTCGCTTTCGTCCTCTACCGGGGCGTCCAGCGTGTACAGCGTACCGTTGACGCATTTCAGCGGCCACTGTTCCAGAAAGGCACGGCCAAACTGGACTTCATCGATCTTCTTGCCGTTGTACCAGTCCGGCCATAAGGGGTTGCGGGAAATGTTTTTCTTCATGTGGTGGTTCTCCTTTAAAAAAGTAAAGTGGTGATTATCATAATGATAAGCGCCACTTTAGGTGAATGAATCGTCAGGCGCACTTTGCCAGAGCAAGGCGGTCGGTGCGCTCCTCCAGCATCAGCAGGTACGACCCGGACAGCAGCCGTGCGGCGGCAGCGGCCTTCTGCTGGGGCGTTCCAAATGCAACGCAGTCCGTCAGGTGCTCGATGGTCTCGGTCGTGTGGAGGGCTTCTTCAAACCGTGGGTCATGCGGTTCCTCCGGGGTGGCGGGCTTGTAGCGCTCCTGCCAGTCGTGCAGCAGGTCGAGATAGTCGGTCAGCACCCGCAGGCAGTAGGCGATGTCTGCCCACTGCTCATCTGTCAGGCCACGCTTGGGCGGCAGCAGGGCGATGGCATTGGCGGGCGGCTTATCCGGGTCAAGCCCGAAGTCGTGTATCAGCTTCTCGGCGGCTTGCCGGGGGTTCAGGTCGAACAGTTTGGCGGTGAGGTCGATGGCATCTCCGTTGGCCCCACAGCCAAAACAGTAATAATAGGTGTCGTTCAGCTTCATGCTGGGGTCGCTGTCAGAATGGAACGGACAGCACACCATGCCATGGCGGTCGGGCTCCATGCCGTACATCTCTCCCACCTGCCGAACGGTGATGGCGGACTTGATCTTTTGATATAAACTCAAAATTTCTCCTTTGGTCAAAGGTTTTGGCACGGATCGTTTTGATCCCTGCCACGTTCAAAGTCACCGGGGTCCCCCAAATGGGAACTTCGGTGAAGCCGGTCTCCCTTGCTGCCTCCCGACAGGAAATCTTTTTGGACTCTGTGTCGGCCCTATGCAGGGCGCTCGCTCCCCCGATGGGAGGTCTTGGCGGTCTGGGCAGTTCGGACGGTCATTCTGTTGTCAAGGTTCGGTTATATGATTCGGGAGGGCTTTTACGGGAAGCCCTTAATATGTTCGCTGCTGGGGAGTGATATGTTTTCCTTCTGTCTATAGGATAGCACCTCCATGGCTGCTGTGCCGTATATCCATAATGTCGGAAAACAGGTGCAGAAACTGCAAAATTCCACGCTTATGGACAGGAACCGCCGGAAGTGGTATACTGTGCAAAAAACATCGGAGGTGCGACCATGAACATCAAGCTGACACTGGGAGAACGGCTCAAAGACCTGCGTGTGGAGCGGAGTCTGAAGCTGGAAACGCTGGCAGAGCAGACGGGTCTGTCCAAATCGGCATTGTCGAAATACGAGAGTGACGATGTGACCGACCTCAGCATTTATGCGGTGACAACGCTGGCTGAGTTCTATGGCGTGACCACGGACTACCTGTTGGGCGTGACGGAAAACAAAAAACGCCCAGATGCAGTCCTTTCGGACTTGCATCTGAGCGATGGCGCAGTGGACGTATTAAGGAATGGGAATTTCAATCATCGGCTGCTGTGTGAACTTTTGGAACATCCCGATTTTTCCCGGTGGATGACCGACCTTGAGATCTGTGTGGACGGTCTGGTCAGTGACCGCATCCGGGATATGAATGCCATGGTGGAAGCCACCCGGCAGGAACTGGAAAAGCGATACCATGCCGATGCAGAGGACCTGACCATGCGGACGCTGAAGGCGGCGCAGATCAACGAGGACGAATATTTCGGGCAGATCCTCTATGATGAGCTGGCGGCGATCCTGAAGCAGATCAAAGCGGCACATGGGACCGATAAGACCACGTCGGACGGCGCAGCGGTCGAGCAAGCGAGGAAGCAGCTTGAAAATGCACAGAAGTTTGAAGGTTCTCCGTTGGAAAAGAAGATGAATGTCCTGATGGGACAGATCGGCATCGACTATTCCAAGCTGACGAAAGAAGAACAGATGACCTTGCTGCGAGTGTTCAATAAATCCTCTATGTTAAAGCACCGCACAAAGGCCGGGATGCGGGGCAAATACAGACGCTGATTATTTACCTTGCGGCTTATAGGGAAAAACGCTGCTGCGGCAGGAAGGAGAACGTACACCATTGGTTCCTCTGCAAGCCTGCGCTGGGTGGGCAGAAACCATTAGCTGCCATCCCCATCCGCGCATCCTTCTGCCGCAGAATAGGTGCTTGCCGGAGCTGCTCGCAGTCCCTTTTCCGCATCAGCCGGAACCAAGGTGTAACACACTAGACTTTGCAAACAAAGTCGTGTGTCACGAAACCCCGGCACGGTTTCTTTGGATTCTTCCGGCTATTGCGTTGCTTCCCGGTTTCAGACAATAGAAGATGCGGGCGTCAACTCGTACACATGATCGAACTGGGCTTTACGTTCGTCGCTCAGGTGATGGCTAATCAGGATCAGGGTCAGGTCAGGGTTGGACAGCAGGCTCTTCTCCACGATGTCGGCGTTCTTCTGGTCCAGGGCGCTGGTGCCCTCATCCACCAGCAGGATGCTGCGGTTATGGATCAGAGCACGGGCGATGGCCACGCGCTGCTTCTGGCCGCCCGAGAGGGCGTTGCCTTCCTCGCCCACCGGCGTATCCAGACCCTTGGGCATATTGGCAAGGTCGCCTGCCAGGGCGCTGTCACGCAGTGCCTTTTCCATCTGCTCGTCGGTAAAGTGCTCACCCAGGGTAATGTTCTCACGGATGGTGGTATTGAACAGGAACACATTCTGTTCGATGTAGCTCATTTTCTGCTGGAGCTGCTCGGGCGTGTAATCCCGCACGTCTCTCTCGTCATAAAGGACCTTGCCCTGGTAGCCGGGCAGCCAGCCCAGAAGAATCTTCAGCAGGGTGCTCTTGCCGCAGCCGGAGGGACCGGTGAGGGCGTATTTGCCGCCTTTCTTGAATTCCGCGTTCATGTGGACCAGGATCGGCTTCTTTTCATCGTAGCCGAAAGAGACATCCTTGACCGTAATGCCTTCCTGCAGGGTAGGCAGACCGAAATCAGGAAGCTGCGCCTCGCCGGCATGGATGGTAATCTTATCGAAATAGGGCTTGCTGGCCGAGAAGGACACTGCAAGTTTGGACACCTGGTTCAGTCCATTATACACGCCGGCGCAGATGGTACCGGTGCCCATAAAGGTGGCCAGAGGAATCATATCATTGAGGATCAGGACACCCAGCAGGATGACAACGGCCACTTGGCAGACGGCGCTGACATAGGCCAGACCACAGCCGATGCCGTCCTTGTTGATGGTCAGTTTGTACTTGGCCTGCTCCATGCTGTCGCTGGCTGCATCGACTCCGCTGGTAAACCGTTCATCCTTGCCAAAGAAGCGAAGCACATCGTAACCTGCCAGCAGATCCTTGATTTTACTGACGCTGTCAGCCTGGCTGGCGGCACAGGCTGTGCCAACGGTTCCCAACCGTTTGCTGAACAGACGAGGAACGAAGATCATAACCAATGCGATGACCAGAGAAATCACCAGAAGCAGCCAATGAATGGATGCCAGTGCAACGATGCCGAACACCACCTGTGCCGCAGAACCCATGATGGTGAAAAACGGAGTCCAGGCCATCTGCTCAATCTGGTTCACGTCGTTGGTAAACTGGGAGAGGTACTCGCCGCTCTCCTGCTTATGATACTCCTGATGGGTCTTGTGCAACAGGCCCGCTGCCATATCCCGGCGCAGAGCGTTGTTCATCCGGCGCACGGCCCGGCCCTGGAAGAAGGTCTCAGCAATCAGGCAAAGGACCACGGCCAGCCAGGTCAGCAGAAGAAGAATGATCCGAATGGTGAAAGCCCGCAGATCACCGTCCAGCAGTCCCTGGGTGATCTGAATCTGTACCAGACTGGTGCAGACCTGCAAACCATAGGCAACAACCATACAGATGGAGGCCGCTGTAACAGTGGGCCAGCACTTTTTGAGATAATACTTCATGATTTCCACCTCTTCTGTGATCGTTCCATCTGTCTCTATGAACAGTGGATTGTGTGCTTTGCTCTTTCTGATTCAAATTGTAGCACACAGGATGAGGAATAAACATATCGTTTTGCGTTAGTTAACTGATTACACACATTCTGATTTTCTATAGAGGCAAACTGTCTTTCCATCAATAATTTCAGACTTTTTGCACTGCATATTCATGCAGCGCAAAACATTCCGGCAGCTACGACACTCGGGCTTCAGATCAGAAAAGCTCCACCGGCAGTTAACCTCCGGGTCGATCACAATACCTTTTTCGGGATCAACCCAACCTAACTGGTTTTGCGGGTGGTCAAGCGCCACAGTGCATTTGCCAATTTTTCCATTGGCCCGGAATACCATGCTATGTGGATAGGAAGCGTAGCACACCTGTGCAAGGGCTCCGTTTCTGTGGTTATGACACGACATCCCGATCTTATCCAGATATGCAACATGTTTTGCTACCAACACATCTTTTGTATCCTGATGAAGGATGGATAGACTGTGGACGCCTTCACCACCCCAGTCACCAACAGCACGAACAAGTACGGCGAAGCGTTTGTCATGCCCAAACAGACGGTACAGATAATCATACCAACTGTAGTCCTCATCGTCGGCCAGAATATTGTGGCGCAGCGTGATATGAAAGGAATACTCTGCCGGCGGCAACTTGGAAAGAGAGGCCAGATTGTTAATGATGGTCTGCAGGGTTCCTTTGCCGGATACATGGGGCCGAGTCTTGTCGTGATTCCAACCATCAATTGTAATTTGATAGCTGGTGATCCCTGCCTGATAGAACTGCCGAAATAGCTTGTCATTCAGCAGATAACCATTGGTGGTCATATTGGCAGCATAGTGAAAGCCATACTGTTTCTGCAGATTTTGTACAATGTTGGACACTTCCAGCACAGTGTCTTTGCAAAGAGTAGGTTCACCTCCAAACCATGCAAGTATGACCTGTTTATAGCGCGGCGCTTGTGCAGTTATATACTCCTCAATTCGGTCCAGTGTGTCACGAGTCATACTGACCGCATGGTGATCTTCATAGCAATATGGGCAGCGGAAATTGCAGCCTTCCGTCGGCATCAATGTTACCATGAAGATATTATCCAGCAAAGATCTCACCTGGTGCAGCGCATGGTCCAGTTCTTCCTCGGTTACCAGAAGCTCTTGCTCATGCAGATGGCGTGTCAACGGCGTATTCAGTTCCGCACAGCCGCCGCAACGGGTGAGATTGATGAACTCCTTCTGCAGGCCATGATCGGTCAGCCGGACGGTATTGCGATACAATTCTGATGTAATATAAATAGCATCTTCTTCCGTGCGATAGGTCACATAGCTGGGTACTGTATACATATTAGCTCCTCTTTATCTATATAAAAATCCTGATTACAGGATAATTGTTCGAAATAAGGGGCCCGGAACAATCCGAACCCCTTATTAAAGTGGTAATTAACCCTGTTAGCAGAAGATATTAATGTCGATATTGCAATCAACCTGTTCTTCAATGGGCTTCTTCTCAGCGAGGACTTCCATGATTTGTTTCTCTTTTCTTTAAGATTTATCAGCTTGGAACCTCTGATTGTGCAAGTCCCTTGCTGTGACTGTATTGTAGCACAGATAGTTGTTAAGGAACATATCGCATCATGTTAATTAAAAATAACACAAAACGATATGTTTTAGAACGCGTAGTGTCATCGTACTAGGGAACCTCTGATTTAATCAAAGCTACCATCCCGCTGCCGGATATGGTATAATGTCCTTAGAATATTGATATTGGTTGACACACAGTGCCAGCTTTAAACTACAGGAGCGCGGCAGCTATAATGAGGAGGGACTCAGCAATGAAAAATGTCTTTCTGGGAGAATACATTAAACAGCGACGGCTGGATCTGGGTTTGACGCAGGAGCAGCTCTGCGATGGAATCTGTGAGCCTGTGACTCTTTCCCGGCTGGAAAATGGGAAACAGACCCCCAGCCGCAACCGGATCAATGCCCTTTTGCAGCGTCTGGGCCTGCCGGATGACCGCTATTTTGCTCTGCTGAGTAAAAATGAACTGGAGATGGAAGCTCTTAAGAAAGAAATTGTTGCCTGCAATGTGACCGAAAAGGTGCCGGAGGGCTTTGAGAAGCTCGCACAATTTGAAAAGCTGGCAGATCCGGATGATCAAATTTCGCAGCAACTTGCCCTGCGTTCAAGGGTACTTCTGGGACGCTTAGATGGACGCTACACGCCGCTGGAACAAATCGATCTGCTAATGCAGGCAATCCGGCTGACCGTGCCACGCTTTGACCTGGAGAGTATAGAAAGTTTCCTTTATACAAAAGATGAAATCACAATTATCAATCAGATTGGGCTTGCTTACTCTGATGCTGGCCAAAATAAAAAAGCAGCTGAAATCTACTATCAGCTGCTTAAGTATGTGCGTAAGCATTTTAAGGAAACCATAACATCTATTGGGGTGTTGCCTTTGGTCCTTTATAATTATGCTCGGGTACTGGATTTGTGCGGTCGCTATGAGGAAGGAACTGCACTCGCTAAAGAAGGACGAGAAGCCTGTATTCAATATGGACATTACCAAGAATTGCCCCGATGTCTGGAAATTGAAGCGGAATGCCGACATTTTATGGGCGATGACGAAATCAGCAAAGAATTGTACTATCAATCGTATTATCTCTGCAAAGTTATTGAATATCAGGTTGGATTGGAAATAGTTAAAAAAGAAGCTAAAGAATATCTGGATCTTACTTTAAGCTAAGTTGCCATCTCCTGGCATAGCATCACATGGCTGGATAGAAGGTCTGTCCGGATTCTCAGGCTGATCAGAACCGTCAGGCTGTTCCGTTTCGGTCACACCAGGCTGCGGCGTGGGCAAGTCTTCAGGCTCAGCGGCAAAGCAGGGGACAGCCAGTAGACTGGTGGCCAGAACAATAGAGGTAATCAGGGTAAAGATACGTTTCATCATTTGTTTTTCCTTTCGTTTTATGTTGTTTTCTTGTTGGCAAAAGGATACCACTACAAGGCCATACAGACCATATCGTGCTGTGTTGCTTTTTTCTAACACAAAACGACGGGTTATACTGAGAATGAGGTCAGATGCTTTCCAATCGGCTTGTGATGCAGCAAGTACTAAAAATAAGAGAATGGCCACCCAAACCAATGCCGTCAAGTCGTTGTCGGATGAAGTGGATTTTAGTTTGTCTGGGAGTAAGTGCACGGTTTCTGCACGGTTTTTGCACGGTTTCAAAACGTGCAAAGGGTGCAAATCGTTGCAAAATCGGACAAAGGGTGCAGAAATTACCGGGTAAAAAATCACATTGCTTTGATTAAAAATAACGATGACTCGAAACTTCCATAAATTGAGACGAACCGGCGGCTTGCTCTCTTAATCAGTGGGCCCAGGGTTCGAGTCCCTGGAGGTGCACCAGATATTGAACGTCAAATCGTAAGATTTGACGTTCTTTCTTGCTATGTAACCCCGAAAAATGGGAGATGCCCTGCGCATTGAGATCGACGCAGCCACGGGTCATGTTTTCATGATAGGCCCGGCGGTAGAAGTGCTTCAGGGTGAGATTGCCCTTGCGGACAGAGAAAGGAGTTTTAACAAGATGCAGATTCGGACTGCTGTCCCCACAGATTTACAGGAAATTGTAAAGATTGAAGCAGAATGCTTCCCGGCTGCGGAAGCCGCCACCAAAGTCAGCATTGCAGAGAGGCTGGCTGTTTACCCCAACCATTTCTGGGTCCAGTTGGATGGCGACCGGATGATCGGCTTTGTCAACGGCATGGTCACGGATGACCCCGACCTCCGGGACGAGATGTATGAGGATGCTTCTCTGCACAACGAAAACGGTGCATGGCAGATGATCTTCGGTGTGGATACCATCCCGGAATACCGCTGCCGCGGCTGTGCTGCTGCTCTGCTGAATCATGTGATCGGCGAAGCGAAAGCACAGGGGAGAAAGGGACTTGTACTCACCTGCAAAGACAAACTGGTGCATTATTACGCTAAGTTTGGTTTTGTGAGCGAGGGCGTTTCTGGTTCTACTCACGGAAATGTGGTCTGGTACCAGATGCGGCTGCGCTTCTGATGGATCTGGGCAGAATGATATGGTTCTCTTTGTGCGAACCATAATATGGCAGTTTGCGTTTTTAATGCACAAGCACAGAAAAATAAAGGGAAACAGCCGTTTCGGGTCCCTATGCGGGCCGGGGCGGCTGTTTTGTTTTTCCATGGCAAAGAAGCGCTGCCTGTGCTATACTTGCCTTAGTGACTTTGCCTGTGGGGCGTGCAGGCCGCCGCCCGGCAGCACGGAGGCACCATGACCGTGAAATGGGAGAACAGCTGGTTCACCGTCCGCATCCTGCTGCCTATCCCGAAAAAGAACACGACTTGAAATGAAGAAGGAAGAAAATTATGTTGTCCATCAACATGGATGATGTAATGCAGGTGATTTCGAATATCAAAAATTACCTGATTGCATTCGGCGTTGTCCTCGTGCTTGCGCTCATCGTGATGTTCGCAGTGCGGAAGATGCCCAAGGCGAAAAAGAAACTCATCCGGGCGCAATCCGGCGTTGCCATTCTGCTGGCGCTGGCTATCGTTGCAAATCTTATTTGCACCGGCCCTATGTCCACCATGCTGGATCTAGTTTCCGGCAGTGGCACGATCAGCGAGGAGACCTCTGCAGAGGCAACGCAGTTGGTCAACGAGATTACACAGGAGGGCGTCGTTCTGGCACAGAACGACGACAATATCCTGCCGGTGGCTTCCGGTTCGAAGCTGAACGTCTTCGGCTGGTCTTCTACGAATCCCTGCTACGGCGGTACAGGTTCGGGTGCTTTGAATGATGCTTACCCCGTCACGGACCTGCTCACTGGCCTGCATGATGCTGGCATTGAGACCAACGACGAACTGAGCAAGTTCTATACCGATTACTACGCTACGCGTCCGACCGTTGGTATGTCGAAGCAAGATTGGACTCTGCCGGAACCCAATGTCAATCTCTATACCAACGAGATGATGGAGAATGCGAAGAACTTCTCCGATACTGCAATGGTCGTTATCACCCGCGTTGGCGGTGAGGGGGCAGACCTTCCCACCGACATGGCCGCAGTTGCGGGCGGCAACTGGATTCGCCGCGTGGCAGAGTACCGCGGCAATGAAAAGGGCGCTGGTTACTACAACGGCACCTACGACGATACCCTCAATGAGGGCAATGATTGGGATGCAGGCGACCACTTCTTGCAGCTGTCCAACCGTGAGGAAGAACTCATCGACCTTGTTACCGCAAACTTTGATAATGTCATTGTTGTTTACAACGGTGCAAACGCTTTCGAGATGGGTTGGGTCAAGGATTACCCCCAGATCAAAGGCGTTCTGCTCTGCCCCGGCACCGGTCAGTCTGGCTTTGAGGGCTTTGGCCGCGTCGTTTCTGGTGAGGTCAGCCCCTCTGGACGTACCGCTGATACCTATGTTGAGGACTTGACTGCCTCCCCGTGGTGGAATAACTTCGGTGATTTCAAGTACACCAATACCGAGGAAATCAATTCCAACGCCAGCGGCTTTGACCCCGCCGGTGCATCTCCCTCTTTTGTCAACTACGTTGAGGGCATCTATGTTGGCTATAAGTTCTACGAGACTGCTGCTGACGAAGGCCTCATTGATTACGACAAGGAAGTTGTCTATCCCTTTGGCTATGGCTTGAGCTACACGACCTTTACGCAGGAGATGAGTGACATCACCTCCGATGGTCAGAATCTCAACTTCACCGTGACCGTCACCAACACTGGCTCTGTGTCTGGTAAAGATGTTGTGGAAATCTATGATAATCCTCCGTATACCAACGGCGGCATTGAAAAGGCTTCTGCAAACCTGCTGGACTTCAATAAGACCAGGGAACTGGCTCCTGGCGAGAGTGAGACCATCCGCTTCTCTATCCCGGTCGAAAACCTGGCTTCCTACGATTATCAGAAGAATGGCTGCTATGTGCTGGAGGCAGGCGATTACATCATCAGCGCCAAGGCCGATTCACACAATGTACTGGATTCTAAAACTTATACGGTTGCTTCCGATATTGTCTATGGCACCGACAACAAGCGCGAAAGTGATGCTGTTGCTGCTACCAACGAGTTTGATTTTGCAAAGGGTGACTTCACTTATCTGTCCCGCGCCAACGGCTTTGCCAACTATGACGAGGCGACCGCTGCTCCTGCAACTTATGAAATGAGTGATGAAGTCAAGGCTGGCTTTGATAACTGCTTCACCTACACGGAATCCGGCTATGAACTGGACGACGACCCCAACGCTGAGGACATCACGACTGGGGCAAAGAATGGCATCAAGCTGGCAGACCTGCGTGGTGTGGACTACAACGATTCCAAGTGGGATGACCTGCTGGACCAGATGACCCTTGACGACTTGCAGCAGACCATCGGCTTCGGCGGCTATCAGACCGCAGCCGTGGACAGCATCGGCAAAGTGCGCACCAATGCCTGCGACGGTCCCGCTTCCATCAACAACAACTTTACCGGTGTCGGCTCGGTCGGTTTCCCGGCAGCTACCCTCATCGGCATGACTTGGAGCAAAGACCTTGCTCACTCTTTCGGTGACAGCATCGGCAAGATGGCCAATGAGATGAACACCTCCGGCTGGTATGGTCCGGCTATGAACATCCACCGCACTGCCTTTGCAGGCCGTAACTTTGAGTATTACTCGGAGGATGGCGTTCTCTCTGGTACGATGGCTGAAAATGCAATCAAGGGAGCACAGGAGCACGGTGTGTATGCTTGTATGAAACACTTCGCTCTGAACGACCAAGAGGGCAACCGTAATTCCATGTTGGCTACTTGGTCCAACGAGCAGGCCATCCGTGAAATTTACCTCAAGCCCTTTGAGATGTCTGTGAAAGATGCAGACTGCCATGCAGTGATGTCCTCTTTCAACTACATCGGCAATCGCTGGGCTGGCGGCTGCAAAGAACTTCTGAACGATGTTCTGCGTGGGGAATGGGGCTTTGTGGGCTTCGTCGAGACGGATTACTTCGGTGTCTACGGTTACATGACTGCGGATCAGGCAGTCCGCAACGGCGGTGACCTGATTCTCTGCACCACCGGCAACGATTATAACAATGTTACCGTGCTGACCAACAGCAGCAAGCAGGCCATGCGTACTGCTGCGAAGAACATCCTTTACACTGTGGTCAATAGCCGCGCTTATGAGGCAGAGAACCTGAACCCCGGCATGGCATCCTGGAAAATCGTTATGATTGGTGCAGATGTCGTTGTTGCACTGCTGGTAGTTGGTCTGGAATACACTGCCATTAAAGGGTACAAGAAGCGCAAGGAAGAGGAAGCAGAGAACGGTTGACACGCACGCTGGGTCCTGAACCAACGCAGCGCCTGAACTGAAACAATAAGGCGAAGGCCCGCTGCAGCAAAACAGCGGGCCTTTGCCCGGCTCAGGAAACAATGAGGAAAACGCGATGAAACATACTGAGCTCATCAAAAAACTGAATCTGGAACAAAAATGCGCCCTGCTCTCGGGCGAGACGGTCTTCACCACCCGGGATTTCTCGGAGAAAGGCATCCCGGCCATCACCCTCTCGGACGGCCCAAACGGCGTGCGCAAGCAGGCGGGCGCGGCGGACCATCTGGGCCTGAACCCCAGTGTCCCGGCCACCTGTTTCCCCACCAGCGCCACGGTGGCCAACAGCTGGGACCCCGCCCTGGGCGAGGCCATCGGTGAGGCTCTGGGGGAAGAGGCCGCCGCGCAGGAGGTGGCTGTGCTGCTGGGCCCGGGCCTGAACATCAAGCGCAGCCCCCTCTGCGGCCGCAACTTTGAGTATTTTTCGGAGGACCCTTTCCTCTCTGGAAAAATGGCGGCAGGCTATGTACGGGGCATCCAGAAAAACGGCATTGCCGCCTGCCCCAAGCATTTTGCTGCCAACAGCCAGGAGCTGCGCCGGATGGCCAGTGACTCGATCCTGGACGAGCGCACCCTGCGGGAGTTGTATCTTACTGGCTTTGAAATCGTGGTCAAAGAGGCAAAACCCAGGACCATCATGTCCTCCTACAACCTCATCAACGGCACCTACGCCAACGAGAACGAGCACCTGCTCAAGGACATCCTCCGCAGGGACTGGGGCTTTGACGGGGCCGTCGTCACCGACTGGGGCGGCTCCAACGACCATGCTCTGGGCGTGAAGAACGGCTCCACGCTGGAAATGCCGTTCCCCGGCGGGGACGCCATCCGGGAGCTGAAAGCGGCCGTGGAACACGGCAAAATTTCGGAAGCGGATGTGGACGCCCGGCTGGACGAGCTGCTGGAGCTGGTGCTGACCACCCATGCGGCTGTCGAAAAGGCGCCCAGGACCTTTGACGCCGAGGCGCATCACGCGCTGGCCCGCCGCGCGGCAGCGGAGAGCGTGGTCCTGCTCCAAAACGAGGGCGGTCTGCTTCCTCTGAAAGCGGGCGAGCGGGTGGCTGTCGTGGGTGATTTCGCCCGGACGCCCCGGTATCAGGGCGCGGGCTCCAGCGCCGTCAACTCCATCAAGGTGGATTCCGTGCTGGAGCAGCTGGCCGAGAGCGGCCTGCAGAGCGTGGGCTTTGCCCCCGGCTTTGACCGTCAGGGCCGCCCGGACGACGCCCGCAAGGCCGAGGCCGTGGCGCTGGCCCGGAAAGCCGATACCGTGCTGCTCTTCCTGGGTCTGGACGAGATCAAGGAGAGCGAGGGCATCGACCGCTCGGACATGAAACTGGCCGTCAACCAGCTGGACCTGCTGGAAGCCATCAGCCAGGTCAACCCCAATGTGGTGGTGGTGCTCAGTGCGGGTGCCTCGCTGGAAACACCCTGGCTCAAGAACTGCCGGGCGCTGGTCTACGGGGCCCTGGGCGGGCAGGCCGGTGCCGGTGCCATGCTGGATGTCCTGACGGGCAAAGTCTGCCCCAGCGGCAAGCTGGCCGAGACTTGGGCCAACGCCTACCACGAGACCCCCGCCCGGGCGCACTTTGGCGGCGAGGGCCGCACCGTGGAATACCGCGAGAGCCTCTATGTGGGCTACCGCTACCACCAGACCGCGGGTATCCCGGCGGCGTTCCCGTTTGGCTATGGCCTGAGCTATACCAGCTTTGAATACCGCGATCTCAAGGCCGGCCCGGCGGGCGTCACCCTCACGGTGACCAACACGGGCAGCGTGGCAGGCGCGGAGATCGTGCAGCTCTATGTGGCAAAGCCGGACGCGAAAATTTTCCGCCCGGCGCAGGAGCTGAAAGGCTTTGCAAGAGTCTTCCTGAACCCCGGTGAGAGCCGGGAAGTGACCATTCCGCTGGACGACAAGGCGTTCCGTTACTGGAACGTTCGGACCAACCACTGGGAAGTGGAGGGCGGCTGCTACGAGCTGCGGGTGGGTGCCTCCTGCGAGGACATCCGCCTCCGTGCCGTCATCACGGTGGAGGGCACCGCGGCCCCGAACCCCTATGAGGGCAAAGATCTGCTCCATTACCAGACCGCCGAGGTGCGCAAGATCACCGATGCCGAGTTTGAGGCTTTGCTGGGCCGCCCCATTCCGGAGAGCAAAATCAAAATTGACCGCAATATGACCCTGGGCGAGCTGAGCCATGGCCGCAGTCCGCTGGGCTGGGCGGCCAGCGCCGTGCTGGGCCGCCTGCTCCGCAAGAGCATGGAAAACGGCAAGCCGGACCTGAACATCCTATTCCAGTATAATATGCCGCTGCGTGCTCTGGCCAAGATGACCAACGGTGCGGTGAGCATGGGGATGGTGGATGGCATCGTGATGGAAGCACAGGGATTCTGGATCATCGGCCTGCTGCGGGTGGCCTATGAGGCGATCAAGAACGTCATCCTCAACGCACAGCTGGAAAAGCGGCTGCATCAGGCTGAACGGACTAAGGAGAATCCTGCATGAATTTCTGGAACAACTTTGCGGCCCGGCACCCGGCCGCTGCCAAATGGGTGCGGGAGGGTGGACTCTTTGTGATCGTGTCCAACCTCATCACGGTCTTCAAGTATCTGCTGCTGCAGTTCCTGCCCAAAGCGTTCAGCAGCCTGCCCGTGGTGGATTTCGGCTGGCCGGGCATGGATGTTACCCTTTTCGGGGAGACATTCAAGTGGAATATCCTCGGCTACGACGCGGCTCACGGCGGTCTGCCCTACTTCTGCGCCTACATGGTGGCCATGATCCTTGGCGAGTGTATCAATTTCCCCATCCAGCGCAACCTCGTGTTCCGCAGCAAGGGCAACCTCGCCAAGCAGATCGGCTGGTACATCCTCGCGTTCTGCGTGATCACCTGCATCGTCAATTCCATCAACTGCGTGTGGGTGGCCGTGGCAGGCCTGCTGGTGCCGGATTTCATCTACAACATCGGCACCACCATCCTCAACGGCGGCATTTCCATGGTGATCTTCTTCTTCGTCAACAAGGTCATCTTCCCGGAGGGCGAGGCCAGACAGGTGTGACGCCTGTATTTTACGACATTTTCCCTTTTCCTATCATTTTTCTTCATCACAGTTCTCCCTCTGCAAGCAAACCGCCCGGGACAGGTTCTGTTTCGGGCGGTTTGTCGTCGTTTTGGGGGATTTTCCGCGTGGGGAGAACAGTTTTTTGGAAAATGAGAAGAAGTTGCTCCAAAACCCTTGCACTTTTATGCTTTACCGTGGTAAAATCTAGACAGTCTTCTTTTGGGAAAGAGAAGTCAAAGGGGGAAAGTATCTATGACGAACGTTTGCATTGTGGCTACCATCGTCGTGTACCTGGCGGCGATGCTGGCCGTTGGCTTTGCCTACAGCAAATCCAATGAAGACAGTACCGATTTCTACCTCGGCGGCCGCAAGATGGGCCCGCTGGTCACTGCCATGAGCGCGGAGGCCAGCGATATGTCCAGCTGGCTGCTGATGGGAATGCCGGGTCTGGCCTACCTGACGGGCATTGCCTCGCCGGGCTGGACGGCTATCGGCCTGGCCGTGGGCACCTGGCTCAACTGGCTCATCGTGGCCCGGCGGCTCCGCCGCTACTCGGCCAACCTCGACGCCATCACGGTGCCGCAGTTTTTGTCCCTGCGCTTCCACGACCAGCGCAACCTGCTCAACGCACTGGGCGCGGTCATCATCATCGTGTTTTTCGTGCCCTACACGGCCTCGGGCTTTGCGGCCTGCGGCAAGCTGTTCCACAGCCTGTTTGGGGTGGATTACATGGCGGCCATGCTGGTGTCGGCCCTCATCATCGTGGGCTACACCATCCTGGGCGGTTTCCGCGCCGTGACCACCACCGACCTCATCCAGTCCATCGTCATGTCGATGGCATTGGTGGCCGTGCTGGTGCATGGCATCAGCGTGGCAGGCGGCTGGGGGGCTGTGGTGGAGAACGCCCAGGGCATCTCCGGCTACCTGACCATGATGGCCAGCCACGATGCCGCCACGGGCGGTTCCACCAGCTACAGCCTGCTGGACATCGTATCCACCATGGCGTGGGGCCTCGGTTACTTTGGAATGCCCCACATCCTGCTCCGCTTTATGGCCATTGAGGACGAGAAGAAGCTGGTGCTCAGCCGCCGCATTGCCACCGTCTGGGTGGTCATCGCCATGACGGCTTCCATCATCATCGGCATGGTGGGCCTTGGCATGACCAAGGCAGGCGCTCTGGAGTTTCTGAGCGGTTCTTCCAGCGAGACCATCATCGTCCGCATTGCAAGCCTCATCAGTGCCCATGGGATGCTGGCAGCCGTTCTGGCGGGCCTCATTCTGGCAGGCATCCTGGCCGCGACCATGTCCACGGCGGACAGCCAGATGCTGGCAGCCGCCTCCAGCGTCTCTCAGAATATTTTGCAGGAGTTTGCGCACCTCAAGCTGACCGAGAAGCAGAGCCTGTTTGCGGCCCGCCTGACCATCGTCTGCGTCAGCGTGGTGGGCGTGGTGCTGGCCCGTGACCCCAACTCCAGCGTGTTCGGCATCGTCAGCTTTGCATGGGCCGGTTTCGGCGGCTCCTACGGCGCCGTGGTACTCTGCGCCCTGTTCTGGAAGCGCTGCAACTGGCAGGGCGCTCTGGCCGGAATGCTCTCCGGCGGCCTGATGGTCTTCGTCTGGAAGTACCTCATCAGCCCGCTGGGCGGCGTGTTCGGCATCTATGAGCTGCTGCCCGCATTCCTCACCTCCCTGGCCGTCTGCGTGGTGGTCAGCCTCGTGACGCCCGCACCCACGGCCGATATCGTGGCCGAGTTTGAGGCGGCGAGATAAAGAGCAGAAAAAGCAGAACGCCTGCCGGAAGCTTCCGACAGGCGTTCTTTTGTATCGTCACGCCACCCGCACCACACCGTGCTCCACGCGGTAAACTTTATCGAACTGGTGCATGAACGAACCGGCCACATCATGGGTGATGGCTACCACCATGCAGGGCATGGCGATGAGGTTTTCCATTACCTGCTGGCTGGTGTCAGGGTCCAGGCTGGCAGTGATCTCGTCCGCAATGATGAGGTCATAGCTGCGCAGGGCCAGCCGGGCGATGCCGATGCGCTGGCGCTGGCCGCCGGAGAGATTCTTGCCGTTTTCGCTGATGACGGTATCCAGCCCGTCGGGCAGGGAAGCCACCCAGTCCGTAAGGCCTGCCGCTGCAATGGCGTGGGCCAGCTGTTCGTCTGGGAAATCTTCGTGCAGGCAGATGTTGTTTCGGATGGTATCGTGGAAAAGATATGCCGTTTGGGCGATGTAGCCCACCCGGCGGTAGAGGGCGGTGCGGTCCAGTGTGCGCACCTGTCGGCCGTTGAAGAGGATGTCGCCGGAGTAATCCGGGTAATACTGGAACAGGAGCTTGGCCAGCGTGGATTTGCCGCAGCCGCTCTCGCCCACAAGGGCCACTTTCTGCGCGGCGTCCACGGTCAGGGAGGCATCTTTCAGCACGGGCTCCGCAGTGTTGGGGTAAGCAAAGCGGACGGTTTCGCACTGGATGGAATCAATGTGGCCGATGGGCTCCCCCTGCTCGGCCGCCTGCGGCTCCGCCATGGCGGCTTCCAGCCGCTGGCGGATGCCCTGAGAGGACTTGACCTTGGCCCAGCACTGGGCGATCTGGTGGCAGGGGGTGATGACGAAGTTTGCCATGCTGGCGGCAGTGGAAACGGTGCCCATGGTCAGCCGCCCGTCAAAAGCGAGGAAAAGGCCCACCAGCATCACGACGGGGAAGATGAGATTGCTGATGAGGGAGGTGTTGGTCACCATGGCGTTCAGGCTCTGCTGGTAGTCCAGCTCACTCTCCCGGGCCTTGCGGGCGGCTTTCTGGTGGAGCGCGGCATAGGCGTCCTCCCGCAAAAAGCTGCGGATGATCTCAAACCCGCCCAGAAGCTCTTTGAGCTGCTGGGTGTAATCGGCCATCTGGAGGGAAAACGCGTCCCGGGTGGCCTTGAGCCGCTCGTTCATCCGGCGGGGGAGCACCAGCGGCGGGATGGTCACCAATAAAATCGCCAGAAGCATCACCGGGCTGATGTAGAGGTACATGGCCAGCGCGCAGAGCATGATGCCGCCCCAGAACACGATGCTGAACAGGGACATATAGTAATCGTCGTAGAGGGTGCGCAGGTCGGTAGTCAGGAGGGAGAGGTAAGCCGCGTCGCCCTCGGCGTTGTACTGGGCCACGGTGCGGTGCAGTACCTGCTCCAGAATGCGCTGGCGCACCTGTTCCACGGCCCCGCAGGCGATTCTGGTAAAGGAGCGGCGGCTCAGCCGCTCAAAGAACCAGCTGCTGAACGTAATGGCAAACACCAGCCCCATGTAGCCCAGGGCCTCCTGTTTTGATTTGGAGTCAATGAGCCATTTGAGCTGGAAATTTTTCAGCGGGGCAAAGAATGAGACGCCCAGCGTGAATGCCGCAAACAAGATGAGCCGGGGCCACTGCTGCTTGAAATAATCGTTGACAGTCCGGTGTTTCATTTCCACATCCTCCTCTGGAAAAACGCGCGTAAAAAGCTGGTTCCAGTATAGCATACCCCCCCCCCACAGGATACAAGAAAATCGAGAAAAATACAACAAAAGCGGGGCCGTCACCCACCGGTGACAGCCCCGCCATTCATGCTATTCTGAACGATGGAGAGGAAAGGGGTTGTTTACAGCTGAGGGCCAGCGGAGACCAGAGCCTTGCCGTGCTCGTTGCCCTCATACTTTGCAAAGTTCTTGACGAAGCGGCCAGCCAGATCCTTGGCCTTCTCTTCCCACTGAGAAGCGTCTGCGTAAGTATCGCGCGGGTCGAGGATCGCGGGATCAACGCCGGGCAGAGCGGTGGGAACCTCAAAGTCGAAGTAGGGGATCTTCTTGGTGGGAGCCTCGTTGATGGCACCGCTCAGGATGGCGTCGATGATGCCGCGGGTATCCTTGATGGAGATGCGCTTGCCGGTGCCGTTCCAGCCGGTGTTGACCAGGTAAGCCTTGGCGCCGCTCTTCTGCATCTTCTTGACCAGCTCCTCAGCATACTTGGTGGGGTGCAGCTCCAGGAAAGCCTGGCCGAAGCAAGCGGAGAAAGTGGGGGTGGGCTCGGTGATGCCGCGCTCGGTGCCGGCCAGCTTTGCAGTGAAGCCGGACAGGAAGTAGTACTGGGTCTGCTCCGGGGTCAGGATGGAGACCGGGGGCAGCACGCCGAATGCGTCAGCAGACAGGAAGATGACATTCTTGGCAGCGGGTGCAGAGGAGATGGGACGGACGATGTTCTGGATGTGGTTGATGGGGTAGGACACACGGGTGTTCTCGGTGACGCTCTTGTCAGCGAAATCGATGTGGCCCTCGGCATCCAGGCTAACGTTCTCCAGCAGAGCGTTGCGCTTGATGGCGTTGTAGATATCGGGCTCGGAGTCCTTGTCCAGGTTGATGACCTTTGCGTAGCAGCCGCCCTCAAAGTTGAAGACGCCGTTGTCATCCCAGCCGTGCTCGTCGTCGCCGATCAGCAGGCGCTTGGGGTCGGTGGACAGGGTGGTCTTGCCGGTGCCGGACAGGCCGAAGAAGATGGCAGTGTTCTTGCCCTCCATATCGGTGTTGGCGGAGCAGTGCATGGAAGCCATGCCCTTCAGCGGCAGGAAGTAGTTCATCATGGAGAACATGCCCTTCTTCATCTCGCCGCCGTACCAGGTGTTGACGATGACCTGCTCCTTGCTGGTGATGTTGAACATGACAGCAGTCTCAGAGTTCAGGCCCAGCTCCTTGTAGTTCTCGACCTTTGCCTTGGAAGCGTTGTAGACCACGAAATCGGGCTCGAAGTTCTCCAGCTCCTCAGCAGTGGGCTTGATGAACATGTTGGTGACGAAGTGTGCCTGCCAGGCCACTTCCATGATGAAACGGACGGCCATGCGGGTGTCCTTGTTGGCACCGCAGAAAGCATCCACCACATACAGGCGCTTGTTGGAGAGCTCTTTCTTGGCGATCTCTTTCACAGCAGCCCATGCTTCCTGAGAAGCGGGGTGGTTATCGTTCTTATACTCGTCGCTGGTCCACCACACGGTGTTCTTGGAGTTCTCGTCCATGACGATGAACTTATCCTTGGGAGAACGGCCGGTGTAGATGCCGGTCATGACGTTGACGGCACCCAGCTCGCTGACCTGGCCCTTTTCGTAGCCTTCCAGGCCGGGCTTGGTCTCTTCCTCGAACAGCTGCTCGTAGGAGGGGTTGTACACGACCTCAGTCGTGCCGGTAATACCATACTTGCTCAGATCCAACTTTGCCATGATACTGATACCTCTTCTTTCGTTTCAAATCATCGAACCTCTAAACGCGCTGGCCGTCCCTCAGCCAAAAGGGGGCCGCGCAGCCGATGAAGAAATACGGATGCGTATTCTCCTGTCTATCATTATACATGAATCGCCCCCAAAATCAACCAGTACAGGGCAGGCTTTTCTGTGAAAATAACAAATTTCATTAAGAATCTTAGGGGATTGCGGTGAATTTGGAAAAAACAAAGCCCCTTTGACAAACGAAAAATAAGGATAACCCTTGAAAATCACAACTTTGATAAAATTTTGGCAAGCTGGGACACATGAACCGGGCAAACCGGACTATAAAAAGGAAAGATGAACCGGAGGTGGAAACGATTTCACCGCATTTTCGATATTTTTCTCTGGTAAAATTTCTTTGCTTATGGTATACTGTACAGACCACAGGGCAGTGTCTGCTGCCCGCGGACGATGAAAAGACGCACGCACGCGTGTCACCGCGTGTCACGATATGGAGAACATACCTTATATGAAAACCCTTTACATCTTCCTCACCCGCTCGGGCACGCTGCTGTCCAATCTGGTGTATCACCTCACCGGGGCACAGTACACCCATGTTTCCCTTGCGTTTGACGAGGACCTGAGCACCTTATACAGCTCCACCCGCAAAAACGGCTATACCATGTTCCCGGCGGGCCCCAGCAGGGAGTACCTCAACCGGGGCGTGTTTTTGCAGCGGGAGAATATCCCCTGCGCGCTCTATGCGCTGGAAGTCTCGGAGGAAGCCTATGCCCGGGCCAGACGCCGCGCGGAGCATATGATGAACCACGGCCACCTCTACCGGTTCAACTCGCTGGGGCTGCTGCTCTGCTGGCTGCACATCCGGTGGCAGCGCCGGCGGCACTATTTCTGCTCCCAGTTCGTCAGCGAGGTGCTGGAAAAGAGCGGGGCGGTGGACCTGCCCAAGGACAGCACCCTGATGCACCCCAGCGATTACACCACCCTGCCCGGGCTGGAGTGCCTGTATACCGGCCCGCTGCGGGGGCTGCCCCAGCGCCAGCAGATGGAGCTGGGCGAGGCGGAGAGCGTGGTGGGCGTGTACATCGGGCTGGCCCTCGGCATGGCAAAAAGCCAGGTGCGCCGGGTGCGGCGCTGGCTCTGAGACTGGATTTTTCTGGTGTTTTTGGCCGCACCTGCGCGGAAAACAGGTGCGTCCAAAAACAATTTTGAAAAATTTGCTGAATTTGTAAAATAAACGCAAGAGAAAACGCAAGAGAAATCTTAGCGGATTCTCTTGCGTTATTTTTTTGCGCATTTTTCAGGAAAGCGAGGGAACAGGAATGGCAAAACACATGACGCAGGATGACCGCAAGGTGCTGGAAGCTCGGTACAATGCCGGACAGAGTGTTGCCGGAATCGCCAGGGCGATGAGCTTCAACTATTCCACCATCTATAAGGAACTGAAGCGCGGCGACACTGGAAAGATGGATGCCAATGGTCGCGCAGGATATAGTGCAGAGCTTGGGCAGCAGCGGTTATACAACGCAAAGCAGCGGTTCAGGTATCGGGCGGATTGCCCGGCGGAGTAAGGCATGGGAGAAGTGTTTAAGCTGAACCATTGCTATAACATGGACTGCCTGCCGGCAATGGAACTGTTCCCGGATAATTATTTTGATTTGGCGGTTGTGGATCCACCGTATTTCTCTGGCCCGGAACGCAGAGGATTTTACGGATCAAAAGTCAGCAAAATAGGCGTACATCGTGACTACCCCGTCTCTCCTGCTTGGAGTAAACCAGAGCCGGAGTATTTCAAGGAGCTGTTTCGAGTGTGCCGCCACTATATTGTATGGGGCTGCAACTATTTTGACTACCAGTTTTCTACCGGACGGATCGTGTGGGACAAGTGCAATGGAAATTCTAGCTTTTCAGATTGCGAGATTGCGGCGACAAATTTGTTTTCCTCAGTGAGAATGTTCCGGTATATGTGGTCCGGCATGATGCAGGGAAAAAGCATCACAGAAGGCGACACCATGCAGGGAAACAAGAGCTTGAACGAAAAGCGAATCCACCCAACGCAGAAGCCGGTTGCTCTTTATGACTGGATTTTCAAAAACTATGCAGAGCCAGGACAGAAGATCCTTGACACCCACCTTGGAAGCGGAAGCAGCCGCATAGCAGCATATGAGGCAGGGCTCGGCTTTATCGGATTTGAAATTGATCCGTTCTATTTCCAGTTGGAAGAAGAACGGTTTTCTGAGCACACAAGTCAAACAAGCCTGTTTCACATGGAGGGAAAGAAAAAATGATTCTTGAAAAACTTCACAGAGCAATCAACAACTTCAACAAGACATTCAACTGGCGGCGCTTCCGCCGCGATGCGCTGCACCTGGGAGAAAGCCTGCTGGTGTTCGGCGTGCTGTATGGCATTTTTTCAACCCTGATCTGGGGTGTCTGCTGGCTGTTCAAAATCAATTACAATCCAGATCTCATTGCCGTTGCATGGGCAGTGCCGGTGTTGCTGGACACTTTGGTCAAAAAGGCTTATGACTGGAACAATGAAGTCCGGGACTGGGATTGAGAGGTGGGAACGACCTATGGATGAAGCAACAAGAATCTCGCTGAAAGACCAGTTCAACAGCCTTTTGGTACGGGCTATTGAGGGTAGGCGCGGCGGTATGGCACTGATGCGGGTGCTGGAAGAACTGGACTTTTACAATTCCCCGGCCAGCGCGAAGCATCACCTGAATGTCCCCGGCGGTCTGGTGCTGCATTCTCTCAATGTGGCAAGAGCTGCCCTGGAATTGTGCGACAAGATGCCGCAGTTTGCAAAATGCAATAAGGGCGCAGTCTTGACCGCCGCGTTACTCCATGACGTTTGCAAGGCTGGGCAGTACATCAAAAAGCCGGATGGCAGTTACCGTTATGAAGATAGTCACTTGATGGGACACGGTGAAGCATCCGTCAGCATTATCAAAGACTGGATTTTCTTGACCGACACGGAAGCCCTGGCAATCAGGTGGCACATGGGAGCATATAGCGGAGAGCAGGACTGGGGAACGCTCAGCAAAGTATACGACCGCTGCCCGGAAGCCCTGTGCCTGCACATGGCTGACATGATCGCAACGCACATCATGGAGGTAGAAGAGTGAGCAGAGGCACCGCCTACTATGATCTTCCGAATGGTGAGCGAATAGAACTGCCGACAACCATGCCGGATGTTGAGGAAGTGCCGGGACCCCTATGTGATGGAAAATTTGAATTGCCAGAAGCCGTAAAAGAAATGTTCAAGTGGATGGATGAAACATTCGGAACATGGGAAAGCGACTTCAGCAGTTTCAAAATCTGGATGAAATTGCGGAAAAACTTCAATCCACCGGTGCGCTGGGAAGCGGTGCAGGACAAGCGTCGAAACCCAAAGCCTTTGGGCCGAAACATCTATTTATATAAAGCAAGGAAGATCAAGAGCTTGGCAAGAAGTACACATACCAGAGTATCCCTGCACAAGGGAAAACAAAAGGGTACTGAAGAACAGTGCAAGCACACATTCAAGATAACCACAGCCCGGTGCGCGCCTTGCAGTGGTTACAACGTGGAGTGCGAGCACTACGAGAAAAACAATACCGCTGATACGAAGCATGGTTCTTCTCAACCGTGAAATAAGCAGCCCTGCACCGCAGAAGCGGGGCTGCTTTTATATGGCGCATGGCGCTTTTTCTAGGCATTGAGCGCTGCAAGCAGGGCCGGACCCTGTATGCGCCGAGTTGAGTTTTCCATGGAAGACGGTACGGTCAGGAAATCAGCCGTCCGGCATAGCGGAATGGTGCTGTACAGCAGCGTCCTCCTTTCCGTTCAAGCCCGGTGAAAGACCGGGCTGCCATTTCCGCGAAAGACGCACCCGCATGGAGCTGACGGGAATGGGTGCGCCGCAGCATGAGCGCAGAAATGCCCTGTTTGATCCGCCCAGGACAAAAGCGGTAGGCCACTGCAATGGCCGCCCTGCCCGGTACTCTCTTGCCGGGCAGGATTGATATGCGGACGCATAATGGATGAACCTGCTTCTGACCTAATCCCCCATGAGCAGGAGTACCAGTTCGATGCTGGTCGTCCGTGCAAGAAAAAGTGAGGAAAGCGAAATGAAACTTGAATGTCTGACACCGGAATTTCCGCAAGGTGCAAGAGTTTACAGCGTGGATGGTGTGGCACCCTCACTGCTGAACAGTGCATCGGCTATGAGATCGCAGGCGATTCTGGTCAGCGGGGGGGGCAGAATGAAAATCTGTGAAAGCGGGCCGGTAATTTGCAGAGCATCCGGTCAGGCATCGGCGGACACACTGAACGAAACTTGCCCATGCCTAACGTGCGACCATGAAGCGCCTATCGTGGCCGGGGCGTACTGTATGGCTGGAAATTTCGTTGACCGGAATACCAATCAGAACGGATGCGGAGTAAGAGAAAACGCTTCGTTCACACTGAACACGGTGGACCGGCACGCCGTTGCCTACGATGCAAGACATCACTGTCTTGGTGGAGAGGTCAGCGGAACACTTCAGGCAAAGGGAGAAGGAGGATGGAGTTTGAACTACATAAATCCGGTGCTCCAACCGCTGCCTGAAAATACGGTCGGCATCGACCTCTACAACGGAGCCGTTACTGGAAACACTGCGGCTACTCTCACGAAGAAAAATGATGGCACATCAAGCGGCCCGGAAGTTGCCCAAAGAAAAACGCCGGACTGGATCGTGCGCAGACTGATTCCGATGGAGTGTGGCAGACTGCAAGGCTTCCCGGACGGATGGGCAGAAATTGAACCACTGACCGACTTGCGGGAACTGCCGTTCTGGCGTGAGGTCTACACAAAGGACTGCGAGATCAAGGGGAAAAAGCCGAACCGGAAGATGATGCAGGCAGACAGCGAAGAAGGCAGGCGTGCCCTGATGCGCTGGCATGATGGCCTGCACAGCAGGGCGGCAGAGTACGCAATGTGGGGCAACGGAATGGCGCTACCAAACGCATTGTTCTTTGTAAAGAACGCGTTCCGCGAACTGGGAAAGCCGCCCGGAGAAATAAAGCTGGGAAGCCTGTTCGATGGAAGCGGAACAATGCCGCTGTGCGCCGCAATGTGCGGCGGGCATCCGGTCTGGGCAAGCGAGGTAGAGCCGTACCCCATTGCTGTTACAAAGACGCATCTGCCGAACATGAAGCATCTTGGAAGCGTTACGGACATCAAGGGCTTTCTGATTGAACCGGTTGACATCATAACGTTCGGAAGCCCATGTCAGGACTTGAGCATTGCAGGAAAACGTGCCGGACTTAACGGTGCCAAATCTGGATTGTTCTGGGAGGCAATACGCATTATCTGGGAAATGCTGCTGGCGACCGGCGGAAAATATCCACGGTTCGTCATCTGGGAAAATGTGCCCGGTGCCCTGTCATCGAACAAAGGAAAGGATTTTGAAGTTGTCCTCAACGAATTACTACACCTCAGAGAGTTTGCCGGAGGTAGAGCAGATCAGTCTATTCTCCAACATGGCAAGTGGGGGGGGCTTCGCAAACTACGGAGCTGTTGCCTATCGAATTGTCAATGCTCAATGGTGGGGAATCCCCCAGCGCCGGCGCAGAGTATATGCTGTCTGCGATACTCGTAGAGAATCCGCCGGAGTGGTCGTTTTTGAGCGAAAAGGCACTGAATGGAATTTTGAACCGTGCATCCCGCAGGGGGAAGAAGTTACAGGACTTACTACTGACTGCTATTCATGGCATGATCGAATGGTGGCAACAAAACCCTGCGGGGGGGGGAGGCAGCGGGAAGCCTACACAATGAAGATCCGCAGCGGATGTGACGGCGGAGGAAAGGGACCGCTTGTCCAAGAAGAACTTTCGGCAACATTGGCAACGCACCAAGATCAGACGCTATTTGAGTTAAGAAATACGGTGCTGAATGACCAGGGCGGCGGTTTCATGGAAGTTACGTATGGGATGACCGGAACACTCCGAGCACAAGAGCATGGGCACGCACCAATCACATTCGACAAAACAGAAGGGAACGAAAAGACGTGAAGGTAGAAACGATAAGCAAGGCAATCATTGCGGCGCTTCTTGCGGCGGAACTTGCAAGCTGCACGAAAGCCGCTCTGATGCAGAACCGGATCACGGATCTGGAAACACAGAGGGATATCTACAAGTCCATGTACGAGGACTGGAAAGGCGCGGCAGGCGAAGTTGCCGGGTATGCAGATACCTTGCGGGATTCTCTGAAAGCACGGGACCGACTGGATGGAAAATTGCTGGTTGAGGATGCTGGCGATTTTCTCTGCACGGCCTACTGTACCGAAAAGCGGGAGCATATCTGCGGCACAGGAACCGGGATCACAGCCAGCGGTGCACCGGTAGAAGCTGACGTGACGGTAGCGGCTGACCCGGATGTGTTCCCGTTTGGAACCATCCTCTATATCGAGGACATAGGAGTGCGGATCGTTCAGGACAAGGGGGCAGGAATCCAGGGAAAGCACCTGGATGTGGCGGTTTCCGGCAGTCATGAAGATGCCCTGAATTGGAATGGCTACGGGACGCATAGAGTTTGGATTATCAAAGAAGGAGAATAAAAATATGGACGGATTTGTGAAAACACTGGGTGTTCTGATGGTTTTGGCAGCTGTGGCACTGTGGGCGGCACTGATTTTCTTTGTGCCTGCCGCACTGATTAAGTTCCTTTGGCTTTATCTGGTGGCATGATGGACAATGAAACGCTGACACGGATTCTGTCCGCACGATTTATAACGTGTAATGAGCAGGCCCGAAAAGGCAGTAAGGGATGCACGAAAGAGTGCAAACTCTATGAGCTGCAAGAACCGGGTATGACCTGCCGGGACAGCGTCCTTCTCCACGCAGAGAAAGCAAAGAAAATTTTGAAAATAAGGTCGCACAACTCCTGACACAGGCCGCCCGCTGCGGCGGCCTTTTTTGTGAGCATGGGAACAGGCCCGGCCCGGTTCAACTCCGGGATTGCCCAAAACTGAAAGGAGAACACACCGATGCAGAGGTACTACATTTTGCTGAAAGCGACCGGTGCTGGTGGGTGGCCGGGTTGGCTGCCGTACCGGCTGGATGCGGACAGCGCCGAACAGGCTGTTGAAAAAGCCAAGGAGCAGGCCGAGAATCATTACCCGGAGTACGAAAAGTTTGAAGTTCAGGCTATCGAAATTGAAAGGAGAAGCAAATGAAGCTGGCAGCAATCGCAAAGCTCATTAAGGCAGATGGGTACTGTAAACTCTACAAAGTGTTCTATGACGATTGCAGAACCTATGATTTGTACATTGGAACCAAAACGGCAATCTTCCCGCTGACCGGATTTCCGAAGGCACAAAATGAAAGTGAGTTGGCAACCCTCCTGGGCATCAGCAAAAAGGAATGGGCAGACATCGAGTTTGATAATGACTGCCCGGATGATCTCCATTACATCGAAGGGATGGATTTGGACGACACGGCAGACGGAGAAATGGACTGCGTGACCGGAAGAATCGGTATCCGGTACTGCGGGTGTGAACTGGTTCCAATGATCGAGCCTGTTTCGGGAACGGTCGGTTTTGTGGATGCGAAGCAGATCATGCCAGTAGCAGATGAAATCCGCAAGAGCGGATATTTCAAATACTGCGCCAGGAAGATGGCGAGCGGCGGACGCTACTATGTTATCAAGGACGGAATGGTGGTGCGCGGCGCGGTGCTTCCTGTAAAGCTGGAACCTCTGGCAAAGTCTGGACTGCGTGAGCTTGCCGACATGGTGAAAAAGACTAGGGATGTTGCCGATGTGGAGGACTTGAGCGAACAGGAGGACAAAAACGATGCGTAAGACTTTGGAACTGCTGGCTTTGTCCACCTGCACTGCCGCGCTGTGCGTAACACTGACTGGGTGTGAAGCAGTCAAGGGCACAGCACGCGGTGAAAAACCGGTCAAGACGGTATATGTTTACCTGCCGGACGGCACTTTACTGGACAAAGGACGGGCGGACAAGGTAAGTTCGTTTGCACACAATGATCGTATCGTGAAAGTCACGATTGACGGGAAAACATACGAGACCAGCTGGGCCAATGTGGTTTTAGTGGAGGAATAACGATGAGCAAGATTTTGAAAAGTGTAACCTTGGGTGATGTGAAAAATGGTGGCATCTTCAGAGCGCTGGGCAAGGAGTTTGTGAAGCTGGATGCGGACGAACACGGCTGCCTTGTACTGGCAAAGGACATTTGGACGAGAATGCCGTTCCGCGACGGCGACGACCCGGAATGCCCCAACGATCTGCGCCGGAGCGAGATTATGCCATATCTGGGCAACTGCCTGGCAGAGTTTACAAAGAACGGCACTCCGCTGAGTACATTCATTCCGCTCAGAATCGACCTTCAGGACACGACCGGCCAGAACGAATACGGAATCTTTGAAGTGAGGATTGGCCTGTTGACCCTGCGCGGGTACGGAAAATATTGGCGGATGATCCCGAAGGTAGATGCGCCGTGGTGGTTGGCAACGCCTTACGGTACGCCGAATTGCTCTCCGTACACCAACAATAGCAACTACGTCTGGTACGTCAGCACCGATGGCTCCAACTACAGCATCTGGTACAGCTACTCCTGTGGTGTTCGCCCCGTTTTGTGCTTTTCCTCTGCACTCTTGGTCTCTGTCGAGGACGAAAGAGAGGCCGGGTTTTCGCTTTCCGATGTTCCGCTGGATGACCTGCTGGCCGAAATCAAGAGCCGGACGGAGGGCTAATCATGGATGCGGTAAAAAATGACGTGAAGCGGCTGGTCAAAATCGAGTTGGCCGCTGCCAATAAGAAGTTTCGGATGTTTGCTGGGCCACATGAGGGCGCGGGAATCATCCAAGAAGAAGTCGTGGAAGCTGCGCAGGAGATGAACGGTCTGCGCCGGGAACTTAACGCTATGTGGATAGGTGTTTACTCCAACAATCCGCAGATCTCCACGAAAGGCGTATACGACCGGGCTGTTGCCCTGGCCGTGGAAGCTATCCAGACGGCGGCGATGGCCCGGAAGTTTGAGCGCAGCCAACGCCGTCACTGGCCGGGAGCGAAGGAGCCGCACTATGGCGAAGGAAAATGACGCACCTACCGAAATCGAGACCATCACGCTGACCATGAGCCGCCCAGTGGCGGAGGCTGTGCAGACTGCCTGCGAGTGGTATCTGCGGCTGCACATGGGACAGTTTTGGGATCTGGCAGAAGACTTGTGCTTTGCAAAATTCTACTCGGACGCGGAAAACAATGCGTTTCAGAGCGAGGAACAGCGTAAAAACGCTTTTAATGTTGCGATAGGCCGCAGAAATACCATGCTGCTAGAAATGGAACGGCTGTACAGCAGATGCGTTCTCCCGGCCCCGACCTCAGACGTAATGAAGGTGCCGTACCGGGCAGAACAGGTATGGCTTGCCATTCGCCACGCCCTGGCATGGCATGACAAGCCGGAGGGCGATCCATGGAATGTGTGCTTTGATAAGCCGCTGAACCGCAGCGACCAGCCGCAGCCGGTAGTAAAACTCAATGAAAAGCAGGAGGCAAAGAAATGAGAAAGATTTTATGGTGGGAGCATCTGCGGCGGCAAGCGTTTTGCTGATGACGGGATGCAACAAGCAGGTAATTGATTTGACCTACGAATATTCGCAGGCACAGATTAAAATGCCGGATGGAACCGTAATTGAGGGCAAGGTGGATAGCTGGAACGATTATGAAGGCGACCAGTTACAGGTCAAAATTAACGGAACAACATATCTGGCCCATTCGTCAAACGTGGTCCTCTGGCACTGAGCAAGGGCAAAGTTCGGGATCGAGAGGAAGAAGTTGCACCCGAATCTTGAAGATTTTGAGGTTATGAAGTTGGAGAAAGTGCAATGAGACAGAACGGAGCAATGTTTATCTGCAACCGTTGCCGGAAGCAGGTATTTGCAGAACGGTTTGATGATGGCCGGTTTGACCAGAAGGCACTGGATGGGTGGGCGCTTGAAACGAGGGACTTCTTTGGAGTTGGTGACTTGTGCCCGGAGTGCTTCAAGGCGTACCGCGAAACGATGGAACGTTTTTATACGGGAGGCAAACGTGGAGCCTGAAAACACCTGCTGCACCTGCTATTACCATGACGCTAAAAGCTGGTTCTGCTATAACGGCCTGTCACCGAAAGGAACGGAGAACACAGACCCAGAGGACACCTGCGAGTTTTACGAAAAGAGAAGCGAGTGCGAAAGCTAACTGCCTGAAAATGGTGGTGGACGGAGGTGTACAGAGCGATGGAGAAAAAAGTCATCATTGAACTAACCGTCGAAGTAGAAAACCCGGATAACAGAAGCGTAGAAGAAGATATTATAGGTGCTTTGAGTGAAAGCCTGCATCACTTTGACGTTGTAAATTACACAGAGGATCCGCCGGTGCGGCCATACTGGGGAAAATACTGCGGAATCCTGAAAGAAGATTACTACGGCTGCCCTATTTGCGGCTACATAACGAACTGGCAACCGGAGACCTGTCCGGTGTGTCACACTCGGCTGGAAATGTGGGATGGAAAAGGTAAAGGAGCTTAAAAAATGGACAGAAGTGAACTTGAAAAGCTGGCAGAGCGCTACCAGCAGAAGGCGGACCGTGCCTTTGAGAACTATCAGGATACCGGCCTCCGGCGCTACGATACAGAGCGTAACAACATGGAGGACCTTGCCGATGCGCTGCGGATGGCAGCAAATGCGGCAGACGAACACGCTGAGCACACAAATATGCGGGGATCGCTTGCTGAGTTTGTAAACGCTGCGCAGAACATCAAATGCACGACAGACCAGGACGACCGTGTGAAGCTGGTGGACAAGCTGGTGGAAGATCTGCTGGCCTATGGCCGGATGCACAACTGGATCGCAATGAAAGGCTGAACGAAACTAATCAAGCTCCTAATCAAGAATTAAGCAAGCCCGTCGTAAAATTGCCGCCCTGACGAGGCGGCAAGGGGCTTGTATGTGTAACTTAATCTAGCGACCACAAATTTCCACGCCGGGGAAAGCGGGGGTCAAGGGGGAGAAAACGAGGGCGGGTCTGTAGGGCTTGACGGAATAGGAAACTTAGAAAGACCTGCCCGGCGTTGTATCCCCCTTGTCCTGCGAAGCCGTGTGTGTTTGGTCCACAGAAAAGAAAATCCCAGTAGAACTTTGCGGAAGGAGGAAGTGAACGGTGCGGGCATGGTACATTCGGGAGCAGAAACACATTCTCGGAACATCCGATTATGCAGAAGTGGATCTCTTTGAAACAACGGACAAGGAACACACCGCGAGCACCCGCCGCAAAAGAGAGCTGGCGACCTCCATTGCGCAGCAGAAGTATAACGACATGATAGCAAGGCGGTATTTCTGCCAGCTGGCCTATACGAATTTCGGGGAAAGCGACTGGGCAGCCACGTTTACATACGACCACGACCACCAGCCAGCGCCCGGAGATTTTGACCAGGTAGACCGGGACTGGACGAATTTTACCCGCCGCTTGAAGCGCTTCTGCAAAAAGACGGGGCGGGAAGCATCCAAATGGATGCAGGTTGCAGAGTACAGCGTGGTGGACGAGGACGGGAAAGTTACCGGCAGACACCACCATCATGTGATCCTGCAAGGCAATCTGACATGGCAGGAGATCAAGGACTTGTGGCGGGACAGCACCGGGCGGCCGATGGGACTTGTGAAAGTTGAGCCTATCGACCTGACCTGTTCCAGCTTTGAACGCCTGACAACCTACATGACGAAAGCCCGCGCCCGTATCCGGCGCTGGCGACAGAGCCAAGGGCTGCAAAAGCCGAAAACCCCGCGTCCGAACGACACCAGATGGAGCCGCAAGCGCTTTGACGAAGCGTTTGCTTTGCCGGATGATCGTGAATACTGGGAGAAAAAATACCCCGGTTATACCCTGCGCGAGTGCGAACAGCACATCACGGGAAACAACACCAAGCACCTGATCGTGAAACTGAAAAAGAAGCCGGACACACGGCGGAAGAACAGGAGGAACCAGCCATGAGCGCCAGACTGGAACTGGACGACCTGCCGCCGCGCTACCGTGCGCAGGCGGAAAAGCAGCTTGCACAGAGAAGGTGCGGGGGCAAAGCTGCACCTGCATCGTTGGAAGCCGCTGTGAATGCCGCCAGATCGACCGGACACGAGTTTGACAGCCGGGGCGAGTATGACTACTACATGGGAACTGTTCTGCCCAAAGTCCAGAGTGGCGAGGTCGTGAAGGTAGAGCTGCACCGCAGGTTTACTATGCTGCCGGAAAAAGAATACGGCAATGTGAAGCTCCCGGCGGCGCACTATACCCCGGATTTTGTGCTGACCTATGCTGATGGCACGGTTGAGGTGGTGGAAGTGAAAAGCAAATTCACCCGGCGGCAGCAGCGTGATTACATCCACCGCCGCCGTATGTTTATCGATCTTGTGGCAGAACCGCAGCACTGGCGGTTTATTGAGCATATCACGCCAGATACGGCGGAAGAAATCAGAAAGTGGAAGCGCCTGGCCGAACAGGCGGGAAAGGATTCATCATGGGAAAAAGCAGGGCAAGGATGCCAGCATTCTACCGGCAGAGCATCCAGAATGCAGTGAATCAGCAAATCAACATCGGCAAGTCGAAGCACCGCACGACGCTGAACCGTGAGGCAATCGGGCAGGTCGTTTCGTACTGCGCAGTTGCCGCGGCACATGATCTCTGGGACTGGGGCGAGAAAGAATCTACGCTCCTGACCTTGAAGATGAACAATGCTGCATCCAGGTATATCATGGATCACGACAAGTACGGTGCACCGGAAGCCCTCAAGCGGCTGGAAGCACGCACTGCCCACCTGATGCCGGAAGAATTTTGGCTTCCGGTGGGTGGCCTGGTAGGCTCTGAAAAAAAGCTGCGTGTTCTGGCCGAACGCCGGGACGCTGCAAAGATGATCGTTCGTTTCTTTGTGGAATCGCTGGAAGAAATGGAGTACACCCCTGAACAGATCGAGGTCGTGAAGGAAGAAATCAAGAAAAATTACCAGCAGTTCCTCGGCTGGGTGGACGATGGCGGAGAAGAATTTGCCTATGATCGTCTGCGCCGGGTCATTGAGGACATTTATGGTGTGGGTGCCATGGTGGAGCGCGTCAAGGGTGAAGAACCCGTTTTCGGAGAACCCCTTTTCAAGAAAGATTTTTGATTTTTTTGGGAGGACTGAGCAGTGAAAGTACACGAGGCGGAGGCAATCTTGAAATATTATGCGGACATCCCGCAGCGGATAGAGATCATCCGCCGTCAGTGCACCGCACTGAGCGATGAAGTGGACCCTATGCGGGGCATGGGCACCGATGGAATGCCCCGTGGCGGAACGCCTGGGGACAGCACGGCGGCGATGGCCTGCCGGATGGATGAACTGGGCATTGGAGACCAACTGCGTCAGCTGGAACGGCAGCGGGCTGTGTTGCTGGAAGATCAGAACATTATCCGAGGACAAATGAACCGGCTGGACAGTGGCCACAATCTGATTTTAACGGAGTTCTACATCAGCCACAAAAAATGGCACGAAGTACAGCAGAAAATTCCATACAGTGTGCAGCACTTGAAGTACCTGCGAAACGTCGCTCTTGCACAGCTGGGAAGGAACCTGGAACGGCTCCCGGAGTGCGCCGCTTTATTATCGCGTGCGTTAAACACGCGCGAGGGACAGCGCCGAGCGGATGCCTGGGCGGAGGGCGACATTCTCTTATAGGCAAAGCGGCCTGCGGGACTTTATGTGTAGGCACTTCCGCAAAATCGTGTCCGATGGTCGTAGAAAAACAAACACGACTACCCCGAAAATCTGAAAACAGGCATAGAAATAACCCGGCGGGCAGTTGGCCTACCGGGTTTTGTGCAAAGGAGAGCAAAATGAAAATCAAAATTGAGATTGACAGCGGCATGATAAGCCCGCGAGAATATGCCGTTAGAACCATCGCAAAAGAAATCGTGAAAACTGGAATCAAAGAAAAGCAGATCTGGTACAACGAAGCGGCAATCCAAACCGAATTGGAAAATGCAGAGGTAGGAAGGCTCGTCAGGTGTTGGTTAAAAAATGTTTGGCCGCTTCCACAGCTACGTTCTTTGCAATCTCGATTATCACATCTGCGCTGAAAGAGCCGGCCTTTTTGGCAACGCTTTTGACCTTTTCCCAGTTCGTATCAGACCGAATGTTTTCAAGAAATCTATGCCCATCAGGCGTAATGCGGGAAATGGGAATGCGATAAGTGTCTTTCGAGAAAAGCGTTTCAACAAACCCGGATTTGACGCAATACTCAACGGCGTAAAAGAGATCGTCGTTGTCGTAGGTCTTTTCAAGTTCAAGCTGGTAGGCTGGCGGTGTTTCCGGGTCATCCAGCAGGAAGTCGTTCACATTGTTTTTCTGGTAAGAAATGAAATAGCAATAGTGGTTATAGTCTGTGTACTCTTCTGCGCAAAGCATAACGGCGCGGACGCAATCCATGTTTAACTTCATACAAACCATCCCTTCAACACTTTAAGCCCATCAGGTCATCGACCTGGCGGGCTTTTTGGATTTCGTGATTTACTTTTCGTGTGGCGGCTGGTCATCCGGCGGAGCGTTGCGCTTGAAGATGATCTGCGGTTCGTTCGGATCCCGGCCTTCCTCTTTGGCGTTCTGGGCGATTTCGTCAATCAGGCCGACCGGAAAGCCGTTCTCGTCGAGCGGCCCATCGTAACCGGTGAAGTCAACGACGTTCACGCAGGGCGGTTCGGGGATGGTTTTGTAGTATCTGCCGTCCTCATAGTTCTGATCCGTGACCCGGTTCCAGTAACCAATGTCTCCGTGCTGCTCCTGGGCGGCTTCCATCGCTTCCCGTGCCTGTTCTTCGGTCAATCCGTCGAACAAGAGCCGGGAGCCATCAGCAAAGGCGGCGACCAGCCGCCAAGGAGCGAAAAACTCTGCATCTTTCGTAGAAATGCCTCCTTCTGGGCAGTTAAGCCCCTAAATTGTAGGTTTTGTATCAAAAAGGCGGGTTAAATATGCTGAAATATCATCTTTAGCAGAAAAAGATGAAGTTTCGTTGTCAGGATTTCGATTTCGTGGGGGTGTACCCATTCAGGCAGCGATTGAAACCGCGTTTCGTGAGCGCGGCGGTGATCCGGTCATCCGGGAAGTAGAAAACAAGTTCGTTTTCGTTCAACAGACCAGACCCGGCGGGGTACTGAACACCGGAATACCAATCCGTTTCCATGTCATACTTGCGGTGAAGATACTTGTAAACGTCCCTCTGGGCCTTGTCGAACACCTCAACAAAGGAGAAGGAAGCGCACGGCGGCAGTTCCGTTGCCAGCATGGGCACATTCCGCACCAGCCATTCCACGATCGCAGCCTTTGCGGCGTTTCGCTTGGGCTTGTCGTCCCGGTGGACTGCATTCAAAATCTGCACAACCAGCGGTTTGGGCAGATCGTTCAATACCTCTGCCAGCGGGTAAGGGTTTTCGTGCAGCAGGGGCGACGTGCGCAGCTCCGGCACGAGATCCAGATCGTGACAGGTTACAGGCTTCTGGCGGTCGTCGATGCGCTCACTGGTGTAATACAGCATATCTTTGATTGCGTTCTGTGCCGCGTCGGAAAGCTGCTCCACCAGAGCAACACTGTCTGCAAAGCTGATTTGCGCCTCGTTTCGTTCGCCGGTGCTGCGGCCGGTCTTATAAGCTGCATCAATGATACCAAGCTCCATAGCCAGCCGGAAAATGTGCTTGCAGGGCTTTTTGCGCTTCACAAAATCGTTGCAGGTACAGCTTGCAAGGCTGGTCTGGTACGGCTCTTTGCCGGATCCATAGAAAACCCCGGTTTCGTGTTCCTTGTCCACGGAAAGCGGGCTGGTCTTGCTCTGCTGGGCGCTGGCAAGGCGCTTTTCTTCGTCAGCGTCTGCGGGATGCTCTGTCCAGGGGCCGAAGGCGGGAATCATAGTCATAATGGGAAACCTCCTTTTCGTGTTTCGTTACTGTCATGATAGAGCAAAACGCAAATAAAAGCAATAAATTAGAACAAGATTTCGTGACGGGATGCAAGAATAACCCCGGCGGGCTGCCGGGGCTGGCTGTCAGAACGGCAGGCCGGTATAGTTGCGCATGGGAATGGCATCGGCGGCGGGCACCAGCATATTGAGCAGTTGCCGGTATAAAGCCGGGTTTGCTGCACGCTGGGCACGGAAGTCCTCTAGGAATTGCGCCTGTGCTGCCAGATCGGCCAAGTTTTCGTCATCCACGTTGTAGCATTGGCATTGATCCGGCCCAGCGGAGTATATCCAACATCGAACCATGAAAATACCTCCTTTCTGTTTCGTGATGTTCCCGACGTAAATGCCGGGAAGATGGGGCGGGGTTGCTTTGCCCGGTGCAGCCCTGCCAAAATATCCGGTTTCGTGTTAAGCGTTCAGCTGTAAAAACGTGCTCTGCGTGGGGATCAGGTGCCGGGTGAGGGTGTCGGTGTAGCTGGCCTCCCCCTCGTAGCTGTCAACCACCCGGCGGTCTGCGGCGGCCATATCGTGATAGCTCTTTTTGCCGTAGGTTGGCGGCAGCCAGCCTTTGCGCTGTCCGGCGTAGAGGTTGAAGGACTTCAAAACGTCCGTGTTCGTAAACTCGATGTGGCAGGTGCCTTTCTTGTAAAACGTGGCGGTGAAATAGTGCAGCTGGATCTTCTGGGTCTGGCCGCTCTTTTCGGCGGCATCCAGAACGGCGCGGAGTTCGTCCCCATTGTAGGGCTTGCCGTTCGTGTCCAGGAAGTGCAGCACCCGCTCGATCTGGGCAACATGGCCTGTTGCGTTGTACCGGGGGCAGAAACGCCCATCGTATGTATCAAAGGCGTTGCAGCGGAAAATCACCTTGCGGTTGATCTTGTACGCGGAGTTCGTGCACCAGCCGTTGTAATAATGCACGTTCTTGCTGTACTCGTCGTTATAATGCAGGTTCGTCCAGTCGTCGAACAGCTTTATAATTTCGTGGTCGATGCTGGAAAGAAGATTTCGTGAAATTTCTTCCCGGACGGTCAGAATGTTGTACGCGCTGAAGTCGTAGCCTTCAAGCTCTTTGATTCGCTTCTGGTAATCCTGCTGCATTTCGTAGGTCATCGCATCGAACAGCTGCGGCATTTCAAACAGCTGTTTCCAGTACATCCCGCGCAGTTCCCGGATAGCGTCGTTATAAGATTTCGTGAAAGCCATCACAGGGTTTTCTTTCTTACCAGCGCCGGCAGAGGAAAACAACGACTTGATTCCGTTGTACTCTTCATAGATCCGGCGCACACCCTCTGCGGCGGCGTTGTACCGCTCAATGGCTGCCGTGATGGGGTCGGAAGATACCAGGGCGGCAAACTCCGGGTTTTCTTTCAAGCGCTCTGCGGTTTCGTTTTTCAGATCCAGGCGGATCCGGCTCACCGGCTCCCGGTCGGGAATGTCCACCGACACAAGCGCCACCTCCACGCGGGCGGCGCGGCGGGCGTTCTTGAACGCATCCGGGATATATTTCACCGTGGCGTGCAGCTCTTCCAGCTTTGCGGCCAGCTCTTTCCGTTCGTTGGTGCAGGGGTTGCGCAGGGTTTCGGCGTTGAGCAGACAGCGCACCTTGCCGCCGTCCTGCATGATGTCCAGCGCTTTGAGCAGGTGCCGCGCACCCTCTGAAAAAGGCGGGTTCATGACGATTGCGGCGTATTTCGTGGTGGGGCGGAAGGTCAGAAAGTTATCATGCACCACCCGAAAACCGTCTTTCTTCAGCACGGCGCGGAAGTCGCTGGAAAGCTCGATGCAGTCAAGCTCTGCGCTTCGTGCCTTTTCCTTGTCGTAGCGGTCAACCTCGCCGGTTTTATAGTCGTGGTGGACGTTGAACGCCAGAGCGTGGACCTGACGCGCAAGCGCTCCATCACCGGCGGACGGTTCAAGGATGGGTTTCGGGTAGGTGGTGAACCCGGATTTTACTTCCCGCAGGGAAAAGACCATATCAAAGGCCAGACTGTCCGGCGTTGGGTAGAAGTCCAGGGCATCGTTGGGGGTGGTCATGGTGTAAACCTCTTTTCGTGTTTCGTGATATGCCCGGCGGAATGCTGGGCGGTGGGGCGGGGCCGCTTTGTCCGGTGCGGCCCTGCCAGGGCATCCGGTTTCGTGTCAGGCGTTGAGCTGGTAGCCGCGGCGGGCGCAAATGAGGCGGAGCCGGGCGGCGGCGATCTGCTGGCGGACCTCTTCGGGCCTGCCGGTGCACTGGGCTTTCCGGCGCAGGTCTTGCAGTGTCCACTGCTGGCGGATGATCTCGCGGGCCTGCTCAAAGATGTTGTCAAACTTCTTCATGATTTCGTTCTCCTTTCGTATCATGCAAACAGGCGGTTGCATACCTGCTGTATTTCGTCGTTCGCCTTCATCGGGGCAATGAGCACGGAAACGGCGGCCTTCTTCGGGTCTACGGTGTCCGTTGCCAGGATGGGCGCAAACGGGCTGTTGCTGCTGTGGTAAACAAATTCGTGATGATCCACAAAAGCGTCATACTCCGAATTTATCATGATGGGCCGGGATCCGTTGCGGAACATTCGGAACGTGCCCCAGACTTTGCCCTTTGCTTCGACTTCCTGCAAGATTGAAGTGCGTTTGACTTCTTCTTTGCAGGCGCTGAACTTCTGGAGCATCTGCGCGGCGGTCAGCTGGTGCGGATCGTTGACCACAAACCCGGCATCACTGGAAACGATGGTCACGCCGTCGGCGGGTGCGTCCTGCATGGTCACGGGCTGGATAACATCCCGGTAAAGGACGACGGGCAGCTTGAACGCTGCATAGCCGGTGATGATGTACACGCTGCCGCTCTGGCAGGTGATCCGAACGGCGTTGCGGCTTTTTGCCTGCCCTTTCAGATAGGCGGTGATCTTCTTCACGTTCAGCCCGGCGGGGGTGCTGGTTGCTCTTTTCATATTGCAAAAACTCCTTTTCGTTTTCGTTCTGTTTTTCGTGCCCGGTGCGCTGCCGGGGTAGTGGGGCGGGGTTGCTTTGCCCGGTGCAGCCCTGCCAAAATATCCGGTTTCGTGGTGGTGGGTCATGCCAGCAGCCCGGCGGCGATGCTTTCAAAGTCCAGCTGTTTCACGGGCGCTTCATCCGGCGCGGCTACGGCGGCGGGGGTCTGCTTTGCGTCCTCTACGGCCTTCCGGGTCTTGCGCCAGGCATCCAGCGCGGCGGCCTGACCCTTGCGGTCGGTTTCGGGGACAGCCAGGAAAGCGGCCTTTGCTTCCCGCTCTGCCTTGCGGAGCACATCCGGGGCGGGCTTTTTCGTGGTGGCGGGCTTGCTGGCCTTTTTCGTGGGCAGCGGATCGACGTGTACCAGCTCCGGCAATTCGTGGTGCTCTTCGGTGATGATGGGGGCCGGGGTGCCGACGGTCTGCTCTGCTGCTGCCTTTGCGGCCTTGCGTTCTGCGGCCAGCTTTTTGTTATACTCCATAATGGCGGCGACAGATCCGAAGCGGCCGGCGGGGGCCTGCTTTGCGTCGTGTACCTGCAAGCAGCTGAACAGGTGCGATTTCGTGGGGTAGAAATGCGGCGCGGGGGCTGCTTCCTTGCCTTCGGCTTCAGCGGCTTCCCGCTGGGCCTTGCTGGGGCGGGTGGTGTACTTCCACAGGTAGCATTCAATCAAATGCGTTTCGCCCTTCTTGACGCTCTTGCCTTCTTTCTTCCAGTGATCGAAGGTGTGCAGCTCTGCCGCTGCAAGGATGATTTCAACGTCTGCGATGGTGGCGGGCTGTTCGTCGCCGTTCTCGTCGGTGGTGACTGCGTTTGCAGCCATTGCGGCGATCTGCTCCGGGGTGTGGTGCGCGGTGGCGATGGCGTGCAGGGTGGCGGGGTCCAGCTTCGCAGCTTCGTTCATGATGATCTGATTGTTGGTCATGCCTTTCATGGTTCGTTCTCCTTTGTTCGTGGGTTGATGTTCGGTTGATCTCCCGGCGGCTGCCGGGGTAGTGGGGCGGGGCCGCTTTGTCCGGTGCGGCTCTGCCAGGGCATCCGCTTGACTTTACCGCCTTTCGGTGGTAAACTAATTTACAAGATGCGTTGTGGAAAATTCATCTTGCAAGCCTGTCACCTGCTTTAGTGGGTGGCGGGCTTTTTTGCTGCCTGCTTCTTTTTCCACTCTGCCAGGTAGGCGGCCCAGATCGCTTTTTTCAAAGCGGCGGGGAGCTTGAAAAATTCGATGCTCATGCGGCTTTTCTCCTTTCGCTGGTATTCAGCTTGCAACCCTGTACCGTGTCGCTTGCTGTGGCCTTACTCTAGCACGGTACAGGGTTTCTTGTCAAGCCCTGTACCGTGCTTTCTGCGTTTTGCACAAAACCCTATACCGTGTCTTTGTGCAAATTGACACTGTACAGGGTTCGGCGAAAATGCTATATTTTATATATAAAAATAAACAGGGGTAATATCATGGCTGTATCAGCAAGAAAAAGACTGAATAACGACAAATACAACGCAAAATGCACACAAATCAACCTGAAACCGTTGACCCCGGAAGCAAATGCAATAAAGGCCGCTGCCGCTGCCAGTGGGCAGAGCCTGCAGGGTTATATATTGCAAGCTGTCCGCGCCAGGATGGAGCAGGAAGGGCAGCCGTTAGAGATCGACCCGGCGGAATCCGGGGAAGAAGGGGGACTATAGGGGGTTACTGGGGGAGAGTTCTAGCCTGCTAGGTTAAAGCCCTACACCTGCCTCTCAATCCCGTTAGGTGGAGAATCTGACCCCTCCGGCAAACGGCAAAATTGACCCGGATGGAGCACCGCCAGCGTAGGCCGTGCCGCGCTGAAACGCCGCCAGCCGGAACCGTTGCGCCCGGATCAGGTGCAGCCCGGCCGACCCGGGTAAAGCGGGCAGAATACCCGGGTATAGCGCCCACCTCCTGCACCGGGACGCACCCCGCCGGAACCATTGCCGCCAGTGCAGACCAAAGGCCAGAGCAGCAGCGCACGCCGCGCCGTCTGCCCTGGTCTTTTTCTTTTGCCCATCTTCCCGCCGCTGGCCCTGCTGCCTGCCCTTTGCACCGGATCGCCTGCCGGATCGGTGCGGATCAGTGACGGCCCGGCCCGGTCGATGACCCCGCCGGCACCCCGCCGCCGCAGCAGATCACCCCGCCCACCCGCACCGCCAGCCAGAAGCAGACCGACACCAACAGCACCGCCAGCGCCGCACCGATGACCCCGCAGCCCACAAGCTGCACAGCCTGCACACCCTGCCAGACCTCACAGCAGCCAGCAGCCCACCGCCAGCACCTACCGACACCGCACCCTGCCAGCCCTGCCGCCCACCTGCCGCAGCAGATCACCCCGCAAACAGCCCAAAACCACCCACCGCAGCCCGCCGCCGGAGGGGTCAGATTCTTTACCTGACCGGCATATGGCCTTTGCAGTATAGCCAATAGCTAGGCTATAGCCGCCTTATCTAACCCCCTGCCCCCTTCCTTCTCCGCCTCGACGGCCTGCCGCTGCCCTGGGCACCGCCAACCGGCGGCCCGGCACCGGCCCGGCCTGCCGTCGCCCCGTCCGGCCCCGCCGCCGGAAAGGTACTGCCCCCCGCCGGCGGGCGCGGTGCGGGTTCCGAAGCCCCAAAATTTTTCTAGGTTCCAAATTTTTTGAAGGGCTTCCGCGCTTTTGACCCACGAAAAGGGGGTACGGGTCAAAAAATTGTAAGTCCGGGGCGAACATGGCGGTAATGTCACCGGGATGGTGGACGCTTACAATTTGTAAGCAACTCACGTTTTGCCGGTGCCAACAAATCATTCCGGCGTGATCTTGTTGAGGTCAACAAAATCGGGATAGACCATCTTGCCGGGGCTGGCAAAATGGTGGCTATGTCATAAAGTGTTTACATTTGAAAGCCCCAACCGGCAAAAGATAAGACGTTATAAGACGGTTTTGGTGCTATACTTAGTACAGTGGAATTATGGAGAGAGGCCCCACGGCGGCGAACCGAGAGGCCTTTTTCATACACTGTTGCTTACAAGTTGTAAGCGACCCGAAGAAATGCCGCAGGACCGGCGGCGAAACTGAATGCTCTGCCTGGATGATTTGCCAGACGGGGCATTTTTTATTGGAGGAAAACCAAATGGCAAGGCGAAGCGATGAGCGCGATGCCGCCCGCGCTGAGTACATTGCCCGGATGGAGAAAGACGGAGAAGTGAATCTTCGGCAGCTGGCGGACGATCTCCATCTTAAATATGATACGGTCCGCCGCTGGAAGGCAAAGGACGGGTGGGGCCCGCCCGCACCCCGGAAGCCCGGCGGACAGCCGGGAAACAAAAACGCCGTGGGCAACCCCGGCGGCGGGGCACCTGTCGGGAATGAGAATGCAATGAAGGATGGAGCCTATGCGACCATCTTCTTTGACAAGCTCACCCCGGAAGAAAAACAGATCGTAGAGAATGCGCCCCGGAACAGCACCGAGCTGACTTCCCACGAAATCGGAGTGCTGCTGCTCCGGGAAAAGTACATTCTGGACAAGATCAAAGAGTATCAGGCTTTACCGCCAGACCAGATGATTACATCCAGCGTCATGGATATGCGAGTACCCGGCGGACGTGGCAAGCGGAAGCGGGACGGCGCAAACCAGCAGATCGGTATGTATCAGAAGGAGACCCCGGCACAGCGTATCTTGCAGCTGCAGGAAGCCTTGAACAAGATTCATGGCCGCATCCTGTCTGCGGCGGCCCAGATGCAGAAAAACGAAATGGACAAGCTGCACCTGGAAACCGAACAGCAGCGGATTGAATTGCTGCGCATCCGGGCGACCGGCGAGATCGGAGAACCGGGGGACGGTGACAAAGATGCTGTACACGAGTAAGGCCGTTGGCGAATGGCTGGGCATCACTGACCGTCAGGTGCGGAACCTGCGGGATCAGGGCGTGCTGTCCGAAGTCCGGCCCGGCGTCTTTGACATGAAAGTCTGCGTCCGGCAATACCTGAACTTCAAGACCGGCAACAAAGACGACCAAGCCCGCCTTGTTGCTGCCCGTGCCGAGCGGGAGGAAACCCGCGGCAAGATCGAGAAAATGCGGATGGAGGAAGCCCAAGGCGACCTGCACCGCACCGAGGATGTGGAACGCGCCCTGAAAACCATCTTTGCAAATTTCAAGAACCGGCTGGAAACCATCCCGACAAAGTATGCAAATACTATGGCCCAGCTGACCGACCCGGCGGAAGCCCACGACATTCTGCAAAAAGCAGTGCAGGAAGCACTTGTGGAATTGAGTGACCCCGAAATTGCGCTGGCAGCACCAGCGGGGGAGGAACCCGAAGATGAGCAGGAAGAATAAATGCCGGGGCTGTGTCTGGGGCACCCGGCTGAATGAGATCCAGCAGTTCTGCCCGTTCGGCAGCTGTGTCATGAAAGGCGGCGGCAACAATGGCAATGATCCACCTGGAACCGCAGACTGCACAGATGTTCAGCCGGGCACTGGGTGCGCTGAAGCCGCCCCCGAACCTGACCCTTAGTCAGTGGGCAGATAACTACCGCCGCTTGTCGGCGGAAGCATCCGCAGCACAAGGCCGTTGGAATACGGACAACGCACCTTTCCAGCGGGAGATCATGGATGCCATCGGGGATGTCCATATCCGCAAGGTGGTAGCCATGATGTGCGCCCAGTCCGGCAAGACCGACGGCCTGATCCTGAATACCATCGGGTACTACATGAGTTACTACCCGGCCCCTATCATGATTGTGCAGCCTACGGTGAACCTGGGCGAGAGCTTCAGCAAAGACCGTCTGGCTACCATGATCCGGGACACTCCGGTGCTTCGGGGCCTTGTGGATAACAAGAGCCGCTACTCCGGCAACACGATCACGAAAAAGAACTTCGCCGGTGGTCAACTGACCATCGTTGGCGCAAACGCCCCGACCGATCTGCGCGGCCGCCCCATCAAGGTGCTGCTGGCGGACGAGGTGGACGCTTACAAAGCCAGCGCCGGCAAAGAAGGCGACCCGGTCATGCTGGCCGAGCAGCGTCAAACGACCTACTGGGATTACAAGACGGTGCTGGTATCGACCCCCACCGACAAAAACAACAGCCGCATTTTGGACGAGTTCAACGCATCCACCCAAGAGGAATGGACGGTGCCTTGCCCGAACTGCGGCTTTTATCAGCCCTTTGTTTGGGACAACATGGTATTCGATAAAGACAAGTGGCCGGAAGGCGGCGTGCAATACCGCTGCGCCGAGTGCGGCTGCCTTGACAACGAATACCGCTGGAAGAAGAACAGCCTGAAAGGCAAGTGGCACGCAGAGCACCCGGAACGGGCGGTGCGGGGCTTCCACATGAACAAGATCGGCTCCACCCTCTGCGGGTGGGACAAGATCGTGGAGGACTTTATTGCCGCTGACCTGGATGCACAGCGCGGCGATTACGAGAAGATGCAGGTCTTTGTGAACACCGACCTGGGCTTGCCGTGGGAGGAACCGGGCGAAGCGGTGGAGGCAAACAACCTGCTGGACCGCCGCGAGTTCTACGAGGCCGAAGTCCCGGACGGCGTAGTGTACCTGACGGCTGGTGTCGATACCCAGGATAACCGCTTCGAGGCCGAAGTCGTGGGCTGGGGCATCGGCAAGGAAAGCTGGGGCATCCGGTATCAGCGCATCTACGGCGACCTGAAACGTGGGCAGGTCTGGGCAGATCTGGACGATTTCCTATCAAAGACTTGGAAAAAGAAGGACGGCACGGAACTGTCCCTGCGGTGTGTCTGCATGGACAGCGGCGGCCACTTCCCGGATCAGGTCATACGGTTCTGCAAAGAGCGCGAGGAACGGCACATCTGGCCCATCAAAGGCCGTGGCGGTATGGACGTACCATACCTGCGCAACCCCACAAAGAACAACCGCGTAGGCGGCGAGCTGTTTACGCTGGGCGTTGATACCGGCAAGAACCATGTCCTTGCCCGGTTGAAGGTGCTTATCAAAGGCCCGAACTACTGCCACTTCCCGGCGGCAGAGGATGCCGGGTATGACGAAAACTATTTCAAGATGCTTACTGCGGAGCACAAGGTCACACGCTGGAAGTCTGGCCGCAAGGTGGAGCGGTGGGAGCTGAAAGACCCGGCACAGAAACGTAACGAAGCGTTTGACGTTCGGAACTACGCAACGGCGGCGCTGGAAATCAGCAATCCCCCCGGTTTGGAGATCCCCGGAGAGGAAGCACCACGCCAGACCGCACCGCGCCAGTACCGCAGAAGAAGATCAGGAGGTATCTAAACAATGCCGATCATCTCAAAAGAAGCCGCGCAGCGGCATCTTGATATGTGGATGGAAGCAGAAGCTGCTGTTTCGACAGGGCAAAGCTACCAGATCGAACAGATGATGCTGACCCGTGCCAGTTTGAAACAGATCCGGGAGAGCATTATCTTCTGGGAAAAGAAAGTAGCCGAAGCGGAAGCAGAAGAAAAAGGCCGGGGCAGAAACCGAATCTACCACTTCTCGCCGCATGATGTGTAAGGACGGTGGACTACATGGCAAATATTCTGGATAAAGCCATTGCGGCAATCAGCCCTGAAAAAGGGTATCGCCGCGCTGTGGCACGCGCCGCACTGTCCGTCATGAACAACGGCACCGGCTACGGAAACTACGGAGCAAGCCGCATTTCACGCGCTATGCGAAGCTGGCACGTTGGCGGCGGCAGCGCAAAAGAGGATATCGAAGATAATCTTGATATTCTGCGCAAACGGAGCCGGGATGCTTATATGGGCATCCCTCTGGCAACGGGTGCCATCAAGACCCTGCGCACCAACGTGGTGGGCAGCGGCCTTGTGCCGACCCCGCAGGTGGATGCGGACTATCTGCACTTGAACGAGGAACAGGCAGACAGATTGCAGGCGCAGATCTCCCGCGAATTTGAACTTTGGGCGGACAGCACCCTTTGCGATGCTGCTGGCATGGATAACTTCTGGCGGTTGCAGACGCTGGCGTTCACCAGTTTCCTGATGAACGGCGATGTGTTTGCGGTGGTGCAGTTCGACGAACATCCGCACTGGCCGTATGCTCTGCGGCTGCGCCTGATCGAGGCTGATCTGATTTGCAGCCCTGACCGCACGGACATAATGGCACCCTGCACGATAGACAAGCATGACGTGTTCCAGATCGTGCAGGGCGTGGAAACGAACCGGGACGGCGCGGTGGTGGCGTACTGGATAGCAAGTCGGCATCCGCTGGCTTACGACAGCACGGTGCCGCTGACATGGACGCGGGTAGAAGCCCGCGACCCCGAAACGGGAGAGCCGAACATTCTGTGCGTCACACAGAGGGAGCGTGCCGGGCAGCGGCGCGGCGTGCCCTTGCTGGCTCCGGTGCTGCCCACGCTGAAACAGATGGGCAGATACACAGAAGCAGAGCTGGCGGCGGCTATCGTGGCATCGTCCATCACGCTGTTTATCAAGCATGAAAACCCGACCGGTCAGGCACCGTTCGGCGAGGAACCGGCGGATAAGGCGGAGGACCCGAACACCCCGCCCGATGAACTGGGCATCGACCTTGCACCGAGCGCGGTGTTCGACCTTGCACCGGGAGAGAGCACGGATACGTTCGACCCGAAGCATCCGACCACGACCTTTGACGGCTTCATGTCGGCCATGTCCAATCAGGTAGCGACCGGCGTAGAGATCCCAAGTGAGGTGCTTTACAAGAAATTCAGTTCCAACTATTCCGCAAGCCGCGGCGCACTGAACGAGTTTTGGCGAACCTGCGGTGTGCTGCGGGATAGCTTTGCAGCGGACTTCTGCCAGCCGGCCTACGAAAAATGGTTTGCCGAGGCAGTAGCCCGTGGGCGCATCAATGCGCCCGGCTTCTTTGACGACCAGGCTGTGGCGAAAGCCTACATGGGCTGCACATGGAACGGTCCTGCACGCACCAATCTGGATGCCAAGAAAGAAATCGAGGCGGCGATTCTGCGTGTTCAGCAGGGCATCAGCACAAATGAGCAGGAAACTGCACAGATGACCGGTGGAAACTGGCGGGCAAACATGAGGCAGCGCAAGAGCGAAATGGAAAAAATGAAGGAGGTAGGGCTAAATGAGCAAACCAAATTCCCGGACGAACCAGAAGATGACAAATGATAAGTTTTGGCAGTTCCGCAATCTGGCCGGTGATGACCAGAAGGCGGAACTTCTGCTTTACGGCGATATTTCCGAGCGCAGCTGGTGGGAAGATGCCGCGACCCCGAAACGGTTTGCGGATGACCTTGCCGCCCTGGGCGATGTGAAAGAAATCACCGTGTACATCAACTCCGGTGGCGGTGATGTGTTTGCAGCACAGGCCATTGGCAATATGCTGGAACGCAACGCGGCCACCGTGACCGCCCACATCGACGGCCTGTGTGCCAGTGCAGCAACCATTGTTGCCTGCCATGCAGACAAGGTGGTGGCGGCGGCAGACAGCAGCTACATGGTGCATCCGGTCAGTATGGGTGTCTGCGATTACCTGACCGCAGAGGATCTCAACAACTGCCTGAAAGCACTGGAAACCATCCGCAGCAGCATCGTCACCCTGTACGCCAAGAAGTCCGGCAAGACCGAGGACGAATGCGCCAAGTGGATGGATGAAACGAACTGGTGGACGGCAACGGAAGCCAAGGAGAAGGGCTTTGTGGACGAGGTGGACGACGAAGCGGACGATTCTGTTGTGGAGAACCGCAACGGCATCCTGTTCGTCAACAGCATCAGTATGAACACCCCGTTCAACAAAGCACCGAACTTTGTCAGAAGCCGGGTGGTGGATAAGACCACGGCCCAGCCTGAAAATACACCCCAGGCGGATCAGCCGGGGAACAAAACCCATGGGGAGGTAACAGACATGGACATTAAGGACATCAAGACCGTGGACGATCTCCGCAAGGCGTGCCCGGATATGGTAGCCAAGATCGAGACCGAGGCTATCAATGCCGAGCGCACCCGCATTCAGGAGATCGAAAACGCCACTCTGCCCGGCGCGGAGGATGAAGCGAATGAGGCGAAGTTTGTGAAGCCCATTGATTCCGCATCCTTTGCGAAGGCCGTCATTGCCAGCATGAAGGCAAAGCAGCAGAAGCAGAGCAAGGATTATCTGGACAAGGCAAAGGCCAACGCCCAGACTTCCGGCGCGAACAACATCACCAATCCGCCGCCCGCTGACCCGGATCCGAAGGACGCGGAAGCAAACGTTTTCCTGGCCGCAATCCGCAAGGCAAACGGTGTGAAGTAAGGAGGAAAGAACCATGAGCATGGATCTTGCAAGAAAAGATTTCAGCACCGCGCCGAAGTATTTCATTGCTGGCGTGGACATTGGTATCGCAAAGGCAACCAAGACCGCAAGCGAAGCTGTGGAGGCACACGCCCCCGTGCTGATTGCAGACGGCAAGGTGAAGCCTATTGCGGCACCGGCAAGCGCAGGCACGGCAGTCCTGACCGGCCTGTACGGCATTACTGCTGACAGCGCAGACGCAAACAAGGAAGTGCCGGTCTATCTGACCGGCGAGTTCTTTGCTGACGGCCTGGTGCTGCCCAATAACGTGAGCGTGGACGACGTTGAAGTTCCTCTGCGCAATCTGGGCATTTTCCTGAAGTGATAGGAGGAAACAAAAATGGCAAACGAAATCAACATTTATGAGCCGCGGTATCTGGCCGAGGCTGTGCGCACCGCACCCCCGATCTGCACTTTCCTGCGCGATCGTTTCTTCTCCAAGGTTAAGACGTTCCCCACTAAGAACGTTGACATTGATATCGTCAAGGGCAACCGCAAGATGGCAGCTTTCGTCCATCCCATGGTCGGTGGCGAGATCGTGCAGAACGAGGGCTACGAGACCAAGTCCTATGCACCGCCGCTTATCAACCCGGCAACTGTCACCACCGCAGATATGTTCCTGCAGCGCCTGCCCGGTGAGGATATCTACTCCGGCCGCACCCCTGCTGACCGTGCAGCAGAAAAGCTGACCGAGGAATACAACAAGCTGAACGACATGACCACTCGCCGCGAAGAGTGGATGGCAGCCCAGGTACTTACCACCGGTCAGCTGAAGGTGAAGGGCAAGGGCGTGGATGAAGTCATCGACTTTGGCTTCACCAACAAGATCAATCTGGAGGGCACGAAGCAGTGGGGTAAGTCTGCTGCCGATACCATGGGCAACCTGCGCGAATGGAAGCGGCAGGTGAGCCGCAACGGCTTTGCAAATGCAAACATGGTGATTATGGGCAAGCTGGCCGCAAACCACTTTATGAGCGACAGCAATGTTCTGGATCTGATGGACAAGCGCCGGTTCGACATTGGTGCTATGGCACCCAAGGAGCTGGAAGGCGGTCTGAACTACTACGGCCACCTGAATCTGCCCGGCGTGGACATCTACGGCTATGACGAAGTGTATCTGGATGAGGAAACCGGAGAGACAAAGCCTCTGATCCCGGATAATATGGTGCTGATGATCCCCAGCAACGCAAACTTCATGCGCGCATACGGTCTGTGCACCTATCTGGACGATGACAAGGTGTGGCACACTGCAGAGACCACCCGCCTGCTGCGTTCTTATGTGGAACACCGTCCTGACCGCCGCTTCCTGGAACTGCAGACCCACCCGCTGCTGATCCCCGACAAGGTGGATAGCTGGCTGGTTGCTACCGTCTGCTGATACGGGAAGGAGCGCGGATATGCTGGATGTTGACCAGAACTACGGCACACCGGAAACTCCGAAACCGTTCCCTACGTTCAAAGAATGCGTTGCGCAAGATGTGCAGAACGTGATCTTCAACTCAAACGAGTTTGCGGAAGAACGGTACATAGATGATAAGCTGATGCTCTGTATCACGCAGCACCCCGGCGTACTTGAACGTCCGGCGCACTGGGAGGGCGGAGCAAAGCAATCCTTTGACCAGGGTATGTACAAGGCCGACCTGCTGCTTTTTGTGAAGCAGAAGGACTACGGCCCTATGCCGAAGAGTGGCAAGCAGATCACCTTGGACAAGAAACGGATCTACAACATCAAATCATGCTCCCTGAAAGCGGGTATGTATCGCATGGAACTGGAAAGGGTGAGGTAAGTTGGCATACTTCCATACCAACTATGACGCTTCCAACCTGATGGTCTCCGTTGATGACGCGGAAGTGACCCGCGCTCTTGGCGTACTGGGAAACAAAACCCCGGCGGCGTTGAAGGTGGCCGTAAACACAACGGCCCGGCAGACGCGCAAGCTGATGCTGACCGAAGTGAAGAAACGTTACGACCTGAACGCGGCAGGCAGACGCATGATCGAAGATCTGCGCCAGCGCCAGAAGGCCACCAACCGGCGGCCTACCGCTATCCTTGCTATTATGAAGAACGACCCCGGTGCATTCCGGGCAGACCTGGGCTATTTCAGAACCAGCCCCACAAAGCCCTTCATGGGTCCGTCTGTTCGCAATGCGCCGCCCGTTTTTCGGGCGCGCGTCCTGAAAGACAGTCCAATGATCGCTCTGGGCGGAACAAGCGATAAGAGCAAGGGCTTCTTGGTACAGTTCAAGTCGAAGCATATCGGCATGGTACAGCGTCAGCTCGGAATACCTGCGGATAAGGACTACACGGAGAGCGGAAAGAAACGTTGGAAACCGAACGAGAAGCTGGCAACACTGTCCAGCCCTTCCGGCTCTGCGATGCACCATACCGTGTGGGAGATGCAGGAGCAGACGGTGGAGCAGATGCTGCAGCAGAACACGGAACGGCGCGTCCGGCAACTGATCGCCAATGCAAAACGAAAGGGTGTGATCTGATATGGCTGAAAAAATCACCGGCTATACCAGCGAAATGTGCCAGCAGGCCATGATTGACGAGTTGAAGGAACTGTTCCGGGATATGAAGTTCACGGGGCAGGAAGGCGAAAAACCGCTGAAGATCTTCAAGCAGTTTATCCCGTCCCCGACCGATGATGACGACGATGTGGATACCAATAGATCCAACTTCCCGTGCATCATCGTATCAAGAACGAGTGGCGAGGTGGTGAACGAAAAGGATCCGCAATTGGTCCTTTTGCAGCTTATCATCTGCTGTTATGACCCGAAAACAGACCGGCAGGGATATGAGGACACCGGAAACATCATCGAAGCCATCATGCAGCACTTCAAGCGGAAGCCTGTGTTTGGCGAGGCTTTCAAAGTGGGATATCCACGCAAATGGGATCTTTCGGATGATGACATGGACTTCTACTACTGGGGCATTGTCAACCTGATCTGCGAAACGCCCAACACCCTGAAAAACGAAGAAGTGGAGGCTTTGATATGAGCATCGAAAAGACCGAAAAGAAAACCGAGGCTGTGAAAGAAGCACAGCCTGTGACGGAAACCACCGGCGCTGCGGCGTACTGCGGGCCGACCGTCAAGGGCATTGCCCCGCAGTACACCGTATTCGTGGATGGCCTGCCCGAAAAGCTGAAAGAAAAAGTGGAGCAGGTGCCGTTCCTGAAGGCGCTGATCGTTCCGCTGGACAAGCTCGCAGAAATGCGCGTGAAGATCGAACAGGACGGCACCAGAGAGAACATTCTCTACAAGAAGGCCACCGACCTGATGAAGTAAGGAGGATATGACAAATGGCTATTTCTCATGGCTTTAACAAGACCGAAGCAGCGACCAGCGTCACCGCTCCGGTAACGGTCAACTCCGGCCTGCAGATCGTTGTGGGTACGGCCCCCGTTAATATGCTGGATGACCCGGAAGCAGCGGTGAATACGCCGATGCTGGTGAATACCTTCAAAGAAGCTGCCGCCGCAGTGGGCTATTCCGACGATTTTGCAAAGTATACCCTGTGTGAGGCGGTGAGCGCCAGTTTTCAGGTGATGGGCATTTCCCCTATCGTCGTGGTCAACGTCCTGGATCCTGCGAATGCAAAGCACATCACTGAACTGTCCAACAAGACCGTTCAGGTGAATGACGGCATTGCAGAGATCGACGAGACCGGCATCCTGCTGAAAAAGCTGGTCGTGAAGAAGGAGCAGACCGTGCTCACGGCGGACGAGGACTATTCGGCCAGCTTCAATGATGATGGCACTGTGAGCATCGCCCTGGTCAACGGCGGCAAAGGCGACGGCGCAACGGCTCTGACCATTTCCGGTTCCATTCTTGACCCGACCAAAATCACCGCTGCCGACATCGTGGGCGGCGTGAATGCGGCCACCGGTGCAGAGACCGGACTGGAAGTGGTAAGACAGGTGTTCCCCAAGCTGGGCATGGTTCCCGGCATTCTGCTGGCACCCCGCTTCTCTAAGGATCCCATGGTGTGCGCAGCGCTCCAGGCAAAGTGCCGCAAGATCAATGGCGTTTTCGATGCGGTGTGCTTTGTTGACATCGACAGTTCCGCTTCCGGTGCACGCAAGTACACCGACGTGGCAAACCAGAAGGTCAAGCAGGGCGCAACTTCTCGTGAAGCATATGGCCTGTGGCTGTACGGCAAGATCGGCAGCGCCATCTACAGCGGTAGCTCTCTGGCCGCTGCTGCGGCAGTCTACAACGACAGCCTGTACAACGACACGCCCAATGCCAGCCCGTCCAATGTCAGCGTACCCATTTCCTCCGCCTGCCTGGAAGATGGCACCGAAGTCCTGATGGATCAGGAGCAGGGCAATGTTCTGAATGAGCAGGGCGTGGCGACCTTCATCCGCTCCGGCGACTTTGTTGTGTGGGGCAATGAGACCTGCTGCTATCCGAAAAACACCGACCCGAAGGACGCTTTCCTTTGTGTCCGCCGCTTCTTCAACCACTCCTGGACCAGCTTTGTTCTGGACAACATGAGCAAGCTGGATAAGCCCATGAACAAGAAGCGCCTTCAGTCCATCATCGACAGCGAGAACATGAAGGGCAGTGTCTATGTCTCTACCGAGGTGTGCGCCAGCTACAGCATGAAGGCAGACCCCGACCGCAACACGACCGCTGAACTGGTTGCAGGCCACTACTCCTTCTATCAGTTCTGCACGCCGTTCCCGCCTTTTAAGCAGATCAACAACACCATGGAGTATGAGGCCGGCGCACTGACCTCGGCTCTGTCTCTGTAAGCAGGAGGAATGACCTATGGCTCTGAATATTTCCAGTGACCTGGTTCCCCAGGTCATCAATGACTACAATGCGTACACGGAAGATGACCTGCTCATTGGTCTGGCGGATGAAATCACCCTGCCCAAGATCAAGAACAAGACCACCTCCGTGTCCGGCATGGGCATTGCGGGCGAAGTCGATTCTCCCGTGCCCGGTCAGTTTGAATCCATGGAGGCAACGCTGAACTGGAACACCATGTACAGCTACGCCACCAAGATGATGAACCCCAACAAGAACATCCAGATCACCCTGCGTGCTGCTATGCAGAACGACAACAAGAACGGCGGCTACACCTACAAGGGCCTGCGCGTCGTCCTGGGTGGTCGTCCCAAGGAGCTGGATCCCGGCAAGCTGAAGCGTGCCGACACCATGGGCAGCACCACCACGCTGGAAGTCACCCGTTACCTGATGGAGGTTGACGGCACTACCGTTATCGACATCGACAAGTTTGCGGGCCGCTACTATGTTGATGGCGAGGATATGCGTGCCGAGATCAACGCCCTTATCTAAACCCGATACATGAAGAAGTCAGCCGTCCCGGCGTGGGGCGGCTGATTGTCTTTTGGAAAGGAAACAGCAATGGACAATATCGTGAAGTTTGATAAACCTTATAAGTTCGAGGGCAAGGAGTACGACAGCCTGGATCTGTCCGGTATGGAGAAGATGACCGTGCAGGACTTGATCGACATTCAGAAAAGCATCGGCAACGAGACGGCGGCCATGTACGCGATGGAAATGACCACTTCCTTTGCACAGGAAATGGCTGTTAAGGCTACTGGAAAGCCGGTGGAGTTCTTCAAGCTCATGCCCCGCGGCAAGATCAAGAAAGTGCAGGCAGCGGTTATCAAGGGCATGGATAACAGCGAGAACGCCGATGAAGTGAAAAAGCAGCTGGAATCTCACACCCTGAAGTTTGCAGCGCCCTACACCTACGAGGGCAGCGAAAAGGCGGAACTGAAGGGCAAGACCTTTGACGGCATCGACCTGTCCGGCGTGGGCGAACTGAACACTATGAGCGAATCCATGGCAGAAAACCGTATGGCTGCGGGCGGATTTGCACCGGTGAATACGCATCGCAACTACCTGTACTGCTGCATCATCGCCAGCATGGGCACCGGCTACCCGGTGGACTTCTTTGCTGGTCTGCCGCTGTGCGAGGCGGTTAAGCTGCGTGATGCTGTAAACTCTGATTTTTTCGAGTAAAAGGCGGGGCAAAAGGACTTCGGAAAGCGGCTATCCAGCTATCCATTGCCACGCATTCCAACATGACGGATCTGCTGCACCTGCCCCGGCGGGAGCTGGTGGATCTGTGTAACGAGGTGGCAGACGTATGGCGGGAAATGGAGCACTAGACCTCAGCATCCGCATCATGGGCAAGGTGGACCCGTCCCTTGTAACTGCAATAAAGCAGACGAAGGGGCTGACCGGTGATCTGGCAAACGCATTGACGGGAACCAAGTCACTGGGCAGCACGGTAGCAAACACTCTGGGCGTAATCGGGAAAACCGGACTGGGAATCATGGCGACGCTGACAACTGCGTCCGCTGTCATGATTAAAAAGACAACCTCCATGGCAGAGGAATACCAAGCCCAGGCGGCAGATGCAGTCAAGTATGTTGGCGGCATCATGAACGATGACGGCAGCATTGACCCGGAAAAGCGTGCCACCATGGAGGACGCGATCCTCAAGATGACCACGCAGGTCCCAATCAAACGGGACGAGATGGCGCAGATCGCCGCATCGCTGGGACAGTCCGGCAAGAGCTATGAGCAAATCTTTCTGGATAACCAGCAAACCGGAGAAAAAAGCTACCTGTACGATACGGCCCGGCTAGCTGCCGCGTGGGATATTGATGCAAAGTCTGCGGCCGATTATATGGCAAAGTGGGAAACCGCTTTTGGTAAGACCCACAACCAGATTATCGACATTGCAGATTCCATCAACTATCTGGGCGGCCACATGGCTACCACGGCGGCGGAAATCGCCAGCGTGGTGAATACGTCCGGCGGTGTCGGCCAGACAGCCGGCGTTGACCTGCACACGACCTCTGCGCTGGCAGCCACCATGCTGGCTATGGGCGTTAATGAGGGAAAGGCTGGAACAAGCCTGAACCGTGTGTTTACAAACATCACCCTTGGCAACAGTGCAACGGATGCGCAGGTGGGCGCATGGAACAAACTCGGTTTTGATCCTGTGCAGATTGCAAAGGATATGCAGTCCACCGGGCCGAACGGAGAAGATGGTGCAGCAAGCACTCTGTACAAAGTCTTTGAGGCGATCTCGAAACAGGACAAGTACCAGCAGACTGCGACCATCAAGACACTGTTTGGACAGTGGGCCATTGAGGGCGTTTCAAAAATTGTGGGCAACTTGCCTGCGTTCCAGAATGCCTTGCTTATGGCTGGTGATACCAGCGCATACAGCGGCAGCATGGAGAAAGAATTGCTTGTTCGTCTGGACACCAGCGAAGCGGTAAGCCAGATGGCAAGTAATGCGACAGACCGCCTGCTTATCAAGATGGGCAATCAGTTCCTTCCGGCAAAGAAAGAACTGACATCCATGTGGATCGACATAGCAAACGGTATCACCGAGAGCTTGCCAGATCTGTCCAACATCGTCAATGGCATTCTGCCGATGTTGCACTCCGCGCTGCTTGGAATTGGCAATGCGGCGCAGGCGGCATTGCCGTGGATCCAGAAGGGCATCGACTACACTGCAGAGCATGGGCCGGAAGTGGCAGGGGCCATTGCTGCCATAGTCGCGGCGTTCGGAGCTATGAGCTTTGCACCGACGGCTTATAGCACAGGATCCTCGCTGCTGAACACCATCGGGAACATTGCAATCGGCGGAAAACCGAGCGGTGCCCCAGGCGGAACATTCGGAGGCATCACTGTCCGAAATCTGATGGGCGCACTGACACCCACAAGCCTGATCCAACGGGCAGTTGGTGGCGCATCCTTTGTAAAATCGAATGCCGGAATGTTTGCTGAAAATGCAAAGTACGGCGTTCAGATGGCCGGTGCCGGAGCGCAGCAGCCCACAACGCGCCTTGGAAAAATTGGGCAGACGTTGGACGGCGCTGGTGTCGGCATCTGGGCAACACTGAAAAATTTCAAGGGCCTGCGAAGCGGAACCAAGAAAGGAAACACCGGTTTTGTAAATGATGTGCTGGAAGCTAGCACGAACGGTGGCCTGCTGGGCGTGCTGAAAAACTCCGGCTCCGGTAGGTATGTTTCCAATGTCGGGCAATCGCTGGGCGGCCTGAAAAATGCTCTGGTGGGGTTCGGAAGCGGCAATCCGGTTGGACGATTTATCGCCAAGACCGGCGGTGTTGCGGGACAGATTCTTTCCGGCATTGCAGGACCGAACGGTCTTGACCTTGGAGGTATGGCCGGTGGAGTGAAAAATTTCCTCGGTGCAGGAAAGACGGTCATTGGAAATGGGCTGTCCAATGCATGGCAGACCGTCAGCCAGTCCAAAGTGGGTTCTACCGTCCTCGGTGTCGGCAGCAAGGTGGCGGGTGCAGCATCCAAAATCGGCGGCGGCGCTTTGAGCACGGTGAAGGGAGCTTTGAATGTCGGCGGCGCAGGGCTGAACGTACTGGGTACGACGGTAGGCCCAGTGGCCGCAAAACTGGGCGGCGGTTTTATGTCGCTGCTTGGCACATTCGGCCCCGTTATTACCGGTATCGGTACGATCGTTGCGGCGGTTTCACTGCTGGGAGATCACTTCGAGGACATCCGCAACATCGTCGGAACAGTATTTGGCGAAGGCGGGCTTGCCATCTTTGACAAATTCACCGGAAAGATAGTGGGTATCGGCGACACCGTGAAGCAGGTGTTCGGGCAACTCACCACCCCGGAGGGCTTGCAGAGCATCCAGGAAAAGCTATCCGGCTTCAGTATCGGAGGGCTAAATCTGGGTGACGTGTTCGGAGCTATGACCCCTGCCATCCAGACGGTTATGCCGTTGATTGAATCGTTCGCCGGTGTGTTCTCTCAGATTGTAGATCTGGGAGTAAACCACATCAAGCCGGTGCTGACTGAGATCTTCGGCTTTATCGTGAATGAAGGCATTCCGGCGGTCATGCCGCTGCTGTCTACGGTGGTAAGCCTGGTAGGCACCACACTGGTCAACGCCATCAAGGTGGCGGTGGATTTGGTGGGTAAGGTGCTTCCTGTGGTAGAGCCTGTGATTCTGGGCATCATCGGCTTCCTGAAGCAGGTTGCAACCATCGGCGTGAAAGCGGTCAACTTCATCATTGGGGCGCTGAACAAAATTCAGCTCACAATACCGGAAACGCTGTTCGGCATTCCGGTTCCGGTGATCGGCGGTAAGTCGTTCGGATTCAACCTGTCACCCGTGTCTGTCCCGGCATTTGCCAACGGCGGCATGACGCAGGGACCGTCTATTGCTGGTGAGGCTGGCCCGGAAGCCGTTATCAGCTTCCGGCGCGGCGTTCGTGAAAAGAACATTGATACCTGGCTGACCGCTGGTAAGCTGCTGGGCGTTGGTCTGGGTGATCTGCTGGGGTTGCCCGGCAGAAAGCCGAAGATGTTCGCGGACGGTGGTTTTACAGAAGAAGATTCTAACCTGATCGACTTCAACAGAGCACGTCGCCAGCAGTATTACAACCAGGTGGCTCAAAGTTTTGACACTATGGTTCAGCCTGTTGCAGCGGCATTGGTACTGGGGTCCGACGCTGGTGTGGCGTTCAGCCGTATCACGGAGATCGCCAACTATGCAGTAGATGGGCTGGAAACTCTGGCGGCAATGCCGACACCTACCGTGTCGGATGACCAGGGCAAAGCCCAACAGCTGCTGAACACCGGAATCGGGAAAGTGATTGCTGGTGCCAAGTCTGTTCTTGCAAACGAAAATACTCAGAAGGCAATCCGGTTTATCCGGGGAGCAGATGCGGAAAAGGCAAAGCTGGAATACGCTGCAAACCCGGACAACTACGACCTGAGCAATGTAAACTTCTTCCCGACGGCTGGAAACAGCGAACTGACAAGGCAAAATCTGTCGATGCTGGCAGACCTTCAGAACTACCAGCAGGAAGTAGAGCTGAAGCCCATCGGCGGGAGCGAAGATGCTTCTGGTGGCAGCACCGGGAACCAGCGCGGTGGATCGAGCAACAGCTACCAGCGTACCTATACGAGTTCCAGCGGAAACACATATGTTTATGCACCAAACTTCACCATCTACGGCAGCATGAATGCCGAAGATCTACGTTCCATTATGGACGAAGGTTACGAGAAGTTCTGCGAGTATGTGGAACGGTACGAACGCGAAAAGAGGCGCACGCAGTATGGCACTTGATTACACCACAAAGTCCGGTGACACCTGGGATCTGATTGCCCTGAACGTGTACGGAAGCGAGCTGAAAGCCGATTGGCTGATGCAGAACAACCCCAGATATATCCATATCGTCCGGTTCGATTCCGGCACGGTGCTGTCAACACCAGCTCTGCCGGCTGAAAAGAGCGGAGACCTTCCGCCTTGGAAGGCAGGTGCATGATGGTACTGACAGCAGCGAGACCCAAAGGAAGGCAGGCTGCGGTTCTTCTGACCTACGAGAAAACCGATATTTCGGAAGAAATCGCACCTGATCTGGAAAGTTTCAAGTACACGGATGTGGCTGAATCCCAAAGCGACAGTGTGAGCATTACAGTCAATGCCAAAGCTGCCAAATGGAAAAATGACTGGATGCCGGAAAAGGGCGTGAAGCTCTACCCGGCTATTGTTGTAAAGGACTGGAATATCGGGGGCATTGAGAGCGGCTACAGAGATTACAGCGCCGAGTGCGGGGCATTCGTGCTGGATGATCTTAGTTTTGCCGGTGCACCTGATTCGCTGACGATGGGCGGCGTGGCAAAGCCGAACGACACCAGCTTCAGCGAGAGAAACCGGACCTTTACATGGAAGAACACCAGCGTAAAGAAAATCGCTGAAACCATTGCAGGCCGTTACAAATTGGAGCTGAAGTTTGAGGGAGACGACCACGGCATTGATGCAAAGGAACAGGACGGAACAGATAGTGCCTTTCTGCAAGATCTGTGCAGCACCTATGCACTGGTTATCAAAGTCTACACTTCAAAGCTCTGGGTGTACGACCGGGAAAAGTACAAGGCGAAAGATCCTGTATGGACGGTATATGAGAGCCGGCCCGTTGGAAATCCGACGGCCCTGTGCGTAGAGCCGGGAAGTTTCAAGTGGAACACAAAGCTGACGGGAACATACACGGGCGGCCTTTATACCTACACCAACAAACAGAAAAAAATCAATATCAACGTCAAGGTGGGCACGGACGAACGCCAGCTTAAACTTACTGGAAAGGTAAGCAGCGAGGCAGACGCAAAAGCCCGCCTGATAGCGGCCATCAAGAATGCCAATCACGGCGCGACTAAGATCAGTTTTACGATGCTGGGCTATCCGGCCGGCGCTTCGGCGCAGTGCTTCAACCTGGTTGGCTATGGCAAGATGGACGGGAAATATTTCGTCGATCAGATGGAGCACACCATATCTCCATCTAACGGGTACAAAACACAAGTCAAGGCCAGCAAAGTGGAAAAGGAGGATTTCGCATGAGCAGTGAAGTGAGATTCGGCAATGTGAGTTCTATCGACTATGAGGCTGGAAAGTGCGAAGTTACTTACCCAGACAGGGACGACACCGTTACGGAAATGGTGCCGTTTCTGTCCAATGGCGAGTACCAGACACCGGAAGTTGATGATCTTGTGCTTGTCCTGCATCCAGGAGAAAGCCCGGAGGATGCTGTTGTGGTGGGCACCGTCTGGAATGAAAAGAACAAACCGCCTGAAGGAAAAGAAAAAGTCTACCGAAAGGATTATGCCAACTCACGAGGAAAGGCATATCGGAAGTTTGATGCAAATGCCAAAGAACTGACCGACTATGTGGACGGAAAGAAAATCCTGAAGGCAAAAAGTCTTGAGATCCAGGTAGGCGGTGCAACCGTGACCATCAGCGAGGGCGGAGAAATCAAGGTGACATCCCCGGCGGGGATCACGCTTGCAGCATCCGGCGAATTGAAAATGACGGCATCGACCATCAATGCGACCGCTGGAACAGTGAACATCCAGGGCGGAGGTGGCGATGTTGTTGTGTCCGGCAAATCGCTGGTATCGCATACGCACACCGGAAACCTTGGCAAGAAAACATCCGCACCCCTGTAAGGAGGTTTTGGAATGTATGTTGGAATTTTCGGCGATGTGATTTTCTCCGTGGGACACCTGCGTGTGCTCACCCCGTCAAACTTCAAGGGAACGACCGGCGCAAACTGGGCGGAACATGAAGTTCTGGGAGGAAAAGCACGAGCAGAGTATTTATCACCGAAACTGAGAGAGTACACCTTTGATATTCTTCTGGATGCAGCACTCGGCGTGAATCCTCGCAAGATGCTGAACCGTCTGACAGAAATGTCAGAGAACGGAGAGATTCATTACCTGATTATCGGGTTTGCACCGGTATCGCAAAACAAGTTTCGGGTCACTGAAATAAGCGACAGCTGGGATTCGGTGATAAAACACGGGCTTTTGATGCAGTGCAAGGTGAGCCTGACCATAAAGGAGTACATATGATCGACTTCAGCAGCACGGTGGTTGAGCTGTCCGGTGACAGCGAAAAACAAAAAGAAGTGCAGGACATTGCAAAGTGCCTTCGCACACTGTATTCCACACCAATCGGGAGCCAAGAGGGCGACAGAGAACTCGGAATCAATCCAAACATATTTGTCGATAAGCCACTTCCGGTAGCAAAGGGATTATATGTGGCTGAGGTAACAGAGAAAACCGCATCGTTTGAGCCGCGGGCAAGAGTGGTGCGGGTGGACTGGCTGGACAGTGATGTGCTGCATGGCGTTGTAATTCCAAAGGTGGTGTACGAGCTTGTCTAAAATAAAAGAGTTTGAGAACATCCCGGACATCGACATTGAAGGCGAAGAAACGCTGGAAGAAGCTGTGGCCGATTGCAAGGCACTGTTTGGCAAGTACAACAAAGAACTTTTCAACGGTGAGGTATCGTTGGAACGGTGTTCTGAAGCACGGCTTGTCCTTTTGACACTGGCACATCGTTCGCATCACAACATGGAGTACAGCACGGCGTGTCTGAAAGCGGAACTGCTGCCTACGAGCACGGGGCCGAATTTGGACAACCTTGCTCCGCTTGTTGGAGTGGAACGCCTGGAAGCCGGAAAAGCCACGGCGGTTATTCGATTCACACTGTCTGCGCCGAGAACGAGTGCAACCGGAATCCCGGAAGGAACACAGGTGAGAACGGCAGACAAACGGTATTTCAAAACCGAAAAGTATGCGGAGATCTTACCCGGCGAACTGACCGTGGACGTAGTTGCCGTGGCGGATGAGGCAGGAAGCAACAGCGATGGGATTGCCGAAGGCGAAATCAATGTGCTGGTGGATCCTATCCCGTATGTGTCCGGGGCAAAAAGTGTTTCGGCAAGCACGGGCGGTACGGATACGGAAGGTGACGATTCATTTACCAGACGTATCAACTATGCACCTTCGATTTTCTCCGTGGCCGGTCCGGTGGATGCCTATGAATACTTTGCATCGAGCTGGCGGTCCGATGTGGCAGATACGAAGATCGTTTGCAAGGAAGGATACACGATACACGTTTACTTTCTGATGGCCGGAGGCAGAGTTCCGACAAGGGAAGAATGTACCGGAATGCAGGAATATTTCGACACGGTAAAGCGCCCGATGGGTGATCTGGTTCTTTGCCATGCGCCGGAAGAAATCCCGTATGACATCGAGCTTACTTACCATATTGCCTTGAGCAATGTCAAGAATGCATCGACGATTCAGGAAAATGTGGAAGCAGCTGTGAAGGAGTATGAAACCTGGCAGAGAAAAATCGGCCGGGACATCGAACCGGCGGAGCTGATTATGCGTGTACGGGAAGCTGGTGCGAAACGCCCACGTCTGTTGACACCGGTCGAAACAACTGTCTCCGAAATTCAGGTGGCAAAGCTCCGAAGCTGCAAGGTGACATACGGAGGAATCGAAGATGATTGAACTCCACGAAGTTGGCCTAGTCGAAGGGCTACCGCCTGATGTTGCCAAAGAGCCATGGGTACAGATCCTTGATGCAGTTTTCAGGGAGCGGCGCAAGAAGGAACTGGAAGCTGCCGAACGCTTGAAAATCTACACGGATATTGACCGTGCAGATGAGGCAGTTCTGGATATTCTTGCGGTTCAGTTCCGCGTTGACTGGTACGACACCAGCTATCCGATTGAAACAAAGCGCAGGATCATCAAAACTGCGCTGGAAGTCCGTCGGTACTGCGGAACGGAGTGGGCAGTCCAAAAGGCGCTGTCCTCGATTTATCCGAATGTGAAGATAAGTGAATGGTATGACTACGGAGGAAGGCCGGGCTACTGGCGAATGAACGTAGACATTACCGATGATGGTGTCATTTACTACACACCGGAAGAAATTGAAAAGCGCCTTGGTTATGCCCGGCGCTGTACCGCTCACCTTGAGCACATCATCTACATCGTCGAACCGCATGAACGGTCGCCCGCTTATATCGCCGCCGCACCCTGCGGCATGGCGACATCCTGCACCGTAAAGGTCCCCGGTAGGATCAAGCCGCGGGAAATCGGCGCAAAGGCGTATGTTGCCGGTGCGGTCGGAAGATCGAAAATGCAGGTTGCCGTGGCGCTGCCCGGTGCCGTTGAAGCAAAGGCAGTGAAAGCACGAGCCTTTACGGCGGGCACCGTTGAACGGTCGCACACGGCGATAAACATTGTTATTGGAGGACAGACAACGTGAGTTGGGAAAAATCTAGCTACACCGCCGCCGGTGCCGCCCTGCTGTCGGAATCTCTCTCCGGTGGTGCGCTGGTAATCACCCGCGCTGTGAGCGGCACCGGTACGGCTGACGCAGACCTTTCGGGGGAAACCGGGGTAAGCGGCGAAACACATGACCTGAAATTGCTGGACATCGAAACCGTTGAAAGCGGCGGTGAGACGGCTCGGCGGGTAAAAATCCAGATCACCGGTGCGGATGAAACGTACATCATGCATCAGGTGGGCGTTTACGGCAGGCTGAACGACGATGCCGAAACACTCCTGTTTATTATGCAGGATGCACGCGGAGTGGAAGTCCCGTCCACGAAAGTGAACGGCGATTTTGAGATTGAGCTGTCGGCGCTGCTTGCTGTGTCGAACAAGGCCAATATCAGCATTACCGTTGACCCTCAGGTGCAGGCGTTGATGAAGCTGGTCAAGGCCGAGATCGAGAAGCACAATGCCAATGCCGACGCCCATGCGGCGACTATCACGGCAGCGGTCAGTGCAGCCGTGAAGAACCTGTCTGAATCCGGGGAAATCCTGAACGAAGAACAGGTAAAGGCTCTTATCAAGGAGCAGGTGGACGGCGGAACAGGCGGCGGCTACTATGGCTCCTACAAACTCACCCTTGCAGCTGACGGGTGGAAGCCCGCCCGCAGCGAGGATGATTACGAAAACGCTGGCGGTATGGATTACTACCAGTGCATTTATGATGCAGAACTGTCGGACAGCACCAGCGAGCTTGTACCCGTTGGCGTTGTATCTCCCGGCAGCTTCTATACTACGACCAAAGCGGGCGTCCTGAACGGGTGCGAAACGCATGATGGTTTCATCAGATTTTTCGCTCAGCGCATCCCGGAAGCAGATATTCAGGCGACCGTAACCCTGTTCGGGAAAGGAGGTGGTTCGGGTGAAACCGGTAGCGTAAGCATCGGTCAGGGCTTGAAGCGTGACGCGAGCGGCGCTATTGCCGTCCGCATTGGCGAAGGTCTTGACTTCGACAGCGCAAACGCGCTGACCGTCCGCAAAGAAACCGTTATGACGAGTGAAGACCTGCTCGACGAGGAAGAAACGCAGCAGGAAATCGTTGATATGCTGAAATAATTTTTAGGAGGACACTATTATGTCTAAGCAGATTTCTACCAAGACCACCATCCGCAACCTGACCGCTGAGATCAAGAAGACTTTCGTCAAGAAGGACGCCTTTACCCCTGTGCAGGCCGCAGCCAACGCTGCTATCAAGTCTCTTGGCGTTGACGGCAACACCGTGAACTTCTACACCTCTACCGACAAGAGCGGCACTGCTGCTTTCTCCGTTGACTTCCCCTCTGAGCTGTTCCTCGACCAGACCAAGACCACCTTCGTGGCCAAGTTCAAGTTCGATGCTGCGACCTACCCCGGCGCTACCGACCCCAAGCTGGACGGCAAGCCCGTCATGGTGCTGGCCGTCAAGGGCGAGAATCCTGACTCCTGCACCTACTCTTTCCTGAGCATGGCTGCGCTGGTGGATACCTACAAGGCTAAGGCCGTCGGCAAGGATGCTTCCACCACCGTTACCATCGCTGGCTATGAGGTGGATGTCAAGGTCAATGTTTCCGCTGCTGCGGGCAACGCTCTGACCCTGAAGGACGACGGTCTGTATGTTCCCACCCCTGAGGAAGTGGACATTTCCGGCAAGGCCGATAAGGTCACTGGTGCTACCACCGGCAACCTCGCTGCGCTGGACGGCGAGGGCAATCTGACCGACAGCGGCAAGAAGCCTGCAGACTTCGTGGGCGCCGAGGCTGGCAAGCGCCTGATGAGCGATGCCGAGGGCGAAAAGCTGGCCGGTGTCTCTGAGGGCGCAACCAAGACTGCCGCCAGCTCCACCAACGGCAATGTGAACATCGACGGCAAGGAAGTCGTCGTGTACACCGAGCCGGAGAATGTTCTGCACGACGAGGATGTGGAGGACTTCTCCGCAGAGGAGATCGCCGCTCTGCTGGCTGACTAAGACATGAGGAGGTAAGCTCTATGGCAAAAGCGAAGATCAAAACGCTTTTGGGCACAGGGCTTGCCGCGCTTTGCAGCCACATCAAGCAGTGCAACACCGCACTCGGAGACCTTTCCGAAGCAACGGCAAACGGATTCGAGGAAACCGATGACATCCTGCACGAAAAGCAGGATGTCACGGCTGCGGTGTCTTTTACGATTCCGGTCGATGGCTGGGGCGAGGATGATTCCTCCCCCGGCTATTTTTATTGTGACATCCCCATTGCGGGCCTGTTGGCTACCGACATTGTGGATGTTACGGTACTGCCGGAATTTTACGATGTGGCGGGTGCGGTGGGCTTTATTGCGACCGAAAGCCTCGAAGGAAAGCTGCGGCTGAGGGCCGCCAAAGCTCCGACCGAGAAAATTTCTGCACAGTATCACATTACAAGCACCGTGAAATACACGGCTGCACAGGAAGGGGGAACCTAAATGGCATACGGTTCTTTTAACGCAGGCCCCGGCAAGGCGCCGGATGAAGATGTTGTCCGCACTAACCAGATCGGCGTACCGGGCGGCGTGGCAACGCTGGATGCGGATGGTAAGCTGTCTGAATCGCAGCGTCCGGCGGTGGACGCATACACCAAGGCTGAGACCGACCAGCGCATCAGCGCAGCCATGGACGCTCACAACGGTGCGGAGAATGCCCACAGCGACATCCGTGCCAGTGTGGCAGCTATGAACGCCAGCATCAAGGCCATTGAGCTGAAGTTCGGCACGAACGTCACGAAAAACCCGTTTTCTGCCACGTTCGGCAGCCTTGACGGTCTGGCCGTCGCCGGCGTGTGGAACGCAGAACAGGCGAGGGTGGAGTTCTGATGGCTGAAACATTCAAGGTCGGCGCGAATGCGCGGGAGCTGCTGCGGTACACCCAGAGGGCAACCCGCATTGTCACCGACGACATCAGCCGGAGCGATGCCCGGAAGATCATCCAGAAAGTCGCGGCGCTCGAAGATGTGCGCGACATCCAGAAGGTGTGCGGCACTGCCGTCCATGCACTCGACACACGGGACAGGGAGGGCTTTTCCAAAAGCACTTTCCGTCTGTACGGTGAGGGCATCCGGCTGACTGCCCGGCAAATCCTGCTGGATGCACACGCGGCGAACAACGTCAATTTCCAGACCGACTACGACAAGCGCGTTGAGAAGATCGGCGCAGTTGTGGACGGCTGCTCTCTGCTGCTGGAATACCTGACCATCTGCACGGAGGAAGGTATCATCAGTGCGAAGAAAGCCGGTATCTGGACAAAGAAGGTCACGGACGTAAAATACCCGGCGATGAAGTGGCTCACGTCGGAACGCGGACGTGCCGAAAAACTCCGGGCAGAAGCGGAACGGAAACGGCTGACCGAACAGGCTGCCGCCCTGAAAGCCGTCCTTTACCCGGAACCGTAAACGCACAGCGGGCAACCGCTTTGCATAAAGGGTGCGGTTTGTTTGTCTGACGCTGCCATTTGGTGGCTGCGCTCTCCGAACACCAACAATAACAACAACGTCTGGAACGTCAACACCGATGGCTCCAACAACAACAACTGGTACAACAACTCCTATGGTGTTCGCCCCGCTCTGATGGAACCGTGTGACGAGTAGGCATAAGCTGAAAGCAGTGCGCCCATCAAAGGAAACCGCATCCTGTCGCTTGCCGATGCAGGCAAGTGATAAATACATCCCGCTGAGGTGGGCCATCCCTGCCGGATGCAGCCCACTACCGTAACGCGAACCAGCGGAGGGTCATTTTGACATACGAAGAACTGTGCAGCTTTGAGGTACTTTACAAAGCCTACCTTGAAGCCCGGAAGGGAAAGCGAAGTAAAAGCAAAACAATCGAGTACGAGGCGCAGGCGCTGGCCTGCACGGAAAAGCTGTCCCGCAAGCTGGCTGTGCGTGATGTACGCCAGCCGGGCGGCGACATCCGGCAGCAGATACGCTATGTGCCAAGTAAGTTTGAGGTCTTTGCCGTCTACGAGCCGAAGCGCCGCATGGTACACGCCCCCGCATTTGTGGACAAGGTGGTGCTGCACGCTCTGGTCGATAACATCCTGTATGATGCCCTGACAAAGAGCTTTATCCGGGACAGCCACGCCAGCCAGACCGGAAAAGGCACAGACGACGGCCTGATGCGCCTGAAAACACACATGGTGGACTATTACCGCCGTGAGGGCCACGGCGCGGACGGCTGGGTGCTGAAAGGCGACGTGCGGCATTTCTTCGCCAGCATCGACCACCGGAAGCTAAAACGCAAGCTCAAAGCCGTGCTGGACAAGCGCGGCGTTGACCCGCGTGTCTATGAGCTGCTTTGCATCTACATCGACGTGATGGAGGACGGCTTGCCGCTGGGCTACCAGACGAGCCAGCTTTTCGCCCTCATGTTTTTGGACGAGTTCGACCACATCATCAAAGAAAAGTACCGCATCAAATACTATGGCCGATACATGGATGATTTCTATATCATCTGTTCGGACAAGAAGAAATTGCAGTGCATTCTCTGGGATGTTCGGGCGCTCATGGACAGTTACGGCCTTGAGCTGAACCAGAAAACCGCCATCTTCCCGCTGCGGAACGGTATTGATTTTCTGGGATTCCATAGCTACCTGACCGACACCGGCGCGGTCATCCAAAAGCTGCGCCGGGATAGCTCCAAGCGGATGAAGAACAAGATCAAGTATTGGGAGACGGCATACCCCGCAGGCGAAGCGACCAAGCAGGAAATCCTGTTGAGCTTTGATGCGTGGGATGCCCATGCCGCCCATGGTGATACTTACTCTTTACGCCGCAAGTACGCTGACCGGCTCGAAAAATTGCTTGAGTGCAAAATCCCTATCCATCGAAAAATCAACTCGAACAAACTTGCGCGTGACAGACGGCGGGCGAGGCAATGCCGCTGCATCTACAAGAAGCAGCACAAAGCCCTGTCCCTCTCTGTATCTCAGAACACGCGGCCTGCGGAGATCATGCCGTGGGCCTGAACGAAAACAAGGAGGTAACAATGGCAAACGTAAAACTGGGCACAAAAGCCGTTGGCAGCATTGTCAAAATCAAGGTCAACGGCGCGTCCAAAGATTTTATTGTCGTGCAGCAGGGCAATCCGAATACCAGCACCTATGATTCGAGTTGCGCCGGAACGTGGCTGCTGATGAAGGACATCTACACAACGTCCACGTTCGGCAACAATAACTCCTACAAGGATTCCAGCATCCACACATACCTGAACGGAACGTTCTACAACCTCATCGACAGTAACATCCGGGCAGCTATTAAGCAGGTGAAAATCCCGTACCAGAACGGCACTGGTTCCGGCGGCAGCCTTGCCACCGGCTCCAACGGCCTGAGCACCAAAGTGTTCCTGCTGTCTGGTTATGAGGTTGGTTGGACGACCAGCGACAACGGCTATTTCCCGAAGGACGGTGTGAGGCTGGCATACTTTGGCAACAGCTCCAGCGGTAACAGCAAGCGTATTGCATACAATGGCAGCTCCGCTGCCGTTTGGTGGCTGCGCTCTCCGGGCACCGGCAATGACTACTACGTCTGGTTCGTCAACACCGATGGCTCCTACGGCAACCTCTGGTACAACTACTCCTATGGTGTTCGCCCCGCTTTCATTCTTCCCTCTACACTCGTGGTCTCTGACGATGGCACGGTCAGTGTCAACACTGCACCTACCGTCAGCACGGACAGCGCAGCTCTGGGGCGGAAGAACGCGGCCTTTGCGTGGAAGTACACCGTCAGGGATACCGACGGCGACACCTTGACCGTCACCGAAAAGCTGGACGGCAAGACCACCAAGACCCGCACCGGCGTTGCCAGCGGCACGGCCCTGACCTTTGAGCAGACGGCCAGCGCTGCCGGATTCCAGAAAATCCTGAACGGCAACCACACCATCACCGTTGAGGTGAGCGACGGCAAGGAAACCGTCAGCACGTCCGCGACCTTTACCAAGGCCGTCCACGCCGCAAGCGTGACGCTGGCTGAACCGTTGGCCGTTGAGGGCGACATTACCGTTGCCGTGCTTCAGGTGACCGGCTCCATCCCCGATGATGCGAAGTTCAAAGCCGAAGTGACCAACAACGCACTCGACAGCTCCCCGGTCTGGCAGGATGCCACGACCGAGGTAAAAAAAGGCGTGAACATCGTCTTTGAGAATAAGACCGCCACCAACGGCGCGGCGTTTAACTTCCGCGTCAGCGTGGAGCGCGGCGAATCCGGCGAGGGCGGCTACATCGAAGCCGTCTCCGGCGCTTTCCAGTAAGGAGGACAGTCACCATGATTCAGTGGAAAAAGGACGATCTGCCCACCCGGCAGGAGAAGGAAGCCGCAGCCAAGAAGCAGCAGGAGCACGAACAGTTGCCCGACCGTGTGGCTGAAATGGAAGATGCCCTGTGCGAACAGGACGCGGCCAACGAGAAGCGCTTGACCGACATCGAAACCGCGCTGTGTGAGCTGGACGCAGCGCTGAACAAGGAGTAAGGAGGTATCACCATGAACATTATCTGGGCAAACCGCCTGATTGCAGGCACTAAGACTTGGGCAGAGATGCCCGCATCCCGCCGCGTTGGCGTGAAGAAAGTTCTGGCAGAGCGCGTAAACAAGGGCGAGATCACCGCCGAGGATTACAAGCGCATCACCGGTGACGACTATGACGTGGCCTGAGCTGTGTGAGAAGCTGTTGACCCGGCTTGAAGCGCAGGGCGAGAACATGAGCACCGAGCGTGCAGAGTTCGGGGTGCTCATGGTGGACTGTGCCATGCGCGGGTGCGGGGCTGATCCGGGCATGAAGGGAGATGGTAGCAATGGCGATTAAAGCCTATTCGTATGCGAAGGACGGGAACAGAAAGCTCTCCGCAAATTTTGCGGTGAAGGAGTTCCGCTGCAAGGATGGGAGTGACCCGATCTTTATTGACGATGAGCTTGTGACCCTGCTGCAGAAAATCCGGGATCATTTCGGGAAGTCTGTGACGATCACGAGTGCATACCGTACCGCCGCCCACAACAAGGCGGTGAAGGGGGCGACCTACAGCCAGCATTGTTACGGCAAGGCTGCGGACATCCGGGTGCAGGGCGTGGGTGTTGAAGCTGTGGCTGCCTATGCCGAGACCCTACTGCCGAATCGTGGCGGCATCGGGCGCTATCCTGTAAAGGCGGGACGCCCTGCTGGTTGGGTACATATCGACACCCGCGCGGCAAAGAGCCGGTGGGTAAGCTGAAAGTAGGAGGAAAACAGTATGGAGAACATTCTGAAAGTTTTTCTGATGGCATTCCCTGAATGGCTGGCCTGCATCTTCATGGTGGTCGGCCTTGTGGTCACGGCGCTGGCGGCGGTACGTCTGGGTTACGGCCTTGTGGTCGCAAAGACCGTGTACAAGTGGATCGTCAACGCGGAAGAAAAGTTCGGCGCGGGTGCAGGCGCAGAGAAGAAAGCGCACGTTATCGCGGTGCTGCGCGGCTACACCCCGGACTGGCTGGACTGGGCAATCAATGAGCGGACGCTGGATTGGATCGTACAGCTTGTGTTCGACTTTACCAAGAAGAAGCTCGAAGATTACATGGCAAAGAAATCCGTGGAAACCACCACTGTGGCCCGTTTCGGTAAGGCGGGGGAGGACAAGCGTAATGACTGACGAGGAACTGGAACATCGCCTGACAGCGGTCGAAAACCGTGCACAGAGCAACACCCACCGGCTGGACGAGCTGGGGAAGCTGACCGATGCAGTAAACGGCATGAACACCAATATCAAGTTGACCATCCAGCAACTCGAAAACACAAACAAGAGCCTTGAAATTGTAACGGCTCAAAACAAAAAGCAGGAGGACCGCCTCACCGCGCTGGAAAAAGCCCCCGGAACATTTGGGAACAAACTTTGGTGGGCTGTGATTGCGGCGTTGGTTTCCGGCCTTGTGGCCTATGAACTGACGATGCTTCTGCACTGAAATGAAAATCCCCCGCTGGCATCCTGATGGATTGCTGGCGGGGGATTTTTTGTTTGTCTGGAAGTTTTGCACAAAGGAAATGTGCAAAGTGTGGAAAAATTGCGAATTGACAACGGTATACCGTATAATTTACGCTTAAAACGAAAATAAACGCCATAGTCGAAAGGAGGAAAACGGCGTGCGAGTGTTCAAACAGCTTACGCTTACAGACCGAATCCGTATTGAAAAGTGGCTGAAAGATGGGCTGAGAGTAAAGGAAATCGCAGACAGGTTGCGGGTTGACCCGTCCACGGTGTACCGGGAACTGAAACGCGGTAGCTACGACAAGTTGGACGGTAAAACGTGGAAGCTGATTCCTACATATAGCCCGGATATTGCAGAACAAAGGTATCAGGCACATCTTCGGGAGAAGGGACCAAACCTTAAGATTGGCAAGGATCATGAGCTTGCAAGCTATATCGAGCAGACCATTATAGATAAGGATTGTTCACCGGCTGCTGTGTACGGTTATGCCCTGGAAGAAGGACGGACATTCAAAACGCATATATCGGTGCCTACCATATACAGCTACATCAAAAAGGGCGTGTTCCTGAACTTGACGCAAAAGGCCCTGCCCAGACATGGAGTGCATAAGGGCGACTATAAAAAGGTGAAAACAAAGGATCCTGCTCGTGCGCCTGCCGGTGAGAGCATCGAAAAACGCCCGGCGGAAGTAAAAGACCGTGAAGAATTTGGACACTGGGAAATGGACACGGTGTATTCTGGCAAGAAGAAAAGCACGGTTGCGCTGCTGGTGCTGACTGAGCGCAAGACCCGGAACGAAAATATTATAGTGGTGCCAGATCGCCGCGCAGAGACGACCGTGCGGGCAATCAATGCACTGGAACGGAAGTTAGGTGCAGAGAAGTTTGGCATTATCTATAAGAGCATCACAGTGGACAACGGCAGTGAGTTTGCATTGGCCGACCAGCTGGAACAGTCCTGCATCACCGGAGATAAGCGGACGAAGGTGTACTATTGTCATCCGTATTCTTCTTGGGAACGCGGGAGCAATGAGAATGTGAACGGCATGATTCGCCGCAGGCACCCGAAAGGCACAGACTTCTCAAAGGTCACGGCAGAGGAAATCGCGGCTACGGAGAACTGGATCAACAGCTATCCCAGAAAAATTTTCGGCTATAAGAGCGCCGGCACAATGTTCCGCGAATGCCTACGGGAGCTTGGTCTGACAGCATAAGCAACACGAAAGCAGAAAACCGTTGGTAAAATCGAACAATAGAGGGCGGCTGCAAGCGAAGAAAACTTGACGGCCTGTTTGCTTTACGCTAAAATCCACAAAAATAAGGCCGAAAATTTGTTGCATTTAATGCTTTACTTTTCAAATTTTGAAAAATTTGAAATTTCTTGTTGACAAAGTCGGACTCCTATGCTAAAATAATCGAGTCGGGAGCGAAACCCCCGATGCAAAATGGACGTATGGCCCGTTGGTCAAGCGGTTAAGACAGAGGCCTCTCACGCCTTTAACATCGGTTCGATTCCGGTACGGGTCACCATTTTATAGTAGTAAAACGGCTGTACGCCGTTTTATATAGATGCCTCTTTAGCTCAGTCGGTTAGAGCACCTGACTGTTAATCAGGGTGTCGCCTGTTCGAGTCAGGCAAGAGGCGCCAGCAAAGCGATGGAAATTTTTCCATCGCTTTTTCTTTTGTTTGGCCTCAGTTTGGTTGACAGCGAAATGGACAGGGGATATACTTATATCAAAAGATCTCTTGTTAAGGAGAATATGGAGAATACTATGAAACAGATCATTTTGACGGGCGACCGCCCGACCGGCCGCCTGCATGTGGGCCACTATGTCGGCTCCCTGAAAGAGCGTGTCCGTCTGCAAAATTCCGGCAAGTTCGACGAGATCTATATTATGATCGCGGACGCACAGGCCCTGACCGATAACGCCGATAACCCGGAGAAAGTGCGCCAGAACATCCTGCAGGTGGCACTGGATTATCTGGCTGTGGGCATCGACCCTGCCAAGGCGCACATCTTTATCCAGTCCATGGTGCCGGAACTCACCGAGCTGAGCTTCTACTACATGAACCTGGTCACGGTGTCCCGCCTGCAGCGCAACCCCACCGTCAAGGCGGAGATCCAGCAGAAGAATTTTGAAACCAGCATCCCCGTTGGTTTCTTTACCTATCCCATCAGCCAGGCCGCTGATATCACGGCATTCCGCGCGACGACAGTCCCCGCCGGGGAAGATCAGATGCCGATGCTGGAGCAGTGCCGCGAGATCGTGCACAAGTTCAACGCCGTCTACGGCGAGACCCTGACCATGCCCGAGATCCTGCTGCCCCAGAACGCTGCCTGCCTCCGCCTGCCCGGCATTGACGGCAAGGCCAAGATGAGCAAGAGCCTGGGCAACTGCATCTACCTCTCCGATGAGCCCGAGGACATCAAGAAGAAGATCATGTCCATGTATACCGACCCCGGCCACCTGCGGGTGCAGGACCCCGGCAAGGTGGAGGGCAACCCGGTGTTCACCTATCTGGACGCGTTCAGCCGCCCGGAGCACTTTGCAGAGTTCCTGCCGGAGTACCAGAACCTGGACGAGCTCAAGGCTCACTACCAGCGCGGCGGCCTGGGCGACGTCAAGATCAAGAAGTTCCTCAACAGCGTCATGCAGGCCGAGCTGGAGCCCATCCGCAACCGTCGCAAAGAGTGGGAGCAGCGCCTGCCCGAGGTGGTCGAGATCCTGAAAGCCGGCAGCGCCGTGGCCGAAAAGACCGCCGCCGCCACCCTCGCCGATGTGCGCAAATCCATGAAGATCGATTACTTCGAGGATGATAACCTGCTGAAGTGATTTTTTAAGCGGAAACACAAAAAACTCCTCTCTGCCACGGGCAGAGAGGAGTTTTTGTATTTCCAGGAAATCTTTTAGAGATTACAGGCTGCGGTTCTTGATCTCAGCGGTGACTTTTGCGATGAACTCGTCGACGCCCATCGTGGTGGTCTCACCCTTGCGGTCACGGACGGAGAGGTTGCCGGCCTCGGCTTCCTTGGCGCCCAGAACCAGCATATAGGGCACGCGGTCCACCTGCTGGGCAGCGCGGATCTTGTAGCCGATCTTCTGGTTGTCGTCGTCCAGAGCCACACGGACACCGGCCTCCACCAGCTTCTCGGTGATGGCCTCGGAGTACTCCAAGGTCTTCTCGGAAACAGGCAGGACCTTGACCTGCACGGGTGCCAGCCAGGTGGGGAACTTGCCCTTGGTCTCCTCGATCAGGTAAGCCATAAAGCGGTCCAGAGAGCCCAGGATAGCGCGGTGCAGCACCACGGGGGTCTTCTCGGTGCCGTCCTTGTCCACATAGGTCAGGTGGAACTTTGCGGGCAGGCAGAAGTCCAGCTGGCAGGTGGACAGGGTGTACTCAGCACCCACGGCGGGCTTGACGTTGACGTCCAGCTTCGGGCCATAGAAAGCAGCCTCGCCGATCTCCTCGGTGAACTGGATGCCCAGCTCGGTCAGAACCTCGCGCAGCGCGCTCTCGGCATGGTTCCACATGGCGTCGTCGTCATGGTACTTCTTCTTGTCGGCAGGGTCACGCAGGCTCAGCACGCAGCGGTAATCGGTGATGTTGAAGTCCTTGTAGACCTCGAAGATCAGGTTGCAGACATCCGCCACCTCGCTCTTGATCTGCTCCGGGGTGCAGAACAGGTGAGCGTCGTTCTGGCAGAAGTGACGGCCACGCTCGATGCCTTTCAGGGTGCCGGAGGACTCATAGCGGAAATCGTGTGCGATCTCGCCGATCCGCATGGGCAGGTCACGGTAGGAGTGCGGGCGGTTTGCGTAGATCATCATGTGGTGGGGGCAGTTCATCGGGCGCAGAACATAGCTCTCACCCTCCATCTCCATGGCAGGGAACATGTTCTCACGGTAGTGGTCCCAGTGGCCGGAGGTCTTGTAGAGGTTCACGGTGCCGATGCAGGGAGTCATGACGTGCAGGTAGCCGCGTGCACGCTCTTTCTCCTTGATATAGTTCTCCAGCTCCTGCCAGACGGTGTAGCCTGCGGGCAGGAACATGGGCAGGCCGCGGCCCACCAGGTCATCGGTCATGAACAGGCCCATCTCCTTGCCGATCTTGCGGTGATCGCGCTCACGGGCCTCCTGCTGCTCTTTCTCCCAGGCGTCCAGCTCTTCCTGGTTGTGGAATGCCACGCCGTTGATGCGGGTCAGCATCTTGTTCTCTTTGTCGTTCTTCCAGTACGCGCCGGACTGCTGGGTGATCTTAAAGGCTTTCAGGGCCTTGGTGTAGGTCAGGTGGGGTCCGATGCACATGTCCACGTATTCGCCCTGCTGGAAGAAGCTGAACTCGGTCTCATCGGCCAGGTCTGCCATGTGCTCGATCTTGTAGTGCTCCTGACGCTCCTCCATCAGCTTGACCGCCTCGGCGCGGGGCAGGATAAAGGGCTTGATGGGCAGGTTCTCTTTGGTGATCTTGTGCATCTCTTTCTCGATGCTGGCCAGATCCTCGTCGGTGAGCTTGGTGTCGCCCAGGTCCACGTCGTAGTAGAAGCCGTTTTCGGTGGCAGGGCCAAAGGCGAAATCAGCCTCCGGGTACAGGCGTTTGATGGCCTGCGCCATCACATGAGCAGCGGTATGGCGGATGACATGCAGCTCCTGGTCCTGCGGGCACTCGTCCACATGGCCGTCCTTATAAATGATCTTCATGATAATACTCCTTTTTCAACCTGAAACTTGAAAAGTGTGGAAAACAAAAAGCGCTTCACCCCGTCTGTCATTACGGGATGAAGCGCCTGAACATACAAATTCAACAGCGTTCCACGGTTCCACCCGAATTGTGCAGCCTTAAAAAGCCGCGCCACTCGCTATGCTGTAACGGGCATACCCGGCAGAGGTTCGCCTCTGCACTCTGCGGTGGTAGGGTCTCCGGGCACGGTAAGCCGCTTGCAGCACCCGGGGCTCCGGGGCGGCTCTCTCTGCATCGTGTGGGGGAAGATCCGGTTTGTCCGCATCGACGATTTACACAGGATGAAACTATTGTGATTGTAGCACGCCCGGTGGGAAAAATCAAGGGCAAAACGATGGAAAAATCAATGGTGCAGCCTTGCTTCCCATCGGGCCGTGTACTCCGAGTGGAATTTATCGCTGAGGAATGTCTGGCTGCTGTACAGGCCATGATAGCCCGAGAGCATATAACTCAGCCCGCAGCCCAGCGCGATCAGCTCCAGCCCGGCCCCGCCAAACAGCTCATAGGCCAGCAGCAGGGAGGGGACGAGGGTGTTGGCGGCACCGCAGAAGACAGCCACCATGGCCACAGCAGCCGAAAACCCGGCGGGCAGGCCCAGCAGAGGGCCGAACACGCAGCCAAAGGTGGCACCGATATAAAAGCTGGGGACGACTTCGCCGCCTTTAAAGCCGGAAGCCAGGGTGATCGCCGTCAGGAGGATTTTGCAGATAAAATCCCAGGGCAGGGCCTGGCCCTGCTCCACGGCGGCGGTGATGACCCCCATGCCCGCGCCGTTGTAGCGGCCCACCCCCATCAGGTAGGAGAGGGCGACCACCACCACGCCGCCAAGGACTACCCGCACCCAGGGGTTTGGCAGGCGCTTGGGGAGCTGGTGTTCTGCTACATGGAGCAGCAGACAGAACAGCCGGGTGACGGCCGCACAGGCCATGCCCAGCAGAGCGACCTGCAAAACGGGCAGGATGCCCAGCGCCGGGACGGCGGAAAGGGCAAAGCGGGTGGGGGCAATGCCGCAGGCCAGCGAGATGCCGTAGGCCAGCAGGGCCGCACAGAACCCGGGCACGAACGCCACCGAGAAGCTCAGGCCCACATCCTCCACCATCATGGCGAAGAGGGTAGCCGCCAGCGGGGTGCCGAACAGGGCGGAGAAGAACGCGGCCATGCCGCAGACCGTGGCCGTGCGGCGGTCATGGTCCGGGAAATGGAACAGCTTTGCAATATTGTAGCCGATGCTGCCGCCCATCTGCAGGGCCGCGCCCTCCCGGCCGGCGGAGCCGCCGCACAGGTGGGTGAGCACCGTGCCAAAGAAGATGGCGGGCACCAGCAGCGGGCTGACGGCCTCGCCGCTCTGCACGGCCCGGATGACATTGTTGGTGCCAACGCCCTCGCACTTGGTTCCTTTATAAAGGGCTACGATGGCAAGGCCCGCCGCGGGCAGCAGCCAGAGCAGCCAGCCGTGGGCACCCCGCAGCTCGGTGACGGCCTCTACCGCCAGATGGAACGCGGTGCCGATGCCGCCGCACAGCAGGCCGATGGGCAGGGCCAGCACCAGCCAGCGCAGCAGCATCCGGGCCATCTCCCTGGCGGAGCGGGCAGCGCGGGAGAACGATTCGCTCATAAAATACACATCCTCACTGGTAAGATCTTTACCGTTCCACTGTAGCATACCCCAAACCCGATGTCAAGAAACGACAAGGCCCCCGCTCCCTTTGTGCGGAAAGGAGCGGGGGCTGCCATTGTGGATTCAGAAAAAGGAAAAAGGAGAAAAAAGGAGAACATTTATGTCACGCCCAAAGGGCGGGACAGCGGTTGAATGGGGACAGGGCGGTCATTCCACGTCCTGCAGGGCGGCAAAGTCCTCTTCGCCCGTGCGGATCTTCACGACCCGCGTCACGTTGTAGACAAAGATCTTGCCATCGCCGATGTGGCCGGTGTAAAGGGCTTTCTTGGCGGCCTCCACCACGGAGTCCACCGAGATCTTGGAGACGATGACCTCCACCTTGATCTTGGGCAGCAGGGTGCTGTCCACAGGCACGCCGCGGTATTTCTCGCTGGTGCCTTTCTGGATGCCGCAGCCCATCACCTGGGTCACGGTCATGCCGGTGACGCCCAGATCGTTCAGAGCGGTCTTGAGCGGATCGAACTTGCTCAGCTTTGCGATGATGGACACCTTGTGCATTCCGGTGTCGTACACGCCGTCATGGATGACCGGAGCAGCCTCCCGCACCACGGGGACGGCGGCGTCCACCATCCGGGCCGAAGCCTTGTTGACGTCGTCCTCACCCAGGTCGGTGTTCTCATTGGGAACCATGGCCGCCGCGTTGGCGTCGGAGATGGAGAAGCCAGCGTAAGCGGAAGCCAGGCCGTGCTCGTGGATGTCCAGGCCGTCGATCTCCACCTCTGCGGGGACGCGCAGGCCGATGGTCTTGTCGATGACCTTGAAGACGAGGAACATCACGATGAGGACATAAGCATCCACCGTGATGAGGCCCAGCAGCTGGATGCCCAGCTGGGAGAGACCGCCGCCGTAGAACAGGCCCTTGCCCACGCCGTCGCCGCCGTTGGAGAACAGGCCGACTGCAATGGTGCCCCAGACACCATTTACAAAGTGGACGGAGACAGCGCCAACGGGGTCATCAATCTTGGCGATGTGATCAAAGAACTCCACGCTCAGCACCACCAGGATGCCGGCAACAAAGCCGATGATGAACGCGCCGAACGGAGAAACGGCATCGCAGCCTGCCGTGATGGCGACCAGACCGGCCAGAGAGCCGTTCAGGGTCATGGAGACATCGGGCTTGCCGTATCGCTTCCAGGTAAAGATCATGGTCACGCAGGTGGCCACGGCAGCGGCCAGGTTGGTGTTGAAGCAGACAAGGCCCGTCAGGGTCATGGTCTCGTCGGTGGACAGGCTCAGGGAAGAGCCGCCGTTGAAACCGAACCAGCAGAACCAGAGGATGAACACGCCCAGGGCACCGGCCGTCAGGTTGTGGCCGGGGATGGCGTGAGGCTTGCCGTCTTTGTCGTACTTGCCAATCCGGGGGCCAAGCAGGGCCGCGCCCAGCATGGCGATGATGCCGCCCACATTGTGGACGGCTGCCGAGCCTGCAAAATCATGGAAGCCCATGCTCTGCAGCCAGCCGCCGCCCCACATCCAATGGCCGCAGATGGGGTAGACCACCAGCGAGATCATAGCGGAGTAAACGCAGTAAGCTTTGAAGTTGGTGCGCTCGGCCATGGAGCCGGAGACGATGGTGGCGGCCGTTGCGCAGAAAACGGTCTGGAACACGATGTAGACCCACAGCGGGAGATCGAGCCCCAGGTGCGAGTAATCTCCCTGAATGAACGGGTCGAACCCGCCAATCAGAGCGCCCGTGCCGCCGAACATGATGCCGAAGCCGATGAGCCAGTAGCACGGGGTGCCAATGCAGAAATCCATCATATTCTTCATCAGAATATTGCCAGTGTTCTTGGCACGGGTAAAGCCTGCTTCACACAGCGCGAAACCAGCCTGCATGAAGTAGACCAGGAACGCTGCAACCAGCGTCCAACAGGTGTTGACAGAGTTGAACATGATAGTACCCTCCCACAGTTTTTCCCGCCGGAGTGCCAGCCCCGGCGGAGGCGTACACTTGCGCCGCGCGTCCCTCTATCAAACGTGACAGCGCGCAAAACACGGTTCTGAGGGCCCTCTATCTCCCCCAGAGCGCACGGGGCCCGCGGCCCCGCGAAACACAAAAGGCGCTTGTGGAATTTTGCTTCCACAAGCGCCTTTGCTTTCGATGGCACGAGTATAGAACGCCCTGGTCAAACTGTCAATACCCGGAGCTTGATTTTGTCATTTTTCACAACACATCCGAAGGATGGAATGAAAAAGTTTGGCACGGTTATTTTGGAAATTACAGCAGGGTCTTGACGTATGCAGCCAGCTCCGCGTCCTTGCAGGAGGCAAAGAACAGCTCGCTGAACTTCTCGCCGGCCACAGCGCCCTTGAGCAGGTCCGGATCGATGCTCTTCAGGCAATCGATGAGGGGCTTGAAGGTGACAGCGCGGACGCCGTCCAGGATCTTCTTGTTCCGCTGCTCGGGCTCCACGCGCTCCTTGGGGTAGCCCTGGCCGTGGCCGAAGCCGAACAGCTTCTCAAAGCAGTACTCCAGGTTGAGCTCGCCGCCCCAGCCAAAGCCCTTGGCAAACGGCATGGCCACGGCGTTGCCGTCGTTGACATGGGCAAAGGTGTAGGCGTCCACGGGGTCTTCCACATGGCCGCAGATGACACCGGGGAAGCTGTTCAAAGCCAGCATGGCACCCTCGCCGGTGCCGCAGCCGGTGATGACATAATCGGCCGCGCCGCTGTTGAGCAGGATGGCGGCCAGAATGCCGCACTGGACATAGGTCAACTGGGCCTTGTCATCGGCTGCGTACATGCCGTAGTTGACGACCTCGTGGCCCATGGGCTCCACCACTTTTTTCAGGGCGGCTTCAATGATGCCGTTCTTGGCAGCCTGGCTGTTCTCGTTGATGAGTGCGATCTTCATTCCAATATCCCTCCGTCTGGTCTGTTTGCGCAATCAAATGCGGTTCTCCTGTGCTTTATGGTAACATGGTTTCCCGGCGGTGTCAATGTTCCTGTGTGGGGGTGCTGCCGCCCAGTTTCTTTTTCTGCTGTCGGGCCATAATGGGCATGAGCAGCGGCGTGGGCACAAAGTGCTGGGCGGTGGTGGCAGCCCGCATCAGGGCCGAGGGCACGATGATGGTCTTGCCCCGCAGCATCCCGCGCATGGCTTCCTCCACACAGAGGGCGGGGGAAATGCCCTTGAGGGCGAACACCACACCCGCCCGGTCGTTGAACTCGGTGTCCACCGGGCCGGGGCAGAGGGCGCAGACGTAGACAGGGCTGTGCTGCTCCCGGAGCTCTTCGGCAATGCCCCGGGTCAGGCTGACCACATAGGCCTTGGTGGCGTAGTAGCCCGCCATATAGGGACCACCCGGCAGCAGGCCTGCCGAGGAGGCCACGTTCAGCACCGTGCCAAAGCCCTGGGCCTGCATTTTCTGCACCGCAAACTTGCACAGCTGGTGCATGGCCAGCACGTTGACTTTGGCCATGGAGAGCTCGGCCTCGGTGCTGGTCTCCAGAAAACTGCCGCAGACGCCAAAGCCCGCGTTGTTGATAAAAATGTCGATCCGCTCCTCGGCCAGCTCTTCACACAGGCGGGTACACTCGCTCTCCCGGGCAAGGTCGGCGGGGAGGACGCGGCAGAACGTGTTGTACTTTGCCAGCAGCTCGGCGGCCAGCTGATCCAGCCGCTCCCGGCGGCGGGCGGTGAGGATGAGGCGGAAGCCGAGCTTGGCATACCGGCAGGCAAACTCCCGGCCGATGCCGGAAGAGGCTCCGGTGATCCAGACGGTCTTGTGAGACATGGGGATACTCCCTTTCTGCGTTTTTTCTTATTGTACCACAGGGCCGGGCAAAACAAAAGCGATGCCGAGGCATCGCTTTTGCAGGGGGGTCATGCTTTTACGGTTTTGGCGGCCAAGGCTTTCGCAGGCTTCATCAGAAGGATGCAGACCCCGTTAAAGACGAGGGAGCCGACGATGTACACGAAGAAGAACCGGGGCAGGTTGGCCGCAAAGGTCTCCGCGTCGATGCAGGCCACCGTGAGGTAGGCAAAGCCGACGTTGTTGAGCACCTTGGGGGCATAGGGGTGCAGGATGATGAGGATGAACAGCACCACCGCCAGCGGCAGCAGCAGGCCCGGCAGGCCGCCCAGCACCGGGGTCAGGGCTGCAATGGCCAGCATGGCCAGCACGGTGAGCACCATGCCTACAAGGCCGCCCAGCTCCACGGAAAGGAAGCGGTCCTTGATGTCGCCCTCCATGGTGAACAGCATGATGTTGCTCAAAAACACCAGCCAGCTGTAATCAAATTCAATGACGTGGAAGAACGCGTTGGCGATCAGGATCCACACCAGCATCATCAGGCGGAAATAGAGCAGAAAACGCTTGGTAACGGCTTCGTTCATAAAAGGGAACCTCCATTTTTGGTTTTGGAAAGGAAAAAGTGTGCGGCTCCAGTATACCGTGTTTTACACAGATTGGCAAGCTTTAATTTACAAAATAAGCAATTAAATCTTGCTTTAAAGCCTACCTTGTTGTCCAGGGGCTTTTCGAGTATAATGGAGCTATAAAAAATCAAGCTTTGGCACAAACAGGAGGCTTTTATTATGAATAAACCCGTTTTGGTGGTCATGGCGGCTGGCATGGGCAGCCGTTACGGCGGCATGAAGCAGATCGACCCGGTGGGCCGCAATGGGCAGGTCATTGTGGATTACTCTCTCTACGATGCCCGCCGCGCAGGCTTTGAGACGGTCATTTTTGTCATCAAGCACGAGATCGAGGATGCCTTTAAGGCGGCCATCGGCGACCGTGTCTCCAAGGTGATGGACGTGAAATACGCGTTCCAGCAGCTGGACGAGCTGCCGGAGGGCTTCTCCATCCCGGAGGGCCGTGTCAAGCCCTGGGGCACCTGCCATGCGGTTCTGGCCGCAAGGCCGTTCATCAACGGCCCCTTTGCCGTCATCAATGCGGACGATTACTACGGCCCGCAGGCATTCAAAGTGATATACGATTACCTTTCCACCCACGAGGATGGCGAGGTGTACGATTACTGCATGGTGAGCTATCTGCTCAAGAACACCGTCTCGGAAAACGGCAAGGTCTCCCGCGGTGTCTGCCAGGCAAACCCGGACGGCACCCTCCACAGCGTCATCGAGCGCACCCGCATTGAGACCTACGAGGGCGGCATCCACTACACCGAGGATGAGGGCGCTACCTGGGTGGACCTGCCCGGCGAAACGCAGGTCAGCATGAATCTCTGGGGCTTCGGTAAGAGCTTTTTGGAAGAGGCGGACCGCCGCTTTGCGGGCTGGCTGACCGAGCATCTGGCCAAGGACCCGCTCAAGTGTGAGTATTTCCTGCCGCTGGTGGTCACCGAGCTGCTGGAGGAGGGCAAGGCCACGGTCAAGGTGCTGAACAGCACCGATCAGTGGTACGGTGTCACCTACCGGGAGGACAAACCCGTGGTGGTGGCCGGCATCGCTCAGAAGACCGCCGAGGGTCTCTACCCGGAAAACCTCTGGGGCGAACTCTAATTTAAAAAAAAATGGGCCGTCCCTACGGGGACGGCCCATTTTTGGATCTTCTTATGCAGAGTGCTTGTGCTCGTATTTGAGGCGCTCCCGCAGTTCGTCCAGCGTGAGCTGTTTGGTACCATGGCGCAGTCTGGGGTAGGCGCGGAGCATACGGCCCTTGCCAAAGTGGGCCGTGCGGCGGGTGCGCGCCCGCAGTTCCTCGCTCCGGGCAGCCAGCTCCTCGGCCAGCTGTTCCAGCTGCAGCAGCTCGGCGGTCCGCTCGGCTGTGCCCTTGGCCGCCAGCTTGACGGCCTTGGCGGCTTCGGCCGCATTGAGGCGGGAGATCTCGGAAGCCCGGCGGGCGGCCTCCCGGGCCTCGTCGGCCTTGCGGCGCATGGCCTCAGCCGCGTCCTTGGGCGAAAGCTGGGCAGCGGCGTCCCGGGCCTCGGCAGCGGCCAGTTTGAACTGCAGACGGTTCTCGTCCAGCTTCTGGTCGGCCTCCATGGCGGTGGTGCCCAGGATCTCGGTCATGGCGTCGCTGACGGCGTGGATGCTGTCGGCCACATTTTCCAGGGCGTCCAGCTCCCGGGCCAGGTCAGAGGCGGCCACGGCGGTGACAACAACGTCTGCCGCGTAGACAGCGTAGAGGAAGCACATCAGGAGGAACCCGATGAAAGGCGGCACCAGCGCCACCAACCCGGCGATCGTGGGGTGGATGGCTTTCATCATCACCAGCGTGCCCACGCCCCACAGCAGGGAGAACTCCAGACAGATGTAGCCGCCGATGTTGAACGGCTTATCGCTGTAGTCCCACCAGCGGGTGTGGTAGAGCTTGTAAAGCGCCCAGCCGCCCACCAGCTCCAGCGCACTGGGCAGGATGACGCCGCCGATGTAGAGCGCCAGCGTGCTGTGCTCAAACGGCGTCAGGACAAACAGGACGATGACCATGCCAAAGCCGTAGATGGGGCAGACCGGGCCGTTGAGGAAGCCCCGGTTGACGATCTGGCCTGTCGTGGCGGCGGCATACACCACCTCCAGGCACCAGCCCAGGCAGGAGTAGACGAGGAAATACGCCAGGATCTGATACAGCGTAAAGCCGCAGACCGTGGTGTTGAGGAAAAACGACAAGGAAGGCACCTCCCGTTAGTTCTGCGTTTCGGCTTCAGCCTCTGCGGCGGCCTCGGCAGCGGCCATCTTCTTGAGCACCTTGGGCTCGATCCAGGTCACGCTCTCGTCGCCGGGCAGCTTGCGGGCGATCAGGGCCTTGATCTTGATGCCCATTTCGGTGAACATGCCCTCGTGCTCGGTGCGGATGTTCCACTCCGGCTCGTTCTCGTGCAGGTCAAAGGTCTTCCAGGTGATCTCATAGCCGGAAGCGGGGAAGTACTCCAGACTGTCGCGGAACAGGTCGTCGTCATCGGTCTTGAAGTAAATTTCGCCGCCGTCCTCAAGGAATGCCCGGTACTGGATGAGCTGGCGGGGGTAGGTGAGGCGGTGCTTGTGGGAGGAACCGTTCTTGCTCCACGGGTTGCAGAAGTTGATGTAGACGCGGCGGACGGTGTCCTCCGGGAAGATGACGTTGTGGATCCGCTCAATGTCGGCGCTCATGATCTTCACGTTGTCAATGGGGCGGTCAGCCGCCTGATAGGCGGCCTCCACTTTCCGCTTGGCCAGGATCAGCACCTTGTCGGTGATGTCGATGCCCAGGTAATTGTTCTCCGGGTGGGCGCAGGCCAGCTGGGAGAGGAAACCGCCCTTGCCGCAGCCCAGCTCCAGCACGAAAGGCTGCTCCGGGCGGGCATACTGGGCGTGCCATTTTCCGCCCAGCACAAAGGGGTCGTGGACGTGGAAGTCGCTGGCCAGCAGCTCAGCGCGGGCATAGGGCTTGAAACGCATTCTCATAGTAATTCAGACTCCTTGTAGTTTGTGTTGATTATTCCCGATTTTTCAAAAATTCCGCTGCCTCTTCGGGTGTGGCGGCGCAGCTGCCCTGGCAGATGCCGGGCTTGCCGCCGCCCCGGCCATTGAGGGCGGTGTTCAGGGCTTTGGTCAGGGCGCGGACATCGCCGTCTGCCTGAGCCAGGCAGTAGCCGGTGCCCTTGTCTGTGGGGGTCAGGGCGGCGCACAGGCCGCTGGTGGCCTCGCTCAGGCGAACCGCCAGCCGGTGCAGGCCGTCCGGGTCCAGTCCGTTCACGATGCGGATGGCGTCCTCCCCGGGGGTCACCAGCTGGGCCATGGTGTCAAACAGCTGGCTGCACAGCCCGAAGTGGGCAAATTTCAGGGCGGTGTACTCCTCGTACACCCGGTGGACGGCGTTGGCCGTCTCGGTGGATTTGGCGCTCAGCAAAGCGCCAATGTCCGCCTGCCGGGCCCGCATGGCCTGGGCTTCCGCAAGGGCCCGCTGGCCGCAGACCACGCTGAGCCGGACGCCGCCCTTGTAGTTTTCGGACGCCAGGATCTTGATCTGGCCCACCTGCCCGGTGGTGGCGGTGTGGGTGCCGCAGCAGGCGCAGACGTCTGCCCCCGGGATGGTCACGATCCGCACCTGGCCCGCGATCTCCTTTTTGCTGCGGTAGGTCAGGGCCGCCAGCTCCTCCGGCGTGGGGTAGGTGATGAGGACAGGCACATCCTGCCAGACGATTCGGTTGGCGGCAAGCTCGGCCTCCCGCAGGCCCTCGGCGGAGATGGGCACGCTGGTGTCCATCCGGACGGCCTCGGAGCCGATGTGGAACCCCACGTTCTCAGCCCCGAACATGGCGTGCAGGATGCCGGAGAGGATATGCTCGCCGGTGTGCTGCTGCATCTTATCGAACCGCCATTCCCAGTCGATGGATTCGGCAGCCTCGGCCCCGGGCACGGCCCCGGCGGGCAGGGCATCCACCGTGTGCCAGATGACGCCCTCGCTCTCATGGACATCCGTAACGTGGAGCACGGTGCCGTCGGCCAGGGTCAGGGTGCCGCGGTCGGCCGGCTGGCCGCCGCCCTCCGGGTAAAAGACGGTGCCGTCCAGTGCCAGCTTTCCGCCCGTTTTGCCCGGTTCCACAGCAAGGATATGGCCGGTGGCTTCCCTGCGGAACGCATCGGCCTCGTAATATTTTTCAGTGCGCTGCATTGATTTTCCTCCTGAAAACCTCTCGGTCATCGTCGCTTCGCTTGATGACACCTCTCCTGTCAGGAGAGGCTTTGGCAGTCCGTTTTGTTTCCAAGCAGACTCCATTGGGTTCATCGAAAACGAAATCTCTCTGCCAAGGGCTCCCCTGATCGGAAAGCCTCCCCCGGCGGGGGAGGTGGCACGGAAGTGCCGAAAGGGGAACGGCTGGCGCAAAGCGCCTGAGAGGTTTCATAAGTATACCACGATTTTTGCCTGTGGAAAATAGTCTGCGGTTATGTTATGATAGGAACTAGCATAAAAACGGACAAAACCAAACGAGGAAGGGAACACATCATGCGTGAAAGTGGAATTCTGATGCCGGTGTCCAGCCTGCCCGGCCCCTATGGGATCGGCTGCTTTGGCAAAGCGGCGCTGGAGTTTGTGGATTTTCTGGCCGAGGCAGGCCAGACCATCTGGCAGATCCTGCCCCTGAGCCCCACCGGCTACGGCGACAGCCCCTACCAGAGCTGCTCCGCCTTTGCGGGCAACCCCTATTTCATCGACCTCGACGCCCTCAAGGCCGAGGGCCTGCTCACCGCGGCCCAGCTCAAGGCAGAAGAGTGGGGCGAAAACCCGCTGGAAGTGGACTACGGCACCCTCTACACCAGCCGCTACAAAGTGCTCCGCACTGCTTATCAGGCTTGGCGGGAGCAGTGCGCGGGCCAGCACGGCTGCGCGTTTTATTATCCGGATGATTATTATGCCTTTACGCTGGCCAACGAGGCCTGGCTGGAGGATTACGCCCTGTACATGGCCCTTAAGACCGAACACCAGATGAAGAGCTGGACCGACTGGCCCCGGGAGTACCGGACGCGGGATGCCGGAGCGCTGGCCCGGTTCCGCGCCGCCCATGAGGAAGAGATCGGCTTCTGGAAGTTCTTGCAGTACAAGTTCGACACCCAGTGGAAAGCCGTCAAGGACTACGCCAATGCAAAGGGCGTGAAGATCCTGGGCGATATCCCCATTTACGTCTCTGCGGACTCGGTGGACGCCTGGGTGGGCGGCCCCCTGTTTGAGCTGGACGGCGAGGGCCGCTTTGCCCGGGTGGCCGGCTGCCCGCCGGATTATTTCTCGGCGGATGGCCAGCTGTGGGGCAACCCGCTCTATAACTGGCCGTACCATAAACAGACGGGATACGCCTGGTGGGTGCAGCGGGTCCGCCATGCTTTGGGCATTTACGACCTGCTCCGCATCGACCACTTCCGCGGCTTTGATACCTACTGGGCCATCCCGGCGGGCAGCTCCACGGCCTGCAACGGCAAGTGGGAGATCGGCCCCCGGATGGACCTGTTCAACGCGCTGGAAGCGGCCCTCGGCAAGCTGCCGATCATTGCAGAAGATCTGGGCGAATTAGTGCCCAGCGTGCGGGAGCTGCTGGCGGACAGCACGTTCCCGGGCATGAAAGTGCTGCAGTTTGCCTTTGGCGGCGGCGACAACGAGTATCTGCCCCACAATCACGTCAAGAACTGCGTGGTCTACCCGGGTACCCACGATAACACCACCCTGACCGACTGGTGGGTAAATTCTGCCACTGAGAAAGAAAAAGCCACGGCGGCGGCCTACCTCCACCTGACCCCCTGCAAGCCCACCGCCAAGGAGGTGGCCGCGGTGAAGCCGGACGACGCCCGTATTGCCCTGATCCGGGCAGCGCTGGGCTCGGTGGCGGACCGGGTCATCATCCCCATGTATGATTGGCTGGGCCTGGGCGCGCAGGCCCACCTGAATACTCCCGGCAAGCTGGGCGGCAACTGGATCTGGCGTGCAGCGGACGGGTTTGCAAAAACCACGCTGGCCAAACGCGTTCTGGAAGAGTGCGAGGTGTATTGCCGTGCCGAACTCCGGTCTGGTTCTGAAACACTTTTAGCAACTTGACGAAAATACAAAAAGTTTGAGAAATTTTATGCGTTTTGCTGGTAAGTGTTGCCACTGAGTGCTATAATCACTATAATTACTTTGAACTGGGGCAGGCAACTTCGCGGCCCCGGAGGCAAAGCGTGCCGCAAGGGAGAAAGCGGCGCGCGGATGATGGGGAAAAACGCATGAAGAAAGAATGTACGGAGCAGGACCTGCAGCGGTTTGTGCAGGACGCGAAGCTCGCTTTTGAGGACGTGACCCTGACGGAGCTGGATGAAGACAGCAGCCGTTATTGGCAGGACGACGGCCTCATGGTGGACTACGAGCTGCGCAACGGGCAGGTAGGCTGCGTGCTGCGGCGCCAGATCTTTGCCGAGGGCAAAGTCTGGGAGCTGCAGATGACAGCGCCTCTGGCAGGCAGCGGCCTGCCGGAAGACCGGATGACCCCGCGGGAGCGCGAGCTCTGCCGCGAGGATATGAACCACGATTTTCTGACGGGTGTGTTCAACCGCCGCTATTTTGAGACGGAGTTCTGCACCCGCCTGGATGAGTGGGCCGACCAGCACCGCTGCGCCTCGCTGGCGCTGGTGGCGCTGGACAACGCCGACGCCCTGCGGGCCGGGTATGGCCCGGTGGTGATGAGCCAGCTGGTCTGCTTTGTGGCAAACCAGTGGAAGAAGCACTTTGACCGCCCGGCGGAACGGGTGGTCTGCCGCCTGGCCGACAGCCTGTTTGTGATCGGCTGTGCGGACAAGAACTGCAAGGAGCTGGAGGAAGAGCTGCACACCCTTTATGGCCAGATGCCGCACGAGTGTGTGGCGTCTGTGGGCCTGATGAAGATGGTGCCCATCCCGCAGTCCATTGCCGTGGCCTGCACCAGTGAGGTGCGGGGCCGCAACTGGGAGGCCGTGTTCCAGCTCTGTCGGCAGCGGCTCGAGGCCGTGCAGCAGGCGGGCGGCGATCAGGTCAGCCAGTCCTGAACCACAACGGATAAAAGAGCCCCCTTTTGGAGACGCTAAGGCCAAAAGGGGGCTCTTTTTGTATGGAAAATCAGAAAAACGACAATCTCAACCTGCTGGAAGCCGTGGTGCAGAATACCGAGATGGGCAAAAACACGCTGGAGCAGATCGTGCCCATGACGGAGGAACCCCGCTTCAAGGCCGAGCTGCTGCGGCAGCGGAATATCTACCGGGAACTGAACCAGGAGGCGCGCACGGCCATCACGGCCTGCGGCGGCACGGCCCAGGGCCAGAGCACCATGGCAAAGCTCAACACCAAAATGGGCATCAGCATGAAGACCCTGACCGATAGATCCACCCGGAATCTGGCCGAAATGCTCTCCGAGGGGAGCAGCCAGGGCGTCATGGACTGCATCAAATCCCAGAAAGACTACCCGGACGCCGCGCCCGGCTCCAAGCGGCTGATGCAGAAACTGCAGGATTTTGAGGAGGACAACCGGATCAAATTGGAACAGTTCCTATAACAAAAAACAGGCTGGCAGCGCCAGCCTGTTTTTGTATCCGCGGGGTTACAGGGATTCGACCATAGCTGCCACGATCTTGGTGGCGGTGGCAACGTACTCCGAAATGCTGAATTTTTTGACCACCAGCACCTCGTGGCCATCCTCGTCGGCGTTGTCGCTCATGGCGCGGAGGATGACGCAGGGAACGCCGTTCTTGGCGGCGATCTGGCTCACAGCCGCGCCCTCCATCTCCACGCAGTCGGGGGCGCACTTGGCCTCAATGGCGGCCTTGGTGGCGCTGTCGCCCACAAACAGGTCGCCGGTGGCGATCTTGCCCGTCAGCGACTGGACGCCGCAGGCGGCGCAGGCAGCCTCGGCGGCGGCGATGAGGGCCGGGTCGCCGGAGTATTCTTTCAGGTAGGGCGGGTTCTGGCAGATCATGTCCAGCTGGGCGTCGTGGTAGAGCACCGTTTTGCCAATGACCACATCCCCAATGCCGATCTTGCTGGTCATGTTGCCCGCAATGCCGGAGAAGATGATCTTCTCAGCCCCGAACCTGGTGATGAGCACCTGGGTGGTGGCGGCGGCATTGGCCTTGCCCATGCCGGCACAGCAGACCACCACCTGCTTGCCTGCCAGCGTGCCCTTGTGGTACTCCACGCCGCCGTAGGGCTCCACGGTGACGTTTTCCAGCTTTGCGCAGAGCTGATCGACTTCATCGGGCATTGCGCCCATAATACCGATAATCATAATTTTGATCCTTTTCCTGATAAGCTCCCCTGACAGGGGAGCGGTCGAACGAAGTGAGACGGAGAGGTTTAGACGTTGAACAGGAACTCGATGACATCGCCGTCTTTCACAACGTACTCCTTGCCCTCGGTGCGCTGCAGGCCCTTGGCCTTGACGGCGGCGTAATCAAAATTGTTGGCCTCCAGGTCGCTGTAGCCGATGACGCTGGCGCGGATGAAGCCGCGCTCGAAATCACTGTGGATCTTGCCGGCAGCCTGCGGGGCCTTGGTGCCTTTGCGGATGGTCCAGGCGCGGCACTCTTTCTTGCCGTCGGTCAGGAACGAGATCAGGCCCAGCAGGTCGTAGCTGGCGGTGATGAGGTTGTCCAGGCCGCTGGCCTCAATGCCCATCTCGGCCAGGAACTCTTTTTTCTCCTCAGGGGAGTAATCGGCGATGTCCTCCTCGGTCTTGGCGCAGATGGGGATGTAGCGGGCACCCTCCTCTTTCGCGCGGGCGGCCACCAGCGGGACATACTTGTTGTTCTCGATGCCCTCCATCAGGTCATCCTCGCCCACGTTGCAGGCATAGAGGACGGGCTTTGCGCTCAGCAGGCCCATCTCGTGGAGTACGGTCTGCTGTTCGGCGTCGCTCTCATCAAAATCAAAGCTGCGAGCGGGCTTGCCAGCGCTCAGGTGGTCAGCCAGCTGCTGCAGCCAGGCTGCTTCGGCAGCGGCGCCCTTGTTGTTGCCGCTCTTGGCGGCTTTGGCCATCCGGCCCGCGCGGTTCTGCACCACTTCCAGGTCGGAGAGGATCAGCTCATAGTCGATGGCGTCGATGTCGGAGATGGGATCCACGGCCTCGGCCTTGGTCACATCCTCCACCACATGGATGATGTTGTCATCGTCAAAGCAGCGCACCACATGCACGATGGCGTCACACTCGCGGATGTGGCCCAGGAACTTGTTGCCTAGGCCGGCACCCTGGCTTGCACCCTTGACCAGGCCTGCAATGTCCACGAACTCCACGATGGCAGGGGTCTTCTTGTTGGTCTGCCACACCTCGGCCAGCTTGTCCAGCCGCTTGTCAGGCACGGCCACGATGCCGCTGTTGGGCTCAATGGTGCAGAACGGGTAGTTGGCAGCCTCCGCGTTCTTGGTGGAGGTGATGGCGTTGAACAGAGTGGATTTGCCCACGTTTGGCAATCCGACGATACCCAGTTTCATATAAAATACGCTCCTTACACGTTGGGTGAACATAATAATACATCTATCATTATACGCAAAGGGGGAGGGGAGCGCAAGAGGCAGCACGGTGAGAAAATGTTTTTCACCCACAAGATGAATTTTGCGTGTGCAGCCAACTGAAATTGTTGGTTTTGACGATTAAAAAGAAATTAAACCAGTGGGTATTTGTAAAAATGCTCATAATTTGTCGTACTATTTGTCATTAACGATGATTTTGTAAAATATAAGTTAAAAATTATTGACATTTCTGCCACAAAAGAATACGATGGGGTCAGCAGGGAAGCAGGAGCCTTCCCATCAAAATGCAAAGGAGGAAGCAGTATGGTATAAAGTGCCCGGCCATTTCCGGAAAGGATGGATCATGGGCTGAAAAGCTCTTCTGCTCCGGAATGCCGGGAGAATATGAAGAAGAAAAGGAATCGCTCTGCACAAAGCGGAGCCGAAAGAAAAGGAAGATGAAACGAATATGGAAAAGAACATGTTCATTCGGATCCTGAACAGCGAGATGGAGCTTGCTACCGGATGTACGGAGCCCGGTGCCGTGGCACTGACCGCCGCCGAGGCGGGGAGCGCACTGCGTCGGGCGGGAGCCAACACGGTGGAAGAGGTGCTGGTGAGCGCCAGCGTCAACATCATCAAAAACGCGATGTCGGCGGGCATCCCGGGCACTTCCTACGAGGGCATGGATTACGCGGCCGCCATCGGCGCGGTGGGCGGTGAACCGGTCCACCTGCTGGAGGTCATGAACTATGTGGCCCCGGAGCAGGTAGAGCAGGCGGCAGCTCTCGTCAAAGCAGGCAAGGTCAAAGTGGAAGTGGCACAGGTGCCCCAGAAGCTCTATGTGGACGTGACGGTCAAGGGCGAGGGACACACCGGCCGTGCCGTGGTCCGGGACCTGCACACCAATGTGGTGCTGGTCCAGCAGGACGGCGAGACCACGCTGGACAAGACGAACGCCGCGGCCCAGTCTCCGGACGGACGCGACCTGGTGCCGCCGGAAGAGATCGCTGCTTTCCTGACCGTGAAGTCCATCTGGGATTACTGCACGGAGGAGCTTGACCCGCTGCATGACCCCATCGACATCATCCGCAGCGCCGTCAAAGTGAACACCGCCATCAGCGAGGAGGGCCTCTCCAAGGAGTACGGCCTGGCCATTGGCCGCAACCTGGAGCTGAACTGCCGCAAGGGCCTGATGACCCGCGACCTGACCACCAATGCCATGATCATCGCCTCGGCGGGCGCGGACGCCCGGATGGCGGGTGCCCCGGTCTCGGTGGTGGCAAACTCCGGCAGCGGCAACCAGGGCATTACGGCCACCATGCCGGTTGTGGCAGCGGCCCGCTGGCTGGACATCGACGAAGAAAAGATGCTGCGGGCCGTCACCCTCTCCAATCTCATCGCCATCCGGATCAAATCGAAGTTTGGCCGCCTGAGCAACCTCTGCGGCGCGACCGTGGCCGGCACCGGTGCTGCCTGCGGCATCACCTACCTGCTGGGCGGCGGCTACCATGAGATCTGCTGTGCCATCCAGAACATGGTGGGCAACGTGACCGGTATGGTCTGCGACGGTGCCAAGGCGGACTGCGCCCTCAAGATCTCCACCTGTGTCAACGCGGCCTGCCAGGCAGCGGCCATGGGCACGCGCGGCATCCGGGTGCAGAGCACCGACGGTATCATCGAAGACAACGTGGAATACACGCTGGACAATTTTGCGACCCTGAGCACCCACGGCACCAGCGACAAGGTCATCCTGGACCTGATGCTGAACAAACATCTCCCCGAAGCGGAGTAACCTCTCTGGCGGCATACGGCTGCCGGAAAAATCATGTGCAAAAACCCTGCATCCCATGCAGGGAGGAAAAGGGGTACTATTTATGAAAAAGCTACTGAACAATCTGCCGTTCCGGCTGCTGCTGGGCATCGTGATCGGCATTATTCTGGGTCAGGTCTTCCCGCTGAGTTTCATGCGGGTGGTCGTTACCCTGCAGTACATCATGGGCCAGCTCATCACGTTCTGTGTCCCGCTCATCATCATCGGCTTTATCGCACCGTCCATCACCAAGCTGGGCAAGAACGCGTCCCGCCTGCTGGGCGTGGCGGTTGTCATCGCTTACGTTTCGTCCATCTGCGCAGCCTTTATGAGCACCGGTGCCGGCTACGCGCTGATCCCTCACCTGTCCATCGACACCGAAGTCGCTGGCCTGCGGGAGCTGCCGGGCGTTGTGTTTGAGCTGAATATCCCTCAGATCATGAGTGTCATGAGCGCGCTGGTCCTCAGCGTGCTGGTTGGCCTGGCCGCTACCTGGACCAACAGCAAGCTCACCTGTGATTTCCTGGCCGAGTTCCAGAACATCGTGCTGGACATCGTCAGCAAGATCATCATTCCCATCCTGCCGTTCTACATTGCCACCACGTTCTGCAACCTGAGCTATGAGGGCATGATCACCCATCAGCTGCCCGCGTTCCTGCAGATCATCATTATCGTCATGATCGGCCATTACATCTGGCTGACGGTCCTGTATCTGCTGGCAGGCGCTTACTCCGGCAAGAACCCCTGGGAAGTGCTCCGCCACTATGGTCCCGCTTACCTGACCGCTGTCGGCACCATGTCCAGCGCCGCTACCCTGGCCGTTGCTCTGGACTGCGCCCGCAAGAGCAAGGTCCTGCGCAAGGATATGGTCAGCTTTGGCATCCCCCTGTTTGCCAACATCCATCTGTGCGGCTCGGTCCTGACGGAAGTGTTCTTCTGCATGACCATCTCCAAGATCCTCTACGGCAAGCTGCCCAGCATCGGCACCATGATCTTGTTCTGCCTGCTGCTCGGCATCTTCGCCATCGGCGCTCCCGGCGTCCCCGGCGGTACGGTCATGGCCTCTCTGGGCCTGATCACTGGCGTGCTGATGTTTGATGACGCCGGCACCGCCCTGATGCTGGCCATCTTTGCCCTGCAGGACAGCTTCGGCACTGCCTGCAACGTCACCGGTGACGGCGCTCTGACCCTGATGCTGACCGGCTACGCCGAAAAGCATGGGATCCAGGAGAACCAGAACATCGAGAGCCCCGTCCTGTAACCAAAACATTCTTCCACCAAGAACCTCACACCAAGAACCTCAATGGAAACACTGGCCCCAGCGGCAAGATCAGCCAGCCGCTGCAGCGGCAGAGGAGAGCGGCCCGGAAACGGGCCGCTCTTTTCGTGCTGTGGGTCAAAGCACTCCATTGGAACAAAAAATGTACAAAAGCTTCTTTATTTTGTCATAACTGTTCCGTATAATAAAAGATAGGGACTCATTGGAAATTTGCGGCCACCCGCTCCCGGCGGGCCTGCTTTACAACAAATACAGAGGAGGAACACTCTCATGGCAAACGAAAAGATCCTTGTCGTGGACGACGATACCAATATCTGCGAGCTGCTGCGGCTCTACCTGACCAAGGAGGGCTACCAGGTCACCACCGCCAACGATGGGGAAGAGGGCCTGGAAAAATTCAGCCAGGTCAAGCCGGACATGGTGCTGCTGGACGTGATGATGCCCCGGCTGGACGGCCTGGAGGTCTGCCGCCGCATCCGCAAGATGGGCAACACCCCGGTGATGATGCTGACGGCCAAGGGCGAGACCTTTGACAAGGTGCTGGGCCTGGAGCTGGGTGCCGACGATTATATGGTCAAGCCCTTTGACGCCAAGGAAGTGGTGGCCCGCATCAAGGCGGTGCTCCGCCGCTGCCAGAATTCCTCCGCCGCGGCGGAAAGCACCGAGGGCGTCATTGAGTTTGACAACCTGCGGCTGGATATGAACAGCTATGAGCTGCGGGTCAAGGGCAAGGTGGTGGAGGCTCCTCCCAAGGAGCTGGAGCTGCTCAACTGCCTGGCCTCCCACCCCAACCGCGTTTACACCCGCGACCAGCTGCTGGACGAGGTGTGGGGATTTGAGTATTACGGCGATTCCCGCACCATTGACGTGCATGTCAAGCGCTTGCGCGAGAAGCTGGCAGGGGCCTCTGATAAATGGGAGCTCAAGACCGTGTGGGGCGTGGGTTATAAATTCGAGGTGCGTCAGTAATGCGCAAGAGTATTTCCGTGGCGTTCTTCTCCACGGTGTCCACCCTGATGGTGCTGGGCATCGTGTTGATGGGCTTTTCGGAGTGGGTGCTGTTCAAGGGCTATTTTGCCAAAGACCGGTATGAAACGCTGGACCAGGTGGTGGGCGTAGCGGAACGCACAGCCCAGTATCTGGTGCAGGAGGCGGCCCTGCCAGAGGGCGATGAGCTGGAAGCGCTGAGCACCAAGCTGGAGATCATCGGCGAGAGCGCCGAGGCGTATCTGTTTTTTACGGACAACGACGGCAACGTGATGCTGGCCTCCAACCCGGACATGCTGAACGATGCGGTCGTGGACATTGATTTCCGCACCAGCGCCAATGCGGCACCGGACCCGGACGGCGGCGAGCGCTACCATCTGTTCAGTGACCTGGACGGCACCCTGACCGAGAAGAGCTACATTGCAGTGATGCGGCTGGTGGACAGCCAGAGCTATCCCAGCGGCTGGCTGTTCCTATGCTCTTCCGGCGAGCAGCTTGCCGAGTTCAAGCAGCAGTTCTGGTCCAACTTCCTGCTGTCGTCCTGCGTGATGCTGCTCTGCGCCAGCGTGCTGACCAAAGTGCTGATGCACAAGCTTACCGACCCGCTCCAGAAAGTGACGGATGCCGCCCAGCGGTTTGGCGGCGGCGACCTCTCGGTCCGTGTGGAGGGCGTCGAGGGCGAGGGCGAAGTGGCCGACCTGGCCCGCACCTTTAACACCATGGCCGAAAACATCCAGATGAACGACAACTCCCGGGGCCAGTTCATGGGCAACATCGCCCACGAGCTGCGCACCCCCATGACCACCATCAAGGGCTTCATCGACGGCATTCTGGACGGGACCATCCCGCCGGAGATGCAGAACCACTATTTGCAGCTGGTCAGTGAGGAGACCGGGCGGCTGGCCCGGCTGATCCAGAACATGCTGGACCTCTCCAAGCTGGAAAGCGGCGAGTATCAGGTCAACGCCCGGATGTTCAACATCTGGGAGACCCTGACCGGCGTGGCCCTCTCGGCGGAGCAGCGGATCAACGACGGGATGATCGACATTGACGGCCTGACCATGGACGAAAAAGTCCTCGTCTACGCCGACCCGGACCTCATCCATCAGGTGGCCTACAACCTGCTGGACAACGCCATCAAATTCACCCCGGCAGGCGGCACCATCCGCTTCTCGGTGGAAAAGCTGGGCCCTGAAGTGGAAATCTCGATTTGGAACTCCGGCCAGGGCATCAGCCCGGAGGCACTGCCCTATGTGTTCCAGCGGTTCTATAAAGAAGACCGCTCCCGCGGGCTCCATGCCCGGGGTGCCGGCTTGGGCCTGAACATCTGCAAGGTGCTGGTGAACCTCTCCGGCGGTCAGATCCGGGTGGAGAGCCAGCAGGGCGAGTGGTGCAAGTTCGTCTTCACCCTGCCCACCCAGCCGCCCAACCCCGGCGAGATGAAGCGCCTGCCCGACGAGAGCGGACGCCCCGGCGCGGTGGAAGACCCCGCCAGCATGAAACCTGTCAACTGAATCACGGCAGTCAGACTACCCCGGGCGCTCGGGATGGTCTGGCTGCTTTTACATTTGCTGCGGCGGATTGCGTTCTTTCCGTGAAAAACACGGCCGCGGGTTTGATTTTTTGCCCGTTTTCATGTAAACTAAAGAGTAACCATGTCAGGGCTGTTTCCCACCGCAAAAACGACGGTTTTGACATGACTTGCAGAATAAAATTCTCTAAAAATAACGGAGAGTAAATTAAAATGACGATCGTAAGTCCTTCGATTCTTTCAGCCAATTTTTCCTGCCTGGGTGCGGACTGCCGCATGGTGCTGGATGCCGGCGCGCAGATGCTGCACTATGACGTGATGGACGGCCACTTTGTGCCCAACATCAGCTTTGGCGTGCCTGTGCTCAAGAGCCTCCACAAGGCCATGCCGGACGCGTTCTATGATGTCCACCTGATGATCAGCCACCCGCTGCAGTATGCGGAGCCGTTCATCAAGGCGGGTGCCACGCTGTACAATTTCCACCTCGAGTGCGAGGATGACATCCAGCAGACCATCGACGCGGTGAAAGCGCTGGGCTGCAAGGTGGGCCTGACCATCAAGCCCGGCACCGCCCCGGAGGCGCTGGAGCCTTATCTGGACCAGCTGGATCTGGTGCTGGTGATGAGCGTGGAGCCCGGCTTCGGCGGGCAGAAGTTCATGCCCTCGGCGCTGGACAAACTCCGCTGGCTCCGGGCCGAGCGGGAGAAGCGGGCTGCCCACTACCTGCTGGAAGTGGACGGCGGCGTGGACGCCAAGACGGCTCCTCTTTGCGCGGAGGCCGGGGCGGACATCCTCGTGGCAGGCAGCGCCGTGTTTGGCGCAGCCGACCCGGCGGACGCGGTGCGTCAGCTGGCCGCGCTGTAAGGAGCTGCCCATGGAAGAAGCATTGATCCAATGGCAGGAGCAGGAGCTGACCCAAACGGGCCACTATTACAAGCACATCTGCTGGATGGTGGTGCCGCTGCTCTGGATGTCCTGCTATTTCTACGGCCCGCGCCCGCTGCTGCTCTGCGGTGTGGCATTGCTGGTGGGCAACCTGTGCGACCGCCTCATCTCCCTGCTGCGGCGCCGGGTGTACCAGCCCAAAGATTATTCCAATGAGAGTTTTGCCCTCATCATCGCCCTGCTGATGCCCGCCACGGTGGACTGGTATGTTCTGGTGGCGGCGGTGCTGGCGGGCGTCCTCATCGGCAAAGAAGTGTTCGGCGGCTACGGCAGCTATCCGTTCCACCCGGCCGCTGTGGGTTATGTAGTGGCCGCGGTCTCCTGGCCGGAGCAGGTGTTCCGGTATCCGCAGCCTTACGCGAGCATCCCGCTCTGGGATGCCTCCGGCGTGGCCGTGTCCAGCACCATCTCGGACACCCTGCGCAGCGGCGGCACCCTCAACATCAGCACCCTTTCCCTGGGGCTGGGCGAGTACGCGGCCCCCATGGGCACGGGTGCCGCCCTGGTGCTGGTGGCCTGCGGGCTGTTCCTCTGGGTGCAGAAAGACATCCGTCTCAGCGCGACGCTGAGTTTCCTCATCACCAGCGCGGTCATCGTGTTCCTGTTTCCCCGGCAGGTGGGTCTGGACAACGGCCCGCTGCTGATGAATCTGGCGTTCCGCCTGCGCTGTGTGCGGGACGAGCTGCTCACGGGTGCCATGCTGTTCAGCGCCGTGTTCCTCCTCAACGAGCCGTACACCTGCGCCCACCACCGGCGGGGCCGCATCCTGTACGGTGTGCTGATGGGCGTTGTGACCGTGAGCTTCCGCTATTTCGGCGTCTATGAGACCGGTGTCTGCTTTGCGCTGCTGGTGGTCAACAGCATTTCCGGCTGGATGGACCGCACCGAGACCCATCTCTATGCACTGCTGCACTCCCGGAAAAACGCGGGAGACAACGCCGGAAAGGAGGGGGCCGAATGAGACGTTCTGTTGCTGAAATGATCGTCCGGGACCCGGAAAAATACGCACACCATGATCGTGTGTTCCTCAATAACCCGGTGGTCATGCAGGGCATGGGCCTGGCCCCGCTGGTGGTGCTTGCCACCACGGGCAAAAACGCCCTGATGCTGGCGGTTTCCGTGGCTTTGCTGCTGACGCCCTCCCGGATGCTGGCCTGCCTGCTGAGCCGGGCGTTCCCCCTGCGGGACGAGCAGCCCGCCCAAGAAGAACTGGAGAAAAAACTGCTGCCCCGCGGCCTCATCTACAGCGGCAGCGCGGCAGTGGTGTATCTGGCCGTGTATCCCATCCTGAACGCGCTGTTCGGGGTGGACCTGCTGGCTTTGGGCATCTACCTGCCCATGCTGGTGGTGGAGCCCCTGCTCATCTACCGTTTTGGCCGTGTGCAGGAGACCATGCAGAAAGCAGTCTCCAAGGGCCTGCGTATCACGCTGGGCTATGTGCTGCTGCTGCTCCTGCTGGGCTGTGTGCGGGAGTGGATGGCACTGGGCACGGTGTTCGGCCTGCCGCTGCTCAGCCGCCCGGTGCTGCCCATGGCCGGAATGCCGGCAGGCGGCTTCATCGTGCTGGGCATCCTGTGCGCCATCTGGCGCGCCCTGGCCCAGCACCGGAAAAATTACCTGAAGACAGAGGCCCGCAATACCGTGGCCGTGCATCACCAGAAGGAGGCGAACCGCGAGCATGAGTGAAGTCCTGCGTGCCGTTGGCATCTTCTGCAGCTATGCGGTGCTGGCTGTCTTTGCGCAGAGCGCCGTGTTCACCCGCGGCCTGGGCGTGTCCCGCCTGGTGCAGCTGGTGGGCGACGACCGCACCAACAGCTGGTGGTTTGCGCTGTTGCTCTGTGTCACCCAGCTGCTGGTGGCCCCGCTGGCGTTCTACGCCGGCCAGCTCATTGCCCCGCTGGCAAACCGCGCCCAGCTCCGCCCGTTGGTCTATGTGGCCTGCGTGGCGGTGGTCTGCATTTTTGAACATCTGGTGCTCCGGGCAGTCAAAGGCCCCCGCAGCGGCCAGCTCCTCCGCATCCTGCCGGTGGCAGCCATCAACAGCTGCGTGCTGGGCACGGTGCTGGTGGAGCGCACCCAGAGCTTTACGCTGGGCCAGTCCCTGGGGTTTGGCCTGGGCAGCGGCCTGGGCTACCTGCTGGCTGTCCTGCTGGTCACGGAGGCGCGGCACCGCCTGCGCAGCCGGGCCATCCCGTCGGCGTTCCGCGGCCTGCCCGTCACGCTCGTCTACATCGGCGTGCTGGCGCTGGCCATCTATGGCTTTACCGGACATTCTGTGATCCTCTGATCTCTGCAAGGAGGGGAGTAACGAACTATGGCACACTATAAAAAACGCCCCAAAGTCAAGCGCTACCGGCGCAGTTTTTACAGCCGGGAAATGAAGCTGAAAAAGGGCATTGGCATTGCGGTGCTGGTGCTGGCGGTGCTGGGCATCGGCTGGCTGGCCGCGCCCCATGTGCTGGACTGGGCCACCCACACCTGGTACACGGTGGTGCGCAACCGCGACCTGAGCGCTTCCTCTCCGGCCGTCTCGGAGGCAGCCAGCAGCACGGCCGCGTCGGAAGCGGCGGCTTCTTCCGTGGCGGAGCCGGAGCCTGCGCCGGAACCGGAACCCACCCCCGGCACCGCCATTGTGGCGGGCAGCTGGACGGAAGTGGATGTGACCACCCTGACCGATGAAGCTGCCATCACCGCCGCTGCCCAGCAGCTGGCGGCACAGGGTGCCGTGTATGCGGTGGTTCCGCTCAAGGATACGGCGGGCAGCCTGTATTATGCCTCCCAGGTGCCTGCAGCCGCAGGCAGTGTGGCGGCAAACCCGGTGGATGCGGCAGCCATTGCCCGCGTCTTCAAGGCAAACGGCATCACGCCGGTGGCGCAGCTGGCCGCGTTCCGTGACCCGGCCGGTGCCCGCGCGGACCACGCCATGGCCATCCGCTATAAAGGCCAGGAATACCTCTGGTTGGACAACAAGGCCTCGGCGGGCGGAAACCCGTGGCTCAACCCCTATGCGGCGGAGGCAGTACAGTATATCGGCGACCTGATCGAGGAAGTGCACGGCATGGGCTTTGATCAGGTGCTGCTGAAGAACGTGCAGTTCCCGTCTTCCACCAGCTCCAAGCAGGACTACGGCAGCACCAACGGTGTGGACCGTGCCGGGCAGCTGGCGGCGGACATTGCCGCCTGGCAGAGCCGTTTTGGCACCGAAGTCACCCTCTGGTACGGCTACAGCCTGAGCCAGGTGACGGATGCCACCAGCGCGCTGGGCGTGCCGGCTGCCCAGCTGGGCATGAAAAACCTGCTGGTGGAGGTGCCCGGCTCTTCCACACTGGATGAAGCTGGCCGCACCACCCTGACCCGGATGCTGGAGGACGCCGGTGTGGAGCACACCGTCATCCGGGACGACGCGGCGGGCCGGTTCGAGTGATCGTAAGTATTGCGTTGGCTGCATTTTTGGAAAGATGAAAGCGAGGAATCCACTATGAATCAGACATCGTGCTTTTCCCCGGCACACATTCTGCTGCCTGCGGAGCAGATCCCGCTGGAGCAGTGGGGCTGTGTGGCCTGTGATCAGTTTACCAGCGACCGTTCTTACTGGGAGCGGGCCGCGGAGGCGGCAGCAGGCAGCCCCAGCGCCTTGAACCTGATCCTGCCGGAGGTCTATCTGGAAGAAAGCGATGTGCCCGCCCGGGTGGCCAAGATCCACGAGACCATGGAGGACTATGCCCACAACGTGCTGACCCGCGCGGTAGATGGCTTCATTTATGTGGAGCGCACCGAGCGGAGCGGCCGGGTGCGGCAGGGCCTCGTGGGCAAGATCGACCTGGAAGCCTACAGCTATGCCCAGGGTGCCCGCCAGGCCATCCGCCCCAGTGAGCGGACGGTGGAGGAGCGCATCCCGCCCCGCATGGCGGTGCGCCGGGGTGCCTGCCTCGAAACGCCCCATGTGATGATGTTGGCCGATGACCCGGCCTGCACCCTCATTGAGCCCATCGGCGCCCGCAAGAACGAGCTGCGTAAGGTGTACGAGGGCGAGCTGATGCTGGGCGGCGGCCACATTGCGGGCTGGGCTGTGGAAGACCCCGCCCTGCTGGCCCGGATCGACGCGGCCCTGCAGGGCCTGGGCAGCCAGGAGGCCTTTGACGCCAAGTACCCGGAGGCCAGGGGGGCCAAACCCCTGACGCTGGCTGTGGGCGACGGCAACCACTCGCTGGCCTCCGCCAAGGCTTACTGGGAAGAGCTGAAGCCCACCCTGACGCCCGAGCAGCGGGAGACCCACCCCGCCCGCTGGTGCCTGGCCGAGGTGTGCAATGTCCATTCGCCTGCCATTGAGATCGAGCCTATCCACCGGGTGCTCTTCAACGTGGACTGCGGGGCCGTGCTGCTGGCCCTCATTACCTGGAGCGACGGCAATATGGCGGGCATCTGCTTTGGCAGCTCCAAAAAGCAGTCCTTTACCCTGGCAGGCCCCCACATCGCCAATGTGCTGAGCTTTGAAGACCCGGTGGCCCCCCTGACCGTGGGCACCATTGATGAATTTATTGAGTACTTTATGGCCCGCCATAAGGAGGCCCGGGTGGATTATGTCCACGATGAGCCTGCGGTCCGTGCCCTGACCAAACAGGGCGGGGTGGGCTTCCTGCTGCCGCCCTTTGAAAAGAGCGACCTGTTCAAAGGCATCGTGATGGGCGGCGTGCTGCCCCGCAAGACGTTCAGTATGGGCCATGCGGAGGAAAAACGCTATTACATCGAGTGCCGGAAAATTATCGAATAACCCAATAGGAGAACCATGACTTTTAACGAACTGAATCTGTCCGCCCCCCTGCTGCGTGCCATTGCGGAGGCGGGCTACGAAACGCCCTCGCCCATCCAGGCCAAAGCCATTCCGCCGGTGCTGGAAGGACGGGATTTAATGGGCTGCGCCCAGACGGGCACCGGCAAGACCGCTGCTTTCGCGCTGCCCATGCTGGACCGCCTCAATGCCGCCAAGCCCCGCAAGCCGGGTGCCATCCGGGCGCTGATCCTCACCCCCACCCGGGAGCTGGCGCTCCAGATCGGGGAGAGCTTTGCCGCCTACGGCAAGTACCAGAAGCTGCGCGCCACCGTCATCTTTGGCGGTGTGGGCCAGGCTCCGCAGGTGGAGGCCATCAAAAAGGGCGTTGAGATCCTCATCGCCTGCCCGGGCCGGTTGAACGACCTGGTGGGGCAGGGGCTGGTGGACCTCTCGAACATTGAAATTTTTGTGCTGGACGAAGCCGACCGGATGCTGGACATGGGCTTTGTCCACGACGTGAAGAAAGTGATCGCCAAGCTGCCCAAGCAGCGCCAGAACCTCATGTTCAGCGCCACCATGCCCAAAGAGATCGAGCAGCTGGCCGCCGGCATCCTGCAAGACCCGGCGTTCGTCAAGGTGGACCCGGTCTCCAGCACCGTGGACCGCATCGACCAGAGCCTGTATTTTGTGGAGAAAGGCAACAAGAAGTTCCTGCTGCCCTGGCTCATCAAGAACCTGAACCCGCCGGTGGTCAACGCACTGGTGTTCAGCCGCACCAAGCACGGCGCGGATAAGATCGCCAAAGACCTCAACAAGCAGGGCATCCCTGCCGCCGCCATCCACGGCAACAAGAGCCAGTCCGCCCGCGTGGCGGCGCTGGAGGGCTTCAAGGCCGGCAAAACAAAAGTGCTGGTGGCCACCGATATCGCGGCCCGCGGCATTGACATCAGCGAGCTGTCCCATGTCTTCAACTACGACCTGCCCGAGGTGCCCGAGACCTATGTCCACCGCATCGGGCGCACGGCCCGCGCCGGCGCCGACGGCACGGCGGTGAGCTTCTGCGCACCCGAGGAAAAAGAGTATCTGGCCGGCATCGAAAAGCTGAACCGCCGTCAGATCCCGGTCATCTCCGGCCACCCCTGGGACGGCGTGCCCGCCCCGGTAAAAGCAGCGCCCCCGGTGCGGGGCAGAAAACCCAAGATGGAGGCCGTAGCCGAGGCCCCGGTTGAAAAGCCTGTAAAAGCCGCCAAGGCGGAAAAAGCACCCAAAGCAGAAAAAACCGCGAAAGCGGCAAAGGCCGTCAAGGCCGAACCCAAAGCCCAAAAGGCAAACGCGACCCCCAAAATCGAAGCAAAAGAGGAACATCTCATGGACGAAAACCAGAAGCGCACTCCCGGCGGACGCAATGAAAACCGCCGTTCCAATAATAACCGCCGCCGTGAGGGCGGCGCCGCGCAGGCCCCGAGCCGCGGCAGCAACGCACAGCCCAAGTTTGACCCCCACTTTGTCAGCGCCCCGGAGACGACTCCGCTCCGCCCGGCCAAGAAGAATCTGAATCAGAATGCTGCCCCGGCCGCCAAGCCCGCCGCCCCGGTGCAGAGCAATAACGGCCCCAAGAGCGAGAACAACAGCCGCCGTGACCGCAATGCCCGCGGCAGCCGCAATGACCGGAATGACCGCGGTGCCCGCCCGGCCCAGAACCAGAGCGGTAGCCAGAACGAGCCCCGGAATGCACAGCCCGGCAGCCAGCCGCAGGCAAACCGCCGTGGCAGCGCGTTCAGCGCGGGGCAGGGGGCAGGCCGCCCGGCCCGTGCCCCCAAGGCCGAGCCCAGCCGCCGGGGCCGTGTGGCCGCCGCCAAGGACGAAGACCCGGGCCTTGTCCTCATCAGCCGCCGCCCGCCGCAGCAGAAGTTTACCAACTTTGAAGAGTATATGAGCGCCCACGGCGGCGCAACGGCCCCCATTGAGGACCACAGCGAGGAAGTGTAATGGGCACCGCTGCGTTTGCACCCTGGTGCTGCCCGCTGTGCGGGGCACCGCTTGCCGGGGATGTGACCCTGAAATGCCCCTCCGGCCACTGTTTTGACCGCGCCAAAGAGGGCTATTGGCACTTACTGCCCGTCCAGAATACCCGGACGAAAGCCCCCGGCGACAGCAAGGAGATGGTGGCCGCCCGCCGCGCGTTCCTGAGTGCCGGGTATTACGGCATCTTCGGGCAGGCGCTGGGGGAGCTGTGCCTGGAATACGGCATCCCCGCCGCACAGGAAACTCCCCTCCGCCTGCTGGATGCAGGCTGCGGCGAGGGCTGGTATGACCGCTGCATCGCGCGGCAGTTTGCCGCTGCCGCCCGTCCGCTGGAGCTGGCCGGGTTTGATATTGCCAAGCCCGCCGTGCGGCTGGCCGCCAAGGCTCTGCCCACGGCCCGGTATGCGGTGGCGTCCAGCTTCCACCAGCCGGTCAAAACCGGCTGGGCCGACCTGCTGCTCAACTGTTTCTCGCCTTTTGCGCGGGAAGAGTTCCTGCGGGTGCTCCGCCCCGGCGGACGGATGATCTACGTCGTGCCCGGAGCGGAACATCTCTACCAGATGAAAGCCGTTTTGTACGCGGAGCCCTATAAAAACCCGGTGCAGGAGGTGGCCTACGAGGGCTTCCGCCCCATCGGGGAGCGGGAAGCGCGCGGCACCATCACCGTGCCTGCCTCCCAGCTGGAGGCCCTGTTTGCCATGACGCCTTACTACTGGAAAACGCCCCGGGACGGCGCTGCCCGTCTGGCCGCTCTGCCGGAGCTGACCACGGAGATTGCATTCCGGTTCCTGGTGTTTGAAAAACGGTGACAAAATAACGGAAAAGCGCCCAGTCATTAACTGGGCGCTTTTCCGTTGTGTGAGCACGGCGGGGGGAGCCGTGAAAGAAGAATTTACTTGGTTTCGCCCTTGGTCAGGAGCTTTGCACGCTCCAGAGCGGGACGCAGAGCCAGGTACAGGATGACGACGCAGACAGTGGAGGCCACACTGTTGACGAGCGTGACGCCGCCGGCGATCTTGGACAGGGCCTGTGCCACGGTGTATTCCTGGCCGAAGATGAACACGTTGCGGAAGTAGCCGAGGAACGGGTCCGTCAGGACATTGAGGAACAGGCCGGAACCGGCGGCCACGATGACCTTGACCAGATAGCCTTTCTCATGGGCGTTCCGGTCGCGGAGCTTGAAGACCTTGTGGGCCACGGCACCGCAGGTGATGCCGATGATGAATTTCAGCACAAAGGTGGTGATGGCGTAGCCCGGGTCACCGGCCAGGATATCGGCCAGAGCCAGACCAATGGCACCGGCCAGACCGCCGGAGACGCCATCCAGCAGCAGAGCCGTCAGGGCCGTAAAGGTGTTGCCCAGATGGAACGAGGAGCCGCCGTAGAACGGGATGCGGAAGAACAGGTAAGCCACAAGGCTCAGAGCGGCCATCACGCCGGTCAGGGCCAGCTCGTGGACGGTAAAGGTGCGCTTGTACAGCACACTGGCAAAGACGATCAGGATCACAACGACTGCCAGCAGCAGCCACATTACAGTGGTAGACATCAGATGATTCCCTCCAATTTTAAGGTCTTACGAACTTGTCGGGGCGGGGCCCCTCCATCTTGCCTTGCAAGACCGTTCGTTTCGCTTCAAAGCCCCACTGGGGCTTTGATTGCTTCGCAACCGCTTACCCACCGGAATAGTTGACATTTCTGCTCCGATCGGGTATGCTCCTATTATACGCAGAACTGACACCATGGAAATACCCAGAATAAAGATTTTTTATGGGGTCAGTTCGGGCCTTTGCCCAAAAAGAGGAGGGGTTTTGTGTTCCATTTGACCACAGCACTGGACGCGGCTTCCGCTGTGCCGCTGTATGAGCAGCTGTATCAGAGCCTTGCCGCCGAGATGCGCGCCGGGGCGATCCCGGCAGGCACCCGGATGCCCGGCAAACGGCGGCTGGCGGCGGAGCTTTCTGTCTCCGTCAACACGGTGGATGCCGCGTATCAGATCTTAGCGGCGGAGGGCTATCTGGAGCCAAAGGAGCGCAGCGGCTTTTATGTACAGGAATATCTGGCTCTACCTCCCCGGCCAGAACGTGCTCCGGGCACTCCGGCAAAGCCCATGGAGCCGGAAGCGCCTGCCGGGGAGGCCGCACCGCCCTCTCCGCCGGTCCGGTATGATCTTTCCACCCGGGGCGTGGACCCGGCGCTCTTCCCGTTCCGTACCTGGGCGCGGCTCCAAAAGGAGCTGCTCTACTCCTCGCCGGAGCTGCTGACCCACGGCGATGCTCAGGGCGACTGGGAGCTGCGGCAGGCGCTGGCGGATTATCTGGAAGAATACCGGGGCGTGCAGTGCTCGCCCCAGCAGATCGTGGTGGGAGCCGGCCTGGAATACCTGCTGGGCCTGCTGGCCCCGCTGCTGCCCGGCAAAGCCGCCGTGGAGACCCCCGGGTACCCCCGCGCCAAACAGGTGCTGGAGAACAATGGCGTGGAGTGCTGCTGTCTGCCCGTGGACGAAGACGGCCTTTCCATCGAAGAACTTTCCCGGTCCGGGGCGTCGGTCTGCTACGTTACCCCCAGCCACCAGTTCCCTACAGGCGTCACCATGCCGGCGGGCCGCCGGGCCGAGCTGCTCCACTGGGCGGCCAAGCGCCCCGGGGAGCGGTATATTATTGAGGATGACTACGATTCTGAGTTCCGTTTTGACACCCGCCCCCTGCCCAGCCTGCAGGGGATGGCGGGGGCCGACGGCCCGGTGGTCTACCTTTCCACCTGCTCCCGGAGCCTGGCCCCCAGCATCCGGATCGCCTATATGGTGCTGCCGGAGCACCTGCTGCCCGCCTGGTGGAAGACCTACCGCCTCTATGCCAGCACGGTGGGCCGGTTTGAGCAGCAGACGCTGGCCCGGTTTATCACCGAGGGGTATTTTACCCGGCATCTGGCCCGGGAGCGGGTGGCTTACAAGGCCCGGCGGGATGCCCTGACGGCAGCCCTGAACGCTGCCTTTGCCCCCGGGCAGCTGCGGCTGGCGGGGCTCCATACCGGCCTGCACCTGCTGGCCTCCCTGAAAAATGCCCCGCCGGATGAAGCCCTCCGCCGGGCTGCCGAGGCCGAGGGAGTGCGGCTGAACCTGTTGAGCGATTACGACCTGACCGGAGCCCGGCACCAGACCGGAACGCTGGTGCTGGGTTACGGCTCGCTGGACGATGCCGCCTGCGCCTCGGTGGGCCAGACGTTGAAGAGGGTCTGCACGGAGGCCCGGGAAGCATCCGTCAACCCGTAAAAGCGGCGGGTGGGGTTCCACGCGCCGGGCAGCGCGTCGGCGGAAACGGCGGCATTGCCGTTGGCCAGAAACTCCAGCGTGCTTTCAAGTGTCAAGAAGTCCTGCGCCGTCAGGTCGGTCAGCAGCTCCGAGCTGTGGGCCCGGAGGGCCGCAGGGAGGGTCGTGGGGAGCAGTTCAAGATCTTGCCGGAAAAACGCGTCCCACACCGCCGCCCGGGCGGCAGCCCGGTGGCTGGGCGGGAGGGTGCCGTCTTTGTCCCACCCGGAAAAGAGGCTCTGCGCCTCCCGGGCCGAGAGAGCCTGCACCCCGCCGGAAAGGCCGCACTGGGCCAGCTCGTCGGCGGTGAGCGCGCCGGAAAAGCCCACCCGCAGCATCCCGTACCGGTCCGCGATGGCGGCCAGGACACTGGGGGAGAGAGCGAGATAGCGGGTGGTCTCGGGCAGAGCCAGAGGCTCCAATAAGGCTTCCCGGCAGCGGGCTGGGCCGGCCGCGGCATAGCACTGGGCCAGCGTGGCCTCCCCCTGCCCAAAGGGGATGGCAGTCTCCGCAGGCAGCGCCGCCAACCGGATGCAGTTCTGGCTGGCGTTGAGGTAGAGCAGCACGAAGCCCGGCTGCTCGCCTGCGGTGCAGACCAGCAGGGTGAGCTGGTTTTCGGTCTTTGGCATCCGGACAGCCACCCCGCTCTGGGGTTTGGCGGCCAGCTTGGTGCGGAGGGACTGCCGGGTGAGCAGGATGGTGCCGCCCACCAGCGGCAGCAGTACCAGAAGCGCTGCCCCCAGTGCGGCCCAGAACGGCTGCCAGCCGCGGGTTTTATCGTGATGAGAATGCAAAACAGCCCATCCCCCTTTCAGCAGGAGGATGGGCTGTTTGTCTGGCGGTTATACAGGATGCAAACTCTGAAAAATCGAAAAAAGTCATACCATATTAAAATTCATCTCCGGGCATGATGGATGAAATTGCAGCATAAAATGGGAGAAAAACCTTGCGCGCGCCGGGAAAATATGATAAAGTTTTCTTATTGCAAACAATTGTTCTCGTGAGAAGAACAGGACGCGCGGGGCACTGGGGGAAAGAGTGCAGCGCGGGTTCCAGAGGGTTTTTGTGTATAGAGAGGGAAACGTATGGTAGAGTGGATCACGAAGATCAACGGGATGGTCAACGGCATCGTCTGGGGGCCCATCGGGCTGGCGCTGCTGTTCTGCACTGGCCTGTGGATGACATTGCGCACCGGCGGCTTCCAGTTCCGCCGGGTGGGCCACTGGATGCGGCACACCATCGGCGCGGTGTTCACCAACAAGGAGGTCACCGCCCACACCAGCAAAGAGGACATGGCCATCAGCCAGTTCCAGAGCATGTGCACGGCGCTGGCGGGCACCATTGGCACCGGCAACATCGTGGGTGTGGCCACGGCCATCGTCTCGGGCGGGCCGGGCGCCATCTTCTGGATGTGGGTCATGGCCATTCTGGGCATGATGACCAGCTTTTCGGAAAACGTGCTGGGCGTGTACTACCGCCGCAAAAATGAAAAAGGCGAGTGGTCCGGCGGTGCCATGTATTACCTGACCGACGGCTTGGGCGCAAAGAAAGGCTGCAAAACGCTGGGCAAGGTGCTGGCGGTGCTGTTTGCCTGTTTCTGCATTCTGGCATCGTTCGGCATCGGCAACATGAGCCAGATCAATTCCATCGCGGGCAACATGAACGCCGCGTTCCACACGCCCTCCCTCGTCACGGGCGTGGCGCTGATGGTGGTCACGGCCCTCATCGTGCTGGGCGGCCTCAAGCGGGTGGCCGCTGTCACCGAAAAACTGGTGCCCATTATGGCACTGTTCTACATCGTGGGCGCTGTGGTCATCGTGGTGCTCCACGCGGGCAACATCCCGGCGGCATTCCGGGCCATCTTCCGGGGCGCGTTCAACCTGCAGGCCGCAGGCGGCGGCACGCTGGGCTACGGTATCAGCCAGAGCCTGACCTGGGGCTTCAAGCGGGGCGCGTTCTCCAACGAGGCCGGCCTTGGCTCGGCCGTCATGGTCAATTCCTCCGCCAATGTGAAAGAACCCGTCCAGCAGGGCATGTGGGGCGTGTTTGAGATCTTTGCAGACACCATTGTGGTCTGCACCCTCACGGCACTGGTCATCCTGACCACCGGCGTGGTGGACATTGAGAGCGGCAGCGTGCTGGCAGGCGTGCAGGACAATGCGCTGGTGGGCCAGGCGTTCACAGCGGCCTTTGGCAGTTTTGGCCCCAAGTTCATTGCCATTTCGCTCCTCTTCTTCGCCTATTCCACGGTGCTGGGCTGGAGCCACTACGGCACCAAGGCTGTGGAGTATCTCTTCGGCCAGAAAGGCACCCGTGTTTACAAAGTGATCTTCGTGGGCATGGTGGTGGTGGGTGCCACCATGAAGCTGGGCCTTGCGTGGGATCTCTCCGACACGTTCAACGGCCTTATGATGATCCCCAACCTCCTCGCGGTGCTGGCACTCTCCGGCACGGTGGTGCAGATCACGAAAAACTATCTCGACCGCAAGGTGAACGGGAAAGACATCCCGCCCATGTGGTCGGCTTTTGCCGAGTACCAGAAAGCCGAGGAGGCGGAAGCTGCCGAGGAAGCCAAGCAGGCACGGGAAGCGGAAGCACTGGCAGAGCTGGAGATTCTGGGCGGCCATGCAGTCAACGAATAAAAAACAGCAAAACAAAGGGCGTCTGCCATGAGCGGACGCCCTTTTGTGGTATCAGCGTTTCTTTTTGGGGTTTGAAGGCCTTTGGGGCCGGGCAGGCTTTGCCGCACTGCGCCCGGCCACCAGGCCGCTGCCAAAAGCCCAGTGGAGGTTGAACCCGCCGCAGCTGCCGGCGCAGTCCAGCGTCTCGCCCACAAAGTAAAGGCCCGGGCAGCCCTGGAACTGGAACCGCTCGTCCATTTCGTTGAGGCAGAGGCCGCCGCCGGTGGTCTGGGCCTGCTTCCAGCCGCAGGGGGTCAGCCCCTCAAACCGCCAGTGTTTGGCCGTGCGGGCCAGCGCCTGCCATGCCTGCGGGGGCAGGGCGTGGAGGGACGTTTCCGGCAGCCGTGCCGCCGCCCAGAGGGCCCGGCCCAGCTTGGGGTGGACAAGGCCCAGCCAGAATTCCGCCGGGCTGTCCCCGGCAAGGCGGGGCGGGCGGGCCGCAAACAGGGCGGCAAGGGCCGCTTCGTCCAGCGCGGGGAAGAGGTCCAGCTCCACGGCGGGCTGTTTCGGCCCACGGCCCGGGGCCAGCAGGCCGGACAGCTGCATGATGCAGATGCCGGAGAGGCCGTAGTCCGTAAACTGGACCTCGCCGGTCTCTGCGGCCAACAGAGTTTTGCCATCCAGCAGGGAGGCCGTGGCTTTGGCCCGGATGCCCGCCAGTGCTTTCTGTGGCTTTGCAATTTGCAGAGCGGTCAGGCAGGGGTAAAGGGGGGCCAGCTTTCCGCCGCACTGGGCGGCAAAGGTGGTGCCAAAGCCGTCGGTGCCAAACTGGGGCCCGGCGGCCGCGCCCATGGCACAGATGACGGCGTCCGTCCGCAGGCTCTCGGGCTGGCCGTCGGCATTGACAAACTGGACGGCGTACCCGCCCCGGCTCTGGCTCAGGGTGCGGACGGTGCACCCGCAGCGGATGCGGACGTTGTATTTTTCCAGATGGTGCTCCAGCAGGGCAAGCACGTCTGCCGCCTGGTTGGAGTAGGGGTACACCCGCCCGGCCTCGTCGGTGCGGGTGTAGAGGCCGAGCGACTCAAACCAGCCCAGCGGGTCGGCCGCGTTGACGGCAGCCAGCAGAGGCTTGAGCCCGGCCGGGTCCGAGGTGAAATACCGCTCGGGCGCGATGCCGGTGTTGTCCAGATTGCAGCGGCCATTGCCGGTGGCCAGCAGCTTTTTGCCGGGTTTTGCATTCCGCTCCAGCACCGTCACCCGCGCCCCGGCCCGCGCTGCCGCCAGTGCGGCGGCAAGCCCGGAGGCTCCGCCGCCCAAAACCAAAACCTGCTGCATCTTTTTCCGCCCTCTCCCTGTACATTGCAGTATCAAAACGTGGTTTTATTGTAACATACACGTCAGGGAAACGCAAACGCCGAAAAACGGCAAAGATGTGGCAAAGACATAGAATTTCTTGCCCAGATTTTGGAAGAATCGTGTATTGACGGATTCTGGAAATCTGGTATATTGGAAATAATGAGCAGAACTTTTTCTTTCCTGCATTTTTTGGCCGGGGGGGGGGTAACATTTCGGTGAAAAAGACGGAGGAAAGCGTAAAAACGCGTAAAAACAAAGAAAAAGTTTACCTTTCCATGGCTCTCGTTCTCCTCATGACCGTGAGCATCTTCTTTTATGCGCTCTACATCCGGCAGCAGATCTACTACGAGGGCACGCGGGCCATGCTGGAGACTTATGAACAGGTGAACAAGACCTTTACCATGTTTGCCCAGCGCAACTGGAATGTCCTCACGGACTGGGGCGGTTACTTGAGGGAGATGGCCGCCCCTGAGACGGCTACCCAGTGGAAGGACTTTGAAGAGGAAAAGAAGACCTGGAACTACAGCGATTTTTATATGGCGAATGAGAACGGCGATTACTGGACGGTAGACGGCCGTGAGGGACTGAGAAGTGAAAACATCCAGGCTGTGTTTACGGCGCTGCAGGTGGCGGGAGAACCGATCGTTTCCAGTTATACGGCGACCAGTGGGGTCCGCAAGGTCGTGTTTGCAGTACCGGTGGAACCCATCACCATGAGCGGCGTCACCTACACCAGCCTGGCGGTCAGCTATGATAATGATACCATTGAAGAGATGATCGGCGGACGGGCCTACGGCGGCCGGAGCGACTGCTACATCATCTACCCCAACGGCGATATCATGCTCTCGGAAGAGCCCAAGAGTGAGATCACGGCCTGGATGGAAAACCTGTTTGATTATCTGGAAACCAACACAGAGGTGAACGAGACGTGTCTCCGGGAGATGCAGGAGCAGACGCTGCAGGGCGGCAGCGGCAGTGTGCCCTACCGTTTTCAGGGCCGGAACTATTATCTGGTGTACCAGCCCGTGGGCTTCCAGGACCTGACCATTGTAGGCATCGTGGAGCGGAACGTGGTGGACGCCGGAATGCGTAAAGTGCAGTGCGTCACCATCTTCCTGCTGGCATTCCTGGCACTGGCGGTGGTGGCCGCGCTGGTGCGGAGCATCAAGATGGACCTTCGTTTTGTGCTGGCGGAACAGGAAGAAGCTTTCCACCGGGAGAGTACCGAGCGGCAGAAGATGGAGGACCTTGCCAACACCGACGGCCTGACCGGCCTTTCCAACGAGAGATTCTTCAACGCGACCCTGCAGAGAAAGGAGAAAGCCGGGGAGCCGTTTGCGCTGTTCTATCTGGATCTGGACAGCTTCAAACCCGTCAACGACACCTACGGCCACGATGTGGGCGACCAGCTGCTCAAGGCTGTGTCCGGGCGGCTGCGGACCTGTGTGCGGAGCACGGACTACGCGTTCCGCATCGGCGGCGATGAGTTTGCCCTCATCGTCAACGGAGCCCTCAGCGAGGAATTCTGCGCCAAGCGGACCGAGCGGATCAAAAATGTCTTGACGCAGCCGTTCGTCATCAACGGGCAGGAGCTGCACATCGGCACCAGCTGCGGCAGCGCCCTTTACCCGGCGGACAGCACGGAGGTAAAAGAAATCCGCATCCTGGCCGACCAGCGGATGTACGAGGATAAAGCCCATAAGCCCGGCAGACAGGGACGATAAAAGACATAAAGACATTATTATAAGAATAGAGAGACGAATAATTCCAGCCTGCTTTCCACATAATACCCATACTGTACAAAATCTAGGAGCCAGAGCCCCACGGGGCTGGAAAGCGAGGAAATGGAACCCATGAAAGCAACTGGAATCGTCCGCCGCATCGACGAGCTGGGCCGGGTGGTCATCCCCAAGGAGATCCGCCGCACCCAGCGCATCCGCCGGGGAGACCCGCTGGAGATCTTTACCACCGGGGACGGCGAGGTCATCTTTAAAAAGTATTCGCCCATCGGGGAGCTGCAGGGGGTGGCGATGCAGTACGCCGAGGTGCTGAGCAAGTGCTTTGCCCTGACGGCCTTTGTGGCCGACCGGGACCGGATGATGGCCGTGGCGGGTGCCGGGCGGCGGGACCTGGCCGACCGGAGCATCAGCCAGCCGCTGGAAAAGCTGATGGAGAGCCGCAAGCCCTACCTGCGGCAGGACGCGGAGCAGACGGTGCTCCCCTGCGAGGGCTCGCCCCGGGTGCTGCTGTGCGCGTTCCCCATCATCGCGGCGGGAGACGTGGCCGGGGCCGTGGGCCTGCTGACAGAGGACCGGAGCGCCAAACCGGACGCCTCCCAGCAGAAAGCCGTGGCCGTTGCGGCCGCTTTTCTGGCAAAACAGATGGAAGAATGAAAGTGAAAAAAGGGCCTGTGCTGGACACGGGCCCTTTTTTGCGTGCGGGGTTATTACGAATTTGTGAATCTTTCAAAACTTTTCTGGGAAGCTATTGACAGCGCCGGAAATTTGGCTATAATGGTCTTAGCACTCAGGAAGATGGAGTGCTAAAGAAACAAAAACAACGAATGGAGGCAGGCGCTATGACAATGGATGCACGCAAGCAGCGAGTCTTGCAGGCGATTGTAGCGCTGTATGGCCTCGAGGGCGAACCCGTTGGCAGCAGTGTGCTGGCAAACTACTTTGACATGGCAGTCTCCAGCGCCACGCTGCGCAATGAGATGGCCGCACTGACAAAGCTCGGGCTGCTGGAGCAGCCCCACACCAGTGCGGGCCGTGTCCCCAGTGCCAAGGGTTACCGTTATTATCTGGATCATCTGCTCACCGACGACCAGCCGCTGGACCGTGTGACCCGCGCCCGTGTGGACGCGGTGTTCGCCAGCCTGGACCATGAGCCGGAAAAGCTGGCACAGGGCGCTGCCAAGGCGCTGGCCGCCATCAGCGGCTGTACCGCCGCTGTCAGCACCCCCTGTGCCGAAGACCTCTGCATCGCCCATTATGAGGTGGTGCAGGTGGGCCGGAGCGCCGCCGCCGTGCTGGCGGTCACCACAGCCGGTTACGTCCGCACCCGTGTGGCGAGGGTCCGCACCGGGCTTTCCCGGGAAAACGCCGCCGCGCTGGCCGCGCTGCTCAACCGCAACCTGACGTTCGTGGCACCCGTTGATCTGTCGTCTCGGCTCCTGAGCGAGCTGTGCGGCCAGATCAGCCCGGAGCTGGTGCCGGTGGTCAGCGCCGCCGCCGCCATCCTGCAGGACTCCACCACGCCTCATGTGTTCCTGGGCGGTGAGCAGCACCTGCTGGACTGGCCTCAGCTGGACGGCAAGGTGGGCACCATCCTGACACTGCTGAACGATGAGGAAGAGGCCGCAAGGCTGATTGCCCCGCTGGATGAGCAGAATGAGAGCATCCTGCTGGGCGAGGATATTGAGCCGCAGATCCCCGGCCTGTGCATCGTCAGCGACCGCTACCTGGTCGGCGGCGGGCTGTGGGGCTCGATCGCGTTGATCGGCCCGACCCGGATGCCGTTCCAGAAACTGATGCCGCTGCTCCACGCCTTTGCAGACCAGCTGGGCGAGGGAATGAGCGGCAAACGAAAAGACACCCCGCAGATGGCCGCACCCCGGCGGACTGTGATCTATAAGGAGGACCTGGAATGAGCGAAGAAACCAAGAAGACGGTGGAAGAAACTCCCGCTGAGGAGCCCAACACCGCGCCGCAGGCCGAGCCGGAAGCAGCGCCGGAAGAGACCGCCGCTGCCCCCGAAACGGACGAGGCTGAAAAGACCGACGGCAAAAAGAAAGAGGGCTTCTTTAACAAGAAAGCCCGGGAGCTGGAAGCCGTCAAGGCCAAGCTGGACGCCGCTGAGAAGAATGCCAATCAGGCAAAGGATCAGCTGCTGCGGATGGCTGCCGAGTACGAAAACTACCGCAAGCGCTCCACCCGTGAGGCTGACCAGAAGTTCAACGATGGCATTTCGTTCGCCGTGAACCAGATCATCCCCATCCTGGACACGCTGGATATGGCCGCCAATGCCCCCACCACCGACGAGAACTACAAAAAAGGCGTGGTGATGACGCTGGACAAAGCCGCCAAGGCGCTGGCTGCCCTGCATGTAGAAGAGATCGAGGCGCTGGGCAAGCCCTTTGACCCCAACTTCATGAACGCCGTGCAGCAGATCCCCGCCCCGGACGGGCAGGAGAGCGGCACCGTCATTACGGTCTACCAGAAAGGCTATAAGCTGGGCGACAAGATCGTCCGCCATGCAACCGTTGTGGTGGCCGAGTAAGCAAAGCTTCCCCGCTCCCAAAGGAGCGTTCAAATAAACATCCGCTTTTCACTCAAGCATGAGATAAACAAGTTCTTTATTGAGAGGAGACTTCATTTATGAGTAAGATTATTGGTATCGACCTTGGTACTACCAACAGCTGCGTGGCTGTTATGGAGGGCGGCGAGCCCGTCGTCATCGCAAACTCCGAGGGTGCCCGCACCACCCCGTCCGTGGTCGGCTTTACCAAGACCGGCGACCGTCTGGTCGGCCAGGTCGCAAAGCGTCAGGCTATCACGAACCCGGAGAACACCGTTGCTTCCATCAAGCGTTATATGGGCACCGACCACAAGGTGACCCTGAACGGCAAGGAGTACACTCCCCAGCAGGTCAGCGCTATGATCCTGCAGAAGCTGAAAGCCGATGCTGAGGCTTACCTGGGCGAGCCTGTTACCGAGGCTGTTATCACCGTCCCTGCATACTTCAACGACAGCCAGCGTCAGGCAACCAAGGACGCCGGCACCATTGCGGGCCTGAACGTCAAGCGTATCATCAACGAGCCCACTGCCGCTTCTCTGGCATACGGCATTGATAAAGAGGAAGACCAGAAGATCATGGTCTACGATCTGGGCGGCGGCACGTTCGATGTCTCCATCATTGAGATGGGCGACGGCGTGACCGAGGTCCTGGCCACCAATGGTGATACCCACCTGGGCGGCGATGACTTCGATGAGCGCATCATCAACTGGATGGCGGACGCGTTCCAGACCGAGAACGGCATCGACCTGCGCAAGGACAAAATGGCCGCTCAGCGCCTGAAGGAAGCTGCCGAGAAAGCAAAGATCGAGCTGTCCAGCGCGATGAGCAGCCAGATCAACCTGCCGTTCATCACGGCGGACGCTACCGGCCCCAAGCATCTGGATATGACCCTGACCCGCGCAAAGTTCAATGAGCTGACCGCTGATCTGGTCGATCGTACCATGGGCCCTGTCCGCAAGGCTCTGCAGGATGCAGGCCTGCGTCCCTCTGACCTGAAGAAAGTCCTGATGGTCGGCGGTTCCACCCGTATCCCCGCTGTCTACGATGCCGTGAAGAAAGAGCTCAACTGCGAGCCGTTCAAGGGCATCAACCCCGATGAGTGCGTGGCTGTCGGTGCTGCCATCCAGGGCGGCGTCCTGCAGGGCGACGTCAAGGGCCTGCTGCTGCTGGATGTCACCCCGCTGAGCCTGGGCATTGAGACCCTGGGCGGCGTCTGCACCAAGATCATCGACCGCAACACCACCATCCCCACCCACAAGAGCCAGGTCTTCTCCACTGCCGCGGATAACCAGCCCTCTGTTGAGATCAACGTCCTGCAGGGCGAGCGTGAGTTTGCCCGCGACAACAAGAGCCTGGGTGTCTTCCACCTGGATGGCATTGCTCCGGCTCCCCGTGGCGTGCCTCAGATCGAAGTTACCTTTGATATCGATGCAAACGGCATCGTAAAGGTCAGCGCTAAGGACCTGGGCACCGGCAAGGAGCAGAACATCACCATCACTGCTTCCACCAACATGTCCAAGGAGGACATCGACAAGGCTGTCAAGGAAGCTGAGCAGTTTGCTGCTGACGATAAGAAGAAGCGTGAAGAGGTCGATATCCGCAACGGTGCCGACCAGATGGTTTTCCAGACCGAGAAGATGCTGAAAGAGAACGGCGACAAGATGCCCGCTGACGTCAAGACCGAGGCGGAAGCAAAGCTGGCCGAGCTCAAGACTGCTGTCCAGTCCGGCTCCATCGACGACATCAAGGCAAAGCAGGAGGCTCTGAGCCACGTCTTTGAGAAGATGTATCAGGCTGCTTCCGCTGCACAGGCCGCTGGCGCACAGCAGCCCGGCCCCGATGCTGGCGCGAACAACAACCAGCAGAAGCCCAACGACGACGGCGTCGTGGATGCGGACTTCAAGGAAGTCTAAACGCTGACACAAACGGCACGGCACCCGGCCAAACCGGAGGGTGCGGCGGCCGATAAGCAACCCAAAAGCCGCTCCGGTTTTGGCCGGGGCGGCCTTTGTGGGTTTAAAACCTCTCAGTCTCGCTGCGCTCGCCAGCTCTCCTGACAGGGGAGCCCTTGGCAGGCCGGGCAGGTCTGTACAGACCGCTGGAAGCTTTCTGTGCGAGAAGCAGCAGTGCGCTGCTGTGATGGGGAGGTTGTGCGACTAATTGAGAGGTGAGTGGATATGGCACAGGAAAAGCGTGATTACTACGAAGTGCTGGGGGTATCCAAGACCGCCACGGATGCGGAGATCAAAAAGGCTTACCGCAAGCTGGCAATGAAATACCACCCGGACTATAACCCCGGCGATAAAGACGCCGAGGAAAAATTCAAGGAAGTCAATGAGGCAAACGAGGTCCTCTCGGACCCCAAGAAGCGCCAGCTCTATGACCAGTATGGCTTTGCGGGCGTAGACCCCAGCTATGCGGCACAGAACGGCGGCGGCCCGGGCGCGGGCGGTTTCGGCGGCTTTGGCGGCGACGGCGTGGATCTGGGCGACATCTTCGGCGATATCTTCGGCGGCGGTTTCGGCGGCTTTGGCGGTTCGTCCCGTCAGGCCAACCCCAACGCCCCCCGCAAGGGCCAGGACATCCGCGTGCGGATCACCCTGAGCTTTGACGAGGCCGTGCACGGCTGCAAGAAGAACATCACCATCACCCGCCAGCAGGAGTGCACCGAGTGCCACGGCACCGGCTGCGCGGCCGGTACCAGCCCTGAGACCTGCCCGGACTGCGGCGGCCGCGGCTATGTCATCCGCCAGCAGCGCACCCCCTTTGGCGTGATGCAGACCCAGCAGCCCTGCTCCCGCTGCGGCGGCAAGGGCAAGCTGGTCAAGAACCCCTGCAAGAGCTGCCACGGCAGCGGCAAGACCGCGACCAAGAAGACGCTGGAAGTCTCCATCCCCAAGGGCATCGACGACGATCAGAGCTTTGCACTCCGCGGCATGGGCGATGCCGGTGCCAACGGCGGCCCCTCCGGTGATGTCATCGTGATGGTCACCGTCCGGCCCGATCCGCTCTTCCAGCGCGATGGCTATGATGTCTGGGTCACGGTGCCCATCACCTACAGCCAGGCTGTTCTGGGCGATAACATCACCGTCCCGTCCATTGACGGCAAGGTGGAGTACACCGTGCCCGAGGGCACCCAGAGCGGCACCACGTTCCGCCTGCGTGGCAAGGGCATCCAGTATCTGAACGGCCGCGGCCGGGGCGATATGTACGTCAAGTGTGAGGTCGAGATCCCCAAGAAGCTGAACAAGGTCCAGCGCGACGCCCTGAAGAAATTTGAGGGCACCCTGAAAGAAGACAACTACGAAAAACGCAAAGGCTTCTTCAAGCGGCTGAAAGACATGTTTGCATAAAAATGCGTATCGAAAGGAGACTTTCCCGAAAGAGAAAGTCTCCTTTTTGTGTATAGAAAAGAGGCAAATCAGAGAGTAAAAATTTTCGAGAAACATTGGCAGAAGAATTAAAGAAGCCTGAATTTAAAGAAGAATGGGAAAAATTAAAACAGCGAAAAAAATCTTTGGATGAAGAAGCTCAAAATAAGAAAGTATAAAAAACGGAGAAGACTCCCTTTATGGGGAATCTTCTCCGTTTTTGCTAAAGATAGGCGCTCTTCAAATATGAAAAATCAGGTCGCATAGACCACAAGGGCATTGATAATTAAACCGACACCACTCAAGCACGAACTCACGACGCAGATGGAACAGCCAATATCATAGATAGCATTTGCAGTGCTCTTAGCCATGTGTGCATCTAAGGCATCCATGCCGGTTTTTGTCCAAGTTTTAGGATTCTTTTGACGATAATCGCGGACAGCGGTAATACCCTTATACCAGCCATAGAAAGGAACAAACCAAGCGCAGAAAGCCTGTACGGCAGTTGCGCCGCCTTCGGTGTAAGTCATTTCTTCCTCAGACATGACGCAGTAATTAGCGGGCATCATCATTTTGGCTTCCATAATCATTACTCCTTTACAAAGCAAATATCCAAAGCGATGCGGGAGTGCATCGTTTATCCAATTAAAAATACCGCAAAATCGAATAAACTTTACAGGATGAGCAGGATGGCGCTCAGGGGGGCAAAGGCTACCACCATGGCGGTGGAAACACCGTCGCGCAGGAAGTTGGAGGGGGATTTTGCCATATCAGCGGCGATGGCGTCGGAGGCGCGGCCTGCCACGGTGAGGAAATTGCCCTCACGGTTCTTCTTGACACTCAGCCAATCCTTGGCCTGGGAGATGCCCCACAGGTAGCTGGAGCCCAGCACCACGGCACCTACGACGGTGGCGGCTGCACCAAGAGCACTGCCGCCCTGGGTATAGGTCATTTCCTCTTCGTTCATGACTGCATAGCTGGCAGGGAGATTCAGTTTGTTGGTCATAGTATATTACTCCTTTACAAATGATTTGCAATGAAGCCGGGCCCCGGGCCAGCCAAAGCGCTGTACCGGGAGACCTGTGGCGGAAAGTTTCCCTCTGGTAGTTTCATTCTACTACAGGGGGGTGGTTTCTGCAAGAGATTTGGGAACGAACGGTGCAAAAACGGGAACTCGCATGAAAAAGCTTTCCAAAGTTTGTGAAAAAGCACTGCAATAATTCCCGAACTTAACCTGCAACGCCCGCCCGGTAGAGGTAGGGGTCACCCTTGAAGCTGTCAAAGCTGTACAGCACCAGGATCTGGTCATAGTCGTTGTCGGCGATGAGTTGGTCCAGCCCGTAGTTGTAGTTGCGGAAATCCACCACATCCACGGCAGCGTAATTGGCCGTCAGGTAGGGCACAAAGCAGTTGGCGTAGCTGTCCTTGATGACGAGGATCTTTCCGCTGCCGTCGCCCTCCACCCGGCTCAGGCCGTTGTTGCCGTGGAGGAACATGGCGTATTTGTCGTAGACATTCAGCTTGTCGGTGTCGTACAGGCCGGTGGTGGTGCCCTCGGTGGGCTGGCCGGGGCCGGTGACGTTCCAGATGGTCAGGGCGTTCTGCAGCTCGTAGTAGGTGATGGTGTCCGGCACGGCGTTCCAGGTGCGGGCCTTGGAATAGTGGGTGCCATAGAAGCCATCCCGCGTCAGGGCCGTGTGGGCGGCGGGGTCAAAGGGCGTCAGGCCCAGTGCCTCGCAGAGCTGGCTGTAGGCGTAGTATGCCCCCAGGCTTGTCCAGTGGTGGTCGGTGCGGTAGTAGAGATATTCGTCCTTGTGGCTGCGCAGGATATCCCGCACGTCCACAAAGCGGCCTCCGGCGGCCTGTACGGCGCTGGAAAGCTGGTCGAGATACGGTTCCTCATGGAGGAGCGGAGCGCCCGCAGGGACGTTCTCCGGGTAGATCACGGAGGCCGCCGGCACCAGCATCACGTTGACCTTGCCCGGATAGCGCTGGCAGAGGGATTCCAGGGCGGCGGTGTTCTTGGGCAGGGCGCGGGTCTCGCTGGAGAGCAGGCTGTAAGTGCGGGGGAACATCTGGTGTTCTTTGCCCAACAGGATGCCGCCGTTCTCGGTCTTCTGGAAGAGGGCTGTCTCCACAAAGCTCTGCAGGCTGATCCACTCGTCCCGGCCAAACACCTGATCTTTGACATACTTGGTGTAGCCGGTAAAGTAATTGTTCAGCCCGTCTGCCGTGGGAGCGGTGAGCTTGGGCCGCTGGGCGAGGGTGGTGTTTTCCAGCTCGCTGTAGGCGCGGTCCGGTGTGACGAGATCCAGCACGAACAGCCCAAGGAAGAACAGTCCGAACGCCAGCAGCACCGGGTACTGCCGCAGGGAGGCGCGTTTTTTGTTGTGTTTTTCCATCAAAAATGCCTCCCTTTTAGAAGTTGAAATACAGGAACGGGCTGTTGGTGCTGCCCACGACATAGGCCGTGGAGACCACCAGCAGCACAAGGATGGTAGCCACCCGGGTCAGGGCGCGGCGGCGCAGCAGGTTCCAGAGCTTTTCAATGAGCGGGGTGCAGCAGACCACCGAGACGGCCAGCAGCACGCCGTAATTGCGCAGGAAATAGAGGGGCGACACGCCGCCCGAGGGGACAAAGAGCTTCTGGAACAGCAGCCCGAACGAGACGCCGGTGTCGTTGCCCACAAACATGGCCCAGCCCACCACCACGAGGAAGAGGGTGTAGATGTGGGGCCAGACTTTCCCCTTTTGCAAGTATTGGAGCAGGAACAGCTTCTCGATGGCCAGCAGCACAAAGTAATACAGGCCCCAGCAGATGAAATTCCAGTTGGCACCGTGCCAGATGCCGGTGAGCAGCTCGACCACAAACAGGTTGAAGATCTGCCGCTTGAGGCCCTTGCGGTTCCCGCCCAGGGGGATATACACATACTCCCGGAACCAGCCGGAAAGGGTCATGTGCCAGCGCCGCCAGAATTCGGTGATGGAGGCGGAGATGTAGGGGTAGTTGAAGTTCTGGGGGAAATCGAATCCCAGCATCTTGCCCATGCCAATGCCCATCATGGAGTAGCCGGAAAAATCAAAGTAGAGCTGGAGCGAGTAGGCAATGACGCCCAGCCAGACCAGCGCCGTGGAGGCGTTGGCAAGCCCCACGAACGTGGTGGAGGGGCTGTCCGCAATGCCGATGATGTCGGTCCAGAGGGCACCGATGGTGTCCGCCAGCAGGACTTTTTTGGCGAGGCCGAACGTGAACAGGGTCATGCCATCCTCGATCTGCTTGAGGTTGTAGCGGCCATGAGTCACATGCAGCTGGGCCGCCACGTCCCGGTACTTGACGATGGGGCCCGCGATGAGCTGGGGGAACATGACGACATACGCGCCGAAATCAATGATGTTGTGCTCCGTTTTTACGTCCCGGCGGTAGACGTCGATGGTATAGGAGAGCGTCTGGAACGTATAGAAGCTGATGCCCAGCGGCAGGGTGCTGATGCCCTGGATGGGGGAAAAGCTTGTCCCCAGCAGAGCGTTGGCACTGCTGAGCACAAAGTTTGCGTATTTGAAATAGAACAGCATCCCCAGGCTGCCCACAAGGCCTGCCAGCAGGAAACATTTGCGGGCGGGCTTGCTGCCGTCGAACCGTTCCAGCCCCAGACCGCAGAGGTAGTTGAGGAGGATGAGAGCGATCATGATGGGGAAAAAGCGCACCTCGCCCCAGCAGTAAAACACGAGGCTGCACAGGAACAGAACGGTATTTTTGAGCTTTGCCGGCGCGAGATAGTACAGCGCCAGCGTGATGGGGAGGAACCGGAACAAAAACAGGATGGTGCTGAAAACCACGGCGTCAGCCTCCTTTTTGTGGTGATGAAAAAGACCGATGCCGCAGATGGCACCGGCCGCAGAAAAGCTGCTTATTTGCCGAGGACGCTGTCCACGGCGCTGCTCAGGTCAGCGGAGCACTCGTTGGAGGCGATGACCATGACCACAAGGTCGCTGTCATTGCTGCCGATGACGGCATTCTCCACATTGGACTGGGCCTGTGCAAACTCGGCGTAGTTGCCGTAGAACGCTACCTGATCTTTCTGATAGGTGGTCAGCGCGTCCACGACGTTCTGTGCCTTGCCCGCGGCGGCCTGGATGACCAGCACGAGGCCGGCGTCGCCGTTATCGTTGCTCTTGACGCCCTTGTAGCTGGTGATGTCGTCGGCCTGGATGCCGAAATCGTACTCGATGTTCATGGCGGCGATCTCAAACTGGTTGGAGATGGGGTTGGTGTCCAGCAGGGTGTTCACAGCGTCGTCCAGGGCGTCGGTGCCGTTAGTGCCCTCTGCCGTGGCGCTGGCGGCCTCGGAAACAGCCGAGCTTGCCACGCTGGAAGCAGCCTGAGAGGAGGCCGCCGGAGCAGAGGAAGAAGAGGAACCGCCGCAGCCTGCCAGAAGAGCACAGCTCAGGGCGACAGCGGCAGTGGATAAGATCATTTTTGCACGAATTTTCATGGATTATTCCTTCTTTTATGGATTGAGCCTGCCGCAGGGGCAGACCACTGTTAGTTTACCATATCGGTCCCGGAAATGCAAAGGGGCGGACAGAACTTTTGCCGAAAGTTCACCGGAATATTTTGTGCAGTCTGCCCATCAGGCGGCAATGGACTGCAGGGCGGCGATATAGTCCTCAAAGCACAGGCCGCTTGCGTTGATCTTGGCGGCGTTCTCCGGGCCCACATACCGCCAGTGCCAGGGCTCGTAGGTGATCTCGGTGGCATCCTCGGCCCCCTGGGGGTAACGCAGGATAAAGCCATACTCGGCGGCGTGCTCACACAGCCAGCGGAACGCGGCCGTGTTTTCAAAACCCTCGTCCAGGCCGGTGTGCTCCGGGCTGTTCAGGTCGGCGGCCAGGCCGCAGTTGTGCTCGGAGTAGCCCGGCGGGTTGACGATGGCGGCGGCTTTTTCCTTGGCGGTGGCCTCGTCATAGCCCTTGTCGCGGTAATACTGGGTCTTCCGCTCATAGAGCTTGGTCTGGTAGGAGACGCTGCGGTAGCCGCTCTGCATCCAGACGGTCACGCCGTCGGCGGCAGCGGCTTTCTGCATGGCCAGAAAGGCGTCGCAGGCCACGGTCTGGAGCGTTTTATTCACCGAGGTAGAGGAGCCGCACTCCTTGGTATCAAACGTGTAGTTGTCCGGCATCTTGTTGGCGTGGTTCACCAGCACCATCAGCGGGTCGGCCAGCATGGCGCTGGCCTCCTCTGCCGTCAGGCCCAGGGCGTTGTCCGGGGCGGCCGGTTCCGACGAAACGGCAGAAGAAGCCGCCTCGTTTTTGCCGAACAGGCCGTTGGTGGCGGCCTCGCTGGCCGCCGTGCTGGAAGCCGCGGGCAGGGCGGACGCCGCCGAGGCAGCCGGGACGGGGGCCTTGCGGTGGAGCAGGAACGAGACCCCGCCCACGAGGACGCAGGCCACCAGCGTCAGGCCGGCCACCCGGCGGATGGCGCGGTTGCGGCGGCGACGGCGCGCCTCGGCCCGGGTGAGCCGACGGCGGTGCGGATACTGGGAAGATGGATTCATGTGGGACCTTCTTTCTATCAAAACGGATAAAATACACACAACACGGGCAGACTATCCCGGGAGGCGAAGACGATGAAACTGAAACCGCGGGAATACGCGCGGCGGGTGCAGCGGGCCAGCCCGCCCTCACCGCTGGGCAAAGACTGCCTGTGGGCCTTTTTTGTGGGCGGCGGCATCTGCCTGCTGGGGGAGGTGCTCCGCCAGTGGTATTTGGCCAAAGGGCTGGAATGGGAGCTGGCCGGTACCCTGACCAGCTGCACGCTGGTGGCCCTCTCGGCCCTGTTTACCACCTTGGGGCTCTACCAGAAACTGGCCGCCAAGGCTGGGGCCGGGTCGCTGGTGCCCATCACGGGCTTTGCCAACGCGGTGGTCAGCGCGGCCATTGAGTTCAAGACCGAGGGCCGGGTCTTAGGCACCGGGGCCAAGATGTTCACCATTGCCGGGCCGGTCATCGTGTACGGCACGCTGGCGGCGGTGGTGTATGGCGTGGTGCTCTGGGGGATGGGGGCCATGGTCTGAACCCACCACGCCCAGAATACGGGGCAGAAGCGGAAAAAATTGCAATTCCCCGTCGAGCGTAAAGTATACCACAAAAATCCGATAAAATCAGCCCCCAAAGGAGGAAAAACCAATGGCAGCACGGCGCGGCGATACCCTTTTGTTTGAGCGGATGCCCGTGATTGCGTCCCACGCGGCGGTGGGCGGCAAAAAAGAGGGCGAGGGCCCTCTGGCCGCGGAGTTTGACGAGTTGTTCCCGGACAACAACTGCGGGCAGGCCAACTGGGAGACGGCGGAAAAAATTTTGCAGCTGCGGGCGGCCCGCCTCTGCCTGAAAAAGGCCCACGCCACGGAAAAGCAGGTCAGCCTGGTACTGGCCGGGGACCTGCAGGCCCAGTGCACGGCGTCCAGCTACGCCCTGCGGGAGCTGCACCTGCCCTTTGTGGGGCTGTTCGGGGCCTGCAGCACCATGGCCGAGGCGCTGGGGCTGGGGGCCGCGCTTTGCAGCGCGGGCCTTGCCGACGGCCTGCTGGCCATGACATCCAGCCATTTCTGCGCGGCGGAGCGGCAGTTCCGCACGCCGTTGAGCTATGGTGCCGTCCGCACGCCCACGGCCCAGTGGACCGCCACGGCGGCGGGGTGCTGCCTGCTCCACCCTGCCGGGCAGGGCGTGGGCATTGCCGCCGCCACCTTTGGCCGGGTGGAGGATTACCAGATCAAGGATATCAACAACATGGGCGCCGCCATGGCCCCGGCGGCAGCGGCCACTCTGCTGCGCTATCTGCACGACACCGGGCAGGAGTCCAAAGATTTTGACGCCATTTACACCGGGGACCTGGGCCATCTCGGGAGCCGCCTGTTCCGGGAGATCCTGACCGCCGAGGGCCTGGTGATGAAAAACCACATCGACTGCGGCAGCATCCTCTACGATGCCGCCCGGCAGAACGTCAAGAGCGGCGGCTCCGGCCCGGGCTGCTGTGCCGCCGTCCTCTGCGGGCACATCCTGCCGAGGCTGGAGCGGGGGAGCTATCGGCGGGTGCTGTTCATCGCCACCGGGGCGCTTATGAGCCAGACCACGTTTTTACAAAAAGAGAGCATCCCGGCCATTGCGCATCTGGTGGAGCTGCGCGGGCCGGAATGCACTGTGAGAGGATGATGAGATGCAGTATTTCTGGGCGTTTGTGGTGGGCGGGCTCATCTGTGTGGTGGGCCAGCTTTTGATCGACTTGACGGCCCTGACCCCGGCCCGCGTTTTAACGGGCTATGTGGTGGCCGGGGTGGTGCTTTCCGCCATCGGGTGGTACGCGCCGCTGGCCGAGTTTGCGGGCTGCGGGGCCACCGTGCCCCTGCTGGGGTTCGGGCACCTGCTGGCCAAAGGGGTCAAAACGGCCATCGAAGAAGAGGGGGCCATCGGCATTTTGACCGGCGGGCTGACGGCCGCCGCGGCGGGCATCACCACCAGCCTGGTGTGCGGCGTGGTCTGCTCCTGGGTGGGCAAGAGCCACGACCAGAATTGAAGAACCGTAAAACAAAAACCCCTGCGCCGGTTTCCCGGAGCAGAGGTTTTGTTCGTCAATCAGAAAGCAATCAAGCGTTCTTGTTAGCACGCTTGGCCATACGGCTGATCTTGCGGCTTGCGGTGTTCTTTTTGATGACACCCTTAGCGCGAGCCTTGTCGATCGCGGAAACAGCAGCCAGGACGGTTGCGTCCTTGTCAGCGGCATTCGCATCGATGGCAGCGTCTGCCTTCTTGACGACTGTTTTCAGGTTGGTCTTAATGGCCTTGTTGTGAGCCTGCTCTGCAGCAGCCTGCACGACGCGGTCCTTCTGAGATTTGATGTTAGGCATTCGTTCCACCTCCTTGGCTACCTATAACAGCGCACCTTATGATACCATATTTGCCGTACCAACGCAAGCGTTTTTTTGATTTTTGTTTCAAAAAGTTTTATTTTTCCCATACTTCTCCTGTCCGGAGGGGCCCAAACAGCGCCTCCGGCGGCAAATTTGCAGAAAAAGAGGGGAAAACCATGCGTTTGACAGACATGGCCGATGAATTGTACGCGGCACCCGCCTGCTCTGCCCTGCCCGGCGGGGTACGGGTGGCCACGGCCCGGCACGATGGCGTGACCGTGACGCGGGTGGAGATCGCGCGGGAGGGGCTGGAGCGGCCCCGGGGGCGGTATGTGACGCTGGAAGTGCCCCGCGTCAGCGTGCTGGACGAGCGGGACAGCGGTGTCATCGAGCAGGCGGCGGCCGAGCTGCGGGCCCTGCTGCCGCCTGAGGGCCCGGTGCTGGTGCTGGGAGTGGGCAACCGCCGGGTGACGGCGGATGCTCTGGGCCCCCGCACGGTGCAGAAGATCTTTGTTACCATGGGGGCCGGGAGCCGCCTGCCGCTGCCTGGCATCCGCCCCGTGGCGGCGGTCGCCCCCGGGGTTTCCGGGGCCACGGGCCTGAGTTTGCAGCAGCTGGCCGGGGCGCTGGTGCGGGAGCTCCGCCCGTCCGCCCTCCTCTGCGTGGACAGCCTCTGCTCCTCGGAGCCGGAGCGGCTGGGCCGGACGCTGCAATTCTCGGACACCGGGCTCTGCCCGGCCCAGCCCGGCAGCCGCAAGCATCTGGCCGCCGCCCGGCTGGGGGTCCCGGTGCTCGCGGCGGGCATCCCCACCCTGATGGAAGCCCGGGAGGGCAAAGATTTGGTGGTCACGCCCCGGGAGCTGGACAGCGTCATCGCCCACGGGGCGGCCCTGCTGGGCAGCGCCATCAACCGGGCTCTGCAGCCTCGGCTGAGCATCGCGCAGCTGTGCTGGCTGGCGAGCTGACTGCATAGAATGGTCATAGCATTTTGACGGGGAGGGGATGGCCATGCGGCAGACAGAGCGGGGCGGCACGGAGCGGACAGGCCAGCTGGGGGCATTCCTGCTGGCGTTGGCCCTGCTGCTGGTGCTGACCGTTTTTGCCCACCGGGTGGTGCTGGGGCTGGCGGCGGTCATTGCAGGGCCGCTGCCTGCCGCCCGGACCGCCCTCTCCCTGAGCCGGAAAGCCATGCAGGAGACAATCCCGGACGAGACACCGGGCAGCATTGCCTCAGAGCCCGCCCCGGAGTCTGCCCCCGAAGCCGCCGCCCCGGCCAATACCGGCATGGAAAGCTATCTTGCAGCCCTGGAAGCCGACGACGCCCGCCCCGCGGATGCAGGTGCCGTGCAGGAAAAGACTTACCCGCACGGCAGCGGCGAAAAATATATCCCCTGCGGCGGAGGCAGTATCAAAAACAACACCCGTGTCCCGGCGGCAGAAGTGGCGGCGGAAATCACAAACCCTTTGCCCTTTGCGGTAGAGTGGAACAGCCCTGACCCGCAGATCTTGATTATGCACACCCACGCCACGGAGGATTACCGACTTTCCGCCGGGCTGTGGTACCGCCCGGGTGACGGGGCCCGCAGCACCGATCGCAGCATCAATATGTGTGCGGTGGGCCGGGTGATGGCCGATACCCTCCATGCGGCAGGCCTCAACACCCTGCATGACGAGACCCTGAACGACTACCCCAGCTATACTGGAAGCTACGCCAACAGCCGGGCCGTGGTGCAGAAATATCTGGAAAAGTACCCCAGCATCAAAATCGTGCTGGATGTCCACCGGGACGCCATTGAGACGGAGAGCGGTACCCGGATGGCCCCGGTCTGGGCCGGGAGCGGGGCGGGGGAGCAGGCCGCGCAGGTCATGATCATCTGCGGGTGTGACAATGGCGGGAGCGTCCAGCTGCCCAACTGGCGGCAGAACCTCCGCTTTGCGGCCCGGTGGGAGACGGCGATGGAAGCGCTTTACCCGGGGTTCACCCGCCCGGTGCTGTTCAGCTACCGGTTTTACAATCAGGACCTGACCACCGGCAGCCTGCTCATTGAGATCGGCGGCCACGGCAACAACCTCAACGAGGCCCTCCGGGCCGGGCAGCTGGCAGCGAATGGATTGGTGGAAGCGCTGCGGGGATAAGAAAAAGGCCGCTGCGCGGCAGCGGCCTTTCGAAAGTGTCTTCTTTATTCAAACACGATGCAGCCCAGAATCTTCTTGCCCAGGCGCTGGATCTGCTCGTTCTGGTCGTTGACGGCGGTGTAGTGGGAGCAGGTGCAGTCTGCGGCCAGCACAATGGCGTCGGCGCTGGTCACCTGCGGCACGGTGGCCGCACAGGTCAGGATGCTCTCGGCGGCGGTAACCACCTGTGTCCGGAGGGCACCGGTATCCTGCAGGGCGGCTGCCAGCGCGGTGAGCTGATCAGCAGGCAGGTCGCCCGTAATGAGGATATGCTTTGCCTCCGGGGCTCGGCTGGCGATGGTGGCCGCCATCAGGCGGATCATCTCAGCATCGGTGCTGCCGTCCGGGCGGTGCTCCATCCGGTCAAGGGCGGCGTCCAGCTGCTTGCTCTGCCGGGTCTTCCCGCTGGCCAGGGTGCCAAGCAGGGGCAGGCGGCAGGTGTCCCGCAGCTCTTTGCCGGAGTAGACTTTGCCCTGCACGAGGAACTGCACGGTGCCCGCGCAGCAGACCAGCACGATGCCTGCCAGCAGGCCGATAAGGCCAAACTTGAGCACGGCGGAGGAGATGCGGGTGGACTGGAGCACGGGCTCTTCCGTGCTTTCCCACTCCTTGGTGGTATCTTCAAAGTTGCTGTCCAGCCGGGTGCGGCTCTGCTGCAGCTGGTCGATCTGGGTCTGCAGGGAGAGCAGGTTCTGGCTGTTTTCCGTCTGTGCGTCCCGCAGGTCGGTGGAGACGGTGCTGTAACTGCTCTGCGCGATGACACTGATGGTGTGGCTGCCCACCGAGGCCGTGATATTGGCGTCCATGGCATTCACCTGCTCCAACAGGGCGGCCAGAATGTTGCTGGAAGTCTGCTCACTGCTGCTCATGACCGTAATGGCCAGCAGGTGAGTGTCCGGGTCAGAAGAAATGGTCACCAGCTCCCGCAGGTAGCGCTCCTGCATGTTGAACTGTTGAGCCACCTCGCTCAGGGTAGAACTGTTTCCCAGCAGGGAAGCGTAGGCCGAAAGGACAGAATCGGTGCGGTCCGGATTCTGGTAGGCCATGCCGGGCTGGATCTGATAATTGGTGGTCACATAGAGGTCGGCCTGTGCCACCCAGACATTGTAGGGGTCCAGATTATTCCAGACGGAATTCTCAGCGTACTCCTGTGCTTTCTGGATGGCGTATTCGGTATCGCGCTGGCTTTTTTCGTTGTTGGCAATGTCGAGAGAATACTGCTGTTTGGCGGCCTCGTAACTCTCTTTTTTGCGGTTGTACTCGGCCAGCTCGCTTTCGTAGGCTTTCTGGGCATCCTGAGAGACCGCCCCGCCCCATGCGGTGTGTGCCCCGGCGGCCGCGCCAAAAATGATTGCGCAGGCCAGGGCGGCGGCAAGGATCTGCCGGTATTTGCGCAGGAGCGTGAAAGTGAGCGCCACAAGGTCGATCTCCTCTTCCTGCCCGTACGCAGGCTGGTTTTCCATCATATTCTGTTTCTCCTTGTATCCTGTGTGGGAACGGTTTGTGCAGTCTGACTTCGTGTGGTGACAGACGGCATACAATTTCAATTTACAAGATATCATGGAAACTGCCGGATTGCAAGGGGAAGCGTGCACTTTTTAATTGACAAAGCGGCGCAAATGTGCTATTTTTAAAAAACTGAAAAGCGAAGATCGGGAAAAGTAGCGCGGGCAGTCTGGCCCAGAGAGCGTGGCAGCAGCTGGGAGCCGCGCGCAGACACAGCGTGAACGAACACCCGGGAGCTGCAAACTGAACCCCGGCGGGCCGGAAAGCCCTGCCGCCAGTAGGCGCGCCGCAGGCCCTGCGTTACAGGGGCAGCGCTTATTGTGAAAAAGGAGCGCGCGAGCGACCGGGGCACTCCCGGTAATTCAGGTGGCACCGCGGACATTACAAGACAGCTTGTTCGCCCTGAACTTTCAGGGCAAAAGCTGTCTTTTTCTTTTATAAAAATCAGAAAGAGGAGAAACACTATGGAACGTACTGAGATCGTTTCGCTGTACAAGAACACCCCGGCCGACGGCACGGTGGTCACCGTCTGCGGCTGGGCCAAGAACATCCGTGACTCCAAGAACATCGGCTTCATCGCCCTGTCGGACGGCGGCTGCTTCAAGACCCTGCAGGTGGTGCTGGAATCCGGCAAGCTGGCAAACTATGAGCAGGTGGTCCACACCGGCCTGTACAGCAGCCTGCGCGTTGTGGGCCGCGTCGTGCTCACCCCGCAGGCCAAGCAGCCCTTTGAGCTGAACGCCGACAGCGTGGAGATCCTGGGCGACTGCCCGGCCGATGAGTACCCCCTGCAGAAAAAGAAGATGAGCATGGAGTACCTGCGCACCATGCCCACCCTGCGCCCCCGTACCAACACCTTTAACGCGGCGTTCCGTGTCCGCAGTGTGGCTGCTTACGCCATCCACAAGTTCTTCCAGGAGAACGGCTTCGTCTATGCCCACTCTCCGCTGCTGACCGCCTCCGACTGCGAGGGTGCCGGTGAGATGTTCCGTGTCACCACGCTGGACCTCGACAACGTGCCCAAGAACGAGGACGGCACCGTGGATTACACCAAGGACTTCTTCGAGAAGCCTGTCAACCTGACCGTTTCCGGCCAGCTGGAGGCCGAGGCCATGGCCATGGCGTTCGGCAAGGTGTACACCTTTGGCCCCACGTTCCGTGCCGAGAAGAGCTTCACCACCCGCCACGCGGCCGAGTTCTGGATGATCGAGCCCGAGATGGCGTTCTGCGACCTGAACGGCTACATGGATACCGCCGAGGCCATGACCAAGTACGTCATCCGCTATGTGCTGGACAACTGCCCGGACGAGATGGCGTTCTTCAACCAGTTCATTGACAAGGGCCTCATCGAGCGTCTGGAGCTGGTGGCCAACAGCGAGTTTGGCCGCATCTCCTACACCGACGCCATCGAGATCCTGAAGAAGAACAACAAGAAGTTCCAGTTCCCTGTGGAGTGGGGCGTGGACATCCAGACCGAGCACGAGCGCTACCTGACCGAGGTGGTGTTCAAGAAGCCCGTCTTCGTCACCGACTACCCGAAAGAGATCAAGAGCTTCTACATGAAGCAGAACCCCGACGGCAAGACCGTGGCCGCGGCCGATATGCTGGTGCCCGGCATCGGCGAGCTGATCGGCGGCAGCCAGCGTGAAGAGGATTACGACAAGCTGGTCACCCGTATGGACGAGCTGGGCCTGGACAAATCCAGCTACGACTGGTATCTCAACCTGCGCAAGTTCGGCGGCGTGGAGCACGCCGGTTACGGCCTGGGCTTTGAGCGCATGATCATGTACCTCACGGGCATCCAGAACATCCGCGACGTCCTGCCGTTCCCCCGCACTGCCTACGGTTTCTAAAAATAGTAAATCAAAACGCGAAAGCTGTCGCCGAAAGCGGCAGCTTTTTTGATGAACGGCTTTGCCCTCTCCGTCATTGCTTGCGCAATGCCACCTTGCCCCCTTCTGGCACTTTCGTGCCACCTCCCCCGGCCGGGGGAGTCTTTCAAAGGGAGAGGCATTGGCAGTCCATGCGAAGTTTTCGGTTTCGCCAGAGGCTCTCCCTTTGGGAGAGCTGGACGCGAAGCGGCCTGAGAGGGCAAGCAATCTCATCTTTTTTCAACAACGAGGTAACTTTCCGTGGAAAACATTTCGCCTGCACTGCTGAACTGGTTTTACGAAAACCAGCGCGTCCTGCCGTTCCGCACCGACCCCAGTCCCTATCACGTCTGGCTGAGTGAGATCATGCTCCAGCAGACCCGGGTCTCGGCGGCGCTGCCCTATTATGAGCGGTTCCTCGCCGCCCTGCCGGATATCCCGGCACTGGCCGCCTGCGAGGAAGAAAAGCTGAATAAGCTCTGGGAGGGTCTGGGCTATTACAGCCGGGTGCGCAACCTGCAAAAGGCGGCCAGGATCGTCTGTGAGCAGTACGGCGGGGAGCTGCCAGCCGATTACGACGCCATCCGCGCCCTGCCCGGCATCGGGGATTACACGGCCGGGGCCATTTGCTCCATCAGCTTTGGCATTCCGGTGCCCGCAGTGGACGGCAATGTCCTCCGGGTGTTTTCCAGACTGTATAATGACCCCGGTGTGATTACAGATCCGGCGGTCAAAAAAGCCTTTACAGTCCGGGTGATGGAGCATCAGCCTCCCGCCGCCCCCGGGGACTACAATCAGGCTCTCATGGAGCTGGGGGCGCTGGTCTGTGTGCCCAACGGGGCTCCGCTGTGCGAGCAATGCCCGCTGGCCCGCCTGTGCCAGGCCCGGGCGGCGGGCACGGCCCTCAGCCTGCCCCAAAAGGCCGCCCCCAAGGCCCGCAAGCTGGAAGATCTGACCGTGGCGCTGGTGGAGAGCCCGGCGGGCTTCCTTATCCAGCAGCGGCCCGAAAAAGGCCTGCTGGCCGGGCTGTGGCAGCCCCTGCTCTGGGAGGGCGCGGCTATGACCGCCGAACAGCTGCCGGCCGCCCTGACGGCGCTGGGCATCCACGGCATCACCGAGGCCAAGCCCATCCCCAAGGCAAAGCATATCTTCAGCCACATCGAGTGGCGCATGACGGGCTATACTGTCACGGTGGAGGCCCAGCCCGCACCGGATGGCTGGATTTGGGCTACCCGGGAGCAGCTGCAAACGGAATACACCCTGCCCGGGGCGTTCAAGGCCTACAAAAAGCGGCTGGGTCTGGTGTGAGAAAATTTTAGGGTTTTGGTTGTAATTTTTTCAGGAAACGGGTATAATGAACTTAATTCGGACGGGTGCACCGGAACCTCGATGTATGGAGGATGCTGCGGATGATCTTTCTGGTAAAACTATCGCTCCACATGCTCTCAGCCATGTGGAAAGCAGCAGAGCTTCTGCTGCGGGTCTCCCGCTGGAAAAACAAGCTGAAACATCGTTTCGACCGAAAAAAGGAGTGTGCTGAACCTATGAAGAAATCTTGTTTGATCGCTGTCGTCGCCGTGCTGGCCGCTGTGGCCGGTGCTCTGGGTGCTGTGGCCGTCTATCTGCGCCGCCGCGAGAAAGAGCTGGACGAGTACGAGCGTCTGCTGTTTGGCGAGGATGACGCTGCAACGGTAGAAGACACTGCAGAACCCGCTGAGGCCGCGGAAGAGGCTCCCGCGGAGGACAAGGCAGAATAAGAGAAGACCGAAAAACATACAGGGCGCACCGACAGTCTTGAGGGACTGTTTCGGTGCGCCCTTTTTCTTTGAGGAGTAGATATGAAACGACTTTTGCTGTGGCTGCTGGGCGTGGCGCTGGGCGTTGTGGTGCTGCTGGGGGCGGTGATGGCGGTAAGCTACGCCTTTACCACCCAGGGCTCCTGCCCGGCACCGGAGGTGCGGTTCGGGGATGAGGCGCTGGAAGTCAACGGGTACTGCTGGCAGGTGCCGCTGCTGAGTGGCCAGCTGGACAAGGTGTTTGCCAGCCCGGAGACCCTGACCGTGCAGAAGCTTGGCACTCTCTACGACGCGCACCCGGCTCTCACCCTGCCGGAGTGGGCCAGCTATGCCACCCTGACCATTGAGAACACGGCGGGCAGTGTGGTGTATACGGGCAGCGCGGGAGACTACGCGGGGTTTCTTTTCCCGGCCAACGGGGAGTACAAGGCCAGCCTGACCGTCTGGCGGCTCCCGGCGGGTGGGACGGTCCCCCGGTTTGAGGGCGGCAATACCGGGGCCATCCGGCGGAACAGCCGCCTGGAAAAGCCCGCCAGGCCCACAGGCTGGTATGGCTTCTCGTTTCGGTTCACCCTGCAGGCCAGCGCCGAGGTAGAGCTCTCGGCGGACCGGGTGGAGCAGGGCGGCATTGTGGGCGTGGCCATCACGGGCATGACCGGAGACACGGCTCCCACCGTGGAGACCGACCTTGGCAAGATCCAGTGCGCCCGGAGCCCCGGCGGCTGGCGGGCCTACATCCCGGCGGCTTACAATGCCTCCGCGGGCAGCCATGAGGTGAACATCACCGTCAACGGCGAGACGCTGACCAGGACCATCACGGTGCTGCCCAAGGATTTTGGCACTGTGGAGCTGGCCCCGGAGCCGGAGGCCTCGGAGGCCGCCAACAACGAGTTCCGCAACGCGGTCTGGCCCCTCTACGAGCAGCCCGCGCGGGAAAAACTCTGGGCCGGCGGCTTTGCCTGCCCGGCGGAAAATTACATGAAGCTTGTGGATTTCGGGCAGGTCAAAGTGGTCAATGGCAAGCAGGGGAGCAAATCCAACTCCACCCGGCTCTACACCATCCCCGGCGACAGCTGCCGTGCCCCGGCGGCGGGCGTTGTGGTGCTGGCCCGGAACCTGGCCCTTACGGGCAACACCGTGGTCATCGACCACGGCTGCGGCGTGCGCAGCTACCTCTACGGCTTGCAGACCATCGCCGTGGGCGAGGGGGCTCTTGTGGAGCGGGGCCAGAGCGTGGGCTCCCTGGGCGAGGAGCTGACCATGGACTTCAAGCTGGGCAGCAAGAGCGTCAACCCCTGGCTGCTGTTCCAGTCCAGCGGCGGCCTGTTCTGGCGGGAAAATCAGTGAAAATCAGCAAAAAAGTGGATGCCGCGCGGGATGCGGCATCCACTTTTTGCTGTAGAAAATGTTAGGAGATCGCGTCCACATCCCACTTCATGCGGACGGCATCGGCACCATCCAGCTGGAGGGTGAGGGCTTTGGCGTTGTCCAGCACCTGCTCCGGGGTGCGTGCACCGCAGAGAACGTGCAGGCCGGGGATCATCCGGGCCGTCAGGGCGATGACCAGCTGGGCCGGGGTGCAGTGGTACTTCTCGCACAGGTCCTGCCAGCCGGCCAGCAGCTTGAGGGCCTGGGCCCGGCGGGCAGGCTGGAAGCAGGGGTTGGAGTTGCGGGTGCTGCCCTCGGGGTAGGTGGTGTCCATGGTGACCTTGCCGGTCAGCAGGCCCTGCTCCAGCGGGGAGTAGGCCTGGATGGAGACGCCCAGCTCCTTGCAGGTGGGCAGCAGCTGCTTTTCCACCCGGCGGGTCAGCAGGCTGTACTTTTCCTGAATGACATCCAGCTCGCCGTACTGGCAGTAGCCCCGGATCAGGTCAGCGGTCATGTTGGAAGCGCCAATGGCCCGGATCTTGCCCTGGGCTTTCAGCTTCATCAGGGCAGAGACGGTCTCTTCCAGCGGGAAGATGCTGAAGTCCGGGCTCTGCCAGTGGGTGTACAGCACGTCAATGTGGTCGGTGCCCAGGCGCTTCAGGCTCTCCTCCACATCCTCGAGGATGCTTTTCTCGGACAGGTCGCGGTAGACCTGCACCCCGTCCACCACTTTGTGGAGGACCGGCGACTCGTGCCGCCACTCCAGCCCGCATTTGGTGGAGAGGATGATCTTGTCCCGGTCGAGGTGCTTCAGGGCTTCGCCCACCACTTCCTCGCTGTGGTACAGGCCGTAAATGGGGGCCGTGTCCACCCAGGTGATGCCCTGCTCCACGGCCGTGAGAATGGCTTTTACGGAAAGGGCGTCGTCGTTGTCGCCCCACCAGCTGCCGCCGCCAATGGCCCAGGTGCCCATCCCCAGGAACGGGGCGGACAGGCCACTTTTACCAATATTGCGTTTTTCCATAGTAATTCCCTCGCGCCAGTGTCCCTCCCCGTGTTGGGAGGCTCAATATACACTGGTGTATTTTGTTGGATTTCTGATATTGATTCAAAAAGACTGCGGCACAGGTATTGTACCGCAGTCTTCTGAACCTGATGATTTAAATATTGCCAAATTCGCTCAGCTTTAATTCCTCGTTATGGGTTTCTGCCCAGCGGATGGCCCAATCGGAGGTGAACAGGAGCAGGCGGTTGCCTTTCATGTCCTCCACAGCCTTGGTGTCGCTGGTCAGGTCGAGGTCACGCAGGTTGTAGGTGTCCGGGTCGTTCTGGACCCAGCGCAGCTGCTCGAACGGGAGCTGCTGCATCCGGATCTCCACGTTGTACTCGGTGTTCAGGCGGTACTCCAGCACTTCCAGCTGCAGCACGCCGACCACGCCGACCACCACTTCTTCCATGCCGCCGCCCACTTCGCGGAAGATCTGGATGGCACCCTCCTGGGCGATCTGCTCCATGCCTTTCACGAACTGCTTGCGCTTCATGGTGTCTTTCTGCTCAATGCGGGCAAAGTGCTCCGGCGAGAACGTGGGGATGCCCGCAAACTGCACTTTCTTTTTGCCGGTGCAGAGGGTATCGCCAATGGAGAAGATGCCCGGGTCAAACAGGCCGATGATATCGCCTGCGTAGGCCTCGTCCACAATGGCGCGGTCCTGTGCCATCAGCTGGGTGCCGGTGGCCAGTTTGATGTTCTTGCCCTCCTGGACGTGGTAAGCCTCCATGCCGCGCTCAAACTTGCCCGAGCAGATGCGCATGAACGCGATGCGGTCCCGGTGGGCTTTGTTCATGTTGGCCTGGATCTTGAAGATAAAGGCGGAGAACTCATCGCGGCAGGGGTCCACGGGCTCATTGGTCAGGCTGTCCACGCGGGCCAGCGGGGTGGGGGTCAGCCGCAGGAAGTTTTCCAGGAACGGCTCCACGCCGAAGTTGGTCAGCGCCGAACCGAAGAAGACGGGGCTCAGCTCGCCTTTCAGCACCTTGTCGAGGTCAAATTCCTCGGCAGCGCCGTCCAGCAGCTCGATCTCGTCCACCAGCTGCTGGTGCAGGTAGGGAGTCAGCAGCTCGTCCAGTGCGGGATCGCCCAGCTCGGCCTCGGTCTCCTCGACCTTTTTGACGCCGTTGGCACGGCCGTCGCTGGAGAATGCCAGAACCTTGCGGGTGTTGCGGTCGAACACGCCCTTGAACTCTTTGCCGCAGCCGATGGGCCAGTTCATGGGGTAGGTCTTGATGCCCAGGATCTCCTCAATGTTCTCCATCAGCTCAAAGGGGTCGCGGGCTTCGCGGTCCATCTTATTGACGAACGTAAAAATGGGGATGTGGCGCAGGGTGCAGACCTTGAACAGCTTGATGGTCTGGGCCTCAACGCCCTTGGCGGCGTCGATGACCATGACCGCCGAGTCCGCTGCCATCAGGGTGCGGTAGGTATCCTCCGAGAAGTCCTGATGGCCCGGGGTATCCAGAATATTGACGCACTTGCCCGCGTAGTTGAACTGCAGCACCGAGGAGGTGACGGAAATACCACGCTGCTTCTCAATGTCCATCCAGTCGGACACGGCGTGCTTGGCGCTCTGCTTGCCCTTGACAGAGCCTGCCTGATTGATGGCTCCGCCGTACAGCAGCAGCTTTTCGGTCAGCGTCGTTTTGCCGGCGTCGGGGTGGCTGATGATCGCAAACGTCCGGCGGCGCTCGATTTCTTCACGATTTGTCATATGGTTTTACTTCTCCTGATATCATAAAAGGGGATAGACGAGATCGGTCCGTTTCTATGGGAGTTTCTCCTGAAAATACACACAACGTTTATTTTAACAGAAAATGCACATGGATGCAAGAGTTTTTGCTATTTTTTCAGCAGCAGGCAGGGCAGCGGGGCGGTATCGGCCCAGTTGGCAAAATCGCACACCAATACGGTACATTTCGTCAGGGGCAGGGCGCGCGCCCACTGGAGGATGTGCTGCTTTTCGTCCGAGCCGATGACCCGCCCGCTGTAGAGGATCGCACTGAGCACCCCGCCGGGGCGCAGGGCCGTGAGGGCCGCTTCCAGCGCGGGGATGCTGCTGCCTGCCGTGGAGAATACCGCGTGGTCGGCCCCGGGGAGCCAGCCAAAGTTGAACATGACGGCATCTGCCGTGCCGGGTGTAACGTATTGCAGCAGGTTTGCGTGGCTGTCGCGGTGGAGCTCTGCCGTAAAGCCTTTTTGCGCCAGATGGGCTCGGGTGGAGGCGATGGCCTCGGGCTGGATGTCAAAGCCCAGCACCCGCCCGCCGGAGGCAGCCGAGAGCCCGCACAGGAACGCCGTATCCCCGCCGTTGCCGCAGGTGGCGTCGATGCACAGCCGCGGGGCCGTGAGCCGGGCGGCGAGGAAATCCTGCACGAACCGGACAGCGGTCAGGTCCGGGGTGCGGCGGCGGACCAGCTGTGTGCCCTCGGGCTGGAAATCAAATTTGGCCCAGAATGCCGCCTCGCCCGGGTCTGTGGGCAGGGGAGCGGTAAAGACGGTGGCCTGTTCCCGGTCGTAGCCGCCGAGGGCCCGCAGGGCTTCTTTTAAGAGATAGGAGCCGTAGCCTTTCCGCCGCCACTGGGGCAGGATGCAGAACGCGCCAAAGGTTCCCCCTTTTGGGGTGGGGGTAAGGGCGCAGCGCCCGATCTCGTCTTTTTCTTTGTAGAGGGCAAAGCCCGAATCGATTGAAATGATTTTCATAGCAGTTTCCCTTTTTGCCAAGGGCTCTCCCTTTGGGAGAGCTGGCGCGTCAGCGCCTGAGAGGGCAAGGATGCAAACAAAAGAGCTGATAAGACTACTCTTCAATTTACCGTGAAATGGGAGTATTTGTCAAGCAAAACAGTACGACCTTATTTCACACATTCTTCACGGCGTGAGCGATTGATTTTCACAATTGGTGGTTACAATAGGGACAGTTCAAAGGAGATGGCAAAACACCCCCCGGAACGAGTCCCTTTGAGAAAGGATGTATCGCAATGGAAAATGAGAACAAATGGGAATACGATTATTCCTCTGCAAATAATTCACAGAACACTGCCGGTGAGACTGGCTACCCCAATGTGGGTTCCAGCGGCATGAACACCGCAAACACCGCCGCTACTTATGGCGAGGCGGATGCCACCAACCCGGAGTACACTGCTCCCGGGCAGGATTCCGGCAACGGCGGCGTCACCCCGCCCCCGGCAGGCCCGGAACAGAACGCCGCGGCCCCGGGGCAGCCCCAAAAGCAGAAGAAAGACCACAGCAAGCTGGCCAAGAGCGCGGTGGCGCTGGTGCTGGCGGCGGCCATGGGCTTTGTGGGCGGCTTTGCAGGCGCGCAGTTCGGCAATGGCGGCCACAAGGTCGTCATCCAGCAGGTGGAACGTTCGGACAGCAGCGCGGCTTCGGATTCCGTCGATGCCGCCGCGGATGGCACCACGGTGTCCAGCGGCATGACCACGGCGCAGGTGGCCAAGATGGTCAGCCCCAGCGTGGTGGTCATCACCACCGAGCAGGTGGTCTACTCCCAGTGGTCCTGGTACGGTCAGAGCCAGGTGGAGAGCGGTGCCGGCAGCGGCGTCATCATCAGCTCGGACGGCTACATCCTCACCTGTGACCATGTGGTCGCGGGCGCGTCCAACATCACCGTGACCATCGGCGATGACGACTATACCGCCACCGTGGTGGGCGAGGATTCCACCAGCGATGTGGCTGTGCTGAAGATCGACGCCAACGGCCTGACCCCGGCTGTTGTGGGTGACAGCGATACCCTGACCGTGGGCGACAATGTGCTGGCTGTGGGCAACCCCCTGGGTGAGCTGGGCGGCACCGTTACCAGCGGCATCGTCAGCGCGCTGAACCGCAGTGTCAGCATCCAGAGCTCCGGTTCTGTGAACACCATGTCCCTGATCCAGATGGACGCTTCCGTCAGCCCCGGCAACTCCGGCGGCGGCCTGTTCAACATGAACGGCGAGCTGGTGGGCGTGGTCAACGCCAAGTCCTCTGACTCCGATGCCGAGGGCCTGGGCTTTGCGATCCCCATCAATGATGCCATGAAAGTGGCACAGGATCTGCTGGAGAACGGCTACGTCACCGGCCGTCCCTACATGGGCATCACCTATCTGGCTGTCACCGATGCACAGACGGCCCAGCAGCTGGGCGTCAATGCCTACGGCATCTATGTGGCCGATGTGGTCAAGGGCGGCCCCGCCGACAAAGCCGGCCTGAAAGTCGGTGACCGCATCGTCAGCATCGACGGCACCGAGGTGGCCCAGAAGACCGATCTGGGCACCATCATCCAGCAGCACTCCGCAGGCGACACCCTCTCCATCACCGTGGCCCGAGGTGGCCAGATGCAGACGGTCAGCCTGACGTTGGGAGAAAAGAATAATTCTACCACCACTGCCGCCGCCCAGCAGCAGGAACAGCAAGACGCTGGATCTGCCCAGGAGCAGCCGCAGGGCTAACGCAAATATCAAAGAGAGCCGGAACTTTCCCCGCGGAAAGTTCCGGCTCTTTCTTTATGCTTTTCCAAAGATGGTCGCGCTGGTGGGCAGCAGCACGGTCTGCCCGCTTCGGATCTGGCTTTCGCCTCTCCACAAACTCGACGAAATACCGTCACTGAGCAGCTTCCAGCTGCCCTCCGGCAGGGGGACGGTCTTCTCCTGCCCGGTGGGGTTATAGAAGACACACAGCGCCTGCCAGAGCGCGCCATCCCCGAAGGTTGCAGGCAGCTGCCAGCCCACCAGCGGCTGCTCCAGCGAGAAAAACTGGATGGCCGCCGGGCTGGCGGTGTCCAGCGCGCTCAGCCGGGGGAAATACCGCCGCAGCCCGATGAGGCCCCGGTAATAATCCACCAGCTCATGGAACTGCTGGGCCCGCTGCCAGTCCAGCCGGTTGAGGGCGGGGGAGGAGCGGTAGCTGTTGCCCTGCCCCTTTTTGGTGCGGGCAAACTCTTCCCCCGCCTGCCAGAACGGCAGGCCCATGCAGGTGAGGTAAATGCCAGCCGCCAGCCGGTTCTGGGCCAGCGCGACCGAGTCCATGGCCCCGTACTCCGGGCGCTTGTACCGGACCAAAAGCAATTTGTCCCAGAGGGTGAAGTTGTCGTGGGCGGAGACATAGCTCACGATCTGCCCGGGGCTGTGGGGCGGCAGGGCGCTGCTGCGGCACCAGGCCGCGACCGCCGCGCCGATATCCCACAGGGCGCTTTCCTTGCCCTCCACATAGCCCGGCTCCCGGGCGTTAAAACAGCCGCCCTTGATGGCATCCCGGGTGTTATCGCAGAAGATGCCGATCCGCTCGTTCAGCATGGCCAGATTGTTTTTGTTGGCTTCGTACCGGTGGAGGGCGCTGACGCCGCCCTGCCAGGGCTCGCCGTACATCAGGATGTTCTGGCCGCCGGGGAGTTGATCCAGTTCGGCCCGGAGCAGGTTCATGGTCTCCACGTCGTACAGGCCCATCAGGTCGAACCGGAAGCCGTCGATGTGGTACTCCCGGGCCCAGTAGAGGACAGAGTCGATGAGATACCGCCGGGCCATGGGACGCTCGCTGGCAAACTCGTTGCCGCAGCCGCTGCCATTGGAAAAGCTGCCGTCCTCGTTCTGGCGGAAATAATAATAGGGCACGGCCCGGTTCAGGACGTTATCGTTGCCATACATGTGGTTGTACACCACGTCCATAATGACGCCAATGCCCGCCGCGTGGAGGGCGGCGATCATCTGCTTGCACTCCCGGACGCGCACCTCGCCCCGGGTGGGGTCGGTGGAGTAGCTGCCCTCCGGGATGTTGAAGTGGGCGGGGTCGTAGCCCCAGTTGTACTGCCGGGTCAAAGAACGGCTCTCGTCCACGCTGCCAAAATCAAAGATGGGCATGAGCTGGACGTAAGAGACGCCCAGCCGCTTGAGATAATTCAGGCAGGTGGGGTGGATGCCGTCGGAGTGCAGGGTGGTGCCCTGCTGGGCAAAGGCCAGATATTTGCCCCGCCAGGCCGGGCGGACGCCGCTGGCCGGGTCCTGGGAGAAATCCCGGACGTTGACCTCCCACACCGAGCGGTGGGAGACGGGGATATTCGGGCGGTGGTCATGCAGCCAGCCCGGCGGGTCGATTCGGGCAAAATCGGCGATCATGCTCCGCTTGCCGTTCACGCCTGCCGCTCTGGCGTAGGGGTCGGCGGCCTCCCAGCTGGTGCTCCCGGCGTGGAGGGTATAGGTGTAGTAGCGGCCGTGCTGGTCGCCGGGGAGGTAGACCGACCAGAGCCCCTGCCCCCGCTTTTCCAGCGGGAGGGAGCCGATGCAGACCCCGCCGTCGCCCCGGCGGTAGAGGTTGACATACACCTGCCGGGCCGTGGGTGCCCACAGCCGCAGGCGGGTGCCGGCCGGGGTGTATTCCACCCCCAGCGGGCCGGTATAGGTGTTCTGCTGCGCAAAAGCGTCACTCTCAAACAGCGCTTTCCAATCCGCAGGTGTTCGGGTGTTCATGGGTGTTCATTCCCCTTTTTGGCATGTCTTTTGAGAATAGTGTACCTGTCTTTTTTCTGATTTTCAAGCCTTTCCTTGCAAAACAACAGGAAGTACACTATACTGAGAAAAAACACACACGGAGGCAGCTATGGCATATACCGACGATTGGGAAAGCTTGATGAACGGCGTGTTTGGCCCGGGCGGCAAGCTCAAATTCTCGCAGAGCACGCCGCAGGCGGCCCAGCCCAAACCGGAGAAACCTGAAAAAACGCAGGACAGCCCGCTGCCGGATTGGAACGCAGCCCTGCTGGCCCAGCAGAAAAAGCTGGATGAAATGCTCAAACAGCAGAATGCGGCCCTGAAAGGGCAGGATGCCGCCACAAAGTCGGCGCTGGAAGACAGCCGCAAAATGCTGCGGGATATGGAAGAAGACGGTCTGCTGGCCAAGGGCACGGCAGACGCGAAGCCAGAGCATCTGGGCAGCTTTGAGGGGCTGGCCGATGAGGTAAAAAAGACGGTCCTCGGGCAGGACGCCTTTGTGGAGGGCGTGGCGCGGGCCATGCGCCGCCCCTTTGTGCTGGGCACGGAACCCCCGGCGGCCCGCAATGTGGTGCTGCTGTGCGGCGGCCCGGGCACCGGGCGGCACTTTGCCCTGACGGAAACGGCCCGCTGCATGGCGGCACGGGGCCTGCTCCAGAGCGATCAGATCGCCTCGCTGGATCTGGCCCTCTACCCCAACTCCGGGGCGGAAAAACTCTTTTTGCAGGATCTGTACGCGGCCCTGTACGCCCCCGGTGAGATCGTGGTCTTTGAGCACTACGAAAGCTGCTACCCGGGCTTCCTCAAGACGATCTCCGACCTGGCCGTCAAAGGCAGCGCGCCCCTCAGCAGCCGCTATCTTGTCAACAAAGAGGGGATCCTGGTGGATGCCGGCACGGCGCTGGCACCGGGCGCGGTGAGCCGCATCGACCCGCGCGGCAAGTACCTGATCTTCTTTTCCAACAAGGGCCGGGAGGCAATGGCCGATCATTTTGGCGCGGCATTCGTCTCGGCGCTGGGAGATGTCTGCACCACCACCCCCTTTGCACGGGAGGATCTGGCGGCATTGGCCGCCCAGCAGCTCAACGCGCTGGCCCGGAAAGTGCAGACCCGGCTGGGCCTGACCCTCTCTGCCGGGGCGGATGTCCGGGATCATGTCGCGGCCCGGTGCACGCCCGAACAGGGGGCGGCAGGGCTTGCTGCCTGCTGCGATAAAATTTTCCGGGCCCTGAGCGAGTACTGCCTGCAGACCGACAAAAAGCTGACGGGCATCGTGACCCTCACCGCCCGGCCAGACGGCATCGACTTTCAGCTGGGGAATGCAGCACCCGCCCGGCTCTTTGATCTGCTGCCTGCCGCCTATACAGGCGCCGTGGACGAGATCAAACGGGAGCTGGACGAGCTGGTGGGCCTTGCACCCGTCAAGGAATATGTCTTCGGTCTGGCGGATAACATTCAGGTGCAGCAGCGCCGGGCGGCGGCTGGTTTTAAGACCGCCAGCCTCTCCATGCACATGATCTTCACGGGCAACCCCGGCACGGGCAAGACCACCATTGCCCGGCTTGTGGCCCGGTATCTCAAGGCCATCGGGGCCCTCAAGGGCGGGCAGCTCATTGAGGTGAGCCGCGGCGACCTTGTGGGCCGCTACACCGGCCACACCGCCCCCCTGACCAACAGCGTCATCGAGAGCGCACTGGGCGGGGTCCTCTTCATTGACGAGGCCTACAGCCTCTACCGGGGCGAGCAGGACAGCTTTGGCCTGGAGGCCATCGACACCCTTGTCAAGGGGATGGAGGACCACCGGGACGAGCTGGTGGTTATTCTGGCGGGCTACACCAAGGAGATGGAGACATTCCTCACCGCCAACAGCGGCCTTGCCAGCCGCTTCCCCAACAAGATCGAGTTCCCGGATTACACCGCCGACGAGCTGTTGGACATCACCACGGTGCTGGCCAAAGGCAAGGGCTACCGTCTGGCCGAGAACTGCACGTTCCCGCTGCTGGGCTACTACAAGCGCCGTCAGGCGCTGGACAGCCGCACCGCCGGCAATGGCCGCCTGGCCCGCAACACGCTGGAAAAGGCCATCTTCAACCAGAGCCGCCGCCTTGTGGCCGAGCCCGCTGCCGAGCTGGATCTGATCCTGCCCGGCGATTTGGAATTTGAAGAATAAGCATCGAATAAAAAAGGACAGCCATTGGCTGTCCTTTTTGTTAAACAGGTTGGTGTGCCTGTGCGATGCGGCTCGTCATCTCCTGCAGGCCGCTGCGGACGGCAGCGGGGGCGGTGATCTCCACCTTGCCGCCAAAGCCGCAGACCCAGCCGTAAAACTGGTCGCTGACGCAGATGGGCACGGTGAAGTGGAAATGCGTCTCTCCCTCCGGGATGAGGATGGGCGAGGTGCCAAAGCGTTCCCGCATGGCGGGTTCAAGATCGGCGGTGCAGCGCAGGGTGACGGAGTGCTCCGGCCCGCCGTACATGTTGAAATGCTTTTTGAGGTAGCTGGGCAGGTCAAACCCGGCAAACTGCGCCTTGCCCCGGCGGGGAGCGTCCAGCACCAGAACGCCTGCCATTTTGTCCACCCGGTAGTGGCGGATGCCGGCAGGGGATTTCTCATCCTGATAGGCAATGAGGTAGTAGCAGCCGTTTTCCCAGACCATCTGCCAGGGGCTGATGGTGCGCGTCTCGGGGCGGCCTACTTTTTTGTAGCGGAACTGTACCATCCGGCCCTTGTTGATGGCCGAGAACAGGGCGTCCACACTGTAAGGCAGATCTTTGTTGGCGCTCTTGGGGCGGCCATCGACATAGACCTGGCGCTGGAGCTGGCTGCCCTCGTAATGGGAGGTGAGGCCCTCCAGCTTTTTGATGAGCTTGTCGCTGGTGGATTTGGAGATGACCCGGCTGGACTGCACGGCGTCCACCAGCAGCTTGAGCTCGGCCAGGTCAAAGGTGCGGCTGGCCATCCAGTAGCCGCCGTGCCGCCCCCGTTTGAGCTGGATATCGTAGCCCAGCGCGTTGAGGGCTTCGATGTCGCTGTAAACGCTCTTGCGCTCACACAAAATGCCCTGCCGGGCCAGCATCTCCACCAGCTGCGGGACGTTGAGCAGATGGTTTTCGTCGGTCTGCTGCTCAAAGATGCGCAGCAGTGCCAAAAGCTTAGATTTCTGTCCTTCCTGCTTAGGCATAGATCCTCCTAACAGAACACAGCAGGGCCCACTCTTTTACAACAGAATAAACCCATGCGTTTTGAGCAAACTTTCCCGGCCTGCCAAGGGCCATCCTCCCTCTGTCGCTTCGCGACATCTCCCCCTGGCCGGGGGAGGTGGGACGCAAGTGCCGAAAGGGGAACGGCTGGCACCGCGAAGCGGTGACGGAGAGATTTACGGAGCCTTTTTGTCGAACGCGGCGCGGCGCTGGGTGGAAAGGCGGAACATCTCTTCCAGTTTGTCCCGGTCGTTGGCCACCAGCGCGTTCCGCATCTGGGACAGCGCGGCGTCAAACTGGTCGATCTCCGCGATCAGATTCTCCTTGTTCCAGAGGAAGAGCTCCGCCCACATTTTATCGTTGATCCGGGCAATGCGGGTCAGGTCGCGGAACGAGTCGCCGGTGTACTCACACAGGGAAGTGTTGTCGTTGGCGCACATCAGGCTGACGGCGATGGCGTGGCAGAGCTGGCTCACATAGCCGATCATCTTGTCGTGCTCCTGCACCGTCAGGGTGCAGATGTGCTTGAAGCCCAGCACTTCCGCCAGCTCTCTGGCCCACTGGACGGCCTCCGGGGTGTTCTTTTCCGTCGGGGTAATGATGAAGTTGGCCGGGGCAAAGTTGACCTCGGCGGCATGCTCCACGCTGGAAGTCTCCCGGCCCGCCATGGGGTGGCTGGCGATGAATTCCACGCCGTCCGGGCACAGGGCCTGGATGGGCTCCACCAGCCCGGTTTTGACGCCCGAGACATCGGTGAAGATGCAGCCGGGTTTGAGCAGGGAGCCGTAAGTTTTGAACCACTCGATCAGGGCGGTGGGGTAAAGCGCGAAAATGATGTGGTCAGCGCTTTGCACCAGGTCCTCAAAATCGTGGGTCTTGCCGCTGCGGATATAGCCGTGGTCAAGGGCAAACTGCAAGTGACCCTCGCTGCGGTTGATGCCGTCCACGGTGTAGCCTGCCCGGGTGAGCTCCAGGGCGTACTTGCCGCCCAGCAGGCCCAGGCCTACGATGAGATAGCGTTTGGATTTATCCAGCATAGTGTACCTCCACGCCCAGCGGTTTGAGGGCGTCAAAGAAATGGGGCCAGCTCTTCTGCACGGCTTCGGCCTCGTTGATGGCCAGCGGGATGTCCGCCGCCAGCGCCAGCACCGTCAGGCTCATGACCACCCGGTGGTCGTTGTGGCCGCTGAGGGGGGCCTCCGGGGCATGGAGCTGCGGTTTGCAGCCCTGCACCGTGATCGTACCGCCCTCACTGGAAAGAACGCCGCCGCAGGCCCGCAGCTCGGCCTCCATGGCCGCGATGCGGTCGCTCTCTTTGATGCGGAGCCGCTCGGCGTTCCGGATCACGGTCGTCCCCTCACACAGCAGGCCCAGAACCATCAGCACAGGGCCCAGGTCGGGGCAGTCGGCCAGGTCAATGTCCACGCCGTGGAGCGGGGCCTGCTCGAACACAAGCCCTGCCTCGGTCCGCGTGAACTTTGCCCCGCAGCGGCGCAGGATGTCCAGAATGGCCGCGTCGCCCTGCAGGGTCTCGGCGGCCAGCCCGGTAAGGGTGATGCCGCCCTTGACGGCCCCCAGCACGGCGAGGAACGCTGCCTGGCTGTAATCGCCCTCCACGATGTAATCGCGGGGGTGGTACTGCTGCCCGCCCGGGATGCAGAGGGTGGTGTCGTCCAGCCAATGGCTGGTGACGCCGAATGCCGCCTGCGCGGCCCGGGTCATCTCAATGTAGCTGCGGCTCTCCACCGGCGGGATGAGGTGCAGGGTGCTGTCCCCGGCCAGCAGGGGCAGGGCGAACAGCAGCCCGCTGATGAACTGGCTGGACACATTGCCCGCCAGCGTGTACTCCCCGCTGCGCAGGCTTCCGGCCACGGTCAGCTGCCCGTTTGCCTGCTCGAAATGGAGATTCTGCTCTCGATATAACGTTTCGTATACAGATTGAGGCCGTTCCATCAGCCGCCCGCGGCCCACAAAGGTGATGGACTGCCCGGTAAGGCTTGCCAGAGGGATGAGGAACCGCAGGGTGCTGCCGCTCTCGCAGCAGTCCACCGGGCCGAACACGGGGCGGAAATGCCCCAGTCCCTCCACAAGGACGTCGGCGGGACCGGATTCCACCCGGGCGCAGAGCTGCCCGGCAGCGGCCAGCGTGGCCGAGATATCCTTGCTGAACTCGAGATTTTCAATGTGAGAGGTGCCCTTGGCCAGCGCGGAGCAGAGCACGGCCCGGTGGGCCATGCTCTTGCTGGGAGGTGCGGACACCGTGCCGCCGATGCGGGCGGGGGGAGATATCGTTACAAGCATGGTTTCACCTTTCTGCCCTTGAGCGCAGGGCCCACCGCCTTACGGGTGGCGAAGTTGTGACCCGACATGCCAAGGGCTCCCCTGTTAGGGGAGCTGGCATTGCGAAGCAATGACTGAGAGGTTTATTACATCTCCCGGCCAATGGCCCATGCCACCTGGCGGCACTTTGCCATGGCCTGCGCAAAGGCGTCCGGAGTCAGGCACTGGGCACCGTCACTCCATGCGTGGGCGGGGTCGTAGTGGACTTCCACTTCCAGGCCGTCGGCACCGGCGGCCACGGCCGCGATCATCATGGGCTCCACCAGGTTGGATTTGCCGGTGGCGTGGCTGGGGTCTACGATGACAGGCAGGTGAGTCTTCTCGTGGATGATGGGCACAGCGGAGAGGTCCAGCGTGTTGCGGGTGTACTTCTCAAAGGTGCGGATGCCGCGCTCGCAGAGGATGACGTTCTCGTTGCCGCCGGCCATGATGTACTCAGCGGACATGATCCACTCCTCGATGGTGTTGCACAGGCCGCGCTTGAGCAGCACGGGCTTGTGCATCTTGCCAACGGCTTTCAGCAGCTGGAAGTTCTGCATGTTGCGGGCACCGATCTGCACCACGTCCACATACTCCTCAAACTCGGGGATGCGGTCCTCGCTCATCAGCTCGGAAACGATGGGCATTCCGGTGGCCTCGCGGGCCTTGACCATGTCGAGGATGCCCTCGGTTTCCAGACCCTGGAACGAGTAGGGAGAGGTGCGGGGCTTGTAAGCGCCGCCGCGGAAGAGCGTGGCACCGCCGGCCTTGACGGACTGGGCGATGCGCAGGGCCTGCTCCTCGCCCTCAATGCTGCAGGGGCCTGCCATGACGGCGATCTTCTCCTTGCCGCCGATCTTCACGCCGCCGCAGTCGATGACGGAATCGGCGGGGTGGAACAAGCGGTTGGCGCGCTTGTAGGGGGCAGACACGCGGGTGACATTGTCGATCCAGGGGTTGGCCAGCACGTCCCGCTCATCGATCTTGGTGGTGTCGCCCACCAGACCAAAGACATTGTAGTCCTTGCCAGTGATGAGGGTAACATCAAGGCCCTGCTTCTCAAATTTATCGACGATCTTCTCAAGCTCTATTTTCGGGGTGCCTTTTTTGGTGGAAATAATCATTGAATTTACGTCCCTTCTTTTTGAATCGTTGAAAACCGCTCCGTCTCGCGCTCGCTGGCCAGCGCCTGAGAGGGCTACATCACCAAGTGAGTGTGCCCGCTGCCGTCGATGCGGAGCAGCTGGACGAGGTAGGCGCAGGCGTGCAGATAGCCGCTGATGCCCTCCCCGATAAAATGGCCCTGACAGCCAAAGGAGACCACGTCCGTCTGGCGGAACGGCTCGTGGCTGTCCGGCTCGCTGAGCATGACCTCCACGGCGGGCACGCCGCAGACCCGCAGCGCGTCCAGAATGGCCACGCTGTAGTGGGCATAGCCGCCCGGGTTGATGACGATGCCGTCCGCCCGGCCTGCGGCGGACTGGATCTCGTCGATGAGGTCGCCCTCGTGGTTGGACTGGAAAAACTCCACCTGAATGTCCATCTGCTGGCAGCAGACTTCCAGATAATCCAGCAGGGCGTTGTAGTCGATCTGCCCGGCCACGCCCGGCTCGGTAAAGTGCATCAGGTTGAGGTTAGGGCCGTTAATGATCAAAAATTTCATCCAGAGCCTCCATGGCCGCGTTCACCGCGTCCGTGACGGTAGTATGGTTGGGCACAACGGCGTCCGCTGCCGCCAGATACAGCGGCCTGCGCTCGGTGTACATGGCACGGAGGGCGTCGGTGCTGGAGGAGAGCGGCCTGCCGCCGCCCACGGTCAGCGCTTCCAGCGGGCGGTCCAAAAAGAGGATGACGCCGTTCTGGCGCAGCAGCCGGATGTTCTCCGGCCGCTTGATGACGCCGCCCCCGCAGGAGAGCAGCTGCCGCCCCTCTTTGGCAAACCGGGCGGTCTGCTCCGTCTCTTTCCGGCGGAAGCTGTCCTCGCCCTCGGCGGCAAAGATCTCCGGGATGGTGCGGCCGTCGGCCTTGACCACCTCGTCGTCGAGATCAAGAAAGCGCTTGCCCAGCTTTTCGGCCAGCATCCGCCCGATGGTGGATTTGCCGGAGGAGGGCATCCCGATGAGGACGACATTGAGCGTATCCCGCCGGATGGCCGCCGTGACGCGGGAAATTTCCGCCGGGGCATCCTCAAACTTGCGGTCGAGGAAATACTCCGCCGCGTACACGGCCTGTGCCACCAGCATTTCCAGGCCGCTGGCGGCCACCGGGACCCCGGCTTCCTCGGCCCGGAGGATGATCTCGGTCTTTTCGGGGTTATAGACCACGTCCAGCACGGCTTCAAGGCCCGGCATAGCGGCAATGTCCAGATTGCAGGTACCGACATTCGGGTACATGCCCGCGGGTGTGGTGTTGATGACGATTTGCGCCCCGCTGTGGACAGCTTCCTCGTAGGAGAGCTCACCCTTGGCGGGGTCGGGCTTCCGGCTGACGGTCAGGATCCTGGCTGCGCCTTTGTCCCTGGCCACCGCGCTGGTGGTGTTGTGGGTGCCGCCGGTGCCCAGGATCAGGACCGTGCGGCCCGTGAAATCGACGCCATGGGCCGCGCACAGGTGGGCAAAGCCCAGGTAATCGGTGTTATAGCCGTAGAGCAGACCGTTGTGATTGACGACGGTGTTCACGGCCCCGATGGCCTTGGCCCGGGGGTCGATGAAGGAGCAGTATTCCATGACCAACCGCTTATAGGGCAGGGTCACGTTGATGGCCTTGAACGCCCGCTTTTCCAGGAACGCCCGGGCATCCGCCTCCGTGGGCAGGGGGCACAGGTCGTACCGGTAGCCGCAGAGCATTTCATGGATGAGCTTGGAGTAAGAGTGTCCAAGTCTGCCGCCGATGAGTCCATATTCCATTACGATTCCTCCCTGCGGTAACTGGTGGGCCGCTCCATCCATGCCGTGCCATATCGGGTGGTCATCAGGTCGCCCACCACCAAAGCGGCGGTGCAGGTCTGCACGATGGCGGCCCGGGGCACGATGCAGGGGTCATGGCGGCCCTGGATGGAGAGCGTTGCATTCTTGCGGGCGACATAATCGACCGTGTCCTGCTGTTTGTAGATGCTGGGCGTGGGTTTGACCACGGTGCGGAAGACCACGGGCATCCCGTTGGAGATGCCGCCGTTGAGGCCCGCGTTGTGGTTGGTCCGGGTGACGACCCGGCCGACCTCGTCCATCCGGAACGCGTCGTTGGCGGCGGAGCCGCGCAGGTCCGCAAAGCCAAAGCCGGTGCCAAACTCGATGCCCTTGACGGCCGGGATGGAGAATGCCGCATGGGCCAGCAGGCTCTCCACGCTGTCAAAATAGGGTTCGCCCAGGCCTGCCGGCAGGCCGAGGATGGCGGTCTCCAAAATGCCGCCCACGCTGTCGCCGTCGGCACCGGCGGCCCGGATGGCGGCTTTCATGGGTTCTTCCACGGTGGTGTCCAGCAGGGCAAAGCCCTCCGGCTTGCCCACCAGTGCTTCTGCCTGAGCGGCCAATGCGGCGGGGTCATCCAGCGCGAAAGGCGTATCGGAGATGCCCGCACACCGGGCAATATGGGTGGAAATATCAATGCCCGCCCGGCTCAGGGCGTCCAGCACGATGGCACCGCCCGCCACCAGCGCGGCAGTGACGCGGCCGGAGAAGTGTCCGCCGCCCCGGGCGTCCTGAAAGCCGTGGTATTTGGCGTAGGCCGTATAATCGGCGTGGCCGGGGCGGAGCAGGTCGGCGGTCTTGGCGTAATCACCGCTGCGGGTGTTCTGGTTCTCGATCATCAGGGCAATGGCCGTGCCGGTGGTGTGGCCGTTGACCACGCCCGAAAGAAACTGGACCTGATCGGCCTCCACCCGGGCGGTGGAAAGACCGTCGCCCCGGGCCCGGCGCTTGTCCATGCAGGCGGCAACGCGGGCCTCGTCCACGGGGACGCCTGCCGCCATGCCGTCCAGCACCGCGCCGATGGCGGCACCATGGCTCTCGCCGAAAATGGTCAGCGCCAGCGCGCTGCCGTAAGTGTTTTTCATGGGCTTATTCCTCCATGCCCAGCAGGGGGCGCAGGCCCTCTACCGGGATGGTCTCGGCCCGCCAGCAGCCAAGGCCGGGGACCTTGATGATGGTGATCTGGCCGCCCTGCGCCTTTTTATCGTGCAGCATCTCGGCCAGGACTTTTTCTTTGTTGTAGGTGGTGCGCAGCGGGAGGCCCAGGCGGCGGTAAACGGCCCGCACCCGCTTCTGCAGGGCTTTGGATTCGATCATGGGCAGCATGCCCAGTGCCACGCACTCGCCGTGGAACAGGCCCACGGTGCGGCGGCCCTTGATGCCCTTGACGGCCTCAATGCCGTGGCCGATGGTGTGGCCGAAATTGAGGGCTTTGCGCATCCCGTGCTCCTGCTCGTCCTGCTCCACGATGTTCTTTTTGAAGCGGAGGCTGCGGTAGATGATCTCGCCGATCCGCGCGTCCACATCGCCTTTTTCAAAGATGGAAAACAGCTCCGGGTCGGCCAACAGGCTGGCCTTGACGGCCTCGGCCAGGCCGTTGATGTAGTGGCGGCGGGGCAGGGTGGACAGCGTCTCCGGGTCCACGATGACCAGTTTGGGCTGCCAGAAAGCGCCCACGATGTTTTTGGTGTCGCCCAGGTCCACGGCGGTCTTGCCGCCAATGGAGGAATCGATCATGGAGAGGGTGGTGGTGGGGCAGTTGATGAAATCAATGCCGCGCATGTAGATGGAGGCCGCAAAGCCTGCCAGGTCGCCCACGACACCGCCGCCCACGGCGATGACCAGGTCGCCCCGGCCCATATTGAATTCCAGCATCTGGCGCAGGACGGTCTCCAGAATTTTAAAGCTCTTGCTTCCCTCGCCCTGGGGCACGGTGATGATCTTGGCGTCCTTGCACTGGTCGGCCACCCGCTGGGCGTACTGGGCAGGCACGCCGCTGTCGGTGACGACGGCCACCCGGCGGTCCAGCCGGGCGAACTGGTACAGGTTTTCCAGCGCGCCGCTCTTTAAAATGATATCATAGCTGCGCTCGCCCAGGTTCATGGTGAGCTTGGTTCCGATAAATTCGCTCATTTTGTGTACACTCCTAACAGCCGCACGGTGCGGCAGGTATGATCCAGCTCGCGCAGCAGCGCGGCGGTCTCGTCGGCGGTGGGGTCGCCCACCAGCTCCACATAAAAGTAATAATCAAAGGGGACATGGGGCAGCGGGCGGCTCTTGATGGACTCCATATCGTAGCCGCTGGCACCGATGATCTGGATGACCTCGGCCAGCTTGCCGGGCTTGTTGTCCACGGTGAACAGCAGGGAGAACCGGTTGCCCGCCGTGGGCTTCTCTTTGCTCAGCACGACGAAGCGGGTGGTGTTGTCGCCGTCGGTGTTGATGCTGGGCACCAGCACCTCCAGCCCGTACAGGGCCGCTGTTTCCACGCTGGCAATGGCGGCAAGGCCGCGGTCGCCGCCGTCAGCCACAAATTTGGCCGCCATGGCGGTGTTGGGCATGGCCGTGGCGGGCAGGTGGAACTGCCGCAGGAACGTCTCGCTCTGGGCAATGGCCTGCTGGTGGCTGTACACCATCTTCAGCTCGTTGAGCTGGGTGCCGGGCAGCACCAGCAGGTTCTGGGAGACGGGCAGGTCGTAGACATCCACCACCCAGAGGTCCGGGTGGTTGTAGCACAGGTCCAGCACGGCGGAAACATCGCCCGCGTGGCTGTTTTCAAACGGCACCACGCCGTGGGAGGCGTCGCCCCGCTCCACGGCGTCAAACACTTCGTCCCAGGTGGGGTAGCTGATGGCCTCGGCATGGGGGAAGAGCGCTTTGAGCGCGATGTGGGAAAAGGCTCCCTCCACGCCCTGATAGGCGGCGCGGTTGCGGCCCAGCACCGCGGCCTCGTACTGCTTGGCAACGTCCATCATGTTCTGGACATGGTCCCGGTAGTAGGGGCGCAGAGCGGGCTCCTGAATGCGGGCGGCGGCTTTGTCCAGCACTACCGCCTCCCGCGCGGCGTCAAAGATGGGCAGGCCGTGGGCCTTTTTGTACGCGGCAACGGCCAGCACCGCGGCCATCCGGCGCTCAAACAGCGCCGCCAGCTGCGCGTCCACCGCGTCGATCTCCGCGCGTGCTTTGTCCAGTGCGTCCATGGGGAATCCACATCCTTTGTTCTGTGATTTATGAGAATACTTGATTAGTATACCATAACCCGGATGGAGAAACAACAAAAGCCCAGCGCTTTCAAAGCGGATAATTTTTCAAACGCGGAGGGAATAAAGCGAATAAAATTATAAAGGAAAAGCCTCTCACCCGGCAGGATGAGAGACTTTTATGGTTCATTTGCGCAGATCTTCCCGCTTGCGGGCCGTGCCGTAGTACCGCCCGTAGGGATTGTCGAGATCCGAAGCTTTGGGCGGGGCGGGGGTGCCGGGGGCCGCGGGCGCGGGCTTTTCCGGCACGGCGGAGTGTGCCGCCGTGCCCCGGCGGATGAGACGGAACCGCATGGCTCAGCCCTCCCTCAGGGTGGAGACAGCCCCGGCGGTCAACGCCTGCCAGAGCTCCTCGCCGCCGGCGAGGTTCTCCGCCGTGGCGGTGTTCCAGGCACCCCGCATCCCGATGTAAAAATCGGAGAGGTACTGCTGGCTGTCGCCGCCCTGGGCGTGGGTGGTGTCGGCCCGGTACTCGCCCAGGTCCAGCCCGGCCAGCACGGGGCAGTCCGTCCACTTGTACACCATGTTCCACCAGTCGTCGTCGCTGTCCGGGGCGGGCAGGCTGCCGTCCAGATACCGCAGGGTGCCGGTGCTGTCCTCGAACCCGGCGGGGTCGTAGAGGAGAAAAATGGAGCTCAGGCCGCCCTGCACGTCAGTGGCCAGCTTGGTGGTGCCCGCCATGGTCAGGTAGGCGGCGCTCTCGGTCTGAGGATCCTCGTCGCTGTAGTCCAGCGTGTAGACGTTCAGTGTCACCAGCACCTTGCCGTCGCCGTTGCGGTCCTCGCCGTACCGGGCAAGAGCCGTCTGCAGGGCCGTCACGGTGTCGTCGGGCAGGTAGTAGGGGGCCACCACGGCGATGTTGTAATCGGGCTTGGGCACAAAGAAATACTGTCCGATGAAGTTGTAAGCCACAAAGGCCACGGCAATGCCGATGAGGATGACCCACTTGAGGTTATAATCCCACCAGTTGGTCCACTTTTCTTTCCGGGTGTACTGCCGCTCTTTGCGGGGGGCCAGCTCCCTGGGGTCGATGTCGCGCTCGTAACGATAGCTTGCCATAAAGCTCCTTATAATTCAGCCAGAATGGTCTGGCGGACGGCGTCGGGCAGCTGTTTCTGCTCAGCGCGGCTCATGCCTGCGGTCTGGATGGGGGGCAGCACCTTGATGCGTACCGTGCCCGGGTGGCAGAGGTTGCCGTTGTTCTCAAACAGGGCCCGTGCCCCGGTGATGGCCACCGGCACCACGGGAGCGCCTGTCTTGACCGCGATGCGGAACGCGCCCTGCTTGAACTCGCCGGCGCCGCCCTCTTCGCCCTTGTAGCGGGTGCCCTCGGGGAAGATGACAAAGCTCTTGCCGCTCTCCACGATGGCGGTGGCGTCGTTCAGGGCCCGGACGGAGGCGCGCACGTCGTCCCGCTGGACGAACACGCAGCCCAGCAGCTTCATCCAGCGGTTGAGCAGGGGGATCTTCCCCAGCTCCTCCTTGGCCAGGATGCCGTGGGGCCGGTCCAGCCCGGCCAGCAGCAGGGGGATATCATAGTAGCTGCGGTGGTTGCCCACAAACACACAGGCAGTGTCTTTGGGGATGTTGTCCAGCCCCTCCACCAGCAGCTGGACCCCTGTGATGTGCAGGATCTGCCGGCTCCAGTGGGGGATGTGCTTGTTGACGATCTGCTCCACCGTGTCCATGTCGCCTGCGGCCAGCGCGCGCTCGCCCCGGCGGAGGATATTGTAGTGGACGATCATGTATCCAAAAAGATAGAGGAACATTGCAATGGTGCGGAAAATGCTCATGAGAGATGCTCCTTTCAATGGGAATGGGCTATAAAAATCCCAGTTTATTGTAACACACTTTTCCGTAAAAAGGGAGAGAAAATACTTTTTTTACAAATCCTAGCCTTTGCAGCTTGCAAAATCCACAAAATCCGGGTATAGTTATAACTACAAAGGTAGCACAATGGCGCTTCCAGAGAGAAACGCCGGTGCCTGCCAGACGCTGTCCGCCGGGCAGCAGGAAAGGAACCGGAACGACACATGAGTTTATTCCCCTCTGCAAATGATTTCAAAGCGGGGCCGGGCGTGGAGAAAGACGCCCCCCGCAAGACCGGCGTAGGCCGTTTCTTCGAGCTGGTGGGCCGCGATATGAGCAGCATGTTCCTTGCAAACCTGCTCACCTGCCTGGGCTTTCTCCCGGTCATCTGCCTGGTCTACATCGGCTTTCTGATGAACAGCCTCCCCGTGATGCTGGTCAGTGCCGCTGCGGGCGGCATTCTGGCGGGCCCGGCGCTGGCCGGCATGTACGATACCGTTCTGCGCGCCCTGCGTGATGAGGCCGGTTACTGGTGGACGACCTACCGCAAGGCATTCAAGCGCAATTTCAAGGCCAGCATCCTGCCGGGCGTGCTTTACTGCGTGGTGGTCACGGTGCAGATCTTCTTTGTGTATTTCTGCTTCAACATGCTCTACCACGGCACCAATGTGGGCGTGCCCATGTGGGTGGCAACGGTGCTCAACCTGCTGCTGTTCCACATGCTGTTCTCCTATCTGTGGCCGCAGGTGGTGCTGCTGGATCAGCCGTTGTTCCAGACGTTGAAAAACAGCGTCAACTGCATGATCGCGTTCCTGCCCCACGCGCTGGCGGCGTCGGTCGTTACCATCCTGTTCTGGGGCCTTGTCATCCTCTGTATGCCGCTGGGCCTGCTGCTCATGCTGGTGTTTGGCTTCTGGTTCCAGGTGGAAGTCTGCTGCCAGATCGTGTATGGCGACCTGGACCGGGTGTTCCACATTGAAGAGAAGATCCAAAAGCTCCACGACGCCGAGCTTGAAGCAGAGCTGGCCGCCGAGCGGGGCGAAGACGAAGAGTAATTTCATCCACTGAAAATTTGCTGCGGCAGAAAGGGGAGCAGGAGCCATGGAGCAGCGGAACAATCTGGTGCTGCAGGGCACCGAGACATTCTCCCGCGGGCAGCTGGATAACGTGGCGCTGGAGAGCGGCAGCATCGTGCTGGACAGCGCGGCGGGCCGCTACCTGCAGTACGGCAGCTACACCACGCCGGAGTTTGCCATGCCCGCGTTCTGCAACCTGAACGTGAGCTGGAACGCCCACGCTCCCCACAACACCATGGTGGAGGTGCGCTGCCGCGTGTATGCAGGCAACGCCTGGACGGGCTGGATGAGCTTTGGCAAGTGGGCCCCGGATTACCCCCGGTGCAGCGTCAACGCCCAGAGCGAGGACGGCATGGTCTTCCTGATGGGGGACACGGTCACGGTGGCAACCCCCGGCGGCGGCACCGGCGTGCAATTGCAGGTCAACCTCTCCTCCAACGACGATAAAGTCACCCCGGCCCTCCGGCTGCTGGCCGCTGCCGTGCGGCCCGTGACCTGGGAAAAACAGGAGGGCCACCCCATCAACCGGCGGCTCTACCTGCCGGAATACTGCCTCAGCGCCCACGACCCCAGCTTTGGCCGGGAGATGGACCTGCCGCTGGTGATGGCCGCCCTCATGAACCGCTTCGGCGAGGACATCCTCCCCGAGGAGGTGGCCTATGTGATGGAGGATAAGGCCACCGGCAGCACCGGCAACGGCGCGTTCGCCGCGGCCGCGGCAGGCTGCTGCGGCTACCCCTGCTGGCAGGCCTGGATGGACCTGAAAGACCTCCGGGCCCAGATCCACGACGGCTGTTCGGTAGCCGTCCGGGTGGAGCGCCGGGTGCGGGGCCAGCGGGACTCCGTCGGGGTCTGGATGGGCCTGCGGGGCTTCGGGCACGATGACGCCGTGCTGGCGGATTTTGTCCTCCTCAATGACCCCACGGCGGACACGGATGGAGCCGTGAACTGCACCATGGCCGTTACCGATTTCCTGCGCTACTTCACGGGCCGGGCCATCGCCCTGCGGGGCAAGCCCCGGGACGTGGAAGCCGACCGCCCCCGCCGCATCCTGTGCGAGCTGGAAAAGACGGGAGAGCCCGGCGTGTACACGTTCGTGCAGCGGGGCCAGAAAGACCTTCTGCCCGAGGAATTTTCCGGCTGGCTGGCGGCCAGCCGCCACGATGGGATAGCCCATGCCACCACCGCCCACCGGACGTTCAAACGGCTGGAAAAAACCGCTGAGGGCGGCATCCGCTTCAGCGCGGAGCAGCTGGCCGCGGGCGGGCGGTACAGCGTGTACGCGGTGGACCAGACCGGCAGGATGCGGGTGGCCGAAGTCCGGCTCCCGGTGCCGCCCCCGCCGCCTGAACCCGTTCTTCAAAGCACCGCGCAAGCCGCCGGAGCAGCTGCCCCGGCGGAGCCGAGCGCTTTTTGAGAAAAATCCAATTTTTCTATAGGAGGAATACATTATGGCAAAGACGATCATTACGATTGGCCGTGAGTACTGCACCGGCGGCAACTACATCGCAGAGGATGTGGCAAACACCCTGGGCATCAAGCTCTACGATAAGGAGCTGATCACCATGGCAGCCAAGCATTCCGGCCTGTCCGAAGAGGCGGTGGCGGCCAGTGAAAAGCGCCACACCCACAGCCTGCTGTACAGCCTCTACACCATGGGCAACGATCTGCCTCTGGGCGATCAGGTCTTCATCCTGCAGAGCCGGATCATCAAGCAGCTGGCCGAGGAGGGCCCCTGCGTGATCCTGGGCCGCTGCGGCGACTATGTGCTGCGGGAGCGCAAGGACGTGCTGCGCGTCTTCATCTATGCTCCGGTGGAGTGGCGGCGTGAGCTGGCCAAGACCGACCCCCTTGTCAAGGCGAAAGACGAGAAAGGCATCAAGGAAGAAATCGAGAAGACCGACCGCAACCGTGCTGCCTACTACAACTACTACACCCAGAACCGCTGGGGCGACGCGCACAACTACGACCTGGCCATCAACGCCGCGCTGGGCCGCGAGACCTGCGTGAAGATGATCCTGGACGCCGTGGCCGCCAAGGAGAAGACCATGGGCTGAGGCCCGGACACCGGGCGGTCCTGGACGTAAAAAACAATGATGGTTCGTGGGTGGGGCGCGCAAGCGCTCTGCCCACGTTTCCGGTAAAGAAACAAGCATCCCAAATGTCAAAAGGAGTCAACGTGGAAGAAAATCAACAAGCAACGGCCCGTGAGAACATCATGGGCACTATGAACATCAACCCGCTGCTGGTCAAGCTCAGTGTGCCCATGATGGTGTCCATGCTGGTGCAGGCGCTGTACAACGTGGTGGACTCGATCTTCGTGTCCCACGTCAGCGAGAGCGCCCTGACCGCTGTTTCGCTGGCGTTCTCGCTGCAGAACGTCATGATCGCCGTGGGTGTGGGCACGGGCGTGGGCGTCAACGCCCTGCTCTCCAAAAGCCTGGGTGAAAAGAATCAGGAGCGGGCCAACAAGACCGCCGAGAACGGCATTTTTCTGGCCCTGTGCAGCTATGTGATCTTTTTTGTCATCGGCCTTACCTGCATGAAACCCTATTTCTACGCCCAGACCAGTGACCCGGACATTGCCCTGCAGGGCATCCGGTATCTGCGGGTGTGCAGTGTGTTCAGCCTTGGCCTGTTTTTGCAGACCATGGGCGAGAAGCTGCTGGCCGCCACCGGCCGCACCAACCTCAGCATGACCAGCCAGCTCATCGGCGCGGTGGTCAACATCGTGCTGGACCCCATCTTCATCTTTGGTTATTGCGGCGAGGCATTGTCCGGCACCACGGGGGCCGCGGTGGCTACCGTCATCGGCCAGTTCTGCGGCGCGGGCGCGGCCATCTTCTTCAACCTGAAGAAAAACCCGGACATCCAGATCAGCTTCCGGGGCTTCCGCCCCAACGGCGAGGCCATCCGGCGGATCTACGTCGTGGGCCTGCCCAGCATTGCCATGCAGTGCGTGGGCAGCGTGATGACGTTCTTCATGAACCAGATCCTCATGGCGTTCTCGGCCACGGCGGTGGCGGTGTTCGGCGTCTATTTCAAGCTGCAGAGCTTCGTGTTCATGCCCATCTTTGGCCTGAACAACGGGATGGTGCCCATCATCAGCTACAACTATGGTGCCCGGGACCCGCGGCGCGTCAAAAAGACCATCAAGCTGGCCATCACCTACGCGGAGTGCATCATGCTCATCGGCTTCTGTGTGTTCCAGTTTGCACCCGGCCTGCTGCTGAACCTCTTTGCCGCCAGTGACGCCATGCTGGCCATCGGCATCCCGGCACTGCGGATCATCTGCCCCCACTTCCTGCTGGCAGGCATCGGCATCGTGCTGAGCTCGGTGTTCCAGGCGTTGGGCAACGGCGTGTACAGCCTCATCATCTCGGTCTGCCGCCAGCTGGTGGTGCTGATTCCGGTGGCGTGGCTGCTGAGCCGGACCGGCAACGTGAATATGGTCTGGTGGGCGTTCCTCATTGCGGAAGTGGTCAGCACGACGCTGAGCCTCGTGTTTATGGCACGCATCAACAAAAACATCATTGCACCCATGCAAAACGCGTAACAAAAGCAAAATAAGTCCCCTGCGGACGAAAGGATCGTGAATGATATGGGAAAAAAGCTGAAATGGAACCTGATCGTGATGAGCGTGCTCTACCTGGCTTTGGGCATTTTCCTGCTGATGGTGCCCGGTACGGCCCTCAACGTGGTCTGCTACGCGCTGGGCGGCGTGGTGCTGCTGGGCGCCGTGATCCAGCTGGTGCGCTATTTTCTGGTGGAGCGCGGCATTTTCCAGAGTCAGCTCACCCTGATCTCCGGTCTGGTCTGTCTGGCGCTGGGCGGCTTCCTCATCCTGCGCAGCGACATCGTGGTCCGCATCCTGCCCATCGTGTTCGGCCTGTTCGTCATCTTCGATAGCCTGGGCCGGGTGCAGAACGCGCTGGAGCTCCGCCGCTGCGGCTATGGCAGCTGGAAAGGCTTCCTCCTGCTGGCGCTGCTGAGCGTGGTGCTGGGCGTTGTGATGATCGTGGACCCCTTTGGGGCCATGGAAACGCTGGTGATGGCCATTGGCGTGATCCTCATCATTGAGAGCGCCCTCAACCTGCTGAGTGCCCTGTACACCATGCTGGCGGTGCGGCGGTTCGTCAAGCTGCACCCGGAGGCGCAGTCGGTGCTGGAGGCCGTTACCGGCCAGGATCTGAACGGCGACGGCGTCATTGCCCCGGATGTGGCCCGTGCCGATGCCGAAGCCACGGCCGTGGAGCTCGACCATGTGGACGAGAGTGCCGAGGTGGAGCAGGAGAACGACAACGAACAAATCAACGAATAAAAGGATAAAAAGAAAATGGAAAAGTACGATCTGATCATTGTGGGTGCCGGCCCGGCCGGTATTTTTACCGCTGTGGAGCTGCTGCGCCACGGCAGCAAAAAGCACATCCTGCTGGTGGAAAAAGGCAAGCCGGTGGAAAAACGCCACTGCCCCAAGGCAGAGCTGGGCCACTGCGTCAACTGCCGCCCCACCTGCGCCATCACCACCGGCTTCTCGGGTGCCGGCGCGTTCTCGGACGGCAAACTGAGCCTCTCCTATGAGGTCGGCGGCGACCTGCCCACCCTCATCGGCGAGGAGTTCGCCCAGGAGCTGATCGATTATACCGATAAGATCTATCTGGAGTTTGGCGCGGACCCCCATGTGGAGGGCATCTACACCGGCGAGGAGATCAAGGAGATCCGCAAGAACGCCATCCATGCCGGCCTCAAGCTGGTGGACTGCCCCATCCGCCATCTGGGCACCGAGAAAGCCCAGCAGCTCTACCTGGCCATCCAGAACCATCTGGCCGACAACGGCGTGGAAATGCTCTTCTCCACCGAGTGCGAGAACATCATCCTCGAAAACGAGGTCTGCAAGGGCGTCCTCATCAAGGGACCCCGTGATACGGAAGCCTATCCGGTTTACGCGGATACCGTCGTCATCGGCACGGGCCGCCGTGGCGCTGACTGGCTGGAGAAGATCTGCGCCGAGCACCACATTGCCCACAAGCCCGGCACCGTGGACATCGGTGTCCGCGTGGAGTGCCGCAACGAAGTCATGGAGAAAGTGAACAAGGTGCTGTATGAGTCCAAGCTCATCGGCTACCCCAAGCCCTGGAAGAACAAGGTCCGCACGTTCTGCCAGAACCCCGGCGGCTTTGTGGCACAGGAAAACTATGATAACGACCTGGCTGTCGTCAACGGCCACAGTTTCAAGGAGAAGAAGAGCCCCAACACCAACCTGGCCATCCTCGTCTCCCACAATTTCACCGAGCCGTTCAACCAGCCCATCGCCTACGCCCAGAAAGTGGGCGAGCTGACCAACATGCTGGGCGCGGGCCATATTATGGTCCAACGCTACGGTGATATCCTGGACGGCAAGCGCACCTGGCAGAAAGAGCTGGCACAATCCAACGTCAAGCCCACCCTGAAAGACGCTGTGGCCGGTGATATCACCGCCGCCATGCCCTACCGCGCCATGACCAACATCATTGAGTTCATCAAGATGCTGGATATGGTGGTGCCCGGTTTTGCCGCCAACGAGACCCTGCTCTACAGCCCGGAGCTGAAGTTCTACTCCAACAAGGTCAAGATGGACGAGAACCTGGACACCAACATTCAGGGCCTGCACTGCCTGGGCGACTCCTCCGGCTGGACCCGCGGCCTGATGATGGCCTCCGTCATGGGCGTGCTCATGGGCCGGAAGCTGGCCGAAAAAGAGGGCTGCTGAAAAACAGCGCCCGCTGGATCGCGTAAAAAGATTCACTCCCCCTGTACAAGGGGGAGTTTTTCGTTGAAAAATTTGGAGGAATAAAATATACAAATTGCTGAATTTGTGGAAATGTGACACAAAAAATTGATTTTTAGCACAGAAACTGCTAAACTTGACGCAACGATCCGTGTGTAACAAGCACACACCAGGAGGTATTGCGATATGGGCGAAACCCCAATGAGCGCTTTGACCCTGCTGTGCCACAAACTCGGCTTTGAGAGTTACCGCAAGTTCCAGCTGGCACTTGCGCGGGATGTGATGGAGCAGCAGGAGGCGGAAAAAAGCCACGCGGCGGCTCAGCCGGACCGGATGCGGAGCATCCTGCAAAAATTCCTCGTCAACAAACAGGAAGAAGTACGGGCCACGGTGCAGGCGCTGGATGCGGACCAGCTGCGGGCAGCGCTGGCCTGCCTGAACGCGGCCCATGTGGTGGAAGTGGCCGCTGCCAGCCATAACCTGAGCATCGCGCTGGAAGCCTCGGTCAAGTTTGGCAGCCTGGGCAAGCGGTGCGTGGCCAGCGCCATCCCGGAAAAGACCCGTGCCTTTGCGGCGACTTTGACAAAGAACGACCTGCTGCTGGTCATCTCCGGCACCGGGCGGAACCCTGCGCTGGAAGAGGTGGCCCGGCTGGCCCGGGAAAACGGGGCAGCCATCCTCCTCATCACAAGCACCCGGCACTCGCCGCTGGCCCAGCAGGCGGATCATGTCCTGCTGGCTTCCAACCGGGAGCAGCGCCTCATTGAGGGCGACCATGCTCCCTCCCAGCTCTCGGTCCTGCTGGTCATCGAGGTGCTGTACTACCTGATGCTGCTGGGCGAGTAAAACCAGTTCCGAAACAAAAAACGCCTCTGACGGTGGATGTCAGAGGCGTTTTTTGTATAGAGAAACTTAAAAATTACTTTGCGTTAAAAACATACTGATCCATCCGGCGGAAGGCTTCCTCAATGCGGGAGCGGGGAGAGGCCAGATTCATCCGCAGGTGGCAGGGACCGTGGAACATGGTGCCATCCTGCACGGCAGCGCCCACATCCCAGCAGGCCTGTTCCACTTCCCGGATGGTCTTGCCGTGGGCGGCGCACCAGTCGGTGCAGTCCACAAAGAGCATGTAAGTGCCCTCGGGCTTGGCCACTTTCACACCCTCAAAGTGCTGGGCGATGTAATCGCAGGCAAAATCCACGTTGCCGGTCAATACCTCGCGGAGCTCGTCCGCCCACTCATAGCCCTCGGGCTTGTAGGCACCAATGAGGGCGTGCATGGAGAGGACGTTCATGGAGTTGTAGTGGCAGAGGCTGGACTCCTTTTTGATGCGGTCCCGCCACCAGTCATTGTACACGATATGGTAGCTGCCGATGAGGCCGGCCAGGTTGAATGTCTTGGAGGGGGCATACATGGCGGCAGTGCGCTGGCGGGCATCCTCGCTGATGGACTGGGTGGGGATGTGTTTGTGGCCGGAAAGGATGATGTCGGACCAGATCTCGTCCGAGACGACATAGACGTTGTACTTTTTGAACAGCTCCATGGCCTTTTCCAGCTCCCAGCGCTCCCACACACGGCCGCAGGGATTGTGGGGGCTGCACAGAATCGCGGCATGGATGTGTTCCTCGGCCAGGTGTTTTTCCATGTCGGCAAAGTCCATCCGCCACACGCCGTTCTCGTCCTGCACCAGCGAGGAGTGGACGATATCGTAGCCGTTGTTTTCCAGGCAGCGGGTAAAGCCGATGTAAGTGGGGCTGTGCACCAGCACCTTGTCGCCCCTGGAGCAGACGCAGTTCAGGGCGCTGACCACGCCGCCCAGCACGCCGTTCTCATAGCCGATGTGCTGCTTTTCCAGTCCGGTCACGCCGTTGCGCCTGGCCTGCCACTGGAGGATGGCGTTGTAGTATTCGTCGCTGGGGTCAAAGTAGCCGAATGCCGGGTGTTGGACGCGGGCAATGACCTCCTGCTGGATGGTGGGCACCACCGGGAAGTTCATGTCCGCCACCCACATGGGGATGGCGTCAAAGCCCTCCTTGGGGGCAGAGGGGGCAAAGCCGGTGCCCAGGCCGTCCACGGCGATGGCATCTTTGCCGTGGCGTTCGAGAATGGACGTAAAATCGTATTTCATGACAATTCTCCTTAACAAAAAACCGCACAGCCGGAAAAGCCCGGTGTGCGGGAAGAACACAGGTTTAGCCCTCGATGAGCTCCACGGTCTTCATTTTGACCGGGGTGGTGGGCTTATCGTTCCAGTCGGTGCGGACAGCGGCGATCTGATCCACAACATCCATGCCGGCCACCACCTTGCCAAAGGCGGCATACTGGCCGTCCAGGTGGGGTGCGTCCTGGTGCATGATGAAGAACTGGCTGCCGGCGCTGTTGGGGCTCATGCTGCGGGCCATGCTGATGACGCCGCGGGTGTGCTTGATGGGGTTGTTGACGCCGTTGGCAGCAAACTCACCCTTGATGTTCCAGCCCGGGCCGCCGGTGCCGTTGCCCAGCGGGCAGCCGCCCTGGATCATAAAGCCGGGGATGACGCGGTGGAACGTCAGACCGTTGTAAAAGCCCTCGCTGACCAGCTTCTTGAAATTCTCACAGGTGATGGGAGCGGCTTCCTCGTTCAGCTCAATGTCGATGATGCCGCCGTCTTCCATAGTAATGCGAACCATAGTTGTACAATACTCCTTTATTTCGGCCCTTTGCAAAGGGCATTTGCGGCAGAAGACCTGCCAAGTGACAGGGATAGTATATCATAGGTTGGCGGTTTTCTCAAGCCATCGGCCTATGACGGAATTGTAAATAAAAATCAATGGGTCAGCAGCCCTGCATCTCCGGCATATCCTGCCAGAAGCGCTTGGGGCAGTGGGACATCCGGCCGGTTTCATTGTGGCGGGCCTTGATCTCCAGCGTATCGTAAAACTGCTTCCACAGGGCCTGAAACTCCTGCTCCCGGGCGCTGGGCGGGGGCAGCTCCAGCGGGGCGGCCAGCTCGGTGAGGGTGGCTTTATGGTTTTGGTAGAGCAGCACCGCCTGATGCACGGCGTCATAGATCATGAAATTTTCTTCGGGGAACCGCCCGCAAAAATGCCCCCGCAGCAGGGGCAGGATGTAGTTCTTGGGGTGGATGACGGCCCCCAGCATCCCGTCGTATTCGGTAAAGCGGACAAAGCCCTGGAACTTGTCCACCTCCCAGTCCAGGCTCTTTTTCATCTCGTAGAGCGGGGCCACGTCCGGGTGGCCCATCCGCTTGACAGTGCCCGGCCCCAGCGCGAAAGCCAGATGCAGAAAGCGCAGGAGCAGCAGCTCTTTGTCCTCCCGCCCGGAGAGGAAATCCCGGGTGACGAGGGATTCCGTTTCGGCCCCCAGTTTTTTGCCGAAGCTGGCAAAAACGCGCTGGGCTCTGGCGTGGTCGGTAGCAATCTCCCGGATGGGGTAGAGGGTGGCCGTCTCCCGCTCCGGCGTCCAGATGGCAAACGGGATCTCGTGCTGGAGAAAGCTCTCGAACACGCAGCAGAGAAAGCCCTCAAAGCTGCCGTCGTACAGGTAAACAAGGTCGGCGTCGTGGAGCCTGCGGGGCGCAGGGGAGATGGCCGCCGGGGTCACAGCGCTCTGGCCAGACATTGTACCGCCTCCTCCCGGATCATCCGCTGGGCGGCGCGGGGCGGCACGCCCTGCGCCACCAGTTTGTCCACGGCAGGCGGGGAGAACATGCTCAGCTGCTCCACCCCGCCGCTGAATACATTGGGGTCGATGAGGGCCCGGGTGATCCGCTCCCGCCCGGCACTGCCCTGGCCCGGGTGGGCCCCGGAAAAGCCGTTGCAGGTGATGAAATACTGGGCCCGCTTGAGCACGACCCCCATCCGCCTGAGCTCGTCCAGCCCCAGAGAAGCCTGCTTGCGGGCGTGCCAGATGCGCCGGGCGCTCTTGGGGCCGATGCCCGGCACCCGGAGCAGCATTTCAAACGGGGCCCGGTTGACGTCCACGGGGAACAGCCCGTAGTGCTGCACGGCCCAGTTGCATTTGGGGTCCAGATAGGGGTTGAAGTTGGGGCTGTTTTGATCTAAAATCTCGTCGGCCTTGAACTGGTAGAACCGGAGCAGCCAGTCCGCCTGATAGAGCCGGTGCTCCCGCAGCAGCGGGGGCTTGGTGTCCAGCGCGGGCAGGCGGGTGTCCTCCGTCACCGGGATATAGGCGGAGTAGAACACACGCTTTAAGTTGTACTTCTGGTATAACCCCTCGGTGAGCTGCAAAATGTGGTAGTCCGTTTCGGGGGAGGCCCCCACGATCATCTGGGTGCTCTGCCCGGCGGGAGCAAACCGGGGCGCTTTGCGGGAAACAGCCACTTCCTCCCGGCTGGCGGCACCGGAAACAGCGATCTGCTTCATGGGCCGGAAAATGGAGTGCCGCCCCTTGTCCGGGGCCAGCAGGGAAAGGCTCTTCTCGCTGGGCAGCTCAATGTTGACCGAAAGGCGGTCGGCCAGATAGCCCAGCTGTTCCAGCAGCTCGGGGCTGGTGCCCGGGATGGCTTTGGCATGGATGTAGCCCCCGAAGTGGTACTGCCCCCGCAGCAGCCGCAGGACGGCGAGCATCCGCTCGGTGGTGTAGTCCGGGCTGACGAGGACGGCGCTGGAGAGAAACAGCCCCTCAATGTAGTTGCGGCGGTAAAACTCCATGGTCAGCTCGGCAAGCTCCCGGGGGGAGAACGTCGCCCGGGGCAGATCGTTGGACTTGCGGTTGACGCAGTAGCTGCAATCGAACGAGCAGCAGTTGGTCATCAGCACCTTTAAAAGGCTCACGCAGCGGCCATCCGCCGTAAAGGCGTGGCAGCAGCCCGGTGCGTAGCAGCTGCCGATGCTGCCGGCCCGCGCGGCGCGGGATGCCCCGCTGGAAGTGCAGGCTACATCGTATTTGGCGCTGTCGGCCAGGATCGTGAGTTTGTCCATCAAAGACTGTTCCATGGGGTGCCTCCCGGAAAAAGGGATAAAAAAGAAAGCCATACGCAGCTTCTGCAAATGGCTTTTGGATTTTTGGGGTCAAAAATTTTACCACTTCGCCTTGGTTTCCACCACGCGGCCCGCGATGTGCAGGCGGTTGAGGTCTTCGCCCTTGATGACCATTTCGTTGTAGGCCGGGTTGAACGGCTGCAGCACCACGCAGTTGCCCCGCTGGAGGTAACGCTTCAGGGTGCCCTCGCCCTCGTCGCCGTAGACCAGCACGCCCAGGTCGCCATTTTCCAGCGTGTCCTGCTTGTGCACCAGTGCCAGGTCGCCGTCCTGGATGCGGGGCTCCATGCTGTCACCGCGGACCACGAGATAGAAATAGTTGGAGGGGTCTTTCACCCGGGCATACTCCTGCCCGTAATCCTCCTCAAAGGCCAGGGCACCGTACCCGGCTTTGACGGTCCCGATGACCGGGATCAGGCTCTCGGCATAGTTGCCAAAGAACCGCTCCTCCGGCGTGTTGCTGCTGGCGACCGGGCGGTACAGCCCCAGCAGAAAATCCGCCGTGGTGCTCAGGATCTCCGCAATGCGGGCGACCGTTGTGGGGTCCGGGGAGGACTTGCCGCTTTCCCACTTGCCGACGGCCTGCTGGGTGACCCCCAGCTTGGACGCCAGTTCCGCCTGGCTCATGCCCTGCTGCTTGCGGCATTGCTTCAAAAGCTCTGAAAACGACATGGTTGTGCACTCCTTTGTTCCGGTGGCATTTTACTTGTGGTTTTATTATACAACAAAAAGATGTTTGAGTAAAGAGAAAAGTTCCGCACACCCCAAAAAAAGGTTGTCAGCTGCGGGAAGTGGCGAAAAACTTTCAATTAACCCTTGACAGCCCGCCGGAAATCTGGTAAATTAAATAGGCATTCGGTACGGCGTGTGCGAGTGCCCACGAGGAGAGATGTCCGAGTGGTTTAAGGAAGCAGTCTTGAAAACTGCCGTACGGCAACGTACCGTGGGTTCGAATCCCACTCTCTCCGCCATTTTTTATTGAATAAGTGTAACACACTTTGCTCTGGAGTAGTACTCAAGAGGCCGAAGAGGCGCCCCTGCTAAGGGCGTAGGTCGTCTAAACAACGGCGCGAGGGTTCAAATCCCTCCTACTCCGCCAAGAAAAAGCTCGATGATTCTTTGAAATCACCGGGCTTTTTCCATTCTTATCGGGTTTTCAGAGCAGCAGGTTGGTCACGGCGGCCAGCAGGGCCAGGTGGGCGGGGTAAAAGAGGTAAAACACCCATTGCTCGGCCCTGGAGCAGCGGCCCCGCTGACCATTATAAAGAGAGACGGGCAGGAACGCCAGCGGCGCGGGCAGCTCATAGCAGACGGCCACGGCCCCGAACAGGCACTGCAGGGGCCGGGAGGCCCGTGTGATGTACAGGACCACGATGAGCAGCACCCCGATGGCTCCGTAATCCGTGCGGAGGAGCTCCGCCAGCACGGCCAGAGCCAGGGCGCTGAAAATGCCCGGGGCGCTCCGCTCCCCGCAATGCCGCAAACAGCCCAAGGCGCACAGCCCGAAAAAGAGCGTCCAGTAAACGTTCTGGTGGCCCCGGTAGATCAGCGTGTGGAAAAAGGCCAGGTCAAAGGGAAGCTCGCTCACCAGCGCAAAGGCCAGCATCCGCCCGGCGTACTGCCGGAGGCTGTGGGTGTGCAGGAAGCCCTCCACCAGCAAGAAGCAGTAGAGGGGGAACGCCAGCCGCCCGGCCCACCGCAGGCAGAGATCCAGCGTGAGCAGCGGCTCGGAAATGGGCCCCGGGCGGGAAAAGACGCCAGCTTCCAGGCAGGACGCGCCGAGATGGTCCAGCAGCATACTGCAAAGGGCCAGCCGCTTGAGGGCCGTACCGCTGAGCGCGGGGCGCTGTGTTTGGGGAACAACCATAAACAACCCTCCAAAAGAGTGTGGATTCGACTTTCTGTTGCAGGAAAGTCCTTATTTTTTGTGGAAAATTCCGCTTGGGTGCTTGACAAAGGCCGGGCGGGATAGTACACTCAAAAAGAAAATTGAACTCCAGCAAGAGCAAGATGAAAAAGATTCACAGAAGATCGGGCGTCTCCGAACGAGTAACGGGAAGGAGGCATTGAGGTATGACGCTGTTTTCTTATGAGATTTTTGATGCTGTGGCCCGCCAGGGCAGCTTTAACAAGGCGGCACAGCAGCTGCACCTGACCCCCTCGGCCATCAGCCATGCCATCGCGGTGATGGAGGCAGAGCTGGGCTTTACCTTATTTAATCGCGGGAAGAACGGCGTGACCATGACCAGCTACGGTGCCTCGCTGTATCCGTCCATCCGGGCGGTGCTCAACAGCGACGAGGCGCTGAAGCAGAGCATTGCCCGCCTCAACGGCCTGGAAAAGGGCAAGGTGAAGCTGGGCGCGTTCAACTCCGTCTGCGCCGGGATGCTGCCGGGCATCCTCAAGGGCTTTATGGCCCAGTACCCGCAGATCGAAGTGGAAGTATATCAGGGTACTTACGATGATGTCAAGGAGTGGCTGCGCACGGGTCAGATCGACCTGGCGTTCCTCTCCTCCACCTGCCGGGAGGAATTTACCCTCACTGAGCTGTTCAAGGAGCCGCTGCTCTGCATTACCCCCGGCGACTGGCCGGAGCCGCCAAACGGCGTGATGACCCCCGCCCTGATGGATGGCCAGAATTTCGTGGTGCAGTGGGACGCCACCGACGCCGAGATGCGCCAGTTCCTCAAAAAGTACGGCCTGAGCACCGAGCGCCGCTGCCATGTCATTGATGACCAGTCCAACATCGCCATGGTGGAGGCGGGCCTGGGCATTTCCATCATGCCCCGGCTGCTGCTGAGCCAGTGCACCGCCAACATCAAAATTTACCCCATCGACCCGGAGGAAGACCGTGTGGTCGGCCTGGCCGTCCAGCGGCCCACCGCCATGGCCCCCGCCGTGGAGCAGATGTTCCACCACATCGTGGACTACTGCAAGCAGATGGAGCACTGAGAACAGAATACCACAAAACGGCCTGCATGGTAAAGTGCAGGCCGTTTTTTTGCAAATTATCCATTGTGTCTTGTGATAAAATACGGTATACTATCGCCAGAAAACAAAATATTCCACAGAGTTGGATCCGTCAGGAGGGAAAACAGACCCCATGAAACGACGTGATTTTTGTAAAGCGCTGGCCCTTTCGGCGGCGGCGCTGGCAGTGCCCAGGGCGGCGGCGGAAAACACGCAGGGCGCGGTGGGCCGGGCGGTGGCGGATGGCCGCTATTCCATGCGGTTCCGCAGTGAGCTGAGCCTGACCGACGTGCCCCATGACTACTATTATAGTGACAGCTTTTTTGCCCACTCCGCGTTGGAGTACGACCACAGCCTGGCGCTGGCCAGCCTGGGGCTGGTGGGGGCCGCCTTCAACACGGCAGCCAGCGACGCCCGGTATTGGGCCAACGGGGAGGTGGGCCGGGAGGCCAACCTTGCCGACGCCTTTGCGACGCTGGGCTTTGCCGACCCCGAGTTCTACCACTACGACATCGACGTGGGGCAGGCCGGGGACTTTGTGGGCCACAGCCTGGCCCGGAAGACCATCCCCCTGAACGGCCAGCGCGCCACCATTGTGGCCGTCATCCTGCGGGGCGGCGGCTACGGCGGCGAGTGGGTCAGCAACCTGCACACCGGTGTGGGGGCGGGCCACGCGGGCTTTGTCATCCCGGTGAACGAGGTGCTGACCGCCCTCCGGAATTATCTGGCCAGGGCGGCCGCCCAGCCGGGCGGGACGGGCACCGTCAAGCTCTGGGTGGGCGGCTACAGCCGGGGCGCGGCCGTCGCTAACCTGCTGGCGGGGCGGATCAACAAAGACCTGCCCGAGATCGACCGCAAAAACGTCTTCGTCTACACGTTTGCCACGCCGATGGCCCTGACCGCCGCCAGCTACCCGGACTATCAGCTGGACTACGACAACAACCACAACGCCGACGGTACCCTGAAAACCACCTGGGCCGCCAGCAACATCTATAATATCCTTTCCAGCGGCGACCTCGTCCCCCGGGTGCTGCCCGCCGAGTGGGGCTACCACCGGAACGGCAATGACCGCTTCCTGCCCTCCACCCAAAACGAGAAAGAGCTGGCCGACCTTGATGTCCGGGGTGCCAGCTTCAGCGAGGTGCCCCTGACCATCAGCGGGCTGGCCACCAAGGAGGACACCGACGGCGTCATGGAGCGGCTGGAAACGTTCTTTGGCAGCAAGCAGCAGTTCCACGATAAGTACGAGGCCGTGCTGATGGACATGATCCAGTGCGCTTTCCTCCGCAACGAGGCCGAGTGCACCGAGGGCTATCTCCTGACCGACGAGGAAGTGGAGGCCCGCCTGCGGGGCCTGGGCAACATGCGGAACGTGGACGAGGCCAAGCTGGAAAAGAGCGTCCACAACGCCTCCGCCCTGAGCCGCCCCCTGCTGGAAAAGCTGGAGCAGAACGACGGCAACCTCACCCTGCGGGGCAAGACCTACCATGTGGAAGTGCCCCAGCGGGTGAAGCAGGCCGTTATCCCGGTGCTGGCCGTGGGCCTGTACTACGGCATCGACAGCGGCACGGTGGCCGCCATGGCCCGGTACATCTTTATGTTCATGTCCATGAAGCCCGACTCCGCCGATGTGGTGGTGCGGGCGGCGTTCTGCCACCACTGCGAGGACTACATCAGCCTGATGGAGTACTATCCGCCTGCTGACCACGGCATGGAGGCGTACACGAGAGCTTGACTTCTTTGCCAAGGGCTCTCCCTTTGGGAGAGCTGGCGCGCCAGCGCCTGAGAGGGCAAGCCCGACAAAATAAAACACGAAAGCACAGCGATACGATGGCTCTGACAAGCAGGGTGCGTATCGCTGTGTGTCTGGCTCTTTGGCAGCATCCTTGCCCTCTCCGTCACGGCTTCGCCGTGCCACCTTGCCCCCTTTCGGCACTTGCGTGCCACCTCCCCCGGCCGGGGGAGTCTTTCCTAGTAGGGGAGGCTTTGGCATTCCGTGACGTTTTCCAGCAAACGCAAATCGGTTTCATCGAAAACGAAACCTTTTTGCCAAGGGCTCTCCCTTTGGGAGAGCTGGCGCGCCAGCGCCTGAGAGGGCAAGCCCGGCAAAATAAAACACGAAAGCACAGCGATACGATGTCTCTGACAAACAGGGCTTGTATCGCTGTGTGTCTGGTTCTTTGGCAGCACCCTTGCCCTCTCCGTCACGGCTTCGCCGTGCCACCTTGTCCCTTTCTGGCACTTTCGTGCCACCTCCCCCGGCCGGGGGAGTCTTTCAAAGTGAGAGGCTTTGGCATTCCGTGACGTTTTTCAGCAAACGCAAATCAGTTTCATCGAAAACGAGACCTCTTTGCCAAGGGCTCCCACTTTGGGAGAGCTGGCGCGCCAGCGCCTGAGAGGGCAAGCCCGGTGAAATTACTCCAGCGGCGTTGCGATACGATGGCTCTGACAAGCAGGGTGCGTATCGCTGTGTTTTTTGCTTTTTGTCAACATCCTTGCCCTCTCCGTCATTGCTTCGCAATGCCACCTCTCCCAAAGTGAGAGGCTTTGGCATCCCGCAACGCTTCCGGGAAATCCCGGAAACGGATAAAATTCCAGAAACTCCCGCCAACGCAACCGGAATAGTAATACTTATTTATCCGACCCGCGTCTGTTTCGCACGGGTTAGCAGACACAAATTTGTAACTTTTTGCTGGTGGAGTGCACAAACTTTGGGGAAATACATTGGGCAATCTCTACAAGAAATGGCTGATTTTGGATAGAAACAGACGCAAATTCCGTTTTTGTGTCCATTTGGACACTTGCATGGACAAGGCCAAATTTGGTAAAATAATGCCAGTGCAAGGGCCGGGTGGCCAGGCGGAAAAATCAGCGCCCCGCCACCGAATGACACCTTTTGCATCCCGGACTGTGTAGGATAGTACCAGCAGCCGGGAACATCCCGCAAAACTGAAAACTTTGGCAAACCTGGCGTGAGCCGGGGACGCAAAGCTTGGAGTCTTTTGTGCTGGCATTCCCCGGAGGGAAACGCCAGAAAACCAGAAGATAGTTCGGCTGCATTCAACACCGCTGTGACAGGCGGGGTGCGGATGCGGCTTTTTTTGTTGCGAGGCATCGGGAATGGACACGACCCCGGACTCTACACCAAAGGAGGGCATGAAAAATGCGTAAAAATCTTGCAAAACACACGGCGAAAAGGCTTCCGCTGGCCAAACGGGTGCTTGCGTTGTGCTTCGCGCTGATTTTCGTGTGCAGCTGTCTGCTGCCCGCCTTTGCAAACGGCACGGGCGCGGAGCTTGAGACGCCGGGCACCGAAGTAGTGGAGGCCGCCGCCCCCGGCGCGGAGCCGGAACCCATGGATCTCTACGACGAGCCCGCGGCCGTGGCGGACGAGCCCGAGGCGCTGGACGATAACTTCGGCGTGGCGGACGAGCCCGCAGCCATGGACAATGAAGTGGAAAAACCCGTTGTGGATGACGAGCCCGCAGCCATGGACGATCAGGTGGAAAAACCCGTCGTGGATGACGAGCCCGCAGCCATGGACGATCAGGTGGAAAAACCCGTCGTGGATGACGAGCCCGCAGCCATGGACAATGAGGTGGAAAAACCCGTCGAGGGCGGCGAGCCCCCCGTGGCCGATGACACCCCTGCCGAAGAGGGCGCGACGAAGACCACCACCGACGCAAGCGGCAACATCGTCTATGAGTACGACACCAGCGGCACGACGTTCCCCGATGACGACGCGGCCGCGCTCCCCGATGGCGACCAGGTGCTGGATCAGATGGACGCGGCGTTCTCCATCCCCACCAACATCTACCACTTCTGGCTCAAGAAGATGAGCAGCTACGACCTCGAGGATATCGCCCGCGACGCCGAGACCGCTGAAATGACCGTGGAGCAGTATCTGGCCATGTACGGCACCGAGAAAGGCTGCTACCACATCATGACCGCCGCCGACGGCGCGAACCTGAAAGACTATCAGTTCGCAAACCCCACCTCCAACGATGACCCCGAGGGCAACAGCCGCACCTTTGCAGGTTGGTACTACACCGACGATCTGGGCGACGAGCAGAAGTTCGTGTTTGACGAGTGCCTGTACGTTTCCGAGGGCACGACCGTGGAAGTCTACGCGAAGTGGAAGAAGCCGGAAGCTACCAAGAGCGTTACGCTTGACGGCCAGACCATCAGCTTCAAAGTAGAGGGTGCAACAACGCTGAATGTTGAGGCGCTGGATACAGATACTCAGAAGAATCTGGAAGACGAGCTTATCCAGAAAATTGACCCGAAAGAGTATAATGCCCTTTATACATTCAATATCAGCCCCAAAGATGAGGGCGGCCTTGAGCTTGAGCAGACCAGCAAAGTTACCATTTCCGGTCTGGACCTCACCTCGGCGGCAGACGTAAAAGTCTTCCATCAGGGTGCTGATCTGGAAGAGCTGAAAGTGAATGTTACCAGCGATGGTGACTTGACTTTCACGACCAACGGCTTCTCTCCGTTTGCAATTCTGGTTGCAGACCTGTCCAAAGCAAATGACAGTGATAGCAGCGATGCAGATGACCGGATGGCAGAATTGGCAAATGAAGATAAAGCATATACGGTCTATAGTGATGGCAGTAACATTGAAATGCCGTTGAATGGAACTTATACGTTAAGCGGAAACGCCTATAAACCATACTGGTATACCAATTACCATAGTTGGTCGATAGAGTCGGGCGATGATGTGGTATCTTTCACCTCAGAGAAAAATATTCAGAATCCGACAATTAAAGGTAAGTCTGTAGGTACGGCAAAACTCAAACACACTTACTATATTTATTACTACAATCAAAAGTACTCTTATGATGAGGAGTTTACCATCAATGTAACTAAGTTTGAAGATACGTACAGTGGCAGTGCTTATATCTACTTCTTGAAATTGCCTACTGGCGACCCGATGAACAATGACACAGGCGAGTGGGCACCGAAAGCCGATAAAAGTAAGTTGGAAGCAAAAATCAGTACGGCAGGTGCTACTTGGACGAATGGCTACACTAATGATAACAGTGCAATTCCGAACAAGAACATTGTAACAGGAAACGGCCAGATCCTGACAGACTATATCACTTCGTGGCCAGATGGAAGCACAGGAACGACCTGGACGGTGAAAAAGGATGATCCGACTACAGGAAGTTACTTTACATCGATCTGGAATGAGATAAGCGAAAATTACATTGCATCCATACAAAATGAAACGGGTATCAATGACCTGACAGTAGATGACATTACTGAAATTATCCTGACGCCCCGAAAGATTTCTCGTAATAACGGTGGAAGTCAGAACTATCATATCGATTGCGCGATCAGCGTTGTTACCAAGAAAGTCTTTACAGCGAAGTTCATGGTAAAAGACCCGACGAAAGGAGAAGAAAAGTGGTCGCAGGTCGATTCCAAGAACTACAAAGAGGGCGAAGCTGTTATCAAGACCACGGCTGTAACGATTGGAACAACAAAAACTGTTGAGGGCGTGAGGTATGAGCTGAAAGGCTGGTATACGGAAGACCCGCTGGGAGATATCAATGTTCACGGTCCATTGATTGAAGACAATGAATGGCGGAAGCGGGGAACAAACGATTATGGATATCTGACAACGAGCACGGATGCGGTTCGCGAAGATGGTACAGTTTATTTCTACGCCGTATGGGAGCCTGAGACACAGAAACCGATTCGGACGATCACGAAAAAGGTGGAAGGTCTGTTTGGTGACCGTAGTAAGCAGTTCAGAATCGTAGTAACAGGCCCGAATGGCTTCTCTCAGGAATTTACTCTGGCGCATGGGGAGACTGGAACGCTGAATAATTTGATGGTTCAGGTCGGAGACGTCATTACCATTACGGAATATGATGCAAGCGATTATGATACCACGGCTCAGATCTATTACTCAAACAGTTCTAACGGATTGCTTGGAGCCAATGGACAGGAGTTCACAGGCGAAAACGAAAAAACTACTACGATTACCATCACAGATGATATGATCGATCTGGACGAGATCAATATCACTGTCACCAACGAAAAGGACGCTCCGGTTGACAACGGTGTCCTCCTCGACACTCTCCCCTACATCCTGATCCTCGTGGTCGTCGCGGGCGGCGGCGTGCTGCTCTTCCTCCGGAAACGGAAGAACGACGACGATGAATAAGCCAACTTCCAAGCCAAATAAAATCACGAAAGGAGGTGGATGGATGGCAAAAGAAAAAGCCAAAGGAGGCCCGCAGCCCGCACAGCGCCTGCCCGGCGCGGAGGATGCCTGCATCAGCCAGGAGCAGCTGGAGATCGTGGAATGGTACCGCAAGGTGAAGTTCCGCAAGAACCTGCTCGGCGGCGTGGATGAAGTGCAGATGTGGAAGAAGCTGGAGGAGCTCTACGGCCTGTACGAAAACGCCATCCGGGCCGAGAGAGCAAGGTATAACGCCCTGCTGGAAGCCCATACCCCTCCCGGAGAGAACCATGAGGAGGGATGTTGATGGCGAAAGCCGCAAAAACACTCCCTCCGCAAGACCCGCTCACGGCAGGGCGCAGAGCCCTGCACAAGCGGCGCAACGCCGCGCAGGACCGCCGGGACGCGCTTGGTTTACTGGGCCGGGTGGTGGTGCTGGCGGCAGCCGCGTGGGTGCTGTTCACGCAGGTGTTCCTGCTGACACAGGCCTCCGGCAACAGCATGTTCCCCGCCGTCAAGGACGGCGACCTGCTCATCGGCTACCGGCTACAGGGCACTTACGCCAAGAACGACGTGGTGCTCTATGAGCAGGACGGCAAGCTCCGGGTGGGCCGTGTCCTGGGCCGCGAGAACGACCTCATCGCGCTGGACGATTCGGGAACGCTGATCGTCAACGGCTCGGCCCAGAGCGGCGAGATCCTTTACCCCACCTACGCGAAAGACACCCTCGAGTACCCCTACACCGTCCCCGCGGACAGCGTCTTCATCTTGGGAGACTACCGCACGCAATCCGAGGACAGCCGGGATTTTGGCCCGGTGGCCCTCACCGACGTCAAAGCAAAGGTGATCACCCTGCTGCGGCGGCGGAGCTTGTAAGTTCTTGAAAACATTGATATAATATTTAGGAGGAATCCACATGAAACTCAAGAAACTGTTTGCTGGTGTCGTAGCTGCGGCGATGATCGCCACCATGGCTTTCCCTGCATTTGCTGCTACCGAGGGTTTAGGCAGCAAGGGCTTCACAGTCGAAAATAACAAGTCCTTTGAATTTGATAAGGTTTGGGTCACGAATGACGAAAGGGATTCGTCGATCGTCGCTCCGGGCGCTGCCCTTACGATGACGGTTCAAAATAACGGACAGCCTGTGACCTATCCGCAGGGTGCGACTCCTGCTAGCCTGGAATTAAAAGTGAATTCTAATGACACGGCTGGCAAAACGGCGAGCTTTACTGTTGATCTTCCTAACTACTCTGTTCCGGGTAAGTATACTTACATCCTGAAAGAGAATGATCCCAATGTCGCAGGTGTTGTGGCAAACGACAACCTTTATCAGGTGACTGTATGGGCACTTCAGGATGAAGCAAACACTACTGGCGGCAACCACATTAAGGAATGCGGTGTGAAGCTGTCTCAGGTTCAGCTGGTTGATGGCGGATATGTTGAGGTTACTGGAAAAGGTAAGCTTTCCAGTGTTGAGAACACCTATCAGGCTGGTACGGTGACTGTTACGAAGCATGTTACTGGTAACATGGGTGACAAGAGCACGAAGTTTAGCTTTAAGGTTGTTCTGGAATCTACTAAACCTGTGAATAGTGTGGTTGCAGGTAACAAGACTTTTGAGTTTGCAACAACGCCTAATGTTAATGGAAAGTATACCGCAGAGCAGACTTATGAGCTGGCTGACGGCGAGACTTGGACCATTACGAATCTGCCTTTTGGTGTTACCTATACTGTCTATGAAATGAGTGGCACTACCGCTGTTGAGGATCAGGGTACTTTGGTTGTTGCTGAAGACGGTGCGGACTCTAAGACTTATAAGGTTACCTATACCTCTCAGAGTGGTTCTCTGAACGAAGAAACTGAGGGCCATAAAATTGCGGCTACTGTTGAAAACAACTGCGGTGCTGAGATTGACACCGGCGTCATCCTCGACAATGCTCCTTACATCCTGATGCTGGCCGTTGTGGCTGGTGCTGCTATGACTCTGGTCATCAAGAAGCGCCGCGAGGAAGAGTAATGGAACACTCTCTCCGCAAACACTTTTAAGAGCCTCTGGCGATAACAGCAGACCTTGCGGAATGCCAAAGCCTCTCACTTTGAAAGACTCCCCCGGCCGGGGGAGGTGGCACGAAAGTGCCAGAAGGGGGCAAGGTGTCTGCGGAGCAGACGGAGAGGGCAAGGATGCTGCCAAAGAGCCAGACACACAGCGATACGCACCCTGCTTGTCAGAGCCATCGTATCGCAACGCCGCTGGAGTAATTTCACCGGGCTTGCCCTCTCAGGCGCTGACGCGCCAGCTCCCCCAAAGTGGGAGCCCTTGGCAAAGAGGTGACGTCCTCCGCAAACACTTTAACCTGACTCGCAATTCTCTTAACAATAACCAACATCGCAAGCTGACTGGAGGTGGGCTGTATCACTTGGCAACGTGTAGCGCTGCGGACAGCCGACTTCCTGATCAGCGCGGTGGTGGTGCTGTTCCTCCTCACGGCGGGCGCTTACTCCGCTTACGCGCTGTGGGATAACAACCAGGTCTATGCCGCCGTGGATAACGTGCAGGACGAGCTGCTGCAGTTCAAGCCTGCCGCCGATGGCGAGAACGGCGCCTCCTTTGAGGAACTGCTGGCCATCAACTCGGACGTGAAAGCCTGGCTCACCCTGGACAACACCGCTATTGATTACCCTGTGGTGCAGGGCGAGAACAATTTCAGCTACATCAACACCGATGTCTACGGCGACTTTGCACTGGCCGGCAGCATCTTCCTGGATTCCGATTGTGATGGCAGCTTCCACGATCCGTATTCGCTGCTGTACGGCCACCACATGGAAAACAGCAAGATGTTTGGAGATCTTGACCTGTACAAGGACGAGGCGTTCTTCAACGAGAACACCACCGGCACGCTGGTCCTGCCCGACCGCACCTACCACTTACAAATTTTCGCCTGTCTGCTGGTGCCCGCGTCCGAGGATGCCATCTTCGACGTGAACCAGTGGGACGCAAACCTGAACGGTCTGCTCGATTTCGCACAGGAGAACGCGCTGCACCTGCACTCTGACACGCTGGACACCGTCCGGGCGCGGGAGGGGGCACAGGTGCTGGCCATGTCCACCTGTTCCACGGAGTTTACCGATGCAAGAACCATTCTTCTGGCGTGGATGACAACGCCGGAGCAGTAAAGGAGGGGATGAAATGAAGATCCGAAAATTCGCGGCGACGCTGCTGGCACTGGTGCTTTGCCTGAGCCTGAGCCTGCCCGCGGCCTTTGCGGAAGCGCAGCAGCGTGTGGAGCTGAAAAACCTGACGGTCAACGTCAAGTGCACGGGCAATGCCATCCCCGACGAGCAGCTCACCATCCGCCTGACCCCCCGCAAAAAAGCCCCCATGCCCGGCGATGCCGCCGCACTGGAAGCGTTCGTCAACACGGCGGACTGCACCCGTTCCAACGGTTATATGACCACCGCCACATTCCCGGAGACATTCGTCTTCACGGCCCCCGGTACCTATGAGTACGAGGTGGCCCAGCGGAAAGGCAGCTCCCTCAACGGCACTTACGACACCCGCACCATGGTGCTCCGTGTCACCGTGAGCTGGAGCGGCGACACGCTGGTGACCGTGGCCAAGGTCTATGAGGCCGACCAGTCCTCCAATGACAAGGAAGACAGCATCCTGTTCCACAACACGTTCAACAACTCCGCCCCGGACGACCCGTACGATCCGCCGTATATCCCGGGTGACCCCTACACCCCGGACCCGAAGCCCACGCCTGTGGTGCCTACCCCGGAGACCCCGGTGAACCCGCCGGTCCTAGACGCGCGGCCGGATACCGCCCCCACGGTGTCCACGGCGCCCACGGTGCCCGCCGCGGAAACGCCCGTCAATCCTCCGGTGGCTGACGCGCGTGCCCCCAAGCTGATCCAGACCGGACAGCTCAACTGGCCCGTGCCGGTGCTGGCAGGGCTGGGCACCCTGTTCCTGGCGGCTGGCGTGATCCTCCTCACCAAGAAGAAAGAGGATGACAATGCGTAAAGCATCCCCGGGCGTCATCTGTGTCCTGCTGGGAGTCGTCCTGCTGCTGGCGGCGCTGGGACTCTACGGCTACAACCGCTGGGAGGACGCTCAGGCTGGCGCGGAAGCCCAGACCGTCGTACAGGATCTACAGGAAAAAGTCGTTGAACAAACACAGAGCGCGGCCTCGGCTCCCGCCATCGACACCAGCTCCCTTGACCCGGAGCTGCCCGTGGTGGAGCTGGACGGCTACGAATATGTGGGCACTGTCTCCATCCCCGCCATTGGCATCGACCTGCCGGTGATGAGCGAGTGGAGCTACCCCAAACTCAAAATTTCCCCCTGCCGCCAGTTCGGCTCCTCCCGCACCGATGATCTCGTCATCGCGGCGCACAACTACGAGTCGCATTTCGGCAAGATCGGCACCCTCGCCCTGGGCGATGAGGTCCGTTTCACCGACATGGACGGCATCGAGAACCACTACACGGTTTCTGCCATTGAAGTCCACGACCCCACCGATGTGGAGGCCGTGGAGCACAGCGGCCACGATCTGGTGCTGTACACCTGCACCTACGGTGGCAAGACCCGCATCGTCGTCTTCTGTGACAGAAGCAATTGAAGACATTCTCGGATTCCATTCCCGCACCCCCGCACCGGAGACGCCCGGTGTGGGGGATTTGTTTTTGTGGGGGGGGAAAAAAACCTTACCTCTTTGCCAGAGGTTCCCCTTTGGGGGATCTCTTGGCAAAGAGGTGACGTTCCCGATGAAACTTTATTGTATTTGCTGGAAAACGTCACGGACTGCCAAGGCCTCCCCTACCAGGGGAGGTGGCACGGCGAAGCCGTGACGGAGAGGTTGTACAGAGCAGCACCTGCGTTATTCCGCTCAATCAAAAGGCGTCCTTTGTCCAACCTCTCAGTCTCGCTGCGCTCGACAGCTCCCCTGGCAGGGGAGCCTCTGGCGAAGAGGTTTCGTTTTCGATGAAACTGATTTGTGTTTACTGGAAAACCTCACGGACTGCCAAAGCCTCTCCCTTTGGGAGAGGTGTCTGCGAAGCAGACGGAGAGGGCAAGGATGCTGCCAAAGAGCCAGACACACAGCGATACGCACCCTGTTTGTCAGAGCCATCGTATCGCAACGCCGCTGGAGTAATTTCACCGGGCTTGCCCTCTCAGGCGCTGCGCGCCAGCTCCCCCAAAGGGGGAGCCTCTGGCGAAGAGGCTTTGTGCATATCCCCAATTCACACAGGCATATACTATACGGACACAACCAAATGGGTGGGAGGGAACGGTATATGTTTGTGGTAACGCTGAAAAAGGCCGGGCTCAAAAAGGTGGGCGTCGGCGTGATATGCTGTGCGTTGGTGGTGTTCAGCGCGGTGCTGGGGCGGTACATCAGCGGGCGGAGCGTCATGGCGGCCGCCGCGGCCAGCGGCAACAAGATCGAGAGCGCCCAGGACATCCAGACCTGGTTCACCGGCTATGGGCTGGACGTGGACGCGGCCACCATCGCCGCCGATAAGGTCAAGATCCCCCGCAGGTGGGACGACAGCTTTTCGGCCTTCAACGGGGTGGTGCAGCAGAGCGGCATGGACCTGACCCGCTACAAGGGCAAGACCGTGGAAAAATGGACGGCCCTGCTGCCCGCCGTGAGCAAGGGCGACACCATGAGCTATGGCGTGCTGCTGGTGTACAAGAAAAAGGCCATCGGGGCCTACCTGCTGGAAAAGCCCTCCGGCGTCGTCACCGGCCTGAAAGACGCCCAGACCGCTATGGCCATGCAGGAGGCCACGGAAGTCTCGGGGGAAGATTTCAGCGGCGATTGGGGCGAGCGCCATGACGAGGAGCTCGGCGCCTCCGGGCAGGCCATGGAGACCTCGGGCGAGGATTTCAGCGGGGACTGGGGCGAGCGCCATGACGAGGAGCTGAACGCCTCCGGCCAGAGCCAGCAGACCTCCGGCGAACCCGAGACGCCTCTGCCGGAAGCGGCCCGCTATACGGACCTCCCGCTGGACGCCGAGGGGTACCCTGTCGAGTGAGTGGGAAAGTGAACAAAAGTCTTTCCCAAAAGCAGAAAATTGTGCAATGATGGTACTTTTGATAAAAGATTATGTTCAATTATACCAAAATTTTCGCGGAAAAATCGGCAATATGAAAGGGTGCAAAAAGAACGACTAAGGTTTATAATAAGAGTAGTAACATCCCGCAATAAACCAGGGCTTTTATTGCAGACGGGGCCGCGCGGCTGGCCCGTTCCGTGGATGGATAAGTAAGGAGAAAATGATTATGAAAGAATTCCAGTATACCGTTAAGGATGCATGCGGCATCCACGCACGCCCCGCCGGCCTGCTCGTGAAGCTGGTCAAGGGCTACGCAAGCACCGCTACCCTTGAAAAGGGCGGCAAGACCTGCGACCTGCGCAAGCTGATGGCTCTGATGGGCATGGGCGTCAAGCAGGGCGATACCGTTACCGTCAAGGTGGAGGGCGACGATGAGGCCGCTGCCGCAGAGGCGATCCAGAAGTTCCTGAGCGAGAACGTCTGATCGCGTGTAATGTCGTGATGAGAAGCCCTCGCGGGAGACTGCGGGGGCTTTTTCGTTCCCAGGCGCAAGAGATTTGAGTGATAAGGAGAAATGAACGATGCAGGTGGGTACCGGTAAAAGCATTCTGAACGGCATTGCCATTGGCAAGCTGAAACTCTACAAGAAAAAGAACACGGCCATCTCGGCGGCCGAAGTGGCCGACGCCGCCGCGGAGATCGAGCGTTTTGAGGACGCCCGGGCCAAGGCCATCGACCAGCAGACCGCCCTGTACGAGAAAGCCCTTGCCGAGGCAGGCGAGGACATCGCCGAAGTGTTCAACATCCACGCCATGATGCTGGATGATGACGACTTCGTGGACGCCATCAAGGAGATCATCAACGGCCAGCGCCGCTGCGCCGAGTATGCCGTCAAGACGGCAGGCGACAACCAGGCCGCCGTGTTTGCCGCCATGGACGACCCCTATCTGCAGGCCCGCAGCGCCGATGTCATCGACATTGCGCAGGCCATGCTGGACATTTTGCAGGGGGTGGACAACGCCAGCCTGCAGGGCACCGAGCCCAGTATCCTTGTGGCGGACGACCTGGCCCCCTCGGAGACGGTCCGGATGGACAAGAGCCTGCTGCTGGGCTTTATCACCCGGGAGGGCAGCTCCAACAGCCACACGGCCATCCTGGCCCGCAGCATGAACATCCCCGCCCTGATCCAGTGCAAGGATATCCAGGACGACTGGGACGGCAAGATGGCCGTGGTGGACGGCTACAACGCCTGCGTGTATGTGGACCCCACCCCCGACCTGCTCCAGAGCCTCCGCGCCCGCCAGAAAGAGGATCAGAAAAAGCAGGTCCTGCTGCAGGAGCTCAAGGGCAAGCCCAACACTACGCTGGACGGCAAGACCATCAACGTGTATGCAAACATCGGCGGCATGGGCGATGTGGGTGCCGTGCAGCAGAACGACGCCGGCGGCGTCGGCCTGTTCCGGACAGAATTCGTCTACCTCAACTGCAAGGACTATCCCACCGAGGATTACCAGTTTGAGGCGTACAAGCAGGTGGTGGAGAGCCTGGCCCCCAAGAAAGTAGTCGTCCGCACCTGTGACATCGGCGCGGACAAGACCGTGGACTATATGCAGCTGGACCACGAGGACAACCCCGCTCTGGGCTACCGCGCCATCCGCATCTGCCTGACCCGGAAAGACTTCTTCAAGACCCAGCTGCGGGCCTTGCTGCGGGCTTCCGCTTACGGCAACATGAGCATCATGTTCCCCATGATCACCAGCCTGCGGGAGCTGCAGGACGCCAAGGCCGTGCTGAACGAGTGCCGCGCGGAGCTCACCGCCGAGGGCGTCAAGTTTGACCAGAACCTCGAAGTGGGTACCATGATCGAGACCCCCGCCGCCGTCCTCATTGCGGACGATCTGGCCGAGGAGTGCGATTTCTTCTCCATCGGCACCAACGACCTCACCCAGTACACCTGCGCGCTGGACCGCCAGAACGCAAAGCTGGAGCCGTTCTTTGACCCGCATCACCCCGCCGTGCTCAAGGCCATCAAGATGACCATTGACGCCGGTCACCGCCACAATATCTGGGTGGGCATCTGCGGCGAGCTGGGCGCGGACACCGCCCTGACCGAAACATTCCTCCGCATGGGCGTGGATGAGCTTTCGATGAACGCCAAGAGCATCCTGCCCGTCCGCAAGATCGTCCGCAGCCTCGATCTGAGCAAGCCCTCGGCCAAGCAGGTCTGAGCCCCCTGAAACCAGAAACTTCCACCCCCCGGTGAGGCATTCCCGCCCCGCCGGGGGGATTGTTATCTGGGGGATCTGGCTTAGAAAGAAGAAAATTCACAAAAACACTTTAAAACCGTGAAGTGCTGTGCTATACTGAACAAGACGTGGCTGCCGCGGCAGCCGGGAGGTACACTATGACTCAATTTCTGATCCGCTGCTTCATCAAGCGCCCGGATGATGTGAAAGACGCCGCTGTCCGCACGGCCTACGGCAATCTGGCCAGTCTGGTAGGCATGGCCTGCAACATCCTGCTCTGTATCGGCAAGCTGCTGGCAGGCACCCTGTTTGGCTCCATCGCCATCATGGCGGACGCCCTGAACAACCTGTCGGATGCCTCGTCCAATGTGGTCAGCCTCATTGGCTTCCGGCTGGCGGCCAAGGCCCCGGATGCGGAGCACCCCTACGGCCACGCCCGGTACGAGTATCTGGCGGGCCTCGTGGTCAGCGTCACCATTCTGGCCATCGGCCTCTCGCTGCTGAAAGAATCGGCTCTGAAAGTACTCCACCCCACGCCGGTGGCGTTCAGCTGGCTCAGCATCGGGGTGCTGGCGGCGTCCATCCTCGTCAAGCTCTGGCTGAGCGGCTTCAACCGCGCCGTGGGCAAAAAGATCAACTCGGAGACCCTGATGGCTACCGCCGCCGACAGCCGCAACGATGTGCTGACCACCGGAGCGGTCCTCCTTTCCACCATCCTGTGCAGCCTGACGGGCTACGGCATCATGGATGGCATTATGGGCGTGGGCGTGGCGGCGTTCATCCTCTGGTCCGGATGGGGCCTGGTGATGGATACCCTGAGCCCGCTGCTGGGCGAGAGCCCCAGCCCCGAGCTGGTGGAGCACATTGAGCGGACCGTCATGAGCTATCCCGGGGTACTGGGCGTGCATGACCTCATGGTCCACGATTACGGCCCCGGGCACCAGTTCGCCTCCCTGCATGTGGAGTTCCCGGCCGAGACCGACCCGCTGACGGCCCATGACGTCATCGACAACATCGAGAACGACTTTCTCAAAAAAGACCGGCTGCAGGTCACCATCCATTACGACCCCATCGTCACGGCGGACGCGTCGGTGGGGGTGCTGCGGGCCCGTTTGCAGGAACATGCCCGCCAGCTGGACCCGCAGCTCTCCATCCACGATCTGCGGATCGTGCCGGGGGACAGCCACACCAATGTTCTGTTTGATCTGGTGTTCCCGGCGGGATACACCGGGGACATCGACCAGATGCTGGCAAAGATGTGCCAGTTCGTCAAAGAGCAGGACCCGAAATACTGCTGCGTCGTCAAGGTAGAGCAGAGCTATGCGTCTGCACTGCCGGACAAGAAATAAAAGAGATCCGAAAAGCGAGAGGGGAATGATTATGCTGAACGAAACCTACCGCGCGATGCTGGCCCATAAGAGCGTGATCCGTGAGACCTTTATGTACGGCAAACAGCGGGCTGCCGAGATCGGCTATGAGAACGTGTTTGACTACTCGCTGGGCAACCCCAGCGTGCCCTGCCCGCCGCGGTTTACGGCGGCCATGCAGGACCTGCTGGCCACGGAGGAGCCCATTGCCCTCCACGGCTACTGCCCCAGCCAGGGCGACCCGGGGTTCCGCACCGCCGCGGCAGCCCATCTGGCCAAAACGTTCGGCCTGCCCTATGAGCAGAAGCATATTTTCCCCACCACGGGTGCCGCGGGCGCCATTGCCCACGCCATCCGCGCCGTGACCAAGCCCGGCGACGAGGTGCTGACGTTCGCACCTTATTTTTCGGAGTACGGGCCCTACGTCCGGGGAACGGGTGCCGTGCTGAAAGTGGTGCCGCCCCAGCCGCCCACGTTCCAGCCCAATCTGGACGCCTTTGAGGAGATGCTGACCGAGAATGTCACCTGCATCCTCATCAACACCCCCAACAACCCCACGGGCGTGGTTTACTCGGCGGAGACCCTGACCCGGCTGGCCGAGATCCTGACCGCCAAGAGCAAGGAGTACGGCCACAACATCTTCCTCGTCAGCGACGAGCCTTACCGGGACATCGTTTTTGACGGCAAGACCGTGCCTTACCCGGCGGCATTCTACCCCCACACCCTGACCTGCCTCTCGTTCTCCAAGACGCTGAGCCTGCCCGGCGAGCGTCTGGGCTATGTGGCGGTCAACCCGGCCTGCGAGGGGGCGGACATCCTGGTGGACATTCTGGCCCAGATCTCCCGCTTTACGGGCCACAACTGCCCGCCCAGCATCATCCAGAAAGCCGTCAGCCGCTGCCTGGATGCCACCAGCGACCTCTCCGTCTACGAGACCAACAGGAACCTGTTGTACGACAAACTCACCGAGCTGGGCTTTGAGGTGGAGCGCCCCGGCGGCACGTTCTACATCTTCCCCAAGGCGCTGGAAGAAGACGCCAACGCGTTCTGCATGAAAGCCCGGGAGTTTGACCTGTTGCTGGTGCCCAGCGATACGTTTGGTGTCAAGGGCTATGTGCGCTTTGCCTACTGCATCGACACCGAGAAAGTCAAGCGGAGCCTGCCCGCCCTCGAAAAGCTGGCGGCAGCATACCGCAAGTAACTGCAAACGCTTTGATCCAAAATAAAACCTCTCAGGCCGCGCTTTGGCGCGTCCAGCTCTCCTGTCAGGGGAGCCCAATCGAGGAAACAGGAGGGCAAAATGCAGCACCCACTTTCCGAATACCCCCGCCCGGCGCTGCGGCGGGACAGCTTTGAGTCCCTGAACGGCCCGTGGCAATACGCGTTTACCAAGGCGGCACAGTTCCCCACGGCGTGGGATGGGACCATCCGGGTGCCCTACTCGCCCGAGGCTCCGGCTTCCGGAGTGGGGCGGACGCTGCAGCCCGGGGAGTGGCTCCACTACCACCGCGGCTTTACGCCCCCGGCGGGGCAGGGCGGACGGGTGCTGCTCCACTTCGGAGCGGTGGACTACGCCTGCGCCGTGGAGGTCAACGGCCATCTGGCCGGCGGCCACAGGGGCGGCTACTGGCCCTTTACGCTGGACATCACCGATTATTTGCGGCCGGGCCGCAACACCCTCTGGGTGGCCGTGCAGGACCCTACCGGGAATGGCACCCAGGCCCGGGGCAAGCAGACCCTGACCCCCGGCGGGATGTTCTACCATGCCCAGAGCGGCATCTGGCAGACCGTCTGGCTGGAGCGGGTGCCGGACAATTACATTACGGAGCTGACTGTCACCCCGGACTACGATGCCCGGACCGTGACGGTAAAAGCCCACACGGCCCAGCCCGGCGGGGCAAAAAACCTCTGGGCTGTGGTGCGGGCCGGGGGCGTGACCATTGCCGAGGACTGGGGCGGCGACGAGGCCGACCAGGACGGCGAGGTGACGCTGAACATCCCGGAGAAACATTTCTTTCCGTGGAGTCCGGACAGCCCGTTCCTCTACGACCTGACCGTGGGTACCACCCAGGGGGACGAAGACGGTTTTGATACCGTGCACAGTTATTTTGCCCTCCGCAAATGGAGCTGTGAGCCGGACGCGAAAGGCATCCTGCGCTTCTGCCTCAACGGAAAGCCCATCCTCCTCAACGGCCTGCTGGACCAGGGCTACTGGCCGGAGGGGCTGTATACCCCGCCCTCGGACGCGGCGGTGGTGCACGAGCTGGAGCAGGTCAAGGAGCTGGGCTTCAACCTGCTGCGCAAGCACGCCAAGATCGAGCCGCAGCGGTGGTACTACCACTGCGATAAGCTGGGCCTCATCGTCTGGCAGGATATGGTGAACGGCGGCGGGAAGATGAACCAGTGGTACGTCACCTACCTGACCAACGCCCTGCTGCCCCTGCTCCGCCATACACCCGACGCAAAGCCCCTGTGGGGGCTGCTGGGGCGCGAGACGGAAGCCAGCCGGGAAAGTTATCAGACCGAATTAAAAGCCACTGTAGAGGCTCTGCGGTGCCACCCCTGCATCGGGTGCTGGGTGCCGTTCAACGAGGGGTGGGGGCAGTTTGATGCCCGCGCCGCCACGGCGGCCCTCCGGGCGCTGGATGACACCCGCCTGATCGACGAAGCCAGCGGCTGGTACGACCAGGGCGGGGGAGATGTGGACTCCCGCCACAATTACTTCTACCCGCTCCGCATCCGGCCCGGCGGGCGGACGGTGGCCCTGAGCGAGTACGGCGGCATTGCCTGGCCCATGCCCGGCCACGAGCCGCCCGGCAAGACCTACGGCTACGGCACCGCCAAAGACAGAGCCGACCTGACCAAACGCTATAAAATGCTGCAATGGAAGACCATTCTGCCCCAGCTGGGGCGGGGCCTCTCGGCGCTGGTGTACACCCAGCTGACCGACGTGGAGGACGAGGTGAACGGCCTGTTTACCTACGACCGCGCGGCCCTCAAGCCGGAGGCCGCTGCCGTCCGCTCCTGCAATGCGGCGCTGGCGGCGGAGTTTGCAAAGGCGACTGCAAAATAAGAGCGCAAAAACAGCGCCCTGCTCTGGAGAAGCTTCTCCGGGCAGGGCGCTGTTGTGCTTTTACGGAACTTATTTGTTGACGATCTTGGTCATGGGCAGTTTGTTCATGGCCGAGGTGTCGAGGTGGTTCTCCAGGGAGGCACCGGAATCACTCAGTGCGGTCTTCAGCTCACTGGTCTTCATGTCGGTGATGACCTGATCCCGCAGGTCGTCCAGCGAGGCCACGGCCAGCGGGTCCAGACGCAGAGCAAGCATCATGGCGTAGCTGGAATACTGCACGGCAGCGGCCTGCCCGTAGGCGAGGCTGCGGATGGTGTCGGCGGCACCGTCCTGGGTGAACGTGGAGTCCAGCGTGGAAGCGCCCAGCAGCTCGGTCTGAACATTGGTGTCGGAGGGGGTGCTGCCCAGCACGGCGTAGATGTCCGGCAGGGCGGCCTGAGCGGCGGCGTTCAGGGCACTGACCTGCTCCGAAGCACTCTCATTGGAGGCCAGATTGACGGCCGTGGCGGCCTGCTGGGCCAGTGTGAGCATCTGGGCTTTCTGGTCGTCATCCGCAAAGGCATAGGTGCTGGTGTTGTAGAGCGGGATGACGTAATAAGCCAGTTCCACCATGTTGTTTTCCAGATGCTCCGTCAGGTCGGCGTCCGAGACGGGGGTCTCGCCACCGTTGCCATAAACGAGGGTCAGCAGGTCGTTGCTCTTGAGCAGGATGCGCTCAAAGTGCTGCACGGTCTCCAGCCCGATGCCGTTGGCCTTGTAGGTATCGCCGTACTGGTCCATCAGCTGCTGGGCGTAGCTGTCGGCCTGCTGCTCCTCTTCGGCGGTCAGCTGGCCGCCCAGCTCGTCAAAGCGCAGCTCAGTGGCGGCGTAGGTCTGCAGGTTTTCCAGCGTTTTCCGGGCGACATAATCGCTGACGGTGGCCGTCTCGCCGCTGTCGCTGTCCACGGTGATGGTCTGCTTCAAAAAAGCTTTCACGTTGGCGGCGTCCTGGTCGGAGGAAGCGAGGTCGGCGGCTTTCTGGTAGGCGTCGTACTGGGCCAGCAGATACAGGCCGGAGGAGATCTCGTAATCGCCGAGGGAACCCACGGTGTCCGGGGTGGAGATGACACAGCCTGCCAGGCTGACCACCAGGGCCAGCGCGCAGACCAGTGCAAGAAGTTTCTGTTTCATAGTTGGTTGCTCCTGAAATTTATTTTTGGTTTTTCACAGGCTTGGGCTCGTTTAAAATCTCGCCCATGGCCTTGAGGATCCTTTGCAGCAGCTCCAGCGGCTTTTCGTCGGGCTGGAGGGTGACAGAGAGGTAGGGCTTGGCCCCGGCTCCTGCCGTGACCCGGCCATTGAATGCGATGAGCAGGCCCCGGATCATGCCAAGGTCCAGCTCCTCCACCTGCAGCAGCAGGGTGTCTTTCTTCTGGGTGACCTCGTACACGCCCACGGCGGCGGCCTGCACCCGGACGAGGGAGACATTGACCAGATCGCTGACCGAGGGAGGCGGGTCGCCGTAGCGGTCGATGAGCTCGTCCAGCACATCGGCGGCGTCCTCGGGGGTCTGGATGGCGGCAATGCGTTTGTAGGCTTCGATGCGGCCCGGCCCATCCGCGATATACTTTTCGGGGATGAACGCGTCCACCCGCAGGTCCACCAGGCACTCGCTCTTGTCCCGCTGGAGCGGTTCGCCCTTGGCCCGGGCGATGGCCTGATTCAGCATCTTGACATAGAGGTCATAGCCCACGGCTTCCATGTGGCCATGCTGGCTGTGGCCCAGCAGGCTGCCCGCACCGCGAATTTGCAGATCGCGCATGGCGATGCGGAAACCGGAGCCGAACGCGGTGAACTCCCGGATGGCGGAGAGCCGCTTCTGAGCAATGTCCGAGAGGGTCTTGTCCCGGCGGAACGTGAAGTAGGCGTAGGCCTTGCGGCCGGAACGGCCCACGCGGCCTCTTATCTGGTACAGCTGGGCCAGGCCCATCCGGTCGGCGTCCTCAATGATGAGGGTGTTGCAGTTGCGCACGTCGATGCCCGTTTCAATGAGGGTGGTGCAGACGAGAATGTCGATCTCGCCGTTGAGCAGATGCTGCCAGACGGGGTTGAGCTCGTCCTCGGTCATCTTACCGTGGGCGATGCCCACCCGGGCGCCGGGCACCATCTGGCTGACATGGGCGGCGGTGGACTCGATGTTGTCCACCCGGTTGTGCAGATAGTAGACCTGCCCGCCCCGGGCCAGCTCTTTCTTCATGGCCTCGGCCAGGATGACATCGTTGTACTCGAGGACGAATGTCTCCACGGGCTGGCGCTCAAAAGGCGGCTGCTCAATGGTGGAGAGGTCGCGGATGCCGCTCATGGCCATGTTCAGGGTGCGGGGAATCGGTGTGGCCGAGAGGGTGAGCATATCCACCCCGATGAAGTTCTCTTTCAGCTTTTCTTTATGCTTAACGCCGAACCGCTGCTCCTCATCAATGATGACAAGGCCCAGGTCGTGGAAGCGGACGTCCTTGGAGAGGAGGCGGTGGGTGCCCACCACGATGTCCACACTGCCGGCCTGCAGGCCCCGCAGAGTCTCTTTCTGCTGCTTGGTGGTGCGGAAGCGGGACATCATCTCCACTTTGACCGGGAACGCCTCCATCCGGGAGAGGATGGTGTTGTAGTGCTGCCAGGCCAGCAAGGTGGTGGGGGCCAGAATGGCGCACTGCTTGCCGCCCATGACGCACTTGAACGCGGCCCGCAGGGCCACTTCCGTTTTGCCCACGCCCACGTCGCCGCAGAGCAGGCGGTCCATGGGGTAGGGTTTTTCCATATCCTTTTTGATCTCCGCCGTGGCGTTGAGCTGGTCGTCGGTCTCATCGTACTCAAAGCGGGTCTCAAAATCGCTCTGCCAGTCGCCGTCCGGCGGGAACGCGTAGCCCTGTGCCTGTCGGCGGCGGGCGTAGAGCTCAATGAGCTCCTGGGCCATCTCCTCGGTGGCCTTTTTGACCTTGGCGCGGGTGCGCTGCCATTCGGCACCGCCCAGCTTGGCCAGCTTGACCTTTTCTTCATCGCCGGGGGCGGTGTAGCGGGAAAGCAGGTCCAGCTGGGTGACAGGCACATACAGCACGTCGGAGCCGGAATACTGCACTTTGAGGTAATCTTTGGTGGCACCCTGCACTTCCAGCCGCTGGATGCCTGCGTACATGCCGATGCCGTGGCTCTGGTGCACCACATAATCGCCGGGATTGATGTCCGAAAGGCTGGACAGGGCGTTTTTATTCTTTTTGCGTTTCTTGGCGGCCTCGCTGGCTTCATCCAGACCATGGCGGCGGGAAGAGAGAACCGCCACATGGGCAAAGGGGAACGTGCACCCGGCCGTCAGGTGGCCGGGCAGGATCTGCACCAGCCCTTTGGCGGGGCGGACGTCCCGGCTCATGCTGACCGCGTAGCCTTTGTCGGCCAGGTCCCGGGTGAGGGCGGCAGCGCCCTTGGGGGTGCCTGCGAACAGCGCGATGGCATAGCCCTGCTCCACCAGCGGGTCCAGATCTTCCCGCAGGGAGGCCAGGTCGCCGCCCCAGTTGGGGGCCGCGAAAGCCTCCGCGTTGATGAGGTCTTTCAGCTTGAACTCGTTCATGCCGCGCAGGAAGTTCTCGCACAGCAGAGTGCTCTGTTTCTGGGCGGCAATGGCCAGGTCGTCCATGGTCTGGTAGAGCACATCCAGCCCGGGGCAGATGACGCCCTCTTCCAGCAGGCCGGTGAGCTCTTCGCCCCGGCGGAACTCGGTGGCTTTCTGCGCATCCCGGATACCGCCTACCTCATCCAGCACAAAGATGGGGCTGGTGAGGTGGTCCAGCAGGGTGGCGGGGACAGCGTACCGCAGGCCGTAGTATTTGTCCATGGCCTCGGGCATCAGGCCGGAATCCAGCTGGGCCAGATCAGCCTCCATGGCCTTTTCCAGCGCTGCCCGGTGTTTGCCGCGGGCCTTTTTCCAGGCGTCGCGGAGGGCCTCCGCCGTCTGTACCGTGTTGCCGAACAGTACCTCGCGGGCGGGGGAGAGATAGATCTTTTCCAGCGAGCCGTCCCGGCGCTGGGTGAGCAGGTCGAACGATGCCAGCGAGTCGATCTCGTCATCCCAGTACTCCACACGGGCGGGTTGGCGCATGTCCGGCGCGTAGATGTCCACAATGTCGCCCCGGACGCTGAACTGGCCCGGGCCATCCACCTGGCTGCGGCGGACATACCCGGCGGCAAACAGCCGCTCCACCAGCGCCTCCCGGTTGTAGACCATGCCGGGCTTGAGGGTGAGGGTATTCTTTAAAAATTCGTCCCGGGGGACGGTGTATTGCAGCAGGGCCTCGGCGGGGACACAGACGGCATTCAGCCGCCCGCCCGCCAGCTGGCCCAATACAGAAAGACGGCGGTACTCGTACTCGCGGCCCGCGCCCTCCACGGGGCGGAGCATGAAATCCCGGGGCGGGAAGACCGCTGCCGTCAGGCCCAGGGCCTTGAGGTCTTCCGCAAAGTGGGTGGCCTCGGCCTCGCCCGGGGTCACGATGCAGAGCACCCGGCCTAGGTCTTTTTGCAGGGCGGCGTACAGCAGGGCGCGGCCCGCCGGGGGCAGGCCAAACAGGGCTGCCGGGCCCGGTGCAGCCAGGCTGGCAGCGATCTTCTGATATTCAGGCGTGGCCTTTAACAGTGCCTCGTACATCGTAGACCTCCTCTCTGATGAAGAACCTCTCCGTCATCATCGCTTCGCTTGATGACACCTCTCCTGACAGGAGAGGCATTGGCAGTCCGGTACGTTTTCCATCGAACTTTAATCAATCTCAGCAAAACGACCCCTCTTTGCCAAGGGCTCCCACTTTGGGGGAGCTGGCGCGTCAGCGCCTGAGAGGGCAAGCCCGGTGAAATTACTCCAGCGGCGTTGCGATACGATGGCTCTGACAAGCGGGGTGCGTATCGCTGTGTGTCTGGCTCTTTGGCAGCATCCTTGCCCTCTCCGTCTGCTCCGCAGACACCTCTCCCAAAGTGAGAGGCTTTGGCAGTCCGGTACGCTTTCCATCAAACTTCAATCAATCTCAGCAAAACGACACCTCTTTGCCAAGGGCTCCCCTGTTAGAGGGGCTGTCGAGCGGATGCGAGACGGAGAGGTTTATCCATTATATTTACTCTGAGCGAAGCCAAGTTTGCCGTCCATGATGAGTTTGGCGGCGGCTTCAATGTCCGGGTAGCGGTCGGTCATCGCTTTGACATCCTCAGGCGGGAACTTGCCCAGTACCCAGGCGGCAAGGTCGTAATCCGGGTGGGGCTTGGCACCCACGCCAAGACGGATGCGGGGGAAGTTCTCCCCGCCCAGCCGGGCAATGATGCTCTTGAGGCCGTTGTGCCCGCCTGCCGAGCCGGAGGGCCGGATGCGGAGCTTGCCGGGGGCCTGGGTGATGTCGTCGCACAGGACGATGACATGGTCGGCCGGGATCTTGAAGAAACCTGCCAGCGGGGCGATGGAGTCGCCCGAAAGGTTCATGTAGGTCAGAGGCTTGAGCAGGACGACCTTGTGGCCCTCCACCTCGCCCTGGCCCCACAGGCCCTGAAATTTGCTCTTGTTGACCGAGATGCCCCACTTGGCGGCGAGGGCGTCCAGCGCGGCAAAGCCCGCGTTGTGGCGGGTGCCGTCGTATTTGGCTTCCGGATTGCCGAGGCCGGCAATGAGCCAGATGTCGTTTGCAGTTGTCATGGTGTTGCTTGCCTTTTCGCTTTCTCTAATAATGTGTGGTACAGTTTTTCAGTATAGCATAGATGGGTGAAAAAAACAAACAAAACGCCCGCCGAAACCACGTCCCGACAGGCGTTTTGCAAAAAGTTTACTGATTCTGCTCTTTTTCCAGCTTCTGTTTCTTGGCGATGTAGGCCTCCATCTTGGGCTCGGCCCAGCCGTCCAGATTGGTCTGGCGCTCCCGGGCGATGCCCAGCGCCTGCGCGGGCACGTCTTTGGTGATGGTGCTGCCGGCGGCCGTGTAGGCTCCGTCGCCGACCTTGACCGGAGCCACCAGATTGGTGTTGCAGCCGATGAAGCAGTAATCGCCGATGGTGGTGCGGAACTTATCCTTGCCGTCGTAGTTGCAGGTGACGGTGCCGCAGCCGAAGTTGCAGTACTTGCCCACATCGCTGTCGCCGATGTAGGTCAGGTGGCTGACCGTGTTGCCCCGGGCAAAGTTGGAATTCTTGGTCTCCACATAGGCACCCAGATGGACGCCGTAATCGGTGACGGTGTTGACCCGCACATGGGTGAACGGCCCGATGTTGTTGTGGGGGCCCAGATGACTGCCGTACACCTGGCTGGCGTTGACGGTGGTGCCCTCGTCTACGGTGCTGTCCTCAATGAGGCTGTTGGGGCCGATGACGCAGCCCGCGCCGATGACGGTTTTGCCCCGCAGGATGGTGCCGGACAGGATCTTTGCCCCGGGGGCGATGACGACGCTCTCGTCGATCTCCACGGTACGGCTCTCGATCATAACGCCGTTTGCAATGTGGCGCAGCAGCACTTCTTCACGCTTTGCCTCGGCAGCATCCAGCCGCGCGCGGGCGGCGGAAAAATCGGAATTCATAAAAATACCTCCTCCGGAATGCCCAACTGAGCGACAAACTCGGCCAGAAAGGGCAGTGAGACGGAATGCGACAAATTGAATGGATAGTAAGTTGTATCCAACAAGCGAGAAAAACAACGAAAAATGAGAAAATACTCTCGAAATTCCTCCCATTCTATATTAGCGTAAAAGTGAGTGAAATGCAAGAGATTGCACAAAATTTATCAATTAAATTTGGCGCTTTGACCGATGGAATGACCCGGGATTTCTGGTATAATAGTTTAGCATTCACAATAACAAATGTTCATCGTGACCAAAGACAGAGCAAACGATGAGACCGCCGGAGCGTTGCGCCGGAGGCCACCAATTGGGAGGTAAAGAACGCATGAGCAAAAAGTATCTGTACTACTTCAGCGAGGGCAACAAGGCTTTCGGCGGCGACAAGACCACCATGAAGAACATTCTGGGCGGCAAGGGCGCCGGTCTGGCAGAGATGACTGCCGCCGGTATGCCGGTGCCTCAGGGCTTCACCATTACCACGGAGGCCTGCACCCAGTATTATGCAGACGGCCGTCAGATCAACGATGAGATCACTGCGGATATCTTCGAGCACGTCAAGGGCCTGGAGGAGATCACCGGCAAGAAGTTTGGCGATAACGCAAACCCCCTGCTGGTCTCCGTCCGTTCCGGCGCGCGTCAGTCCATGCCCGGCATGATGGACACCATCCTGAACCTGGGCCTGAACGACGAGGCTGTTGAGGGCCTGGCCAAGAAGACCAACAACCCCCGCTTTGCATACGACTGCTATCGCCGTTTCGTGCAGATGTTCGCCGACGTCGTCATGATGGTCCCGAAGAGCCTGTTCGAGGTCGAGATCGATAAGATGAAAGAGGTCAAGGGTGTCAAGAACGACGTGGACCTGACCGCTGATGACCTGAAAGAGCTGGTCGGCATCTTCAAGAAGATCTATGAGGAGAACGAGGGCAAGCCGTTCCCCCAGGATCCCCGTGATCAGCTGATCGAGGCTGTCAAGGCTGTCTTCCGCAGCTGGGACAACCCCCGTGCAAACGTCTACCGCAAGATGAACGAGATCCCCTACGAGTGGGGCACCGCTGTCAACGTCCAGCAGATGGCTTTCGGCAACTCCGGTGATCGTTCCGGTACCGGCGTTGCATTCACCCGTGATCCCGCCACCGGCGCTAAGAAGCTGATGGGCGAGTACCTGATCAATGCACAGGGCGAGGACGTCGTTGCTGGTGTCCGCACCCCGTCTCCCATCAGCCACCTGCACGAGCAGATGCCTGAGGTGTACGATCAGTTCGTTGAGATCGCAACCCGTCTGGAGAACTACTTCCGCGATATGCAGGATATGGAGTTCACCATTGAGGACGGCCACCTGTACATGCTGCAGACCCGTAACGGCAAGCGTACCGCACAGGCTGCTCTGCAGATCGCATGCGACCTGGTGGACGAGGGCATGATCACCGAGCAGGAGGCTGTCCTGCGCGTGGAGCCCAAGCAGCTGGATACCCTGCTGCATCCCCAGTTCGACGCTGCTGCCCTGAAAGCAGCTGAGGTCGTCGGCAAGGGCCTGGCAGCTTCTCCCGGTTCCGCCTGCGGCCAGATCGTCTTCACTGCTGAGGAAGCAGAGGAGAAGGTCAAGTCCGGCGAGATGAAGAAAGTCGTTCTGGTCCGTCTGGAGACCTCTCCCGAGGACATCGTCGGTATGCAGGTCTCTCAGGGCATCCTGACTGTCCGCGGCGGCATGACCAGCCACGCGGCCGTTGTTGCCCGTGGTATGGGCACCTGCTGTGTTTCCGGCTGCGGCAATGACAACGATGTGAAGATCGACGAAGAGGCTAAGACCTTTGAGATCAACGGCCACAAGTTCGTTGAGGGCGATTGGATCTCGATCGATGGTTCTACCGGCAACATCTACGGCGAGCAGATCGCTACGGTTGCAGCTACCGGCAACAAGAACTTCAACCGCTTCATGGGTTGGGCAGACGCGGCTCGTCAGCTGCTGGTCATGACCAACGCCGATAACCCGCGTGACGCACAGCAGGCCGTTGACCTGGGTGCCGAGGGTATTGGCCTGTGCCGTACCGAGCACATGTTCTTCGCTGAGGACCGCATCGCTGCTGTCCGTGAGATGATCTGCGCACGTACCGTTGAGGAGCGCAAAGTCGCTCTGGCAAAGGTTGAGCCGTTCCAGGAGGCAGACTTCACCGCGATGTACCGCATCATGGGTGAGCGCCCGATGACCATTCGTTACCTGGATCCGCCTCTGCATGAGTTCCTGCCCACCAAGGCTGAGGATATCGAGGCTCTGGCAAAGGACATGGGCATGACCACCGAAGAGCTGAACAACGTGGTTGTCAGCCTGCATGAGTTCAACCCCATGATGGGCCACCGTGGCTGCCGTCTGGCTGTCACCTACCCCGAGATCGCTGAGATGCAGACCAACGCTGTCATCAAGGCTGCTCTGAAAGTCTCCGCTGAGACCGGCAAGATGATCACCCCGCACATCATGATCCCTCTGGTGGGCGAGGTCAAGGAGCTCAAGTACGTCAAGGATATCGTCGTGGCAACTGCCAACAAGCTGATCGCTGAGGCTGGCGTTGACATGAAGTACCAGGTTGGTACCATGATTGAGATCCCGCGTGCCGCTCTGACCGCTGGTGATATTGCGAAAGAAGCTGAGTTCTTCAGCTTCGGCACCAACGACCTGACTCAGATGACCTTTGGCTTCAGCCGTGACGACGCTGCCAAGTTCCTGGGTGCATACTACGAGAAGAAGATCTACGAGAGCGATCCGTTCCAGCACCTGGATCAGATCGGTGTCGGCAAGCTGATCAAGATGGCTGCTCACGATGGCCGTGAGACCCGTCCCGACCTGGGCCTGGGTATCTGCGGCGAGCACGGCGGCGATCCCTCCAGCGTCGAGTTCTGCCACAATGTTGGCCTGGACTACGTCAGCTGCTCTCCGTTCCGTGTGCCTATCGCACGTCTGGCTGCCGCTCAGGCTGCGATCAAGAACCCCCGCAAGTAATCGCGTGAGGGCTTGAAAAAGCACAAATAAAGCATAATGAACCGCCCCGGTTTCCGTAACAGGAAGCCGGGGCGGTTTTTTGCGCTCACGGAGGGGCAGATGAAAAACGCGGTATGAATATATACCATATAAAAATGAATATATGCTAAAATTTCGGGAAAATACTTGCATTTTCATTAAAATGAGTGTATTATAACACCTGCCGACGAAATGCCGACAATCAACAAGAGAGGGATCGATACTATTATGTCTTTGAAGAAGAAAATTGCTGCGGCTTTCATCGCCTGTGCGATGACGCTTGCCGTGGTTCCTTCCGCATTCGCCTGCACGGCACTCTATGTCGGCAGCGACCTCACCGAGGATGGCACCACCATGTTTGGCCGGATCGAGGATCTGGGCACCAACGATTACAACAAGCTGTTCAACATCAGCCCCGCCGGGAAGCACACCGCGGGCGAGGTGTACGAGGGCTGCTACGGCTTTACCTACACCTTCACCCACGACAGCTACCGCTACACCGCCCGCCGGGACGACAACGGTCTGGGTGTCTGCCCGGACTGCGACAGCACCCACGAGCACACCCCCTATGAGGAGGCTGGCACCAACGAGAAGGGCGTCATGGTCTCTGCCACCGAGTCTCTCTACGGCACCGACGCCGTGCTGAGCGTAGACCCCTATGTGGACAACGGCATTGAGGAAGCCGAGATCACCACGGTGCTGCTGAGCGAAGCTTCCACGGCCCGCGAGGGTGTTGCCCTGCTGACCTCCATCTACGACAACGCCGGTGCAGCCGGCGGCTCCGGCGTGTTCATTGCCGACCAGAACGAGACCTGGTTCGTGGAGAACCTGACGGGCCACACCTACCTTGCCCTGAAGCTCTCCTCCAGCGTGGTCTTCATGCAGCCCAACATCGCCGCTATGGGCAAGATCGATCTGGATGACACCGACCATGTGGTGGCCTCCGCCAACCTGATCTCCGTGGCCCAGAAGGCCGGTACCTTTGTGGGCGACGCCGCTGCCAATGTCATCGATCTGGATGCCTCCTACAACGGCGACATCGCATCGGACCGCATGGCAGCCGGCCTGAACTACCTGTACGGCACCGACACCTTTACGAAGGACAACTACAGCGAGACCGACTTTGCTATCAGCAACGTCGGCGAGAACGGTGCCATCGTCCCGGTCTACTCCAACATCCAGCTGACCAAGAAGTTCTCGGTGGAGGATTCCATCCACTTCTTTCAGACCGAGCCCATCGGCAAGACGGGCAATGTGGAGACTCATCTGTTCCAGGTGAGCGCCACCGGCGATCTGAACACCGCCATTACCGAGTGGACCGCTTTTGACGACGACGTGTACAACGCCTTCGTCCCTTACTATCCGATGCTGACCACCGACACCGCAGATGTCTACAAGGTCTCGGTCCATAAGGTCACCCGCTCCGACGAGCAGCCCACCGAGGGCGTCTGGTATCAGGATGCCAAGGGCCGCTACTATACCTACCCGGACGACTGGACCGACTCTTTCTACGGCGTGCGTGACGCCCTCTCCAACCTGCTGACCTACGGCAGCAATGGCAATCAGGTCACCGCAAAGGATCGGGCAGCAGCCAAGGCCAGCTATGCCGCGCTCCAGCAGGAGATCATGGCCGACTACGCCGATATGAAGGCCGCCGTTGCCGCCGCCGACACGCTTGAGGCCAAGCAGGCTGCCGCCACCAACGCCAGCAATGCCATGAGCCAGAAAGTGTACAACACCACCCTGAAGATGTACAATAAGCTCCAGGCCAAGACGGCCGCCCGGGCATGGGTTAGCTCTCTGCTGCACTGAGACTTTGCAGCGCCTGAGGCGTTTCCCATAAAACCGCAGCGCCCCCGGTTTCCATGACAGGAAGCCGGGGGCGTTTTGTGTATGACTGCTCCTTGCAAACGCCGCCCATGGATTGTTGTTGAATCATTTTTGACAAAGTAATTCATGCTGCTGACCGGAGTTTGAAAATAACCGTCGCCCAGTACACCAGTTACTCCGGTTCCAAGGCAATAGGCGACATCTTTACACAAAAAGATTTGAAAAGAAGCGGAGGCGGTGACTGGTTGAAAATTTAAGAGCGACTGAGTATAATAAAACTGTAAAATGCTTTATTCAGGAAAAGAGGTCTGTATGGCAAAGTTTGTACCATTTATTATAAAAACAGACGGCAGTCAGAATATCAGTGTGAAAATCGTGCGCATGAAAAAATCTGACGCAGTACAGACTGAAAAAGAACCCGTCTGGCAAACAAGCTGGTTGTCAGATTATATTCAGGATGCTGCCTTTGAAAAGTATGCCTTAAAGACGAGTGATGGCGAATTGGTTGCGCTGGCTGCATACGAAATATTGGAAAATGACGTGATGGTTCATATTACCTACATTGAGAGCCAGCCGGAAAGCAATCCAACAATTGTCGGGCATTCTAAAAAGTATCAGGGCATTGGCCGAGTGTTGATTGCGTACGGAATCAAGCTGTCGATTGACCATGAATGCGGCGGGACGGTCACGTTCGAGGCAAAGGTTCCGGAGCTGGCAGAGCATTATGTCCGGGACTATGGAGCTTGTCCATTGCCGAGTTTTGGCGGAGCACCGCGTTATGAACTTTCTGGTGAGGCGGCAATGAACATCTTTGTAACTTACTTGAAATGAGGTGTGTTTGATGAGTGCAAAAGAATATTTTCAGCGTGATGCAGAGCGAGAGACATTTTATCGCACATTTTATCAAATTTGCAGACGCTTTAATGTCACATGGTCAACAGCAACGCCGGAAGTCCGAGCTTTTATTGAGGAAGTTACCCGTGTGACTTATGAACAGGAAAAAGCAAAGCGTAACGGAGTTTCTCTTAGTACAGTGAAGCCGTTCTTTGGTGATACAGCGTGTTAAAGAAACGGCAGATCACTGTTGCGAACGCTCTGTAATTTTGGCACCCGCCCAGGCTGCGATCAAGAACCCCCGCAAGTAATCGCGTGAGGGCTTGAGAAAGCACGAATAAAGCATAATGAACCGCCCCGGTTTCCGTAACAGGAAGCCGGGGCGGTTTTTTGTGCACAAAAAGCGAGTAGAAACTTTGTGCTTCCCTACAAAACGATGAAAAATAATTGACAAGAGTGGGGAATCGGTGCTAGCTTTGAAAAAAATAAAGAAAAAATGCTTTAAAATTGCAAAAGTCCATCTTATAGTACAAGCACAATGCTATATCTATCTCGGAAAATAACACACACCGGACGAACAGGAGGTGCGGCATGAAACTGACCTACGCAAGGCTTCTGGCGGGCAAAACCGATCCGAATAATACGAGCCTCTGGCTGCCGCTCTGGATGCATCTGCGGGATACGGCAGAGATCATGGAATTGCTGGTGCGGAAGTGGCTGCCGGAAAGCGTGAAGAAAGCAACCGACCTGGACGAAGAAGCCCTGATCGCGCTGGCACGCTTTTTGGGCTGGACACATGATCTTGGTAAGAGCGTTGTTGCCTTTCAGAGTGTCCTGATGCCGCTGCTGCCAGAGGCAAAGCAGCGAATGGAGCGCTTTACCACCTTGACCTGCCCGGAGCAGGATCGGAAGAAAACACCTCACGCCCGGGCAAGCGAAGCGATTCTGATAGAGCTGAAGTGTCCGCCAGGAATCGCCTCCATTGCGGGGGCCCACCACGGCAAGCCGCAGGAGCAGGAAGAAGTGGAAGCTCAGCTGGTGAGCTGGACATGCAACTACTACCCCAAGGGAGAAAAGGCATTTTGGGAAAGCTGCTGGGATGAGTTGTTTGAGACAGCGCTGAAAGATTGCGGCTACGACGACCCGGCAGAGCTGCCGGACTTGACTCCGCCTACAGAAATTCTGCTGACAGGACTGCTTATCATGGCGGACTGGATCGCCAGCAATACCGAGTATTTTCCGTTGATCCCGGTAGAAGAACTGGGGAACGAAGTGGCTTATCCGGAGCGTGCGGAACGGGCCTGGAATAAATGGGATGAGAAAGACCTGACGGCACCCTGGGAGGCGCAGACTTCTATTGTGGACGAAGAGGAGTTCAAAGCGCGTTTTGGATTCCCACCCAACGCGGTACAGGCTGCTGCCGTGGAAGCAGCCAACAGTGTGAGCGCCCCTGGAATTTTGATTTTAGAGGCCCAGATGGGTGTAGGCAAGACGGAGGCTGCACTGGCAGCCGCGGAAATTCTGGCGGCGCGGTTTGGCGCGGGTGGAATCTTCTTTGGCTTGCCTACGCAGGCAACGGCAAACGGGATTTTGGGGCGGCTGGTGCAGTGGGCGGACAACCAGCCGGACAGGCTGCTAAAGTGCATCCGGCTGGCCCACGGCATGGCAGAGCTGAACGAAGAGTATATCCGCTTACAGGAACAGACCGTTCCGGTAGAAGACGACTGGGACGATTCCGAGACAAACGAGCACCGGGTGCAGGTGCACCAGTGGTTCCGGGGCAGCAAGCAGGCGCTGCTGGCCTGCTTTGTCATTGGCACGGTGGACCAGCTGCTCATGGCAGCGCTCAAACAAAAGCATGTGATGCTGCGCCACCTCGGCCTTGCGGGCAAGGTGGTGATCATCGACGAGTGCCATGCCTATGATGCCTACATGAATCGCTACCTTGACCGGGCGCTGGAATGGCTGGGCTGGTATCGGGTGCCGGTGATCTTACTTTCAGCCACGCTGCCGGCCCGGCGGCGGGCAGAGCTGGTGGAAGCCTACCAGCAGAAGCGCACCTCCGCACCAGACGCACCGTGGAAGACCAGCTGCGGCTATCCGCTCCTGACCTGGACGGATGGGGAGGAAGTCCGCCAGACGACCATTCCGCTGGATACGCCCAGCCGGACGGTACAGACGGTTCCGCTGACGGAAGATGGCCTGCCCGGTTTCCTGTGCGAAAAGATGCAGGCGGGCGGCTGCGCGGGTGTCATCGTCAACACCGTTAAAAAGGCACAGGCCGTGGCCCGGATGCTGCGGGAAGCTCTGCCGGAAAAAGAAGTGCAGGTGTTCCACGCACAATTCCTGATGCCGGACCGCGCCGCGCGGGAGCAGGAGCTCATGGAGCGGATCGGCAAGCACTCGACTCCAGTCCGGCGGGATGGACTCATTGTGGTGGGCACGCAGGTGCTCGAACAGTCGTTGGACATTGATTTTGACGTTATGGTGACGGAACTTTGCCCGATGGACCTGCTGCTACAGCGCATTGGCCGTCTGCACCGCCACACCTGGCGCTCTCGCCCACAGCCGATGCAGGCAGCAGTCTGCGCGGTGCTGGATACCGGAGAGGATGCCTTTGATGAGGGCAGCGCGGCAGTCTACGGCAAGTGGCTGCTCTGGCGGACACGGGAACTGCTGCCTCAGACCATCCGCCTGCCGGAAGAGATCTCCTCGCTGGTACAGCAGGTGTATGGCTGGGCGGCGGAGGACAAACTGCCCGAAGATGCCGCCAGTGAGAAGCTGCGCCATAACTATGAACTGGAACAGGGAAAGCGAAAGGACCGGGCAGAGGCTTATCTGGTGCATCACCCGAAGGTGTATAAAAGATTCCCCCGGCTCAATACGCTGGACGGCTGGATGGCAGACGAGGGTGCCTGTTCTGACCCGGCGGCCCGGGCGGCTGTCCGTGACGGCGACCCGTCTGTTGAGGTGCTGGTCATGGTGCAGGGGCGGGATGGCAGCATCCATTTCCTGCCGTGGCAGGAGGGAGGCCGGACGGTAGCGTCCGACTGCCCGCCGCAGCCGGAGGAGGCGCTGAAGATCGCACGGCAGAAACTGCGGCTCCCGGCAGTGTTTGGCAAGGAATGGAACGTGAAACACGTCATTGACGAACTGGAAGCGGACAACCGCCGTCTGCTGGCCCAATGGCAGCTCTCCCCGATGCTGCGCGGGGAACTGGTGCTGCTGCTGGATGAAACGCTGACGGCCCATCTGGCGGGGATGACGCTCCATTATGACCGTGAGAATGGTCTGATTTATGAAAAGGAGGAAGCTGATGCAGGAAATTGAGTTTAACCTGTTGACGGAACCCTGGGTCCGTGTCCGTCTGCCGGACAATACCGTGCAGGAAGTTTCTCTGACGGATGCACTGGTCCATGCGCAGGAGTACATGGACCTGGCAGGGGAGATGCCCACCCAGGACGCGGCCATGCTGCGGCTGCTGCTGGCGGTGTTGTTTACGGTCTTTTCCCGCGTGAACGAAGTGGGGGAGCCGGAGCCGCTGGAAGACGAAGAAGCCGCTCTGGAGCGCTGGGGAGCGCTGTGGGAGCTGAAACACTTCCCGGAGCAGCCTATCCGGGACTATCTGGAGCAGTGGAAAGACCGCTTCTGGCTCTTCCACCCGGAGCGGCCATTCTGGCAGGTGCCGGAAGCAAAAATTGGAAGCCCATTTAAAGGCGGAAAATTAAACGGAGAAGTGTTTGAAAGCGAAAACAAAAACAATATGTTTGCATCTTATGCTGGCGTGGAAAAGAATGCACTGACATATGCACAAGCAGCAAGGTGGCTGGTATTTCTCAATAACTATGACGATGCAGCCGCAAAGAAAAAAGCAAAGGATAGACCCAGCATGAGCCCGGGATGGCTGGGGCAACTGGGTCTTGTATATGTGAAAGGTGTAAATCTGTTTGAAACACTGATGCGAAATCTGATGTTTTTAAACGACAGGGCAGAGCTTTGGGAAAAAGGAAGACCCAATTGGGAACTGGAAGAACCAAGAAGCGAAGAGCGGACGGAAATCGTCTGCCCGGGTAATTATGCAGAACTTCTAACAATGCAGTGCCGACGGATATGGTTGGAACGAGAAAATGAAAAAGTGGTCCGGTATACATTGTTGGGTGGAGATTTCTTTGATAAGAAAAACGCATTTGCAGAACCCATGACACTATGGGGACTCCGGAAGCAAACGAAAGAGAGTCCAGAATGCTATCTCCCGCAAAAACACGATATGGAGAAAATGCTCTGGCGGGAATTTTCCTCGATTATAGGTGACGGAAAGCATATTCCGGGCGTGGTACAGTGGAATGGTTATTTACAAAGATGTGGTTTTTTAAAGAAAAAAGAAATCCTGCAAATATGTGCTGTTGGTGTTGAATATGGAGCGCAAAGTGCATCCATGAAAGGGGTCTATGCAGACCAGATTGCAATGAGCCTTTCTCTGTTAAATGAGCTGGGCTATGGTTGGCAGAACCGCATCACCGAGGAAATCGGCCGTTGCGAGCAGGCAGCCTCTCTGGTGGGGCACTTGGCGCAGGATATTGCCACTGCCGCAGGCGATAAAAACGGAAATACCAGCGCCCCGGCCCGTTCCCAGTTCTATTTTGCAGTAGACCAGCCGTTCCGGCAGTGGCTGCGGAGCATTGACCCGGAAGAAGACGACATGACCGAAACCACAGCCCGCTGGCAGGTGATCGCCCGAGGCATTGCAGAGCAGCTGGGCCAGCAGATGGTGCTGGAGGCTGGCAGCGCCGCTCTGGTAGGGCACAGGGTCAAGCTGGACGCCGGGAAAAAGACCGAACGGATGGAGCTGTACACGGCTCCCAAAGCTTATAACCGCTTCCGGGCGGGGCTGTATAAACTTTATCCGAAAACAAACGATGAGGGAGGAACGGCATGAGTGAGAAAAACGAGAGCCGCACACAGGCCATCAGGGGCTATGTGGACGGCAAGATTCAATGGCTCTGGGGTCTGCCGGAGAACCAGCGGCGTGCAGAGCTGGCAAAGCTGCGACGGGGCATCGGACATGCACCCGGGGAGCTTCCAGACCTGTGGGGCGGCCTTTTGCAGGGGATGCCTGCGAGCTTTTACGGCACAAATGGCCCCTCCCATGAAGAGTGGGCGGTCTATCTGGCACTGACCCTGTATGCCCTGCACCAGCAGAGCAACGATACTGTGTGCGTGAGCCAGCTCGGCTGCACGCTGGGCCGGGCCGTGCGCAGGCTGGCGGAGCAGACTGTGGCCAGTGGGCAGGACTGGACCGAGAGCAGCATTCTGCGGCGCTTCAACGCGCTGGCTACCGCCGAAGAAATTACCGAGATCAGCCATCATCTGCGGGGTATGATTCAGCTGCTACGGGCCGCAAAGCCGGACAGCATCCCGCTGGATTACCCGCGGTTGGCTGTTGACCTGTACGGGCTGCAGTGCGATGCCCCGCAGCTGGCACAGCTGCCCGCCAACATCCGCCTGCGGTGGGGACAGGACCTCTACCGCTACGAGAAGAACGAATCGTCCGAGACGCAGGAAAAGGAGAACTGACTTATGAAAAAGCGTTTGTATGTTGACTTCCATGTGCTGCAGACTGTGCCGCCCAGCTGCATCAACCGGGACGATACGGGCAGCCCCAAAACGGCCATTTACGGCGGCGTGACCCGCGCCCGGGTCTCCTCTCAGGCGTGGAAGCACGCCATGCGGCAGGCCTTTGTAGAGGAAAGCCTGCTGGACGAAGAGGATGTGGGCAAGCGCACCAAAAAGGTGACGGAGCTGGTGGAAAAGGAGATCGCCGCCCTTGCCCCGGAAAAAGATGCTGCCAAGCTGGCCAAGAAGACGCTGGACAATGCAGGTATCAAGAACGATGAGAAAGGCACCAAGGCCCTGTTCTTCATCAGCCAGGCACAGATCAAGGCGCTGGCACAGCTGGCCGTGGAAGAGTGTGCAGACAAAAAAGAGTACAAGAAAGCACTGAGCACAGCCCCGTCGGTAGACATTGCCTTGTTTGGCCGGATGGTGGCGGATGACCCCTCTCTGAACTTTGATGCCGCTGCACAGGTGGCCCACAGCATTTCTACCCATGCAGTGCAGAACGAATACGACTACTTTACCGCCGTGGATGACTGTCAGGCAGAGGACAACGCGGGCGCAGGCCATCTGGGCACCGTGGAGTACAACTCTGCAACCCTGTACCGCTATGCAACCGTCAATGTGATGGAGCTTGAACGCCATCTGGACGCGAAAAAAGCAGCCGAAGTGGTGAGGAGTTTTGGTGAGGCGTTCATCCGCTCCATGCCCACGGGCAAGCAGAACACCTTTGCCAACCGCACTCTGCCGGATGCCGTCTATGTGACCATCCGGGAGGACCAGCCCGTGAACCTCTGTGGTGCTTTTGAGCGGGCGGTGCGGAAGAGCGCGGAGGGCTACGCAGAGCCCTCCAAGAGCGCGTTGCAGGCCTATGCACAGCAGCTGTATCAGAGCTTTGCGGAGGCCCCTGCAAAGAGCTTTACCGTGGGCACCGGGCTGGAAGCACTGGCCCCGGCCCAACCCCTGAACACCATGCTGGATGCACTGGAAGAAGCTGTTAAGGAGAACCTGACCGGAAACGAGGTGGAATGATGGCAACACTGTTGCTTCGGTTGGCAGCGCCTTTGCAGGCGTGGGGCGCGGATTCCAAATTCGAGACCCGGAAAACGGCCCGGGAACCCACCAAGAGCGGCGTCATCGGCCTGCTGGCGGCAGCTCTGGGCCTGCGGCGGGATGAGACCGAGCCATTGACCCGGCTGGCGCAGCTGCGCTTTGGCGTCCGGGTGGAGCGGGAGGGTCAGCTGTTGGTGGATTTCCACATGGCCCGCAATGAGGAGAAAGACCGCTCCTATGTCACCTACCGCCATTACCTCGAAGATGCTGTTTTTCTGGTGGGCCTGGAAAGTGAAGACACCGCTTTGCTGCAGGAACTGGCAGAGGCGCTGACCCACCCGGTGTTCCCGCTGTACCTGGGCCGCCGTGCCTGCCCGCCCACTCTGCCGCTCTGCCTGGGCCTGCGGGAGCAGGGCCTTGTGGAGGCCTTGCAGGCAGAGCCCGCGCTCTGCCCCGGCGGGCCCAAGCCGACCCGCATCGTGGCGGATGCCGCACCGCAGGAGCCGGGGGCTGTCCCGCAGCGGGATGTGCCTCTCTCCTACGACCCGCGGCACCGGCAGTACGGTTACCGCTCGGCCCGGGAGATCTCCCTCCGGCAGCCCGCAGGGGCCCCGGAGCCGACTGCCCATGACCCATTCTGTGAATTGTGAGGTGAAGTGCAGATGTATTTATCCCGTGTAGAGCTTGACCCCATCCGCCGCAGCACCATGACGGCGCTGGCGGCACCACAGAAATTCCATGGCGCGGTGGAAAGTGCCTTTTCCGGGGAGCGCCGCCGTCGGTTGTGGCGGCTGGACCGGCTGGGCGAAAAGCTGTATCTGCTGCTCCTCAGCGAGGAGATGCCGGACCTCTCCGGCATTGTGGAGCAGTTTGGCACCGGAGCGGCACCAGAGTCCCGGAATTATGACCCGCTGCTGGCGCGGATCACACCGGGCAGCCGCTGGCAGTTTCGGTTGGCGGCCAACCCCACCAAAAGCTGCAAAGACGCCCAAAAACCCACAGCGCGGGGAACCGTGGCCGCACACTGCACGACACAGTACCAGAAGCAGTGGCTGTTGAATCGCGCCGCAAAGCACGGCTTTGCCATGACGGAGGATTCCTTTACCGTGACCCGGGTGCAGTGGCACCACTTTGCCAAGCGCGGCACCCGCCCGGTGTCGCTGCTGGCGGTGACGTATGAGGGCGTTTTGCAGGTGACGGACCCCGAGGCGTTCCGGAACCTGCTGTGTCAGGGCATGGGCCGGGGCAAAGCCTACGGCCTTGGCCTGCTGACCGTGATGCGTGGAGGATAAGACCATGGCGGAGATGCCGGGTATGATCCGGCCAGACCTGCAGGCGCTGCCGCAGGTGCGGGACCGGATGACCTTTTTGTACCTCGAACTCGCCCAAGCTTGCGGTCAGATGCTGGATGGAACTTTTCCCCGCACAGGCGGGGGTGATCCCACCGTCATGAAGAAGAATTTTCCCGGCGGACACTTTTCCCCGCATGCGCGGGGGTGATCCTGATGCACAGGACAAGCGGCTGGATGAGCTGGACTTTTCCCCGCACACGCGGGGGTGATCCTTTCGAGACGGATACCATCTATACCACCCCTAACTTTTCCCCGCATACGCGGGGGTGATCCTATCTGCGGGGACAACACCATCACCAGTTTCCACTTTTCCCCGCATACGCGGGGGTGATCCCTACACCAGCCATACCTCTGGCGTAGCTCTGTGCTTTTCCCCGCACGCGCGGGGGTGATCCCACGTCGCCGCTCATGAGCCAGCTTTTCAAGGCCTTTTCCCCGCACATGCGGGGGTGATCCCGACACCCCGGACGACTTCACCGATGACAGAGTCTTTTCCCCGCACACGCGGGGGTGATCCCATTACAGGGATTTGTACAGGATAACGATTAACCTTTTCCCCGCACGCGCGGGGATGATCCCACGTCCTGAATGTTGGAGTTCTTGCCGAACATCTTTTCCCCGCATACGCGGGGGTGATCCCCATGCGTCTGGATTGCCGCCCATCTCAAAGAGCTTTTCCCCGCACACGCGGGGGTGATCCCTTGGTGGTCGCACCCATCTCCTTGGCCTTGTCCTTTTCCCCGCATACGCGGGGGTGATCCTCCCGAAGCGTCTGGGCACATTTACACGCTCAGCTTTTCCCCGCACACGCGGGGGTGATCCTGGTTTCTCGACAACTCCATTTTAGCACGACTGCTTTTCCCCGCATACGCGGGGGTGATCCTGTAGACCTCAACGTGACCACCCGCAACTACCCGCTTTTCTCCGCACGCGCGGGGGTGATCCCTGCGCTCAGGCAACCGCCGAGAGCATCCACACCTTTTCCCCGTACACGCGGGGGTGATCCCAACACCGCAGCCTATCCGGGCAGCACCGACCCCTTTTCCCCGCATACGCGGGGGTGATTCCATGGACGGTGCCAGCAAGTTTCATTTCGACTGCTTTTCCCCGCACACGCGGGGGTGATCCAAACCAAACGTAACGGCTGGGGTGGACAGAACATCTTCTCCGACATACTCAGAATACTATTTTTTCTCCGCAAAGCAAAAGCAGCGACCTTGTTCATTCAATCGAACCAGGTCACTGCTTTTTGCATGTGTGAAATTTTAATGATTTACAGCGATGTTTTGCGATTTTTCCTGAAGCTCGGCTTGGATATCGGTGAGGCATTCCAACAAAAGGGGATTGAACGCGCCGCATTCCCCGTTCCGGATCATCCGCATGGCGGTCTCGTGGGAGAACGCCTTTTTGTAGCAGCGCTCACTGGTCAGGGCGTCGTACACATCGGCCAGGGAGACGATCTGCGCGCTGATGGGGATGTCATTGCCCTTGAGGCCGTCCGGGTAGCCCCGGCCATCCCAGCGCTCATGGTGCCAGCGGGCGATGTCGTAGGCGGTTTGCAGCAGGGGTTCATCCTCAAAGTTTTCCAGCCGCCGCAGCATGTTGGCACCCTGCATACAGTGGGTCTTGATGATCTCGAACTCCTCTTTACTAGAAATCGTTTTCGGCTTCTGTGCAACAATTTTCTGCGGGGTGGGGGTAAAATGGGCAAAAGATTGCAATAAAATCAAAAATCTGGTATGATAAAAAGACGTTTCGCATTGTATCTGTATAGGAGGGAAAAGCCATGCTGATTCCGGTTGTTTTATTTATCATCGGCCTGCTCTGCCTGATCAAGGGCGGCGACTGGTTTGTGGATGGCGCTTCGGCGCTGGCCCGGCGGTTCCACCTGCCGGAGCTGCTCATTGGTGCCACGGTGGTGTCCATCGGCACCACCCTGCCCGAGGTGATGGTCTCCACCATGTCGGCGGTGTCCGGCCATGGTGAGATCGCCTACGGCAACGCCATTGGTTCTGTCATCTGCAACGCGGCGCTCATCGCGGCCATTACCATCGCCGTCCGCCCGGGCAAGGTGGACCGTAAGACGCTGGGGATGCCAGTGGCGTTCTTCTTTGCGGCGGCAGCGATCTACTGCGTGGCAGCCTACGGCTTTGGCAGGTTCACCCGGCCTATGGGCCTCATCATGCTGGCCCTGTTCGCGGCCTATATGGTGGCCAACGTGCTCCAGATGAAAAACGCCCCGGCGGGCGCTGAGGCCGAGGCCGAAACAGAGGCTGCCGAGGAAGAAATGACCCTGACCAAAACGCTGGTGCTTCTGGTGGCGGGTGCCGTGCTCATCGCCGTGGGTGCCAACCTGCTGGTGGACAACGGTACCCTCATTGCCCAGGCGCTGGGCGTGCCCGAGTCCGTCATTGCACTGACCTTTGTGGCCCTGGGCACCTCGCTGCCCGAGCTGGTCACGGCCATCACGTCCCTCGTCAAGGGCTGCAGCGACCTCTCGCTGGGCAACATCGTGGGTGCCAACGTCTTCAATCTGGTGCTGGTCAGCGGCGCGTCCGTGACCATTGCGCCGTTCACCATCCCCCAGAGCTCCACCCTGTTTGGCATCAATTCCAGTCTGGTGCTGGACCTGCCCGTGATGCTGGCCGTCATGGTGCTCATGTGTGTCCCGGCGCTGGTGCGGGGCAAGCTCTCCCGGGTGCAGGGCGTGCTGCTGCTCTGCATCTATGCGGCGTTCTGCGCCATCCAGTTCACCATGTGAGCTGGGGCTGAAACGGAATCAAAACCACAAAAACGTCCCGCAGGGCCTGAACCCTGCGGGACGTTTTGTGATATCATGACGAAAGATTACTTTGAATAAGACTCCCAGCGGACAGAGGCGTCCAGCTGGGCGGGGGTCAGGTTGAACACGGCGTCAATGAGGTCGGTGCGGAACGTGGCGTTGCCGGTGCCGTGGGCAAGGCGGCGGGCCTCGGCCAGCTCTCCCGCAACCCCCATGGTCGCCGCCGCCGCGCAGGCCGCCGCAAAGGGCTGGCCGGGCATGGCCCCGCAGAACGCGCCCATGAGGGCGGTGAGCATACAGCCGCTGCCCGTGACGCGGGACATGGTGGCGCAGCCGTTGTGGAGCAGAATGGTTTCTCTGCCGTCCGTCAGCACGTCGATGGGGCCGGAAACGGCCACCACGGCCCCGGTCTGCACGGCCAGCGCTCTGGCAGAAGCCACGGTGCGGGGGAGGGTCTTCTCCGTGATCTGGTCGGCGTCGCTCACGTCCACGCCGCTGCCCGCCGCCCGGCGCTGGGCCAGAGCACGAATCTCCGACGCGTTGCCCCGGATGACCGCAAACTGCACGGCGTCCAGCAGCCGGGCCGATTCCGCCCGGCGGAGGCTGGTATTGCCGGCACCCACGGGGTCAAAGACCACGGGTTTGCCTGCCCGGTTGGCCGCCTGCCCGCCTAAAATCATGGACTCCACTTTGTCGATGGCACCCAGATTGCACAGCAGAGCGCTGGCGGCGGCAGCGGTCTCCTGCACTTCCCGGATGTCCGAGGCCATGGTGGGGGAGCCGCCCACGGCCAGAAGAATGTTGGCGCAATCGTTGACGGTGACAAAGTTGGTGATGCAGTCCACCAGCGGGGCGCGGCGGTGCACCTGTTCCAGAGCAGAACCAAAGTTCATGGAGAAAAGCCTCCTTGTGTTATAAAAAAGAAGAAGTCTTGCCGGGGTCAATAAAGCCCTCGCCGTACACTTCGCCCGCCTCCGTGACCATGACCATGCAGCCGGGGTCGATGCGGTAGGCGGCGGTGCGGATGCGGTAGACCTGGGGCCGGGCGCAGACGCAGAGGAGCATCTGCCGCTCGGTGTTGGTGTAGGTGCCAATGGCCTTGAGCATGGTGGAGCCGCGCTCGCACTCGCGGGAGATCTCGTCGGCAATCTCCTGTCCTTTTGTGGTGATGATGGTGAGCATCTTGCTGGAAGAGCTGCCGTACATGACCTTATCAATGACCAGCGAGGTGATGACCGTGGTGACGAGGCCGTACAGAACGGAATCCACCGTGCCGAACACGGGCCAGCCCAGCAGGATGACGACCAGATCAATGCCGCCCGTGACCGCCCCGATGGAGAGGTGGGGCCGCAGCACCTTGATGGATATGGTGAGGAAATCCGTGCCGCCGCTGGAAGAGCCCCGCATGTAGAGCAGGGCCAGCGCGAAGCCCCAGGTGACGCCTGCAAACAGGGCTGCCACCAGCGGGTCGCCGGTATAGCAGCCCACCCGGGCAAAGACGACATCCTGAAAAACGGTGCACCACACCATGCTCACCAGCGACTTTGCCAGAAAGGCCCGGCCCACAAAGCGGATGCTCAGGGCCACGAGAGGCAGGTTGAACACCAGTGTGGTGATGCCCACGGGCAGGTGCCACAGGTAGTTGACGATGAGGGCCAGGCCCGAGATGCCGCCGGGGGCAAAGTCTGAGCCGCGGGCAAAGTAGCAGATGCTGAGGGCATACAGGAACCCGGCGGCCAGATTGTACAGCTGGTCCACCACGAGGGTGCGCTTGTTCATAAAAATCGCCTCCCGGTATCAAAACAAAAAGAAATTACTGGATGGAAGCCGCCAGAGCAGGGATCTCGCTCAGATTCCCGATGTGGAAGCGGGCCGCGCTCTGGTCAAAGGGGAAGCGCTCGTCCCGCAGGGCGGCCACAAGGCCCCCGGCTGCCGCGCCCGCCTGCACGCCGTAGGTGGAGTCTTCCACGATAAGGCATTCCTCCGGGCGGCGGCCAAGCCGCGCCATGGTGTGGAGATAAATTTCAGGGTCGGGCTTGCTGGCTTCAAACTGTTCCCCGCTGACGATGACGGGGAAAAACTCCATCAGCCCGCACTCGCCCAGCACCTGCCGGATGTTGCTCATGGGGCTGGAGCTGGCCAACGCCAGCTGCAAGCCCATGGCCCGCAGCTGCTCCAGCATGGGGCGGGCTTCCGGGCGGAGGATATCGGGGAAGTGGATGGGCTCGTTTTCGTCGGCCTGCATCAGCTCTTTTTCAAACTCCGGGGTAAAGGGCACCCGGCAGAGCCTGGCCATAAAACGGGGGTACTCCTGGCTGGACATGCCCACGGTGGGGTACATGCTCTCCAGAGTGACCCAGGGGTATTTTGTTTGCAGGTTGCGGGCCTGCATCCCGAGGTAGACGGGTTCGCTGTCGATGAGCACACCGTCCATATCAAAGATCACGGCCCGGATGGGGGATGGCATGAGAACGCTCCTTTCCAGCGGCGGGTTCACCGCGGATGCTCCTGATGATAGGCCTTTTTCTCAGCGTACATTTTCTGATCCAGCTCATTGAGGAAACTCTCGGTGGAGCGGAATGCCCAGCGTCAGGATTTTCCGGTGCAGCCGCCGGGTACTGCGGTAGATACGGAAATCCACGAACAGGCACCACAGAAAGGCCACAAGGATGATACCGGTTCCATTTGCGACCAGAATTTCCGGAATATTCATGGGAAGCCTCCTTTCGCTGTCAGGGGATGAAATGTATGAAAAATCATTTCCTGATGCAAGGACTTTATCCAGTTGGAATTGCGGGATTGGATTCAGCCGGTCGAGTCGTTCAAGCTCCTTTCGGCGGAAACAGGACATACGATCCATCTTATTATATCATGAAAATGGAGCTTGCCAAGGGGAAGAGAAAACGTGATGGCCCTGTTCGAGTCCTGTACCGTCCACATCGCTCCAACGTAAGTCAGGGGCGGAACAAAAAAGAGAGCCGCCAACTTACGTTGGAGACTCTCTTTCATCAAGTGGAGCATTGTCCACAGCAGTCGAACCTTTAAGCTGGCATATCGTTGCTGCGGTCAGAGCGCTTTAAGCCGAGAAACGGCGGCACCTCGGAACGCTTCATCCCTTGCTCGTGTGCTTTTTTCAGTTGATATTCGTGCAGAGCAATGCTGTCCAGCAGATCACGCTGATTTTGGGAGGCTGCATAGTAATCAACGCCGAACCGTTTGCAGACTGCACTGAGTTGGTCAAGCATTTCAACAGCAGTAGGGGACATTCGTTTGACTTCGATATCCATAAAAACTCCTTTTCCTAAAGGCGTGAGGGCAAGAACCGTCCCGTGGCCACAAATTTTCAATTCTTGAAAATTTTCTGCCCCTTGGGACAGCTTCTTGTTGGGGCGTGCGGAGCCCCAAACCCTGCTGTTGAGGTTGCGACAAACCAGGAGTTATCGAACCGCACTTGTGATTTCTTCTAATGTGTCCTGGCGAAGCCACTTTCCAAATACTTGAGAATTCTTTGACGGCAGATAACCCAAATTCGTATATCCCAGCTTCTTCAAAAGGCCCATACTTGGAATGTTCTCTCTTTCAGTAAAACAGATAAAATCCCACTGAGGATAGTGCTTGTGTAAATACTCAATGAAAGAGGACAAGGCTTCATAGGCGTAACCGTTTCGGTGAACTTTATAAGAAAATGTGTACCCTAAAGAAATTGTGCCCTCGTTGGGCATAACGACGATTTCGCCAATCATGACATCCGTTTCTCTTAATGCAACACTAATCATAGTCGGCGATGCGAGATTCAGGGCATTGTCTTTATTACGCTCGATCAAAGCAACGATATCCTTATAATCTTTCGTCTGGCCTCGTTGATATTTCGAGCATCGCTCGTTATTTCGATAATCAACCATCTGAATCGCATCTTTAGGACTTACATTTCTTAGTCTGAGCCGATTTGTTTCTAAAAAGGTCATCTTCTCATCCTTTCACATTCCGGCTTATGGGCCGAGTAGCCCTTTCTCAAAACCTCCGATAAACAAAAAACGTACCCGAACCCTTTCTCGTAAAGAATCGGGTTCGTACGACCTTGGTAGACATTCCTACGGGTCCAGGAACCGCGGGCTAAGCAACAGCCCACTGGGCTGATTGCTTCCTCTGCCGCTGCGCGTCAGAGCCGCCCTGTTCGAGTCTTGTACCGTCCACCACAAACATCCTCAGACGAAAGTCTGAGGATGTTTGTGGTGGAGCATTGTCCACAGCACTCGAACCCAACACCTCTTCACGGGAGATGGTTTTGGAATCGTCCGTGAAGTTGAAATTGAGCACGACCCGGTCGTCAAAAACGTAGACCGAGTTGACAAAGGTATCAATGATCTGCCGCTGGTGTTCCATGTCCCTCATGTCACCCTTGCGGAATTTTTCAAACCAGAACCGCATCCATTCGCGGGTCAGGACTGGCTTTTTCAGCTCTTCTTCCAGAATGCTGGTGTTCAGGGCTTCCTTCCGGGCTTCCAGTTCGTCCAACCGCTGCTTGGTGGTCGGGGTCAGGATGCCCTGTTCAATGGCTTCCAGAAGGTTTGCCAGCCGCTTCTCTGTGTCCCTGAGCTGGTCTTTCAGGACAGGCAGCCGGGTGTTCTCCTTCTGCTGGGCTTCCATGACCAAATCTATCAGCTGTTCGATGATTTCATCGCTAAAAATCACCTTAATGGCAGTGTCCACCACGAACCGCTCCAGAGGCTCCTTGCGGATGGCTTTCAGGTCGCAGTGCGCCTTGCCGTGGCGTTTGGCGTTGCCGCACTTGTAGTAATAGTAGGTGTTTCCCATGTGGCTGGTGCCGCTTTCGCCACCCATCAGGGTGCCGCACTTGCCACAGAACAGCTTGGTGGTCAGCAGATAGCTCACATCCTCTTTTGCAGGCCGACCGTGGGCGATCTTGTTCTGCTCAAAACGCTGCTGTACCCGGTTGAACAAATCCTCGTCCACGATGGCGGGAATGCCGCCCGGTGTCACGATGTCTTTATAGCGGTACTCTCCTATGTAGCGGCGGTTCCGGAAGATCTGGAAGAAGCTGTTCTTCACGAACGGCTTCCCGGTGCGGGTACGCAGACCGCGCTCGTTCAGGGATGCTGCGATCTTCTCGGCCGGTTCGCCGTCGGCATACCGGCTGAAGATTTCCTGCACGATGGGAGCCGTTTCCGGGTCGATATGGTACAGCCTGTCCTCCTTGCCAATGGTGAAGCCCAGCGGAACCACACCGCCGTTATACTTGCACTGAAGGGCATTTTCGCGCTCACCGCGCGCCACTTTCAGGGCGAGCTCGGCGGAATAGTATTCCGCCATGCCGATCAGCATACTCTCCACCATAATGCCTTCAGGCCCCTGCGAGATGGGTTCCATAGCAGACACCAGATGGACACCGTTCTTTTCCAGCTGGTACTTGTAGTTCACGGCATCGAATCGGTTCCGGGCAAAGCGGTCCAGCTTCCAGACCAGAACCACATCGAAGATTTTCTTCGCGCTGTCCTTTATCATGTGCTGGAACTCCGGGCGGTCATCCGTCTTGGCAAAATAGGCACGGTCAATGTAGGTGCCGACCACGGTGATACCGTTCTTCTCGGCGTAGTCCTTGCAGTCGCGCAGTTGTCCTTCAATGGACGCTTCTCGCTGGCTGTCAGATGAATAGCGGGCGTAGATCACGGCGGTCATGGTTGCACCTCCTTGGCGTGTATTCGACTTGCCTTTATAGTATCGGGTCAAGCGCAGCTTGTCAACAATCTGCGAGCAGATTGAAATGTGAAAATTACGAAACGCAGCGAAAAAGGGGAGAGCAAGAATCGTCCCGTGGCCACAAATTTTCAATTTTTGAAAATTTTCTGCCCATCCGGGACTTCACTTCTTCACCTCTTGTGAGTTTCCGAAGTGCTCTTGTTGGGGCGTGCCTGCCCCAAACCCTGCTGGGAACGAGTACGGCAAACTGGAATTGTTTACTTCTTCATCTTAGGCGCAATAAGCAGCACGACTGTCACAAGAACATACAAACCATACAGTAACCAAGTAATGGTATTGTTCCAAGGAAAACTCATTTCTGGATGGTTCACCGCAAACATTATAAATGCAACAGCTATAATCAGCATTACCAAACCGACGATTCTTGATGCGCTCTTTTTCATGTAAATCACCTCGCCAAATTTTGATTTGTTGAACTAAGCCGAGTATACCATACTCTCCAATGAAAGAACACCCCGATATAGTGAAATTTTGCCGTTTTCCTGCGTACGTGCGTACACACTCCACAGGAATTCTAAGGAGCCTGCCCCCTTAGCACACGGACTTTGGAACAAAGTCTAGTGTGTTACACCTTGCCAGAGGTGTACAGGCTCCCGGTACGCACGTACGCAGCAATTGCCCTCAATGCGCCATATAGGTGGCGATCAAGTTCGCACAAAGCGAACTTGATCCCGCAAAGCAAAAGGCAGGATACCACTATCATAGTGATACCCTGCCTTTGCTCGTTTACCGTTCCGAGTAGTCCTTCCGCAGAACCTCCGATAAACAAAAAACGTACCCGAACCCTTTCTCGTAAAGAATCGGGTTCGAGTACGAACTGTATGGTGGACGGTACAGGACTCGAACCTGTGACCTCCTGCACGTCAAGCAGATGCTCTACCAGCTGAGCTAACCGTCCATATTCTGTTTTGCTGAGGTCAGCTCAGTTATGATACCACAGCTCCGGGCAAAAAGCAATACTTTTTTGCAAAATCGTAAAAATATTTCTGTCGGCCGGTGGCTGCACGCTGTGGAACGGGGGCGGCGCTGGCGCATTTTGGGAGTTCATCGGTTTTCCGTTGCCCCTTTTTACCGGCTGTGCTATAATAAGATGATTACAATAGGAAAGGTATCGCAGGATGAGAGTATTGGGCATCGACCCGGGCTACGCCATCGTGGGCTGGGGCGTTCTGGATTACGCGGGAAACCGCTTTGCTCCGGTGGATTTTGGCGCGGTGTGCACCGACGCGGGTGTGCCGTTTGAGCGGCGGCTGGACGAGGTGTACGCGGGCATCAAAGAGGTCATCGAGCGGACGCAGCCCGAGGTGCTGGCCATCGAAAAGCTGTTCTACCAGCACAACCAGACCACGGTCATCGGCGTGGCCGAGGCCCGCGGCGTCATTTTGCTGGCGGCGGCGCAGGCGGGGCTGCCCATTTACGAGTACACCCCCATGCAGGTCAAGCAGGCGGTGACAGGCTACGGCAAGGCCGTGAAAAAGCAGGTGCAGGAGATGACCCGGGTGTTGCTCCACCTGCCTGCTGTCCCCAAGCCCGACGACACCGCTGACGCGCTGGCCATGGCCATTACGTTCTGCCACACCAACGGCAACCAGCTCAACCGTTTCATGCGGCGGGGCGTCGGGCCGATTTAATTGTTATGATTCGTGTATAAGGGAAGGTTTCCCTTTGTACAACCTCTCAGTCTCACTTCGTTCGACAGCTCCCCTAGTAGGGGAGCCTCTGGCGAAGAGGAAAAGCTACCCGCTATGCCAAGGCCTCCCCTACTAGGGGAGGTGGCATTGCGAAGCAATGACGGAGAGGTTGGACAGGGGAGAAGCTGACCGAAAAGGGAAAACACTTTATGATTTATTGCTTGACCGGAAAAATCATCAAAAAGACCATGAACGCGGTGGTGGTCAGCTGCGGCGGGGTGGGCTACTACGCCCAGTGCCCGGCCAGCGTGGCCGGGGCGCTGCCCGGCGTGGGAAAAGAAACGACCCTGTACACCGTGATGAGCGTGACGGAGAACGATGTCAGCCTCTACGGCTTTGCCACCGAGGAGCAGCAGGCCTGCTTTGAGATGCTGACCGCCGTTTCGGGCGTGGGCCCCAAGGTGGGCCTTGCCATCCTGAGCGTGATGGAGCCGGACCGGGTGGCGCTGGCCATCTCGGCAGGCGACCACAAGGCGTTCAAGGCGGCCTCCGGTGTGGGGCCCAAGCTGGCCCAGCGCATTGTGCTGGAACTGAAAGACAAGGTAGCCAAGGGTTTTGTGGACGGCATCAGCCTGGAAGACGTGGCCGGAGCCACTTCTACAGCGCCCGCCGCGCAGGGGGCCGGGCAGGCCATTGCCGCGCTGGTCTCGCTGGGGTACAGCCAGAGCGAGGCTGCCATGGCCGTTTCGAAGATCGATGCGACACTGCCCGTGGAGGAGATCATCAAGCTGGCACTCCGGGGCATGGCAGGCAGGAGGTAAGCAATGCAGGACGAAACCGCGCTGTACGGCGCAAAAATGATGCAGCCCGGGCTGACGGTGGCGGACAACGAAGAAAACAGCCTCCGCCCCCAGCATCTGGAAGACTACATCGGGCAGGAAAAGGTCAAGCAGAACCTGAAAATTTATCTGGAAGCCGCCAAGCGGCGGGGCGAGCCCATGGATCACATCCTGCTCTACGGCCCTCCGGGCCTGGGCAAGACGACACTGGCGGGCATCATTGCCAACGAGATGGGAGTGCAGATCCGCATCACCAGCGGCCCGGCCATTGAGAAGCCCGGCGACCTGGCCGCCCTGCTGACCAATTTACAGGAGGGCGACGTCCTCTTCATCGACGAGATCCACCGCCTCTCCCGGCAGGTGGAAGAGGTGCTTTACCCGGCACTGGAGGACTATGCGCTGGACATCATGATCGGGAAAGGCCCCAGCGCCCAGAGCATCCGGATCAACCTGCCCCGGTTCACGCTGGTGGGTGCCACTACCCGGGCGGGCCAGATCACCGGTCCTCTGCGGGACCGTTTCGGCGTGCTGCTCAAGCTGGAACTCTACAGCCCGGATGAGCTTTCCCGCATCATCCAGCGCTCGGCAGGCATCCTCGACCAGCCCATCACCCCGGAGGGTGCTTACGAGCTGGCCAAGTGCAGCCGGGGCACGCCTCGTGTGGCCAACCGCTTTTTGAAGCGCATCCGCGACTTTGCCACGGTGCTGGGAGACGGCGTCATTGACCGGGATGTCTCCCTCATGGGCCTCAAGCGGATGGACGTGGACGCCCTGGGGCTGGATGAGCTGGACCGCAGCCTGCTGCGCGCCATCATTGAGATGTACAACGGCGGCCCGGTGGGCCTGGAAACGCTGGCAGCGGCTCTGGGCGAAGAGGCCGTCACGCTGGAAGATCTCTGCGAGCCCTACCTGATGCAGATGGGCTTTTTGACCCGGACGCCCCGGGGCCGCTGCGCCACGCGGCTGGCCTACGAGCACCTGGGCCTCAAGGCCTCGGAAACGGGCAGCCCGGAGGACAACGGACAACAGAGCTTGTTTTAACCGACTCGCCCTCTCAGGCGCTTCGCGCCAGCTTATCCTCCCTCTGTCGCGTTGCGACATCTCCCTCCGGCCGGAGGGAGTCTTTCGGAGGGAGAACCAAGAATAGGACGGAGAGGGAATGTGCTTTAAAATATGGAGGTACTGATTATGGGAAAATATTTTGGAACGGATGGCGTCCGCGGTGTGGCGGGCGCGGACCTGACCTGTGAGATGGCCATGAAGATCGGCCGCGGCGCTGCTGCTGTCCTGACGGGCAGCACCGGCCACCGCCCCCGCATCCTCATCGGCAAGGATACCCGCCAGTCCGGCGATATGCTGGAAGCGGCCCTGACCGCCGGCCTGTGCAGTGTGGGCGCGGACGTGGAGAGCCTGGGCGTGCTGCCCACCCCCGCTGTGGCCTATCTGGTCAAGAAATACAACGCGGATGCCGGTGTTGTCATCTCGGCCTCCCACAACCCGATGGAATTCAACGGCATCAAGATTTTTGCCGGCACCGGCTACAAGCTGCCGGATGATGTGGAAAACGAGATCGAGAAGCACATTGACAACGACTGTGCCGACATCCCGCTGGCGACCGGAGCCTCCGTGGGCCGGGTGTCTGTCCGGGCGGACGGTCTGCAGGACTATGTGGACCACCTGTATGAGTCGGTCAACGGCGATCTGTCCGGCCTGAACGTCTGCATCGACTGCGCCAACGGCGCTTCTGCCGCTGTGGCACAGAAGCTGTTTCCCCGGCTGGGCGCCAAGTGCACGTTCATTGGCATCACGCCGGACGGTGCCAACATCAACAAGGACGTGGGCAGCACCCATCTGGACAATCTGGAAAAGGCAGTTGTGGAGGGCGGCTTTGACTGCGGCATTGCCTTTGACGGCGACGCGGACCGCTGCCTGGCCTGCGATGAGCTGGGCCATGAGATCGACGGCGACAAGGTCATTGCCCTGCTGGCCGTGAGCATGAAAGAAAAGGGCCGTCTGGACGGCGATACCGCTGTGGTGACGGTCATGTCCAATCTGGGCTTCATCAAGTATATGGAGAGCCAGGGCATCCACACCGAGAAGACCGCCGTGGGCGACCGCTATGTGCTGGAAAACATGCGCGAGAACGGCTACGCCATCGGCGGCGAGCAGAGCGGCCATGTCATCCTGCTCCACCACGCCACCACCGGCGACGGTGAGCTGACGGCGGGCAAGCTGCTCAAGCTGCTGGCCGAGAGCGGCAAGAAGATGAGCGAGCTGAACAGCGTTTACGCCCAGTACCCGCAGGTATTGGTCAACGTGACGGCCAACGCCGCCCAGAAAGCCGCCTATAAAGAGGACGAAGTGCTGGCGGGCTTTATTGAGAACGAGCAGCAGAAGCTGATGGGCATGGGCCGCGTGCTGGTCCGTGTGTCCGGCACCGAGCCCAAGATCCGTGTCATGGTCGAGGGCCAGGACCTGGAGGCCATCCACCGCTGTGCAGACCGGATCGTGGAAAAGATCAACAAACGAATTCTGAAACAGTAAAAAGGAGAACGCTATGCGCCCTGCAGATACCTGGAAAGATTATGAGCTGCTGGATGCTACCGGTGGCAACCGGCTGGAGCGATGGGGGGAGACCATCCTCATCCGGCCGGACCCGCAGGTGGTGTGGAAAACGCCCCGGCAGAGCCCCCTGTGGGCCAAGGCGGACGCCGTGTACCACCGCTCCAACCAGGGCGGCGGCGAGTGGGAGTACCGCCGCCGGCTGCCCGAAAAATGGAAGATCAGCTGCGGCGAGGGAGAGGAGAAACTGACCCTCATCGTGAGCCCCACCGGCTTCAAGCACACCGGCGTCTTCCCGGAGCAGGCCGTCAACTGGGCCTGGTACGCCCAAAAGATCCGTGCTGCCGGACGCCCGGTAAAAGTGCTGAACCTGTTTGGCTACACCGGTGGTGCCACGCTGGCCTGCGCGGCGGCGGGTGCTACCGTCTGCCATGTGGATGCCTCCAAGGGCATCGTGGCCTGGGGCAAGGACAACGCCGCCGCCAGCGGCCTGGCCGACCGGCCCATCCGCTGGCTGGTGGACGACTGTGCCAAGTTCGTGGCCCGGGAAAAGCGCCGGGGCAACACCTACGACGGCATCATCATGGACCCGCCCAGCTATGGCCGCGGCCCCGGCGGCGAGATCTGGAAGCTGGAAGACTGCATCTATGACCTCATCAGCCAGTGCGAGGAAGTGCTGAGCGATAAGCCGCTCTTCTTTGCCGTCAACAGCTACACCACGGGCCTGTCGCCCGCCGTGATGGAGTACATGCTCAAGACCACGCTGGTGCCCCGTTTTGGCGGGCAGACCAGCTGTGACGAGATCGGCCTGCCCGTCTCGGCCACCGGCGGCGTGGTGCCCTGCGGCGCAACGGCCATCTGGGAAGAGTGAATACTCCTTCCGTCATCGCTGCGCGATGCCGCCTCCCTCAGTGAGGGAGGCTTTCTGACGGCAGAGACCCAAAAGGCTCCCTCTTTGAGGGGGCTGCCGCTGCAGGCGGCTGGGGGAGTTTATAAAATAATCTAAGAATGGGGTACAGCCTCTTTGAGAGGGGCGCACCACCAGAAAGAGAACACAAATGAGTGATACGATTTTAACAGCAGAAAATTTAAAGTTCCGCTATGACCCGGAGCAGCCCGTCTACGCGCTGGACGGGGTCTCGGCCAGCGTCAAGCGGGGCGAGTTCGTCGCCGTGCTGGGTGCCAACGGCTGCGGCAAATCCACCCTGGCCAAACAGTTCAACGCCATCCTCCTGCCGGAGGCAGGCACTGTGCTGGTGGAGGGAATGGACACCGCCGACGAGAGCAAAATTTACGACATCCGCCAGACCGTGGGTATGGTGTTCCAGAACCCGGACAACCAGATCGTTGCCACGGTGGTGGAAGAAGACGTGGCTTTCGCGCTGGAGAACCTGGGCGTTCCGCCCGAGGAGATGCGCCGCCGGGTGGACGACGCCATGAAGATGGCGGGCATCTACGAGTTCCGGGAGCGGGCACCCCACAACCTTTCCGGCGGCCAGAAGCAGCGCGTTGCCATTGCAGGCGTCGTGGCCATGCGGCCGGACTGCCTCATTCTGGACGAAGCCACCGCCATGCTGGACCCCCGGGGCCGGGAGCAGGTGATGCAGACCATCCACTACCTCAACAAGAACATGGGCATCACCGTGGTGTCCATCACCCACTATATGGAAGAAGCTGCCAAAGCCGACCGGGTGTTGGTGATGAGCAAGGGCAAAGTGGTCCTGGAAGGCACCCCGAAAGAGGTGTTCAGCCAGACCGAGAAAGTCCGCTCCCTCCATCTGGACGTGCCGCAGGCCGCCGAGCTGCGGGATGAGCTGGTCAAGGCAGGCATCGACCTGCCCGAGGGCATCATTGACACGGGCGAATGCGCACAGGCTCTGTACGAGCTGCTGCAGTGAGGAGGGGTGAACGATGGCAGACATTATCAAGGTAGAACACCTGAGCTATATCTATAACCCCGGAATGCCCAATGCGGTCACCGCGCTGGACGATGTGAGCTTTACCGTGGAAGAGGGCGATTTTGTGGGCATCATCGGGGCCACCGGCTCCGGCAAGAGCACCCTCATTACCCACATGAACGGCCTGAACAAGCCCACCAGCGGCAAAATTTATATTGATGGCCGCGACCTGTGGGCCGAGCCCGAAAAAATAAGAGATTTTCGTTTCCTCACCGGTCTGGTGTTCCAGTACCCGGAGTACCAGCTGTTTGAGGAGACCTGCTATAAAGATATCGCCTTTGGCCCCAAGAACATGGGCCTGGACGAGGCCGAGATCGACAAGCGGGTGCACGAAGCAGCCGCCTTTGTCGGCCTGGACGAGGCCCTTTTGGAACGCAGCCCCTTTGAGCTGTCCGGCGGCCAGAAGCGCCGGGTGGCCGTGGCAGGCGTCATGGCCATGAAGCCCCGCATCCTCGTGCTGGATGAGCCCGCCGCGGGCCTGGACCCCGAGGGCCGGGATGAGATCCTGAGCGAGGTGAAAGAGTACCACAAAAAGACGGGCACCACTGTCCTGCTGGTCTCCCACAGCATGGAGGACATTGCCAAGTACGCCAACCGGGTGCTGGTGATGTCCAACAAGAAGATCGCCATGTACGATACGGTGGAGAACGTGTTTGCCCGGGCTCCGGAGCTGCTGGAGCTGGGTCTGAGCGTGCCCCAGGTGACAAAAATTTTCCTCAAGCTGCGGGAGATGGGGGTGGACGTCCCGGCGGACGTGTACACCATCCCCTATGCGGTCAAGACCATTCTGGCCGCCAAGGCACGGCGGGACGCCGGGGAGTCTCTTGTATTGCCCCGGGATGCTGCGAACGGGAAAGGGGGCGTGTCCGGATGCTGAGAGATATCACCATTGGCCAGCACTTCCCGGGCAACAGCCTTGTGCACAAATTTGACCCCCGGCTCAAGCTGGTGCTCACCATTGCTTATATCATCCTGCTGTTCGCGGCTTCCAACCCGCTGGGACTGGCATTGTCCATCCTGTTCCTGGTGGGGATGTACGCTGTGGCAAAGATCCCGTTCAAGCTCATCCTCAAGAGCCTGAAACCAATTTTACCCATTGTCATCTTTACGGCAGTGCTCAACCTCTTCTTCGTCTCGGGTGAGGGGGAGCCGCTGGTGCACATTGGATTCCTGACCGTTTACGCCGAGGGCGTCAAGTACGCCATCCTGATGGCGGTGCGCGTCATGGCCCTGATCGCGGGCACCAGCCTGCTGACTTACACCACCAGCCCCATCGTGCTGACGGATGCCATTGAGCAGCTGCTCAAGCCGCTGGGCAAGATCCACTTCCCGGTGCACGAGCTGGCCATGATGATGAGCATTGCGCTCCGCTTCATCCCCACCCTCATCGAGGAGACGGACAAGATCATGAACGCCCAGAAAGCCCGCGGTGCCCAGCTGGACACCGGCAAGATGACCGAGCGCATCAAAGCGCTGGTGCCCGTCCTCATCCCGCTGTTCATCTCGGCGTTCCGCCGGGCGGACGAGCTGGCGATGGCCATGGAGTGCCGCTGCTACCGCGGCGGTGACGGCCGCACCCGCCTGAAAGTGCTCCGCTGCACCAGACAGGATTACATTGATCTGGCGGTCTGCATCGTCTGCTTTGTGATCATCCTGTCTTCCCGGCTGGTGTTCCCGAATTTCTGATGATACTATGAACTATTTGCTTACATTATCTTACGATGGCACCAACTACTGCGGGTTTCAGGTGCAGCCCAACGGGCGGAGCGTGGCCCAGACCTTTCAGGATGGGCTGGAGGCCGTGCTGGGCTGCCGCCCGGATATCAAGGGGTGCAGCCGCACCGACGCGGGCGTCCACGCGCTGGGCTTTATGCTCAATTTCCACGCCGACACCCGCATCCCGGTGGAAAAGCTGCCGCTGGCCCTCAACCAGCACCTGCCGCCGGATATCCGGGTGCTGGCGGCGCGGGTGGTGCCGGAGGATTTCCATGCCCGGTACGCGGCCCACACCAAAACGTATCTCTACCGCATCCACAACAGCCCCATCGACTCGCCGTTTGACGAGAAGTATTATACCCGGGTGCCCCGGCGGCTGGACACGGCCAAAATGAACACGGCAGCCCGGCGGTTTGTGGGCAAACACGATTTCCTGGCCCTGTGCGCGGCGGGGTCTTCCGCTGCCGCCCACGGTGACACGGTGCGGACCATCACGGCCTGCGGAGTGGAGCGCAAAGGGGACGAAGTAGAGATCACCGTCACCGCGGATGGATACCTCTACAACATGGTGCGCATCCTGGCCGGGACCCTCTGCGAAGTAGGGGCCGGGCGGATGCAGCCCGAGGCCATCCCGGACATCCTTGCCAGCCGTGACCGGCACAAGGCGGGCCCCACCCTGCCCGCCAAGGGACTGTTTTTGAAGAGTGTGGAGTATGATTGAGAGGTGGCTGGCCCTCTCAGCCTCACGCTGTTCGGCAGCTCCACCAAAGGGGGAGCCCTTGGCAAAGAGATGAAGTTTGCGTGGATTGCCAAGGCCTCTTACTTTGGGAGAGGTGGCATTGCGATCGCAATGACGGAGAGGGCAAGCCATTTAGGACAAGGAGAACAACCAAATGAGAAAGAACCATCGCGGCCAACGCCCCGAGAGTGACGAGCCGCTTTCGGCCGGGCGGGTCGAATATCTGGAGCAGGCCCGCGCCCGGGTGCGGGCACGGCGGCTGCGGCGCACGGCGCTCATCGTGGCGGTGCTGACGGCTGTGGTGCTGTTTACCACCGGGCTGGTGGGCAGCTCGGTGGCGCTGGTCAAGGACTGCGTGGACACCACCCGCATTGCCCTGATGCCGGGCCCCGGCTGGCCCCAGCAGACCGGCGTGATGGAGCCCACCCAGGTGCTGCCCATGACGGGCGGCTTTGTGGAGCTGGGCGGCGACAGCTGCGTGGTGTACTCCCGCACGGGCACCCGGCTCAACAGCATCCAGAGCGGCTATGGCCGTCCGGCGCTGGCGGCGGGCAAGACCCGTTTTGTGCTCTACAACCGCTCCGGCAACGAGCTGCGGGTGGAGAGCCGCACCCAGAACCTCTACACCAAAAAACTGGAAAACAAGATCTTCCTCTGCGCCATGTCCGATAACGGCACGCTGGCCGTTGTCACAGACGATGTGAGCAGCATGGCGGAGCTGCTGGTGTATTCTCCCACCATGGAGCAGCAGCTCCGCTGGAACATGACCTCCAACGACGGCACCCCGCTGCGGATGGCGTTCTCGCCGGACAGCCGCCGGCTGGCGGCTGCTGCCGTCACGGCCGGCGGCGGGCAGATGCAGACAAACCTTTATGTTGTCACCCTGGCCCAGGGCGACCCGGTCAATGTGGGGAGCCAGAGCGGTGTTCCCCAGTGGGTGGGCTGGCTTTCCGGTACCACCCTGCTGGCCGTGTACGACAGCCGGGCCATCCTGTACAACGCGGCAGGCGGAGAGCGTGCCCGCTATGAGTTTGGCGGCGGCACCCTGCGGGATGTCTCGGTGGACAGCGCGGGCAATGTGGCGCTGCTGCTGGCCTCCGGGCAGGTCTGCCAGCTGGTGACGCTGGATAAGGAGCTCAATGTTCAGTACAGCGGCAATGTGACCACCTCCAACAAGGTGGTGCGGCGGGGCGAGCTTGTCTATCTGCTCACCGACAGCACCGTGGAGAGCCTGACTTCTGCGGGGGAGTACCAGTGGAGCCAGAGCCTGACGGCCCGGCCGCAGGCGCTGCTGGCGGATGCCAAGCAGACACTGGTCTTTTGCGGCAACACGGTGCAGCAGGGTACGGCACCGGAAACCTCTCAGGCAAGTTGAGGAAAAGGAGAGAATCATTCCTGAAATTAGCACTCTGCGGCAGAAAGTAACAGGGAAAATACTCTATGTTCAAGAATCCGTCATTTCTTTTTGATATCATATGCACGGTGGTTTGGCTGCTGCTGGCCGTCCGCTACGCCCGCAAAGGCTTTCTGGCCTCGGTGGTGCAGCTGGCGGGGAGCCTGTTCAGCCTGACCGGAGCCCGGGCCTTTTCCGGCTGGGCAGCCGGGCAGGTGTTCCAGAACTTCTTTGCAGGCAGCTTCCGCGACCAGATCGCCGCCAGCATCACGGCCGGGGGCGTGGTAGACCTTTCCGGCATTGCCCAGCGGTATGCGGGCTTTCTGCCGGAAAGCTTCCGGGCTTCCATCGTGGAGGCCTGCGAGCGTTCCATTTCCGCCGTGCTCAGCGACAACGCCGTGGTGCTGGCCGATGTCATTGTCCAAAAGGTGCTGGCTCCGCTGCTGACGCCGGTGATCTCGCTGGTGCTGTTCTTTGTGGCATTCGCCCTGCTGCGGATGCTGGTCAGCCTGCTGGTCACGGTGCTGGGGCTGGTGAACAAGCTGCCGGTGGTGGGCACGGTCAACCGCTGGCTGGGCTGGACGGCGGGCGGCATTGCCAGCCTGCTGGACATTTATCTGGTGCTGTGTGTGCTCTGGGCACTCATTGTCATCACGGGCGGCAACCTGACGATGCTCAACGATACCGTTATGAGCAGCAGCCTTTACTATAAAGTTTTCAATGTGTTCAACCCGTTCCTGTAAGGGTTGGATTGGATAGGAGGAACAATGGTCTGTAATCGATGCCAGAAACGTCCGGCCATCATCTTCGTCCAGCGGATGGAGAATGGCCAGATGAAAAATGAGGGGTACTGCCTGCACTGTGCCCGGGAGCTGCACATCAAGCCGGTGGAAGACCTGATGAAGCAGTTCGGCATGTCGGACGAAGACATGGACAATATGGAAAACCGGATGGAGAGCATGATGGAGGAGATGGGCGGCGAGACCAACCCGTTCTCCATGATGATGAACATGGGCCAGCCGGAGAACGAGGGCGACGAAGACCTGATGCCCGGCTCCAGCGCCACGTTCCCGCTGGGGGTCAAGGACGGCCAGAACGAGCAGCAGGGGGACAAGAAAGCTGGAAATAAAAACGGCAAGAAGCCGCCCCGCCGCAAGTTTTTGGACACCTACTGCGAGAACCTGACCCGCAAGGCCCGGGAAGGCAAGCTGGATGATATCATCGGCCGTGACCGCGAAATTTACCGCACCATCCAGATCCTGAGCCGCCGCCAGAAGAATAACCCCTGCCTCATCGGTGAGGCGGGCGTGGGCAAGACGGCCATTGCCGAGGGCATTGCGGAGCGCATTGCCAAAGGGCAGGTGCCGGCGGGCCTGAAAGACAAGGAGATTTTCCTGCTGGACCTGACCAGCCTGGTGGCGGGCACTCAGTTCCGCGGCCAGTTCGAGCAGCGGGTCAAGGGCCTGTTGAGCGAGGTCAAGGCGGCGGGCAATGTCATCCTGTTCATTGATGAGATCCACACCATCACCTCGGCCGGTGAGAGTGAAGGTGCCATGAACGCGGGCAACATCCTGAAGCCTGCCCTCTCCCGCGGGGAAATTCAGGTCATCGGCGCCACGACGTTCAACGAGTACCGCAAGTATATCGAAAAAGATCAGGCGCTGGAGCGCCGCTTCCAGCCCGTGCGGGTGGAGGAGCCCAGCGTGGCCGATACCCTCGCTGTGATGAACGGCATCAAGCACTATTACGAGGAGCACCACCATGTGCAGGTGCCCGCCGATGTGCTCAGTGCCACCGTCACCCTCAGTGAGCGGTATATCACCGACCGCTATCTGCCGGACAAGGCCATCGACCTGCTGGACGAGGCCTGCGCCTGCTGCAATCTGGCCCACCCGGTCATCTCCGAGTATCTGGAGGCCCGGAAAGAGCTGGACGCCCTCAAGCAGGAAGAAGCCGATATGGCCAACGCCGATGTCAATGAGCCCATCGACTATGAGCAGGTGGCCGAGCGCAAGACCCGCATTGCCCAGCTGGAAAGCGAGCTGCCCGCCAAGCAGGCCGCTGCCAGTGAGATCAAGGTGACCATGGACGATGTGGCCAAGGTCATTGAGCTGTGGACGGGGATCCCGGCGGTGAAAATCCAGGAGACCGAGTACGCCAAGCTGGCAAACCTCGAAACAGAGCTCAAGAAAAAGATCATCGGCCAGGACGAGGCCGTCCATCTGGTGGCACAAGCGGTCAAGCGGAGCCGCGCCGACCTCTCGGGCCGCCGCCGTCCCGCCAGCTTCATCTTTGTGGGCCCCACGGGCGTGGGCAAGACCGAGCTGGTCAAGCAGCTGGCCAACCAGCTCTTTGACGGCCCGGACCCCCTGATCCGGCTGGACATGAGCGAGTATATGGAGAAATACGCTGTCTCCCGGATGATCGGTTCGCCTCCGGGCTATGTGGGCTACGAGGAAGCCGGCCAGCTGACCGAGAAAGTCCGCCGCCGCCCCTACAGCGTGGTGCTGTTTGACGAGATCGAGAAAGCACACCCGGATGTCATGAACATCCTGCTGCAGATTCTGGACGAGGGCAAGATCAACGATGCCCAGGGCCGGACCGTGGATTTCTCCAACACCGTGATCTGCATGACCTCCAACGCCGGCAGCTCTGACCAGACTTCGGGCGGCCTTGGCTTCAACAAGAGCGAGGAGCAGCGCAGCGAGGAGAAGACCCGCAAGGCGCTGGCCCAGTTCCTGCGGCCGGAATTCCTGGGCCGCGTGGACGAGGTCATCGCGTTCAAACCCCTGAGCCAGGAGACACTGGAGGGGATTGCAGCCCTCATGTTGGATGAGTACAAGCCCAGCATGGCGGCCAAGGGCATTGCCTACAGCTATACCCCGGCAGCCCTCAAGGCGCTGGTCACCAAGAGCCAGGGCGGCAAGTTCGGTGCCCGCGACCTCCGCCGCGTCATCCGCAAGGCGGTGGAAGACCCCGCCGCCGAGCGCCTCATTGACGGCACGCTGGCCTCCGGCTCCGCCCTTACCGTGGACGCCGACGCGGACGGCGAAGTGGTGCTGAAATAAATGCAAAAAGAAAAGAGACGGTTTTCTTCCAGTGGGAAGAGGACCGTCTCTTTTGTCCTGTGAAGTTTAGTTGAATTTAAAGATCTTCCGGGCGATGCGGTAGCCGCCGACAATGACGGTATCGCTCTTGGGGAAGTGCAGGTTGGTGATGCCGCCCAGGCTCAGGCGGACAGCGCGGTACACGCTGGGGCTGGTGTGCTCCTTGAGGTACTGCCAGAGCTGGGTCTTTTTCTCCTTGGCCTCGGCACTGCCGTCCAGCAGCAGGAAGATGTCGCTAATGGCCATCATGATGGAGAGGTAGTGGAGCATGTAGGCCCGCAGACGCTTCTGGTTTTTCAGGGCGTCCAGGTCCTGGCAGTCGATCATGTGCTTGGTGACCCGCAGCTGCTGATCTACCCGCTTGACCATAACGCTCTCGTTGACACTCTGGTCGGCCCGGCCGATGAAGTAGCGGTAGAGGTCAAGGTCCATATAGTACATGCTCTTGACATAGGGCAGAGGCTGGTAGACAAAGATGTTGTCCACATAGAACGTGTGCTTGGGCAGCACCATGCCGCACTGACGCAGCACCTCGGTGCGGTACATGACCGAGTGCATCAGCAGGTTCTGGTCCGGGCGGAAATGGCCCACATGCACCCAGTCGAACAGGCGGTCTTTCGGGAAGACGTTGGTGTACCGGACGGTATGGCTGGTGCCATCCTCCACATGCTCATACACATAGTTGCAGATCATCAGGTCCGGGGCGGTGCCGCGGGCCACGAGGGTCTGCAGGCGGTGCAGGACCTTTTTCAGGGCGTCGGTGTCCAGCCAGTCGTCGCTGTCCACGACCTTATAGTACAGGCCGGTGGCATTGCGGATGCCCTGGTTGACGCCCTCGCCGTGGCCGCCGTTCTCCTGATGGACGGCCTTGACGATGGTGGGATATTTGGCGGCGTACTCGTCGCAGATGGCGGGGGTGTCGTCCTTGGTGGAACCATCGTCCACCAGGATGATCTCGGCCTGCTCTCCGGCGGAGAGCAGCGTCTCGATGCAGTGGCGCATATAGGCCGCCGAGTTGTAGCACGGGACGGCAAAGCTGATGAGTTTTTGCATAGTGTACTCCTTTTAATCACGGAAGCCGGAGCACGCGGGCTGCGGCTAAGAATCTTTAGATGGAGATATGTATTCTTATTATAGCATTTTGGCGCACGAAAAGCTATCAAAACCACAAAATCCCACCGAAAATTCGCAACTCAGGGTGGTTTTGTGGTATACTGGAACGCAGTGTTTAAACAAAGGAGACAGTTTGATGGAAGACCAGCGCTCGATTTTAAAGAAAGTTTTCGGCTACGACAGTTTCCGCCCCGGCCAGGAGGAGATCGTGAAGCGGCTGCTGGGCGGGCAGGATGTGCTGGCCGTGATGCCCACGGGCGCGGGCAAGTCCATCTGTTATCAGGTGCCGGCCCTGCTGCTGCCGGGCATTACCCTTGTGGTATCGCCGCTGGTCAGCCTGATGAAAGACCAGGTGGGGGCCCTGGTGCAGGCAGGCGTGGCCGCCGCCTTTTTGAACAACAGCCTCACCGACAACCAGAAAGCCCTGATGCTCCACCGGGCCCGGGAGGGGTGGTATAAGATCATCTATGTGGCCCCGGAGCGGCTGGAGATGCCGGGCTTCCAGCGGTTTGCGCAGGAAAAACTCATCAGCATGGTCACGGTGGACGAGGCCCACTGCATCAGCCAGTGGGGGCAGGATTTCCGCCCCAGCTACCTGCGCGTCAAAGCCTTTGTGGACAGCCTGCCCAGCCGCCCGGTGGTGGGGGCGTTCACGGCCACCGCCACGGCCCACGTCCGGGATGACATCCGCACCCATCTGGCCCTGAAAGACCCCTATGAGGTGACGACAGGCTTTGACCGCCCCAACCTTTATTTTGAGTCCCGTCGTGCCCTGCCCAGCGAGAAGCCCCGTGTCCTGCTGGATTATGTCCTGCGGGAGGGAGACCATGCGGGCATCGTCTATTGCAGCACCACCAAACAGGTGGACGAGACGGCCCGCCTGCTCCAGAGCCGGGGCATCCGGGCGGCAGCCTACCACGCCAAGCTGGACGCGGAGGTCCGCCGGAAGAACCAGGACGATTTCCTCTATGACCGTGTCCAGATCATGGTGGCCACCAACGCCTTTGGCATGGGCATTGATAAGCCCAACGTCCGGTTTGTCATCCACTACAACATGCCCAAGGACTTGGAAAGCTACTATCAGGAGGCGGGCCGTGCCGGGCGGGACGGCGAACCGGCCCGCTGCATCCTGCTCTACTCCGGCACCGATGTGCGGACCATCCGCTTTTTCATTGACAAAGAGAGGGAAGCGGACAACGGTCTGCCCGCTGATGTAAAAGCCGAAGCCGCCCGCAAGGCGGAGGAACGGCTCAAGTACATGACCTTTTACTCCACCACGCCCCGCTGCCTGCGGGGGTTCATGCTCCAATATTTTGGGGAGGTGGCCCCGGCCAAGTGCGGCAACTGCTCCAATTGCCTCATGGCAGAGGAGGCTGCCCGGCAGATGGAACAGCGTGCCGCCGAGGCCAAGCAGCGGGCCGCCGCCAGCGCCCGCCGTCTGGCTGAAAAGCCCCGCCGCCGCCCGGCGGACGTGGAGCTCAGCGCCGAGGACGAAAAGCTGCTGGCCGACCTCTACGCCCTGCGCAAGCGGCTGGCCAGCAAGCAGAAAATCCCGGCCTATCTCGTGTTCAGCGATGCCACCCTCCGGGAGATGGTACAGAAAAAGCCGTTCAGCACCGATGAGCTGCTCAATATCACCGGCGTGGGCGAGAAGAAAGCCGCCCGCTACGGCACGATCTTCCTCGCCGCCATCGAGGAGGCCGTCAGAAGCCGCTAAAAATAAAACGTTCCGTTTTCCACAATTCCTGCATCGGATGTGGAAAACGGAACGCTTTTTATAACGCTGCTTTGCATTGCAATTTTGCAGTGCTTTTGAAGCTTGCCAAGGGCTCTCCCTTTGAAAGACTCCCTCCGGCCGGAGGGAGATGCCGCGTAAGCGACAGAGGGAGGAGGAGCTGGCAATGCGGAGCATTGACTGAGAGGGCTACATCGTATGGGTGGAAAAGACCTGCTCGTCCTGCCACCAGATAGGCTCTCCGGCGGCAAGGGACTTGGGCACATCCAGCAGCCGCTGGTTCCGGCTGCCCCGGAAGCGGAGGGAGATGTCGTGCTCGGCCTGCACAAAGCGGCCGTCCACCAGCACATCCAGCAGGCCCAGCAGCTCGTCGGTGACTTCGCACCGGGCGTGACAGGGGACCGCCCCGGTCAGCTGCTCCCAGGTGTAGCCGGAGTAGCACCAGACCGTCTTTTTGGGGTAGAGGGCCTTGAAGTTGCGGACAAAGGGAAGAAGCTCCCGCTGGTTCTCCGGCTCCATGGGCTCGCCGCCCAGCAGGGAGATGCCGGCGATATAGTCCGGCTGGCAGGAGGCGAAAACTTCGTTGCGGGTGGCCTTATCAAAGGGCTTGCCGTAACCGAAATCCCATGCCACCTCATTGAAGCAGCCGGGGCAGTGATGCCGGCAGCCCGAGACGAACACACTGGTGCGCACGCCGGGCCCGTTGGCAATGTCGTAATACTTAATTGTAGCAAAATTCATGATATATCAAACCTGAAAGCAAGGCACGCTGCTTTGCTTTACAATTTGTTGTGCTTTTTGGAGCTTGCCAAGGGCTCCCCTGCTAGGGGAGCTGGCACGCGAAGCGTGACTGAGAGGTTTACAGGTGCAGCACCCGATCCTTGATCTCCTGGGTGCGGCCCTGGTTCCAGAACTGGGTGCCGATATAACCGCAGGTGCGGCGGGCAACATTCAGCTTGTTCTGGTCACGGTTGCCGCACTTGGGGCACTCCCACACCAGCTTGCCGTCGTCCTCCACGATCTTGATCTCGCCGTCGTAACCGCAGCACTGGCAGTAATCGGACTTGGTGTTCAGCTCGGCGTACATGATGTTGTCGTAGATGAACTGCAGCACGCTCATGACGGCCTCCAGATTATCCTGCATGTTGGGCACTTCCACATAGCTGATGGCACCGCCCGGAGAGAGCTTCTGAAATTCACTCTCAAATTTCAGCTTGGTAAAGGCGTCGATCTGCTCCGAGACGTGGACGTGATAGCTGTTGGTGATATAGTTCTTGTCGGTGATGCCGGGCACGATGCCGAACCGCTTCTGCAGGCACTTGGCGAATTTGTAGGTGGTGGATTCCAGCGGGGTGCCGTAGAGAGAGTAGTCCATATTCTCCGCTTTCTTCCACTCGCTGCACTTGTCGTTCATGTGCTGCATCACGCTCAGGGCAAAGGGTTTGGCACCGGCGTCGGTGTGGCTCTTGCCCGTCATATACTTCACGCACTCATACAGGCCGGCATAGCCCAGGCTGATGGTGGAGTAACCGCCATACAGCAGCTTGTCGATCTTCTCGCCTTTTTTCAGGCGGGCCAGTGCGCCGTACTGCCACAGGATGGGCGCGGCATCGCTGGGGGTGCCCAGCAGACGCTGGTGGCGGGCCTGCAGTGCACGGTGGCAGAGGGCCAGACGCTCGTCGAAGATCTTCCAGAACTTATCAAAGTTGCCGCCGGAAGAGAGGGCTACATCCACCAGGTTGATGGTGACGACGCCCTGATTGAAGCGGCCATAATATTTGGGCTTGCCCGTCTCGGGGTCCACATAGGGGGTCAGGAAGCTGCGGCAGCCCATGCAGGTGTAGCAGTGGCCCTCACCGTTTTTGTCCACTTTCATCTCCAGCATCTTCTTCTCGGAGATGTAGTCGGGCACCATCCGCTTGGCGGTGCACTTGGCGGCCAGCTCAGTCAGATAGTAATAAGGGGCGCCGGGGCGGATGTTGTCTTCCTCCAGCACATAGATCAGCTTGGGGAACGCGGGAGTGATCCAGACACCGGCCTCGTTCTTGACGCCCTGATACCGCTGGCGGATGGTCTCCTCGATGATGATGGCCAGGTCTGCCTTTTCCTGCGGGTTGCGGGCCTCGCCCAGATACATGAAGACGGTGATGAACGGAGCCTGACCGTTGGTGGTCATCAGGGTGACGACCTGATACTGGATGGTCTGGACGCCGCGGTTGATCTCGTTGCGCAGGCGGCGCTCCACGATCTCTTTTTTCCGCTCGGCGGAAACATCCAGGCCCTCCATCTCGGCCTCGACCTCGGCGGCGATCTTCTTGCGGGAAACATCCACGAACGGAGCCAGATGAGTCAGGCTGATACTCTGGCCGCCGTACTGGTTGGAGGCCACCTGTGCAATGATCTGGGTGGCAATGTTGCAGGCGGTGGAAAAGCTGTGAGGCTTTTCAATATAGGTGCCGGAGATGACGGTGCCGTTCTGCAGCATGTCTTCCAGGTTGACCAGGTCGCAGTTGTGCATGTGCTGGGCAAAGTAGTCCGAATCGTGGAAATGGATCAGGCCCTCCTGATGGGCTTTGACGATCTCCGGGTCCAGCAGCAGGCGGGCGGTCAGGTCCTTGGAGATCTCACCGGCCATGTAGTCGCGCTGGACACTGTTCACGGTGGGGTTCTTGTTGGCGTTCTCCTGCTTGACTTCTTCGTTCTGGCACTCGATCAGGCTCAGAATGCGCTCATCCGTAGTATTGGTCTGGCGCTTGAGGCTCTGTACATAGCGGTAGGTGATATAGTGGCGGGCAATGTCATGGGCACGGATGTCCATCAGCTTGTTCTCCACCATGTCCTGGATCTCCTCCACGCTGACGGCGCGGTTGAGAGCGTGGCACTGGTCGGTCACATCCGATGCGATCTGAGTGATCTGCTCCCGGGTCAGACGGCTTTTGCCGCCCACGGAATCGCTGGCCTTGGTCACTGCCGTGATGATCTTGGTGATATCAAAGGGCACCTCTGCGCCGTTGCGCTTGATGATCTTCATTCATTTTCCTCCTGACGATACAGCCGCAATTTGAGCGGGCGTCCCTTTTGGCAAGAGGCGCCCGCGGAATGCATGGTAGATGTTGATACTATCATATCACTATTTAGTGATATGTCAATGGAAGAACCACTACATTTTGTGTTTTGTAGCATTGAACAAATTTGCGGGAAGATTTTCAGAGCAAAATCTCGGTCAAAGCCCCTTGACAAACCGCACAAGAAAAGTAGGACCTTTCCGCAGGGTAATATCCGCTGTCCTCTATACGGTTCCCATATGGGATCCCCTTTATTATATTACCTTATAATAGGGGAGAAAGGAGCCCGGCGGGAGGCAGGGGATGCACGGGCGGGAAGATGTCAAACGCCGGTGGAGTTTGATACAAAAAACTGGGCAAAAAGCCCAAAGAAGAAAAAAGTCAAAAAAACTTGCAAAAAGGGGTTGCCAAATGGCCTGGTGTGTGGTATTATACTTGAGCGCCAAGCGCTGAGGCAAAAGAATGACTTCCAAAGCCTCAGCGAGAAGCCCTTGA
>NZ_PRLE01000006.1 GCF_003287495.1 Faecalibacterium prausnitzii
AAAATAGGTTCCGTTACAAGTTTTTCGATATTGTTCAATTTTCAAGGTCCTGTAAGCGCCTCAGCCGTTTGGCTGACAGCTTATTTATTTTATCACTTGTGTGATAACTTGTCAAGCTGTTTTTTTGAAGTTTTTCGATTTCTTTTTGAAGAACTCATCGAACTTCGTTCTTTTTTGAGGCGTTTTTGTCAGACGCTCGCCTGACGTGAATGTATTTTAGCACAGCATCCGGCAAAAAGCAAGACCTTTTTTCAGTTTTTTTCTTGAAAAGTCCGCCTTTTACTTTTTGCCCAGTTTTTCGTGTATTTTTCTGGTTATTCCACTACGGTTCTTCCAAAAGGCGTATCCGCATAAGCTTTAAGATCTTCCTCTCCCGCCGGGAGATCTGCACCTGCGTCGTATGCAAGAGTTTTGCGGTCTCGCTCTGGGTGCGGTTGGCATAAAAGCGCAGCTTGATCAAAAGCCTGTCCTGCTCGGGCAGACTTTCCAACACCTCGGCCAGACCGATTTTATCCGTCAACTCCTCTTCCGGGGATTCTACCGGAATATCCATCTGGTGGTCGTCGTCCTCCCGGTTTTCCGGGGTCAGGCTGAGGGCAGGCTGTGCGGCCTGAATGGCAAGGGTGATATTTTCCACGCTCTCTCCCAGCTCTTCCGACAGCTGCGAAAGCGTCGGTTCTGTCCCGCAGAGCTTCCGGTGATGCTCCCGGGCCGCATTGATCCGCAGACTGAGCTCTTTTAAGGAGCGGCTGACCTTTACGGTTCCCCCATCCCGGAACAGCTTTTTGATTTCGCCCAAAATCACCGGGACAGCATAGGTGGAAAAACAAACACCTCTTGTCTCATCAAAACCGTCATAAGCTTTGATCAGCCCCATACACCCGGCACTGTAGAGGTCATCGTATTCCAATCCTCTCCCCCGGAACCGCCCGGCGCAGGAATGCACCAGCCCCAGATTCTGTTCAATGAACGCGCTGCGTCGGGTCTTGTCGGATACCATAGCCGCTCCCTCTTTCTCTTTTTATGTAGAGGATGCCCGCTCGTCCAGCCGCTTGGTCAGAGTCACACGGGTGCCTCGCCCGGGAACAGAGTGCACCGTGACCTTATCCATAAAGCTCTGCATGACCGCGAACCCCAGGCCGGAGCGCTCCTCCGGGTTGCCTGTGGTAAAAAGCGGTTCCATGGCCTTGGGGATATCCGGGATGCCAATGCCTTTGTCCGCTATCGTGATCCGGACCAGCCGCCCCGGATAGACGGCCAGCGTAAGCACCACAGGGCCGACCCGGTCCGGGTAAGCGTGGACGATGCAGTTGGTGACGGCTTCTGAAACGGCTGTCTTGATATCGGCCAACTGGGGTACGGTGGGGTCATACCGGGCCAGAAAGGCGGCCGCGGCCCCCCGGGCAAATGCCTCATTGACACTGAGGGAGTCGAACTGGATCTTCGTACTGTTTTCTGCTTTCATATCGTTTCTCCTGACTCCCCGCCCACGCAGGGGATATTCGCCAACTGAAGCACCCGCCGCAGCGCTTCGGGCGCGTGCTGGATCCGCAGGGTGCCGCCCAATGTCCGGGCACAGCGCTGCCGTCCTAAGATCAGCCCGATGCCGGAGGAATCCATAAATCCCACCCCGCCAAAATCCAGCACCAGCGTGCGGGGCGTACGGTTCAGCAGGGCATCGTCCAGCTGGATGCGCAGGTTCTGCGCCGCGTCGTGGTCGATCTCGCCCGCCAGATAGGCGTACAGCACATCGTCTGCCGCGCTGAATGTGACCGTTGCCATGGCTTGTCCATCTCCTTTTTTGCAAAAATAAAAAGCTCTGCACACGAGATACTCTCAGTGTACAGAGCTTTTGCGTTATTTTTTAGAGAAGCGTGTCGCTCAGATGGTTTCCAGCAGCTTTGCCGCTTCCAGGGCGATGGCCTCACTGCCACAGACCAGAAGGCCTCGGCGGCTGTTGGCTTTGGCCTGCTTCACAGCCTCGTCCAGGCTCTCGCAGAGGACGGCGTCAAAGTGGTAGCGGGCCTTTTCCAGCAGGCGCTCGGTCAAGGCTGCCTCCACACCCGACGGTGTGACGAGGAAGACCTGGTCGAACGGGTTTTCCCCCATGCCCGGCATGGTCTGCTTGTCTTTTTTCTGTTCCTCGGGGGTCAGGCCGTTTTCCAGCGCCGTGAAAAACGCCTCGGCTCCCTCCTCCTCGGACAGTCCGACCACGGCGCTCATGTGGCGCACTTTGGCCATGTTGAGCACCCGCAGGAGGGCAGCAGCCTGCTGCGGGGTGCGGCAGGCGTCCAGAATGACCAGAGGCTTCTGGGAAAGGACCCGGATGCTGCTGCGGTTCTCGACGGCCGCAAGGCCCTCCAGAATGGCCTCATCGGGGATCTCAAAGCCCTTGCGCCAGAGTGCGAGCGCCATTTCGACGGCAATGGCCGCATTGCCTGCCGCGTGGCGGCCCAGGAACGCCAGCGGGACCGTGTATCCGCCGTAATCCACCTTGCTGGTAAACTTCTCGGCTTCCAGGAACGTGATGTCCTCGGGGTCGGGCACCACCAGCTCACAATTGCACTTGCCGGCAGCCACGATGAGCTCACTGAGGGCTGCTTTGGGCTGCTCCGGCGCGGTGACGCAGAGAGAACCCTCCCGCATGACACCGGCAGCCAGCGCGGCCGAGCGCTCCACAGAGCGGCTGATGCCGTCCGGGCCGATGGCCGTTACCGCGCAGACCGGCATGGCGGGCAGAGCCGCTGCCAGACCGGCATCCGGCAGCTCCACCACAGCCAGCTTACAGCCTGCCGCGCCAAAACAAATGGCGGCAGCGGCCAGCTCTGCAGCGGCGCGGGGAAGAGGCTTGGCGGCAGACAGCTTTTCCGCGGCCTCACGGAAAAGCACCTCGTCCACCGGAGCACCCTGCACCCGGATGCGGGCCGCAAGCGGCTCACACCCGGCATGGTACAGGCCCGTGACAAAACCGGCTGCCTGCAGGATGGCCCCCAGCAGGCCTGCCGTGGCCGTCTTGCCTGCCGTGCCCGCCACGCCGACAAACTGCACCTGCTGCACCGCAGCGGGCAGGGCGGCACGCAGTTCCTCCGCCGGGGCAAAGCCCTCCGGCAGAGTCTCAAAATAGTGATTTGCCTCGTATGGAGTCATTCGGTCAATCCTCGTTTCGATGTTTATAGAGCAAAGCGCACATCCGGCAGAGTGCCAGCAGGAACAGCCCCACCAGCAGCCCGGCCAGCACGCCCATAAAATCCAGCCAGACGTCCAGCACCTGACTGCTCCGCCCTGGGGAGAAGAGCTGGATGGTCTCATCCGTCAGGGCCGTGAGCAGGCCTCCCAGAATGGGCCAGGACATGTGCCGGACAAAATGCCGGGTGTACACCCGCAGGCAGAGCATGAGCAGGAAGCCCTCCAGGGCATACTCGCAGAAATGTGCCAGCTTGCGGATGAAATGCATGGTGATGTGGGATGCAAGGCCGGGCATCCCCAGCCGGGTGAGCACCCGCTGTACCAAGCGGAGCACACGGCCGCTGGCCCCCTCCGACACCACGCCGATCTGCATGGAGTTGGAGAAGATGAACGCGATGCAGCCGATGAGCGCCAGCGTAAAGATCACCCGCCCGGCGATGAGCCAGGGAGAAGTGCGCGGGTTCTGTTCTGACATGCTCAGCCCAGAGCCTTGATGCTCTGCTCGATGTTGGCCAGCTTATCCTGGCTCTTGGCGTGCTTATTGCGGATCTCTTCCACCAGAGCCGCCGGGGCACGCTCGACGAACTTGGGGTTGTTGAGCTGGTTCTCAAACATGGCCAGCTCTTTTTCCGCCTTGGCCTTTTCCTTGTTCAGGCGGGCCAGCTCTTTCTCGCGGTCGATCAGCTCCATCATGGGGATAAAGCCGCGGGCCGCATGGGTGGACACCTGCACCATGCCGTCGGTGCCGCCCTCGTACTTGGCGGTAAAGGTCACATCGGTGGCAAAGGCAAACTTGGCCAGATAGACCTGCGCGCTCTGGAACGGAGCGGCATCCGCCGTCTCAATGATCATGCTGGTCTTCTTGGCCGGGTGGACATTCATCTCGGTGCGCATGGTACGCACGGCTTTGATGTAGTCCATGACTTTCTCAAAAGCCTCTTCCTCCGCGGTCCAGTTGTGGCTCTCGTCCACGGTGGGCCAGGGCTGGGTCATGATGGTCTCGGCAGAGCCGGGCAGAGCCTGATACAGCTCTTCGGTGATGAAGGGCATGAACGGATGCAGCAGCTTGAGGGCCTTGTCCAGCACATACACCAGCACACGGCGGGCGGTGTCGGCCTGCTCCGCGTCGCCGGAGTTCAGGCGGGGCTTTGCGATCTCGATGAACCAGTCGCAGTAGACATCCCAGATGAAGCTGTTGATCTTGGCAGCCGCCAGGCCCATCTCGTAGTGGTCGAGGTTGTCGCTCATGGCACCGGCCACCTGGTTCAGCTTGGTCAGCACCCACTTGTCGCTCATGTCCAGCTTATCCTCACTGGGCAGGCCGGGCTGGAAGTCCTCGGGCAGGTTCATCAGCACAAAGCGGGTGGCGTTCCACAGCTTATTGGCAAAGTTGCGGGCAGCCTCCACTTTCTTCTCGCTGTAACGCATATCGTTGCCCGGGGTGGAGCCATCCACCAGCATGAAGCGCAGGGCATCGGCACCGTACTTAGCAATGACCTCCAGCGGGTCAATGCCGTTGCCCAGGCTCTTGGACATCTTGCGGCCCTGGCTGTCGCGGACGATGCCATGGATGCAGACGGTGTCAAACGGAGCCTTGCCGGTGTAGGCCAGGCCGGAGAAGATCATGCGGCTGACCCAGAAGCCAATGATATCATAGCCCGTCACCAGCGTGTTGGTGGGGTAGAAATACTTCAGGTCCGCGCTCTCCTCATTGGGCCAGCCCAGGGTGCTGAACGGCCACAGTGCGGAGGAGAACCAGGTATCCAGCGTGTCGGGGTCCTGGGTGAGCTTGGTGCCGCCGCACTTGGGGCAGGCGCAGGGCGCGCTCTTGGCGACCACGGTCTCGCCGCAGTCATCGCAGTACCAGGCCGGGATCTGGTGGCCCCACCACAGCTGGCGGCTGATGCACCAGTCACGGGTGTTCTTCATCCAGTTCATATAGTTCTTGGTGAAACGCTCGGGCACAAACTTGATATCGCCCTTTTCCACGCTCTCAATGGCAGGCTTTGCCAGAGGCTCCATCTTGACGAACCACTGCTTGGAGATCATGGGCTCAATGGTGGAGTGGCAGCGGTAGCAGGTGCCCACCTCGTGCTTGAGGGGCTCGGTCTCTTTCAGGAAGCCGCCGGCCTCCAGATCGGCCAGGATGGCCTTCCGGGCCTCGAGGGTGGTCATGCCGGCATACTTGCCGCAGTCCAGCACATGGGGCTCGTTGACGGTGTTCTTGCCCGCGGCAAACAGAGCGTCGGCAGCGGCCTTGTCGGCAGCGCCGGTCATGTGGCCGTCGTAGGTAAAGACGCGGACGATGGGCAGCTCATGGCGCAGGCCGACCTCAAAGTCGTTGGGGTCATGGGCCGGAGTGATCTTGACGACGCCGGTGCCCTTGGTCATGTCGGCGTGCTCGTCGCAGACGATGGGGATCTCTTTGTTCAGCAGCGGCAGGATGACATGGCAGCCATGCAGATGTGCATAGCGGGGATCCTCGCCGTTGATGGCCACAGCGGTATCGCCCAGCATGGTCTCGGGGCGGGTGGTAGCCAGCTCCAGCATCTCGCCCGTCTCCTTGACGGGGTAGAGCAGGTGCCAGAAGTGGCCGTCTTTCTCCTCATACTCCACCTCGGCATCGGAAATGGAGGTGTTGCAGTGGGGGCACCAGTTGACCATCCGGTTGCCGCGGTAGATCAGGCCCTGATCATACAGGCGGACAAAGACTTCCTTGACAGCCTCGGAGCAGCCCTCGTCCATGGTGAACCGCTCGCGGTCCCAGTCGCAGCTGCTGCCCAGCTTTTTCAGCTGGCTGACAATGCGGTTGCCGTACTTGGTCTTCCAGGCCCAGGCACGCTCCAGGAAACCGTCGCGGCCCACCATCTCCTTGGTCAGGCCCTCGGCACGCATGGCCTCCACGACCTTGGCCTCGGTGGCGATGGAAGCGTGGTCGGTGCCGGGCACCCACAGGGCGGCGTAGCCCTGCATCCGCTTGGTGCGGATGAGGATGTCCTGCATGGTGTTATCCACCGCATGGCCCATGTGCAGCTGGCCGGTAACGTTCGGTGGCGGCATCACGATGGTATAGGGCTTCTTGTCGGGGTCGGCCTTCGTGTGGAAGTAGCCGCCATCCAGCCAGAACTGATAGATACGGTCTTCCACCTGGCTCGGATCATACTGTTTTGCGAGTTCTTTCATTGTAACCTCCCAAACGTTTTGGTCCGCAGGGAGCAAAAAAGCCGCCCCACGGAAATTTCCCATGGGACGGCTGTAAATCTACATACCGCGGTACCACCCAAATTGCGCAGACACTGCGGCCCGCGCCCCTTGATGCCCCGATAACGTGGGGCAGAACCGGAGGCGACTACTCCATTCCCCGCCTCTGCTCAAAAGTGACAGCGCACCGCGCCGCTCTGCCGGGCTTTCACCTACCCCGGCTCTCTGGAAAAGCGGACTGCAGCGCGCACTCTTTTTCATCGCATTTGTTATAAAAGATAATAGCGGTTTTTGTTCGATTTGTCAATTGCTTTTTTATTGTTCCTGCAATAGTTCTGTCTTCAGCCGGGCGATCAGCCGCTCCATCAGCGCCACCCGGTTGAACGGCGTCATCAGGTAGAAACCGTCTGCGTAGGGCAGGGCCTCCCGGGCCATCTTGAGGGAGATCTCCAGGCCCAGTGCCTCGCCCTGCTCCCGGTCGAGGCCTGCAAAGGCTTCCATGATGTCCTCTGCCACATGGATGCCGTTGACTTCGTTCTCCATAAAGATCGCGTTCCGCTGGCTGACCACCGGCATGATGCCGGCCAGAATTTTTGCCCGCTCGCCCAGCGTCTCCCGGGTGTGGCGGAGGTTCTCCACGGCCTGCTCCGAGAGGACCGGCTGCGTCAGGAACCCGGACATGCCGTTTTCCAGCTTTTCGCCCGCCCGGCGCAGCTCCACCTCAAAATTGCGGGCGTTGAGGTTCAGGGCACCGAAGACTGTCATGGGGCTGGGCATCTCCCGGCCCTCCCCTGCCAGCGAAACGATATACTGGGCCAGCTTGCGGGAGTTGAACTGGTAGACGTTCTTCACCTCGTCCCGCTCTGCCGTGGGGATGGGGTCGCCCGTGATGGCCAGCACTTCCCGTACCCCCTCAGCGTACAGGCCCAGCAGCAGGGCCTTGGTGGCGTTGAGGTTGCGGTCACGGCAGGTCATGTGGGGCAGGGTGCAGAGCCCCAGCTCCCGGTGCACCCGGCAGGCCACGAGGGAGGAATCCATCCGGGCCCGGGCAATGGGGCAGTCCGCGATGGTCAGCAGATCAGCTCCCGCCGCCTGCAGCCGCTTTGCGCCAGCCAGATAGTTGGTCAGGTCGGCATCCTTGGGGGAATCCAGCTCAATGGCGATCACCTTTTTGCCAGCGTTCAGCTTGCGCAGGAACGCGTCATCTTTTTCCACCGTCGGTGCTTCCGGGGTGGAAACCTGCACTGCCGGGGCCGCTTTTTCCACAGCAGGCAGAGAATCCAGCGCTGCCCGCAGGGCGGCAATGTGAGCCGGAGTGGTGCCGCAGCAACCGCCCAGGATCCGAACCCCTTCCGCCGCAATTCGGGCCAGCTCTTTGGCGAAGTATTCCGGCTTGCCCTGATACTTTACCTGGGTGCGGGTAACCACCGGGTAGCCCGCGTTGGGCATGACCGACAGCGGCAGGGCCGTGCTGCCCAGCTGCTGTACCAGTGTCCGCATGGCACCCGGGGCCGAAACACAGTTGAAGCCCACCGCGTCCACAATGCCGCTCTCCGTCATCCGGCGGACCAGGTCTTTGCTGTACATGCCCTCCCGGGTGTAGCCATCCGGCAGCACCGCAAAGGAGACCAGCACAAAGGCATCCGGCACCTGCGCCTTGACGGCCTGCACGGCCTCCAGCACACCGGCGTCCGAGCTCAGGGTCTCAAACAGGAAGTTCTTTGCCCCCTGTTCCACAAAACAGCGGGCCACTGCCGTGTAGATGCTTCCCGCCGGGGCAGCCTCGGTATCCGGAGCCGGGCCCAGGTCCGCAAAAACGGCCGCTCCCGTCTCCACAGCGGCTTCTGCCGCCAGCTTCCAGCCTGCACGGGCCAGCGCCTGCCAGTCCGGCTGCCGTGCCGCCGCCATCCGGGGCAGGCCAAACGTATTGGTCTTGATGGCCTCCGCGCCGGCTGCCAGGTACTCCCGGTGAACTTTCCGCACGCCCGCCGGGTCCAGCAGGTTGCCCTGCTCACACTCCGTACCGGGCTTGGCTTTATAATAGGTACCCATGCCGCCATCAAACAAAAGCGGTTTCCGGGCCAGATGTGCACGCACGTCGATCATGTTTGGGTCTCCTTTATCTTTTTTCTTGATTGTATAAAGAAATTCTGATATAATTTTTGTATGAAAGAGAGGTGTCCTCCATGCCTAAGATTCGTTCCAGCGCAGACCTGCGCAACAACTACAATGAGATTTCCACTTTCTGCCATGACTATGCAGAACCCGTGTTCATCACCAAAAACGGCAAGGGTGATCTCGCCGTCATGAGCATTGAGACCTATGAAGCACTGACCAGCCGCTTTGAGCTGTATGTCAAGCTCCAGGAGGGGCTCGATGATGTTGCCGCAGGGCGGACACGCCCCTGGAAAGATGTCAAAGCCGAGTTGCTGAATCATTGGGGGCGTGAATGAATTATACCGTTGAACTTTCCAACACAGCGGAACAGGATATCCATGAATCTGTCCGCTACGTCACGCTCCAGCTGAAGAATCCGATTGCTGGCCGACGCCTGCTTGGGAATACAATCGACTGCGTTGATTCCTTGGAGTCGTTTCCAGCCCGTTTTCCAGTGATCGGCGATCCCATTCTAGTCATTCATCAGATTCATTTCATCCCGGTGCAGAATTATCTTCTGTTTTACCAGATTCATGAGCCCTCCCATACTGTCATGGTTCTTCGGTTCCTCTATGGCAAAAGCGATTGGGCTTCCATCCTGAAAAAGGACCTGCTTCGCAGCTGAGCCGCGCTCCCCGGGAAACCGGGGAGTTTTCTCATTTATCTTCAGTTTAATAAAGTTTACGCGGTTGTCAAGCACCTTTTGCGGAGGGTTTTCTGCACTTCCCTTGCGTTCCCGGTAAATTTGTGCTATCCTATGCGTACTTTCAATACAGAACGGAGTGATGGAACATGCGCCATGCAGGCACACAGGAGATCGAAACGCCGCGGCTGATTCTGCGCCGCCTTTTGTCGGAAGATGCCAACAGGATGTACGTCAACTGGGCCAATGACCCGGACGTGACCCGTTTTCTGCGGTGGGAGCCGCACAAAAACGCGGCTGAGACCCGCCAGCTGCTGGAGGCATGGGCCACCCTCTACCCCAACGAGGATTACTACCAGTGGGCCATTGTGGAAAAAGCCACCGGGCAGGTGTTCGGCTCCATCAGCATCTATAACAGCCTGCTGGGGGAGCCTCAGCAGAAAGCCGCGTGGCCCGGGCTGGATCTTTCCGAGGGCATCTGGGAGCCGGGATACTGCATCGGCAAAGCGTGGTGGAACAAGGGCTTTACCACCGAAGCCCTCCGCGCGGTTGTAGAATACTGGTTCAAAAATACAAATAGTAACTGGCTGGCCTGCTGCCACGCCGCTGCCAACCCTGCCAGTGGCCGGGTGATGCAAAAGGCGGGCTTTGTCTACCACCATGACGCCGAGTACCATAAATTTGACGGTACACCTGTCTCCTGCAAATGCTATGCGCTCACGAGAGAGCATTACAACACTTTGTATAAATAAGAGGATTTATTTTGAGCGAGCTTTACGATATCTTAGTGGAAACACCCCCGACGAAAGTCATCCTGCTGGCACTGGATCAGGGCCTGTGGGACTGTGAGCGGAGCCTGGCCGAGCTTTCGGCCCTGTGCGAAGCCAACCATATGGAAGCCGTGGCCGAGGTGACCCAGAAGCGCCAGACGCCCGAGACCGGCATCGTGCTGGGCAGCGGCAAGCTGGAAGAGGCTGCGGCAGCGGCCGCCGAACTGGGCGCGGAGTGCGCCGTGTTTGACGGCGAACTGACTGGCAGCCAGATCCGCAACATCTCCACAGCGCTGGGCGGCATGGAAGTCATTGACCGCACCATGCTCATCCTGGAAATTTTCCGCAGCCGCGCCGTGACCAACGAGGGGAAACTGCAGACCGAGCTGGCCCTGCTGCGCTACCGCCTGCCCCGCCTGCAGGGCATGGGCGAGAGCCTGAGCCGTCAGGGCGGCGGCGGTGGCGGCGGCGGTGGTGCCCGCCGCGGTGCCGGTGAGACCAAACTGGAACTGGACCGCCGCCATGTCCACGCCCGCATCGACGCACTGGCCGAAAAACTGGCCGAGATGGAAAAGCGCCGGGGCGAGAGCCGCAAGGCCCGCGCCAAAACCGGGATGCCCGTGGTCAGCCTTGTCGGCTACACCAACGTGGGCAAATCCAGCCTGATGAATGCCCTGTGCGGCCCCAGCGTCGCTGAGGCGGACATGCTGTTCGCCACCCTGGACCCCACCAGCCGGAAGCTGGTACTGCCCAGTGGCATGGCCGTGCTTCTGGTGGACACCGTCGGCTTCGTCTCTCGCCTGCCCCACAATCTGGTGGAGGCGTTCCAATCCACGCTGGAGGAAGCCGCCTGGTCGGACGTCATCGTCCGGGTGGCCGACGCCGGCGATGAGCAGCGGGAAGAGCAGCTGGCCGTCACGGACGAGGTTTTGGATGGTCTGGACTGTGCCGACATCCCCCGCCTGACCGTTTACAACAAATGCGACAAACCCGGTGCTCTCAGCTTTGACCCGGACATCCTGCTGACCAGCGCCAAAACGGGCTACGGCCTGGAGGCCCTGCTCAAAAAGCTGGATGAGACCCTCAGCGACCGGGTGCATACCATCCGGGTGCTGCTCCCCTATGATAAGCTGGGCCTTGCCGCCCCCATGCGGGAGCGGGGCAGCGTGCAGGTGGAAGAATACCGGGAGGATGGCCTCTACCTGGAGGGCATCGTCAAAACGGAAGACCTCCACTGCTTTGAGGGGTATCTCTGCTGAGGAAACACTTTCTGAATCATAAAATGCCAAAAGAGCCAGTCTCGTGTGAGACTGGCTCTTTTAATACACATAGGCTTACAGGTTTTCAGCCCGCCTTTTCCGGTTCGGCTGCTTCGTCGGAGACCGTGCCGAACAGGCGCTCGTACTCACCCACAAAGGCCCGCTCCGGCAGCGCGGAGGTCAGGGCCAGCGCCGCCGCAAAGCGCTCCTCCTCCGTCAGCTCAATGTTGACCGGAGGAAAATTCTGCAGCACTCGCTCCAGCTGCGCCTGCACTTCTTTGGCCACAAAGATGCCGCGGTCGGTCATGTAGATCTTCCCGTAGTGCTCTTTGACGATCATGCCGCGCTCCATGAGCAGGTTCATAATGCGTACTACAGAGGGCTTGGTCACGCCCAGCTTCTCTGCAATGCTGCGGGAGCTGATGTCCAGATGCGTCTGCGAGACTTCGTAGATAGCCAGCAGATACCGCAGGTGCGCTTCCGTCAATGGCATCCGCTGCACCCTCCGCAATCTCCATTGCAGCCGCCCTCGCCGCAGCCACCACAGCCACCGCCGTGTTTGTGGGAGTGCCAGGTGACCCAGATCACGCCACCAAACACGATTGCACCAACGATGATCGTGGGCAGGTTAAAGTTGGCAGCCAGGAATTCCATCATACAAAAGCACTCCTTTCAAAACCGTGCGATATTACTTGCTGGCAGTGATCTTCTTGACGTCGATCTTGACCTCATTGTCGCCAACATACTTGTTGGGACGGACCATCAGGTAGATGAAGCCAACCAGAACAACTGCAGCCACGATGGTGAAGAGGTTGAAGCCGACCTCACCGGTGATCAGGCCACCCAGCTGGTACACGACCAGAGCCGCGCAGTAAGCCAGAGCGCACATATAGCCAATGGCGATCGCGGTCCACTTGCCGTTGTTCATCTCACGCTTGATAGCGCCCATCGCAGCGAAGCAGGGAGCGCACAGCAGGTTGAAGATCATAAACGCGTAAGCAGACAGAGCGGTGTAATCGGCAGCGACAGCGCTCCAGATCTCATCACCGTTCTCAGACAGCTCGCCGCCGAAGTTGTACAGGACGCCGAACGTACCAACAACGTTCTCCTTTGCGATCAGGCCGGTGACGGAAGCAACGGTTGCTTTCCAGTTGCCGAAGCCCAGAGGAGCGAAGATCCATGCGACCTTGGTAGCGATAGCAGCCAGCACGGAGTTGTCCTGATCCTCGACCATACCGAAGGCACCGTTCTCGAAGCCGAAGCCCTGCAGGAACCACAGGATCACGGTAGCGGCCAGAATGACGGTACCAGCACGCTTGATGAAAGACCAGCCGCGCTCCCAGGTAGCACGGAAGACATTGCCCCAGGCGGGCACATGGTACGCGGGCAGCTCCATAACGAAGGGAGCGGGGTCCCCTGCGAAGATCTTGGTCTTCTTCAGGATGATACCGGAGCAGATGATGGCAGCCATGCCGATGAAGTAAGCGGAAACAGCAACCACAGAGGAGCCGCCGAACAGAGCACCCGCGATCAGGCCGATAATGGGCATCTTAGCGCCGCAGGGGATGAAGCAGGTGGTCATGATGGTCATACGGCGGTCACGCTCGTTCTCGATGGTACGAGAAGCCATAACGCCCGGGACGCCGCAGCCAGTGCCGACCAGCACAGGGATGAAGCTCTTACCGGACAGGCCGAAGCGGCGGAAGATACGGTCCATGATGAACGCGACACGGGACATGTAGCCCACATCCTCCAGGATGGACAGCAGGAAGAACAGGACCAGCATCTGGGGAACAAAGCCCAGCACCGCGCCGACACCAGCCACGATACCGTCCATGATCAGGCCGTACAGCCAGCCAGCCACGCCGATGCTCTCCAGGAAGCCGCCCACTACATTGGGAACGATCTCTCCGAACAGGACATCGTTGGTCCAGTCCGTTGCAAAGGTACCGATGGACCAGCCGCCGTCTGCAATGGAGGTGCCCATGGACAGGGAGTACATCAGGTACATGATGGCCGCAAAGATGGGCAGGGCCAGGATACGGTTGGTCACGATCTGGTCGATCTTATCGGAAGCGGTCAGGTGCTCCACACGGGCCTTCTTCTTGACAGCCTTGGAAACAACACTGTTGATGTAAGCGTAGCGCTGGTTGGTGATGATGCTCTCGGCGTCATCGTCCATCTCAGCCTCGCAGTCCTTGATGTGCTGGTCGATGTGATCCAGCAGGGCCTTGTCGAGGTTCAGTTCTGCCTGGACCTTGTCGTCGCGCTCGAACAGCTTGACGGCATACCAGCGCTGGAAGCGGTCATCGACCTTGCCCTGGATGGACTCCTCGATGTGGGCAATGGCGTGCTCCACGCTGCCGGTAAAGACATGCGGCAGCTCGGCAACCTTGCCAGCCTTGGCAGCGGCAGCAGCCATCTGAGCGGCTTTCTCGCTGCCCTCGTTCTTCAGAGCGCTGATCTCAACGGCCTGGCAGCCCAGCTCTTCGCTCAGCTTCTTCAGGTCGATCTTATCGCCGTTCTTACGGACCAGGTCGATCATGTTGACAGCCATGACCACGGGGATGCCCAGCTCGATCAGCTGGGTGGTCAGGTACAGGTTCCGCTCGATGTTGGTACCATCGATGATGTTCAGGATGGCATCAGGCTTCTCGCCGACCAGATAGCTGCGGGCGACGACCTCTTCCAGAGTGTACGGAGACAGGGAGTAGATACCGGGCAGGTCCTGGATGATGACATCCTCCGCGCCTTTCAGCTTACCCTCTTTCTTCTCAACGGTAACGCCGGGCCAGTTGCCGACGTACTGGTTCGAGCCGGTCAGTGCATTGAACAGGGTCGTTTTACCGCAGTTCGGGTTGCCGGCCAGTGCAATTTTAATACTCATTGCGTGTCCTTTCCTCTCTTTGGAATCAAACCACTTCGATCATTTCAGCGTCGGCCTTGCGCACGCTCAGCTCGTAGTTGCGCACGGTCAGTTCCATGGGGTCGCCCAGGGGGGCAACCTTACGGACATAGATCTCAACACCCTTGGTGATGCCCATGTCCATGATGCGGCGCTTCACGGGGCCTTCGCCATGCAGCTTTGCCACCGTTGCGGTCTCGCCGACCTTGACGTCTTTCAGAGTCTTCATTATAGATCCTCCTCTACTTGTCTTTATACGAGAGACTATTCCAGTTTCGGAGCAGCTCTCTAAACAGCTTGTGGCGCTGTTTAGCCAATCATAATGCGGTTCGCCATGGTCTTGTCCAGTGCGATCCGGCTCTCCTTGACCTGCAGGATCAGGTTGCCTGCGATCTCGTTCACCACGGTCACTTCGCTGTCCACCACAAAACCCAGCTCTGCCAGGTGCTGGCGGACCTCATCCTTGCCGGTGATTTTTTTTATGGTCACGGTCTCGCCCGCTTTTGCCATCGTCAAAGGCATCATGTCTTCCACACTCCTTTGTTATTCTCCTGCAGTCGCCGCAAAGGTTAGTCAGTGGCAACTATCAGCATCGATAGTTTATACTCACTAACCTTTTCTGTCAACAGTTTTTTCATAATTTCTTAGCAGTTTGTAGACACAAACAATTTTCGTCCACGAATTTCCCAAGATTTTTTGCAGAGGTAACAATCACTAACCGCAAAGTTTATATGTGCTAACTTTTTGATCTTCATTTTCTCTTTTCCTCTTATCATCGTTTATAGCTCGTATTTTGCGAAAAACTTTGAAACATTTTTCCATCTTCTGATGGGTGCGTTTTCAACGATTTCCGCTCCTGATATGACACAGCCGCCCGGTGCAGTGGTCATTCTGCACCGGGCGGCCGCGTGTCAAAAGGAGGATTTCTTCCCGCCGACGCGTGGAGGCTTAGGCGGGCGCCAGGATAAAAAGAGAGTATTTGAAGAGAATGTCAAAATTTAAGCCGCCACCGCAAGGCGGGAAATGGGGGTGCCGCTGTGGAACAGGCGCAGGTACACGGCTGTGCATTTGCTCAGCTGTGCAAAATGGCGCCGGGCGGCGTTGGGGTCGCCGTAGGCTTTCCAGCAGCCGCAGCAGGTAAAGTTGCGGCCCCGGTTCTCAATAAAGCCCACCACATCGGTCAGCGGATAGCCCAGAAACACGCCGATCTCATGCGGAAACTCCGCCGAGCAGCAGAGCCGCCGGGACAGCTGGGTCAGCATGATCCCCGTCTGCTCTTGCTCCTGGGGCAGCTGATATCCCTCCCGTGCCAGAAAAGCGCGGACTGCTTCGTCCGCAAAGATCGCGCGCAGGCGTGCTTCGCGGTAAACGTAGATCAGGAACTGGTGCGTCCGCACACAGCCTTTCAGCACCCGGACGCTGAGGCCCTTGCTGGCCAGCTGCTCGTTCCAGCTGCGCACGCGGCGGGCAAGGTCCGCGCAGTCCCGCGTTTCATAGCGGAACAGCCCTGCAGGCTTGAGCCCGGCCAGTACAGGGGCGCATTGCTCGATCATCACGGTTTCAAAATTTCGCTCCATGTCTGGTCTCCTCCATCGGGTGCTTTCTTTCGGGGATATCGTTCCCCGGTGCCCTGTCTTTTATGCGGGCGACGGTTAGAATCAGCTAACCAAAATGCTGAAAAGAACGCGGCTGGTCCCTGCCTTGCCGCTTCTTGGTTAGTTATCTCTAACGTGGCATTATCTTACCACAGGTTCGGGTGGTTGTCAACGGGTTTTTGAAACTTTTTTCAAGCGTTTTAAAAGAAAAATACCGGGCAGCCAAAACTCAGCGTTTTCAACTGCCCGGTATCTTATTCTTTCACCGGTTGCTTACATGCAGGCGCTCTTTCAAACTTTCCTGTAATACCTGTGAAAAGTTTACGCCGTTTCGCTCCGCCAGGTCGTTCAGCCAGGAAGGAAGCGTCACGTTTTTCCGCACTGTGCGCAGATCATTGGCACGGCGGTATGCCGCAAAGTCGATATCCACCAGCGTCACGATCTCCTGTTCTTCCGGGTGGGGCATGGTGCCGGATGCCTGCGGAATCTTCCGCCCTGCGTCCTCTTCCGTAATGCCCCAAAGACCAATGGCGTCCCGGGCCATTTCAATGGCATCCGCAAGGTCTTCTCCCTCTGTGTTGATATCCAGGTCAGGGACAAAGACAACATATCCCCGCTCCGCGGGAGTAAGAATGATAGGGTAAACTGCTTTCATGGTTTCACCTCTCAAGCCAATTATACGCATTATATGCGCATTTGCCAATTGGGTTGCATTGATTGCTTGTCTGCTATCTTTCTCTTGAATATAGCGCTTCTTTCATCCGTGTGGTATACTCAGCTCAGAAAATTTGTGGATGCCCCGCCATACGATTTCCGACAAAACTTACGATACCATATTTTTGTCAATTGACGAGAAAACAAAAGAGGAACCACAATGAATTTTACACCATTTGAAACACCCCGGCTTCGGCTGCGCCCGCAGGAAGCGCGGGATGCAGGCTTTGCGCTCTGCATCTGGGGCGACCCCATCACCGGGAAATATCTCTCCGATCCGCCGCTGGATGCCATTGACGATCTGAACGAGTACATGGAACTGCTGCGGCATCTGAGCGACGCACCGGACCGCTATTATATGATTGCCGAAGACAAAGCCACCGGCCAGCCCATTGGTACATGCTGCGCCGTCATCAAAAACGGCGGCACCTGCTGGGATATCGGTTACTGCATCCACCCCACCCGCTGGCGGCAGGGCTATGCCAAAGAAATGGTAACGGCCGTTGTTGCATTTGGCGCACAAAATGGCGTTAAAACATTTCTCGCTGATGTTGCCGCGGAAAATCTCGGCTCCTGCGCCGTCATGCGTGTTCTTGGCTTTACCCCCACCGAAAACGGCACCTTTCACCGGGGCAGTACCACACTGGAATACAGAAACCTCACATTCAGGAAAGAATTATGACGTCAAACAGCCTTACCCCTATCATCAATTCCATTACTGCCCTGCTCTCCACTGCCGCAGGACGCCCCATCCTCATCGCTTTGGACGGCCGGTGCGGCAGCGGCAAAACGACGCTGGCGGCACAGCTGGCAGAGCGGTTTCCCGGCAGCCGGACCATCCACACCGACGACTACTACCTCCCTCCTGCCCAGCGGGTGCCGGGGTGGGAAACACTCCCCTGCGCCAACATGGATTTAAAGCGCCTGCGGGCCGAGGTGCTGAACCCTGCCCGGGCGGGGCAGCCGTTTTCTTATATCGCATACTCCTGCCGGGAGGGAGCCTATCTGCCGCCCGTCTCCTGCCAGCCCGCGCGGCTGGTCATCGTGGAGGGCAGTTACAGCCACCACCCGGCCCTCGCCGATTGTTATGACCTGCGGGTCTTCGTCACCTGCTCCAAGGCGGAGCAGACCCGCCGCCTGCAGGCCCGGGAGGGGGCGCGGTATCCCGCTTTTGCCCAGCGCTGGATCCCGCTGGAAGAGGGATATTTTGCAAAGTATTCCATTGAAGAAAGTGCAGACTTGATTCTGGATCCCGAAAAGGGTATGATAGAGGCAACAAAATCATAAAGGAGCATCATCTTATGCGTGCTTACGAACGACTGTTACAATACGCCCGGGTGTATACCACCTCGGACCCCGAATCCGGCACCCACCCCTCCGCAGCCCGCGAGTTCGACCTCGCCCACATGCTGGTGGAGGAGATGAAGAATCTGGGCATCGAGGACGCCCGTGTGGACGAGCACTGCTACGTCTACGGCACCCTGCCCGCCACCCCCGGCTGCGAGAAGCTGCCCGCGCTGGGCCTCATCGCCCACATGGACACTGCCCCGGATGCCAGCGGCGAAAACGTCAACCCCATCCTCCACGAGAACTATGACGGCAACGATGTGACTCTGCCCGCCACCGGGATGGTCATGAAGACCTCCACGTTCCCGTTCCTGAAAGAGCTCAAAGGCGAGACCCTTATCACCACCGACGGCACCACCTTGCTGGGGGCGGACGACAAGGCCGGTGTGGCTGAGATCATGACCGCCGCCGAGACCCTGCTTGCCGAGGGCCGCCCCCACGGCAAGGTCTGCATCGCCTTTACCCCCGACGAGGAGATCGGCGAGGGCGCTTCCCTGTTTGACATCCCCGGCTTTGGGGCCGACTTTGCCTATACCGTCGATGGCGGCGATGTGGGCGGCATTGAGTACGAGAATTTCAACGCCGCTTCCGCTACCGTCACCATCCACGGCTTCTCGGTCCATCCGGGCAGCGCCAAGGACGCCATGATCAACGCCTCCAATGTGGCGCTGGAGTTCCACAGCGCCCTGCCCGTGATGGCACGGCCTGAGACCACCGAGGGCTATCAGGGCTTCTACCACCTGTGCCAGATGTACGGCGACGTCACCGACGCTAAGCTGGGTTACATCCTGCGCGACCACGACGCCCAGAAGCTGCAGTACAAGAAAGACAACCTGATGCAAATCGCCGCCTACCTGAACGGCAAGTACGGCGAGGGCACCGTGGAAGTGGAGATCAAGGACAGCTACCGGAACATGATCGAGAAGATCAAGCCCCACTTCCATCTGGTGGAGAACGCCCGCAAAGCCATCCGGATGGCAGGCCTGGAGCCCGAGGAAGAGCCGGTCCGCGGCGGCACCGATGGTGCCACCCTGAGCTGGAACGGCCTGCCCTGCCCCAACCTGGGCACCGGCGGCTTCAACTTTCACGGCGTCTGCGAGTGCACCACCGTGGAGCGGATGGACAAGGCCACCGAGATCCTGCTGAACATCGTGGAGCTGTATTCCAAATAACTTCTACAAACCAAAAAGAACGTCCGCACACTGTGCAGACGTTCTTTTTGGTTTTAACCCACGTTGATATGCCCCACCGGCATCACTTTCCGTTTGTTGTCGTCCGGTTTTGCCGTCAGGCTGATGGCCAGCGAGACGGGGCCCACGCGGCCCATGAACATGACCAGCATATACAGCAGCTTTGCCCCGGTGTTCAGCCGCCCGGTGACACCCACCGAGAGGCCCACGGTACCAAAGGCCGAGCAGGATTCAAAGATCGCGTCAATGACGGTGACGGCCTCGGCGCTGTTGTAGTAGACGACGACTGCCGAGCCCAGCGCCGCCACCGCACCCAGCATAATGATGGTCAGAGCGCGGTAAATCGTCTTGGACTCAATGTGGTGGTCATGGATGACGCAGTCATCCCGGCCCTGTGCCACACTGCGGATGGTCAGGATGACCACTGCAATGGTGGTCACTTTGACGCCGCCGCCCGTGGAGCCCGGCGCCGCGCCGATGAACTGCAGAATGCTCATCCAGAGCTTGGTCACCGGGCCGCAGGCTTCCAGGTCAATGGTATTCATGCCGGCGGTACGGGTGGAAACGGATTGGAACAGCGACGCCATGATCTTGCCCGGGACGCTCAGCCCGCCCATGGTGGCGGGGTTGTTCCACTCCATCAGGCCGATGAGCAGAGCCCCCAGCACCCAGAGAATGAGGGAAAATTCCAGCACCACCCGGGCCTGCAGCGAGAGGCGGCGGCGCTTGCGGTACTCGCCCAGCTCCACCCAGACCATGAAACCCAGGCCGCCCGCCATGATCATGAACATGATAACGGCCTGCACATAATAGTTGTTCCCATAGGGTACCACGGAGGAATACGCCCCGAAGCGTCCGAACAGGTCAAAGCCCGCGTTGCAGAACGCCGAGATGGCCGTAAAGACGCTAACCCAGATGCCCTCCGGGCCAAACTGCGGCACCAGCGCAAACATGAGCAGCACGGCACCCATGGCCTCAAAGGTCGCAGCCAGCCGGATGACGATTTTAAGCACCTCCGTGGCCTTGGAAAGGCCTTCGGCCGAGACGCTTTCGCCCAGCAGCCGCAGATCCCGGAAGCCCATCCGCCGCCGGGCCGCCAGCGCAAAGAAACTGGTCAGCGTGACAAGGCCAAGGCCGCCCACCTGGATGAGGAGGAGCAGCACTGCCTGCCCGAAAAACGTGAACTGCGTCCAGGTGTCCCGCACGACGAGGCCGGTGACGCAGGTGGCGCTGGTGGCCGTGAACAGGGCATCCACCAGCCCCAGCCGCCCCTGTTTGCTGGCAATGGGCAGGCTGAGCAGCAGCGTGCCCGCCGCGATCACCAGCAGAAAGCTGACACAGATGGTCTGGGTGGCACTGCTGCCGGCCAGCCAGCCTTTTTGTTTGCGGAGATTGAATTTCTCCTTTTTTCGTTTTAGCATAAAGCCCCTCTTATTTTCAGCCATTCCCGCAGGATACTTTCCAGTTTGCCCCGATCCAGTATCTGTTCATTCAGTTCTGCGTTGCAAACATGGAGAATGTTCCCGCTGCCAGCAGTTTCTGCGTTTCTTTCACGTAGATCTCCACCAGCACGGTGCACACGGTGCGGCCCCGGTGCTGCACTTTGCCCACCGCGTAGACCTGACCCTCGTGGATGTTCCGGTAGTAATTCAGGCTGCCGGTTTGGGTCACATAAGTGCGGCCATCGGTCCGGGCGGTAACGCCGCTGCAGCAGTCCGCCAGCGTAAACAGCAGGCCGCCGTGCAGCATCCCCATGGGGTTAAGCAGCTCCGGGCGGGCGGTGGTGCCCATCACGGCGTGGTCTTCCTCCAGCTCCCAGATCTCAATGCCGCAGGCCTGGACAAAGGCATTTTCAGCAGTATATTCGATCAGTTTTTTCTTTAAATTCTCATTCATCACTCATACTCTCCCGGGTAAAGAACCAGCTCATGGGGTAGATGCCCTGCGGGCACTGCAGATACTTGTCCTTTACCGCGCAGCGAATCCATTCTTTGGATACTCCCAGCGCGTCGGCTGCCTGCTGCAGCTCCAGCGGGCGGAGGTAGCCGTGGCCTTTGCGGAAGAATTCTTCCTGCTCCGCCACGATCTTTTTGGCACAGCGCTCCAGCAGCGCCTGCCGCCCGTTGATGTTTTCCACGATGCTGCGGGCCTGGTTCAGCTTCTCCGAAAGATAGAGGCGCACCTCTTCATCCGGCGTCTCGAGCAGCAGGTTGCTGTAATACACGCTGAGATCCAGCGGGGGCAGACCGCCGCCGTTCACCTGCACTTCCAGCTCCTCGTCTTCCCCGGGCAGCACCAGGACATCGGGCGTGACATAACTCAGGTTCTCCCGGCGGCTGAAACCAGTACCCGGGCGGGGGTTCAGGGAGCGGATCAGGTCGCACTCCTCCCGCACCAGAGCCTCGGAGGCCCCCGTCTTCCGGCTGATGGCACCATAGCCGTTCTCGGCCAGCTCATCCATGAACTGTTCCACGATGATCCTTGCCAGCCGGTGGTCGCCTGCGTGCCGCTCGATCTGCAAACTCAGGCACTCGGTCCGGTCCCGGGCACCCACGCCCGCCGGGTCGGCAGCCTGCAGCTCCGTCAGGGCACGGGAGATCACCGCGTCGCTGACGCCCAGCGATGCGGCCAGCTCGGCGGGGTCCTCGCTGAGAAAACCGTCATCGTCCAGCCGGTCACAGAGCAGCTCCACGGCCTGCAGCACCTCCGGCTCCAGCTTCGTGCCGATAAACTGCGAAAGCACAAAGCGGGAGAGGTCGTTCTCATCGCTCAGATAATATCCCATCCGGGAAAGCGGGTCCCGGCTGCCGTCTTCCTCGTCCTGGCCCTGATAGTAAGAATCCTGCCAGTCGCCGGCCTCCAGCCACTCCCGTTTCCGGGCAAAATTCGGGTCTTCCAGCATCTCTTCGCCCGGGTCGGACAGCTCAAACACCGGGTTTTCCTGCAAAGCGGTTTCTACATAATCCCGCAGCTCCTGCACACCCATCTGCAGTACGCCTGCAAACTGTGTTTCCTGGGGAGACGGAGTCTGTTTATACGTTGCGCTCATTTCATTTACCTCCCAATCATCAGCGGTTTCAGTCTATCACATCCCCTGTTGTGAATCAACATTTCTCCAGATTTCTTGGCAGGTTGCAACAAAAAGTGCGCCCGCATTTTGTGCAGGCGCACAGTAGAGCACGGTGGAAAACCCGCTCAGTACTTTAAAAACAGCATTCCCAGCACCACGCCGCCCACCATGAGCGCCGCGGCGGCCAGGTCATACCAGTGCACCCGTGGTACCGTATAATAGGTACGCGGCGCATCCCCGCAAAAGCCCTTGGACTCCATGGCCATGGCGATGGACTCCGACCAGCGGACGCTGTTGACCAGCATGGTGAAGACCGGCTTCATCGAGAGCGGGCCCGCTTTCAGGCCGCGCGCCGCAAAGGCCGTGCGCACCTGGGCATACTCCCGCGCCATCCCCGGCATCAGGTGGAACGCCGCCAGGATGCCATAGGCAAACTTGGGCGGGAGGTGGCACTGGTGCAGCAGGCTGGCAATGAAGAAGTCCCCCTCGGTGGAAAGTGCAAACAGGATGCCCAGCCCGGCGTAGGCCAGCAGACGGGTGGCCAGCTGCAGCGCCGTGTACAGGTTTTGCGACAGGGCCGCGCGCACACTGTAAGGCATGGCCGAAAGGCTGCTCAGATCCATGGTCTGCGTGCTGCCGCCCCGGGCGTAGTAAAGGCCCGTCACAAACAGGCCGAACGCCGCAATGCAGGCCGGCAGCAGGATGACGCCGATCTTTTTCAGACTTACCCGGGAGCAGAACATCAACAGCAGCAGGCAGACGGCCAGCACCAGCAGGTTCAGGCTGACCAGATACTCAAACGAGAGCAGAATGACACAGATCAGCACCGTAAATGCCTTTACGGTGGGGTTCCAGCGTTCCAGCATTTACAGCACCTCCTCTGCGGATTTTTCCACCAGCGCGGTATCTTCCAGCCGGTAGATTTTATCGGCCCAGGCCGCAGCCAGCTCGGTATCGTGGGTGATGAAGATGACCGTCAGCCCCTCCTGCTCCACTTTTTCCCGCAGGTGCTCCATGATGGCGTTTACTGAGCGGGCATCCTGGCCGTAGGTGGGTTCGTCCAGCAATAGCAGTTCCTGCCCGCCTGCCAGCACCGAAAGAACCGCCAGCCGCCTCTGCTGGCCCTGGCTAAGCATGTAGGGCGAGTACCGCCGCTGCCGTTTCAGTCCGTAGCGATCCAGCAGCTCTTCGGCCCGCTGGCGGCAGGCCTCGTCCGAGAGGCCCGGCTCCCAGAGCCGCAGACCAACACAGACCTCGTCCTCCACATTCTGGGTGACGAACTGGTTGGCCGGGTTTTGGAACACGATGCCGATGTGGCGGTACAGCTCTTTCGACTTCATTTTTGCAATGTCCCGGCCCTGAAACAGGATCCGCCCCGTGTAGGGGTGCTGCTTGAGCACCGAGAGAAAGGTCGTGGTTTTGCCGGTGCCGCTGGGGCCGAGAACTGCCGTCATACAGCCCGCCGGGAAATCCGCGTCCACATTCTGCACCAGAAAGGGTGCGTCGTACACCGTGCGGCCCCACTTGCGGCGGGTGGGCAGCCCCTTGCGGATGCTGACACCCCGGAACTGCAAAAGCGGCTTGCCCTCTGCCACCGGGCGGGCCGCTCGCTCCGGCCGGGAGCCCGGGTAAAACAGGCCCAGCCGCTCAAAGTCCGTGCGGTGTTCCGGCAGATTTTTGCAGTGGATGCCCCGGGCGGCTACTTTGCCGCCCTCTTCCAGCAGGATGATCTCATCCGCCGCTTCCAGCCAGAGGTCTGCCTTATGGTCGATGGCCAGAATCGTCCGGCCAGAAGTTTTCATCCTCAGCAGCATTTCCAGCAGCTGGGCTGCCGCCTCGTGGTCCAGGTTGGCAAAGCTTTCATCCAGCAGGATGCAGCGGCTCTCCATAACGTAGAGGCAGGAAAGGGCCGCTTTCTGCTTCTCGCCGCCGGACAGGGTGGAAAGAGTCCGATCCAGCAGCGGCGCAATGCCCAGCTCCGCGGCGGCCCGGTCGATCCGGGCATCCATCTCCCCGGCAGGGACGCGGATGTTCTCCAGACAGAAGCGCATCTCCTCCCGCAGGGTGTTCATACAGAACTGCAGGTCCGGGTTCTGGAACAGCACCGTCAGGTAAGCGGCCCGTTTCTGCGGGTCCAGCGTTTTCAGGTCCTGCCCGTACAGCCGGATGGTTCCGCTCTCCAGAAAACCACCGTTTTCCGGGTACAGCCCTGCGGCTACCGCGGCCAGCGTGCTTTTGCCGCAGCCGCTGCCGCCCATCAGGACCGTGAGCGTCCCGGCCGGGATGCTCAGGCTGGTATGGTCCAGAATGTTGCGTTTGCCTTTTTCCTGATAGCGGAACACGGCATCTTCCAGCTCCAACGCGGTGTTGGCCGACATTTCTTAATCCTCCAGGTCAGCGTCCTGTGCCTGTGCCACGGCATAGCCTTTCAGGACACCTGCCTTGACGAGGCCGTCGGCCAGCATCGGGGTGATGAAACCGTCAAAGACGATGGCGCTGATGATGCGCACCACCAGCATGATGGCCAGCACAGGGATAGCAATTTTGTTGTAGCCGCTGATGAACAGGTTGTAGATCAGGGTCAGGACCGAGCAGATGACAGCGCCCTCGATCATGGTCATCCGGTCAAACTTCTTGTAGTGTTTCAGGGCAATGATGAGCTCAAAGCCAAGGCCCTGCACCAGGCCGGACAGGATGATGATGGGTCCAAAATAGTTGCCGTACAGGCACTCCAGCACAGCGGCCAGCAGCTCGGCGATGAGGCCGGTGCCGGGCTTGCGCATGACATAGATGCCGAACGCACCGGCCATGAAGTAGATGCCGTAGAACGGCTCATAGCCCAGAGAGGCCATGCCGAACGGGGTCAGCATCCCGTACAGAACGCCGCCAATGTAAGTGCAGCCCAGATAGACCACACCGAACAGCACAGCGCTGATGGCAATGAGCAGAACGTCTTTCAGTTTCCAGTTTTTCGTATTCATTTTAGTTTTCCTCCGTCGGGCTGTTGCAGTTCATGGTAAAGTGCAGGACATAGTGGTGGACCGCCGGGGCGTTCTCCATCAGCTCACAGACATGGGTCAGGTAGGTGAACACATCCTGCACGTCGCCGTCGATGCGGGTGGCATAGTGGATGGTCTTGGGGTTCAGGCCCTCGTCCTGCGCCATGTACCACACCTTGGCGATCTCGTCGATGTACTGGGCATCCCCCAGCGGGTACAGGGCCAGCTTGCAGTGGACCGGGAAGTGGATGTCTTTCACCAGTGCCGCATTAGGGGCCTCGCCCTCACGGTTCAGCACGCTGTCGCCGGACACATCGCCCGGGCAGCCCTTGGAGAACTGCCCCTCCAGCGCCATGTGGACGCCGGGGCGGTAAGCGTTCAGGAACAGTGCCTGCACGGCGTCCGCCACATAGGGCAGCTTGCCGCGGTAAACGGTCGAAAGGGCATCCGTCTCACTCCACACCGCAGAGGTATTCGTCTTTTCCAGCGAGCCCAGAATGATCTCGATGTACTTGTCCGACATGGGGTACAGGGTAAAGCGGCAGCCCGCAATGGGCAGCTCCGTGCCGCGGCCCGCCCAGGGCAGGTCCGGGCGGTTGCAGCCGGTACAGCAGTTTTCGGTTTCCATAGTCGTTCCTTCTTTTCCATTTTTGTACAAAACAAAAGGAATGCTTTTCGTCCAGGAAAAGCATCCCTTTTGCCAGCAGGCGCGGCGGCCCGTTGTAAAAAGCGACAGAAATGCTTTTCCTACGCCGGTATTACCCGGATCAGGTGCAGGGAGTCGGGTGTAAGCCCTCTCAGCACAAGGCCCCTCCAGCATTCTGATGATTCTCTTTTTATTTGCCACCGCATAGCATACCGCAGCCGTACAGAAATGTCAAATATTTTATCTTAAAATCACAGATCAAAAAAGCGCAAAGGCTTTGTTTCCGCTTGGAAAACAACCTTTGCGCTTTTTGTGAGATGTCCCTGAGCGGATTCGAACCGCTGGCCTTTCGCTTAGGAGTATGGCTTACCATGTGATACACGGTTCGGATGTAACTTCCAATATCATCCCTTACACAGAATGACTTGTAGTAAACGAACTTTATGGTGCAAAACACCTATTCTGACGCAGTTTTATGCGTCCGTTGGGTGGTCCTATTAGCAAATTCTTAGCAAGAGGCCATCCCGCCAAAGTTGATTGCTACTGCCATTCTTCATTCCCTTAGTTAAAATGACAAGGCAAATACATGGAGGTTACTATGAACAAGAAAGAGAAAAAGTCACTGCCGGAACCGCGCACATACACCGTGGAACAGATTGCGGCCATGCTCAATATCGGCCGCACGACCGCATATCAGCTCGTCAAGCAGGAGGAGTTCAGGATCGTCCGCATAGGAAATGCGATCCGCGTTTCCAAGAAATCTTTTGACGAGTGGCTGGAAAGTTTGGAATTGTGAATATTGCAAGAAACGCCGTAGGCTCAAAAAACCTATGGCGTTTTTTTATACCCATTTTTGAAGGAGGCTGGCAATGAAACTGACAGAAGCAGAAATGAGGATGGTGTTTCAGATTGAAAGTACCAATCAGAACGCCGCCCTGAATGAGATTTACATGACATGGCGCTATGCGCCGAACCCGGCAACGAAAGAAACGGCGGAAGGCCTTCTGGACAAGCTCTGTCCCCTGTCGGATCAGGAGTGCATGGATTTGATCCGCAAAGTGCAGGCCGAATACCGTCTGCCGGAGAAAGCCCGCACCATCGGAGAAATGCTGGCAGAAGCCAGACAGCAATCCGGGGCGCAGAAGTTATCCGGCCATGACATTATGGCTTTGGAGCGTTTTGACCCGGCAACCAGACACATGATCGTCTTTGATGTTCTTACCCATGACTCGCCTGTTGGCTGGAAAGGTGAGAAAATGCGCCTGTTCCTGACTGACGCCGGATACAGCAAGGCTTTGGAGAATCAGGAACAGGGGCACATCAAAATCCGTAGCCATGCGAAGGTGCTTTCCGGCGACCTCTACTATGACCATAAAGACCGTGAGAGGTAGCCGTCCCCCAAATGTATCAAAATCAGTGGGATATCTTCTGTTTCTTCCTCTGTGGCTTGCGTTCTGAACAGGGCGTGGATGTTTTCCCATGCAGGAGAAAACGGAGGCATACAGACGGATAAACCGCTCAAAATCAACACTTTTTATTTTCACAGGAAGGAGGTGCGAAGATGGCTGTTTTTCGTATTGAAAAGACCCGTGATTATACGGTCATGTCAAACCATCACTTGAAAGATCGGACGCTGACCCTGAAATCCAAAGGGCTGCTGTCCATGATGTTGTCGCTCCCTGACGAGTGGAATTACACCACCAGAGGTCTTGCGGCGATCTGCCGGGAAGGTGTGGACAGCATCGGTGCGGCATTGAAGGAGCTGGAAAACCACGGGTATATCCGGCGCACCCAGCTTCGGGATGAAAAAGGCAAGATCACGGATACCGAGTATGTCATTTACGAAATGCCTCAGTGCGAACCGCCGTCAAGCCCAGGTACGCCTTTACCGGGTACGGCAAAGCCATATACGGAAAACCCGGATATGGGTATCCCGGATACGGCGGAACCGTGTACGGAAAACCCCGCACAATTAAATACTAATCAAACAAAGACTGATTTATCAAGTACGGAGATATCAAATCCTATCCAATCAAATCCCCCTACCCCCGCAGGGGCAAGGATGGGAATGGATCGGATGGGAGCCAGAGAATGTTATCGTGAAGTGATTTTGGATAACATCGAGTACAGCTATCTGGTGCAGGACAATCATATCGACCGTGAGCAGCTTGACGAGATCGTTGACCTGATCGTGGATACCGTGTGTTCTGCCCGCAAAGTCATCCGCATCGCCGGAGACGATTATCCGGCGGAGGTGGTAAAGTCCCGGTTTATGAAGCTGGACAGTTCCCATGTTCAGTATGTCATGGACTGTATGAAGGACAACACCACCTATGTCCGCAATATCAAGAAATACCTTCTGGCGGCGCTGTATAACGCCCCGACCACCATCAACAGCTACTATTCTTCCCTGGTGCAGCACGATATGTACGGGGACGGGCAAAGGGGGCGAGGCTAAATGCAAGAGGAAGTAACGCGGGGCGCCGTAACGCTCATTGTTGACGGAGCCAAGCTAAGCGAGCAAGTCTTTGAAAAAGCCGTCAAAAAATTCCTGGAGGAAATCCAGAAAAGCCAGAAGCCCAAAATCTACCGCGGCAGGCAGAGCCTTAAACAGCTTGCCAGCCAGAACGCCGGTCTTGCCAATATCGAGATCAGTGACAAGAATATCAAGGCTTTCTCCCGTGTGGCGAAAAAATACCATGTGGATTTTGCCTTGAAGAAAGATACCGCCGCAGAGCAGCCCCGTTACCTGGTCTTTTTCAAAAGCCGGGACGCGGATGCCATCACAGCGGCATTTCAGGAGTTTGCCAGCCGCAAAATGAGCCGTGAGAAAAAGCCCTCCATCCGGGAGCGGCTGACCCAGGCGAAGGAACAGGCGGCGGAGAAAACGGAACACCGCACCATTGACCGGGAGAAAGTAAAGGTCAAAGATCGGAGCGTGCAGAGATGAACATGAAAAAAATGTTTTTGCTGAACCTTCCGTATCTCCTGTTCGTGTATCCCTTCGATAAGCTGGCACAGGCTTTTCGGCTTGCGCCCGGCGCTGACCTCTCCGACAAGCTGCTCTCCATTGGGGACGGCTTCACGGCAGCCCTTTCCTCCCCGTGGCTCAGTTTCCATCCCACGGACCTGCTGATCGGTATAGCCGGTGCGGTGGTCCTTCGCATGGCGGTCTACCTGAAAGGCAAGAACGCTAAGAAGTATCGCCACGGGATCGAGTATGGTTCTGCCCGCTGGGGTACGGCGGCAGATATCGCTCCCTACATGGACAAGGACTTTTTCCAGAACATCCCCATGACGCAGACGGAACGGATTACGATGGCGAGCCGTCCAAAGCAGCCGAAGTATGCCAGAAATAAAAACATTCTGGTGATCGGCGGTTCCGGCAGCGGCAAGACGCGGTTCTTCTGTAAGCCGTCGCTGCTGCAAGCTCATTCGTCCTATGTCTGCACTGATCCGAAAGGAACCTTGCTGCCGGAGATCGGCACTTTCCTGGAGCGGAAGAAATACCGTATCAAATGCCTCAACCTGATAAACTTCCGAAAATCCATGAAATACAATCCACTGGCTTACATTCGGTCAGAGAAAGATATCTTAAAGCTGGTGAACGCACTGATTATGAACACGAAGGGCGAAGGAGAAAAATCTTCGGAAGATTTCTGGGTCAAAGCAGAACGCCTCTATTATTCCGCACTGATCGGCTACATCTGGTACGAGGCCACGGAGGAAGAAAAGAACTTCATCACGCTTCTGGACCTGATCAATGCCAGTGAAGCCAGAGAGGATGACGAGACTTATCAAAGCCCGGTGGACCTGCTCTTTTCTCAGTTGGAAGAACGGGAGCCGGACCACTTCGCCGTGAAGCAGTACCGCAAATTCAAAATGGCGGCGGGTGATATATGCTCTAAGTGACTTCTTAATCATGATTTTGTCATGGTTAGTGAAGCAATCACTTAGAGCATTTTTGTTTCAGGAGGTACAGCCATGAGAAATGAAAAAATTACCCCACTGTACGAGCGCCTGAGCCGGGACGATGAGTTACAGGGCGAGAGCAACTCCATATCCAACCAAAAACAGATGTTAGAGGATTTTGCCCGCCGGAACAGGCTGCCCAACCCTACGCACTTCACCGATGATGGTATCTCAGGCACCCGTTTTGACCGCCCCGGATTTTTGGCAATGATGGAGGAAGTGGAGGCAGGGCGTGTAGAGGCAATCGTCATCAAGGACATGAGCCGGTTAGGACGCGACTATCTGAAGGTCGGTCAAGTTATGGAGGTTTTGCGGCAGCGAGGCGTTCGTCTGATTGCCATCAACGACGGTGTGGACAGCCTGAAAGGCGATGACGATTTTACCCCGTTCCGCAACATTATGAATGAATTTTACGCCCGTGATACCAGCCGGAAAATCCGCTCTGTTTTTAAGTCAAAAGGCATGAGTGGCAAGCACCTGACCGGCACTGTGATTTACGGCTACTTATGGGACGAAAAACGGGAGCATTGGCTGGTAGATGAGGAAGCTGCCGAAGTGGTACGCCGTATCTTCTCCCTCACGCTGGAGGGATATGGGCCTTATCAGATCGCCTGCAAATTATCCACAGACCGGATTGAAATTCCTGTCGTACACCTTGCCCGCTTCAACGAGGGTGTGAACCGTTCAAAGCCGGTCAAAGACCCCTATGGATGGGGATCATCTACCATCGTGAACATTTTGAAAAAACGAGAGTATTTAGGGCATACCATCAATTTCAAGACCCGCAAGCACTTTAAGGATAAGAAAAGCCACTATGTTTCTGAGGACGAATGGACGATCTTTGAGAATACCCATGAAGCCATTATCGACCAGCAGACCTTTGATTTGGCGCAGAAAATCCGCAGCAATGTACGGCGTTATCCAAACGGCTGGGGCGAAGCGGCTCCCCTCACAGGATTGCTCTATTGTGCCGATTGCGGCGGCAAGATGTATGTCCACCGCACCAACAATGGCAAGAGGATTTCTCAATATACCTGTTCCAATTATACCAAAGTTCCGTGTGGGACACTATGCCATACACAACACCGTATCAATGAGAGTGCTGTTCTGACATTGGTTTCCGACACGCTCCGGGCTATCGCTGAATATTCCAAAAATGACCGGACGGAATTTATTCACACCGTTCAGGAAACGCAGGTTGCCCAACAGAGTGCCGATATAGCGAAAAAGCGCAGGCGTCTGGCCGCTGCTCAAAAGAGAGCCGGAGAACTGGAAAAACTGATTTGCAAAATCTATGAGGACAATGTCCTCGGCAAGCTGCCGGATGCACGATATAGGGCGCTTGATGCACAGTATGCCAAAGAGCAGGACGCACTTGAGATTGAAATTGCGGAGCTGGAAAAGGCTGTTACCGGCTACGAGCAAAGCCAGAAATCAGCGGAGAAATTTATAGCCCTGATTGATAAATACGAGAATTTTGACACGCTGACAAACACCATGCTCAATGAGTTTGTAGAGAAAATCCTTGTCCACGAACGCGCCCGAAAAGGCAGTCAGGACACCACGCAGGAAATTGAAATCTACTTCAATTTTTTAGGACGCTATATCCCACCATCCTTACAGCCGGTTCCTTTAACCCCGGAGGAACAGGAAGAACTGCGGAAAAAAGAAGAACGCAAGGACAGGCTTCATCAGAATTATTTGAAGCGGAAAGCCAGCGGCGCACAGAAACGGTATGAGGACAAAATCAAGGCGAAGAAAAAAGCGGAAATGGACGCTAAGAAAGCCCTGATCCGGGCTGAGGATATGAAAAAAGGCGTTTTTTCTACTGTCGGACAGCTGCCGAAAGAAGAACCACGCAAAGGCAGCATAGCAGCCAGCGCAGCAGTCTAATCATCACGAAGCAAAGGAGAATGAATATGAGTAAGTTGACTTACATTCGTTGTGGAGATTATGATATACCCAACCTAAAACTTTCTGAACAGCCGGAAACTTCTATCGGCAAGTACGGCAGAATGCGAAAATCCTACCTAAAGGAACATCGCCCCATTCTCTACAACCATCTGCTGATGAGCGAGAAGCTGTATCCACACCTGTTAGAGATTGAGCGGACAGCACAGGGGCGTGTGGAAACCATGTTGCCTCACATGATGGAAGTTGCGGGTGTCACGGAAGAACTGAAAGCCTGTCACCCTATGCGTTGGGTGGGGCTGATGAACACATTAACGGCACAGATTGAGGAAATTTTAATCAGGGAACTGATTTGCAGCTGAATGGGAGGTGCGGGAAATGCTGACCTTTGAAAAGGTTTTGAAAGTGTTTCAGGCATATCTGGATGATGACCCTTTGTATGAGGTGGTTCAGACCAGCCACGGTTATACATTGATGGCATGGGAGCCCCACCGGAATGACTGGTACAGCGCCGAGATACAGAAAACCCCGGAGGATTTACGGAACGCTTTGTTGAGTACATACGCTAACTTTCTGGAAGATAAGATTACCGGAAATGACCGCGAGCTGACTGTGACAGAAACCGGAGAAATCCAGCAGAGGTGTCGGGAACTTTTGGAAAAGTGCCGGGAACCTTGATATAGAAATGCCAGAAGGAGGCCGCGATTATGCGTCCTCCTTCTGCTTCGCAGTCTGTTCCATTTTGAGCGCCCCGTCTATGGCACCTTCGATAATCGGCAGGTATTGTTCAGGACAGAGCTTCAGCTTGTGGCTGACCCGCTGCCGCTGTGCGCTTTCTTCCCGCATGATCTCCGGGTTAAAATATCGCTCTACGGGAAGTCCGCAGACCTTAATCAACTGGATCATCACAGGCAGGCTCGGAATCGCACCTTGATTCTCAATGTTGGCAAGATACCGCCATTCAATCCCAACCATTTCTGCCAATGTTTTTCGTGCCAAACGCTTTGCCTCTCGTGCGGCTTTGACATCTGCACCGAAGGTTTCAAAACCGGGACAATCTTCAACTTTCGCCATATAACATCACCCAGTTACATTGTATAATTCATACTTTGTCCGTGGAATGTTGCTATATGCAGGTTGGTTGAAGTTTATAATTCACATTTCGTTCCTTGCATTGTTCGAGAAAGAGAACTATAATGTACTCTGTGGAGGTGCGAAATGGACTATATGACATTGAAAGAGGCCGCCGAAAAGTGGGGCGTGACACCTCGTAGGGTAAATTATTATTGCGCCGGAGGGCGCATCCCCGGCGCTGTGAAGATGGCTGGTGTTTGGCTGATCCCAAAGAACACAGAAAAGCCGATTGACGGAAGGACAAAACAAGGGAAGGAGTTGCGCCATGAATAAAATCCTGATTATAGATGATGACAGAGAACTGTGTGCTTTGATTAAACGCAGCGTACAAGCAGAAAACATAGAAGCTGATTTTTGTAATACTGGAAAAGAGGGTTTACAGAAATTAAAAGAGCAGGAATACCAGCTTGTAGTGCTGGATGTGATGATGCCCGGTATGGATGGCTTTGAAACGCTGGAAGAAATCCGCAAAGAGAACAGCCTGCCGATTTTGATGTTCACATCCAAAAATGACAGCATTTCTAAAGTGCGGGGCTTACGAGCCGGGGCGGACGATTATCTGACAAAACCGTTTGATATGGACGAACTGATTGCCCGTATTGCGTCCCTCATTCGCCGCTACACCCGTTTTAATCATCAAGCCGGAGCTGTGCAAAAACTGGATTTTGATGGATTGCAAATTGACCTTGAAAATCGTTCTGTTACGACGGAAAATGGCACTTTTGAACTTCCACCAAAGGAATTTGATTTGCTCCTGTACTGTGCAAAGCATCAAGGGAAAATTTTGACAAAACAGCAGATTTATGAGGAAGTTTGGGGCGAAGAATATTTCTATGATGACAGTAACATTATGGCGATTATCAGCCGACTTCGTAAAAAATTAGAAGTCAATCCTTCAAGCCCAAAGTATATACAAACGGTCAAAGGGATTGGCTACCGGTTTAATAAGGAGGTGTAGTCAGCATGGAAATTATCGTATTCTTGTCCATTGTGATTGCTGTTGTGGCTGTATTGACTTCCATCGTTCTCATTCGGCGCGTAAAAAAGCAAATCGCAGAAATGACCGATGCACTGGTTGATGTGAAAGACGGAAATGGCAACCGGCGTATTCTATCTGCAACAAATGAACTGACAGCACCTCTTGCCTATGAAATCAACGAGATCGTTGTGGCCTATGAAAGCAGACTTTCAACTGTACGGCAGACAGAAGAAACCAACCGCCAGCTTATGACGAGCCTTTCCCACGATGTGCGAACGCCCCTTACTACTCTGATTGGGTATCTTGACGCTGCACACAAAGGACTGGTCACAGGAAAAGACCGGGATGATTATATTGAAACCGCCCGCCGGAAAGCCCATGATCTGAAAGAATATATTGATGTACTCTTTGACTGGTTCAAGTTAAATTCAAACGAGTTTGCTTTGGAGATCCAGAGCGTTGAGGCCGCAGAGCTGACAAGAAATATCCTCATTGACTGGATACCGATTTTTGAGGATAAACAGGTTGAGTATGACATCGATATTCCCGAACAGCCTGTCCGGGTAAGATTGGATATGGACAGCTATATGAGGATCGTCAACAATCTCATTCAAAATGTAATTGCTCACAGCCATGCAGACAAAATCAAAATTGCCCTGTCAAAGAAGGAAAATAACATGGAGCTGCTGCTGGCGGATAATGGAGTGGGAATTGAGAAGGAAGATTTGAAACACATTTTTGAACGGCTCTATAAGTGTGACAAAGGACGCTCTGAAAAAGGCAGCGGACTTGGTCTTTCTATTGTCCATCAGCTTGTAGAAAAGATGGGTGGGAGTATAACAGTTGAAAGTTTGCCGGGAAAAGGAACTGAATTTATGTTGCTTTTTCCTTTGGAGATTTAAGCGGGTTCCCGTCTTTATGGCGGGAACCTTTGTCATTTTTGCCGGATTTCAAATTGCAAGGTTAATGCAAGGTTGCGGCAAGGTTAATGCAAGGTTGGCGTGATAGAATACCTTACAGAACAGGAGGTTTTGAATATGGATACAAATTACATCATTGAAACAAAAAATCTGACGAAGCAATATGGCTCGCAAAAGAGTGTGGCTGACTTAAATATCCATGTGAAGCGTGGGAGAATTTATGGTCTGCTTGGCAGAAACGGAGCCGGAAAAACCACTACCATGAAAATGCTGTTGGGCTTAACGAAGCCGACTTCCGGAGAGGTCAAAATCTGGGGAAAGTCTTTACAGGGGAATGAAAAGAAATTGCTGCCCCGTATCGGCAGCTTGATTGAGTCCCCCGGTTTTTATCCCAATCTGACCGGCACAGAAAACCTGCGTATTTTTGCTACTCTGCGGGGTGTACCAAACAATCATGCCATCAAAGATGCTCTGGATTTGGTAGGACTTCCCTACAAAGATAAAAAACTCTTTTCTCAGTATTCTCTTGGTATGAAGCAGCGGCTTGCCATCGCCCTTGCCGTTATGCACGATCCAGAACTTTTGATTTTGGATGAACCGATCAACGGTCTCGATCCTATCGGTATTGCAGAAGTACGCTCTTTTATTCGGGAGCTTTGCGACGCAAGAGGAAAAACCATTTTGATTTCCAGTCACATTCTTTCGGAGATTTCCCTGCTGGCTGACGATATTGGAATTATCGATCACGGCGCATTGCTGGAAGAAGAAAGCCTTGCTGAACTGGAGCAAAAAAGCAGTAAGCATATCCGGTTTACACTCTCTGATACTGCACAGGCGGCAAGAATTTTGGAACGCAATTTCCATGAAAACCATTTTTCCATACAGGACGACCACAATCTGCGCCTGCACAACCTTGATCTGCCTGTGGGGAAAATTGTAACTGCCTTTGTAGAAAACGGATTGGAGGTATCGGAGGCGCATACTTGTGAAGAAAGTCTTGAAGATTACTTCAAGCGTGTGACAGGGGGCGAAGGAATTGCTTAAACTAATCAAATGCGAATTTTTGAAATTAAAACGGAAGCCCTTGGTATTTATTTCTCTGCTGCTTTCTGTTTTCATGCCATTGGCTTATGCTTTCTTTCTGGCAGATGTAAACACTGATGTGGATGCTGTAAATGGAGTGATGTCCAGCCTGTTCCAGCTCAGTGCTTATTTGCTTTTGATGCCGCTCCTTGTGATACTGGCTTCCAATCTGCTGTTTGAGGAGCTGGACAATGACACACTAAAAAACCTTGTTACCATACCGATAAACAGAACCAAGTTGGTGCTGTCCAAGATGCTGGTTTTGCTATTGTTTGCCGTTGGCTTTATGGCAGTTGGAGGATTGGTAAATCTTGCGGTTTTGCTGTTTCAGGGCTGGGAGCCGGTTGGGTTTTGGATCTTGTTTGGCGTTGGGATAGAAGAAGGGCTGATTATGTGGGTAGGCGCACTTCCATGTATCCTGCTCGTTGTTCTTCTTAATAAAAACTATATCGTGTCGGTCGTGATTACCTTTTTCTATACGACTGCAAATTATATCCTTTCGATGAGCGATGCGTTCCTCACACAGCCTTTTGGTTTGAATATCGGAACCCTGTTTCCGGGACCGCTGGCTTTCCGCTGGACCTTCCAATTTTATGACCAAAGCCAGACCAGTGCGGAATTGGCAGACTTGTTGGAACGGATCAGTCCGTATTTTCTGAATGGTGTTCAGGTGTTCGGTGTGATTGTTGTGGAAGCCGTTGTATTTCTTGCGCTGATTGCGTTGGTTTACCGGCGCCAGGAAATCTAAGGGGGTGTAATTATGTGGGATTTATTAAAAGCAGAATTGCTCAAGCTACGCCGGTGCCAAATACTTTGGGTGGGGCTGGTGGCGCTTGCACTCTGTCCGTTGGTGCAATATGGGAGCCAGCTGATTGTGGAGGCGGAGTACCGAAATCCAAACTATGATTTTTCCACTCTGTTTGAGAATGTTGTCTGGGGCAATACGCAGATGTTTTTTCCGATTTCACTGGTGATGATTGGCAGCTGGCTGATTGACAGAGAATCCACCCATGATACGCTGAAAAACATCATGACAATTCCTGTTTCCATGCCGAAAATGCTGGGAGCTAAGCTCTTTTGGGTCGGGATTTTTGCAGTCCTGCTGGGAATATACAGCGTTGGCGTTACCTTGATTACTGGATTGACGGTTGGATTATCGGGACTGACAGTGGAAGTGTTTTTTCATGGAGGTACACAGATCGTGTTGGCAGCTCTGACGACCTATTTGGTCTGTATGCCGCTGATCTTGATTTTTGGGCAGATCCGAGGGGCATATCTGGGAGGTTCCATTCTGGCGTTTTTCCTTGGATATAGCATGCTGTTCTTCAAAGGCGGTATCCTTGCCAGCATCTATCCGTTTTCTGCTGCGCTGATTTTAGTGGGCTTTGACATGAGTGGATATGCCGGAACAACCACAGCCCCGAATCCTTTGCTGGCAGTCATTGGGGTTGGCATCATGGTTCTCTGGGCGGTGCTGTTGTTACTGATGTCCAGTAACAAAAAAGAAATAAAATCCCGTAAACAGGCAAATTCCAAGGGAAAAGGAAAGCGTGCTGTACGCAGGAAAGGAAGGTGATACCTGTGAAGAAAATAGTTCTATCATTATGCTTGATACTGTTGGGCGCTTCTGTGCTTTCCGGTTGTACAAAAGATGAAGTTCTCGATCAGTATAACAATATTGTTCAGTCTGCTGGTTCCATAGCACTTACCGGAAATTCATCCTTACAAGGTACGAAAGAAAAAGGAATTGATGATTATACAGGAAGCTATACAGCCAACTATGAGGATTTTTCAGATACAGAGTATTTGTTCGGCGGAACTTCCATAAAGCGTGAAGCGGGTAAGGATCTGTCTATTGACTGCGCGCTGGAGGTTACGGATGGAACTGCAAAAGTATTTTGGATTTCTGAAGCTGATGAAGAAGTCACTTTGCTTGAAACAACCGGAACATATAGTGATACAATTACACTCCCTGAAGGTGGAAACTATATCGGCATTGAATGTGAAAATTTCACTGGAAGCATTGAATTGAATATGGAGTAACATTCTGCCGGACGACGGCAAAAGAAAAAAAGCCGTCGTAAAGCAGACACATTTCCACGCGCCTATGAAGCGGCGGCTTTGATTTGCAGAGCCGCCGTTTCTTTTCGTTTATCCTAAACCAACGACGACCTAACACCGTGTAAATCCACGGCGGCACATAGGAGGATTGCCGCCGTGTCTATTTTTGCCTTTTTTCACAGTGCCCGTGATCTGCACCAGCTAAAAAAAGCCTGTTCCCAGCAGCGGAGCAATGCGGTCAGCAGTATGCACTATACCATGTAACTGAACAACAAAATATACTCTATTACGCTCGTATGGCTTTATGCCGTCCGGGCGCTTTTTTGTCCTTATGGAGCCGGAACATCGGGTCAGCATGGCCCGAACTTTATCCCCGGTGCCGCTCCCCGCCGCCTCATTCAGATTTACCCAAAAAATCTGAATGGAGGAAAGGCAGATGGAAGTTACCATCAATTATAACGGACAAGTTGTGGCCGTGGAGGTCACGCTGGAAGTCTATGAATTTCTTGACCGGGCCGATCACAAAACGGAGAACCTGTTTCATGAACAGCGGCGGCATTGGGATGGCCGGGAGTTTGACGAGTACATCATTACCACCGAGGGTGTAGGAGCCTACGGTGAAACGCCGGAAGAATACCTTTGCCGCATGGAAACGCTGCATGAGCTGATGGCGGTTCTGGACACCTGTACCGAGGCTCAGCGCCGCCGGTTCCTGCTCTATGCGCTTGACGGGCTGAGCCTTGCAGAGATCGGTGTGCTGTGCGGCTGCTCCAAAGTGGCTGTGTATCAAAGTGTGGAGGCGGTCAGAAAAAAATTTATAAATTTCTTTGAGAACAGGCTTAACGAATGACCTGTTTTCTGGCTACCAAGTGAAAGGGATCATTTCCCTTATCTCAGCGAGGGGCGGACAGCGGACGAGCTGCCCGCCTCTCCGATTTTCAGGAGGTAAGCCTATGAAAACAATCAATCTGCGGTGGATGTATCCCCACTACCGGCATGACGAGTTTGTGGATGTTACGGACGAGGTATGGGCAGCGATGTATCAGGCCCAGCGGGAGATGGAGAACTATGAGCGTCGGAAAGTCTACCACCGCGCCTACTACTCTCTGGACGCATACAGCTGGCTGGAAAATTACGCACTGGAACACAGCAGATCGCCGGAAGATATTTTGCTGGAACGAGAAGAAATGACCACCCGCCTGCACCTGATAGCAGCTCTGCTGGTGGCTCTGACTCATGCCACTCCGACACAGGCCCGCCGTGTTCACGCCTACTACATTGCCGGTATCAAGCAGCCGGAAATCTCCCGGAGAGAGGGCGTCCACAGCAGCAAGGTCAGCGTTTCCATCCGTCGGGGTCTGCGGAATATGCGCCGCTGCTATGATGACCTTTTTCAAACAGAGTGAGGGCGTGCCTATGCAGACCATCAATCTCAAACAATATTATCCATTTTGCAAAGAGGACATTTTTGTGGAGGTGTCCGATGAGATCGTCGAAGCGTTTCTTCTGGACAAGAGAGCCGAGGCCGCCAGAGATCGCAAGATGTTCCGGTATAAGGCGTTTTATTCCCTCGATTGTAACGATGGAATCGAAAATGCCGCCATCGGCTGGGCGCAGCCATCGCCGGAGGACTACCTGATAGAAAAAGAAGAATTAGCCGAATACGAAGAATTGATACGGCGATTGTACGAAGCCATTTCTTCCCTGCCGCCTATGCAGGCTCGCCGTGTCCATGCCCGCTATATGCTGGGTATGAAAGTGAAAGATATTGCCGCAATGGAGGGTATCACGCCATCACAGGCGGGAAAATCCATCCATGCCGCACTGCGGAGGCTGCGCCGGTACTTTGCTCGACAGAAATGGACGGTCAATCTATGAGTATTTCCAAAGAAAAGAGGTGCCTGACATGAACGAAAAAATTACAGCCCACCATCAAAAAGAAGAACGGGAGAAAGTCCTGAAGGAGATTCGGCAGCTTGAAAACCGAAAGAAGATTTTGGAGAACAAGCAGTGGAACGAAGAACGCAGGGTTCGCACCCGCCGCCTGATTGAGCGCGGAGCCGTTTTGGAGGGGATTTTCCCGTTGGCTCCTGACCTTTCCGGCGCAGAGGTCAAAGCATTTCTGATTACCCTGTCCCATCTTCCGGGGGCTGCGGAATTGACTGCAAACCTGCCAAAATCCGGGGACACGCCATAAGTCCCTTGTTTACAAGGGCGCACTTATACACCGTTGCCGGTGCTGTGCGCCCTGCCGGGGGCATTGCGTACTTCGTCCGCGATGGGGCGCTACACTCCCCAAACCCCTTGTGCGCCCCGCGCAGCCAAACACCCGCTTCGCGTTTGTTCGGCTCCACGGAGCCTGAAATATCCCCGCCGAAAGGAGGTGCCACCCATAGATTTCTGTCATATCCCCGTCAGTATTATCAAGCGCAGCGCAGGCCGTTCTGCTGTTGCCGCAGCTGCTTACCGCAGCGGAACCAAGCTGACAAATGAATGGGACGGCATGACCCACGACTACACCCGGAAAGGCGGCATTGTTCATGCGGAGATCATGCTGCCTGCCCACGCGCCGCCGGAATTTGCAGACCGATCTATCCTCTGGAACAGCGTGGAGCAAATCGAGAAAGCAAGGGACAGCCAGCTTGCCCGCGAGATTGAAGCAGCCCTGCCCCGTGAACTGTCCGGCGAAGAGCAGCTTGCCCTTGTGCGTGCCTATGTGAAGGACAACTTTGTAGACAAAGGAATGTGCGCCGACTTTGCTATCCATGACAAGGGAACCGGCAACCCTCATGTCCATATCATGCTGACGCTCCGGCCTCTGAAAGAAAATGGACAGTGGGGCGCAAAGTGCCGCAAGGCATACGACCTGGACGAAAACGGCCAGCGTATCCCGGACGGGAAAGGCGGCTGGAAGAACCACCGGGAGGACACCACCGACTGGAACGACAAAGGAAATGTGGAGATTTGGCGGGCGGCATGGGCGGCCTGCACCAACCGGGCATTGGAGGCCGCCGGTCATCCCGCCCTGGTAGACCACCGCAGCTACAAGCGGCAGGGCATTGATAAGATTCCCTCTGTCCATCTGGGGCCAGCCGCCAGCCAAATGGAAAAGCGCGGCATCCGCACCGACAAGGGTGAAGTAAACCGGCAGATCGCCGCCGACAACAAGCTGCTGAAAGAAATCAAAGCCCGCATTACCCGTCTTTATCTCTGGTCGAAAGACGAAGCGGAAAAACCACAAACGCAGCAAAGCAGCTTGACCGCCTTGTGGGAAGCCCAGCAGCAGTTGAACGCTCCCCGCACCCGCACCGGCAAAATCCGGGCTTTGCAGGAAAGCGCTGCACTATTCAGCTTTTTACAGGCAAACGGCATCCAGTCTATGCAGCAGCTTCATGAAAAAATCGCTGATATGAACAGCCGTTACTATGACCTGCGGGGAAAGATCGTCAAGGCCGAGCGCCGGATCACTACCCTTACCGAGCGCGGGGAGATGTGGAAACAGTACAACCAGTACAAGTCCATCCACAAGCAGTTTGCCAAAGTAAAGCCGGAAAAACGGGAACAGTTTGAACAGCGCCACAGCCGGGAACTGATTCTGTATGACGCAGCGGCCCGGTATCTGAAAGAACTGAAAGACAGCGGCGAGGCAATCACCCCAAAGGCATGGCAGCTGGAAATTGACCAGCTGGCCGCTGGAAAGCAGACGGACACGCTTGCCATGAAAGCCATGCGGGAGGATTTGAAAGCAGTGGAACGGCTCCGCAAAACCGCCGAGCAGTTGTCCCGACAGGAACTGGACAAACCTCACGACCGGGAACCGGAGCGGTAAGGGCTACCGCGTTTTGGCGTACTCCTTTTAGGTGCGTCGCGTTTCACGACACCCTTTTGCACACAGAAAAACCGCCGTACAGGTTTCCCCATACGGCGGCAGTCGGTTTATTTGCCGAACAAGTCGCTGTGTGTGCCGGTGCGGGCCAGCGTCAGCACCAGAACATCATCTTCTATGCGGTAGACAAGCAGCCAGTCCGGGAGAATATGACATTCCCGATGGCCTGCCCAATCGCCGGACAGGTCATGGTCACGGTTCTTATCCGGCAGCGGTTCGCCCATCGCCAGCAACGCTACGACCTGCTCCAGCAGCTCGATCTTCAAGCCACGCTTGATGGCTCGTTTGTAGTCTTTTTTGAAACTGGTCGTGTACTTGACGGTATATTTGGTTTCTTTCATCTTTTCAGGTCAGCAAACAACTCGTCAAGGTCATTGTAGCCCTTTACAGACGGGTCTTTTGCAATCCTTTCCGCTTCCAGCATGGCAGCAACCGTTTCTTTGTTCGGCTGTTCCAGCCTTACTTCAAAGGGAATGCCGCCTTCACGAAGCGACTGGCGCACAAAGATGTTAAACGCCGTAGTCAGGTTCATGCCAAGTTCAGTAAACAGTGCGTCCGCCTGCGCTTTCAAATCTGCGTCCATGCGGATACTGATGTTTGTGGTATTTCCAGCCATACGATCAACCCCTTTCTGCTGGCAATTATAGTATATGCCATTTGCACGAAGAAAACAATACTTTGCACGAATATTTAATAATAAATTCATTTGAGGAGGTTGCCGGCTTTATGAAAGAAATCATTTATGAAGAACAATAAGTCTGAACCTATCCCCGTCATGGATTACCGCCAGTACCGCAGAGTGCGGAGGCTGGTGCATGAGTGCTGTAACTACATCGACGGAAACTGTATCGCCCTGGACGATGGGGAAGAATGTGTCTGTGTCCAGTCTATTTCCTACTCCCTGTTGTGCAGGTGGTTTCGGGCGGCGGTATTGCCGCAGGATAAGGAACTGGAAACGGCACTGTTCCACCGGCTGAATGCGAAGAAGTGCGCCGTATGCGAGGCGCTGTTTACCCCCGGTTCCAACCGGGCCAAATACTGCCCGGAATGTGCCGCACGCATGAAGCGGATCAACGCCGCAAAGCGCAAGCGGAAACAACGGGAGAAATGTCACGCTTTAGGGGCTGAAAAACCCTTGTAAATCAAGGCTTTTTTCGAGGGTGTCAAAGGCAGGCTGATAGATTTATCCTCTGACCCCTAAAACGGCCTTAAAATGCGTACAGAATCCCAAGAGAAACCCCAAGGAGGAACCCTATGTCAGACAATCGAAAATATTATTACCTGAAACTCAAAGAAAACTATTTTGACGATGATTCCATCGTGCTGCTGGAAAGTATGCAGGACGGTGTGCTGTATTCCAACATTCTGCTCAAGCTGTATCTGAAATCGCTGAAACATGGCGGGCGGCTCCAGCTTGACGAGGACATCCCCTACACGGCGCAGATGATCGCCACCATTACCCGCCAGCAGATCGGCACTGTGGAGAGAGCCTTGCAGATCTTTTTGAAGCTGGGTCTTGTGGAGGTGCTGGACAGCGGCACATTCTACATGAGCAACATCGAACTTTTAATCGGCCAGTCCTCTACCGAGGCTGAGCGAAAGCGGGCTGCGAGGCTCCAAAATAAGTCTCTTTCTGCGCCCCGGACAAACGGCGGACATTTGTCCGACATTCGTCCACCAGAGATAGAGATAGAGTTAGAGAAAGAGATAGAGATAGAGATAAAGAGAGAGATAGAGAAGGGACACCCCGCCTATGGCCGTTACCAGAATGTTTTCCTGACGGACGGGGAACTGGCAGACTTACAGGCCAGCTTTCCCACTGTATGGGGCCAGTACATCGAAAAACTGTCCGAGTACATGGCTTCTACCGGCAAGCGTTATCAGAGCCATGCAGCGACCATCCGGCGCTGGGCCGGTGAGGACGCGAAGAAAGCAGCCCCGCCCTCTCGCAACCGGGATTACAGCGTAAAGGAGGATGAAACCGTATGATTGAGATTACCGCAGAAATCCGGGCGCTGATCGACAAGGCAGCCGCCGGTGTGGAACTGGCTGGGGACGAGTACATAGACCCGGCAGACGGTCTCATCCACTGTAAGAAATGCGGCGGCCAGAGGCAGACTGTTGTGCCATGCTTCGGGAAATCCGGCTACTTTATGCCGCGCTGCATCTGCCAGTGCCAGCGGGAGGCTGAGGAGCAGCGCAAGGCTGCTGAAGAACGGCAGCGCCGCATGGAGCGTATCAAACGCCGAAAGGCACAGGGTTTGCAAGACCGTTATCTGTACGACTACACCTTTGCCAACGACAACGGCCAAAGTCCTCTGATGGACAAGGCCCGCGCCTACGTGGAGAACTGGAAGGAGGCATACAGGAACAACACCGGCCTGCTTCTGTTTGGAGATGTTGGAACCGGCAAGTCTTTTTTCGCCGGATGTATTGCCAATGCTTTGCTTGACCAGGATGTGCCGGTGCTGATGACGAACTTTCCCACCATCCTGAACCGCCTGACCGGGATGTTCTCTGAGGACAGGTCGGAGTTTATTGCCAGCTTTGATGAGTATGACTTGCTTATCATTGACGATTTGGGTGTAGAGCGCAGTACCGAATATGCTATGGAGCAGATGTTTTTCGTCATCGACAGCCGCTACCGCAGCCGCAGGCCCATGATTATCACAACAAACTTGAAACTGTCCGAGCTGAAAAACCCGCCTGATCTGGCCCACGCCCGTATCTATGACCGTATTCTGGAACGGTGTGCGCCGATCCTTTTTGACGGGAAGAATTTCCGGGAAGAAAATGCCGGTGCTACCCGACAGACAGCAAAAGACATTGTAAACAGTAAGCAAGACTGATTTTTTACCGGGCGGCACAGACCCGTTCGGAGAAAGGAGCGCCATGAACAGAGAACCCCGTACTATGCAGGTGGCAGACGCCGCTACTGCGTCCAGAGCGCCGGAAAACACGCCAGCGATGGTAAAGAAAATCGGTAAGACAACCTACAAGGTTCATGTCCATTTCAGCAATACCAGCACAGAAACCATGAGCGATAAAATCAAGCGTATGCTCAAAAATGAAATTCAGCAGATGTGAAAGACTGATAAACGAAGCCGCCTTGTGCTAAACTGATGATGGTACGCACCAAAATTTTTGTCAAGGAGGACACGAAAATGCTTTACACAGAAAAAGAGAAGCATGAAATTGAACGAGTAAAGGAGGTCTTTGCGGAACATCTGCGGCAAAGCCCTGATTTTGAACTGCTCTGGTCGGACAAGGTAGGCTATGTCTGGCTGGCGATTGGCGTAAATCCAGTCTATGTGGATACCGGTATCAGGATAGAATCTGCCGCCGATCTCTGCTGCAAGTGTTTGGATGATGTTGCTATGGATGTTTTGTATATGACGGGCAACGATCACGCGCTGGAAGCAGCCGATCCGCTGGAATTGGCCGAAATCAAGCGGCGCTGGGAGCCATATATCAACCAGCTGCCAGACTATGCGTATCTCTGCAAAGACCTGCTGAACGGAAAAATGTAATCTATCAAACGAGGTGTCAGGAGCCATACAGTGCTTCTAGCACCTTTTTTGTGGATTTTTTGTGAATTTGATTAAAAAGTCCTTGACAATTTGTCTCTGGCTATGAGGAATTTCTTGATTTTGACCCGGCGGAGGTCAAGGCCGCTTTGGAGGACCCGGAGAAGTCCCATGCGGATGAAATGCTGTCCGCTGCGGAGAGGGCTGCCTCGGAAAAGATGACTGTGCTTGTAGTGGAGCCTATGAAGGAACCCTATGTGAAGGAGATCAATTCCGACCTTCATTCCCTGCAAGCAGAGGTTGGCGGTGATATTGGGGCAACCTATCCCTATTCTGACCCGGTGGCACTGGTTTGTAATGATGAAGGAAAGCTCGTAGGGCTTGAACTGAATCGTGGACTGCGGGATGAAAACGGAGAAATTTATGATATTGTAGCAGGAACTTTCCTGGTGGTTGGACTTGGTGAGGAAGATTTTGCATCCCTGTCCCCGGAACTGATCCAGAAATACATGGAACAGTTCAAAACGCCGGAACGATTTATGCAGATCAATGGCAATATCGTTGTTCTCCCTGTTCCCGCAGAGAAGCAAGACCTCGCTTATCTGCCAGACCGTTTTGAGACTGGTGAGCGTATCCAAACACCCAGGGGCAGCTTTCAGGTGACGGCTATGAGCCGGGAGCAGATGGAGGCGGCCGGTTACGGCGTCCACCATATTTCCGATGATGGAAAGTATCTTATTATGGGAAACGGCACACGGGCCTTTGCGGTAGCAACGGAGCAGCCGGAAAAGGATAATCCCCTCCGCACGGTCGAAATGACGTTGGAGGATGACTACGGCATGATCGACGGCGTTATCAACAACGGCAGACGCGGCGAGGAATTGGAAAAAGCCCAGGAGTACGCAGAGCGGACAACGCCGGAGAAGCCTTCCATCCGTGAGCGGTTGGAGGACGCAAAACGGGAGTGTGCCGAACATAAGCCCCCAGAGGGCAAGAAGCCCGGTCGTGATGTGCCGGAGCATGACTGCCTATGAGCCGAAGCAAGAAATGGCGGCTGGAATGGGCGTTCTTCCTGGGCGAGAACGGCAGACGGCAGTATAACCATATCTGCAAAAAATGTGTTCACGGCTGCAAGCAGAGTTTCCGGGCGTGTCTGGTCGCTTGTCCGCATTACAGTTCCAAACGGTCTAAAATCTGTGAAGATAGGGGTAGAAAAACCGCAGAATAATTTCCTGTATCCGTATTTTCAAAGGGAGCCTTTATGATTTATTATGTGCCGGTTATTTGTCGGCACGCAGAGGAAAAGGCTTGATTTCAAACACTTTCTGTCATGCAAAACGGGAGTACAGCTTTTCGGTTCATCCGATTGGCTGTACTCCCGCTTTTTTTATTTATTTTCGTCATTATCAGGCTTTTCCGTTTCCGCTACACTTTCTATCATGTCAACGACTACGGCATTAAGCTGTGCGGCGTTCTGCGATGTAATGACCGGCCGCCCGGTATCCTTTTCGATATCCTGTCGAACCTGACCGGCATAGCTGCCGCCACGACGGGCAATCTTCTGACTTTCAGAAAAACCTTCCGGCTGATGTGCTTTTGACAGTTCTGTGGTTGTTGCCTCTGCCAGCATATTCAAAACAATTTCCATCGTGCTCATATTATCACGAAGGTTTTCTTTTTTCAGACCTTTCAGTTTCTTATATTGCCGAGTAGTCATGCCGGACCATGCTTTCGTGATCTCATCGGTGAGAATAGCATACTCTTTGCCCTGCTGTACGCCGCGCTCCTGCCATTCCGCGGTAAGCTCATTACGGACACGGATAGAAAGAAGCCGTTGATGAATCCAGTCTGTATCATATCCCTTTTTCTGATAGGTCTCTAATGCACGGTCGATTGCCTGTTCCGGGTCAATCGTTTCTTCGATGCGTTCACGGCCGACCTGCGCAAGCCAGAGTTTGAATGGTTCAGCCTTAGGTGATGGGATGGACTGAATAATGCGTAAAACCTGTTCAGCCGTTGCCGCCAACACTTTACGCTTTTTGCCTGTTGCGCCCATCATTGCTACCTGGGGACAATTTGTCCCCAGGTAGCTTGCAAGCTGTTCATCACGCTTACGCATTTTTTTGAGGTAGTCTGTTGGATTAGAGCTATCTGTCAAGACGGCAATAACATCCACAACAGAGAAATACCATTCTTCCTGTTCTTCATCCCATGCAGTGCGTATTTTTCTATCTTCAAAAAGCTGGATGGAATTATTTTCGTCCATGCGCTTCAACCTCCTTAGAGTATGTATTTTAATTTTAACATGAAAGGGGTTCTATTTCTATAAAAGAAGCAAATTTTGCCGTAGTAGGCGTTGTGGGAATGTGCGTAAACTGCCAGAATTGCGAGGCTGTGGGAAAGCTGTTTGCAGACTTGTGGGAAAAGGCTTGTCTTTTTCCATCAGGTTGTGAATGGCTTTTCCATCGGCACGAGCGGCAGTTTTCCATATTTCCATGACGCAAGAAAATCATCTAACGATCAGCCGATACACTGTCAGCGGCATATACCACACCGCCACGATCAACCGCCAGGCCAGAACGAAACCACCAATCACGCCGCCGATAATGAAGTTCAACGCAAACAGGGCGATCCCTCCACCCAGGGAGCCGCCGCCCGGCACGATCCAGAGGCACATCCGATGGAGGCCAAACGGTAGCCCGCAGAGTATCCAGAGCCATACATAGTCAACCTCTCCGTTCTTCACGCAGGCAGATTTGAAGATACAATACAAGATCAGTGCCACGATCACGGGCAGTACACTTTTGAAGAAAAATGCTTTGATTGCTTCGCTTCTTGTCATCGGTAAAACCTCCTTCCGCAGTTCCATTATACAGGATGCCGGGAGCTGTGCCCAGCGTCTTTCAGAGAAAATTATTCCAGTTCATGCCGCCGCTGTTGTTCCTGTTCCTTTGGAACGGTCAGCAGCGCATCCACATTCTGCTTAACGGTATCGTATTCCTGGGCTTCGGTTCTTGCGGCTTTGTATTCAGCAAGGAGCCGTTCCTTTTCTGCGGTGAGATTGGCAAGCTCCGTTTTCATGCTTTCCGTTGTCGGCAGCGGCACAGCCCCCAGCCGTTTCAATTCTCTGGCGGCCGCTTCAAAAAGGATGATCGCGCTCTCATGCCCCCGCAGGAACTTTTCTTTATCATTCGATTTACGGTATCGGTCATAAAGTGGCTTTAGCTGACGGTAAGTGCCGGCGTGCTTCATCACAAGGGTAAGTTCGGCACTTCTGCTTTCTACCCGCTTGATTTCTGCATGAGCGGTATCCCTGCGTGCGGATACTGCGGTCAGTTTGCTTTCCAGTTCTCCATAACTGCTTATCCCGTGCTCGGTCAGGAAATTCATGGTCTTGGCGGCCTGTTTCAGATTGTTCAGCTTCGCCCAATGGGTGAAGCCTGCGCTCTGCTGCGCCTTGATATTGTTCTGGATATCAATGAGCAGGCTGATCTTTCCGTTTTGCTGTTTCGGCTGGCGGGAAGGTCTGGAGCGTCCGGCGATCCGGGCGGCAAGGGCTTCTTCGGTGTAGTCCACACCAAGGGTTTTCAGACGGGTGAATCGTTTCTGATCCGGCGCTCTGGCGGAGATATATTTGCCCCGCTTGATCTCATAGCCTTCTCTCTGCAGGCGACGAAGCAGTTCTTCTAAATCGGAACAGGCTGGCAGGAGCCAGTCAATGGCCGCTTTCAGCTTTGCCTTATAGCTGGTGCCGTTCTGCGTGGCCTGATGTTCAATATAGCTCTTGCCCTTGTCCTGTCCAGGAATAATGACAGACAGACCATGTTCCTTGCAAAGCCGGTCGGAGGTGCGGCGGATATCGTGATAGCTTCGCTTGTTGGAATGATAGTGCTTATGATCCGCAAAGCTGACTGCATTGAAAATCAAGTGGTTATGAACATGATCTTTGTCTATGTGGGTGGTAAGTACAAATTCATACTTGCCGCCCAGGATTTCTTTTGCGAGCTCCATGCCGAGCTCATGGGCTTGTTCCGGCGTAACCTCCCCAGGCTGAAAGGCTTGGATCAGGTGACGGCCCAGGTTCGTTCCCTTGTCGATGGCATGGCAGCGGGTCCAGGAAAATTCGATATCCGCAGTTTCGGCGGCACAGCCATAGGAAGAAACAAGCAGCTTTCCGTCCGTCTTTTCCGGGTTGCAGATATACTCAATGGCTGCTTTCAGCGTTGATTTGATAGGATGTGTCTTTGTAACTGCCATATCTCGTCCAGCCTTTCCCGTATCTCGTCCATGTCGGCCTGATACGCAGGACCTCCGGCGTTGATCCGCTTGGCGATCTGGTTGATGTTCCGCCCGATGGCGGAAAGCTCTTTGGTGAACGCCTTGATATCTGCGGTGTCCGTATAGATGATATATCCGTCAATCGCCATCTTGCGGAGGTAGGCACCATATCTGCGTGTGGGGAGCTGGCTCATTTTCTCGTCTATGAGCCGCTTTTCGTCCTCCGTGACATAGAATTTCATTTGGATATTCCGCTTTCGGTTTGCCATGCGCTACCTCCGTTTCTCATAAGGGTCTGGGACTATCCCAGCAAGCAATTTTTGTGTTTAGGGGCAGGGGTCCCCCTAAACCGAAAATCCGCCAGTGGGTACTCGCTGGCTGTGCTTGCTACCGTAACCCTACCCTCGTATTTTCCCTCTACTAATACTACAATTTGAAACGGAGATTTTGGCCGAACATTCAAGAAAATACTTTTTATAAATGGGCTATTTTCTTGAATTTTGTCCAAGCGTGTGTTATTATAAAATCAGTAAGGTACAACTAACTGATTGGAGTGAGGATAATGGGAAATGCCAGTTTCAATCAAGACTGGTACGGTATGCAGGCCAAAGTTCTGGCGCAAAGTGATGATCGTGTAGTCGTAGATTATGGCTGCAAAGGCCGGGGAATCGTAAAAAACTATAATCTGTTTGAGGGAATACAGCTTTGTTTCCTCGATTTTGAATCAGATGAGTCTATGGAAACACAAAAGTTTAATCCAGATATTATTCAGATCACGCACTGCCAGACCGGCCGGTATGAATGTGAATTTGCTAACCACACTGTATCGTATTTGCCAGAGGGCTATTTTAGCGTTGCGACAACAGAGCATTTGCCGGTTTCCTTTTCTTTCCCTTTGGGAAAATATTACGGCGTCAGCCTCGTCATTGACCGTCAGGCGCTTTCAGATGGAACACGCCGGATGATGCAGACAATCCCTATTGACCTTGATAAAATAGGAACAACGCTGGGACTTGAAACACGGTGGTATGTCAGTGATACCCCAGCGCAGTTGAAGCATCTGTTTTCAGAATTATATTCTGCCGCTGAGACGGAGCCGATCGGCTATTTCAAAATCAAAGCTATCGAATTACTATACCACATGGATCAGTTGACACAGATTAACGGGTGCGATTTGAAGTATTTTGATAAGAAACAGATACAGACCACAAAAGCGATACGAGAATACCTCATTTCCCATTTGGATGAAAAAGTGTCTCTGGAGCAGTTGGCAAAGGAAGCACACTTAAACCTCTCTGTTTTTCATTTGGTTTTTTCTCATATCTACGGAGACACACCCTATGCGTATCTCAAAAAATACAAAATGAATTTAGCAGCCCAGTGGCTCTCGGAAGATAAAATGAAAATCGGGGATATAGCTTTAGAACTCGGATATAGCAATGCCAGCAAATTTGCTAAAGCGTTTCAATCTGTGTATGGGATGTTACCAAAAGACTATCGAAAAAATAAATAGGAAGAACGGGCTATTTTCTGCATCATCTCAAAGGAATGGAGCGGAAAAAAATTGAGGGACTGTGTATAATGGGTTGATGTAGTTAGCTTTATCTAACCGCATCAACCCATTTTTAGGAGGTGGTGATTTGTGCTTGTTATAGACACAAGAATAAAGTTGTTGTTATTCATTCTTATCAACTTTATGGTGTTCGGCTTGAAGGATTTCATTCTTGGCAGCGTGTGTTTTTTCTTTATCTGTATCCTTTCGTGCCTGATGGGGCAGAAAAAGATTGTATTGAAATACCTTATCTTTTATGTGGTGATTGCGGCCATACAGCAGCTTTGCGCCTTCCTTCCCCAGGCCATCGAAACTATTTTGTCAATCTTCACATTGTTTATTCGGGTGATGATACCCGTGGTACTCTTTGCCTCAACCTTTATCGCTACAACGAAAGTCAGCGAATTGATTGCGGCCATGTACTCGCTAAAAATTCCTCGGAGCATTACCATTACATTCGCTATGGTATTGCGCTTTTTTCCTACTTTCAGTGAGGAGATCCACAATATCTATGACGCGATGAAGTTAAGAGGCATCGCACTTTCGTGGAAAAATGTATTCACGCGCCCTGTGCTCATTCTGGAGGCAATCGCTATCCCCATCGTGATGCGCTCTGCTTCGATTGCAGAAGAATTATCTGCTTCTGCGGTGACACGAGGCATTGATAATCCGGCACAACGAACTTCGTTCATTCAGCTAAAAGTTCATGCTAAAGATTGGATGGTACTGTGCTTCTTTCTTGTTGCCTTCGTTGTGCTGTTTTTCTGCAAATACCAGATATATGGGAGGATATGATGATGATTGATATTGACCATGTATCTTTTCAATATTCCGGCGCTGAACAGGAAAATCTGCAAGATTTCAATTTGCAGATTAAAAAGGGGGAGTGTGTTGTTCTCACTGGCGAATCTGGATGTGGAAAGACTTGTGTGACCAGGTTGATAAATACGCTTATTCCCCACTTTTACGAAGGGGAAATGTCCGGGGCGGTTCTCATTGACGGAGTTGATACCCGCACGATCCAACCGCACGATTTGTCAGACAAGATAGGCTCTGTTTTCCAAAATCCGCGTAGTCAATTCTTCAGCCTGGATACGGACAGCGAGATTGTGTTTGGTATGGAAAATAAGGGGATGCCTTATCAAGTGATGTTGAACCGTTACCAACAGACTATCCGGGAATTACATATTGAAAAGTTAAAGGATCGCAACCTGTTTGACTTGTCCGGCGGGCAAAAGCAGACCATAGCCTTTGCCAGCGTTTACGCATTAAATCCTGATATTTTTGTCTTGGACGAGCCTTCCTCAAACTTGGATCCGGAGGCCATCCAAGAACTACGGCGGCTGCTTTTGCTGATTAAGGCGCAGGGAAAAACGATTGTTGTATCCGAACATCGCCTTTACTTCTTGAATGGGATTGCAGACCGCATTGTCCTTATGGAACATGGTAAGCTGAAACAATCTTGGTCCGCCCGTGATTTTGATTTACTCAGTACCGAGCAAATCAAGGCGCTGGGACTTAGAAGCTATACGCCTGCAAGGTTAGAACTTCCAGAAACAATGCCATCTCGAAACGATACCCCGGCTGTCGAAGTTAAAGATCTTGCGATAGGATATGAGAAAGGGAAACCCGTGGCGCAGCACCTGAATTTTCGTGTCTACCCAGGAGAAATTGTTGGTGTGGTAGGAAAAAATGGCTGTGGGAAATCAACTTTAGCCCGGACTTTATGTGGCTTGCAGAAGGAACTCCGTGGAGAAGTTCTATACCAAAACAGTATGATCCCAAGCAAACGGCGGATCAGGAAAGCATATCTTGTCATGCAGGACCCGGACTATCAACTGTTTACCGATAGCGTTTACCAGGAACTACTGCTGGCATTATCTGACCAGAAGGATAAAGACGAAAAGAGAATAGACGATATTCTGGATGAGCTGAATTTGACGATTTATAAAGAGCGGCATCCAATGTCCCTATCAGGTGGGCAAAAGCAGCGCACTGCTATCGGCGTTGCGGCTCTCCGGGATGCAGAGGTACTTATTTTTGATGAGCCTACAAGCGGCTTGGACTACAAAAACATGGAGAGTGTTGCAGGAATTTTAAGTGCGCTGTCCAAAAGAGGGAAAGCCATCTTGGTGATTTCCCATGACAATGAACTACTGATGAAGATTTGTTCCCGTGTCATTCGCATGGATGAAAAGACTTCATCTTAGTTATATACCAATAATAGAAAGGGGCTATCTATATGAGTGAACAAGCAAAAGCTGTCGGCGTGTCCGACAAAATGAAGGCAAAGGACTATATTACACTGGGCATTTTTACGGTTCTGTTCTTTGCCGTAGTAATGGTGTGCATCTTTGCCTCCGCAGCTACCGTGGTGACCTTCGCGTTTGGGAGCGCCATTGCTGCAATTCCTGGAGGCATTATCTATATGCTGATGCGCGCTAAAGTGCCAAAGGCCGGGAGCGTTCTCTTGAGCGGTGTGGTGATCGGCCTGATTGAGTTCCTGATTGGCGCAGGATGGGCGGTTGCCGTCGGTTTTATTGCCGGTGCCGTAATTGCTGAGCTTCTGGCCCGTATCGGCCACTACAAGAGCTTCTGGCTGAATACCATTGGCTATTCCGTGTATATGATGTTCTTTGCGCTGGGAACCTATCTCCCTATGGTCATTATGACCGGCTATGTGGATGATATGTCTACGTCGAATGGTGTCAGCGCCGAGTATCTGACGGAGCTACATAGCTTTATGAATGGAACAATGGTAGTCATTATTGCTGTTGTGACCTTCGTTGCAGGCATCGTCGGCGCTTTGATTGCAAAAGGCGTGTTCAAAAAGCATTTTCAGAAGGCAGGCATTGTCTAAGGACAATATAGTTACGACTAACTCTCTGGTATCTTTGGGCTATTTTTGACACCGGAACAGAGATATGGAGTAGCAGGCAATTTCAAAGATTGATAAAATGAATGGTGAGGTTAGAAGTTGCTAACCTCACCATTTTCACTTTTAAGGAGGGTTCATGCTATGTCAAACGCAAAATCGAAACAGGCAAAACCAAAGACGGGTTTGGCACGATGCATGGAATTGGCTTCTGACAGAAAGGGCCTTGTATTCTTAGCTGCGGTTCTTTCGTCACTGGCGGCCATTGCTTCGTTCATCCCGTACATAGCGGTCTATTTTATGATCCGCTCAATTATCGGTGTTTTCCCGAATCTTGACCAGTTGGATATGGGGATGGTCATGAATTACGGCTGGCTGGCGCTCGCCGGGATCGTGGCGAATATCCTGCTGTACTTCCTGGCTATTTTCAGTTCACACATGGCAGCGTTCGGAACGCTGTACGAGTTGAAGGTTCTCTTTGCAGACCATATTACTAAAATTCCACTTGGGTATCACCTGACGATTGGCAGCGGACGTCTGCGGAAAATCATGGATGAAAACATTGAAAGCGTAGAGGGCTTTATTGCTCACCAGTTTCCGGATTTTGTCGCTTCTATTACAGCTCCCATTGTCATGGTCATCATCCTACTGGCCGTTGACTGGCGGTTCGGTCTTGCCTCTCTGGTCGGTATAATTCTGGCGTTTGTTGCGGAGTTCATTGGCTTTGGCAGCGGCGAGATGAAAGAGAATATGGGTAAGTACCAAAAAGCCCTGGAAGAAATGAACAACGCTTCTGTGGAGTATGTTCGTGGAATGTCGGTTGTAAAGGCGTTTAACCAGACCGCATCCTCTTTCAAAAAACTCAAAGAAGCAATTACCGGATATACAGAGTGGGTCCTGAAATTTTCCCTAGGCTGGCAGAACTGTATGCCCGCCTTCACCACAATCATCAATAATGTTTATCTGATCCTTGTACCTGTCGGAATTTTAATCGGCTCCAGGTCGGATGATTTTGCTGGGTTTGCCATGACCTTCATTTTCTATCTGCTCTTTGTACCCGCAATTTCCGGTGTACTGAACAAAATCATGTATATCTCCGAATCGTTCATGCAGATTGATGGGAATGTGGCTCGGATGGATGAAATTCTGAACATCCCTGAAATGCCGGAAACATCTCATCCTAAGAAACCTGTTGGGGATGATGTTGCTTTCCACGATGTCAGCTTTTCCTACACGGGGGATGTTTCCGAGAAAGCCCTGGAAAATGTATCTTTCTCAGCAAAACAGGGACAGATCACAGCTATTGTCGGCCCGTCCGGCGGCGGCAAGAGTACGATTGCCAATCTGATTTCTCGGTTTTGGGACGTATCTTCCGGCAGCATTACCATCGGCGGCGTAGATGTGCGCGATATGGCGGAGGATGACCTGATGCGCCATGTCAGCTTTGTGTTCCAGGATATTTTCCTGTTCAAGCAGAGCATCTTGGATAATATCCGTATGGGCAATCCTTCGGCCAGTGAGGAACAAGTGATTGCGGCGGCGAAAGCGGCGCAGTGCCACGAGTTCATCTCCAATCTGCCCAACGGGTATCATACGGTGGTCGGCTCCAAAGGCATCCATCTCTCTGGCGGCGAGCGCCAGCGAATTGCCATTGCGCGGGCCATTATCAAGGACTCGCCCATCATCGTGCTGGATGAGGCAACGGCGTTCAGCGACCCGGAGAATGAATACCTGATCCAGAAAGCTTTTGAAAAGCTGATGCAGGGTAAGACAGTTATCATCATCGCACACCGCCTCTCCACGATCCGCAATGCAGATAAGATTATTGTCATGGAGAAAGGGCACCTGATCGAAGAAGGAAAACATGACGAGCTGGTGGACGCAGGCGGACGCTATGCGCAAATGTGGAACCACTATACAGAAGCGATTGGCTGGAAAATCAGCGGAAAGGCGGTGTAACTATGAGCAGATTACAAAAAGCTCTCTTTTTATCAGACAAAGGTTACGCAGATCTGAAAAAAGCAATCTTCGCCTGCACATTGACGAACTTGGCTATGCTTCTTCCGTTCTGTGTAACTGTTATGATTTTCAGTGAAATTCTGACTCCCTTTGTCAATGGCGGCTCCATTCAGTGGAACCATATCTGGATGCTGTGGGGCGCGGGTATTGTTTCGGCCATTCTGGTATTTCTGGCTGCCAAAAACGATTACCGCAAAACCTATATTGCCTCATATAAAGAGTCGAACACGACCCGGCTTCGGATTGCGGAGCATCTGCGGAAACTTCCGATGAATTTCTTTAACACCAAGGACCTTTCTGAACTGACCACAAATATGATGGCAGATTGCAGCAGCATGGAATCCCTGCTCAGCAGCACGATCCCTCCGCTGATTGCAAACGGCATCACGGTGACCCTGACCTGCATCCTGCTGGCCTTCTTTGACTGGCGGCTTGCTTTGTGCGTATTTATCACGGTTCCGATTGCCTTCCTCATTATCTGGCTCAGCCGGAACCATCAAAAGAAGCTGTTTGAAAAACAGGTTGACGCAAAGCTGGCTGCTTCTGACCAGGTACAGGAATACTTGGAAGGCATGAAGATCATCAAGTCCTGCGGGCTGTCCGGTTCTCATTTCAGCGCGCTGGATAAAGCTCTGTTAGCAATGAAAAAAATCGCCATCAAAGTGGAGATGGCTGTCGGCGTGTTCATGTCCAGTGCAAGTATGATTTTGCAGGCTGGCATCGGTATCACGATTTTTGTTGGCGCTATTCTTCTAACACAAGGACAGATTGAGCTTCTTCCTCTGCTTATGTTCCTGCTGATGGTCACACGGATTTATGGACCGATCCTGGCGATCCTGGCGAACCTGTCCTCACTGCTGAATTTGAATGTGGTCACAAGTCGTATGCGTACCCTGCTCACTACCCCTGCGATGGACGGTGAAGGAAAAAAGGTCCCGAACTGCGATATTGAGCTTTCCCATGTGACCTTTGCCTACAATCAGGAAGATGTCATCAAAGATGTTTCTTGTAAAATTCCCCAGGGGAGCGTGACTGCTCTTGTTGGCCCGTCCGGCTCCGGTAAAAGCACGATTTCCAAACTGATTGCCCGGTTTTGGGATGTTCAGCAGGGAAAGATCACCGTGGGCGGAAAAGACATTAAGAGTATGGAGCCGGAAAGTCTCATGTCTTATATGTCCTTCGTGTTCCAGGATGTGACCCTGTTCAATGATACGGTTATGAACAATATCCGTCTTGGCAATCCAAACGCAACGGACGATCAAGTAATTGCTGCGGCCAAAGCCGCCTATTGTGATGAATTTGTCCGGGAAATGCCGGACGGGTATCAGACGGTCCTCGGTGAGAACGGCAGCACTCTTTCCGGCGGTGAGCGCCAGCGTATTTCCATCGCCCGCGCATTGCTGAAAAATGCGCCCATTATTCTGCTTGACGAGGCAACAGCATCCCTTGACCCGGAAAATGAAGTCCTGGTTCAAAAGGCGATTGCCAAACTGGTGGAGGGTAAGACGGTCATTATGATTGCTCACCGGCTCCGTACAGTTGTAGATGCAGACCAAATCCTCGTCCTTGACAATGGACGGTTGGTAGAGCATGGAACCCACGATGAGCTGATGAAGAAGAACGGTCTGTATCATAAGCTGTTCCATATTCAGCAGGAAAGCCTTGGCTGGGCTGTCTAACCTCTTTAAGCAAGGGAGGTTTTTATGAAACTTCATGCGTCCGGGGAGGACTATCTGGAGGCCATACTCGTTCTCCATAAGAAGATGGGCATGGTGCGCTCCGTGGATGTTGCCCGGCACCTGGAGGTCACAAAGCCCAGCGTGTGCCATGCGGTGGCAACCCTGCGGGACGGGGGGTTCCTGACGATGGACAGCGACTATTTCCTGCATCTGACCGATGTGGGCCGGGAAGTGGCGGAGCATATCTACGAAAAGCACCGCTTCTTTACCGACCGGCTGATCGAGGCTGGAGTAGACCCTGTAGCGGCGGAAAAGGACGCCTGCCGGATGGAGCATGTTATCAGCCAGGAGTCCTTCGAGCATCTGAAAAATGCTTACAAAACAAAAGAAGAATAAACTGCCCGCATAGCAAACGGGTGAAACAGTAACGCGGCCGGGCACATCGAACCCGACCGCGTTACTCGTCTTTCTGGAAGGCTTCCGCCTGTTTGCAGAGTGCGATAAATTTTTCGATCTCTGCTTCGCTTTTCCCGGCAAAGAAGTCCACGACTGTTTTCGAGACTGTCTGATTTACCATTTCCGGGAAGATGGCGGCGTCCACGCTGATATTCAGTTCTTTGGCGACAAGGACCACCGTTTCAAATTTCGGATTACTCTGGCAGGTCTCCAAATCTATGATCGTGCGGGGGTTCATACCGAGGCGTTCAGCTAACTGCTTCTGCGTCATATGCTGGCGCTTCCGTTCTGACCGCACCTTCCATGCAAATAGATCCAGCGGATTGTTCACTACACATCACCTCTACATCATTGTAGGGTGTGCTTCCGCTCATATAAATAACCATACAACTCATGCAAAGTGAGTTATAACTCATATTTCGGAGTAAAGGGGGATATGGATGAGAGCGCCAACACAAAGGAGGTCAAAATAAGGCGGGGTTTACCGTTTGTACGGCGGACGCCCATGCCACTACGAAAAATATTCCAATAACGCAGCAGCGAGCCATGCTCATGAAAGTGAGTTATGGCTCGCTTTTTATATACTGTGGCTCATATCTCACAAAACCCGATTCTTTGAGCGCCTGGGCGTGGGCTGCCGCTCCCCGCCCCGTTTCGTTCCGGCCTGTCAACCCGAACGAAACGAAAGGAGCCAATTATGAGCGGCAAAATATTTTTTCAGATAGATCCCGAAAACCGGCCAAACCAGACCACTCGTGAACGAGTAGTGAGCGAAAGGGGAAGAAAAGAACTGCCTCCCGGCACGAAGGGAGGTGAGAATTTGAAACCTGACCGCCACTACGAGCACAAGCAGTACGCCTTTGACAGCTACTGCAAGAAGGTGCTGAAATGCGAGGCGTGCAACGGCTATCGCCAGATCAGCCGGCACCAGAAGCGTTTCACATCTTTAGAAGAACTGTCCGAGGCAGAAATGGCCCAGCTTGCGGTATATGACCTCTACCCGTGGGAATACACGCCCTTCCCTGTGGGAGGGGCCGTGATCCTGATCGAGGACGACGGGCTGGCCGAGGCGCTTCTGGGGCTGTCCCAGGAGGACCGGGAAATCTTTATGATGCACTGGTTCCTGCGGATGACCGACGCACAGATCGCCAGGTACATAAACATGCCCCGCCGGACGGTCAATACCCGCAGGCATAAAGCCTATCGGCTGCTGACAGAGCTGATGGGAGGTGAAGCGGATGACTAAATCTGCATGCACGCGGGCATCGCTGATCCCTTACCCGGTGATCGCCGCCGCTGTCGGAGGCGACCCCGAAGCGGTGAACCGGGTAGTCCGGCATTACTCCGGCTACATTGCCGCGCTGTCTACACGGACGAGCTATGGCCCTGACGGCTATCCCCGTCCCCAGGTGGACGAAGATCTGCGCGGTCGGCTGGAAGCAAAGCTGATTATTTCCATCCTGGATTTTGACCTGAGCTGATCCAGGGCCGGGCGCTGCGTGTTCCCCTTTCCACGCGGCGTCCCGTTATAGCTCCTTGACAAAGAAAGCCCGGCGGGAGGCCTCCGGCGCAGCATAAGGCAGACGGATACGATCTGTCTGTGTGGAGCCGGTCGGCCGGTGCGCCATGACCCTGTTGCAAGTCCGCAGGACGGGACCCCTGCTAAACAGGAGAGCGACAAAACCGGGCCGTAAAACAGGTGTGGCAGCCTGTGGGCGATGATATGCAGGCAGGATAATGATACTCGCGCATTGAACGCCCGCAAAGCATTGTGCGCCGCACCCATCAGCATGGGCCGGGGTTAGACTCCCGTGGAGCTGTGCCAACAGCCGTCCGTAAGCCTACTTATCTTTTTTGAAAGTTTATGGATAGATCGTAAACTTTTCAATTAGCAGCAGACAAACGCGGAGCAGCACGGTAAAATAATGGTGGAAGTTATATTACCAACACATATTCGTGCTGTTCCTTTTCATAACTGAAAGGGGGTTCTCATGTCTCAAACATGGAACGGCACGAAGAAAGAAACCCCTGAAAGAAGGACGTATACGGTTGACGATATTGCTCAAATCCTGGGCATCGGAAGAACTTCCGCATATATCCTTGTAAAAGAAGGGCACTTCAAAATCGTGCGAATTGGTAACGCCATACGCATTTCCAAGCGGTCATTTGACGAGTGGCTTGACTCCCTCGACCTGTGATCCAAGAAAGGAAGAACGATATGGCATCTATAATCAAGCGAAAGAAAAACTATTCCGTTGTTTACAACTATGTGGATGAAAACGGAGAAACCAAACAGAAGTGGGAAACCTGGCATACCCACAAAGAGGCCTTGAAGCGCAAGGCGGAAATCGAAAATCAGCAGCACACGGGAACTTTTCTCCCACCAAGCAATCAGACGATCACCGAATTCCTTTATGACTTCGTATCTCTTTACGGAGAAAAGAAATGGGGCGTGTCCATGTATGACAGCCAAACGGCGCTGATTGCGAACTATATCAATCCGATCATCGGTGATATGGAGGTACAGGCGGTTACTCCCCGTGCGGTTGACGGTTATATCCAGACCTTGCAGAAAACCAAGTCGGTGTCTACCAAGACCCGAAAGGCCGTTACCACCTATGTCAGCGACAAGACCATTGAAAAAATCATCAAGCTCCTGCGGTGTGCGTTCAAGCAGGCGGTACGATGGGAAATCATCGCAAGAAATCCCTTTGACAATGTGATCCTCCCGAAAACGGAGTATGCGAAACGGGATATCTGGACAGCGGATATGATCCGTCTTGCCCTGGACAAATGCACGGACAGCAAACTCTATGTAGCAATGAACCTTTCCTTCGCCTGCTCTCTGCGTATGGGTGAAATCCTGGGGCTGACCTGGGAGAACGTCCATATTTCCGATGAAGATATTGCAGCGGATAACGCCTATGTCTACATCGACAAGGAGCTGACACGGGCATCCAAACGGGCGATTGAAACGCTGGGTGAGAAGGATATCTATTACATCTTCACTCCGCTCATGCCGAACACCAGCACAAGAATTATCCTGAAAAAGCCGAAAACTGACTCCAGTATCCGTAAGGTGTGGCTGCCGAAAACGCTTGCCTACATTCTGCGGGAATGGAAGAAGTCCCAGGACGAGCTGAAAGGCTTCCTTGGCGACGAGTATCAGGACTTCGATCTGGTCGTGGCACTTCCCAATGGACGCCCCTGCGAGGATCGGATCATCCTCAAAGAGTTTGCAAAGCTCCGTGAGGACGCAGGGCTGCCGAAGGTGGTCTTTCATTCTCTCCGTCATTCCAGTACCACCTACAAGCTGAAACTGAACCACGGCGATCTGAAAGCCACCCAGGGCGATACAGGCCATGCCGAGATCGACATGATAACCAGTATCTATGCTCACATTCTGGACGAGGATAGAAAGGTCAATGCTCAGAAATTCGAGACAGCCTTCTATGCCAAGCCTGATCTTCGCAATGTCCGTCCGCCGGAGGAACCGGCAAAATCGGAGCCTGCGACCCTGGACCTTGAAAGCCTTGTGGAGCAGCTTCAGAAGTCGCCGGAGCTGGCGAGTGCGCTCGCAGCCCTGATAGCGGCGCAAGCCCCGGCAAAGTGATCCGAAAAATCGAATTAGCAAAACGCAGAATTTTCTTAGCAAATTTCTGAAAAGCGTTCGAGTCCAATTAGCAAATATACATCATGCGGCGTATAAAAATATCCCGGTAACGGAAGTGAAATTACCGGGAGAAGGAGGAACAAAAAAACGCTGCAAACCCCGAAAAAAGGCTTGCAGCGGTGCTTTCTGGCGTCCCAGAGAGGATTTGAACCTCCGACCCCACGCTTAGGAGGCGTGTGCTCTATCCAGCTGAGCTACTGAGACATTTATAAGTTTTATGCAATTTTCACTGCTCGAAGGAATCGAACAATCTGCCGCTTAGGAGGCGAACGCTCTATCCAGCTGAGCTACAGAGACAAAATAAGAAGAGCCATGCGCTGTATGGAGATGCATAGCTCTTTTATAATACCGCAAAGCGGGCGGAAAATCAAGCCGGGGCGGCCCGGCTGTTACCAGACGGGCTCCTCCAGGTCTGCGGTAACGTCGGTCGATGGCTGGTCGTCCAGGCCCAGCATGGCCCGGTCAATGGCATAGCGGTTGCTGCCGTTCCGGACACTTTCGGCACTGGCGCGGTAACAGGCCAGCAGGATGTCCATGTTGGGCTGCGGCCCATTCGGGTCGGTCAGGGCGCCAAGCTCCCGGGCCTCGTAGTAGTTCCCGATGATCTGGCCGCAGATGCGCCGACGATCCCGCAGCGGGGTCTGCAGGTTGGCGATCCGCTGCTGGCGCATCCCGTAATAATCGCTGCCGTGGTCCGCAAACAGGATGTAGTATTCCTGCTCGACCTCCACGGGCGATGCCTGCCGACCATAGTAGTGCACCAGGGCGCTCCGGCGCTTGTCGTGGTTGAATTTGTTGATATCGGCCAGCCCATTGGGGAAGAGCTCCGGGTGGCGGATCCATTTGGAGTAAGGTTCCACCGCCACATGCAGGGCGTCGAAAATTTCCAGAAAATCTTCCATCGAAATTTTCATCTCACCGCTCTCCCATTTCTGTACGGTCCGCTTGTCGCGGCCAAGCCGCTCGGCCAGCTCCCGCTGCGAGACATCCGCGCTCTCCCGGGCATTTACCAGCGATCTTGCAATTCGTCCTCGATATCCTGTCATGCTGCTCCCCTCCTCGATCACCGCGCAGAGTGGCGTGCTGTTTCCGCAATGCACGGCGGCACATTCTGCACCGCCAAATTTCTCCGCGCCGATTGTTTACTCTGCACCTCTTCGTGTGCTACAATACCTTCGGAAATTTCCAATGAGATGCTTGTCTATCGAAAGAATACACGATTTTCCTTTTTCTGTCAATTTAATAGCGCTTTTCGGCGCATTTTTTCTGGCAAAGATTTCTTAGCCTGGGTTCTTTTGGATTATAGACCCGTCGTTTGGGGGATGCAGGCATCTTTCCTGCCATTAGGCCATTCGAATATTTTTCAGAAAGTTGGTGATCCGCCGTGTTCGTTTACCGCTGCGTGATGGAGCGGCAAACCTGTCCTGAGATTGGATGGTATCAGAGTTTTGGCTTGGCAGTCTATTGCGCCCGCCCCGGTTCGCAGGTGCTTCTGACCACCCTGTTTGACATTTCTCTTGACCGCGCGTTCGTGGAGCGGCTTGCAGAAGACTGTACGAGATTTCAGCTCGACCCGGTCCATCTCATGGACGTTGCGGAAGACGCTCTTGCATAGAAAGAATCCAAAAAAGCACCAGCCTCCTGCATTCCTGCGCGGGAAACTGGTGCTCTTGTTTTTTATTTCTGGTTCCGGCTTATTCGGCGCCGCGGCCTGCAAAGACCACCCAGACCGTCTTTAACAGAATCTTGATATCCTGCCAGATGGTCCAGTTGTCAATGTACCTGGTATCCAGCTTGACGACCTCTTCAAAGTCCTCAATGTTGCTGCGGCCGCTCACCTGCCACAGGCCCGTGATGCCGGGCTTCATGGACAGGCGGCGCTTATGGTGGCTCTCGTACTGCTTGTACTCGTCCAGCGTGGGAGGCCGGGTGCCCACCAGGCTCATATCGCCCCGGAGGACATCGAAGAACTGGGGCAGCTCGTCGATACTGGTCTTGCGGATGAACTTGCCCACCTTGGTGATGCGGGGATCGTCCTGCATCTTGAACATGAGGCCGTTCATTTCGTTCCGGGCCATCAGCTCTTTCTTCCGCTCCTCCGCGTCCACATACATACTGCGGAGCTTGTGGATATAGAACACACGGCCGTTGCGGCCCACACGGCGCTGTTTGAAGACCAGCGGGCCGGGGCTTTCCAGCTTGAGGGGGATGGCCACGATGGCAATGATGGGGATGCTGAGGATGCAGCCCACCAGACTGCCCACAATGTCCAGCATCCGCTTGAGGGCCTGGTCGCGGAGTTTGAGCTCCACGGTGCCCATGGTGACCACATTGCCGCCGGCGCAGCGGCTCAGGCTGCGGCTCAGGCGGGCGGTGCTGGTCTCATCGCAGCAGACATCCTCGATGCGGTCCAGCAGGGGCAGACGGAAATGGACGGTCAATCCCATGCTCTCCATCTCTTTCAGATAAGGCACAAAGGAATCACCGCTGTCCATGGGGATGTCCACATACACTTCATCCAGCGCGGCCTGCCGCAGCCAGTCCATAAAGGTATCGTAGTTGGCCTTGATGTCCACGCCCTCGATCTGGCCGCCGATCTGCTCTTCCGGGATCTCCAGCAGGGCAATGCCCGTCAGACGCTTGGACCAGTCCCGCTGCAGCTCCCGCACCATTTCCCCGGCATCTTCGCCGGTGGTCACAACGCCCACCAGGCTTTCCATGCTGTTTTTCTTCCGGGTGGTGGTCAGCAGCTTTTTGAGCACACTGTGGAACACCGTCATCAGCACCACGTTGATGACCGGCACTGCCACCAGAAAATACCGGGAGCTCAGCAGCGGGGCCTTGGTCAACAGCAGGCCCGCCGAGTTGATGAGGGTCAGGATCAGGTTAAATTTGACCGAGATCTTCAACTCCCGTTTCCATGGACGGGTGGTAATGTTCTCGCTCTGGTCAAAGGTCAGAAACGTCAGCAGATAGGCCAGCATCAGCAGGCAGAACGCCTGGATGAGGTCGGGCGCGGTGTAGTTTCCCACCTTGCCCAGCAGACTATCCACCACCAGCCAGCCCAGCGCTATGCTGAGGGCCAGCGAGAGGATGTCTGTTACAAAAGTGCAGACATACTGCAATTTTTCTCGCTTGGAAATCACGATTTTTCCATTCCTTCCTCGTTCACGATCATTTTCCCCAAAAAAGGGGACGATTCCTGTTTCCGCAAAAAGCCCTGTCCGCCAGGGCCAAAGAGGCGCTTTGCAGGCCTCTGCCGGGCTCTATGGTCCGTCAATGGTTGATTTTATCACATTATCGAGAATGTTTCAATCCCAAATTTTTTCTTTCAGGCTTTTCAGTTGACAAACTCACTGTTTTTGCGTATTATAGGTAGAAGATGCAAAGGGAAAGTTCTGCCCCTTTGCACCCAGACTGCAAATCGGCTTTGACGAGAAGAGTACACCCCGTCCGCACCTGACAGAAAGCCCGGAGGATGGAAGCGGGCAGGCCGCGCGGAGTGGAAGATGGTCTCTGAGCCGCGCGGGCGAAGGGGAGTTTTCTTCTCCAGCCTGCGACGGGTGCGCCCGTTACCGCGCCGCGCTGGTACATTATTTATATGCCAGCGCGCAAGGCTCTGCCTGCAAAGGCCGGGCGAACCAAGGTGGTACCACGAAAGCAATGCTCTCGTCCTTGGCCGGAGTTTCCGGCAAGGGACGGGAGCTTTTTGTTGCCGCAACAGAAAGGAAGAAACAGACCCATGAGTGAGCACAAAACATTCTACATTACCACTCCCATTTACTACCCCAGCGATAAGCTGCACATCGGCCACAGCTACACCACCGTGGCCTGCGACGCGCTGGCCCGCTTCAAGCGGATGCAGGGCTATGACGTCATGTTCCTGACCGGAACCGACGAGCATGGCCAGAAGATCCAGGACAAGGCAGCCGATGCAGGCGTCACTCCCAAGGAGTACGTCGATAAGATCGTTGCCACCGTCAAGGACCTGTGGAAGCTGATGGATGTCAGCTACGACCGCTTCATCCGCACCACCGACGACTACCACATGGAGTCCTGCCAGAAGATCTTCACCAAGCTGTACGAGCAGGGCGATATCTACAAGGGCGAGTACACCGGCCACTACTGCAAGCCCTGCGAGAGCTTCTGGACCGACAGCCAGCTGGTGGACGGCAAGTGCCCCGAGTGCGGCCGTGAGGTCTACGACGCCCACGAGGAAGCTTACTTCTTCAAGACCGGCAAGTACGCTGACCGCCTGCTCAAGCTCTACGAGGAGAACCCCCAGTTCATCCAGCCCGAGAGCCGCAAGAACGAGATGATCGCGTTCATCAAGCAGGGCCTGCAGGACACCTGCGTTTCCCGTACCTCCGTCAAGTGGGGCATTCCCGTCCCGTTCGACCCCAAGCACACCATGTATGTCTGGGTGGACGCCCTGAGCAACTATATTTCCGCCCTGGGCTATGGCAACGAGAAGTACCACGACTACGACAAGTTCTGGCCGGCAGACCTGCACATGGTGGGCAAGGAGATCCTGCGCTTCCACACCATCCTGTGGCCGGCCATGCTGATGGCTCTGGACCTGCCGCTGCCCAAGCGCGTGTTTGGCCATGGCTGGCTGCTGATGAACGGCGGCAAGATGTCCAAGTCCGTGGGCAACGTCGTGGACCCCGTGGTCCTGTGCGACCGCTACGGCGTGGATGCCATCCGCTATTTCCTGCTGCGTGAGATCCCGTTCGGCAACGACGGCACGTTCACCAACGAGGCCCTCATCAACCGCATCAACAGCGACCTGGCCAACGACCTGGGCAACCTGCTCAGCCGTACCGTGGCCATGTGTGAGAAGTACTTCGACGGCACCGTCCACCATGTGGCAGGCACCGAAGCCATTGACACCGAGCTGGAAACCATGGTCAACGAGCTGGCCTCCAAGGTTTCTGCCGACATGGACAACCTGACCATTCCCCAGGCCCTGATGGAGATCTTCGCGGTCATTCAGCGCGCCAACAAGTACATCGACGAGACCGCTCCCTGGGCTCTGGCCAAGGACGAGGCCAACAAAGCCCGTCTGGAGAGCGTGCTCTACCACCTGTGCGAGGCCCTGCGCGTGGCTGCCATCCTGCTGAACGCTTACCTGCCCTCCACCGCTCCCAAGATGATGGAGCAGCTGGGCCTGGATGCTTCCGCCCTCGACCTGAGCAAGACCGTTTACGGCGTGCAGGAGACCTACACCGTCCACAAGGGCGACGCTCTGTTCCCCCGCATCGACGTGGCCAAGGAGATCGCTTATCTGAAAGAGCAGGACGAGAAGCGCAAGGCCGCTGCCGCTGCCGCCAACAAGGCCAAGGAAGAGGCCGCAAAGCCTGCCGCCCCCAAGGAGGACGCTGCTGAGAGCAGTGTGGACTTCACCCACGAGGAAGAGATCGACTTTGACACCTTCTGCAAGGTGGAGCTGCGCGTGGCTGAGGTGCGCGCCTGCGAGAACCTGAAAGAGAGCAAGAAGCTGCTCCACCTGACCGTCTTCGATGGTGAGCGCGAGCGCTGCATCCTCTCCGGCATTGCCAAGTGGTTCAAGCCGGAAGACCTCATCGGCAAGAAGATCGGTATCGTGTGCAACCTGGCACCCCGCCCCATGATGAAGGGCAAGTATGTCAGCGAGGGCATGATCTTCGCCGCGGACACCGCCGACGGCGGCTGCTCCATCGCATTCTACGGCGACGACACTCCGGTCGGCAGCCGCATCCACTGAGCGGATGCCGAACATTGAAAATTCCCGCTCGGCCAAACTGGACGCCATCTTCGGGACGCCCCTCTTCGCGGTGCTGCTGGCCATCGGCTGCAATGTGCTGTGGGGTTCGGCGTTCCCGTTCATCAAGATGGGCTACCGCCTGTTTGCGATCGAGACCAGTGATACGGCCTCCATCCTCTGCTTTGCCGGGGTCCGGTTCATGCTGGGCAGCCTGCTGGTGCTGGCGGGAAGCCTGATCCTGGAGGGCAAACTCCCGCAGCCGCCCTGCGGCAAAGTCTTGGGCGAGTGCTGCGCCCTGGGCCTGTGGCAGACCACAGCCCAGTATGCGTTCTACTATATGGCCGTTGCCCTGCTGACGGGTGCCTTTGGCGGCATCCTCAACAGCACCCAGAGCTTTCTGGGCGTCATCTTCGCCCATTTCCTCTATGGCGATGCCGACCGGATGACACCGGCCAAAACGCTGGGCTGCGTGCTGGGCTTCGCCGGGGTGCTCATCGGCACTATCGGCAACCACGGCGGCGGAAGCGCCTGGGGCGTGTTCTGTATGCTGCTGGCCACGGTCATTTTTACCCTGTCCGGCCCGTGGAACAAGTCCGTGACGAAAAAGGCGGACAGCTTTGCGGTCTGCTTCCTCAACCTGTTCGTGGGCGGGCTGGCTCTGCTGCTGATCGGTCTGGCACTGGGCGGCAGCCTCCACCCGCAGAGCGCTCTGGGCCTGCCGGTGCTGCTTTATCTGGCGTTCATCTGCGGCGCGGGCTATGTCATCTGGGCCCTGCTGATGAAGAATAACCCCGTCAGCCGCATTGCCATCTTCGGGTTCGTGAACCCGGTGGTCAATGTGCTGCTGAGTGCCCTGCTCAACGGCGAGCCGCTGTTCCGCTGGCAGTACCTCGGGGCGCTGGTCTTCGTCTGCGTGGGCATCTGGCTGGTGAACAAAGCCCCTGCCCAAAAGGGGGTGCGCTGATGGGCCCTATTTTTGATACCCATGCGCATTACAGCGCCCATGCCTTTGACACCGACCGTTATGCCCTGCTGGACAGCCTGCCCGATCAGGGCGTGGTGGGCGTCTGCGAGCAGGCCACCCACTCGGGCGATGCCCCCAAAGTGCTGGAGCTGGCCCACCGCTACCCATGGGTGTATGCGGCCATCGGCATCCACCCGGAAAGCCTGCTGGCTGTGGAGGACTGCGGCGAGGAGGGCCCGGCCCCGACCATCTCCGTCTACGGCGGGGACTGGGCGGCGGAGATGAAAGCCCTTGCGCCCTACTACGACGACCCCAAGGTGGTGGCCGTGGGCGAGTGCGGGCTGGACTACCACTGGCCCGTGCCCAAGGACGCCCAGCTGGCCCTGTTTGAGGCAGAGCTCCGGCTCAGCCTGGAGCTGGGCAAGCCCATCATCGTGCACGACCGCAGCGCCCACGCCGATGTCTACGCCCTGTTGAAAAAATACCAGCCCAGAGGCATCGTCCACTGTTATTCCGGCAGTGCGGACGACGCGGAATGGCTGGCAGAGCAGGGGCTGTACTTCGGCTTTGGCGGGGCCTGCACGTTCAAGGGTGCCAAGCGGGCGGCCAAGGCCATTGCGGCCCTGCCGCTGGAGCGGATCGTTCTGGAAACGGACTGTCCCTACATGGCCCCGGAGCCCGTGCGCGGCACCCGCTGCGACAGCTCCCTCATCCGCTATGTGGGCGAGTACATTGCGGCTGTAAAAGGCGTGGAGCCGGAAACCGTCTTCCGCGTGACTGCCGAAAACGCCAAGCGAGTCTATCAGCTGTAACGGCTTTGCCCTCTCAGGCGCTTACGCGCCAGCTCTCCCAATGGGAGAGCCAAGAGCGTCTTTATGAAAAGCAAAAGCTAATCTTTAGCTTCTGTATAAAACAAGAAAATTGATCCAAATTGTTTATAAGGAGACATCTATTATGAAAGCTCGTATCCCCAAACATCGTGAGTTCATCATCAACTTCCCCGACAGCATCCCCGAGGCAAAGGCCAACGAGGGCTGGGCAAAGCTGCAGCAGATCGTGGAGGACTACAAGAAAGCCCACAACGGCGCTTCTGTCTACGCTCCTACCTTTATTGAGGACTGCGAGGCTGACGTCAAGAAGCTGCAGGAAGAGTATGGCTTCGAGTACACCGTTGAGTACGTTCAGTAATTTTTAAAAGCGTTTCTACAAAAAGGGGGCTGTTCCCGGATGGGAACAGCCCCCTTTTTCATTGTCTGATTTCATGATTCGCTTCCACCTTGCTCAGCAGGATGCGGTCATTGTCCAGCGCCTTACCGGCGTTCTCGCGGAACTTCTCCAGCAGATCGTCCACGGTCATCTTGCCGCGGGCCTCGCCCTTGACGTCAAAGACGATCCGGCCTGCATCCATCATGAGGGTGCGGTTGCCCAGCTCCAGCGCCTGATGCATGTTGTGGGTGACCATGAGGCAGGTGATCTTTTTCTCCGCCACGATGCTCTTGGTCAGCTCCAGCACTTTCTCGGCGGTGGCCGGGTCCAGGGCAGCGGTGTGCTCGTCCAGCAGGAGGAGCTTGGGGGTGACGAGCGTTGCCATCAGCAGAGTCAGCGCCTGCCGCTGGCCGCCGGAAAGCAGGCCCACAGGCTGCTTCATCCGGTCTTCCAGCCCCATGTGGAGCAGGGCCAGCTTCTCACGGAAGATCTCTTTGTCCTTGCGGGAGATGCGGGAGAAGATGGCGTGGGGCGCGGTGCCTGCCCGCAGGTAAGCCAGCGCCAGATTTTCTTCAATGGTCATATTGGGGGCCGTGCCCTTGAGCGGGTCCTGGAACAGGTGGCCGATGACCTTGCTGCGCTGGTACTCCGGCGCAAACGTGATGTTCTCCCCGCCCAGAGAAATGCTGCCTTCATCCGCAATGAAGCCGCCGGTGATGGCGTTGAAGAGGGTGGATTTGCCGGCGCCGTTGGAGCCCACGATGGTGGCGAAATCACCCGCTTCCATCGTAAGACTGACGCCGTTCAGAGCCACTTTTTCATTGACGGTGCCGGGGTTGAACGTCTTGTGGAGGTTTTGCAGTTCCAGCATTTCCATCTCAGACCGCCTCCTTTTTCTGTGCCGCATGTTTCCGCTTTTCAAAGGCGAAGTGTGCCTGGATGGCGGGCATCGAGATGGCCACGGCCACGATGATGGCGGAGACCAGCTTCATGGCCGCTGCCGGGACATTGAACCGCAGCGCCACCGCCACGATAAAGCGGTACAGGCAGCTGCCGAAGACGACGCCCAGCACCCGGCGCAGCATGGTGCGCTTGCCCACCAGCGTTTCGCCGATGATGAGGGAGGCCAGTGCAATGGTGACCATGCCGGTGCCCACGTTGATGTCGCAGCTCTTCTGGTACTGGGCCAGCAGGCCGCCGGAGAGGGCGGTCAGGGCACCGGAGATGCACAGGCCCACCGTGATGGTGAATGCAGGGTTGATGCTGGACGCCCGCACCATGGCGGCGTTGTCACCGGTGGCCCGGATGGAAAGGCCAAGCCGGGTACCCAGGAAGCCGATCATTGCCGCGCCAGCCAGCGCGATGACCGCTGCAGCCAGCACCAGCTTATACCAGCCGCCTGTAAAGACCAGCGCGCTCTTGGCGATGGAGAAGACCGTGTCCGTCTTGACCAGCGACAGGGTGGAGGAGAACCCCATGACCGCCAGGTTGATGGTGTACAGGCCGGTGTTGACGATGATGCCCGCCATGATGCTCTCCACACCGAGGCGGGTCTGCAAAAAGGCTGTCACGAAACCGGAGCACACGCCCGCCGCCATGGCCGCCAGCAACGCCAGGAACGGGTGCCCTGTCAGCGCCACCTGACACGCCACGGCGCAGCCCAGGGTAAAGCAGCCGTCGGTGGACAGGTCCGCAATGTTCAGGATGGAATAGCTCAGAAACAGCGCCAGCGCCACCAGGGCGTAAATGCAGCCCAGCTCCAGCGCGGTCTGAATGACATTGAGCGAAAAGATACTCGCCAGCATGTGTGTGCTCCTTTAAAAGATGTTTTTAGAAATTCTCTGCCGTCTCCACTTCCACGACCTCGGTGCAGTAGGGCTTGAACGCCTCTTTCACGGTGTCGAGGGAGAGGCCGAGGGCGGCGCAGGTCTCGGTGTTGATGGTGGCAATGCCGTTGTCAAAGGTCTGGAACGGCAGGTCAGCGGGGGTCTTGCCATCGCAGAGCAGCTCCACCACCATATCGGCGGTGGCCTCACCCAGCTGGACGTAATCGACGCCATAGCCCACGAACGCGCCGTTCAGCGCGAAGCTGTCGGCACCGGTATAGTGCTGGACGCCTGCCTCGGCAAAGGTCTCATAGATGGAGAGCTCCGCGGTCATCACGGTGTTGTCCGTGGGGGTGAAGACGGCCTTGACGCCGGAAGCAATGAGGGCCTCGGCAGCCATCTGGACCTCGGCGGTGGTGGTGCCGTTCTTTTCAATGTACTTGATGCCCTTTTCGTCGCAGAATGCCTTGGCGTCGGCAATGGCCTGGGTGGAGGCATCCTGGCTCAGGTCGTACAGCAGGCCGATGGTGTCGATGTCCGGGTTGACGGCCAGGATCAGGTTCATAATGGCGTCCGTGTTCAGGGCATCGGAGGTACCGGTGATGTTGGGCTCGGTGTCAAAGCCGGCTGCGGCCGGGTCGGTAACGGCGGAGTAGACCACCGGGATATCGGTGTCTTCCACAGCGGCCAGCATGGTGGCGGCGGTGGGGGTGGCAACGGCCACGATGACATCCACGCCATCGGCCACGAGGTCGGCACCGATCTGGTTCAGGTTGGTCTGATCGGCCTGTGCGTTGGCGTAGTAATCGGCGTAATCAAAGGTGACACCTTTCTCCTTGGCCACTTCGTCCAGGCGGCTCTCCACCGACGCAACGATCTGGTTCAGGGAAGCATGATCCACGTAGTTGACGATGCCCACTTTAAAGGTCTGGCCTGCGGCGGCCTCGCTGGCAGCGGCAGAAGATGCCACACTGGAAGCAGCGGCACTGGAAGCGGTGCTGCTTGCGGACGAGCCGCAGCCCGTCAGGCCCAGTGCGGAGACAACAGCGGCAGCGGAAGCTGCTTTCAGGAAGCTGCGGCGAGAGATCCTATTCATGGTTTTCATAGCGGTACTCCTTTCCCTGGAGCGGGCGGCCCAAATGATAAATAAAAACCCGCTCCACTTGCGGAACGGGGTAAAAGAAAACGACCCCGTCCCTGTGTGTTATCCACAAGGACAGGATCGGTAAAATTCGATTCTGCGGTGCCACCTTGCTTGCCCTGCTCATTTCCCAGATTGGAAACGGCAAGAGCCCCTCAACGGAGAGCCAACACTCCCCTGCCCTGTAACGGAGGCTTCCGTCCCAAGCTACTGCGGCATTTCTGCCTTTTTGCCCGGCCCTCGGCGGCCCACGAATCTCTGCCCCGCTCTCGCCCGTTTTCACTGTCCGGGCTCACTGCAGACGCGCTGTGCAGGTTCTCTTCCGCCTCATTGGTTTGATTGCATTATACACTTTATCTGCGTAAAGTCAAGAGGGAAATTTTCTTTTTTGCAAAAATTTGTCCACAGAATTTTTCACGTTTCCTCATTCAAGATTGAGCTTATTTTTCATCAGCCAACAGGTGAGGATGAAATACACCGCGCCAAACACCGCCGTGATGGCAAACGAAGCCGCAAAGAAGATCAACGTGCTGTGGTTCGCCGCCTCGCTCACGATGGTGTCACCGGCAGAGCCCATGAGGATGCGGACAAAGCCGCCTGCATTCAGCAGGTTTTCCACCCGGCCCTGTCCCCAGCTCATCAAAAAGAACGCGCCCACGCTGGCCACGCCGTTGTGGGCCCGGAACAGATGGCCCACCATGCAGGCGGCATAGATGCACAGCATCGTGCAGAGCATCCGGGCATAGCACAGGAGGGCCGTCCAGAGCAGGATCGCCAGCAGATCTCCCTCAAAGCTCGTCCGCAGGGCTGCCCAATCATCCCAAAGATTGCTGAAGTCCAGCTGGGTGAAGTCCGCTCCCACACAGAACATGACGACGAGGGAAACCACACCCACCACGGCGCTGGCCAGCAGCCAGACCGCGCTGGAGATCAGCTTGGAACCCACCAGCTGGGCCTCCGTCACGGGCAGGGTGTGCATCAGGTAGCCCTCCCGGCCCAGCAGATTTTTGGTAAAGCGCTGGATCACCGTGACAATGGTGACGATGACGAGCGCCATGACCAGCAGGCTGTAGATCGTCACGCCAATTTCAAAGATATGGCTCTGGGCAGCGGCTCTATCCCCCCGTAACGAGAAGCCGATGAGACCTGCCGCGGCCAGCAGGGCCAGATAGATGCCGCCGTAGGTACGGGCCGTGGCCCGGAACTCATACTTCAGTAAATTTTTCAGCATTTGAATCCCTCCCGGAAATACTCATCCACACTCATGCCTTCCGTCTCCCGGATCTCATCCACGGTGCGGTGGGCAAAGATCTTTCCCTCTTTCAGGAAGATGGCCTCGTCCAGCACCGGCTCAATGTCCCCGATCAGGTGAGTGGAGATGACCACGGTGGCGTCCTCGCTGTAGTTGGAGAGAATGGTGTGCAGGATGTAATCCCGCGCCGCCGGGTCCACACCGCCAATGGGTTCGTCCAGCAAATAGAGCTTTGCCGCGCGGCTCATGGCCAGGATCAGCTGCACTTTTTCCTTGTTACCCTTGGAGAGGGTCTTGAGTGGGGCCTTGGGGTCCAGCTCCAACTTGGCCAGCATCTCGCCCGCCCTGGCGGGATCAAAATCGGCGTAGAAATCGTGGAACATTTCCACCAGCTGCTCCACACGCATCCAGTCCGGCAGCCAGGCGGCGTCCGGCAGGTAAGAAACGATCTCTTTCGTGGCCGGGCCGGGCACACTGCCCGCAATGGTAATGCTGCCCTCCGTAGGCTGCAGCAGACCGTTGGCCAGCTTCATCAGGGTAGTCTTTCCGCTGCCGTTGGGCCCCAGCAGGCCGATGATCTTTCCCGGCTCCAGGTGCAGGTCCACATGATCCAGCGCCCGTTTTTTGCCGTAGGCCTTGCTCAGGCCGGTGCAGTTCAAAAGCTCAGTCATGGTTTGTTTCCTCCTTCTCATTCCAGCGCTCCAGCAGGACGGCAGCCTGTTCCGGGCCGTAGCCAATGCCGCGCATCTTCTCCAGAAATTCGGCGGTCAGGTTCCGGGCCGCCTCGGCACGCAATTGTTCGATCAACGCTCTATCCTCCGTCACATAACGGCCCGCGGTGCGCTCGGTGCGCACCAGGCCCTCGTTCTCCAGCTGGGCAAGCGCCCGCTGCATGGTGTTGGGGTTGACCCCGGCGGCGGCGGCAAGGTCGCGCACCGAGTCCAGATGCCCGCCGGGTGGGTAAATACCTGCTAAAATTTTTGCCTTGAGCCGTTCCACCAGCTGAGCATAAATGGGGCGGCTGGAGTCAAACTGTTCGGCCATGGGATCATCTCCTTGTGTTGCTGTATTAAGCGTCTAATACAATAATACTCATTTTTCAAGCTGTGTCAAGAGCACAATACAATTTTAAGCAAAAATTTTAAGCAAAAATAAAGGCAGAAGCCTTTGGGGAAAGCTTCTGCCTGGATCAAACTCGATTCTTTTCCTTATGACTTACGCCGCCGCGCTGGCGCTGCCTGCATCTGCCTCAGCACTGTCCGCACCGGCCTCCCCGGAAGCCGCCTCGTTTCCCGAAGCAGCGTCTGCTTCCACACTCTGAGCGGCAGGCTCCTCCGCGGCGCTGGCGCTGTCGGCCACGGCGGACGCGGAATCCGCCGTGCTGGCCAGAATGGCGTCCTGCACTTCATGCTCCTCCATCTGCGCCGAGGCGCTGGCCGGGGAGCTCTCGGCGGAGGACTCCGGCTTCGTCTCGCTGTCGGTCAGGCCGGTGAGATACCAGCTGCCGCTCTGGCGGGTGAAGAGATAATCCATATACTTGGTGGGCGTGTCAGACGAGGCGTTCAGGATGCTGTCGTCCGCGCTCTGGGTGGGGATGTAGCCCACCGTGACGTGGAGCTTGCCGCCCTTTTTGAAGAGCTTTGTCACGGTGGCGCGGTAGCTGCCCACGCTGCCCGTGACCGGGATCTTGTAGCACTGGGTGGTCTCGTCGAACTCGATGGTCATGTCGTCCATCTCAAAGCTCTTGTGGGTCATCTTGAAGCTGGGGCCCACCAGCTTTGCCAGGTAGGCGTCCACATCCACCGAGGGGATCAGCAACTGCTCGGTATCCGGGTCGGTGTTGTAGTGGTCAAAATTGCCCTGGGTCTCCTGGATGTTATACACACAGCCCCAGACAGCCGCCTCCCGCAGGGTCAGGTCGTCGATATTTTCAATGCCGTCAAAGGGGAGCGGGTCAAACAGGACAAGGCCCTCCAGCTTATCTTCATATTCTTCTTTCTGGGCCGTATCGTCAAACAGCTTTGCCACGGCACGCACGCCGGAGCGCAGCACCGTCACCGCGCCGATCAGCACCAGTACCGCCACCAGCAGCCCAAGGGCCTGCCGGGCACGGCGGCGGTGCAGCCGGGCGTGCTCTTCCGGGGTCATATAATTTTTCATAGGGTATCGTCTCCAAGAATGTAAGTTTTCTGCACTCCACAGTATACCACAATCTGCCCGCAGGTGCAAAACCCGGGCCGTGGATTTTTTGTGAAAGCGCGTGGTTATTCCCAGGTCTTCCAGACATCGGGCTGGTAGCCCACGGTGGCCTTACGCCCGTCGCGCACAATGGGCGTGAGCAGCAGCTGCTGATTTTCAAACAGCTTATCCTCTTTCTGCCAGTCGATGAGAGCGTCCAGCAGCGCCAGCGTCTGCTTGTCTTTCGCGTTGGGGTTCACCATCTTTTCCCAGCCGCCCAGGGCCCGGGCCACATTGTCAAACTCGCCCCGGCTCATGCCTTTTTCTTTCAGGTCGATCATCTGGAACTTGATGCCCCGCTCCTTGAAGTACCGCTGGGCTTTTTTGGTATCAAAGCACTTGGTGGTGCCGAAGATCTGAATGTTCATGGTTTGTCCTCCTGTCGTCCGTAAAAGTTATTGTACCACACCGCGCACAAAAAGCCCAGCATATTTCCCTGCGAAACGGGGAAAATAAAGCCATCCAAAGGAGGATTGGTTTTATGAGAGCATTCGTAGACCCTGACCTGTGCATCGGCTGCACCCAGTGCGCGGGCATCTGCCCCGCCGTGTTCACGATGGAGGGCACACTGGCCGTGGCGCTGGTGGGCGAGATCCCCGGCGAGGAAGTGCCCGCCGCCGTGGATGCCGCCCAGGCCTGCCCCGTCAGCGCCATCCGCATGGAGGAGAGCTGAGTCTTCTCCCAAAATCACCGGGAAGCAATTGCCTCCCGGTGATTTTCTTTGGGCGGGTTTTGTGCTATACTATAAGGTGTGAAAATTTGGAATGGAGGATAAGAAACGATGCGTTTACTGGTCATTGACGGCAACAGCATTGCCAACCGTGCGTTTTTTGGCATCAAGCTGCTGACCACCAAGGACGGCCGCTATACCAACGCCATTTATGGCTTTTTGAATATCCTGCTCTCCCTGCTCAAGGAGTGCGACCCCGACGAGGTGGCCGTGGCGTTCGACCTGCGGGCCCCCACGTTCCGCCACAAGATGTATGACGGCTACAAGGCCACCCGCCACGGGATGCCCGAAGAGCTGGCCCAGCAGATGCCGGTGCTGAAAGAGCTTCTGGCCGACCTGGGCTACCGCGCCGTGACGGCCGAGGGCTGGGAGGCCGACGACATTCTGGGCACCCTGGCTGCTGCCTGCGACGCCCGCAAGGACGACTGCTACCTGGCCACCGGAGACCGCGACAGCCTGCAGCTGGTGAGCGAGAGCACCACCGTACTGCTGGCCGCCACCGCCATGGGCCGGAGCAAGACCATCCCCATGGATGTGGACGCCATCCACGAGAAATACGGCATTGAGCCCAAACAGCTCATCGAGGTGAAGAGCCTGATGGGCGACACCTCCGATAACATCCCCGGCGTGCGGGGCATCGGGGAAAAAACAGCCCTGAACCTGGTGCAGAAATTCGGCACGCTGGAAAATGTTTACGCCCACATCGACGACCCCGTCATCAAGCCCAAGCAGCGGGAGCATCTCTTGGAGTGCAAGGCAGATGCCGAGCTGAGCCATGTGTTGGGCACCATCCGCACCGACGCCCCCATTGAGACGGCTGAGGGTGCCTATAAAGTGGGCGAGGGCAACAAGGCCGAGGCCGTGCGGCTGCTGCAGGAGCTGGAGATCCACTCCCTCATCCCCCGGTTCGGGCTGGACAACGTGGCTCCGGCCACGGCCCCCGAGGAAGTGCCCACGGAAGAAGCCGAGATCGGCATTCTGCCCCTGACCCCCGCCGGGCATTATCTGGTGGCCGCCCGCCCCGCCGTGATGGGCAAACAGGGCGCCAAAAATGTCATCGTCCAGCCGGAGGCCTGGTACGCCGTGCAGGACAGGACCGTTTACCCCCTGAGCGACGACGAGCTGGTCCGCCTGCTGGATGACCCCGCCGTGACGCTGGACGTCTTCTACTCCGCCCCCCTCTACGCCAAGGCCATGGCGGCCGGTGGCTGGGGCAGCAGCATCGTCTGGGACGGCAAGCTGGCCGCCTATCTGCTGGACGCCTCGGCCTCCAAGTATCAGATCTCGGAGCTGGCCGTGAGCTACCGCGCCAAGGCAGCGTTCACCTGCGAGGAGTGGCCGGATGCCGGATCCCTGGCGGATCTGTTTGCCAGGATGAAAGCCGAGATCACGGCCTGCGGCGAGGACGACCTGTACCATGACATCGAGTTCCCGCTGGCCCAGGTGCTGGCCGATATGACCCGCACCGGCATTCTGGTGGACAAAGGCGGCATTGAGGAGTTTGGCGTCCGGATGCGCACCGAGCTGGCCCAGGTGCTGGGCCGCATCCAGATGGAGACCGGCAGCACCAGTTTCAACCCCAACAGCCCAAAGCAGCTGGGCGAGATGCTCTTTGATACCCTGGGCCTGCCCCACGGCAAAAAGACCCAGCGTGGCTGGTCCACGGACGCCGAGACGCTGGAAGCACTGCGGGATTACCCGCTGGTGGAAGACATTTTACAATACCGTGCCTACCAGAAGCTGAACTCCACCTATGTGGAGGGTCTGCTGAAAGTCATCGGCGAGGATGGCCGCATCCACACCCGGTTCAACCAGACCGAGGCCCGCACCGGCCGCCTCTCCTCCGATAACCCCAACCTGCAGAACATCCCCATCCGCACCGAGCTGGGCAGCCAGCTGCGGGCCTACTTTATTGCAAAGCCGGGCTGCGTGCTGGTGGACGCCGATTACAGCCAGATCGAGCTGCGTATCCTGGCCCATGTCACCGGCGACGAGCACATGCAGAACGCGTTCCGCAGCGGGGAGGATATCCACCGCAGCACCGCCGCCAAAATTTACGGCATCCCCCAGAGCGAGGTAACGCCCCGGCTGCGCTCCTCCGCCAAGGCCATCAACTTTGGCATCATGTACGGCAAGGGGGCCTACAGCCTTTCCAAGGACATCGGTGTCTCGGTGAAAGAGGCTGACGCGTTCCTCAAAAACTATCTGGCCGCGTTTCCCAAAGTGGACGGCTACATGGAAAAGACCATTGCCGACGCCAAGGACTGCGGCTATGTTTCCACCCTGTTCGGCCGCCGCCGCGCCCTGCCGGAGCTGAGCAGCTCCAACCGGAACATCCGGGCCAGCGGCGAGCGGATGGCCCGCAACACCCCCATCCAGGGCACCGCTGCCGACGTCATCAAGCTGGCCATGGTGCGGGTCTGGCGGCGGCTGCGGGACGAAAAAATGGAGAGCCGCCTCATCCTGACCGTCCACGATGAGCTCATCGTGGAAGCGCCGGAGGCCGAGGCGGCCAAGGCAGCCTCCATCCTGCGGGAAGAGATGGAGGGCTGTGTACACTATGCTGTGCCCCTGAGCACCGAGGTGCATGAGGGCAAAAACTGGCTGGAGGCCCATTAAACTGTTATGATCGTATTAGGAATCGAATCCACCTGCGACGAGACCGCCGCATCCCTCGTGGAGGACGGGCGGCATCTGCTGAGCAACGTCATCTCCACCAGTGTGAAAGAACAGGCGCTCTACGGCGGCGTTGTGCCCGAGATCGCCAGCCGCCGCCACTGCGAGTTCATCAGCGCCACCGTCAAAAAGGCCCTGCTGGACGCCGGTAAGACCATCGACGACGTGGACGCTGTGGCCGTCACCTTTGCACCCGGCCTCATCGGCGCGGTGCTGGTGGGCGTCAACTTTGCCAAGGGGCTGGCCTACTCGGCGGGCAAACCGCTGGTGCCCGTGCATCACCTGCGGGGGCACATTGCAGCCCTTTACCTCACCCACCCGGAGCTCAAGCCGCCGTTCCTCTGCCTCGTGGCCTCCGGCGGCCACAGCCACATTGTGGAAGTGCTGGACTACACCCACTACCACATTCTGGGCCACACTGTGGACGACGCGGCCGGCGAAGCCTTTGACAAGGTGGCCCGGACGCTGGGCCTGCCCTACCCCGGCGGCCCCAGCGTGGCCAACGCCGCCAAGACCGGCAACCCCAAAGCCTACCGCCTGCCCGTGCCCCATGTGGAGGGCAAATACAACGTGAGCTTCTCCGGCCTCAAAACCGCCGTGCTGAACGAAGTGAATCAGGCCCAGATGAAAGGCACGGAGGTCCATGTGCCCGACCTGGCCGCCAGCTTTCAGGAGCGCATTGCAGGCATTCTGGCCGAAAAGCTGCTGCTGGCCGCGGCCGACACCGGAGCCAAGCAGGTCTGTCTGGCGGGCGGCGTGGCTGCCAACGGACGGCTGCGCCAGCTGGTGAACGATGGGGCCCAGAAGCTGGGTGCTAAGGTCTACCTGCCGGAGCTCAAGTTCTGCGGGGACAACGGTGCCATGATCGCCGCTCAAGGATATTACCAGTACATGGCCGGGCACACCGCCGGGCTGGAGCTCAACGGCCTGCCCACCCTGCCCATTGATTACGAATAAGACGAATAAGCAGATACGCAAAAACGAGGAGCCGCAAGGCTCCTCGTTTTTTATGCTCTGTTACTGGATGTCTTTGCCAAAGTAGAGGCCCACTTCTCCGATCTTCTTTTTGCGGAGGAGGAAGAAAGTGGGGATGAGATAGACCAGCACGGAAAGCAGCATGGTGGAATCGTAGCTGCTCACGGCAGTGGACATATTCTCGGTGCCATACAGGCCGCCCGCCAGCAGAGAGGCGGCGTCCTGCGCTCCATGCAGGAAAACCAGCACCCACAGGTTGCCCGTGCGGAAGTAGATGGCCGCAAACAGCACGCCCAGCGAGCCCGCAAACACGCACTGCATCAGCACGCCAAAGGGAGCGCTGGACAGGATGTTGGTCAGGTGCGCCCCGCCGAAAAAAAGCCCGGACAGCAGGCAGGCTTTCCAGATGCCCGCACGGCTGGTGCCAAAGTGCTCCAGCAGGGTCTGGGCGATGACGCCCCGGAAGAGAAATTCCTCCGCCACGCCCACCGTGAACATCCCGATGAAATACCACGCGATCTGCCAGCCGGTGCGCAGGGGCCGGTCGGTCGGCATCCCGAACAGCAGCTTGCCGTAGAGGGTGTAGCAGATCATGGCAAAGGGGAACATGCCCACCAGGATGCCATTGAAAAAGCCGCTGCCCCGGCGGCGGAGCAGCCCCAGATTGTCGGTCTTCTTTAAAAAGAACACGGCCACCAGCGCTCCCAGCAGCTCCTGAATGGCGCTGAGGAAATAATCGTCCACCCGGGTCAAGTCCACTCCCAGTAGGGCCAGCAGCAGGACCAGCAGCACCGGCACCACCATCAGCACGGCAAGGAACACCACTTCCGTCAGCAGGCAGTACCCCACCGGGTGCGCCCTGCGCAAGCGTTTCAACATCAGCAAAACCTCCCGTTCATTCGTGGCTCTATTCTAACATACTTTTCCATCCGGCGCAAATTTCCACACCCGGAAAACGGGCTGCGAAAAAATCCGAAAAAATGGTTGACAACCACCGGGCAATATAGTATAATATCCCTTGTCAGCGGCGGACACCGCTCCTGACAAAACCGAATATTGGGGATTTGCATAGTGGTAGTGCGGTAGACTCTGACTCTACTTGTGGGAGTTCGATTCTCTCATCCCCAACCAAACCGCAGTCAATTGGCTGCGGTATTTTCGGGGCATAGCGCAGTTGGTAGCGCGCCTCGTTCGGGACGAGGAGGCCGTGGGTTCAAATCCCGCTGCTCCGACTGAAAAAACACGTTGATTCTTCGTGAGTCAACGTGTTTTTTGTTTTCCTCTATTGACACCCGCCTCATTGGGGAATATTCTTATAGTAGCATTTGTGCCCCGCCCGCGCGGGTAAAATTGAGGAAACGAGGGATTTGCAGAATGAAAAAACGTGTTGGTATCCTGACCTCCGGCGGCGACTGCCCGGGCCTGAACGCCACCATCCGCGGCGTTGCCAAGGCGCTGTATGCCCGCATGGGCGAAAATGTCCAGATCGTGGGCATTCTCAACGGCTATCACGGCCTCATCACCGGGGAATACAAGGAGATGACTCAGGACGATTTCCGGGGCATCCTGACGCTGGGCGGCACCATTCTGGGCACCAAGCGCACCCCCTTTAAGATGATGCGGGTGGTGGAAGACGACAACATTGATAAAGTGGCCGCCATGAAGCGTACCTATAAGGAAGCCGGCCTCGACTGCCTGCTCTGCCTGGGCGGTAACGGCACCCACAAAACGGCCAATCTCCTCTCCCAGGAGGGGCTCAACATCATCGGCCTGCCCAAAACCATCGACAACGACATCTACGGCACCGACGTAACGTTCGGCTTCCACACCGCTGTGGACATCGCCACCGACGTCATCGACCGCATCCACACCACGGCAGGCAGCCACAGCCGCGTGATGTGCATTGAGATCATGGGCAACAAGGCAGGCTGGCTGACCCTCTACTCCGGCATTGCAGGCGGTGCGGACATCATCCTCATCCCCGAGAAACCCTACGACATCGACCGGGTCTGCGACGCCGTGGAGCGCCGGGCAAAGCGGGGCTCCAACTTCTCCATCCTGGCCGTGGCCGAGGGCGCTTACAATTGCGAGGAAGCCAAGATGAAGCGGAAAGAGTGGATGGCAAAGCGGCTGGCAGCCGGGACCGGCACCACCGCCACCAACCGCATCGCCGCCGCCATTGAGAAAAAGACCGGCATGGAGACCCGTGTCTGCATCCCGGGCCACATGCAGCGCGGCGGCAGCCCCAGCGCCTATGACCGTGTGTTGGCCACCGAGTTTGGCAGTTATGCCGCCAAGCTGGTGGAGATCGAGCGGTACGGCGTGACCGTGGCCATGCTCAACGGCCATGTCACCGAGAACCGTCTTGCCGATATTGCCGGCAAGACCCGCAACGTGCCCGATAACTGCGAGCTGCTCACCGTGGCCCGCCGCATGGGCATCAGCATGGGCTGAACGCCTCTCCCCTGCTGTCATTTTTTCTGATACGGAAGCCCCCGCCGGAAAACAAACTCCGGCGGGGGCTTTTTGCGTGCAAAACGGGCAGGGCAGGCGTTCCGCTGTTCGGACGGCTCATTTTGCTCTTTTGTAGATCGAAACGCATCCGTGCTCAGCGAGGCAGCTCCTCCACCACCGGTTCTGCCGGGGGCGGCGTCAGGGTGGAGTGCTCCACCACAAACTTTGCCGCCCGGTTGGCGGCCATGCCCTGCCGCAGCTTCCGGGCGTCGTTGGCGGGGAACGTCTTCTCCCCCTGCTTTTTCACGTCCCAAGCGGCCAGCGCAGTGGCCACCTCGGCCTCGGTGGGCCAGAGGTGTTCTTTCCCTGCTACCAGCAGCAGGCCCAGCCGGCTGCGGAGCTTCCGCTCGGCGTCTGCATGGAGCTGCTGGCGGAACTCCTCCACGGTCTGGCCCTGCACTTTTAAGTATTGGTCAAAATTGATGTTGTTGGCCTGCATCCGCAGGTTGAACTGCCGCTGCTCGGCAAAGTAGTTGCCGGCCACCAATTGCTTGGGCAGCGGGCCCTTGACCTCATTGCCCAGTTGGGCCACCAGCTCCCGCTCGGCCAGCATTTTGCCCTGCTCACAGCGCTTGGCGTACAGCTCCCGGGTCACCCGCTCCCGCAGGGCCTGCTTGCCTGCGGCATCGGCGGCACGATCCTCATCGCCATGGAAACGGTTGATCTCCAATTCAATGGTCAGCTCCCGCAGAGGCCGGGGCTGGATGGGCTGCACAAAGCCGGTGTACCGGCCCAGCTCCAGCGGCGGCACGCAGAAGAACTGCGCCCCGGCCCGGAATCCCTCGGCCCGGTTGACGGCCAGCAGTTCAAAGTCCGGGTCCGTGACCGGGAGGAGCTTGTGGTTTTCCACCAGTTCCGCGTACAACGGGGAAAATCCCGTTAAAATGGCCCGGTTGACGGCCGCCGCCATCAAATCTTCCTCGTCGGCGGGCGGGTTCTCCCCCGCCTGCTCGGCCGCAATGGCCTCTTCCAGCTCCTGAGCCGATGCCGTAAACACCACCCGGCAGTCGCCGGGCTCGGCCATTCCAAAGTGTTCCAGTTTCATGGTGTATCCTCCTTACAGCCGCGCAAAGCCAGCCATCAGCACCAGCAGCACCACGCCCAGCACGGCGTACAGCACCTCGGCCCCCAGCACGGCCTTGTCGCCCTCGACATACATCTTTTCCAGATCGTCGGGATCATAATATAAGGTAACGGTCTCGCCCTCGGCAAAGCCCTTGCCTTTGGCGGCTTTGGGGTAATGCAGCCGGTGGCTGCCGCCTGCCGTCTCAAACTCCAGCACATAGGCCGCGCCGTGCCGGCTCTGGGCCAGCCCCGCCACCCGGGCGGAAACTTTCTGCCCTTTGGTGCAGAGTTTATGCCGCTGGGCCCGGCTGCGCAGCGCCATGTAGAACATGAGCACCGCACCCAGAATAAAGATGATGAAGTTGAACATTCCGGATTCCCTCGTTCTTTGTTTTTTGGCCCGCCGGAGCCTGCGCTCACACGGGCAGCCTCTATTGTACCATACTTTGCGCAAAATTTCGCCCCGAAAGTGCCCTCCGACGTGCAAAAATTTCGCCCGGAAATTTTGTCAGAAAAAATCGAAAAGAATGCTTGACATTTCCGGAATCCATGGTATAATTATCAACGTTCCGAGCCGAACGGCTCACGGACAAAAACAAAATAAGCGGATATGGCGGAATTGGCAGACGCGTTAGATTCAGGTTCTAATCGGGGCAACTCGGTGGAGGTTCAAGTCCTCTTATCCGCACTTGAAAAACTCAGCACAATGTGCTGAGTTTTTCTTTTTGTGCGGATAAGAGGACTTGAACAGCACGGCCACGCCGCAGGCGGGGCAACCAACAGCCCAGTGGGCTGTTGGTTAGTGCGCGGTTCCTAGAGATTTAGGAATGTCTAACAAGAGGACTACCGTGAAGTGCGGATAAGAGGACTTGAAAGGGCGACGGTGCGCAGCACCGGAACCAAAGCCCCAGTGGAGCTTTGGTTAGCCCGTGGTTGGTGGAGTCCAGGAACGTCTACCGGGAGGACTGCCGTGAAGTGCGGATAAGAGGACTTGCAGCGGAGCTGACCGCCGCCAGTGGCGGAAACAGGGAAGCGAGGCTGGGGCCACGCTCCGATTTTTCAAAGCCCGCTCTAGGGCTGTAGAAAAATCGGCAAGCGCAACCCGGGACAGCACGGCCACGCCGCAGGCGGCTTAAGGAGCTATTTTGCAACTGCCCCTTTTCTTTATGAACCAAAAAGCGCGGGAGCTCCTTTCTGGAGACTCCCGCGTTTTTCGGTTCCTGTGCTCTGCGTGAAGCTTTTGGCTTTACAGCCACTCGCCTTTCAGCACGAATTTTTCGCGCTCGGCACCCGTGGAGACGAACTGGATCTCGTGGCCCAGCTCTTTTTCCAAAAACTCCACATAGGCCTTTGCTTCCTTGGGCAGCTCCTCCCAGCTCTGGCAGCCGGAGATGTCCTGGTTCCAGCCGGGCAGCATGGTGACAACAGGCTCCACACAGTCCAGGTCGGACAGGGTATCGAAGCGGGGGACTTCTACCCCGTCCAGCTTGTAGCCGGTGATGACCGGGATCTCTTTCATGCTGCTCAGCACGTCCAGCTTGGTAAGGGCGATCTTATCCGCGCCCTGGCAGGCCAGACCATAGCGGCTGGCCACACAGTCAAAGGGGCCCACCCGGCGGGGACGGCCGGTAGCGGCACCATACTCTCCGCCAGCCTTGCGCAGCTGTTCGTTCCAGTCTTCCCCCATGGCGTTCTCAGCCGCAAAGGGGCCTGCGCCCACGCAGGTGGAGTAGGCTTTCAGCACGCCCACCACATGGTCCAGCTTGCAGTTGGGGATGCCTGCCCCCAGCGGCGCGTAAGCCGCCAGCGTGTTGGAGCTGGATGTGAACGGGAAGATGCCGTAATCAATATCCCGCATGGCGCCCAGCTGGGCCTCCAGCACGATCCGCTTGCCGCTGTCGTGGGCCTGCTGTAAAAACGCGCCCACATCGCAGATGTAGGGGGCAAACTTTGCGGCCTGCTCCTCACACCAGTGGAACAGCGCGTCGTAGGACATTTTTTCCTGATGATAGCAGCCTGCCAGCTCCATGTTCTTGGAGTCCAGGATCATGTGCAGGCGGTTCTGGGTGCGCTCCTCGTCCAGGTGGAGCAGGTCGCCCAAACGCAGGGTCTTTTTGCGGTATTTGTCGCTGTACGCATAGGCAATGCCCCGCCGGGTAGAACCAAAGGCCGTGCCATTCTTGGCCAGACGGTCTTCCTCCAGCCCATCCTGTACTTTGTGCCAGGGCATGGAGATGGTGGCCTTATCCGAAAGTTTGAGGTTCTTGGGGCTGATCTCCACACCCCGCTCCTCGATCGCGGCCATTTCACCCGCCAGATGGTCCAGGTCTACCACCATGCCGGTGCCCAGCACACAGGTCACCTCCGGGTGGAGGATGCCCGAGGGCAGCAGGTTCAGGATGAACTTGCCTTTCTCGGTGACAACGGTATGTCCGGCGTTATTGCCGCCCTGATAGCGGGCGACGATATCAGCGTTTTCAGCCAGCAGGTCGATGACGCGGCCCTTGCCCTCATCGCCCCAGTTGATGCCAGTAACTGCGGTAAGCATACGATGCTTCGCTCTCCTTTTTATCTGTTTCCGGCACAGGGTCGGAATTTCAGCTTGATTTTTGGGTGCGGTATGATTATACTAGCAGGCAGAGAATGTGTAAAACGTATCTTGTACATAGCTGCAATGCAATTTGCGTATAGCAGAGGAGGGGTTCCCCATGTATGTGGATTGGGAATACTACAAAATCTTTTACTATGTAGCAAAATATCAGAATTTCACCAAGGCGGCCCGTGTGCTGGGCAACAACCAGCCCAACATCACCCACTCCATGAACCGGCTGGAAAGTCAGCTCAACTGCGTGCTCTTCATCCGCTCCAACCGGGGCGTCACCCTGACGCCAGAGGGGGAGCTGCTCTACTCCCGTATTGCCTCGGCGGCAGTGCAGATCCAGGACGCGGAGGAAGAGCTGAGTGCCAGTGCCACCCTGGAGCATGGGGCCATCAGCATCAGCGCCACGGAAACGGCCCTGAACATCTATCTCTCTGAAAAGCTGCGGGCGTTCCACACCGAGTACCCCGGCATCCGGCTGCGCATCTCAAACCACTCCACCCCGCAGGCCGTGCAGGCCGTGAAAAACGGTGAGGTGGATTTTGCGGTCATTTCGACCCCGGCGGAGATCGAGTCCGGCTTGAAAATGGTGGAGCTGAAACCGTTTTACGAGGTGCTGGTGGGCGGCAAGACGTTCACCGCATTGGCAAGCCAGAACCTGACTTTGAAAGAATTGGCCAATTATCCCCTCATCTCCCTGAGTGACGAGAGCATGACCCGGAGCTTTTACCGGCAGTTCTTCCTGGAGCATGACGCGTTGCTGAAGCCCGACACCGAGGCCGCCACCACCGACCAGATGCTCACGCTGGTCAAAAGCGAGCTGGGCCTCGCCTTTGTGCCGGAACCCATGGCCAAAGATCCGTTGGAACGCGGCGAGATCGTCCAGCTGCATCTGCAGGAGATCATCCCCACCCGTTCCATCTGCCTCGTCTACGACCATCACCGCCCGCTGAATACGGCGGCCCGGAAGTTCCAGCAACTGCTGACGGCTTCCGACCATAAATGCTGAAAACAGCCTGGCTCCCTGCTGTGATACAGGGAGCCAGGCTGTTTTGATCCTTTTTCCTTTTTTGGTTTTGTCGTTATACTCGCTCGGCCACCAGCTGGAATCCTTCTTTGGTGAGCTCCGTACGAATCTGCTCGATCTGTGCGTGGTCACGCGTCTCAAGAGCCAGCTTGAGGAAGCAGCTGGAGATGGGCATGTTAGGGTCGGAACCGTCGTGGAGGACGGACACCACGTTGCTGCCGCAGCGGGAAACGATGGCGGCCACCTTTTCCAGCTGGCCAGGCTTGTCCTCCAGGGCGATGGTCAGGTTGGCCTTGCGGCCACTCATGACCAGACCACGGGTGATGACACGGTTGAGGATGTTCACGTCAATGTTGCCGCCCGAGATGAGGCAGACCACCTTTTTGCCCTCAATGGGCAGCTTGTGGAACAGGGCAGCAGCCACCGGCACCGCGCCGGCACCCTCGGCCACCAGCTTCTGGTTTTCCATCAGGGAGAGGATGGCAGCAGCGGTCTCGTCCTCGGTCACCGTGACGATATCGTCCACATACTCCTCGCAGATCTGGTAAGTCAGCTCGCCGGGAGTCTTGACCTGAATGCCGTCTGCAAAGGTGGAGGCTGCATTCAGGGTCTGATACTTGTGCTCGTGCAGGGAGCGGTACATGCCGGGGGCACCCTCGGCCTGCACGCCGTAGACCTTGACGTCCGGTTTGAGGCTCTTGATGGCAAAAGCCACGCCCGAGATCAGGCCGCCTCCGCCCACCGGGACAATGACAGCGTCCACATCCGGCAGCTGGTCGAGGATCTCCAGGCCAATGGTGCCCTGGCCCGCAATGACCAGCTCATCGTCATAGGGGTGGATAAAGGTCATGCCCGTCTCCGCCTGCAGCTCCACAGCCTTGTCGTGGGCGTCGTCATAGGTGCCGGGCACGAGGCAGACCTCAGCGCCCAGATTCTTGGTGTTTTCCACTTTCATGATGGGGGCACCATCCGGCATACAGACAATGCTCTTGATGCCGCGGCGGGTGGCTGCCAGCGCCACGCCCTGGGCGTGGTTGCCCGCCGAGCAGGCAATCACGCCTTTTTCGCCCTCTTCCTTGGAGAGCTGGCTGATTTTATAGTAGGCACCGCGCACCTTGAAGCTGCCCGTAGCCTGCAGGTTTTCGGTTTTGAGGTAGAGCTGGCAGTCTTTCGACAGCTTGGGTGCCTCGATGAGGTCGGTCTTGCGTGCAACGTCCTTCAGAACAAAGGCGGCGTGGTAGATCTTATCCAGAGTCAGCATGACAACTACTTCCTATCCTGTTTTTGTAAATTTTCGTGTGACAGGAAATAGTATAGAATACCAAAATTGTTTTGTCAAATGAAGATATTTCACAGTTTGACGCGGCAACAGGAAAAGAGTCAACACCGCCGGGGGGCCCCGATGATGCTGACTCTTTTCTGCTTTCCCTTTTTAAATTTCTGCAAGAATGGCGTCGCCCATGGCGGTGCAGCCCAGGCAGGTGCAGCCATCGCTCATGTTGTCGGCGGTGCGCAGGCCCTTGTCCAACACCTTGCTAACGGCGTTCTCAATGGCCTCGGCCTCTTCGGCCATGCCAAAGGAGTAGCGCAGCATCATAGCGGCAGACAGGATGCAGGCGGTTGGGTTGACGATATCCTTTCCCGCGATGTCCGGGGCAGAACCGTGAATGGGCTCATACAGGCCGCGGGTACCCTCGCCCAGAGAGGAGGAGGGGATCATTCCGATGGAGCCGGTGATCATGGAAGCCTCATCCGAAAGGATGTCGCCGAACATGTTCTCGGTGACGATGACGTCAAACTGAGCCGGGTTCTTAACGATCTGCATGGCGCAGTTGTCCACGAACATCTCGCTGTACTCCACTTCCGGGTACTCCGCCTGCAGGCGGTGCATGACAGAGCGCCAGAGGCGGCTGGTGTCCAGTACATTGGCCTTATCCACGCAGCAAAGCTTCTTATTGCGCTTTTGGGCCGTCTCAAAGCCGATGCGGCCGATCCGCTCGATCTCGTGCTCGGAGTAGGGCATCGAATCGACGGCCTGCTTCTCGCCATTTGCCAGCGTCTCGGTCTTGTGCTCGCCGAAGTACACGCCGCCGATCAGCTCCCGGACGATGATGAAATCAATGCCCTGTGCCACGATCTCGGGCTTGAGGGGGCTGGCGGGAGCCAGCTGGGGCCAGATCTTGGCGGGGCGGAGGTTGGAGTAGAGGCCCATGCCGGCACGGAGGCGGAGCAGGCCTTTCTCGGGGCGCTGATCGCCGGGCATCCCCTCCCACTTGGGGCCGCCCACCGCACCCAGCAGGACGCTGTCGGCGGCCAGGCACTTGTCCAGCTCGTGCCGGGGCAGCGGGTCGCCGTACTTGTCAATGGCCTCGCCGCCCATGGCAGCGTCGGTATAGTGGAATGTATGGCCATACTTTTCGGCCACCTGATCGAGAACGCGGAGGGTCTGCTTCACGATCTCCGGGCTGGAGCAGTCGCCCCAGATGACGGCAATATTTTTCTCCATTCGTCTGTTACCTCTTTCATAGGTTCTACTTCGTGCAACCTCGAAGCACCTTTACTTCTTCGTCAGCGACTTCATCAGGCCGCCATCGGCGATGATCTTCTGGATGAACGGCGGGAACGGCTCGGCCTGGAAGACCTTGCCGGTGGTCACATCGGTGATGACACCGGTGTCAAAATCCACGGTCACATTGTCCCCTGCATGGATGGCGTCCACGGCCTCCGGGCACTCCATGATGGGCAGGCCGATGTTGATGCTGTTGCGGTAGAAGATGCGGGCAAAGCTCTTGGCGATGACGACGGAAATACCCGCCGTCTTGATGGCCAGCGGGGCATGCTCGCGGGAGGAGCCGCAGCCAAAGTTCCAGCCGCCGACCATGATGTCGCCGTCTTTCACGTTGTGGATGAACTCTTTGTCGATGTCCTCCATGCAGTGGGTGGCCAGCTCCTGGGCATTGGGGGTGTTCAGGTAGCGGGCAGGGATGATGACGTCCGTATCGACGTTATCGGGGTATTTGAAAACAGAACCGTTTGCATTCATGGCAGTTACTCTCCTTTCGTCAGACCGTGCGGGGGTCGGTGATGCAGCCCGTCAGAGCGCTGGCAGCAGCGGTGGCGGGAGAGGCCAGGTAGACCTCGCTCTTCACATGGCCCATGCGGCCCACGAAGTTGCGGTTGGTGGTGGAAACGCAGCGCTCACCCTCGGCCAGGATGCCCATGTAACCGCCCAGGCAGGGGCCGCAGGTGGGGGTGGACACGATGCAGCCTGCATCAATGAACGCCGTGGTCCAGCCGCGGAGGATGCACTCTTTGTAAACATCCATGGTGGCGGGGATGATGATGCCGCGCACACCTTTGGCAATGTGCTTGCCCTTGAGGATGTTATAAGCGGCCTCCATATCCTCCAGACGGCCATTGGTGCAGCTGCCGATGACCACCTGATCGATCTTGATGTCCTTGCCCTCGCTGGCAACGTGGGTATTCTCGGGCAGGTGGGGGTAGCTGACAGTAGGCTCCAGCGTGTCGAGGTCGATCTCAATGGTCTTCTCGTACTCGGCATCGGGGTCTGCCTCATAGAAGACCGGCTCCCGCTGGCTGCGTCCCTTGAGGTAAGCCTTGGTCACCTCGTCCACGGGGAAGATGCCGTTCTTGGCACCGGCCTCAATGGCCATGTTGCAGATGCTCAGGCGGTCGTCCATGGTCAGGGCGGCCACACCCGGGCCGGTGAACTCCATGGACTGATACAGGGCACCGTCCACACCGATCATGCCGATGATGTGGAGGATGAGGTCCTTGCCGCAGACGCGGGGACCGAACTTGCCCTTGAGGACGAACTTGATGGCGGAGGGCACCTTGAACCATGCCATGCCGGTGGCCATACCGGCGGCCATATCGGTGGAGCCCACACCGGTGGAGAACGCACCCAGTGCACCGTAGGTGCAGGTGTGGCTGTCGGCGCCGATGACGCAGTCACCCGCCGTCACGATGCCTTTTTCGGGCAGGAGGGCGTGCTCCACGCCCATCTGGCCCACATCGTAGAAATTGAGGATATCGTACTGATTGGCAAACTCGCGGCATTGCTTGGACTGCTGCGCGCTCTTGATGTCCTTGTTGGGGACAAAGTGATCCAGCACGATGGCGATGTGCTCTTTGTCGAACACGCTGTGGAACCCGGCCTTTTCAAACTCGTTGACAGCAACGGGAGTGGTGATATCATTGCCCAGCACGATGTCGAGCTTGGCGTTGATGAGCTGGCCTGCCTTGACCTCGGCAAGACCTGCGTGAGCGGCCAGAATTTTCTGCGTCAGGGTCATTCCCATGATACTCTCTCCTTTTATCTTTAGGGTCTATCGTTCACTTACTTGCTGTTGATGGCACTGACCAGTGCCTTGATGCCCGCCACGATAATGTCGGTATCGGTGCCAGCGCCCCAGGTGACGGTGTTGTCGCCCCACATCAGGCCGACATAGGAAGCAGCGCGGGAGGTAGAGCCCTCATCCAGGCTGTGCTCGGAGTAGGTCTCCAGATGGAAGTCCATGCCGGTGGCGCTCTGGATGGCGTTTGCCACGGCGTCCAGACGGCCATTGCCCACCGAGGTGATGACCTTGCGCTGGCCGTTGAGGTCCAGCGTGACGGTGGCGGTAATGCCGTTGACCTGTGCGAAGTGGGCTTCCACCACAGACAGCGGCTTGACCCGGTTGAGGTAGTTCTCCTCGAAGATGTGGAGCACCTCGCCTGCACTCAGCTCCTTGTGGCTGTGGTCGGACACGCTCTTGACCTTGTAGCCCAGAGCCTCGCGCATCTTGGGGGGCAGGTTGTAGCCGTAGTTCTGCTCCAGCACAAAGCCGATGCCGCCCTTGCCGCTCTGGCTGTTGATCCGGATGACGTCGGCGTCATAGGTACGGCCGATATCGTGGGGGTCGATGGGGATATAGGGGCAGGTCCAGCGGTGCTCGCCGCGCTCTTTGCGGTAAGCCATGCCCTTGGCGATGGCGTCCTGGTGGCTGCCGGAAAACGCCGCAAACACCAGCTGACCGGCGTAGGGGGTTCGCTCATAAATATGCATCCGGGTCATGCGCTCATAAGTGTCGCAGATCTCCGGCATGTTGGAGAAGTCCAGCTTGGGGTCCACACCATGGCTGTACAGGTTCATGGCCAGGGTCACGGCATCCACGTTGCCGGTGCGCTCGCCATTGCCGAACAGGCAGCACTCCACGCGCTGGGCACCTGCCAGCACCGCCAGCTCGGCGCAGGCCACGCCGGTACCGCGGTCATTGTGGGGGTGGGTGGAGATGATGACGCTGTCGCGGTGAGAGAGGTGTTTATCGCAATACTCGATCTGATTTGCGTAAACATGGGGCATGCTCATCTCAACGGTGACGGGCAGGTTGATGATCATGGGGCGGTCGGGCGTGGGCTCCATGATGTCCAGCACGGCGTTGCAGACCTCCACAGCGTAATCCACCTCGGTGCCGGTGAAGCTCTCAGGGCTGTACTCGAAGAGGAAGTTGCCCTCGTACTCCTGGCTGAGCTGCTTGACCAGCTTGGCACCGTCGGTGGCGATCTTCTTGATCTCCTCCTTGCTCTTGTGGAACACCTGCTCCCGCTGCGCCACGGAGGTGGAATTATAGAAGTGGATAACGGCCCGGGGGGCACCCTTGACAGCCTCAAAGGTCTTGCGGATGATGTGGTCGCGGCACTGGGTCAGCACCTGCACCGTGACATCCTCGGGGATCATGTTCTTCTCGATCAGGGTCCGCAGGAACTCATACTCGGTATCGCTGGCAGCGGGGAAGCCGACTTCGATCTCTTTAAAACCGATCTTGACCAGCATCTGGAAGAACTCCAGCTTTTCCTCCAGGCTCATGGGCACGATCAACGCCTGGTTGCCGTCGCGCAGGTCCACGCTGCACCAGGCCGGTGCCTTTTCAATGTGGTCTTTCTTGACCCAGCTGTCATATCCGGCAGGGACCGGGTAATAACCCGGTGCGTACTTGGTAGCGTCCATCATGTTTTTGTCCTCCTGATCTTTTTGACACACTCTTTTTATTTCCAACAAAACCTCTCCGTCCGCGCTCTGGCACGTCCAGCTCCCCGATCAGGGGAGCCAACGAGAGGAAACGAAAAGGCTCCCGCCTCTCAAAGGACGAAGCCCTTGAGAGACGAGAGCCTGTAAATTCTGTTACAGGGCACCCGTGGTACCACTCTCTTTGCCGTGTTGCACAACACAGCCACTCGACACGATCGGCTTTTTGGGGCGAATCGCTGCCCGCGTAACGGTGGGCATCCGTCAGGGCCTACTGTCTGCTTCAGCCCTGCCGCTCAGGGGCCAGTAACCGAGACCCTCCGCACTGCCTTGCACCGCCCGGCAGCTCTCTGCACGCAGAAGAAAATCGTTTTTTCCCCGTCAACGCATTTGCGCTTGATTCAAAGTGAGCTTAGTTTAACATCCTTTCCGGGGTCTGTCAAGCAGTTTGCTTCATAGCCAAGATGAAACAAATTCACAAATCATGCGGCACAATTTTGCAGAATTGATTTATGAAGTTTCTGCTAAGTTTTTGGAAACATGCCCTCAAACCCCTGTCACCTTGATTGGGGCTGTGCTATGATATTTACAGATCCAAACCGAGGGAGGAATCAAGATGAAAGAAGTCAAGACACCCAAAAAGCCATTGGCCATCTACTACGCCATCGTGCTGGTGATCCTGCTGGTCCTCAACTTTGTCGTCGTGCCGTGGGCAAGTGAGCGGCAGATCAAAGAAGTGGACTACGGCACTTTCATGTCCATGACAGAAGAGAAAAACATCGGCCGGGTGGACATTGAATCCAACCAGATCTTATTTACCGATAAAGAGAACACGCAGGTGTATAAGACCGGCCTTATGAGTGACCCCAACCTGACCGAGCGCCTGTACGACGCCGGGGCCCAGTTCTCCAGCGAGATCGTGGAGCAGGCCTCTCCCCTGCTGAGCTTCCTCGCCAGCTTCGTGCTGCCCATCGTCATCTTTGTGGCACTGGGCAACTACATGAACAAAAAGCTGATGGATAAGGCGGGCGGCGGCCCGGGCTCCATGATGTTTGGCGGCATGGGCAAATCCAACGCCAAGGTCTACGTCCAATCCACCCACGGCATCCGCTTTGCCGATGTGGCGGGCGAGGACGAAGCCAAGGAGAACCTGCAGGAGATCGTGGATTACCTGCACGACCCCAGCAAGTATAAGGAGATCGGCGCTTCCATGCCCAAGGGCATCCTGCTGGTGGGCCCTCCGGGCACCGGCAAGACCATGCTGGCCAAGGCTGTGGCCGGCGAATCCAACGTGCCGTTCTTCTCCATGTCCGGCTCCGAGTTCGTGGAAATGTTCGTGGGCATGGGCGCTTCCAAAGTCCGTGACCTGTTCAAGCAGGCCAAGGAGAAAGCCCCCTGCATCGTCTTCATTGATGAGATCGACGCCATTGGCCAGAAGCGCAACAGCGGCCAGTACGGCGGCAACGACGAGCGGGAGCAGACCCTGAACCAGCTGCTGACCGAGATGGATGGCTTTGAGAACAACAACGGCGTCATCATTCTGGCCGCCACCAACCGCCCGGAGTCGCTGGACCCGGCCCTCACCCGCCCCGGCCGCTTTGACCGCCGGGTGCCCGTGGAGCTGCCCGACCTCAAGGGCCGCGAGGAGATCCTGAAAGTCCACGCCAAAAAGATCGCACTGGCCCCGGGCGTGGATTTCAACACTGTGGCCCGGATGGCCTCCGGCGCTTCCGGCGCGGAGCTGGCCAACATCGTCAACGAAGCTGCCCTGCGGGCGGTCCGCGCGGGCCGCAAGAGCGTGACCGAGGCCGACCTGGAAGAGAGCATCGAGGTGGTCATTGCCGGCTATCAGAAGAAGAATTCCATCCTCACCGACCACGAAAAGTGCATCGTGGCTTACCACGAGATCGGCCATGCCCTGGTGGCAGCCCTGCAGAACCACTCCGCCCCGGTGCAGAAGATCACCATTATCCCCCGCACCTCGGGTGCGCTGGGCTACACCATGCAGGTGGATGAGGGCAACCATTATCTCATGAGCAAAGAGGAGCTGGAAAACAAGATCGCCACCCTCACCGGCGGCCGCGCTGCCGAGGAAGTGGTCTTCGGTTCCGTCACCACCGGTGCTTCCAACGATATCGAGCAGGCCACCAAGCTGGCCCGTGCCATGATCACCCGCTACGGCATGAGCAAGGACTTTGACATGGTAGCTCTGGAGACCGTTACCAATCAGTATCTGGGCGGCGATTCCTCGCTGGCCTGCTCGGCCCAGACCCAGCGGGAGATCGACCAGAAAGTGGTGGAGCTGGTCAAGGCAGAACACGCCAAGGCGATCCAGATTCTGACCGACAACCGAGCCAAGCTGGATGAGCTGGCAAAGTACCTCTACGAAAAAGAGACCATCACCGGCGAGGAGTTCATGAACATCCTCAACCGGGAGGACGAATCCGCTGCTCCCGCCGAAGAAAAAATAAAAGAATAATTTTCCGCAATAATCTCACCGCCTGATTCGTATTCAGTACAGACGGGGCGATTTTGGGATGCCTTTGCAGCACCAAAAAGCGCAGTCCCCCAACTCCGCTTTCAACGCCCCACTCACTGCTACTTGAAACAAAAACAGGAGGAAATTCCTATGAGACTGCTGAACAAGAAGTTTGCCCGCAAGACCGCTGCCGCCGCCCTGGTGCTGGCCACCGCCGCCACCCTGGCTACCGGTGCTTTCGCAGCTGAGGACGATGGTGTCGTCGCCGGTTACATGCCCCCGCAGGAAGTCATGGTACAGGACGATATTGCCCTCCACAGCGCGGATGTCGCTGTGGGCGAGGTGGACCCCAACTACGGCGGCTATGCTGCCCCGGAGGGCAACCCCATTCAGGGCAACATCATGCTGATCTCTGCCGGTGACCTGGACACTCCCCTGCCCTCGGACACGCAGGTGGAAAAGGCGCAGGCCCACTACACCGTCAAGGGCCTGCTGGGCAAGCAGGTGCTCTACACCGCCCGGCAGGAGGGCAGTGTGCTGACGCTGGACTTTCCCGAGAATGTGGCCACGTTCCGCGCCACCATCCTGGACATGCAGACCCTGATGAACAATGGTGTGAGCACCGTGGTGCTGCAGACCAACAAGACCTCCACCACCCTCAACCTGACCCTGCTGTGCGATGGCTACAGCGCCAATGACAAGGTGGTGCTCCGCCACATCGGTTCCCGCGCCTGTCTCACCGTCAAGGGCCGCAGCCGCCGCGACCTCCTCATCGGCCGCTGAGTCCATTTGATTTTGTATTAAGAGAGAGAACCCCCTCCGCAGGTTTGCCCTGTGGAGGGGGTTCTTTGTCGTGATGATATCAGGAGAACCAAAGGATCTGGTTTTCCCCTCTTGCGGTGCCAAAAATTGTTCCCTGTTTCGGCCACTGGCCGCGGTCACAATTTTAGCCTTTCACTCCTCCCAAAGCCACACCGCGGACGATGAACTTGGAGAGCAGCAGGTAGACGATGATGACGGGCAGGATGGCGATGGCCACCATCATATACACCTTGCCCATATCAAACTTGAGGAAATCAGCACTGCGGAGCTGTGCAATGAGGATGGGCAGGGTCTTTTTATCGGCGCTGTCCAGCACCAGAGCGGGGATGAAGTAGTTGTTCCAGCTGGCCACGAACGAGAAGATGGCCTGCACTGCCAGAGCGGGCTTCATGATGGGGAGCACGATCTTGTTAAACGTGTAGAACTCGCCCGCGCCGTCCATGCGGGCGGCTTCCACGATCTCCATGGGGAGGCTGGCGTCCAGATACTGCTTCATGAAGAAGAAGACTGCCGGGGCCGCAATGCTGGGCACGATCAGCGGAATGAAGCTGTTCTTCAACCCCATCTTGGTGATGAGCTGGAGGAAGCCCAGCGCCGACACCTGCGTCGGCATGGTCATGATGAGCAGGATGATGGCGAACGCCGCTTTCTTGAATTTGAAGTTGTAGGCGTAGATGCCGTAGGCCGTCAGAGCCGAAAAGTAGACGCTGAAAGCCGCCGAGCAGGCCGAAACGATGAGGCTGTTGCGAATACCCGTCAACACCGGGATGTTGGCATCGGCCAGCACGTTTTTAAAGTTCGTCACCAACGATTTGCCCGGCAGCAGGGAGAAGCCTTTCTGGATCTCGAAGTGGGTACGGGTGGAGTTGATGACCAGAATGTAGAAGAAGAACAGGCACAGGAAGCTGAAGAAGACTAATACCAGGTAGCACCACGCGCGGCGTGCCGCAAGGGTGGCTTTTTCGGATTCATTCCGTGGAGTGTGTGCCATATTCACTTTCCTCCTTTCGCTGCCTTTTGGGCTTGCTTGAGCTGTTTGCGCTGGGCTTTGGTCAGACCGTCATCCTCCTTGGTGAGGGAGAAATAGACCACCACGCAGAGCACCGCGCAGACGAGGAACAGCACCACCGAGACGGCACCGGCCATGCCATAGTTCTTGCTGAACAGATGGTTGTTCAGGTACATGATCATGGTGGTGGAAGTGCGGTCCGGGCCGCCCTTGCCGTTGGTCAGGATCTGCGGCACGTCAAACATCTGCAGACCGCCGATCATCGAGGTGATCATCACATACACGAGGATGGGCCGGATGAGGGGAATCGTGATCTTCCAGAACATCTGGTTCGGGGTGCAGCCATCCAGCTCGGCTGCCTCATACAGGGTGGGGTCCACACCCATGATGGCGGCCATCAGCATGATGGTGGTGTTGCCGAACCACATCAGGAAGTTCATCAGGCCGATGAGCGCCCGGTTGCCCCAGACCGTGTTCAGGAAACTGATGGGCTCCGAGATGGTGCCCATGCTCATCAGCACCGCGTTGACCGGGCCGTTGTCTGAGAACAGCGCGAAGAACAGCATGGCGAATGCCGAAGCCATGATCAGGTTGGGCATGTAGATGACCGTCTTGAAGAACGTCTGGCCTTTCAGCTTGAGGCGCAGGTCGGTGAACCAGGCTGCCAGCAGCAGCGAAACGGCGATCTGCGGGATAAAGCCGATGATCCACAGCAGGATGGTGTTGCCAAAGTACTTGGGAAGATCGGTGGTAAACAGGGTGATGTAGTTTTTCAGGCCCACAAAGCTGGGGCCGATGATCTTCAGGCCGCTGCGGTAATACTCAAAAAAGCTGTAATAAATGGTGGAGCCCAGGGGGATCAGCTGAAAGACCGCGAAGATGATGAAAAACGGTGCAATGAAGATGTAGCCCCACTTCGCGTAGCTGATCGACCCTTTCTTTTTTGTTTTTTCTCCCATGAGACTGCCCTCCTGACGATGGTTACAGGCAAAAAGGGGCGGGCGCTCTGCCCGCCCCCTCGATTCAGTTTTGCCTGCCGAAGTCGTGCGTTGGTTATGCCGGCCAGACCACATCGGTCAACTCGGGGTACTTCTCCTTGATGGCGGTCTCAAAGTTTGCCTTTGCGGTGTCCTCATCCACGTTGCCGGTGAAGTAATCCTTGAATGCATTCTGGAAGCTCTCGTTCAGGCCCTGGTCATACGGGCCGGCGTTGGACATATCGATCTTCTTGGCTGCCTCAGCAAACAGGGCAATATGGTTCTGGCCGCCCAGGAACGCGGAGCTGTAATCGCTGGCCGCGATCTCTTCCATGGCCTTTTCGTTGTTGGTGTAGTCCTGGGTATCCATGGTGATCTGCTTCATGATGGCTTCGTCGCAGGTCAGCTTCTGCATGACGTCCTTGATGGTCTCAATGTTATCGCTGCCGGCCGCGCCGCAGATCCAGGTGCCGCCCCAGTAGTAGGGCTGAGGGCCTTCGCACACAGCGTAATCGCCGTAGATGCCGTTGCCCACTTCTTCCTTGCCGCCCTCGGCCACAGGGGTCTCCAGAGAGTTGCCCAGCAGGGTGAAGTTGATGCCCCAGGTGGAGTAGAAGAAGCCGAAGACCTTACCGGTGGGGCCCTGGTCGGCTGCCCACTGGCTGTCCCACAGGCTGGACTTGTTGTTGTAGCCCTTATCGGTGTACTCCTTGGTCTGGTCCACCCACTTCATGATGTTGGGGTCTACCTTGACGGTGGTGCCGTCCACCCAGGGAGCTGCCACGTTGTTGGAGAACGTACGGTAAGCATCGTCAAAACCGGAGAGCATCTTGTAGCCCTTGGCAGCAGCCTGTGCGGCCACATCGTTGAACTTATCCCAGTCGGACAGGTAGGTCTGCACTTCGGTGGGGTCATCGGTGCCCAGCACATCCTTGGCAATGCTGCGGCGGTATGCAAACAAGCCCGGGGTCGCCTGCCAGGTGGTGCCGCGCTGGCTGCCATCGACGGTGACGATGTCCTTGGTGTACTGGTACTGGCCGGCCAGGTCAGAGTCGGTCAGGCCGATGTCTGCCTTGACGTCCAGAACATAATCGGAATCCACATACTTCAGGGCGTAGTCAGCCTCGATCAGGAAGATGTCGATCTTATCGTCATCGGCAGCGGAATCCTGGCTCAGCAGGGCCTCATCCAGCTTGTTCTGGTAGTTGTTGTTCTCGTTGGCGTTGATGGTCCACTTGACGACGGTGCCGTCGTTCAGGGTGGTGGTGGACTTATCGGCCGCGATCTCCTTGACCTCGGGGTAATAATCGTTGAAACGGCTCTGGAACTCATCGTTCCAGCACCAGATGTTCAGGACCTTGCCGCCGGCGGCAGGAGCCTCGGAAGCAGCCGCGGAAGAAGCGGGAGCAGCACTGGAAGCGGGAGCCGTGCTGGAAGAAGAACCGCCACATGCAGTCAGGGCAGCCGAAATGGTAACAGCGCCGGAAGCGAGCAGGAAATTACGACGAGAGATCTTTTTCATAAGAGTAAACCTCCTTCAACGGTTTCTTATGGTTTGGATTCCATTTTCTGAGATTTTTTCAAAGCTTCGGAACGCCCAAAGCTTACAGGGACAACGTTAAATGTGTTTGACGGAGCGGCCTGTCAGCAGTTTGCCGGTCACCAGCACCTGTTCCGCCAGGGTGATGCGGGGATGCTCGACCATCTGGATCAGCTTGTCGGCTGCCGTCCGGCCCAGCATGGTGGTGTCCTGCTGGTAGGTCACCAGCTCGGGCTTGACCACCCGCGAGAGGTAGATGCCATCGTAGCCCATCACCGAGATATCGTCCGGGATGCTCAGCCCCGCCTCCGCAATGGCGTTGTAGCCGCCCAGCGCGGAGAAATCATCGGGGAAGAGGATGCAGGTGGGCCGCTGCGGAAGCGACAGCAGGAATTTTGTCTCCTCCGCACAGCGGTCCGCGTCGTGGTAAACGCCCTCCCGCACATAAGCATCCGGGATCTCGAGCCCCAGCTCGGCGCAGGTCTTGTAAAAACCGGCCAGGCGGTTCTCGGTCACGGCGGTCCGTTCGCCGTGGATGAACGCGATCCTCCGGTGGCCATTGGCGTAAGCGCAGCGCACCAGTGCCTGTAAACCGTTTACGTTATCGGAAAGGATCGCCATCCGGTTGTTGAACACATGATCGATGGTGACCACAGGGACATCGCTGTTGACCAGCTCCACCACCTGGGGGTCGTAGAAGTCCACACAGGCGATCACCACGCCGTCCACACCGCGGTAATGGCAGTGCTCCAGGTAGGTCATCGTTTTGCCGCCCAGGTTGCGGTTGATAAAAGTGATATCGTAGCCCAGCCGCTCCACCCGGACTTTGAAACTGTCCAGCACGGCGGAGAAATATTCGTGGCCCAGGCCGCTCTGGCGTTCGTCCACAAACAGAACGCCGAGGTTATAAGTACGGTTGGTCTTCATGGAGCGGGCCGCCATGTTGGGCACATAGCCCAGCCGCTCGGCTGCTTCACGGACGCGGGCCCGGGTGGCATCGGAGATATCGTGCTGGCCGTTGAGCGCCTTGCTCACGGTGGCGACCGAGACTCCGCACTCCCGTGCCAGATCTTTCAGGGATGACATTTGGGTCGTCCTCCTCCCGAGGAACTTTTTCAAGGTTCGGCTTTGCAGGAAGCCTAAATCGTTTTCGTAACCTCATAATAGCGCAATTCAGCCTAAAAATCAAGAATCAAAGCAAAACTTTTAGTATCATTTACCTCTTTTCAGCAGTTTGCGTGATTTACAGCTCTCGGAATTGTGCATCCCGTTCCATTTTCGGTCAGTTTCGTTCATTTCCGAACATTTTTTCGTTCTTGTTTTCGTTCCGGAGGGCGGTTTCTAATATTACTTATAAAATGGGTTTTCGGCTTGCGTGGTTTCCCGGCCAGGCAGCACTTTTCTTGCGTAAAATTTTTGTGTTTCGGTTGAGCATCCTGCTTGGTTTGATCAAATTTGCTACAACTTCGTCATTTATTACAAAATCGTTACAGCTGCATTCTGTGCCGCTTCCCGGTCCGCCGCTGTTGTATATTTCATAAAGCCTCTTGCATTTTGCGTCTGATTCGACTATGCTTAGGGCGAAGAGAACGTTTCTCCCGGCGTTCTAAATCGTTTTCGCAAATGTGAGCCTTTCACCCCTTGTTCTATTTATGGACTGCCTTTCAAAAGGAGGAATCGTCTATGAAGTTTGGTCACTTTGATGATGAACGCCGGGAGTATGTCATTGATACCCCAAAGACCCCGCTGCCCTGGATCAACTACCTGGGCAGTGAGGACTTTTTCAGCCTGATCTCCAACACGGCGGGCGGCTACAGCTTTTACCGGGATGCCCGGCTCCGCCGCATCACCCGCTACCGCTACAACAACTCCCCGCAGGATATGGACGGCCACCGCATCTATATCAACGATGGCGGTACTGTCTGGAACCCCGGCTGGCAGCCCGCCAAGACGGCGCTGGATCACTACACCTGCCGCCACGGCCTGGGCTACTCCATTTTTGAGGGCGAGAAAAACGGCATTGCTGCCACGCAGGAAGTCTTCGTCCCCCGGGGCGACGCCTGTGAGATCGACCGCTTGACTCTGGAAAATAAGACGGCCGCCCCCCGCACGCTGGATGTGTTCAGCTATGTGGAGTTTTGCCTGTGGGATGCCATGGACGACAGCTCCAACTTCCAGCGCAACTTCTCCACCGGTGAAGTAGAGGTAGAGGGCAGCGCCATTTATCATAAGACCGAATACCGGGAGCGCCGCGACCACTATGCCGTGTTCTGGGCCAACACCCCCGTCACCAGCTTTGACACCAGCCGGGACGCGTTCTGCGGTGTCTACGGCGGCCCCGCCGCCCCGGAGGCCGTGCTGGCCGGGCATTGCTCCAACAGCATGGCCCACGGCTGGGCCCCGGTGGGTGCCCACCATTTCCACATCACCCTGGCTGCCGGTGAAAAAAAGAGCATCATCTTTGGCCTGGGCTACATCGAAAACCCGCAGGAGGAGAAATTTGTTGCTCCCGGCATCATCAACAAGACCCGCGCCCGGGCCATGATGGCCCGCTACGCCACCGATGCCCAGGTGGATGAGGCCCGCCGGGTGTTGACCGATTATTGGACAGATCTGCTCTCCGGCTGGCAGCTGGACTCCGGCGAGGAGAAGCTGGACCGGATGGTCAGCATCTGGAACCAGTACCAGTGCATGGTCACGTTCAACATGAGCCGCAGCGCCAGCTATTACGAGAGCGGCATTGGCCGCGGCATGGGCTTCCGGGACAGCTGCCAGGACCTGCTTGGCTTTGTGCACATGATCCCCACCCGTGCCCGGGGCCGTATCCTGGACATTGCCGCCACCCAGTTTGAGGACGGCAGCGCCTACCACCAGTACCAGCCCCTGACCAAAAAGGGCAACCGGGACGTGGGCTCCGGCTTCAACGATGACCCGCTCTGGCTCATTGCCGGCACCGCCGCTTATCTGCGTGAGACGGGCGACTGGAGCGTTCTGGATGAGTCCGTGGCCTTTGACAATGACGAAAGCAAGGCGCAGCCCCTGATGGAGCACCTGCGCCGCAGTTTCCAGTACACCTGCACCCATCTTGGCCCCCACGGCCTGCCCCTCATCGGCCGGGCCGACTGGAACGACTGCCTCAACCTGAACTGCTTCTCGGAGCACCCGGGCGAGAGCTTCCAGATCACCGGCCCCAGCGAGGGCCCCGTGGCCGAGAGCGTCTTCATCGCTGGTATGTTCGTCAAGTACGGCAAAGAGTATGCTGACCTGTGCGGCCACCGCGGCCTTGCCGACGAGGCCGCCGCTGCACGGGAGTCCATCGCGCGGGTGGAGCAGGCCGCCCTGACCGCCGGCTGGGACGGCGAATGGTTCCGCCGCGCTTACGATGCCTTTGGCCAGCCTGTGGGCAGCAAGGAGTGCGACGAGGGCCAGATCTTTATTGAGCCGCAGGGCATGTGCGTCATGGCCGGCATCGGCAAGGAGACCGGACAGGCCGCGCAGGCTTTGAAGAGCGTGGAGGAGCGGTTGGACACCAAGTACGGTGTCCTGCTGCTGCAGCCCGCCTACACCACCTACCGCCTCAACCTGGGCGAAATTTCCAGCTATCCTCCGGGATACAAAGAAAACGCCGGCATCTTCTGCCACAACAACCCCTGGATCAGCTGCGCTGAGGCGGTGCTGGGCCACGGCGACCGGGCCTTTGAGGTTTACCGCAAGACCTGTCCCGCCTACATCGAGGACATTTCGGAAATTCATCGCACGGAGCCCTATGTCTACAGCCAGATGGTGGCCGGGAAAGACGCCCCCACCTTTGGCGAGGCGAAGAACAGCTGGCTGACCGGCACGGCCGCCTGGACGTTCTTCAATGTGAGCCAGTATCTCCTTGGCATCCAACCCACGCTGGACGGCCTCAAGATCGACCCCTGCATCCCCCACACCCTCAAGGGTTATACCGTCACCCGCCGCTACCGGGGTGCCACCTACCACATCCGGGTGGAGAACCCGAGCGCGGTCCAGAAAGGCGTCGCCGCCGTGGTCTATGACGGCAAACCGCTGGAAAGCAATCGTTTGCCCATTGCCTCTCCCGGCACCACGGTGGAAGTAACCGTGACCATGGGCTGAGCATCTTTCCCCTTTAGACGCGGAAATCCCCCGACAGCTGTCGGGGGATTTTTCGGTTCTGATTCTTTCTTCCCATTATGCCTCGCGGCTGGCTTTCATCCGCTTTTTATCCGCATACATGGCGTCATCCGCCTGCCGGAACACCTGTGCGGGAATCGGGTCAGGCTGGTCCTCGCTCCAGGCAAGGCCCAGCGCTGCCGAGACGGGGAACTCGCTCCCCGCGTCCGCCGCCGCGATCTCTTCCCGGATGCGGTCGGCGCAGGCCAGCAAAGCTTCCCGGCTCCCATTCAGGCTGACCACAAACTCATCACCGCCAATGCGGTAGCAGTTTCCTTTTTCTGCCGCCGCCCGCTGCAGGCACTGCGCCACCCGGTTGATGAGGGCGTCGCCTTTGGGGTGGCCGAGGGTGTCGTTCACCTTTTTCAGGTCGTTCACATCCACCATGATGTAGCCAAACGGAGCGGCAGACTGTTTGGTCTCCTGAGTCTCCCGGACAAAGGCAGCCCGGTTGCCAAGGCCCGTCAGCACATCCCGATACGCCAGTTTTGCGTACACGGCCATGTTGGCGTTCTCATTGATTTGTTCCAGAACGCGCTGCCCGGCCGTCTCAGCCAGCAGCAGGATGAACCCGAAGATGCCCAGCATATACACCGGGGAATATGGAAGTGAGCTGTCCAGATAGTAAATTGTGATCGCCAAAATGCTGCATACGGCAAACAGCACATATCCGGCCATGACACGGCCCAGCGCCTTGTTTTTGCCACGGCGCATCTCCCGGAACCCGTGGTGCAAAATCAGGGCGATGGTCACCGTCATGAGCAGATGTTCCGCCATGACCAGCACATTCAGGTAAGGCAGGCTCAAGATAAAGTTTGCCATCAGGAGCAGCAGCAGCCCGGAATAGAACGCCTGCAGGATTTCCAGCATCCGCCGTTTTTCGGGCAGAACTCCTATGGTAAACTGCAACAGCGGCAGGTGGAGCGCGTAGAACGAAAGATAGGAGATCAGCCCCACCAAACCCGCTTTCTGGCTTACCAGCAGCAGAATTTTAGAATCGGTCAGCACCCAGACCCCGGCCAGCAGGATGTAGGCGCCCAGACTGCAAACGCTGCCGTATAAATTGCCGAAATGCTGGCGCTGCATACAGTAGGCTGCCAGCAGGCAGGCAATGCCCAGTACCAGCGCAAAACCGCTGAACAGCACGGCATACAGGTTCTCCCGCAGGATCATCCACTGGATGCCGCTCCGGCTGCCAAAATACACCTGGGATTGCAGGACGGCACTCTCTGCATCACTGCCGGGAGCGCAGTCCAGGAAGCGCACTGTCAGCTCCTGCCCCGGCGGCAGCCGGAACAGATGGAACGCGCCGTTCCGCTCACTGGAAGCCGTATAAACGACATTCCCGTCCACAAGGACCTGATACTTCTGCCATGCGGAGCGGAGGAGGATGGTAGGTTCGTCCCTCGCCGCGTCCATGGGGGCAGGAGAACTCCATGGCGTCCGCGGTACGGGCCCAGCTGCCTGCGGCAGGCTCCGCACCGCCCCAGTTGATCTTTTCCGGCGCGGTCTCGCCCACTGCACTGGAATAGATGGCAATGGCCATCCCAATGAGCAGCAGCGCCCACAGAAATCTTCGGAACTGTTTCATATCTTCTCTGTTTTATACACTGCCCGCGGTGTCATTGCCGGAGGCGTCTTGCTCAGTCTGGCTGGTGTAGAGCACCATCAGGTGGTTGGCACTGGCTTCCAGCTGGCTCTTGGCCTGCCGGAGCGCCGCCTCTTCGGTCTCATTCATCTTTTCGGGCTTATCTTTCCGCAGGCAGCGGCGGAGGTTGGCCAGGTCCGCTTTGACCCGGTTCTTCTCGTCCTTATCCAGCTCTTTCTTGCACTTGGAAAGGGCCTCGTCTACCTTATAGGCCAGCACCTCGGCCTGGTTGTGCAGGTCCAGCCGCTCTTTCCGGCGGCTGTCCTCCGCCTCGTAAGCGGCGGCATCGGCCATGGCGCGCTGGATCTCGTTTTCCGAGAGGTTGGTGCTGCCCGTGATGGTGATGTTCTGCTCCCGGCCAGTGCCCAGGTCTTTCGCCGAGACCTTGACCACGCCGTTGACATCGATGTCGAACGTGACCTCGATCTGAGGCTTGGAGGAGAAGCCGGCCCGGATGCCGGTGAGTTTGAATTTGCCCAGCGATTTGTTGTCCCGTGCAAAGTGGCGCTCGCCCTGCAGCACGTTGATCTCCACACTGGTCTGCATGGGGCGGGCCGTGGTAAAGATCTGGCTCTTGCGGGTGGGGATCATGCTGTTGCGGGTGATGAGGGGGGTGGCCACGCCGCCCAGCGTCTCAATGGAGAGGGTCAGCGGGGTCACGTCCATCAGCACAAGGCCCTGAGCCGCCGCGCCGGTGGCACCGGCCAGCTTGCCGCCGCCCTGCAGCAGGCCGCCCTGTACGGCGGCACCCATGGCAACGCACTCATCCGGATTGAGGCTGTGGCTGGGCTCCTTGCCCAGCAGCTCTTTCACCTGCCGCTCCACGGCGGGCATCCGGGTGCTGCCGCCCACCAGAAGCACTTTGCCCAGCTGGCTGGCGGAGATGCCGGCGTCCCGCAGGGCGTTCTGCACCGGCTGGACGGTGCGGGAGAGCAGGTCTCCCGTCATCATCTCAAACTGAGGCCGGGTGATGGAGATGTCCAGATGATGGGGCCCGTCCTTGCCCACCGCGATGAACGGCAGGTTGAGCTGGGCCGCCGGGGCGCTGGAAAGCTCTTTTTTGGCCTTTTCGGCCTCTTCTTTCAACCGGCCCATGGCGGCAGGGTCCCGGGTCAGGTCGATGCGGTCGGATTTCTTGAACTCGGCCACGGCGTATTCCACAATGCGCTCGTCAAAGTCGTCGCCGCCCAGGTGGGTGTCGCCGCCGGTGGCCAGCACCGTGAACGTGCCGTCTTCAATCTCAATGATGGAGACGTCAAACGTGCCGCCGCCCAGGTCGTAGACGAGGATTTTCTGGGGCGCTTCGTTGTCCAGGCCGTAAGCCACAGCCGCCGCCGTGGGCTCGTTGATGATGCGCAGGACGTTCAGGCCCGCGATGCGGCCGGCGTCCTGGGTGGCCTTGCGCTGGCTGTCGTCAAAGTAGGCGGGCACCGTGATGACGGCTTCCGTCACCGGCTCGCCCAGATAGCTCTCGGCGTCCCGGCGGATCTTGGTCAGGATCATGGCGCTGATCTCCTGCGGAGTCAGGTCCTTGCCGTCGATGTGCACCCGGTAATCGGAGCCCATGTGGCGCTTGATGCTGGAGATGGTGCGCCCGGAGTTGGTGGCGATCTGGCGCTTGGCCGCGCCGCCCACCAGCCGCTCGCCATCCTTGGTAAAGGCTACCACGCTGGGAGTGGTCCGCTCGCCCTCCGCGTTGGCAATGACAACGGGCTTGCCGCCCTCGACCACTGCCACACAGGAGTTGGTGGTACCCAGGTCAATTCCGATCACTTTGCTCATTTTCGTCGTCCTCTCTGCTTTTGCAGCGCGTGTATTTTTCCATGTTTATCTTACCGGTTCCGTATGACAATTTCTTAGAGCAAATGTAAAGAAACTGTGTTTACCGCTTTTCGTCGCCCAGCAGCCTGCGGATGGCGTCTTCCGTCTCCTGCAGCCACTGCTCCGCGGCGGAGTCTCCCTCGCCCAGCCGAATTTTGAACCCCTGCTTTGCCTCGGCCATCTCGGCCAGCGCCCGGGGCCGGGAGAGGTACTGTGTCTCGTATTGGGCCATCCGGAGCCGCACCTGCGGCATGTAGGCGATATCCGGCGTGGGGCGGGCCGCCGTCTGCGCCTGCCGGTAATACCGGAGCGCCGCCCCCGGCCCCTTGCCAGAGGCCATGCAGTCGTCGCCCAGGGCGATCATGGCCAGCACATCCCCGGCCTCGGCGGCCTTTTTCCACATCCGGCGGGCCTGCACCGCGCTGCGGCGGACGCCCTTGCCCTCATACAGCAGCTCTCCCAGCATGGAAAGTGCTTCGGCTCGGCCCTGTTCGGCTGCCTGCTCGTAGTAGTGGAGCGCGTCGGCCCACTGCCCGGCCAGAGCAGCCTGGCTGCCCTTGTGCAGCTCTTCCTCGCCGGGCTCATCGGTGTCCCGGCTGGCGTGGAGCAGGCCGTTGAGCAGGCTGGCATCCAGCGTGGCCGAGGTCGTCCACGGGTCCAGCACGATCCCGTCCATCTCCTTGCTGTCCAGCACTTTCTGCATGGCGTCCACCAGCAGCAGCTCCGCCATGGGACGGGCCGCCGTGCCTTGGTCGGCCTCCGCCGTTTTCACGGAGGTGAAGATGGGCAGGTAGTTTTTGCCTTTCTGGGTGCGCAGGGTCCACAGGGGCAGGTCCCGCGCTTTTTCCGCCGGGACCGGGTGTTCTGCCCAGGAGGCGCCCCCTTTCTCCGAGTCCGGCGCGGCCTGCAGCGGCACCAGAACCCGGGTATCCAGCTCCAGCGCGTAATTCAGCGCGTTCATCAGTGTCCAGAAGCTCTCCTCGTTCTGGGCCTTATACAGTGCCGTCACCGCCTGTTCCACAGCCGGGCAGCCTGTGCCCAGCGGGCCATACTCCGGCGCGCCATGCTGCCGGGCCGCACTGCCCGCCGGGCGGAACCGCAGCCGCGCCCCGTTTTCGTTTGCCATTGCTCTCACCGTTCTTCCCAAATAAAATCATTTTATAGTATAGCAGGGTTTATTTGTCAAATCCATAGCAATTTTATAATATGCGCGTTATAATAAGGAATGTTTCCTCCAAAATCTCATCCAAAAAGGAGCGTATCGCCTTGAACAAAATGCTAAACTATCTGAACGGCTACAAGCGCGAATGCGTGCTTGCGCCGCTGTTCAAGATGCTGGAAGCCTCCTTTGACCTGTTTGTCCCGCTGGTTATGGCAGACATCGTCAATGTGGGCATTGCAGCGCACGACTTCCATTATATTCTTATGCGGTGCGGTATTTTGCTGCTGCTGGCCATCATCGGCCTCGCCTGCAGCCTTACCGCCCAGTACTTCTCGGCCAAGGCCTCGGTGGGTTACTCCACCGCCCTGCGCCATGCGCTGTTCGCGCATATCCAGACCCTGAGCTTTACCGAGATGGATACCCTGGGCACCAGCACCCTCATCACCCGGATGACCAGCGACCTGAACCAGGTGCAGAGCGGCCTGAACCTCTTCCTCCGCCTGTTCCTCCGCAGCCCGTTTGTGGTGTTTGGTGCCATGATCATGGCGTTCACCGTCAATGTGCGGGCCGCGCTGATCTTTGTGGTGGCCATCCCACTGTTGAGCGTGGTGGTCTTTGGTGTTATGGTGGTCACCCGCCCGCTGTACAAGACCGTGCAGACCCGGCTGGACCGGGTGCTGGGCCTGACCCGTGAGAACCTGACGGGCGCGCGCGTCGTCCGCGCCTTTGATAAGGAGCAGACCGAGGTGAACCGCTTTGAGGACGCCAACGCCCTGCTGACCAAAATGCAGCTCCATGTGGGCCACATCTCCGCCCTGATGAACCCGCTGACCTATGTCATCATCAACCTGGCCATCGTGGCGCTGCTGTATGTGGGCAGTGTGCAGATCCATGTGGGCGACATGGCCTCCGGCGACGTCATCGCACTGGTGAACTACATGAACCAGATCCTTGTGGAGCTTGTCAAGCTGGCCAACCTCATCGTGCAGGTGAGCAAGGCACTGGCCTGCGCGGGCCGTGTGCAGGCCGTGCTGGCCACCAAGCCCGGGATGCAGTTCCCGCAAGAGGTACCGGGTGAGGTGCCCGCCGAGAAGCAGAACGACGCCGTCCGGTTCGACCATGTGGGCCTGACCTATGCGGGGGCCGGTGCACCCAGCCTGACCGACATCAGCTTCACGGCGGAAAAGGGCCAGACCATCGGCGTCATCGGTGGCACGGGCAGCGGCAAATCCAGCCTCGTCAGCCTCATCCCCCGCTTTTACGATGCCACCGAGGGCAGCGTGGAGATCTTTGGCCACCCGGTGCAGAATTACCCCCGCGAGGAGCTGCGCGGCAAGGTGAGCGTCGTCATGCAGAAGGCCCAGCTCTTTGGCGGCACCATCCGCTCCAACCTGCTGTGGGGCAATCAAAACGCCTCGGATGCAGACCTTTGGGCCGCGCTGGAAACGGCGCAGGCCGCCGAGTTCGTCCACTCGAAGCCCCTTGGGCTGGACGAGCCCGTGGAGCAGGGCGGCCGCAACCTGTCCGGCGGCCAGAAGCAGCGCCTGACCATCGCCCGCGCGCTGGTCAGCAAGCCGGATATCCTGATTTTGGACGACAGTGCCAGCGCCCTGGACTACGCCACGGATGCCGCCCTGCGCAAGGCACTGGCCGCCCTGCCCGGCAGCATGACCGTCTTCATCGTCAGCCAGCGCGCCGCCAGCCTGCAGCACGCTGATCAGATCCTGGTGCTGGACGACGGCCATCTGGCAGGCCTTGGCACCCATGCCGAGCTGCTGGCCTCCTGCCCTGTGTATGAAGAGATCTACGCCAGCCAGTTCAAGAAAGGAGATGCGCGGCAATGAGTGCAAAAGCAAAAAGTAAGCTGACCCCGGAACAGCGCAATGCCACGCTGCGCCGTGTCCTGCATAAGATCAAACCCTACAGCCTGTTTGTGGTGTGCAGCCTGGTAGTGGCCGCCGTGAGCGTGGCCGCCCAGCTGTATATCCCCATCCTCTGCGGCAATGCCATCGACTTTATGCTGGGCAAGGGCAGCGTGAACCTTTCCGCCGTCCTGAACATCGTCGTGGAGATCCTCGTGGTGGCCGTGGCCGCCGCCTTTGCGCAGTGGCTGCTCAGTGTCTGCAACAACCGCATCACGTTCTCCGTCAGCCGCGACCTCCGCAACGAGGCCATGCGCAAGATCCAGACCCTGCCCCTCTCCTACCTCGACAGCCACCCCTCCGGCGACATCGTCAGCCGGATGGTAGCCGATGTGGACACCTTTGCCGACGGCCTGCTCATGGGCTTCACCCAGCTGTTCTCGGGCGTGCTGACCATTCTGGGCACCCTGCTGTTCATGCTGTCCCAGAACGTGCCCATCACGCTGGTGGTGGTCTGTGTCACCCCGTTGAGCCTCGTCGTGGCAAGTTTCCTCGCCAAGCGCAGCTACAAGTATTTCCAGGGCCAGAGCACCGTCCGCGGTGAGCAGACCGCTCTGGTCAACGAGATGATCGAGGGCCAGAAAGTGGTACAGGCCTTTGGCCACGAGGCCGAGAGCCTGGAAGCCTTTGACGAAGTGAACGGTCGTTTACAGGACGTGAGCCTCAAGGCCATCTTCTTCTCCAGCATGACCAACCCCGCCACCCGCTTTGTCAACAACATCGTCTACGCCGGCGTGGGCCTGGTGGGTGCCATCTACGCCGTGGCAGGCGGCATCACCATCGGCCAGCTGAGCATCTTCCTCAGCTACGCCAACCAGTACACCAAGCCGTTCAACGAGATCTCCGGCGTCGTCACCGAGCTGCAGAACGCCCTGGCCTGCGCGGCCCGTGTGTTTGAGCTGCTGGATGCAGACGACCAGATCCCCGAGGCCGAAAACGCTGCCGCGCTCCAGCCGGACGGCCATGTGGTGCTGCACGATGTCTCGTTCCGCTACCTGCCGGACCGCCCCCTCATCGAGGGGCTGAACCTGGACGTCAAGCCCGGCCAGCGCATTGCCATCGTGGGCCCCACCGGCTGCGGCAAGACCACCCTCATCAACCTGCTCATGCGGTTCTATGATGTCAACGGTGGCTCCATCACCGTCTCCGGCACCGACATCCGGGATGTGACCCGTGCCTCCCTGCGGGGCAGCTACGGCATGGTACTGCAGGACACCTGGCTCCGGGCCGGTACCGTGCGGGAGAACATCGCTTACGGCAAGCCCGACGCCACCGACGAAGAGATCATCGCCGCGGCCAAGGCTGCCCATGCCGACAGCTTTATCCGCCGCCTGCCGGAGGGCTACAACACGGTCATCGCCGAGGACGGCGGCAACATCAGCCAGGGCCAGAAGCAGCTGCTCTGCATCGCCCGTGTCATGCTCTGCCTGCCCCCCATGCTGATTCTGGACGAGGCCACCTCCTCCATTGATACCCGTACCGAGGTGCGCATCCAGGCCGCCTTTGCCCGGATGATGCGGGGCCGCACCAGTTTCATCGTGGCCCACCGCCTCTCCACCATCCGCGAGGCCGATGTCATCCTTGTGATGAAAGACGGCCACATCGTGGAGCAGGGCAATCACGACGAGCTGCTGGCTCAGGGCGGCTTTTACGCCACCCTGTACAACAGCCAGTTCGAGGGCGTGGAGACCTGAGCCTGAAATCACCGGTCCAAAGAGCATGTCTTCCAAAAAGAGGACATGCTCTTTTCTTTATGCTATAATAAAGGCAATCTCTTACAAAAAGGCGGTGCATCCCATGCGCTTTCTTCACCTCTCGGACCTCCACCTCGGCAAGCGGGTCTGTGAGTTTTCCATGCTGGACGACCAGCGCTATATCCTCGAGCAGATTCTGTCGCTGCTGGACACCCACCCCGTGGACGCCGTGCTGCTGGCGGGCGACCTTTACGATAAGCCCGTGCCCCCCGCCGAGGCCGTCCGCCTGCTGGACTGGTTCCTCACCGCGCTGGCCGAGCGGAAGCTTCCGGTGTTCGCCATCAGCGGCAACCACGATTCCGCCGACCGCATCGCGTTTGGCTCCCACCTGCTGGCGGAGAGCCGGGTATACATGAGCCCGGTGTTCACCGGGGCCCCGGAGCCCATCCCCCTCGCCGACGAATACGGCCCGGTGGACATCTACCTGCTCCCGTTTTTGAAGCCTGCCACCGTCCGGCATGTCTGGCCGGAGGAACCCGCTGAAAGTACCCAGAGCTACTCCGACGCGCTGGGCTGTGTCCTGCGCCGCTGCAAACGGGACCCGGCTCACCGCAGCCTGCTGGTGGCCCACCAGTTCGTGGCCGGGGCCGCTGTCTGCGAGAGCGAGGAGCCCTCGGTGGGCGGGCTGGACAGTGTGGACGTTTCCCTGTTCGAGGGCTTTGATTATGTGGCCCTGGGCCACCTCCACAGCCCTCAGAACGTGGGGCGGGACACCGTGCGCTACTGCGGCACGCCCCTCAAGTATTCCTTCTCCGAGGCAGGGCAGCAAAAGAGTGTCACCTTTGTGGAGCTGGGCCCCAAGGGCAGCGTCTCCATCACCACGGAACCCCTCACCCCGCTGCACGACCTGCGGGAGCTGCGGGGCAGCTACATGGAGCTGACGGACCGCCGGGCCTACGAGGGCACCGCCACGGACGATTACCTCCACATCACCCTGACCGATGAGCAGGATCTCCCGGACGCGCTGGCCCGGCTGCGGGTCCTCTATCCCAATCTCATGCGACTGGATTACGACAACCGCCGCACCCGGGAACAGCAGACCGTGGAGGGCCCGGCCCGGGCCGAGCAGCAGACCCCGCTGGAACACTTTGCAGCTTTTTATCAATTGCAGAATAACCAGCCCCTGAGCGAGGAGCAGGCCGCATTCTGCCAGCAGCTCATTGAATCCATCTGGAAAGGAGAGGACGACGCATGAGGCCTTTGAAACTGACCCTTTCGGCCTTTGGGCCCTATGCCGCCGAGACCACTCTCCCGCTGGAGCAGCTGGGCCGGGGTGGCCTGTACCTCGTCACGGGGGACACCGGGGCGGGCAAGACCACCCTCTTTGACGCCATCACCTACGCCCTCTACGACCACTCCAGCGGCGGCGTGCGAGAGGGGGCCATGCTCCGCAGTAAATACGCCGACCCCAAAACACCCACCTTTGTGGAGCTGGAATTTGAGGTGAACGGCCAGCGGTATACCGTGCGGCGGAACCCGGAATATCTCCGCCCCAAGGCCCGGGGCGAGGGTTTTACCACCGAGAAAGCGGACGCCACCCTCACCTATGCCGATGGCCGCCCGCCCGTTACGAAAGCCAAAGAGGTGACAGCCGCCGTCATCGACATCATCGGGCTGGATTACAGCCAGTTCTCGCAGATCGCCATGATCGCGCAGGGGCAGTTCACCCGGCTGCTGAATGCCTCTACCGAGGAGCGGAGCCGCATTTTCCGCAAACTGTTCCGCACCCAGCGGTACCAGAAATTGCAGGAAGCGCTGCAGGCGGAGGCTTCCACTCTCACGGCCCAGCGCGCGGCTCAGAAAGTGCGGATCGGACAGATCTTATCCGGCGTCTCATATCCGCCCGAGGACCCGGACGCCGAAGCATTGGACGCCCTGCGCCAGCCGGAAGCACAGCTCTTACCGGACGCCGTACTGGCCCTGTTGGACGATCTGCTGGCCCGGCAGGAGACGGAGCTGACCCGGCTTGCCGCCCAGCGGGCCGAAAAAGAAGCGGCTCTGGACGCCCTGCAGCAGACCCTTGGCCGGGCCCAGCAGGCACAGAAACTGCAGCAGGAGCTGGCCGCCAAACGGGCTAAAGCGCAGGAAACAGCTCTCTTAGAGGCCGCCCGGGCCGCGGCACGCCGCAAAACGCTGGACGAGCTGACCACCCGCCTGGCCGAAACCGAAACGGCACTGGCCGGGCTGGCCGACACGGATACCCGCCGGGTGGAGCTGGAAGCCGACGCCTCCCGTCTTGCTCAGCGCGGGGAAACGCTCCGCAAACTGGAACAGAGCCTCACCGACTGTCAGCGCCGCGCTGCCGCCGCCAAGACGGCACAGGAGCAGTACCGGCAGGCAGCCGCCCGCCAGACCGAGACACACACCGCCCGGGATGGGCTGGAACGGGCGTTTCTGGACGCACAGGCGGGCCTGCTGGCCCAGACGCTGGAAGAGGGCACGCCCTGCCCGGTCTGCGGCAGCACCCACCACCCGGCCAAAGCCCTGCTCCCCCGCACGGCCCCCACACAGACGCAGGTAAACGCGGCCAAGCGCGCCGCCACTGAGGCAGACGCCGCCGCGCAGGAGGCCAGTGCTGCCGCCCGCGCCGCCCTGACCCGGGAGCAGGAGGGCCGCGCCCGCCTGCGGCAGGACGCCGAGGCCCTGTTGCCGGAGCGGTTCACCTCTCCGGAGGGGCCGGTGCCGCTGACGGTGGGCCTGCTCAAGACCGCATTAGCCGAGGAGCATACCGCCCTGCACCGGGCACTGGACGCTCTGCACACACAGCAGACTGAAAATGCTGCCCAGACGAAACGCCGCACCCAGCTGGAAGCCCAGCGCAAGCAATTGGCCGACCAGCGCGCTGCATTGGAAGTGCAGGCGGCGCAGGCCCAGCAAGCGGCGGCCGCTGCCGAGGCCACCGTCCGCACACTGGAGGCCCAGCAGACTTCTGAAAACACGCTGCCCCCGCAGGAGCTGGCAGCATTGCAGGCCCGGCAAACGGAGCTGCAGACCGCCCGCAGCCAGCTGACCGCCGCCGAAAAGGCCCTCAACGCCCGGCTGGTGCCCAACCGGAACGCAGCCGCCCAGTACCGCCAGCACTCGGCCCGGCTCACGGCGCTGGAACACCGCTGGCAGTGGGTCAGCGCCCTCTCCGCCACGGCGGGCGGCACCCTGAGCAGCAAACAGAAGATCCGGCTGGAAGCCTACATTCAGATGAACTACCTCGACCGCATCCTCGTCCACGCCAACACCCGCCTGATGCAGATGACGGCGGGCCAGTACGAGCTGGAACGGATCGGGGCCGAGAACCAGCGCAGCCAGTCCGGCCTCGACCTCGGCGTCATCGACCACTACAACGGCACCCGCCGCAGCGTGAAGACCCTTTCCGGCGGCGAGAGCTTCAAGGCCTCTCTGGCGCTGGCCCTGGGCCTTTCAGACGAGGTGCAGAGCGCCGCTGGCGGCATCCGGCTGGACACCCTTTTCCTCGACGAGGGCTTTGGCTCCCTGGATGAGGACTCGCTGGAACAGGCGATCCGGGTGCTGGCAGGCCTGACCGAGGGTGACCGGCTGGTGGGCATCATCTCCCATGTAGGAGCTCTCAAGGATCGCGTTGACCATCAGGTGGTCGTCCGCAAGGCCCGCAGCGGCGGGAGCACGGTAGAGCTCATCGTATAATCGCGGCACCTCTGCGCAAACTATGCGCGGAGGTGTTTTTATGTCGAAGCACAAGCATTCCGTTGGAAACACGTCGAGCAAGGTGAGCCCGCCGCTGGGGCATCTGCCTGATTTTGAAATAAAACCTCTCCGTCCGCGCTCTGGCGCGGACAGCTCCCCTGCCAAGGGAAGTTCCATCGAGGTAACGGACGGCACCCCTGCCGCCTGCTACCAGAAAAACGCTGAGGATTATTTACAAGGCGATGTTTCCACCAGCGTGATGGCCCAGTACGGCCAGCAGCTGTTCGGCACGGCCCAGCACACTCACTCCGCCCACCCGGCCCCGGATGAGGACGAGAGCGGCGTGGAAGCACTGGTGGAGTGGCGGGAGGACGCCCCCTACGGCTAAGTTCTGAAACAATTTTCAAATTATTTTTAATTTAGTAGTTGAAATCTTCGGCCGCTTCTTTTATTATGGTAGCAAACAAAGACAAAGGCAGGTAATGTTACCATGGCAGAAATCAAATACGAAGTGGTCCAGAAGCTGGCAGTCCTCTCCCAGCGGCCCCGCGGCTGGGAGCGCCAGCTCAACCTCATCAGCTGGAACGACGGCGAGCCCAAGTATGATATCCGTGACTGGTCCCCGGACGGCACCCGGATGGGCAAGGGCATTTCCCTGAGCCACGACGAGCTGGCCATCCTCAAGGGCATCCTGGACGATATGGAGCTGTAAGATGGGCGACCGCGAGGAGTTTTTGCAGATCTTCCAGCAGCATGTCACCCGCCCCGGCAGCGAGAAGCTGCTGGACTGGCTGGACAGCAAGACCGATTTCTTCTCGGCTCCGGCCTCCACCCGGTTCCACGGGGCCTGTGAGGGCGGGCTGTGTATGCACAGCCTCAACGTCTATCACGCCCTCCATGACACCTTCTTCACCGAGGGCGACAGCGAGGAGAGCTTTGCCATCTGCGCCTTGCTGCACGACCTGTGCAAGGCCAACTACTACAAGCGCGGCACCCGCAACGTGAAAAATGACGTGACCGGCCAGTGGGAAAAAGTGCCCTCCTACAGCGTGGAGGATCTGTTCCCTTACGGCCACGGCGAGAAGAGCGTTTTCCTCATTGAGCGGTTCATGAAACTGAAAGTGGAGGAAGCGGTGGCCATCCGCTGGCACATGGGCGGCTTTGACGACGCGGCCCGGGGCGGCTGCTTTGCCATCTCGGAGGCCTACGATAAATACCCTCTGGCCGTCAAGCTCCACATTGCTGACCTGGAAGCAACGTACCTCATGGAGCACCGCACCAGCGCGGTAAAATAAGCATCAAAAAAGACCGATGCACTGTCGTGAGACAAATGCATCGGTCTTTTTCTTTTTTGTTAAGTTCCCATCAGCTGTTCCAGCTGGGAGATGATGTCCACCGAGAGGTGATCCAGCTTGGTCTTGGGCTCCCATTCCGGGGTGCCCGTGTCCAGCAGGGTCTCGATCTCGCCGGTAAGCGGTCCCTGAGCCACCCCGGCATCCCGCGCGGGGGCCGGGAAATGGATGACCGGGAGCTCCGGCTTTTCCAGCACCGGAACGGTGGGCTGAGGCGTCGGCTCCGGCAGGGTCTCGCCCGCCCGGGCCTGCTCACACAGCGCCTGTAACTCGGCGTTCTCCCGGCGCAGGTCCAGCATGGCACGCTCGTAGGCAAACAGGCGAGTCTCATACCGGCGGATCTCCGCATTGGCCTCCGCCAGTTTCCGGCGCAGCAGCTCTGTTTCAGAAGCCGCAGGCGCAGACTGCCCCCCGGACACCGGAACAGCGGTCTGCATCGTCCGCCCCGGCAGGATCGATCCCGGCTGGTTCTGGGTAGCCATGGCTTCCTCCACTTCCTGCAGTCTGCGCTGCGCGCGGCGGTGCTCGGACGCAGTTTCGGCACAAAGACGCTCAATGCAGCGCAGTACGCTGTTTTTGCGGCTGCTCAACCATGCGGTGGGCAGCGTTCCGTCCCTGAGTACCATCCAATGCCTCCTTCCGCTCACGCGCAAGAGACACGCCCCCTCCCGGGCGCTCTGTTGTTCTGAATGAAGATCCCGCTTACTTGCGCTTGTTCAGGATGGCCAGCAGCTCATCGTAATAACGGTTGTCGCTGCTCTCCTCTTCCACCTTGGCGGTGTTGGCAGCAGGCTGCTGCTTTGCGGCATTGTTGGCGGCTGCCACGTCAGAGCTGAAGACAGCCGACGGAGTGGAAGCTGCCGCACCGGCTGCATTGCTCAGGCTGGCACGCAGAGCATCGGGCACCTTGTTGTCAAAACCGGTGGCGACCACGGTCACGCGCATCTCATCGGAGAGGTTCTCATCAAACGCGGTACCCCAGATGATGTTTGCATCGGGATGCGCGCTCTGGGTGATGAGGCCCGCGGCGGTCTCGACATCCTCCAGGCCGATGTCCGGGCTGGAAGTGATGTTGATGATCACGCCGTGTGCACCAGCAATGCTGGTCTCCAGCAGCGGAGAGGAGATCGCAGCCTTGGCGGCGTTCTCTGCTTTCCCGGCACCCTTGGCACTGCCCACGCCCATGTGTGCGTAGCCTGCGTCTTTCATGATGGAGCGCACGTCGGCGAAGTCCAGGTTGATGAACGCGGGCACATTGATCAGGGCGGAGATGGACTCCACGCCCTGGCGCAGCACGTTATCCGCAGCCTGGAAAGCGTTCATCAGGGTGATCTTCTCCTGGCTGATCATCTTCAGGCGCTCATTGGGGATCACGATCAGGCTGTCCACATGCATCAGCAGGTTTGCAATGCCCTGCTCGGCCAGGCCCATCTTCCGCTTGCCCTCAAAAGAGAACGGCTTGGTCACGATGCCAACGGTCAGGATGCCCAGGTCATGGGCGACCTCGGCCACAACAGGGGCCGCGCCCGTGCCGGTGCCGCCGCCCATACCGGCAGTGATAAAGACCATCTGAGAGCCCTTGAGCGCGTTTGCGATCTCGTCCTTGCTCTCCTCGGCGGCGCGCTGGCCGATCTCAGGGTCGGCACCCGCGCCGCGGCCCTTGGTGAGCTTGGAACCCAGCTGCACCTTGGTGGCAGCATGGTTCTTGGCCAGTGCCTGCTGGTCGGTGTTCATCGCGATGAATTCAACCCCCTGCAGGCCGTCGCTGACCATCCGGTTGACCGCGTTTCCGCCGCCGCCACCGACGCCAATTACCTTAATCGTCGTAACGTTTTCGTCCATTTCTTCGTCGAGCATCAATGCCATAACTTTGTCCTCCATCGGATTTTATCGTACACCCGCCGTGTACAAGGGCAGGATTATCTCATATTACTGCTACTATATAACAGTATCGTATCATCTTTTGGCTCCGATTGCAAGACAAATTTGGGTTTTGGGGGGTGTTTTTTTCACCGGGGGTCACGCGGGCTTCGTTTCTCGGTAAATTCGTGCCCCAAGAGAGGCCAAAATCTCTGTAAAATCCGCATATCCACGGTCGAGATACGCAACCCCGCCGATTTGGCTCCTGCCCTGTGCCGCCAGGGCTGCCAGCACCAGTGCGGCCCCGCCCCGCAGGTCGGGTGCAGAAAGGCGTGTACCCCGCAGTGCACCACCCGGCCGGATGTGCAGCACCCGGCCCGCCGTATTTACCCGCCCGCCCAAGGCCGCAAAGCCCTCCGCGCAGGCAAACCGCCGCTCAAAGATCACATCCTCAATACTGCTTTCGCCCTCCGCACAGAGCATGGCGGCCGCCAGCGGCGGGGCAGCATCGGTGGCCAATGCCGGATATACTCCGGTGAACACCCGGCCCGCACCATACAGCCGCCCAAACCGGGCCACCTGCACGCTCTCCCCGCCGCGCTCCACCCGGCAGCCCATTTGTGCCAGAATTTCCAGCACCGGGGCATAGAGCTCCGGGCTGCATCCGGTCAGTTCCACCCGGCCTCCGGCGGCGGCCGCCGCACAGGCCAGCGTGGAGGCAAAAATACGGTCCGGCAGGGGCGAAAACACGCACCCGCCCAGCGCCCTCCGCCCCTCAATGATGAGCGTGGAGCTTCCCGCCCCCTCCACACTGCCGCCGCACCGGTTGAGGAAATCGGCCAGGTCTGCGACCTCCGGCTCCCGCGCAGCTCCCCGCAGCACGGTGCGGCCCCGGGCGCAGGCCGCCGCCAGCAAAAGCGTCTCCGTGGCCCCCACACTGGGGAACCGCAGGGTGATTTCTGCCCCATGCAGGCCGGAGGGAGCCAGCAGCACCAGCCGCCCCGGCCCGGCGTCCAGCTCCTGCACCCCCATCCGCGCCAGACCCGTCAGGTGCAGGTCAATGGGGCGGGAGCCGATCCTGCACCCGCCGGGCAGCACGGTCTCCGCCCGGCCAAGCCGTGCCAGCAGCGGCGCGCAGAAGAGAATGGAAGCCCGCATTTGTGCCGCTGTTTGCCCCGGCAGGGTGCTCTGGACCGGGCTGCCGGAGAGCGCCACATCGCTGCCCTGCCACTGGGCCGTGCAGCCCGCGCCCCGCAGCAGCGCAAGGCTGCACTCCACGTCCGAGAGCCTTGGCACGCCCCGCAGCCGGACCGGCCGCTGGCAGAGCAGCGCGGCCGCCAGAAGCGGCAGTACGCTGTTTTTTGCTGCCGGGATGCGGACCGTTCCGTTCAAAGGCCACCCACCCGTTACCACGATCTGTTCCGCGCTCTGTGCCATATACGCAGCCCCCATTCCGCAAAAGATACCACAGGCTATGCAAAGGGAGCGCGGAATGTCAATCCGTCTGATTCCACAAGAGTTTGGTGCGTCATTTGTTCCAGTTTATTTAAAATTCAACCTCTCAGGCCGCGCTCTGGCACGTCCAGCCGTCCTCCCTCTGTCGCTAACGCGACATCTCCCTCCGGCCGGAGGGAGTCTATCCTATCAGGGGAGCCAAACAGAGGAATTTTCACGTTTCCCCTCTTGAGACGGAAAGCACCACCCCCATCTCGCCCAGCAGCATCATGAGGCTGGTGCCGCCGGAGGAAAAAAACGGCAGGCTGATGCCTGTGTTGGGGATGGTGTTGGTTACAACGGCCATGTTCAGCACGGCCTGCAGGGCCACCTGCACCGTGAAGCCGACCACCAGCAGTGCCCCGAAACGATCGGGCGCATGGGCCGCCAGCGTGATTCCCCGCCAGAGCAGCAGCACGAACAGCCCCACCACGGCGCAGGCCCCCACAAAGCCCAGCTCCTCGCAAACGATGGAAAAAATAAAATCGTTCTGGGGCTCTGGCACGAACAGATGTTTCTGGCGGCTGTTGCCCAGGCCCAGCCCGGCAGCCCCGCCGGAGCCGATGGCATACAGGCTCTGGATGGTCTGGTGGCCGTCGCCCAGCGGGTCAGCAAAAGGGTCCAGCCAGGAATTGAGCCGGTCGGCGGCGTAGGGCACAAGGTCGGGCATGATGACCACTGCCGCCCCGATGGCGGCCACCCCGCTCACGCCTGCCAGCACGAACCACTTGAGCCCGGTACCGCCCACAAACATCAGCACGGCTCCAATGCCCAGGATCAGCAGGGTGCCCGAAAGGTGCGGCTCCAGCAGCATCAGCGCCGCCACCACCCCCAGCACCAGCGCAAAGGGAAGCACGCCCACGGAGAAGCGTTTCATCTGGTCGTGGTTGAGGGAAATGACATGGCTGAACACCAGCACCACCGCGAATTTGGCAATTTCGCTGGGCTGCAGCGTGCCCAGCCCGGGCAGCACCAGCCAGCGCTTGCAGCCGTTGTACTCCGGCATAAAGAGCACGGCCACCAGCAAAACGAGGGAGAGAGCCAGCAGCGGCCAGGCCAGCTTATGGAAAAGATGATAATCCACCCGGCTGGCCAGCCACAGGCCCACCAACCCCAGCGCCGCGTATAGCAGCTGCGGGCGCAGGTAGGCCCAGGCATCCCCCCGGCGGTAGAGAGCCACCGCACTGGAGGCAGAGGCCAGCATCACCAGCCCAAAGCCCACCAGCGTGAGCACCAGTACCAGAAAAGGCAGGTCCAGGGCAGGCAGCTGCCGCAGAGGCAGGCGGAGCCTGTGGCGGGGCGTGGGGCGTATCGTTTCATTGTGCAGCATCGGCAGTTCCTCCCGGGTACTTATTGTACGCAGGAATGGCGAATAATAGTCACTCTGCCCCGCATAGAGTGGCAGGAGGAGGTGGTGTTCATGTCCGGTCCGCGCACCCTGCCCGAGCGGGCATTCCGCCAGCGGGCACGGCTGGTGGCCGTGCTGTTCTGTGCCGTGGCCGCCGGGCTGGCGTTCCGTCTGTTCTGGCTGCAATTGCGCGCCTCTGATTGGTACACTCAGCGGGCGCTGGGCCAGCAATTGCGGGATACCGTCGTCCCGGCGGACCGGGGCCGTATCTATAGTGCGGACGGCGTTTTGCTGGCCGCCAACAGCAGCTGCTGGACCCTGCGGGCCTCGCCCCGGGAGATGCCGGAGGAAAAACTCGGCCTTGCCGCCCAGGGCCTTGCGAAAATATTGGAGCTGGACGAAGCCGCCCTGCTGGAAAAATTCAGCCAGCGGCGCTCCAACGACTGCCTGCTCCGCTACCGGGTGGACCGTTCCATGGCCGACCGGGTGCGGGATTTCTGCGAGGAGAACGGCATCACCGGCATCCGGATCAATCAGGACTCCAGGCGCTGGTACCCGCAGGGGGAGTTTCTGGCCTCGGTGCTGGGTTTCACCAATGTGGACAACGCCGGTGTCTCGGGGCTGGAGCTGGAATACGACGATCTGCTCACCGGGGAAAACGGCGTGGTGCTCACCGCCGTCAACGCCTGGGGCTACACGCTGGAACAAAGCTATGAGACCGAGCGCTTCCCCACCGAGGGGGACGGCCTGCGGCTGACCATCGACACCAACATCCAACATTACCTAGAGAACGCGCTGGGCTATGCCGTCCGGGAGCATCACGTCGCGGCCCGGGCCGTAGGCATCGTGATGGACGTGAACACCGGGGCCGTGCTGGCCATGTCCACCACCCCCTCCTACGACCCCAACCAGCCCCGCGTGCTGGCCGACAAGGCCGCCCGGAGCATGGTGGACGCCCTGACCGGCGACGAGCGCAAGGCAGCTTTGCAGCTGGCCCAGCAGACCCAGTGGCGGAACAAGGCCGTCAGCGATTTATACGAGCCGGGCAGCGTCTTCAAGCTCATCACCTGCGCAGCAGCGCTGGACGCCGGGGCCATCTCCAAAAGCTCCAGCTTTTACTGCGGGGAGTTCATCTCGGTAGCAGGCACCCGGTTCCACTGCGCCAACCACAAGCGCCACGGGGCCCAGACCGTGACCCAGGCACTGGAAAACTCCTGCAACCAGAGCTTCATCCAGATCGGGGCAAGGCTGGGCAAAGAGGCGTTCTGTGATTATTTTGCAGCCTTTGGCCTGCGGGAGCCCACCGGCATCGACCTGCCCGCCGAGCCGAAAAAGAGCCTCTACTACACCGCTGACCGGATGGGCCCGGTGGAGCTGGCCTCCTGCGCGTTCGGGCAGAGCAGCAAGATCTCCTACCTGGAAATGGCATCGGCGGTCTGTGCCGTGGTCAACGGCGGGAAGCTGCTGCAGCCCCGGGTGGTGGATGCCATTTTAGGGCCGGAGGGCGAGGTCATAGAGACCCTCTCCCCCGTCTGCAAACGGCAGGTGCTCAAGCCCGAGACCAGCCAGATCATGCGGGAGATGATGGAGGCGGTCGTCCTCTACGGCGGCGGGCGGAACGCGCGGATCGCGGGCTACCGGGTGGGCGGCAAGAGCGGCACCAGCCAGAAGCTGGACAGCGCCGACGAAAAGGCCCGCATTGCCAGCTTTGTGGCCGTGGCCCCCATCGACGACCCGCGGTTCCTCTGCCTGGTCTGCCTGGATGAGCCCCACAGCTGGACGACGGCAGGCGGCAGCCTCTCGGCTCCCGTCTGCGCCGAGGTTCTGGAACAGACGCTGGTATCCAAAGGCATCCCCCGCGCCGCCGTCCCGGAGCAGCCAGCCCCCACGGCGGAGACTGCCGCCGACCTGCCTGAAGATGGCGACAGTTTTGACGGGGCCTGAATCAGGGCAAAAAGAAAAGACCGCCGAAGCGGTCCTGCGGATAGGATAACATGTGCTGCTGGATTTTCAGCTCTGCTGCGGCTGCTCGCGGAACGTGATCTCGCCGGTCTTGCTGTCCATGGCATCCACGATGGCAAGGCTCTCCAGCTGGTAGCCCTTGCTGCGGATGAGCTCGCCGCCCTGCTGGAAACCTTTTTCCACGGCAATGCCGATGCCCTCCACGGTGGCACCGGCCTCCTGTGCCAGCTCCAGCAGGCCCATCAGGGCACAGCCGTTGGCCAGGAAATCGTCAATGATGAGGACATGGTCCTCCGGGGTGAGGAACTTTTTGGAGACGATGACGTTGTAGATCTTCTTGTGGGTAAAAGACTGGATCTTGGTCTCGTAGTTATCGTAATCCAGGTTGATGCTCATGGACTTTTTGGCAAACACCACCGGCACGTTGAACTCGCTGGCCACCACGGCGGCAATGCCAATGCCGCTGGCCTCGATGGTGAGCACCTTGTTGATGGGCTTGCCATCAAACAGGCGCTTCCACTCCCGGGCCATCTCCTTGAACAGTGGGATGTCCATCTGGTGGTTGATGAAACTGTCTACCTTGAGCACATTGCCCTCGCGGACAATGCCGTCCTTGCGGATGCGATCTTCCAGCATTTTCATAACTCTGCACGTTCCTCCCAGTGACTCTCAAATTTTTCCTGTGACTCTCAATTTTTATTTTACCAAGTATACCGGAACCACCCGGGGTTTGCAAGGTGTTTTATACCCAAATTTGACAAAAAAGCGCTTGGAATTTCAGTCTTAGCTCCAAAGAGTATGACTTTGATTGTTCTTTTGCGTCCGGGGGCGATTTTTCCGGCCTGCGGGCTTGTTTTCTGGAAAAATTCGAGTATACTGGAAGCAATCAGCCGGGGGATTCTGTGCTGCCCCGGCCAACAGGGTGCGGCTGTTTTGCAACGAACCAGCCGCTGGGGAGAAGGAGTGGACCCGTATGAAAACAGGATTGATCATGGAAGGCGGTGCCATGCGGGGCATGTTCACGGCGGGCGTGCTGGACGTTCTGATGGAGAACGGCCTTGTGACCGACGGTGCGATCGGCGTGTCGGCCGGCGCGGTGTTTGGCTGCAACTACAAATCACACCAGATCGGCCGCGTCATCCGCTACAACACCGAGTACTGCAACGATAAGCGCTACGCCAGCTTTAAAAATCTGGTCAAAACGGGCAACCTGTACAGTGAGCAGTTCTGCTACCACGAGGTGCCCGAAAAGCTGGATCCGTTCAACGAGGCGGCCTTTGCCGCCTCCCCCATGGATTTCTTTGTGGTCTGCACCGATGTGAAAACGGGCGAGCCCATCTATCATAAGTGCCGCAAGGGCGATGCCGAGGATGTGCGCTGGATGGAAGCCTCGGCTTCCATGCCGCTGGCGGCAAAGATCGTCAAGATCGGCCATTACGGCCTGCTGGACGGCGGCGTGGCGGACTCCATCCCGGTGCGGTTCTTTGAGTCCATCGGGTACAAGCGCAATCTCATCATCCTGACCCAGCCCAAGGGCTACACCAAAAAGAAGAACAAACTCCTGCCCGCCATCCGGGCCAAATATTTCCGCTACCCCGCCTTTGTGGAGGCTGTGGCGGACCGCCATGAGCGGTATAACGAGACCCTGAGCTACATCTCGATGCTGGAGCAGGCCGGCAAGGATTATGTCATCCGCCCGCCCATCCCGCTGGAGATCGGTGCCATGGAGCGGGACCCCGCCCAGCTGCGCCGCGTCTATGAGACCGGCCGGGCCGTGGCTCAGATCCAGGTCGAGAAGATCCGGGATTTTTTGAATGCCGTGAAAGCAGCTCCTGAGACCTGATTTGCAAAACAAAAGAGGCTGTTGCAAAATGGTGCAACAGCCTCTTTTATTTTTACTTTGTAAACTTCCCCAGCAGGGTCACCGCCAGCACAATAACGCCGATGACCAGGAAGATGCCCAGCATCCCGATGAGCAGGATGGGCAGCGTGGTCTCCCACGAAAGTAAATGCAGCATGTTTTTCCTCCTTTGTTCACGCGCCCAGCAGGGTGAGCAGCAGCCCGCCTGCAATGACGGAAGCGATCTGGCCTGAGACATTGACGCTGATGGAATACATGAGCAGGAAATTCTGGTTATCCTCTTCCAGCCCCATTTTGTTGACCACCCGCCCGCTCATGGGGAACGCGGAAATGCCCGCCGCGCCGATCATGGGGTTGAGCTTTTTGCCCTCCGGCAGGAAAAGGTTGAGCAGCTTGGCAAACAGCACGCCGCCGATGGTATCGAACACGAACGCCACCAGCCCCAGCGCCAGGATGAGCAGGGTATCCGGCCGGACGAACTGGTCCGCCGTCATCTGCCCGGCCACGGTGAGCCCCAGCACGATGGTGATGAGATTGGTCAGCACATTCTGCGCCGTCTCGCTCAGGGCGTTGAGGACACCGCACTCCCGCAGCAGGTTGCCGAACATCAAAAAGCCCACCAGCGCCACGCTGGCCGGGGCCACCAGCCCGGCGATGACCGTGACTACAATGGGGAACAGAATGCGGGTCAGCCTGCTGACATGGCCTTTCTCATAGGGCATCCGGATGAGCCGTTCTTTCCGGGTGGTCACCAGCCGGATGACCGGCGGCTGAACGATGGGCACCAGCGCCATGTAGCTGTAGGCCGCCACCATGATGGCTCCCAGATATTTCGAGCCCAGCACGTTTGCCACAAAGATGGCCGTGGGGCCGTCCGCCGCGCCAATCACGGCGATGGAAGCGGCATCGTTCAGCTCAAAGACGAAGCCTGCCGCGAACAGGGTGAAAAAGATGCCGAACTGGGCCGCCGCCCCAAAGAACATGAGCCAGGGCTTTTCCAGCAGGGGGCCGAAATCGATCATGGCACCAATGCCGATGAAGAGCAGCAGCGGAAACAGCTCGTTGCTCATTCCCGCACGGAACAGCTCCGTGATGGGCCCCACGGTCTCCCCCTGGGTAATGGCCCCGGAGAGAGGCAGGTTGACGAGGATGGCACCAAAGCCCATGGGCAGCAGCAGGCTTGGCTCCATCTGTTTTGCGATGGCCAGATAAATAAGCAGACCGCCCACCGCCCACATGACCACCATCTGCCAGGTCAGATTTCCAAAATTGGAAAACAGGCTGGCGAATGTTGTGAGAAACTCCATTTTGTTTCCTCCCAAAAACAGGCCCCGGAGGCTGCGGACAGGAAACAAAAAAAGAGACCCCTGCCACAGCCAAAAATCACTGTGACAAAAGTCTCAAGCGAACACATGACATCGGGTGTTTCCACCGTGCTGACGCTGCCATGCAGTGCACCGCTCCGGGTCCGCGGCACACCCCTTACTCCCTTTTATCGGTTCTATTATATGCGATGTCCCGCCGGTCTGTCAACGGGCTCCGGCGCTTTTTTTGCCGCTTCTTTTCCGGGGAGTTTCTCAGTAATGCACCACATTGCCCGCTTTCTGGATCCGTGCCAGCACCGGGGCAGCCTCCGGGCTGCGGAAATATTCCAGCGTCGTGGCGGGGACGAGGGCTTTCAGGGACTCCCAATCGCCGTTCTGGAGGCACTGGCGGACGGTGGAGGCGCTGATGGCCTTTCCCCCGGCCTGTTTACGGGGCACAATGATGCAGTGGATGCCCGCCTTGGGCAGCTGCTCTTTCATGATCTGATTGTACAGGCCCGTCACCTGGCTGGCAGGCTCCTCACCCACATAGCGGGCGGTCACATTCAATACCGCCGCGATCTTGGTAAAAACGGCCAGGTCGAGCCTTGCGTGGCCCTCGATCACGGCGGTTTTGTCTTTCAGAAAATAACTCGGGAACGTGGCGTTGGAGATAATATAGGGGCCGCTGTCGTGCAGAACGACGTTGGACAGATGCCGCACTCCTTCGGCCACCAGCCGCTTGCGGACTGCAAAAGGCACCAGGCTGGCGTCCTCGCTGACGACAAACAGATGGAGGGTATCACAGGCGGCAGCCGCCGTTTCCACCAGATACTGGTGCCCCAGCGTAAAGGGGTTGGCGTTCATGACCAGCGCGGCAGATCTGCCCTCGGTTTTGGTCTTTTCGAGGCCGCGCAGGTAGGCACCAAAACCATCCCGGCGGTTCTCCATAAAGACGAGGGTATCCTCCACCCGGGCGATCTCGTAAAAGCCCAGGTCCCCAAAGAATTTGGAGCTTTTACCCTTGGTGTACAAAAACAGGTGGAGGTTGCCCCGGGCGCACTGCACCTCAATGAGGTGGGTGATGATCTGGTTGAGCAGGCCCTCGCCCTGATGGTCGCTGCTGACGGCAAAGCACCGCAGGGTGTTGCCAAAGCAGCTGCCCGTGCCGATGACGTGGTAATCCTCATCGAACATGGCACAGATATAATCCAGATTGCCGTCCCGGCGGATGCCCTCTTTCTGCAAAAGGGCGTCGATCTCAGCCAGGGTGGTTTTATCGGTGGGCGACACCTGCGAGAGGGTGTATTCAGACATCTTCCAGTACCTCCGTTTTGAAAAAATGGAGCAGGTAGCAGAGCGCCAGCAGGTCAGCGCTGCCGCCGGGCGAGAGGTTGGCCGCGATAAAGCGGTCATCCAGCGCGCGGAGAGCGGCTTCGTCCGGGTAAGGCGTCCGGGCCAGCAGGGCTTTCAGCTCCTCCACCACGGCCAGTTGCGTGGCACGGTCGCTGCGGGCGATCAGGTTGGTATCCGTGCTGTTGGCAATGATCGCCAGCAGCGCCCCGCAGCCGGACTGATTGAGGCTGTATCCTGCGGCCAGCCCTTTTTCCAGCGCGGGCAGACCAAACTCCAACACGGCGGGCAAACCTGCTTCCACCTGCCCCCGCACCCCGGTAATGCCGTACTGCACATAGAGCTTCTGCCCGGCGGTAACGGCATTCTCGGCCGTGACCCCCGCAAAGTCTTTTGCCGTCAGCCCGGCCGTCATGGTCGAGACTTCCGCCAGCACGCGGGCCGGGTCGGCCCAGACGGCACGGTCCAGGCGACCCAGCGCCGCGCAGACGATGCCAATGGAGAAAATAGCCCCCTTATGGGTATTGACGCCATGGGTGGCGGCCAGCATCTCGCCCTCAGCCTCGCAGCCCAGCGGGCGGAGGGCTGCAAAGGTCTCCGGGGCCGGGCCGTCCGCTGTTTTCCGCCCTGCCCGGGTGCAGGCCTCAAAATAAGGGTAGAGGGAGGCCGCGCTGCTCATAAAGGTAAACGAATCCATATCGGTGTGGCTGCCGCTGTTCCGGCGATCCACCAGGCCGGGCTTGGGGGTAGTGGTCACCTCATACAAAAGGGCCCGCACCGCCTGCCGGGCAGCCGTGGCGGCATCCAGCGTATCCATCGTCTCGGTAAGAATCGCCGTCGTCCGGGCCTGCAGCTCGGCTACGGGATGCACCCGGCGGCTGCTGCACACCTTGGCAGGCCCGCCGCAGATGAGGCATTTGCGGCCCTCAAGATGCAATTCTTCCCGGTCCACTTTTTTGCCGTCCGGGCGGAGGACGTCCATGTCAAACAGCCGCCCCAGCGGGCTGGCGTCCTCCACCAATGTCGTCAGTTTCTTGATGGTCAGCGGTTCCGCGTCCAGCACATAAAAAGCCTCTGGCCCCGTCACAGCCTTGCTGAGGTCGATTTTCAGCGGTTTGATGCCGCAGCGCAAAAACTGCCGTTCCAGCAGCTGCCGCCCCCGGGCAAAGCCCCGGCGGATGAGAGGCGAATCCTTGACCGGGCCCGCAATGTTCATGGTAAAGCAGACCAGCGGCTTGCCATAGGCCCCCAGTAGCTCCTGCTGGTGCCAGACCCGGCGCTCCCGGGCATCCAGCATCTGGATGAGGGATACTTCTTGTTCCATGAAAATTTTCTCCTCTCAGCGTTTTTTCTTGAGCATGTCCATAAACAGCTGCACCTGCGGCAGAGCAGCGGCATCCCGCTGGCAGAAAATGTAGGTGCGGCGGAGGAACGGCTCGCCGTTTTCAAACGTGCAGGGCCGGACACAGCCATCAAAATTGTCCAGCGCGATTTCCGGCATCAGGGCCCAGCCAAGGCCCCGCTTGACCATTTCCAGACAGGCGGTGATATTGTCCACCACAAAGCTGCCCGTATCCCCGGTCACGCCATTCTCATACCGCCAGCGGGCCATCTGGGCCCCCAGCGAAGCGTCGGTCTGGTGGTCGATATACAGATAATCCGAGAGCGGCTTTCCCTCATACTCCCGGGCATAGATCAGGCAGATATCCTCTTGTGAGAGGAGGAACTGCGTGCCGTCCCAGGGGTACTCGCCCCGCAGCACCGCAATGTCCAGCGTACCGTCCAGCATCTGCTGGTAAAGGTGGCGGCTGTGCCCGGTGGCAATATCCAGCCGGACACGGGGATACTTTTTGTGGTATTCGGTCAGCACCTCCGGCAGGCGGTAGTAGGAAAAATTGACCGACACGCCCGCTTTCAGGGTGCCGCACACCTCGCCCTGCATGGCGTCCAGCCCGCGGCGCAGCTGCTCCATCTGCTTGAGGGCGGCACGGCTGTGCTCCAGCACCTTTTCTCCTGCCGGGGTAAAGCGGATGCCCTGCCGGGAGCGGAGCAGAATTTCCACCCCCAGCTCCTGCTCCATGGATTTGATCCGCTTGGACAGCGCCGACTGGGTCATATAGAGTTTATCCGCCGCATGGGTGATGTTCCGTGTCTCATCCAGCACTTCCAGCAGCTCAAAGTCTTTCTCGTCCATTGAGGTTCTCCTTTCATTTCAACTTCCCTGCCTGGTTCCGTTCTATGTTTGTCTTTTCCCATTCCTTTTCTTCATCTTACTACCCTTTATCCCCCAAGAAAAGTCCCATTTTTTCCGAGAGTTTTTCCAAAATCCATTCCAATTTGGAATCAAGTAAGCATTTTGCACAACGAGATGGAATCTCTGACAGCAGATTGCCAGAAAAGCGCAGGATGTATCCCAGATTTCAAAGCAAGATTCCCTGCCGGACTGGAAAAGGAGCTTTTCTCAGCCTTTTGCAGCAGGATAAATTTTGTCACCATTGAAAAGACATAAGAATACCCGCAGGTTTTATCTTCCTGCGGGCACTTGTCTTTCCTTTAATGCTGCCAGAAGCTGATGAGGGCCAGAAAGGGGATGCCGACTTCCATCAGATCGCGGCTGACTTTCTGCATGGTGCAGTACCATTCACTGGGTTCGCCGCCCTGTACTGCCAGACCGTGGCTGAGGTTCCAGAATAGCAATGGAAATTTAATGTCCAGAAAAAGAACCAACGCCAGCAGCCCCATAGGGAGCAGGAACCATAAATTCCCCCGCGTTTCCATCCGCCCTCCGACGGCAATATTATAAAGCCACTGACAAGTGGGCAAAAGGTCTTGCTGTTGGTACTCCCCGTTGACCACAACATTGATACCATCTGCCAGCTGGCCGTTTTCCGCCCATAAAACCGCATCGCCCGGCTCGCCAATTGCCTGCCCGGCAAAAATCTTCCTGTCATCCTGATAAATTTGGACATTCTCCTGCGATGACGTTACAACGCGGTATTGAATCGTTTCCCCGTTCATCGCAAACACTGCCTGCGTTTCATGCTCTGCCGCAGTGACAGTCAACGCATAAATTCCGTATTCATCCCGGCCTGCAAAGCTTCCATCCGTCTGCCGGTACAGAAACGCATCCCGCAGCCAGACTCCCGGGCGGCTGGCCGCACAGAGGTAGAGGATCATCAAACCCACCCAGTACAAAATGCGCAGTGCGCGGCGGAAAGCCTGCTTGTGTGCTTTGATTTTTTGCATAAAGACCACCTCCCGTAAGCTTGACAAAGGACGTTGAAACGCGTATACTGAAACTACAAAGGGTGCTGCCTAACAAACGGCTGGCTCCTTACCGTACATGAACAAAAAAGATTGACCGATGTACTTGGGGAAGTAGATGGCGGTCAGTCTTTTTTGTTTTTCTGATTCTTGTCATCATGGCTGATTTTCCATGTGATGTCAAAAACACCATAGGCAATGCTGCAAAGCAATGTCAGCAGCAAAAGCACTTCAGACAGAGTCATATTGCATCCCTCCTTTCACCAGAAGTGTCGGGAGGGGTCACTTCAAAAAAGCCGCCCTCCCGGCATCTGTTCTGCAATCTTTGCAAAACAAGAATTCCGGCAAGGAGCGTTCAGCCGCCTGCGTTTGAGGCAACACCCATTGGCAGGGTAAATACACTGCAGTTACAGGATATCATACTTTCTGTCAAAAGACAACACCCGCAGGAAACTGGCTCCCTGCGGGTGTTGCCGCGTTAGATCATTCTTTTCTCTCGATTTTACCCTCCAGCAGGTCGGTCAGGCAGGGCACGGTTTTGCCGTGATAGCCTGTGACCGTCTCAGCGTGGAACAGGCTGCTGAGGACGCTTTCCTCCACGCACTCGGCCACCGCCCGGAAGAGCGGGTTGATGGCGTCATCGTGGAGCATGGTCATGGGCAGGAGGGCTTTGTCCGCGTAGTGGGGCATCCGGTTGGCCGTGGTAAAGGCCAGCACGATCTCGCCCGAACCATTGCCGCAGTAGCTGCCCGTGCGGGAGAGGCCCACCAGCGCCCGGTGGCAGAGCCGCCGGAGCTGCCGCTCACTGAGCGGGATGTCCGTGGCCAGCACCGTGATGATGGAGCCTTTATCCTCGTGGGGCGGGATGTGTGCCTCCAGCAGCTGCTGGATGGGGGTACCGCCCACAATGAGATCATCAAACATGGCATGGTTGGAGAGGACAAGGGAACCAATGGTATAGTTTTTTCCATCCAGCTCCACCACCCGGGAAGCCGACCCGATGCCGCCCTTGAGGCCGTGGCAGCGCATCCCTCGGCCCGCGCCCACAGCGCCCTCGGCAAAATCAGCCTTGCAGTCGGCCAATGCGTCAAAAACGTTCTGCTCGGTGACATGCAGGCCCCGGATGTCGTTCAGGCCGCTGTCGTTGCACTCGCACACCACCGGGTTCACGCTGCCCGTCGTCTCACAGATATCCGGATTTTGGGCCAGCATATACTTGACCAGCGCCGTCTCCGCCGTGCCCACGCTGAGGGTGTTGGTAAAGAGGATGGGCGTTTCCAGCGTGCCCAGTTCGTCGATCTGAACCAGGCCGGTGGTCTTGCCAAAGCCGTTGATGACATGGCTGGCGGCCAGCAGCTTCTCGTGGAAGAGATCCCCCGGGTGGGGCAGCAGGGCCGTCACGCCCGTCTGGACATCGCCGTCCGCCAGGGTGCAGTGGCCCACCGTCACGCCGGGCACGTCGCTGATCTTATTCAGCGGGCCGTGGGGCAGATGGCCGATGGTCAGATTCCATTTTGCAGGGATTCCCATAAAGATTTACCTCCAAGAAAACCCTCTCCGCCTTTCATCGCGCAGGCAGAAAGGGTTTATTTTTCTCAGTCCTCGTGCTGGACGCGCTCGATGGTGCCCAGGTCATAGGGAGTGTTCTGATAGACGTAATAGTTCAGCCAGTTCTCATACAGCAGGTGGGCATGGGCACGCCAGCGGAAGAGGGGCGGCTGCTCCGGGTCGTCGTTGGGGTAGTAATTCTTGGGCACTGCAATGGGCAGGCCCTTGCCCACATCCCGCTTGTACTCGGCATCCAGCGTGTACTTATCGTACTCCGGGTGGCCGGTGACAAAGATCTGGCGGCCATTTTCGGTGCTCATGAGGAACGGGCCTGCCTCGTCGCTCTCGGCCAGGATGCGGAGGGCGCGGCAGTTGAGCACATCTTCCCGGCTGATGCCGGTATGGCGGCTGTGGGGGGCGTAGAACACCTCATCAAAGCCGCGGACCAGCGGGTTTGCCGGGCGGGTGACCTTGTGCTCAAACACGCCGAACATCTTTTCCGGCAGGATATGCTTGCGCACACCGTAGTGATAGTACAGGCCCGCCTGCGCACCCCAGCAGACATGGAGGGTAGAGTAGACGTTTGTCTCACTGAAATCCATGATCTCGCACAGCTCCGGCCAGTAATCCACCTGCTCAAAATCCATCGTCTCCACCGGGGCACCGGTGATGATCATGCCGTCGTAGCGGTTATTTTTGACCTCCTCAAAGGTCTTATAAAACGCCTCCAGATGGGCTGCAGCGACATGGGTGGCCGCATGGCTGGCCGTCTGCAGCAGGGTCATATGCACCTGCAGCGGGGTGTTGGCCAGCAGCCGGGCGATCTGGGTCTCGGTGGCGATCTTGGTGGGCATCAGGTTGAGGATCAGGATTTCCAGCGGGCGGATATGCTGGGAAGCGGCCCGCTCCCGGTGCATGACGAAGACATTTTCTTCATACAGGGCATCGTAAGCGGGGAGCGTTTTGGGGATGATGAGAGGCATAACGTCTTACTCCTTTTGAGAGATTAGATTTGATCCAGTGCCTGTGCGATATCCGCGATGAGGTCCTCGCTGGACTCCAGACCGCAGCTCATACGGACCAGCTCGGCGGGGACACCTGCGGCGCGCAGCTGCTCATCGTTCATCTGGCGGTGGGTACTGGACGCGGGGTTCAGGCAGCAGGTGCGGGCATCGGCCACATGGGTCTCGATGGCAGCCAGCTTCAGGGCTTTCATAAAGGTGCTGGCAGCTTCGCGGCCGCCGGCCAGGCCAAAGGACACCACGCCGCAGCTGCCATTGGGCAGGTACTTCCGGGCCAGTGCGTGGTAGGGGCTGCTTTCCAGTCCGCAGTAGTTGACATAAGCCACTTTGGGGTGGCTTTCGAGGAACTTCGCCACCGCCATGCCGTTTTCACAGTGGCGCTGCATCCGGACATGGAGGCTTTCCAGCCCCAGGTTGAGCATATAGGCGCTCATGGGGGACTGCGTGGAGCCAAAGTCGCGCATCAGCTGGGCAGTTGCCTTGGTGATGAACGCCCCCTCCTTGCCAAAGCGCTCGGCATAGGTAATGCCGTGGTAGCTGTCATCCGGGGTGCACAGGCCGGAGAACTTCTCGGCGTGGGCCATCCAGTCAAACTTCCCGCTGTCCACAATGGCACCGCCCACAGCCGCGCCGTGGCCGTCCATATACTTGGTGGTGGAGTGGGTGACGATATCAGCGCCCCACTCAAAGGGGCGGCAGTTGACCGGGGTGGGGAATGTATTATCCACAATGAGGGGCACTCCATGGGCATGCGCTGCCTTGGCGAACTTCTCAATATCCAGCACGGTCAGGGCAGGGTTGGCAATGGTCTCACCAAACACAGCCTTGGTGTTGGGCTGGAACGCGGCGTCCAGCTCCTCTTCGGTGCAGAGCGGGTCCACAAAGGTAGCGGTAATGCCCATCTTGGCCATGGTGACCGAGATCAGGTTGAACGTACCGCCGTAGATGGTGCTGGACGCCACGATATGGTCGCCTGCCTCGCAGATGTTGAACAGGGCGAAGAAGTTGGCCGCCTGGCCGCTGGACGTCAGCATGGCGGCAGTGCCGCCCTCCAGCTCGCAGATCTTCTTTGCGACGATATCGCAGGTGGGGTTCTGCAGGCGGGAGTAGAAATAGCCGTTGGCCTCCAGGTCAAACAGCTTCCCCATATCCTCGCTGGTGGCATATTTAAAGGTAGTGGACTGGATAATGGGGACCTGGCGGGGCTCGCCATTGCCGGGCGTATAGCCACCCTGCACACAGATGGTATCACGATTCATTGCAACATACTCCTTTACTGGGTTTGTCTGTATAGCACAATTCCCCGCAGGAGCACGAGCCTCCGGCGGGGAATTGAAACGTTAAATTTTTCCCTGCCGCAGGCAGATGGAGTTTACTTTCTGAGCCGCTTATCGCTCTTGGTGGCCCACAGGGTGCCCACGGTCTGGAACGCCTGCACCAGCAGCACCAGCAGGATGACACAGACGACCATGATGTTGGTCTGGTAACGGTAGTAGCCGTAGGACAGAGCGATCTTACCCAGGCCGCCGCCGCCAATGACGCCGGACATGGCCGAGTAACCCAGAATGGTGGTCAGCGCAGTGGTCATGCTGGAAATAAGGCCGGGCAGGCACTCGGGGATCATGACCTTGGTGATGATCTGGAACGGGGTCGCGCCCATGCTCTGGGCCGCCTCCACCACACCCTCGTCCAGCTCGCGGAGACTGGTCTCCACCAGACGGGCCACGAACGGGAACGCCGCGACCACCAGCGGAACGATGGTGGCCTTGGTGCCCACGGTAGTGCCCACGAGGGCGCGGGTGAGCGGGAAGACGCAGATCATCAGGATCAGGAACGGGACGCTGCGCAGGATGTTGATGATGATGTTGAGAACATGCATCAGCCAGCCGGGCAGGGGCAGAACACCGTCCTTATCCCCGGCCACCAGCAGCACGCCCAGCGGCAGACCGATGACCAGCGAAAACGCCGTGGAGAGCACCGTTACATAGAACGTCTCCCAGATGGCAAAGCTATAATCCGCAATACTCATTCGCCAGTCACCTCCTCTACCGTGACACCGGGCTGGGCCCGCATATAGGCCGTTGCCTGTTTTGCCTGCTCGATCTCCCGCGGCAGCTTGAGCAGCATACTGCCGTAGCACTGGCCGCTCAGATCACGGGTATCCGCACTGAGCACGCTGACCAGAATCCCTTTTTCGGCTGCCAGGCTGGCCACAAGAGGCTTTGCCGTGGACGAGCCGTTGAACGTAACACGGACGACGTGATCGTCAGGCGCAAAGCTCGAAAGGTCGCGGGCCGCGCTGCCGCCGTTGGGGGCAACAAGGCGCTTGGCCGCGGCCGTCTTCGGGTTCGCAAAGATCTCCTTGACCTCTCCCTGTTCCACGACCACACCGCTGTCCAGAATGGCCACATGGTCGCAGATCTCTTCGACCACGCTCATCTGGTGGGTGATGACCACCACCGTGATGCCCAGCTTCCGGTTGATGTCCTTGATGAGCGTCAGGATCGAGTGGGTGGTGTTGGGGTCCAGCGCGCTGGTGGCCTCATCGCAGAGCAGCACTTTAGGGTTGGTTGCCAGCGCGCGGGCAATGGCAATGCGCTGCTTCTGGCCGCCGGAAAGCTGGGCCGGGTAGGCGTTGGCCTTATCGGGCAGGCCTACCATCTCCAGCAGTTCCCTGGCGCGCTTTTCCGCATCCGCCTTTTTTACCCCGGCCAGCTCCATAGGGAAGCAGATGTTCTTCAGGCAGCTGCGCTGCATCAGCAGGTTGAACTGCTGGAAGATCATCGTGATCTCCCGGCGGCGCTGGCGCAGCTCGGCAGGAGACAGCGTCTCCATGGCGGTGCCGTCGATGACGACGCTGCCCTCCGTGGGGCGCTCCAGCAGATTGATGCAGCGCACCAGCGTGGATTTGCCCGCGCCGGACATGCCAATGATGCCATAAATGGCTCCATCCGGGATGGTCAGGTTGATGTCGTTCAGTGCGTTGACCGCACCGTCTTTCATTTGGAAAGTCTTGGAAAGGTGTTTGATCTCGATCACGGAAATTCTCCTCGCTGTTGAATAAACTCCTTCAGTCAAACCCTTGCGGGTTTGCCAGCTCCCTCATGGAGGGAGCCTGAAACAGAACGGTCAAGCAAAGGCCCCCTCCCCGAGGGGGCTGTCACCGCAAGGTGACTGGGGGAGTTTGCTTAGCCCTCGATGGGAGCCAGGCTGTCCTGCTTGCCGCCGTAGATGCCCATAGGCTCGACATGGATGCCGGCCACGGTGACCAGGTGGGTGCCTTTCTCCTCATTGAAGTTGTCCAGGTACGGCTGATGCTGGAAGTAGTTGGTATCGCACTGGCCATCCTCCACGATGGTATTGGGGATCACATAGTCGTCATACTCCTGGATGTCCAGCGTGATGCCCTTGGCGGCCAGGATGTCCTTGCAGATCTCCAGCACCTCGCAGTGGGGCGCCGGGGTAGCCGCGCAGCTGACGGTCTCGCCGTTCAGTGCATCGTAATCAATGGAAGAATCATAGCCGTCGGTGGGGTTCTCGACAACAGAGACGACAGCGCCCTTGTAGTTCTCATCCATGAAGTCCTTGACCTGCTGGCTCTGCAGAGCAGCCACCAGAGCCTTGATCTTGGGCTCGTTCTCGTTGCCCTCCTTGCAGACCAGCACGTTGACGTAAGCAGAGGTGCCGTCTTCCATCGCCAGAGCGTCGGTCATGGGATCCAGACCAGCGGAGATCGCGTAGTTGGAGTTAATGACAGCGTAGTCCTCATCCTGCAGGACATTGGGCACCTGAGCAGCCTCGACCTCATCGACGGTGACGTTCAGGGGGTTCTCCTCGATGTCGTTCTTGGTAGCGGTCAGGCCGGCGTCCGCCTTGAGCTTGAAGAAGCCGTTCTTCTCCAGCAGGGTCAGAGCGCGGGCCTCATTGGTGGTGTCGTTGGGGACAGCGACCTTGACTTTGTCCAGCTTTGCCACAGCGGAAGCTGCCTCAGAAGAAGCGGCAGTGCTGGAAGCAGCAGAGGAAGCGGTAGAGGTGGAAGAAGAACCACCGCAGGCGGTCAGGGCAGCGGCAGCAGCGGCCACACCGGTAACTTTCAGAAAATCACGACGAGTAATCATAGCAGTATTCCCTCTCTATTCTATAAAATGTTTTTGGATTGCACGGCACGGCACAGTTCCGCGCCCGTGCACCGGAAGCCCCCTGGCAATGCCAAGCAAAAAAGCTCCCGTCCTTACGGGCAAACGCCCTGCAAGGACGGGAGCTTGAAACTTCCGTGGTACCACCTTGGTTTACCGCACCCTCACAGGTACGGCCTTGAAGCTGCGGCAGCGGGAGCTGAGCTCGGCTCACGCGGCGTACAGCCGGACGCTTTAACGGGCGTACCCGTCGCAGGCTTAGCACTCTTGCACTTCGCCCACGCGGCTCCGAGACCATTTTCCGTTCCCTGTTTCCTGCCCTTTTCCACCGTCCGGGCTCTCTGGTAAGGCTCAATGCGAAAACCTACTCTTCTCTTCACAGCCATTTTAGTGATATTGCATTTATTGTAATCGCCTCAGCGCGATTTGTCAACAGGTGAAACGAAGTTTTTTAGTAGGAAATTACGGTTTTGGCGGTTCTTTTCACTTTCCTCTTGTGCGCCAGTTGCGGACATGATAAAATGGGGCGGCATCGTTTATCACTTTTCTATAAGGAGGCCCCCGATGAGCGAGAGGGTTCTTTATCCCGATGAGGAACAGCGCCGCCGCATTATGGATTTTATTATGGCGGCAGGCCAGACGCTGCTGGAAAACGGCGCCGAGGTGTTCCGGGTGGAGCAGACCATGGAGATCATGGCCCGGAGCTTCCACCTGCGGGAGTTCCATGTTTATATTCTGACCAACGGTATCTTTGCCAGCGCAGGCACGGCTGAGATCAGCGAAGTGCGCAATGTGCCCGTCCGCACCACCCATCTGGGCCGGGTGGCGGCGGTGAACGAGCTTTCCCGCCAGATCGCCGCGGGGGGGCTCACGCTGGACGAGGCAGAGGCCCAGCTGGCCAGGGCCCAGCGCATCCCGTTCCCGAACGACTGGGTGCAGCTGGTGGCAGGGCTTTCCGGCGCGTTCTGTTTTGCCATGATCTTTGGCGGCACTCTCCGGGCCGGGCTGGCGGCAGCCGTGGCGGGCCTTGCCGCCAGCAGCTACCTGCTGCTGTGTGAGCGGCTCCACCTGCCGGGCGGTTTCCGGAAAATCACCACGGCTTCCCTCATCACGCTGGTCTGCCTGCCGCTATGTCATCTGCTGGGCACCGAGGCCAGCCATGCCATCATCGGCACTTTGATGATCCTGACGCCCGGTATCGCCTTTACCATGGGCATCCGGGATTTTGTGCAGGGCGATTACCTCTCCGGCACCATCCGGATGATCGACGCCCTGCTGGTGGCCGCCTGCATCGCCATCGGCACCGGTTTTGTGCTGTGGTGCTATTCTCTGCTGACGGGGGTGAACATTGCATGAGTCTGCTGACCAACGCGGTCCTTGGCACGCTGGTGGCCCAGTTTTTCCTCGCAGCGGCGGGCACGTTGAGCTTTGCCATCCTGTTTGCCTGCCCCCGGCGGCTGCTGCCTTACTGCGCGCTGGTGGGCGGTGTGGGCTGGCTGGTGTATGAGCTGGCTGTCCTGCTGGGGGCCGACAGCACCACCGCTTCCCTGCTGGCCGTCATCCCCCTGACGCTGCTCACCCGGGTGCTGGCCATCCTGCTCAAAGCCCCGGTAACGGTCTTTCTGCTGACGGGCATCTTCCCGCTGGTGCCGGGAGCCGGCATCTACTACACGGCTTATTATTTTATCCAGAGCAACAACGCGCTGGCCCTTTCCAATGGTATTTCCACTTTTAAAATCGCCGTCGTGCTGGCCACTGGCATCGCGCTGGTGCTGGGCATCCCCCTGCCTCACCGCAGGCGTTGAGTGCGTGTTTTCTCATTCATCCGCATATATACATTCATTTCCATCCCTTTTCTGCATAATTGTTTGCAAATCGGTTTCAATTTTACGGAATTTTTGCACAACGCTTGACTTTTGATTTTGTACAATCTATACTAAGTTCACTTCCCAAAGTTTCGATGAATCGCATCGTGTTGGGAGCTGTAAGATTATACAATCAACAGAGGAGTGTTTGAATATGAAAAAGATTACTCGCCGCAGCTTTATGGCTGCCGCTGGTCTGACCGTTGCCGCTCTGGCTCTGACTGCCTGCGGTGGTTCCTCCAGCACTGCTTCTTCCGCTGCCGCATCTTCCGTTGCTTCCAGCGCCGCTGCTTCTTCTGAGGCTGCTTCCGCTGCCGCCACCGAGCTGACCACCGTTGAGGCCGGCAAGCTGACCATGGCTACCAACGCCGCATTCCCTCCGTACGAGATGACCACCGATGCGGGCGAGTTTGAGGGCATCGACATCGAGACTGCTCAGGCCATCGCTGACAAGCTGGGCCTGGAGCTGCAGATCGATGACATGGACTTTGACGCCGCGCTGCTGAGCGTGCAGCAGGGCAAGGCCGACATCGTCATGGCTGGCGTCACCGTCACCGACGAGCGCAAGGCTGTGATGGACTTCTCCGACAGCTACGCTACCGGCATCCAGTCCATCATCGTGCCCGAGGGCTCTGACATTGCTTCCCCCGATGATCTGGCTGGCAAGAAGATCGGCACTCAGCGCGGCACCACCGGCTACATCTACTGCTCTGATGACTTCGGCGACGAGAACGTTGTGGCTTACGACGACGGTCTGACCGCTGTGCAGGCTCTGAACAACGGCCAGGTGGACGCTGTGGTCATCGACAACGCTCCCGCCAAGGAGTTCGTCGCCGCCAACCCCGGCCTGGTCATTCTGGACACCAGCTACGCCGAGGAAGATTACGCCATCGGCGTGGCAAAGGGTTCCTCTCTGAAGGACGCTGTCAACGCTGCTCTGGAAGAGCTGAAAGCTGACGGCACCCTGCAGTCCATCGTGGACAAGTACATCACCGCTGAATAATCAGCTGCTGTACCACAAGAACCACGGGGAGGCGGTCTCTTTTGGGGCTCCTCCCCTTTTTTAGAAAAATAAGGTTACAAAAATCTGACAAAATCGGAAAGTGAGGATGCGAATGGCTGCTCAATACGAACTGCTCAAAGAGCTGCTCAACAGCGGCACCAAGCTCAACTTCGGGCAGGAGTTCTTTTTCAAGTTTTATCAGGCCTTTCTCCTGAAAGACCGCTGGATGCAGTACATCCAGGGTGTAGGCACCACATTGCTGGTCACCGCCATGGCGCTGGCGCTGGGCATCGTACTGGGCAGCGTGGTGGCTCTGGTGCGTGTGGCCCACGACCAGCAGCGCCCCAACCACCGCAACCCCGTGCTGGGCTTCTTCAATGCCATCTGCGAGGTGTACACCACCATCATCCGCGGCACGCCCATGATGGTGCAGCTGCTCATCATGAGCATGGTCATTTTTTCCAACAGCCGCAACTTTACCATGGTGGGCGCGCTGACGCTGGGCATCAACTCCGGCGCTTATGTCTCGGAGATCATCCGCGGCGGCCTGATGGCCGTGGACCCCGGCCAGATGGAAGCCGGCCGCAGCCTGGGCCTGAATTACATAACCACCATGGTGGTCATCATCATTCCGCAGGCCATCCGTGCCGTGCTGCCGGCCCTGGGCAATGAGTTCATCGTCCTGCTGAAAGATACCTCCCTGATCACGACCATCGGCGGCAAAGAGCTGCTGTATGCCGCGCAGGGCATTATGAATCGTACCTACGAAGCCATGTACCCGCTGCTGGGCGTTGCATTGATCTATCTGCTCCTGGTCATGCTGTTCACCCGGCTGCTGGCAAAGTTTGAGAGGAGGCTGGCACAAAGTGACCGATAAAATTCTGGAAGTCCGCGGCCTGACCAAAACCTACGGCGGCGAGAAGCTCAAAGGCGACAAAAAGGCCACCCCCACGCTGGATGTCCTCAAGGGCATCGACATTGACATTTACCGCGGCGATGTGGTCTGCCTGATCGGCCCCTCCGGCTGCGGCAAATCCACGTTCCTGCGCTGCCTGAACCGGCTGGAGATCCCCACCGGCGGCAGCATCAAATTTGAGGGCGTGGAAGTGGACGAAGCCCACATTGACTCCGTGCGCCAGAAGATGGGCATGGTGTTCCAGCACTTCAACCTCTTCCCCCACCTGACCGTCAAGCAGAACCTCTGCCTGGCCCCGGAATTGCTCAAGCTCAAGAACAAGCAGGAGGCCTCCGCCCGTGCCGACGAGCTGCTGGCCCGCGTGGGCCTGTCCGATAAGGCCAATGTCTTCCCCAAGAGCCTTTCCGGCGGCCAGCAGCAGCGCATTGCCATTGCTCGTGCCCTGGCCATGGACCCGGACGTCATCCTGTTTGACGAGCCCACCTCCGCCCTGGACCCGGAGATGGTCGGCGAAGTGCTGGAGCTGATGAAAGAGCTGGCCCACACCGGCATCACCATGCTGGTGGTCACCCACGAGATGGGTTTTGCGCGCGAAGTTTCCAACCGTGTCATCTTCATCGATAATGGCCGCATCCAGGAGGATGAACCCCCGCAGGAGCTGTTCTCCAACCCCAAGCACCCGAGACTGAAAGCATTTTTGTCCAGGATGTTGTAACAAGTCAAAAAAATACTCCGTGCAAATGCACGGAGTATTTTTTTGCTCGTTTTTTACTCAGAACGAACCACCCGACGAGCCGCCGAAGCCGTCGCTGTCGGTGGAGGAGCCACCGCCGGAAGATTTTTCTTCCTTGGGCGGGTCATAGACGCGGGTCTGCGTGGTGTGGGTGTAGACATCCCGCTTGACCCGGAGCTTGAGGCCGGGCATGTAATCGTCCGCCTCGGTCTTCTCCTTGGCCGTCTTCATCTGGTGGTAGAACACCAGGCAGACACCTGCCGCAATGGCCGCCGGGATCCCAATGACAAAGAGGAGGCCCTCGGCGCCCAGGTCGTTGTCCACATCAATGGGCTCGCCATGCTCGGCATAGTAGTCCAGCGTGTAATCTGCCATCTCGATGTAGGTGCGGGCCGCCCCGGCCCAGTCGCCGTCCGAGAGCTTGGGGACGATGTCGTCCTCCATCTGCTCAATGCGGTAATCGGTAAAGGCCGTGACACCGCCGCCATAGGTGATGGTGACATACTTGCGGGAACCCACCGCCAGCAGGAAGAGGATGCCGCTTTTGCCCTCACCGCTGCCAAGACCGTTGTTTACATAATAATTCTTGGCAAAATCCCGCTGGTTGGCATCGCCGATGTCGTTGACCACAAGGAAATAGACGTCGCAATCGTGGCCGCTGGAAGCCGCTTCCGCGCTCTGTTCCAGCTCGTTGTAGGTATCGGCATCAAACAGGCCCATCTCGTCCCGGACCAGGGGAGCCGCCGCCATACCGGGCAGAACCAGCACCGCAAGCATCAGCAGAGCGGCCAGAAAAGCACAGCACTTTTTATAACAGTTTGTTTTACACATCCGATTTTTCATTTTGCGCTCACACCCCCTCAGCCGTACAGAAACAGTGCCAGAATGACCATGAGCGGCAGACTGATGCCCGCAAACCAGGCAGCGACCCGCTTGGGGTCCACGGGCAGGTCGCCAATGAGCTTGCCGGTCTGGCCGTTCATTGCAAAGAGGAAGTCCTTGTCGTTCCAGCGGGTGTGGAGCATCCAGACCGGAAGCAGGGCGTAGTGCGCCTTGCGGATGTCGATGTTGATGTTCTCCGCCTTGGTGTGTACCTCAGAGTAGCCGTCAATGGTCTCCCGCAGGGCCGCACGGGTGGTGTTTTCCATCCGGCGGGTGGCCCGGGGCAGACACTTTTCCTCGTCCTCGTCGTAACGGTCGGCCAGGAAGCCGGGCAGGTACGCCGTGGAGAACGGCTGAATGGCGCTGTAATCAAAGGGCTCAATGGCATCCATGTGGGCATCCGGCATCTTGCTGGAGCCATCCACGGGCACCTTGATAAAGTCTGCCTCGCCCGCGCGGGCCACATTGTAGTGCTGGGTGTTGGTGACGACGTAATTCCCCTCGCGGTGGCTCTCGGTCACTTCGCCCTCATAAGCACCCCGGGCATCGGCAGTGGCGTCGTAGAGCCAGAACGGCACATACACGCCCTGGATCTCTTCGACGTGGTTCTGCTCTTTGAACGCCTTTGGCAGGAACTTTTTGCCCTTGTAGTATTTGTTCAGATTCTGCACGGCTGCCTTGCGATCCAGCTTGAATGGGATGATGTACTCCGGCTTCAGCTTGCCGGAGAGCTGCCCGCCCAGCACTGTGGGGTTGCCGCAGTAAGGGCAGGTGGTGGCAGCGGTGGTACCGTCGCAGACCAGCTCGGCCCCGCAGGAAGAGCAGGTGCGGCTGGTGAGGCCGGCGGCTTCCTCCTCGCCCCAGACGGGGCCCTGGGGCCGCTGCCGGGCAGCGGTGTCAGAGGCTTTCTGCTTGTCTGCATAAAGGGCCTCCACCTCCTTGACCTCATAGGTGGAGCCGCAGTAATCACAGACCAGTTTGCCCGTGGCGCTGTCGAACCGCAGCGGGCCGGTACAGGCCGGGCACTGGTAATTGGTGGTTTCATTCGGCATGGTTCATTCCCCCTTATGCCCCAAAGGGCTTGCCGCATTCCGGGCAAAACTTGGGCAGCCGGGTGGGGTCGGCAGGCTTCCAGCCGCAGTTGGCGCACTGGGCAGCCGGGCGGGGTTTGCCGCACTCGGAGCAGAACTTGCCGCTGTTCTTGGTGCCGCAGCTGCACACCCAGACCGTGGGTGCCTCCGGCTTGGGAGCACCACAGGCCGTGCAGAATTTGCCCGTGTTGCCGCTCTGGCCGCAGGCACACTTCCAGCCCGCGGCGGGAGCCGGAGCGGGCTGTGCTGCCGCCTGCCGGGCCCCCATCTGGTAGAGCGTCTGAGCGTCAGCTCCGCCCGCAGCGGCAGCCGCGTTCACGCCCATAAAGGCCATGGCTGGGCCCGCGCTGGTGTTGGCGGCAGCAGCCCGCATGGCGTCGCCCTGGGCACCCACAAGATGGGCAGCGCCCCGGGTGGGGTCCATGTAGGCGGCATCCCGCTGCATGGCCTTGAGCATGGCCTCGTCTTCCTCGCTGGCCTTGACGCCGGACACGCCGAGGGAGACGATCTCAATGCCGCGGAGGTTCTTCCACTTGGCGGAGAGCACCTCGTTGAGGGCGTCAGCCATTTCCATGGTATGGCCGGGCAGAGCCGAGTAGCGGATGCCCTGCTCGCTGATCTTGGCAAAAGCCGGCTGCAGGGCCGTCAGCAGCTCGGTCTTGAGCTGGCTGTCCAGCGTCTCACGGAGATAGGCGTTTTCCACATTGCCGCAGACATTGGTGTAAAACAGGATGGGGTTGGTGATGCGGTAGCTGTACTCGCCAAAGCACCGGATGCTGATGTCCATGTCGATGCCGGCCCGCTGGTCCACCACCCGGAACGGCACCGGGCTGGGGGTGCCGTATTTGTTGCCGGGCAGCTCCTTGGTGTTGATGTAGTAGATCCGCTGGTCGGTGGCTTCCTGGCCGCCAAAGGCAAAGCGCTTGCCCATCTCGGCAAAGGCGTCATCAATATTCTTGGCCAGCCCGCCGCTGAGCAGGGAGGGCTGGGTACCGGTATTGTAGGTGTACTCACCGGGCTCGGCGCAGAGGTCCACCACCTTGCCCTGCTCCACGATGAGGGCGCACTGGCCCTCAGCCACGGCCACGATGGAGCCATCGGTGATGATGTTCTCACTGCCATGGCGGTTGGCAGAGCGGCCGCTCTGCTTTTTCTCGCCTTTGACGGCCAGAACATCCGCCGGGAGAGCACTGCAGGTAAAGTATTCTTTCCACTGGTCGCCCATCACGCCGGAAGCGGCGCCCAATGCTGCTTTGACAAGACCCATAAGTCAAATCTCCTTTTTGCGCCTGCTTCTGATTTTTGCAGGCGTTTTGTTCAGTATAGCATACCGGACGGAAATTGTATAGCAAATCGACTCTTGCAATTTGGAGCCGACGGGTGTAGAATATGGGCGTCAACACAAATACAGGGGAGCTTGTAAAGCAGGCTGAGAGGAAGTACCCAAACTTCGACCCTTTCACCTGATGCGGATAATGCCGCCGTAGGAAGTCATAACGTCGAAGTGCATACTTTGAAGATATGGATTTTTACAGGAGACACCGTAACAGGCGTCTCCTGTTTTTGTTTTGCCGTATTTTGCAAAGGAGGCATCTTCATGAAAAATCTCTCAGTGAAAAAACTCGCTCTGGCGGGAATGTTCTGCGCGCTTGCCGTGGTGGGCAGCGTGTTCAGCTTCCCCATCTTTGGCAGCAAGTGCGCCCCGGTACAGCACATGGTCAACATCCTGTGCGCCGTGCTGCTGGGCCCTTACTACGGGGTGGGCGTGGCCTTTGTGGCCTCGCTGCTGCGCAATCTGCTGGGGCTGGGCAGCCTGATGGCATTCCCCGGCAGCATGTTTGGGGCTTTGCTCTGCGGGCTGACCTACCATAAGGCAAAGCAGCTGCTCCCCACGCTGGTGGCGGAGGTGTTTGGCACCTCGATCCTGGGCGGGCTGTGCGCCTACCCGGTGGCCATCCTGTTCATGGGCAAGAGCGCCGGTGACATCGCATTCTACGCCTACATCATCCCGTTCCTGGTCTCCACGGCCGGCGGTGCCGTCATTGCGGGCGTGCTGCTGTTCAGCCTGCAGCGTTCGGGCGCGCTGCACTCCATGCAGGCCAGCCTGACCTGAATTTTGCCAAAGGAGCTGTGTTATGAACTGTACCGCTGAGATGCTGCGGCTTTATGCCGTGACGGACCGCGCCTGGGTCGGCAGACAGACCCTGCCCCAGCAGGTGGAAGCCGCCCTGAAAGGCGGAGCCACCTGCGTTCAGCTGCGGGAAAAACACCTGGACGACACCGATATGCTGGCCGAGGCAAAAACAATTTCCGCCCTCTGCAGAGCGTACCATGTCCCGTTCATCCTCAATGACAATGTCCCGCTGGCAAAGCTGTGCGGCGCGGACGGCGTGCATGTGGGGCAGGACGACCTGAGCGCCGCCGAGGCCCGCCGCCTGCTGGGCCCGGACAAGATCATCGGCGTGTCGGCCCACAATGTGGCGGAGGCCAAAAAGGCTTTTGCGGACGGGGCCGACTATCTGGGCTGCGGGGCCATGTTTCCCACCCACACCAAGACGGACACCAACGTGATCTCCCGTCAGGTACTGGCGGATGTGTGCGCCAGTGTTCCCATCCCGGTGGTGGCCATCGGCGGCATCCACAGGGAGAACCTGCTCCAGCTTGCCGGCTGCGGAGAGGCCGGCATCGCCGTCATCAGCGCCATCTTTGCACAGCCGGATATCGAAGCCGCGTGCAGAGAACTGCGCGAGATGGTCCGGAAACTGTAACTCCTTTCGTCATCGCCCGCGCGATGACACCTCCCTCAGGGAGGGAGGCTGGAGGAGTCCGCGGCAGATTGGGGGCACCACCTTTTGCCGCGCTATAAAATTCATGCAAAGGAGATTTTTCATGAAGACCGCATTATCCATCGCAGGAAGCGATTGCAGCGGAGGCGCCGGAATCCAGGCTGATCTCAAAACCATGACCCTGAACGGTGTGTTTGCCATGAGCGCCATCACCGCGCTGACGGCCCAGAACACCACCGGCGTTTCCGGCATCCTTGAAGTTTCCCCTGCCTTCCTCGCACAGCAGATCGACGCGGTGTTTCTCGACATCCGCCCCGACGCCGTCAAGATCGGGATGGTATCTTCCGCCCCGCTCATTGCGACGATCGCCGAGCGGCTGCGTTTCTATCAGGCCCGGCACATCGTGGTGGACCCCGTCATGGTGGCCACCTCTGGCTCCCGCCTGATGGAAACGGACGCCGTCCGCTCCCTGCGGGAGCAGCTGTTCCCGCTGGCCGAGGTCATCACCCCCAACCGGCAGGAGGCCGAAGTGCTCTCCGGCCGTCCTATCCACAGCCGGGAAGAGATGCTGGCCGCCGCCCGCGCCATCGCGTTTGACTGCCATTGCTCCGTACTGCTCAAGGGCGGCCACAGCGACACCGACGCGGATGATCTACTGGTGGAGGCCGACGGCACCGAGACCTGGTTTGCGGGGAGGCGGATTGCAAACCCCAACACCCACGGTACCGGCTGCACCCTTTCCAGCGCCATTGCGGCGAACCTGGCCAAGGGGTATTCCCTGCCGCAGGCCATCGCGCGAGCCAAAGGCTACATCACCGCCGCCCTTTCCGCCGGGCTGGACCTGGGCGCTGGCTCCGGCCCGCTGGATCACACGCTGGGCGGCAAGGACATTTTTACATGGATGAACGGCGCACCGGACGCCATTCAGGAATAAATCGAGAGAGTTCAACTTGGAGGATTTATCGTATGCAGACTTACACCACACAGATGGACGCCGCCCGCAAGGGCATCGTGACCCCTGAAATGGAGGTCGTGGCCAAGAAAGAGTACCGCACTCCCGAAGAGATCCGGCAGTGGGTCTCGGAGGGCAAGGTGGCCATCCCCGCCAACAAGCACCACACCTGCCTCAACCCCGAGGGCGTGGGCAGCATGCTGCGCACCAAGATCAACGTCAACCTGGGTGTCTCCCGCGACTGCAAGGATTATAACATCGAGATGCAGAAAGTGATGAGCGCCGTCAACATGGGTGCCGAGGCCATCATGGATCTTTCCAGCCATGGCAACACCCAGCCGTTCCGCCAGAAGTTGACCCACGAGTGCCCTGTCATGATCGGCACGGTGCCCGTGTATGACTCTGTCATCCACTACCAGCGCGACCTGGCCACCCTGACGGCACAGGATTTCATTGATGTGGTCCGCCTGCACGCAGAGGACGGCGTGGACTTTGTCACCCTGCACTGCGGCATCACCCGCAAGACCATTGACCAGATCCGCAAGCATAAGCGGAAGATGAACATTGTCAGCCGCGGCGGCTCCCTCGTGTTTGCCTGGATGTGCATGACCGGCAACGAGAACCCGTTCTACGAGCACTTTGACGAGATCCTGGACATCTGCGAAGAGCACGATGTGACCATCTCTCTGGGCGACGCCTGCCGCCCCGGCTGCCTGGCCGACGCCACCGATGTCTGCCAGATCGAAGAGCTGGTGCGTCTGGGCGAGCTGACCAAACGCGCCTGGGCCCACAATGTCCAGGTCATGGTGGAGGGCCCGGGCCATGTGCCTCTGAACCAGGTCGCCGCCAATATGGAGGTGCAGAAGAGCATCTGCATGGGCGCTCCGTTCTACGTTCTTGGACCGCTGGTGACCGACATTGCCCCCGGCTACGACCACATCACGGCGGCCATCGGCGGTGCCGTGGCTGCCGCCAGCGGTGCAGCGTTCCTGTGCTATGTCACTCCTGCAGAGCATCTGGCCCTGCCCAATGTGGATGACGTCAAGCAGGGCATCGTGGCGTCCAAAATTGCCGCCCACGCCGCCGACATCGCCAAGGGCATCCCCCATGCCCGCGACATCGACGACAAGATGGGCGACGCCCGCCGGGTGCTGGACTGGGACGCACAGTTTGCCTGCGCCATCGACCCCGAGACCGCCAAGGCCATCCGTGATGCCCGCCTGCCCGAAGACGACCACAGCGACACCTGCTCCATGTGCGGCAAGTTCTGCGCCGTCCGCAGCATGAACAAGGCACTGGCCGGCGAGTACATCGACATCCTGTAAGCCTGCCGTTTCAACGCGCGTTTTTCTTCCTTTTCCCCGCCCGGCTTTTGCTCTGCCGGGCGGTTTTTATTTTCTCTGCAAAAAAGTACCGCGAAATTTGCAAAAAGCAGTTGACAAAACCAGCCGCCCATGCTAAAATAATTGAGTCGTCCGGCTTGGCCGGGCACTCAAAAGAATATGGGCGTGTTCCCGAGTGGCCAATGGGGACAGACTGTAAATCTGCTGCTTTTCAGCTTCGGTGGTTCGAATCCACCCGCGCCCACCAAACAAGAAAAATCCGAACCTATTTCCGATTGGAGAAGGGTTCGGATTTTTCGTTTTCTTCGGGTACAACAATGAAGGCTCCCGTGGACGGCACAAAACTCCGATACCTTGTCATAGACCGTAAGCTGATAACAAGATTTGGGGGGTATGATTATGAAGTACGATGAAAGAGCCTGCAAGTTTAATATGGACAATGGCTGCGTGGAGCTGCTGCTCCGGGATGGGAGAAAGATCTCCATTGACTGCACCGGGGTCGAGGATGTGCTGGATGTGACTATGGCGCAGAGGACAGAGTTGGACTACCTTATCTATAATGACCCGCTGGGCTATGCCGATTTGATTCTGAATGGCGATCCGAAGGAATATTTGAAGAATGTGGCCGGGAGCCATGGGCTAGAAGATTGAGGGCAAAAAAATAAGAGGTGTGCCCAACTGGACACACCTCGGCAAGATACATCTATATAAGGCAGGGCGTTCCCTTTACTGGGAGCGTCCTGCTGTTTTTATGCGGCAACAGGTAAGGCTTGTAGTGCTTCCTGCTCTTTCAGCCATTCCTCATATTCACGCTGGCCTTCCTCACTGTTGAAAAACTCAACCATGGAGGGATAAAAGCAACGCGCAAGGGTCTTGATTGCTTCATCCGGGTAGCCGGATTTGTTCGACTTCTTCTTTTTGTTCAAATGGTATCCTCCGAAAATCAAAGTTCCATATCCTGCCCACGCTTGCGGTTTCGCTGCGGCACATTCATGGTGCGCTCCTGCTTGGGGGCAAGAATCTTTTCCAGAAAGCCGCGCACCAGTTCGGGCGCACGGTGGAGAGCATCCAGATAAGGCTTCACATCATACCAAAGGTCGTGGTACTTGTTGCTCCAACGAACGGCCTCCTTCTTGGCGGTGGAAAGTTCTTCTTTCAAGCGGCGGTTCTCCACGTCCATCATATAGCCGTGGTCGGCTTGCTTTTTCAGCTTGGAAAATTCTTCTTCGGTCAGCGAGTAGTTACCGAGGAAGGTGCGCTTGCCGATATAATCCAGATCGCGCGCATGAATGAGGGCTTCTTTCGTGAGCGTGGCCTTTTTCTGCACAGCGGCAAGTTCCTTCTCCTTTTTGGAGAGGGTCTGACTGGTTTTGGCAAGCGACTGCGCCTTTTGGTCGGCTTGGGCGGTCAGGCTGTCCAGCCGCTCCTGCTCCCGCTGGACTTTGAACTGGGTGACGGTCAGGTGTTCTTCAGTGCTGCCACGCTCACCGCGCTCCACATCCGTGTACCCGGCATTGCGCATATAGTTGAAGAAATCGTCTTGCAGGACACTGTACGACTTCTTCAGGACTGGCTTGCCGCTCTTTTGCAGGACAGGCTTTCCGGCATCGTCCAGCAGGGGCTTGGAAGCCCACTTCTTGCTTCGGCTGACCTGCATGACGGTCTCCTTGACGGTGCCAACCAATGCCTTGTCTTTGCAGCGTTTCGACCACAGGATTTGCTTTTCCACCACAGGCACATAGACCACATGGAGGTGGTAGTGGTAAACTTCGCGGCCTAGTGCTTCGGTCATGGCGCGGTTGATCTCATCGGCGTGCATGACTGCTGAGAGGATATACTGCTCACCACCCACGATTTGCACAGCAGCTTTGTAGGCATCCGCATAGAACTGCTTGGCGAACTCGTAGCCGCCGTGGTTGTCAAAGTAGGCCGAGTTGACATCAAAAATCAGCTCACAGTAGTGGGTGGCATCCGGCTTCAAACCACGGGTGGAGATCGTGCCGTTGGCTTCCATCTGGGCGAACAGGTCGGTATAACTGGCGGCAGGCTTCTTGAAATGGAAGTTCCATGCAGCGCGCTGGGGGATAATATCGGGGTTCCGATAGCTGTCCTTTTCGCGCTCATTGTGCTGCTGGGTGTTGCCAACGGCTTTGTCTGAAACGGCGAGATTTCGGACACTGGTGCGGTCAATACCATCATTTCTTGCCAAAGGGCATTCCTCCTTTCGGGGTTCAGAGGAAGGTGACGGGGACGGAGATGCACTTCTTCGGAAGTGTAATAACCCACTATAACACTTTCATCCCTATGGGCTGCAAAGTGTAGTGGGCTCTCCGAGGGGGAACGAGGGAAAACGTCTCCTGCGGGAGAGCCAATCAAGTTCACGTTTGCGAAGCAATGAAAGCCCCAGTGGGGCTTTTAAGTGACCGAACGGTCTTGCGCCAGCAAGATGGAGGGGCCTCGCCCCGACAAGTTCGCACAATGCGAACTTGATTGCTCCGTACGCATCTGAAAAAATCGCGTACGGACTTCAAATAACCCGTACGGTCTGTACGGCGTACAGAAATGCGAAATATAAACGATAACACGTTTTAATTTGTTTCAATTCGCTGTACAGGTGCGTACAAGTACAGACCGTACAGGTTGTACGAACTTCTTCCGTGAAAAAATGCACTTTTTACGGGCAGGGGTGGACAAGCGGCTCAATGCCCACGAATCCACGCACCCTGCGGCCACCGGGCAGGTAGATGTTGTTGGTGGCTTCAAGGTTATAGCGGCGGTCATTCTGGCGCAGTTCGGCGCTGAAACGGATGGCCGATACGCTGTGGCAGGCGTTGTCCTCGCACCACTGCTTGTAAATGTCGTAGAACTCCTTGGAACTGATGGAGTAGTCCGCCTTGAAACGGAAGTAGCCCTCGGACTCCATGAAGTCGATGACATTGTTGCTGCTGCGCTTGATGGTGTCCACATTGGCAGCGGCACGTTCGCTGACGGTAAAGCGGAAGTTGTTCTGCACCAGCCGGTGTAGCCCTTCCAGACACCACAGCAGAATGCCCTCCAACTCGGCGCACATCTTCTCGACCAGAAATGGGTCGTCCGTGCGGTCGGCGGGCTTGTCCTTGGTGGTCAGGATGAGCTGGCGACGGAAGAAGCCGTCCGAATGGTCATACAGCGAGGTCAGCGCACCGTTGCCGAAGCAGAGAAACCGGGCGTAAATGTCCCGCTGGTAGCTCTGGACGCCCTTGCGCTCCAAGTCCAGCTTGGCTTCGGCAGTGACAATCGTTTTGATATAGTTGGTCTTGGGCAGGGCGTTCATGTCCATGTCGTCATCGATCATCAGCAAGCGGCGCTCCAGATCGGCACGGGCAAAGCGGTTGTTCTCCACCTTCTGGACGCTGCCATTGCTGGCGGCATCTCCCATGAGCCGCTTCAGCACCAGCCCAATGCGAGACTTGCCCTCGCCGCCCTTGCCAACAATGAGCATCATCTTCTGCCCCTTGGTGCTGGGGATCAGGCAGTAGCCCAGATACTCCTGCAAGGTTGGAATGTCAGCATCGTCCAGCAGCTCGTGCAGGAAAGTTAGCCAGCGGTCAGGGCTGGCGGCTTTGGGGTCATACCTCACAGGTAGGCGGTTCTGGCAGAACAGGCGGCTCTCCTGAAAAGAGCCGTCCGGCAGATGGTACACGCCGTTCTGGAGGTGGATGCAGTCCTGTTCGATGGGGAACGGGTCGGAAAAAGCCAGCAGCTTGATGGTCTCCAGAATGTTGGTGACCTTTTTGGACAGGCCAGAGGTGACATATTCCTCGATGTTCTCCAAGATGCGCTGCTTGATCTCGCTTTCGTCTTCCACCGGGCCGTCCAGCGTGTACAGCGTACCGTTGACGCATTTCAGCGGCCACTGTTCCAGAAAGGCACGGCCAAACTGGACTTCATCGATCTTCTTACCGTTGTACCAGTCCGGCCATAAAGGGTTGCGGGAAATGTTTTTCTTCATAGGGTGGTTCTCCTTTAGGAAAGTGAAGTGGTAGGTCTCACGGTGAGACCTACCACTTCAGGTGAATAAATTATCAGGCGCACTTTGCCAGAGCAAGGCGGTCGGTGCGCTCCTCCAGCATCAGCAGGTACGACCCGGACAGCAGCTGTGCGGCGGCAGCGGCTTTCTGCTGGGGTGTCCCAAATGCAACGCAGTCCGTCAGGTGCTCGACGGTCTCGGTCATGTGGAGAGCTTCCACGAACCGCTCGTCCAGCGGCTCCTCCGGGGTGGTGGGCTTGTAGCGCTCTCGCCAGTCGTGCAGCAGGTCGAGATAATCGGTCAGCACCCGCAGGCAGTAGGCAATGTCTGCCCACTGCTCGTCTGTCAGGCCACGCTTGGGCGGCGGCAGAGCGATGGCATTGGCGGGCGGCTTGTCCGGGTCAAGCCCGAAGTCACTTGCGAGCTTCTCGGCGGCTTGCCGGGGGTTCAGGTCGAACAGTTTGGCGGTGAGGTCGATGGCATCTCCGTTGGCCCCACAGCCAAAGCAATAATAATAGTTGTCGTTCAGCTTCATGCTGGGGTCGCTGTCGGAATGGAACGGACAGCACACCATGCCATGGCGGTCGGGTTCCATGCCGTACATCTCTCCCACCTGCCGAACGGTGATGGCGGACTTGACAGTTTGATACAGGCTCAAGGGCATTTCTCCTTTGTTTCGTGTGTTGCACCAGAGTATCCCCAAAGTGGGAACTCTGGTGTTTTTTGCTTCCTGCCTGAATATACGGAAAATTTTGTAGGAAAGGCGAAAAAGCGGCAGAACTGCAACGGAAAAAGAAAAAAGCCCTTACTGGTTGCAGATTTGCAACAGCAAGGGCAGAGGGGAAACCGTATATTGAACAAAACGGCAGAGCGTATTATAATGAGAAAAAACGCCAAAAGGAGGGCCGACCACGTGGCACAGGAATATCTGCCCGCACCATCCAACGTCCGTCTTGCGGACTTGATGAAAGAGCACAACATAAGCCAACCGGAGCTTGCCAAGGAAATCGGCTGCTCCAAGAGCACCATCAGCCGTTTTATCAGCGGTGCGAAAGGAACCCTGACCCATGAGCAGGTGCTGAAGATCGCAAGGTTGTTCAACGTGTCCACGGATTTTCTGCTGGGAGAAACCAACATCCCCGACCGCAAGAATTACGACATTGTCGAACTGGGCTTGTCCGTAGAGGCTGCAAAGAACCTTTACACAGGGCGCGTCAATGCAGAGGTGGTCAACCTGTTGCTGGAAAACGCCCGCTTTGCAGAACTTACTTACCGCATAGCGCAGTATTTTGATGATACCTTTGCGTCTGGTATTGCAGCACAGAACGCCATGCTCACGACATTGAGCACCTTGCTGCGCACAAAGATCAAGACCCCGGAAGCAGCCAAAGCCGCAAAGGACATCAGCCTTCGGAGAAAGCCAGTATACCAAGGTGACCTTGATGACATTGAAATGTACTTCATGGCAGCGGTCAAGGAAATCAAAAAGGGAATCGGGAGCCATTACGCCGAGCAGGAAGCCATGAGCAAGAAAGTGGCCGAGAAGATGTTCAATGAACTGACCAAAGGGCAGGATGTGCAGCACCCAACGATTACGGCAGAGCAGCTGACAGACGCAATGTTGGGTAGCGTTTCGGGCATGGAGGGAGCTACGCCGGAAGCACTGGAACAGCTGCGGAACGGTCTGCTGGGAATCTTGCAGTCTGCCGCAGAGCAGGAAAACGCCCATGAAGCAGACGAATGAACGGCTTTGTGCGCTGGCGCAGAAAGGGGACGCCGCCGCACTGGACAGCCTGATCGAAAACAACAAGTCCTTTATTGGCAAGGCGGCAAACGACCTCTTCCGCAGCATGAATCTGGCACAGTCCGGCCTGAACCTTGACACGGACGATTTGAAACAGGCAGGGAATATGGGCTTGTGGAAGGCCGTGCCAAAGTTCGAAGCAGCGCGCGGCATGAAGTTCCTGACCTACGCGGCTCCTGCCATCCGCAACGCCATGATGGACATGGTACGGGATGCCTTTGCCGCTTTTGAACAGCAGATGGTAACGGAGGACAAGGACGGCGTCTGCTACCAGCGCGTTTCGCTGGACGATGTTCTGCCGGGAGAAGAGCAGCTGCGGCGCATTGAAGCCATAGCCGACCCCTACGCCATGCAGCCGCAGAGCATTATGGAGGAGCAGGAATCGCGCCGGGAACTGTACGATGGCCTGAAACGGCTGACCCAACGGGAGCAGACTTACCTGCTGTACCGCTATGGCTTCACCGATGGTGAGGAACATCCTTTGATCGGTACGGCGATATACTTCCACCTGACAAAAAGGCGCGCCAAAAAGACGGAGGAACAGGCCATGGATAACCTTTGGCTGGAACTGCCGTGGTGGTTTATCTGAATGAAAAGAAAAAATCGTGATTGTGCTACGAGCTTTATGGGAATTTATGTGCAACTATACGATTTTGAGAAATTTTGTAGACGGATGAAACAAAATAGGATTAAATCTAAGTATCTAAGGAACGTTGATTTCACGAAGCTGCTGATTACCGACTGTAGGATTTGAGGAGGATGCCGTTTTATGAAAATTACACGAGATAAAATGTTTTTTTCAAAAGATCTTATTCATACACTGGCATATGTCGGAATGTT
>NZ_PRLE01000007.1 GCF_003287495.1 Faecalibacterium prausnitzii
ACATGTTTTCCACTGAAAAATAATTGCCGGAATGACATGACGGCGTTCAACCGCAACTTCGGCGGCTCGTCCGGCGGTAGTGGTGGAAACCACAACAATGGCGGCGGATGCGGCTGTCTGACTGCTATTATCTTGGCAAACAGAATGGGCACGGTTCCCGAATCCTGTACTGAAAATGGAGAAAAATGTTGAAATACAGAGAAATCGTGGACGGCATTTTTCTTGAGTTCCCCAACTATTTTATTGCCTATGTGGGCGTGAACGGCACGGTGGAAACCGCCCTGCGGGAACTGTCGGAGGGCGTTATCGAAAAGCTGAAACTGCTGACCGATGCCGAGTTTGCCGAACTGGATTTTCCACTGGACTGACTTTTGCCGCCTGCGGGCGGCGTACATAAAGTATTTTGTTCTTCCAAAAGATATGCTATAATCAAATTAGACAAAATTCCTCTCTTCAAGCGATTTCTCCGCAATTTTCCTGTGGCTCTGCTCGTATCAAAAATAAGGGACCGATTTTTCATTGTCAGAACGGAGGAACCATTATGGCAATCCTTGAAAAGACCATCCGAAACAAGAATTTTGACAAACTGCTTCGGAAGCTGGAACAAGAAATCCCGGACAGCAGTTGGTCGGCAGATTTAGAGGCAGGCAGTGATTTCAAAGAGGGCGATGCCCGGTGCAGTGTCCGTGTGTTTGAACGGTACAGCATGATGGGAGGCAACCGCCTGAGTCTGACACTGACCATGTTCCAGAATGCGGACAGTCCGATTCGGCTGTCTGCCATCACCGCAGGAGGCAGTCAAGCGGTGTTCTTCAAGGTGAACACCCTCGGAGAAGAATCTTTTCTGGACGATGTAAAGGACCTGCTGGAAGAAATTTTGGAGGAATAAGATGTTTTACGCTGGAATTGATATGCTGTTCAGCATTCTGTTTCCCATCCTGTTTCTTGTGGTTTTGGGTATGATCCTATACACCATCATCGGAAATATCAGCACATGGAATAAAAACAACCATTCGCCGCGGCTGACTGTTCCGGCAACGGTTGTGGCAAAGCGAACGGAAGTTTCTCGCCACCATACAGACAATACGATGGCGCATACGTTCACGACCTATTATGTGACCTTTCAGGTAGAGAGCGGCGACCGCATGGAGCTTACCGTAAGTGGTCCGGACTACGGAATGCTTGTGGAGGGCGACATTGGAAAGCTGAGTTTTCAGGGCACCCGCTATCTTGGGTTTGAGCGGAGCTAAGCGTTCTCTTACATTATATAGTATCGTATCACATTCACCCATTCTCCTTGGAATGCCTGATGCTGAAATTTTCAGCTTCGACAATGGCACGATTCATCCTTGTCAGTATGAAGATACGGACAGCTACGTTATCACCAAAACAGTTGTAAATAATCGGCAGCATTTTTTGAACCAGCTTCTGAACGAAGAGCCGTAATGCCGGGAAAGGACATTCCTTATGAGTGATTCTACGTTGAAAGAACTTTGGCAGCAGGTCGCTGAAAAGAAAAGCTGCGAAGCAAAACAGAAAGAACTGACCGCCCAGAGAGATACGCTTGCTGACCGCCTGAAAAAGCTGGAAAAATCCAAGCTGGCAGAGCAGGCTGATGTGGACCGTCTGGAGGGACACAGCCTTGCCGCATTTTTCTATCAGGTTATCGGAAAAATGGATGAGAAGCTGGACAAGGAACGGAAGGAAGCCTATGCAGCCCGTGTCAAGTACGACGCGGCTCTCCATGATCTTTCTTCCGTTGATGCCGACTTGGGGCAGATTCAAAATAGACTGGCACGGCTGTCCGATTGCGAAAGGCAGTATCAAGCTGCTCTTTCCGAAAAAATCAAAAGCATCAAAGCATCTGCCCACCCTGCCGCACAGCAGGTTGCGGAAAGCGAAAGCCGCATTGCCGCGCTGAAAGTCCAAAAACGGGAGCTGCTGGAAGCCATCAACGCCGGAAAGACCGCCCTGCATACGGTCAATGAAGTTCTGGAAACCCTCGACAATGCCGAGAGCTGGAGTACATGGGACGTAATGGGCGGCGGTTTGATGGCCGATCTTGCCAAGTATGAGGAACTGGACGATGCACGGGAACAAATCGAACAGCTCCAAGTGGAACTGCGGCGGTTCAAAACTGAGCTTGCCGATGTTGAGATCACCGCAGACCTTCAGGTTACGGTGGACAGCTTTTTGAAATTTGCGGATTTCTTCTTTGATGGCCTCTTTGCGGACTGGGCAGTTCTGGATCACATCAATCAGGCACAGAGCAGGGTGGAAAACACCAAGGATCAAATCAAGCGAGTCCTTGCACTTTTGAAAAAGATGCGCGAAGATGTTGATGTCCAAATCGCTGACGAAAAAGAGAAGCAGGAGCAGCTTGCAGTGGAAACTGAGCTGTAAGTTTGAAGCATCCACTTATGTGATATGACTCGATAAAACCGAATTTACAGGAGGTGTTTCGATGAAAACAAGAAAGTTTGCCTTATGTCTGGCAGCGGTTTTTCTGGTGGCGATTTATATCAATATTCAGAGAAGCCATACTTTCACCCTTTCAAACGATGAAGGCACCATAAAGACAGAACAAATACAGCCACTTTGGGGAACTGTAAAAGTGAGCGGTGATTGTGATACTGAGGTGGTCTTTACCGATGTAGAGACTGGAGAAAAATACAGAATCGGATATATTACACAGGGCGTAACGGAAAGAATCAAACTCGAAAGAGGCAAATGGTATAAGGTGGCGGGCGGAGGCAACCTTACACTGAATCCGGTAAACATTCGAGTCGAATAAATGGAAGTTCCTTGCGGGCAGCTATGAAAGCTGAAGCTGAGAAGAGAGCTTTGAATATTCACATAGGAAGGAGTACAGTTCTATGAATTATGGATGGGCAGCGATTTTCACCGTGGGAGCATGGTTTATCGGAGGCTTCCTTGATGGTCTTTTGGATTCTGGTGCCCTCGGTCTGAACACTTTGTTCGCTATTATTGCAATGGGCTGCTGCATCATGAAATTCATAAAGGACAACAATATTCAATAATCAATCTTTATTACATCCCTTGCGGGCAACCTTAAAACGGTTGCCCGCTCTTTTTATACCCTAAAATCTGAAAAAGGAGGAACGCTATGCCAAGCAAAACCGAAGAATATCTCGCCCTTGCCCAGCGTCCGGCTGGGGCTGGTGCAGGAGTTGCGGCTCATGCAGTGCTATCTGATGCCCGATGAAACCGCCCTGCGGGAACTGTCGGAGAGGGTTATTGAAAAGCTGAAACTGCTGACCGATGCGGAGTTTGCCGAACTGGAATTTCCACCGGACTGATTTTTGCCGCCTGCGGGCGGCGTACATAGGGTTGTTGTCAACGATGATATTGCTCTATTCTGAGAATATGTGTATAATAAATAAAAAAGAAAAGGAGAAAACTCATATGGATAACACTACATATTCGAACTGTATCTTTTGCGGAAATAGCATAAAAACAGAATTGATTGCGAATCCGCATAGTCGATTGTATGTTTGCCCCATCTGTGGTAGGTATGAATATCTCCCACAGTATTGTGATTTTTCTCACTTCAACCGAAATCACCTTTCATCATATCTTGCTTATAATGGATTTAATAACCTCAGTAAAGATTATGGCTTCTTTTCGACTCGTTCCAAGGACGCTTGTGCGAGATTAAAGGAAAACCATGAAAAAGGACTCTTCCTATATGGATTTCCCGTACATTTAGATCCTATTGATGTTGAAAACTGGTTTCCGTACAAAATCGAGGAAAAAGTTGAATGGATTCTGAAATGGCTTGATTGGAATACCAGATATTGGGGTGATTCCATCTGCATAGAAAACAAAAAAGTTTACAGTGCTTTTTTTGTCGAGATATATAAACACGAAGAAGATCAGTGGATAAGACGCCCTGATGAAGAGTTAGATACACAACTTAAATATATTATCAATTATCTGCGAGAGCAAGAGTTGATTGAAAGTCCACTGAGCTATTCTGGAAATCGCCCCATAACATTAGCTCCAAAAGGCTATGCAAGACTAGAAAAATCAAAATATACCTCGACAACACAAAAAAGCGCATTGGTTGCAATGGCGTTTAACGAAAAGACCTTAAAACTGCGTGAAGCAATACGAAAAGGAATTCAAGATGCTGGATATCTTGCTGTTTTTATTGATGAGGTTGAACATAATGATTTTATCACTCCGGAACTGTTAAAGCATATCGAGGACAGCAAGTTTGTTGTAGTCGACCTCTCACATCAAAATAATGGTGCATATTTCGAAGAGGGCTACGCAATGGGCATAGGTAAACCAGTAATTCAACTGTGCAAGCAAGATGTGAAATTGCATTTTGACATTGCTCAAAAGAACACCATAATTTGGAGCAATGAATCGGAAATTCCTGACAGACTAAAAAGAAGAATTCTTGCAACAATTGATTGACCAAGGTTGTGATTTAATGAATAACGCGAAATGGGGGTTTGGAATGGCTCCCCTAAAGCCTATTACTGACTTAAAAAACAAACAGGCGCTTCGTGAAGTGAAAAAATTCGTCATAGGCGAGGATATTGTTGATTTTGACACATTACCAGAAAATATCAGCTTGGTGAAAGGCCTTTTTAATCGTGTCATAAAACAAGATCAGTGGGATTGGTTTACAGTCAATATGTACTTTGACTATCCGACTTACCGACATATGGAAAACATTGTCAAATCTTTGCGAAATCTTCGAAATGCCATATCTTATAACAACAATGCTTTGGGAGAAGAAAGCCTAATTGCTTTAAAAAAGAATCGATTTATAGAGTATTGTGACAACTATTTAACATTTGATATTGGCAACGACTCTAATAGTGAATACCTTTATATACTATCTCGACGCGAAGAAAAGGATATTTTAAAAATCGGTATGACCACACGAAACATTCAAAAACGTGTTAATGAAATAAATTCAGCAACGGGTGTTTTATATCCATACTCAGCCAGAAAAGTGTTTAAAGTGAAAAATTGCAAAAAAGTCGAGAAGGAAGTTCATGAACTATTGGCTCAATATAGAATTCGCAATGACAGAGAATTTTTCAAGCTAAGCTATTCAGATGCTTGTTCATTTATTGAGCAGTATTTAACTAGCACCCACCAACATTATTATGACTAAAGCTCTTCTATTAGCAAAATTTTATGCGGGCAACCTTAAAACGGTTGCCCGCTCTTTTTATACCCTAAAATCCGAAAACGGAGGAACGCTATGCCAAGCAAAACCGAAGAATATCTCGCCCTTGCCCAGCGCACAGCCAACGGCTTGACCCGGTACTGGGAAAGCTGGACGGATTAAACGAATACCGCCGAGGAACTTCCCCAGTTGGGAGGCATCCTCGGCGGATTTTTTAGTTTATAGAGCAGTTTTTCGGAGCAATGCGCCTGTTACCCGTATATTTTCCCCACGATCTTTCCTCGTGCTGCAGCAGGCAGGAGCTTGCACAAAAGGCTCAGGAATTTATACTGTGCACCGGCAACATAAACGACTGCCGGGTTCTTTTTCTCCACAATACCGGCGATGTACCGTCCAATGCGTGCCGGGTCCATGCCGTTTTGCTCGTCATGCTCCATCTGACTGACGCTCCGGGAAATACGCCCGCCGTATTCATCATCGCCGAGAATGCTTTTCTGGCGTGCTTTTGTAAAACCGGTACAGATGTCACCCAATTCTACGACGGTAACATGGATGCCGTAGGGCTTGACTTCGTTTGCCAGCGCATAGGAGTAAGAGGAAACAGCAGCTTTGCTTGCAGAGTAGAAAGCCTGGAACGGAATGTGCGCTACGGCGGCAACCGAGCTGATGTTCACAATATGCCCCTTCCCTTGATGGCGCAGGAAGGGGAGAACTGCTCTATTTACAGTGACCGTCCCGAAAAAATTCACATCAAACTGTGCTTTGGCTTGCTCCAAGGACGTAAACTCCACCGCACCGGAAATGCCAAAGCCTGCACAGTTGATCACTGCATCAATTTTGGTCTCTTTTTGGATGACCTGCTGCACAGCGGCGTTGACCGCATCTTCATTGGTCACATCGACGGATAGATGGGTGACGCCCTCCATAGGGATACTTCTGCGGCTGAACTCATAGACGATGCAGCCGTTCTCTTTCAGAGCGGATGCCGTGCACCGTCCGATGCCGGAGCTTCCTCCGGTAACAATGACCACCTTGTTGGTTTCTCCCACCATGATTTTCCTCCTGAAAATGTTGATCTGGTTCGAGTATACCGCATCGCAAGACGACTGTCTATACGGATAGCCGGATTGTGGAAAAGTACAGGGATCAACTTGCGTAAATTTTCACGCAGATTGGCCTCTCTTTTTTTTACACAGCCAATGCCAATTAGCGCTTGAAATCGAAACGCTGCGCAAGTATACTATACTATATTAGCGATACTGTACAAGCTTGATCAAAAATCAGTATGCCAGTTGACCATAAAAGACATACCAGAATTGAAGTGCGCGGCAGAATCAAAACCCTACGAGGATGAAAATGAAATTCGATAGAAGACTTACAGATGAAATCTACACTTCCGACACGGTAAGGCTGGGAAAAGATGCATTTCAGGCCATGCAGGAGACGATCTATCATAATGGCGGTGTCGGAACCATTGCCGGGTACTATGATGCCGAATTGTCGATCCTGTCGGTCAGTGATCTGTTGCTGCATAATCTGAACCATAGCTATGCATCCCTGATGGAGCAGACAAAGGGTTCGCTGAAGAATCTTTTCAATCAAAAGGATGCTACGTTCCTCGACAATGCGCGCTTTCGTCAGATTCAGGGCGAAGGGGAAGGCCGGATCCTCACGGCAGATGGGTCTCCCGTCTATGTGCGTCTCTACAAAAAAGATGCAGTCGATACGGATGGAACACCGATCTGGATCATGTCAGTACAGATGAACTGGGCGTATGAGAACCTTGCGCTGGTCAACGAATCCATCCATTCTGCACTATGGTATTTTGAGTGTAATGAAAACGGTGAGATCGTTCATGTGAACTGGAGCCATGCGTTCCGGCAGATCCTTGGTTATCATGACATTCTGGATTTTCCGAACAAACTGGATTCGTGGTCGAACCTTCTGCACCCGGAGGATCATGACCGGGTAATGCAGCTGCTTTTGGAAACGATTGCGGACAAAACCAATACTACAAAATATAATGTTGAGTACCGACTGAAAATGCAGGATGGCCAATACCAGTGGTTCCGGGCATCGGCGGAGGTGATACGCCGTCTGGATGGTTCGGCCAATCGAATTGCCGGAATCATCAGCAACATTGACGCGGAAAAAAGAAGCCGGATGCAGGCGCAGCGGGCAGCGGCATTTCACCGTGCATTTACCAGCGCAAACCTCTGCGAATACTATGTAAATCTGGAAAAGAACACCTTTGATACGTTCAAAGTGGAGCCCTCTTTGATGACGGCCTTTGAGCAGAACCACACATGGGATGGACTGGTCCGATTCTTTGTGGATCACTATGTGGTGGAAGAGGACAAAAAGCCTGTAACGGATTTCTGCAATCGCGCTTACATCACAGAAAAACTAAAGGGGCTTGAGACGGAGCTGCGTCAGGAGTGCCGCATCGTTCTGGATGGGGAGGAACGATGGGTCAGCAACGTGGTCATGCGCGGTGAGATCGAAGATTCCGAATATGCGATGATTTTTCTGCGGGACATCACAGAGTCCAAAGCAGAGACGGCACGGCGGATGCAGATGGCCTCAGATAACGCATCGATGGATCTTTTGATCAAGAGTATGGTGCGTCTGCTGGACCGCTTTGTCGTCTGCGATCTGGAGAATGACCGGTATCGGTTCTATAATCTGCAAGGTGAAATGATATACGCGCCGACGGGAACCTACCATGATTTTGTGGAGCAGGTGGTTGCAAAGTATAAGACACTGGAACCGCTGGACGCATTGGCCACTTTGATTTCACCGGAAAATATCCGAAAGAATCTGCAGGGCGAGAACGACATCTACAAATTTGAATACTGCTCCATAGATGAGAACACCTATAAGATCGCTTCTTTCATTCCGCTGGAGTGGGATGGCAAAAAACTGGTCAAAGCACTGTTGGCATCTATGGATGTGTCACAGGAGAAAAAGGCCGAGATCGAATCCCATAAGGCACTGAAGGAAGCGTACCGGGTGGCGGAAAACGCAAGCCACGCCAAGACGGAATTCCTCTCCAATATGTCCCATGATATCCGTACACCGATGAATGCAATCGTTGGCTTGACCGCCATTGCGGGCGCGAATATCGAGAGTCAGGACAGGGTGGTCGAGTGCCTTGGCAAGATCACAAAATCGAGCCGTCATCTGTTGGGACTGATCAATGAAGTGCTGGATATGGCCCGGATCGAGAGCGGGCGAATGAGCCTTGCCGAGGAGGATTTCAGCCTGCCGGAGCTGGTCGATAACCTGCTCACCCTCATAAAACCGGCAATCGACGAGCACCACCATCAGCTCGAAGTCCATGTTGAGCACATCGAGCACGAAGCTGTCTGCGGCGACAGCCTGCGCATCCAGCAGGTCTTTGTGAACCTGATGAGCAACGCCGTCAAGTATACCCCGGATGGAGGAAACATCACCTTCACGATCAAGGAAAAACCGAACGGCTTCTCGGAGCTTGGCTGCTACGAGTTTTCCATCGAGGACAACGGCATCGGTATGACGCCGGAATTCCAGAAGATCATGTTCGAGCCGTTCAGCCGGGCAGACGATCACCGGACGACCAAAGTGCAGGGCACCGGTCTTGGCATGGCCATTGCAAGAAACATCGTCAACCTGATGAATGGTGACATTCAGGTCGAAAGCGCTCCCAACAAGGGAACGAAGATCACGGTCACGGTCTATCTGAAACTTCAGGAGAACGAGAAGGAACAGGAAAAAGAACTGCTCGATCTGCCGGTACTGGTCGTGGACGATGACAAGACCTGCTGCGAAAGCACCGTTGCAACCCTTCAGGAGATCGGCATCGCGGGCGAATGGGTCCTGACCGGCAAGGAAGCCGTGGAACGCTGCGCGGCGCGGCACAAGACCGGCCGCGACTATTTTGCGGTGATCCTGGACTGGAAGATGCCGCAGATGGACGGCATCGCAACGGCCAGAAGAATTCGGGAATGCGTCGGGGAGGACGTCACGATCATCATCCTGACTTCCTTTGATTTTAGCGAGATCGAAGAAGAAGCCAGAGCAGCGGGCGTGAATGCGTTTATGGCAAAACCGCTGTTCCGTTCCCGTCTGACGGCAACTCTGCGGCAGTTTACATCCGGGAAGAAGGAGAAAAACGCCCGGAACTATCTGGAAGACTTTGCAAAGGAAAACTATGCGGGCAAGCGGATCCTTCTTGTGGAAGACAATGCGCTGAACCGTGAGATCGCAACCGAGATCATAGGCATGACGGGCGTGACCATTGACATTGCCGAAAACGGAAAAATTGCAGTCGAAAAGGTGATGGAAGCGCCAGAAAAGTGGTACGATCTCATTTTTATGGACATCCAGATGCCCATCATGAATGGTTACGAAGCCACTGCTGCGATCCGTGCCCTTGCCGGCAGCCGGGGCAAAGTGCCCATCATTGCCATGACGGCAAATGCCTTTGCCGAGGACGTGCAGCTGGCAAAGAACACCGGCATGAACGAGCATATCGCCAAACCGCTTGATTTGAATAAGCTGAACGATGTGCTGAAACAGTGGCTGTGATCTGTGCATTGCCGTAAGGCGCGTGATAAGGCTGAAGCCCCAATTGCTCCAGCCAATGTCAGAGTTTCTTAATTGTCCATTAAAAATACGTTGGTACGTTTTACACTGTGACGATTCAAAAAACAGAGGAGAGATATTTTACTATGATCTACAAAAAGCGATACGGTCAACCGTTTGATACCGAAAGTGTAGTGGGTTCTTTTTTGCCCATGATGGAAACGATCCCCTATCTGACCAAGGAGCCGGATGGTTTCTCCTATGCCATGGAGCCGCAGGATGTCCTGTATGGTCTTGGCGAAAACGTCCGTGGTATCAACAAGCGTGGGTGGGTGTACGAAAGCAAATGCTCCGATGACGGCAACCATACCGAGGGCAAATCCTCGCTGTACGGTGCTTATAATTTTATGATCGTGTCCGGCAAGGATACATTTGGCTTTTTTATCGACTACCCGGGCAAGGTCACCTTTGACTGCGGCTACACCGACATGGATACTTTACGCATCACGGTGGCCGAGGAAAATTACGATGTCTACATCATTGAGGGGGAGAGCCTGACCGATATTGTGCACCAGTTCCGCCAGTTGGTGGGGCGCAGTTATATTCCGCCCAAATGGGCTTTTGGCAACGCCCAGAGCCGTTGGAGCTACATGAACGAGGACGAGGTCCGCGAGGTGGTGGCAAATTACCGTGCCAACAATATGCCGCTGGACGCTGTGGTTCTGGATATTGATTACATGGAGCGTTACAAGGACTTTACGGTGGATGCGCAGCGCTTCCCGCGTTTTGCAGACTTTGCCGCCGAGATGAAAGCGCAGGGCATCCATCTTGTCCCCATCATCGATGCAGGAGTCAAGGTCGAAGAGGGATATGATGTGTACGAGGAAGGCGTGAAAAACGGCTACTTCTGCACGAATCAGGATGGCACCCCCTTTGTAGCCGGTGTGTGGCCGGGACGGGTACACTTCCCCGATATGCTCAACCCGGAAGCCCGTGCTTGGTTTGGCAGTCAATATAAAGTTCTGCTGGATCAGGGAATCGAGGGCTTCTGGAATGATATGAACGAGCCTGCGATCTTCTACGCAGAGGAAAGACTGAAAAAGACCTTTGCTAAAATTGGGGAATACAACAAGCAAAACCTGGATATTTCCAGCTTTGGTGCTTTTACCGGCATGGTGGCAGAGCTTTCCAACAACGAAAACGATTATAAGATGTTCTACCACAACACCAAGCAGGGGCGTATGCGGCACGACAAGGTACATAATCTTTTTGGTTATAACATGACCCGTGCTGCAGGCGAGGCTTTTGAGCGGCTGGAGCCGGACAAGCGCATTTTGATGTACTCCCGTTCTGCCTGCATCGGGATGCACCGGTATGGCGGCATCTGGACTGGCGACAACCATTCTTGGTGGAGCCACATTCTGCTTGCGCTGCACATGATGCCCTCCCTGAATATGTGCGGCTTCCTGTACGAGGGCCCCGACATTGGCGGCTTTGGCAGCAATACCACGGAGGATCTGGTGCTGCGCTGGTACGGCATGGGCATCTTCTCTCCGCTGCTGCGGAACCACTCTGCCAAGGACACCCGCCGGCAGGAGCCCTACCGCTTTAAGAACAAGGCTGCCTTTGCCGGTATTTTACAGCTGCGCTACCTGCTGCTGCCCTACATTTACAGCGAGTACATGAAAGCTGCCCTGCACGACGGCATGTACTGTATGCCGTTGGCGTTCGCCTTCCCGGAGGACGACTTTGCCCGCCGGGTGGAGGATGAGGTGATGATCGGTGAAAGCCTGTTGATCGCCCCGGTATATGAGCAAAATGCCCGTGGTCGGTATGTTTATCTGCCGGAGGAGATGCTGCAGGTGCGGGTAAAGTGCAGCGAAAGCAACCGCATCGAAACCAGCGTGCTGCCAGCAGGCCATCATTACATTCCGGTGGAGCTGGATGAAGTGGTGTTCTTTATGCGCAAGGGACACCTTCTGCCCCTTGCCAAGGACGGCAAAAAGATCCAGAGCGTTGCCGATGTGGATTTTGCAGATCTGCGCCTGCTTGCCTATGCTCCCGATGGTGCATCCTATGAATACTATACCGATGACGGCGAGACAAAGGATTACGACAAGCCGGAACATTTTGTGCAGATCACGCTGGATGCGGATGGAAACGCAAAGAGCGATCGTGCTACGGTCAAAGTAGAAAGATAATCGTCAGTCATTACGCAGTTCCTACAGAGTGACAGTGTTTCAGCTTGAAATGCTGCCACTCTTTTTTGTTGTCTGAATCACAGAGATCGGTTCTGTTTGAGCTGTTTCATGAAGTCGTCGGGTACCCGCTGTGTGCTGGGAAGTGGCTCAAGGATAGATTGGCATTCACAGCGACATTTGTGAAAAGAGCAGATCCTGTAGGGATGCGCTTTGCAACACCGAAAACGGACGGATGATCGTGGAGCTGTATCTGGGCAAGCAGGAACATCACGTCTCCAGAATTTTGTACTGAAAAAAAGGGCTGCTGCACAGGGAACAGACCTTGTGCAGCAGCCCTTTATGGTATGGAGGAACTCAGTCCTTCTTCTCGGCGGTGCGGGCAAAGAAGTTGGCGAGGACGGCACCGGAAATGTTATGCCACACAGAGAACACAGCGCCGGGGATGGTTGCCAGCGGATACTGTGCAAAGTGGGCGGCAGCCAGAGAGGTGGCCAGACCGGAGTTCTGCATTCCGACCTCGATGGAAATTGCACGGCACTTGGTGGAATCCAGCTTCAGCAGCTTCCCCACGCCAAAGCCGGTGAGGTAGCCCAGCAGGTTGTGCAGGATGACCACGGCAAGGATCAGCAGGCCGCTGGTCATGATCTTGGCGGAGTTTGCGGACACAACAGCGCAGATGATGAGCACGATGGCGGTGGTGGAGATCAGCGGCAGCACCCGGACGGCGTTCTGGGTGAAAGCGTGGAAGAAGTGGTTGACCACAAAGCCCAGTGCGATGGGAACCAGCACCACCTTGACGATGGACAGGAACATATTTACAGGGTTCACATCCACGCGCTGGCCGGCATACAGCAGGGTGAGCAGCGGGGTGAGGAAAGGTGCCAGCACGGTGGAAACTGCGGTCATGCCAACGGACAGTGCAACGTCGCCCTTGGAAAGGTAGGTCATCACGTTAGAGGAGGTGCCGCCGGGGCAGGTACCCACCAGAATGACACCGATGGCAAGCTCAGTGGGCAAGTGGAACACCTGGGTCAGCGCCCATGCCAGAAAGGGCATCAGGGTGAACTGGGCAATGCAGCCGATGACCACGTCTTTCGGGCGGCTGAACACGACCTTGAAGTCCTCCGGCTTCAGGGTGAGACCCATGCCGAACATGACGATGCCCAGCAGGGTGTTGACCCATGCGGTCTTTACCACACTGAAAGTGCCGGGGAACAGCAGAGCCAGTGCCGCTACCACAATGACGATGGCGGCCATATACTTGCCCACAAAGTCGCTTACTTTTTCCAATGTTTTCATGATGAAATCTCCTTTTCTGAACACTTATTTTTGCGGATGCAAAGGCAATGAAACATCCGGAAAATGGCTTTCCCGCAAACAAAAACGCCTTTGTCCCCTACGGTTCGTAAGAGACAAAGGCGTATAAACTCCTCTGCGGTACCACTCTTATTGCCGGTGCAAAGCCCGGCCCCTCAGTGCGCATCCAACAATGCGCGGCCCGTGATAACGGGGGCCTGCCGTTCCCGCTTACTGGGGCGCATACACCGCCCATTCAGCCGGAAAGCTCGGAGAGGATCTTCCCACGGACGCCCTGCACTGCCTTGCACCATCCGGCAGCTCTCTGCAGCATTCTTTCCGGGTACTCTTTCTCGTCATAGCCGAATATTTCACTGCCACGGAGTATACTCTTCTGCCGGGTCGAAGTCAAGAAAAACGACCCTTCTAGTTTTTCATCCGGCTCACGCCAAAAGTGAAGCTGGCTCATGCAATGGCGAACGGCATTTTTCTTGACCGCCCCAACCGTTTTATTGCCCATGTAGATGTGAACGGCACAGTGGAAACCGCCCATGTCAAAAACACCGGGCGGTGCAGGGAACTGCTGCTGCCCGGTGCGGCGGTGCGTCTGGAAATCGTGGAGCAGCGGGAAATGAAAGATACCGGTGCATCGGATCTGTCCCCGGAGAGTGGCAACAAGCCCTCCGGGGGCATTTTTGTTTTTCACTATCTTTTCCGCAAGGGAAAACCATGGTATACTGAACGCAACGAATCCAAAGCCATAAAATGGGAGGTACCGTTATGAAGTGGGGAATTTTAGCGACCGGCACCATTGCCAAAAAGTTTGCATCCACGGTGGAACAGATGGGCGCAGAGGGAGAGCAGCTTGTTGCCGTGGGGTCACGGCACATGGAAAGTGCCCGGGCGTTTGCGCAGCAGTACGGCATCCCCCGCTGCTATGACTCCTATGAAGCCCTTGCCGCCGACCCGGAGGTGGAGGCCATCTATATCGCCACCCCCAACACCCTGCATTACGAAAACTGCAAGCTCTGCTTGGAGCAGGGCAAGCACGTTTTGTGCGAAAAGCCCTTTACCATCCGCCCGGAGCAGGCGCAGGAGCTGTACCGTCTGGCAGAGGAAAAGCACCTCTTTCTCATGGAGGCGTTCTGGATCTGGCTGCTGCCGCTGTACGACCGCCTGCGCCAGATCCTTGCGGCGGGCACCATCGGAGAACTGAAGCAGATCACCTGTCAGTACGGCTTTGTGGCCTCCGGTGCCCGGAAGGACCGCAAGTTTGATTCCGGTCTGGGCGGCGGTGCGCTGCTGGATATCGGTATCTACAATCTGGGCTTTCTGCGCATCCTTACCGGACAGGACCCGGAGAGGGTGGAGACCAAAGAGGTGCACATCAACGAGTACGGCACCGATGATTACAGCCGCCTTGTGCTGACCTACCCCGGTGGCTGCAAGGCAGAGTCGGTCCAGACCATCGGGCAGGAGCTGGAGCGCAATGCCCGCATCCTTGGCACCAAGGGCAGCATCTTTCTGCCGGATTTCCAGCACGCCGAGACCATGACGCTGGAAGTGGAGGGCAAAGAGCCGGAGGTCATCCGCTGCCCGGTGGACATCAACGGCTTTGAGTACGAGATCCGGGAAGCAAGCCGCTGCGTCAAGCTGGGGCGCACCGGCAGTGACCGCTACACCCCGCAGGACAGCCTTGCCCTGACTCGCCTGATGTACGACACCCGCATGAACTGGGGCATGAAGTTTGCGGGCGAGGTGTAAGTGCACACCCTGCCGCAAAGGGCTTTTTTGCGTGCGAAAACCATGGTATACAGAGAGCGAAAACTCGGAATTTGTTAAATTGAAAAATTAGAATTTAGAGGAGGCAATGCAATGGATATTTCCTATAATTGTGAAAATCAAAAATTTAATTATAGAGTATGTGCCATGATAATCGCGGAAAATAAAATTTTAGCGATGCACGATGAACGTTCACCCTATTTTTATCTTCCGGGTGGAAGAGTTAAGATGGGTGAAACTGCTGAGCAAGCAGTGGTTCGGGAAGTTCAGGAAGAACTTGGTGTAACTCCAAAGATTACACGTCCATTATGGCTCAATCAGGCTTTTTTTACCGAAGATGTGGATAATCTACATTATCATGAACTGTGTATTTATTTTCTGGTGGATATTTCAGAGACAACTCTACTGGAAAGAGGAAACGTCTTTACTCTGACAGAAGGAAAGCATATCCATACTTTTGAATGGCTGGAGTTTGATAGATTGAAAGATGAATATTTTTATCCGCTTTTCCTGAAAAAAGCAATTTACGATCTTCCCGATGAATTCACCCTTCGCACGGAATTAGAGTAACAAATCCCAGTTTGCCGGGCAGACAGGCAACTGAAAACCACACAAAAACGAGGAAACAGCCATGGTACTTTATTTTACGGGAACCGGCAACAGCCGGTATCTGGCGCGGCGCATTGCCGAAAGGCTGGAGATGCCGCTTTGCGACCTGAACGCCTGCATCAAGGCAGGGGATACCGCCCCGGTGCAGACCGGGCGGGACGTGGTGCTGGTGACGCCTACCTACGCATGGCGCATCCCCCGGGTGGTGTCCGAGTGGCTGGGCAAGACCGCGCTGACCGGGGCAGAGCGCATCTGGTTTGTGATGGATTGCGGCAGCGAGATCGGCAATGCGGCAGGCTATAACCGGCAGCTTGCAGCACAAAAGCAGCTGCAGTACATGGGCACAGCCCAGATCATCATGCCGGAAAACTACATTGCCATGTTCAATGCACCCCAAAAAGAGCAGGCACGGAGCATCGTGGAGCAGGCAGAGCCAGCACTTCAGAGAGTGCTGGCGCAGCTCAAAGCCGGGCAGGAATTTCCCCCGCCGAGAGACAACCTCTACGACCGCCTTATGAGCGGCCCGGTGAACCCGGTGTTCTATCGCTTTTTTGTAAAAGCCGATGCTTTCCGGGCAACGGATGCCTGCATCGGCTGCGGTAAGTGCGTGGAGTTGTGCCCTTTGAACAACATCCGTCTGGAAAACGGCAAACCGGTCTGGGGCCAAAACTGCACCCACTGCATGGCCTGCATCTGCTATTGCCCCAAAGAAGCCATCGAGTACGGCAAAAAGAGCAAAGGCAAGCCCCGGTATCACTTTGAAGCACTGGAAAAGCAGCAGGACGTATGAAGAAAAAAGGAAAAACGATGATGGTAAAAAGTAGATGAAGTATTTATACTTACATGGATTAGGACAAAAACCAGACAGTTGGGACAGAGTAATAAAAGAAACGACGGTTTCGGACAGAAGCGTCAGCTTGAGTCTGGCAGAGATGCTGGAAGGAAAAGCGGCTACCTATGGGGAGCTGTATACTGCATTCTCAGAAGAGTGCAACAAGGAAAATGACGAAATCGTCTTATGTGGGCTCTCTCTGGGTGCTGTTTTGGCACTTAATTATGCAATAGACCATCCGGATAAAGTAAAGGCGCTTGTGTTAATTGCGGCACAATACAAAATGCCTGAAAAATTATTGAAATTCCAGAATATGCTGTTCCGCTTTATGCCAAATGCAATGTTCAAGCAATTTGGATTCAAAAAAGCCGATGTGATCAGTTTGTGCGGCACGATGGCAGAATTGGATTTCAGAGATTCATTGTGTAAAGTGTCTTGTCCTGTATTGATCGTTTGTGGGGAAAAGGACAACGCAAACAAAAAAGCCTCAAAGGAACTTGTCAGCTATTTGAACGATTCCCACTTCCATGAACTTCTGAAAGCAGGTCATGAAGCAAACATAGAATCTCCGGAGGAATTGGCAACAGTGTTACAGGAATTTTATGATAATGTCGAATAAACTACGATTCATCAAAGAAAGAGGACTGTAAAATGAACATCGAAGAACGGGCGGCACAGGCAGATGCTTGGAAAGCACCTGCGGTGCACGAATCGGCGCGGTGATGGCGGCGGGCAACCGGCGGACGAAAAGGCAGAGTTGTCTTTACGAGAACAAACCTATTGACATGGTGCGAAAATGGGTTTATACTATCCCCAACACAAGGAAAGGGAGCACAGGCAGATGAAACGTACAGCAGATGCCCGGCACGGGCTGCCCGGGCGAATGCGCTGCTCCCAGACAAATTCCCGGCAGACAGACTGAGAAAAAACAGGAAGATGCCGTTGTCTGGGAGAAGTGCCCGAACATACATCGTCACAATAAAAGGAGAACCGACAATGGCTGATTATAAACTGTGGAACGCACTGAAGAATGCTAAAAAATATCGCTGGGTGGAACTTTCTCACTCGCTGAACAACGAAAGCCCCTACTGGTCCGGCATCCCGGAAGGCTCTGTGGAGCTGGCAAAGACCGTGTGGGACTGGGGCAAGCCGGAACTGGAATGCCTGATCCAGACTTTCAAATTCCCCGGACAGTTCGGTACCCATATCGACTTTCCGGGGCACTTCATCAAGGGCAAAGCGCTGTCCGAAAAGTACGATGTGAACGACCTGATCTTCCCGCTGGTGGTCATCGATATTTCCCAGCAGGCCAAGAAAGACCCCCGCTACGCCGTGACGGTAGAGGACATCAAGGCCTATGAAGCAAAGTATGGTCCTATCCCGGATGGTGCGCTGGTGGCTCTGCGCAGCGACTGGTACAAGAAGTGGCCGGATATGGATGCGCTGTCCGGCATCGACGCAGAGGGCAAAGAAAATGCCCCCGGCTGGTCGCTGGAAGCATTGGAGTATATCTACAAGGTGCGCAACGCCGCCGCCAACGGCCACGAAACGCTGGATACCGATTCCTCTGCGGTGGCGGAGGAAAAGGGCGACCTTGCCTGCGAGCGCTATGTTCTGGACAACGACAAGCTGCAGGTGGAGGTGCTTGCAAATCTGGATAAAGTTCAGCCTGCCGGTGCGGTGGTCATCGTTTCTTATCCCCGCATTGAAGGTGCAACTGGTCTGCCCGCACGAGTCTGGGCCATTACCGAATAAGAGCGGAGAAGTGGGAAAATGTCCTTTGAAAAAGCAAAAGCAGACCTGTTGGAGCAGAAGTCTTCCCTGTAAAAATGGTACGCCGGAGCGTCCGCAGAGGCTCCGGCGTATCGAAATGATAGATCTCCCAGCCAAAAGGAGGCTGCTGCACAAATACTGCGCAGCAGCCTCCTTTTTTTAGTTCAGATGAATCGGCAAAAGCCCAGCCAGCAGCCCAGCAGGAAGAAGAGCAACCCTTTACCCAGCACCGGCAGCCATAGATGCTTGCACAAGGTGGTATCCCACCGGTGGATGTTCTGCTTGGGGCAGGTGCCAACGCAGGCTTCACAGGCGATGCATTCCGCGCTGCGCAGGCTGGTTTCCTCCAGCTTCAGGCACACCGGGCACTGCTGTTTACAGGCATTGCAGTCCGGGATGCAGCCGTCGCTCTTCCGGTGCAGCCGCGCAAATGGCAGCACCGGCAGCAGGGCAAACACCGCTCCCATGGGGCAGAGGAACTGACAGAAGAACCGGGGCTGCACCGCCATACCCAGCAAAATGAGCACAAGCAGCCCGATGCCCACACCAAAGCCCTCCGGCGGCAGATGCAGAGCCGTCAGGCGGGAAAACACCTCCCACGGGCTTGCGCCGGTCAGCATCTTTTCCTGCCGGGTCACATACAGTGCTACCAGCCATGCCAGCAGCAGATATTTGACCTTCTGCCCCAAAAGCACCGCCCGCTCCGGCAGACGGAGCTGCTTTTTGCGGTGGAACAGCTTTTTCTGAATAAGCCCGGAAAGCGCCCAGACGGCATCGCCCAAGCTGCCGAAAGCACAGGCGTACCCACAGAAAAAACGGTCGAAAAGCAGGGTGAAGCCGCACAGCCCCAGCAGGGAAAGTGTGAAGCTGTCCACAGAGAGCACCTCGCCTGCACCGATGTGCAGAAAGATCTGTTTTACCCCGGAAAACCCGGCCACGAATGCGCCCGGCATGGACACAAAGAAGAACAACTGCACCCCGGTGCGCAGCCATGTACGGCGCTTTTTGTCCCGCTGACGCTGCTGCGCCGCTGTTAAAGGCTTTGCCTGCGTTTTTTCCATCATCCTGCCGCCTTTCCCAGTGCGTTCTCTACCGCACCGATCAGTCCTTCTGCCGTGAGGGTGGCGCCGGAAACGGTATCCACCTCAGCAGACTGCACTGCCAGCATCTCGTCCAGCAAAGGCAGCGCCTGCTTATAGTAGGGCTTATCCTCGCCGGAAGCATCCAGCACCGCAATATCGGTCATTTTTCCGTTCTGGATCGTCACCGACACCCGAATGACATCGCCAAAACCATAGGCGCTGCCCTCATAGATGCCGTCCCGGTAGCCGCTCTGCTCTGCCTGTGCTGCGCTCTGCGCCTGCAAAACGGAAGCATTGTAGGCTTCCACTTCGGCAATTTCCTGCTCGCGCTGGCTTACCGCTGCCGCCCGGGTCAGCGCCACCTGCTGGTATTGCCACAGTACCCCCAAAATTAGCAGCAGGTTCACCGCCCGGAGGAGAAAATTTTTGTATTTCATTCTGCTGCTCCTTCCGTTTCAGGTTCAATCCCGGTCTCTTCCGGCGGCAGTGCCGGCTCGGATGTCGGCAGCACTTCCTCAGAAGATGCCGGTTCCGGTTCAGAGGATGCCGGTGCATCTGCCGGGAAAAGCTGCTGCCATACTTCCTTGAGCCACACGGGAACGGCGCTCTTTTCCTCCGGCTGCACCACCTCCACGGTGGGCGCGGTGACCGGCGTTTCCCCGGGCTCTGCTGCTTCAGACAGTGCGGTTTCCTCTGCCGTCTCTTCCGATGCAGTCTGCTCCGGAGCGGTTTTCTCTGCCGGGGCAACAGCGGCCTTTGCCAGTGCCAGCTTGACTGCGTTCAGAATTCCGGTGGAGGAGTAGGTGGCACCGGAAACAGTATCCACGTTGGGGCTTTGTCCCTCCAGAATGGCGGGGATGACCTGTTTTGCCCGGGAGAGATATTCCTCCTCGTCCTCGGCGCTCAGGATCGTGATATCGGTAATTTTATCCTCTGTCACCGTGACCTGCACTGTGATCTGCCCCTCAAAGCCCGTGGCTTCGGCAGTGTAGATGCCGTCCAAGTAGATGGAGGGAGCCGTAAATTCCTCCACCACAAGCGTTGCAGCGGGCTTTGGCTGGGGCGGCAGGGGATTGTTGACCACCTCGCCGGTCAGGGCGTTCTGCACTGCGCCCAGAATGCCCCGGCTGGTGTAGGTGGCCTCGGAAATGGCATCCACCTCCCAGCTCTGAGCCTCCACCACGGTGGTCAAAAGCCGCTTGGCACGCCGCAGAAACTGCTTGGTCTCGTGGGATGCGTCCAAGATCTCCACCTCCGTGATGCTGCCGTTTTCCATGGTGACCTGTACTCGGACGGCACCGCCGTAGCCCCGGGAAGAGCCGACGTAAACGCCGTCGGCATAGGGCAGCTTGGGCAGGGTTTCTTTCTCCGCTTCGGAGGAGGCGGCTTCCACAGGCTGCTCCACCACGGTTGTCAGCTTTTCCGGCACGGCGGCCAGCACCGGAACGGTGCGGGGCAGGGCAAAAAGTACAGCTGCCGCTACCGCCACCGTCGGGAGCAGCTGCACCAGCGGCAGCAGGGTATGGCATCGTTTTTTGTTCATTCCAACTCCTCCTGACACGGAAAAGCAAGGCCGCCTGATGCCAAGCGACCTTGCCGTTTTGTGCTATATTTTACAATAAATTAGGCAGTTTCCCGTGCATTCACAGCGCCACATTGACCGGCAGGACATACACGCCGTCGGCGGCGTAGAAGGTGATCTGAGTAATCGTCTTGCCGATGATGGATGCAAAGTAAGGATCATCGGCATTGAAGCCCAGCTTGGTACCATGCCAGATGTTGGTCACATGATGCAGGCCGTACTCACTGCCATCGGCGGTGGTCAGAACTACGCCGTAGACCTTGTTGGCCTTGTAGTCCAGATCAAAACCGGAGAGCTTCATCTCGTAGGTGGCGTGGTGACCGTTGGGATTCAGCTCCACAGTGGTGCCCTCTACGGTGGTCTCGGTGGCGTGGACCTTGCCAAACTCCCACTTGCCGCTCAGCAGGTTATACCATGCGGTGATGTAGTAGGCAGGGGTCTCACTGAGTTTGTAGTAAGCGTAGCTCTCGTTCTCAAACAAGGCATCTACGCCGGTGTAGGTGGTGGTGGATTCCTTGCCCTTCAGGGTAACGGTAATGTCGTAGCTGTCGGCATCGGTGACCTGCTTTGCGTTCTTCAGCGCCCACGGGGTCAGCACCTTGACCGGGAAGGAAACGCCGGTGATGTCGGTGCCATCTGCGTTGACGTGGTAGGAACCGGCGGCAAGGTTGCCTGCACGGGTCTTGTTCTTGGTGGCGCTGGTCACAGCGTCGATCTCAGATGCGTTGTCCACACCGGCAGCCTTGTAGAAGTCGGCGTAGGGGATGTTCATCTGGACATAGCTGGAGGTCAGGCCGTTTTCCTGTTCCACCTCTTCCGCAGCGAAGGCCGGGACTGCCACAGCGCATACCAGCATAGCGGTCGCAAGTGCACCTGCAAATACTTTTTTCAATCTCATGATAACACACCTCTATCTCAGTTTTGAAAAAACAGTTAGCTTTACCTAACAATTGATGCAAAAAAATGCAGGGGCAAAACCCCTCAGATGGTTAGGCAAAACAAATTCGCGAACTAAAAATAGCACTCCCACTGGGCGTTGTCAAGCAGAAACCGGCAAGTTTGCAGAGGTGAACTTTTCGGTGCAGGAAACGATCTGCATCCGCTATCTCGCAAAGTCCTTGACCTTTTTGCCGGAGCGCAGGATTCTGGCAGCAGGCATCGTGGTGCCCGCGTTGCCCTATCTGCTCAGCTTTGCTGCCGGAGCCATGCTGTATGTCGTGGCGGAGGAACGGATCCCCGAAATGTCGCAGAGGCAGCACTCCAACGTTGGCACGGTATTTTTCGCGGTGGGCTTCAGCGTGATGATGGTGCTGGATGTGGCACTGGGGTGACGGTTGGGGGTTCCCGAAAGCGAAATCTCTTTCGGAATCTCCGAAAATGCCTAAACTCCTTGACAGAGGCAACGGCAGGGCGTATTATTTTGGCAGAAGGACCGCTGAGAGGCGGCTTTTTATAGAACAGAAAGTTAGCTTTACCTAACTTGCAGCACGAGGAATTGCTGGCCTGTCATCCGGTGCAGTGGGCGCATCTGGTAAAAAGCATTGCATTGTGAACGGTAAACAGAAAGAGGGAGGCATTATGTCCTTTTTTGAAAACACCCGAAAGCCCGTAGGACTTGGCGGGAAGATCATGGTTGCTATGATGAACTTTGGACACAGCGCAATGGCAGAATGGGGGCTACGTTTTTTACAGCCTGCCCCGGATGCCATGGTGCTGGACTGCGGCTGCGGCGGTGGAGCGAACATGAAAACGCTGTTGAAACTGTGCCCCAACGGCAAGGTGCAGGGCATCGACTACTCAGCCGTCAGCGTGGAAAAAGCGCGAAAAGTCAATGCCGGAGCCATTGCGGCAGGACGGTGTACCGTGCAACAGGCAAGTGTGGCAGAACTGCCGTTTGAGGCGGAGCAGTTTGATGTGGTGACTGCCTTTGAAACGGTCTACTTCTGGCCGGAGCTTGCACAGAATTTCAGAGAGGTTTATCGGGTGCTGAAACCCGGCGGAATCTTTTTTATCTGTAACGAAGCAAACGGCGAAACGACAAAAGACGATAAATGGACGCAGATCATCGATGGCATGGCCATCTATACGGATACTGCACTGAAAGAGTATCTGGAACAAGCAGGATTTTGTCAGATCCAAAGCCACAAAAATAAAAAGGGCTGGCTTTGCGTTACGGCGCAAAAGCGGTGAAGTAGTGCAACCGTAACACTTGGAACAGGGAAGAGCATGGCATGGTTTGTCTGCCGGAAAGCAGAATGAGGAGAACAGGGAGGAACCTATGAAATACAAGATCGAGAAAAACACCGTGCAGGAGACGTTGATCCTCCCACTGTATTCCCGGAAGCTGTGCACCGAGCTGTATCCGAACCTTTACCGGGACGAAACGGCGGTGCGCTTGCTGAGCGAGATCGACTACGACTTTTCAGAGGCAGAGAAAAATTCCCGCAGCCTGATGCAGCGTTTCGGTGCACTGGAGGTGGCCATGCGGCAGAATGACCTTGCCTTTGAAGTGCAGGCGTACCTGAAAAACCACCCCTGCGCGGCAGTAGTCAACCTGGGCTGTGGGCTGGATAACACCGGCAGAGCCTGCGACAACGGCAGATGCAAGATCTACAATCTGGACTTCCCGGATGTGATTGCCTTGCGCCAGCAGCTTCTGCCCGCCGGGGAGCGGGAACAAAACATCCCCTGCGACCTGAAAGACCCCGCATGGTTTGACAAGATCGATGCCACCGGCGGGGCGGTGTTTTTTGCCTCCGGGGTGTTCTATTACTTCCTGACCCAGCAGGTCAAGACGCTGGTGCAGGGGATGGCGGATGCTTTCCCCGGCGGGGTGCTGGTGTTCGATGCCGCCAACCGCACGGCGGTAAAGATGATCGCCAAGACATGGCTCAGGACGGCGAAAATCAAGGATGTAGGAGCATATTTCGCGGTTTCGGATGCGAAAAGCGAGCTTTCCCCATGGGACAGCCGTCTGCAGGTCACAAGCCGGGGCTATATGCTGGGGTACAACGATTTGAAAGATCCTTCTGTCAGCGGCTTTTTCCGATTTCTCGCCAAGGTCGGGGACAACGGGATGAAAATGCAGATCGTGAAGATCAGATTTGGAGACAGACAATGAAATATGTCGGGATGCCCATGGGGATGTGGGTGCTGTTTGCCGGTTCCTTTCAAAAGCAGCCGACCGCAGCCCCTACTCGTGGAACAGTGTTCTATATATAGCAGCAATATGAAAGCAGTATTTCACAGCGGGGCATGATGAATCTATAATAGTAGTTGGAAATAAACAGAAAGAGGGTCTTTTTGATGGCAACGATATTTCCAAGAGAAGAAAAGGCAGAGGCACTGTTCGGGGAGATCCTGAAAAATCCAGAAGCCTGCCACCGCCTGATGGATACCTTCAACGACTCGCTGGACATGGCAGACGTACTGGATGCGCCGGCCGTGAGTGCACAGCAGTTTGCCGCGGCGCTGTTCAATGCCTACGAGAACAAGGATCTGTCTGCCTTTCTGATGGCGATCTGCCAGCACAGTATGTTTGACCTGCTACGGAACGCTGCCCTGATCCCGTTCAAATTCAACGCCGATGGTCAGCCGAACCCGGTGATCCTGACGGATGATGCCGGCGTTCTTTTGCCGAACAACAAAGTTGCCGTGAGCAGCAAAGTATACGACCGGTTCACCCGGGTGTTCCAGAAGCAGGAAAAGGTAAAAATGTACCTTGCCAGCGGCTACTGCAAGTATCACGGCTACGACGAAGGCTCGATGGATGTGGTGGAGTACCACTACAACCAGCATTTGGGGCTGCTGCTGATCTACGAACTGCCGGACACCGTGAAGCAGAAGGTAACGGAAGCGGAGGCCTACTCCACCGTCTGGGATATCCAGATGAAGCTGCAGCACGCACTGCCCCGTTCCGTGGTCTACTATGGACAGGATACGCTCAAGGACGGCGGAACCCGCTACGATGAACTTGGCGTTTTTCTGCCGCTGGAACACTTTGCCGACCGGCTGGAACGCCATGTGGAAACTGCTACCAAGATCGTTTACGGCGAGTAAACGCCCTGTAAACGGACTCCCTTATAAGTGCATCACAGCAAAACAAAACGCAGCGAACCGTTAAAAGATTCGCTGCGTTTTGCCTTATAAGGGAGAATGGAAATGCTGCACATCAGGTGCAATAACGGAAAGTCTTGTCAGTGACAATACGGGCGAAGATCAGCCCTAACGGCAGTGCTACGATGATGAGAATGGCATCTGCAAACCATGTGGCGGAGTCCATCAGAGACAGGATGCCCAGATTATAGATGGCACGGTAGAAATACAGTCCCGGTACCATGATAACGATGGACGGCACGGTGACGGAGATGCGGGGATAACCGACGGCGCTCTTCAGGCAGGAGGCCAGCAATCCGGACAGCAGTGCGCCCAGAAACGCTGCAATAGCGGGCGGAAAGCCCGCAAGGCTCACCAGCTCCAGCCGGAACGTGTTCGTTACCGCACCGATAAGGGCGGCGCAGACTGCCAGGTTCCGGGGACTGTTGAACATGAGCGAAAAGCCGAACACACCGCCAAAACTTGCCAGCAGCCGGAACACGATCTCTTCCGGGAGTGTCAGGCTCAGGGCAGGGAACTGCACCGGCTGCAAATGCAGCAGCAGTGCCATGATCCAAGCCGTCATGGTTGCCACCAGAATGATGAGGACGGCGTAGGCCAGACGTTCCAGCCCGGAGCGCATATCCAGCTTGGCAAGGTCGATGCCGCTGGTAATGAACGGAAAGCCCGGAATGATGAAGAGCATGGAGCAGATATACCCCGCCTCGTGCTGCACCGATACGGCAAACAGCACCTCTGCCAGCTTCAGCAGGATGGCATACACGAGGCTTGCTGAACAGACCGACGCCGTAATGCCCAGAAACAGGGTGAAATGGTGCTTTGTCAGCTTGCACCGTACAAAGTTGCCGATGCCTGCACCGCAGAAAGCACACAGCATTTCCACAATGCCGCCGCCAAGCAGAAAGGTGAAGCAGCCGCAGGCCAGTGCAGCTGCAAAACCCAGTGCGATGGGCGAATACAAGCCGTGGATGCGCTCGATCTCATCAAGGTGGCTGTGCAGCTCTTCGCCGGTCATAAATTTTCCTTCCCGTTCGAAGTCGCTGACGAAATGCTCCAGCCGGTTCAGCCGGGAGGTATTCACGCCCGTATTTGTCAGACAGAGTGACTGGGTATAACACTGGTCACCGTCAAAGCAGGTGAACTCAATGGACAACAGGCCGATGTCCGCTGTTGTTGTGACTCCCAGCTCCCGCGAAAGGGTGTTCATGGAGCTTCGGACACGCCATGCGCCGGTGCCGCATTCCAGCAGCATCAGCCCGGTGCGTCCAATGACGGAAGCTTTTTCCACAAGCCCCGCCTCGGTAATGGGGACGCCCTTGCTGGCCGAAGCATAGTCGTGCCAGTAGACTTCCATGTGATTTTTGATGATCTCACTTTGCCGTTGTCCCATACCGGAAAGCCTCCTTTGTGATATGGGAATGTTGCAGCCGTTTCAAGACTGCGGTGCTATTATAAGGGAAATTGCAGGGCGGGTAAAACGTATCTTGGATATGCCGGCAATGTTCGTTTGGTATTTCAAAGAAGAAAATACGTTGCGTTTTTGGCGGCTCTGCGGTAGGATAGAAAAAACACGCCGAAAGGCAACCGCCGTGACCCTTCAACAACTCCGCTATGTCACGGCTGTTGCCGGCACCATTACTTGATAACTGTATACGATAAAACCAAAGGGAGCTCTGCCCGGATCTTCGTCCGTGACGGAACTCCCCTTTTTAGCTTTATAGAAAAACCATAAGTCATCTGCCACACTCAACGGAGCAAGAACCACACGCCCAGCAGGAGCACAAGGAAGATCAGGTTGGATAGGGTGAACAGCCCAAAATATTGCTTCTTCCCCTGTGGCAGCTCCCGTGCGATCTGCCGGTAGGAAATAAGACTGGCCATGGATGCGATCAAAGTGCCAAGACCTCCCAGATTGGTGCCGATGATGAGGGCTTGTGTCTCTGCCGTGAACCCGGATAGCAGCAGGGCGGCGGGAACATTACTGGTGACCTGCGAAGCAAGAACCGCCACCAGCACTTCCCGGCCGGTCAGAAACTCCTGCAGCCAGCCGGAAAAAGCGGGAATACGGCCCAGATTGCCAATGAAGATGAAAAAAGCCACAAAGGTCAAAAGCAGGGAATAGTCCACCGCCCGTAAGGTGTGCGGGTCTGCAAAAAGGGCGCAGACGAGCACAGCGGCAAAGGCAATGCCATAGGGCAGCACCCGGATCACGGACAGCAGGCAGACGGCAAACAACACCAGATACAGCAGGATGATCTTCTGATCTCCCTGAGATGCAGAGGAAGAAACAAGCTCGTCCACGGAGAGGGCGGCAGAGGCTTTCCGGCAGACCAGCGCTGCCCAAGCCAGCAGCAGGAGCAGAGAGACCAGGGTGTAGGGCAGCATAAGAAGCACAAATCCCCCGATGCTCATGCCGCTTTTTCCGTAAAGATAGAGGTTCTGCGGGTTGCCGATGGGGGTCAGCATGCTGCCAAGGTTTGCCGCAATGGTCTGCATACAGACCACCGGAATCAGAAGGGAGCGGCGAACATCCGCTCCCAGACGGCTCAGGACTACGAACGTAAAGGGAACGAAGGTCAGCAGGGAAACATCGTTGGTGATGAACATGCTTCCGAAAAAGCACAGCCCGACCAGCACCAGCGTCAGCTGAAAGGTGCTGTGGGTACGGGACAGCAATGCTCGGCCCAGTCCATCAAAAACGCCCTGCCGCCGCAGTCCGGCCATGACCGTCATCAGGGAAAACAGAATCGCCAGCGTGCGCAGGTCGATGTAGCCGAGATACTGCACATCCGGCGGAACAAAGAAAGCGGAGACAACGGCCAGCACAGCGGCTGCGGTGAGGACCGTTTCCTGCTGAATGAATTGTTTGAGTAGTTTCATAGAGACACATCCTTATAGTTGCAAAGGCAGTCCTGATGCGGTGCCGGACGGCCTTTTTTGTATTTCAGAGCAGCAGCTCAAACAACCCGATCATCAGCGGCATGGTCAGGATGGAAAGCAGCGTGCTCAGGACATAGATCGCACTGGAATGAGAAGCATCCCGGTCATAGAGCTGTGCCATGGAGGTGACCGTTGCACAGGCGGGGGTAATGGCAGAAAGGTAGACCGTCATCAGGATGGGCTTGCCGTCCGGGATCCAAAGGGATGCGTGAACTGCCCAAAGCAGCAGAACGATGACCAGCGGAACACCCAGCAGACGCAGAAATACCGGCAGATAGTTGCGCGGGGTGCAGAAAACCTTTTTCAGGGGCACTTCCGCAATGGCCATGCCTGCCAGCAGCATTCCCATGGGGCCGATCATATTGCCGACACTGCTCAGTGTGCTGGTGATCGGGGCAGGCAGCGAGACGTGCAGCAGGTACAGCAGAGCACCGGCTGCAATGGCAATCAGGTTGACATTGGTAAGGAGCTTGCGCCATTCCAGCTGTGCAGACCCTTGCAGGCAGGCGCTTGCATGGGTCCAGAGCAGCACCAGCTGTACAATGACAAAGGCGCAGGAGTAGACAACATATTCCTCCCCCAGCAGGGCTTGCACGATGGGGATGACCAGCGCGGCGGCATTGCTGTAAATGATATTGACCTGCTCCACAGCGTCCAGCTTGAGAGCTTTGCGGAACAGCGCATTCAGAAGCAGAAATACAACGTGCATTCCAACGGCGATGCCCATGGAATAAAGCAGGCCGGTGCGGATCTCCGGTGTATCCTTGATCTGAAAGGCGTTCAGAACGACACAGGGCATGACCAGATAGACAAAGACCACAGACAGCACCTTACTGTCCGATTCCTTCAACAGGCCGGTTTTTACAACGGCATATCCCATCAGCAGAATCAGAAATAGCTGCGCAATCTGCTGCATCAATAAAAGGCTGATTTGCATTTGAATCTCCTCTTTTGCAATTCGTTTTTGCAGCACCATCCTACTCCATTGGCGGGGCATCGTCAAGAGAAAACAGAAAAAATACGATTAGAGCAAGAAAAAACGGATGGCTCCGCAGAACCATCCGCTAAAATCTGAGATCCACCCGGCAGCGAAAGGATCCATACATGCCCATTTTTGTATCGTTACTCGGAAGATATGTTTACTTATGCCTGTGGGGGGGCTGGCCATTTCCCTTGTTGATACAATTCAACACACATCCTTTTGTATTCATAACTGTATCGCATAAAAATACCCCCAATACTGGGTGTCCAGGATTAGGGGTACATATTAAAATGCTGCCACTCTTTTTTTGTTGTCCGAATCACAGACAAAATAGCTGCTCTATCTTGAAAACAGCGTAAAGATTTGCTTTAATAAGATAAATGGTTGTATCTTTTGCAAAGGAGGGCAGAAGTATGGCAGCGCAGCGCACCTATCTGGCAATCGACCTGAAAAGTTTCTACGCCTCGGTGGAGTGCGTGGACCGCCATCTCGACCCTCTGACCACCAATCTGGTGGTGGCGGACGCAACCCGTACCGAAAAGACCATCTGCCTTGCAGTGTCGCCCTCCCTGAAAGCTTACAAGATACCCGGCAGAGCGCGGCTGTTTGAAGCCGTTCAGCGGGTGAAAGAGGTCAACGCTCAGCGGCTGCAGACTGCCATCCGGCAGCAAAAGGCAGTCCGAGGAGAGGATGGCAAATATCACTTTGCCAGCACCTCTTTCGATGCCAACGCCCTGAACGCAGACCCGGCGCTGGGCTTGAGTTACATCATTGCGCCGCCCCGGATGCAGCGATATCTGGACGTGTCCACCCAGATCTACAAGACCTACCTCAAATATGTGTCCCCGGCGGATATCTACCCCTACTCCATCGACGAGGTTTTCATTGATGTGACGGGCTACCTGCCCTATTACCACATGAGCGCCCACGAGCTTGCCATGACTATGGTGCGGGAGGTGCTGACCAACACCGGAATCACCGCAACGGCAGGCATCGGCACCAACCTCTACCTTGCAAAGCTGGCCATGGACATTGTGGCCAAACACATCCCGGCAGACAAAGATGGCGTCCGCATTGCGGAACTGGATGAGCAGTCCTATCGGTATCTGCTGTGGGACCACCGCCCGCTGACGGATTTCTGGATGACAGGACCCGGCACCGTCAAACGACTGGAGGCCCACGGCATTTATACGATGGGGGACTTGGCACGGTTTTCCATCCACGGGGAAGATCGTCTGTATGAAATTTTCGGCGTGGATGCAGAGATTCTCATTGATCATGCATGGGGCTATGAACCCTGCGGCATGGAGCAGATCAAAAGCTACAAGCCCAGCACCAACAGCATCAGCGAGGGGCAGGTGCTATCTACTCCTTATCCGTGTGATAAAGCAAAACTCATCGTCCGGGAAATGGCGGAAATTCTGATGTTCCGGCTCACGGAAAAGAAACTGGTGACGGAATCCATCACTTTGGAGGTGGGCTACGACCGGGAGAACGTGGACAACGGCGGCTATCGTGGTCTGACCCAGACCGACCGCTACGGCAGAACCATCCCCAAGGCAGCCCACGGCACCGTCCGGTTCGATGCTCCTACCAATCTGGGCAGCACCCTCATCAACGAAAGTGCAAAGCTGTTTGAGCGTATTACAAATCCGGCACTGACGGTGCGGCGCATCACCATCAACGCCAACAAGGTCACGCCGGACGAGGGGATTTATCAGGTGGATTTTTTCACCGACACCAAGAAGCTGGAAAAGGAGAAGAAACTCCAGCAAGCCATGTTGGGCATCAAGAACAAGTACGGCAAAAATGCGGTGTTGAAAGCCAGCAGCTACGAAGAAGGTGCCACCATGCGCCAGCGAAATGCGCAGATCGGCGGTCACAGCGCAGGAGATTCAGATGGAAAACTACAAAAATAGCAAGGCCGGGCGGGAGACCGTCCGGAAATACGGGGACATTCTGGAGATGGAACGCCCCCAGACCGAAGAATCCCTCCGTAAGCACCCGCGCATGACCTTACAGAACCGGGCAAAGATCTTTTCGCCTTTCTCTCCGCTGCGGGGTTACGACGAGCAGCTTGCCGCAGAAAAACAGCGCACCGAGCGTGTGGCCAAGCGCATTCTGACCGAGGAAGAAAAGTCCGCCCTGTCCGATCGGCTGATGCAGGTCACCAAGGGCATGACCATCACGGTGCGGTACTTCAAGGAGGACACCGCCCACCCGGAGGTTCCGGCGGTGGGCAACTACATCACCCTGACCGGAAAAGCGGACCGCATCGACCCGGTGTTCCGCACCCTGCAGGTGGGCGACACCGTGGTGCCCTTTGAAGATCTGGTGGAGGTCAGCGGGGGGCGAATAGAGGAAAATCTGCCGGACTTTTTTTACCAGCAGCTCTTCCGAGATGTGGGAGAAAGGCAGGAGTAAAGATTCAGACTTTCCGCCAGTGTGCCGATGCCGCGGTTGCGTCTGGGAAGAAAATACAGTATAATGGTCACAGAGATTCCATGGGTTTCTGAACACGAAAAACGCCGCCACTGCGGCAGAAAACGAGGAAATGAATATGAATCTGCCTGAAAAGAAACAGCGCTGGGTCTCCCATGCTGAGGTTCTGCCGCAGCCCGCCGGGGCGGGCGTCACCCGCCGGGTGCTGGCTTATACCGACGGCCTGATGTGCGTGGAGAACACCTTTGAAAAAGGAGCCGTGGGTGCTTTACATCACCACCCGCACACCCAGATCACCTATGTGGTGTCGGGCGCGTTTGAATTTACCGTGGACGGCGAGACCCATACCGTCCGGGCAGGGGATACCATCCTGAAAGAGGACGGCGTGGAGCACGGCTGTGTCTGCACCGAGGCCGGTATCCTGCTGGACATCTTTACCCCTATGCGGGAGGATTTTGTCTAAGCAAAGTGCAGACCGAACCAGAATCAAAGCAAAACAGCACCCTGAACGCTCTTTGCAGCGTCTCAGGGTGCTGTTTTTACAGAGAAATTACGGATTACTTGCTCTGGATGTACTCGTCGATGGCCTTGGCGGCGGCCTTGCCGGCACCCATGGCCTTGATGACGGTAGCGGCGCCGGTCACGGCGTCACCGCCAGCGTACACACCCTCGCGGCTGGTCTTGCCCTCATCGCCCTCGGTGACGATGCAGCCATGCTTGTTGGTCTCCAGGCCCGGGGTGGTGGAGCGGATGAGCGGGTTGGGGCTGGTGCCCAGGCTCATGATGACGGTATCCACATCCATGGTGAACTCGCTGCCCTTTTTCTCAATGGGGCGGCGGCGGCCGGAAGCGTCCGGCTCACCCAGTTCCATCTCGATGCAGGTAATGGCCTTGACAAAACCGTCCTCATCAGGCAGGATCTCCACAGGGTTGCAAAGGGTCTTGAAGATGATGCCCTCCTCCTCGGCGTGCTCAACCTCCTCCTTGCGGGCGGGCAGCTCGGCCATGCCGCGGCGGTAGACGATGTAGACCGTCTCAGCACCCAGGCGCAGAGCGCTGCGGGCAGCGTCCATGGCCACATTGCCGCCCCCAACAACGGCCACTTTCTTGCCGGTGCGGATGGGGGTCTTGCTGGTGGGCAGGTAGGCTTTCATCAGGTTGGAACGGGTGAGGAACTCATTGGCGGAGTACACGCCTTTGAGGCTCTCGCCGGGGATGCCCATAAAGCGGGGCAGGCCGGCACCGGAGCCTACAAAAACGGCCTCATAGCCGTACTCGCCCATCAGCTCGTCGATGGTGAGCACCTTGCCGATGACCATATTGCACTCAAAATCCACGCCCATCTTCTTCAGGCCGTCGATCTCCTGCTGGACAATGGCCTTGGGCAGACGGAACTCAGGGATGCCGTACATCAGCACGCCGCCGGCCACATGCAGGGCCTCGTACACGGTGACTTTATAGCCCAGCTTGGCCAGATCGCCTGCAGCGGTCAGACCGGCAGGACCGGCGCCGATGATGGCGACTTTGTGGCCGTTGGACGCGGGAACGATGGGAGCGGTGTGGACATTCTCGCGGTGCCAGTCGGCCACAAAGCGCTCCAGACGGCCGATGCCGACGGGCTCGTTCTTGATGCCGCGGGTGCACTTGCCCTCGCACTGGCTCTCCTGCGGGCAGACACGGCCGCAGACGGCAGGCAGGGAAGAGGAGCGGTTGATGACCTGATAAGCGGCCTCAAAATCGCCCTCTGCCACATGGCCGATGAATTCCGGGATATCAATGCCGACGGGGCAGCCCGTCTGGCAGGGTTTGTTTTTGCAGTGGACGCAGCGCTTGGCCTCGTTGACAGCCATCTCAGCGGTGTAGCCCAGTGCCACTTCCTCAAAGTTCTTGTTGCGGACGTTGGGGTCCTGGGTGGGCATGGGGCATTTCTTCGGGTCCATATTGAAAGCCATCTTATTTTACCTCCTGATTCAGCAGATTGCAGGCTGCTTCGCGGGCGCGGGCCTCAAAGGGGCGGTACATGGTGCCGCGGGCCATTGCCTCGTCAAAATCCACGAGGTCGCCGTCAAAGTCGGGGCCGTCCACGCAGGCAAACTTGGTCTGGCCGCCCACGGTCAGGCGGCAGCCGCCGCACATGCCGGTGCCGTCGATCATAATGGGGTTCATGGAGACGATGCTCTTCAGGCCATGCTTCTGGCAGGTCTTGACCACAAACTTCATCATGATGAGCGGGCCGATGGTGATGACCAGATCATACTGGTTGCCGGCGGCCACCAGCTCGTCCAGGGCAGCAGTGACCACACCCTTGGTGCCGTAGCTGCCGTCGTCGGTCATCACGCGCAGCTCGTCGCTGCAGGCCTTGAACTCGTCCTCGAGGATGAGCAGGTCTTTGCTGCGGAAACCGACCACGCTGTGCACCACGCAGCCCTGCTCGTGCAGTTCACGGGCGATGGGCAGAGCGATGGCACAGCCCACGCCGCCGCCGACCACGCAGACCTTTTTCAGGCCCTCCACCTCTGTGGCGCGGCCCAGGGGGCCCACAAAATCGTGGACGCTCTCGCCCACCTTGAGGCTGTTCAGCTCCATGGTGGTGCCGCCCACGATCTGGAAAATGATATCCACAGTGCCTGCCTCGCGGTCATAACCGGCCACGGTCAGGGGGATGCGCTCGCTGTCCTCAAACGGGCGCACAATGATAAACTGGCCCGGCTTTGCTTTTTTGGCAATGAGCGGGGCTTCAATGACCATCTTTGTCACGGTGGGGTTCAGCGCGACTTTCTCAGTGATCTTATACATTGCGTTTGCTCCTTTTTCTGGCAAGATCTCAGTGCATGAAAACGCGTCTGCCCTGCCCGCACGGCAGGCTACAGACGCGGAATCCTTCAGGCAACAATTTGACAAAATAATTATAACGGTTTTAGGATGGAATTGCAATTAAATTCTCTTCGTGTCAGCGGCGGCAAACTTGACCAAACAAAAAAATTGAAAAAAATGCAAATTTGTGGTTGACAATGACCCCGGGGTGCGGTATAATAATCGACGTCGCCGGGAGCAACACCCCGGGACGCCACATGGAGTATGCGGCCGTAGCTCATCTGGTAGAGCGCCACCTTGCCAAGGTGGAGGTAGCGAGTTCGAGCCTCGTCGGCCGCTCCATTATTGTGGAAGTTTAGCTCAGCTGGGAGAGCATCTGCCTTACAAGCAGAGGGTCAGCGGTTCGAGCCCGTTAACTTCCACCATGTGGCCCGGTAGCTCAGTTGGTTAGAGCACCAGCCTGTCACGCTGGGGGTCGTCGGTTCGAGCCCGATCCGGGTCGCTACATTTGAGGCGAAAGCTTCTACCTACTTTGAACTTGTTTCAGGGCGTCAGAAATGACGGGTGCAAGGGTAAATGCACCGATTATGCGGCCGTAGCTCATCTGGTAGAGCGCCACCTTGCCAAGGTGGAGGTAGCGAGTTCGAGCCTCGTCGGCCGCTCCAACACGAAGCCATCATCAATGCGTATTGCAAAGATGATGGCTTTTTTGTTTGATTCTCGGAGTGGGAAAGTTTGCAGATGTTGACAGAATCTGCGAATGCCCTTATACTGGCATCGTTCGGTTTTGAAAAGCATATAGGGCGGCTCGCCTTTGTGCGCGTTTTTGCTGATGGATAGGAAAAGGAGGGAAACGTTGCAGTGATCTTTGGCAAGTACATCAACCGCTACTACCTCAAGAATGCTCCGGTGCTTCTGCTGGGCCTGGCGGCACTGCTGACGGTAGACTACATCCAGCTTTTGATCCCCCGGCTTTACCGGCTGGTGATCAACGGGGTCAACATGGGGCAGGTGGTCGTGGACGGGCAGACTGTGGCTTTTGGCAAAGAGGTGCTGTTCCAGCACATCTGCCTGCCGATGATCTACATTATTATATTGATGGTGCTGGGCCGCTTTTTGTGGCGCGTCTGCTTCTTTGGCAGTGCCGTGCGGGTCACGGCAGATCTGCGGGAGCGGATGTTTGACCACAGCCGCCAGCTCTCCCAGCAATATTATCAGGTCAACAAGGTGGGCAACCTGATGAGCCTGTACACCAACGACCTGGATACCATCCAGGAGTGCTTTGGCGATGGCGTGCTCATGTTTTTTGACGCCCTGACCCTTGGCCTGCTGGCCCTTTATAAAATGTGGAACATGGATCACCAGCTCACGCTGTTGGCCCTGATCCCGGCGCTGCTGATGCTGGCCATTGGCACCGTGATGGGCAAGACGATGACCAAGACCTGGGAGAAGCGCCAGCAGGCTTTCTCCGACCTCTCAGACTTCGCGCAGGAGAATTTCTCCGGCATCGCGGTCATCAAGGCCTTTGTCAAGGAACTGAAAGAGCTGATCGCGTTCCGGAAGCTCAACAAGGAAAACGAGAAGATCAACGTGGAGTATACCCGCATCTCGGTGCTGCTGGAGATCATGGTCACCCTGCTTGTGGAGTCGGTCATCTGCGTGATCCTGGGTTTTGGCGGCTATCTTGTCTACGTCGGGCAGTTCAACGCGGGCCAGCTGGTGGAGTACATCGGTTACTTTGAGGCCATCGTCTGGCCCATCATGGCCGTGGCCATGCTCATTGAAAAATCCTCCCGTGGCAAGGCGTCCCTCAACCGCATCACCGAGCTGCTGGATGCCCCCATTGATGTGGCTGACCGTCCCGGCGTGCCGGATCTGGCCAATGTGCAGGGCGGCGTGGAATTCCGGGACCTGACGTTCCGCTACCCGGACGGCGAGTTCGATGTGCTCAAAAACATCAGCTTCACGATCCAGCCCGGCGAGAGAGTGGGCATCGTGGGCAAGACGGGCGCGGGCAAGACCGCTCTGGTAGACCTGCTGCTTCGCACCTACAACGTGCCGGACGGCACCCTGTTTGTGGATGGAAAAGACGTCAACACCGTTTCCATCCACTCGGTGCGCAACGCCTGCGCCTATGTCCCGCAGGACAACTTCCTCTTCTCGGACACCATCGCCCATAACATCGGGTTCGGTGTGGATGACGCTACCCGGGAGGACATTGACCGTGCTGCCGCGCTGGCGGACGTCCGTGACAACATCGTGGACTTTAAAGACGGTTATGAGACCGTGCTGGGCGAGCGCGGTGTGACCGTTTCCGGCGGCCAGAAGCAGCGCATCTCCATTGCCCGCGCCCTGCTCAAGAACGCGCCCATCCTGATTCTGGACGATTCCGTCTCGGCCGTGGACACTCGCACCGAGAAGATCATTCTGGACAACCTCAAGGCCAGCCGGGCAGGGAAGACCACCCTCCTCATTGCCCACCGCATTTCCACGGTGGAGGGGCTGGACAAGATCATCTTCCTTGAGGATGGCCGGGTGGAGGCCGTGGGCCCCCACGACAGCCTGTATGCTTCCTGCCCCGAGTATCGCCGGATGGTGGACCTCCAGCGGCTGGAAGATGAGGTAGGAGGTGACAGCAATGGCTAATGTGAATCCGCTTCTGCTGGTGGGAGCCGTTATTGGTGTGGTCACGGCCCTGCTGGTGTTTGCCTACGCCTCCGTCAAGGACAAAAAAGGATCCATGGGCTTTGAACGGAATATGGCCGATGGCGAGATCGTCCGCCGTCTGGTCCAGTACGCCAAGCCCTATGGCGGAAAATTCATCATTGTGGGCTTTCTGGTCCTCTTCTCCATCAGTTACGATATTGCGTCTCCTCTCATCGTGGGCTATATTGAAGAGCTGGTGGTAGGGGACTTTACCCTCGACCATCTGTTTGCCTCGGTGGCGGTCTATGCGGGCGTGCTCGTCTTCTCGATGCTGAGCACCTATTTCCAGGCCGTCATCCTCCAGAAAGTGGGGCAGCGCATCATTTCCGACCTGCGCGAAGACCTGTTTACCCACATCGAGTCACTGGCTCACGAACAGCTCAATGAGATCCCGGTGGGCAAGCTGGTCACCCGCGTGACCAACGACACCAATGCCATCTCGATGATGTTTACAAACTTGCTGGTCAACCTGACCAAGAACGCGTTCGTCATTCTGGGCATTCTGGTGGCGATGCTCTGCCTCAACTATGAGCTGACCCTGATGGTGCTCTGCTTTGTGCCGTTCATCGTCATCTTCACGGTCATCTTCCGCAAGTTCTCCCGTCGGGCTTACCGCAAGGTGAAAGATGCCACGACCGACATCAATACCTATCTTTCCGAGAACCTCTCTGGCATCAAAGTGACCCAGATCTTTGGCCGGGAAGACGAGAAGATGACCGAGTTCCGCCAGAAGAGCCAGACTCTGGCCCGGGCGAACCAGGAGCAGATCTTCGTTTTTGGCGTGTTCCGCCCGCTGGTGTATATGCTTTATATCAGTTCCATTCTCTGCCTGTTCTATCTGGGCGGCATGGGCCACCTGACGGGGGCCACGTTCCTGGGGCAGAGCATTTCGTCCGGCACCATCGTCACGTTCTACATGTACATCTCCAAGTTCTTTACGCCGATCCAGAACCTGGCGGAGCAATTCAACTGGCTGCAGTCGGCCTTTGCGTCGTCGGAGAAAGTTTTCTCCATCATGGACATTGAGCCCAAGATGCAGGATGCCCCGGACGCCATCGAGCTGGAGGACATCAAGGGCGAGATCGAATTCAAGGATGTCTGGTTCAGCTATATCCCCGGCGAGTGGGTGCTGCAGGGCGTTTCGTTCCATGTGAACCCCCGCCAGACCGTTGCATTCGTGGGCTCCACGGGCTCCGGCAAGAGCACGATCCTCTCCCTCATCTGCCGCAACTATGAGTTCCAGAGAGGTGAGATTTTGATTGATGGCATCGACATCCGCAAGATCAAAATTTCCTGCCTGCGGAAGCACTTCGGCCAGATGCTGCAGGATGTTTTCCTCTTCTCAGGTACCATCCGCTCCAATATTGTCCTGCGGGAGGAGAACATCCCGGATGAAGAAATTATGGAGGTCTGCCGCTATGTCAACGCGGACCACTTCATCAACAAGCTGGACCATGGGCTGGACGAGGAAGTCCGGGAGCGGGGCAACAACTTCTCGGCAGGCCAGCGCCAGCTGCTCAGTTTTGCCCGCACCATCCTGCACAAGCCCAGCGTGATGATCCTGGACGAGGCCACCGCCAACATCGACACCGAGACCGAGCTGCTGATCCAGGATTCGCTGGAAAAGATGCGCTCGGTGGGCACTATGCTCATTGTGGCTCACCGCCTGTCCACCATTCAGCACGCGGACAACATCATTGTGCTCTCGCACGGCAAAATTCTGGAGCAGGGCACTCACCAGAAGCTGCTGGCCCGGCACGGGCGGTATTACCAGCTCTACACGCTGCAATACCACAAAGAGCAGCTGAATTCGCAATAAAGGAAATCAAAAGACAAAACGCTCCCGCATTGGGCCAAGACCCTTTGCAGGAGCGTTTTTTGAGAACATTTTCGTTTTACGCCATCGTGAGCACCAGCGCGCACAGCGGCAGGGTAAGGATGCTGAGCAGGGTGGTGAGTACAACGCACCCGGCGGCAAACTGCTCATCGTGGCCGAACTGCACCGCAAACACCGAGGTGATGGCAGCAGCGGGGCAGCACTCGAGCAGCAGCACGACCTGTGCGGCCATCCCGAAGCGGAACAGCCCCAGCAGAGCAAAGGCCCCAAGGCAGAGGGCTGGGATGACCAGCATCCGCACGGCGGCCAGTTTCCAGATGGGGCGGCTGCAGACGATGCTCTTTAAATCGCCCGCTGCGATCAGCATTCCGGTGATGAGCATGGAAAGAGGGGTGTTCATGGCACCCAGCAGGGAGATGGGCTGGGCCAGCAGGGCGGGGATGGGGATTTGCAGGAGGTAAATGGCCAGGCCAACCAGGACAGCGTAAATGGCCGGGGTGTGGGCCAGGCTCTTCACCACGGCTTTGGGGTCAGAGCTGCCGCTGACCATGCTGTAGCCCAGCGTCCAGAGCAGGACGTTGAACACCGTGACATAGGCGCTGGCGTAAAGCAGCCCCTCCGAGCCGAACAGGGCCGAGATGAGCGGGAAGCCCATGTAAGCTGCATTGGAAAAGATGCTGGCGAAGCGGAAGATCGCGGTCCGGCTGTTCTTGCGGCGGGCGGTGAGGGCCAGCGTGAGCACGGTACCCAGTGCAACGGTGAGGATGCTCAGGCCGAACGCCGCCAGCAGGTTGCGCAGAATTTCAAAGCTGAACTCCATCTGATAGGAGTTTACGATCATGGCCGGGACCACGATGTTGACCAGCAGATTGGACAGCGGCTGTTTATGTTCCAGCTTCAGGACACCCGTTTTGACAGCCAACGTGCCCACCCCAATGAGCAGAAACAGCACAATGACCTGTTGGGCGCAGATAAGTGCCAACTCCATAAAGAATCCTCCTTGCAGTCCAGACAATCAAAAACATTACGAAGAATACAACACGGGTATACCATAGAAAGACTGAAATTGCAAGAGGGAGCGCGGTAAAATTACAAAATCACATTTTTAATCAGGAGGGAGACACTGCCGTCCGCATCGTGGAGGAATTCCACGGCCGAATCCTCGGAAAGCATCTCGGTAGGGATCTTGACCTCAATGCCGTTGGCAGTGTGGATGCTGCGGCTCTCCATCCGGCGGATGCGGGCAGGCGTCACCGTCACGGGCTGGTCGTGCATGGCGGGTTCCAGCACGTCGCTTTTCTCCACATAGTCATCAAAGGGGACGGCAGCCAGCGGGTAGTCCTCGGCCAGCTGTCTGCGCACCTGCTCCACAGTGACTTGATTGTCGTTGTCAGAGGCCTGATTGGCGATGAGCATGGCTACCTGTGCCTCGGCGTGGGGCTCGTCGGCATAGCTGTCTTTCACAGCCTGGGCAGCGGCTTCCTGGATGGCCTGCAGCTTTTTCTTTTCGGGCTCGGCCTGGGTGTACTGGAACACCACTGTGGAGAGGTAAAACTCTTTGTGGCCGTCGATGTCGTATTTCTTTTCCAGCAGGCGCATGGAGTAATCGGTCAGGTCCACAAGGGCACCCTCCTCCACCTTGCCGCTCTGGGTGGGCAGGCAGGCCCGCTGCTGGATAATGGAGTTGACGGGGGCTCCGCCCACCTCCTCCGTGTAATGGGTGTAGCCGTTTTTGTAGTTCAGTTTCAGGATCCCCAGCCAGGGCTCGCCATCCCGGGTGAAATCCACCACGGCCAGGTCTGCCCCGGGGATGGTGGTGTGGGCGTGCATGTAATCAAACAGGACACCCGCGATCCGGCAGGAGAGGTCCACGAAATCCTTGTTCTGTTCCAGCTCGTTCTGAAACGCGGAGTCGGGCAGGGGACGGCACTGGCGGATGTCATCGCTGGCCAGCAGTTTTTCAATGTGGTATTGCAGGTACGCCATTTTCTCGGCGGTAGGCTCCATGCAGCTGCCGCTGAGCACCGGGGCGTCCAGTGTGGTGTCCAGCACATGCAGAATGGCCTGATGAATGATGATCTCCATAATATCCCTCACGGTTCTCGTTTATTTTGGGCCCCGGGAGCGGGGCAGAAGTTCTCGAAGTGAATTATAACATATCCCGCGCCCAAAAGCGAGAGCTGGACATCTTGCAACACCACGCTGCAGATGCTATACTGGGCACAGAATGAACTGCGCTACAGCACTGAAAGGGGAAGACAGAATGGAATTTCGGGATAAACCGATGCAGAACCTCATCCGCGTCAAAGAAAAAGAGATCTGCAAAAATGTGCAGGAGCTGCTGCTGGACGGCGAGCAGATCGTGGGAGCCTACAAGACGGTGCGTGACCAGGCCGTGTTTACCTCCCACCGTATTTTTATTGTGGATATGCAGGGCGTCACGGGCACCCGGCAGGAGATCTTTGTGCTGCCCTACCGGAAGATCGTCCATTTCGGCATCCAGACGGCCGGCTTTGGCGACCCGCTGCAGACCTCACAGCTGACGGTCTGCTATGCGGATGAGCACGAGATGAAGTTTGGCTTTATCGGGCAGGAGGAACTGCTGGCGGTGGCAAAGGCCATCAGCCGCTGCATCCTGTAAAACAGCAAAGCAAACGAAAGGCCCGCTCCGGGGCATTGTACGCCGGGGCGGGTCTCTCGTTTTGCTGTAATATGTGAATGAGATGATGGCAATTTAGCAGGCGCGGTCCTTGCGGCCGGCCTCCAGCATATAGTGCAGGAAGCCCGTCACGTCAGCAGGGTCGGCCACGCTGATGGAAAAGCCCTTGGCGGGGGCTTTCATCATCTGGAACAGCTCGGTGGCGGCAGAATCTTTCTTCAGGTCGCAGGTCTCGCCATTGTCCAGATGCAGGTAAACACTGCCCTTGCTGGCAGCAACCTGGCGCATAAAACGGTCTTTATCAAGATATTGAATCCGAAGCATAAAAATACCTCCTAGAAAACAGATTTAGAGACATCGGGTGCGGGCAGTTGTTTTCCGTCCGTCGCGGTGTTATACTGAGCTTGCAGCTCTGATGAAATAATACCACAAAACAGGTGGATGTAGTAGAATAAAAGCACCCGATTTATACAACAAAATCGGCTTGGATAAAAAACTAACATTCATGTGGGGAAAGGAATTGGCAAATATGGCGGTACAGGTCTGCAACATTGTTGTGGCAAGCTCGGAGGGCCGGGAGCTGGCACAACACGGAAGCCCAATGTTCCCCATCGCGTGCTATGCGGAGGACATGACGGCAGATTCCGTGGCATGGCACTGGCACGAGGAATTTGAGTATATCCTATCGGAAAAAGGCATTTTGTGTGTGGATGTGAACAAGACCCGCGTCCGCCTGAATCAGGGAGAGGGTATTTTTGTGAACTCCGGGGCGCTTCATGCGGTGGAGCAGAGCCCCGCCCTGCTCCACTCCTGCGTGTTCCACCCGCGGCTGGTGGGCGGTATGGACACCATCTTCTGGCAGAAGCTCATCAAGCCCATGACCCAGCCGGGAGCTCCGGCGTTCTTCCTCCTCAATGAGGCGGTGCCCTGGCAGAAAGAGGTGCTGGCCTGCCTGCGGGATGCCTGGCGGGAGGTGGCCGATGAGCCCTTTGATTATGAGAACCGGGCGCGGTATCATCTCTCGGCGGCGTTGCGGATCCTCAGCACCCAGTGCGTGGGCGGCAAGACCAAAGTCTCCCAGCAGGAGCAGATCGCGGCCGAGCGGATGAAGCAGATGCTCCGCTTTGTGGAGGAGCACTATGCGGAGGAGCTGACCGTGGAGAAGATCGCCGCCTGTGTGGCTCTGAGCGAGAGTGCCTGCCTGCGCTCGTTCCGGCAGCTGCTGGGAACCACCCCCATCCAGTATGTCAAGCAGTACCGGGTGGAAAAGGCCGCCGAACTCCTCCGTTCCACCCGCCTCAAGACCGGGGAGATCGGGGCTGAGTGCGGTTTTGCAGATGGCAGCTACTTTATTAAAACATTCCGCGAGGTGAAACACTGTACTCCGCTGGAATACCGGCAGCGCTTCGGCCTGGAAGCATAAAACAGGAGTTGAAAAAATTGGAAAAGGAGAATCCGTTTATCGTGCAGCGCAGTCTTACCCAAGGGCCCATTACCCGCAATATGCTGCTGTTTGCCCTGCCGCTGATGTGCGGCAACCTCTTGCAGCAGATGTATAACATTGCCGATACCTGGGTGGTGGGCCGCTTCCTCGGAGCGGACGCTCTGGCCGCCGTGGGTTCATCTTACACCCTGATGACCTTCCTTACCTCCATTGTGCTGGGCCTGTGTATGGGCAGCGGCGCGGTCATCTCCATGCAGTATGGCGGTGGGGAAGAGGCCCGGATGCGGCAGAGCGTGTTCCAGTCCTTTGCCCTCATTGCGGGCATCTCGCTGGCAGTCAACCTGCTGGTTTATCTGGGCCTCAACGGCATTTTGTGGGTGCTGCGGGTCCCGGTGGAGATCCGCCCGCTGATGAAGCAGTACCTCGTTATGATCTTCGGCGGCATTTTTGCCACTTTTTTGTATAACTACTTTGCAAATCTGCTCCGGGCTATCGGGAACTCGATGGTGCCGCTGGTCTTTCTGGCAGTGTCGTCGATCCTGAACGTGGTGCTGGACCTGGTCTGTGTGCTGGTGCTCCACTGGGGCGTCCAGGGTGCGGCCATCGCCACCGTGTTTTCCCAGTTTGTATCCGGCGTGGGCATCGGGCTTTATACCTTAAAGCAGTTCCCGGAGCTCTGCCCCCGGCGGGAAGACTGCAAGTGGGACAAGCACAATCTGGGAACCATCCTGAATCTGTCCGTTATGACCAGCGTCCAGCAGTCCATCATGAACTTTGGCATCCTGATGGTGCAGGGCCTTGTCAACAGTTTTGGCACGGTCATCATGGCGGCCTTTGCAGCGGCGGTCAAAATTGATTCCTTTGCCTATATGCCGGTGCAGGATTTCGGCAACGCGTTCTCCACCTATGTGGCCCAGAACTACGGGGCCAACCAGCCGGAGCGCATCCGTAAGGGCATCCGGAGCGCGGCGGCCACTTCTGCTGTGTTCTGCATCTGCATCAGCGTGCTGGTCTGCCTGTTTGCAGCTCCGCTCATACAGATTTTTATGGATCCGTCCCAGACGGGGATCGTCGCGGCGGGGGTGCACTACCTCCACATTGAGGGGGCCTGTTATCTTGGCATTGGCATCCTGTTCCTGCTGTACGGCTACTACCGCGCTGTCAACCAGCCGGGAATGTCGGTCATCCTGACCATTGCTTCGCTGGGCACCCGTGTGGCGCTGGCCTACCTGCTCTCGGCCACTCCACTGGGCGTGACGGGCATCTGGCTCAGTGTGCCCATTGGCTGGGCACTGGCGGACGCCATTGGCATTGGCTATTATTTCAAAAATAAGAAAACGAAGGCAGCAGCATGAAAACCATCTGCCTTATGTGCCATGGCGAGACGCTTTTCAAGGGGATAAATCTGGACTCTTTGGCGCCGGGGTGGTGGATTTCATATAAGATGCTTGCGGTAAACTAAGAATCGGCGAAGCCCTCTCACCAGTTGCGTGGGAGGGCCTTTTTGCGCCCAAAACAGGGATTTACACAACGAAAACTTTTGTTTGGTTTGATAAATACTTGTGAAAGAACTGTAAAAGCTAAATCTTTTTAGATAAAACTCTTGACATCTGACCGGAATTCGATATAATGGCCTTGTTCGACAACTCAAAAACTTTAGGTAAACAATTTGAAACACACAAGATAAACCATTTGATAAAAGGAGACCATTACTATGACTTTCGATGAGATGAAGAAGATCGTTGTTGACACCCTGAACTGCGAGGAAGACAAGGTGACCATGGAGGCCAGCCTGACCGAGGACCTGGAGGCCGACAGCCTGGATGCTGTGGAACTGAACATGGCTCTGGAAGATGCATTCGGCGTCTCTATCTCCGATGAGGAGCTGGCCAACATGAAGACCGTGGGCGATATCTTTAACTACCTGACGGCCCACGCGGAATAAGGTACCGAGGCAAGCGAGATGAACGATATCAGAGACCTGCTCCCTGGCGGCAAGATGCGGGAACGCACGTTCCAGCTCAAGGCCCGGCGTGACGTCGGCGTGGCCTGGACAGAACCCCAGTTTGTGGAGTGTAAGCAGTGCGGCCGCCGCACTACCCGGCAAATCTGGGCCAAAAGCTTTTTCGTCTGCCCCAACTGCGGCTTCCACCTGCCCATCGGCGGCTACTATCGGCTCAGCCTTGTGCTGGACCATGGCAGTTTCCGGGAGCTGGATGAGTCGCTGCCTCCGCAGGATGTCCTCCATTTCCCGGGCTATCCGGAAAAGCTGGCAGGGGCAACGGCGAAGACAGGCCTGAGCGAAGCTGCCGTCACGGCCGTGGGTCGGATCGGCGGCGTGGCCTGCGTGGCCGCGGTGCTGGACAGCCGCTTCTTTATGGGCAGCATGAGCACGGCTGTGGGCGATAAGATCACCCGCGCCATTGAGTATGCTACCAGCAAGCACCTGCCTCTGGTCATCTTCTCGGCCAGCGGCGGCGCCCGGATGCAGGAGGGCATTTTCAGCCTGATGCAGATGGCCAAGACCAGTGCCGCCATTGAGCGTTTTTCCAGCAAGGGCGGGCTGTACATCAGTGTGCTGACCCACCCCACCACGGGCGGTGTCACCGCCAGCTTTGCCAGCCTGGGCGATATCATGCTGGCCGAGCCCGGGGCACTCATCGGCTTTGCCGGCCCCCGCGTCATCGAGCAGACCATCGGTGAGACACTGCCGGCGGGCTTCCAGCGCAGTGAGTTCCAGCTGGAGCACGGCTTTGTGGATAAGGTGGTGCCCCGCAGTGAGCTGCGCGCTACGCTGATCCAACTGCTGCAGCTCCACGCAGAGGGAGGAAGACGGAATGATTAAAGACCTTTTGGAGCAGCTTGCTCCGCTGGATGCCCAGATCGCAGCCCTGCGCGGCAATGCAGCCGACGAAGAGAGCGATATGAGCGCCATCACGGCCCATGCCTCTGAGCTGGCGGAGCTGGCTGTGGAGGAGGATGAGATCCTCCGCAGCTGCGGCCCGCTGACCGCCGAAGACCGGGTCTTTCTGGCCCGGCATCCGGCCCGCCCCCACATCGACGAGACCGTCAACGCTCTGTTTACCGATTTCTTTGAGCAGTGCGGTGACCGCCAGTGCCGGGAAGACCGGGCCATTCTGGGCGGCATCGCCAAATTCCACGGGATGCCCGTGACTGTCATCGGTCACCGCAAGGGGGCCACACTGGAAGAAAACATGGCCTGCAATTTTGGAATGCCGGGCCCCGAGGGGTACCGCAAGGCCCTGCGCCTGATGAAGCAGGCCGAAAAATTTGGCCGCCCCATCATTACCTTTATTGACACGCCGGGCGCTTACCCCGGCAAGGAAGCCGAGGAACGGGGTCAGGGCGAGGCCATCGCCCGCAACCTGATGGAGATGAGCGGCCTGACGGTGCCCATCATCGCCGTCGTCACGGGCGAGGGCTCCAGCGGCGGTGCACTGGCATTGGGCGTGGCAAACCACATCCTCATGCTGGAAAACGCCGTTTACTCGGTGCTCAGTCCGGAGGGCTTTGCCAGCATCCTGTGGAAAGATTCTTCCCGCAGCGGCGAGGCCTGTGAGCTGATGAAGTTGACGGCCCAGGACCTCTATCGGGATGGGATTGTGGAAGAGATCATCCCGGAGCCGGTGGGCGGCGCGCAGCGCAGCCACGCGGCTCTGTACGCGGCGCTGGACACGGCCCTGAAAAACCATCTGCGCACTCTCTGCAAGATGGGCGGCAAGGCCCTGGCCGAGCAGCGTTATAAAAAATACCGCCAGATCGGGGAAACGAGGAAAGCATGAACGGGTTACAGCTGATCGCAACCGGCGGGGCACTGCCCGGCCGCACGGTCACCAACGAAGATCTGAGCCGCGTCGTGGACACCAGCGACGAGTGGATCACCACTCGCACGGGCATCCGCACCCGGCACTGGTGCACGGAGGGGGAGAGCGCGGCCACCCTGGCGATCGCAGCCGCCCGGCAGGCGCTGGAACGCAGCGGCCTGGCCCCGGAGCAGATCGCCTGTTGTGTCTGTGCTACCCTCTCGGCCCCGGACGCGACCCCGAGCGTGGCCTGTCAGGTACAGCGTGCGCTGGGCCTGCCCGAAGACCGCCCGGCACTGGACGTCAACGCGGCCTGCTCCGGCTTTGTCTACGGCACCGCCGTGGCCCGCGGCCTGCTCACCACACTGGGCGGGCAGTATGCGCTGGTGGTAGGGTGCGAGGCCCTTTCCCGTCTGATGGACCCAACCGATCGCTCTACCTGTGTCCTCTTTGGAGATGGCGCGGGCGCGGCCGTTTACGCGCTGGCCGATACTCCTTTCGCCATCACGCTGGGAGCCCGGGGCAATGATGCCATCCACGCAGGCGGGCCTGATCGGGCTGGTTCTGCGCCCATTACTATGGACGGCAAGGCTGTTTTCCGCTTTGCGGTGGATGCCCTGCCCAAGAGCTTGAACAAGGTTTTGGCTGAGACAGGACTGACGCTGGACGATCTGGGCTGGGTGGTCTGCCATCAGGCCAACAGCCGGATCATCGACCACTGCATCAAACACCTGAATGCCGACCCGGCCAAGTTCTACAAGAACATGGACCGCCACGGCAACACCAGTGCTGCCAGCATTCCGGTGGCCCTCAATGAGCTGGCCGAAGCAGGGAAGCTGACTCCCGGCCAGCGGGTGGCCTGCATTGGCTTTGGCGGCGGCCTCACCTGGGGCGGCATGATTCTGACATACAAAGGTTGAAAAAATGAAACTTCTAAACGAGATTCTGGGGACGAAGTACCCCATCATTCAGGGCGGTATGGCCAACATCGCCACCGGCGAGTTTGCGGCCGCCTGCTCCAATGCGGGGGCCCTGGGCCTCATCGGCGCGGGCGGAATGCGGGATGCGGATACCCTGCGGGAGAACATCCGCCGCTGCAAGGCATTGACCGACCAGCCCTTTGGCGTCAACATCATGCTGATGCACCCCCTTGCAGATGAGTTTGCAAAGATCGTGGTGGAAGAGGGCGTGCAGGTGGTTACCACCGGCGCGGGCAATCCGGGCAAGTATATCCAGATGTGGAAAGAAGCCGGCATCAAGGTCATCCCCGTGGTGGCTGCTGCCGTGCTGGCAAAGCATCTGGAGCCGCTGGGCGTGGATGCCATCATCGCCGAAGGCACCGAGAGCGGCGGCCATGTGGGCGAGATGACCACCATGGCGCTGGTGCCCCAGGTAGTGGATGCCGTCAATGTCCCGGTCATCGCGGCGGGCGGCATTGCCGATGGCCGCCAGCTGGCAGCAGCTTTTGCGCTGGGGGCCTGCGGTGCTCAGGTGGGCACCTGCCTGCTGGTGAGCGAGGAGTGCCCCATCCACGAAAACTACAAAGCGGCCCTCCTCCGGGCCAAGGACAGTGACACCATCGTGACCGGCCGCATCGGCGGCACCCCCGTCCGTGTTTTGAAAAACCGGATGAGCCGGGAATATGTCCGGCAGGAAAAGGCCGGTGCCGATAAGATGGAGCTGGAAAAATACACGCTGGGCAGCCTGCGCCGTGCCGTCTTTGAGGGCGACACTGCCACGGGCAGCCTGATGGCCGGTCAGGTGGCCGGAATGCTCCATGAGGTGCGCCCGGTGGCTGCCATTCTGGAGGAACTGTGGGAGAGTGGGAGGCAGCGCATGGCCGCGCTGAGTGAGCTATGCTGACCCTCGCGGGCAAACCCCTTGCAGTCCCCATTTTACAGGGCGGCATGGGCGTGGGCGTTTCCCTGGGCGGGCTGGCCGGAGCCGTGGCGGCCTGCGGCGGCATGGGGTGCATCTCCACCGCTGACACCGGCTACCGGGAACCGGATTTTGCCAAAGACCCGGTCGGCGCCAACCGCCGCGCCCTGGCGGCGGAGATCAAAAAAGCAAAAGAGATTGCCAATGGTGTGGGTCTTGTGGCCATCAACGCCATGGTTGCCACCCAGAACTATGCCGACGCCGTGAAAACAGCGGTGGAGGCGGGAGTGGACGCCATCGTCTCGGGGGCCGGGCTCCCGCTGGAGCTGCCCGGTCTGGTGGAAAAAGCCGATGTGGCGCTGGCACCCATCGTATCCAGCGGCCGAGCGGCCAGGCTGATCTTGCGCCGCTGGGCCAAATCCTTTGGCCGTACCGCTGATTTTGTGGTCATTGAGGGCTGCAAGGCGGGCGGACACCTTGGCTTTTCCGAGGAAGAGCTGCTGGCAGGCAAATGCCAGACCTTAGATGAAATTCTGCCGGAAGTCCTTGCGGAGGTAAAACCCTACGAGGAGCAGTTCGGCCACGCCATCCCCGTGTTTGTGGCGGGCGGCGTTTACACGGGCGAGGACATCGCCCACTATGCCCGGCTGGGAGCCGCCGGTGCCCAGCTGGCCACACGATTCATCCCGACCTATGAGTGCGACGCCAGCCAGACCTATAAAGATGTCCTGCTGGCGGCACAGCCGGAGGATGTCCGTATCATCCACAGCCCGGTGGGAATGCCCGGCCGTGCGCTGAACACCCCGCTGGTGCAGAAGCTGGCCGAGGGCCTGCGCTTCCCCCCGAAACGGTGCGCCCGCTGCCTGAAAGCCTGCGACCCTGCAAAAGTACCCTACTGCATTACCCACGCGCTGATTGAAGCGGTCAAGGGCAATGTGGAAGAGGGCCTGTTCTTCTGCGGGGCCAACGTGGGGCAGCTGGACCGGATGCGCAGCGTCCGGGAGCTGATGGATGAACTGATGGACGATTGGAGGAAACACCAATGAAACTTGCCATTCTTTACGCCGGGCAGGGCAGTCAGCACCCCGGCATGGGCAAAGACCTTTACGAAGCATATCCCGCTTTCCGGGCCGCTTTTGATGCCGCCGCGCTGGATTTTGACCTGCACAGCGTCTGCTTTGAAGACCCGGACGGCGTTTTGAATCAAACCGAATACACCCAGCCCTGCATGGTGGCCTTTGCGGCCGGCGTGACTGCTGTTTTGCAGGAAAACGGCGTCAAGGCGGATGATCTGGCCGGCCTCTCGCTGGGTGAGTATTCCGCCCTGCAGGCCGCCGGTGTCTTTACGGCCAAGCAGGCGGTGGAACTGGCGGCTTACCGCGGCAAGGCGATGGCCGATGCCGCCAAAGGCATCGACTGCGGCATGACCGCTGTGATGAACCTGGACCGGGACGCCCTCGCAAAATGCTGCGAAGAGGCTTCCGCACTGGGTGTTGTTCAAATTTGTAATTACAACTGCCCGGGTCAGCTGGTCATCGGCGGCGAGAAAGCCGCTGTGGAAAAGGCTGCCGAGCTGGCAAAAGCCGCCGGTGCCCGCCGCTGCATCCCCCTCAAGGTCAGCGGCCCGTTCCACACCCGACTGATGGCCCCGGCAGGCGATGCACTGGCCAAGCGCTTTGCCACTGAGAACTTCGGAGAGATGAAAACTCCCGTTCTCTTCAACTGCTTGGGCCATGAAAAGAGCGCGGAGAATTCCATCCCGGCGCTGCTGGAAAAGCAGGTGCAGAGCAGTGTTTACATGGAGGATACCCTCCGCCGCCTGGGTGAGCTGGGCGTCACCGAGATCCTGGAAGTTGGCCCGGGCAAGGCACTGAGCGGCTTTGTCAAAAAGACGCTGGGCCCGGACGTGCCCTGCACTGCCGTGGAAACGGCGGAGGAGCTGGCCGCGTTCCTGACCAAGTGGAAGGAGGCCCACGCATGAGCGAAGCTGTGGTGAAGCGTGCTGCCGTTGTCACCGGCGGCAGCCGGGGCATTGGCCGTGCCATCTGCGTGGCTCTGGCCAAACAGGGTTGCAATGTGGTGGTCAACTACTGCCGCGGTGTGGATGCTGCTGCTGAGACGGTGGCCCAGTGCACCACTCTGGGCGTGCAGGCTGTGGCCGTACAGGCCGATGTCTCCACCGCCGAGGGCTGTAAAAAACTGTTTGAAGAGGCGGTCAACGCCTTTGGCCGGGTGGATATCCTCGTGAACAACGCCGGTGTCACCCGGGATAATTTGATCCTGCGGCTGAGCGAGGAGGATTTTGACAAAGTCCTCAACGCCAACCTCAAGGGAGCGTTCCTCTGCTGCAAGGAGGCTGCCCGACGAATGGTCCGTCAACGCTTTGGCCGGATCATCAACCTCAGCAGCGTGGTGGCCCTGCGGGGCAATGCGGGCCAGACCAACTACGCCGCCAGCAAGGCAGGCCTCATCGGTCTGACCAAGAGCCTGGCCCGGGAGCTGGCCAGCCGCGGCGTTACGGTCAATGCGGTGGCCCCCGGCTTTATTGCAACGGATATGACGGCTGTCCTGCCCGAAGCGGTTCAGGCGGAAATGACAAAGGGCATCCCGCTGGGCCGTGTGGGCCAGCCGGATGATGTGGCAAACGCGGTGGCGTTCCTCGCTGCCGAACAAAGCGGCTATCTCACCGGGCAGGTGCTCTGTGTAGACGGCGGCATGGCAATGTAAAAGGAGAAATTCTCTTATGGAAAAACGCAGAGTCGTGATTACGGGCCTTGGCACCGTGAACCCGCTGGGCAACACCACCGCCGAGAGCTGGGCCGCTGCCAAAGCAGGCAAGTGCGGCATTGGGCCCATCACCCAGTTTGACGCCAGCGAATTCAAGTGCAAGCTGGCCGCTGAGGTCAAAAACTTTGACCCCGAGACGGTTGTGGATAAAAAAGAGGCCCGCAAGATGGCCCGGTTCACCCTGCTGGCGCTGGGCGCTGCCGCGGAGGCACTGACCGACAGCGGCCTGGATCTGGCCGCAGAGGGCGAACACATCGGTGTCAGCGTGTCCAGCGGCATCGGCGGCCTGCCCACCATCGAGGAGCAGCACAGCCGTGGTCTGGAAAAGGGAATGGAAAAGGTCAGCCCTTATTTTGTCCCGATGGCCATTGCCAACATGGCAGCGGCCCAGATCGCTATTCGCTTTGGCCTCAAGGGAATGTGCACCTGCCCGGTCACGGCCTGCGCGGGCGGCACCAACGCCGTGGGCGATGCCTTCCATCGCATCCGGGATGGCTATGAGCCCATCATGGTCTGCGGCGGTGCCGAGAGCTGCATCAGCCCGCTGGGCATCGGCGGTTTTACCAGCATGAAAGCCCTCTCCACGGCCCAGGACCCGGAGGCAGCCAGCCTGCCCTTTGACGCCCGCCGCGGCGGCTTCGTCATGGGCGAGGGCAGCGGCATCCTCGTACTGGAAAGCCTTGAACACGCCCAGGCGCGCGGTGCCAAAATTTACGCGGAAGTAGTGGGTTACGGTGCCAACTGTGACGCCTACCACTTTACCGCCCCGGCTCCCGGCGGCGTGGGGGCCATCGGCTGCATGAAGCAGGCGCTGGCCGACGCCGGCGTTGCCCCGGAGCAGGTGGACCACATCAACGCCCACGGCACGGGCACCCACATGAACGACAGCTGTGAGACGGCTGCCATCCATGCGGTGTTCGGCGAGCACGCCAAGGAGCTGGCGGTTGTCTCTACCAAGAGCATGACGGGCCACCTGCTGGGCGGTGCCGGCGGTGTGGAAGCGGTGTTCACGGCGCTGGCCCTGCGGGACCAGTTCGCCCCGCCCACCATCCACTATGAGCAGCCGGACCCGGAGTGTGACCTGGACTATGTGCCCAATGTGGGCCGGGAAATGTCCATGACCTACGCGTTGAGCAACAGCCTGGGTTTTGGCGGCCACAACGCCTGCCTGCTGCTGCGCAAGTGGGAGGGCTGAACCATGGCGGAACCTCGCACCGTGCGTGAAAACGCAAACAGCCTCACCTCGGAGCAGATCGCGGCCATCCTGCCGCACCGCTACCCGTTTGCACTGGTGGACCGCATCCTGGACTATGAGCCGGGCCAGTGGGCCATCGGCCGCAAGTGTGTTTCCCGCAATGAGGAATTTTTCTGCGGCCACTTCCCAGGCCAGCCTGTCATGCCGGGCGTCCTCATCCTGGAAGCGCTGGCTCAGACCGGGGCCGTCGCGGCTCTCAGCCTGCCGGAAAACGCGGGCAAACTGGCCCTCTTTGGCGGCATCAAGAATGCACGCTTCCGCAAACAAGTCACGCCGGGGGATGTGCTCACCCTCCACTGTGAGCTGGTGGAACAGCGGGGCCCGGTGGGCATCGGCAAGGCGTCCGCCTATGTGGACGGCAAATGTGCCGCCACTGCCGAGCTGACCTTTGTACTGACCGACCGCACCGAATAACAAAAACGAGAAAAGCACTCCGGAGCTGCAGAGATGCTGCGGCTCTGGGGTGCTTTTTGCCAAAAACAGGCGGCAGCGGGTAGCGCTCCCACAAGGTGTTTGAAATGGTGCATAAAATGCACAAAAATGGAAAGATATGCAGTACCATTTCTTGAACGGGGTTGCGCCGAAAAGCGTTTCGTGTTATGATTGTTCAAAGAAAGAAACAGACACCATCAGACGTTGACCGGAAGGAAGCAAACGAACCATGGCAAAGCTGGAAACGTGCGGAAAAAAGGGCTTGGCACAGCAGGGATCAAAAGATGCGCTTTTAGAGGAACTGGAAGATTTTTTGCGGGAAAACGCGGAACGGCGCTTGTGTATGGCGGCCGTGGATGTGGAGCATTTCAAGCTGGATGAGGCGGGCTGCAACTGGGAGCAGTACAGTCCCTCCATGCGGGAAAAGCTCAAGCAGCGCCAGCAGTTGCTCATTGAGATAGAGCGGGCGCTGCAGAACAAGGAATTCTGCTTTTACTTACAGCCCAAGTGCAACAGCATGACCCACGCCATTGTGGGGATGGAAGCGCTGGTGCGCTGGAACCACCCCACCCGGGGCATCGTGTCGCCCGGGGAGTTTGTGCCCCTGATGGAAGAGACGGGCCTCATCACCCGGCTGGACCTCTACCTGTGGGAAGAGGTCTGCCAGATGCTCCAAGGCTGGAAAGCCCGGAACGAGAACATGGTGCCCATCTCGGTCAATGTCTCCATTTCGGATATCGCGGCGCTGGATGTGGCGCAGGTGCTCTGGGAGCTGGTGCAGAAATATCAGCTGGAGCCCAAACTGCTGCTGGTGGAGATCACCGAGAGTATGCTGGCCCAAAACCTGAAAATGGTGGAAAACACCATCGCGGCCCTCCACCGCAAGGGCTTTGCCGTGCTGATGGATGATTTTGGCAGCGGCTATTCCTCCCTGAATATGCTCCGCAATACCAGCGTGGATGCCATCAAGCTGGATATGCAGTTCATCGTGCGGGACAGTGAAAGCAGCAAGGGCAGGCAGATCGTGGAATCGGTCATCGAGATGGCCAGGCGGCTGAACCTGCCCATCATCGCCGAGGGCGTGGAGACGCAGGAGCAGGTGTTCATGCTCCAGTCCATGGACTGCCTTTACACCCAGGGGTACTATTTTTATAAGCCCATGGCCGTGAAACAGGCCGAGGAGCTGCTTGCGCAGCCTGCCATGGAAAATTACTGGGACTTGCGCCGGGACATGACCCGCCGGAATTACAAGGCCTTTACGGGCGGTCTTGTGAGCGAAAAGAGTGCCATTACCCTGCAGGCGTTTCAGATCCTGGCCGATAACGCCCTGGTGCTGGCCCGCCTGGATCTGGTTACAGGGGAATACCGCATCGTCAAGCGGGACGAACGGCTGATGGGGGTTCCCGAAGAGAAAACGCTTCAGCTGGAAAGCTACTGCGAGCAGCTGGTGGCCGAAAAAGCCATCCACCCGGAGGACGCAGCGCAGTTCCGCGCGCAGGCGAAGCTGGAGCTGCTTCAGGCGGCATTGTTCCGGGAGCGGCGCTCGGTGATCCGCCGCTGCCGCCGAATGGTGGCGGGGGAGTATGTCTGGGTACGCATCGAGGTGCTGCCCTGCAAAGACTGCAGCCCGGAAGACCCCTGGGCTGTGGTGGTCGCGCGGGAAGAATTTCCCGAGGAATAACGGTTTTATCAAGGCCCTCTGCCGTGGTGCAGGGGGCCTTTTGTGCTGTCTGGCGGCAAAATCTAAAGCAAAGATTAAGATTTCCTAAGAAAAATCCAATGGAAAAGCCGGGCCGTTGCTGATATACTGAAAACGGTAAACGCTGGAAACGTGAAAAATGGGAGGAAACAAGATCATGGCGGCACAGACGATACTCATTGCGGAAGATGATCCGGACATCCGGGACGGTGTGCGCATTTTGCTGGCCGGGGAGGGCTACCATATCCTGGAGGCAGAAAACGGCACCCGGGCGCTGGAGATCTTCAACCCGGAAGTAGACCTGGTCATCCTGGACATCATGATGCCCGGCATGAGCGGGCTGCGAGTCTGCGAGGAGCTGCGCAAGGTGTCCACGGTGCCCATCCTGTTCCTGACGGCAAAATCGCAGGAATCGGACAAGCTGCTGGGCCTGACGGCGGGCGGCGATGATTACCTGCCAAAGCCGTTCTCCTTTGCGGAGCTCAGTGCCCGGGTCAAGGCTCTGCTGCGGCGGTACTGCGTCTATCAGGGCAAGGGGCAGGTGGCTGCCCAGCCCGAAAACCTGAAGCTCATTTCCAATGGCGTCCAGCTGGCACTGGACTGCAACCGGGTCTGGGTAGAAGAGCGGGAAGTGGACCTGACCGAGACGGAGTATAAAATTCTGCGGATGCTGATGCAGAACCCGGAGCGCATCTTCTCCGTGGAGATGATCTATGAGACCGTGTGGGGCGAGCCTTACTACTATACTTCCAACGGCACGGTCATGGTCCACATCCGCAACCTGCGGACAAAAATTGAAGCCGACCCTCAGAACCCCAAGCGGGTGTGTACCGTGTGGGGCAAGGGGTACCGGTTTGTGAGTGAGGAACAGGTATGAACAGACAGAGCCTCGTTGCAAAAATGCTCCACCTGCAGGTGGCGTCGGCGCTGGGGTGCATTCTGCTGTATTTTGCGCTCTTGTTTGCCACGCGAGCGGGGCTGAGTTACTACAATAACCACTCCGATATTCAGCAGCGCTCCATTGCCCGGCAGGTGGAACGATTTCAGAAATACGTTACAGCACAGGAGATCTCCGCAAAAGACACCCGGGCCATTGATGAGTGGGTGGGGCAGCAGAGCTTTTTGCTGATGAACATTTACCGCGGGCATCGGATGCTCTACTCAAACTTTTCGTTCAGTTTTGGAGATGGCCCGGATGAGGAACGGGAACCCGGTTCAAACTTTTCGTTCAGTTTTGGAGATGGCTCGGATGAGGAACGGGAATCCGGTAAGAGCTGGCAGGAGTTTTATCTTGTCCAATTCTCGGATGGCCCGGCCCAGGTACAGCTGTTCTGCAATGTGGTGCTCAACTGGTGGGTCCTGTTCAGTAAATTGCTGATCGTTTTCTGCGTGGGTGTGTTTCTGGTGGTGTTCTGGTTTGCCTGCCGCCGCATTGTGAAATATATCATCCAGCTCAGTGAGGAGATCCAGGCCATGGAGGGCGGCGACCTCGACCACCCCATCACCATCCGGGGAGATGATGAGCTGACGACGCTGGCCCGCTGCCTGGACTCCATGCGGGTCACCCTGCGCCAGCAGCAGGAGGAGGAAGCAAAGGCCTCCGCCAAGGTGAAGAACCTCATCACCGAAATGTCCCACGACCTGCGCACTCCGCTGACCACGCTGCTGCTGTATACCGAGATCGTCCGGAGCCGCAAATATGAGAACGACGCCCAGAAGGATGACTACCTGAACAAGATCGACACCAAGGCCCGGCAGCTCAAACAGCTGTCCGATAACCTGTTTGAGTATGCCCTTGTCACCCGGGACACTGTCGTTACATTGGACCCGCCAGCTTACTTCTCCCGCATTTTCGAGGAACCGCTGGCTGAGATGGTGGATACATTGCAGCAGCGTGGCTTTGCCTGCGCGCTGGACCTTGGCAGTGAGGACCTGATGCTGACGGTCAAGATGCAGTATATCCGCCGTGTTTTTGATAACATCACGTCCAATGCCATCAAGTATGCCGACCCCGGCCGGGAGATCTCCGTTACCTTTCGAAAGGAAGAAAAGTGGGTGGGCCTGCGTTTTGCAAACCATGTGCTGCCCGGCCAGCACCGGGAGGAAAGCACCCAGGTGGGCTTGACCAGCATTGAGACCATGATGGAAAAGATGAACGCGGTCTGCCGGGTGGAGCAGGGGACAGAGCAGTTTGCGATCACGCTGCTGTTTCCCATCACCTGAGAGCGCCGGAAACGGGTGTCAGCGCGGTTTCTGACGCGCTTTCATAAATTGTTCACGATTCTTAAGCCAAATTTAAGAAAATCCTCGGGAATTTCTGAAGAAAAGCCTGCTATAATTCCGTTGTATCATATAGAGGGGCATTTTGGAAGCCCCATCCCCCCGAAAAAAACCCAGGAGGCCAATGTTTATGCTATTTAGAAAAAAGCCAGCGGAGGAACGCTCCCCGCAAGAACTGGAAATCGCGCTACAGGAAGCGGAAATGCCGCAAAAGGGCCTGAAGCCATTCCTGCACAAAAATGGGAAGAAGCTGGTGGCCGTTCTGGTCATCGCGGCCATCCTCGTTGTGCTGCTGGTGCCCAAGGGCCAGAAGAAAGCGGTCAACGCGGAGACCGCGTATACCCAGGTGACGCCCGAAAACCGGGACATCACCAATGTGTACAGCGAATCAGGCGTGCTGAACGCCGCCAACAGCTACACCGTCAAGGCGACGGTCAAGGGCGATGTCCTGACCGCGGATTTTGAGGTGGGCGATGTGGTGGAAAAGGGCGCGGTCCTTTACACCATCGACAGCTCCGATGTCGTCAGCGGCGTGGAAAAGGCAGAGCTGAACCTCGGCCAGGCCCAGCGCAGCTACGATGACGCTGTGGACGCCCAGTACATCCGCACCGACATTGCCGGCACCGTCGCTTCCTTTAAAGTGCGGGTAGGCGATGTGGTCAACGCAGGGCAGGAAGTCGCCACCATCCGGGACGACACCACCCTGCTGCTGGAGCTGGAGTTCCCGGCGGCGGACGCCGCCAACTTTGCCGTGGGCCAGAGCGCGGAGGTGCTGCTGGACAGTACCTTTGAGGCCATCACCGGCAGCGTGCAGTCCGTCTCCGGTGCGGATACCCTCAGCAGCGGCAACCTGCTGGTCCGCACCGTGACCATCGCGGTCCGCAACACCGGCAACCTGACCGCTTCCCAGGCGGCCACTGCCACCATCAACGGCGTCAGCGCCCTGTCTTCCGCCCGGTTCAGCTACCAGCGTGAGCAGAGCGTTACCGCCCAGAACAGCGGCACCGTCTCCGCTCTCTGCGTCAAGGAGGGAGCTCAGGTCAGCGCCGACACGGCCCTGCTCCAGCTCTCTGGCAATAACCTGACCAAGCAGGTGCTCAACGCCTCCGACAACCTGCGCAGCGCCGAGCTCTCTGTGGAAGACACCCAGAAGCAGGTGGACGATTACACCATCACCGCCCCCATCAGCGGCACGATCATTTCCAAGGATGTCAAGGTGGGTGATACCGTGGGCACCAGCACGGCAACGGCCGATACCATGTGCGTCATCTACGATATGAGCTACCTGGAAATGACCCTGAACGTGGACGAGCTGGACATCCTCAACATCAAGGAGGGCCAGAAAGCCACCATTACCGCCGATGCCGTTTCCGGCCAGACCTTTGAGGGCGTTGTTACCAGCATCTCCAAGGCAGGCACCACCACCGGCGGTACCACCACGTACCCCGTTACCATCCGCATCGACGAGATGGGCGACCTGCTGCCCGGCATGAACGCCACGGCAGAGATCGTGACCGAGAGCGCCGACAATGTTCTCTCGGTGCCCAATGCGGCCATCACCCGCGGCAATTACGTCCTTGTAACCAAGGATTCGCCCAGCGCCGCCAACGCGGATGACAGCATGACCGCTCCGGACGGCTACGTTTACGTCAAGGTGGAGACCGGTGTCAGCGATGATGACTACATTGCCATCACCAGCGGCCTGACCGCGGAAGACACCGTGGCCTATGATTCCAGCTACAGCACCACCACCCTCGCCGGGGATGTACAACTGGTGATGGACGGCGGTGATATGGGCGGCGGCCCCGGCGGTGCTCCTGGCGGTGGCGGCCCGGGAGGTGGCCAGTAATGAGTGCACTCATTGAGTTTGACAACGTGTGCAAGTATTACCAGATGGGTGACACGACGGTCAAGGCTGCCGACCATATCTCCATGAAGATCAACAAAGGCGAGTTCGTGGCCATCGTCGGCCAGTCCGGCTCGGGCAAATCCACCTGTATGAACATCATCGGCTGCCTGGACGTGCCCACGGCGGGCACCTATCGGCTCAATGGCCGGGATGTGGGCAAGATGAACAAGAACGAGCTGGCCGAGATCCGCAACGAGATGCTGGGCTTCATCTTCCAGCAGTATAACCTGCTGCCCAAGCTCAGCCTGCTGGAAAACGTGGAAGTGCCGCTGGTGTACGCGGGCGTCCCCCTGGCTGAGCGCAAGCGCCGCGCGACCGCCTCTCTTGAGCGGGTAGGGCTGGGCGATAAGCTCAAGAACAAGCCCAACCAGCTTTCCGGCGGCCAGCAGCAGCGTGTCTCCATTGCACGTGCTCTGGCGGGTAATCCGGCGGTCATTCTGGCCGACGAGCCCACCGGCGCGCTGGACAGCCACACCGGCCGCGAGGTGCTGGGGATGCTGCAGGAGCTGCACCGGCAGGGGAACACCGTGGTGCTCATCACCCACGACAACTCCATTGCGGTGCAGGCCCAGCGGATCATCCGGCTGGAGGATGGGCGTGTCGTCTACGACGGCGACGCCCACGCCCCGGAGGCGGTGGTCCAGCCCAACCTGGTCATCCCGGATCCGGTAAAACCACAGAATGAAACCAAACAGGAGGGCAGCGTATGATCTACGAAACCTTCCGTGAAGCCATCCAGAACATCTGGAGCAATAAATTCCGTACATTCCTTACCATGCTGGGCATCATCATTGGCGTGATGGCTGTTATGGTCATTGTGGGTCTGGGCAACGGTATGACCACCAGCATCCAGAACGAGTTTGCCGATATGGGCACCAACCTCCTGACCGTGCAGATCATGGGCTACGGCTCCCGTTCTGTCAAAGTCAAGGACTTCTATGAACTGGTGGAAAAAAACTCGGATGTCCTCGGGGCTGTTTCGCCCTCCATCAGTATGAGCGGAACAGTCAAAGTCGGTACGGACGATGACAGTTACAGCAGCACCTCCGTCAAAGGCGTCAGCGAAGTGTATCTGAACATGGGAGGCTACACCATCGCGCAGGGCCGTCCCCTGAACTACGTGGACATGGACGCCAACAAAAAGGTCTGCATTGTAGGCGATTACATCAGCCGGGTGGGCTATGGCGGCGACGCCATTGGCCAGAGCATCAAGATCGGCAGAGAGTGGTACACCATTGTGGGCGTGCTGGAAGCCAAGATCGACGACCCCTCCAATCAGGAGGGCAGCAGCGACGACTGCATTTTTGTGCCCTACACCACGGCCATGCGTGTCTCTGGCATCAGCACGGCCAGTTCTTACGCGGTCCTTGTGTCCGATGAGGAGAATATCTCCAAGGGCAAGGCCATCATTGAGAATGGCCTGCAGGAGCTGCTTCACTCGGATAGCGGCTATATGGTCATCAGCCTGAGCGAGATGCTGGATATGATGACGAGCATGGTCAACATGGTGGTCACGGTCCTGACGGCCATTGCGGCCATCTCGCTGCTGGTCGGCGGCATCGGCATCATGAACATCATGATGGTCTCTGTTACCGAGCGCACCCGTGAAATCGGCATCCGCAAGGCACTGGGTGCCAAGGAAAGAACGATCCTGAGCCTGTTTGTGGTGGAGGCGGGCACAACGTCTGCTCTGGGCGGTATCATTGGCATTGGCCTGGGGTACATCGTCTCAACCATTGTCACCAAGGTCCTGGCCGTCATCATGACCGATATGCCCATTACGGTCACCCCCACCGCCGGCTCCATTGCCGTGGCCTTTGGCATCTCGGTGGGCATTGGCGTGATGTTTGGCTACCTGCCTGCAAAACGTGCCGCACGCCTCAACCCCATTGAAGCTCTGAGATATGATTAACGCGCCCTCTCAGGCGCTCACGCGCCAGTTTTCCCCTTGGGAGAACCAAGCATACTGATTAAGGAGTGAAACTATGAAGAAACGCATTCTTGCGCTGCTGTTGGCGGTCTGCGTGGCCTGCTCCATGCTCATCCTGCCCGCCTCGGCCAGCGGCTCCAACACGGCAGTCCAGACAGCCGTTACGCTGGGCGGCCTGACCTCCGACCAGACGGCAAACCTGGCCGCACCGCTTACCCGTGGCGCGCTGACCAAACTGATGGTGGCGTTCTCCGCCTACCGGGAAAGCGCCAAGACCCAGGGCTCCACGGGTACCCTCTTTTCGGACGTGGGCAGCGGCTCCGCCTATGCGCCCTACGTCCGCATTGCGGTCCAGCAGGGCTGGATCAGCGGCTATACGGACGGCAGCTTCCGCCCGGACAATGCTGTCACGCTGGAAGAAGCCTGCACCGCGGTCCTCAAGCTGCTGGGCTATGACGTGACCACCCTCAGCGGTACGTTCCCGGCCGCACAGCTCAACAAGGCAAACGAGCTGGGCCTGCGGGACAACCTGACCAAGACCCAGGGCGAGGGGATGACGCTGGAAGACGGCGCTGTCCTGCTCTACAATGCTCTGACGGCCACCACCGCGGAGGGCAAAGTCTATGCCTCTTCGCTGGGTTTTACCGTGAACAACGGCGTGGTGGATGTCTCTTCCATCCTGCTCAGCAATGTCAAGGGCCCCTTTGTGGCGGGCCTGGGCACCCAGCTGCCCTTTGCACCCACGGCGGTCTACCGCAACGATACCGTGACCACGGACGCCACCCTCAACGCCTATGACGTTTACTACTACAACGAGACGGCCCAGACGGTATGGATCTACACCCGCAAGGCCGCAGGCCGCATCACGGCCGTGGCTCCCTCGGCCAATGCCCCCACTTCTGTTACCGTGGCAGGCACCGAGTACACCATCGCTTCCTCCTCTGTGGCGGCACAGCTCTCCGCTCTGAACGGCGGCGGCGTGGGCCAGGTGGTCACCCTGCTGCTGGGCATGAACGATGAAGCGGTTTCCGTTCTGACGGGCGACGCCGCCAACGAGGTGTTCTACGGCGTGGTCCAGACCACCAGCCGCAGCCTGGTGGAGAACAGCGGCCCGGATGTGCAGCAGACCGTGGCCGTTGCCTGCACCGATGGCGTGACCCGCAGCGTGAACGTGGACAAACAGTTCAACTATCCGGCAGGCAAGCTGGTGGCCATCACCGTGGATGAAAACGGTGAGAGCATCCAGAGCCTTGAGACCAAATCCACCAGCGGCACCGTCAACGCCGAGGGCACCGCCCTGGACAATACGGCCCTGGCCAGTAACGTGGAAATTCTGGACACGACTTCGGAGGGTTTGGCTGGGGCAGTTCGCCCCAGCCGCCTATCGGGGGTCACTCTGAGCGGCACGGACGTCAAATATTATACCACCAATGAAAAAGGCGAGATCGACCGCCTCATCCTCAGCGACGTGACGGGCGATCTGTGGGAGTACGCGGCACTGGATGGCATCCAGGCAGCCACCGATTATGCGGGCAGCAAGATCGACGAGAAAATCAACGAGAAAGTTTCCTCTTCCTCTTCGACAAGCTCGTCTCTGGCAGGCATGACCACGACCACCGAGGATGACGACCAGAAAGCCAAGCAGACCGCGCTGGATGTGCGCAACATCCTGCTGCCCAGCACCAGCGATGTGCTGTATGGTCTGGTGGATGGCAGCATCGTCAGCACCACCTGGAACCAGCTCACCGGCAGCACCGACCGGCTGGCTGCCTACGTGCTGAAAAAGGTGGGCGACAATGTAGGCGGCGTGGCAGGCAATATCATTGATTACTTTGCCTCCGGTGCCAACTATGTCTGCTATGTCAACGGCAAGCAGGTCACCTATACCACTTCGGTCAAGTACCCGGTCATCGCGGGCGGCGTGGCCATTGGCAAATCCGCCGACGGCAAAAAAGTCAACGCGATGGTCCAGCTTTCCCCGGTGGTGGTGGATAAGCTGGGCGCCGGCTGGGTCATGAAAGGTGATACCCGCTATGAGACCGCCGACGACATCCAGGTCTATCTGTGGAACCAGGGAACTTATTACAAAGTTTCTCTGGCCGACCTCAATACCCAGGATTACAAACTGATCGGCTGGTACGATAACCAGGGCCATTCCGCAGGCAATAAGATCCGCCTGCTGGTAGCCGTGCGCACCAACTAAAAGCGAAACAGAACCAAAGCCCCTGCGCAGGAGTTTCTCTTGCGCAGGGGCTTTTTGGCATTGGGGAGCTTGAGCGAGCGACAACCACCAGCTCCGCTGGTGGAATAAAAACGGCTTTAGCGCTCGACAAAGAGAAACCTCCCCGTAGAATAGAGTGTGGGCTTGCCAACCACATTCTAGGAACAGGGAGGTTTCTCTTTGAAATCTTTACTTTGCCGCTGACGATCTCGGAGGCCGGCAGATCGTTCAGGATGCGGAGCGCAAGGAGAGCCGAAAATCCGCATGACACGGACGGTTAGTAGCAGCTAATGTGCAACAAGCACAAAAATAATTCAATAACATTGGTAAGTAGTAGATTAAAAAATGATGTTAAAGTATTGACAATTTGCTCCGCACGGCGCTATAATGCAGGTACAGTAATTGATTAACACTTTTAATCAATTAAAGATTTTTTACCGGATGAGATTTGAAGCTTGATAAAAAATGACGAATCTCAAACAAAAAACGATTGCTTGCTTGAAGAACGAATTGATTAACACTTTTAACTAAAAGGAGAAAATGATTATGAAGTACTTCCTGGACAGCGCAAAACTCGATGAGATCAAGCTCGCTTACAACACCTTTGGCATTGACGGCGTTACCACCAACCCCCGCCACATCATGCTGAGCGGCAAGCCGTTCCTGACGGCCATTACCGACATCGCCAACTGGATCAAGGAAGAGGGCCTGGAGGGCTACGAGAAGTTCCCCGTCTCCGTGGAGATCAACCCCCATCTGGACGACACTGAAGAGATGATCGCCGCCGCAAAGAAAGTCTCCGCCATCAGCGAGAACTTCGTCATCAAGATCCCCTGCACCGAGGCTGGTGTGGCTGCTGCCCGCCGCCTGGAGAAAGAGGGCATCCGCACCAACGTGACGCTGGTGTTCAGCCCGGCACAGGCCATCTGGCCCGCAAAGAACGGCTCCCTCTTCGTTTCTCCGTTCCTGGGCTGGAAAGAGGCCAACGGTGAGGACTGCAAGCAGTACATCAAGGACATCGTGGATATCTATAAGAACTACGGCTTCTACGGCAAGACCCAGATCATCTGCGCAGCCATCCGCACCCCCAAGCAGATCGTGGACTGCGCGGTGGCAGGTGCCGACATCGTTACCACCGGCCTGGCCGTCTATCAGGACGCCATCAAGCACGCTTACACCCGCCAGGGCATTGAGACGTTCATCAATGCATGGGATAACACCGTGACGGAGTAAGCGGAACACAAAGCAGCGAGTGAGCAGGAGCAAAAGGAGAAGCACTATGAAAATCGGCTTTATCGGTCTGGGCATCATGGGCGAGTCCATGTGCGAAAACATTGTCAAGAAGCATGACGACACCGTCTACTGCTTCGATTTCATCCCCGCAAAAGTGGAGCTGCTGGCCTCCAAGGGCGCGGTTCCCTGCAAGGACTCGGTGGAGCTGGCCGAGAAGTCCGACGTCATCATCTCGATGGTGCCCAAATCCGAGCACTCCATGAGCGTGTACAAGACCATCCTCCCGGTGCTGGGCGCGGGAAAGACCTGCATTGATATGTCCACCATCGATCCCAGCGTCTCGGTGGAGATCAGCAAGATGGTCAAGGCCACGGGCGCTGCATTCATGGACGCTCCTGTCGTCAAGAGCAAGCCCGCCGCCATTGCCGGCAAGCTGGGCATCTACATGGGCGGCGACGAAGCCACCTGCGAGGCCATGCGCCCCATCCTCGCTTACATGGGCGAGAACATCATCCGGATGGGTGATAACGGCAAGGGCCTGGTCATGAAGATCTGCCACAACGCACTGGTCACGCAGATCCAGAACGGCGTCAACGAGACCCTTTCTCTGGCACAGCTCAACGGTATTTCGGTGGAAGACTATGCAACGGCTATCTCCTACGGCGGCGGCCAGAACTTCTATCTGGACGGCCAGTGGCAGAAGCTGCGGGATGAGGACTATACCACCGCGTTCTCTCTGGCCAACGCCGCCAAAGATGTGGGCATCTGCATGAACCTGGCGAAAGAGTGCGGCCTGGACATGCCCGGTGAGGCAAACGTCAAGAAAGTTTACGACAAGGGCATGGAAGCCGGAATGGGCGGCGACGACTGGCGCTCGACCTTTAAACTGGTCCGGGGCCACTGATAAAAGGGGAGTGCAGTGATGGAAAATCGGTTAGAGCATCTGAATCAGGTCAACGATGTCCCGGTGCACAGCGTGCTGGATCCGGAATTCGTCTCCTATGGCCGGGTGGTCACGGGCTATGATTTCAGTGAGATGATCGCCTACATGGAGCAGAACACCCCCATCCCGGAAAATGGCAACACCTATGTTGCAAGCGTGCCCGAGATGGAAGCCCTGGCCGTGAGTGCCGAGGTGCAGAAAAAATTCTACGGCGACATGCCCATTGAAGTGGGCTACTGCAATGGCCGCAATACCACCTGGAACGGCTTTGAGTATCACAAGGGCAGCGAGATCAATGTGGCTGTCACGGATTTCATGCTGATTTTGGGCCATGTGTGGCAGATCGAGGACAACACCTACCGGTTTGAGAACGCAAAAGTCTTCTTTGTGCCCAAGGGCACGGCGGTGGAGATGTACCAGACCACGCTGCATCTCTCGCCCTGCCGGGTCTGCGATGCAGGCTTCAAGGGCGTGGTCATCCTGCCGCGGGGCACGAACACCCCGCTGGACGAGAAGACCCCTAACGGCGACCCGGAGAGCAAGCTGCTGCTCCAGCGAAATAAGTGGGTCATTGCACACCCGGAGCGGGAGCCGCTCATCAAGCAGGGCGCTTACCCCGGCCTGCTGGGCGAGAACAAGGAGCTCCACTATTAAAGGGCCGAATGGCTGAGAAAGGGCAACCATGGAGATCATTTGCAAAGACCGGGTCTTTACCCTGAAAAACGGCGGCGATGTGCTGCTGCATACCGACGCCAACACCCCGATGGTTTATGTCGGCTACGGCGAAGAGCGTGTGGAGATGTACCGCGGCAACTTCAAGCTGGAAGATCACCTGCTGGAGCGCCGCCCCCTGACCCTGACTTCTGCCCGGGTGACAGAGCAGGGAATAGAGCTGGATCTTGAGGGCCAGCTCAAGCTGCTGGTCACCGAGAAAGAGGGCGCTGTCACCCTGACGGTGGCGGAAAAAGCCGAGGGCATCAACCGCTTTTGGCTGCATGTGGAAGCGGCCGAGGACGAGCATGTCTACGGCTGCGGCGAGCAGATGAGTTACTTTGATCTGCGGGGCCGCCACTTCCCGCTGTGGTCCAGCGAGCCGGGTGTTGGCCGCGACAAAACGACCTACGTTACCTGGCGCAGCGACGTGGAAAACGGCGGTGCGGGCGGTGATTATTACAACACCAATTACCCGCAGCCGACCTACGTTTCCAGCCGCCATTATTACCTCCACATGGATACCACGGCTTACGGGGATTTCGATTTCCGCAACCCGCGCTACCATGAGCTGCAGTGCTGGAATGTGCCGGGCTTTATCCGCATCGAAGCCGCCCCCACATTCGTGGAGCTGCTGGAAAAGCTGACCGCGTTCCTGGGCCGCCAGCCGGAGCTGCCGGAGTGGATCTACAACGGCCTCATCATCGGTGCCCAGGGCGGCAACGAGCGTAGCTTTGGCATCGTGGACAAGAGCCTGGAGCACGGAATCAAGGTCTCCGGCCTGTGGTGCCAGGACTGGTGCGGCAAGCGGGTGACGAGCTTTGGCAAGCGCCTGCAGTGGGACTGGCATTTCCACAAGGAAATGTACCCCGACCTGCCCAAACACATTGAAGAACTCCACGCCCGGGGCATCAAGTTCCTGGGTTACGTCAACCCCTACCTCGTCAACGATGGCGAGCTCTACGCCGAGGGCAAAAAGCGGGGCGTCTTCGCCAAAAAGGCGGATGGCTCCGATTACCTGGTGGACTTTGGCGAGTTCTACTGCGGCGTGGTGGATTTCACCAACCCCGAGGCCTACAACTGGTTCAAAGATGAGGTCATCAAAAAGTATACGCTGGACATTGGCATCGACGGCTGGATGGCAGACTTTGGCGAGTATCTCCCCACCGACGATCTGGTGCTGGCAAACGGCGTCAGCCCGATGATCGAGCACAACCACTGGCCGGTGCTGTGGGCAAAATGCAACTACGACGCCGTCAAAGAGAGCGGCAAGCTGGGGCAGGTGGTCTACTTCATGCGGGCCGGCGGCACGGGCAGCCAGAAATACTGCACCCTGCTGTGGGCCGGTGACCAGAGCGTGGATTTCAGCCGCCACGACGGCCTGTGCACCGTCATCTGCGCGGCACTGAGCTCCGGCATGGTCGGCTGCGGCCTCAACCACTGCGACATCGGCGGCTACACCTCGCTGTTTGACAACTGCCGCACCAAGGAGGTCTTCCTCCGGTGGGCGGAGATGGCAGCCTTTATGCCCGTGATGCGCACCCACGAAGGCAACCGCCCCGACACCAATTTCCAGTATTACGACGATGACGACTGCATGAAGCAGCTGGCACGTCTGGTGGATATCTACACCATGCTGGCACCCTACACCAAAACGCTGGTGGCGGAAAACGCCGCCAAGGGCACCCCGGTCATGCGGCCCCTCTTCCTCCAGTACGAGGACGACCCCCGCAGCTATACCGAGCAGTTCGAGTACCTCTACGGTCCGGACCTGCTGGTGGCTCCGGTGTGGCAGAGCGGCAAGACGGAGTGGGAGGTCTACCTGCCCAGCGACGAGTGGACCCATCTGTGGACGGGCGAACACTACGCCAAGGGGACCCATATCGTTCCGGCGGAACTGGGCGATACCCCGGTGTTCTGCCGCAAGGGTTCCCAGTGGGCGGAGCTGTTTGACAGCATCCGTGCAAAGTACGGGAAGTAAGCTATGCGGAATCAGATCCTGTTTTACATCGTCATTCTGCTGACGAACATCATCCACGGCATCACGGGCTTCGCGGGCACCATCTTAGCCATGCCGCCCAGCCTGATGCTGGTGGGCTACGATATCGCAAAGCCAATTTTAAATGTGCTGGCCATCTTCTCCGGCGTGTATGTTTTTGTGGGCAACTACAAAAAGATCGCCTGGAAAGAGCTGGCCAAGATCGTGGTGGTCATGGCACTGGGCATCTTTGGTGCCGTGTTCATCAAAGGGCTGTTCGTTGGCAAAGAGCACCTGCTCTACAAACTGCTGGGCCTGCTGGTCATCGGGCTTTCGGTACAGGGCTTTTACAAGCTCGTACACAAGCCGGACGCCAAAACAGAACCGCCTGCGGAGGAGCAGGGAAGCAAAGGCAATGTCGGCACCTATGCACTGCTGGTGCTGGCCGGTATCATCCACGGGCTGTTCGTCAGCGGCGGCCCGCTGCTCACCGGTTACATGACCAAGCGCATCAAAGACAAAACCGTCTTCCGCGCTACCATTTCCACAGTGTGGGTCTTCCTCAACACCCTCGTCTTCCTGGAGGATGTCCAGGCGGGGCTGTGGGTACCCTCCACGGTGAAAATGCTGGCCATCTCGGTGCCGTTCCTGCTGGCGGGCATGTTCATCGGCAGCAAGCTGGTGGCCCGCATGAGCCAGCTGGTCTTTATGAAGCTGACCTATATTCTGTTGTTTATTTCGGGGCTTTCGCTTCTGGTGAAGTGACCCCCCGTGAAAAGCGCAAACCGAACATCTACAAACAAGAAAAAGAGAAATGTGAAGGAGAACACTACTATGAAACGTCGTGAATTTCTGTCCATGAGCGCTGTTCTGGCTGCTTCCGGTATCCTGGCAGGCTGTGCCGCTTCCAATGCAGGCAGCACCAGCACCGCGGCTTCCACGGCTGGCTCTACCGCGGCTTCCGAGGAGCCCAGCAACGGCGGCGAGACCATTAAGATCATCTGCCCCTACGGCGTCGGCGGCACCGCTGATATCGTGGCCCGCAAATATGGACAGGTGGCAAACCAGACCCAGAAGAAGTACAACTTCATCGTGGAGAACATGACCGGCGGCGACGGTTTCGCCGCAGCCACCTACTTTGCTGATGACAGTACCTCCGTGGCAAAAGAGCTGCTGGTCTTTGGCTATGGCGTCTGCTACCGCCATGATCTGGGCAAAGAGTTCGGCACCGAGGAAGTGGATTTTGACCGTGATGCCATGTATCCCATCGGCACCATTGATGACCGTACCTGGATCGTGTACACCACGCCCGACCAGACGCTGGCTTCCATTCTGGAAAAGGCCAAGAACGGCGGCATCAAGATGTCCGGCGGCAACCCCCTGTCCGACTGCCATCTGTCCTGGGGTTCCCTGATCGCCATGGAGGGCGGCAAGGTATCCGTGGTTCCGTATGACGGCGGTGCAAACCAGAAAAAGGGCCTGACCGACGGCGAGGTCGATGTCTTCGTCGGCACCACCCAGGCTGCCAAGGACGAGGTCGAGGCTGGTACCCTGATCCCCATTCTGGCCATGAACGACCGCGCGTTCGAGGGCTTCGTCACGCCGTCCGGCCCCATTACCGTCCCCACCTGCGCAGGCGATTCCAAGGCTCCGGAACTGAACCCGGCCAACGATTATGAGTCCTGCATCCTGCCCGCTGGCGGCGTGCTGGCAGCCCACAAGGGCGCCGACCAGACATTCATCGACGAGATGATTGAGATCACCAAGGATGTCTGGAATGAACCCGAGTTCAATGAGTGGATCGCTTCCATCCTGTTGAACCGCTTTGAAGTTTATGGCGACGAGGCAGAGGCTTTTATCAATGAGGCTTGCGAGAAAGCCATCAATGCTTACAAGAACCTGAGCGGTCAGGCCTAAACCTGAAGCATAGAAATAAGTGCCGCATCGGTCACGTTTCGCATGAACCTTGTGCTGACGGGCTGCCGGTGCAGCTCGTCGGCACTTTTTATTAATTGGCAAAGAAACTTGGGAAACCGATGTCGGTTTACCGTACGAAAGGAGAACGAATTTCGATGAAGAAATTCAAGATCAAGACCAATCTGGTCTCGGGCGTTATTATGGGAGTGGCCGCACTGCTCCTCATTATCCTGCTGCCCAGTCAGGTCCGCGTGCCGGCCTTTGATTCCGGTGCCCCCAGTCCCCGCATCATCCCCGGTATCTGCCTGGCGATTATGCTGGTTTCGTCCATCGCCCTCATCATCCAGAGCCTTGTCCTCAAGCAGGAAAAGATCGTGGAATTCGACTGGGCAAAAGAAAAGCCCGCCATCCTCCTCATTCTTGGCATGTGCGTGTATATCGGCCTGATGCTCTGCATTGGCTATGTGCTGGCGTCTCTGATCGTTTTCCCACTGGCGCTGTTCTACGTGGGCGAGCGCAAGCCCGGCCCCTACATCGTGGTTTTGGTTTCGGCCTTTGCCATCTTCCTGCTGTTCAAGAACGTCTTTAACATTTCGCTGCCCGCTCTGGGCCTGTTGGGAGGGATCATCTGATGTCGGATTTTGCATTGATTTCGCAGGCTATCCCGCAGGTGTTCACTGTTTACAACATGCTGCTCATCTTCGGCGGCCTGATCCTGGGCATGGTCATTGGCTGTGTGCCCGGCCTGAGCGTTACCCTGGGCATCATCCTGATGCTGCCCCTGACCTATACGTTCGATGACCCGGCTTCCGCCATCATCCTGCTGCTGGCCGTTTACGTCGGCGGCATGTACGGCGGCTCCATTTCCGCCATTACCCTGAACACCCCGGGCACCAACTCCGCCATCGCCACCACCTTCGATGGCTACCCTCTGGCGAAAAAGGGCAAGGTCAAAAAAGCTCTGGATACCTCGCTGTTCGCTTCCGTGTTCGGCGGCCTGTTCTCGGCAGTGTTGCTGCTGCTTTGCGCTTCCCTTATCACCAAGCTGGTGGCAAACTTCACCTCCGTGGAGTACTTCTCCCTGGGCATCATGGGCATCAGCCTGATCGCCGGTGTTTCCGGCAGCAGCCTGCCCAAGAGCCTCATCTCTGGTATGATCGGCCTGCTGATGGCCTGCATCGGTATGGATGCCGTCACCGGCGTCACCCGCTTCTCCTTTGGCTCGGCAACTCTGAAATACGGCATTGATATGCTGCCCGCCATGATCGCTCTTATCGCTCTGACCCAGGTGGTGCAGAAACTGCGTGATTTCAAAGTCGCCGGCGGCAAGCTGGACGACGCCCGCAAGATCGACAAGCAGGGCATCACCAAGAAAGAAATGGTCAGCATCCTGCCCGCCTGCCTGCGTTCTTCCACGATCGCAAGCGTTCTGGGCGCAATGCCCGGTGTCGGCGGCGGTGTGGCACAGTTCCTCTGCTACAACGAGGTTCGCCGCACTTCCAAGCACCCCGAAGAGTTCGGCAAAGGCTGCCTGGAGGGCATCGCTGCCGCCGAATCTTCCAACAACGCGGTCGTTGGCTCCGCTATGATCCCTCTGCTGACGCTGGGCATCCCCGGTGATGGCGTTACCGCTCTGCTGCTGGGCGCGTTCGTGCTCCACGGCATCCAGCCCGGCCCCACCATGTTCACCAAGCAGGGCGTCATGGCCTATACCATTATCATCGGCTGCCTGGTCGCTAATGTGTTGCTGGCTCCTCTGGGCCTTGGCATGACCCGTCTGGTGGCCAAAATCGTGCAGGTGCGCTACACCTATCTGGCTCCCGTCATCATCATGTTCTGCTTTGCAGGTGCATTTGCAGCCACCGGCAACACCAAAGAGCTGATCATCTGCGCAGGCATCCTGATCTTCAGCTACATCCTGACGGTTCTGGACATTGATAACACCCCGCTGATGCTGGGCATGATCCTGGAAGACATCATGGAGCAGAACTTTGTCACCGCTTCCATGAGCTATGACCGCAACTACAGCATCTTCATTACCCGCCCCATCTCCGCAGTCATCCTCATCATCACCGTGGTACTGCTGGTCTCCATGATCCGGGTCAACCGCCGTGTGGCCAAGCTGAACGAGCAGCAGGAGGCCCAGATGGCCGCCGAGCACGCAAAGATGGAGAACGCATAAGCAAATCTTAACATACGACAATTTCTCTCTCCTTCCATTGGCGGGGCCGGGAACGCGCCCGGTCCCGCATTTTTTGGGAGAGAACATCAAAAACAAAACCAGAAATTAAGAGAGTAAAAAGCAATAAAAGGAGTAATTGATTATGAGTTTTCAGGTAGCTTATGTGCCCATCGGTGTTGGTACGTTCCATCTGGAGAGTGCACAGGATCAGTTTGAAAAATCCATTGCCATGCTCAAGGGCCTGAATGCGGACTGCACCGTGCCCGAGAAAATGCTGCTGACCATCAACGATCTAGACGCATACCTCGATACCCTCAACCCCGACCTCATCGTGCTGCAGAACATCACCTTTGCCAACGCCGCTTACGCCAGCGAGGTGCTCAAGCGCTTTGCCTGCCCCATTGTGCTGTGGACCCTGCGGGAGCCGGTCATCGACGGTACCCGCCTGCGCCTCAACAGCCTGACGGGCGCTTACTCCGCCGGCAACGCCATCACGGCGTTCCGGGGCGAGGGCAAGTTTGAGTATATCTTTGGTGCCCCCGGCGAGGCCGAAGTGGATCGGGAAGTGGGCGCTGCCATCCGTGCCGCCAAGGTCAAGTACGACCTGCGCCGCCTCAAGATGATCTCCATTGGCCACACGCCCCAGGGCTTCGGCTTTGGCCGCGCGCTGGACGCTGAGATGATGAGCACCTTTGGCACCACGCTGGATTCCATCGAGGCCCGTGAGCTCATCAACAAGGCCAAGGGTTACACCGAGGAGGAGCTGGCCGACGAGCTGGCTGAGGCCCGCAAGACCATTGTTGGCCTGGAGGCCATCCCGGAAAACAACGTGGTCAACTTTGCCCGCCTCTATAAGGCTTATAAGAGCTATGTGGGCGAGAACCACATCGGGGCCCTCTGCTCCCGCTGCTGGCCGGATTTCTTCACCGAGTTTGGTACCCCCGTGTGCAGTGTGCTCTCCCTGCTCAACGCCAACGGCGTTTCCGCCAGCTGCGAGTCCGACGCCTACGGCGCCCTCTCCATGTTCATTGGCAGCGACCTGACCAGCCGTTCCTGCTTCTTCGGCGACCCCGTCTCCATGAACGAGAAAGAGGGGACCATCACGTTCTGGCACTGCGGCATGGCTGCCTGTGACCTGGCCCGCAAGGATACCGGCGCGCAGGTGGGTGTCCACCCCAACCGCAAGATCGGCCCCGTTATGGACTTTGGCTGTGAGGCCTGTGAGCATGTCACCATCTTCCGTGTGGGCCGCAAGCCGGACGGCAGTTTCCGCTTCTTCATCGCGGAGGGTTCCGCACTGGACAAGCCCAAGCAGTTCAACGGTACCTCCGTGGTCGTCAAGACCGTGGAAAGCGCCAAGGATGTCGTCTATGGCACCGTCAAGGGCGGCTGGGAGCCCCACTTTGTGGTGGTGTACGGCCAGGTGGCCAACGAGCTGGAAAAGCTGGGCAACATGCTGGGCGTGGAAGTCTGCAAATTCTGAAATCCTAAAACAGAAAACAATCGCCTTGAAATAAGCAACTTTCTCTTGCTACTATGAAAAACACGGAGTATACTTGATTTAAGTAAATTTAAGCAACTGAGAATGCTTGATTTAAGTGAATTTAAGGAACGGAGAATGCTTGCCAGATGTACAGGGAAAGAGGTGTGGAGATGGCATACAGCGGCCTGAACCTCGGAAACGTCAAAAACCAGAACCGCAGCTCCATTTTAAAGCTGCTGAACGACCACGGCCCCATGCCGCGCAAGGATCTTTCGGCCCGGCTGGGCCTGACCCCGGCTAGCCTGACTACCCTGTGCGGAGAGCTGCTGGCCCAGAACATTCTGTTTGAGCTGGGCGAGGTACAGCAGGAGGATAAACGCGCCGGGCGGCGCAAGATCCTGCTGGGCATCAATTACGCCTACCGCCATGTCCTCTCCATCAGCATCGAGGCCCCCGCCACCAGTGTCACCCTGTGTGACCTGCGGGGAGAGCACTGCATCACCCGCCGTATCCCCACGGATACCAGCGTGGAGCCGGAGTTGTTTTTAAAGCGGGTGGCCAATGTGGGCAAAGCCCTGCTCTGGGAAAACAGCATCGGCAGGGAAGAGCTGCTGGGGGCGGGCGTTTCGGTGCCCGGCCCGGTGGACCGGGAAAAGGGCGTCAGCACCCACGCTTACCGCGTCTGGGATCAGCCCGTGCAGGTAACTGCCCCGCTGGCTGAGGCACTGGAGTGTACCGTGCTGCTGGAAAACAACGTCAAGGCCTTTGCCCAGGCCGAGCTGACTTATGGCCTGGGGCGGACGGAGGAAAACCTGCTGCTGCTCAAATGGGGCCCCGGCGTGGGCTCCGCCATCATTGCGCAGGGCCGTATCTATGAGAGCCGGATGTACAAATCGGCGGAGATCGGCCATGTGCGGGTGGAAAAGAACGGCAGGCTCTGCCGCTGCGGGCGGCACGGCTGCCTGGAAACGCGGGTGGCCAGCCACCCCATTGCCCGCCATCTGCGGCAGGTGTGCAGCCCGGAAACGACCCCGCTGCTGTGGGCTGCCGTGGGCGGCAGGCCCGAGAACATTACCGTGCACAATCTGGACACCCTCGCCGCGCTGGACGAACCGGCCATGTGGGAGGCGCTGGATGCGGACATTGAGGTGCTGGCCGATGTGGTGGGCGGCTGCCTGACCATGCTCACGCCGGATCATCTGATCCTGTACGGGTATATGTTCAAGCTGCCGCACTTCCGGGAAAAATTCCTCGCCGCCTGCAAGCGGTACGACCCCGCCTACGACGAAAATTATATCCGTGTCTCAGAACTGGCTGAAAAGCTGGAATACATCGGGCCGCTGGCGGTTGTGACCAACGAGCTGTTTTATCAGGGCTGAAAATTTTATCAGGCAAACAGGCAAAAAGCGTGCTGTGGAGCAAGAGAGCGCAAGGGCTTTGCAAAGTTCTGGGCGGAGCTTGCCCCACAGCTTTTATTTTTACCAGAAAAGGAGAGTTTCCCCATGTCATACATCATGGCACTGGATGCCGGAACCACTTCCAACCGCTGCATCCTGTTCAATGAAAAAGGCGAGATGTGCAGTGTGGCACAAAAGGAGTTTACCCAGTATTTCCCCAAACCGGGCTGGGTGGAGCACGACGCCAATGAGATCTGGACCACCCAGCTGGGCGTGGCACTTTCGGCGATGAACCAGGTGGGAGCCAGCGCGGCGGACATTGCGGCCATCGGCATCACCAACCAGCGCGAGACCACCATCGTGTGGGACCGTGACACCGGCGAGCCCATTTACCACGCCATCGTCTGGCAGTGCCGCCGCACCAGCGCCTACTGCGACGAGCTCAAGGCCAAAGGCCTGACGGAGAAATTCCGCCAGAAGACCGGCCTTGTCATTGACGCCTATTTCTCCGCCACCAAGCTGAAATGGATTCTGGACAACGTGCCCGGCGCGCGGGAAAAGGCCGAGGCGGGCCAGCTGCTGTTTGGCACCGTGGAGACCTGGCTCATTTGGAAGCTGACCTGTGGCAAGATCCATGTCACGGATTATTCCAACGCCAGCCGCACCATGATGTTCAACATCCACACCCTGCAGTGGGACGATGAGATTCTGGAAGAGCTTGATATCCCCAAATGTATGCTGCCGGACCCTATGCCCTCCAGTTGCTTTTATGAGTGGGCCGACCCCATGCACTTTGGCGACGGCATCAAAATCGCGGGTGCGGCAGGCGACCAGCAGGCGGCGCTCTTCGGCCAGACCTGCTTTACCCCCGGCGAGGCAAAAAATACGTTCGGCACCGGCGGTTTCATGCTGATGAACACGGGCGAGCAGCCGGTGTTCTCCCAAAACGGCCTGGTCACCACCATTGCCTGGGGTCTGGACGGCAAAGTGCATTACGCGCTGGAGGGCTCCATTTTCGTGGCCGGTGCCGCCATCCAATGGCTGCGGGACGAGCTCAAGCTGCTGGAAGAAGCCCGGGACTCCGAGTATATGGCCGGCAAGGTCAAGGACACCAACGGCTGCTATGTGGTCCCGGCGTTCACGGGTCTGGGCGCGCCCCACTGGGACCAGTACGCCCGCGGCACCATTGTGGGCCTGACCCGCGGCTGCAACAAGTATCACATCATCCGGGCCACGCTGGACAGCCTGTGCTATCAGGTCAACGATGTCCTCCACGCCATGGAGGCGGATTCCGGCATCCAGATGAAAGCCCTCAAGGTGGACGGTGGCGCTTCCGCCAACAACTACCTGATGCAGACCATGGCCGATGTGAGCAATGTGCCGGTGCAGCGCCCCTCCTGCGTGGAGACTACGGCATTGGGTGCCGCCTATCTGGCAGGCCTGGCGGTGGGGTACTGGAAATCCACCGACGATGTGCTGCAGAACTGGTCGGTGGATCGCACCTTTACGCCCAACATCACCCCGGAGGAGCGCAAAAAGCGGGTCAAGGGCTGGAACAAGGCCGTCCGCTGCGCCTACCACTGGGCCAAAGACGAAGAGGACGAGTGACATGGACCGTGCAGAAGACGGACGCCTCCGGTTTTTCTCGGAGCTGTCGGAGCACCAGATCTCAGCCGATGAGTTTTTCAACGTGGTCCTGCTGGACTCGCTGGCCCGGAATTTCGGGCTGCAAAATGTGCTCATCTCCTACTTTGATCCGCAGGGCAATTTCCTCTCCTGGACCCACCGCAACGGGGTGCTGGCCGATTGCGAGGAGCACCCTTACCGCCGCTGCCAGCCGGCCGACGTGGTGCGCCAGACGCTGTACCGGGAGGCCGTGCAGGATAAACTGACCTACAACAACGTCACGCCCCGGCTCTACCACTCCACCAAACTCATCCCGCCGGAGGATTATGAGCAGAGCAGCTATGTGCGTTTTCTCGAAGAAAATTTTGGGGCCCTCTACAGCGTGACCATGGCCTTTGGCATCAACGCGTATATTCAGGTGGCGTTTTTCAAGAGCCGGGAAGAGGGCGATTTCACGCCCGAGGAGCTGAGCCAGCTGGAACAGATTTACGTTTACATCGCCAACGATTACAAAAACTTCAAGAAATACGAGCAGGCCAAGATCATCTCCAACATCCAGAGCGAGATCATCCTCTCGGGGGAAAAAGCCTATCTCGTCACGGACGATTTCATGCACATCATGAGCTGCAACCACGCGGCAAAGGTCTGCCTGGATGATATCCTGGGCGGGGCTGCCGATGGGTTGGATGGAAGCAGGCCCTGCAGCTGGCTCCCGTTTTTGCTGGGCAGTGAGCTGGGCCACGCCGAAAACCGGGTGCAGACCCGGGTCATCCGGGACTATATTTTCAAAATTTACACCTACGACCAGCGCTATTCCAACGGCATTGTGGACCGCTACCACTGGATCACCATTGCCCGGGCGGAGCAGCCTGCGGCAGCTGGCAAAAACAGCGAGGCCCTGCCCGCGGGCACCGGACAGCCCCTGACCAAAGCGGAGCTGCGGGTGGCCCGCCTGCTGGCCAAGGGCCTGACCTATCAGGCGGTGGCGGATAAGCTGGTGGTGAGCTACCACACCGTGAAGAAACATGTGCAGAATATCTACCTCAAGTGCGGGGTGAACTCCCGGTTCCAGCTCTACCGCTGGATGGAACAGAACGATCCGAAAAAGTGACTCCTGAGACAGAAAAGAAGATCTCCCGTAAAATGCTGGGTGGAGCGCCGGAAACGGCTGCTCTGCCCGGCATTTTTTGTGCCATAAAAATAGGGAATGTTCCCTATATAAAATCAGCCTGTTGTCCACTGTTTCTGAGAGGCGGCATCTGTTAGAATCAAGCCAGAAACGATCAGAGAAATAAACTGGGAAAGGAGGCTGGCAATGTGACGGAAACGGGCATCGTGTTCAACGTCCAGCGTTTTACCATTCACGACGGCCCCGGGATGCGGACGGAGTTCTTTTTAAAGGGCTGCCCGCTGCGGTGCCAGTGGTGCTCCAACCCCGAAAGCTGGGCCCCGCAGCCCCAGGTGGGGGTTTACCGGACCAAATGCATCGGCCGCAAAGTCTGCGGCGGGTGTGAGGACAGCTGCCCGGAGGGAGACATCTTCCGCTTTACGGCGGGCAAGCTGGCGGGCATTGACCGGACAAAATGCACGGACTGCCTGGCCTGCTACGAGGAATGCCCCTCCGACGCGCTCAAGCAGTGGGGCAGGCAGATGACGGTGGAGGAGTGCATGGAACTCATCCGCCGGGATCAAGGCTACTACGAGCGCTCGGGCGGCGGCGTGACCGTCTCGGGCGGGGACCCGCTGGTCCAGAGCGATTTTGTGGAGGCCCTCTTCCGCGCCTGCAAGGCGGAGGGCTACCACACCTGCTGTGAGTCCACGTTCTGTGCCAGCTGGTCGGAGGTGGAAAAGGTTCTGCCCTATACCGACCTCATCATCTCGGACCTCAAGCTGATGGATTCTGCCCTCCACCGCCAGTATACCGGGGTGGGCAACGAACTCATTCTGCAAAACCTCCGCCGCCTGGCACAGGAGGGGCGGGAGCTCATCCTCCGCATCCCGGTCATCCCGGGGGTCAACGATGGGCGGCAGAACATCGAGGCCAGTGCGGATTTTATCCTCAGACAGCTGGGCGGGCAGGTGCGAACCCTGCAGCTTTTGAGTTTTATGCGGCTGGGCGAGGAAAAATACAAATCACTGGGGATCCCGTATCAGATGGAAGCTGTGCGCCTGCAGCGCCGGGCGTTCCAGCGGCGGGTAGAAGAAATTGCAAGGTATTTCAACAGCCGGGGCATCCACTGCCTCGTAGGCACCAAAGAAAAAGAAGAGAGTCAACCGGAATAAATCATCACACCAAGGAGGAACATCCATGGCAACTGTCCACACCACCGCACGCGGCACCGAGCCGTACGATAAAGTTTACTGCCTGGGCTATCAGGTCCACCACGAGGACTGGTCGCCCTACCCCCGCATCAACAAGCTGCGCCAGACTTTTCTGGACCGTGGTTATGATGTGGATGTAGAGCGCCTGCGCCTCGTCACCGAGAGCTATCAGCAGCACGAGCACCTGCCCGAAAAGCTCAAAGTGGCCTATGCCTTTGAGAATGTGCTGCTGCACTGCGGCATTGAAATTTACGACGATGACCTCATTGTGGGCGAGATCGCTTCGCCCGTCAAATCCGCGCCCATCTACCCGGAATTTTCCGTCAACTGGATCCTGGACGAGGTGCAGAACCACCCCTTTGAAGAGCGGGAGCATGACCAGTTCTATATCCGCAACGAGAAAGAAAAGCAGGAGATTTTAGACCTGTGCAGCTGGTGGAAAGGCCGCACGCTGGACGATTACATCAACGTCCGGCTGGACGATGACCAGCTCAAGGGCTCCGAGGCGGGCAAGAAGATCTACCAGACCAACCTCTATCACTATGCGGGTACCGGCCACCTGGCCGTGGATTACGCCCGCCTGATGCGGCTGGGCTTTGACGGTCTGCTGGAGCGGGCCAAACAGAAGCTGGCCGCGCTGGATATGCACGACCCCGAGTTCTGCACCAAGCGGGAATTCTATCAGGCGGTCATCATCATGCACAGCGCCGTGAAGAAGTACATTGAGCGGTATGCCGTGCTGGCCGAGGAAATGGCCGCCAAGGAGCCGAACGCCAAGCGGAAAGCAGAGCTGGAGCAGATCGCCGTCAACTGCCATGCCGTGGCAGGCGGCACGCCCAAGACATTCTGGCAGGCGCTGCAGCTGTTCAACTTTGCCACCATGCTCATCTGCGTGGAGTCCAACGGCCACTCCATCTCCTATGGCCGGATGGACCAGTGGCTTTACCCCTACTACGAAGCCGACAAGAGCATCTCCAAAGACTTTGCGCTGGAGCTGCTGGAAGTGGAGTACGTCAAGCTCAACAACCCCACCAAGCTCAAAGACCGGGGCAGCATGGCCCTGCGCAATGGCCGCGGCTTTGGCGGCGAGAGCCTGACCATTGGCGGTGTGAAGCGGGACGGCACCGATGCCACCAACGACCTGACCATGCTGATGCTGGAAGCCTCCGCCCACACCCGGATGATGAACCCCTGGGTCTGCGTCCGGATGCATGAGGGCACCCCCGAAGAGCTGCGCGTCAAAGCCGTGGAGTGCATCCGGGCGGGCTATGGCCACCCCAAGCTCTTCAACGATGGCCCGGCCATCAAAGGCATGATGCGCAAGGGGATGACGCTGGAAGAAGCCCGGGATTACTGCGTGGTGGGCTGCGTGGAGATCAGCCTGCCCGGCAAGGAGTATGGCTGGCACGATGCCGCCTATGTCAACACCGCCAAGATGATGGAGATGGTGCTCAACGGCGGCCGCTGCATCGACTGCGGCCCCCACTGCCCCCGCTGGAGCCAGTGCGGCGCGCTGGGCAAGCATCTGGGCCCCGACACGGGCAGTCTGGACCGCTACGCCAGCTTTGAGGAAGTCAAACAGAGCGTGGACACCCAGTTTGAGTACTGGACCAACCAGATGTGCTCCAGCCTCTGCGTCATCGAGAACGCCCACCGTGCCCTCAAACCGCTGCCCTATGTCTCAGCTCTGTTTGAGGACTGCATGGAGTCCGGCCACGACCTGACCGAGGGCGGTGCCAAGTACAACGGCATCGGCCCCCAGGCCAGCGGCATGGCCACCTGTGCGGACTCCTTGGCCGCCATCAAGCAGCTGGTCTTTGACGAGAAACGCTGCACGGGTGCCGAGCTGCTGGAAGCCGTCAAGCACAACTGGAAAGGCTACGAGAAGCTGTATGCCCTCGTCAACAGCTCCAAAGTTCACCACTACGGCAATGATGACGATTACGCCGACGAGCTGTTCAAGTTCATGTTTGAGACGTACTGCAAGCACATTGCAGGCCGCAAGACGCCGCGCGGCGGCATCTTCAGCCCCGGTGTCTACTCCGTCAACGCCAACGTTGCCATGGGCCTGAACACCAATGCCTCGGTGGACGGCCGCAAGGCAGGGGAGGCCATCTCCGATAATATGGGCCCGGTCCACACGGATTTTGGCTCCCACGATATCAACGGCCCCACGGCCATCGTCAACTCGCTGACCAAAGTGGATCACAGTCTCGCCACCAATGGCACCCTGATGAACCTCCGCTTCCCGCAGGAAGCTGTGGCGGGCATTGAGGGCCGGGACAATCTGGCAAGCTTTATTGAGGAGTATATCCACAAGGGCGCCATGCATGTCCAGTTCAACATCATGAGCGCCGCCACCATGCGGGCCGCCCAGAAAAAGCCCGAGGATTACAAGGACATGCTGGTCCGCGTGGCAGGTTACAGCGCCTACTTTGTGGAGCTGGGCAAGCCCCTGCAGAAAGACCTGATCCAGAGAACCGAACTCCATTTTTAACGGGTAACGATAGAAAGGAAGAGCAGCCATGAAAGACTTCAACTTCAAAATTCCGCAGAACATCCAGTTTGGCATGGGCAGCCTGAAAAAGCTGCCGGAGATCCTGGCCGAGAACCACTCTGACAACATCCTGCTGGTGTCGGACCGCGGGCTGGAAAAGATCGGTGTCGTCAAAAAAGTACAGGATATCATTGAGGCGGCCGGACTCAAGTGCACCAGTTATCTGGACGTGGTGCCCAACCCCACCGTGGCCGTGGTCAATGAGGCAACAGCCCTGTACAAGGAGTGTGGTGCTACCAGCATCGTGGCCCTGGGCGGCGGCAGCTCCATGGATGTGGGCAAGGCCGTGGGTGTGCTGGTCAACTATGGCGGCAAGATCACCGATTACGAGGGCAACCACAAGGTGCCCGGCCCCATCGTGCCCATGATCGCCATTCCCACCACGGCAGGTACCGGCAGTGAGGTGACCGCCTCTGCCGTCATCACGGACACGGAGCGCAACTACAAGCTCTCGGTCTTCAGCTATGAGATCCTGCCCAAGTACGCCGTGCTGGACCCGGAGCTCATCATGACGGCCCCGGCTTCCATTGCCGCTTCCTGCGGTGTGGATGCCCTCATCCACGCCATGGAGGCTTATGTTTCCCGCAACGCCACCCCGTTTTCCGATGCCATGGCGGAAAAGGCCATGGAGCTGATTGGCGGCAACCTGCGCCGCTTTGTGGCAAACCGCCAGGATGAAGAGGCAGCCTGTGCCATGATGCTGGGCTCCAACTTTGCGGGCATCTCCTTTGCCTGGGCCCGTCTGGGCAATGTCCACGCCATGAGCCACCCGGTGAGCGCCTACTTCAACGTGCCCCACGGTGTGGCAAACTCCATCCTGCTGCCCAATGTGGTGGAGTACAACGCTCTGGCCGACCATGGCCGCTATGAGGTCATCTACAACTACATCCGGGAGGGCAATGGCCCCATCGAAAACTTTACCCCGGATATGCTGGTGGAGGAGCTGCGCCATCTGAACGAACAACTGGGCATCCCGGCTACCCTGTCGGAAGTGGGCGTGACGGCGGATAAGATCCCCGCCATGGCCGAGGACGCCATGAAGAGCGGCAACATTCCCGCCAACCCCCGCCAGAGCACGGTGAAGGATATCATCAAGCTGTACGAGAAGACCATGTAAAAGGAGGCGTTTTCCATGCAGGCAGTGCTTCGGAACGAATTCTTTACCCTGACGGTGGACACCCTTGGTGCAGAAGCGGTCAGCCTGAAAAACGCAGCCGGGGAGGAAGTGCTCTGGCAGGCTGACCCGGAGGTCTGGCCCCGTCACGCGCCCATCCTCTTCCCCTGGACGGGGGAACTGCCCCAGAGCTCCTACTCTCACAAGGGCAAAACCTATCATGTGGTCAAGCAGGGCTTTGCCCGGGATGTGGAGCACACATTGGTGCGGGTGGATGAGCACGAGATCGTCATGGAACTGCGGTCCAGCCCGGAGTTGAAAGAAACGTGGTTCCCGTTTGAGTTTGTTCTGACCAGCATGTTCCGGCTGGAGGGCAAGACCATCCACCATACCCTGACCGTGGAAAACCCTGGGCAGGAGGAACTGCGTTTTGGCATCGGCTTCCACCCGGCATTCAACATCCCATTTGACGATTGCCATACCACAGAGGACTATGAATTCCGGTTCGACCAGCCGGAGAGCCCCGTTATCATCGATGCGCGGCCCCATGGTCTGCTCAGCGGGCGGTGCTATTACCAGTGGAAGAACACGGAAAAGATCCAGCTGACAGATGAGTTGTTCTCCAACGACAGCTTCTGCATGGCAGGTCTGCGCACCAAAACGCTGGGGATCTATGAAAAAGATACCGGGCGGCACATCGTCTGCAATGTGGAGGGCTTCCCGTACAAACTGATCTGGAGTGCCCTGGCAAAACCAGTCCGTTTTGTCTGCATTGAACCGTGGCACTCTCTGCCCAGTGCAGAAAACGATCCCCAGGAGTGGAACGAGCGGGCAGCAGCCGTCTGCCTGGCGCCCGGCAAGCGTTGGAGCACCACCCTTTCTACTACCGTGGAGCGATAAAGTTCCGACACAAGAAAACCCCGGACAGCAAGCGTTTGCCTGTTGTCCGGGGTTTTGCGCGTATCGGGAAGAGCGGTTTTATTCCGACCGCAGGGCCTTGACCGGGTTGCTCTTGGCGGCACCCATGGCCGGGATGAGGCCCGCCAGAATGGTGAGGAGGGTGGCCAGCACAATGAGGAACGCGGCGGCATCCAGCGGCAGGATGGCTGTCAGGGTGTCGCTGCCAGAGACCTGCCGGATGAGCATGTTGCCCGGGATGAGCAGGATCTCGCTCAGCACGATGCCCATGACGCCCGAGCACAGGCCGATGATGAACGTCTCGGCGTTGAACACCTCGGAAACGTTCATCTTGGAAGCGCCAATGGCGCGCAGAATGCCGATCTCTTTCCGGCGCTCCAGCACGCTGATATAGGTGATGACGCCGATCATGATGGAGGAGACCACCAGCGAGATGGAGACGAATGCCACCAGCATACTGCTGATCATATTGATGATCTCCGTCACGGAGGTCATCAGGGTGCCCACCAGGTCGGTGTAGCGGATGGTCTTGTCTTCCAGACCCTGTGCTTCCATGGAGGCGTTGTAGGCGTCCAGCTTTTCCAGGATCACGGCCTTGCTGTCGAAATCGTGGGGGTAAATTTTGATCTGGCTCGGGGAGGCAAGGTCTGCATAGCCAAAGGCGGAGAGGTTGCCCTCATAACTGGATTTGGAAGAGCGCAGTGTGGATTTCATCAGCTCCGTGAGGTCGTCGGTGCTCATGTTGAGCTGGATGGCACTCTGGAACGTCTTGGTGTCGATCTTGATGGCGTTTTCCATCTGGCTGCCAAGCTGGGCCAGATTCTTTTCCAGCATCGTTTGCAGGTTCTGCTGGAACGACTGCATCAGCGGGCCCATGGCGGACTGGATGGAGGACTCCAGTGCGGCAGAGATCTGTGTCTGGAGCGCGTCGGTGATCTGGTCGGAGTAGCTTTCCAGTACAGTCCGCAGCACGCCGGAAACGGCCTCGGTCAGCTGGCCCTGAATGGCGTCGGTGTCCACCAGATCCGGCAGGGATTCGGCCAGCAGCTGCTGGAACTGCTCCGACTTCAGGTAGGCGGAAAAACTCCACTTTTTAAAGTTGAGGATGCCGTTGCCGATGATATAGTTTTTGTATCCCTTGAACACTTTCTGCACAAAGGCCTGCAGGGCGTCCGGGGAGATGGAGAGGTCCAGCCCGGCAAAGGCCTCGCTCAGGTCAATGTCCGGCAGGTTCTCCATCCCGCCCAGGCTGTCGGCCAGAGCGTCCAGATCAAGCTTGAAATTGGATGCGTCTATGAGAGAGGAGAGGTCGAACGCCCCGCCGCTCAGGTCAAAAGCACCGTCCAGATCAAAGTTCAGGGCGCTGGAATCAATGGAGAACGCGTGTTTGAGCGCGTCGGTATCCACAGAGAAAATCGTGGAAAGGTCCAGCGAATTGACCAGACCCTTGGAATCGCCAAAGGGTTCCCCGGTCAGCACATTGGTGGTGGGGTCGGCCATCTGCTGCTGAACGATGGCGCTGGTCTTGGCCTCCTCGATGACATGCTGCGTCAGGGCAGCAGGGTAGGCGATGCCGGAGGAGAGCATGGCGGCGGAAGCATCCGCCTTGGGCTGAACGATGCCCACGATGGTCAGGTCTTCGCCGCCTGCCACCAGCTGCTTCATATAATCGCTGTCCTCGGATTTGTCTTTCCAGATGTTGTACGTCTCATCGTACTCGTAGCAGTCCGCGCCGCGCACCACCTTGAAATTCAGGCCCAGGAAATCCTCGTAGGAATAGGTGCGGAAATCCTGCGGCAGATCGACGTTCTGGTTCTGCGCAAACTGCTGGATCATCTTGTCCAGCTCGGCGCTGTCCCGCAGGCCCATGGCGTAAAGCACATAGTCAATGATACTTCCGTCCTTGCCCAGCACCGCCACGCACTCGTTGGCGGTCTCGGGCCAGCGGCCTACTTTGACATCGTACTGGGAGCTGTAGAGATCACTGCTCTCGGGCAGCTGGTAGAAGACGCTGGTGTCCATCATGCTGGACATGAGGCTGTTAGTGGAGGACGAAGAGCTGATGCCCAGTGCTGAGAGCGTGGAATCCGGGTTCACTTTGCGGATGCTGCCGTCCGCGTCCTGCCGGTAAATTTGGGGTGACACATTATAGGAATACTCAATGGAAGTGGCGTCGCCCCGGATGGTGCACTCGTCGCTCTCGAGATATTTTTTGAGAGAGGTCAGGTCGTTGGAACTGATGCCGGACACCATCTTGGTCACAAGCTGCTTGACCGGGATCTTGCCCTCTTCGGCTACGGTCATGGAGGTGTACTGGGTGCCCGTCAGGGTGGTGAACGCGTTGCTGGACGAGAGCAGGGAGGTGATGTCCATGCCGCTGCTCAGAATTTGCAGCGGGTACTCGCTCAGGGTGGAGCGCTCCATATCGTCGATGTAATCGTTGACACCCTGGGACAGGGAGATAATAAGAGCAATGCCAATGATGCCGATGGACCCTGCAAAGGCAGTGAGCAGGGTGCGGGCTTTCTTGGTGCGCAGGTTGTTGAAGCTGAGAGCCAGCGAGGTCCAGAGCGACATGGAGGCCCGGCCCATGTTCTTGTAGACGGGCGGGGCCAGTTGGGCATCGTCCGGGGCGTAGGGCTGGGTGTCCGAGATGATGACACCATCCCGCAGCTTGACGATGCGGGTGGCGTACTGCTCAGCCAGTTCCGGGTTGTGGGTGACCATGACCACCAGCCGGTCCTTGGCCACTTCTTTTAAAAGCTCCATGACCTGGAGGCTGGTCTCGCTGTCCAGCGCGCCGGTGGGCTCGTCCGCCAGCAGGATGTCGGGGTTGTTGACCAGCGCGCGGGCAATGGCTACCCGCTGCATCTGGCCGCCGGACATCTCGGTGGGGTGCTTGTGCAGCTGGTCGCCCAGACCCACCTGTTTGAGGGCTTCCACGGCCCGGCGGCGACGCTCGGCCCCGGACACGCCAGAGATGGTCAGTGCCAGCTCCACGTTGGAGAGCACCGTCTGGTGGGGGATCAGGTTATAGCTCTGGAACACGAAACCAATGGTGTGGTTGCGGTAGGAGTCCCAGTCGCGGTCGGTGTACTGCCTGGTGGAGATGCCGTTGATGATCAGGTCACCGCCATCATAGCGGTCAAGGCCGCCAATGATGTTGAGCAGTGTGGTTTTGCCGGAGCCGCTGGGGCCCAGGATGGCGACAAATTCATTGTCACGGAGGTTCAGGCTGACATCGTTGAGGGCGACTTGTTCCAAATCGCCTGTTTTGTATTCCTTGCGGATTTCTTTAAGCTGAAGCATATACCTGCCTTTCTGGGCAACGGCCCGGAGCCGGATGCGTGTTTCCGGCCCTGCAAACCGGGCTGCCCGGAGGTCTGCCGGACGCGCGCCGACAGAAAAATAACAAGATAACCGTCTTATTTTATCAAATGAATGTGAACAAACCATGGATTTATCACAGGAAAGTTTTGCGCGGCTGAAATTTGACAACAAAAGTTTGAAAACTGCGAAGAAGCGCTTGCTTTTGCGGGTGGGTAATGTTATTCTTGGTGTAGAGGCGGGGCATTATACCCGCTGACGGAAAACACCGGACACGCCCCAAACTGCATTGTTGCGATTCACAAAGCGTCGATATGCGTCAACAAATGCGGAGTTTCGACACTTTTTGACGCTTTTTTGGGATTGAATCTTCTCCCCCTGCTTTATAGAATTATAAAATGTAGAGACACATTTCGACGCAAACCGCAAGCAGGGAGGAATGGAATATGAGATCGACAAAAACGGCGGAAACGCGGTATTTTTGGCGGCCGGAGGGAGGCGCGGCGGGTGAGCAGTGAGCGGAAGAACACCGGGCTGCGCGTTGCACTGGCCAGCTATGATGTACATCAGCTGCGGGTGTGGCACCAGTATATCGCGGAGCAAAGTGCGGAGATCCTGTGCAGCGAGTACCGCAGCGGCGAAGAACTGCTGCAGAGCCTGAAACAGGGCCGGAACACGGAGGTCGTGGTGCTGGGCGGCCCGCTGGAAGATATGGACAGCCGGGAATTTCTGGAGCGGATGAGCCGCCTGCAGCAAAAGCCGCTGCTTCTGCTGCAGGACAATGCCCGGCGGGAAAGAACCGCTGTGTCCAGCCTCTCGCCGGACGGCCCCTGCTACCTCATCCGCCAGAGCAGCCTGAAAGAGCTGCTGGCAAGTTTGCTGACGGCGGCCGGGCAGGAGTCTGGAACCCTGGAGCAGCGCTTTGGCCGGATGTATCAGGAGTGGGGCATCATCCAGCCGGACAGCAACTGTGATTACCTCACCGAGGCGGTGCTCATTGCCAGCCAGTCCAAAGGCAAGCTGGCCATCCGCAAGGAGATCCTGCAGGGGGTGGCCGAGCACCACAATGTGACCGTCGCGGCGGTGGACAGCGGCCTGCGCCGTTTGATCGACGCGCTGGAAACGCGGCAGATGCCCGCGTGGAAAGCATTCAAGGGGAAAACGCATCTGGCAGGGCAGAAAGTGACCGCAGGTAAGCTGATCTATACCCTGCGGGCAATCAGCCAGGAATACGGATACTGACACAAAGGCAGGAGGCGATGGGATGCGCCAGACACCACAAGAGCAGCCGGAGAGCATGGAGTTCCCGCGCAGGGAGTTTGAGTCTGTCTGCTTTCATGCGATTGGGCTCGTGGACCAGAACCGGGAATATCTGCAGATGCACCTGCGGGAGAGCGGCGATGCGCCCACCCGGCAGGCGCTGGCCGATATGGAGCTGCAGACCGTCCGGCTGGAGCGCACCCTGAGCGAGATGATGGACCTGATGGCGCTGGAAGAGGACCCGGTGCCGTCCCGCCGCGGTTTTGATCTGTGCAGTGTTCTGCGGCAGGCAGCGTCCCTGCGGGAGGAAATGGCCCGGCAGGCAAAAGTGCACCTGACCGTATCCTGCGAGCCGGACACCTGCCCGGTTTTGGGCAGTCCGGAAGAAGCCGAGCTGATGGTCTTCCATCTGCTCTCCAATGCGCTGCGGGCTTCTGCCCCGGGCGGAAAGATCGTTCTGCGTCTGTGCCGGGCAGAGGACGCCTGGCAGCTGACGGTCACGGACCATGGCTGCGGCCTGCCAGGCCCGGCCAACTGGCAGGAGAACCGCCGCCGTTTCCTGGGCGGTGCGGGCGCTGGCCTGAAGATCTGCCGGGCGGTCTGCCGCCGGGCGGGCTGGGGCTTTGCGCTGGAAGCCGGCTCCGGCGGCGGCGCCGAGGCGGTTGTGACCCTCCCCGTGGAGCCGGAAACAGCAGCTTCCGGCGATACCATCGCCCTGCACGCGGCAGGGGAGGTGCTGCCCTCCCGGCTGCGCTGGCAGCTGGAACGGGAGTTGCATCTGCTGGCTGGGAATGCCTGAAAGCGGGATTTTCAGAATGCTGGAGAATCTCTTGAGCAGAATCAACAGTTTTTTGCGCGGCAGACTGTGAATGTTGTACCGGGGAATCTTTGCAAAACCTCTTGCAAAAAAATGGCCCCCTGATTATAATACCACTCATGGAAACCGAGACGTCCTGCCCTTTTTCTGCGGCAGGGCGTTTTTATCGGCAAAAATTTAGCAAAGAAAACCGCCCATGGGAGGGGCTATGGTATGACAAAAGATATGACGCAGGGCAGCCCGCTCAAGCTGATCCTTGCCTTTGCGGTGCCGCTGATGCTGGGCAGCCTGTTCCAGCAGTTTTACAACCTGGCCGATACCATCATTGTCGGCCGCTTTGTTGGCGTGGAAGCGCTGGCGGCGGTGGGCAGCGTGGGCGGCCTGAACTACCTGGTGCTGGGCTTTGTCAATGGCATTGCCTGCGGCTTCTCCATCCCCGTCTCCTGGACGTTTGGCGCGAAAGATTACAGCCAGATGCGCCGTTACACGGCCAACACGGTCTGGCTGAGCATCATCTTTGCGGTGGTGCTCACCATCGTGACCGTGGCACTCACCCGGCCCATCCTGGTCTGGACGAATACCCCGGCCAATATCATCGACCTGGCGGACATCTACGTCCGCACCATCTTCTGGGGCATCCCGTTCACCCTGCTTTATAATGTTACCAGCGCTCTCATGCGCGCTCTGGGCGACAGCAAGCGCCCGCTGTATTTCCTGCTGATGGCAAGCTTTCTGAACATCGGCCTCGACCTGCTCTGCATCATCGTCTTCAAAATGGGCGTGTTCGGCGCTTCGTTTGCCACGGTGTTCAGCCAGGCCGTGGCAGGCTTTGGCAGCCTGTGGTACATTGCCCGGCATTACCATGAGCTGCGCTGGTCCAAAGAAGAGGGAAAACTCAGCCGTGATCACTGCCTCAAGCTCTGCAATATGGGCATCCCCATGGGCCTGCAGTGCAGCATTACGGCCATTGGCAGCGTGGTGCTGCAGGGTGCCGTCAACGGTCTGGGCAGTGATATCGTGGCCGCCCAGACGGCCGGCGGCAAGGCCGCACAGTTCCTGTCTGTCCCGCTGGAGAGCATCGGCACGGCCATGACCACCTATGCCAGCCAGAACCTGGGTGCCCACGACCTCAAGCGAGTGAACCGCGGCGTCAACACGGCGCTGGGCATCGGCTGTGTGTACAGCATTGCTTCCTTTATCATCCTCCGCTTTGCGGATAAGCTGCTCATTGGCCTCTTCCTGGACGCCGGCGAGGTGGAGATCATGGCAAACGCCCAGAGCTTCATCTTCTGGAACAGCGTCTTCTACATCCCGCTGGCGGTGCTCATCATCTACCGCTACACCATCCAGGGCCTGGGTTATTCGGGTCTTGCCATGTTTGCGGGCGTTGCTGAGATGGTGGCCCGTGCCATGGTGGGCTTCCTCTTTGTGCCGCTGTGGGGTTACTTTGCTGCCTGCATCGCCAACCCGGTGGCCTGGTTCTTTGCCTGCTTTTTCCTCATCCCGGCGTACTTTGTGGTGCGCAAAAAGCTGATGAATGAAAAAGAAAATCAGCAGGGACACGCGGTGCGGAACAATCTGTAAACCATAAAATCAAGCCGTTCATCCTCCGGGGTGAGCGGCTTTTTGCTGTGCCGGATTTACAAATCGCCTCAAAAACGTTATACTATAAATAATTATGCCAGAAACAGGGAGGTGAGCCAATGGAGCAGGAGCTGGAACAACTGGAAGGCACCGTGGAGGACATCATTTATGAAAACACGGACAACGGCTATACGGTGTTCGAGGTATCCGGCGGCGGTGTCATGACCGTGGTCTGCGGCGTGGTAGGTGAGCTGCACGCGGGCGAGACGGTCATCTGCCGGGGCAAATATGAGAACCATGCCACCTATGGCCGCCAGTTCCATGCGCAGGAGTGCGAGACGGACATGCCCAAGGATCTGGAAGCCGTGTATGCGTTCCTGGCCAGCCGCTCACTGCCTTATATCGGTGCCCGGACGGCGGACAAGATCCTTGATAAATTCGGTGCCCAGGCGCTGGAAATCATCGCCAATGACCCGGCCCAGCTCACCACGATCCCAGGCATCTCGGCGGATAAGGCCGACCGCATCCAGCAGGAATTCAAGCGGATGTTCGGGATGCGAGAGCTCATCGCCTATCTGGCTCAGTTTGAGATCAGCCCCCGGCGGGCTATGGAGGTCTTCCGCACCTTTGGCCCCGGTGCCATGAACGCCATTGCCCAGAACCCCTATCTGCTCTGCGGGGAGCCGCTGCAGCTGGATTTCCGCCATGCGGACAGCATTGCTCAGTATTACCACATGGCAGGGGACTGCGCCCAGCGGCTGGAAGCTGCCCTCCTGCGCACCCTGCGCCACAACGCGGGCAACGGCCATACCTGCCTGCCTCGGAGCCAGCTGCTGGACACTGCCTCCAATTTCATCCACCAGCCGCCGGAAAAGCTGGCGTCTGCTCTGGACCGCTGCTTGCAGACCGAAGAGCTGCGGGTGAAACTGTACGAGGGCGTGCCCTATATCTACCTGCCAGACCTGCTGGACGCCGAGCAGGACATTGCCGACCGGCTGGCCATGCTGACCCGGCGGGGGAAGAATACCGCCCGTGATCTGGATAAAAACATCCAGATTTTGGAGCTGACACAGGGCTTTGCCTATGCACCGCTCCAGAAAGAGGCCATCCGCAAGGCCATGACCGAAAACTGTCTGGTGCTGACAGGCGGCCCCGGCACCGGCAAGACCACCACCGTGAACGCTATTTTGCAGCTGCTGGAAAATCAGGCCGAGCGGGTGGCCCTCTGCGCCCCTACCGGCCGTGCCGCCAAGCGGCTGAGTGAGCTGACGGGCCGCAAGGCTTCCACCATCCACCGCCTGCTGGAGGTGGACTACACAGGCGGCGTGGTCAGCTTTATCCACAACGATAAAAACCTCCTCAAGTGTGACGTGGTCATTCTGGATGAGATGAGCATGGTGGATGTCAAGCTGTTTCAGGCCCTTATTGCGGCGCTGCGGTACAGCTGCCGCGTCATCATGGTGGGCGACGCCGACCAGCTGCCCAGCGTGGGCCCGGGCAACATTCTGGGGGAGGTGGTCCGCTCCGGGCTGGTGCCCACCGTCTGCCTGAACGAGATCTTCCGGCAGGCCAGGCGGAGCCTCATTGTGGAGAACGCCCACCACATCATCTCCAACGAGCCGCTCCAAAAGGGCGGCAAGACGGACGATTTCTTCTTTCTGGAGGCGGACGGCGATGCCGCCCAGAAGCTGGTGTGTGATCTGGTCACCACCCGGCTGCCCCGCAGCTACGGGTTTGACCCCATCCGGGATATCCAGGTGCTCTGCCCTACCAAGCTGGGCCCCACCGGCACCCAGGCGCTGAATGTGGAGCTGCAGAACCTGCTCAACCCGGCCCAGAAAGGAAAGCCCCAGCTGCAGAGCGCGGCCCGGGTGTTCCGGGTAGGGGACAAAGTGATGCAGGTGCGCAACAATTATGAGATCGTCTGGCAGAGAGTCGGCGGGGAACAGGGTGTGGGTGCCTACAATGGCGATATCGGCATTGTGGAATCCATCAACACCCGTGACCGCTCGATGGTGGTTCGGATGGATGACCGCCGTCTGGTCTACCCGGCGGAGAACCTCAATGAGCTGGAGATCGCCTACGCGATCACGGTGCACAAGAGCCAGGGCAGTGAGTTCCCGGCTGTCATCCTGCCGGTGGCGCAGGTGCCGCCAAGGCTGTGTTACCGCAACCTGTTCTACACCGGTGTTACCCGCGCCCGCAAATTGTGCATCGTGGCCGGGCGGCGGGATGTCGTCAACCGGATGATGAGCAATGTGCGCCAGAACCTGCGGTACAGCGGCCTTGCCAAACTGTTGGAGGAAGCCCTGCCGCCGGAGCAAGTTACAGTGGAAAAAGCGTAAGCACTATGTTATACTATAAGATGATTTGATTTCCCGGCCCGCGAGGGCGTTTTGATACAGAAAAAGGATTTTTGGGGACGAGAGAAAGGACTTTTGGATTATGGCACAGACAGATATCGGCATTGACCTTGGTACTACCACCATCATCATTGCGCAGGCAGGGCAGGGCGTTGTGCTCAACCAGCCCAGCGTGGTGGCCGTGGATACCCGCAAGAACTCCGTGTTGGAGGTGGGCGACAAGGCACTGGCTATGGTGGGCCGCACGCCCAACTATATTTCCGCGATTTTCCCGCTGAAAGACGGCGTCATCAGTGACCACACCATGACCCGTGAGCTCATCTGCCGCTTCGTCAATCAGGTGTACAGCTCCCACATGGTCAAGCCCCGGGTGGCGGTCTGCGTGCCGGCGGCCATCACCGGCATTGAGAGCGACGCCGTGGTGGAGGCGGTCGTGGCCGCCGGTGCCCGGCAGGTCTACCTCATTGATGAGCCCATTGCCGCGGCCCTCGGCTCCGGCATCGACATTACCGTGCCCGATGGCCGGATGATCATTGATATCGGCGGAGGGACCACGGATATCGCGGTGCTGTCGCTGGGCGGCAAGGTCAAGGCCACCAGTGTCCGGGTGGCGGGCAACCACTACGACGACGAGATCCTGAAGCATGTCCGCAGCAAGTTCAGCATTGCCATTGGCCAGCGCACGGCTGAGGAACTGAAAAAGCATGTGGCCTGCTGCCCCCAGAAAGCGGATTTCAACGAGACGATGGAGGTCAAGGGCCGCAGCCTGCTCACCGGCCTGCCCGTCCGTGTCAACGTTTCCACCAGCGACCTGTACGAGCCGGTCATGATGCTGAGCGAGCAGATCGGCACGGCAGCCCATCAGGTGCTGGAGAAGACCCCGCCCGAGCTGGCCGGTGATATCTACCGCAACGGTGTGGTGCTGACAGGCGGCGGTGCCCAGCTGCACGGCCTGACCGAGTACCTGAGCCAGGAGCTGAAAGTGGAAGTGACCGTCTCGCCCGACCCCGTCAACTGCGTGGCACTGGGCACGGCCATGAGCCTTGGCATCGGCGATAAACTGGAGACCGGTTTTACCGATGCAACGCCCCGGATCGGCCGCCGCTGAGAGCCGCTGAGATTGGACAAGATCTTAACAATCCCTTAATATTGAGCATGATTTTTGTTCATAGTTGTTGAATCGGCCCGGAAAATAATGTATAATAAGTTCAAATCGCTTTTGTGATCCGGTTGGCTCCGGAGGACAAAAATACAAACAAAATAGGAGGAAGACCATGGATTTAGGTTTTGATGTGGTCGTGACTATCACCGGTATCGTTCTGGTGTTCGCGATCCTCGTGCTGCTAATGGCCATCATCACGCTGGAGGGCAAGATCTTTGACGCCATGAATGGCAAAAAGGCTGCTGCCAAGGCCGCTCCCAAGGCAGCTGCAAAGCCTGCAGCGCCTGCCGCAAAGCCCGCTGCCGCACAGGCTCCTGCTGCACCCCAGGTGGAGCAGGGCATCCCCGCCGATGTTGTGGCCGCCATTATGGCTGCCATCTACTCGATGGGCAACGGCAAGTATGTGCTCAAGGCAGTGCGCCGCGGCAAAAACGGCTGGGGCAAGGCTGGTGTCAACGACACCACCGCACCTTTTTAACACGGGAGGAAAAATATGACACAGTTTATCAATACTCTGGTCGGTATTTTCCAGAGCTCCGGTTTCGCGCGGTTCGGCGAGCCGGGCGGCTGGCTGTACGCGGTGATGATCTGCGTGGGCTGCTTTTTGCTCTACCTGGCCATTGTCAAAGAGTTTGAGCCTCTGATCCTGCTGCCCATGGCATTTGGCATGATCCTGGCAAACCTGCCCGGCAGCGGCGTGATCCACATGCAGTATTTCGTCGGTGACGGCCTCGAGCACCCGATGTGGGTCGAGATCCTGAACAACGGCGGCCTGGCCGATATGCTCTACATGGGCGTCAAGCTGGGCATCTACCCGCCGCTGATCTTCCTGGGCATCGGCACCATGACCGACTTTGCCCCGCTGATCTCCAACCCCAAGAGCCTGCTGCTGGGCGCTGCCGCTCAGTTCGGTATCTTTGGTACTTACATGGGCGCCCGCCTGCTGGCTGCTACCGGCCTGGTGGACTTCACCCAGAAGCAGTCCGCTGCCATCGCCATCATCGGCGGTGCAGACGGCCCTACCGCCATCTTCGTCACCTCCCGTCTGGCTCCGGAGCTGCTGGGCTCCATCGCCGTGGCAGCGTACAGCTACATGGCTCTGGTGCCCGTGATCCAGCCGCCCATCATGAAAGCGCTGACCACCAAGAAAGAGCGTACTGTCGTGATGAAGCAGCTGCGCTCCGTGACCAAGACCGAGAGAATCATCTTCCCCATCATGGTCGCCATCATCGTTTCCCTCATCGTGCCGGATGCCGCCGTTCTGGTCGGTATGCTGATGCTGGGCAACCTGATGAAAGAGTGCGGCGTTGTCGATCGTATCCAGAAGACCGCTGGTAATGAGCTGATGAACATTATCACCATCTTCCTGGCACTGTCTGTCGGCTGCACCACCTCCGCCAACACGTTCCTCAACTCCCGCACCCTGTTCATCATCGTGCTGGGCCTGATTGCTTTCTCGTTTGGTACCGCTGCAGGTGTCCTGTGCGGCAAGGTGATGTACGCCCTCACCGGCGGCCAGGTCAACCCGCTGATCGGTTCCGCAGGCGTTTCCGCCGTGCCTATGGCTGCCCGCGTTTCTCAGAAAGTGGGCCAGAGCGAGAACCCCTCCAACTTCCTGCTGATGCACGCCATGGGCCCCAACGTGGCCGGCGTGATCGGCTCTGCCGTTGCTGCTGGTATCCTCATCAACATCTTCGGTTAAGAGCTTCCTGAAAAAATATTTTCCGCCTACCCATGGCAGCGCTGTGGGTGGGCGTTTTTTGTGCCCAAAGCACTGTCAAACCAGGCACTTTTGTGTTATACTATATCTTGTATGATTCTGATGAAATGAACAGGTGAAACCATGGCAACCAATCTTCAACAGGAATTTTGTAAACTGCGCGATACCTACATTGAAAAGCAGTTTGGCCGCCTGAACGAGATGCAGCGCGCGGCGGTGTTTACCACCAGCGGCCCGCTGCTGATCCTGGCAGGCGCAGGCAGCGGCAAGACCACGGTGCTGGTCAACCGCATTGCAAACCTCATCCGGTTTGGCTCGGCCCACGGCTCCAGCTGGACGCCCCGTGAGGTAACGGAGGATGATGTAAAAGCCCTGCGCACCGCCCTTATGACGGGCACGGATGCCCCCGGCTGGCTGGACGGGATGCTCCGCAAGGACGCGGTCCACAGCTGGAACGTGATGGCCATTACCTTTACCAACAAGGCGGCAGGCGAGCTGAAAGAGCGCCTGCGCAATATGCTGGGCGGGGAAGAGGGCGATGAGGTGTTTGCCTCCACGTTCCACTCCGCCTGTGTCCGCATCCTCCGCCGCTGGGCCGAGGAGATCGGCTATCCCCGCAGTTTTACCATTTACGACACGGACGACTCCCAGCGGGTGATGAAGACCGTGTACAAAGAGCTGAGCGTGGACGATAAGTTCTTCCCGGTCAAGAGCGCCATCAACCAGATGAGCCGCTGGAAAGACCAGCTCGTCAGCCCGGCCGAAGCACTGCAGACCCCGGCAAAGGACACCAAAGGCACTCTGGCGGCCCGCGTTTATGCCGCCTATGAAAAGAAACTGAAAGAGGCCGGCGCGTTCGACTTTGACGATCTGATTTATCAGACCGTCCAGCTGCTGGCCGAGCACAAAGAGGTGCGGGACTTCTACCAGAACAAATACCGTTACCTGCTGGTGGACGAGTATCAGGACACCAGTGTGGCACAGTTCCGCCTTGTCAGCCTGCTCACCGGCCCGGAGAAGAACATCTGCGTTGTCGGCGACGATGACCAGAGCATTTACCGTTTCCGGGGGGCTACCATTGAGAACATCCTCAACTTTGAGCGCGTTTACCCGGGCACCAAGACCATCCGGCTGGAGCAGAATTACCGCTCCACTTCCAACATCCTCAACGCCGCCAACTGCGTCATCCAGCACAACACGGAGCGCAAGGGGAAGACCCTTTGGACCCAAAACGGTGAGGGCGACAAAGTGCAGGTCTACACGGCAGAGAACGAGCAGGACGAGGCCAGCCACATCGCGGACATCATCGGCCAGCACCTGCGGGCGGGCGGCCATCTGGCCGACCACGCCGTGCTCTACCGGATGAACGCCCAGTCGGCCCCGCTGGAAAGCTACTTCACCCGCGCGGGCATCCCGCACAAGATCGTGGGAGGCCAGCGGTTCAACGACCGCAAAGAGGTCAAGGACATCCACTCCTACATGTCCATTGTGGCCAATCCTCGGGATGATGTGCGTCTCCGCCGCATTATCAACGAGCCTGCCCGTAAAATTGGTGCGACCACCATTGACGTCATCGCTGACCTGGCCGGGCAGGAGGGCGTGAGCATGTTGGAGATCATCCGCCATGCGGACCAGTACGCGAAGCTCAGCCGGGCCATTGCACCACTGTATAAGTTCTATCAGATCTATGAGCGGTTACAGGACTCGCTGGAGAATAAGACGCTGGACGAGTTTGCCAGCGACGTGATTGAGATCACCGGCTACAAGGCGATGCTGGAAGCCGATGCCGCCAAGGGCCACGAGGACGCGGCAGACCGCCTGCAGAACCTGGGCCAGCTGGTCAACAACGTGAAAAACTACTGTGACCAGCAGGGCGAGGAGGCCTCGCTGGAGGGCTATCTGGAAGATATCGCCCTCATCAGCGACATTGACAACTACAACGAGAGTGCCGACCAGGTGGTGCTGATGACCATTCACTCGGCCAAGGGCCTGGAGTTTCCGTATGTATTCCTGATCGGCATGGAAGAGGGCGTCTTCCCCAGTGAGATGAGTAAATACTCGGAGGCTGATCTGGAAGAGGAACGCCGCCTGGCCTACGTCGGCATCACCCGTGCCAAGAAAGAGCTGTACATCTCCAACAGCGTCACCCGGATGTTGTATGGTCGCACCCAGCGCAATGAGCCCAGCCGCTTTTTGCGGGAGATCGAGCCGGAGTATCTGGAAGAGACCCGCAGCCCGGTGCTGGAACAGCGCAGCCGTCTGGGCGGCTGGGGCAGCAGCTACAGCGACACGGTGCCCGGCGGTGCCTCCGGTTATTCCGGGGCTTCGGGCTGGGGCCGCGGTTCGTCTTCTTACGGCAGCTACGGTGGCAGTACAGGCTATGGAAACCGTTCCGGCTACCTGAACCGGGAGTACAACGCCGGGGAGAGCCGGGGCTTTGGTTCCGGCTACGCCGGGCGGGGGAGTTCTTCAAGCGGTTACGGCAGCAGTTATGGCTCCCATAGCGGCAGCGTGGGCGGTCCGGGCGGCTTTGGCAGCGGCTACAGCCGCCCGGCAGTACCCAAAACACCTGCAAAGCAAATCAACTTTACAGGCACGCCTACTGCAAAAATAAACGCAAACACGAAAAAACACTACGAGCCCGGCGATGTGGTGGAGCACAAAGTCTTCGGGCGAGGCACGGTGGTGGCGGTCAAGCCTGCTGCCGGGGACCAGATCGTGGAGATTCGTTTTGAAAAGGTCGGCATCAAAAAGACCATGGCAAACTTTGCGCCGCTGACCAAGATTACGGAGGAATGAGAGTATGATGACCGTTCGATTGATCGCCCACACCCCGGAGCCGGAAAAGGTGGTGGCCGCAGCGGCCAAGCTCTGCTACTCTGATGCCCATATCACCGACCTGCTGGACGGGCTGGACGAGGAAAAGACCGCCCGTTTCCTGACCATGCTCAGTGACTTGGGCCACGCAAGCCCCATTGAGCACGCCAGCTTTACCTTTGGCATTGAGGGAGTCAGCCGCACCCTGCTGGCACAGATCACCCGGCACCGCATTGCGTCGTTCAGCGTCCAGAGCCAGCGGTATGTCCGGCTGGACGATTTCCGCTATGTCATCCCGCCCGAGATCGAGGCCATCCCCGAGGCAAAGGCAGCGTTCATCGAGAGTATGAACGAGGACGCCCAGCGGTATCTTGATCTCGTGCAGAAGCTGGAGGACGGCCACACCGCCCGCCTCATGGCCGAGGGAATGCCTGAGAAGCAGGCCCGTGCTAAGGCCTCCAAGCAGGCCAACGAGGACGCCCGCTTTGTGCTGCCCAACGCCTGCGAGACGAAAATGGTAGTAACGATGAACGCCCGCAGCTTGCAGAACTTCTTCCACCTGCGGTGTTGCAGCCGTGCCCAGTGGGAGATCCGGGCACTGGCCGAAGAGATGCTCCGGCTGGTCTACCCGGTGGCACCCCATATCTTTGCCAAGGCGGGCCCGGCCTGCGTTTCCGGCCCCTGCCCGGAGGGAAAAATGTGCTGTGGCCGCACGGCGGAAGTCCGTGCCCGGTATGCCGCGCTGAAAGGGGAACCGCAGAATGGTTGATGCAAAAAAAGGCACCCTCATCGTGCTGGAAGGACTGGACGGCAGCGGCAAGGCGACTCAGGCTAAACTGCTGGCCCAACACCTGAAAGAAGCAGGCAAAAATGTCCAGGAGATCACATTCCCGGATTATGCCAGCGATTCCAGCGCCCTGGTCAAGATGTATCTGGCCGGACAATTTGGGGACAAGCCCGATGATGTGAACGCCTACGCGGCGTCAAGCTTCTATGCAGTAGACCGCTACGCCAGTTACAAAACCAGCTGGGGCAGCTTTTACGAGGCGGGCGGCGTCATCATTGCGGACCGCTACACCACATCGAATGCCGTACACCAGTGCTCCAAGCTCCCGCCGGAGCAGTGGGAGAGTTTTTTGCAGTGGCTGTTTGATTATGAGTTCCGGCTGCTGGGACTGCCTGCCCCGGATGAAGTCATCTACCTGCAGGTAGACCCCGCCGTGAGCCAGAAGCTGATGACGGGCCGCTACCATGGCGACGAGAGCAAAAAAGACGTCCACGAAAAAGACGTGGAGTACCTGGCCCGGAGCCGGAACGCGGCGGAATTCTGCGCGGCCCATCTGGGCTGGGAGACTGTCCACTGCACCCAGGGCGATGCCATGCGGAGCATCGAGGACATCCAGAGCGAAGTGCGGAAATTGGCCCAGCGGGTTATTTGAGAATAAAGGAGGCATCCTATTCATGTATCGTTTGATGCAGCCGTCGGATCGTGCGGCGGTGGTGGCACTCTGGCAGAAAGAGCGGGGGGATACGGCGGAGTTTATCAACACCGCCATGGACCGTTTTGCCGGGGAACAGAATGTTTACGTGGCCGAAGAAAACGGCCAGATCGAGGCTGCGGCATTGGCGGTGCCGGTCACGCTGCAGGGCCGCCCGGGCAATTACCTGTTTGGCCTGTGCGGGCAGGGCAACCTGATTTTGGCGGGTTTGGTGGATACTCTCTGCGCCCAGCAGAAGCTGCGGGGCGCGGGCTTTACGGTGGCCGCGCCCACCAGCCCGGAGCGGGCAGCGCTGCTGCAGGATAAGGGGTTCCAGAAAGCTTTTGCCCTCCGCTGCCTGCCCCGGGAAGTGGAGCGCAACCTGTGGAGCCAGGCTGAGTTTGACTCGGTGACCGCCAAAAAGCTCTGCGAGCTGCGGGAGCGCTTCTGGCCGGATACGGTCATGCTGACGCCGGAGAAGATGGCCGTGGTGCTGGGAGACCTGTACTCCCGCGGTGCCACCATCGTGTCCAGTGAGCAGGGCTACGGCATCTATTTCCGCAAGGAGGATACTCTCTATTTTGTGGAGCTGATGGCCGAGGATGACCGCTCTGCCGAGAAACTGATGGAAGCGGCCCGGGAGAAAGAGGTCATCGTGGAAAAAGCTGTTATCACGGTGGGTGCTGCCCAGAACCTGTTCCTGGGCGAGGGCACCCGGCAGGACTACGGCATGATCCGCTTTGAGGGCGAACCCTTTGATGTGAGCGAGAGCTACATGCGGTTGATGCTGGAAAACGGTTAAAGGAGTGGGTATGGCACACAAAAATTCCCACAGTGCTCCCCGCAAAAAGGGCGGGGCACTGAAAATAGTTCTGGTGCTGCTGGTACTGCTGCTCGTGGTCGCGGGCGGCGGTGTCTGGATGGCAAAGCGGGAGATCGACGGCGGCACGCCGGGCGAGAAAGTCCCCGTGAGCATCCAGCAGGGCAGCGGCGTGGGTACCATTGCCAACGCGCTGAAAGAGGCGGGGGTGATCAAATTCCCGCGCCTGTTCCGCTGGTATGTGGGCAAACAGGGAGCTGCCGCAAAATTGCAGTACGGCGAGTTTACGCTTGCACCCGGCAGCTCCTACAACGACCTGATCGAGGTGTTGTCGGAGTATGCCAAGGCCGAGAGCGTCCGCCTGACGTTCCCCGAGGGTACCACCGCCATCGCCATGGCCCGGAAGATGGAGGATGCCGGCCTCTGCACGGCTGAGGAATTCCTGAAAGAGGCCAACAACGGCGATTTCAGTGAATATAAGTTCTGGCAGTATGTCCCGGACGACAAGGACGCCCCGGACCGCTTTTTGAAGTGCGAGGGCTATCTCTTCCCGGATACCTACGAGTTTTTGAAAGATGACACCGTCCACCATTATGTGGCCACGTTCTACGCCCACTTTGACAAGCAGATCACCGACGCCATGTACAAGCAGCTGGACGAGCAGGGGATGACCCTGCCGGAGCTGATCACGCTGGCATCGTTCGTGCAGGAGGAAGCGGGCAACGACCAGGACGATAATGTGGCCCAGGTGTTCCGCAACCGGCTGGCGGAGGGTTCGCCCTACCCCAAGCTGCAGAGCAACGCCTCCAGCCATGTCCAGAGCGATGCCGACAACAACTATCTGTGGAACTGGGTGGCCCCCTATTACGGCGGGTGGGACAGCATCCCGGCCAATATCCGGGACGCCTACGACACCTACAACTGCACCGGCCTCCCGGCGGGCCCCATCTCCAACCCCGGCCTTGCGGCCATCCGGGCGGCGCTGAACCCTCAGTGTGACCCGGAAGTCAAGGACTGCTATTTCTTTGTGACAGACCAGAGCGGTCATTATTACTACGCCAAGACCTACGCGGACCACCAGAAAAACTGCGCCGAGGCCGACAGCGTGAATCAAAGCCTGAAGTAAATGCAATAAGCTCCCCGGCAAGGGGAGCTTATTGTGTGAACCAGAACGATAAAAAGAGAGGATAACGTTATGTTGCAGATCCCGGAACTGCTGGCCCCGGCGGGCGATTTGGAGCGCCTGCGGTACGCCATCAACTACGGCGCGGACGCTGTGTATTGCAGCCTGCCTGAATTTGGAATGCGCTCGGCTCCGGCCAACTTTACGCCGGAGCAGCTGGCGGAGGGCGTCATCTATGCCCACGCCCGCGGTCGCAAGGTCTACCTGACCATGAACACCCTGCCCACCAATGAGGAGGCCGACCGCCTGCCCGAGGCCATCAAGTCCGCCGCGGAGGCGGGCGTGGATGCCTTTATTGTGGCTGACCTGGGTGTGCTGGACGCCTGCAAGCACTTTGCCCCGGACATTGATGTCCACATGTCCACCCAGACGGGCATCACCAACTGGGCTGCTGCCCGCGCTGCCTACAACATGGGTGCCAAGCGGGTGGTGCTGGCCCGGGAGATGACCCTGCAGGACATTGCTACCCTGCGGGACAAGACCCCGCCGGAACTGGAAATTGAGGCCTTTGTCCATGGTGCCATGTGCATGAGCGTCTCGGGCCGGTGCCTGCTCTCTAATTACATGGCAGGCCGTGACGCCAACCGAGGGCAGTGTGCCCAGCCCTGCCGCTGGAAGTACTATCTCAGCGAGGAGACCCGCCCCGGCCAGCTGTATGAGATCGGCGAGAACGAGAACGGCAGCTACATCCTCAACGCCAATGATCTGTGCACCGCCCCGTTCCTGGACCTTATCTGCAAGGCGGGTGTGGACAGCCTGAAGATCGAAGGCCGCGCCAAGACGTTCTACTATGTGGCCAGCGTGACCGCTGCTTACCGCAAGGCGCTGGACCAGTACCTTGCCGACCCGCTCAACGATGATTTCGCTCTGCCGGAGCAGGTGCTGGAGGAGCTGACCCGCACCAGCCACCGCCACTATTCGCCCGGCTTCTATTTTGGCCGGGAGCAGGCCCGTCAGGCCACCGACAGCGCCACCTACATCCGCGAGTGGGAGTTTGTGGGCACGGTGGACGGCTGGGAGAATGGCATTGCCAGCTGCCAACAGCGGGGCAAGTGGAGCCTGGGAGATACGCTGGAAGCCCTCTGCCCGGATGGCCGGAGCATTCCGCTGACCCCGGAGTGGATCAAAAACGAGGCCGGGGAGGCCATGGAGTCCACCCCGCACGCGATGGAAAAATACACCATCCCCACCCCGCAGCTGCCTCCCATGAGCCTGCTTCGCCGGAAAGTCTGAGATTATTATACGGATCTACACAAAAAGAAGCTCTCCTGCACGGAGAGCTTCTTTTCTTATGCAATCGTATCCAAAATCGTTCGTACTTCCCGGATGGTGGCTTCATCGGTCTGCCAGATGTCAAACTCGGAGAAGCCGGGCAGGCCCATGGGCACGCCCTCGCGGCGGAATATCATCCGGCTGTCAAGGACTTTTTTGCCCGAGAGATGGAACGCCCTGGCACCCGTCTGGGCGGCAAGGTCCGGGAGGTTGGCGGGGCCGACGCCAGCACCCACCAGGATCTCAATGTCATTCCCGGCGGCCTGCACCAGCTGGTGGAGCAGGGACGCTCCCTGCGGGGCACTGGCTGCCTGCCCACTGGTCAGGATGGTGGCAAGCTGCAGCTCTTTGGCAGCTTCCAGCGCCGCAAACGGGGCCCGGCAGACATCAAAGGCGCGGTGCAGCGTGCAAGCTGCCGGGCGTCCGGCCTCCCGCGCGGCACGGCGGGCAGCGGCATAGATGGGCCGCAGCGCCGCTGTATCCAAATCTCCCTCCGGTGTCAGGGCACCGGTCACGATGCCGTCAGCCCCGGCGGCAACCAGCTCTGCGGCCAGCTGCTCCATCTGGGCCAGCTCATAGCGGTCGTAACAGAAATCGCCAAAACGGGGGCGGAGCAGTGCCCGCACGGGGAGGCCGGTTTCGGCCTTGACCTGCCGCACCAGCGCAAGGCTGGGGGTGGTGCCGCCCACAATGAGGTCGGCACAGAGTTCCAGCCGGTCCGCCCCGCCGCGTTTGGCTGCAAGGGCGCTGGCCGTGCTGTCAACACAGACTTCCAGGATCATCTTACACACTCTCCAGGAAGCGCACAAAGCCTGCACGGCCTGCCTCGTCCAGCTTGTAGACACCGGCATCGGCCAGCACCTGTGCGAACACATGGCCTACCTCGTCCTGCAAAATCAGGTGCACATTGTCGGCGTTCAACTCCGGGTGCTTTGCAAGGATCTCCTCTGCCCACGCAGCGTGCTTTTGCAGGGCTTCGGGGTACTCTGCGATGGGCAGGTGTGCCATCAGCACATCAGCAAGGTCGAACAGCTCCTGCTTCAGGCGGCTGGGCAGCACGGCCAGACCCATGACCTCGATCAGGCCGATGTTCTCTTTTTTGATGTGGTGGAGCTTGGCGTGGGGGTGGTAAACGCCCAGCGGATGCTCCGGGGTGGTGATGTTGTTGCGCAGCACCAAATCGAACTGGAACTTGCCGTCCCGCATCCGGGCAATGGGGGTGATGGTGTTGTGGGGTTCGCCGTCAGTCTCGGCGTAAACGAAGCACTGTTCGTCCGTGTAGCCGCGCCATGCTGTCAGAATTTTATCTGCCAGCTCCACCAGCCGGGCATCATCGGCGCAGGTGAGGCGGATGCAGCTCATGGGCCAGTGGACGATGCCCGCTTCCACATCCTCAAAGCCGGGGAAGACCCAGGGTTTCTCGATGGGGGCTTTGGCCATGGCGAATTCATAATGGCCGCCCTGGAAATGGTCGTGGCTCAGGATGCTGCCACCCACAATGGGCAGATCGGCGTTGCTGCCCACGAAATAGTGGGGGAAGAGGGCCACAAAGTCCAGCAGCTTGCGGAACGTGGCCCGCTCGATCTTCATGGGGGTGTGGTTGTTGTTGAAGACGATGCAGTGCTCATTGTAATAGACATAAGGGCTGTATTGCAGATTCCACGCACTGTCGTTGATGGTCAGCGGGATGATGCGGTGATTCTCGCGGGCGGGGTGGTTCATCCGGCCCGCGTAGCCCTCGTTCTCCACGCAGAGCTGGCACTTGGGGTAGGAGCTCTGGGGGGCCAGCTTGGCTGCTGCAATGGCTTTGGGGTCTTTTTCGGGCTTGGAGAGATTGATGGTGATATCCAGATCGCCGTAGGGGGTCTTGGTCACCCACTTGAGGTCCCGCTTGATGCGGTAACGGCGGATGTAGTCCGTATCCTGGCTGAACTGGTAGAACCAGTCGGTGGCGGCCTGCGGGCCCTCATTTTCGTACCGCTCCTCAAAGTTGGCGCGGACGATGCTGGGCCGGGGGGTGAGCACGCCCATGAGTTTGGTGTCAAACAGGTCGCGGGCCGTGGAGTTGTCCGCGCAGACACCGCGGGCGACGGCGTCGTCCAGCAGTGTTTTCAGGATGGATTCCAGGTCGGTGTAGCACACTTCGCCCTCAGGCGCGGTGAAGCTGTCCAGCTGCATGGTCATGAGCAGCTGGTTGCGGATGTAAATTTCATCGTCCGGCAGAATCAGGCCGGTGTCCAGGCCGTAGTTGACGAGCTGCTGGATGGCAGTAGAGATATCGCTCACAGGACTGCGCCTCCCTCCGGGCGGATGGAGAGGACATGGCAGCGGCCCTCACCCAAAATGGCCTCCATGTTGGCTTTGAACCCCGCCAGAAGCTCCACGGGCACAAAGGCCTGTACGGTGCCGGCAAAGCCGCCGCCGTGGACGCGGACAGCGCCCTTGCCGCCCAGGAAATGTTTGGCCGCCGCAATGGTCACGGCCACCTCCTGGTGCTCCTTGTAACCGGCGGGGATCACGTTCTGCAGGTACTCCCAGCTGCTCTGGCCGGATTCGCCCACCAGATTGAGGAATGTGGTAAAATCGCCCTCCCGCAGGGCAGTGACCTGTTTTGCCACCCGGTCATTGTCCGCATAGATATGGAACGCGCGGAGGACAGCCCGGTCGCCGCACTGTTTACGGCACTCCGGCAGCTTGGCGATAAACGTCTCAAAGGGAACATCCCGCAGCACCTCGCCGCCGCAGACAGCGGCCACGGCGCGGCACTCATTGGGGATGGCGGCATATTCGTCGGTCAGGTCGGCGTGGTCGGCACCGGAATCCAGGATGCAGAGGGCGAGGCCCGCCTGAGAGAAGTCCACGGGCACAGGTTCCACGATGGGCTTGGCGGGGTCGGCAAAATCAATGGTGATGATGTTGCCCACGCTGGAAGCCATCTGGTCCATCAGGCCGCAGGGCTTGCCAAAGTAGACATTCTCTGCCCACTGGCCGATCTGTGCAATGGCGATGGGGGAGACTTTCTCGGCCAGGAACAGATCGTTGAGGATGACACCGATCAGCACCTCAAAGGCGGCAGAGGACGAAACGCCGCTGCCCTTGGGCACGTTGGAAGAGATGTAGACGTCCAGGCCGGAGAGCTTGGCCCCCCGCTGGCGGAACGCCTCGCACTCGCCGCGCAGGATGGCGGCACTGGTGTTCTCCTCTTCCTTGCGGGCGGCCAGATCATTCAGGTCGATGACGCACAGGTCATAGCCCTCGCTCTGGACACGGAGCTGGCCCAGCGTGTTGGGACCTGCGGCGGCGATCATATCAATGTTGACGCTGCCCGCCAGCACTCGGCCATGCTGGTGGTCGGTGTGGTTGCCGCCGATCTCGGTACGGCCGGGGGCGCTGTACAGCCCTGCCTCAGCATGGGGACCAAACGTTGCTTCCAGCCCGTCCAGCACGGCCTCGTACCGGGCAGCCTGTGCGGGGGTCTGCTCGGGAGCGCAGCAGTAGAGCGCTGCCAGCCGGGCAGCGTGAGCCCCACCGGACAGCTCCTGCTTCCAAACGGAAATAGGCTTCATCATGGCGTGTTCCTCCTCTGAACAAATGGTGCAAATTGCAGCCGCAGCCCACAGAGCGGGCCGCGTGGAAATCTTTCTGACTCTATAATAAAGAATCCGCGCCCAAAAGACCATGCGTTATTGTTGCATCTGAATGCAAAGTTGCCAAAAATTTGCGGCGGATTTTTGTGCATAAATTCCTGCAAGTGGGCCAAAAAAATCCTCCAAACCGGAAAAGCACTGGGCACAAACCACAAAGAACCGTTCTTTGCGGTGACACGGCGCAGGGCCTGCTGATATGGAGGATTGGATTTTATACGGTCGTGTGGAGAACACGGGGACAAAAAAAGCCGCGTTCCGCTTTCTGAGAGCGGAGCACGGCCTTTTTGGAAAAGGAAATCGTTCTTTTGTTGGGAGTACCAGTATGAGTATGAGGGGGAACGGGGAAGAGCGCAAGGGAGCAGCACTCTTCCCCGGAAATTCAGGGGGATTACTTCATCAGGCTGCAGACGGCCTCCGCGTAAGCGGCGGGGTCATCCACGGGCAGGCCCTCAATGAGCTGTGCCTGTGCGTAGAGCAGGGCACTGTACTTGCTGACCTTGTCGGCATCGCCAGCCTCCTGGGCGGCTTTCAGCACCGCGAAGACAGGGTGGTTGACGTTCAGCTCCAGGACTTTATCGCTCTTGACGTCCTCGCTGCCGGGCTGCTTGGAGAGCACTTTCTCCATCTCGATGGAGAGGGGACCCTCGGCGGACAGGCAGACGGGGTGATCTTTCAGGCGGGTAGAGACTTTGACCTCCTTGACCTTGCCGTTCAGGGCGTCTTTCATGGCGTCGAACAGAGGCTTGTTCTCGGCGGTAGCATCTTCCGCGGCTTTCTTCTCTTCCTCGGTCTCAAGGCCCAGGTCGCCGCTGTTGACGTTCTTGAACTCCACGGTGCCGTCCTTGCCTTCGGCATCCTTGCGGGGATAGGTGCGGAGGATCTGCAGGCAGAACTCATCCACATCCTCGGTCAGGAGCAGGACATCATAGCCCTTGTCCAGTACCAGCTCGGCAGCAGGCAGCTTGGCCAGACGGTCGGTGGAGTCACCGGCGGCAAAGTAGATGTACTTCTGCTCGGCAGGCATCTTGTCGATGTACTCCTGGATGGTGACCATCTTCTGCTCTTTTGCAGACCAGAACAGCAGCAGGTCGCGCAGGAGCTCGGCGTGCATCCCGTAATCCGAGTAAGCGCCAAACTTGATCTGGCGGCCAAACTCTTTCCAGAATGCCTCGTACTTCTCACGGTCATTGGCCAGCATGGCGTGCAGCTCGTTCTTGATCTTCTTCTCCAGAGCGTTGTGGATAAGCTTGAGCTGGTTGTCTTTCTGCAGCATCTCACGGCTGATGTTCAGGCTCAGGTCCTGGCTGTCCACGATGCCCTTGACGAAGCTGAAGTAATCGGGCAGCAGGTCCGCGCACTTCTCCATGATAAGCACGCCGGAAGCATACAGAGCCAGGCCCTTTTCGTAGTCCTTGGTGTAGAAATCATAGGGGCGGTGGCTGGGCACGAAGAGCAGGGCGTTGTAGTTGGCGGTGCCCTCGGTGCGGCTCACGATGACGCGGGCGGGGTCGGAGTAATCGTTGAACTTATCCTTATAGAAGCTTGCGTACTCTTCATCGGTCACTTCGCTCTTCTGCTTCTTCCAGATGGGCACCATGCTGTTCAGCGTTTCCAGCTCGGTGTAAGTTTCCCACTCGGGTTTGTAGTCGTCCGGCTTGGGATCGGGTTCGGGCTTCTGGCGGCTCTTCTCCCGCTCCATCTGGATGGGATAGCGGACGTAATCGCTGTACTTCTTCACGATGGCCACGATGCCGTACTCATCGAGGTAGTTCTCGTAGTTGTCGGTATCGGTGTTGTCCTTGATGTGCAGGATGATGTCGGTGCCCACAGTGTCTTTCTCGGTGGGCTCCAGCTCATAGCCGTCCGCGCCAGAGGAAGTCCACTGCCAGGCCTCATCGGAGCCGTAGGCCCTGGAGATGACAGTGACCTTATCGGCTACCATGAACGCGGAGTAGAAACCCACGCCGAACTGGCCGATGATATCGATGCTCTCGTCCTGATTGTCTTTCTTGAAATCAAGAGAACCGGAGTGGGCGATGGTGCCCAGGTTCTTTTCCAGCTCGTCTTTCGTCATGCCAATGCCGTTATCGGAGATAGTCAGCAGACGGTTCTCCTTATCACGGGTGATCAGAATGCGGAAATCGCCCTTGTTCATCCCGACAGAAGTGTCGGTCAGGCTCTTATAGTAAAGCTTGTCGATGGCGTCCGAAGCATTGGAGATGAGCTCACGCAGGAAGATCTCCTTGTTGGTGTAGATGGAGTTGATCATCATGTCCATCAGCTTTTTGCTTTCGGCCTGAAATTCTTTTTTCGCCATAATCCAAAACCTCTTTTATATCAGATTAAGCACTGCGGGCAACAAATTGCTTTTGAAACCTTAGCACTCATAACTTTCGAGTGCTAATATACACCGCGGCGGCCCAAAAATCAAGGGGTTTCATAAAATGTTCAGAATTATTTGAGGCTGGCTTTACTTCTCTTTGTTAAAGCGCTATAATGAGCAGGTGCAAACCACATCCGCTCTGCAAGGAGCAGAGGAAAGACAAGGAGGAACCGCCATGCGTCTGGAACAATGCTCGCTCCCCGGCGGCGGGAGTCTGACCGTCTATCTGCGGGACGCTGCCCAGGCCATGCCCAATGCGCTGCGCCGCCCGGTGGTGGTCGTGGTGCCCGGCGGGGGCTATAACCATGTCAGCGCCCGGGAGGCGGACCCGGTGGCCCTGCAGTTCGCTGCGGCGGGATACCACACGGCCATCCTTACTTATCGTGTAGGGGAGGGCGCGCGGCATTACCAGCCCCTGCGCCAGCTCAACGCGGCCATTGGCCTGCTCCGTTCCCGTGCGGAAGCATGGAACCTGCTGCCGGAGAAGATCGCGGTCTGCGGCTTTTCCGCGGGCGGACACCTGGCTCTTTCCGGCGCGGTGCTCGATTTGCCAGATGGCACCCCGATGCACCGCCCCAATGCGGTGCTGCTGGCCTACCCGGTCATCACGGCAGGAAAATATGCCCACCGGGGCAGTTTTGTCCAGCTGGCGGGCAGCGAAGACCCTGCCGCCCAACAGCCGTTCACGCTGGAGGACAAGATCACACCCGCCACACCGCCGGTCTTCGTCTGGCATACCATGGAGGACCAGACCGTGCCCATGGAAAATACCCTCCTGCTGCTGACCGCTCTGCGCCGGGCAGGCGTGCCCTGTGAGGCCCATCTGTTTGAGAAAGGGCGGCACGGCACCAGCATCAGCACGGCTGAGGTGGATGCTGCCAGCGCGCACCGGCATCACTGGGTGGAGCTGGCGCTGGAATGGCTGGGAGAAACCTTTGATTTCGATTTGAAGGATAACCTCTCACCGTTCCATCCCGCGGATGCGGGCGTGTCGCGGAGCTCCCCTCAGCAGGGGGCTAAAGATTGGCTCTGATAAAAATTCACAAAGAAACCGTTGATTTGTCACGGCGGCTGCCGTATACTGGTCAGCGGAGACAAACAGGAATGAGGGAATGAATATGGAAACCAAAATCTCGGTCAAAGATTTGATGATGCAGGCGTTTCTCACCGGCTGGGAGCTCTCGGATAAGAGCATCTCCCAGGACGAGTATCTGCAGAGCTCCATTGATGTGATCGAAGTGCTGCAGGTGGAACCGGAGAATGTCTACGCCGAGGAGGGCCTTGGCCTGCCGGACGGCGAAGAAGTGGACCATCTGGACGACCTGCTCCGTGCCGACGGCCAGTGGCTGTACTACGGCGTGGAGGAAGAAAACTTCTTCCTCATCCAGTGGTACCCGGATGTGGAGTCCGCCAACGCAAAGCTGGCAGAGCTGGAAGCCATGGGCGACGGCAGCAAGCAGTATCTGGTGGATTTCAGCCTCAAGCGGGAGAACCCCACGCGGGCCGAGAACTTTGGAAACTCCAACCCTGTGCAGCTCCGGTCCTGATTTGATTTTTTTTGGCTTTACAGCGAAAGGGAATTTGCCACATGCAGCTTTCTGAATTGGAACGGGAACGGCTTGCCGCCATCCTGGAAAAATACGACCGGCACCCGGAAGTGCAGCGGATGCGGGAGTTTATCCAGCATGGCGATGTGACGACCTACCAGCACTGCAAAAACGTGGTGCTGGTCAGCTTCTGGCTCAACCGCCGCTTTCATCTGGGGGCCGATGAGACCTCTCTGGCGGTGGGAGCTTTCCTGCACGATTTTTATTTGTACGATTGGCACAAGCGCAAAAGTTTCCAGGGGCTGCGCCGTCTGTTTGAGATGCACGGCTTCTCCCACCCGGGGTCTGCCTGCGTGAATGCCCGTAATTATTTCCAGATCACCAAAAAGGAGCAGAACATCATCCGGAGCCACATGTGGCCGTTGACGTTCCGCCACATGCCAACCTGCCGCGAGGCGGTCATCGTCTGTCTGGCCGACAAATACTGTGCTGTGGTGGAGAGCATGTTCCAGCGCGCCCGGGTGGCCGACGCGGAAGCTCCGGACAATGAGTGGTAAGAAAGGACGTAAAACCAATGTCTCAGGAAATTACAAAAGAACAGATCGCAGCCTTTGACGCCGATTTCAGCGCCCAGCGCGCCAACCGCGTGGCCATGAACGCCGTGACGAACAACGGCCTGCTGGCTTCCGCCATCCGCCGCGAGGCTGTGGAGCAGGATGTCCATGAATACTCCATCAGCCTGGAGCAGGGCGAGATCTGCAACCAGAAGCAGAGTGGTCGCTGCTGGATGTTTGCGGCCCTCAACACCCTGCGCTATCAGGTGATGAAGAAGTACAACCTCAAGACCTTTGAGCTCTCGCAGGCCTACCTCTTCTTCTGGGATAAGCTGGAAAAATCCAACTACTTCCTCGAGAGCATCCTCGACACGCTGGACGAGCCCGCCAATGGCCGTCTGGTGTCCTATCTGCTGATGGCCCCTGTGAACGATGGTGGCCAGTGGGATATGCTCTGTAATCTGATCGAGAAGTACGGCGTGGTGCCCAAGACCGCTTACCCAGAGTCCAAGGCTTCTTCCGGCAGCCGCGAGATGGATATGACGCTGACCGAGAAGCTGCGGGAGGATGCCTGCATCCTGCGCAAGCTGCACAAGGAGGGCAAGGGCCTGGACGAGCTGCGCGCCCGCAAGACCCGGATGCTGGGCGAGATCTACCGCCTGCTCTGCATCTGCCTGGGCGAGCCTCCCAAGACCTTTACCTTTGAGTACCGCGATAAGGACAACAACTTCCACCGTGAAGAGGGCCTGACCCCCAAGAGCTTCTTTGAAAAGTATGTGGGCGTTGACCTGAGCGACTATGTCAGCCTCATCAATGCTCCCACCGAGGATAAGCCCTACGGCCGCAGTTACACCGTGCAGTACCTGGGCAACGTGAAAGAGGGCAACGCCGTGCGCTACCTCAACCTGCCCATCGAAGAGCTGAAGAAGGCTGCCATCGCCCAGATGAAAGACGGCCAGCCCGTCTGGTTCGGCTGCGACGTGGGCAAGTACTCCGAGCGGGATTCCGGTATCATGGATCTCGACATCCGTGGTCTGGAAGATCTGTTGGATACCCGGTTCACCATGACCAAAGCCGAGCGCCTGGACTATGGCCAGAGCCTGATGACCCATGCCATGGTCTTCCAGGGCGTCAATCTGGATGAGAACGGCAAGCCCAACCGCTGGCGTGTGGAGAACAGCTGGGGTAAGGAGCCGGGCAAGGACGGTTACTACCTGATGACCGACCGCTGGTTCGATGAGTACATGTATCAGGTCGTGGTCAACAAGAAGTACCTGACCGCCGAGCAGATCGCGGCCTACGAGGCAGAACCCATCGCTCTGGAGCCCTGGGACCCCATGGGCTCTCTGGCTGTGGTGCGATAAATGCGGGAAATGACCTGTAAAGTAAAAATACAGTACAGATAAAAAATACCACTGTGCGTCAAAATGTGCACAGTGGTATTTTTGCTTGTGTGGCTTATAATTTTTTGTATCCCGTCGGCTCGTCCTCTTTGCAGCGGTGCTCCATCAAAAATGTATCCAGCCAGCGGCCATGGCAGTCGCGGGCAATGCGTTCCCGCCGCCCCACCAGACGGAAGCCGCACTTGGCGTGCAGGCGGCGGCTGGCCTCGTTGTCCTGCAATACGGTGGATTGCAGGGTCCAGTAGCCAGACGCATCGGCAGCGTTGCACAGAGCCGTGAGCAGGTGGAAGCCGACGCCCCGGCCCCGGAACTGCTCGCCCACATAGATGCTCACTTCCACCACGCCCCGGTAGCACCAGCGGGGGTCTACCCGGTGCAGGGCGGCCCAACCGGCTACCACGCCGTCGTCCAGCACCACCAGACGGCAGTCCTTGGTGTGGGAGGCGTCCCATGCGGTATAAGGCGGGCAGGTGGTCTGGAACGTGGCATGTTCCGTGGCGATCCCCTCTAAATAGATTTTGGATACATCCGGCCAGTCTTCCGCAGTCATGGGCCGTGTCGTGATCTCACTCATACTTCTTTCCCTGATTTCTCACGCAATTCCAAAAGAGCTCTCCTGCCATGGAGAGATGCTTTTTCGATATGGCAAGTATAGCAAATTTCGCCTCAAAGCACAACACTCAGACAAGGCCGGGGCGTGGGCATCGCAGCCCAGGATGCAGATTTATTTTGACAATACAGACGGTTGTGATACAATAGAAGAAATCAACCGCTGTCGGACAGGCTCTTATTATAGACCTCTTTGGCAAAAAACGCAATCACTGTGGGGCTTGTCGGCTCCGGTATCATACCGGAAAAGGAGAACACACGGGAATGAAACTGAAACGGGTCCTTGCGAGCGCACTGTTACTGGCCACCCTGCTCACCCTGCCGGCACGGGCAGCCCAGGCATCTGGAGCAAAAGGGGAGGCCAACATCACACCGGACACTCCCATGGCCAAGATCCGGTCGAACCCCAGCGTCATGGGAGCGGGACTGTATACGTACAATCAGGAGCAGGACACCCCCCGGGATATCCGCAAGTGGAAAGATACCACCCTGCGGGAGTATGTCAACGATTGCACCGCTGAGGACTGCGCCAAGGGCCTGAACCGGATGATCGAAAACTACAACTCCGGCATCCAGATCACCTATAAGCTCTACACGGACGAGGAGATCGCCGCCGTGCCCACCCGCCAGAAAGCGGAGATCTATTATTTCCCGGGCAGTGATCCTGGCGGCAAGTTCGTGCTGGTCATCGGCGGCAACGCCATCCACACCAGCGCCGAGATGCGTGAGGGTGTTTCCACGGCGGAGTGGCTCAACGAGCTGGGCTATACCTGCTTTGTGCTGCGGTACCGCATTGGCGACCAGGCGGCAGACAACGCCCCGCTGGAAGATGTGAGCCGGGCCGTGCGGTACATCACCGAGCACGCGGAACAGTTCCATGTTCAGCCCGAGGACTACGCGGTGCTGGCCTATTCCTCCGGCGGGCAGATCGCCGGCCTGTTTGCTTCCGATTCCGACACGCTGGGCTACAAGGCCTATGGCGTGAGCAAGCCGGGCGCTCTGCTGCTGGGCTACCCCGTCAACAACTTCTTTGAGCTGAAACCCGTCTGGGGCCTCCTCATTGACCCTTACGCCGACGGCCCCCGCTATTTCGACTACAATGTTTCCGATTACATCACACCGGATTACCCGCCCGTCTACCATTGGTACGGCAAAAACGATGTGACCCTGGCTAAGATGTACACCCCGGCGCAGGGCCGTGTCATTGAGAAAGCACTGGTGAAAAACGGCGTGCCCCACATCTTCCATCACTATCATAATGCACCTCACAAGATCGGCCCGGGCCGCGGCACCGACGCGGAGGGCTGGATCACCGAGGCGGTCGCGTTCTGGGAGAGCCAGACCGCTGCCAAAGCGGCGGACACAGCCGCGTAACTCCCGGCAAATTTTTGAAAAAGGGCGTGAACTCTGTGAAACCAAGCGCATGTCTTGCCAGCCTGGCGCTGGCCGCAATGCTGGCGCTCCCGGCTATGGCGCAGGAGCCCATCACCCCACAGACCACCATGCGGGAGATCCGCCAGAACCCCGCCGTTCAGGCGTCCGGCCTCTATACCGACATCCACACCTGGGAGCGGGACCTGGCCTGGTTTAAGAATACCCACAACAATGAGACGCTGGAAGAGGTGGTGGGCAGCGGCTCTGCCGCCAGCTGCGCGGCGGGGCTGAACCTGCTGATCCAGAACTACGAGTCTGGCACCCAGATCACCTATAAGCTCTACTCGCCGGAGGAGATCGCCGCCCAGCCCAGCCGGGACCACGCCGAGCTGTATTATTTCCCGGCGGATCCCCCCAACGCCCGGTATGCCGTGGTGCTCTCGGGCAACGCGCTCTACTACAGCGGCGAGCTTCGGGGCGGCGTGTCCACAGCCTGGGAGCTGCACGAGCAGGGTTACGCGGTGTTTGTTCTGCGGTATCGCATTGGCACGGAGGCGGGCAACAACGCTCCCATGGACGACTTGGGCCGGGCCATCCAGTTCATCACGGCCAACGCCGAGACGTTCGGCGTCCAGCCGGAGGACTACGCACTGCTGGGGTATTCCTCCGGCGGGCAGATCGCCGGGGTGTTTGGCGATGCGGAAAAGGGCTGGCAGAAGTACAACGTGCCCAAACCCGGGGCGCTGCTGCTGGCGTACCCCATCAACAACTTCTGGCTGGCAAAGCCCGCATACACGGCCCTGCTGGACGTGGACGACTGGATGCAGAAACACTATTATGATTACACGCTCTCCAAGCTCATTGCACCGGATTACCCGCCGGTGTTCCTGTGGTACGGTAAGAGCGACCGCATTTTGAAGCTGTTCGGGTTCGATCAGCAGGGGCCTGCCCTCCAGAGTGCTCTGGAGAGCGACGGTGTGCCCCACGAGGAAAAGGTATATGAAGACGCAGGCCACGGCATTGGCATTGGGCTTGGCACCGACGCAGAGGGCTGGCTGAACGCTGCCGTGGCATTCTGGAAGAAAGTAACCTGAGATTTTTAGGAGAGGGGAAAGAAAATATGAACACAAGAGATTGGAACGAAACGCTCCGCAGCCTGAACGTGGGCCTGCCCGACGATGTGGAGCGGCTGAAAGCGGCCGGGTACTACGAGGAGGCCATTGCCCGCATCGACGCCTACCTTGCCGAGGACTGGACTAAGACCCAGAACAGCCCCTACAGCCAGGGCCTGTGCCCCCACATGGATGTCCAGCCCGAGAACCCCACCCCCCACGGGGTGGACGTTCTGCGGGACGCGATGATCGCCCAGCGGGAGATCATGCGGCGGATCCCGGCGGAGTACACCTGGAGCAAGGCGGACGCCATTGCCGAGATGCAGCGCCGGGTGAAAGATTTTACGCCGGAAGAGTTTGAGATGCTGGACCGGGAAAACCGGATGGACTGGCGCTTTGTGGAGGGGGAGAAGCGGTATCAGAACCGTTTTGCTTCCACGCTGATCGCCACCCATGCGGACCTTGCCCGGCGGCAGATCGACCCGCCCGCCCAGCCGGACAGCGAGAAAGAGCGCTGCCGCCGTCTGCATGAGAAGATGGCGGAGCAGGGCAGCGCCAGCGCCCGCATCACCCTGAAAGCCAGTGTTGGCATGTCGGACGAGGCCTTTGCCGCCGCCCTTGCCAAGGCCAAGGCTGAGGGCCGGGACGCGGTGCATGTCCGCGCCTGGCTGCCGCTGCCCGCTGCCTGCCTCTCCCAGAGTGACATCGAGCTGGAGGAGTTCACCGAGGAACCGACGGTCATTGCCCCGGAAAACGCTCCTCAGCGCACCGTCTGCTGGGAGGCAGACCTCACCGAGAACCGCAGTTTCGGCGTCCAGTACAGCTACCGCAACACGGCAGTTTACACGGACCCCTTTGATACGCCCTCTGCCCCGGAGCAGCCGGATTTTGACACCGAGGAGCAGCCCTCCCACATCGTCTTCACGCCTTACATCAAGGCGCTGGCGGCCCAGCTCACGGCAGGCATCACCGACCCCATGGAAAAGGCAAAGCGCATCTACGATTACGTCACGCTGAATGTGCGCTACCATTACCAGCCGAGCTACTTTATCCACGAGTCCCTGCCGGAACACTGCGCCCGGGACCGCCGGGGCGACTGCGGCATCATGTCGGTCACGTTCATCACCCTCTGCCGCGCGGCAGGCATCCCGGCCCGCTGGCAGAGCGGCCTCTATGTCACCCCCGATGAAGTGGGCTGCCACGACTGGGCCATGTTCTATGTTGCCCCCAAGGGCTGGCTGTATGCGGATTGCTCTTTCGGTGCCTCCATGGCCCGCCGGGGCGACGAAACGCTCCGCCAGCACTATTTTGGCAATCTGGACCCCGACCGCATGGTGGCCAACAGCGTGTTTGCAGCGCCGTTCACGCCGCCCATGCTGGGCTTCCGGGCTGACCCCTGTGATAACCAGACCGGTGAGGTGGAAGCGGACGGCGTAGGCCTCTACGGCGACGAGACCGTCTCCTCCAAAGAGCTGGTCCAGTATATTGAAGAGTAAAAATAAGAGCAAAAAGCTCTCTCTCTGGGAGCGCGGACACGGTAGCGCCTGAGAGGGCGAGGCCGCTGAAATAAATCCCGAAACACAGCGATACGATGTCTTTGGCAAAACAGAGCGCTCGTATCGCTGTCTGTTTTGAGGGGATACTACAGGAGAATATCAATGGAATTTCTGGCAATGTTATATACCGTGCTTCTGGTGGCCATCTGCCTGATGCTGGCCCTGTTGCTCTACCGCGGCAACAAGCCCCGGCGGGGCGGGGGAGACACCGAGGAGCTCAAGCAGTGGCTTACCCAGCAGCTGGAAGCCCAGGCCAAATCCTTTGAGCAGAAGCAGGCTGCTATGGCGGAGCAGAACTATACCGCCATCCGCAGCGTGAGCGAAACGCTGCAGACCGCCGTGCAGAACATGAGCAGCACCCTGGCCCAGGGCCAGAGCGGCCAGCAGCAGATCTTGACCCAGCGGCTCCAGAGTCTGGAAGCGGCCAACACCCAGAAGCTGGAAGAGCTGCGCAAGACCCTGGCCGACAGCATGACCGCCCTGCAGGCGGAGAACACCCGCAAGCTGGATGAAATTCGCCATACGGTGGACGAGCAATTGCAGGACGCGCTGCAAAAGCGGGTGAGCGAGAGCTTCAAGGCGGTCAACGAGCAGCTGGAGCAGGTGTACAAGGGCTTGGGCGAAATGCAATCGCTGGCGGCGGACGTCGGCGGGCTGAAGCAGGTGCTCTCGGGCGTCAAGACCCGCGGCATCCTGGGCGAGATCCAGCTGGGGGCCATCCTGGAGGAGATTCTGGCCCCGGAGCAGTATGATACCAACGTGGCCACCATCCCGGGCAGCACCCAGCGGGTGGAGTACGCCATCAAGATGCCCGGCGTGGACGGCAGCACCGTCTGGCTCCCCATTGACTCCAAGTTCCCCGGGGATACTTACGCCCACTTACAGGACGCCCAGGCTTCCGGCGATGCCGCTGCCGTGGAGAACGCCCGCCACGCGCTGGAGCTCGTTCTCCGCAGCGAGGCAAAAGACATCCGCGAGAAATACGTGGAACCGCCCTACACCACGGCATTCGGCATCCTGTTCCTGCCCTTTGAGGGCCTGTATGCCGAGGTGGTCAATGCCGGGCTTTTGGAAGTGTTGCAGCGGGATTATCAGGTCAACGTGGCAGGCCCCAGCACCATGGCGGCGCTGCTCAACAGTCTGCAGATGGGCTTCAAGACCCTTGCCATCCAGAAGCGCTCCGGCGAGGTCTGGCAGCTGTTGGGTGCGGTGAAGACCGAGTTTGACAAGTTCGGGCAGGGGCTTTCCAAGATGCAGCAGCGCCTCCGCCAGACAGATGAAGAGCTGGACAATCTCATTGGCGTGCGGACCCGGGCCATCAGCCGGAAGCTGCGCGGCGTCCAGAGCCTGGATGAAGCCAGCGCGGCCACCCTGTTGGAACTGGATACCGAGCCGGGCCGCCCGGTGACCGCTCGTTTGCCGGGAGATCATGAGGAGGATGCACGTTGAGGAGGGCGGCTCGCGGGGAGCTTTCTCCTCGGACACGAGACGGGCCATTCCATCGCCCGCCCTATTGCCTACGGCAACAGGGTCCCACCCCAGCGGACGGTCCTCGGAGAAGCTCCCCGCGAGCCGCCCGAAAAAGCTGCCTCTTGCGAAAATTTTAACGTTATGTTATACTGAGAACGGTTCCTAAAAGCAATGGCCAAACGGCCCCTGAATAAAACAAAATCAAAGGAGAAACTTGCCATGAGCGTGAAACATATCAGCAGTGCGATTCTCGGTGTGGGTGTGGATGATACCACCATTGATCTGTTCGAGAGCCAGTACCCGGTCCCCACCGGCGTCAGCTATAACTCTTATGTCATTCTGGATGAGAAGACCACGATCTTGGATACCGTGGATAACCGTGCTACCGACGAGTGGCTGGCAAACGTCACCGAGGCACTGGACGGCCGCAAGCCGGAGTATCTTATTGTCTCCCACATGGAGCCGGACCACGGTGCCAACATTGCAAAGCTGGCGGCCCTTTACCCGGAGATGAACGTGGTGGGCAACGCCAAGACCTTCCAGTATATGGATCAGTTCTTCGGCCCGGAGGCGGTTGCCAAAGACCGCCGCGTGACCGTAAAGGACGGCGAAAGCCTGAATCTGGGCGCTCACACCCTGACTTTCGTGTTCGCGCCCATGGTCCACTGGCCGGAGGTCATGGTCAGCTATGAGTCCAGCGAGAAAGTCCTCTTCTCCGCCGATGGCTTTGGCCGTTTTGGCGCTGTGGCGAAGTTTGACGAGAAAGCCGACTGGGCCAGCGAGGCCCGCCGCTACTACCTGAACATCGTGGGCAAGTACGGCCCGCAGGTGCAGGCTCTGCTGAAAAAGGCTGCCGCGCTGGACATCAAGACCATCTGCCCGCTCCACGGCCCCGTCCTCACCGGCGACCTTGGGAAGTACCTGAACTATTACGATATGTGGTCCAGCTACAAGCCGGAGGAGCCGGAGAAGATTCTGGTCGCCAGTGCCTCCATCCACGGCCACACCCGCTCCGCTGCCCACATCCTGGCCGAGAAGCTCCGCGCCAAGGGTGCCAAGGTGGTGGAGATGGATTTGACCCGCACCGATGTCTCCTACGCCGTCACCGAAGCTTTCCGCTGCGGCAAGACCGTTCTGGCCTGCGCCACCTATGACGGCTTCCTCTTCCCGCCGATGGAGGCTCTGCTGACCCACCTCAAGACCAAGAACTTCCAGAACCGCACCATCGGCCTGATGGAGAACGGCACCTGGGCTCCCATGGCGGCCAAACTCATGCGGGCCGAGCTGGACGGCATGAAAAACATGACCGTCTGTGATACCGTCGTTACCATCCGCTCTGCTGTCAATGCCGCTGCGGAGGCGCAGATGGACGCTCTGGCGGAAGAGATCGTCCGCAAATAAATCGGAGCAACAAGAAACACAAAGGCTCCCGTCATTTCTGGCGGGAGCCTTTTGCTGTATGTTTCTGTGTTATGAGAAAATTACTGCTTTTTGTAAATCAGGATTCCACTTGCAGCCACCAGCAGCCCCAGCACCACGAGCCCGGCACCGGCCTGCCCAAAGGCATCGCCCACGGCACCCACCAGCGGGCTGGCAGGAATCATGAGCAGACTGTAGGCCATGCCGTCCACACTGATGAGGGTGGCGCGCTGGTCACTGGGGATGTTGTCGTTGAGTTTCTGGCCCTCGTGCAGGAGCCAGACGTCAAGAATCCCCTGCACGAGCATACAGCCGAAGATGGCGGCCAGTGCAGGGGCCGCACCCACCAGCATACAGCCGGTGCCGCAGAGCAGGGCGCAGACAGCATAGAACCGCCGTAGGCTCTGCGGGTGGATCCGGCGGGCAATCTCAATGCCCAGCATGGAGGCGAGGCCGCTGAGCAGCAGAGGCAGAAAGAGCAGAGTCGTGGGCCAGCCCAGTTCCACCAGGCGCTGCTGGACGAACATCTTGGTCAGGTAGCTGGGGATACAGACCACAGCGCTGGAGACAATGAGCTTTGCCGCCAGCGGGCAGGAGCGCAGGACTTTGATGCTGTCCTTTACCAGTTGGACGAGCTGGCCGGGTAGATCGCGGAGCGCCTGCTTTTCCCGGCTGGCCTGTGCTTCGGTGACGATAGGCTCTTCCATCAGGGCAGTGGCGAGGGTTCCGGTACACTCAAAGGCGGCACTCAGCAGGTAGAAACCGGAAAAGCGCAAAAAGCGTTCCAGTGTGCTGAAGAGGGAGCCCAGAGCGGTGGTCAGATTCGTGATCTGAGAGCAGGTGGCGGAGACCTTGAGGTAATCGTCGGTTTTGCCGCACTGCTTGAGGCTGTCGTAGGTCAGCGCCGAAGTGGTGCCGGAGAACATGGTGCTTGCAAACGCGTTCAGGCCCATAGCCACGCAGATGAAGAACAGGTTGGGGGCAAAGGCCATCAGCAGGTTATAGAGCACGACGCACACGCCGCCGAACACGAGGGCCTTTTTGCGGCCAAGCAGATCGGCCGCCATGCCGCTGGGCACCTCGCACAGGAGGCTGATGATGTGGAACACACTCTCGGCAAAGCCGATCTCCCAGAGGGAAAAGCCCCGGGCCGCCAGCAGTGCCACCCACACGGCATCAGTGATGCGCAGGCCGGTAAAGAAATAATTGGTATATAAACAGGCAAGCTGCTTTTTTAAATTCATGGGGAACACCTTTCCTATCATAACAAAGAAATGTGCGCCCTTTTTCCGATTTTCAGGCAAAACAAAAACGCCCCATAGCAAAGCTACGCGGCGCTGAAAATCATGCTCCACACTTTGCTGAAAGAGAGAAAAGGGTACACTTCGAGCCGGAACTGCATAAAATCTGCTTAAAAATTAAAAAGCAAACGCATTCCGGGCCATACCGTGTACCTCTCTTTCTGCAAACTGTATGTTAAGACTACCATAGACGGAGCCAAAAGGCAAGCAAAAACGCCAATTTCCCGGAAAATAGCCGCCCGCACTTGCAAATGGGGCAAAAGTGTGCTAAGATAACTCATGGTTATCAACACCAACAAACCTGAATACCTCGAAACGCAGCGACGGAGAAAGTACGCACGCAGTTCCACAGCAAAGAGAGAAGCTTCACCGGCTGAAAGGGCTTCCGCGTGGGTGTGTGCCGAAGTTCGCTCCTGAGCGGCCTGTGCAAACGGTCTGGATTTTGAAAGGCTTATTAGCACAGGACGGCGCGCCCCGTTACGGCGTTTGAGAGCCGCTGAGAGCTTTTGTGCTTTCGGGCGGAAACCGGGTGGTACCGCGGAGTGAAATTACAGCGCTTCGTCCCTTTTGCTTGGAGCTTGGCTCTGAGCAGGGGACGGGGCGCTTTTGCTTTGCCCCGTTTTGACAACACGAACACGAGAAGGAGAGAACATCCATGCAAGCAATGATCGACGAGCTGGCAAAACAGGCCGAAGCTGCCTTGAGCCAGGTCTCTTCCAAGGAAACGCTGGCAACTTTCTGGCAGGAGTACCTCAGCAAAAACGGTAAGATCCCTGCCCTGATGAAAAATCTGCGCTCTGTCGCGCCCGAAGAGCGTCCTGCCATGGGCAAGATCATCAACGAGCTCAAGCAGAAAGTGCAGGCGGACTATGACGCCGCCGCCGAAAAAGTCAAGCAGGCAGAACTGGCAGCCCGCAACGCGGCCGAGACGGTGGACATCACCCTGCCCGCCAAGACCCGCACCGTGGGCGGCCTGCACCCCCTGACGCTGGTCACCAACCAGATCATTGATGTCTTCTCCGGCATGGGCTTTGCCGTGGCCGATGCCCCGGAGATCGAGGATGATGACCACAACTTCACCCGCCTGAATGTCCCCAAGGATCACCCCGCCCGCGATATGCAGGATACGTTCTATCTGTCCGATGAGTTCCTGCTCCGCACCCAGACTTCCGGCGGCCAGATCCGCACCATGGACAGCCAGAAGCCTCCCATCAAGGTCCTGATCCCGGGCCGCGTCTTCCGTTCCGACTCCGACGCCACCCACAGCCCCATGTTCCATCAGATGGAAGGTCTGGTCGTGGACAAGGGCATCACTCTGGGCGACCTGCAGGGCGCGCTGAACACCTTTGTGCAGAAGCTGTTCGGCAAGGATACCCGCACCCGTCTGCGCCCCTCTTACTTCCCGTTCACCGAGCCCAGCGTTGAGGTCGATGTCAGCTGCTTTGAGTGTGGCGGCAAGGGCTGCCCCCTGTGCAAGCACACCGGCTGGATCGAAGTCCTGGGCGGCGGTGTTGTCAACCGCAAGGTGCTGGAAAACTGCAACATTGACCCGGACGAGTACTCCGGCTTTGCATTTGGCATCGGCATCGAGCGTATCGCCATGCTGAAGTACGGCATCAACAACATCGGCTTGATGTTTGAGAATAACCTGCAGTTCCTCAAGCAGTTCCACGAATAAGAGGGGAGAGAGCAAACAATGAAAGTACCTTTCAGTTGGTTAAAAGAACTTGTCGATATCGACGTCACCGCCCAGGAATTGGAAGAACGCCTCTTCTCCTGCGGCTTTGAGGTCGAGGAGCTGATCCCGCTGGATGCAGGCATCAGCAAGGTCGTGGTCGGTAAGATCACCTCCATGGAAAAGCAGGAGGGCACTCACCTGACCAAGTGCGTGGTGGACTGCGGCGAGTATGGCCACGAGATCCACATCAGCACCGGCGCCGCAAACATGAAAGTGGGCGACTGCGTCCCCGCCGCCCTGGATGGCTCCACCCTGCCCGGCGGCATCAAGATCAAGGCCCGCAAGATGCAGGGTGTGGAGTCCAACGGCATGCTCTGCTCCGGTGAGGAGTTGGGCCTGAACGATGATCTGTTCCCGGGCGCTGAGGTCTACGGCCTGCTCATCCTGCCGGAGGATTCCGTTCCCGGCACGGACATTGCTCCGGTCGTCGGCCTGGATGATTACATTTTTGATATCTCCATTACCGCAAACCGCCCGGATTGCCAGTCCGTTCTGGGCATTGCCCGCGAAGTAGCGGCCATCCTCGGCAAGCCCCTCCACATGCCCGCCATGGATTACAAAGCTGTCTGCGAGCCGGACGAGCCCATCACCGTCAAGGTGGAAGCGCCGGACCTGTGCCCCCGCTACATGGCACACTATGTCCGCAACATCCGAATGGGTGAGTCTCCCCGCTGGATGAGACGTCACCTGGCTCTGTGTGGTCTGCGCTCCATCAGCAATGTGGTCGATATCACCAACCACACCCTGCTGGAAATGGGTCAGCCCATGCACGCCTTTGACCTGAACAAGGTCGGTGGCCGTACGATTGATGTCCGCCGCGCTCACGATGGCGAGAAGATCGTTACCCTGGACGAGAAAGAGTTTACCCTGAACCCCAACAACCTCGTCATCTGCGATGCGGAGAAGCCCGTCTGCCTGGCTGGCATCATGGGCGGTGCAAACTCCGGGATGGATGAGAATACCACCAACCTGCTGTTCGAGTGCGCTACCTTTGCGCGCGATTCTGTCCGTAAGACCAGCCGCGCTCTGGGCCAGAACAGCGATTCTTCCGCCCGCTACGAAAAGGGCGTGGACCGCCATTCTCCGGAGCTGGGCCTTGCCCGTGCTCTGCACCTGATCCAGGAGCTGGACTGCGGCGATATCACCACGCTGGAATTTGACCTGACCGATGGCCGTCCCATTGAGCGGAAGCACATCGTCACCACTCCGGCCAAGATCTGCGGCGTGCTGGGCATCACCGTCCCGGACCAGACCATGATCGATATTCTCCGGCGTCTGGAGTTCACGGTGGACGTGCAGGCGGATGGCAGCTGGGACGTCTCTGCACCTCTGTACCGTGAGGACGTGGACGGCTTCCCCGATCTGGCGGAGGAGGTCATCCGTGAGTATGGCTACGACCACATTGTGCCCACATTCCTGAACACCGCTGCTGTTACCAACGGCGGTCTGAACTACGAGCAGAAGCAGCAGCTCAAGACCAAGCGCCTGCTGGCTGCCCAGGGCTTCTATGAGGCGTCCACCCTGGCATTCTACTCCAACGCGGAGCTGGATATGCTCCACATTCCGGAGGATGATGCTGCCCGTAAGGCGATCCGCATCCTCAACCCCATCAGCGAGAACCTCTCCATCATGCGCACCCTGCTCACGCCGTCCATGCTGAATGTCATCGTGGACAACCTGAAAAAAGGCAACAATGAGGGCCGCCTGTTTGAGATGGCACCGGTCTATCTGGCTAAAGAACTGCCCATCAACGAGCATCCCCACGAGCGCCAGACTCTCTGCATCGGCGCATTCGGCCCGGAGGAGGATTTCTTCACGGTCAAGGGCGCCATGGAGGCACTGGCAGCAGGCTTTGGTCTGAGCTTTGAGTATAAGCGCGAGAGCACTCCATGGCTGCATCCCGGCATCAGCGCCGCTGTGTACTGCAACGGCAAGCGTCTGGGCGTGTTCGGTAAGCTCTCCAATGAGATCAATGGTGAGCTGGAGATCGCAAAGGAGCAGAAGGACAGCCAGAACATCTATCTGGGTGAGCTGGACTATGAGGCCCTGATGTCCTGCGTGGATGGTGAACTGCGCTATCAGCCCCTCAGCCCCTATGCATCGGTCAAGCGCGATCTGGCACTGGTCTGCGATGAGGCTGTTACCTGTGGCGAGATCGAGGAGACCATCAAGAAAGCCAGCCCGCTCATCACGGAAGTCAAGCTGTTCGATATTTACCGCGGTGCAAACCTCGGCGAGGGCAAGAAGAGCATGGCATTCTCTCTGACCTTGTCTGACCCTGCTGCGGAAGTTTCTGCGGAGCAGGTGGAGCGCACCGTCAAGAAAGTGCTGGGCAACCTGAAATTCAAGCTGGGCATTGAGATCCGTTAAGGATAAACTGTCTTATCCTATAAAGTAATATAAGCAAAAGACCGTCTGTGCATTGCATGGGCGGTCTTTTTGCGTGAAAAGATGGAACCACGGCGGAGGGTATTCCATTGAAAAAACGCTCTTGGAGACATTTAGGTGAGTACATTTCAGATGAATGCAAAAAAACTTGAAAAAAGCAGCAGAAAAGTGTTGACAAAGGTGCGGGTGTGTGGTATTATACTTGAGCGCCAAGCGCTGAGGCAAAAGAATGACTTCCAAAGCCTCAGCGAGAAGCCCTTGAAAAGAACCAATAGACGTTAAGAAATCCAAAAGAGATTTGAGAGATTTTGAAACATCCAAGTTCAGAAAGTTCAAAAGCTTCTAAAAAAGAGCTTGACAAAAAATCACTTCTGTGGTAGAATAATCAAGTCGTCAGCCGGTCGGCTGAGGCGCTAACAGGACCTTGAAAATTGAACAATATCGAAAAACTTGTAACGGAACCTATTTT
>NZ_PRLE01000008.1 GCF_003287495.1 Faecalibacterium prausnitzii
ACACAGAAGTTAAGCTCACTCGTGCCCAAGATAGTTCGCTGGAAACGGCGCGTGAAAATAGGTAGTCGCCGACTTAACAAAGAGCTCTGAGATGAAAGTCTCAGAGCTTTTTTGTTGCGTTTCGGGGCAGAAAGATGAAAGTCTCAGAGCTTTTTTGTTGCGTTTCGGGGCAGAAAATAGTATCATAAAAGGCAGAACCTTATACTTTCTACAGATTTTCCTGTTACACTGAATGCACAAGGAAAGGAGAGTCTGTATGGACAAATTAACGAAAAAAGGGCTGGACGGTACTCAGCTCAAGACCATTGCACTGGCGCTGATGGTACTGGACCACATTCATTATTTCTTCGAGTTCACCGGCTGCATCCCAACGGTGTTCAGTATGCTGGGGCGGCTCAGTGCGCCGCTGTTTCTGTTCTGCACGGTGGAGGGCTTTGCCCACACCCATGACCGCAAGCGGTATTTTATCCGCATCTGGGCTATCGGCACAGCCATGGCAGCGCTGGAATTCCTTATGATCTACGCCAAGGCCTTCCGGCGCGGGGATGGCTTCTATCCGCTGAATGCCATTTTTCAGGACCTGATGCTGCTGTGCATCGTTTGGCAGGGCATCGACTGGCTGCGGGAGAAAAAGCTCGCAGAGGGCATTGCTGCCATTGCCGCCGTCTTGTGCTGGCCGTTTGCGGTGGTAGTATTTCTGCAGCTCTTCCCGCAGGTGCAGGAGATGCCCATTGCTTCAACGATCGTGGCCTTTGTCATCACCAGCCCGCTGCCCATGTGGACGGCCATCACGGATGGCGGATGGAGTTTTTTGCTGGGCGGTGTGCTGCTGTATGCCCTGCGGGGGCATCGCCGCGTACAGCTGACAGTATGGGCACTGGTGATTTTCCTGTGTGACTTTGTGAGGCTCTTTGGAATGCTTTGCAGACAGGCGGATTTTGTGTGGACGCAGATGTTCACCGACTACTACGAGTGGTTCGGGGTGGCGGCGGTGTTGCTGATGCTGCTGTACAACGGGCAGCGCGGTAGCGGACACAAGCAGCTGTTCTACTGGTTCTACCCCGCCCATGTGTATCTGCTGTATGGGGCATCCTGTCTGGTTTATAACGTGTTGAGGTGATCTTGTGGCGAATATTCTGGCCGTGGATGACAATCTGGAGCTCTGCAAACTGATCCGCACCACTTTGGAGCGGGACGGCCACCGGGTAGAAACGCGGCAGGCGGGCAGAGATCTGACCGAGGCGCTCTGCCGCTGGGCAGACTGTATCCTGCTGGACGTGATGATGCCCGGGGAGGACGGCTTTGCGGTCTGTCGGCGCATCCGCAGCCTGACCGAAGTGCCCATCCTGTTTCTGAGTGCCCGCACCGACGAGGCCGCTGTGCTGGAGGGGCTGGGCATCGGGGCAGACGACTTTTTATCGAAGCCTTTCCGGGTGGCAGAGCTGCGGGCGCGGGTGGCGGCACATCTGCGGCGGCAGAGCCGCACCCCGGCGCACCGGATGGTGCGCGGCGGCGTGGCCTTTGACCTGACCGCCCGGAGCGCGGCGGTGGAGGGGAAGGCACTGCCCTTGACCCGCTCGGAGTATGCCATCTGCGAGTATCTGGCGCTGCACGCCGGGCAAACCTTTACCAAGGAGCAAATTTACGAAGCGGTTTTTGGCATTGACGGCACTGCGGACGACACTGCCGTGACACAGCACATCAAAAATATCCGGGCAAAGCTGCGGGCGGCGGGCGTGCCGGAGCCGGAAAAGCTGCTCAATACTGTATGGGGCGTGGGATACCGATGGAAAAGCGAAGACTGACCTCTCTGCGCAGCGTGCTGCTGCAATATCTGGTGCGCACGGCGCTGGCCTGCCTGCTGGTCGCGGTGGGGTGGCTGCTGGTGCTGATGCTGTGGATCCAGAACGGTGGGCCGTTTCTTCCCGCGAATCAAGCTGCACAGGCCTGTCAAAAAGCCGCACAGGACGTTTTGCCGGGCATGACCGCCGCCACCTTTGACGAGACGCAGCTGGACTCCCTGTGCCGCTACGCTCTGTTTGCCGCGCCGGACAGCAGCGAGGTGCTGGCCACCAACATGGATGCCGGGCACTTGCAGCGGGCAATGGAGAACCGGCAGGGGAAAACCCGCTGGCATCTTGGCTACACGCAGTATTATATGACGTCAAAATTGCAGGATGGAACGGTCTGTCTGCTGCAATTTGACTATGCCGTGCCCTACGCCGACCCTGCGCTGCGGGGTGTGCTGCCGGATATGCAGACCGTGCACTGCATTCTGGGCATTCTGCTGCTCGTGGGGGCGGTGGTGTGGAGCACCCACAGGACCGGGCGCTTCCTGACCCGGGAGACCGAAAAGCTGACCGCCGCAGCACAGGCGGTGGCGCGGAAGGATCTGGACAGCGCGGTATTTTCCGGCGCGAAGGTGCGGGAGTACGAGAGCGCTTTGCAGGCGTTGCAGACCATGGGTGACGCCCTGACCGGCAGCTTACAGAAACAGTGGGCCATGGAGCAGCGGCAGCGGGAGCAGATCATTCAGCTGTCCCACAAGCTGAAAACGCCGCTGACCATCATCGAGGGCAACGCGGAGCTGCTGGCAGAGGATGACGGCCTGACCGCAGAACAGAAAGCGCAGGTGGAGTCTATTTTGCAGGGCGCAGAGCAGACCCGCACCTATCTTGGCAAGATCCGCGCCGAGGTGCAGACCCCGCTGCGGTATAAACGGAATGTGGAATGATGACGAAAGCGGAGGATATTTCTAATCGTCCAACGCGAAAGGGCTGCTGCACAAAACGTGCAGCAGCCCTTTGTTTGTTTTTACTGTTTTGTCAGCTGTTTGTCCAGTCATGCGGCAATGTCCGCGAAAACCTCCAGCTTGTTGGTCTCCACCAGCAGCTCGTGGCGGGCACCGGGGTAGAAGATGCTTTCAATGTTCTGCACACCGGCGTCCTTCAGGCTCTGGATGGCGCGGCGCACGCCCTTGCCCTGCTCGCCCACAGGGTCGGCATCGCCGGAGAGGAAGAGCAGCGGCAGAATGACCGTGCGGTGATGGATGCTTACGGCTTTGTAAAGGGCACCGAAGCCCGAACCAGTGAAAGTGCCTGTGTGGCCGAACGGATGAAACTCTATCAGAAGCTGACCGAAACAAAATAAAAACCGGCCCCACAGTATGGAAACTTTTCCACACGGCGGGGCCGGTCCTGTTTAAAACTTTTCTGCTTTAATTCTTGGTGGCAAACACGATGCCGATGGTGCCCGGGCCGGAGTAGCCGCCAATGGTGGTGCCAATGTCCGTCTCGTAGACCTGCTCAAATTTGCCGTATTTTTTCAGGCCGGCTTTCACGGCCTCCATGCAGCCGGGCTTGGGCTGGCAGGAGGAGATGAACACCATGCTGGTGTCGATGTCGTCACGGCCGTCCAGCTGGTCGGTGATGTACTTGCCCACGCAGATGGGCAGGCTGCCGCGGTACTTTTTCATCACTTTCAGTTCACCGCCCACCACGGCCAAGCTGGGCTTGATGCCCAGAATGTTGGCGCCAAAGGCCAGCACGCCGGAGCAGCGGCCGCTCTTGGCCATATAGTCCAGCTGGTTGAGTACAAAGCTCAGCTGCACCCGCTTGGCGAGGTTCTGCAGCCGCATGGTGATATTGCGGGGCAGCAGGCCATCGGCGGCCCACTTGGCGGCCTGCAAGACCAGATAGCCCTGCCCGGTGCAGATGTTCTGGCTGTCAACAACGGAGACGTTTTCAAACTGCTGGGCGGCCAGGCAGGCGTTCTGGTAGCAGGACGAAAGCTTGGAGCTGACCGAGATGTGAATGACAGCGTCATACTCTTTGGCAAAAGGGTCAAAAAAATCCGCATACTCCACCAGATTGGCGGCGGCGGATTTGGGCATTTTGCCGCCGTTCTGCACATGGGCAAATACATCGGCGGGGCGGATGCTCACACCGTCCAGATAGCTCTCCTCGCCCATGAGAATATGCATGGGCATGAGCGAAATGTTCCACTCCTGCAGCAGCGCCCCGGACAAATCACAGGTGCTGTCAGCGGTGATCTTAATATTCAATGGGGTTCTCCTCTTTTCCGGCCGGGGCGCCGCCGCGGCAAAATAGCAAAATATCTTACCCTAGTATAGCACAGATTGCTCAGGATTGTTAGCTAATGAATGTAAATCTTTTATGAAGTGCCGGAAAAAACAGCCCGGTTTTGCGGTTTCTGTACAGTTATCACAAAAGAATGGCCGATTTTATGGTTCTTTCCGAAAATTCGCTCGGAAGTGTTTATTTTGTCTTCTAAAAATTATATAATATGGTATGTACCCTGAATATTAAGATGGATGCGGTCTGCCTTGCGGCCGTTTTATTTATTGGAGGTTGCCTTTTATGTTCATTACCGATTACAACCAGCACCTGCTGGACAATGTAAAAAAGATCCACTTCATCGGCTGCGGCGGCAGCGGCATGTACCCGCTGATCCAGATCCTGGCCGCCAAGGGCTATGAGATCTCGGGCAGCGATGTGCTGGACGGCAGCATCATCCGCTCGGAGCGGGAGATGGGAGTCAAGGTCTCGCTGGGCCACAGTGCGGACAATGTGATCGGCGTGGATATGGTGGTGTACTCCGCCGCCATTGCAAAGGACAACGTGGAGCTGAACGCCGCTGCCTCCTACGGCATCCCCACCATTGAGCGCAGCGTGCTGCTGGGCTACGTGAGCCGCCTGTACAGGGAGAGCATCTGCGTTTCCGGTACCCACGGCAAGACCACGACCACTTCCATGATCACCACGGCGCTGGAGCTGGCGGGCAGGGATCCCTCCGCGGTCATCGGCGGCAAGCTGCCCCTCATCCACGGCTACGGCAAGGCCGGCAAGGGCGACAACATCGTCATTGAGGCCTGCGAGTTTGCAGAGACGTTCCTCAAGCTGACCCCCTACCTCTCTGTGGTGCTGAACATCGACAATGACCACCTGGATTATTACGGCAGCATGGGCGAGCTGAAGTTCGCGTTCAAACGCTTTGCCCTGATGACCCAGTTCATGATCTTCGCCAACGCGGACGACAAGAACACCATGGACGTCATGTACACGCTGGACCGCCGCGTGCGCACCTTTGGCATTGAGAACGATGGCGATTATCAGGCCATCAACGTGCAGGAATACAAGCCCGGCTTCTTTGAGTTCGACCTCAAGGAGTGGAGCAAGGTCACGGGCCATATCCGTCTGGGAGTGCCGGGCCGCCACAACATCTACAACGCGCTGGCCATGTGCGCCGTCTGCCGCTTTGCGGGCCTGACCGTGGAGCAGTGCGCCGAGGCTGCCGCCAGCTTCAAGGGCGCGGGCCGCCGCTTTGAGGTCTACGGCGAGTGCAACGGCGCGGTGGTTGTGGACGATTACGCACATCACCCCACCGAGCTCCGCGCGACCCTGAACACCGCCAAGGAGCTGGGCTACAAGCGGCTCATCGCCGTCCACCAGCCGTTTACATACAGCCGCACCAAGATGCTGTTCAACGACTTTGTGGATGTGCTCAAGATCCCCGATATCGCGGTCATCACCCCCATTATGGGCAGCCGCGAGCCCAACGACCCCACAATCACCAGCGCGAAGCTGGCGGCACAGATCCCCGGTTCCGTGCTGGTCAACAGCCTGGAAGAGGCTGCCGACTGGGTGAAGCAGAACGCCCGCGAGGGAGATCTGGTCATCACGCTGGGCTGCGGTGATATCTATAAGGCCAGCAAGATGATGGTGGCCGGCAACCAGTAAACGGACATAAAAAAATACGTCTTGCAGACGCAAGGCGTATTTTTTTTTATGTCTCAGTGGCCGCGGCGCTTTAAAATTTCGTCCAGGATGGCGTCTGCCACGTCGGCTTTGCTCATCAGGGGCAGCTCCCGGGTGCCGTCCGGTGTGATGAACGTGACCACGTTGGTGTCCACGCCGAACCCGGCACCGGAGACCTTGAGGTTGTTCGCCACCACCATGTCCAGATTCTTCTTTTTCAGCTTGGCGGCGGAATTCTCTACCATGTCACGGGTCTCCATGGAGAAGCCGCAGAGGAACTGCTTGGTCTTCCGGGGGCCGATGGTGCCCAGAATGTCGGCGGTGCGCTCCACGGGGATGGAGAGGTCGCCGTCCTTTTTCTTGATCTTATCGTCGGCCACGGTGGCGGGGCGGTAATCGGCCACGGCAGCGGCCATCACAAGGATGTCCATGTCCGCAAAGCGGCTGGTGACAGCTTCATACATGTCCTGCGCCGTGGTGATGGGCACGTCCTCGGTGAACTTGACCGGGGGCAGGGCCGTGGGGCCGTGGATGAGGGTGACGTCCGCACCCCGCATGGCGGCGGCGCGGGCCACGGCATAGCCCATCTTGCCGGTGGAATGGTTGGTCAGGTAGCGCACGGGGTCCAGCGGCTCCTGGGTGGGGCCGGCGGTCACAGCAATGTGCAGGCCTGCCAGATCTTTGGGCTTGGCGATGGCGTGCAGGATGTGCTCAATGAGCACATCCTCCTTGGGCAGGCGGCCGCTGCCCACATCCTTGCAGGCCAGCAGGCCGCTCTCGGAGGGGATGACCGCAAAGCCGTAGTGCTCCAGCGTCTTGAGGTTGTCCTGGGTGATGGGATTTTCCAGCATCCCGGTGTTCATGGCCGGGGAGACCAGCTTGGGGCACCTGGCGGCCAGCACCACGGTGGTGAGCATGTCGTCGGCAATGCCGTGGGCCATCTTGGCAATGACATTGGCCGTGGCAGGGGCCACGAGGATGACGTCGGCTTTCTTGGCCAGCGAGATGTGGGTGACTTCAAACTTGAAATCGCGGTCAAAGGTGTCCACCATGCACTTGTGGCCCGTCAGGGTCTCAAAGGTGAGGGGCGTGATGAACTGGGTGGCGTTCCGGGTCATGATGACTTCCACGTCGGCCCCCAGCTTTTTGAGTGCGCTGGCCACGTTTGCCATTTTATAGGCGGCAATGCCGCCGCTGACGCCCAAAAGGACGCATTTTCCGTGCAGATCCATCCAAAAAACCTCCTGTGTTTTGGGATTCCTCTCCTTAGTATAATGCAAAAGTTCCGCCAGCACAACAAAATCTTTGCATGGGCTTGTATCTTGCGGGAAAATGCGGTAAAATAACTTGAATTAAAAACCCTTGCTGAATGAGGTTTCAATATGATTCTTGCCATTGATATAGGCAACACCACCGTCGCCCTGGGGGGCATCAAGGACGGACGTGTATGCTTTGTGGCCCACATGGACACGGTACGCACCCGCACGGCGGCGGAGTACCGTGCCGAAATGGAGAAAGTGTTTTCCCACCGCCGCCACCCGGAGCGGCCCGTCCGGTTTGAGGGGGCCGTGCTGACCAGTGTCGTGCCCCAGATCACGGGGGCGCTGGCCGAGTGCGCCCGCCACTACACGGGCAAAAAGCCCGTCATCGTCTCGCCGGAGATCCGCACCGGGCTGACCATGGGGGTGCCCGACCCCCACGCCGTGGGCAAGGACCGCATTGTGGACGCGGCCTACGCGGCGGCCAATTTCCCGCTGCCGGTGATCACTGTCGATCTGGGCACCGCCACCACCTTTAATGTGGTGGACGAGAACCGGGTGTTCCGGGGCGGCGTTATCTGCCCGGGGCTCTCCACGGGCCTGCGGGCACTGGGGGAGCGCTGCGCCCAGCTGCCGCAGGTGCATCTCTCCTCGCCCAAAAACGCCATCGGCACCAACACCGAGAGCTGTATGCTCTCCGGCTCGGTGCTGGGCACGGCGGTGCTGCTGGACGGCATTGCCGCCCGCATTGAGGAGGAGCTGGGCCGCCCGGCCACGCTGGTGGTCACCGGCGGGCTGGCAAAGTATGTCACCCCCCTCTGCCGCCACCCGCTGACCTATGACCCCGAGCTGCTGCTCAAGGGGCTGGCGCTGCTCTACCAGCTCAACGCGCCCCAGCAGCACCATCACCCCGCCGGAGGCCGCAAGCCTCACGGGCAGAACTTCCGCCGCCATCGGCCATTCCGCCGGGAGCGGCACGAGACGGAGGCCAAGGCGGGCTGACACGAGCAAACAGGATAGGAACTAGGAAGAATGGAACAGAAGATGAAGCTTGGCATCCTGGGCACCGGGATGATCGTCAAGGAGTTTTTGCCCTGGCTGGCCGGGGCGGACTCGCCGTTTCAGGTGCAGGCGCTGTGCAGCACCCAGCGGAGCGCGCCGCTGGCGGCGGAGCTCTGCGCCCGGTACCATGTGCCCCAGTGCACCACCAACTACCTGGAGCTGCTGCAGTGGGTGGATGTGGTCTATCTGGCCGTCCCCAATTTGCAGCACACCCGCTATGCCAAAGTGGCGCTGGAAGCGGGCAAGCATGTCATTGTGGAAAAGCCCATGGCCCCCACGGCGGCCCAGACCGAAGAGCTGGCCGCCCTCTCCCGCCACAAACGGGTCTTCCTCTTTGAGGCGCTGACCACCCAGTATCTGGAAAACTATCATAAGATCCGGGAGCTGCTGCCCCGCATTGGCACGGTGAAGCTGGTGCAGTGCAATTTCAGCCAGTATTCCAGCCGGTACGATGCATTCTGCGCGGGGCAGGTGGCCCCGTCGTTTGATCCCAACTGCGCCGGCGGTGCCCTCATGGATCTGAATGTCTACAACATCAGCTACATCGTGGGCCTGTTCGGGGAACCCAACCGGGTGAACTACGCGGCCAACATCGACCACGGCATTGACACCAGCGGCATCCTGACCATGGATTACAGCGGCTTCAAGGCCGTGAGCATGGCGGCAAAAGACTGCGGGGCCCCGGCCCGGTATGTCATTCAGGGCACCAAGGGCTATCTGCTGCAGAAATCCACGGCCAACTACTGCGGCGGCCTGACGCTGCACCTTAACGACGGCAAAGAGGAACACTACAACCTCAACGGCGGCCGCCCCCGGCTGGCCGCGGAGTTTGAGGCCTTTGCCCGTGCCATTGAGGGCGGCGACCAGGAGCTGTGCAGCCGGATGCTGGATACCTCCATTGCCGTCAGCCGGGTGCTGACCGCCGCCCGCCGCTCGGCAGGCATCCGCTTCCCGTGTGATCAATAAGTTATCTCCCTTTGGAACGTTCCCTGACAAAGCATTCCAAAGTAAAATAGAAAAACGGCCCCGCACCTTTTGCGGGCAGGTTTGCGCCGTATCCGACATCTAGGGCGGAACGGCAGCAGGAGGAAATATTTTTATGAAAAAGAATAACGATCTTCGTACTCTCACCCGGCTGGCACTGCTGGTCGCCATTGAGCTGGTCATGAAAGCCGTCGGCCTGGGCAGCGTGCCCATGGGCCCGCTTTACATGAGCTTCCTGACGCTCCCCATCGCCGTGGGTGCCATCACCATGGGCCCGGCGGCTGGTGCCATCCTGGGCGGCGTGTTCGGCGCGGTGAGCTTCTATGACGCTGTCACCGGCGCTTCGGCCATGACGGGCGCCTTGTTCCAGGTGAGCCCTGTCAACACGTTCATCCTCTGCGTGGGGATGCGTGTGCTGATGGGCCTGTGCGTGGGCCTCGTCTTCAACGGCCTCAAGCGGCTCGACAAGCCCGGCACCTGGAGCTACATCGTTTCCGCCATGTGCGCTCCCGGCCTCAACACCCTGTTCTTTATGGGCTACATCGTGCTGGCATTCTACGGCTGCGATTACATCCAGAACATCGTGGCTGCCAAGGGCGCGGCCAACCCGTTCATGTTCGTGGTGCTGCTGGTCGGCGTGCAGGGTGTGATGGAGTTCCTCGTCTCCGGCATTCTGGGCGGCATCGTGGCCCGTGCGGTGGCAAAGTTCCTGAAGTAATCTCCCGGCGTGCGCACAGTCAGGGACGCCCCGAGAGATCAGATAAAAAACCCAATAAAATCGCAGGCTCCTCCGGCGTTTTGCCGGGGGAGCTTTTTGCGTGTGTCCGTGTGGAAAATGCCTTGGAGGCCCCGGGGCGAAACTGGTCATATCGCTGTTTTCTCACCGTACCGATTGGTAAAAATGATGAAAACGCAGTGAAATCTTGACAATTGCCACAAAAAGGGGTATGCTGAATTTAACATAGCAAACTGCCTGCACAAGGCGGGCCGTTGCTGGGGAACTATCTGATTACGGAGGATACAACAATGAAAGCATTTAAGAAACTGATGGCTGCTGCCCTCGTTTGCGTTATGGCTCTGACCATGCTGACTGGCTGTGCAGTGAGCGACAACCTGGTTGAGAAAGCTCTGGTCAACAAGCTGAACGCTGTCAGCGCTGTCTCTTACAAGCACAAGACCGATCTGGACGACGAGGCCAAGAAGGCTTGGGACGAGAACAAGGATAAGAAGGAAAGCAGCGGCATCATCACTATTAGCAATGTCGTTTACAACTATGTGATCGTCAAGAAGCCCAGCGATGCAACCAAGGAAAACAGCTGGGGCGATAAGGCTAAGAAGGCTGATGGCGTTCTGGCTACCTCTGCGAAGAACAGCGACAAGAAGATTGAGATCGGTGTCAAGGTTGTTGGCGACGATTATGTTGCTATTGTTGCTAAGGCAGCTACTAAGGCAGCAAAGTAATCAATCCACCAAAAATTGCATATTTGCCCCGGAGTAAGCCTTGCGGCCCCGCTCCGGGGCTTTTTGTTTGCGTCCGTCACCCTCCTCCCTACCTGTGCATAGAATGGCGCAGGCTTTGGGGAGGAGGGCTTTTGGATGGAACGACAAAAACGCTTTGCGGTGATCGGCAGCGATGCCCGGCAGCTGGCGGCAGGCCGGGCGCTGGCCCGGGCGGGGTATGCGGTGGAGGGGCCGGAAGAGATCGCGCTGGCAGACTATATCCTGCTGCCGTTGCCGCTGGATGCGGCCCGCACCCCGCTGGCGGAGCTGCTGCGGGCGGCACGCCCCGGGGCGCTGGCGCTGGGCGGGATGCTCTCGGAAGAAGCAAAGGCCATTGCGGCGGAAGCCGGGGTGGAGCTGGTGGATTACTTTGCCCGGGAGGAGCTGGCCATCCGCAACGCCATCCCCACGGCGGAGGGGTGCATCGGCGTTTTGCTGGCCCAGCGCAAACGCACCCTGTGGGGCAGCGCGGTCCTGCTGCTGGGATTTGGCCCTGTGGGGCAGGCGGTTGGCACCCGGCTGGCGGCATTGGGGGCGCATGTGACAGTGGCAGCCCGCCGCCCGGCCCAGCGGGCACAGGCGGAAAGCCTGGGGATGCAGGGGGCAGAGCTGGCCCGGCTGGCCCGGCTGGCTCCGGCCTTTGACACGGTGGTGAATACCATCCCGGCGCAGGTGCTCACGGCCCCGGTGCTGGCCCGGCTGCGGCCCGGGAGCCTGATCGTGGATCTGGCTTCCCGCCCCGGTGGGACGGATTTTGACGCCGCCGCCCGCTGCGGCCACAAGGCCATCCATGCATTGAGCCTGCCCGCTGCCTGCGCGCCGGAAACAGCCGGGGAGATCGTGGCCCGGACGGTGTGCGAGATGCTGCGCGAAAGGGAGGGAGCACGATGAACGAGAAACGACGCTGTGCCTTTGCGGTCTGCGGCAGCTTCTGCACGCTGGAGACCGCGCTGGAACAGGCACAGGAACTGACGGCCCGGGGCTGGGAGCTGCTGCCCGTCATGAGCAATACCGCCGCCCGGTGTGATACCCGGTTTGGCCGGGCCGGGAGCTGGCGGCAGCGGCTGGAAGCCCTGACCGGGCACCCGGTGCTGGACAGTTTGCAGGCCGTGGAGCCTCTGGGGCCCAAAAACATGGCCGAGGCGCTGGTGATCGCCCCCTGCACGGGCAGCACGCTGGCCCGGCTGGCGGCGGGCCTCTCGGACACGCCGGTGACGCTGGCGGCCAAGAGCCTGCTGCGGGTGGGGCGGCCGGTAGTCATCGCCGTCTCTACCAACGACGGGCTGGGGGCCTCGGGAGAAAACATTGCCCGGCTGTACCAGCGCAAGCACTATTACTTTGTGCCCTACGGCCAGGATGACCCGCAGGCAAAGCCGCAGAGCCTGAAAGCCCGGTTCGCCCTGCTGCCCGCCGCACTGGACGCGGCGCTGGAGGGGCGGCAGCTGCAGCCCGTTCTTTGCCCCGCCGCCGGGCACGGAATGTCTTTTCAGCAAGGGAAAAGTGTGGTATACTGAACAAGATAATGTATGATAGCGTCCTAGCCCTCTCAGGCCGCTTCGCGTCCAGCTCTCCCAAAGGGAGAGCCATTGGCAAAGAGATGTACTTTGCGTGGACTGCCAAGGCCTCCCACTTTGGGAAAGATTCTCCCCGGTGCGGGGAGAAATGTCACCGTAGATGACAAAGTGGGGAACAGGTGGCATTGCGAAGCAATGACGGAGAGGGCAAGCCCGTGAAAAGGATTATCTAAATCACCAATGGAGAAATGACCAGATGAAAAAACAGATCGCCGTGCTTTGCACGGTGCTGCTCTGGGTCTGCGCGGTGTTTGCACCCATGGCGCGGGCCGCGGGCCCGGCGCTGTCGGCCACGGAGGCGTACTGCATCATCGACGCGGACACCGGCCTTGTGCTGGCCCAGCAGAATATGGACGAAGAGCTGCACCCGGCGTCCATCACCAAGGTGATGACGCTGGGCCTTGCCTGTGAGAAAGCCCAGGGCCAGTGGGACGGTGTGAGCCTGGAAGTGACCCACGAGGATGTCTATTCCCTCGCGGGGACGGATTCCAGCCACATTGCCCTGCAGGAGGGGGAGCATGTGCCCCTGACGGATGCCCTCTATGCCACCATGATGGCCAGCGCCAACGATGGCGCCAACCTGCTGTCCGAATATTTCGGGGATGGCACCATTGCGGGCGGCGTGGCGGCCATGAACGCCCAGGTGGCGGAACTGGGCCTCAAGCACACCCACTTTGCCAACCCCCACGGCATCAGCGATACCGACCACTATACCAGCTGCTATGATATGGCGCAGATCCTGCGCTGGGCCCTGACCCAGCCGGGGTTTGAGACGCTGTTTACCCGCAACGAGATGTATCCCATGAAGCCCACGGACATCCAGCCCAAAGAGCGGTATTTCCACCAGCAGGACAAAATGCGGGTGGGTTCCAGCCGGTATTACATCCCGGCCATTCAAGGCTCCAAGATCGGCTACACCAACATTGCCCGCTACAGCTATGTCTGCCTGGCGGAGCAGAACGGTGTCCGGCTCATCTGCGTCACCATGCAGAGCAACATCAAGACCGACAAGTACAACGATGTCCGCACCCTGCTGGATTACGCCTTTGCCCACTACACAAACTATACCGACATCCCGGCCCAGGGCCTGACCCGGGAGCTGACGGTGGCGGGAGGCGGTGCCCCGCTGGGCATGGTCACGGTGACCGACCCCGGCACCCGGCTGCTGTTGGCTGACGGCCTGACGGCAGGGGATGTGTCCGTGACGCTGGAGCTGCCGGAACAGTATGTCTTGGGCACCAGCCCGGCGGTGTACGCCGTGTATACCGTCAACGGGCAGGACAAGCAGGAGTCCGCCAGCGTCCGGGTGCCGGCCACGATTACGGGACTGGAGGAGCTATTGGAGCGGAGCACCGGTGTCCAGCTGGGCAGCGGCACCCGCAGCCCCGGCAAGACCGCGGGCCTGCTCATCGGCATCTCGCTGGGGTGCACGGTGCTGGCGGCGGGAGTTGCATTTGTTGTGGTAAGGCTCCGCTCGAAAGCGAAGAAAAAATCGAGGCACTGACCCTCTTTGCCAAGGGCTCCCCTACAAGGGGAGCTGTCGCGTAAGCGACTGAGAGGTTGTATGACATCCGGGACAAGGCGGTGCTCTGTCCAACCTCTCCGTCATTGCTTCGCAATGCCACCTCTCCTAGTAGGAGAGGCTTTGGCAATCCACGCAACGTCTTTTCTAACACTGCGCAAAAGCCATTCCGGCTTTTCCAAATAAAAAACAAAATGTCAAAAACAATAACGAAAAAACAGAGAGGAAAATGAAAAATGGGTAAATTTACGTTTACGGAAACTGAGATCCCCGGTGTTGTGGTCATTGAGCCCCAGGTGTTTGGCGATGACCGCGGTTATTTTATGGAGACCTACCAGAAAGACCAGTTTGCTGCTGCCGGGATTGATAAGGAGTTTGTGCAGGACAACCAGAGCCGCTCTACCCGCGGCGTGCTGCGCGGCCTGCATTTCCAGAAGAACCACACCCAGGGCAAGCTGGTCCGCGTGACCAAGGGCGAAGTGTACGACGTGGCCGTGGACTGCCGCCCCCACAGCGCGACCTTTGGCAAGTGGGTGGGCGTGACCCTGAGTGAGGAGAACAAGAAGATGTTCTATATCCCGGAGGGCTTTGCCCACGGCTTCCTCGTGCTGAGCGACGTGGCGGAGTTCTGCTATAAGTGCACCGATGTCTACGACCCCACCAGCGAGGGCGGCATCCCCTACGACGACCCCACCGTCAACGTGCAGTGGCCGGACTGCGGCTGCGAGCACAAGACCAGCGCGAAGGACAAGCTGCATGAGTCCTTTGCCTCCCAGAAGTTTGAATTCTTTGAAAAGTGGTGATCGCCCGTGGCAAAAATCAAGGGAATGTTCAACGGCTTCTGGCGCTACCGCTATCTGCTGTGGAATCTGGTCAGCCGTGATTTTAAGCTCAAGTACCGCCGCAGCGTGCTGGGCGTGGTGTGGAGCGTGCTCAACCCGCTGCTCATGTGCCTGGTGTACTGGGCCGTGTTCAGCAGCCTGATGGATATGCGCGGCAGCGGCATCGACAACTTCCCCGTTTTCCTGATGTGCGGCCAGCTGCTCTTCAACTTCTTCAACGAGGCCACCTCCTCCAGCATGTCCAGCGTGCTGTCGGCGGCCCCGCTGCTCAAAAAGGTGTATATCCCAAAGTATATCTTCCCGCTGGAAAAATGCTGCTTTGCCATGGTCAACTGCGTGTTCAGCTTTGTGGCGCTGGCACTGGTTATGGTGTTTACGGGCAGCCCCCTCCACTGGACCATTCTGGAGGTGCTTTACCCGCTGGTGACGCTCTTCTTCTTCAGCCTGGGCGTGGGCCTGTTCCTGGCGGCGGCCACCGTCTTCTTCCGGGATATCATGCACATCTGGAGCGTGTTCATCACGGCGCTGCTCTACTTCTCCGCCATCTTCTATGACCCCACCCAGATGACGTTCTCCATCGGCGGGTTCAATATGCAGCAGATCATCAAGCTCAACCCCATGTACTGGTATATCACGGGCTTCCGCCGCACCCTGATGTGGGGCATCCCACTGGATTTCAACATGCTGGCGGTGTGCGGCGTGTGCGCGCTGCTTTCCATGCTGGTGGGCGTGCAGATGTTCCGCAAAACGCAGGACCGCTTTGTGCTGCACATTTAAGGAGGGGAGAAAATGGAACCAATTATTAAAGTGGACAATGTTTCCATGTGCTTCAACCTCTCCACCGAAAAGCACGAGAGCCTGAAAGAGTATCTTCTGGCCATGGTGCAGGGGCGGCTGCAGTACGATGAATTTTATGCCCTGAAAGACGTCAGCCTGGACATCATGCCCGGCGATTTTTACGGCTTGGTGGGCCTGAACGGCTCGGGCAAATCCACCCTGCTCAAGACCATTGCCGGCGTGTACAAGCCCAGCAAGGGCAAAGTGACGGTCAACGGCACCATTGCCCCCCTCATTGAGCTGGGCGCGGGCTTTGATATGGACCTGACCGCCCGGGAGAACATCTACCTCAACGGTACGGTGCTGGGCTTCTCGCCCAAGTATCTGGACGAAAAGTTTGATGAGATTGTGGAGTTCAGCGAGCTGCAGAACTTTCTGGATGTGCCGCTCAAGAACTACTCCTCCGGCATGGTGGCCCGCATCGGCTTTGCCATTGCCACCATCACCAAACCCGACATCCTGATCGCGGACGAGGTGCTCTCGGTGGGCGATTTCCTCTTCCAGCAGAAATGCGAGAAGCGGATGAAAGAGCTGATGGCCGGCGGCACCACCGTCATTCTGGTGTCCCACTCCATTGAGCAGATCGAGCGGATGTGCAGCAAGGTGGCATGGCTGAGCCACGGCCACCTCAAGATGAACGGCGATACCATGACGGTCTGCAACGCGTACAAGGCCGTCCAGCGCGGCGAGGCATAAGGGATGAATTTGCGACTGAAACGCGCCAAAGAGCTGGCGGGCTATGCTGTCCAGCTGACCCGGGACGAGGGCCTTGGCACCATGATGGCTCGGGGGGCGGGCTTTGTCAAGCGCCGGTTCTTCGGCAAAAAAGCCCGCTACCTGCCCGCCAAAAAGGTACTGGAAGCCCAGCGGGCCGAGATGGCCGGAAAAACGCTCGAGGACTGCGGGCTTCCGACCATTTCCGTCCTCACCCCGCTGTATAATACCCCGGAAAATTACCTGCGGGAGTTTCTGGATTCGTTCGTGGACCAGACCGCCCCCAACGGGGAGCTCTGCCTTGCCGATGCTTCCGATGCCGCTCACAGCCGTGTCGGGGAGATCGTGCGGGAATATCAGGCAAAGAATCAACATATCGTATACAAAAAGATCGAAAACAAGGGCATTGCAGCCAATACCAACGCTGCTGCCGCCCTTGCCAGCGGGGAATATCTTGCTCTGGCTGACCACGACGACATCCTGGCTCCCCACGCCCTGTACGCCATGGGCAGGGCCATCCTGGACCTGAGGGCGCAGGGCAAACCGGACGGTTTTGTCTACAGCGACGAAGCTCTTTTCAACAAGAGCATCCAGCGGCCGCTGGTGGCCCACTTCAAGCCGGACTACGCGCCGGACTACCTGCTCTGCTGCAACTATATCTGCCATTTGGCCGTGTTCCGGCGGGCCTTATATGAGGAAGTGGGCGGCGAGCGCCCGGAGTGCGACGGCAGCCAGGACCACGATCTCTTCCTCCGCCTGATCGAAAAAGTGGGCGGCGCGGCCCATCTGCCCCAGGTGCTCTACTACTGGCGGGTCCATGCGGGCTCCACCTCCGGCGGCACCGACGCCAAGCCCTATGTGGCCAAGGCGGCCAAAAAGGCGTTGGCCGACCACCTGACCCGCACGGGCCGGGTGGGCACCGTCACCGATGGATTGTTCCCCAGCACCTACCGCGTCTTGTGGAAAATTGAGGGCGACCCGAAAGTCAGCATCCTCATCCCCAACAAGGACCACACCGACGACCTGGAAAAGTGCCTGCACAGCATCTGGAGCAAGACGGAGTGGGACAATTACGAGGTCATCGTCATTGAGAACAACTCCACTGACCCGGCCACCTTTGCCTACTATGAAGAAGCACGGAAGCGGTACGATGGCCTGAAAGTGGTCACCTACCCGGAAAAGGGCTTCAACTTCTCTGGCATCAACAACTTTGGCCGGAAAGCGGCCAGCGGGGACTACCTGCTGCTGCTGAACAACGACGTGGAGGTGCGCAACGGCGACTGGCTCACCGAGCTGCTGCGCCAATGTGCCCACCCCGGCGGGGCGGCCATCTGCGGTGCCATGCTCTACTACCCGGACGAGACGCTCCAGCACGCGGGCGTGGTCACGGGGCTGGGCGGCTACGCGGGCCACAGCCACAAGTACAAGCAGGCGGGCGGCAGCGGCTATCTGTTCCGCGCCGCCACGGTGCAGGACTTCTCCGCCGTGACCGGTGCCTGCCTGCTGGTAAAAGCCAGTGTCTGGGACGAAGTCGGCGGGCTGGACGAAAAGTTCGCCGTGGCGTTCAACGATGTGGACTTCTGCCTGCGGGTGCGGGATGCGGGTTACCGCGTTGCCTGGACGCCCTACGCCCGGCTGACCCATTATGAGAGTAAGAGCCGCGGCGGCGACGAGAAAGACCCGGCCAAGGCGGCCCGCTTTGCCTCGGAGCAGCAGCGGCTGTATGCCATCCACGGCAAAGAGAAGATTCTGGACGACCCCTACTACAACCCCAGCCTCACCCGTGACCGGGAAGATTTCTCGGAGAGCGATGACCTGCGGAAGCTGAAAGAGGGGAGCCTGACCGTACGGTGGAGGGAGTGAGACCATGAACATCAAGGGGCATTTTGAGACCATTACCCGGCATAAGCTGCTGGTGATGAAATACTGCTTCGCCTGCGGGCTCTATGAGCAGGGCCTTGCCCACGACTTGAGCAAGTACAGCCCCACCGAGTTCATCCCGGGGTGCATCTACTATCAGGGCGACCACAGCCCCAACGAGGCGGAGCGGGAGGCCAGGGGCTACACCTCGGCCTGGCTCCACCACAAGGGCCGCAACAAGCATCATCTGGAATACTGGATCGACTACAGCACCACCAAGACCGGCCTGACCGGGATGAAGATCCCTCTCCGGTACGTCTGCGAGATGGTCTGCGACCGGGTGGCCGCCAGCCAGATCTATCTGGGCGACAAGTACACCGATGCCGCCGCCTGGAACTACTACGAGCACAGCAAGGACCACTACCTGCTCCACCCGGAGACCCGGGCCCTGCTGGAAAAGCTGCTCAAGATGGTGCGGGACATCGGACAGGAGCGGACCTTTGCGTATATGAAGTACCTGCTGGGGTGCGAAAAGGACTATTAAACCTCTCAGTCTCGCATTCGCTCGACAGCTCCCCTGTCAGGGGAGCCTTTGGCAAATAGAAAAAGCTTCAATCGACTGCCAAGGCCTCCCCTGCTAGGGGAGGTGGCATCGCGCCAGCGATGACGGAGAGGTTTTCAAAAAGTTTCACCAAAATTTGTGCACACTCCCCATTGACAGGGACGGGGTGCACCGGTATCCTTAAAGTGGCTTGGAAGCTCTCGGAGCTTTGTGAAAAAGAAAAACAACGGAACCGAATCAGGCTTTTTTAACTTTGTTTTAAGGAGGACAGAAATGATGAAACTGTTCAAAAAACTGCTGGCCGTCGCCATGGTGGCCGTGCTGGCACTGACGGTGCTGACCGGCTGCGATACAGGGACAACTGACCCGGATGCTGTTTACCCCGATGATGAGACAGAAAGTGTTGTTTATGCACTGAACAATGGTGCGGCAGCGGCAAATCAGCCCCAGTTGACCTACAGTGTGAAGTACAGCAAGATTACAAAGGAACTGCTGGATAATTACCTAGATAACTACGGCAATATCTCGAAGTACAATGAAGAATATAAACGTATCACCGATGAGCTGGATAAGAACGTAAAAATCATCGTTGACGTGATTCCTAGTACAAACCCGGCGAAAAAGAGCGGCTTTAAATACACGGAGCTGTATAAAGTGACCAACTATCACCTTGCGGAAAAAGTTGGCGTGGCGTTCAAGGATTCTTCCTCTGGCACCCGCTATTTGCTCATCTGCACGTTTGATGTGGAAGAGTAAGATCTAAAATCGCAAATCAAAAAGCCCCGGGACGGCAGATGCCGCTCCGGGGCTTTTGCTGTGTGTGTTGTGGGTTACTGCTCGTTGGTGTAGATCTGGATATAGCGCGGGGCGCTCTTGTCCTGTACGAACAGCAGAGCACCCGTCAGAGCGACGGCTAAGAACGTGAAAATGGCGAGCAGCGCTTTCAGAAATTTCATCGTTTCAGATCCTCCTTGGTGGATGAGTGGCGGAGCGGGGGACGTTCCGCGGGATGGTTTCCTTTAGTATAGCATATTCCGCACCGAAAGGCAAACTTGGCGATTCTTGTGGGTTTGTACCGAAAAAATCGGAGGTTAGCCATAACTAATCGTCAAAAACATCAAAGAAAATTAAGGAATTCGCATTATTTTGGGGGGAGTTATCGTTGACTTCCGACGCCAAAATGATACAATAGGTGTGTTAAGCAGCTGCTGTCCCTGTACCAGTGCGCCTGCATGGGCGTGGGGATGGCAATTCAAGCAGAATGGGGGATTTATTCCATGTTGAACAAGCTGAAACGTGCGGCGCTTGGCGCGCATACGCCGCATGACAAGGCAACCGCTGCAAGCAAGCCTGTCCCGATGCCTCTGCCCGCGCAGGTACGCATCCTCATGAGCCAGCACATTGGTGCTCCGGCAAAGGCTCTGGTAAAAAAGGGTGACGAAGTGTTTGTGGGCACCAAGATCGGTGAGGCAGGCGGCTTTGTCTCTGCCAATATCCACTCCAGTGTCTCCGGCACCGTTGCTGCCGTGGAGCCGTACCGCCTGAGCAATGGCCGTATGTGCGACTCGGTGGTCATCAAGACGGATGGCAAGCAGACTGTTGACCCGGCCGTCCAGGCACCGGAAGTGACCGATAAGGCCAGCTTCCTGGCTGCTGTGCGGGAGTGCGGTCTGGTTGGTCTGGGCGGCGCTGGCTTCCCGACCGACGTCAAGCTGCAGCCCAAAGACCCGGTGGACACCCTGCTGATCAACGCTTCCGAGTGCGAAGTGTGGCTGACCAGTGATACCCAGGAGATGTTGCTGTGTGCCGACGATATCATCCGCGGCATCCAGGCTGTCCTGAAGTATGTCGGCATCCCGAAGTGCGTCATCGGCATTGAGAACAACAAGCCTGAGTGCATCGACCTGCTGTGCCAGAAGACCAAGGACACGCCCGAGATCGAAGTCAAGCCTCTGCCCAGTGTCTATGGCACCGGTGCGGAGCTGATCCTGATCGAGAAGTGCCTGGGCCGCGAGGTGCCGCACGGCGGCCTGCCCGCGGCTGCTGGTGCCATCGTCATGAACGTGACCAGTGTGTCCAGCCTGGGCAAGTATCTGGCTACCGGTATGCCGGTGGTCAGCCGCTGCATCACCGTGGACGGCGATGCCTGCGCAAACCCGCAGAACCTGATCGTTCCGGTTGGTACTTCTTATGAAGACGTGCTGAACGCCGCCGGCCTCAAGCCCGGCGTGACGCTGGGCAAGGTGGTTGCCGGCGGTGCCATGATGGGCCCCGCTGTCAAGGACCTGAGCTACCCCACCACCAAGACCACTTCCGGCCTCATCATGCTGAGCGACGTGGCCGCACAGCCCCCGCAGGTCAACCCCTGCATCCGCTGCGGCCGCTGCGTGGAGTACTGCCCCATGGGTCTGGAGCCCGTGGAGGTCAACCAGGCTTACGCTGCCCGTGATGTCCAGACGCTGGGCAAGCTGCATGTGGATTACTGCTTCAACTGCGGTTCCTGCACGTTTGTCTGCCCGGCCAAGCGCCCCTGCACCCAGATGATGGGCCTGGCAAAGGCATTCTACCTTGGTGAAATCAAAAAAGGAGGCAATAAGTAATGGATACGAAGCTTATTGTTTCGGCCTCCCCGCACCTGCGCTCCGAGGAGACGACCACCGGCCTGATGGCCAACGTGATCGTCGCTCTGGTGCCCTGCGTGGTGGCCTCTGCGATCATTTTTGGTCTGCGTGCTCTGCTGGTCACGGCCGTGTCCGTGGTTGCCAGCGTGGCCTTTGAGTGGCTGTACTGCAAGCTGCTCAAGAAGCCCAATCCCGTGGGCGATCTGTCCGCTGTGGTCACGGGCATCATCCTTGCCCTGAACGTCCCCGTGGGGATGCCCATTGGCGAGCTCATCGTGGGCGATTTCGTCGCCATCATCGTGGTCAAGCAGCTGTTCGGCGGCATCGGCATGAACTTTGCCAACCCCGCTCTGGTGGGCCGTATCTTCCTGTTCATCAGCTTTGCCGGCGAGATGAACACCTGGGTCTACCCGGATGCAGCCGTGGATCAGCTCTCCAGCGCTACCCCGCTGAAAGTGGCTGACCCCTCCAAGCTGAGCCTGCTGGATCTGTTCATGGGCGTGCACGGCGGTGTTCTGGGCGAGACCTGCGCTCTGGCCATCGTGCTGGGCCTGATCTACCTGGTGGCCACCAAGACCATTAGCGCTGCCATCCCCGCTTCTTACATCGGCAGCATGTTCATTTTCTACCTGATCTCTACCCGCAGCCTGCACGGCGCGCTGGTCGGCGTTCTGTCCGGCGGCCTGCTGTTTGGTGCTGTGTACATGGCAACCGACTACGTTACCAGCCCGTTCACCCTCAAGGGCAAGCTGGTCTATGGCGTGGCGCTGGGCATTGTCACCTTTGCGATCCGTGAGTGGGGCAGCTACGCCGAGGGCGTGTCTTTCGCGCTGCTGTTCATGAACCTGTGGGTCCCGTACATCAATGACCTGACCCGTCAGACTCCGTATGGCTATATCAAACCCGCAAAACCTGCAAAGGAGGCTGCTGGCAAATGAATAAGACTACTTGGGAGAGCACGGTAAAGCCCATTGTTGTGCTGAGCGTGATCTCGTTGGTCGTCAGCCTGCTGCTGGCGGTCGTTAACTCCATGACCGCTCCGGTCATCGCGGAAAACGAGCGTGCAACCACCCTGGCTGCTTACGTTGACGTGATGCCCTCTGTTTCCGACGCAAGCACCCTGGAAGAGATGAGCGGCTACACCACCGCAAACGTCTCCGGTGCTGTCAAGGCTGAGGATGGCAGCATGGCCATCAAGGCCGGCGAGTCCGGTTTCGACGGCGGCGTCCTGACCGTTATCATGGGCTTTGATGCCGAAGGCAAGGTCACCGGTATCTGGGTGGATGCTTCCACGCAGACCAGCGGCATTGGCTCCAACGTGGCCAAGGCCGACTATCTGGCTCAGTTCAACGGCATGGACGGTACCCAGAATATCGTCATGAACCAGGACTTTGACGCCTACAGCGGCGCTACCATTTCGTCCACGGCTCTGTTTGCAGCCATCAACGACTGCATCAGCTGCTACAATGAGCTGGCATAAAGGAGGTTGGTAAGAAATGGCATCTGAAAAGAATTCCAAGGTAAGCATCCTTACCAACGGTATCATCAAAGAAAACCCCGTTCTGCGTCTGGTTCTGGGCACCTGCTCCTGCCTGGCTGTTACCACGGCAGTTTCCAGCGCGCTGGGCATGGGTGCAGCTTTCACGTTCGTGCTGGTCTGCGCCAATATCCTGATCTCGCTGCTGCGCAACGTGATCCCCGCAAAAGTCCATCTGCCCTGCTACATCGTCATCATCGCAGGCTTCGTGACCATCGTCCAGATGTTCATGCACGCCTACATGGTCAGCCTGTACAATGCACTGGGCGTCTTCCTGCCCCTGATCGTTGTCAACTGCATCATCCTGGGCCGTGCCGAGATGTTCGCCTGCAAGAACAATGTGGTCGATTCCGCACTGGACGGCATTGGCATGGGCATCGGCTACACCCTGACCGTCGTGCTGATGGCTACGTTCCGTGAGGTTCTGGGCAGCGGCACCTGGCTGGGCTTCCAGATCCTGCCCGAGTCTTTCGCCAAGATCAGCATTATGACCCAGGCTCCCGGCGCGTTCTTCTGCTACGGCGTCCTGATGGCCGGCTGTGTCTGGCTGGAGGGCAAGCTGGATGCACGGATCGAGCGCAAGAGCTGCTGTGACATCGACAACCTGAAGAAGGAGGCGGAATAAGATGCTCGTCAAACTCGCTGCAATCTTCTTCAGCATGATCCTTGTCAACAACTACGTGCTGGTGAAGTTCTATGGTATCTGCCCGTTCCTGGGCGTTTCCAAGAAGCTGGACTCCGCCGTTGGTATGTCCGGCGCTGTTATCTTCGTCATGTTCATGGCTACCGCCGTGACGTTCCCCATCCAGATCTTCGTTCTGGACCCGGCTGGCCTGAGCTACCTGCAGACCATCGTCTTCATCCTGGTCATCGCGGTTCTGGTCCAGTTCATTGAGATCTTCCTCAAGAAGTACATTGTGGCCCTGTACAACTCCCTGGGCGTTTACCTGCCCCTGATCACCACCAACTGCTGCGTGCTGGCTGTCACCATTCTGGTCGTCGGCGATTACGGCGCGGATGTGGAGAGCCTGGGCTTTGGCATCGCTTACATCGAGGCCCTGATCTGCGCCATCGGTGCAGGCGTCGGCTTCATGCTGGCCATGGTCATGTTCAGCGGCGTGCGCAAGCGCGTGGAAGCCTGCGATCCCCCGGCTCCCTTTAAGGGCCTGCCCATCACCCTGCTGGCTGCCGCAATCACCAGCCTGTCTTTCATGGGTTTCGGCGGCCTCGTCGAGAACCTGTTTAATGTGACGCTGTAAGGGAGGAGACAGAACTATGAATATTGCATCGGCTGTTATCCTCTGTACCATCGTGGGCGCCGTTGGCGCGATCATTCTGGTCGCGGCGGCCAAGTTCATGGCGGTTGAGGAAGATCCTCGTATTGAAGAAGTTGCCGCCTGCCTGGCAGGCGCAAACTGCGGCGGCTGCGGTTACGCAGGCTGCTCTGATTACGCAAAGGCTGTCGTCATGGACGGCGTTGCCTGCGACAAGTGCGCACCCGGCGGCCCCAAGGCTGCTGCTGCCATTGCCAAGATCATGGGCGGCGAGGCAAGCGCTGTGGAGAAAAAGGCTGTGGTCCAGTGCCAGGGCAACTCCGAGCACTGCAAGCCCGCTTATGATTACACCGGCATCCAGACCTGCGCGGCTGCCGCCAACCTGTACGGCGGCCCCAAGACCTGCACGTTCGCCTGCATCGGCCTGGGCGACTGCACCAAGGTCTGTAAGTTTGACGCCATCCACATTGTGGACGGCGTGGCCAAGGTGGATAAGGACAAGTGCACCGGCTGCGGTGCCTGCGCCAACATCTGCCCCAAGCATGTTATTATGATCGACGCTGGCGGCCCCCGCAAGCCTGTGGTCATGTGCTCCAACCAGGATAAGGGCCCTGTGGCCATGAAAGCCTGCACGACCTCCTGCATTGCCTGCGGCATGTGCGAGCGTACCTGCAAGTTTGATGCCATCCACGTTGTGGACGGTGTGGCCCGTGTGGATTATGACAAGTGCAAGGGCTGCGGTATGTGTGCCCAGAAGTGCCCGAAGAAGATCATCCTCTTCCCGCTGAAGGACAATCCGTATCCCCCGGAGCCCAAGAAGCCCGCTGCACCCGCGGCAAAACCCGCCGCTGCTCCTGCAGCAGCTCCCGCTCCCAAGGCTGAGGAGAAGCCCGCTGCTGAAAAGGCAGAATAAGCAAACCAGAAAAAAGAGGGACGAACCCTGTAGGGTTCGCCCCTCTTTTTTGCGCCTGTTTTGGCGGGGTGCGTTCCGCGTGGGATCTCTCTTCAACGAGTCGCGTCCTGCGGCAAATTTCCTGCAGGAACACCTATCAATTCAAAAAGCGGATTGCATTTGCCCAAAACTGTGGTTAAATAAAAAAAGAGTAACAAAAACAGGACGAGGAGCAAACGGCCATGGAACAGCAACCCCAAAACACCCGCCTGCGCAATGCGGGCTTCCTCACATTCTTTTTCAGCGGGATCTGCGCCATTTCCAGCGGTGTGGTGGTCAGCCTGTTGCAGGAGAAATACGGCTTTGCCTATGGCATGACGGGCACTCTGCTCTCCCTGATGAGCATTGGCAACCTGCTGGCGGGTTTCCTGACCGGCGTGCTGCCCGGGGTGCTGGGCTTCAAGCCCAGTGTCCTGCTGCTGACCACGGGCTATGCGCTGGGCTATGGGATGATGGGCCTCTCCGGCGCGGAGCTGCTGTTGAGTGTCTCGTTCTTCCTGGTGGGCATCGCCAAGGGCAGCGTCATGAACGCCTGCACCATTCTGGTCAGCGGCAACTCCGCCGACCGCACCCGGGGCATGAACCTGATGCACAGCTGCTACGCCTGCGGCGCGCTGCTCTGCCCGTTCCTCATTGCAGCGGCGGGCCGGGTGAGCACCGGGCTGGCCCTGCTGGTGCTGGCGGCGCTGGGCGTCATCGTCTGGCTCATCTATCTCACCACCCCCATGGGCGGGCAGGGGAGCACCAAAAGCAAAACCGGCAAGGAGAAGATCGACTGGAGTTTTCTGCACTCTGTGCAGTTCTGGCTGCTGACAGGCCTGCTCTTCTGCCAGAACGCGGCCGAGCAGAGCGTCACGGGCTGGATGGTCACCTACTTCAAGGGCAGCGGCATCATTACCGGTGCGCTGGCGGCCTATACCGTCACGGTCATGTGGGGTGCCACTCTGGTGGCCCGGCTCCTCATCGCGTTTGTCTTCCCGTTCAAACAGCCCCGCAAGGCCATGGTGGTCATGGGAGTGGGCTGCACCATCTTTTATTTCTGCCTCATGCAGGCCCACACGCAGGGGGCAGCCATCCTGCTGCTGTTCGCCTTTGCCTTTGCCATGGCGGGCATGAACCCAACGGCTGTGGCCAGCGCCGGTAAGATGACCAGCGTGACCAGCATGGGCATCATGCTCCCGGCGGCGTCCAGCGGCGCCATCCTCATGCCCTGGATCATTGGCCGGGTGGCAGAGCGCGCGGGCCTCGCCGTGGGCATGGCCTGTAACATCGTGCCCTGCATCGGCCTTGTCATCTTTGCCATTCTGGTGGCACGGATGCCGGAAGAAAACTAAGGCGGCAAAACAAAAACGTCCATCCGTCAGGGTGGACGTTTTTGTTATAGCCCGCGGGCCCGGGCGCTGAACTCACACCCGCAGTAATCCTGCCGGTAGAGGCCGTATTCCTCCGAGAGCTGCAAACTGCGCAGGTAGCCGTTGTGCTTTTTGAAATCCGAGGGCAGGTGCTTTACACCGAACTCTTCTTCCAGCTGCTGGCCGATCTCGTTGATCCGCTTGGCGTCCTTATGGGGGCTGATGGAGAGGGTGGTGGTGAACCAGTCGAACCCGTGCTCGGCGGCATACTGGGCCGCCCGGCGCATCCGCAGCCGGTAACAGACGGTGCACCGGCTGCCCCGCTCGGGCTCCTGTTCCAGCCCCTGCACGGCGGTGTAGAACTCCTGCGGGTCGTAGTGGTCTTCCACCACCGTTACCCCCAGCGGGTGGGCGGCGGCCACGAACTTTTTCAGCTCCTCGCCCCGGCGGTAGTATTCCTCCGCGGGCCAGGTGTTGGGGTTATAGTAGAGGACAGTGATCTCAAAATACTGGCACAGCTGTTCCAGCACGGCGCTGGAGCAGGGCCCGCAGCAGGCGTGGAGCAGAAGCTTTGGCCGGGCGGGGGCCAATGTTTTCAACACTTCGTCCATCTGCTGTGCAAAATTCAACTGCTTTGACATGGGTTTCATCCTTTGGTATACTGGATTAAACCTCTCCGTCACCCAGCAAAGCGCCTGAGAGGCTATGCTAATTATATCACACTTTCCGATAAAATACAGGAGTACACCATGACGAATGAGAAAATTGCCCGCATCAACGAGCTGGCACACAAAAGCAAGACCACGGGCCTGACGGAGGCCGAAAAAGCCGAGCAGCAGGCCCTGCGCCGGGAGTACCTGGACGACATCAAGGCCAGCCTCCGTGCCCAGCTGAACAACACCTCCATCCAGGAGCCGGACGGCACCATCCATAAGCTGGCAAAGAAAGATTGATTTCCGCTATTTGGCTCCCCTGATAGGAATGACTCCCTCCGGCCGGAGGGAGATGTCGCGCTAGCGACAAAGGGAGGACGGCTGGACGCGCCAGAGCGCGGCCTGAGAGGTTGAATTTCTGATAAAATCAGGTACTACCCAGACAAAAGGGGGTGCAGAGAGGGAAAAGTCGTACAAAAGCGGTTTTCCCTCTTTTTTCGGTTGCGCAATCGTGCTATAATATACTTGAGCTGTTGCGGTCTGCCGGGCGCAGGCGGCGCGGCCAAATGTTGTTTCCAAGGTGGCGTATCCCGGGCAAGGTGCACGGAAAAGGCTGTCTTTTGAAAAATTACAAAGAGGTCATTTATTATGCTTACTGCAATTACGGGTATCAACTGGGGCGATGAGGGCAAGGGCCGCATGGTCGACCTGATCAGCCAGGAGTACGACATTGTCGCGCGCTATCAGGGCGGCAACAACGCCGGCCATACCGTGAAGAACGAGCGCGGTAAATTTGTGCTGAATCTGCTGCCTTCCGGCATTCTCCGCCCCAACGTCGTCTGCGTTATGGGCAACGGCATGGTCATCGACCCGCACCATCTGGCGGGCGAGATCGAGAACCTGCGCAAGCAGGGTGTCGAGATCAGCCCCGCCAACCTGAAGATCTCCGACCGTGCGACCATCACAATGCCCTACCATGTGGAGCAGGATGGTCTGGAAGAGGCACGCCTGTCCAAGACCGGCGCGCAGTTCGGCTCCACCAAGCGCGGCATTGCTTACGCTTACGGCGATAAGTACATGAAGAAGACCCTCCGCATGGGCGACCTGCTCCATCTGGACGACTCTGTCAAGAAGCGCCTGGTTACCATGGTGGATTCCAAGAACCTGGTGATGGAGGGCAGCTACAACGCCGCTCCCATCAGCGTGGATGAGATGTGGGCATGGCTAGAGCAGTATGCAGCCATCTTCAAGGATTATATCTGCGATGTGGGCCAGTACCTGGCTGATGCAGACGCCGCCGGCAAGAAAGTGCTGTTTGAAGCACAGCTGGGCGCTCTGCGTGACATCGACTTCGGCATCTACCCCTACACCACCTCCTCCAACGTCATCGGCGCTTACGCACCCATCGGTGCCGGCATCCCGGGCCACAAGCTGAACAACTCCATCGGCGTGATGAAAGCTTACTCCTCCTGCGTCGGCGACGGCCCCTTTACCGCGGAGCTGGCGATGACCGAGGAAGAGAAGCACGCCCTGCGTGAGGCTGGCCACGAGTATGGCGCTGCCACCGGCCGTCCCCGCCGCGTGGGCCCCATCGACCTGGTGGCAAGCCGCTACGGCGTCTTCTGCCAGGGCTGCGATGAAGTGGCTCTGACCCTGCTGGACGTGCTGGACTACATGGAGAAGATCCCCATGGTCACCGCTTACAAGCTGAGCGATGGTACTACCACCACCCGTTTCCCCATGGGCGAGGCACTGGATACCGCACAGCCCGTGGTGGAGTATCTGCCCGGCTGGCACTGCGATATCACCGCAGCCCGCAAGTGGGAGGACCTGCCCCAGGAGGCCCGTGACTATGTGGAGCGCCTGGAAAAGGCTGTGGGCTGCAAGATCACCTATATCTCGGTCGGCGCGGAGCGTGAGGCTTATATCCACCACGTGGTCTGAGCCACTGGGCGTTTATCCGGAACAAAGGAAGCGTGCGTTTATGTTTGATATCATTACCGACAGTGCCTGTGACTGGACCCCGGAAAAGGCAAAGCAGTACAATGTAGAAGTTGTGCCGTTCTATGTCTCGCTGGATGGCGAGCATTACCGCAAGGAGGGCAAGGAGATCGCGGTGCGGGATTTCTACCAGTTTATGGTAGATAACCCCTCCGCTTACCCCAAGACCAGCCTGCCCTCGCTGGAGGACTTTGAGCAGATCTTCCGCCGCCAGGCCGAAGCAGGCCGCCCCACCCTCTGCCTGTGCTTTACCAGCAAGATGAGCGGCTGTGTGGGCAGCGCCCGCAACGCCCGGGAGCTGGTGCTGGAGGATTACCCCGATGCAAAGATCGAGGTGATGGACTCCACGGCGGCCACCGTGACGGAATCGGAAATGGTGGAAAACGCGGTGGCCATGCGGGACGCAGGCTGCACGCTGGAAGAGGCTGTGGTCTGGCTGAGCGCCGAGCGCGTCACCAACCAGATCTTCTTCACCGTGGGCAACCTGGATTATCTCATCAAGGGCGGCCGCATCGGCAAGGTGACGGGCCGCGCGGCCAATATCCTGGGCATCAAGCCCATGATCCTCTTCAAAGAGGGCGAGATCTTCTCCGGCGGCATGGCACGCGGCCGCCAGAAGAGCTTTGAAAAGGCGCTGGAGCAGCTGATGGCTTATCTCGACAGCAACAACGCGAACCCGGACGACTACTGTGTCACCGTGGGTTATGGCTACGATGAGGAAGAGGGCAAGCGGCTCTGGATGCAGACCCGCGCCGCCCTGCTGGCCAGGTACCCGGGCAGCGCCTGTGAGGTAGAGCTGCTGCAGATCGGCTGCACCATCGCGGTGCACACCGGCCCTTATGCACTGGGCATGGGCGTTATGCGCCGTTGGAAAAAGCAGTAACCGTTTCCAACGCAATAGAACACAAAACCCCTGAGACGCAGCCGCGTCTCAGGGGTTTTTGCTTAATTGTGGTTTTGCAGGTGGCGGGAGGGTAACCATTTTTCCCGGTCATGGTCGTCCTCTTTTTCCGCCGGGGCGGGGATGGGGGTGAACCGCACCTCGGTCACGCGGCGCTTGGCCGTGCGGGTGACCACGCCGTTGAAATTGTCCAGCGTGAAATGGTCGCCCACCTTGGGCAGGTGGCAGGTCTTTTCCTGCACCAGACCGTTGACGGTGTTGGAATCAATGTCCTCGTCCTCGGGCAGGCCCAGCGTCTCGTAGAGGTCATCCACGCTGGCAGAGCCGGACACCAGCCAGCTGCCGTCCGACTGCTGGCGGAAGTCCTCGGTCACCTCGTCGTGCTCATCCCAGATCTCGCCCACCAGCTCCTCGAGGATGTCTTCCAGGGTGATGATGCCCTCGGTGCCGCCGTACTCGTCCACGACGACCGCCATGTGGTGGTGCTGCTCCCGCAGGGTGCGCAGCAGCTGGGAGATCTGGGTGGAACCCGTGGTATACAGGGTGGGTGCGATGAGGTCTTCCACGGTGGTGGCTTTTTTGAGCCGGGCCAGGTAGAAGTCCTTTTCATGTACCACGCCAATGATGTTGTCGATGGTATCATGATAGACGGGCAGGCGGGAATAACCGGATTCCGCAAAGGTCTGGGCCAGCTCTTCCAGCGAGATGTTGTCCTCCACGGCCACCACGTCCACGCGGGGGGTCAGAATCTCTTCCACCTCCACGTCGTCGAACTCAATGGCGCTGCGGATGAGCTGGCTCTCGCGGTCGGTCAACTCGCCGTCGTTTTCGGCCTCGCTCACCATGGTCATGAGCTCACCCTCGGTGATGGTATCTTCCTCACGGCTGTGGATGAACTTGCCCAGCAGCTTTTTCCACTGGGTAAACAGCCAGGTCAGCGGGGTAAAGAGGAGCATCAGCAGGTTGAGCACCGGGGACACTGCCGTGGCAATGGTCTCCGGCATCTCCTTGGCCAGGCTCTTGGGCGTTACCTCGCCAAAGATCAGCACCACGATGGTGAGCACGATGGTGGAGACTGTCGCGCCCCGCTCCTGCCCCAGCATCTGGGTAAACAGGATGGTGCCGATGGAAGCGGCGGCAATGTTGACGATATTGTTGCCGATGAGGATGGTGGAGAGCAGCTTGTCGTATTTTTCCGACATGGCCAGCACCCGGGCGGCGGACGTGTCGCCGTCCTCCGCGCGGCTTTTCAGACGGATCTGGTTCAGGGAAGAGAATGCGGTCTCGGAGGCGGAGAAAAAGGCGGAGAATGCCACCAGGATCACCAGCGCCACCAAGAGCGTAATACTGCCATCGTCCATAATAAAGGGAAATCACACTCAACTTTCTGTTTGATATTTTCTGGCCCAAACGGGCACGCAGCGGATGACGGGGCAGTTTCCCCGCCGGCGGCGGGAAAACTGCTTCCAGGCTGCTGATACTAAAAATGTGCTTCCCACCGTGACTGTTTCGCGATGAAAAGCACATGTTCAAAGACTATAATATCATATTCAGTCCCCCGGTGCAAGCGTTACCACCTGTCCGTGGGAACAAAACGGGTAAAATCTAAGGGGAATTTCAGCGTAGCGTCAGGGCATTGCCGTCATAATCCACCGTCAGGGTAGCGCCCTCGGCGTAGCTGCCCCGGATGATGGCCTTGGCGATGAGGGTCTCCACCCGGCTCTGGATGAACCGCTTGATGGGCCGCGCGCCATAGACGCTGTCGTAGGCGGAATCAATGATGAAGTCCTTGGCGGCGGTGGTCACGTCCAGCTTGAGGTGCTTGCCCTCATCCATGCGGCGGCGCAGGTCGTCCAGCTGCAGGTCCACGATGCTCCGCATCTCGTCCTTGGTCAGGCTCTTGTAGTAGACGATCTCGTCCAGACGGTTGAGGAACTCGGGGCGGAACTTGCTCTTGAGCAGGGCGTCGATCTGATGCTTTGCCTCGTCGCTCAGCTCGTTGGAGCCGTTGGCGCGGCGCTGCTCCAGATCGTTCAGGATGATGTCGCTGCCCAGGTTGGAGGTCAGGATGATGACCGTGTTCTTGAAGTCCACGGTACGGCCCTGGCTGTCGGTGATGCGGCCATCGTCCAGCACCTGCAGCAGGATGTTGAAGACGTCGGGGTGGGCTTTTTCCACCTCATCAAACAGCACCACGCTGTAGGGTTTGCGGCGGACGGCCTCGGTCAGCTGGCCGCCCTCTTCATAACCGACGTATCCCGGAGGCGCGCCGATCAGGCGGCTGACGCTGAACTTCTCCATATATTCGGTCATGTCGATCCGCACCATGTTGCGTTCATCATCAAACAGGGCCTGTGCCAGCGCCTTGGCCAGCTCGGTCTTGCCCACGCCGGTGGGGCCCAGGAACAGAAAGCTGCCGATGGGGCGGTTGGGGTTGGCGATGCCGGCGCGGCTGCGCAGGATGGCCTCGCTCACCTTGGTCACGGCCTCATTCTGGCCGATGACCCGTTTGTGGAGCACATCGTCCAGATGCAGCAGCTTCTCGCGCTCGCCCTCCACCAGCTTCTCCACGGGGATGCCGGTCCAGCGGGCCACGATGCGGGCGATCTCCTCGTCGGTCACGCGGTCGCGCAGCAGGCTGTCCTCTTTCTTCTCGTTGGCCAGCTTCTCTTCGGCTTCCAGCTGTTTCTGCAGCCCGGGCAGCTTGCCGTATTTCAGCTCGGCGGCCTTGTTCAGGTCGTACTCACGCTGGGCTTTCTCAATGGCGGCATTGGTCTGCTCGATCTGCTCGCGCAGGGTCTGCACTTTGCCGATGGCGTTCTTCTCGTTCTCCCACTTTGCTTTCATGCTGCGGAACTGATCCTGCAGCTCGGCCAGCTCTTTTTCCAGCTCTTTCAGGCGGCTCTGGCTCAGGGCATCCGTCTCCTTTTTCAGGCTGACCTGCTCGATCTGCAGCTGGGTGATGCGGTGGGCCAGATCATCCATCTCGCTGGGCATACTGTCCATCTCGGTCTTGATCATGGCGCAGGCCTCATCCACCAGGTCAATGGCCTTATCGGGGAGGAAGCGGTCGGTGATATAGCGGTCAGAGAGGGTAGCAGCGGCGATCAGGGCGTTATCGCTGATCTTGACGCCGTGGAACACTTCGTACCGCTCTTTCAGGCCGCGCAGGATGGAGATGGTGTCTTCCACCGTGGGCTCATCCACCTGCACCGGCTGGAAACGGCGCTCCAGAGCGGGGTCTTTCTCGATATACTGGCGGTACTCGTCCAGCGTGGTGGCACCAATGCAGTGCAGCTCGCCGCGGGCCAGCATGGGCTTGAGCAGGTTGCCCGCGTCCATGGCACCATCGGTCTTGCCGGCACCCACGATGGTGTGCAGCTCATCAATGAAGAGGATGATCTTGCCCTCACTCTTCTTGACTTCGTTCAGCACGCTCTTCAGGCGCTCCTCAAATTCGCCGCGGTATTTTGCACCGGCCACCAGAGCGCCCATGTCCAGGCTGAACACGGTGCGGTCTTTCAGGTTCTCGGGCACATCGCCGCGGACGATCCGCTCGGCCAGACCCTCTGCAATGGCGGTCTTGCCGACGCCCGGCTCACCGATGAGGCAGGGGTTGTTTTTCGTCTTACGGGACAGGATGCGGATGACGTTCCGGATCTCCTGGTCACGGCCGATGACAGGGTCCAGCTTCTGCTTGCGGGCCAGATCCACCAGGTCCTGGCCGTACTTCTGCAGGGCGTTGTAGGTGTCCTCGGGGTTGTCGTTGGTGACACGCTGGTTGCCGCGCACGGCGGTCAGCTGCTGCAGGAACTTATCCTTGGTGATGCTGAACGCGCGGAACAGATCGGAACAGTTCTGGGTTGGCTCATCCAGCAGGCCGAGGAACACATGCTCGACGCTGACGTAATCGTCTTTCATGGCCTTGGCTTCCCGGGCGGCGGCGCTCAGGACCTTATCCGTTGCCTGCGAGATATAGACCTTGTCGGGGTCACGGCCGGAGCCGGACACCCGGGGCATGGCAGAGAGCTTTTCAGCCACAGCGGCGGAGAAGCTGCCCGCGTCCACATTCAGCTTCTGGAGCAGCTGCGGGATCAGGCCCTGCTCCTGGGTGGCCAGTGCATGGAGCAGGTGCTCCGGCTCCATGGCGTTGTGCTGGTACTCCACCGCCAGCTGCTGGGCAGCCTGCAGTGCTTCCAGTGTCTTCTGGGTATATTGATTGGTATTCATAGAATCGACCTCCATTCATACCGGAAGTTGGTTTTTAAATGAGATTTATCAAACAAGATTGAACTTTGCTAATTCTGCATTAGCACTCTATCTGTTTGACTGCTAAAAATATACTCCAAACAACCCACTTTGTCAATAGGGCGGAAGAAGCTGAGCGGAGAATTCACAAAAAGTTTGCAAATAAAAACACTCTCCCGGCAGCGGGAGAGTGCGGAATGCTGGAAAAGAACGCGGGAAAATTATTTTACCTGCGCGCCGGTAGTCAGGGCGTCGGTCACGGTATCCATCAGGGCGATCATGGTGCAGTAGTTGGCGCCATAGGCCTCGGTGTAAGCCGAGTAGGTGTCGATCTGCTCCTGGGTGGGGGCCAGATCCATGGCCTCGGCCACAGCCTGGTAGAGCAGGGCCTCTTTTGCGTAGGACGCAATGCTGTTGGCCATGGCGGCCAGCATGGCATCGGCACTGTCATAGCCCAGCATGGACTGGACGAACGTGTCCAGATCGTAGCCATAGTACTGGGCCATCTTATAATAATAGTTGAGGCACTGGGTCACCTGGTAATCGGTCACGGCCTTGGGCACCTCGCGGAACGTGGCGTTGTCCATCAGGTAATCCATGACGGCGGTGTTGAGGTTGGAGGTGTAGAGCTGCTGCTGGCAGAACGCCCGCAGGGCCTCCACACTGTGCAGGTCATCGCTGGTGCCGTAGTTCTCGTCCACCCAGGCGTCGGTCAGCTCGGGCAGGACCTCCTCCTCAATGGAGTTCAGGGTGACAGAGAAGACCGCCTGCTTGCCGCTGAGCACCAGCGCGTTGCCGTCGGCATCGGTGGAGTCGCGGTAGCCGTCCGGGAACGTGACGGTCACGTCAAAGGTCTCGCCGGGCTTGTGGCCAACGATCTGGTCCTCAAAGCCGTCGATGAAAGAGCCGCTGCCCAGCGTCAGGCTGTAGCCCGTGTAGGTGCCGCCGGTAAAGGCCACGCCGTCCACGGTGCCGGCGTAATCAATGTTGACGGTGTCGCCGTTGGCCGCGGCACGGTCGGTCACGTCCTGGGTGGTGGAGTTCTGGCTGAGCAGGCTGTCGATCTGGGCCTGCACGTCCTCGCTGGTGGGCTCTACGTCGGCACGCTGGACCGGGATGGAAGCGTAATCCTCCGGCAGGGTGACATAATCCAGTGCCCGGATGCCCTCCCAGTAGCCGTTTTCATCCAGACCATCGCTGTAAGTGAAGTTCTGGTAATCGTAATCCGCCGCGGAGCCCAGAACACTGCTGGCGGCCTCGCTGGAAGCGGAAGAAGAGCTGTCGGACTTGCTGCAGCCTGCCGCGCCCAGAGCCAGAGCTCCGGCGCAGACCAGACAGAGCGCCTTGGTGATGCTACGTTTCAAAAGAATACCTCCTGTTGGAATGCCGGGGAGCCCCGGCGGTGCGCAAATCAAACATGCTCTATTATAAGGGGTAAAAATGAAAAAGAAAAGTTTTTTGCAAAATTTCCACAAATAAACGTTCGACTTTGTCGGACTTTTGCGGGAACCCGGGCGGAAAACTGGGAAAAGCGGTGGAAATGCCCACCGGGTTTTGTTATTATAAAAAGCAGGAGCTAATACAAAAACAGGAGGAACGCCCCATGGATTACAACAAAGCTGCTCTCGAAATGCACGAGAGCCATCACGGGAAAGTCGGCATCGTCAGCAAGGTGGAAGTGAAGACCCGCGACGACCTTTCCACGGCCTACACCCCCGGCGTGGCAGAGCCCTGCCGCAAGATCAAGGAGAACCCGGAGGACGTGTACAAGTACACCTTCAAGAGCAACATGGTGGCAGTCGTCTCCAACGGCACCGCTGTGCTGGGCCTGGGCGACATCGGCCCCGAGGCCGGTCTGCCGGTCATGGAGGGCAAGGCCGTGCTCTTTAAGGAATTTGGCGGGGTGGACGCATTCCCCATCTGCATCGACGCCCACGACGCGGCCAGCGTCATTGCGGCCTGCAAGGCCATTGCGCCCACGTTCGGCGGCATCAATCTGGAGGATATCAAGAGCCCCGAGTGCTTTGAGATCGAGGAGACACTGGAAAAAGAGCTGGATATCCCGGTCTTCCACGATGACCAGCACGGCACCGCCATTGTCGTGACCGCCGCCCTCATCAACGCCCTCCGTGTGGTGGGCAAGAAGATGGAGGATGTGCATATCGTCCTGAACGGCCCCGGCGCGGCCGGCACGGCCATCATCAAGATGCTGATGACCGCCGGTGCAAAGGACATCATTGCAGTGGATCAGTTCGGCACCCTGTACAAGGGCTGCAACAGCGCGGAGGCCCACAAGAACTGGCTGGGCGAGGTGACCAACCCCCGTCAGATCAAGGGCGGCCTGAAAGAGGCGCTGGCCGGGGCCGATGTTTTCATCGGCGTGTCCAAGCCCGGCATCCTGACCACCGAGCTGTGCAGGACCATGAATCAGGATGCGATCGTCTTTGCCATGGCCAACCCCACGCCCGAGATCATGCCCGACGAGGCCAAGGCGGGCGGTGTCCGCGTGATGGCCACCGGCCGCAGCGATTTCCCCAACCAGGTCAATAACGTGCTCTGCTTCCCGGGTCTGTTCAAGGGTGCCCTGAGCGTCCGTGCCCGGGACATCAACAACGAGATGAAGCTGGCCGCCGCTTACGCCATCGCCGACCTCATCACCGACGCAGACCGCAGCGAGGAGAACATCATCCCCGGTGCCTTTGACCCCCGCGTGGCCGAGGCTGTGGCCAACGCCGTGGCAAAGGCTGCCCGGGAAACGGGCGTCGCCCGCCTGTAAGAGGGAGGCGTTGAGATGAGAACCATTTCGGCACAGGCCATCACCGATACCGTGGCCCGGCTCTGCATCGAGGCCAACACCCGCCTGCCCAAAGATGTGGAGGCAGCGCTGGCCAAAGCCCGGGCAGAAGAGCCCTGGCCGCTGGCGAAAAACACCCTCGACCTGCTCTGGTCCAACCTCTCCGCCGCCAAAGAAGAGAACCTGCCCATCTGCCAGGACACCGGCATGGCCTGCGTCTTTGTGGAGCTGGGCACCGATGTTCACATTGACGGGCATTTTGAGGAGGCCATCCACGAGGGCGTCCGCCGGGGCTATACCGACGGCTACCTGCGCAAAAGCATCGTGGCCGACCCGCTCCGCCGCGGCAACACCGGCGATAACACCCCGGCGGCCATCACCGTGCATCTGGTGGACGGTGACGGCTGCACCATCACGGTGGCCCCCAAGGGATTTGGCAGCGAGAATATGAGCCGCATCCAGATGCTCAAGCCCGCCGATGGTGTGGAGGGCTTTCGAAAGTTCGTGCTGGACACCGTGCGGCAGGCAGGTTCCAACCCCTGCCCGCCCATCGTGCTGGGCATTGGCGTGGGCGGCAGCTTTGATAAGGTGGCGTATCTGGCCAAGAAAGCCCTCCTCCGCCCGCTGGATGTCCCCAACCCGGACCCCTATTACGCGGCATTGGAGCAGGAGCTGCTGGCGGCCATCAACGAGCTGGGCATCGGGCCTCAGGGCTTTGGCGGCAAGACCACCTGCCTGGGCCTTGCCATTGAGCAGATGCCCACCCATGTGGCGGGCCTCCCCGTAGCCGTCAATGTCTCCTGCCATGTCACCCGGCGGGCCAGTGCACAGCTGTAAGGAGGAAACGACCATGCAATACAAACTCACAACTCCCTGCACGGCGGAAGATCTGGCTCCTCTCAAAGCAGGCGACACCGTGCTGCTGTCCGGTGTGGTGTATACCGCCCGTGACCAGGCCCACAAGCGGATGCTGGAGGCACTGGACAAGGGCGAGAAGCTCCCCTTTGATCTGGAGGGCAGTGCCATTTATTATGTTGGCCCCACCCCGGAGCGCCCGGGCGAGATCATTGGCTCGGCAGGGCCCACCACCAGCGGCCGGATGGACGCCATGAGCCCCCGTCTGCTGGACCTGGGCAACAAAATCATGATCGGCAAGGGCAAGCGGGACGCGGCGGTCAAGGAAGCGGTCGTCCGCAACGGGGCAGTCTATCTGGCGGCGCTGGGCGGAGCCGGTGCCCTGATGGCCCAGAGTGTCAAAACGCTGGAAGTCATCGCCTGGCCGGACCTCGGCTGTGAGGCTGTCCGCCGCCTGACCGTGGAGGAGATGCCCCTGACGGTGATTCTGGATGCCCACGGCGGAGACTTATATTTATCTGGGCCAGAAGCTTACCGGGAAGCACAGGTGAAATAACACAAAATCGAAGAATGATTTTAGTTTGTTTATACAAACCTACTGGGAACGGCTTGCAACATCCTGCCGAATGTGATATCCTATTATATACTAACCGGGCTGTTATGCCCGGCGAACAAATTCCCTGCGGGGAAAAGGCAGGAGGCCGAACAAACCATGCAGATCCACCAATCCGCGGAAGATTACCTTGAAACTATCCTGATGCTGACCCAGCGGATGGGCCGGGTGCGCTCCATTGACGTGGTCAATGAGCTGGGCTATACCAAAGCCAGCGTCAGCATTGCCATGAAAAAACTGCGGGAAAACGGCTATATCGCGGTGGACGGCGAGGGCAACCTGACCCTGCTGGATCCGGGCCGTGAGATCGCGGAACGCATTTACAGCCGCCACCGTCTGCTGACCCACTTCTTTATGCAGCTGGGCGTGGACGAGAAGATCGCTGCCGAGGACGCCTGCAAGGCAGAGCATATCCTCAGCGAGGAAACGCTGGCCAAGATCCGCGAGCAAGCGCTGCTCCACGATGCAGAGGAATCCGCCAAGAACGGGTAAACAGAAGATCTTCCACAAAACAACAAATGCCGCCCTCATCCAGACCGGATGGGAGCGGCATTTTTGTGCCTTTTTCGTCTGTTGTTTTTAATAGGAATCCAGCCCCAGGCTGACATCCAGTGCCTGATTGACCCGCCGCTGGTCCTCCGGGGTGATCTGCCCGGCCCGCTCCCGCAGGCGGTGTTTGTCCAGCGTGCGGATCTGCTCCAGCAGCACCACGCTGTCCTTGGCAAGGCCTGTGTCCTCTGCCCGGATATTGATGTGGGTGGGCAGGCGGGCTTTGTCCAGCCGGGATGTAATGGCGGCCGCAATGACGGTGGGGCTGTGGCGGTTGCCGATCTCGTTTTGCACGATGAGCACCGGGCGGATGCCGCCCTGCTCTGAGCCGACCACGGGCGAGAGGTCGGCGTAGAAAACTTCTCCTCTGTGTACCTCCATGGAATCTCCCTCCTTGCAGTTGGGGAGGCAGCGCCGCTATGTGGTGCGCAGGCCTCCCTGCTGCCCTTAGTATGGGCGGGGGAGAGGGCCGCTATGCACGCGGCGCGGTTTATTCCATTGTATGCACCAGGTGCGGTCAGGTTTCCGGGGGCAGCTGTTCCAGCGTGCAGAACGCCAGTGCCATGCCGCCGTCGTGGCTGAGAGAGAGCTTTGCGGTCAGGCGGCGCGCCGCCACCCACTCCGCCGTTTTGCCGGAGAAACGATAGTTCGGGGCCCCGGAGGGCAGGCGGACGGCTTCGATCTCACACAGGGAGAACGGCGCGGCAAGCCCTGTGCCTGCCGCCTTGAGGAATGCCTCTTTGGCGGCAAAATCAGCCGCCGCACTGGCAGCCTTATGGGCGGAAGCCCGCCCGGCGGGCCAGGGCTCCGCCTCTGCACCAAGGCCCAGCGCGGCCTGCTCTGCCGGGCCGAACACCCGCCGAACAAAGGCCGGGCCATGGGCCCCGGAGAGGCTTTTTTCCATCCGGGCGACCTCACACAGGTCGCACCCAATGCCATACAGCATAAAACGCTCCTTTCGGTGGAAAACCACCCGCCAAATTGCATGGAATTGTCAGAAAATTTTGAGCAAAATGTGCAAATACGGCCCCGGAATCTTGAAGTTTTGCCGCATTTCGTGTACAATAAATCATAGTTTATCGAAGGGGGTGTCTTGCGTGGGTGACGCAACTGCTATTTTCTCGATCCACGATCAAAAGGACGATGAGATCCACGAAGTCGTGCAGCAGGTGTACGACGCACTGAAAGAAAAAGGGTATAACCCGGTCAACCAGCTGGTGGGCTATATCCTCTCCGAAGATCCGACTTACATTACGACGTACAAGGGCGCGCGTTCGCTGATCCGCAAGGTGGACCGCGATGACCTGCTGCAGGCACTGCTGCGCAGCTATCTGAACGTCTGAGCTTCCATCTGTCCTTTCAAGTCCGCTGTCTGTATGGCAGCGGACTTTTTTAAATAAGCGGCAAAGTAAAAATCTGATTCACGACCGTCTCATACTCCCAGGGCTCCCGCAGCTTTTTCAGCTGCTTTTCCAACTTTTCAGAGTCGGCAAAGCAGTGGACGAGATAGAACCAGTGGCCTTTCATCCGGCTGATGGCACACCCGGCGCTGCCGAAGAGCTCGGTATAGCCGTGGTAGAGGTCGTCCAGATAGCCCCGCAGCTCGGCTTTGGTGGCAGCAGGGCCGCCCAGTGCCTTGCGGAAGAGAGCCGGGTCTGCAATGATGCCCCGGCCGATCATGATGCCGGAAAGGGTGGGAAATTCCGCTTCCAGCCCATGGAGCTGCCCTGTGGTGGTGATATCACCGTTGTAGCAGACCGGCGGCTTGCACTGGGGCAGGGCGGCGGCAAAGGCCTCCTGGTCAGCCTGCCCGCGGTAGAGCTGGCGCATGACACGGGGGTGAATGGTCAGTTCAGAGATAGGGTAGCGGTTGTAGATGGTAAGGATGGCCGCAAATTCCTCCGGTTTCTCCACGCCCAGCCGGGTCTTGACCGAGATGGGGCCCTCTGCATGAGAGAAAACAGCCTCCAGAAAGGCGTCCAGTTTGGCCGGGTCCCGCAGCATTCCGGAACCCTTGCCCTTGGCGGTAACCGTTCCGGCGGGGCAGCCGAAGTTCAGATTGACCTCGGTATAGCCCAGCTTCCGCAGCTCGCCGATCATCCAGGCAGCCAGCTCGCCATCCTTGGCCAGCAGCTGCGGGATAACGGGCACGCCGGGGTTGGCCTCCGGGGCCAGTTCCGCCATCTTCTTTTTGATGAGAACGCGGTTTTCCGGCGGGGACAAAAAGGGCGCGTAATAGCGGGCCGGGCCTCCTGCCCAGCCGAACCATTTCTGGTGGGCCTGCCGCCACACCCGGTCGGTGAGCCCCTCCATGGGGGCAACGTAGTAGTTCATGTCATACGCTCCAATTGGATTGTAAATGGACTGTTTCTCATAGCGATAAAGACAAGAAAAAATGACCGCCTCAAAGTTCCCCAACCCAGAGCGGTCATTTTTCTTGACTTTGTAATGGTAAGGAGCTAGCCGTTTGCGAACCAGCGCCTTTTCTAATGTTATTATACGACAGCTCTCACATTTTTGTCAAGGGTGAGAGCTTTTTCTTATTCCGCAAACAGCGGGGTGGAGAGGTAACGGTCGCCGGTATCGGGCAGCAGGACCACAATGTTCTTGCCCTTGTTCTCCGGGCGCTTTGCCAGCTCGATGGCAGCCCAGACGGCTGCACCGGAGGAGATGCCCACCAGCACGCCCTCTTTGTGGCCGATGAGGCGGCCCGTTGCAAAGGCGTCCTCGTTGGTCACGGCGATGATTTCATCGTAGACCTTGGTGTCCAGCACAGCGGGGACAAAGCCTGCGCCGATGCCCTGGATCTTGTGTGCACCGGCAGTGCCCTTGCTCAGGACAGGGGAGGAGGCGGGCTCCACAGCCACGACCTTGACATTCGGGTTCTGGCTCTTCAGGTACTGGCCAACACCGGTCACAGTGCCACCGGTGCCGACGCCTGCCACAAAGAGATCGACCTTGCCGTCGGTGTCATCCCAGATCTCGGGGCCGGTGGTGGCAACATGAGCCTTGGGGTTGGCGGGGTTGACGAACTGGCCGGGGATGAATGCGTTGGGAATCTCCTTTGCCAGCTCATCGGCCTTGGCAATGGCACCTTTCATGCCCTTGGCACCCTCGCTCAGGACCAGCTCCGCGCCATAGGCTTTCATCAGCTGGCGGCGCTCCACGCTCATAGTCTCAGGCATGACAATGATGATGCGGTAGCCCTTGGCAGCCGCCACGGCAGCCAGGCCGATGCCGGTGTTGCCGGAGGTGGGCTCAATGATGACGGAACCCGGTTTGAGCTTGCCGGAAGCCTCGGCGTCGTCGATCATGGCCTTGGCAATGCGGTCCTTGACGGAACCGGCCGGGTTGAAATACTCCAGTTTGGCCAGGATCTTGGCAGGCAGGTTTTCCTGTGCTTCAATGTGGGTCAGCTCCAGCAGCGGAGTGTGGCCGATCAGCTGATCCGCGGAAGTATAAATCTTGCTCATAATACTTTGTCCTCCCTATGTGGGCGCTTGGCCCTGCTGTTCCGGGGCGGCCCCGGCTGTTCACACAACTCTATAAACCAATATGGTTTGTGGGTTTGATAGCATTATACGCTTGTGCCCTGCCCTTGTCAATGGAAAAATGCGAAAAAATCGGATTGAAAAGTTACAAACCCTGTTGTATAATAGGTTTAAAATCAAAAACGGTAAATCACTTTGCAATCAAAGGAGAAAAACGGATGATTGTTTCAACCAAAGGGCGTTATGCGCTGCGTGTGATGATCGATCTGGCCGAACACCAGTCAGATAAATATGTCCCCCTGAAAGAAGTAGCCGCCCGGCAGGAGATCTCGGAGAAATATCTGGAGAACATCCTCAAGGTGCTGGTGCAGAACGGGTTTCTGGAGGGCCTGCGCGGCAAGGGCGGCGGCTACCGCCTGACCCGCAGCCCGGAGCAGTACACGGTGGAGGAGATCCTGAACCTGACGGAGGGCAATCTGGCAACGGTGAGCTGCCTGACTCCCGGAGCACCCACCTGCCATCGGATGGCCGAATGCCGCACCTATAACATGTGGAAAGGCCTGGACGAAATGATCTCGGATTACTTCCGCAAGATCACCCTCGCAGACCTGGCAGCCCCGGAAGAAGCCGGAAACGATTATGTGATTTAAATAAAAAATCTCCCGCGGATGCCTGTGCACACCGCGGGAGATTTTTTGTTCAGATGTTCAGGAAAGCGGATTTTCAGACTTTCTCAATGGTGATGCTCCACTCGCTGGTCATGGCCTCATCAGGCTCCAGCACCTCGTGCTTGCCCTCTTCGTTGACGCTGTTGGCCCAGCCGTTCCAGGGCTCCATGCAGACGAAGCTCTCGGCATCCTGCTGCCAGAGCACGCCGTTGGTGAAAGTCTCGTCGGCGTCCACAGTCACCTTGTGGCCGTTGCCCTTGTCGGTAAAGCTCATGGGGAACTCCACGCCGGTCAGCAGGCGGATGGAGTTGTCGGCACCCTCCTTGCGGGTCAGGGTGATCTTCTCCGGGGCAGCGGGCTGCTCGCCCTTGGCGTTCTCAGAGCAGGTAGCGCACTGGATGTTGAAGTCCACGTTCTCCAGGGCAGAGGCGTTGAAGTAGGGGTGGTAGCCAAAGCTGAACGGCATCGGCTTGTCGCCCTCGTTGATGACGGTCATGCTGATGGTGGCCTTGCTGCCCTCCAGATTGTAGTTCACCAGCAGGGTGAAATCAAACGGGTAGAGGAACTTGGTCAGCGGGGTGGACTCCAGCACAAGGCTCACGCCGTCCGGGCCGACGCTCTCCACTTCCCAGGCGCAGAGGTCTGCAAAGCCGTGGCACTCCATAGGGTAGGCCTTGCCGTCAAAGAGATGCACGCCGTTGTCCGGGTTGCCGCAGCTGGGGAAGAGCACGGGCACGCCAAAGCGGGGGCGGTTGCACTCGCTGAAGTTGGGGCGGCGGGTCCAGATGTACTCCTCGCCGTCCAGCGTGAAGCCGGTGATCATGCCGCCGCGCTCGGGGGTGATGGTCAGGGCCGTCTTGGCGGCGGGGTCGGTGATGACGTACTGCTCGTAGCAGGCACCGTTCTCCGTGACGTACTGGGTAGTGATCTGATTCATAAAGTTTGTCCTCCTGTTTTTTTGCCCGCGTTCCGCGGGTCGAAATTAAGAATCAATGCACAAAAAGGCCGCCGTGCACCACAGGGCACACAGCAGCCTCTGATCCATTACAGAACAACGCCGTCCTTGAAGATGGAGATCTCGCGGAAGCCGTGCTTTTCGGCCTTGGTCTGCTCACCGCTGGCAACGCGGATGACCAGATCCAGCAGGTCGTGCGCGGCCTCGTCGATGGTCTTCTCTCCATCCGCGATGACACCGGTGTTGAAGTCGATCCAGCCGGACTTCTTCTGGGCCAGCGGGGTGTTGGTGGAGATCTTCAGGGTGGGGGCCGGGGCCGAGAACGGCGTGCCGCGGCCGGTGGAGAAGAGGATGAGGTGCGCGCCGGCTGCTGTCATGGCCGTGGCGGAGACCAGGTCATTGCCGGGGCCGTAGAGCATATTCAGGCCCTTGGTCACCACGGGGTCGCCGTAGCCGATGACGTCCATGATGGGGGCGGTGCCGCCTTTCTGGACACAGCCGCAGCTCTTGTCCTCCAGGGTGGTGATGCCGCCCTGCTTGTTGCCCGGGGAGGGGTTGTCGTAAACCACCTCGTTGTGGCTGATGAAGTACTCCTTGAAGCCGTTGATCATCTTCTCAGCCTTGACGAAGACGTCGTGGTTGATGCAGCGATCCATCAGGAAGCCCTCGGCACCGAACATCTCGGGCACCTCGGTCAGGACGGTGGAACCGCCGCGCTGGCCCATCATATCGGAGAAGCGGCCGATGGTGGGGTTGGCGGTGATGCCGGACAGGCCATCCGAGCCGCCGCACTTCATGCCGACCACCAGCTCACTGACGGGAATGGGTTCGCGCTGGAACTGACCGGCATAAGCAGCCAGCTCCTTGAGGATCTCGCGGGCCGCGGTGAACTCGTCGTCCACGTCCTGGCAGGTCAGGAACTTGACCCGGTCGTGGTCGTACTCGCCCAGCTCTTCCACGAACTGGTCATGCTGGAGGTTCTCACAGCCCAGATGCAGCACCAGAACGGCAGCGGCATTGGGGTGGCGGACCAGAGCCGCCAGCAGCTTGCGGGTCTGTGCATGATCATGGCCGGTCTGGCTGCAGCCAAACGGATGGGTAAAGGTATACAGGCCCTCGATGCTGCCGGTGACCAGATCCTGGTTGTCGGCCACCATCTTCTTGGCGATATCGTTGACACAGCCGACGGTGGGAATGATCCAGATCTCGTTGCGGATGGCGGCGCGGCCATCCTTGCGGCGGAAGCCCATAAAGGTCTCCGGAGCCGCCTTGGGCAGGGGAGCCAGATCGGGGGCGGGATTGTAGCTGTACTCCACCTCACCGGAAAGGTTGGTGTGGACATTGTGGGTGTGCATCCAGGTGCCCGGCTCGGCATCGGCGGTGGCATGGCCGATGGGGAAGCCGTATTTGATGACGTTCTCGCCGTTCTTGATGGGCTTCACGGCCATTTTATGGCCCTGGGGAATATCCTCCAGCGCGGTGACGGAAAGGCCGTCTACCTCCACCAGAGTGCCCTTGGCGATGGGATGCAGCGCGACAACGACGTTGTCGATGGGGCTGATGTGAATTGCCTGCGGCATAGTTTCTCTCCTTGTACTCTCAAAAGCACAAAAGGGCTGCTGCCCAAAGCAGCAGCCCTTTGATGTGCGGGGAAAATATTCTGTCGAATTACAGGCAGCTCTTGTAAGCAGCCTCAGCGCCCTGAGAGCGGATCAGCTCCAGATCAGCCAGGACAGCGGCCTCGAGGCCCTCGATCTTGGTCAGATCCTGATCCCACATCTGGGTGTTGGACAGGACAGCGTGCACCAGCTGAGCGGCGGTGTCGTCCTTGTGTGCATAGTAGAAGTCCAGAGCCCATGCGTCATCCTGGATCTTATAGGTGTTGCCGGCCGGGCGCTTGCAGATCAGGCCGTCGGCGGCGCGCTCCTGGATGTCGTTGGAATAGAATGCGATATAGGCTGCCAGAGACATGGTCAGGCACTTGGGCAGCTGCTTCTGCTCCTCGATATAAGCCAGGAAAGAGGGCATGTTGCGGGCTTTCCACTTGGAGGTGGAGTTCAGGGAAATGCTCATCAGCTCGTGGTTGACGAACGGGTTGTTGAAGCGGTCTTCCACAGCGGAAGCAAAATCTTCCAGGTCTTTCTTGTCCAGAGGCAGGGTGGGGATGATCTCCTCGTGCAGCATCTTGTTCATGAAGCCGCGGACGGTATCGTTGTGCATGCAGTCACGGACGATATCAAAGCCAGCCAGGTAAGCGCCCAGAACAAAACCGGTGTGGGCACCGTTCAGGATGCGGACCTTGCGCTTCTTATAAGGAGTGACATCGGGCACGACCATGACGTTGACGCCGGCTTTCTTGAACGGGAGCTTGTCCTCCAGGCCCGCGGGGCCCTCGATGACCCAGACGCCGAACACTTCGCCGACATCCAGCACCTGATCGTGGTAGCCGTTGGCCTCTTCCAGGGCAGCCAGTTCTTTCGGGTCACGAATGCGGCCCGGGACGATGCGGTCCACCAGAGTGGAGCAGAACGTGTTGGCGTTGTTCATCCAGTCGAGGAAAGCAGCGTCCAGGTTCCAGTCCTTGGCGTAGTTGTTGCAGCACTTCTTCAGCTCTTTGCCGTTGTTGTCGATCAGCTCGCAGGAGAGGATGACCAGGCCCTTGTCGGCAGCGCCGTTGTATGCCTTGTAGCGCTCATACAGCACGCGGGTCAGCTTTGCGGGGAAGCTGTTGGGGGGCACCTGATCGAACTCGCTGTCGCCCTGGGTGTAAGCGATGCCGGCCTCGGTGGTGTTGGAGACGATGATCTCCAGATCCTCGGAGCGAGCCAGCTCCAGCACCTCAGCCCACTTGCCATCCTGATAAGGGCAGACACAGTCGGACACGCAGGAGATCACGCGCTTGGCGTCCACTTTCTGGCCTTTCTCACTGCCGCGCAGGTACAGGGTGTACAGGCCCTCCTGCTCGTTGATCCAGTCAGCCATCTGGGGGAAGTTGGCAATGGGCTGCACCAGCTTGACCTTGCCGTTGAAGCCGGCTTTCTCGTTGGCGATATCAATAAAGTAATCCACGAACGCGCGGAGGAAGTTGCCCTCACCGAACTGCATCACCTTGACCGGGGCATCCTTGAGGACGTAGCCGTTGTAACCAGTCTCTGCCAAAACCTTGTAATTCAAAGTTTCCATTTTGCTGTTCTCCTTTTTATGTTGCTTTGCTCAAAACCGGAGCCGCCACGGTGCGGCCCCCGACTACCCCTATTTTATGCTGTTGTATACAAATAAGTCAAGGGGGTAAGGATGGGTTTTTGCCCCAAAATAGGCCATTTTCATAAATTCCAGCGGTTTTCACAAGGAATGCTTTAAAAATTCGTCAAATTTTCAGTTGTATACATGCGTGATTTTCGGTATACTAAGGATGTATCCGCTCCCACTGGGATCCTGTGGGGGCAGGAAAGCACATTTTTTGTATGATTTCACCTTGAATACAAGAAAAGGAGAACTCGATCATGAAAGCATTTATGGATAAGGAGTTCATGCTCCAGAACCCCACCGCTCAGCACCTGTACCATACTTATGCTGAGGATATGCCCATCTGCGATTACCACTGCCATATCCCTCCCCGCGAGATCTATGAGAACCGCCGCTTTGAGAATATCACTCAGGTGTGGCTGGGCGGCCGCAACCCGGACGGCAGCTACTTTGGCGACCATTATAAGTGGCGCGTGATGCGCTCCAGTGGCGTGCCTGAGGAGTACATTACCGGCGATAAGCCCGACCGCGAGCGCTTCCAGAAGTTTGCAGAGGCTCTGCCCATGGCCATCGGCAACCCGATGTACCACTGGTGTAACCTGGAGCTGCACCGCTTCTTCGGCTATGACGGCGTGCTGAACGGCGACACCGCTGAGGAAGTGTGGAACCTGTGCAACGACAAGCTGCAGCACGACCCCAAGCTGACCGTCCGCGGCCTGATCGAGCAGAGCAACGTGGCATTCATCGGCACCACCGATGACCCCATCGACAGCCTGGAGTGGCACAAGAAGATCAAGGAAGACCCCACCATCAAGTTCACCGTGGCTCCGTCTTTCCGTCCTGACAAGGCCCTCAACATCCAGAAGCCCGGCTTTGCAGAGTACATGGCGCAGCTGGCTGCTGTTGTGGGCAAGGAGAAGCTGGCCTGCATCAACTGCGTGACCGACGCTCTGACCAAGCGCATTGAGTTCTTCGTGGAGATGGGCTGCCGCGCTTCTGACCACGGCCTGGACTATGTGCCTTACCGTGAAGCTTCCAAGGAAGAGGTCAACGCCATCTACCAGAAAGTCATGGCTGGCGAGGCCTGCACGGCCGAAGAGGCTGAGAAGTACCAGACCTACATCCTCATCCACCTGGGCAAGCAGTATCACCGCCTGAACGTTGCCATGCAGATCCACTACAACTGCCTGCGCGGCGTCAACCGCAAGATGAACGCTCTGCTGGGACCCGACACCGGCTTTGATATGATCAACACCGCAAGCTGCGGCGGCCAGATCGCTTCTCTGCTGAGCGCTCTGAACGACACCGACGAGTGCCCCAAGACCATCATCTACAGCCTGAACCCGTACGACAACGAGCAGATCGGCACCATTCTGGGCTGCTTCCAGAACGATGAGATCCCCGGCAAGATCCAGCACGGTTCCGGCTGGTGGTTCAACGACCAGAAGATCGGCATGGAGAACCAGATGAAGAGCCTGGCAAACCTGGGCCTGCTGGGCAACTTTGTTGGGATGCTGACCGACAGCCGCAGCTTCCTGAGCTACACCCGCCACGACTACTTCCGCCGCATCCTGTGCAACCTGATCGGCGAGTGGGTCGAGAACGGCGAGTATCCCAACGACGAGAAGGCTCTGGAGAAGATCGTCAAGGGCATCTGCTTCGACAACGCAAAGCGTTACTTCGCTCTGTAAGCTTTGCGGGAAGCGTTTCCTGTTCAGTACCTGAATGCATAAAAACACCCGGCACCGTGAACTGCGGTGCCGGGTGTTTTTTTGCCAGGGGGTTGGATTTATGGGTTTCACTGGGAAAGAAAGGAAAAAATGAATGGCTTGTGTTTCAGCGCTTGACGTTGAACGCGCCCATGCCGGGGTAAACAGCGCTGGCACCCAGGTGCTCTTCAATGCGGAGCAGCTGGTTGTACTTGGCCACGCGCTCGGTGCGGCTGGGAGCGCCGGTCTTGATCTGGCAGGTGTTCAGAGCCACGGCCAGGTCTGCAATGGTGGTATCCTCGGTCTCGCCGGAGCGGTGAGAGCTGATGGCGGTGTAACCAGCCTTGTGTGCCATCTTGATGGCCTCCAGCGTCTCGGAAACGGAGCCGATCTGGTTCAGCTTGATGAGGATGGCGTTGCCGGCACCCAGCTGGATGCCCTTGGCCAGACGCTCGGTGTTGGTGACGAACAGGTCGTCGCCCACCAGCTGGACCTTGCCGCCCAGCTCGCGGGTCATCTCCTGCCAGCCCTCCCAGTCCTCTTCATCCAGGCCGTCCTCGATGGAGATGATGGGGTACTTCTCAACCAGTTTTTTCCAGTGTGCGATCAGCTCGCTGGAAGTGTACTCGGTGCCAGCCTTGGGCAGCTTGTAGAAGCCCTTGCCCTTGGGGCTCTTCCACTCGGAGGAAGCGGCGTCCATGGCCAGCATGAAGTCCTTGCCGGGCAGATAGCCGGCTTTCTCAATGGCGGCCAGAATGGTCTCGATGGTCTCCTCATCGCTGGACAGGTTGGGCGCAAAGCCGCCCTCATCGCCGACGGAGGTAGCCAGACCCTTGGCTTTCAGGATGGAAGCCAGAGCATGGAAGACCTCAGCGCACCAGCGCAGGCCCTCTTTAAAGGAGGGAGCACCCACGGGCATGATCATGAACTCCTGAGTATCCACGGTGTTGGTGGCGTGCGCGCCGCCGTTCAGAATGTTCATCATGGGGACGGGCAGGCGGTTGCCGTTCACGCCGCCCAGGAAGCGGTACAGGGGCATGTCCAGCGAGGCGGCGGCAGCGCGGCAGGCTGCAATGGAAACAGCCAGGATGGCGTTTGCGCCCAGGTTGGATTTATCCTTGGTGCCGTCGGCTTTCAGCATGGCGGCGTCCACCGCGTAGATGTCGGAAGCGTCCAGGCCCACCACGGCGTCCGCAATGACGGTATTGATGTTCTCCACAGCCTTGGTCACGCCCTTGCCCAGGTAGCGGCTCTTGTCGCCGTCGCGGAGCTCCAGCGCCTCAAACTCGCCGGTGGAAGCACCGGACGGGGCGCAGCCGCGTGCAACAGTGCCGTCGGCCAGAGTGATCTCAGCCTCAACGGTGGGGTTTCCGCGGGAGTCCAGGATCTCGCGGCCGATGACGGATTCAATTTCCAGATAGTTCATAAGAGTTGCCCTCCTGAATACGTTCTCAGCATTATTGGATAGTATACGCTAACTAACCGCCTTTATCCTATCACGTTTCCGGCCTGTATGCAAGGGGCTGAGAAGATGTTAGTTGATAGAAACTTAACGAGCCTGCGGGAGCTGTGTAACTTTTTTGTTATGGGTGAAGCGCTTTCATTTCGTGCTTGTACGAGATGAATAACTTGAAAAAGTAAACAAAAACAATGCATTCGTTTTGTTTAAAATAGAAGAAAATGCCCGAAAATGCCCCAAAAACTATGGACGGTTTGTGAATTGCACACTCTGCGGCGAGGGTCTATAATAAGCCTATCGAGGCAGAGGAGCTTTGAGGGAAGCCACTCTGCTTCATACTTTTACACGAAAAACTTCCAATCCAAGGAGGATATACGATTATGAAAAAGATGATCTCTCGCCGTAGCTTTCTGGCTGCCGCTGGTGTTTCCGCTGCTGCTTTGGCCCTGACCGCCTGCGGCGGCTCTTCCAGCAGCACCGCTGCTTCCACCGCTGCAAGCACTGCTGGCTCCACTGCCGCTGCTTCCGGTGATACCATCAAGGTTGGCGTTATGGGCCCCATGACCGGCGATGTTTCCGTTTACGGTCTGGCTGTTACCAACGGCGCGAACCTGTATCTGGATCAGGTCAACGCCAACGGCGGCATCAATGGCAAGATGATCGAGTCCATCACCATGGACGAGCAGGGCGACGCGACTCAGGCTGTCCAGTGCTTCACCAAGATGGTGGATGAGGGGATCGTTGGTCTGATCGGCGACGTGACCACCACCCCGACTCTGGCCGTTGCCGCTGAGAGCCAGGACTACAACATGCCCATGGTCACTGCTTCCGCTACCGCTGAGGCTGTTACCTACGATGCTGAGACCGACACCGTGTATGAGAATGTCTTCCGTGCCACCTTTACCGACCCGTTCCAGGGCATCAAGATGGCGGACTACGCTTACCAGAAGCTGGGCTACACCAAGGCAGCCGTCATCTACAAGAAAGGCGCTGACTACAACGAGGGCCTGGCTGAGAACTTCGTCAACGAGTTCGAGGCTCTGGGCGGCACCATCGTCGATGAGGAGAGCTACTCCGACGGCGACGTGGATTACAAGACGCAGCTGACCACCATTCTGGGCAAGGGCCCCGAGACCGTCTTCTGCCCCAACTACTATCAGGAAGTGGGCCAGATCCTGTCTCAGGCCGAGAGCGTCGGCCTGACCGTTCCGTTCCTGGGCGGCGACGGCTGGGACGGCCTGGAGGGCTACGCCACCAACGACCAGCTGAAGGATACCTACTTCTGCGCCAACTACGCAAAGGGCTCCAACCCCGACTTTGAGAACGCGTACAAGGAGAAGTACGGCGAGGACTACCCCAACGGCTTCTCTCCTCTGGGCTACGATGCGGCCGTTACCCTGTGCTACGGCATTCAGGCTGCTGAGGACGCTGGTCTGGAAGCAGGCACCGATGAGTACAAGCAGGCTGTGATTGATGGCATCAAGAATGGCACCATCGAGGGCATCACCGGTACCTTTACCTTTGATGAGCACAACAACCCCGTCAAGAGCACCGCGATCCTGACCTATGTCGATGGCGCGCCGGTTCTGAAAGAGATGTTCTAAGCTGCTTCGGGCCGCGGCCCGGAAAGCTGCAAAGTTTTCAATGATCCACTTGCGGAGACCGTCGGTAGAGGTTTGCTTCGACCGTCTCCGCATTTTTGTATTATTTCTATCCGGATCAAGAAAGGAAGGAATCAAACCATGACAGTGTTTTTTAGTCAGCTGATCAACGGTCTTTCCCTGGGCAGCATCTATGCACTGATCGCACTGGGCTACAGCATGGTGTACGGCATCATCCTGCTGCTGAACTTTGCCCATGGCGATGTCATTATGGTGGGCGCTTACATGTCCTGGTTCGTCATGAACCAGCTGGGCCTCGGCCCTGTCACCGCCGTGTGCGCCACCATCGTCACCTGCACGCTGCTGGGCGTCGTGATCGAGAAAGTTGCCTACACCCCGCTGCGCGGCGCACCCCGCATCTCGCTGCTGATCACCGCCATCGGCGTCTCCTTTTTCCTGGAGTACACCGCGGAACTGATCATGGGCTCCGGCGCAAAGGTCATCCCGTCTTACTATGCCGCCAAGACCTTTATGATCGGCAAGGTGCCGCTGGGCCTGACCTCCATCATCACGCTGGTGGTCACCGTGCTGTCCATGCTGGTCCTGACGTTCCTGGTCCAGAAGACCAAGCTTGGCAAGGCCATGCGTGCCGTCTCTGAGGATATGGATGCTGCCCGCCTCATGGGCATCAACGTCAACAGCACCATCTCGTTCACGTTTGCCGTCGGCTCCGCACTGGCCGGCATCGGTGCGGTGCTGTACTGCTGCTCCTACCCGCAGGCTACTCCCACCATGGGTTCCATGCTGGGCCTGAAAGCATTCGTCGCCGCCGTGTTGGGCGGCATCGGCTCCATCCCTGGCGCCATGATCGGTGGTATCGCCATCGGCCTGTGTGAATGCTTCGTCTCCGCCATCGGCCTCTCTGCCTGGAAAGACGCCGTCACGTTTGCCATCCTGATCGTTGTGCTGCTGGTCAAGCCCACCGGCTTCCTCGGCCGTCAGGTGCAGGAAAAGGTGTAAGGAGGGAATAGAAAGATGAATAAGAATCGCAAAACCCTCAAAATGCCCGTGCGTTACCTCATGAACGCCGTGCTGGTGGTGCTCTTGTTCCTGGCCCTCTCCTACATGACCGGGAACATGCTCTCTACCTACCAGAACAAAGTGCTGATGACCGTGGGCATCAACATCATTCTGGCCGTGTCCCTGAACGTTGCCACCGGTTACCTGGGCCAGCTGCCGCTGGGCCATGCCGGTTTTATGGCCGTGGGTGCTTACACCTGCGCCCTGTTCACCAAGTACTGCCCGCTGCCCGGCCCCGTCTCCTTTGTGCTGGGCCTGGTGCTGGCCTGCGTGATGGCTGGCCTGTTCGGTGTCCTCATCGGCATCCCGGCTCTGCGCCTGACCGGCGACTATCTGGCGATCCTGACACTGGGCTTTGGTGAGATCATCCGCATCACCCTGAACAACATCGACGATGTGCTGGGATTCAAGCTGTTCTACGGTGCCAAGGGCCTGAAAAACATCCCCAAGTACTCCAATTTCACGAATGTCTTCCTCTGCGTGGTCATCACCTGCTTCCTCATCCATGCGATGATGAAGTCCCGCCATGGCCGTGCGGTCCTCGCCATCCGCGATAACGAGATCGCCGCTGAGAGCTGCGGCATCCAGACCACCTATTACAAGGTCATGGCCTTTGCGTTCTCCGCCGCTTTTGCAGGCCTGGCGGGCGGCCTGTACGCCTGCTATCTGGGCGTTCTGGACCCCTCCACGTTCGGCTTTATGAAATCCATCGAGATCCTGGTCATGGTGGTTCTGGGCGGCATGGGCTCCATGCTGGGCTCCATCCTCTCCGCTACCGTGCTGACCATCCTGCCCGAGGCGACCCGCAGCTTTGAGAGCTACCGCATGGTGGTCTACTCTTTGGTGCTGATCCTCATGATGATCTTCCGTCCGGGCGGCCTGCTGGGCAGCTACGATTTCTCCATGAGCCGCGTTGTGGAGAAAGCAATGAACGGCGAGCTGTTCCGCAAGAAAGAAAAGGAGGGTGCAGACCATGAGTGAGTTTCAGACCAAGTTACACAGTGTGCCCTCCGGCGGCTTCCTGACCGACCGCGATAAGGACAAAAAACCCATTCTGGACGTCCGTGAGCTGGGCATCGATTTTGGCGGCCTGACCGCCGTGGACGGCTTCAACCTGATGATCGGCCGCAACGAGATCACCGGCCTGATCGGCCCCAACGGCGCGGGCAAGACCACCGTTTTCAACCTGCTCACCAACGTTTACCAGCCCACCCGCGGCTCCATCCTGATCGATGGAATGCCCACGGCCGGCAAAAAGACCTATCAGGTCAACCGGATGGGCGTGGCCCGCACGTTCCAGAACATCCGCCTGTTCAAAGAGCTGTCGGTCATCGACAACATCAAGGTGGGCCTGCATGAGTCCATGAAGTACGATCTGGCTTCCTCCCTCATCCGCCTGCCCAACTACTGGAAAGAGGAAAAACACTGCACCGAGCGTGCCTTTGAGCTGCTGGATATCTTCCACATGGCAGACCTGGCCGATACCCTGGCCGGCAGCCTGCCCTACGGCGCGCAGCGCCGGTTGGAGATCATGCGTGCACTGGCTACCAGCCCGAAGCTGCTGCTGCTGGATGAGCCCGCTGCCGGTATGAACCCCTCTGAGACGGCCGAGCTGACCGAGACCATCCGCCGCATCCGCGACGAGTTCAACATTGCCGTGCTGCTGATCGAGCACGACATGAGCCTGGTTATGGGCATCTGCGAGGGCATCGCCGTGCTGAACTTTGGCCGCGTCATCGCCAAGGGCACCCCGGACGAGATCCGCAACAACCCGCAGGTCATTGAGGCCTACCTGGGCAAAAAGGAGGGCTGAACAATGGCACAGACGATGCTGAAAGTAGACAATATCAATGTGTATTACGGCAACATCCACGCCGTGAAGAACGTCTCGTTCGAGGTCAACGAGGGCGAGATCGTCACCCTGATCGGTGCCAACGGTGCAGGAAAATCCACCACCCTGAAGACCATCTCCGGTCTGCTGCACCCCAAAACGGGTGATGTGCTGTACAAGGGCAAGAGCATCAAGGGCGTCCGCGCGCACAAGATCGTGGAGCAGGGCCTGGCCCATGTGCCGGAAGGCCGCCATGTGTTCCTGCACATGACCGTGGAGGAAAACCTGGATATGGGCGGCTATACGCAGCCCGCCTCCACCATCGGCCCCAACAAAGAGAAAGTCTTTGAGCTGTTCCCCCGCCTGAAAGAGCGCCGGAAGCAGCTGGCCGGTACCATGTCCGGCGGCGAGCAGCAGATGCTGGCCATGGGCCGCGCCCTGATGAGCAATGCCTCCATGCTGATGCTGGACGAGCCCTCCATGGGTCTTTCGCCCCTGCTGGTGCAGGAGATCTTCGATATCATCCAGAACATCCACAAGGAGGGCATGACCATCCTGCTGGTGGAGCAGAACGCACAGATGGCTCTTTCCGTGGCCGACCGTGCCTATGTTCTGGAGACGGGCCGTGTCGTCATGGACGGCACCGGTGCCGAGCTGCTGACCAACGAGCGGGTCCGCAGCGCATACCTGGGCGGCTGAGACGCCCCGCTGGATAGCACAAGCTGCAAAAATTCCCCCAGCGCGTCCGCGCTGAGGGAATTTTTCAGGCAGGATAGTTTATTACCAAACAATCTGTTTCAAACCTTTGGGAGGAATCAAAAAACGCCTCGTGCACTGCACGGGGCGTTTTTGCATGTTGAGAAAGATTGGGGAAAATCAGAACTGGAACAGAGCGATAAACTTTTTCCAGAGCCGGACGAAGAAGTTGTCGGCCTCGGCAGGGGCAGCCTGCTGGACCACAGAGGCTGCGGGTTCCACGTTCTCGGCAGTCTTGTAGAGGAACTTCATGCTGGAAACAGCGCCCTCCGGAGCGCCGGAGAAACTGGTGTACTCCTCCATGCGGCCCATCATCGCATCCAGCACTGTTTTCAGGGCGTGGAGCTGGTCGGTATCCAGCGCGCCGGTCAGCTGGGAGATGCCCTCCTCATTGAACTGGTTCAGGCCGCTGTGGAGCTGGTGGGTGCCGTCCACCAGCCGGTTGGCACCGTTGAGCAGGGCCTGTGCCCCGGCAACCAGCTGAGTGCTGCCGTCCTTGGCGGCGTGGGCACCATCCGCCGCGGCGGCCACACCGTCAGCGTACTGGCCCACGCTGGACACAAAGAACTGGATCTGCGCCAGATTGTCTTTCAGGGCACGGACATCGGCAATGTCCTGGCTCTGGGCGGTCTGGAGCACCAGCTCGTCGTGGATGACCTGCCGGGCGTCCGGGTCGGTGGCTTTCTGGAACATGGCCACGAACATGGAGGGGCTGTAGCTCTGCATCAGCCGGAGCGCGGCTTCCAGATCACTGTCCGTTTTGGTGGCGGAGAGGTAGAGGGCCAGGTCCAGCTGGCTGGCCTTGAACTGTGGGGCCTGCTCCCAGATGGTGCGCACCATCTTTTTGCGGCCGGCCTCCAGCGTTTTATCGTTCAGGGTCAGAATTTCATCAATGACAGCGGCGTAATTGTCCCAGGTGAGGGGCGTGTCGATGAGGCCGCCCTCCATCAGGGTCTTGCTGGCGGAATCCAGAACCCCGTCGGCCACCTGCTGGGCACCGGCGGTCAGGGCCGCGTTGTTGGAAGTCAGGGTATCCAGGCCCTCGGTCAGCTGGTCCAGACCACTGTTCAGCTGGCTGGTACCATCCAGCAGTGCCGCCGCGCCACTGTCCAGCTGGGCCACGCCGTCCACCAGCTGGGAAGCACCGCTCAGCAGCTGCTGTATGGCGTCGTTGAGCTGGCTGATGCCGTCGGTCAGGGAATTGATGCTGCTCAGGTCAAATACGTTGTCCTGCCCCAGCGCCTCAGCACTGGCGGCACTGGCCAGCAAAATCTGCGGGGCGGACAGGTTTTCCACATCGGCTTCCACGGTCACGCTGTCCTGCAAGTAGTCCTCTGCGGCGGAGAAGCTGTCCGGAAGCAGGCCGCTCAGGGCACCACGGACGCCGGGCAGGGTGACAAAGGCGGCGACCGTGGATTTGGCGGCACTTTCCAGCAGGCCGTGCTCCAGCGTCACATTGGAGGCGTCTTCCCCCAGCACCACACCCACGGCGGTGATAAACGGCGTGACAACGGTGCGCTCGGCCCCGTTGACCGTCACGGTGCCGGTTTCGTTGTTGGTCAGGTCGATGCGGATGGTCAGGTGGCCGCTCTTGCCCAGCAGGTTTTCCAGCGGGGCGGTTTCACCGTCCAGGGTGTAGGTCACAGTGGCGGAAACCGGCAGGGCACGGCTGGTGTTGCCCTTATAGTAGACATCGGTGTCGGTGGTGTCCCAGGTCAGGCTGTCGCCGTTCTGGGTGAACGCGGCGTCGCTCTCGGTATTGACGATATCGGTCAGGGTGGAGCGGTCGGTGACGCCGGAGAGGCCGGCCGCGTTGTAGAGGTGGGCGCTGACCGTGGTACTGGTGACAGAGCCGTCCGGGGCCATGACGGCGTACACCGTCTCGTCTTTGGAGAAGCTGGGCTTGGTGGCGGCAAAGGCGGGCAGGGCCATCCCGGCAGCCAGCGCCAGCGTCAGGGCCGCGCTGGTAAAGCGAAGTGTTTTTTTCATGGCAGGTTTACTCCTTTTCAGACATCTGAGGGGCAGCGGACGGGAGCCAGCCCAGGGTGGTGCGGCGGATGAGGCCGTCCAGCAGCATCAGGGCGGCAGGCAGCACCACAAGGATGACCACCGTGCTGATGAGCGCGCCCCGGGAGATGAGCAGGCAGATGCTCCGCATCAGCTCGATCTGGCTGATGACAGCCACGCCGAATGTGGCGGCAAAGAACGTCAGGCCGCTGGTGAGGATGCTCTGGCTGCAGTGTTCCAGTGCCTGCTGGGCGGCCTCCCGCGGGGTGCGGCCCAGGGCGCGCTCCTCCCGGTAACGGGTGGTCATGAGGATGGAGTAGTCCACCGTGGCACCCAGCTGGATGGTGCCCAGGATGATGCTGGCGATGAACGGAAGCGAAGCCCCGGTAAAGTAGGGGATGCCAAGATTGATGGCAATGGCGGCCTCAATGCTGGCCACCAGAATGACCGGGATGGACAGGCTGCGGAACGAGATGAGGATGATGACAAGCACGGCCAGGATGGACCAGACGTTGACATTGGCAAAATCGTTGTCCGCAATTTCCACCAGGTCTTTCGTCATGGCGCTCTCACCGGTGACGAGGCCCTCCGGGTCCGCCGCCTTGACGAGGGCGATCATCTGCTCCACCTGCGCGTTCACGGCGTCGGAGCCGGCCTTGTAGGCACCGTTGGCCAGGATCAGCTTGTAACCGGCGTTCTGCAAAATTTCCAGAATGCCGTCCGGCAGAATCTCGGTGGGGAAGCCCGGGCCGGTGATGGCGTCCAGACTGACCACCTGGGTGATGCCGTCCAGCTCGCCGATGTCATCGCACAGGGCGCTGACCTTGGAGGCGGGCAGGTCGTCGTGGACAAGGATGAAGTGGTTGGTCACCATACCGAAATCCTCGCCCAGCTTGCTCACGCCCACAATGCCGGGCATATCCTGCGGCAGGGCATCAAACAGGGCGTAGTAGACAGAAGTCCTGCCCTGGGCCAGCGCAAAGGGAATGATAATGGCAATGGACGCGATCAGCACCCCCACCGGGTGGCCCGAAACAAAGTAGCTCAGGCGGGTGAGCTTGGGGATGAATGTGCGATGACGGTATTTTTCCACCCACTTGTCAAAAAAGAGGATGAGGGCCGGCAGGATGACGATGGTGCAGACCACGCCCAGCGCCACGCCCTTGGCCATGACCACGCCGATGTCCCGGCCCAGCGTCAGCTGCATGGCGCACAGGGCCAGGAAGCCCGCAATGGTGGTCAGGCTGGAAGCGGAGATGGAGGTGGTCGTCTTGCAGATGGCGTTGACCATGGCTTCCTCGTTGGAGGAGGCCAGCTCTTTTTCCTCTTCATAGCGGTGGAGCAGGAAGATGGAAAAATCCATCGTCACGCCCAGCTGCAGCACGGCGGCCAGCGCCTCGGTAATGAAGCAGACATCCTTGAGGAAGAAGTTGGTGCCAAAGTTGTACACCAGCGGGAAGAGCAGCCCCAGCATAAACAGAAGGGGTGTGATGGTGCTCTCCAACGCCAGGAACAGAATGAGCAGGCAGGCACCGCCGCCAAACAGTAAGTAGAGGGGCATTTCCTGGGTGACCAGCGCCTTGGTATCATAGAAAATGACGCTGATGCCGCCAAAGAAGCAGTCCCGCCGCAGCACCTTTTTGATCTGCGCCACGGCCTCCATGGTCTCCTCGCTCACGCTGGAACCACCCAGCCGGACGATGAGGATGGTGGAATCGTTTTTGCCAAACAGGAATTTCTGCACATCGGCGGGCAGCATCTCCACCGGGATGGCCGGGTCTACCACGTCGCTGAGCCAGAACGTCTGCAATACGCCCGGGATGGCGTCGATGTCCTGCTTCATGGCCAGCAGCTCATGGGTGGGCAGGCCCTCCACGGTGATCATGCTGGTGGAAGCGAGTTGATAGTCGTCTTCCAGAATGAGCTGGCCCACCCGGGAGTCCAGCTCCGGCGGCAGGTAGGAGAGGATGTCGTAGTTGATGCGGGTGGCAATGGCTCCTACCGCCGAGGGGATCAGGAGCAGAACTGCGAGGATCAGGATCATTTTCCGCAGCCGGACAATGGCCTGCGCGATTTTTTTCATGAAAAGCCTCCCATTTTGAAAAATTGACGTTTTGCGGAGAATACAAAAGCGTCCTTTGTCGTTTTTGGCAATGTACTTTATTATAATAGCCGCATTCAAAACAGGCGTCAAGGAGAAAACCCCGCCGGTTTGTCCATCAAAAAATAAAAAATGATGGAATTTTCAAAAAAGGGCTTGCATTTTGCAAAAACCTGTGGTAATATATCCAAGTCGATACGACATCTGGACGGTTAGCTCAGCTGGTAGAGCATCTGCTTGACGTGCAGGAGGTCACAGGTTCGAGTCCTGTACCGTCCACCATACAGTTCGTACTCGAACCCGATTCTTTACGAAAAAGGGTTCGGGTACGTTTTTTGTTTATCGGAGGTTCTGCGGAAGGACTACTCGGAACGGTAAACGAGCAAAGGCAGGGTATCACTATGATAGTGGTATCCTGCCTTTTGTTTTGCGGAATCAAGTTCGCTTTGTGCGAACTTGGTCGTCACCCTATATGACGCATTGGGGGCAATCGCTGCGTACGTGCGTACCGGGAGAGCGTGTACACCTCTGGCAAGGTGTAACACACTAGACTTTGTCCCAAAGTCCGTGTGCTAAGGGGTCAAGCCCCTTAGAATCCCTGCGGATCGTGTACGCACGTACGCAGAAAAATGGCAAAATTTCACTATATCGGGGTGTTCTTTCATGGTGGAGTGTGGTATACTCGGCTTAGCCCAGTAAATCGGAAGTTATGGAGGTACTTTATGAACGAGAGAGAAAAAATTATCCGATTATGGTTTGATATGTGGATTAAGAAAGCAGATTTAGGAATTGACAATATTTTTACAGATGATGTTGTATATACTGAGAGTTGGAGTCCTAAATATGAAAACCGCAAAACGGTAAAGCACTGGTTTGACGAATGGAATACACGCGGAAGTGTTCTTGTCTGGGAGATTAAGCAATTTTTTCATCAAGGCAATCAAACAATCGTGGAGTGGTATTTTAAAAGCAAAATGAATAATGGAAATGTTGAAGAATTTGACGGAATATCTTTAATTGTATGGACACAGGATAACAAAATAAAATCATTAAAAGAGTTTGGTTGCAATCTTCATAATTACAATCCATATCGAGATAGTGATATTCCCGTATTTCGAGAAGAAAAAGCAAATTGGTTTTGAGAGGACTATAAATTCCAGTTTGCCGTACTCGTTCCAGCAGGGTTTGGGGCAGGCACGCCCCAACAAGAAGCTGTCCCAAAGTGGCAAGAATTTTCAAGAATTGAAAATTTGTGGCCACGGGACGATTCTTGCTCTCCCCTTTTTCGCTGCGTTTCGCAATTTTCACATTTCAATCTGCTCGCAGATTGTTGACAAGCTGCGCTTGACCCGATACTATAAAGGCAAGTCGAATACGCGCCAAGGAGGTGCAACCATGACCGCCGTGATCTACGCCCGCTATTCATCCGACAGCCAGCGTGAAGCGTCCATTGAAGGGCAGCTGCGCGACTGCAAGGACTACGCCGAGAAGAACGGTATCACCGTGGTCGGCACCTACATTGACCGTGCCTATTCTGCCAAGACGGATGACCGCCCGGACTTCCAGCGGATGATAAAGGACAGCGCGAAGAAAATCTTCGATGTGGTTCTGGTCTGGAAGCTCGACCGCTTTGCACGGAATCGGTTCGATGCCGTGAACTACAAGTACCAGCTGGAAAAGAACGGTGTCCATCTGGTGTCTGTCATGGAACCCATCTCGCAGGGGCCTGAAGGCATTATGGTGGAGAGTATGCTGATTGGCATGGCGGAATACTATTCCG
>NZ_PRLE01000009.1 GCF_003287495.1 Faecalibacterium prausnitzii
ATAGCGTGTTTATTTAAAAGAAGATTGCGATTGTGCTACAAATTTTCAGGAAGTTTATGTGCATCTATACGATTTTGAAAAATTTTGTGGACAAACGAAATAAATCAGGCTTAAATTTCGTTATCTAAACAAAAAAGCAAGGCGGGAAGGTTTGATGATTTGTAAAAAATGAGGGCATAAAAATAAAGTAGGCGTTTGATATTGCCAGCGATGTGGGCAGTAGTGAAAGAAGGTATAGACAATGAAGAAAACTTTATATACATTTTTGGTTTGGAATTTTCTGTTGTTTGTAGCTGGTTTAAGTGATATTGTTTTTTATAGAAATCTTACATCGGTAGAAGGTATGACAATAAGCTGGACCCAGCCAGCGCTTGTAAGTATTACTTCATTTTTAATATTGCTTTCAATATATTATGGGATGCACCAGCTCCTTTTCGGGAAAAATTTTTATTTGAAACTGGAAATCAAGCAGGAAGACATAGATAAATTGCGAAATTCAATTTATGATTTTCTGAAAAAAGGCGAAATTGACCCCGAAAAATTGCAGCAACACTTGAAGTGTTTGATAATTGCTGAAGTTGTTTTGTGGGGTGGATTCATCGTTTACTTATTTATATCAAAGGGCTACTAATTTTCAATTCTAATAATGGGGTAAAGTGGTACGAATGAAAAAGATACAGAACTTTTTCTCGACGATTTTGCAAAAGCTGTGGAAAAGTTCGATAACTATCGTTTAGCATTAAAAACTACGGAAGCTTTACGCTGAAAGCTGTAACTTTAAGCAGACCGGAAAGCTTATAATGAGGGTAGAACAGAAATATGACCAACGAAGATACCACTGATTTTGACGAGCACTTCGCTAAAATTTCGTCCTATATTGTGGACACATTGCACGGCGTTCCACTTGAGATGACCGAGGATGAAAAAGAACAATTTCGCATACAGGTTATTTCAAATCAGTATGCAGAACGGTTGCTAAGTGAAGCCGAAAAGACAGAAACGTATAGAGGTTTATCAAAAATTGATATTCTCCATACAGTTTCTATCCCTCAACTGGCTAGAACAATCCCACTTAAAGGTTTGAATCTCAGTTTAGAAAAATACAGAATGCCGGATGGTGTAATAATAGAGGTTGAGAGTTCGTCACATTATTTGGGGTCATTTAGTGAGAAAAATGATTCTTCCACAAATTGGATAGAAAAGATCATGGAGGGTGTCGGTATTCACTAGATGGATTCTCAAGAAGCATAAACAGCCCGCTATTTGCAGAGAATTCTGGAAGAAAATTGAAGAAAGCATCCTTCCGGCAACAGCACCCCGGACGTTTGTGAACTCTCACAACAGAGATCAAGAACCAATCCCTGCTTTGCGCTTACACCGTTTTGGTGACATTTTTTCTCCGTCTTGCTACAATATTGTGGATTTTTTCTATTTGTGCTTTGCTATTATCAACATCTAAAATGGAAACCGTGATGGAGGTGATTCCAATGCAGATAATTTCCTTGAAAACAAATTGAATGCTTTGGCAAACGGTGGCCAGTTCTCCATTTCCTACGACATCACGATTCCGTAATAAAAGCATTAGATAATGGGTATAAAAGCCACGATTCTTTAGAGTCGAAAGAAAAGAATCGTGGCTTTGTACGTTTGAATTATGGAGCAAGCCAAATGAATAAGAAATTGGAATTTTTTAGCAGTATGGCGGTTGCCTTTATAGTTTTGATATTGGTCTTTCTTTGCATTCGTTTTTCAGGTCAGGGAAAATTTGCTACACATGGAGGAACCAATCCGTCTGATGTAAAATGTATTTATACTTCAGTTTGGCCGGATAATGAATACACTAGGCTTATTTGTGAGCCGGAAAGTGGAACGATAGAATATATATTGGATGGTTCTAATGCTGGGTATTATGCAATCTTTTATAATAATATCTCTGAAGAAGAAATACAAAAATATATTGACCAATTGAAAACCTTAGGATACGCTGAAGAGGCATCGGCTTCAGAAAGCGTTTCGACAGGCGTTTTGCTAAGAAAAGATGAAACATGGATAAGCATTGCATACTCAGAGGGAGGATTTGGAATCCGGATTTCAGTAGAAAAATCCTGAATAAAAGAGATGCTGGGGAATCCCGGTTATCCCTATGATGCAGTGGAAAGAAAATGGATTGCTCAATATTGGAGGCTCCAACCACAGCTTCTTTGTTGAAATGTTAATCAGTTAGATACCGCCAGACGGTTTATTTAGAACGAGGTTAAGTTGGAACAGCCGATGCCACACTCGGAACAAACAATAGCGGAGGCCGTACAAGATATGTGCTAGTATGGGAGAAAGATGGCATATCACATACGATCATTGGAAAGATACCGCGTGAAGAGATTCTAAAAATTGCAGAGAGCATTTCCTAACTGGCTGAATTTTTGCCCACACGCTTGTAATTATTTACAAATGTGTGGACACTTTTTCGTTGAAGCGTCCAAAGCTGACAAGATTTTGAACTTTTTTCAAAAAAGCTGTCACAAACGCAGTGTGAGCAACGTTGACTAAGCAAAAGCTCCTGGGGGAGTGTACAAAATGGAGGTTATTCATTAATCAAAATGACGAAAGAAGAAATCATTTCCATGCTATCAAAGGAATTGAACAGTGAATGGACGAATGGAGTCACATGTTTGATGGTGGAAAATTCCGATAGCTATATTCCAGTAATAGTTCATCACAATAAAAATGAACTTATTGTTGAAGTAGGAGAACAAGACAAGAAGATTTACCGCATCGGACGAAATGAGCTAAATAAAACATCTTAGTCATCACCAAAAAAATCATTGAAATCAGTCACAATTTGACGCATAGAATATGAATTCAAACTTGATATGAGGTGATTCCAATGCAGAAAAAATAGAACACATATTTCGAAAATATTGCTACCATCAAACTGTCAAAGAATACAAGTCAAACGGTTCTTTGATTCGTTCTAAAACGGATTACTATCAGGCTATTGGTGGTTAAGTCACTCCGTTTGTAAGGAAAGGGTTGAAAATGGATTTTCTTAAACAAAAAGGGCCATTAGCAAGAGAATTCTGCAACACGTTGATTTACATTATTTCGTTAGTGTCATTAAAGCCTTCAAGCCTTCAGAGGGTGTTGACAGAACTTCAATGGAATGGGATGTGGTTCTTTTCTCTGGCATTTTTCGCTGTCATCTTTATGGAAATGCTGTCCGATTTTTTGCTGGTTACAGATCGCTGCACTGCATGGAAAGCATTAAATGGAAATGTCAGCGAAGCCGAATTTCACAATCTTCAGCAGATTGTCCTATGCGAAAATCAGAAAGTTTCCATTGAGAAGAAACTTGCAAGTACGATACTACTGGTTCTGATGATATGTGCAACTGCTGCATTTGTGTGGTTTACCTTTTTGGTATAAGGTTTTGTTATGAAAGAGATAATTATTATACCACATATTGGAATTGGACAATTAAAATTAGGTATGGCACCAGATGAGCTAGAAAATGCTCTTCTACAAATGAAGAAACAGTGGTCGAATTCTTCTGATGAAGCAATGCAAATGGAGCGTTGTGCTGAAACTGGTGATCCTAATTTGATAACAGGACGATATATGGATAATGATTCGTTCTTTCTGGTGCAGTATCGGAACGGAAAAGCTACTGAAATCGGCATCCAGAGAGAGTTGTCTAAAGTGGCATCAATAAAATTGTTCGGGCTGGATATGTTTAATACAACCGCCGAGTGTATTATTGATAGCTTAATGAAAAAGGACAACGTTGTTTGCAACGAAAAGGACTTGCAACTGGGAACGGAATATCTTTTCCCTGAAATTGGAGTCCGACTTTGGAGAGAGCGAGCATTTCATCTCAAACTGTTGAAAGACCCGTTATACATGGAAGAGATGCAGGCTGTATTAGAAGACGAATATCAGTATCAATACTTCCAGATGGTTACTGTGATAGGTTGAATTGCTAACGATCAATGGGATTTGATATAACTTTTCCGCTTGTAGTACATAGCGATGACCACAGCTATCTGCTAATACGGGTGAACTAATTTGAAGTATTTTATTGACGAAGATCAAAGAAAAGCCTCACACAGCAGCTGCTACTTGGAATTTCAACAAGGGCAGTATCATGACAAGTGCTGGCTTGACACATCTATTAGCATCAGTGATGAAGTATGGAATAGCCGCCATGTTTCAGATCTGATTCTTGAAGTGATTCCAGAGTTTGACTTTTATGGAATAACAATCGTTACAAAAGTACAATGGGATAATATTTTAACAAAAAGTCAATCGGATGGATGTACTTGCAAAGAGATTATTGCAGAAGCAGTTCCTTGGGCAGCAAAGTGTTTTGAAACGAATGATGTGTTCACTATCATAGGGATGTGAGTCGAACTTTCTCGGAGAATAACAGTGATACACAAAGGAGAGTGTAACATGAAAAAATTCTTACAGCAATCGTATCGGTAAGCATATTTATTGTTGGAATTTTGCTTATACTTTGTGCGGACACTAATTTTTTATGGTATGCCTTTAATCAAAATGTTCGCCTTACAGTAGTTGCAGGGATTCTCATTGCACTTGTTGGTGGCGTTGGTGTGATAATGAATCTTTGGTGTATTCTAAAAGAATTGTACAGTAAATAGTTTATTGAAGGTTAAACTTCTAATCTGCCATGGTCGCGGCCGAGCGAGAGATAATGTTCAATCTCACCACCCAGTACAAGCTGGGCGTACTCCAAAGATTTATTCTAACGAATGAATATTCTGCGCTTTAAACAATTTAATGACGAATATATTGTGCAATACAGAGAATTTCAATAGTGGCTTCGCGCTTGATTGACTTGCAACGCAAAATGCGTTACAATAAAATTGAGGTGATAACCATGGAAAAAACAATGACACTTAACCTTCGTGTCAACCCTACCGTCAAACAGCAAGCCGAAGATGTACTGAAGCAGCTCGGCATCCCGATGGCAACCGCCATTGATATGTACCTGCGCCAGATCACCCTGACTGGCGGCATTCCCTTCTCGCTGTCCCTGCCGAAGGCTCCTGCGGCGCTGAACGCCGATACCATGACCGATGACCAGCTCCATGCAGCCTTGCAGGTGGGCATCAAGGAGATTCAGAACGGTGATACCGTGGATGCCGCAAGCGCATTCGCACAGTTCAGGGAACAGCACAGATGAAGCAGTATGACGTGAAAATTTCCCGTTCGGCACTCAGTGATATGGAGCAGATTTACAGCTACATTGCTGACCGTCTGCTGGAGCCTGACACAGCTATGGGGCAGTATAACCGCATTGCAGAGGCCATCCAATCGCTGAACATCCTGCCGGAACGCTGTGCGCTGGTTGAAAGCGAGCCGGAGCGCACCCAAGGACTGCGGCAGATGCTGGTGGACAACTACTCGGTATTCTACATCGTGGGCGAAAATACCGTGTCGGTGGCCCGTGTGCTGTACAGTGCATCCGACCTTGTGCGCCGTCTGCGGAGAATGAAGTGAAAGGGGTGTTTGCATGACCGCCGTGATTTACGCCCGCTATTCCAGCGATAACCAGCGTGAGGAATCCATCGAAGGTCAGATTCGCGAGTGTACGGCCTACGCCGAAAAGAACGGCATTACCGTGGTCAAGCACTACATTGACCGCGCCCTTTCCGCCAAAACCGATAACCGCCCGGACTTCCAACAGATGATCAAGGACAGCGAAAAACGGCTGTTTGACATCGTGCTGGTCTGGAAACTCGACCGTTTTGCCCGGAACCGCTATGATTCAGCGCACTATGAGTACCAGTTGGAACGAAATCATGTCAAGCTGGTGTCTGCCACGGAGCCCATCTCTGACAGCCCTGCGGGTATCATGGTCAAGAGTATGCTCACCGGCATGGCTGAATACTACTCGGCAGAACTTTCTGAAAAAGTTGTGCGCGGCATGACCGAGAATGTTCTGAAGGGGAAGTACAACGGCGGCACGATTCCCATTGGTTTTAAGGTAGATGAGGAGAAGTTCTTTCAAGTCGACCCGCTGAAAGCTCCCTTTGTGGCAGAAGCCTTCCAGCGGTACAACGATGGTGCGACCATGAAGGAACTGATGAACTGGCTGAACGACAGCGGTGTGACTACCAACCGCAATCAGAAGTTTACCTACAACAGTGTTCAGAAGCTGTTGACGAATAAGCGGTACATCGGAGAAAACCACTTCAAGGACATTGTGATGCCCGACAGTATCCCGGCCATCGTGGACAAGGACTTGTTTGAAGAAGTGCAGCAAAAAATCAAGAAGAACAGCCGCGCTCCTGCCCGTCACAAAGCCGAGGACGATTACTTGCTCACCACCAAGCTGTTCTGCGGAATGTGCGGCGCGATGATGTTCGGCGAGTGCGGTACGGGTAGAAACAAGGTCGTTCATCATTATTATAAGTGCGCCACCGCGAAGCGTTTCAAGACCTGCAAGAAAAAGACCGTCCGTAAAGAGTGGCTGGAAGATTTGGTCATAGCTGAAACCATGAAGCTGATTCAGGACGATTCCGTGATTGATGCCATCGTTGCAGAAGTCATGGAGTTGCAGGATCGGGAAAACACCACTCTCCCTTTGCTGGAAAAGCAGATGCGCGAGGTAGAGAACGGCATTGAGAATATGCTGAACGCCATTCAAGCTGGTGTGCTGACCAACTCCACCAAATTGCGGCTGGAAAAGCTGGAAGCCCAGCAGAAAGAACTTGAGATTCGGATCGCCGAAGAAAAAATCGCTCGGCCTCGGTTGAGTGAAAATCAGGTTCGGTTCTGGCTGACCCGGTTCCGCAAGCTCGACCCGAACGTGAAAAGCCACCGGGAAACGCTTATCAATACATTCGTGAACGCCGTTTATCTCTATGATGAAAAAGTTTTGATTACATTCAACTACAAAGACGGCACAAAAACCATCACTTTCGATGAAATCGCCGCCAAAGATGCCCCAGAGGGCAATGGTTCGGATTTAGGTTGCTTCGCTCCACCAAGAGAACGCTTGTGTAGAAATACACGAGCGTTTTTCTTTTGCACAAACAGCAAACTCACGCAGGCGGGTGGATTCGAACAGGGCGGCGGTGCAAAGCACCGTAAGCAATCAGCCCAGTGCAACGACGACGACCACTGCCTGCGGCAGAAACAGGGAGGAGTTGTTGGGGCCGCGTTCTGATTTTTCAAAGCCTCGCCAAGAGGCTGTGGAAAAATCAGCAAACGCAACCCGTCGCTGTTGCTTAGCCCGCGGGTCTGGAGTTTAGGAACGTCTACCGTGACAGCTTCTCCTGGCGGGAAAGCCAGCAGGGCACAAAAACCACAACTCCCCCGCTCGGCGCGTTTCCATGCCGGGCGAGGGAGGCCAGCTTTTTCCAGAAAAATTATCCTTTCATCGGCACAAAACCGATTAAGTCCTTGACGACCTCACCGCCGATGATGAGGCCCGCCACCGACGGCACAAAGGCGTTGGAGCCGGGGACAGAGCGGCGGATGGTGCACTTGCGCTGGGTGCCCGGAGGGCAGACGCAGTGGTCCTTGCAGCTGATGGAATCGTCCTCAATGGGGGTCATGACGGGCTCCTTGGAGTAGACGACTTTCAGGTGCTTGATGCGGCGCTTACGGCACTCGGTGCGCATCACCTTGGCCAGCGGGCAGACGGAGGTCTTGTAGATGTCCGTCACCTCAAAGCGGGTGGGGTCCATCTTGTTGCCGGCACCCATGGCGCAGATGATGGGCACACCGGCCTCTTTTGCCTTGACCACCAGCGCGATCTTCCCCGTAACGGTATCAATGGCATCCACGACGTAATCATACTGGGTGAAATCGAACTGATCCTGCGTCTCCGGAGTGAAGAACGTCTTGTAGGTGGTCACTTTGATGTTGGGGTCGATATCGTGGATGCGTTCTGCGGCCACATCCACCTTATACTGGCCCACCGTCTTGCGGGTGGCCACGATCTGGCGGTTGAGGTTGGTGAGGCAGACCTTATCGTCGTCGATCAGGTCCAGCGCTCCCACGCCGCTGCGGGCCAATGCCTCCACGGTATAGCCACCCACACCGCCGATGCCAAACACAGCCACTCGGCAGTGGTGTAATTTTTCCATTGCCTCTGCACCCAGCAGCAGCTGCGTGCGGGAATATTGATCCTGCATAATTTCTCCTTATCTCTCTACACTCGTGATCGTCCCGCCGCCCAGGACGACATCCCCCTGATACAGCACCACGGCCTGGCCGGGGGTAGGGGCACGCTGGGGCTGGTCAAATTCCAGCCGGAAACCGCCCTCCGCGGGGAAAACGGTGGCAGGCTGTTCCACCTGATGGTACCGGGTGCGGGCGGTTACCCGCAGCGGCTCCGTCAGCCCCGGAACGCTGATCCAGTTGACCTCGTCCGCATAGACGACGCGGTCAAACAGGGCATCCTCCGGGCCGACTGTGACGGTGTTGGCCTGCATATCCTTGGCGCAGACATAGACCGGTGCCCCCATAGCAAGGCCCAGCCCCTTGCGCTGACCGATGGTGTACCGGACAGCTCCCTGATGGGTGCCCACCCGGCTGCCGTTTTCATCGAGGAAATCGCCGGGAGGATAATGCTTTCCCGTGAAGTCCTCCATGAACTTGGCGTAATCCCGGTCGGGCACAAAGCAGATGTCCTGGCTGTCGTGCTTGCGGGCGTTGATGAAGTGCCGCTTCTCCGCAATCTCCCGCACCTCGGTCTTGTGCAGGCCGCCCAGCGGCAGGCGGACCCGGGCCAGCTGCTCCTGGGTGAGGTTGTACAGCACATAGCTCTGGTCTTTGCCCTCGTCCAGTCCCTTTTTCAGGAGCCAGCGGCCCGTGGCCTCGTCCTGCTCCACCCGGGCATAATGGCCCGTGACCACATAGTCGATGCCGTGGGCGTCGGCCCAGCGGAGCAGATGGTCAAATTTCATATACTTGTTGCAGTCGATGCAGGGGTTGGGCGTGCCGCCCGCCTCATACACCCGGATGAATTTCTCGATGATCTTCTCCCGGAAATCGGCGGTAAAATCCACCACCTCATAGGGGATGTCCATGGCAAACGCCACCTCAGCGGCATCCTCGATATCCCGTTCCGAGCAGCAGGTGTGGAAACCGGACTGTCCCAGCGTCTCGTTGCGGGTAAGCCGCATGGTAACGCCCGTGCACTCACAGCCCGCCTGCTGCATCAGCCATGCCGCCACCGAGCTGTCCACGCCTCCGCTCATGGCAATGAGCGCCTTGGGCTGGTTCTGTGTCTCTGTCATGCAAATACTCCTGTCATGTCCAACATACCAAGTCAGTAGTTATAATACTACCGCACAATTTTTCGCTTGTCAAGTCGTGCAAAATCACGGATCCAATTCTATTTTCACCGCTGCCAGCAGGGCTTTCCGTTCGTTGGGGAGCTGCCCCGTGATGACGGCTTCCAGCAAAGCCTCCAGCTGTCCGCGCAGGCCCGGGCCGGGCTTTGCGCCCAGCGCCATCAGGTCCCGGCCATTGACGGCCAATTGCCCCACCCGGCAGCAGGCGTTTTCCGCTTGCAGCCGGCCTGCTGCCGTTTGCAGGGCCGCAAAGGCGGCCGCCTGTTCCGGCCTGTGGGCCGCGCAGAGAGCCAACAGACGGCGGAGGGGATCCGGCTCCAGCCGGCCCAGCAGGCGTCTGGCCTGGATCGCCCGGGCAGCCGTTTTTTCTTCCGGAACCAGCCCGGCCTCCCGGACAAGGGTGGTCACTTCCTCGATGAGGGCATTGGAACAGCGCAGCTGTTTGAGCGCTTTCCGTGTCCCCTGCTCCCCCAGCGGGAGCAAAAGTGCCGCCAGCCGGGCGGACACCTCCGGCAGGCCTTCGGGCAGGGTGTCGATGATGGCCCGGGCCGCTTCAAACCGCGGGGCGTTTTCCGGCGTGAACAGCTCCGGCAGCACCACCGCAAAAACGGCGGGCTCCATCCACGTTCCGGGCTTGGGCGCTGCCAGCAGGCGGGTCAGTTCCTCCGTGATACGCTCAGTGGAGACGCAGTCCAGATGGGCACAGAGCTCCCGCGCCGCCTGCCCGGTAGCCGGGTCGATTTCAAAGCCAAACCGCGCCGCGAACCGGTAGAGACGCAGGATGCGGAGGGCATCCTCGGTAAAGCGCTGGTGGGGCACGCCCACAGCCCGGACAAGGCCCCGGGCCAGGTCTTTCTGCCCGCCAAAGGGGTCGATAAGCCCCTCCTCGGCGCTGTAGGCCATGGCGTTGATGGTAAAATCCCGCCGGGCCAGGTCTTCTTTCACGTCCGGCACAAAAGCCACGGAATCCGGGTGGCGGCCATCCGAGTAGCTGCCCTCGGTGCGGAATGTCGTCGTCTCGTAGAGTTTTCCACCATATTTGACCGTCACGGTGCCGTGCTGTAACCCCGTTGGGATGCACTGCTCTTTCCCGAAGCGATCCAGCACCTGCCGGGGCAGGGCGCTGGTGCAGAGGTCCCAATCGTGGGGCGTAAGACCCAGAAGGCTGTCCCGGACGCAGCCGCCCACGGCGTAAGCCGCATAGCCTGCCCCGTGCAGGGCATCCAGCAGAGCTGCCGCGCCGGGGTCCAGTTTGATGTTATGGTCAGCCATGGAGTTCCTCCTCGAACTGCAGGGTCAGCTGCTTGCCGTCAAAGCCGCACTCCGCCTGCGGGAACGCCCCCTGCGCAAAGTGCAGGCACTCCTCCGGCTCCGTGATCATGGGCGAATAATGCACCAGCCAGAGCCGCTTTGCCCCAGCCCGGGCGGCAAGGGCCGCGCTCTGCCCAAATGTGCTGTGACCGTACTGTTTTGCCTGGGCTTCCTGCTCCGGCTCCGCATAGGTGGCATCGCAGAGGAGCAGGTCGGCGTCCTGAGCCGCTGCCTCCAGCGCCGGGCAGGGAGCCGTATCCCCGGAGAAGACGAATTTCAGCCCCCGGCGCGGCGGGCCCAGCACCTCTGCCGGGGTCACTTCCCACTCCCTCACCTGTACCGTCTCTCCGTGCTGTAATTTTTTCCAGTCTGCCACAGGCACGCCCAGCACCCGGGCCTTTTCGGGCAGGAATCGTCCGGCCCGGGGCAGCGTGAGCGCATACCCCCGGCTGGGCACCCGGTGCCGGGTGGGGATGGGCAGCAGCTGTGCCCCCGCAGGCCAGCCAAAGGCCGCAAGGTCTACGGGGTCTTTTTCCAGCTGCCGGGCCCGGATGGGATACGGCAGCGGCCCGGTCAGGGTGCGCAGGGCAGGCCAGATGGCATCCAGCCCGGCAGGCCCGTAGAGCGCCAGCGGGCGGGTACGGCCCTGACAGCCCAGCGTCTGCAGCAGCCCCGGCAGACCAAAGATATGGTCGCCATGGTAATGCGTCAGGCAGATCGCGTCCAGCTTCATCAAATTGACCCCGGCCCGGCGGGCGGCGGCCTGGGTGCCCTCGCCGCAGTCAAACAGCAGGCTGTGGCCCACGCATTCGGCTGCCGCCGCTGTCAGTGCCCGGTCCGGCAGGGGCATGGTGGCCGCCGTGCCCAGCAGTGTAATGGTCAGCATACAAACTCTCCCCACAGAAAAATCATTCAGCTATAGTGTACCACACTTGCGTCCCGCGCACAATCGCCGCCCGTGGTGCATACCATGGGGCAGCAACACAAAACAAGGAGGGAGCGCCATGCAGCGCAAACGTCCGCCCCCGGCCCAGCGGCAGATCTGGACCATTCTGCTCATTCTTGCTCTTCTGGTACTGTTCGTGCTGGCGGCAGGAACCAGCTGCACCGCTAACCCGCACCTGTACGGCGGGCGGGGGCTGGTGGTGTTCCTGCCCGCTTCCACAACGCCCAGCAGCATCCTGGCGCCGTTTTAGAGCAATTCAGGACTGTGAAGTATCACTTTTGTGTCCTGAATCAAAACTTTTTTAAAAAACGTGTTGACAACCAACCCACCGCGGGAGTAGAATACTGCCAAACCAGTGAGAGGGCATAAGTACCCCCACGATCCCCTGCTTTCCCAGAGAGTGCCGCGTTTGGTGGGAGCGGCGCAGAGCAGCTGTGGGCGGGAATGGGCCTTTGAGGGCAAACCAAACCGTATGGCGTAAATTTTATGGCATACGCAGTAGGGGCGACGGAGAGCGTCTCCGTGAACAAAGCCGGTATGTGTTGGCATATCACGAGAGGGCGGGGCGCAAATCCCGCCAAAATTGGGTGGCACCGCAGGAGTGCTGGCTCGTTCAAAAATTTGAATGTTGGCCGCTCTTGTCCCAATACACGAAATTGTGTTTGGGATAAGGGCGGCTTTTTATTTGCCATAAGTCCCTTGTCCCACAGAGTGAAGAGGCGCGCTGGTTTGCGACAGCGGCCCCGGAAAGGACAAGCCTTATGAAGACCGAAACGAACATCCCGTACAAGTATTACCTGGAAGAATCCGAGCTGCCCACCGCATGGTACAATGTGCGGGCGGACATGAAAAACAAGCCCGCTCCCCTGCTCAACCCCGGCACCCTGCAGCCCATGACCGCCAAAGAGCTGGACGGCGTTTTCTGCGATGAGCTGGTGCAGCAGGAGCTGGACGACACTACCGCCTATATCCCCATTCCGGACGAGATCCGCGAATACTACCGGATGTATCGCCCGAGCCCCCTGTGCCGTGCCTACCGGCTGGAAGAAGCCCTGGGCACCCCGGCCAAGATCTACTATAAGTTTGAGGGCAACAACACCAGCGGCAGCCACAAGCTGAACAGCGCCATTGCGCAGGCCTACTACGCCAAGAAGCAGGGCCTGAAAGGCGTGACCACTGAGACGGGTGCCGGCCAGTGGGGCACGGCGCTCTCCATGGCCTGCAGCTACTTCGGGCTGGATTGCAAGGTCTACATGGTCAAGGTGAGCTACGAGCAGAAGCCGTTCCGCCGCGAGGTAATGCGCACCTACGGTGCTTCCGTCACCCCCAGCCCCAGCATGACCACCAATGTAGGCCGCAAGATCCTGGCCGAGCACCCGGACACCACGGGCAGCCTGGGCTGCGCCATCAGCGAGGCGGTGGAAGTTGCCACCTCCACCCCGGGCTACCGCTATGTGCTGGGCAGCGTGCTCAACCAGGTACTTCTCCACCAGAGCGTCATCGGTCTGGAGACCAAGACCGCGCTGGACAAACTGGGCGTCAAGCCTGACATCATCATCGGCTGCGCGGGCGGCGGCAGCAACCTGGGCGGCCTCATCAGCCCGTTCATGGGCGAAAAGCTCCGGGGCGAGGCAGACTACCGCTTTATTGCAGTAGAGCCCGCCAGCTGCCCCAGCCTGACCCGCGGCAAGTTCGTGTACGACTTCTGCGACACCGGCATGGTCTGCCCGCTGGCCAAGATGTACACTCTGGGCTCCGGCTTCATCCCCAGCCCCAACCACGCAGGCGGCCTGCGCTACCACGGCATGAGCAGCATCCTGAGCCAGCTCTATCACGACGGCCTGATGGAGGCCCGCAGCGTGGAGCAGACCAGCGTGTTTGAGGCCGCTGAGCAGTTCGCCCGCATTGAGGGGATCCTCCCCGCCCCGGAGAGCAGCCACGCCATCCAGGTGGCCATCGACGAAGCGCTCAAGTGCAAGGAGACCGGCGAGGAAAAGACCATCGTCTTCGGCCTGACGGGCACCGGCTACTTTGACATGGTGGCCTATGAGAAATTCCATGACGGCAAGATGACCGATTTCATTCCCACCGACGCCGACCTGCAGAAAGGCTTTGACGGCATCCCGCAGTTCCCCGGCAACGAGATCTGATTCCATCTATAAATTTGTAACGCACAAAAGAGCGGCTGCTTCGCAGCCGCTCTTTTGCTTTTGACTTTGTTGCACGAAACGACACAAAAGGAAGAATATCGGAGAAAAATGGAACGTTTCTCGCAAAACGGGGGACATTCTGCCAGAGAGCTGCCGCCGGGGAATCACTCGCCGCGGACAGCCGCAAAACCTGCCTCGAGGTCGGCGATGATATCGTCGATGTGCTCGGTGCCGATGGACAGGCGGATGGTGTTCTGGTAGATCTGCTGCTCGGCCAGCTCCTCATCGTTCAGCTGGCTGTGGGTGGTGGAAGCCGGATGGATGACCAGGCTCTTGACGTCGGCAACGTTGGCCAGCAGGGAGAAGACTTTCAGGTTGTCGATGAACTTGAATGCTTCCTCGCGGCCGCCCTTGATATTAAAGGTGAAAATGGAAGCGCCGCCGTTGGGGAAGTACTTCTCATACAGGGCGTGATCCGGGTGATCGGGCAGAGAGGGGTGGTTGACTTTCTCGACCTGCGGATGATTTGCCAGGAACTCCACGACTTTCTTGGTGTTCTCCACATGGCGCTCAATGCGCAGGCTCAGAGTCTCGGTGCCCTGCAGCAGCAGGAACGCGTTGAACGGAGAGATGGTAGCGCCGGTATCACGCAGAAGGATGGCGCGGATATAAGTCACAAATGCAGCGGGGCCGGCCGCCTCAGCAAAGGAAACACCGTGGTAGCTGGGGTTGGGTGCCGCAATGTTCGCATACTTGCCGCTGGCTTTCCAGTCGAACTTGCCACTGTCCACGATGATACCGCCCAGGGTGGTGCCGTGGCCGCCGATGAACTTGGTAGCGGAATGGACCACGATGTCCGCGCCGTGCTCAATGGGACGGATCAGGTACGGGGTGCCAAACGTGTTATCAATGACCAGCGGCAGGCCGTGCTTGTGAGCAATGGCTGCGATGGCGTCGATATCGGGGATATCACTGTTGGGGTTGCCCAGAGTCTCCAGATAGACCGCCTTGGTGTTGGGCTGGATGGCGTTCTCCACCTCGGCCAGGTCATGGGCGTTGACAAAGGTGGTGGTGACGCCAAACTGGGTCAGGGTGTGCTCCAGCAGGTTGTAGCTGCCGCCGTAGATGGTCTTCTGGGCCACGATGTGATCCCCGGCCTGTGCCAGAGCCTCGATGGTGTAGGTGATGGCAGCGGCACCGGAAGCGGTCGCCAGAGCCGCCACGCCGCCTTCCAGGGCTGCGATGCGCTTCTCAAAAACGTCCTGGGTGGAGTTGGTCAGGCGGCCATAGATGTTGCCGGCGTCTGCCAGGCCGAAGCGGTCGGCAGCATGCTGGCTGTTGCGGAAGACATAGGAAGTGGTCTGGTAAATGGGCACCGCGCGGGAATCGGTAGCGGGATCGGCCTGCTCCTGGCCAACATGCAGCTGAAGGGTCTCAAATTTATAGTTAGACATCGTATTTTTCTCCTCTATTTATACTTTTAGTATTACTTTTACTTACAAAAAAGCCCGGGAACTGATGTTTGCTCAGTACCCGGGCCTGAAATCCAGTTGTCGTTCCCTTTGGGCAGGGCTGCCGTTTCCGTTGGCCGTCACATTCGGGCGGCGGAGGGCAGTGCACAGCTTTGGGTCAGACAGATTCGTTCAGCCCGGGCGCTGTACATTCGCCCACAACGGAAGTTTGCATGGAGCAGTTCGTTCCAGATCAGCGTCATTTTGCTTGCCCTCCTTTCCGTCGTTTCACCATTTTTCTTATTCCCACTTGGCTAGTGGTCTGGTGTGTCTGTAGTATATTCCCATTTACCCACATTGTCAATAGGTTAAGTTCAATTTTTTCAAAAAATTGGGGGTCAGTTTTCCGGGGGGCGTTATGGGCAGGGAAAAAATTCAAGGCAGGATCAAGCTGGAAGCGCCGTACCAATTAAGACGCGGCGCTTATCCTAAGCTTGTTCACGGAAATGTCATCCGGCTGCGGTATACTGATCCCGTAACACGCCTAAACCTCAGACCCGAAAGGATTTGTGCTATGAAATTTCTCTTCCGTATCCTCCGGCGGCTGGTCGGCTATCTGCTGGGGGTGCTGCTGGTGGCGCTGATCGCCGCCGCGGCCACCTTTGGCTGGCAGGGGTACAAGCTCTACCAGAGCGCCGTGCAGGCCACCCCGCTGGAAACGCTCTACCAAAGCATCACGGCCCGGCCCAGCTTTGTGCCCTATGACCAGCTGCCCCAGACCTACATTGACGCCGTCCTCTCGGTGGAGGACAGCCGTTTTGTCCATCACCACGGCGTGGACCCGCTCTCCATCGCCCGGGCACTCTGGGCCGATCTGCGTTCCGGCACCCTGGCCGAGGGCGGCAGCACCATCACCCAGCAGCTGGCCAAAAACGTCTATTTCACCCAGGAAAAGCGGATGGCCCGCAAGGCGGCGGAGGTGTTTGCCGCGCTGGACATCGAGAAGCATTACTCCAAACAGGAAATTTTTGAGATGTACGTCAACACCATCTACTTCGGCAGCGGCTGCTATGGCGTGGCCGAGGCCGCCGAGGGGTATTTTAAGACAGACGCCGCCTCTCTGACCGATGCTCAGGCCGTGGTGCTGGCGGGCCTGCCGCAGGCCCCCTCGGTATATGCCTCCAGCCCGGCGCTGGCCCACAAGCGGGCCCGGGTGGTACTGCAGCGGATGGTGGACTGCCACAAGCTCACCCAGGATGCCGCCGCCCAGCTCTCCGCCGAGACAGACGTGATCCCGTTCATCACCCGCAGCATTGCCTGAAGATCCCGCAGCTCCCTGTAAAAAGGGGGCTGTTTTTTCTGCCCGGAAAATTTTCCAGGGCAAAAATGCAAAAAGATTGCAATTTGGTATTGCAATCCGCGCCGAATGCGTGTATACTGTACTCCGCACCCAAAATGCAACCAATTTGCAATTTACAAGATGAAAGCGATTTTTCTGAGGAGTACCCATGGATCTGTTTCTGGATGTTCTGGCCGAGAGCCTGGTTGATACCGCCAAGATGCTGCCGTTTTTGTTCTTGGCTTACCTGTTTATTGAATATGTGGAGACCCGCCACGGCGAGCGGATCGAAGCGCTGCTGGCCGGCGGCGGGCGCTGGGGTTTTGTACCGGGAGCCCTGCTGGGCTGTGTGCCCCAGTGCGGCTTCTCCGCCATTGCCTCCAACTTTTACGCCTCCCGGGTGGTGACGCTGGGCACGTTGATGGCGGTTTTCCTTGCCACCAGCGACGAAGCCATCCCCCTGCTGGTGTCCATGCCCGCTTACTGGGACAAGCTGGTTTTGCTGATGGTGCTCAAAGTGCTGTACGCCATCGCCGTGGGCTTTGGGCTGGATTTTGTCCTCCGTAAGGCCCTGCCCAAGGGGCTGCGGGGCGGCTACACCGGCCGTGCCGATGAGGTGGACTGCCACGAGGAACACGACGATGCGGAGGGCCACCACCAGCCCATCTGGAAAGCAGCCCTCCGCCACACGCTGGAGATCTTCGTCTTCATTTTCGCGTTCAGCCTCGTGTTCGGCCTCATCGTGGAGGGCGTGGGCGAGGATGTCTTTGCCGACGTGCTGGGCCGGATGGGCTTTTTCCAGCCCGTGGTAGCCGCGCTGGTGGGCCTCATCCCCAACTGCGCCGCCAGTGTCCTGCTCACCCAGCTCTATGTCGAGGGTGCCTTGCGGTTCTCCAGCCTGGTGGCCGGCCTGTGCACCGGTGCAGGCGTGGGCCTGGCCGTGCTCTGGCGGGCCAACCCCTCCTGGAAGCAGAACCTTTTCATCACCGGCCTCACCTGGGCCTGCGGCGCGTTCCTTGGCGTTGCCATGCAGGTGGTGGTCGCGCTGGTGGGCTGATGCCGCGTAAAATTTAGTCTTACCGCCGTTTCGGGATGTCCCGGAGCGGCGTTTTGTGTTATACTGGGAGAAAGAATGAATTTCCAGGAGAAGACAGCCATGCAATACAAGCTTTTAGCCAGCGATTACGATAATACCCTTGTCCCCTTTGGGGAACACTTTCCACGCCCGGCGGTGGTCAAAGCCGTCAAGAAGATGCAGGCGGCGGGCGGCAAGTTCGTCCTCAGCACGGGGCGGGCCTGGTCGGCCGTGAACCGCAAGGGCCAGCTGGGCGGCATCCGGTTTGATTACGCCATCACCTGCAACGGTGCCTGCGTGCTGGACCGGGAGGGCCACATCATTGCGGAGCACCCCCTGACCAACGAGGAGATGTACGCGCTGGTGGATTTCTGCGAGGATTACAACTATCCTTTGCAGTTCGATTTCAAAGACGGCTACTACGCCTACTGCGAGTACGATTACCTCAAGGCCTGCTACGACCACATGAACGCCCCGGGGCTGGAGTGCATCGACGGCGAAGACCAGGACCGCCACCTCATTGATATGCCCCACGCCGCCTTTGCCGTGCTGCCCCCAGCCGCGCTGGAGGAATTCAACAAAAAGTACGGCCACCTGGACCTGCACTGGATGCAGGTGGGCGGCGAGATGCCCGGCGGCTGGTGCTCGTTTGACATCGTGCGGGGCGGCATCGACAAGGGCGTAGGCCTGGCCGACCTGTGCGCCCGGATGGGCCTCACGCTGGACGACGCCGTGGCGGCAGGCGACTCTGCCAACGACATCGGGATGCTGAAAGCAGCAGGCCTCTCCTGCTGCATGGCCAACGGCACCCCGGAGGCCAAAGCTGCCGCCAAGCGGGTCATCGGGGATGTGCGGGAGGACGGCCTGGCCGCCCTCATCGAGGAGCTGTGGTTCGACGGCCCCAAAGCCGAGCCATCGGGTAAGACGCTCGGTTCCCCGTGGGAGGCCATGGAGGAGCAGAAATGAGCTTCGCGCCTGTATACGGGCCCCGCAGCCGGGCCTTGATTTTAGGCACCTGGCCCAGCCCCAAGAGCCGGGAGATGGCTTTTTACTACGGCCACCCGCAGAACCGCTTCTGGCCCATGCTGGCAGCCCTGACCGGGGAGCCCATACCCGCCCGGGAAGATATTGACGCCAAAAAGCAGCTCATCCTGCGCCATGGGCTGGCCCTCTGGGATACATTGGAGAGCTGCACCATCACGGGTGCCTCGGATGCTTCCATCAAAGATGTGGTGCCCAACGATATTGCCGCCCTGCTGGCGAAGGCTCCCATTGAGGCGGTGTTCTGCAACGGGGCCACGGCATACAAAATTTACTGCAAATATTTACAACCCATCAGTGGCATTGCCGCCGTCAAGCTGCCCAGCACCAGCCCCGCCAACGCGGCCTGCCGCCCGGAGAAGCTTCGGGAAGTATGGGGTGCCGCCTTAGCCGATTGGTTGATTAACGTATGATGGCAAACCTGTAAATTATTCATGAAACGCTTGCGTTTTTGCCAAAAAGCTTTATGATGAAGAGGAAAGGGGCTAAATTTCTTGAATGCCCCGGAAAAGGAGACGCTTCATGAGCAAGATCATCCGCACCCGGAAACCCAGTGTCCTGCCGTTTTACGCAGGCGCTCTGGTGTTCGTGGTGCTCTGCGCGGTGCTCCCGGTGTACAAACTCTGGGCACTGCTGGTGGCGCTGGGCGGCGCTGCCGCGGCGTTTGGCCTGGGGCAGAAATTCTGCCCGCCCCATGTGGTGGAACACGAGGTGCCGTTCCACACCGGGCAGGACGACGTGGACGCCATGCTGACCGATATCCAGCAAAAGCTCGATACCCTGCACGGCCTCAATGCTTCCCTGCCGGACCCGGCGCTCTCCGCCGCCATGGACCGGATGGAAAAGGCCGGCCGCTCCATTGTGGAAGCGGTCGAAGCCAACCCCGCCAAAGCCAAACAGGTGCGGCGCTTTGCCAACTACTATCTGCCCGATGCGGTGAACATTCTGCAGCAGTACGCCACGCTGGCGCGGCAGGGCGTCAAGGGCGAGAACGCCGCCGCCATCCGTACCGAAGTGGAACACAACGCGGCATCCATTGCCACGGCCTTTGAAAACCAGCTGGACGCCCTGTATGCCGCTGAGAGCATGGATCTCTCGGCAGACCTGACGGTTTTGCAAAACATGTTAAAGGGACAAGGCCTTTAACGCGTAGATTTGGAAAGGAAGGAATCCCCCATGGCTGAGAACAACACTTTCAATTTTGATCTGGACGCACCCGCTACCCCCACCCTGACACTGGACCCGGTGGAAGAAGCCGCTCCTGCTGAGGAAAAGAAACCCGAGCCCGCCCCGGCCCCGGAGGAGGTCAAGCTGACCGCTGAGGAAAAGGCCATGGTGGACGCCTTTGCGCAGAAGATCGACATTACCAACAGCCAGCAGGTGCTGCAGTACGGCTCTGCCTGCCAGAAGAAGATCGGCGATTTCTCGGAGGCCGCTCTCGCCAAGGTGTCCACCAAGGACCTGGGCGAAGTGGGCAATATGATCACCGACCTCATTGGCGAGCTGAAGAGCTTTGACGCCAACGAGGAGCAGCAGAAAGGCATCCTGGGTTTCTTCAAGAAAAAAGGCGACCAGATCGACAACCTGAAGACCAAGTACAACAAGGCCGAGACGAATGTGGAGAACATTCAGTCCATGCTGGAAGGCCATCAGGTGCAGCTGCTCAAGGACATCGCCATGCTGGATAAGATGTATGAGCTGAATATGGCCTACTTCAAGGAGCTGAGCATGTATATCCTGGCCGGCAAAAAGAAGCTGGCTGACGTGCGTGCCAAGGAACTGCAGCAGGCCATGGACAAGGCCAAAGCTTCCGGCCTGCCGGAGGATGCCCAGGCCGCCCGCGACCTGTCCGACCAGTGCGAGCGGTTTGAGAAAAAGCTCTACGACCTGGAACTGACCCGGAATATCAGCCTGCAGATGGGCCCCCAGATCCGCCTGCTGCAGAACAACAACTCCATGATGGCGGAAAAGATCCAGTCCACCATCGTCAACACCATCCCCCTGTGGAAGAACCAGATGGTGCTGGCCCTGGGCCTGGCCCACAGCCAGAAGGCCATGCAGGCCGAGCGCGCCGTCACCGACATGACCAACGAGCTGCTCAAGAAGAACGCCGACGCCCTCAAGATGGGCACCCTTGAGACGGCAAAAGAGTCTCAGCGCGGTGTGGTGGACATCGAGACCCTGCAGCAGACCAACAAGAGCCTGATCGAGACGCTGGACGAGCTGAACAAGATCCAGACCGAGGGCCGCGCAAAGCGTGCCGCCGCCGAGCAGGAGCTGACCCGCATTGAGGATGAGCTCCGCGCCAAGATGATGGAAATTCGGAGCTAAACAGAAATGGCAAACGCAGATTTTTCCAAGCAGAGCAGCACCCAGGGCCCGCGCGGCTTTGACAGCGGCAGCTACCGCGAGGCAAAGCGCGCGGACGAGGATGTCCTGCACCTGACCCCTGCCCAGCAGAAGCTGGCAGTGCTGGAGAACAGGCTCCCCACGGCCCTGCGCAATCGCGGCGCGGCACTGGCGCTGAGCATCGTCGTGATGCTGGCCGCGTTCTTCGGATTGGGCGGGGCCAAACTCAAGGCAAAATACAACAGCGCCAGCCAGTGGTTTTCCTACGGTGTCGCCGCCGACAACGGCTATACCCTCAACGAGGAGCTGCTCACCCGGCTGAACACCGCCGCCAATGTCATCACGACGGGCACCAGCACTCTCGGGGCCGACAGCACCGAGGTGCAGGCCGCGCAGACGGCACTGGACGATTTCTCCGCCTGCCTGGACGCGGTGCAAGCCGATGGCAGCAAGCAGGATCTGACCTCCCTGCCCTACTATCAGGGCAGCATGATGCACGCCCTCTATCAGACCAACGAGGCACTTGGCGCTGCCATCGACCAGCTCTATGCAAAACTCCAGGAGCAGGCTGAGAACCCCATGAAGATGGGCGCGGTGCAGGGCCAGTACGGCCAGTTCAACAGCGCCAAGACCATCCTCAGCAATCTCAATTACAATCAGGCCGTTACGGCCTATCAGAATGATACCAGCGGCTTTCCGGCAGCTCTGCTGAAAGGCCTGTTCGGGATCAAGGAGGTGGAGCCTTTCGCATGAAAACGATGAAATTCCTTGCCCGGCGCGTCAGCGCTCTGGTGCTGGTGGCCACGGTAGGGCTGACAGCCCTTGTGCCGGCCGCCTTTGCGGCACCGGCCAGCCTGCCGGACCTGCCCAAAGACCAATGCGTTGTGGACGATGCCAATGTCCTGAGCAGCAGCACCGTGCAGACCATTCAGGATCTGAACACCCAGCTGGATGCCAGCTGCAAGGGTGCCCAGATCGGCGTGCTGACCGTGGATTACACGGGCAGCGTCTCCACGGAGGATTACGCCGTGGAGGCCGCCAACACCTGGGGCCTGGGCAGCAGCTCTGAGAACAACGGTGTTCTCATCCTGCTGGTGATGCAGAGCCCCGAGTACGCCGACGGCGACTACTACCTGACCTACGGCGACGGCTTCCGCAACACAACACTGGCCAGCCAGGCCAGTGCCATCGCCCAGACCATGGAGGATGACTTTGCCTCCCAGAACTACGATGGCGCCGTGACCACCTGTGCCCGGAACGTGGCCAACACCATTGCGGACCTCTATGGTGTGAGCCTCAGCGGTTCTACAACCAGTAATGTGGCTGGCGGAAATTACAATTATACCGACAATTACCACGAAGCCCCGGTGGCAAAGCCCGCTTTCTGGGAGACAGCCGTGGACGGCCTGTTCACCATCCTGGCCTACGGCATCGTCATCATTGCCCTGTTCTTCATGTTCGTGGTTCCTTTCGGCCACTCTGCAGGCTGGTACTGGGGCCCGTTCGGCTGGTTTGGCTGGCGGCACCGCCGTGGTCCCCGCCGCCCGCCGTATGATGATTTCGGCCCCGGTCCGGGTGGTTTCTATGGCCCCCGTGGCCCGCGTGGCCCCAGAGGCCCCCGGCCTCCGCGGGGCGGTGGATTCGGCGGCCCTGGAATGGGCGGCGGAAGTTTTGGCGGCATGGGCGGTGGACGCTCGGGCGGCAGTTTCCGTTCCGGTGGCGGCGGCTCGTTCCACTCCGGTGGTGGCAGCTTCCACGGCGGCGGCGGTGGACGCGGGCGTTAAATAAGCATGAAAAAAACTCCTGCACAGATGTGCAGGAGTTTTTTTATGCAAGCGAAATTACTTGGTGCCGTAGATACGGTCACCAGCGTCGCCCAGGCCGGGGACGATGTAGCCGTTCTCGTTCAGGTGGTCGTCCTTGGCGCCCAGGTAGATGTCCACATCGGGGTGAGCCTTGTGCAGGGCCTCGATGCCTTCCGGAGCGGCGATCAGGCCGATGAACTTGATTCGCTTTGCGCCGTGCTTCTTGATCTGGGTGATGGCGTCAATGGCGCTGCCGCCGGTAGCCAGCATGGGGTCCAGCACCAGCACATCACGCTCCGCGATATCCTGAGGCAGTTTGCAGAAATACTCCACAGGCTGCAGGGTCTGCTCGTCGCGGTACAGACCAATAAAACCGACCTTGGCGGCGGGCAGCAGGGTGAGCATACCGTCCAGCATACCCATACCAGCGCGGAGGATGGGCACCAGAGCCAGCTTGCGGCCTGCCAGCACCTTGGTCTTTGCCATGGTGATGGGGGTCTCGATCTCCACCTCTTCCAGAGGCAGGTCACGGGTAGCCTCGTAGCACAGCAGGGTGGCGATCTCGCCTACCAGATCACGGAACTCCTTGGTACCGGTCTGCTTGTTGCGCAGAATGCTCAGCTTGTGCTGCAGCAGGGGGTGCTCAACGATCATGGGGGTCATAACAACACGCTCCTTATTATTTTATATTAGGTTATGGGGTCCTTGTTTTGTTCGCCCTCTGGGGGAGCTGTCACCGCAAGTGACTGAGAGGGCGTGGAATCAGCGATTTTCAATGGCCATCAGCTTGGCGACGCGCTTCTCGTGGCGGCCGCCCTCAAACTCGGTGTTGAGGAAGATATCCACCAGCTGGCAGGCAAGGCCGGGGCCCACTACACGGCCGCCCATGCACAGGGCGTTGGCGTCGTTGTGGCGGCGGGTGTACTCAGCGCTGAAGCTGTCGGAGCAGCAGCAGGCACGGATGCCCTTGACCTTGTTGGCGGCCATGCTGATGCCCACGCCGGTGCCGCAGAAGAGCAGCGCCTTGCTGCACTCCCCCTTGACAACAGCGTCACAGGCAGGCAGAGCCATATCCGGGTAATCCACGCTGGCGGTGCTGTGGGTGCCGTAGTCGATATACTCCAGCCCCAGCTCTTCCAGATGGGCCTTGACGGCCTCTTTCAGTTCAAATCCGCCGTGGTCGGCGGCCAGTGCGATGGGTTTTGCCATTGGTATCAATCCTTTCCCTTTGTTGCTCACTTTTTTGCTTCTTTGGTCTTGGATGCTTCCGCCTCTGCAGCCAGACGCTCGGCGCGCTCGCGCTCGGCCTGGCTCAGGCGGTGATAATCCGGCAGCAGAGCCTCGGGCAGCACGGTCTCCCCGTGCCGGGCCATCTGCTTTGCCACCAGTGCCACGGCGGCGGCACGGCCTCCCCGCAAAGCGGGCGGCACGGCCAGCACACCGGGAATTTCGCCGTACTTATTATAGCACAGAGCAGCCCCATCACCAACAAAAAACAGGGGCTTTTTGCAATTTTCTACAAATTGGGCCAGGTCAGCCACGGCACGGGCATCATCGTCCATCAGCCGCTCATGGGTCGCCAGGTCAAAGGCGGCGCTGTACACCTGGGCACGGCGGGCATCCAGCGCACAGAGCACAGTGCCCTCACCCGTGTGAGCAGCCGCCAGTGCTTCCAGGGTCGAGACCGGCGCGCAGAGCGTCTCCCGAGGGAACGCCAGCCCTTTGACGGCGGCCAGACCGATGCGCAGCCCGGTAAAGCTGCCGGGGCCTGCATTGACGCCGTAGACGTCGATATCAGCGCAGGTCAGATGGCAGAATTTGAGACAGTTGTCGATCAGAGGCATGATCGTCTCGCTGTGGGTCATGCCCGCGTCGAGATAGCACTCGTACAGCAGGCGGTCATCCTGCAGCAGGGCCACCCCCGCGGTCTTGCCCGCGGTATCCACGGCCAGAATGTTCATAGCGTTACCCCCTCTATGGTGATGCGGCGGGTGTTCTCATCCACTCGCTGGATGTCCACCCGGATGGGGTTTTCCAGGGCCAGCAGATCCGCGAAATTTTCGCTCCACTCAGCCGCCACGATGGCCCCCTGATCCAGATAATCGTAAAAACCTGCCGCGCACAGATCGTTCTCGGTGGAGATGCGGTACAGGTCAAAGTGGGCCAGCGGGCGCGGCCCACGGTAGTAGTTAACAATAGCAAAAGTCGGGCTGCTGACCGGGTCGGTACAGCCAAGGCCCTCGGCCAGGCCCTCGGTGAACGCGGTCTTGCCCGCACCGAGGCCGCCCGTATAGGCAATGAGCGCTCCCGGCTGGAGCACTCCGGCCATCCGCCTGCCCAGGGCCACGGTCTCGGCCCGGGAGTGGGTAATGAATTCAGACATAAATAACACCTCATACAAAAGGGGACGGCAGGTTTCTGCCATCCCCTAGTATAGTATACTTTTGCAAAAAGTGCAACGCTCAGGCCGCAAGGTCCGCGCTGAACATGCTGCGGTTGCTCTCCGGTACATGGAGCGCCGCCTGGCTGTTGCCGTAGAGCACTGCATAGGAAGCCGCTGCATGGGGACGTCGGCCGCCCTGCGCATGGTACCAGATGAGGTCATCCTCACCATAAGTCGCCTTGGCGTGCTCCAGCGCCTGCCCGACATTCTGCCCCATGATGAGGTGATTGATGGTATCCCAAAGCATACTGCGGGAGTAGACGGTGTAGACGTTGTTGACGTAGCCGATGACCGCCTGGGCCCCGCCGGAGAGGAGCGCATCCGCCATGGCGTTGTCCTCGCTGCCATCCACGCCGAGGAACTCACAGGTCTCGGAGTAGACGATGGTGTTGGAAAGCTTGCCGCCTTTATAAGCATTGCGGAAGAAATCCGAGGTAACGCAGTACATCCCGTTGACCTTGATGACCCGGTGGGCCAGCAGATCGAAGCCGTAGCGGAGGTCTTTGCCAAAGGTGGACTCTTCCGTCAGCAGCATAATGGGCTCCGTGCGGGTGCGTTTGAGGAACTTGCCATAGCTGTAAGTGTAGTAGGAGCCATGGGCGCTCAGAACGCTGACATGATAGTTGCCCATCTTCTTGAGGTCGGCCACGGTGACATGAATGTTGATCTTGGTCTCCAGCCCCAGCGCCGACCAGAAGCCCTGCATATAGGAATAATACGGGAAGCGGGAACTGTTGATGGTGTTGTCAAAAGCGTAGTAAATAACTGCCGTGCCGAACTTTTCCACCGCCTGATTTTCGGTGCGCCGGAGCAGGGCCGCCCGGCTCTTCTGCATTTCAGCCCCCAGATCCGGCGGGAGCCGGAGCGGGAGGGCATGATCGGAAGCGGCAGTCTCTGTCTCGGCGTTTTCCTCGTCCAGCGTCTCATCCTCGGGTTCCGTGAGCAGGATGCCGCCCAGCACGCCGCAGGGGTACCGGAAACTGACCATCCCGTTTTCTTCGTCGGTACAAATGGAGTCCTTTTCCACAAGGCCCTTGGCCGCCAGCGTGTCCAGCTGGGCCAGCGCCGCATCTTTCCGGGCGTCGGTGTCCATTTCCTGATATTGTTCACTCTCGGTCAGAGCAGTAACAGCGGCATCTGCCTGCTGCATCTCGGCTGCATCCGCCCGGGTGAGCGTCTGCTCTGCCGCTGCCGCGTCCACGGGCTGCTCCGCAAATGCAGCCGTCGGGAACACCGTGCTGACCAGTATCACCAGTGCGCAGAACGCGCACAACATGCGATGATGTTTCTGCTTCATCTTTTCTGTATCCTCCAGGAGAGCGCCGCCGGGCGGCGGTACTCTCTTTCGCGCCCGGAGAACGGCATCACGATCCGCTTTCGCCAATGTTTGCCGCCCTTTTGACGCGTTTCCCTATGCTCATTTTAGAGAGTCCCGGAAGCTTTGTCAAGCATTCCGCGCCGATTTTGCAAAGCTGTCACAGAGTGTGAAAAATCCGCGCCATCTTGCACAGAAATGCCCCCTGCTGTATAATAGTTGTGTATCTGGTTTTTGCAGTTTGCTCCCTGAAAGCAGTCCGCGGAAGCCATTTTGTAAGAAAGGCGGTGCTTTTTTGGAAAGCATTCAACGATATTGGAAGCGTACCGATAAAACTTACCTGCTTCTGTGCATCCTGAGCAGCAGCTTTGCGGTGCTGGCCCTCTCCTCCTGGGCCGCCAAGCAGGGCAGCGGCTTTGCTCTGGACGATGTTACCGGGCAGATCGTGGGCGTAGGCGATTACCGCCGTGCCTTGGTGCAGGCAGGCGCGGCCGCCATTGGGCTGTGTGTTGCAGTTCTGCTTTCAAACATCGATTACCGGAGCCTCGTCAAGGTGTGGCCAGTCCACGTTGCCGTCACCTGGGGCATGGTGCTCCCCACCCTGTTCATCCGCAATGTGACCGTCGGCCCGCTGACCATTGGCTACAATGCAGGCGACACCGACAACTACTCCTGGTACAAGCTGGGCGGCTTTACCCTCCAGCCCACCGAGCTGGCAAAGATCAGCTTTATCCTGACCTTTGCCATGCACCTGAACAATGTCCGTGGTAAGATCAACGAGCCCAAGGAGCTGGGCAAGCTGCTGCTGCACATGCTGGTCCCCATCCTCATCATCCACATCCAGGGTGATGACGGCACAGCCATCATCTACGGCATCATCGCCTGCTGCATGATGTTCTCCGCTGGCTTGAGCTGGAAATATATCATCGGGGCCATCTCGGCGGCGGCCGCTGCCGTGGCCGTGGCGTTTGGCTTTTTCAGCGATAAGATCGGCAAGGGCTACCAGTGGTACCGCATCCTCGCCGTCATCGACCCGGAAAACAAAACGGGCTGGGCCCCCAGCGAGGCTGTCTGGAAGAACATCATCTACCAGCAGCAGCGGGGGGAGATCGCGCTGGGTTCCGGCGGCATCTTCGGCAACGGTATTTTCGGCGGCAGCTATTACAGCGTCCCCAACGCCCACAACGATTTCGTCCTCAGCTGGATCGGCAACGCCACCGGCTTCGTGGGCTGCTGTGTGGTGCTGGGCATCCTGTTTGCGCTGGTCTGCAAGACCTTTGCCACCGGCGCCCGCAGTGAGGATATGCTGGGCAGCTTCATCTGTGCCGGCATCGGCGGTGCTCTCATGGCGCAGATCGCCGTCAATGTGGGCATGAACCTCCGCGTCCTCCCCGTCATCGGTGTCACCCTGCCGTTCTACTCGGCGGGCGGTTCCTCGGTCCTGATGCTGTATATTTGTGTTGGATTGGTACTGAGCGTTTATATGCACAATACCAAAAAGCTGTTTGGGTGAGCTTGCGTCAAGTGTAAAGTTTTCGCGCTCTGCTTGACTTTTTTCCGGAATCGCATATAATAAAAGTAGGAATGAGAAAGAGGTTATTCAACTGAATCACCTCAAAAAGGAAAGACCCCCTCGGAGTTGCCGCTCCAAGGGGGTTCTTCTTTTGCATCATTGATCCAACTAATCGGTGCAATTCGTCTTGTAAATCAACCAAAGTCGTGGTAAACTGTGCTTTATCGCATTTTATTTACTCAAACTTTGGAGGTTTTTCATGAAACAGAACCGCATCCGGAAATGTCTGCGGGCGGCCGCGCTGGCTGTCGTGGCACTGATTCTGGTGCTGGCAGGCACCGTGTTCGCGCTGTGGCACAACGAGTTTGCCACACTGGGCTCGTTCCGCAAGCTGTCCGACCGGGATACTGCCCACCATGACGGTGCCGTCTACGAGCTGACCGTCTCCGGCGACTACTATTTCGATGATTTTCTCGCTCAGGGCGGTGCGTCTAATGACTCTGAGCTCATCTCGTTCGTCACGAAGAGCATCACCAAGGGCCTCATTCCGCTGCAGCTCAAAACCACGGATATCTCCTGCTCCGCTTTTACGGCGGACACGGCAGAGGGCGACCGGGTGTTTGGCCGCAACTATGATTTTTCTTCCACCAATACGGCCATCGTCTACACCAACCCCGGCAAGGGGCGCCATGCTTCCTACTCCACCGTGGACCTGCACTTCCTCAGCCTGGACCCGGACAAAGACGTGGAGGGCCTGGGGCATAAGCTCCTGACACTGGCCGCTCCCTATGCCCCGCTGGACGGCATCAACGACGCCGGTGTGGCCTGCGGCATCTTCATGTCCTATCAGGGCGATGGCAAGGGCACTTCCACGGACATCGACACCGACAAACCCGACCTGACCTCTACCACCCTGCTCCGGCTCATCCTGGATTACGCCGACTCGGTGGAGGATGCCGTAGCGCTGGTGGAGCAATACGATCTCCACGACTCCACCAACTGTGTGTTCCACTACATGGTGGCCGATTCCACGGGCCGCAGCGCCATTCTGGAGTGGGTGGGCTCGGATGCCGACCACGACAACGACGGCTCCCAGCGCCGCCTGAATGTCCTCTGGAACGACACCGACAGCCTTTCGGACTCCGCGGACTGGCAGGTGGTGACCAACTTCATCAAAACGCCGGACTACTACACCTCCCCCGACCAGATGCACGGCCTGGACCGCTACGAGCATCTGGCTGACCGTCTGCGTGAGACAAACGGCATCGTAGCCGACGAGGACGCCGCCATGGCCCTGCTGGCCGAGGTAGGCCGCCGCACCTGGAACAACGATGACAGCAACAGCCTCACCGTCCACAGCGCGGTCTACAACCTGACGGACAAAACGGTCCTCTGGGTGGGCAATGAGCACTACGGCGAGGATGGGCGTACATTCCGCTACAGCCTGCAAAAGTAAATTTTCAAAGCGCACAAAAACAGGAGCTGCACCCGTTTGGCGGGCACAGCTCCTGTTTTCATTTGCTTTCTTTTTCTTTTACTTCATCACAGCGCCGAGGTTTGCACTGGTGACGTAACGGGCATAGCGGCTCAGCCAGCCCGTTTTGATGTTGGGCTCCGGGGCAACATACTTGGCCTTGCGCTCGGCCAGGACCTCATCGGAGACTTCCAGCGTGATGCTGGCGTTGGGGATGTCGATGTGGATGATGTCCCCTTCCTCCACGAGGCCAATGGGGCCGCCGGAAGCCGCTTCGGGGCTGACGTGACCGATGGAAGCGCCGCGGCTTGCACCGGAGAAGCGGCCATCGGTGATGAGGGCCACGCTCTTATCCAGCTTCATACCGGCCAGGGCAGAGGTGGGGTTGAGCATCTCCCGCATACCGGGGCCGCCCTTGGGGCCCTCGTAGCGGATGACCACCACGTCGCCCGGGACGATCTGGCCTGCGTAGATGGCCGCAATGGCGGTCTCCTCGCTGTTGAAGACACGAGCCGGGCCAGAGTGCTCCTGCATCTCGGGAGCCACGGCGCTCCGCTTGACCACACAGCCGTCCGGTGCGATGTTGCCCCAGAGGATCTGGAGACCGCCGGTGGGGCTGTAGGGGTCGTCGATGGGACGGATGGCCTTTTCGTTGAGGATGTGGGCCCCCTGGATGTTCTCCCCCAGCGTCTTGCCGGTCACGGTGGGCACATCGAGATCCAGCAGGTTCTTCTTGGCCAGCTCTGCCTGCACCGCGGCGATGCCGCCGGCGGCATACAGGTCCGGCATGTGGGTGGGGCCTGCGGGAGCCAGATGGCAGAGGTTCGGGGTGCGGGCACTGATCTCATTGAAGAGCTTCAGGTCCACAGGCACGCCTGCCTCATAGGCAATGGCCAGCAGGTGGAGGACGGTGTTGGTGGAGCAGCCCAGAGCCATATCGCAGGTCAGTGCGTTGCGGATGGAGCGCTCGTTGATGATCTGGCGGGCCGTGATGCCCTTTTTGACCATCTCCATAATGGCCATGCCGGAGTGCTTGGCCAGCTGCAGGCGCTTGGAGTAGACGGCCGGGATGGTGCCGTTGCCGGGCAGCGCAATGCCGATGGCCTCGCACAGGCAGTTCATGCTGTTGGCAGTGTACATACCAGAGCAGGAGCCGCAGCTGGGGCAGCAGTTGCAGGTGCAGTCTTCCAGCTGTTCGTCGTTGATGAGGCCTGCTTTATAGGCACCCACCGCCTCGAACATCTTGGAGAGGCTGACCTCCTCGCCGCCGTAGGTACCGGCCAGCATGGGGCCGCCGGAGCAGACCACCGCAGGCACATCCATGCGGACGGCTGCCATGACCATGCCGGGCACGATCTTATCACAGTTGGGCACCAGCACAAGGCCGTCCAGCTGGTGGGCCATGGTCATAGTCTCCACGCTGTCGCAGATGAGCTCGCGGGAAGCCAGCGAATATTTCATGCCCACATGGCCCATGGCGATGCCGTCGCACACGCCGATGGCCGGGATCAGGATGGGGGTGCCGCCTGCCATCTGGATGCCTGCCTTAACGGCGTCGGCCACCTTATCCAGGTTCATGTGGCCGGGCACGATTTCACTGTAGGCACTCACCACGCCGATGAGGGGGCGCTCCAGCTCTTCCGGGGTGTAGCCCAGTGCATAGAACAGGCTGCGGTTGGGCGCGCGCTCCACGCCCTTAGTCACGTTGTCGCTTCTCATGGTTTGTTCCTCTTTTCCTTATAACAAAAGACCCCCTCCCAAAGGAGGGAGCCTTTCTTAGTTTTAAAAGCAGCTTTTGGCTGAACTCCTTCCGTCATCGCTTGCGCGATGCCACCTCCCTCACGGAGGGAGGCTTCATGCTGCGGTCAGACAAACGGCTCCCTCTTTGAGGGGGCTGTCGCCGCAGGCGACTGGGGGAGTTCATTACTTCTTCAGCCAGCTCATCATGCTGCGGAGCTCTGCACCGACTTTCTCGATGGGATGGTCTGCCTGCATCCGGCGCTCAGCCAGGAAGTGGACCTTGCGGCCGCCGTTGGGGCTCATCTCGGTCAGGAACTCGGAAGCAAAGGTGCCATCCTGGATCTCGGTCAGCACTTTCTTCATTTCCTTGCGGGTCTCAGCGGTGATGAGGCGCTTGCCGGTGCGATAATCGCCGTACTCCGCAGTGTTGGAGATGGAGTAGCGCATCTTGGAGAAGCCGCCCTCGTTGATCAGGTCAACGATCAGCTTCATCTCGTGGCAGGTCTCAAAGTATGCCATCTCGGGCTCGTAGCCAGCCTCCACCAGGGTATCAAAACCAGCGTGGATCAGCTCGCACACACCGCCGCAGAGCACTGCCTGCTCGCCGAACAGATCGGTCTCAGTCTCCTCCTTAAAGGTGGTCTGCAGGATGCCCGCACGGCCGGCACCGATGCCGGAAGCATAAGCCAGAGCGATGTCCTTGGCCTTGCCGGTGTAGTCCTGCTCCACGCAGATCAGAGAGGGGCAGCCCTCGCCCTCGGTGTACAGGCGGCGGACGATGTGGCCGGGGCCCTTGGGAGCGATCATGATGACGTCCACGTTCTTGGGAGCGGTGATGGTCTTGAAGTGGATGTTGAAGCCGTGTGCAAAGGCCAGAGCCTTGCCCTCGGTCATGTAAGGAGCCACCTGCTTGTTGTAGATATCAGCGCACAGCTCATCGGGCACCAGCATCATGACAACGTCGCCAGCCTTGGCAGCCTCTTCCACTTCCATGACCTTGAAGTTGGGGTGAGTCGCTGCGAACTCGGAAGCCTTTTCCCAGTGGGCAGAGCCCTTGCGCAGGCCGACCACGACATTGACGCCGCTCTCGGCCAGGTTCTCAGAGTGGGCATGGCCCTGGCTGCCAAAGCCGATGATGGCGACGGTCTTGCCGTCCAGCACGCCGAGGTTGCAGTCGGAATCGTAGTATTTCTTGATTGCCATAAGAATGTTCTCCTTTTTTCTTTTCGGATCGTTTTTCTATGATCGTTTTTTAAATAAAGGCTTATCGGGTGGGGCATTTTGTGCCCGGCAGCGGGAACTGTGCTTCCCGCACTTCCTGCGAGGGCTTCTGCATGTGCTGGTGCATCCCGCCCCGCTCCAGCGCGGTCACGCCGGTGCGGCACAGCTCCAGAATTTTATAGTCCTCAAACATTTTGAGGAACGCATCGATCTTTTCCGGCTTGCCGATGAGCTCAAACACCATGCTGTCCGGGGAAAGATCAATAATCTTGGCTTTGTAGATGCTGCCGACCTCCCGCAGCTCCGCGCGGTTGTGGACGTCAGCCTCCACTTTCAGCAGCAACAGCTCCCGCTCCAGGGCTTTGTCGTGATCCAGCACAAAGACCTGCCGCGTGACTTCAAGGCGCTCGGTCTGCAGAATGAGCTGCTGGAGCTCTTTATCGGAGCCGGACACCGTGACGGTGATGCGGCTGACGGTCGGGTCGTTGGTGGCGGACACCGTCAGGCTGTCAATATTGAAGCCGCGGCGGCAGAACAGGCTGGACACCCGGGCCAGAACACCGCTCTGGTTGTCCACAAGCAGGCTGATGACCCTGCGCTTTCTGGTTTCCATTTCCGCACCCTCCTTATTTCATGATGATATCGTTGATATCGCCGCCGCCGGGGATCATGGGCAGGACTTTCTCGTCCTTGTCGATCATGCACTCGATCCAGGTGGGGCCTTTCTGCTTGAGGGCGTCGGCAAACGCGGTCTGGAACTCCGGGAGATTGGTGCAGCGGTAGCCTTTCAGGCCAAAGCCCTCGGCCAGCTTGACGAAATCCGTCTTACGGTGGGGGTCGGTCTGGGAGAAGCGCTTTCCATAGAACGTGGTCTGCCACTGGCGGACCATGCCCAGCACCTGATTGTTGAAGATGACCGTGATGATGGGCAGCTCATAACTGACGGCCGTGCAGGCCTCGTTGAGATTCATGTGGAACGAGCCATCGCCCGTGAACATGACTACCCGCTGGTCACGGCCCAGCGCCATCTGCGCGCCAATGGCCGCGCCGTAGCCAAAGCCCATGGTGCCCAGGCCGCCGCTGGTGATAAAGCCGCGGCTCTTGGCGTGGCGCAGGTACTGCGCCGCCCACATCTGGTGCTGGCCCACGTCGGTGACATACACGGCCTCGGGACCGCACTGGTTGCACACTTCGCCGATGACCTGATGGGGCATCAGGCGGGTGGGGTCGGACACGGGGTGGTAATCCTGTGCCTGCCACTCGCGGATCATGGCCATCCAGTCGGGGTGCTTCTTTTCCTCGATCTGGGGGAGCATGGCGTTGAGGACGTAGGCGGCATCGCCGGTGATGGAAAGGTCCACATCCACGTTCTTGCCCAGCTCGCTGGGGTCAATGTCGATCTGAATGATCGTTGCGTTCTTTGCAAAGGTCTTGGGGTTCAGCGCCACACGGTCCGAGAAGCGAGTGCCCACCGCGATGAGGACATCACAATCCGCCACGGCCCGGTTGGAGGTGTAGCAGCCGTGCATTCCCACCATACCGATGTTCATGGGGTCGCCATAGGGCACGACGCCTGCCGCCATCAGGGTGTAGGTAGCGGGGATCTCCGCCTTGTGGATGAGGTCGCGCAGGGGCTGGCAGGAGGCCGCCGAGCGGACACCGCCGCCAAAGTAGACCAGCGGCCGCTGTGCCGCGTTGATGAGGTCCGCCGCCCACTTGACCTGCTCTGCATTAAAAGTGGTCACCGTGCGGATGGGCTCCGGCTTTTTGGAGGTAAACTCGCAGACCGCCGCGGTCACGTCCTTGGGGATATCCACCAGCACGGGACCCTTGCGGCCGCTCTGTGCAATGCGGAACGCGGCCCGCATGGTATCGGCCAGGTCTTCCACCCGGCGCACCGTGAAATTGTGCTTGGTAATGGGCATCGTAATGCCCTCAATGTAAGCTTCCTGGAAGCCGTCCTTGCCCAGACCGCTGGTGACAACGTTGCCCGTAAAGGCCACCATGGGTACGGAATCCATGTAGGCCGTGGCAATGCCGGTGACCAGGTTGGTAGCACCCGGGCCGCTGGTGGCCAGCACCACACCGGTGCGGCCCGTTGCGCGGGCGTAGCCATCCGCTGCATGGGACGCGCCCTGCTCGTGGGCCGTCAGCACATGGGTGATGCGATCGGCGTTCTTATACAGCTCATCGTAAAGGTTGAGCACCGCGCCGCCGGGATAGCCAAAGATGGTCTCCACGCCCTGCTCACAAAGGACCTCTACAAAAATCTGTGAACCATTCAACTGCATGGTGTGTTTCTCCTGTTTCCTGTTCCCTCATGACATACACTTCCAAAGAAAGTGCATTTACACGTCATTTTTTTCGATCTCTCAGCTTTTTTGAACGTTGGGTCAATTATACTATAAATCGGGCCGTTGTCCAGCGACGATTTGTAACGTGAATCACCGCAAAGATGAAGATAATTGAACACCATCTTGCGCGATGCCAAAAGCAGCGATATAATTTGAAAAAGAAAAGAGAGGGAACAGCTATGACATTACGTGAATGGAACGCCCGCCTGCACGGGCTTGTGGTATTTCGTGCCCTGCTGGAGGACCCGGTGGTGGCAAAACTCGTCGATTTAACGGACCGGATGGACGCCGGGGCCTCCGGCATGGGCCTGGTGTGCGACGCCGTGGCCGCCTTTGAGGCCGCCCTGTTTGAGCACACCCCCAACTGGAGCGATTATCTTTCCAACGCCGTTCTGGAATCGGAGACTATCTGCGTGCGGCAGGCGGCTGCCGGACAGCTCTCCCCCGTTTTGCAGAGTGCGCTGGACAGCGAGCTGGCCTTTCTGCAGGCACTGTGCGGTCTGACACTGGACAAACTGTTCCAGACCGCTTATTCAGAGCAGAGCCAGCGGCCGGAGCTGGCTTTCCTGCCCCGTTGGGAAACGCGGGAGCTGGACCTTGCCGCCGCATATACCCAGCGGATGAGCGAGGTGGGCAAAAAGGGCTACGGCATGTTTGCCAAGCACCATGTTTTCACCGTGGAGAACGGTCAGCTGGTGCCGGTCAAGTATCCGGACCCCCAGAAGCTCTCCGAGCTGCCCGGCTACGAACAGGAGCGGGAAAAGGTGATTGCCAACACCCGGGCTCTGCTGACCGGGATGCCTGCCAACAACGTGCTGCTCTACGGCGACGCGGGCACCGGCAAATCCAGCACCGTCAAAGCCATCTGCAATGAGTTTGCCGCCGAGGGCCTGCGCCTGGTGGAAGTCAAGAAAAATCAGCTCTACCAGATCCCGGACCTGATGGACAAGCTGGCCGCCAATCCGCTCAAGTTCATCCTCTTCATTGATGACCTGAGTTTTACGGCCAACGACGATAATTTCGCCGCCCTGAAAGCCATTCTGGAGGGCAGCGTGGGCGGCCGGGCCCGGAACATCGCGGTCTATGCCACCTCCAACCGCCGCCACCTTATCAAGGAGACGCTGACCGACCGCACCGGCGACGATATCCACGAGGCCGACACCCGGCAGGAGCTCATGAGCCTGTCCGCCCGGTTCGGCCTCACGGTCACGTTCCAGCGGCCGGAGAAAGCACGCTTTGAGGCCATCCTCACCGAGCTGGCCAAGCAGCACCACATTGAGATGCCCCACGACCAGCTCCTGGTCAAGGCCGAGGCTTTCGCCATCCGGGCCGGCGGCCGCAGCCCCCGCGTGGCCAAGCAGTTCATTGAACAGTGCGAGTCCGGTGTCCAGAAATAATTTGATCTGATATCAGAAAAGCGCCCGTGCAGTTTCCCTCTGCACGGGCGCTTTTGTGTTTGCTTCAGCTCAGCCGGTTCAGCCGGACTGCCACATAGGGGTCCGGGAGTTTGAGCTCATCGGCCAGGTCTTCCTCGCTGGCGTATTTTTCTGCCGCAATGCCCACCAGCACGCTGCAGGTATCGAACCGCCCCTCCGGGGAGAGGGCCGTGATCTTTGCCTCACCGTCCGCGACCGCGGTCACCACGCCGTTGGGGTCCACGGTGGCCACACCGGGGTTAGAGCTCACCCAGGTGATGGGGACGCTCCCGCCGCTTTCCAACGCCACAGAGGCCGTCAGAGTCTCTTTGCTGCCCACCGTTTTAAAGAGCAGGTCGTTCTTGTTCAGCGTCACACGGCCAATGTCCGAAGTGACGGTCACGGTACACCGCACGGCCTGCCCGTTGGAAGCCAGCGCCGTGATGGTGGCACCGCCGGTTCCCTGTGCCGTCACCAGACCGTTTTCATCTACCGTAGCCACCTCCGGGTTGGAGCTCAGCCACTGGTAAACATAAATAAAGGAGTGGTCATTGTTGATGAGCTTCAGCTGTTTTGTGGGGTGGAGATCATCATATTTCAGGGCTAAGCTCAGGCTGCTCTGATCCAGAGCCGGCTTTTTGGCCTCGCCCCCCGCGCTCTCCTTGGTCACCGTCACCTTGCAGGCTGCCCGGTCCCCCCGGTCTGAGATGGCCGTAATGGTCGCGGTACCCGCGCTCCGCCCGGTCACCTTGCCGTCGCCATCCACCGTGGCCACGGTGGGGTTGGAGCTCATCCAGACGATGAAATAATAATCGCTGCCGCTGCCGGTGTAGAGGTAGGCTCTGGGGCGAGGGTCTTCCTCCGTGATCTCCAGGTTCATTTCCGTCACTTCCAGCTCCAGCCCTTTGCTGCCCGGCTGGGGTGCGGGAGCCGCCTGGGCCATCAGCCCGGAAGCCAGCAGCACCCCGCTGAGGGCAAGCGCCGCCAGAAGCCGCCCAGTTTTCTGCATCCTATGTCTCATCGGGTCGTCTTCCCTCCTGTCATCCGTTTTGCTGTTTGGATAAGATGCCGCACGCATGTCATTTTTCAGTACAAATTCTCCCACTTACAGCTTATTTTACACGCGGGGGAAGCAAGGGTCAAGTTTTTCGGCGCAAATGTCACAAACTCGACGTGGCTTTTGGTGAGCTCACCAAAAGTTATTCTCCTTTTTTGTGCAAAAAGAGACCGCCGCACCTTTCCGGATGCGGCGGCCGTTGTGGGAACTTGCGGGAATGAGAAAATCGCTTAATAGTTGTGCTTTTTCAGCTCAAAGAAGCTCTGCGGGTGTGCGCAGACCGGGCACTTCATCGGAGCAGATTTGCCGATATAGGTGTAACCGCAGTTGCGGCAGATCCACACCTGCTGCTCCTCCCTGGCAAAGACTTTGCCATCCTTGAGGTTGGCGGCCAGCTCACGGTAGCGCTCTTCGTGCTCTTTCTCGATCTGGCCCACCATGGTGAACAGGGCAGCCAGTTGGTTGAACCCCTCTTCCTTGGCCTCTTTGGCCATGCGGGGGTACATGTCGGTCCATTCGTCATGCTCGCCGCCCGCGGCCAGCTCCAGGCAGGTCATCACATCCGGCATCTCGCCGCCGTTCAGGGCCTTGAACCAGAGCTTTGCGTGCTCTTTCTCGTTGCCGGCGGTCTCCTCAAAGATGGCGGCCAGCTGCTCATAGCCTGCCTTTTTGGCCACCGAGGCAAAGAACGTGTACTTGCTGCGGGCCATGCTCTCGCCTGCAAATGCTTCCATCAGGTTTTTCTCGGTCTTGCTGCCTTTCAGTTCCATGGTACTCTCCTTTGTTCCGGTATCTCTATTCCGGTATATCGCGTGTGCGGAGAAGTGATCCCCTCTCCGGCTCATTCTATGTTTCTCTGGGAGTATTGTACCACAAGATCGCGTAATAATCAAGAATCATTCCTATTTATGGCCTGCCAAGAATTTTCTTTTGTTTTTAGCCATTATGCTGTTTGAGGGCACAGACAGCCAGGCTCAGGGCACTCCAGGCGGCCTGATACATCAGCACCATGACTACCGACAGCATCCCGACGCTGCCCGCGTAGGTCAGCAGCACCCCGATGACCACCGAGAACCACACCGACACCAGCTGTACCGTTGTGGCGCTGTTCTCGGCGTTCTGGGCCTGCTCCGCGGCACGCAAGCCGCCTGTCAGGCTGGCAAAGCCCTGGGTGTGGATCATACAGCAGGTCTCCGCGTTTTCCGCCGCCGGGGCTGCCTGTTCGGCTGCCGCAAGGGAGGTGCACTGCTCCTGATCCAGCAGCGTCACCATGCCCTCAGGCAGGTGATACACCTCGGCGATCTGCCGGGCCGTCAGGCTGGGGTCCTCGCAGGAGACCAGCAGGCGGATGTTCTCTTTCTGGAGCATCTCCAGCCCGCGGGCCGCATTCCGCCCACCCACATAGTGGAGGACGAACATGGCGTGCAGATTGCCGGACACGGCCAGATACAAGATCTGCAGCGTGCCGTTCTGGGAGTGCTTCTGCTCGTATTCCAGTTCAGGCAGGGGCACGCCCTCCCGCTCCATGTACGCCCGGTTGCCAATGAGGACGCGGTTGTTATCGCACCAGGCCGCAAAGCCCAGGCCCTGGTGCACTTCCAGGTCCTTGATCGGGTAGAGGATATCGGTGCGGTCCTCAATGATCTGCCGGAACAATCCCCGCAGCGCGGCGCAGCTCTGGTTGAGCACGCTGGCCGAGTAGAGAATGGCCCGGTCGATGCGGCCGCCCTTGAAGATGCGGATGTCTTCCAGCATGGCGCTGTCCGCCGTAAAGAGTTCGTCCGCGTCCACCTGCACGGTGTCCACGCCGCCCAACTCTTCCACCGCTGCCCAGCCCGGGATGACAGCACCTGCCGCCGCAGCGGTCCGCTGCAGCCGCAGGGAGGCCACACCTGCCACCAATGTGGAGGAGAGGGGCGCGCCCATGCAGAGTATGGCGGTCAGGGCCGCCGCGCCGCCGCTGATGCCGCCGCCAAACAGCAGGAACACCAACCCGGCCAGCACACCGGCAGCCAGCAGGATGTACGCGGTCTTCCGGGCACGGCGCTCACTGGCCCGCTCCCCAAAGCTCTGCTCCACCAGCTTTTCATCCCAATCGGTGGGGCGGCTGAGGAGGATCCAGGGGTCTTTCTGGTCCAGACTCCGGGAGAGCATCCGGATCAGGTCTTTGTCTTTCACCCGGTAAGCGCCCCGGTGCTCCGGCTCGCTCATGGCCAGATCGTAGCCGCCTTTCACGGCAGCCAGCTGCACCCGGCTGCCCAGCAGGGCCATAAACAGGCCCAGTGCCGCGATGCCGGAGAGGATCGTAAAGCTGGAAGTCTGGTAGCTCTGGGCGTTCAGCAGGGCGACGACCGCCTCCAGCAGGGCCGCACAGGCGGCCAGCGCGGGCATGGTGTCGCTGCTGGGGCGTCCATCCTTTTTCAGGCCCAGCAGACCGTCCCGCAGCACGGGGGCCGCCACGGCCATGGCCGCCGCCAGGAACAGCAGGTTGGCGGCATAGAACGCCGCCGGGGCCACTACAGGGTCCAGCGCTGCCAGCGGAGCCAGAAGCCCTTCTGCCACCAGTCCAAAGTGGAGCAGCACCGCGGCCAGGATACCGCCCAGCACACAGCGCAATGTAAGGGCTGCGCCCATCTTGCGCAGCTTTTCGCCGACCTCTTCCGGGGTGGCGGGAGCCTCCTCGCCTGCCGGCTCTGCCTCGGCTGCCGGGGTCCCGTCCACAGGCACTTCTGCCGTGGATGCTTCCGCAGCCGGAGCGGCCTTGAGGGCCTCCACCGGCGGCTCTTCCGAAGGATTGCCCTCGTTGTCCAGCCCGATGAGCGGCAGGCTCATGCTGTCGTCCGGGCCGGGAGCCGTTTCCCGGGTGGGTGCCTTCACTTCATCATCGGCTTTCCCAAAGAAGCGGAACGCCGGGATCTCCGTCGTCTTCTCCTTGCCGCTCTCCGGCTCTGCCGCAGTTTCCATGCGGGGTGTCGGCTGGGATGTCACCGGCAGCTTTTCCGGAGTTTTCTCCGGCTCTGCAGGAGTCTTGGGCGGCTCCGGAGCTGCCTTGTCCTCTGCAAACACCAAACCGGTCAGGGGGCTGGCAGGCAATGTCTCCGTCTGCTTGGGTGCAGACTTTGCAGGCGCTTTCGGCTTGCCAAAGAGCATGGCTTTCAGCTCTTTCATCTCCTCGTCTTCCCGCTGCTCCATGGCACTGCGGGACGCAGCCGACTGATCGAGTTTCTGCTTTTTCGTTTCATTACTGGGTGCCGGAGCGGTTGCCTTGTTCTCCGGTTTTTCTTTCTTCACCGGCTCCGCGGGCTTTGCCGGTTCTGCCGGTTTCACGGGCTCCGGTGCGGGCGCTTCCGGTTTTGCAGGCTCCTGCGGTGCCTTTTCCGGCGTGGCAGGTACAGGCTGCTTTTTTGGCTCCGGCATGACCGGCTGTTCCGCAGCAGCCTCTTCCGGTTCCAGCACCAGTTCCAGATCGGCCTGAGGCTCCTCGGCGTCATCGCCCAAAACAATTTCCCCCGTGGGCGGCAGCTCCAGCCCGCGCTCCGCCGGTTTCTTTGTTTCCGGTTCCGGCTTTCCGCGTTGGAACAGCCCCCCGAACAGCCCGCGTTTGGGCGGCGTTTCCTCTTCTTCACGGCGGCTCATGGCCTCCGGTACCTGCGCCACGCTGGTGCTGAAGAACGTGCGGAATTTCTCTGCCGCGATCTCTTCCTGCGTCAGCTCTTTGCGGCGCTTATCCTCTTTTGGCATCCTTGTCCCTCCCTGTTTTTTTGGAGTCCACCTGCTCAGGCGTTTTTGGCGGCACGCTGCGACTGGATCTCATACAGGATGATGCCCGCCGCCACCGAGACATTGAAGCTGTCCACACCGGTGCCCTCGGCAGCCATATCCAGCCGCACCACACCGTCGCAGAGCTTCTTTACCAGCTGGGATACCCCGCTGCCCTCGCTGCCCATTACCAGTGCAATGGGACCGGTGAGGTTGTTCTTGCGCAGCGGCACACCGTCCATATCGGCGCAGTAGACGAACACGCCCTGCTCTTTCAGGCGGCGGATGGTTTCACCGATGTTCGCTACCCGGGCCACGGGCAGGCGCTCGGCCGCGCCCGCGCTGGACTTGATGACGGTAGGCGTCACGGACGCGCCGCCCCGCTTTGGGATGACGATGCCGTGGGCACCGCAGAGCAGTGCGCTCCGCATCACCGCGCCCAGATTATGGGGGTCCTCAATGCCGTCGCTCAGCACCAGAAACGGGGGCTCGCCCTTGGCTTTTGCAGCCTCCAGCAGGTCTTCCACCGTCACATACTCGATCTCACTGGCAAACGCCGCCACGCCCTGGTGGCTGTCCGTACCGGTCATCAGCCGGAGCTTGTTGGGGTTCACCCGCTTGACGGCAGCGCCCACTTCCTTGGCCATGGCGGTGTAGTAGGCCGCCACAGCCGGGGCCATGCCCTCGGCCAGCAGCACGGTATCCACGCCAGAACCGCTCTTGAGCAGTTCGGTCACGGGGTTTTTGCCGTAGACCAGGCTCTCGTTCTTGGCTGCTTTGGGCTGCTCGTCCGTATTACGGCGGGGACGGCGCGGGGTATTTTTTTCTTCCATGGGTCGTTCTCCTCTCAATTTCTATGGAAAGACGCTTCCTGCATCTGAAAGTTTCCTGTTTTTGTGACAGAATCCGATATTGATTCATCTTGAAGTATAACATAAGCGGACTTTCTTTGCCATAGAATTGCGGTTTTTTCTTCCAGAGAATTTCCCGCTTCCACCCAAGACGCCCCGCCCGGGTATAAAGAAGTGTTGCCAGCTCCCGGGCAAAATATCCGTCCCATTTCCGGGCGGTGGTGTTTTCCACAAAAAGCCCTGTATACAGGTTGTAAAAGGGCCCTGTTTTTTCCACAAGTTGAAAACCCTGTGGAGAACGTGCAAAAGTCCAGCGCTGACGCCTCTTTTTAGGGTGGATTTCCACACTTTCCACAGAGTTTTCCACAAACCGTTCTCGACAAGAGGAAAACCACTCGTACATTTTGTAATTTTCAAGTCGGAATTGTGACAAATTTTTAACTCAGTAGTTGTCTGCTTTTGCTTTTTTCTCCAATATCAAAATGACGAATGTGGATTTGTGTTGAAAATCCACCCCGTTCCAAATGCCGAATTCCCCTCACTGAATGTTGTCAAAACCAGTCGTGAATGTTGCAATCCGAAATGCTTCTGCCCCACCGCTCCCGGCCTGTCTTATTTCTTCTGCCGGAAAAGCAAGCACTCTTGCGAGAAAAGCGCTGCTTTGGATTGATTTTAGCAATTGTTTGGGGTATACTTAGCTTGTAAGTTCGTTAAACCATGCGCAAAGTGGCGTGTGGGCACGACCAGACCCCAATGAATTTGTGGAGGTAATGAATAATGTTGGTAAATGCAACCGAAATGCTGATTAAGGCTCGTGATGGCCACTACGGTGTGCCTCAGTTTAACATCAACAACCTGGAGTGGACCAAGGCTGTTCTGACCGCCTGTGAGGAAATGAAGAGCCCTGTCATCCTGGGCGTCTCCGAGGGTGCTGGCAAGTACATGACCGGCTTCAAGACCGTCGCCGCCATGGTGGACGCTATGGTCGATTCCATGGGCATCACTGTCCCCGTTGCTCTGCACCTGGACCACGGCACCTACGAGGGCTGCAAGGCCTGCGTGGAGGCTGGCTTCTCCTCCATCATGTTCGACGGCAGCCACTACTCCATTGAGGAGAACGTTGCCAAGACCAAAGAGCTGGTTGCTCTGGCACACTCCAAGGGCCTGAGCATCGAGGCTGAGGTCGGTTCCATCGGCGGTGTCGAGGACGGTGTTGTGGGCGCTGGCGAGATCGCAGACCCCGAGGAGTGCGCAAAGATCACCGCTCTGGGCATCGACTTCCTGGCCGCCGGCATTGGCAACATCCATGGCGTCTATCCGGCAAACTGGAAAGGCCTGGACTTTGAGGCTCTGGACCGCATCCACAAGGCCACCAACAACATTCCTCTGGTCCTGCACGGCGGCACCGGCATCCCCGATGACATGATCGCAAAGGCCATCAGCCTGGGCGTTTCCAAGATCAACATCAACACCGAGTGCCAGCTGGTCTTCGCAGAGGCCACCCGTAAGTACATCGAGGCCGGCAAGGATCAGCAGGGCAAGGGCTTCGATCCCCGCAAGCTGCTGGCTCCCGGCGCTGCTGCCATCGTGGACAAGTGCAAAGAGAAGATCGAGCTCTTTGGCTGCGCAGGCAAGGGCTGATTTCCCCGGAGAAACCAAAGAACAATACAGCGGCCCCGCAACGTGGAAACTCCACGCGGCGGGGCCGCTTTTATTTTATATGCGAGCACTCAGACGTGGGTCTTTTCCATATCGCCAGAAATGGATTGCATACAGTCCCGCACCCAGAAGCAGGCAAAAGACTGAATAGCTAAGAATCGGAAGCCGCAGCAACACGAGATTGCCCGCGATTTGGTTAAAGAACCAGCCCGTTCCATACAAAATTACGATATAAAGCACCAGCCATGCAGCATATTTCAGCCAATGCTCCCGCGGCGGAAAGCCCACCTGATCCATCATCCGGCGGAACAGTATGCAAAACGCCGCCACTGCAACAACAAGCTGCATCAGATACCCTACGGATAGTTCAAAAACCCAATTTCCAATTACCGGATAGAGCAGCAAGCCTTCCACGCCCCACTCAAAAAAGAAATACAGCGGTGCAACATACCAGAAGTAATCCCCGGCTCTCAGTGTTTTCAAGCTTGGCTTGACCTCTTCCACAAAGGTCTTTGCGTCCGAAATCGAATGAAACAGTTCCTGATTTTCCTTGTTGGCTTGGATTGCAATATCAAGCAAATCGCTGCGCACAAGTTCGATACCACAGAAGTCCCAGCTGACCCGGCGAAGATAACGAATCACTTCTTTAAGCTGCTCCTGACTTTTTTCAGTCAGCAACTCGGTACGCATCCGGTTTGTTTTTCGCAATGCAAAATACTTATTCATCTGGTTCCTCCTTAAAAATTTTTTCCACCAGCTGGCAGAGCTGGCTCCAATCCTGCCGGAACTCAAGAAGCGCCTTCCTTCCTTCTTTCGTTACGACGTAATATTTTCGGCTTGGTCCCTTGGGGGAAGGTCTGCGCTCTACCGTAACCTTTCCCTGCTGCTCCAAGCGCAATAGCAGTGGATAGAGTGTACTTTCACTCAAGTCAGAAAATCCGACCTGTTTCAGATGCATCACAATCTCATAGCCATAGGTCGGCTCTTGCGCAATCAATTTCAGGACACAATATTCCAGAACACCCTTTAAAAGTTGTGCATTGTTTTCCATAAGTCCTCCTCTCCGCTAGTATGTAATGCGTAGTAGCTTATCTACATTGTATTACATAGTAGTGTTTCTGTCAAGTCCTGACCTATTGGCACTACAACCAAAAATCATGCCATATTTTTATGCAACAAAAAAGCCCTGAGATTTCTCTCAGAGCTCTTTGTTAAGTCGGCGACTACCTATTTTCACGCGCCGTTTCCAGCGAACTATCTTGGGCACGAGTGAGCTTAACTTCTGTGT